>NZ_JAGGMR010000001.1:4800000-7200000 GCF_017875645.1 Nocardia goodfellowii | reverse complement strand
TACACGGCGATCCCGTTCGTCATCATCGCGGTGCTGTTCTACTTCACCGTCGTGGTGCAGAACTACGTGCACGAGAAGGTGGCCGATCCCGACGTCACCGTCGACGTGACGGCGTTCCAGTGGAACTGGAAGTTCGGCTATCGCGAGGTCGACTTCAAGGACGGCTTCAAGTACGACGGCATCGACGCCGCGCGTGAGGCGCGTGCGCAGGAGCAGGTCGAGGGCTACAAGGAGCTCAAGAACGAGAAGGGTCACCCGCAGCCCGGCCCGGTGCACGGCAAGCCGGCCAACGACCTCTCCTACCTGCACTACGACAAGATCGAGACCATCGGCTCCTCGCAGGAGATCCCGGTCCTGGTGCTGCCGACCAACCGGGTCATCGAGTTCCAGCTCGCCGCCGCGGATGTCATCCACGCCTTCTGGGTGCCGGAGTTCCTGTTCAAGCGGGACGTGATCCCGAACCCGAAGGAAAACCAGTCGGACAACGTCTTCCAGATCACCAAGATCGAGAAGGAAGGCGCGTTCGTCGGCCGCTGCGCGGAAATGTGCGGCACCTTCCACTCGATGATGAACTTCGAGGTCCGCGCGGTCTCGCCGGAGAAGTTCGTCAAGTACCTGGAGGCGCGTCAGACGGGCAAGACCAACGCCGAGGCGCTGGCTTCGATCGGTGAGTCGCCGGTCGCGACGTCTACGCACCCGTTCAACACTGACCGCACGGTCAAGAGCGCCTCCGAAGCCAAGTGAGGATTGAGCTGACATGAAGATCGAAGCGCGTATTTTCGAACTGCTCACGATTTTCTTCGTGATCACCGGCGTGATCTACGGGTTCTTCACCGCGCAGTCCCGCACCGGCGTCGAGTGGGCGGGTACCACCGCGATCGTGCTGACCGCGGGCCTGTCGCTGATCATCGGCACCTACTTCCGGTTCGTCGCGCGTCGTCTGGACCTGCGTCCCGAGGACTACGAAGATGCCGAGATCGTGGACGGCGCGGGCGATCTGGGCTTCTTCTCGCCCGGTAGCTTCTGGCCCATCTCGCTGGCGGGCGCCGGTGCGGTGGCGGCCCTGGGCCTGGCCTTCTGGCAGTACTGGCTGATCGCGATCGGCGTGGTGAGCGTGCTCGTCGCCGCGGCGGGTTTGGTGTTCGAGTACTACCTCGGCCCGGAAAAGCACTGAGTCGGATATTTCTTTCGAAGCGCCCCATCGGAATTCCGGTGGGGCGCTTCGCTGTCCCGGCTCAGATGCCCAGGGCGTGCCGGAACCGGTTCGCGGACCGCGGAGCGACGCCGGCGAGCCCGCGCAATGTCCGGGTCAGACGCGGTGCGACGCGGTCGGGGTGGGCGCGAATGGCGGTCGCGATGGCGTGGGCCGCTGCGGCGGCGTCCGTGGCTGGGGTCTGGACGGCGGTGACCTGGATGCCGTGCGGGGCGAGTTCGGTGTCGGTGCATGCGCCGAAGGTGGTCCAGGCCGCCTGTGCGGCGGCGTAGGCGGCCAGGTGCGGGGTGGGGCCGGCACCGGCAGCCACGTTGATCACCTGTCCGGTGCCGGACCGCAGCATGGCCGGGAGCAGACCGAGGGTCAGTCGCAGGGGCCCGAAGTAGTTGGCGGCCATCATGCGCTGATAGTCGCGGAAGCGGTTGCCTGACTGCGTGAGCGGTCGGTGTGGCGGGCGGCTCGCGTTGTTGACCAGCACGTCGATGGTGCCGAATTCGGTCAGCACCCAGTGGACGAGCTGGTCGACATCGCCGAGGGCGGAGATGTCACAGCGATACCAGCGGGCGAAGCCGCCGGTGCCGATGATCTCCTCGCACACCGATACGAGGTGATCCCCGCGGGCGGCGACCAGCACCACCTGCGCGCCGTGCGACGCGAGCCGGACCGCGGTGGCCCGCCCGATTTCGGAGCAGGCGTCGGTGATCAGGACGCGCAGGCCGCCGAGGGAATCGGCGCGGCAGCCCGGGTCGGGCGCGGACTTGCGCAGCAGGTCCGCGGTGAGCTTCTTGCGGAACGACGGAACGGGGGCAGCGCGGAATTCGAGCATCGGAGCAGCAACCTTCGCATCAGGTGGAGCGCTGATCTAACGCATCGACACCCCGCGACAGTGCCGAAGTTTGCCCGCGATCCTGAGGGGCGGAAGAGCAACCCCTCGGCGACCGATCGCGGTGTGAGTGGAGTCTAGTCCGCCGACTCGTATCGCAGGGCGTGTTCGGAGGCGCAGATCTCCTCGACGCCGGAAACGATGTCACGCAACAACTCCGACGGCAGCCCGGAGGGCCGCAACCGGCAGGTGAAGGTGATCAGTGCGTGGTCGTCGGCCGGCAGCTCCCGCGCCGCGGCCTGGGCCTGCAGGTACTTCGAGCGCACCCCGTAGGTCATGGCCGAGATGACGGTGAAGCAGCCGGTGCGTTCCCGGTGCCCGTCGAACAGGTCGTGCAGCCGGTAGAACACCGAGGTGTAGTTGGCCAGCGGGGCGAAGATCCCGACGCGGTAGGCGGGCCCGCGTTCGGAGGAACTGATCACGGTATCGGCCAGATACTCCGCGTCGCGCAGCGTCAGCACCTTCGGGGCGAACATGAGTGCGCCCGCCGCCGCGTTGCGCACCGGCATACCGGCCTTGCCGCTGGCGGCGGAAGCGATGGCGCCCAGCGACTTCCGGGTGCGCGTGCCGACCTCACGGCGAGCGCGCAGCGACCGGGTCGGGGTGGTCGGGTAGAGGCTGGACCACTGCCCGAATCGCACGGTGCCCAGCTGCACCTGCCCGGCGCCGACCGGACGCGAGACCTTCAGCGGCGCGGTGTCCACCCAGCGGCCCACCTGCAGCGCGGCATTGCCCGGCTTGCTGATCTCGGCGTAGGCGTGCTCGATGAACGAGTCGAAGTCGAGGAAGCGGTCCGCGTCGGTGGTGAGCCAGGTGCGGTCCTTGTCGATGTCGACGGCGTCCAGGGTGAGCGCGGTGATGATGCCCGCGCGCCCGCCCGCGCCGAGGATCCGATGGAACCGCTCGGTGTGATGGTTACGCCCGCAGGTGCCGATCCGCCCATCCGGGTCGACATACTCCAAATCGACGATCTGATCGATGAACAGGCCGTACTTGTGCGAGGCGCTGCTCACGCCGCCGACCGAGGCGAACCCTCCCGCGGTGATGTCGCGGTGGTCCCCGACGATCGGCAGGCCGAGCCCGTGCGCGCCGAGCCGCCGATCGATATCGGAGAGTTTGGCACCGGCCTGTACTCGCACCATGCGTCTGCCGAGGTTGATGTCGAGCACCGAGTTCATCCGGCGCAGCGAGACGACGGTCCGCTGATCCGGTAACGCCAGACCGTCGTCGAATTGCTCGCCGCCGCGCACCATCAGCTGGGCGGCGCGATCTCGTGAATCACGCACCGTGCGAACCACATCCGCGGTGTCGCGAGGAAGAAATTCAGCGGCGGAAACAGTACGCGGCGTGCTCATAAATCGAAAGCTAACCACAGCTGGGGCCGTTGTGCGTACCCGAACTCCGGTGTGCGCCAACGGCACCGTTGGGACCGCTGTTGACCAGCGGGAATACCGGCCTGCCGGACAGCGTCACGCCGTCGCTCGGCGGCTACTCCCTGGGCAGGTCGTCCGGGCCCGGGAGGCCCACGATGTCCGGGAACCAGCGGATGAATTCGTCGCGCAAGGGAAGCTCGGCGCGAAGCTGGCCGAGGATGCCCAGACCGGCGAGCGAGGTGCGGGCGACCGGGGTGTGCTGGGACGGCATGGTCAGCTGGCGAACGACATTGGTGACGCGCAGATCGGTCGCGGCGCGCAGGTGGGTGCGCAGCCAGTCTGGGGTGAGCGCGAGGGTCGGCGCGATGACCGCGTCCCGGATCGGGACGAGACGGGCGACCACCGTGTCGATGTCGAGCTCGCGGCCCGGCTGGACGTAGCCGTTGCGGCGGATCGCCGCTTCCAATTCCACCGGGGTACAGGCGATCAGGGCCGGGTAGAAGTCCTTGGCCATGTCCAGGAAGCCGGGTGGCCAAGGAGCGCAGGCCCCGAAGTCGACCACGCCCAGCCGTCCGTCGGGCATGACCCGGAAATTGCCGGGATGCGGGTCACCGTAGAGCAGCCCGGCGCGTGCCGGGCCGGAGAGCAGGAACCGCAGAATGAGCAAACCGACGCGATCGCGTTCGTGGCGGAGCGGCCCGTCGACCACCGAACTCTGTGCGATCAGGCGCGACAGCGAGATGCCGTCGAGCCATTCGGTGATCAGTACGTCGCCGTATTGGGCGACCACCCGCGGCACGACGAAATCCGGGTCGTCGGCGTAGGCGTCGGCGAAGGCGCGCTGCTGGGCGGCTTCGATCGAGTAGTCGAGTTCTTCGCGAATGTAGGAGCACAGCGCTTCGATCACGGCCGCGGTGTCGGCGCCGGGCAGCAGCGCCGAGAACAACGGCCCTACCCGGCGCAGCGCTTGCAAATCGTCGTAGATCGCTTGGCGCGCACCGGGATACATCACCTTGACCGCGACCGGCCGGCCGTCGTGCCAGACCGCGCGGTGCACCTGGCCCACCGAGGCCGCCGCGGGCCGGCGATCGTCGAACTCCAGGAATCTCGACCGCCAGTCCGCGCCGATATGCGTCGTCAGCACCCCGTGCACGGTCGCCGGGAGCATGGCCGGGGCCGAATCCTGGAGTCGCCCCAGCGCTTCCCGATACGGCGCCGCCACCTCGTCGGGGAGCACGAACTCGTAGACCGCGAGCAACTGGCCGAGTTTGGCGACGCACCCCTTCAGTTCGCCGAGCACCCGGAACATGTGCTGGGCGGTGCGCGACCGGATCTCCCGATCGACCTCCGCGACCGAGCGGCCCAGCGCCCGCTTGCCCACTCCGGCCATCCGCCGGCCCGCGTACGCCACCGGCACCCCCGCCAGCTTCGCGCCGCGCACCAGCTTGCCCGTCGGCGGGACCCCGCCCCCGTCTACCGGGGCCTGCTCGGGCAGCCGCAGTAGTCGGCCGTCGGCGCCCTGGGAAATGTCCGCGCGGCGGACCATGCTCACCTCACTCGCGCGCCGGCACCGAATCCACCCCTACAGGAATCCCGCCCGGCGTTCGGTTCACGCTATCAGCGTCGTGAGGCCATGCCCGCGAGGCGGTGGTGCAGCTCGGCGGCCCAATCTCGTTGCTCGAGCGTGGCGTAATCGACTCGCAGCGCGTCCAGCACGTCGCGGCTCGCCGACCACAGGTTCCCGCGCTTGTCGGCTTCGAGCACCACGCTCATGCCCTGCTCGTCCGGCATGAAGGTGACCTCCAGCTGGTTCAGCTGCGGATAGCGGGGTGAGCCGCCGAATTCGATCTCCTGATAGAACGGCAGGGTCTGGGTGCTGTGGTAGATCCGCCCGTATTCCACGTCGGCGCCGCGCAATCCGAAGCCCAGGCGCTCCACCGCCGCCAGCAGCACGTGCTGGGCGGGTAGCGCGCCGACGCCGATCGGATCGGTGTCGGTCGCGTCGACCGCACCCGGTACGTCCACGACGGTGCGCAGCGCCACCCAGGTCCCGGGCAGCACGCGACCGTTGTAGAAGGTGATGGGTGTTTCCATCGGCGCCCGTGCGCCGAACCGGAATTCGGCGACCGCGCCGGGCTCGAGCCGGAACGGGCCCTGCACCCAGGTGCGCCCGAAACCCATGTCCCGCACGCCCTCGTGGTCGTCGCGCTCGTGCTCGACCCGCGTCACGAATTCCACCGCCACCTCGGCGATATCCTGGGCCACCTTTCCGCCGCGCAATCGGATCACACCTTCGGCGACGCCGCCGGGCTGCACACCGGGGGTGAACAGTTCGGTCTCGACCTCGGCGCCGCCGACTCCCGCGGCGGCCAGCAATTTCTTGAACATGACCAAATCGTGGCTGGCGCACCATAAAACGGACTTACCGTTCGCTTGGTGTGTGACAGAGGTCATCGACAGTCCGCAACGGCGTGCACCGCCAGGGGGTCGCGTCGGATACTGGTGATACGGCGCGAGCTCGCCAGTCGATATAGCGACCGATAGTGTAGTGCCGCTCTTGATGTCGAAAAACGAACCGGGGGACGCAATGTCATACCCGCACGGGCAATATCCCGGCGAGCAACCGGGTCAGCCCTATCAGCCGACCCAGCCCTACCAGGGCCAGCCCTATCAGGGCGACCCGTACCAATCGGGTCCGCAGTACCAGCAAGGCCAGTACCCGCCGCCGGGTCCGCCCTACCAGCCGCCGCCGTACGGCCCGGGCGGTCCGCCGGGCGGCGGTGGCGGCGGCGGGAAGATGGCCGCGATCATCGTCGCGATCCTGATCGGCGTGGTCGCCATCGTCGGCGTGGTCGGCGTGCTGGTGATCCGCAGCAACAAGGACGATCCCACCGTCGTCGCGGAATCCACCACCACGGCGGCCACCTCGTCGAGCCCGACCTCGACCTCGGAGACGACGACCACGCAGTCGCCGACCCCGACCACGTCGGCGAAGCGGGACACCTGGATCGCGGCGACCTACAAGGAAGACACCAACCAGGTCGTCTGGGTGCGTTCCACCATCAGCCAGGACTCCGCCACCAACCAGGTGCAGACCGACTGTGGTGGCGGTTGCCCGAATCCGATCTGGTCCCGTAACGGCTGCATCGCGCTGGCGTTCGGGCAGAACGGTGGCTGGGGTTCGGACTGGGGCTCCACTGCCGAGGAAGCCGAATCCAAGGCGGTCAAGACCGCGACCGGCGTGTACAACGTGTCCGGTCCGTTCGAGCTGTGGTCCAAGTGCGCGTTCGAGTAACTCGCCGCTGAACCGAGCTCGCCGCTGCATCGCGAAAGGCCCCGAATCCCAGGCGGATTCGGGGCCTTTCGCGTTGTTCGGGCCGACGTGGTGCGCAGCGATCAGCCGGCGGCGGTGTCCGGGATGCGCGCGGCATCCGGGCGGGATCCGCTCGGCACACCCTTGAGGCTGTGCGCGTAGACGTCGACGTACTCCTGGCCGGTGAGCTGCATGAGCTCGTACATGACCTCGTCGGTGACGGCGCGTTCGACGAAACGGTTGCCGCCCATGCCCTCGTAGCGCGAGAAGTCGATCGGCTTACCGAATTTCACGGTGACCTTGGCGAAACGCCAGCGGAACGGTCCGGGCGGACTGACCTTGTCGGTGCCGATGACGGCGACCGGGATGACCGGGACGCCGGTGTCCAGCGCGAGCCGGGCCAGGCCGGTCTTGCCCTTGTACAGACGACCGTCGGGAGAGCGGGTGCCCTCCGGGTAGAGGCCGACGAGGCGACCCTCGGCGAGCAGCTTCTTCGCGGTGTTGAGCGCGTCCTCGGCGGCGTCGGCGCCGGTGCGGTCGATCGGGTACTGCCCGGCGCCGCTGAAGAACCACTTCTGCAGGCGCCCTTTGAGTCCCGGGGTGGTGAAGTATTCGGCCTTGGCCAGGTAGGTGATTCGGCGCGGGCTCATCAACGGTCCGAACAGCCAGTCCGCGAAGGAAAGGTGGTTGCCCGCCATGATCGCCGGCCCGTCCGTGGGAATGTTCTCGACACCCTCGACCGTGGGTTTATTGAAAACATGCATGAACGGTCCAGGAAACACGAACTTCAGCAGCCAGTAGAGCATGACGTCCTTCCCCCACGGGCGGGATAAGTTGCGGGCACCTGCGTCAGTTGCCGACTTTACCGCTGGTCGCAGATCACATCCAAGCCCAGCGAGGTATCTCACCACATTCGCAGGGGTGGTTGTGAACAGGGGATTACCGGGGCAGTGGCAGAGTGTTGCGATTCGAACGTATGTTCCCATCGCCCCGGCTGAATCGTGCGGGGACGCGGGCGGATCAGCCGACCCGGGACGGCCGGTGGTCGGTCTCGACGAGGACGGCGCGCGCCAGTTCGGCGGCGCCGATCATGCCCGCCGCCTCGCCCAACTGGGTGGTGCGGATCCGGGCGAGCGGGCGATGGCCCGCACCGGTGACAGCACGCGCGTACTCCTCCCGGGCTTCGTCGAGGAACAACCCGGAGGAACTGCTGACGCCGCCCGCGATCACCACCAGATCCGGGTCGAAGATATCGCTGACGAAGGCGAGGCCCAGGCCGAGCCAGCGGGCGAAGTCCGCCATCGCCGCCACCGCGATCGGGTCGCCGTCCTGGGCGGCGCCGGCGACGCGACGGCCGGTGAGCGAGCCGGGATCGCGGTAGACCTCACGGGCCAGGACGGTGGAACTGACCGGATCGGTGGCCAGCAGCTCGATCGCGGTGTCGGCCAATGCCGTTCCGCTGCAATACCTTTCCCAGCAGCCCTGCTTGCCGCACGGACAGGCCCGGCCCTGCGGTACCACCTGCAGATGCCCCAGTTCCGGTGCGACGCCGTGCGTTCCGCGATACAGCCGGCCTTCGATGAGCAGGGCCGCGCCGATGCCGGTGCCGATGGCGACGAGCACCACGTTGTGCCCGCCCGCCGCCGCGCCGAAGCGATATTCGGCCCACGCGGCGGCATTGGCGTCGTGTTCCAGGATGACCGGCAGTTCCAGCCGTTCGGTGAGCCGCTTCGCGACCGGTGTGTCCTGCCAGGGCAGATGCGGCGCGAAACGGACGGTGCTGCGGTCGCTGGTGATGAACCCGGCCACGGCCAGACCGACGGCCCCGATGGCGTGCCGGTCGCACAGCTCGCGGACCGAGCGGGCCAGCGCGTCCTCCAAGGCGCGCGCGGAATGCGGCGTCGGCGCCACGACGGTGTCGAGCACCTGACCCTCCGCGTCGACGACGGAGGCGCGAATATTGGTGCCGCCGACGTCGATTCCGACCGTCAGGGGGAGGGCACCGGCGATCGGGCGCGTCATCCCTTGAACGTCACGGGGATCTTGATGTACCGGGAACGCTTGCGTCCCGGCCCGCGCCCGGCGCTCGGCTCCGCTTCGGCGGGCGGGGCCGGGCTCGTCTCCTCGGCGACCGAATCCTCGTGCGGGGGAGCGTCTTCCGGGTCGGGCATGACCGGTTCCACCGGGATTCCGGCCAGCGCCTCGCGCAGCACGGTGACGATCGAGGTGCCGTGATCGGCGATCGCGGCCACCACGTCATGATGTTCCCCGCGCAGCAGTGCCGCCGCGGCGCACACCGGACACCAACTGCAGCCGGCCCACTGCGCCTGCCCGTCGGTGGCGGTGCGGCGCAGCACCGGCTCCACCCGTTCCAGCACGGCCTCGGCCAGCAATTTCAATTCCTCGGCGAATTCGGCGAATCCGTCGGCATGGGCGTCATGAGCGGTACCCCGCGTGCGGTCCTCGGTCATCGCGGCCAGAGCTCCGGGTCCGGGACGAAACGCAGCACCAGGTGATTTCCGTCGAGTTCGGCGGTATCGACTGTGCACCGCCGCAACACCGGCGCCAGGCGCACCCGGCGCCGGACTCCGTCCGCTCCCACGATCACATCGTCCTCCACTCGTCCCAGTCGCAGCGTCGCCGGATCGACGACGGGCAGGTGCATCCGCAACGTGTAGACCGAATGCAGGCCGGTGCCCGACTCCCATCGAACCACCGGTTCACCGGAACTTGTGCGAACCTCCGGGAGATTGTATGTGGGGGTGTCTTCCGCGACCGCGGAGCCGAGCTCCGCGAGCGCGGCCACGCCCACCGGTTCGGAGCCGCTGTGCTGGGCGATCAGGACCTGGAGGTCGCCGTCGAAGCGCCGGCGCAGCTGGTCGACGACGCTCAGTTGCTCCGCGCGGCGGGTCAGATACCAGTCGATCGCCGGATGCGCCGAGTCCGCGGGCGGCACCTCGGGCAGGATCTTGTTCACCAGCACAACGTCCAGGCGCAGCCCCAGCAGCGCGGCGGCGGAGCGCACCCGCTCGGTTTCGGCGACCGCCACCCGTTCGGCGACGGTCACCAGGGTCGCGCCGGTGCGGGCGTGGTCGGCCAGCAGGTCCCGAACCTCGGTGACCGCGGCGACGATCTTCTCCACGGTGGTGGCGAGCACCGCGCGCCGCAGATCCATGCCGCCGGCGCTCATGGCGCGCGCGTGCGGCGGCCAGATCCGCTCCAGATAGCCGAGCAGGGTGCCCGGCGCGGTGACGATGCGCAGCATGTCCGCCGAGGGCGGGCAGTCCACGACCAGCACATCCCAGTCGTCCTCGTCGGCGAACTGCGCCAGTTCCACCAGCATCAGCAGTTCCTGCACGCCGGGCAGCCCGGTCAGCTCGGCCGGATCCAGCGCGGCCAGGTCGACGCCGTGCTCGTGTTTGCCGCCGGTGGACAGCATCCGCAACACGTCGTGAAACCTGTCCTCCAGCAGCGCAAGGGAATCCACCTCGATGGCGTCGAGACCCGTGGTCACCCTGGTGATTCCGGCGACCGTGCCCGGGTCGTGCGGGAGCCGCACACCGAGCGCGTCCCCGAGCGAATGCGCCTGATCCAGGGACGCGATCAGCACCCGCTGGCCGGCGCGCGCGAACGACACCGCGGTGGCGCACGCCATGGTCGTCTTACCGACCCCGCCTTTGCCGACGAACAGCTGGAGCCGCGTCATATCGCCTGGCTCACCACGGCGGCCGTGATTCGCCGCCGGGCGCCGCACTCGTCGGACGGTGTCACGGTGGTCAGCCTTCCACCCGCTTCTTCAACTCCTTGAGCGCGGTATCGGTGATCACCTTCTCGGCCTTGCGTTTGAACATGCCGATCATCGGGATGTTCAGGTCGACGGTGAGCTGGTAGATCACCTCGGTGCCGCCGTCCGGGGTATCACGGAGTTCGTAGGTACCGTCCTGCGCCTTCTGCAGCTCGCCGCTGATCAGCTGCCAGCTGACCGCGCGGTCGTCGGAGCGCCAGGAGTAGGTGAGCACATAGGTGTCCTTGACGACGCCGGCGTCGAGCACGAAACGGGCGGTGCGCGCGCGACCGTCGGGCCCCTTCTCCAGCACCTCCACCGATTTCGCCGCCGAGACCCACTCCGGATACGACTCCAGATCCGCGATGACAGCCATCACCCGCGGCGCGGGGGCTTCGATGAGGATGGACCTCTCTGTCCGGTCGACCATCAGCAAGCCGGGGCCACGCCCGCTGGGCGCCCCGCCTCCAGCCGCGATTTGATCTCGAACGCCATATCCCGGCCCGCCACCCGGCGCGCTCGGTTGGCCGCGAGCAGTCGCTTACCCGGGATCGCGGGCCGCGGCTCGGCGTGCAGGAAGTAATGCAGGATCACACCATCCATCATGTCCTGCAACCACACCTCCATGGTGCCTTCCAGCGCGCCGCTCACGGTCCAGCGAATGCCTTTGTCGCCTCGGTCTTCCCGCACCTCGAGGCTGAGATCGGGCCACCACTTGCGCCAGTTCGTCGGGCCACCGAGGATCTCGGCGACCGCGGCGCCCGAAGCGGCGACGAACGTCTGATCCGCGACCTGAATACTGCTCATCCCCGTGCCTCGCTGACGCTCGGCTCCGGCAGGCGCGTGGCGCGCTGGCACATGGTTCGCTCCCTCACAAACCCGAGCGTAGTGGATTAGGACACAGCCCGGTTCAGTGCAGTAGGTGCTTCAGCCGGTCGCCGAGGGTGTCCCAGCGCCACTGCTGTTCCACCCAGGCCCGGCCCTCGGCGCCCATGCGGGCGGCCGCGTCCCGGTCGGCGAGGATGCCGACGATGGCCGCGGCGATGGCGTCGGTCTTGCGGCCGTCGACGACGCGGCCGGTCTTGCCCTCGATCACGGTCTCCGGCGCGCCACCGGAATTGCCCGCCACCACAGGGACTCCCGAAGCGGAGGCCTCCAGGAAGACGATGCCGAGCCCCTCTACGTCCAAGCCCGCGCCGCGGGTGCGGCACGGCATCGCGAAGACATCGGCGAGGGTATGGTGCGCGGCGAGTTCGTCGGAAGCGACGCGGCCGGTGAACACCACGTCCTCGGCCACGCCGAGGGCTGTCGCCAGACCGCGCAGCTTGTCCTCGTAGGGACCACCGCCCGCGATCACCAGCACCGCACCGTCGATCTTCTCCCGGATCTCGCGCATAGCCACGATCAACGCATCCTGGCCCTTGCGCGGCACCAGCCGGGACAGGCACAGGATGGTCGGCCGCGCACCGAGCCCGTAGCGTTCGCGCAGTTCCGCGCGCGCGGCCGGATCGGGCCGGAAGACGTCGGTGTCGACACCGGGCGGCAGATACTCGAGCGCCGCGTTCGGGCCGAACGCCGAGGCGAAGCGCCGACGGGTGTAGCGGCTGACATAGGTGACGACATCGGTGTGCTCGCCGATGGAGCGCAGCGATTGCCGCGCGCCCGGCAGCATCGACCACCCGACCTCGTGCCCGTGCGTACTGGCCAGAATGCGTTCCGCGCCGGCCCGGCGCAGCATGGGCGACATCAGCGCCAGCGGTGCCGCCGCGCCGAACCAGACGGTGTCGCACTGTTCGCCGCGCAACAGCCGCGCGGCGCGGCGCGCCACGAGCGGGGTGGGCAGCATCAGCGTGGTGGGATGGCGGACCACCTGGAACTTCTGTTGGGCGTCGAACTTCAGATGACTGTCACCCTTCCAGCGCGGGGCGTAGACGATCAGGTCATCGGGCGGCAGCTGACCGGCGAGTGCCTGCAGATACGACTGGATACCGCCCGGCCGAGGCGGGAAATCATTGGTAACCAGCAGAGTTCGGGCCATAACCGAACAACCTACTGTGTCCGATTCACCGGGCCGAAAACCCGTCGTCCGGCTACGCGGATTCCGCCGCGAGCCAACTGCGCCACGCCGCGGTGAGGCTCGCGCGGCCGGTGTCCAGAACCTCGCGCAGGACGCGATCTTCCGTATCCGGGGTCTGCTTGCCCGCGGCGAGGCCGCGATAGAGCTGGACCAAGCGCGCTTCGCCGTAGGTTTCGGCGAGGAAAGCGCAAGCCGACCACGCCGCCTCGTAGGCCGCGGCGGCGTCGGGCCCGGTGAAGGCGGTGTCGGCGGGCAGCTCGGCCGGGCCCGCGCCGGTGCGCAGGCGAGCGCTCAGAGTCGGGGCGATATCGGCGAAGCGGTGCTCGCGGCCGCGGTGCGCGGCGTATTCGGCGAACCCTTCGAGCAGCCACTGCGGTGCGCCGTCGACCGTGTCGGCGCGGGCGGCGACGTGGGTGAGTTCGTGGCGCAGTACGGCGCGCAGTCCGTCGGGGGTCAGGCGCCGCCCGGCATCCGGGCTGAAAACCACGCGCTGCCCGGTGGGTTGGGTGCCGCGTACGAACGGATCGGCGACCGAGGCGGCGGCCACTTCCTGGGCGAGCAGGGTGCCGGAGCGCACCAGTGCGGTGAATTCCGAGGGATTCGACGCGACCACGACGAGCGCCGACTGCGCCCACGCCGTGCCCCACAGCTCGTTGACCGAGGCGGTGGCGGGCGCGAGTTCACTTGCCAGCACATCCATTTCCACGCGCTGACCGGAATGGCCGACGACCAGCGATTCCTGACCGTCGCCCGTCGGCACCCGCAGGGCGGTGATCTGGCCGAACGGTTCCATGATCGGGCGTACCGCCGCCAGCCGCGGATCGTCGAGGGCCGCCTGCTGCGCCGAACCGACGTGTTCCGCGCCGGTTTTCGGCACCAACCAGTTGGGCGCGACGAGCAAGGCGCCGCACGTGCCGGTCAACAGTGTCACCATGCCGACGGTGAGGGCGAACTGACCGCGTCGGCGCGCCGCACACCAGCGCCGCATTCGGCGCAATCCCCGCATGGTGTATCAGTATCGCCGCGCGGAATGGTAGGGCGTGGAGGACACGGGCGCGACCGCGACCGGAACGCCGAACGTGGAGGCGTGCAACATCAGTCCGTTGCCCGCGTAGATGCCCACGTGGGAGATCTCGGGATAGAAGAACACCACGTCGCCGGGCTGCAGATTCTCCTTCGACACCGGCGTGCCGTAGGCGGCCTGCTGGGAACTGGTGCGCGGCACGTTCTTGCCGACCTGCTTGAACGCCCACTGCACCAGGCCCGAGCAGTCGAAGGCGTTCGGGCCGGTCGCGCCCCAGACATACGGGTCACCGACCCGGGTGAGCCCGGCGGCGAGCGCGCTGGTGCCGCTACCGGGGACCAGGTCCTTCAGGAGTGTGTCGCGGTCGAAGCCGGGCGGGAACGGCGAACCCGCCCACGCCGCTTTGTCTTTGGTGGACAGTGCCGTCCAGGCCTCGACGACCTGCGCGGTGGCGGTGCCGAGTTCGTTCTGCTTGCTCTGCAGATCGGCGCGCACCTTGTCGGACTTGGCGGCGGCATCGTGCGCGGCGTCGGAGGCGGCACGGGCGGCGGCTTCGGCGGCCGCGGCGGCGTCGGTGGCCTTCTTGAACTGCTTGAGCTGATCGGTGGTTTGCGCGGTCATGACATCGAGCACCGACATCTGATCGAGCAGCTGCTGCGGGGAGTCGCTGGTCAGCACCGCGAACATGCGATTGGTCTTCGCGCCCTGATAGGTGGCGATGGCGGTGCGGTCGATGACCGGCTGAAATTTGCGGACGTCCGCGCGGGCGGCGTCGAGCGCGGCGCGCTTGGCCGCGAGCGTGGCGTCGACATCACGCTGGATGGCGAGTTTGGCGTCGAGATCGGACTGCGCGTTGAGCGCTTCCTCGTTGAGCTTCTCGGACTCGCGGGATAGCTCGATCATCTTCTGCACCGCTTCGCCGGCGGTGGCGGGCATCGCCACCGGGTCGGCGGTGGCCGGTCCGATGCAGACGGTCGCGGCCAGGATTCCCGCCGCGAGTACCCCTCCCACAACACGATTGGTGCGATGTGTTCTGTGTGCGGCCACGGCCTGCCTTGCCCCGTTCTCTGTCATTGAGCGATGCGTTGCAGTTGTCCCGGGCGGTGCGGCCGATGTTTGAGGGCGGCGCATCCCGGGTAGGTCTCGATTAGGTTACGGAACGGCGTAGGTCTGTGTCCAGTAGGGAACGAACTGGTCACACCCCGGCCGGGTAGGTTGCCGATGCCGCCGGACCGCGCTGTGGCGACCGGCGGCATCAACGGTGTTGGGGCCCAGCCGAGTTGGTGCTTCAGTAGCGGCGCGCACCCGCGAACGGCATCTCCGACATCGAGGCCACCTGCACCGGGACACCCGAGGTGGACGCGTGCACCACGTTGCCGTCGCCCGCGTACAAGCCGGAGTGGCCGCCGCCGTAGAACGAGACCACGTCGCCGGGCTGCAGCTCGTCGATCGAGACCGGGGTGCCAGCCGAGAGCTGAGCGCCGCTGGTGCGCGGCAGTTCCATGCCCGCCTGGCGGTAGGCCCACTGCACCAGGCCCGAGCAGTCGAAGGCGTTCGGGCCGGCGGCGCCGTAGACGTAGGGGGCGCCGATCTTGGATTCGGCTGCCTCCAGGGCGATCTCCCCGGCGGTCTTGACCGGTGCGGGCGGAACGAACGGGCTCGGAGCCGGGTTCGGTAGCTCGAGGCCGGGAATGCCCGCCGGGATGGGGATTTCGTTGGGGACCTCGAAGGTCCCGATGCCGGGGATGGTCACCGGCTGTGCCGACGCGGGAGCCGCGGGCAGGAGGATCGCGCCGATGGTGGCAGCGCCGACGGCTCCGGCGGCAACGGCACGCCGCGCCCCTCGCTTGACGGTGTTAGTCGCCATGATGCGGTTTCTTCCAATCTGCCCCACGACGCTGCACCCGGTCTGGTGCGGCGGACTGCGTGCCGTTCGCACCGGGCTCGAGAACGGGTCTGGTGCGGCGGACTCCGTGAGGTCTCGAAAAGGTTACGAACACATCACGGTGCTTTGTAAAGCCGTACCGGTCGGAATTGAGGGTGCGTCGCCATTTCTCGCGGCATTACCTGCGAGATATCTCACATGGATCACGAAACGATAAAGACTGCTCGTTATCAGGCATTTCTCAGATCGCTACTCGGCGAGTCGCGGGCCCTGTACCGGGCACGATAGGGAGCCGGTATGGTGATGTTCGCCCAGGTCGTAGCCATGGTATTGCTCGTCGGCGAGGCCTCGGGGCGGTCATGTGTCCAAAACTCTGCGGACACGCCGCGATACGAGTTCGCCGGATGCCGACACGCCCGGGGCGTTTATTTAGATCACGGATGAATGTGACCTGCATCACATTTTGGTTAACTAGATCAAATCGCGGGCATCGAAACGAAATCCTCGCGCGCAATTCGGTAGTTCGCCCGCGAGTTTTGTTGTGGGCTCAACTGGCTGTCCTGGGGTTTTCGCGCAGCGGTGACCTTGTCGGTGCCTGGCTCTACGCTGCACGCCGTGCCCGACCCCGACCCGAGATCCACCGGGAGCGGCCCCCGGACCCCTGGGCGGCTCGCGCCTGCCAGACAGCTGGCCTTCGACGAGCTCGATACCCCGCTGTATGAGACAACTTTCGTCATCGTGGACCTGGAAACCACTGGTACCAGCCCGGATGGCGACGCGATCACCGAGATCGGCGCGGTGAAGGTGCGGGGCGGAGAGGTGCTCGGCGAGTTCGCGACCCTGGTCAACCCGGGGCGCGAGATCCCGCCGCAGGTCGTGCATATCACCGGGATCACGCACGCGATGGTGTACGACGCGCCGCGGATCGAAGTGGTGCTGCCCGGATTTCTCGAATTCGCCAAGGGCGCGGTGCTGGTCGCGCACAACGCGCGTTTCGACACCGCGTTCCTCAAAGCCGCTGCCGCCCGCTGCGATACGACGTGGCCGAATCCGCCGGTGCTGTGCACGGTGAAGCTGGCACGGCGGGTGCTGACGCGCGACGAAGCGCCGTCGGTGCGGCTCGGTGTCCTCGCGCAGGTGCTCGGTGCGAGCACCCGGCCGACACACCGTGCCCTCGACGACGCCCGCGCCACCGTCGACGTGCTGCACGCGCTCATCGGCAGGGTGGGCAACCAAGGAGTGCACAGTCTTACCGAACTCCTCGACTACCTGCCCGACGTCACGAACGGCCAGCGCGCCAAACGGGTGCTCGCCACCGATCTGCCCGCCAGCCCCGGCGTGTACCTGTTCCGCGGTCCCTCCGACGAAGTCCTCTATATCGGCACCGCGGTGAATCTGCGCCGCCGCGTCCGCAATTACTTCACCGGGTCCGAGACCCGCGGGCGCATGAAGGAAATGGTCTCGCTGGCCACCCGCGTCGACCATGTGGTGTGCGCGCACGCGCTCGAAGCCGGGGTGCGTGAACTGCGTTTGCTCGTCGCGCACGCTCCGCCGTACAACCGGCGGTCGAAGTTTCCGAAGAGGGCGTGGTGGCTCACACTCACCGACGAGCCCTTCCCGCGTTTCGCGGTGGTCCGCACACCGAACCGGGATTCGCTGGGCCCGTTCAACTCTCGCCTGGACGCCACCGACATCGCCGCGACCATCGCCGAACACGCCGGACTGCGCACCTGCACGACGCGTCTGCCGCGGACCGGCGTGCACGACTGCCCGCCCGCGGCGGTCGGTGGATGTCCCGCCGCGCGGGTCGCCGAAATGCCCATGAGCAGCAGCGAATACGCGCCTCTGGCCGCGGCTGTGCGGGATTTGTTCGCGGGCCGGTCGGACGCGACGTTGCGTGCGATGCTCGATCAGCTCGAAACCTATTCCCGTGCCGAGCATTTCGAGGCCGCCGCCCGGCTGCGCGATCGCGCGGTCGCGGTCGTGCGGGCGGTGGCGCGGACGCAGCGCCTCGCCGCGGTCGCTCGCATCGCCGAACTCGTCGCGGCGCACCCCGACGGTGCGGGTGGCTGGGAGTTCTCCGTCATCAGATACGGGCGTCTCGCGGGCGCGGGCAATGCCCGGCGCGGTGTGCCCCCGATGGCGGTCGTCGAACAGCTCGTAGCCTCCGCCGAAACCGTCTTGCCCGAGCGGAGTAGCCCGCCCGCGGCGAAACAAGAGACTTTGGTGGCAGTAGCGCCCGGCGGAGCGTCGCCCGTTCTCGAGCAGGATCCCGGGCCTGGGTCGGCACTGTGCGATATGCCCGCGGACGATGCCGATTTCGACGGCCCACCCCTGCTCGGTGGTTCACCTGAGGAAGTCGGCCTGGTGGTGCGGTGGCTGGCCCGCCCCGGCGTCCGGATCGTCCGCAGCACCGCGGGCTACCGGGAACCGCTGTACGGCGCGGCTCGCTGGCTGACCTGGGCCGAACACGCGGAGGCGGCCGCACGGACCGAACTCGCGGGAGCGGAATACCTCGGCCAACTAGGCTGACCACCATGATTAACGCGATCGTGCTCATCCACGCCGACAACGGCCGCATCCCCGAAACCGCCCAGGCCGTCGCCGACACCGAGGGTGTCACCGAGGTCTATTCCTGCGCCGGCGACGTCGACCTGATCGCGATCGTCCGAGTCCGCGACCACGAAAAGATCGCCGAAGTAGTCACCGCGGGCATCGACAAAGTCCCCGGCGTCCTCCGCACCACCACCCACATCGCCTTCAAGTCCTACTCGAGCGCCGATGTAGAGGCGGGCTTCTCACTGGGGGAGTAGGCGAAACCGCCAGGGTTGTTCCGGTAAGTTCTTGTGCCACAGTTAGTTCTCCGGCGCGCAAGAGCTCGTCGCAGGCCACGCCGGGGGGTGTGGGAGGGGATTCGGCCCAAATGGATCGTGTGATCAGGTCGACGACAATAAGTACCGGTGGGCGGCCGGGGGACCAAGGCGGGTGGCTCCAGTGAGATTGCCGCGCGGCTTCGACTGCTATCGGCCCAACAGTGGTGGTGACTTCGAAACCGTACCGCTGACACCGACTCCGATGGCGTATCAGCGGCCGTATACGCACGAGAACGATGTGACGGTTCGGCTGCGGCGGTGTCTGGAGCCCTTGCCGGATACGGCGCGTCTCTGGCGAAAAACGGGTCGTCCGTTACGGGTGGAGCCGCTGGAGTTGGAAATCGCGCAGCCCCTGCCTGAGGTGTGTGCCCGCCATGGTCGCCCAGCCACGTCTCGCACTCTGGTGCGGACGTGCTTCTACGACACCGACCTGCATCCCCGGTTCCATAGCCAGGCGGTGGCTCGGGACGTCGTCAAATCGCCTGTCCGGACGCTCGTGCAGGACACTGAAGCCCCGGTTTCCACGATCGTGGTCGGCGAGTGGCCCGCCTGCGACCGCTGCGTTCGCGGTTCGCGACGCTATCGCTGGTTTTCCCGCGTCCTGTTGTGGCTGATGGCCGGCAATCTCGTCGCGCTGGTGATCGCCGCCGTGGCGGATATCGATCGGCTGATCATGCCTTTGGCTCTCGCGCTGTTCCCGGGGTCGCTGCTCGGTTTGGTGGTGGCTCTGCTTCTGCTCGACAAGTCCAGGCAACGGGTTACCTACCGGCCCATCTATGACGAACGATTCGCTTTCGTCGAGGCGCATGCCGACTTCCGCCTGGCACTCGAGCGACTCGAGCGCCCTTCGCTCGAAAAATGAGCGGGCTAGTTCTCGCCCAGGGTGTTGGTGAGTTTGGCCCAGTTGTCCAGTAGGGCAACGGATTTCCCGGCGTCGATGGCGGCGGCGGCGCGCTCGATGCCAGCGGCGAGGGCGTCGTGCACGTCGATGTCGGGATCGCCTTCGCCGCGCGACCAGTCGTAGGCGACGATCGCGGCGGCGGAGTTGATCAGGACGGCGTCGCGGACGGGGCCCGGTTCGCCGGCGAAGACGGCGCGGGCGATGCCGGCGTTGGTGTCGGCGTCACCGCCGCGCAGGGCGTCCAGGTCGACGCGGGGGATGCCGAGGCGGGTCGGGTCGATGACGGTTTCGCGGAGCCGGCCGCCGGAGACGATCCAGGCGGCGGTGGTGTCGGAGGTGGTGATCTCGTCGAGGCCGTCGTTGCCGCGGACCACCAGGGCGCTCGCGCCGCGTTCGGCGAAGACGCCCGCGATCACCGGCACCAGGTCGGCGAAGGCGCAGCCGACCAGGCCCGCGCGCGGCTGCGCCGGGTTGGTGAGCGGGCCCAGGATGTTGAAGACCGTAGGAATGCCTATTTCTTTACGGGCCGCGCCCGCGAACCGCAGTGCCGGATGGAAGACCGGGGCGAAGCAGAAGCCGATCCCGGCCTCCCGCACGCACTGAGCCACCGCGTCCGGGCCGAGATTCAATTTCACGCCGAGTGCTTCGAGGACATCGGCGCCACCGCTCTTGGAGGACGCGGCGCGGTTGCCGTGCTTGACCACGGGCACTCCGGCGGAGGCGACCACGATCGAGGACATGGTGGAGATGTTCACCGAACCCGAGCGATCGCCACCGGTGCCGACGATGTCGACGGCGTCACCGGCGACGTGGACCAGGCGGGCGTGGGACAGCATGCCGGAGGCGAGACCACCGAGTTCCGCGGGCGTCGGGCCCTTGATCTTCATCGCGACGCCGAACGCGGCGATCTGCGCGGAGGTGGCGTTGTCGGACATGATTTCGTTCATCGCCCAGGTCGTGTCGTCCGCGGCCAGGTCGCCGCCGTCGGCGAGCGTCCCCAATACCCGTGGCCAGCTGCGCTCGCTCATGCCATCGCCTCGCTGCTGCCCGGCTCCGTCATGACCGTGCAAGTCACGGCAGCGCTTTCGACTTGCTCGCTGCGCTCGCTCATGTGTCCTTCTCCCTGTCACTGGTTGCGCACCAGTCTGTCGCGCTGCAGCCTATCGGGCCAGACGTTATTCGCCGGGACTCGGTTGCAGGGCATCCCAGCCGTCGGCGCATCCGTCGTGGCGCTGGGCGAGCCCGGCCATCCGGGACCGCTCCTGGGAACAGCGCAGGGCGTCGAGGACCTGTACTCGTCGCAGGATCAGGGTGGTGAGTTCGCTGTCGGCGGCCGGATCAGCCGGTGCCGGGGAGTAGCCGTCCTGGGCGGCGATCTCGCAGACCCGCCCGATCTGCGCGGCCGGGATCCGGAGGTGGTGGCGGAGCACCACGGGCGCGTCCGGAGCCAGCGCGGTCGCCCGCGCCAGCGCGGCCGAACACGCCTCCGCGTCGTCGAAACTCGCGGCGACCACCACGAGATCTGGGCGGTCCGGATCCAGCGCGGCCGGTGCGCCACGTCCGAACAGTCGCCGCCACAACCCCGGCGCCCGACCGCCGCCTCGCCGCGAATCGCCGACGTGCTGCCCCATCATGACCTCCATCTCAGCAATTCCTCAGCGCCGCCTGTCATGCTAGGCGCGGCGTCCTGCGCAAATACCCACGCGTCCTGCGCAAACACGGACACGCCGACATCGGGGCCAGACCCGCTCTGTCCGTGCGTTTTCCGACACGGGCGGACAAGTTTCGCACCCGGGTACCTGCGTCGTACTACGACGAGTCATACTTACCGGCGTGACGACCGCAGTAGGGACCCCAGGATCGGCCATAACTCAGCGTGTGCATTCGCTGAACCGGCCCAACATGGTCAGCGTCGGTACCATCATCTGGCTGTCGAGCGAGCTGATGTTCTTCGCCGGCCTCTTCGCCATGTATTTCGTCGCGCGCGCTCAGGCCCACGGAAACTGGCCGCCGGAACCGACCGAGCTGAATCTCAAGCTCGCCGTACCGGTCACGGCCGTGCTTGTCGCCTCCTCGTTCACCTGCCAGATGGGTGTTTTCGCGGCGGAGCGCGGCGATGTGTTCGGGCTGCGCCGCTGGTATGTCATCACCCTGGCCATGGGTGCGTTCTTCGTCGCCGGTCAGGGCTACGAGTACTACCACCTGGTCCACGAGGGCACCTCGATCTCCAGCAGCGCCTACGGCTCGGTGTTCTACATGACCACCGGCTTCCACGGCCTGCACGTGATCGGCGGCCTGATCGCGTTCGTGTTCCTGCTGCTCCGCACCAAGGTCAGTAAGTTCACCCCCGCGCAGGCGACCGCCGCGATCGTGGTCTCGTACTACTGGCACTTCGTCGACATCGTCTGGATCGGGCTGTTCGCCACGATCTACTTCGTCCGTTAACCGGACGTAACCCCAAGCTTTGTACAAGTCGGTTCCGTCTACTCCAAAGGGACACAGATGAGTTCATCTCCCCCGTCAGCGCCAGAGCCCGCGAGCCACGGGAATGGCGGTGCCGTTTCGAGCGACCTGCAAGCAGTCGCGAGCGGCGCCACCAAGGTCCGTAAGCAGCGCCGGCTCCGCAGGCGCATCGCTGGCGGACTCGCGCTGCTGGTTGGTCTCGTCGGAGCCGGTTTCCTGGCCACGGCCCTCACGCCGGAGCCGCAGGTCGCCACGGCCAACCAGGATCAGACCGCACTGATCCGCGAGGGCAAGCAGCTCTACGACACCTCCTGCGTCACCTGCCACGGCGCCAACCTGCAGGGCATCACCGACCGCGGTCCGAGCCTCGTCGGCGTCGGCGACGCGGCGGTGTACTTCCAGGTGTCCACGGGCCGTATGCCGCTGGCCGCCAATCAGGCTCAGGCCCCGCGCAAGCCCGCCAAGTTCGACGCCGCGCAGACCGACGCGCTGATGGCCTACATCCAGGCCAACGGCGGCGGCCCCACCGTCGTGCGCGATGCCAACGGGGAGATCGCGCAGCAGTCGCTGCGCGGCCCCGATGTCGCCCGCGGTTCGGAGCTGTTCCGGATGAACTGCGCGTCCTGCCACAACTTCACCGGCCGGGGCGGCGCGCTGTCCTCCGGTAAGTACGCGCCGCCGTTGAACGAGGCGAACGAGCAGCAGATCTACACCGCCATGCTCACCGGCCCCGAGAACATGCCGAAATTCTCCGACCGGCAGCTCACGCCGGAGGAAAAGCGCGACATCGTCGCCTACGTCCGCAACGCCGACGAGGAATCCGCGCCGGGTGGCTGGGATCTGGGTGGCTTCGGTCCCGCGACCGAGGGTCTGGCCGCCTGGGTGATCGGCATCGTCGCGATCGTCGGCGCCGCGATGTGGATCGGATCCCGGACATGAGCCCGGCCGCCGCGGCGGTCGCCGAGCGCGACCATGGAGCAGCCGGGCGCATGACGAATTGGATGCAGCCATGACGGACAAGGAGCCAAACGACATGGGTCGGCCGGATGAGGGCCACGACAGCGAGCTGTCGACAGTGACGCACGAGGTCGACGTCAATCGCGACTACACCGAGGCCGAACTCGACGCGATGTCGCGGGACGAGCTGGTCAAGCTCGGCACCGCACGCGACGGCGTCGACGTCGCCTACCGTCGCGAACGTTTCCCGATCCCGGGCACCCGGGCCGAGAAGCGCGCCGAGCGTGAGGTGAGCTTCTGGTTCGCCGTCTCCGCGCTCTCCGCGGCCGCCCTGGTGGGTGTGTTCCTGTTCTGGCCTTGGCAATTCAAGGGCAAGAACGAGGAAGGCCACGCCGCCTACGCGCTGTTCACGCCGCTGGTGGGTCTCACCTTCGGCATCGCGGTGCTGGTCATCGGCGTCGCGGTGGTGCTGATCCGCAAGAAGTTCATTCCCGCCGAGCTGTCCATCCAGGACCGGCACGACGGTCCGTCCCCCGAGGTCGAGCGCCGCACCCTGGTCGCCGAGCTCAGCGACGCGCTGGACACCTCGACGCTGGCCCGCCGCAAGATGATCACCCGCACCGCGGGCGCGGGTGTCGGCATCCTCGGCATCGGCGCGCTGCTGGTGTTCGCCGGCGGCCTGATCAAGAACCCGTGGGCCAAGGGCGACAAGTCGCCGCTGTGGGTGTCGGGCTGGACGCCGGACCACCCGGGCGAGACTATCTACATCCGCCGCGACACCGGCCGCCCGGACGACATCGTCCTGGTGCGTCCGGAAGATCTGGACGCGGGCTCGATGGAGACGGTGTTCCCGTGGAAGGAAAGCTGGCGCGGTGACGAGCACGCGACCTTGCAGTCGCTGCGCGGTATCCGCAACGCGGTCATGCTGATTCGCCTGCGCACCGAAGACGCCGAGAAGGCGATCAAGCGCAAGGGCCAGGAGAGCTTCAACTACGGCGACTACTTCGCCTACTCGAAGATCTGCACCCACCTCGGCTGCCCCACCTCGCTGTTCGAGCAGCAGACCAACCGGATCCTCTGCCCCTGCCACCAGTCGCAGTTCCTGGCGACCGAATGGGGTAAGCCGGTCTTCGGTCCCGCCGCTCGCGCGCTGCCGCAGCTGCCGATCACCGTCAACTCCGAGGGCTACCTGGTCGCCGCCGGCGACTTCATCGAGCCGCTCGGACCGGCCTTCTGGGAGCGTCGTTCATGAGTGTCGCCGCACAAGCCAACGAGATGGACGAGCGGTATCGCGCCGCTGCGTTCGCGAAGCGGTCGATCAACAAGGTCTTCCCGACGCACTGGTCCTTCCTGCTCGGTGAGATCGCGCTGTACTGCTTCATCATCCTGCTGCTGTCGGGTGTGTACCTGACCCTGTTCTTCGATCCGTCGATGAGCGAGGTCGTCTACAACGGCGCCTACCAGCCGCTGCGTGGTGTCACGATGTCTCGCGCCTACGAGACCTCGCTGGAGATCTCCTTCGAGGTGCGCGGCGGTCTGTTCGTGCGCCAGGTGCATCACTGGGCGGCGCTGCTGTTCGCGGCGTCGATCATCGTGCACCTGTTCCGCATCTTCTTCACCGGCGCGTTCCGCAAGCCGCGTGAGGCGAACTGGGTGATCGGCTCGCTGCTGCTGATCCTGGCGATGTTCGAAGGCTTCTTCGGCTACTCGCTGCCCGACGATCTGCTCTCGGGTACCGGTCTGCGCGCCGCGTTCGGCGGTATCACGATGGGTATCCCGATCGCGGGTACCTGGATGCACTGGTTGATCTTCGGTGGCGACTTCCCCGGCACCATCATCATCCCGCGTCTGTACATCGCGCACGTGCTGCTCTTCCCGGGCATCATCCTGGCGCTGATCGCCGCCCACGTGGCGCTGGTCTGGTACCAGAAGCACACGCAGTTCCCCGGACCGGGCCGCACCGAGAACAACGTGGTCGGCGCGCGCATCATCCCGGTGTTCGCCGCGGATCAGGGCGCGTTCTTCGCCTTCACGCTCGGCATCATCGGCATCATGGGCGGCGTGCTGCAGATCAACCCGATCTGGAACCTCGGCCCGTACAACCCGGCTCAGGTGTCGGCGGGTTCGCAGCCCGACTTCTACATGATGTGGACCGACGGTCTGGCGCGTTTGATGCCGCCGTGGGAGCTCTACATCGGCCGGTACACGGTGCCGGCGGTGTTCTGGGTCGCGATGATCATGGGCCTGGTGTTCACGCTGTTGATCGCCTACCCGTGGATCGAGAAGCGGCTCACCGGCGACACCGCCCCGCACAACCTGTTGCAGCGTCCGCGTGACGTGCCGGTGCGCACCGCGATCGGCGCGATGGCCATCGCGTTCTACCTGGTGCTGACCCTGTCCTGCGTCAACGACATCCTGGCGTTGAAGTTCGACATCTCGCTGAACGCGACCACCTGGGCCGGCCGCATCGGCCTGCTGGTGGTGCCGCCGCTGGCGTACTACCTCACCTACCGGTTCTGCCTGGGTCTGCAGCGCAGCGACCGCACAGTGCTCGAGCACGGCATCGAGACCGGCGTGATCAAGCGCCTGCCGCACGGTGAGTACATCGAGGTGCACCAGCCGCTGGGCCCGGTCGACAGCCACGGCCACCCGGTCCCGCTGGAGTACCAGGGCGCGCCCGTGCCGAAGAAGATGAACAAGCTGGGCGCCGCCGGCAAGCCGGGCACCGGTTCGTTCCTCCGCCCGGACCCGTGGCAGGAGAGCGAAGCCCACTTCGAGGTGGAAGAGGCCGAAGAGCACAAGCAACTCGCCGCCCTCGCGAAGGCCCAGCAGAAGGCCCTCGAAGGCAAGAGCGGTCACTGATAGACCGGTAGCACGAAGGCCCCGAGTCGAATCGACTCGGGGCCTTCGCTTTGGAGTGGTCAGCGGCGGCGGGCCGCTTCGATGGCCTCGAACTTGGCCAGGTTGTGGCGCGCGTCGGCGAGGGCGTCGTGGGCGTCCGGCGGGACCGGGGGGAGGTCGGGACGGCCGTGCGCTTCCCAGTGCTGGCGCAGTTCGTTGGTGTAGCGGGGGAGGGTGTTGGGCAGATCGACCATGGAACCCCAGAGCTGGCACAGCGCCACGTGATCGTAGGCGGCGACCCAGGCCCACAGTTCGGGCTGCACGGTGGGGCGGGGGACCAGGAATCGGTAGAGGTCGTCGCGGATCTGCTCGCGGCTTCGCCACAGCGGTGACGTGCGCGGCGGTAGCTGCGGCAGCACGTACTTGCGAACCCACGGCCCGGCCCGCTCCGGATCGAATTCGGTTGATACCGCGTAATATTCGCGTCCGTCCTCGCAGACGACGCCGATCGAGACGAGATCGATCGTCACCCCGTCCTCAACGAATTCGCAGTCATAGAAGTACCGCAGCGAGATCGCCTCTCTCCGTGCTCGTGCTGTTGGTGGCATGTGCCGCTCCGCCAACCCTATGTGGAGTACGCGGACGGTTTGCCGCAAGCCCCTCCGAGGTGGAAATTCCCGACACCAAGGATGTGGCGATTTCCGCCTACCTCCGGCTATCTGCCACTTGGGGGTGTCCGTATTCTGAATCTCGTGAACTGGACCGTCGACGTACCCATCGACCGCTTGCCGGAACTGCCGCCGCTGCCCGTGGAGCTGCGCAGACGTCTGGACGCGGCGCTGGCCCGTCCCGCGCTGCAGCAGCCGTCGTGGGATCCCGAGCAGGCGGCGAAGATGCGCACCGTGCTGGAGAGTGTGCCGCCGATCTGTGTGCCCGCCGAGGTGGAGGAGCTGCGCGAGCGGCTCGCCGAGGTGGCGCGCGGCGAGGCCTTCCTCATGCAGGGCGGTGACTGCGCGGAAACCTTCGCCGACAACACCGAGCCGCACATCCGTGGCAACATCCGCACGCTGTTGCAGATGGCGGTGGTGCTGACCTACGGCGCCAGCCTGCCGGTGGTGAAGGTCGCGCGGATCGCTGGTCAGTACGCCAAGCCGCGCTCGTCGGACACCGATTCGCTGGGTTTGACCTCCTATCGCGGTGACATGGTGAACTCGCTGGTCGCCGACGAGAAGCTGCGCGCGCACGATCCGTCTCGCCTGGTCCGCGCCTACGCCAACGCCAGCGCCGCGATGAATCTGGTGCGCGCGCTGACCAGCGCCGGCATGGCCGACCTGCACAAGGTGCACGACTGGAACCGGGACTTCGTGGCGCAGTCACCCGCCGGCGCCCGCTACGAAGCCTTGGCCGAGGAGATCGACCGCGGTCTGGCGTTCATGAACGCCTGCCGGGTCAACGATCCGAGCCTGCAGGCCGCGCGCATCTACGCCAGTCACGAGGCGCTGGTGCTCGATTACGAGCGCGCCATGCTGCGGCTCGGCGAGAACCCGGCCACCGGCGAGCCGGCGCTGTACGACCTGTCGGCGCATTTCCTCTGGATCGGGGAGCGCACCCGTCAACTCGACGGTGCGCACATCGCTTTCGCGGAATTGCTGGCGAACCCGATCGGCTTGAAGATCGGGCCCACCACCACCCCGGAACAGGCGGTGGAGTATGTGGAACGGCTGGACCCGAACAACGAGCCGGGCCGGTTGACGATCGTCTCGCGCATGGGCAACGGCAAGGTTCGGGACGCACTGCCGCCGATCATCGAGAAGGTACAGGCCACCGGCCACCAGGTGATCTGGCAGTGCGACCCGATGCACGGCAACACCCACGAGGCGTCGACCGGTTTCAAGACCAGGCATTTCGACCGCATCGTCGACGAGGTGCAGGGCTTCTTCGAGGTGCATCACGCGCTGGGCACCCACCCGGGCGGCCTGCACATCGAGCTCACCGGCGAGGACGTCACCGAATGCCTCGGTGGCGCGCAGGACATCTCGGATCTGGATCTCAACGACCGCTACGAGACGGCGTGCGATCCGCGCCTGAACACCCAGCAGTCACTGGAGCTGGCCTTCTTGGTCGCGGAAATGCTGCGCTGACAACGGGTTTCACGAAGCGGGGCACCGGGTTTCGACCCGGTGCCCCGCTTCGCGTGCGGGCTCAGGTCAGTAGCAGCTGTGGCTGATACCGGTCGAGCCACACCGCCAAATCGAGGAACTGTTCCAGCCCGATCCGGTCGGGCAACCCGACACCGCCGACGTCACGGCCGACGAGCTTGCGGACCGCGGCCGCGTCCATGATTTCCAGCACCCGGTGGTCCTCGGCGAGCACCTGCGCCGCCTGCTGCTGCAGCGCGCGCACATACGCCGCGTCCTGGGTGATCGGATAGTGCGATTTCACCCGTTCGATCACCGACCGCGGCAGCAACTCGGCCGTGGCCGAACGCAGCAGGCTCTTCTCCCGGCCGTCATGCGACTTCAATGCCCAGGGGACGTTGTACAGGTATTCGACGAGGCGGTGGTCGCAGAGCGGTACGCGTACCTCCAGGCCGACCGCCATGCTCATCCGGTCCTTCCGGTCGAGCATCGCCCGCAAGAACCGGGTGATGTGCAGATGCGAGATCTGGCGCATCCGCGCGTCCAGCGGCGCCTCGCCGGGCAGCGGCTCGACCCGCGCCAGCGCGGTCCGATACTGGTCGCGCACATAGTCGTCCAGCGCCAAAGCGCGCACCAAGTCCGGTCGCAGCAGCGTGGTGCGCCGGGTGAGGTCTCGGGGCATCGCGGCCATCCAGGGGAAGGTGTCGGCGTCGCGCAACGCGGAATCATGGAACCAGCGGTAACCCGCGAAGACCTCGTCCGCGGATTCCCCGGACAGCGCGACCGTCGACCGTTCGCGCACGGCACGCGACAGCAGATACAGCGACGCGTCCGAATCGCCGAGGCCCAGCGGCAGGTCCCGCGCCGCGACCACCGCCGCGCGAACCTCGGGCGCGGCCAGTTCGGCGGGGTCGATCACCAGGGTGTGATGGTGTGCGCCGACATGCCGGCCGACCTCGTCCGCGAACGGTGCGTCGAGGGTGCTGCGCCATTCGTCGGCTACGAAATCTTCGCGCTGCCCGGCGAATTCGACCGTGAAGCTGCGCACCGATTCCCCGCTCCGGCGCAATTGCCGGGCCGCCAGCGCGGTGATCGCCGAGGAGTCCAAGCCGCCGGAGAGCAAAGTGCACAGCGGCACGTCGGCGACGAGTTGCCGCTGGACGCTGTCATGGAGCAGCTCGCGGACCGTCGCGATCGTCGCGCCGAGGTCGTCGGTGTGTTCGGCGGTGCGCAGTGTCCAGTAGCGGGTCTCGCGCAGGCCGTCCCGGTCCACGGTGACGATGGTGCCCGGCTCGACCTGCCGCATGCCGTGCCATACGGCGGTGGCCGGGTCGGTGATCAGGGTGAACAGCTCGCGCAGGCCGTCCAGCCCGACCGCGGCGCGAGCCAGTGGATTCGCCAGGATCGCCTTCGGTTCCGAACCGAACAGCACGCCGTCGCGGGTTGGTAGGAGAACGAGCGGTTTGATGCCGAGCTGGTCCCGGATCAGCACCAGCCGCTGCGTTCGCGCGTCCCAGATCGCCAGGGCGAACATGCCGATCAGCCGTTCGGCGACGGCGTCACCCCACTCCAGATAGCCGCGCAGCACGGCCTCGGTGTCCGAGCGGCCGCGAAAGTGGTGGCCACGGTTTCGCAGTTCCGCGCGCAGTTCGGTGAAGTTGTAGGCCTCGCCCGAATACACCAGCACTATCGGACCGTCGGGGGTGTCGACGGTCATCGGCTGCGTTCCGCCTGCGATATCGATGATCGCGAGGCGCCGGTGACCCAGGGCGGCAGGGCCTTCGACCCACAGTCCGCCGGCGTCGGGACCTCGCGCACCCATTGTCGCGGTCATCGCCGCGAGGACCGCGCGCGATCCGGTCAGATCTTGCTCGTATGACACCCATCCAGTGATTCCGCACATATCCAAATAATGAAGCGGCTACAAAAATAAAGCAACTATAGATTTGTAGTCGATGTAGTAGTCTGGGTCAGTGCGCAGTGCAGAGACCGGATTACGGGAAGTCAAGAAGGAACGCACGCGCCGCAGCTTGCTGCTGGCCGCGTACGAACTGTTCGAAGAGAAGGGATACGACGCCACCACGATCACCGAGATCGCCCGCGCCGCCGAGGTCTCGCCCGGCACCTTCTTCAACTACTTCGGCACGAAAGAGGATCTGGTCTTCGGCGATCGATCCCATATCGCCGAAGCGGGTATGGCCGAGCTGGCTCGGCGCCGACCGGAGGACACGCCCGCCGACGCCGTGGCGCGCGCCTTCGAAAGCATGCTCGCCGCCGAGCAGCAGCGCGATCCGGACGGACTCGAACAGCAGCGCGCCCGTTTGGTCGTCACCGTGCCCGCGCTGCACGCCACTTCGCTGGGGCGGCTGTTCGACGTCCAGCACCGGATGGCGGGGCAGTTGCGCAGGATCTTTCCCGATGAATTAGACGAACTGCACGCCGCGATCCTGGTAGGCGCCTTCACCGGTGCGGGCATGGCGGCGATGCGCGCCGCGATCGCGGCGGAGCAACCACTCGAGCCCGCGGTGCGCAAGGCGATCAGCGAGGTAGCGCGTCGATTCAGGGGAGTGCGGTCAGCGTGATCGTGCTGCCCGGTTCGGCTCGGCCACCCGCGCCGGGACTCTGACCGATCACCACGGAGGTATCGGAATTGGTCAGTGACTGCACCTGCACCTTGAATCCGAGCGCCACCAGCTTCTGCCGCGCGTCACCGACGCTGGAGCCGATCACCAGCGGGATCTTCACCGCGTCGGACACGATCAGCGTCACCGAATCACCGGAGTTCACCGTGGTTCCGGCCTCGGGATCGGTGCTGACCACCTGGCCGGCCTCGATGCTCTTGTCGAACTCGGTGCGCTGACCTTTCACCTTGATACCGGCCTTGGTCAGCGCTGTCGTCGCCTCTTCGACGGTCTTGCCGCGGACGTCGGGCAGTTTCACCGGCGGCGCGCCGTTGCTCCGGTACACCTTCACCTGCGCGCCCATCGGCAGCACCGTGCCGACGCCGGGCTCGACGCGCGCCAGACTGCCCTTGGGCAGCTGACTTCCGACCTCACCGGCGTCGATGGGCTGGAGTCCGGCGTCGCGGATCAGCTGATTGACCTTCTTGACGTCGGCGCCGGGCTGCACGTCGGGCACGCGTGGTTTGCCACTGGAGATCAGCACCGCGACGGTGGAGCCCTTGGTCACCTTGGACCCGGCGGACGGGTCGGTGCCGACCACGCCGCCGAGCGGGATGGTGTCGGAGGCCTTCTGCCTTGTCTCGCTGTCGAATCCGGCGTCCCGCAACGCCGCCGTCGCCTGCTCGGCGGTCATTCCGGCGACGGGCGGGACCGGCGAATAGCGCCCGACGCCGAGCCACCAGCCGCCGATGCCGACCAGCAGGGTCAAGGCCACCACGATCGCGGCCCACACCAGCGCGGTGCGCCGCGATTTCACCGGATCGGTGTAGGGCTGGGCCGCGGCCGGACGGTGCGGCGGCACATACTCGTGCACCTCGGTGGCGCCGTATCCGTGGTCCGGGGCGTAGCCGTAGCCGTCGTCGTAGCCGTCCGGCCCGTAGTCGGGCACTCGCGGACGCGCCGCGGTGACCACCTTGGTGTGCTGGGGTTCGGGTATGTACTGCGGCTGCGGCGTCGCGTCGCGACTGCTCAGATCGGCGACCGAGGTGAAGCCCGCGCTGAGGTGTTCGGCCGACTCCTGCGGCGCGGGCACCCGGTACGGCGGCAACTGCAGATCCTGGGCGATGGTCCGCAGCGCGGCCGCCATTTCGGTCGCGTCGGCGTACCGATGCAGGGGATCCCGGGCGGTGGCGCGAGCGACGAGATCGTCGAACTCCGGCGGTACGCCCGCGATGAACTCACTCGGGCTCGGCACATCGTTCTCGATGCGCTGGTACGCCACCGAGATCGAGGTATCCCCGGTGAACGGCACCTTCCCCGTCAGCAGCTCGAAGATCAGCACGCCGAACGAGTAGACGTCACTGCGCGAATCGGCCGACCCGGACGTCACCTGCTCCGGCGACAGATACGCCGCGGTACCCAGGATCACGCTCGCCGAGGTGGTGTTGGCCGCCGCCACCGCCCGGACCAGGCCGAAGTCGGCGATCTTCACGTCACCGTTGTCGGAGATCAGCACGTTCTCGGGTTTGATATCGCGATGCACCAGCCCCGCCGCGTGCGCGACACCGATCGCTTCGAGGACGGGCTGGGCGACCGCGCGCACCGCGTGCGGCGGCATCGGGCCCCGCTCGCGCAGCAGCTCCCGCAGCGTGCCGCCCTCCACCAGCTCCATGATCAGAAACGGATAGTCGCCGTCCACGCCCTGGTCGTACACGCCGACCAGCGACGGATGCTTGAGTTTGGCCACCGCGCGCGCCTCGAATTCGAAACGCGACAGGAACTGCGGGTCACCGGCGAACTTGGGATCCATCACCTTGATCGCGACCGGGCGGTCCAGCCGGGTATCGACCCCGCGGAAGACCATCGACATCCCGCCTCGCGCGATCGGCGCGTCAATCCGGTAGCGCCCCTCCAGGATCTGCCCGATCACGTGATGTCCTCCAAAACAAGTCGTCCGCTCCGTGCGGCCCCCACGATGGTAACTGTGCCCGAGCCGGTATCCCGGGCGGCCGCGACGGTTTTTCGGGAACACCCGGGTGTCTCGCGACCTGCGCGGGGACACCGTCTACCGTTATCGGGGTGAGTGCATTTCCCTGCAGTGATGATGTTCTTCCGGAGTCGGTGACCTTGCTGCCACTGCCAGAAGTGGCCGACAAGCTCGGGATCTCGGTGACCCGAGTACATCAGATGCTGCGCGACCACCAACTGCTCGCGCTGCGCCGCGACGGTGTCGCAGGCGTCCCCGAGATCTTCTTCGACCCGGCCGGCGGCGTCACCAAGCATCTGCCCGGGTTGATCACCGTGATGAAGGACGCGAAATACACCGACGAGGAGATCCTGGAGTGGATCTTCACCGACGACGACAGCCTGCCCGGCAAGCCGATCGAGGCCCTGCACGGCCCGCTGGCCCGTGAAGTGATCCGCCGCGCGGCCGCCGATCCGTTCTAGTTGGCGGCGCGGGCGCCGCGGGTTCGCGGCCACTGATGTCTCGCGTCCGAGCGGTCGAGACTCGCGCCTGCGGCGCATGCGCTTCGACCGCTCGGACGCGAGACGGCCGCGAACGGGTCGGTCGTAAGGCTCCCTCCGTTGGGGTTCATTTCTTTGACGGAGGCATCGGGGGTGTGGGCGACGGCGTTTGCGTCAGCGCAGGATGAAGTGGTTTGCGGCTACGCGGAGGCGGTGGTGGCGGCGGACTACGGCGCGGGTGTTGAAGACGGTGTAGTCGTGGTGCTCGATTTCGGTGAGGATGGCGGCGTAGAGGGTGCTGGCGGTGCGGATGGCGGGGCGGACGCGCGGGTCGAGCAGGTCTATGCCGGGGTCGGCGCGGCGGTAGAGGTCGCGGTTGACGGCGATCAGGTGCGCTAGGGCGCGGCGGAGTCGCTGGTCGGTGTGGCCGGTGTGCCGGCAGTGCAGTAGCAGGTCTTGGTCTACGCCGAAGGCGGTGAGCTCGTCGAGCGGTAGGTAGATTCGGCCGCGGTCCAGGTCTTCGCCGACATCGCGCAGGAAATTGGTGAGCTGGAAGGCTTCGCCGAGGGCCGCGGCGGCCGGTTCGGCCTCGGCGCGGGGGACGACCGTACCGAGGACCGGTAGTAGTTGCAGGCCGATGGCCGCCGCGGAACCGCGCATGTATTCGCGGAGTTCGGCCATGGTGGCGTAGCGGTCGCGGTAGTGCGCGGAGCCGGGGATGTCCATGCGCATGGAGTCCAGGAACGTCCAGAAGTGCTGGGGCGCAATGTCGTACCGTGTGATGGTGTCGGTCAGGGCGAGCAGCACGGGGGCGTCGGCGACAGTCTCAGGTCCCTGTTCCAGGGCGGTGCGCAGCCGCTTTTCGATCAGGTCGACCGCGCCCGCGGGTTCGGTCGGGGGCCGCTGCGCGTGGTCGACGATGTCGTCCACCATCCGGGCGAACGCGTACAGCGCGTGTACGGCGGGTCGTCGCGAGGCGGCCAGCAATCTGGTGGCCAGGAAGTAGGTGCGCCCGTGCGCTGCGGCGATCCGCCCGCATTCCCGATAAGCGGACTCCAGCGACGCGGACCTCATGCCCGTGCGGCGGGGGCTTCCACCGGCGGCGGGGTGGCGCGCAATCGCAGCGGGTCGACCTTGCGCAGTGACATCGCCGCCACCACGGCGGCGAAGATGGCGGCCGCCACGTGCGGGAAGTTGTAGAGCCCGATCGAGCCGTCCGGCTGGAACACCAGCATCAGCCAGGTACACAGGCCGACCAGCACCATCAGTGTCGTGGTGGACAGGGCGAAGCCGGCGGCCAGCGCCAGCGGCCAGGAGTAGTACCAGGGCAGCGCGGCCGGGGAGAGGATGACGATCGCGACGAACGCGATCATGATGCCCAGCACGGCTTCACGTTCGCTGTGCCGGAACCGCCACCAGGTCAGCACCAGCAACAGCACCATCAGGATCTCGCACATCAGGCGGGTCACGTCGAGCACCGGCGGGAAGCCGAGCGGGGTCACCCAGGTGACCATGTGCGCGAGGACGGTCGGCAGCGAGAGCCAGTTGATGATCTTGTTCGAGCCTTGCAGCGCTTGCAGCCAGCCGATGCCGACACCCGCGATCAGCGAGGCCGCCGCGAACACGGCCGCGAAGACGAGCAGGCCCAAGCCCGCGATCTTGGCGAAGACGAACGCCGGATGCGGCATGTCGGGTGACGGCCGGGCCGCATCCGGATCCACTAGGTCCGGATCGTCGGCCGCCTTACCCAGGCGCTCGGCGGCGCGTTTCTCCTTCTCGTGCAGCATCCAGATCCACACCAGGAAGGGCAACGCGATACCCGCGGTCGCCTTGATCGCGACACCGATGGCGACCACCACGATGCCCGCCACATGATGACGCTCCAGCACCAGCGCGATGCCCGCGCACATCAGCCCGACCATGAGCATTTCGTTGTGCACGCCGCCGATCAGGTGGATCAGCACCAGCGGATTGAGCACCGCCAGCCACAGCGCGACCGTCGGCTTACCGCCGAGGTGCTTGGTCAGATAGGGCACCGCCCACATCATCAGCGCCAGACCGGGCAGCATCACCAGGCGCAGGCCGATGGTGCCCGCGACCACGTTGTCACCGGTGATCGCGGTGATGCCGCGGGCGAGCAGCAGGAAGATCGGGCCGTAGGGCGCGGTGGTGGTGGTCCAGACCGGGCTCACGTTGTCCAGCAGCACACCCGGATTGGCGACCGGCCCGACGCTGTAGGGGTCGAAGCCGTCCCGCAGCAGCGCGCCCTGGGCCAGGTAGGAGTAGGCGTCGCGGCTGAACATGGGCGCCGCGAACAGCAGCGGGAAGATCCAGATGCCGACGATCGCGCGCAACTCGTTCAGGGTCACCTCGGCGCCGGGCCGCTCGCTCATGCCGATGGTGGTGCGGCCCAGCCGGACCCACGCGGTGATCATGAGCAGCACGCCGATCCAGACGAACATGCTCGACAGCACCAGCCCGTGCCCGAAACGTAGCCACGACAGGTGCCAGGATTCCAGCAGCGGGTCGACCTTGCGCACGCTGCCCGCGCCGAAGCCGCCGAAGGTGATCATGATGGCGCCGACGAAACCCATGAGGGCCGCGTGGCCTTCGGGACTGCGGACGAAGTCGGCGTAGGCCTGCATCCGGGACCGCGCGGGTCGCGGTGCCGGGGGCGGCTGCACGGTGCCCGTGGGGGCTGAGTCTGTCGAGCGACCTGGCAACTGGTCGCCGAGGGCCGGAGTGTCGGGGGTGACGCGCATGTCCGGGGATGCCATGTGGTGTCGGTCCCCCCGGCAAGGTCAGCGGTCGCAACCGCGAGCGAATAGGTCGGCGATCAGTTTAATGCTTCGCTGGGAACCCTAGCGCCATGGTAGGTGCGGTTTCACCCGAAGCAGGCGACACGTCGCCGGTAATCCGGGTTGCCGCCAGTTTTCCGGACAGCAGCACCGTGGGCACGCCGACGCCCGGGACGGTGCCGCAACCCGCGATAACCACGTTGTCGCTGGAGGCCGGGAAGTTGCGCGGACGGAACGGACCGGTCTGTCGGAAGACGTGCGCGGCCGAGAACGGCGTGCCCGCCAGCATGCCCTTGGCCTGCCAGGTGCGCGGCGTGTCGAGATGGTCCACGGTGAAGTGCGCGGTGATGCCGGTGTAGCCGCGCTGCTCCAGCACCGCCAGCAGCTCGCGCAGGTAGGACGGCCCGATTCGCTCCCAATCCAGCGGCGCGGCAACCAGATTGGGGCACGGCGCCAGCAGCGAGAACGGTTCGTGCCTGCCGTCCGGGCGGTCGATGAACAGGTCGGGATCGGTCAGCGCGGGCCGGGTCAGCAACAGCGACGGATCGCTCATCAACCGGCCGCGGCGGGCGGTGAGCTCAGCGAAGGTGGCGTCCCAGGCCGCGCCGAAGTCGATGGTGTGGTGCGCCTGCACCGGCCACCGCGCGGCGACCTCGGCCGGAACGGTGCCGTGCGCGACGACGGCCGAGGGGGAGGCGCGCAGCCACCGCCGGCGGCGGACGCCGAACCGTTCGATCGAACCGAGGTCGGCGGTCAGCACGACGGCGTCGCAGTCGATGGCCCGCCCGTCGGCGGTGCAGACGCGCCGGGCGCGCCGGCCCGCGTAGTCGATCCCGACGACTTCGGTGTCCAGTTCGAGGGTGCCGCCCGCGTCGGTGAAGGCCGCCGCCATCGCGGCGGCGACCGCCCGCATGCCGCCCTCGGGGAAGTACACACCGAGCGAGGTGTCCATATGCGGGATCGCGCCGTATACCGCGAGCGCTTCGGCGGGCGGCAGGCCCGCGTACAGCGCCTGGAAGGTGAACAACCGCGCCAGTCGCCGGTCCCCGAGGATCTGTCCGACCCGAGCGCCGAGGCGGCCGAAACCGCCGAGTCGCACCAGGTCCAGCAAGGCGGCGCGTTTGCGCGGCTCCCGCACCATGTCCAGCGGGGAGTCGAAGTTGGTGTCCATGAATTCGGTGAACTCGGCGGCGTAGATCCGCGCTAGCCAGTCGCGTAGCCGCCGGTAGCGTCGCGCCTCGGCCGGTCCGCAGACCCGGGCGACTTCCGCGGCCATGGTTTCGGCGTCGGCGAACACCCGGATGTCGGCGCCGTCGGCGAACCGCGCGTGATAGCTCGGTGCGAGCCGATGGATCCGCAGTGAACAGGACTCGGGAGTGCGTCCTACCGCGGCCAGCGCATCGGTGACCAATTCGGGCAAAGTCAAAACTGTTGCGCCGGAGTCGATCTCGTAATCGGGCCCGCGATGGACGCCGACCCGTCCGCCGACATGATCGGCCCGCTCCAGCAAGGTCACCGTGCGCCCGGCACCGGTCAGGTAGAGCGCCGCCGCGAGCCCGGACAGACCTGCGCCCACCACGACGACCCGGTCAGTCGGTCCCGCAACGGTTTTCATCGAAATCTCCTCAGCGCATGCCGATACCTCCGACCACCGCGGGTGGCCGGAGGTATTCGGACTGTCAGATTATTCGCCGGTCTGTTCGTCGGCGGTCGCCGTCGCGGCGCAGGACTTCGGTAGTCGGATGGCACGGCGAGTGGGCAGCGCCGCACCCATCATGATCCGGCGCTCGGTGAGAACGAAACTCTTCCCACGACGCTTGCCGGTCGTGCGCGGGGCGGGGCCCGTGCCGACGGTGATTACTCGATCGGCTGGTCCCACAACGGCTTTCATGCGGTCCTCCTGGTTGCGGCGAGTGCCATCGCGCGCAATGACTGTTTCGCGGATTCGGTGGCGGATGAGTTGTCGATAGCGGCGAGGCCGCGTTCGGTGAGGTCGGCGATGCGGGTTTCCACCTCGTCGACCGCGCCGAGCTCGGTGAGCACGGCGCGCAGGCGCTCCACGTCGTCGGCACTCAAATCGGTGCCGATGCTGGTGCGCAACAGTTTCGCGGCGGCGACGTCGGTGGCGTCGGCGCGGCGCAGGGCCTCGGCGAGCAGCACCGTGCGCTTGCCTTCGCGCAGATCGTCGCCGGAGGGTTTGCCGGTGACGGCCGGGTCGCCGAAGACGCCGAGCAGGTCGTCGCGCAGCTGGAAGGCGATGCCGATATCGGTGCCGTACTCGCGGTAGGCCTCGAACAGTCCGGCGTCGGCGTCGGCGATGGCGGCGCCCAGGTGCAACGGCCGCTCCACGGTATAGGCGGCGGTCTTGTACCGGTTGATGCGCAGCGCGGCCTCGACCGAGTCGTCGCCGCCGGCTTCACCGTTGATGTCGAGCAACTGCCCGCCCAGCACCTCGGTGCGCATCAGCGCCCACACCGGGGCGAATCGGCCGATGGCGGCGTCGTCCAGGCCGGAGGCGTGGACCATGTCGTCGGCCCAGGCCAGGGCCAGATCCCCGATGAGGATGGCGACACTGCTGCCGAAGTGCGCGGAGTCCCCGGCCCAGCCGCGTTCGCGGTGCCGCTGTTCGAAGTCGACGTGCACGGTCGGAAAACGGCGGCGGGTGCGGGAGGAGTCGATGATGTCGTCGTGGATCAGCGCGCAGGCCTGCACCAGTTCGAGTGCGGCGCAGGCGCTCAGTACCGCGGTTGCCTCGGGGCTGTCCGAAGTCCCGCCCGCGCCGAGCCACCCGGTCCAGGCGAAAGCCGGACGGGTGCGTTTGCCGCCGCGCAGCACGAACAACTCGAGCGCTTCGGCGGATTCGATGAACGGGACGCCCAGCGGGTCGACGGTCGCGCGCTTGGCGGCGAAGAACTCGGTGAGAGCCTTTTCCACGGCGGTGACGAAACCGGGTGTGCCCAGTTGGGGAGTAGCGGAGGCCGCCCCGTGCACCTCGGCTGATCCGTTGGCCGCCGACGGCAGGGTTCTGGTCGGGGTACCTGGTCCGGCGGACAGGGCATCCTCCAAGGTGGATCACGGGCCGCACTGGTGCCAGCACGGCGGAAGTCGGTGTTTTGGGCTCGGGGCCGAGGCGGGATATCAACCAGGTCACCGCGAGGGTACTGCCCAGTAAAATGATACGCGCGCCCCTGCTGACCGGCGTCGCGCGGGTTCCCTCTTTTTCCCGCCATTTGGGAGGAAATAGGTCGAACGTGCAGGTCCCCCTACACTGGACCGGTGACTTTCGATGACTTGCGGCGGCCACCGAACGTCTCTGGAACCCCTTCGGTTGTACAGAGCTTGCGGGCGCAGGGGGGCCGTGCCGTGCCGTTCTCGGTGGAATTCAACCCGCCGCGCGACGCCGCCGCCGAGGCCCGGCTGTGGCGAGCGGTGCGCGAATTCGAGCGCATGCATCCCGCCTTCGTGTCCATGACCTATGGCGCGGGCGGGTCCACGCGCGACCGCACCGTGCGGGTGACCGGTCAGCTGGCACAGGAGACGATTCTGCTGCCGGTGGCCCACCTGACCGCGGTCGGGCACAGCGTCGCCGAGTTGCGCTCACTGGTCGGTGCTTACGCCGACTCGGGAATCAAGAACATCCTGGTGCTGCGCGGTGATCCGCCGGGCGATCCGCTGGGCGAGTGGGAAAAACACCCGCAGGGCGTGGCATACGCCGAGGAACTGGTGCGCATCGTGCGCGATCTCGGCGACTTCCATGTCGGGGTCGCCTCGTTCCCGCAGGGCCATCACCGGTCGCCGAGCCTGGAGCACGACACCGAGTTCCTGGCCGCGAAGCTGCGCGCGGGGGCGGAGTATTCGATCACCCAGATGTTCTTCGACGTCGAACACTATCTGCGCCTGCGGGATCGGCTGGCCGCGTTCGACCCGGTCGAGGCGGAGAAGCCGATCATTCCCGAGTTGATGCCCGTCACCTCGCTGCGCACCGTCGCGCGCGCCGAGGAGCTGTGCGGCCGTCCGCTGCCCGGACACGTCCTGGAGCGGTTGCACCGGGCCGCCGGTGACGGTTCGGAGGAGAACCGGGCGGCGGTGCGCGAGGTCGGCATCGAGATCGCGACCGAGATGGGGCAGCGTCTGATCGACGAGGGCGCGCCGTGCCTGCACTTCATCACCCTGAATTTCGCGAAGGCGACCAGCGAGGTGCTCACCAACCTGGGATACGGCGTGACGGCCGCGCCGCTCAGCGCCTGAGGCTCCGAATCCCCTGCGCCTGGTTGCTGCCGGAACAGAACGCGCCGGTCATTCGGCGCCACGCCCCAGTGGCCCTGCACACGAATGCCCAGGCCCCGCAAAGGGTCTGGGCATCGCGCGCAGGGCTCAGGCGGCGCGGGCGGCGCGAACGCTCCAGGCCTCGGCGAGCAACCGGTGCGACTCCAGCCGGTCGGCGTGCGCATGGGTGACGCTGGTGACCAGCAGTTCGTCCGCGCCGCTGACCCGCTGCAGTGCGGCCAGGCGCTCGCTCACCGTGTTGGGCGAACCGACGAATTGGGTCGTCGTCCGGTCCGCCACCAAGCGAGCCTGATCGGCCGTGAGCGGCCCGGCGGTGCCGGGATCGGGGTATTCCGGCGCGCCCGCCCCGCTCCGGATGCCGTGCACCCAATGGCCGTAGGTGGACGCCAAATGTTTTGCGGCCGTGTCTGTTTCGGCAACCACGACGTCCGCCGAGACCACCACGTACGGCTCGGCCAGCTGCGCCGAGGGCTGGAAAGCCGCGCGGTAGGACTCGACCGCGTCCAGCGCGGTCCCCGGCGCGACGTGGTAGGCCGCCGCGAACGGAAGACCGAGGCGGCCGGCGATTTCCGCGCTCACCCCCGCCGAACTGCCGAACAACCACACCTCGACCTGCGCGCCTTCGCCCGGGACCGCGTGCAGCGCGAACCCGTCCGGCGTCCGGTAGGTGCCCGCCAGTAGCGCGCGGATGTCGTCTACCTGTTCGGCGAAGTCCTGCGGTTGCGCGCCCTCCTGATGCAGCGCGTGCAGGCCCGCGAGATACTTCGAGCGATCCGCGACCCGCCGGGGATCGAACGGCGGCGGTATCACCACACCGTCGCGGACCTCGGTGCGTCCGGTCGCGGTGTCCACCAGCGGCCGCTCGCGCTTGGGATGGGTCGGCTCCGCACCGAATTGCGCCCTCCGATGACCGGACCGTCCCAGCCCGAGATCGAGCCGCCCCGGGTAGAGCGCGTCGATGGTGCCGAACGCCTCCACGATCGACGCCGAGGTGTGGTGACCCACCTGAACCGCCGCCGACCCGACCCGGATCCGGGAGGTGGCCGCGGCGACCAGCCCGATCAGGGTGATCGAGGACGAACTCGCGACCGAGACGAAATGGTGTTCGGCCAGCCAATACCGGTGGTAACCCCACTGTTCGGCGTGCTGGGCGAGATCGATGGTGTTGCGCAGCGCCTGCTGGGGGGTGGAGCCGGCACTGATCGGGGACAGATCCAGGATCGATAGCGGGACGCTCACAGCTGATCACCCGCCCCCGGCTTCGGCTGCTGCTCGCCCGCCTCGATGGCGACGCGCAGCCGGTTCTGCGCGGGCGCGATCGGGCAGGTCGCGAAATCGGTGAAGGCGCACGGGAGGTTCGCCGAGCGGTTGAAGTCCAGCCGGACCGTGCCGTCCGGGTCCGGCGTGCCGATCGAGAGCGCACGGGCCGCGGGGTAGGTGGTCACGCCACTGGTCGCGTCGGTGAACAGCACGCGCAGATCGTCACCGTGGCCGAAGACCACCACCTGCTCGGTGACCGCGCCGATCGTGAATTCGATGGTGCCGGTGGCGGTGTGGTGATGTTCGAGCCCGTCGACGACCGCGCCGGTGGTGAGGGTGCGCGGCGTGTCGAAGGGCCGGTAGCGGCCGGTCACGACCCAGCGCGGGTCCGGTGCGTAGGCCGGGATGCCGTCGAAGGTGAGCAGTGCCGGTGCCGCCGGATCGTGGACCCGCACGGCATAGTGGCCGGTGCGGCGGATCACCTCGAGGATCCGGTCCCCGTGCCGCACTTCGAGTCCGGGCGCGCCTTCGGCCGGGGCGAGGATCTGCACCCCGGCGATGCCCGCGCCGTCGAACTCCAGGCGGTCGCCGGGCTGGGCGGTGATGAAGACCTTGTTGTCGGTCACCCACCAGGTGCCGGGCAGGTCGTCCAGGCGTTCGGGCTGGTCGGTGAGCCAATGCAGGGCGGTGAGGCTCAGGAAGCCCAGCGGGTCCCGCAGCTGCTCCTCCCGGGCGTGGTGCCACAGCGCCCAGGCGGTGTCGAATTCGGTGGCGGGGGCGGTGCTGGTGGTCGTGGTCATGACGCGCGGGCTCCTTCGTGGACGGTGTGGCGGGACTGACGGGGATGGCGCAGGCCGAGGTGTTCTCGCAGGGTCGACCCGGTGTACTCGGTGCGGAAACTGCCGCGCTCCTGCAACTCCGGGACGACGCGGTCGACGAATTCGTCGAGTCCACCGGGGGTCAGGTGCGGGACGAGGATGAAACCGTCGGCCGCGTCGGCCTGCACGTACTCGTCGATCTGCGCGGCCACCTGAGCGGGCGTACCGATGAACTGCTGCCGGGCGGTGACCTCGATGATCAGTTCGCGGATCGACAGCTTCTCCGCCGCCGCCTTGGCGCGCCAGGCCTCGGCGACCGCGCGCGGATCCTTCGCGTGCCGCACCCGCCCGCGGGTGATGTTGGCATTGTCAGCCGGTTCGACCTCGGGCAGCGGGCCGTCCGGGTCGTAGCCGGAAAAGTCACGGCCCCAGACCTGTTCGAGGAACGCGATGGCGGTCTGTGGCCCCACCTGTTGCAGGCGGATGTGCCGGGCCCGCTCGTGCGCCTCGGTCTCGGTGTCGCCGAGCACGAAGGTGGCGGCGGGCAGAATCTTCAATTCCTCCGGTGTACGACCGTATTTCGCGAGCCGCCCCTTGATGTCGGTGTAGAAGCGCTGTCCGGCTTCGAGGGTGCCGTGACCGGTGAAGATGGCATCGGCGGTGGCCGCCCCGAATTCCCGGCCGTCGTCGGAATCCCCGGCCTGCAACTGCACCGGGTAGCCCTGCGGGCTCGGCGGCAGGACGAAACGGCCCGAAATGTCGAATTGCGAACTGCGGAAGACGGTTTCGGCGACATCATGTGCGAACACGCCCGCCGCGCGATCCACCACCGGTGCGTCGTCGGGCCAGCTGTCCCACAGTGCCCGGGTCGCCGCCACCACCTCGGCGGCGCGCTGATAGCGCTGGCTGTGCTCCAGAAAGCCGCCGCGGCGAAAGTTCTCGCCGGTGAAGGCGTCCGACGAGGTGACCGCGTTCCATGCCGCCCGGCCGCCCGAGAGGTGATCGAGCGAAGCGAACTGTTTGGCCAGTTCGAACGGTTCGTTGAAGGTGGTGTTGATGGTGCCGGCCAGGCCCAGCTTGTCGGTGACCCCGGCGAGCGCGTTGAGCACGGTGAAGGTGTCGGGGCGGCCCACCACGTCCAGGTCGTGGATGCGGTCGCGGTGTTCGCGGAGCCGCAGCCCCTCGGCGAGGAAGAAGAAATCGAATAGGCCGCGTTCGGCCGTGCGGGCCAGGTGTACGAACGAGGAGAATTCGATCTGGCTCTTGGACTCGGGGTCGGCCCAGACGGTGGTGTTGTTGACGCCGGGGAAGTGTGCGGCGAGGTGGATCTGCTTGCGGGATTTCGCGGTCATGAGGCTCTCTCAGTTCGACGGCGCGGTCGCGTACCGGCTGACTGGACGCGGCAGGCCGAGGCGGTGCCGAAAAGCGGTGTGGGCCAAAGGGTTACGTTCCAGGCCGGGTAGGCGTGCCAGTACGGGCCGCAGGGCGAGGGGGCGTAGAACAACACCATCGGCGACCCGCTGTGCCGCGATCTCGTCGAGCAGTACCCGCAAGCCCGCCGTCGTCCCGAGGTGCCGCAGCGGCGCCGTCGCCGCCTCCGGCGTGCTGACCGGGGCCGCCCACTGATCGAGCTCGATGATCTCGGCGGCGGCGGCTTCGACCGAATCGGCGAGATGGACGTCGAGATCGAGCAGGATCCGTACCGTCTCGGGGTCGCGACCGGCCGCGCGGAGCGCGGCGCGCAGGTCATCGCGCCGGATGCGAGCTTCCGCCGGTGTGGCCGCGGTGATCCGGACGAGGTCGGCGCGCCGCACCGCCACGGCCGTACTGGCCGCATCCCCGGCTCGTACCGCCACGATCGGCTGGCCCTGCGGTGATCGGGGCGTGATCGAGGGCCCCTTCACCGAGAAGTTGTCGCCGTCGAAGTCGATGTAGTGCAGCTTGTCCCGGTCGATGAACCGGCCGGTGGGCACGTCGCGGATCTCGGCGTCGTCTTCCCAGCTGTCCCACAGCCGGGTCGCCACCTCGATGGCCTCGTCGGCTTCGTGCCACAGCGCCCGCGCGTCCTGAACCTCCTTGCGTCCGAACGCTTTCGCTTCGGCCTCGGTCGCCGACACGGTAACCTCCCAGCCCGCTCGGCCCAGCGTGGCGAAGTCCAGACTGGCGATCGCCTTGGACAGATGGAACGGTTCCGTGTGTGTGACCGCGGCCTGCGGCAGCAGAGCGATCCCGTGCGTGGCCGCGGCGACCCGTGCCGCGATTGCCACCGCGTCGAGCCTGCCGCGGGTGACACCGGGGCCGCCCGGTTGCAAACCGAACGAGTCCGGGAGGAAAACCGCGTCCACGCCGGCCTTTTCGGCTGCCGTGACCGCGTCCGCCCAGTATCCGCCGGTGAACAGATCCTCGGCCCGCGAGTCCGGTCGCCGCCACGACGCCGGATGGACGCCGGTGCCGGGCAGCTCCAGCGCGAGCAAGAGTGTCGAATCAGCCATGTGCGGCAGACCTTTCCAGTTCGGCCGTCGGTATCGCCGACAGCAGCTCGCGGGTGTACTCGTGCTGTGGGTTGTCGAAAATGTCGGCGGTGCTGCCGGTTTCGACGATGCGCCCGTGCCGCATCACCGCGACCCGATCGCTGATGCGGCGCACCACGGCGAGATCGTGGGAGATGAACAGGTAGCTCAGGTCCAGCTCGGATTGCAGCCGGTCCAGTAGCTCGAGAATTTGCGCTTGGATCGAAGCGTCGAGGGCGGAGACCGGTTCGTCCAGCACGAGCAGGTCGGGGTGCAGCGCGAGCGCACGGGCGATCGCCACGCGCTGGCGCTGTCCGCCGGACAGTTCGGCCGGGCGGCGGTGCGCGAACCGCTCGGGTAGCGCCACTTGATCGAGCAACTCCCGGACCCGGCTCCGGCGCGCGGTGCGATCACCGATACCGAAGGCGCGCAACGGTTCCTCGACGATCCGGGCGACCCGCCAGCGCGGATCCAGGGACGCGTACGGGTTCTGGTAGACCACCTGGAACCGTTGCCGGAGCCCGCGCAGGCGCGAACCACGCAACCCGGTCAGGTCCTGCCCGTCGAAGGTGACCGAACCGCTGTCGGGGTCGATGAGCCGCAACGCGATCCGCGCGGTGGTCGACTTCCCGGAGCCGGATTCGCCGACCAGCGAGAGGGTTTCCCCGCGCCGCAGGACGAACCCGACGCCGTCCACAGCGGTCACCGCGCCACCGGCTTTCGCGTGGAACCGTTTACGGACCTCGTGCACCTCCAGCAGGGGCGGGGCATCGCCGGTCCGTGTGGGCCGGAAGCCCTCGAACGGGGCGAGGCTGGGTGAGGCGGCCAGCAGCCGCTTGGTGTACGGGTGTCGAGGGTGAGCCAATACCTCTGCGGTAGCGCCCGTTTCGACGATCTCCCCACCGTTGAGCACGATCAGCCGATCGGCTCGCTCGGCCGCCACCGCCAGGTCATGGGTGATCAGCAGCACCGCGGTACCGCGCGCCGTGGTCTGCGCGGTGAGCTGGTCCAGCACCTTCCTCGCCACCGTGGCGTCCAGGGCGCTGGTCGGTTCATCGGCGATGACCAGGTCGGGCTCCGCGATCAGCGCCGCCGCGATCAATACCCGCTGGCGCTGGCCACCGGACAGTTCGTGCGGGTACTGGGACGCGCGCAGCTCCGGCCGATCCAGCCCGGCGTCCGCGAGCAAGCGCACCGCGCGTTCGCGAGCCGTCCGGCGGTCGGCCAGACCGTGCACCAGCAGCGTCTCCGCGACCTGATCACCCACGCGCCGGACCGGATTCAACGACAACCCCGGGTCCTGGGGCACGAATCCGATGTGTGCCCCACGCAACCGCCGCCAGGCGCGCTCATCACCGTGCGGCACCACGTGACCGTCGAAAGCGACGGAACCCCCGGTGATTTCGGCGGCTGATCCGAGGAGTCCGAGCACCGCGTGCCCGAGCGTCGACTTGCCGGAACCGGATTCGCCGACCAACGCGACCACCTCACCGCGCGCGAGCGTCAGCGACACCCCTGCCAGCGCGTTGACCGGCCCATGGGTGGATCGGTACCGCACCCGCAGATCCCGCACCGTGAGCAATGCGGTGTCGGTGGATTGCCCGGATGACCGGTCGCCCGGTGCAGTGCCGGGTGTCAGCGTGAGCGGCTGGGTGTGCCGGGATGTTTCGGTGGTCATCGGTCGGCCCCCCGTCCGACGACCCGCCCGAGGTGCTGGGCGGCGACCACGACCGCGATGATGACCAGACCGGGCAGGGTCGTCAGCCACCAGGCGATAGCGAGGTAGTTACGTCCCTCGGAGATGAGCGAACCCCACTCCGGCGTCGGCGGTTTCGCGCCGTACCCGAGAAAACTGAGCGCCGACACCGACAGCACCGCCATCCCGAATTCGACTGCCGCCAGCGCCAGCACGGGCTGGGCGGAGTTCGGCAGGATGTGCCGGGCGAGCACGGTGTACCAGCGGACACCCGCGGCCTGGGCGGCCTCCACATAGACCTCGCCACGCACCCGCAATACTTCCGACCGCATCACCCGGGCGAAGTTGGCGATCAGCGAAACACCCACGGCGATGGCCACATTGCGGGTACCGAAACCGAGCGCGGTCACCAAAGCGAGCGAGAGCAGCAGCGAGGGGATGGCGAGCAGCACATCGACCACCCGCATGATCACCGTGTCCACGATGCCGCCGAGCGTGCCGGAGAGCAGGCCCAGCAGCGATCCGGCGAGCAGCGCGATAGCCACCGCGGTGAGCGTGGCCGTCAGCGACAGACCCGCGCCGTGCACCATGCGGGTGTACAGATCGCGTCCGAGATTGTCGGTGCCGAACCAGTGTTCGGCGCTCGGCGCGCGGAACTTCTCCGCCGGTACACCGGTCAGCGGGTCACCACTGGCGAAAACCGAAGGGAACAGCGCCCATCCGAGGGCGAGCAACGCCACGATGCCCGCCAGTAGCGCGAAAGCGTTGGCGCGCAACCAGAGCCAGCGAATCGCGGGCCGGCGCGGCCACGACAGTGCGCTGCCGCGTTCGTCGAGCAGGTCAACCATGGGTTCGCACCGCCTCCACGATGGCCGCGAATGCCCAGGGGGAAGAGACCGCCTCACGCCACCATCGCCAGCGATCGGCGCGACGGCGGTCTGCGGCCAGGGGCCCTGACGCGAATGCGCTGGGGGAGCGGGGCAGCACGGAATCGGTACCGATCGAGGCCGACCGCCTGGGATCGTGCGGGCGCAGCGGCGAATTCGGCGGCGGGCCCAGGAGTGCCGCCACGCCGGCTGTGGCCGCCCCTCCGAGTTCTGGGTGTGTGGGCGTGGTGTCATGCACGGACGGCCACCTCCTCGACGGTTGTGCGGGTGGTTGGGGCAGAACGGGTTTCGCGCGCGGCGATGCGGGGATCGAGCAGCGGGTAGAGCAGGTCCACCGCGAGATTGACCGAGACGAAGATCGCGGCGCTGAGCAGCACGATCCCTTGCACGATCGGAATGTCCTGGGCCAGTACCGCGCTCTGGGTCAGCCGCCCCACGCCGGGGCGCGCGAAAACGCTCTCCACCACGACGGCCCCGGCCAGAATGTGACCCACCAGCACACCCGCGATGGTGAACGTCGGCACGCTCGCCGGGCGCAGGACGTGCTTGCGCCGCACCCACCACCGCGAACCGCCCTTGGCCAGCGCGACATCCACGAACGGCTGCCGCCAGGTGGTTTCCAGACCGGAGGTCAGCACCTGCGCGATGACCGCGCCGATGGGCAGGCCCAGAGTCAGTGCGGGCAGCACCGCGCCACTGAATCCTTGCCCGCCGAACGCGGGCGTGAGCCGCCAGTGGAACGAGAACAGCTGCAGCAGAACCAGTCCGGTGAAGAAGGTGGGCACCGCCACCCCGATCGAGGGCAGCGCGCCCAGCGCGTTGCGCAGCCACGGCCGCTGGGTGGCCGTCGCCGCCAAGGCCAGCCCGACGCCGCCCACCGCCGCGAAGAGCAAGGTGAGCGCCGCCAATCCCAGCGTCGAGGGCAGCGTCTCGCCGATCGCCTCCGTCACCGGCTGCCCGGTGACGATGGAGTATCCGAGGTCACCGCGCAGCGCGTGCCCGAGTGCGGTCCAATATTGCTGCCACAGTGGCTGATCGAGCCCGTAGCGGGCTTGCAGTTCGGCGATCGCCGCCGGGTTCACCGGGGCTCCCGTCTCCGCACCGCCGGCCGCGATCGAGACCGGGTCGGCGGGCAACAGGTAGAGCACCACGAAGGAGAGGGTGAACGCCGCCCACAACACCCAGATCGCCTGCGCTACCCGCAGCGTCAGATATCGCCCCATGTCAGCGCCCGCTCAACCAGGCGTCGAAGAACTGGAGCCGGGCCGAGGCCTCGAACTTCAGGTCGTGCACGGTGTCGCCCGCACCGATGGCCTGCGACAGCTCGACCGTCGGAATCCACAGTCCCGCCTCGAGAACGCGCTCCTGCGCGGTGCGGATCAGAGCCAGCCGGGCCGCCACGTCGGCAGTGCTCAGCTGGCTTTCGAGCACGTCGTCGACCGCCGGAATCCGTTCGCGCACATTGAGGTTGCGCCCCTCGACGGTGAACGCGTTCCGCAGGATGTCACCGTCGGCGCGGGTGGTGTTGTAGTAGTAGGTGTCGTAGTCCTTGGCGTTCTGCCGCGCGGTGGTCTCGGGCAGTGACACCAGATCCAGGCGCAGGTCCACACCGACCTGACGCAACTGCTGCTGCACCAACTCGATGATCGCCTTGTTGCCCGCGAAGACCTGGCTGAACACCACGCCGAAGCTCAGTCGCACACCGTCTTTCACCCGGATGCCGTCGCCGCCGGGCACCCAGCCCGCCTGATCCAGCAGGGTCCGGGCTTTGCCCGGGTCGTAGGCCAGCTTCGGGGAAAGATCCTGGTAACCGGGTGTGGTGCTGGCCAGCACGCTGGTCGCGGGTTTGAACTGCGGGCCGAGCACCGTGTCCACCAGTTGCTGCCGATCGATGGCGGGCAGCAGCGCCTGGCGTACCGCGGGGTCGCGCAGCGGCCCGCGAGTCAGGTTCGGCTGGAAACCGAAGGGTACGCCCGGATTCGCCGTGGTCAGCAGACGCGCGTTCGCGGCTTCCAGCAGCGGTAGATCCTGCGGCAGCGCGTCACTGATCGCGTCGAGCTGTCCGGAGGTCAGGCTGCCGGTGCGAACCCCGGACTCGGGGACCACGGTGAACTCGATGCGATCCAGGTAGGCCTCGCCGCGATGCCCGAACACCGCGGAACCCCAGGCATAACCGGGCCGCTTGACCAGAGTGGCCGAGACATCCTGGCGGTAGCCGCCGTAGACGAAAGGTCCACTGCCGATATTGCTGCCGTCGCACCGCTGCTCGGCAGGCTTGGCCGTCGTCGCCCCCGCTTGAATGCCGAGCTGGGTCGTCGACGTCGCCTGCAGGAACTGCGCGTTGGGCTTGCTGAATTCCACCCGGGCGGTCAGGCGGTCCAGCACGGTGGTGCCGACATAGTTGGTCAGATAGCCGTTGCCCAGCGGTGCTTTGGCGGCGCCGATTTTCGGAATGGAATCGAAGGTGTCGCGCACCGATTCGGCGGTGAGCGGGCTGCCGTCGCTGAAGGTGACACCGTCGGCGAGGTGGAAGGTGAAGACCTTCGCGTCCGCGTCGGCCTCCCAGCTCCGCGCCAGCCACGGCTTCAGCTCGCCGGTTTCCGGATCCTGATCGGTCAGCGAATCGACGATCTGCCGGGTGACATAGTGCGTCTGATTGCTGCCCGCCTGGGCCGGATCGGAGCAGGTCGGGGCCTGCGACAGGCCGTAGCGCAAGGTTCCGCCCGGCCGCGGCGGCCCGGCGTCGGCGCCGGTGCTGCCCGTGTCGCCACCGCAGGCGACCACGGTGCCGGCCGCGGCGAGGACGCCGGCGAACGCGGCGAGGCGATGACGGGTGCGAATCACGGTGCTACTCCAGATAATTGCGGGGAATCGACGGTCCGGCCGGAAGCCAAGGGCCGACTGGGAATACGCCGGCGCAGCTCGGGTGCGACAGCGGCTTGGAAGAGTTCGAGGCTCGCGCGGTGCTGCGCTTCGGTGCGCCCGTCGGGTTCGGCGGACAGGTGGATCACCTCGTGTCCGAATTGCTCGTGCTGGCGGCCGACCTTGTCGATCACCTGCTCGGGGCTGCCGATCAGCGCCGAACTGCGCACCGCGAAGTCCTCCAGCGTCTCGAACACGATCGGCTGGCCGAGCTTGCGCGCCAACGCCAGTCGCGCCCGGAAGATCGGGCCGTACACCTCGAGCGCCTCCTGCGAGGTGGGTGCCACATGGAACCCGGCGGTACCCGCACCGACCAGTGCGTCGGCGGGGTCGTGCCCGTAGTGCGCCCAGCGCTCCCGGTAGTGCCGGACCAGCGCGGCATACGGCTCGATCGGATTGGTGACATTCGCCGAGAACAGCGGATCGCCGTGGCGGGCGGCCAGTTCCACCGAATCGCGGCTGGTCGCGCTGCCGTGCCAGATCCGGATCGAGGGCTGGTAGGGCCGTGGCAGCGCCTGGGCCTCGACCAGGTCCGGCCGGAATCGGCCCGACCAGGTCACCCGGTCGCTGGCCCACAGCGCCCGGAAGAGCTCGTAACCCTCGCGGTTGCGGTCCCACTGATCCGCTGTGGTGACCCCGTACAGTCGCGCCTGCGCGGCGCCGTTGCCCTTGCCGATGATCAGTTCCAGCCGTCCGCCCGCCAGATTGTCCAGCGTCGAGTAGTCCTCGAAGGCCCGGACCGGATCCAGCAGACTCAGCGTCGTCACCGCTGTGAACAGTGTGATCCGCGAGGTGACGGCGGCGATGTGACTGAGCAGCACCGGCGGCGCGGCGGACAGGAATGGATCCTCGTGCCGCTCGCCGACGGCGAACCCGTCGTAACCGAGCTGCTCCGCCAGCCGCGCCTGGCCGACCACCGAGCGGAACCGGTCGTGCGTCTCGGGCAGTACGCCGGTGCGCGGATCGGGCACCCTGGTCACCAGGGTGAACAACAGAAACTTCATGTCGAGGGGTTCCTCCATCGTTCCTGGCGGAAGCACCCGCACCCGGCATGCCGGGGGGTTGCTGCGACGTCGGCGAGCCAGGTCTCTCAATCGCTCTGGATGGTGCTCGAACATCATGGGGAGCAAGCGAACTCGGCGACAAGAGTAGAAATCACCGTGAGCCCAGCCCTGGTCAGCGCGCGCTGAAGCGCGGATTATGGTCGCGGCCCCGACTACGGCCCATCCGCCGGGCGCGCCGGAAATGACCGATTTCCCGAGTTTGCGGGCGTACCGTTGCACCTCGATCGTCCCGACGAAGGAGGTTCGCAGTGCCTGTCCGCCGCGTCTACTCCGGCTCCCGCCGCTCCCGGGAGCGCGCCCGCGCCATGGGAGTGGCGTTGGCTCTCGGCACCCTCGCGCTCGGCGTCCCGGCCCCAGCCACGGCACAACCCGAAGCCGCCCCGCCAGCCGATCACGCGGCCACCGCCGATTACATGGCAGCCGCCCCCGCGCCAGGCGCCGATCCCGCGCCAGGCGCCGATCCCGTGGCTGCCGCCGATCGCGCGCCAGCCGCCGTTCCCGGGGCTGCCGCCGTTCCCGGGGCTGCCGCCGTTCCCGGGGCTGCCGCCGTTCCCGGGGCTGCCGGCGATCCCAGGGCTGCCGGCGATTACGTGGCCGCCGATCCCGCGCCAGCCGGTGATGCCGTGGCTGCCGCCGATGCCGTGGCTGCCGCCCCCGCGCCAGCCGCTGCCCCCGGCGTCGGACCGTCCACCCTCACGGCCCTGCAATCTCTCGGTGTGACACCGTTCCTCTATCCCACCGCGGCGCTGTGCAGCGGTACGGGCGCGGCTCTCGGCAGCCCGGCCGTGGCGGGCGCTGTTCCGGGGCCGTGGCCCGTGCACGACATCGCGATCCCCGGCCTCGATCTGACCGCCGTGAAACCCGGCCAGACCTTGTTCGCTTTCGTCCCGTCGGGCAACACCGGCGCCGACGGCTCCGGCATGCGGGTGGCATGGCTGAACGTGGACAGCGGTCGCGCGGGGCTCGCCTCGATGGGCCCGCTGAGTGAGGTCTTCAGCCGGATGGTGCCCCCGGAGGTCCCCGCCGGACTTCGCCCGCTCGCCGAGCAGGCCGTCCGCGACTTCTTCGCCGGAGCGGTCCCCACGGGCGGCATTCGCGCGGTTCCCGTCGACACCGGTCGCGGCACGGTGCTGGCCGCCGTGTTCGGCACCGAGGTCGACGGTGCCCGGACCTGTTTCTACCTACCGACGGTCGGAATCACGACGGTGCCCTGATCTTTCCGATGGGTCGGTTGCTGATCGCGACCCGGACCGGCGGGCCACATCATGCGTGGCCTACCTTCCCCACTCAGTCGACAGTCGGTGACGGCGAGCAGAGTTCGCCGCTCAGACCCTGGGAATCGGTGCGCCTGGTGACGGCAGACTCAGCTGCCGACCGAACGCCGCTTCCACGTCGACGTCCCGGCGCGGTGGGCAAGGTGCGACCGGACGGAGAGCACCGCATACCCGCCCACCGACAGCGGATGCGCCAGCGCCGCGAGGAAATCCATCCGTCCCAGCGGTGCCGCGGTCTCGGTGGACCGGGCAAGCAGACGCCCGATGACCGCCGCGGCATATCCGAGAAGTCCGGCGCGCCGCAGCTTGCCCCGCCCGCCGATCGCCGCCAACGGCGGGATCCAATACCCCACGGCGACAAGCAGTCCCACCCCCGCGGCAGCCAAAGGCGAACCACCGTAAGCGGACCACAGCCAACGGGTGTACCCGGCGTCGAGTTCGGCTGCGCCCCGGTACATTCGGGTCCGCGCCTGCCGTCCCGCCGCGACCAGCGCGGTGTGCCTGCCGCTGCGACGCAGCGCGCGGGCGATATCCAGATCCTCGGTCGGGCTGCCCGCCACGGCGGCGTGCCCGCCGATAGTCCGATAGGCCGCGGTGTCGAAAACCAGGAACTGCCCGCACGCCACCGCCATCGACGGTGCGCGGCTGCGATTGCCGAGCGTGATCGGCAGCGCCGCCGCCCAGGACCAGCACAGCAGTGGCTGCACCAGCACCTCGGCCACCGAGCCCGTCTGCTGCGCGGGCCACGGAGACACCAATGCCACGTCGCGTCTGCGCAATTCGGATACCGCCGCGGCGATCGCGCCCGGAGCCAGCCGCACATCGGCGTCGAGGAACACCAGCACGGCGGTGTCGGTCAGTTCGGCGAGCCGCTCGCAGGCCGCCGCCTTACCGGTCCAGCCGGGGGCGGGTTCGGCATCGGAACGGATCACCAGGAAACGGTCGTCGCCCGCGATCGCCCGTGCGGCCGCGTCGGCGGTCCCATCGCAGGACGCGTCGTCCAGGATCAGCACCCGCAGATCCGGTACTCCGGTCTGAGCCCGCAGATCGGCGATCAACGCGGGCAGCCGGTGGGCCTCGTCCCGGGCCGGGACGCACACCGTCACCGGCTCGACCACCGTGGCGGACTCCGGTAACCGCCGCACCGTCACTCGGTTGTACAGCGCGACAACACATCCGAAGACCGCGATGGCCGTGCCCGCGCGCACGACCCGCTCGGCGGGACGGGTCAGTGCCCTTCCTTCACCGTGCGCCACCACTCGCTCAGCGAGAACCGCCCGGAGGAGCCCGGCGCCGGGGGATTGCGATCCATATACGCCATCGCCGCCACGATCGCGGCGACCGCGAGCGTGATGCCACCGACGATCCCGGCCCACCCCGCGAACGAGCGCGTGTTCGGGTCCGCGTAACTGACCTCGGCGTGCAGCAGGGAAACCTCGCCCGGCGACAATTTCCAGGCGACGGTGGAGTCGTCCTCGCGGCTGCCGTTGGTCTTGGCCACCCGCGACGGGAACGCCACCGTCAGCTGCACATCGGAGCCGTGCGGCGGCACCGATTTCAGGTCGACCCGGCCGTCCAGGGTGACCAGATCGCCGGTGCGCTGGAAGTTGAGGTGGAACATGCCCTGGCTCTGTTCGGAGAGCGCGCCGAGTTGCGACACCTCGCCGAAGGACAGGTCCTCGAAGAAGACCTTGCTGCCCACATAGCCGTCCTGGGTGTAGGGCTCGACTCGCACCTTGGCCGCGAGCGAGTCGGGCGCCTTCAACTGCGGCCCTTTGTCGTTGGCGTCGGCCGGCACCACCGCGGCCACCACCCGCCCGGACACCCGGTCGTTCGACGACACACCCATCGACACCTGGACCCGCAGGCAGGCCGCGAGCATCGGCACCAGCAGTGCCGCGAGCAGCACCGCCCCCGCTATACGCACACCGGTGCGGCGCGGCGTCGCTAGAACCGGGGCATCGGGCTTCGTGGTCATCGGACTAGGTTGCACGGCTCACATCGTGCCAGGCCGGGCCCCACATTAGCCACGCGACAAGCCAGAGCGGGCGAGCAACCCCAGCAACGGGATTCCGAGCAGGCCCATACCGACCGCTCCGTACCCCGCGGAGGCGGGCAACCCGAGAAACACCGCGTGCGCCAGCGCCGACCCGAGCCACGTCCACAAAAACACCGCGACCGGCACCGCGACCGACGCGGGTCGTGGATCGCGCCGCCGATCGGCAACGCGCTCCCACACCAGCAGCAGACTAGCCATCAGCAACCCGGCAGCCACCCAGCCGGCGTAGTTGGTCAGTGGAATCTGCTCCAGCCCCGGCAACCCGGACTCGGCGTCACACCAGCGCCATTGGCCGTCGGCCACCATCTGCGGGTCCAAGAACAGGTCCCACCCGACCCCGCCGGCCGCCGTTAGCCCGACCCTGGCCGCCGGCGTCCGCGCCAGCAGCCCGGCCACCACCCACACCGGGTAGAGCCCGCCCGTCCACGCCACCGGCACGATCAGCGGCACCCCGGCCACCGCCGGCCCGATCCGATCGACCGCGTACTCGTAGCACCCGAACGGAAACCCGGTCGCGATGCCGACGACCTCCGCGAGCAGGCCGATTCCGGACAGGATCACCAGAAGCCCTGCGGCATAACGCCACCCGCGCGTCACGGCCGCGTGTGCCAGCGCCGTAGCGGCCGACAACAGGACAACGGCGACCGTCACCCGATCCCGGCCGGCGCCGCTGGTCAGCGGATAGCTGATCTGCACCGCCACGAGCAGCAGCGCGAACACCATCGGCACGACGACCGCCGCCTGCGCGCGCACCGGCCCGCCAGGCACCACCAGTTTCGCGGACTCCGGCGCGCGGACCTCTCCCGCTCTCATCGCCTGCGTGACAAGGTGAACCGCGTGCGCCGGGAGTCGCGCAACAACAACTGTGCGGCGCTGCGGCCGCTGGCGCCGGAGACGCCGCCGCCAGGGTGGGTCGACGCACCGGTCAGATAGAACCCCGGCGCACCCGGGATCCGCTGACCGGACAACTCCGGGATCGGCCGCCACATCATCATCTGATCCAGCGACATCTCCACGTGCATCACGTTGCCGCCGCGCAACCCCATCTCCCGCTCCAGATCCACCGGCGTCTGCACGTACCGCCGCAGCACCGAATCGGCGAAACCCGGTGCGTAGGAGTCGACTTCGGCGATGATCCGGTCGGCCTCCCGCTCCGCGTGGTCGGCCCAGTCGGTGCCGTCGGCCAGCTCGTACGGATGCCACTGCGACCACAGCGACAGCTGATGCTCGCCGGCGGGAGCGATGCTCGGGTCCAGTGCGCTGAAACTCATCGCCAGCACCACCGGCCGCGGCGGCAGATCACCGGCCAGCGCCGCGCCGTGCGCACGCCGCAGCTGCCCGCGGTCCGACACCAGGAATTGCAGGCCGTGCGCCGATTCCGCGAGCGAAGCCCCCGGATAGTGCGGCAGTGCGCTGGTGGCCAGCCGCACCACCATGCCGATACCCGGGCCCACTCGGATCCGCCGCTGCCAGTCGTCCAGCGGTTCGGGGTCGAAGCCGCCCTCGCGCAGCAGATCCAGCGTGGTCAGAATGTGCGTGCCCGCGATCACATTGTCCGCTTGGAGGTCTCGGCCCGAGGCCGTGCGCACCCGCCAGCCCGCGCCCGCGCGCCGCACCGAGGTGACCGCGTCCCCGGCGCTCACCGTCCCGCCGTCGGACCGCAGGCGCGCGACCAAAGCCTGTGTCAGCGCACCACTTCCGCCGACCGCGCGACCGGGCGGCAGCTTGTGCATGAGCGCCGCGAACCCGACCATCGGCGCTGTCCCGGGTTCCGACATCGGCGGTCCGGATTGCGCACCGAACCAGGCCAGTGAGGCTTTGAGTCGCTCGTCGCGAAAGTAACTGTCCAGCAACGCGTCTCCGGGCTGCAGGAACTCGCGGGACAGGGCGCTGCCGCCGTCGCCGGCGTCCAAGCCCCAGAACGATCGCAACAGCCGGCCCGGCGTGGATCGTCCGCCGAACGCGCGCATCACCCGGTCGCTGCGCTCACCCCAGACGTCGACGAAACGCCGATAGGCGATCGCGTCGTGCGGACCGCAGGCCGCGGCGATGGACGCGCAGGTGCGGTCCAGGGCACGAGAGAAGACGATCGGGGGCGCGCCGTTCACCCCGGGCGTGAAGCCCCAGGGATCGCAATCGATGTAGCGCAGGCCGAACTTCCCGAGCTTCAGCTCCTCGATGATCCCGGTATGCCGGATCATGACGTGCGCCGAGGACCCGCGATCGACCTGATGGCCCGGGAACCGTTCCACGGTCGACACCGCACCGCCGAGTACCTCATCTCGCTCCAGTACCTCGACGCGCTCGCCGGTCCGCGCCAGATAGCACGCCGCGACCAGCGCATTGTGTCCCGAACCCAGCACGAGGGTGGTCACAGCGGAAGTCGCCGTCCCAGAATCGCGAACGGCCGGGTATCACCCGCGAACACGAAATTGCGGACCACGTCGAGAAATCCTTCCCTTCGGTACAACCGCCAAGCTCGATTGTCCTCTCCTTGCACTTCCGGCGTCGACAAGAGCACCGCCCCCTCGGGGCGGTTCCGCAACAGCCGGGTCAGCAGCGTGGTGCCCAAACCCTGTCCCTGCGCCGCCGGATGCACGTGCAACTCGGTCAATTCGAAGTAGTCGGAGAGCAGTTGACGAGCCGACTGCTCCGGCCAGGCGCTGCGCCGCATTCCGCTGTGCACCTGCTGGTGCCACCACTGATGCGGGGCGCCGCGGTATCCGTAGCCGATGGCCAGCATCGGCGCCTTACGCAGATCGACGCGCCCGTCGTCATCGGGGCGGAACGCGGCCACGGCCTGCCAGCCCGGCCGGGTGGTGTGCTCGGTCCACATCGGGGCCCGATGGTTCTCGGTGCCGTGCGGATAACCCATCGCGGCGACATACACCGACAGCGCGTCGTGCATGCGGTAGCGCAATTCGGCGACCGAGAGGTCGACGACGACGGGTGCGGCGGCGGACTTGTGTTCGGGCTTGACTGCAGTCATGGCTCTCGGACGAAAAGTTGTCGGTGGGTGTCCCTATATTCAAGCGTAATTCAAACGTTCGAATGCCTGTTCGGTCCGTGCGGTGGGTGAAGAGCACTCCAGGACTCCGGGTGTCGAGGAGCGGAGGAATGGGGAAATGTCGTCTCGTATGGAGCAGCCGGGGCAGCCCGGCAGGGCGGGCAAGCTGCTGAAAAGGGCGGACGGATTGCTCATGGAAGCGGCGGGGGAGCACGATCCGCGCGAACGTTTCCGTACCGCCTATCTGGCCGCCCTGCGCGGTGCGGGTGCGGTGCTCGCGTTTACCGGGGCTGACGCCGCCCCCCGCGCCCGTTCTCGCAACGCGTGGGTGCTGTTGCAGCGCGCCGCGCCCGAGTTCGTGATGTGGGCGGACTATTTCAGCGCGCGCTCGGAATTGCGGGCCGCCCTGGAGGCCGGCTTGGACCGGGATGTCGATGATCACCAGGCCGACGAGTTCTATTCGCGGGTAGGAGCATTCCTGCACGACGTAGAAGACATGCTGACCGCGGCCTCGCGTTTGCGGCCCGCACCAGGCCTGAACGGCGGCTTGACCGCATAATCACAGACCGACGCCACGCCATGACCAGTTAGTTATGCGCGAGTAGGTGGTACGCCTCTGATCGAACTCGTATCATTGGTTTCAGATAGCCGCCAAGGTCGGCTGTCTGTCGCTTACCCGGAAGCGGCAGCCCACGTCTAGTGCCGGGGGAGGTACCGTGCCACTCTCCGAGCACGAGCAGCGCATGCTCGAACAGATCGAGAGCGCGCTCTATGCTGAGGATCCGAAGTTCGCCTCGTCCGTCCGCGGCGGACGCCTTCGTTCGACCTCGAGTCGCCGCAGACTCCAGGCCGCGGCTTTGTTCGTCCTCGGCCTGGTTCTGCTTGTCGCCGGCATCGCTTTGCCGAAGCTCGGCGGCTTCCCGATCATCAGCTTGATCGGTTTCATCGTCATGTTCGGAGCCGGCGTTCTGCTGTTGCTCGGCAGTTCGAAGGGCGGGGCGGCCGCGGCCGAAGCGTCCTCGAGCGGTTCGGGTGGCAGCGGGCCGAGCGGGTCCGGCCGAGGCAAGAAGCCCGGTGGGTTCTCCGAACGTATGGAGGACCGTTTCCGGAGGCGCTTCGAACAAGAGTAGGCCCAGCCCTAGGGCACAGCCTCGATATCTGAACGCAGCGGCGACGTCGCACCGATCCGGTGCGACGTCGCCGTCTCATGTCCGCGTGCGCCGCGCTGCCCCCGGCCGGCCCCGCGCCCGCTCGTTCTCCACCACCACGCCCCACCGAATCCCCCACTCCAACCCACCGCGGCTGCGGTTGCTGGGTGTTTCCGGGCGATCACCCAGGTCCGCGCCGCGTGTCGGCGGAACACGCGAAAGCTCTCCACCGCCGTGATAGCTGTGATGACCTGCGGAATCGCTGAACCGGGGAGGGAGATCACCCCGGTATTCGATTGAAAGTGGGGGAAAGTGGGGTAATGTGGAGCGCGCACTACAGGAGAGGCCATCCAGACGAGGTGATCCAGTAGGGAGGTATCGAGGTTGTTTCTCGGTACCTACACACCTCGGCTGGACGACAAGGGGCGACTCACGTTGCCTGCGAAGTTTCGAGACGATCTGGCGGGAGGGTTGATGGTCACGAAAGGCCAGGACCACAGCCTTGCCGTGTATCCCAAAGATGAGTTCACCGCGCTCGCTCGCCGGGCCGCGGCGGCGTCTCGAAGCAATCCGCAGGCTCGCGCGTTCGTCCGGGCACTCGCCGCCGGAACGGATGAACAACGTCTGGATGCGCAGGGCCGGATCGTGTTGTCAGCCGAACACCGTCGCTACGCGAACCTCGACAAGGATTGCGTGGTCATCGGCTCGGTCGACTTCCTCGAAATATGGGATAAGCAGGCGTGGGAGTCCTACCTCGCCGAGAACGAGGAGGATTACGCGCAAGCGAGAGACGAGTCGCTGGGCGGGATCTTCTAGCCCCGAAACAACGAGTGCCACGCGGCCTCTGCCCGGACGTGGACCCTGACGTACTTCCCCGACGCCAGGTGCCGGTTCGGTCAGAGACCACGCGGCATTCGTTTTCGACAAGCAGCTTTCTCCACCCACGCCGCCGAGCCGTAGGCGGTGCGCGACGATGCGAGGCAGATCCGGGAGGTCGAGGTGAACTCAGAACAGCCCGGCCCCCGCCATGTTCCGGTCCTGCTCAGACGGGCCGACGATTTACTCGGCCCGGCGCTGGCCGAACCCGGCGCCGTCTATCTCGATGCCACGCTCGGATTGGGCGGGCACGCGGAACATTTCCTGCGCACCTATCCGGAGTCCCGTTTGGTCGGGCTCGACCGCGACACCAACGCGCTGGAACTCGCGAGTGCGCGGCTGCAGCCGTTCGAGGACCGAATCACCCTGGTGCACACCCGATACGACGGCATCGCCGAGGCGCTGAAGCAGGCCGGGCTGGACGCGATCGGGTCGGTCAGCGCGATTCTGATGGACCTCGGTGTGTCCTCGATGCAACTCGACGAAGCCGATCGCGGTTTCGCCTACTCCGTCGACGCGCCGCTGGATATGCGGATGGATCCGACCGCCGGGCTGACCGCCGCGGATGTCCTCAATACTTACAGCCACGGTGATCTGGCCCGGGTGCTGAAAACCTATGGCGAAGAGCGGTTCGCGGGCAAGATCGCCTCCGCGGTGCTCAAGCGCCGGGAGCGCAAACCGTTCGAAACCAGCGCCGAGCTGGTCGAGTTGCTGTACGCCACCATCCCCGCGGCGACGCGGCGGACCGGAGGTCATCCCGCCAAGCGGACCTTCCAGGCCTTACGTGTCGAGGTGAACAGCGAACTCGATTCGCTGCGCGCCGCGTTGCCGGCCGCGCTGAACTCGCTGCGGATGGGTGGCCGCATCGTGATCATGTCGTACCAGTCGCTGGAAGACCGGGTCGTGAAACAGGAACTGGCGCCGCGCATCATCTCGCGCACGCCGGTCGGCCTGCCGGTCGAACTGCCCGGGATGGGTCCGGAATTCCGGATGCTCACCCGTGGCGCCGAGAAGGCGACCGAACAGGAGATCGAGGAGAACCCGCGTGCGGCGCCCGTGCGAATGCGCGCCGCCGAGCGGATCCAAGAGACGGAGGGGAAATGACTATCGCAGCGCCGCGCAGCGGCTCCGTGGGGGGTGGCCGGGCAGCGGGTGGGCCGGCCAAGGAACGTGCCGCACAACCGGGTCGGGTCGCCCGGCGAGTGCAGGCCGCCGGGCGGGCCAAACCCGATGCGGCGGAGAAGGCTTACGCCAGGCGCAAGCTGCGGGCCGAAACCAAGGAACAGGCCTCGCCGAAGCTGCCCAGACGGCGCAGCTCGGTCATGGCCACCCGTATTCCCTTCGTGGCGGCGATCATCGCGCTGCTCGGCTGCGGTCTCGCGCTCACCCTGCTGCTCACCACGCGGGCCGCCGAGGACAGCTACCAGCTCAGCGACGCCCGCTCGCTCAACCGTAAACTGTCCGAGGAACGCGCCGGCCTGCAGCGCGAGGTAGAGGCCGCCGACTCGGCGCCCGAACTCGCCGCACGGGCGCGCGAACTCGGCATGATCCCGGCCAAGGATCCGGCCCGGCTGATCATCGCGCCGGACGGCGCCATTTCGGTGATGGGTGACCCGACGCCCGCCCAGGGCGCGCCCGCGCCGCCCCTGAACACCCCGCCCGCCCAGCCCGCTCCGCAGCCGCACGCCCAGGCGCACGGCGAACGGGTGGTTCCGGTGGCCCCGCCGCGCTCGGCCGGCCAGGCGAACACCGACCAGGCCAACGGCGCCACCGCGCACACCACCCCCAACCCCGCGCCCGCCGCGCAGCAGGCCGCACCGACGCCCAGCCCGGTGCCCTCGCCGATCGCAGCACCGCAGGAGGTCACTCGGTGACTCACACCAGGCCCGCGCCGCGTCAGCGCCGCGGGCCGCGGCCGCCCGGCGGCCCAGGATCACGCAAGACGGCGGCGGGCGGCATGGACAACCCGGTGCGGTTGCGCATCGGCGTCGGCCGGATAGTCATGCTGATCGCGCTGGCTGTCGTCGCGCTGCAGCTGTTGTGGGTGCAGAGCATTGCCGCGCCGGGTCTGTCCGCGCAGGCCGCGAGCCAGCGCACCGCCCGGGATATCGACCACGCCACCCGCGGCACCATCACCGACCGCTTCGGCAACAAGCTGGCCTTCACCATCACCGCGAAGGCGCTGACCTTCCAGCCGGTGCAGGTGCGTAAGGATCTGGAAGCGAAGAAGGCCAAGAGCGAGAAGGCGCCCGATCCGGACAAGCGGCTGGAAGAGATCGCCAAGACCATCCACGACAAGCTCGGCAAGCAGGCGCCCACGGTGTCCGCGCTGCTGGAGAAGCTGCGTGGCGACGAGACTTTCGTGTATCTCGTGCGCAATGTCGACGCCCGCATCGCCAGCGAGATCACCGCGCAATACCCCGAGGTGGGGGCCGAACAACAGTCGCTGCGCGAGTATCCCGGTGGTTCACTGGCGGCCAATGTCATCGGTGCCACCGGCTGGGACGGGCACGGCCTGATCGGGCTGGAATCGTCGCTGGACGCGGTGCTCGCGGGCACCGACGGTTCGCACACCTACGATCGCGGCTCCGACGGCGCGGTCATCCCCGGCAGCTGGCGGGACAAGCAGCCCGCGGTGAACGGCAACAGCGTCGAGCTGACCTTGGACCAGGATCTGCAGTACTACGTGCAGCAGCAGGTGCAGCAGGCGCGCGAGATGTCCGGCGCGCAAGGCGCTTCCGCGGTGGTGCTGGACGCCAAGACCGGCCAGGTGCTGGCCATGGCCAACGACAGCACCTTCAATCCCGCCCTGCGCCCGGAGAACTGGGATACCGCCAAGAAGAGCAACCCCTCGGTGAGCGACCCGTTCGAGCCCGGTTCGGTGAACAAGATCATCACGGCGGCCGCCGCGATCGAGTACGGGCTCACCGATCCCGATGAGGTTTTGCAGGTTCCCGGTTCGATCCGGATGGCCGGGGTCACCGTCGGTGACGCCTGGGAGCACGGCACCGTGCCCTACACGACCACCGGCATCTTCGGTAAGTCCTCCAACGTGGGCACGCTGATGCTGGCCCAGCGGGTGGGCGAGGATCGCTTCGCGGACATGGTGCACCGGTTCGGGCTGGGGCAGCGCACCGGCGTCGGTCTGCCCGGCGAGACGGCGGGCCTGGTGCCCTCGCGCGACCAGTGGTCCGGCGGTACGTTCGCGAATCTGCCTATCGGGCAGGGTCTTTCGATGTCCACGCTGCAGATGACCGGCATGTATCAGGCCATCGCCAACGACGGGCTGCGGGTGCCGCCGCGCATCGTCAAGGCCACCGTCGCCCCGGACGGCGCCCGCACCGAGGAGCCCGCGCCCGAGGGCGTGCGTGTCGTGAGCCCGCAGACCGCGGCCACGCTGCGCACCATGTTCCAGGCGGTGGTACAGAAAGACCCGATGAGCGCCGAGCAGAACGGCACCGGTGCACCCGCGGCCGTCGAGGGCTACCAGATCGCCGGCAAGACCGGCACCGCGCAGAAGATCGATCAGCGCTGCGGTTGCTATTCCAGCTCCAGCTACTGGATCACCTTCGCCGGCATCGCACCCGCCGACAACCCGCGCTATGTCATCGGCCTGATGCTGGACAACCCGGTGCGCAGTTCCGACGGCAGCGGCGGACAGTCCGCGGCGCCGCTGTTCCACAGCATCGCCTCCTGGGCTCTGCAGCGTGATCGTGTGCCGCCCTCGGCCGCACCGGCGCAGCGTTTCGTCCTGCGCGCTGATGCCTAACCGGCGGATCCCGCGCCGCAACACCGAGGCGCGTTGTTCGCTGGTGTCCGCCCGTCGGTAACCTGACTCGTCGCAATCCGTGCAATACCCGAAGATGTCCGAATCCGAGAGGAGCAAGGTGCCCGCGCAGTCCAGCCCGCCTGTGTTGCGGCCGGCGGTTGTCCGGTCGACACCGCTGTCCACCGTGCTGGAACTGACCGGGGCCCGGCTGTCGGGCCCGGACCAGGCGCATGTGGCGGTCACCGGTGTCGAACAGCGCTCGAACGCGGTGCGCCCGGGTGACCTGTTCGCGGGGCTGCCCGGCGCGCAAGCGCACGGCGCGCGATTCGCGCACGACGCCGTCGAACGCGGTGCGGTCGCGGTGCTGACCGATACCGCGGGCGCCGATCTGATCGGTGCGATCGACGTGCCGGTGCTGGTGCGTGAACAACCGCGCGCGGTGCTGGGCGAGTTGTCGGCGGCCCTGTACGGCGATCCGTCGCATCGCCTGCGTGTCATCGGGATCACCGGCACCTCCGGCAAGACCACCACCGCCTATCTGGTGGAGGCGGGACTGGCGGCGGCCGGGTTGTCCACCGCGCTGATCGGCACCATCGAGACCCGCATCGGCGGGCAGCGGGTGCCGAGCGCGCTGACCACCCCGGAGGCGCCGCAGCTGCACGCCATGTTCGCGCTGATGGTCGAGCAGGGTGTGGACGCGGTGGTGATGGAGGTGTCCAGTCACGCGTTGGCGCTGGGCCGTGTCGACGGTGTCCGGTTCGCGGTAGGCGCGTTCACCAATCTTTCGCAGGACCACCTGGATTTCCACGCCGACTTCGAGGACTACTTCGCCGCGAAACGCCGTCTGTTCGAACCGGATTCGCCGGTCGCCGCCGAGACGTCGGTGATCTGTGTCGACGACGAGTGGGGTCGGCGGCTGGCCGCCGAGCTCGACGCGCCGATCACCGTGTCCACCGGTGGTATCCAAATGGGTTCCACCGATTGGGGTTTGGCCGGTCCGGTGGTTGCCCGCGGTGGCGAACAGGAGTTCACCGCGGCCACCCGGCGCGGCAGTTTCCCGGTGCGCCTGCGGCTTCCGGGCCGCTACAACGTCGCCAACGGACTGCTCGCCATCGCCGTCTGCACGGCGGCCGGCGTCGACTCCGAGGTGGCGGCGGCCGCGCTGGCCACCGTCGATGTGCCGGGCCGGATGCAGCGGGTGGACGAGGGCCAGGATTTCCTCGCTGTCGTGGACTACGCGCACAAGCCCGCCGCGGTGGAGTCGGTCATCGCGACGCTGCGGGATCATCTCGAATTCACCGGCACGGCAGGACGTTTGGCCATTGTGGTGGGTGCGGGCGGCGATCGTGACGCCGGGAAGCGCCCGCTGATGGGTGCGGCCGGCGCGCGCGGCGCCGATCTGCTGATCGTCACCGACGACAACCCGCGCAGCGAGGATCCCGCGGCCATCCGCGCGGCCGTACTCGCCGGGGCACACCAGGTTTCGGCGGACGAACGCGGCGAGGTGCGCGAAATCGGCGACCGCGCGGCGGCGATCGCGGCCGCGGTCGAGTGGGCGCGCCCCGGCGACGCCGTGCTGATCGCGGGCAAAGGACACGAGGTCGGCCAGGAGATCAACGGCCGGAAACATCCGTTCGACGACCGGGAGGTGCTCGCCGCGGCGATGCGCCACAAGCACCCCCGCACTCCGAACGGCACTGACGCGGAGGATTTGACGGTTCGATGATCGAGATGACACTGCGGGAGATAGCCGCCGTCGTGGGCGGGACGCTGCACGACGTGCCGGACCCGGATGCCCGGGTGACGGGTTCGGTCGAATTCGACTCGCGCGAAATCGGTTCCGGTGACCTGTTTCTGGCCTTACCCGGCGCGCGCGCCGACGGCCACGATTTCGCGGCCGCCGCGGTCGCGGCGGGTGCCGTCGCGGTGCTGGCGGCCCGGCCGGTCGGCGTGCCCGCCATCGTGGTGACGCCCGCCCCCGGCGAGGTCCGGTCCAGGTCGGTCGCGCTGGCCGCGGACACCGACGGCTCCGGCGCCGCGGTGCTCGAGGCGCTCGCCGCACTGGCTCGGGCCAGCGTCGAAAAGCTCACGGCCACTACCGGACTCACCGTGATCGGACTCACCGGTTCCTCGGGCAAGACCTCGACCAAGGACTTGATCGCCGCGGTGCTGGCGCCGCTCGGCACCGTGGTCGCTCCGCCCGGCTCGTTCAACAGCGAACTCGGCCACCCGTGGACCGCGCTGCGCGCCGACGAGCACACCCGCTTCCTGGTGCTGGAGATGTCCGCACGCGGGCCCGGCCATATTGCCGCGGCGGCGCGGGTGACCCCGCCGACCGTCGGCGTCGTGCTCAATGTCGGCACCGCGCACCTCGGCGAATTCGGCAGTCGCGAAGCCATCGCCAAGACCAAAGGCGAACTGGTGGAAGCACTCCCGGCTTCCGGTCTCGCGGTGCTCAACGCTGACGACCCGAATGTCGCCGCCATGGCGACGCGCACGGCCGCTCGGGTGGTGACCGTCGGCCAGTCCACCGGCGCCGACATCCGCGCGACCGACGTGCACATGGATTCCCAGGCGCGCGCGGGCTTCACGCTGCACAGCCCGCAGGGCAGCGTCGATATCCGCCTGGCGGTGCACGGCGAGCACCAGGTGGGCAACGCCTTGTCGGCCGCCGCCGTCGCGCTGCACTGCGGCGCCGACCTCGACACGGTCGCCGCGGCCCTGTCCGGCGCCCGTGCCGCCTCGGCTCGCCGCATGGATGTCCAGCACACCGATGGCGGCATCACCGTCATCAACGACTCCTACAACGCCAACCCGGATTCGGTGAAAGCGGCGCTCAAGGCCCTGGTCACGATGTCCAAGGCCGAAGCGACTCCCCGCCGCAGCTGGGCGGTGCTCGGTGAAATGGGCGAGCTGGGCGAGGAATCGGTCATCGAACACGACGCCATCGGCCGGCTGGCGGTGCGCCTGGATGTGGATCGGCTCATCGTGGTCGGCACCGGACGACCGTCCCGCGCGATGCATCAGGGAGCGGTGATGGAAGGCTCATGGGGCGAGGAGTCGATCCTCGTGCCCGATATCGGCGCGGCCATCGCGCTGCTCGACGACGAGGTCGAAGCGGGCGATGTGGTGTTGGTCAAGGCTTCGAAGTCGGTCGGCCTGTGGGCTGTCGCCGAACATCTGACCAGCGCGGAACGTGCCGGAAAACGCAGGGGCAGCAGCACGGAGGCAGCGCAGTGAGGAAGCGAAATGTGGCTCCAGCCGACGGAGGGTGGCGCCGGACCGTTGCTTTGCCGCAGCGTCAGCGAGGCGCGGTCGTGCGCGAGCGCACGGTGAAAAATACAGCGGCGCGCCGAACGAACAAGCCGAGCGTCAGCGAGGCTTGTTCATGAGGCAGATACTATTCGCGGCGGCGATCGCGCTAGCGGTGTCGATCATGTTGACGCCGTTGCTGATCAAGATGTTCGCGAAACAGGGCTTCGGCCAGGAGATCCGGGTCGACGGCCCGGCCAGCCATCAGGCCAAGCGCGGCACACCGACCATGGGCGGCGTCGCGATCCTGATCGGCATGTGGGCTGGCTACCTCGGTTCGCATCTGATCGGCATCATGTACGACGCCGATGGTCCCTCGGCGTCGGCGCTGCTGGTGCTGGGCCTGGCGACCGCGCTGGGCGCCGTCGGCTTCGTCGACGACTTCATCAAGATCCGCAAGCAGCGCAATCTGGGCCTCACCGCGGCGGGCAAATACCTCGGCCAGCTCACCGCCGCCGTCGTATTCGGTGTTCTCGCACTGCAATTCCGCAACGACCACGGCATCACCCCGGCCAGCCGACACCTGTCCTACGTCCGCGATATCGCCACCGTCTCGATGGGCGCGATCATCTTCCTGGTCTGGGTGTCCATCCTGGTCATCGCCTGGTCCAACGCGGTGAACCTGACCGACGGCCTGGACGGCCTGGCCGCCGGCTCGATGAGCCTGGTGCTGGGCGGCTACGTGATCATCACGTTCTGGCAGTACTACCACTCCTGCTCGTTCGAGGTGGAGCGCGGCTGCTACGACGTGCGCGACCCGCTGGACCTGGCGCTGGTGTGTGCCTCCGGCGCGGCGGCGTGTATCGGCTTCCTGTGGTGGAATGCCGCGCCCGCCAAGATCTTCATGGGTGACACCGGCTCGCTCGCGCTCGGCGGCATGCTCGCCGGCCTGTCCATCACCACCCGCACCGAACTGCTGATGGTCGTCATCGGCGCGCTGTTCGTGGCCGAGGCGCTCTCGGTGGTGCTGCAGGTGGCGGTGTATCGCACTACGCGTAATCGATTGTTCAAGATGGCGCCCTTCCATCACCATTTCGAACTCAGTAAATGGGCGGAAACTACAGTGATCATCCGGTTCTGGCTGCTGGCCGCCATGGCTTCCGCGGTCGGACTCGGTTTGTTCTACAGCGAATATCTCTCCAAGGTCGGGTGAAACAAGCGTGGTCGACCATTCTCCGCGGGCCCTGCGTTCACCGGGACCCATGCTGGAATTCCTGCGTGGCCGTGACGTTCTCGTCGCGGGCTGGGGTGTTTCCGGCCGTTCGCTGATCGAACCGCTGCGCGATATCGGCGCGCATCCGGTGGTGACCGACGGCGGCGCGAAAGCGCTCGCCGAAGCCGCCGAGCTCGGGCTCGAAGTAGCCGGCAGCGTGGCGCTGGAAAGCGCGGACCTGAGCCGGTTCGCGCTCGTCATCACCAGCCCCGGCTGGCGCCCGGACTCGCCGGTGCTGGTATCGGCGGTCACCGAGGGCATCCCGGTCTGGGGTGACGTGGAATTCGCCTGGTGGGTGGATCAGGCTCGGATCTACGGTCCGGCCCGCAAGTGGCTGGTGGTGACCGGCACCAACGGCAAGACCACCACCACCCAGATGACCCATGCGATCCTGCGCGCCGCCGGCATCGCCAGCGTGGCCTGCGGCAATATCGGCCTGCCCATCCTGGACGCGCTGCGGCGCAGCCCCGGCCCGCAGGTGCTCGCGGTGGAACTGTCCTCGTTCCAGCTGCACTGGGCGCCGTCGGTGCGGCCCGAGGCCGGTGTGGTGCTGAATGTGGCCGAGGATCATCTGGATTGGCACGGCGGCCTGGACGCCTACGCCGCCGCGAAGGCCCGCGCGCTGTACGGCCGGGTCGGGGTGGTGGGTCTGGACGACGCGGTCGCGGCCGCACTGGCGCGTAAGTCCAAGGCGCGGCGCACCGTCGGATTCCGCATCGGCGTGCCCGCCGACGGGGAACTCGGCGTGGTCGACGGCAAGCTGCTGGACCGCGCGTTCACCAAGGCCGCGATCCTGGCCGAGATCGGCGATATCAGCCCGCCCGGTCCCGCCGGTGTCGCCGACGCGCTGGCCGCCGCGGCGCTGACCCGCGCCATCGATGTGGCGCCGCAGTTCGTGCGCGAGGGCCTGATCGAACACAAGGTCGGACCGCACCGCGCCGCGTTCGTGCGCGAAGTCGCGGGCGTCAACTTCATCGACGACTCCAAGGCCACCAATCCGCATGCGGCGCGGTCCTCGATTTTGGCTCACCCCCAAGTGGTTTGGGTCGCCGGTGGGCAGTTGAAGGGCGCGCACGTCGAGGATCTGATCGAGGAGGTCGCCGACCGGCTGGTCGGCGCCGTGCTCATCGGGTCCGACGCACCGGTGATCGCCGCCGCGTTGGCGCGACACGCGCCCGATGTCCCGGTCATCGAGGTGTGGGCGGGAGACGATGCACTGATGGACGCGGGACCGGAGTCCGCGGCGCAACCAGATGACCCAGGGGTGCGGATGGAGAAGGCCGACGCTGTTATGGCGCGTGCCGTGCGCGCGGCGGCCGGTATGGCCAATCACGGTGACACCGTGCTGCTCGCCCCCGCGGCCGCGTCGCTGGACATGTTCGCCGATTACACCCATCGCGGCCGTAGCTTCGCGGAGGCCGTGCACGCGTTGGAGGACGGGGACATCGGGCGGCAACTATGACGACAACGGCGACGAAGAGCGGGGCGGCCAGGGGGATCAACGCCCGCTGGGCAGGTGCCTGGCTGGCGCGCCCGCTCGCGTCGTTCCACCTGGTCGTCACCATCGCCACCCTGCTCACCGTGCTGGGCCTGGTCATGGTGCTCTCGGCGTCGTCGGTGGAGTCCTATGCCGGCGGCGGTTCGGCCTACGCGCTGTTCATCCAGCAGGCCATGTTCGCCGCCATCGGCACCGGCCTGTTCTATCTGGCGTTGCGGCTGCCGCTGAAGCGGTTGCGCCAGTGGTCGTTTCCGATGTTCGCGCTGTCGGTGCTCGCGCTGGCGCTGGTGCTGGTCCCCGGGATCGGCTCGGAGGTGCAGGGCGCGCGGCGCTGGTTCGTGATCGGGCCGATCTCGGTGCAGCCGTCGGAGATCGTCAAGGTGACGCTGGTGGTGTGGGGCGCGCATCTGCTCGCTTCGCGGCGTTCGGAGCGGGCCGGCCTGAAAGACATTCTGGTGCCGCTGGTCCCGGCCGGTCTGCTGGTCTGCCTGCTGGTCGTGCTGCAGCCGAACCTGTCCACCACCATCGCCCTCGGCGTGGTGCTCGCGGCGCTGCTGTGGTTCGGCGGACTGCCGGTGCGGCTGTTCATCACCATCTCGGTCTCCGGCGTGATCGCGGCGGGCGTGCTGGCATTGTCGGCCGGTTACCGATCCGACCGCATGCGCAACTTCTTCAATCCCGAAGCTGACCCGCAGGGCATCGGATACCAAGCGCGCCAAGCCCTCTACTCGCTGGCCGACGGCGGCATCTGGGGCCGCGGCCTCGGGCAGAGCCGCGCCAAGTGGAGTTATCTGCCGAACTCCCACAACGACTTCATCTTCGCCATCATCGGCGAGGAACTCGGGTTCCTCGGCTGCGCCCTGGTGCTCGGTCTGTTCGCGTTGTTCGTCTACACCGGGCTGCGCATCGCCGCCCGTTCGGCGGACCCGTTCCTGCGGCTGCTCACCGCCACCGCCACCACCTGGATCACCGCGCAGGCACTGATCAATATCGGATATGTGGTCGGGTTGCTGCCGGTGACCGGTCTGCAGTTGCCGCTGGTGTCGGCGGGCGGTTCGTCGCTGGCGATCACCCTGTTCATGTTCGGCATCATCGCCAACGCCGCCCGGCACGAACCCGAAGCGGTGGCCGCGCTGCACGCCGGCGCCGACGGGCGGTTCAGCCGGTTGCTGCGCCTGCCCAAACCCGAGGTGTACTCGCCCGCCAAAGCATCCTCGGCGCGGGCCCGCAACGCCGCCAGGGCGCAGCAGCAACGCAAACGCCCACCGCCGCAGGCCCAGCGCGGCAAACCGGTGCCGCCGGTGCGTCGCCCGCAACCCGGGCCCGCGCCCAGACGCGGCACCAGCTCCCTGCGCTCCACCCGGGCCTGGGAACCGAACTATCCGATGCCCCATGCGAGAGAACGAGGTAGAGACAGGTGAGCGCCCTTTCGGTGATCGTGGCCGGCGGTGGAACCGCGGGACATATCGAACCGGCGCTCGCCGTCGCCGACGCGTTGCGACGACTCGACGAGTCGATCCGCGTAACCGCCCTCGGTACCGAGCGCGGTCTGGAGAAGGACCTGGTGCCCGCCCGCGGGTACCCGCTCGAACTCATCCCGCCGGTGCCGTTGCCGCGCAAGATCTCCGCCGATCTACTGCGCCTGCCCGGCCGAGTAGTCGCCTCGGTGGCCGCGACCCGCGCGGTCATCGACAAGGTGGACGCCGACGTCATCGTCGGATTCGGCGGCTATGTCGCGTTGCCCGCCTACCTGGCGGCCCGGTGGCGCCGGGTGCCGGTCGTGGTGCACGAGGCCAATGCCAAAGCGGGTATCGCGAACAAGGTCGGCGCCCGGATCGCGGCCAGAGTGCTTGCCGCCGTCCCGGATTCGGGCCTGGCCGGAGCCGAGGTCGTGGGTATTCCGGTGCGCGCCGCGATCACCACCCTGGACCGGGCGGCGTTGCGCGCCGAGGCCCGCGCGCATTTCGGCCTGCCCGCCGAGGGCCCGGTGCTGCTCGTGTTCGGTGGCTCGCAGGGTGCGCGCACCTTGAACGAGGGCGTCTCCGGAGCCGCCCGCGAACTGACCGCGGCCGGTATCTCGGTGCTGCACGCGCACGGACCGAAGAACACCTTGACTCTGGCCGACACCGACGGCGCCGGGCGTTATGTGGCGGTGCCGTATCTGTCCCGGATGGACCTGGCCTACGCCGCCGCCGACGCGGTGGTCTGCCGCTCCGGCGCGATGACCGTCGCCGAGGTGTCGGCGGTCGGACTGCCCGCCGTCTATGTCCCGCTGCCGCACGGCAACGGCGAACAGGAACTCAACGCACGACCGGTGGTGGCCCAGGGTGGTGGCAGAATCGTCGCTGACCAGGACCTGACGCCGAGCTACGTGATCAACGAGGTGATACCGCTGCTGCGCGATCCCGCGCGGCTGACCGAGATGGGCCGGGCCGCGGCGGGTGCGGGGCACCGCGACGCCGCCGACGAAGTGGCTTCGATCGTGGCTGGGATCGGACGAGGAGGGGCGCTGTGAGCGACGAGCGATCCGCACTGCCACCCGCGCTGCGGCGGGTGCACATGGTCGGCATCGGCGGTGCGGGCATGTCCGGTATCGCCCGGATCCTGCTGTCCCGCGGCGGTGAGGTCTCGGGTTCGGACGCCAAGGAGAGCCGCGGCGTGCTCGCGCTGCGGGCGCGCGGCGCGCAGGTGCGCATCGGGCACGACGCCAGTGCCCTGGACCTGCTGCCCGGCGGCCCGACCGTGGTGGTCACCACCTACGCGGCCATCCCCAAGACCAATCCCGAACTGATGGAAGCCAACCGGCGCGAGATCCCGGTGCTGCTGCGGCCGGCCGTGCTGGCCTCGCTGATGGCGGGGCACCGCACGCTGCTGGTCTCGGGCACGCACGGCAAGACCTCGACCACCTCGATGCTCATCGTCGCACTGCAGCACTGCGGGTTCGACCCGTCGTTCGCGGTCGGCGGCGAGCTCAACGAGGCCGGTACCAACGCCCACCACGGCACCGGCGACAGCTTCGTCGCCGAGGCCGACGAGAGCGACGGTTCGCTGCTGCAGTACTCCCCGGATGTCGCGGTGGTGACCAATATCGAGTCCGATCACCTGGATTTCTTCGGCACGCCGGAGGCATACACCCAGGTGTTCGACGACTTCACCGAGCGGATCGCCGACCACGGCCTGCTGGTGGTCTGCCTGGACGATTCCGGTTCGCGGGCGCTGGCCGAGCGAGTCGGCGACAAGCTCGCCGCCAAGGGCGTGCGGGTCTTGGGTTATGGCTCCGGCGAACTGGAGGACGCGCCCGTCCCCGTCGGTGTGCGCCTGCACCACTGGGAGCCGCGCGATGTCGGTGGTGTCGCCCAGTTCCAGTTGTCCGACGAAGCCACGCCGCGCACCCTGCGCCTGTCCGTGCCCGGTCGGCACATGGCCCTCAACGCGCTGGCCGCGCTGCTGGCCGCCCGGGCCACCGGCGCCGATATCGACGAGATCATCCAGGGTCTGGAGGGTTTCGGCGGCGTGCACCGCCGGTTCCAGTTCGTGGGCCGGGAGAACGGCGTCCGCGTCTTCGACGACTACGCCCATCACCCGACCGAGGTGCGCGCGGTGCTCGGTGCCGCCGCCGAACTGGTGCAGCAGGAGGCCCGCGACGGCGCCCGTTCCCGCCAGGGCCGGGTCATCGTGGTCTTCCAACCGCATCTGTACAGCCGCACCGCGACCTTCGCGACCGAGTTCGGCGCCGCGCTGAGCTTGGCCGACGAGGTGGTTGTGCTCGATGTCTACGGTGCGCGCGAGAAGCCGCTGCCCGGAGTGAACGGCGCGCTGGTCGCCCAGGCGGTCACCAAACCCGTGCACTATCAACCGGATATCTCCCGGGTGGGCCGGCAGGCCGCCGGACTGGCACTGCCCGGCGACGTCGTGATCACCATGGGCGCCGGCGATGTGACGATGCTCGGCAGCCAGATCCTCGACGGCCTGCGGGCGCGCCACCCGTACGGGCGGTGACGATGACACAGCCCGGTCTTTCGCGGTGGCGGCTGGATCGCCGGCTGTGGCTGTTCAGTTTGCTCGGAGTGTGCGTGCTTACCGCTGTATTCGTGCTGGCCTGGTTCACGCCCACGTTATCGGTGCGCACGGTGCGGATCGAGGGACTCGGTGCGGTGTCCGAGCAGGCGGTGCGCGAGCAGCTGCAGATCCCGGCGGGCCGATCCATGTTGCGCATGGACACCACCGCCATGGCGCGCCGGGTCGCCGGAATTCCCAAGGTGCACACCGCCCGGGTGCAGCGGATGTACCCGTCCACCATCAAGGTGACGGTGACCGAACGCGTTCCGGTGCTGTATTTCGACGGCCCCGACGGCGCGCACCTGGTGGACGGCGAGGGCATCGAATTCGCTGTCGAACCCACCCCGATCGGGGTGCCCAAGCTGGTCACCGAGCGTCCGGGCGGCGGCGATCCGGTGACCGCCGCGGCCGTCGGTGTGCTGCGCGTTCTGCCCCCTGCGCTGGCAGTTCAGGTGGGTGAGGTTGTGGCGCGGTCGATTTCGGATATCTCGCTGAACCTGACCGACGGGCGCACGGTAGTGTGGGGTGGAGCGAACGACGCCGAACGAAAGGCGCAGGTCGTGTTGCCACTGCTGACCCGTGAGGGCACGGTGTTCGACGTTTCGAGTCCTAATCTGGTGACGGTAAAGTGAGCGACACCCATTGCGCCCAGCGATCTTTCAGCAAGATCGGGTTCAGGGGGCAGCTGTCCACGATATGACGTGTGGCGCGGCAAGGCGAGCGGGATCACGCAAGATTCTGGTACTCGCCTCGGCGCGCCTGCGGGCGTATCGCGGCGGCTGCGAATAGCGTTCCGCAGCAGTCGGATACTTGACATAACGCCAACCCTATGGTTGAGGTTCAGGGTTTGCCCGTCCGCAACGACGGCTTTAGATCGAAGGAAGGCGAGAGCCCATGACGCCCCCGCACAACTACCTTGCTGTGATCAAGGTCGTCGGTATCGGCGGCGGCGGCGTGAATGCCGTCAACCGGATGATCGAACAGGGACTCAAGGGAGTCGAGTTCATCGCGGTCAATACCGACGCGCAGGCGCTGCTGATGAGTGACGCCGACGTCAAGCTCGACGTCGGCCGCGAGCTCACCCGTGGTCTCGGCGCCGGCGCCGACCCCGAGGTCGGCCGCAAGGCCGCCGAAGACCACAAGGACGAGATCGAAGAGGTGCTCAAGGGCGCCGACATGGTCTTCGTCACCGCCGGTGAGGGCGGCGGCACCGGCACCGGTGGCGCGCCCGTGGTGGCCAGCATCGCCCGCAAGCTCGGCGCGCTGACCATCGGCGTTGTCACCCGGCCGTTCTCGTTCGAGGGCAAGCGCCGCGGCAACCAGGCCGAGGTGGGCATCAACCTGCTGCGCGAGTCCTGCGACACGCTCATCGTCATCCCGAACGATCGGCTGCTACAGCTGGGCGACGCGGCGGTCAGCCTGATGGACGCGTTCCGCTCCGCCGACGAGGTGCTGCTCAACGGTGTGCAGGGCATCACCGACCTGATCACCACCCCCGGCCTGATCAATGTCGACTTCGCGGACGTGAAGTCGGTGATGTCCGGCGCCGGCAGCGCGCTGATGGGCATCGGCTCCGCGCGCGGTGAGGGCCGCTCGGTGAAAGCCGCCGAGTCGGCGATCAATTCGCCGCTGCTCGAGGCTTCCATGGATGGCGCGCACGGCGTGCTGCTCTCGATCGCGGGCGGCTCCGACCTCGGTCTGTTCGAGATCAACGAGGCCGCGTCGCTGGTGCAGGAGGCCGCGCACATCGAGGCCAACATCATCTTCGGCACGGTGATCGACGATTCGCTCGGCGACGAGGTACGCGTCACCGTGATCGCGGCCGGTTTCGACGGCGGCGGCCCGGCGCGGCGCAGTTTCGAGAACACCCGCAGCACCGCCATCGGTTCCGGGCGGGCGGGGGAGATCACCGCCGGTCGTACCAGCAGCGAGTCCGCGGTGTCCGCTCGGACCGAACCTCCGGCCGCCACCCCGAGCACGCCCACCCGCGGCCCGGTACCGAGTTATGCCGAAAGCGAGCGTGCCCGCCTCGCCGAACCCACGGTGACGCACAACCCGCGCGCACACATCCAGCCGCCCGACATCGATGATGACGATGACGACGTGGATGTGCCCTCCTTCATGCGCCGCTAGCTCGGCTTTCGCCTGAGCAGCGGGCTCGGAGGGCGCCGGCGGCGCTTCCCCGGTGCCGCACTGTCGCGAGCCTGCCGCGCGCGCTCGGCGGCCTCGTATTCGGCGGGGCTCGATCACTTCGGCGGACTGTCCAAATCTCTTGGATGGTCCGCTGTTCTGTGTCCGGGTGACGGTGGTCTCCGGCGGTGCGCGGCATTCGTCGTGGTCCGTGGTCGGCCACTACGCTCGGGGATATGACTGCTGCGCCGACAATGACTGTCCGACGGGTCACTACGACGAGGACAGGTGGTTTCTCGGCGCCGCCGTACGACACCTTCAATCTCGGCGATCATGTCGGCGACGAACCGAGTGCGGTGCGGCGTAATCGGGAGCGGCTGGCCGAGGGCATCGGCCTGACCCCTGATCGGCTGGTGTGGATGGAGCAGATCCACGGCCGCAACGTCGAAATCGTCGATGGGCCGCGCGCCGAAGCGGTGCCCGCCACCGACGCTCTGGTCACCACCGTGCCGAATCTCGCGCTGGTCACCCTCAGCGCCGACTGCGTCCCGATCCTGTTGTCCGACGACGAGGCGGGTGTGATCGCGGCGGTGCACGCCGGGCGCATCGGCGCCCGGATCGGCATCGTGCCGAAGGTGCTCGAGGCGATGGTGTCGGTCGGCGCGCGCGTCGACCGGATCGGCGCGTTTCTCGGTCCGGCCGCGTCCGGCCGTCAGTACGAGGTCCCCGCCGCTATGCGCGCCGACGTGGAAAAGCATTTGCCCGGCAGCGCTGCCACCACCGTGCGCGGCACGCCATCGCTGGACCTGCGCGCCGGCATCCGCAGGCAGCTCACCGAGGCCGGGATCGGCGCGGTCGCGGTGGACCCGCGCTGCACCATCGAGGACAAGACCTTGTTCAGCCACCGCCGCGGCGCCCCGACCGGACGGATCGCCGGGGTGATCTGGATGGAGACCCCCGCGTGAACACCGAAACCCCGCTCGACGCCCGCACTTCCGAGCTCGCGACCAACCTTGCCGCGCTGACCGCGCGCATCGACGCGGCCTGCCGGGCCGCCGGCCGCGAACCCGGATCGGTGCGCCTGCTGCCCGTGACGAAGTTCTTCCCGGCCGCGGATCTGGGCATCCTCTACCGGCTCGGCCGTCGCGAGTTCGGCGAATCCCGGGAACAGGAGGCGACGGCGAAAGTAGCGGCGCTGCCCGAGCTGGCGGGTGAGCGAGACCTCAGCGACGTGCGGTGGCACATGATCGGACGCCTGCAACGCAACAAAGCGCGCATTATCGCGCGCTGGGCGCACACCGTGCACTCGGTCGACAGCGAACGGCTGGCAATGGCTCTTGACACAGCAGCACGCGACGCGCTGGAGGCCGGACAGCGAGACACGCCGGTGCGGGTACTTCTGCAGGTCAGCCTGGACGAAGACCCGGCCCGCGGTGGTGTCGCACCGGCCGAACTCGACGCCCTCGCCGATCTCGTCGCGGAATCGGAAGCACTGCAGCTAGGAGGCCTGATGGCCATTCCACCACTGCATGCCGACACCGATAGCGCGTTTGCACGACTTGCGACCTTGCACACCCTGCTGCTGCAGCGACACCCCGGTGCGACCGAACTTTCTGCCGGAATGTCCTCGGATTTGGAAGCAGCGGTCGAACACGGTTCGACTTGCGTGCGTGTCGGTACCGCCCTGATGGGCGCTAGACCGATAACCTCGGCGTAGCAAAGAAACCTCATCAGTCACATTCGACACATATGCTTGGGACGGAAGAGGGCTGAGCAAAACTTCAATACCCGGCCGCCACCGGGGCCGAAGGAAGGTCGACCACATGAGCGAACACGAGGTGCGGTAATGAGTACACTGCACAAGTTCAAGGCGTACTTCGGCATGGTTCCGCTCGAGGATTACGAAGACGACTATGTCGCCGACGATCTGCGTGGAACCGCCGCACCCGCCCCGCGCGGTGGGAGCGAGCCGCGAGGCGCGCGTGGTCGGATCCCCTACGCGGGCGGTTACCCCGCTGACCGCTACAGCGAAGACCCTTACGGCGCCGAGCGGTACAGCCCGGCCGACCGGTTCGACGACGAGCCCGACTACGCCGAGCCCGCGCCGGTCTACAAGCCGTACAAGGCCGGTTACCCGGTCGCTCGCCGCGACGACTACGGCGACGAGTCCTACGGTGACGATCGCTACGAGGCGCCCCGGCGCCCCACCCGGATCGAGTCGGCCCCGTCGTCGGGCCGCCGCTTCACCGCTGGTGGCGGTGCGCCGATGATGCGCGGAGCGACCCGTGGCGCGCTCGCTGTCGATCCCGACGCCGAGGAGCGCCGGCTGGAGGAGCGCGTGCGCCCCGAACCGGCCCCCGCGCGCCGGCCCGGGATCTTCGAGGACGGAGGTCCCTTGTCCAAGATCACGACACTGCGCCCGCGCGATTACAGCGAGGCCCGGATCATCGGCGAGCGGTTCCGTGAAGGTAACCCGGTGATCATGGACCTGGTCGACCTGAGCAACGCCGACGCCAAGCGGCTCGTCGATTTCGCGGCCGGACTCGCCTTCGCTCTGCGGGGTTCGTTCGACAAGGTGGCCACGAAGGTGTTCCTGCTCTCCCCGGCCGATGTCGACGTCTCCGCCGAGGAGCGGCGCCGGATCGCCGAAACCGGCTTCTACAACCAAAAATAGGGTTGTGATCAGGGGGTTTCAGCAGATCTGTTGCGCCGGGGGCGGTGTGGTCATTTTGCGCGGCGCGGATTTTGCGGCAGAGTGAGGTCGTGGCCTTGTTTGCGGTGCTGTACCTCGTACTGTTCATCTTCTGGCTGTTGTTGATCAGCCGGGTGATTGTCGAGTTCATCCGTAGCTTTGCTCGCGACTGGCGACCGACGGGTGTCGTTGTCGTCCTCCTGGAGGTGATCTTCACGATCACCGACCCGCCGGTGAAACTGCTGAGGCGATTGATACCAACGGTGTCATTGGGAGGAATTCGACTCGATCTGTCGATTATGGTCCTGCTGTTCGCGGTGTTCATCGCGATGTCGTTCGCGGAAGCTCGCGTGTCGTGAGGACCAATCGTTCAGAGGCACAGCCAACCGGTAGCTCCGGTGTGACAGAATGGGGCAGGGCTTTTCCCGCCCCGCCAGCTCCGCCGGCTGCCAGCCCCGTAGATACCTTGCTAGATCTGCTACATCTCCAAAAGACGCGTGAAGGGATCCTTCCATGCCGCTGACTCCAGCCGATGTGCACAACGTCGCGTTCAGCAAACCGCCGATCGGGAAGCGCGGCTACAACGAAGATGAAGTCGATGCCTTCCTTGACCTTGTGGAGCAGGAACTTTCCCGTTTGATCGAGGAGAACGCCGACCTGCGCCAGCGGGTTGCCGAGCTCGATGCCGAACTGGCCGATGCCAAGAAGAGCCGTCCCGCCGCCCCGGCGCCGGTGAAAGCCCCGGTGCAGCAGGCGCCCCCGCCGTCGGAACCGATCAAACCCCCGGTGCAGCAGGCCCCGCCCGCGCCGATGCCGGCCGCGCCGAAGGCCGAAGCGCCTGGGGCCGACGCCAATCTGCAGGCAGCCAAGGTGCTCAGCCTCGCCCAGGAGATGGCGGACAGGTTGACCAGCGACGCGAAAGTCGAAGCGGAGAACCTGCTCTCGAACGCGCGGGCAAACTCCGAGCGCCTAGTGGGCGATGCCAGAACCCGCTCCGAGGCGATGATCGCCGATGCGCGCCAGAAGTCCGAGTCCATGCTGACCGACGCGCAGAACCGCTCGGACAGCCAGCTGCGTCAGGCCAAGGAAAAGGCCGATGCCCTGCAGGCCGACGCCGAGCGCAAGCACACCGAGATCATGGCGACCATCACCCAGCAGCGCAGCGTGCTGGAGAGCCGGATCGAGCAGCTGAAGACCTTCGAGCGCGAATACCGCGTGCGGCTCAAGTCGTACCTGGAGTCGCAGCTGGAGGAATTGGAGAACCGCGGGTCGGCGGTTCCGGTGGATGGCGGCGAAGCCTTCGCCGATGCCGGCGCCGGAAACAACCTCGCGCCCGCGTCATTCGCCAAAGGCTCGAAGTAGACCCTGCCCCCTGTCGAACCGCCTGGCATGGCTGAGTTCACCCACCCCGTCGGCTGCGCCTCGTGCCATCCCCCCAGGGGGTCACCATGCTCGTCTTGACACTCGTTCTCGCTGCGATCGGGTTCGCCCTGCTCGTGACGGCACTGACCACCGGGTCGGTGCTGTGGGCCTGGGGCTGCATCCTCGTCTGCGTGATAGGTGCCGTGCTGTTGCTCGTCAGCGCGCTGTCCATGCGCAAGCCGGACGACGAGGCGGCCCCGCCACCGGGGCGGCACGCGAAACGATGAGAACCTGACAACACCTTGCACCTTCGTAGATCTCGAGCTACTTGCTTGTACCCGAGCTCAGGGCTGCGGAAACCTGCTGGACAGTCCCGGTTAGAATCGAAGGAACACGGCGTCGATCCGGCCATCACCGGGGAGCCTTCGGAAGAACGGCGCGTCCAGCGCTTATTAGAACCGAACGGGTGAGCCCGTCACAGCTCACAACGAGAGGTCCGGCACGTCTGCGAGCCGGACAAACGGGGTGGTACCGCGGTTTCGGCGCACCGGCGCCGGCATCGTCCCCGTGCCCTTAGGTACGCGCCTACACCGGCGCGGTGGCACGAGGAGACCCCTTTTCATGGTGGACCCAGCCGCGATGGCGGAGCACACTGGCAAGTCCGCATACCCTCGCGTCGATCTCGGCGCGGGCAGCGGTGGATCCTTCCCCGACCTGGAGCGCAAGGTCCTCGACGCGTGGGCCGCCGACGACACCTTCCGGGCCAGCATCGAGAACCGTACGGGTGCGGGCGAGTTCGTCTTCTACGACGGGCCGCCGTTTGCCAACGGTCTGCCACATTACGGACATCTGCTCACCGGATATGTGAAGGACCTCATCCCGAGGTTTCAGACGATGCGCGGGAATCGGGTCGACCGCCGATTCGGCTGGGACTGCCACGGATTGCCCGCGGAAATCGAAGCGGAAAAGCAGCTCGGTATCACAGACAAATCACAGATCGATGCGATGGGTTTGGCGGAATTCAATGCCGCCTGCAAATCCTCGGTGCTGCGGTATACCGGTGAATGGCGCGACTATGTGACGCGTCAGGCACGCTGGGTCGACTTCGACAACGACTACAAGACCCTCGATCTCGACTTCATGGAGTCGGTGATGTGGGCGTTCAAGTCGTTGTTCGACAAGGGCCTGATCTATCAGGGCTTCCGGGTGCTGCCCTACAGCTGGTACGAGCAGACGCCGCTGTCGAATCAGGAAACCCGCCTCGACGACGCGTACAAGATGCGCCAGGATCCGGCCGTCACCGTCGACATGGTGCTCCGCGTCCCGGCCGATCATCCACTGCGCGAACTGGACGGCGCGAACGCGCTGATCTGGACCACCACCCCGTGGACGCTGCCGTCCAACCTCGCGGTCGCGGTGCACCCCGACGTGCGGTACGTGCACTTGCGCGCCGCGGACGGCAAGCGCTATGTCCTGGCCGCGGAACGGGTTTCGCATTACGCGCGGGAGTTCGGGCTCGGCGCGGAGCCGGTGGAGCGACCAGAGGGCACAGCGTCCGGCATCCTCTCCGAGCACCTCGGAGCGGCCCTGGTAGGGCTGGACTATCAGCCGCCGTTCGACTTCTTCGCCGGCCACCCGAACGCGCACCGGGTGCTCTCCGCCGACTATGTGACCACCGACTCCGGCACCGGAATCGTGCATCTCGCACCGGCTTTCGGTGAGGAGGACATGGATGTCGCCACGGCCAACGGGATCGAGATCGTGCAGCCGCTGGACGCGGGCGGCAAGTTCACCTCGATGGTGCCGCCGTACGAGGGCCTGATGGTCTTCGCCGCCAACCCGGTGATCATCAAGGACCTCAAGGCCGCCGGAAAGCTGTTGCGGCATGAGACGATCGAGCACTCCTACCCGCACAGCTGGCGTTCCGGTCAGCCGCTGATCTACATGGCGGTGCCGTCCTGGTTCGTCGCGGTGACCAAGTTCCGCGACCGCATGGTGGAGCTGAACCAGCAGATCAGCTGGGTTCCCGAGCATATCCGCGACGGTCAGTTCGGCAAGTGGCTCGAAGGCGCGCGGGATTGGAACATCAGCCGTAATCGCTACTGGGGCAGCCCGATCCCGGTGTGGGTGTCCGACGATCCGGCCTATCCGCGCATGGACGTGTACGGCTCGCTGGACGAGCTGGAGCGCGACTTCGGCGTGCGTCCGACCGATCTGCACCGCCCCATGATCGACGACCTGGTCCGGCCGAATCCCGATGACCCGACCGGCAAGTCGATGATGCGGCGCGTACCCGAGGTGCTGGACTGCTGGTTCGAGTCGGGCTCGATGCCCTACGCGCAGGTGCACTACCCGTTCGAGAACAAGGAGTGGTTCGACAGCCACTTCCCGGGCGATTTCATCGTCGAGTACAACGGGCAGACCCGCGGCTGGTTCTACACCCTGCACGTGCTGTCCACCGCGCTCTTCGACAGCCCCGCGTTCAAAACCGTTGCCGCGCACGGCATCGTGCTGGGTGACGACGGCCTGAAGATGTCCAAGTCCAAGGGCAACTACCCGGATGTGAACGAGGTGTTCAACCGGGACGGCTCCGACGCCATGCGCTGGTTCCTGATGAGCTCGCCGATCCTGCGCGGCGGCAACCTCATCGTCACCGAGCGCGGCATCCGCGAGGGTGTCGGCCACGCGCTGCGCCCGCTGTGGAACGCGTGGACCTTCCTGCAGCTCTACGCCTCGGAATCCGGTGTGTGGCGCACGGATTCGCCGCATGTGCTGGACCGGTACATCCTGGCCAAGCTGGCGGCCACGCGCGAGGTGATGACCGAGGCGCTGGCGACCTACGACATCGCGGGCGCCTGTGACGAGCTGCGCCAGTTCGCCGACGCGCTCACCAATTGGTATGTGCGCCGGTCGCGTTCGCGCTTCTGGTCCGAGGATCGCGATGCGGTGGACACGCTGCATACGGTGCTCGAGGTGGTCACCCGCCTCGCCGCGCCACTGCTGCCGCTGATCACCGAGGTCATCTGGCGTGGGCTTACGGGTGAACGGTCGGTGCACCTGGCCGATTGGCCGGAGGCTGGTGAGTTGCCCGCCGATCCGGAGTTGGTCGCGGCCATGGACGAGGTGCGCACGGTCTGCTCGACGGTGCTGAGCTTGCGTAAGGCGAAGAACCTGCGGGTGCGTCTGCCGTTGGCCGAGGTCACCATCGCGGCCGCGGACGCCGAGCGGATGCGGCCTTACGCCGACATCATCGCCGACGAGGTGAACGTCAAGAAGGTGGACCTGACCACCGACGTCGCCGTGCACGGGCGCTTCGAGCTGGTGGTGAACGCGCGGGCCGCCGGTCCGCGTCTGGGCAAGGACGTGCAGGCGGTGATCAAGGCGGTCAAGGCCGGCGACTGGTCGGAGAACGCCGCCGGTGTCGTCACGGTTTTCCCGGCCGGCTCCACTGCCGCCGCCGGAATCGAGTTGCTGCCAGAGGAATACACCCAGCGACTGGTCGCGGCCGAGCCGGAGTCCACCGCCGCGCTGCCCGGCAACGCCGGTCTCGTGGTGCTCGATTCGGCGGTGACCGAGGAACTCGAGGCGGAGGGCTGGGCCCGCGATCTCATCCGTGACCTGCAGGAAAGCCGCAAGTCCGCAGGGCTGGACGTTTCGGATCGGATCTCGGTGGTGCTGGAGGTGCCCGCCGAGCGTCTGGGCTGGGCCGAAACCCACCGCGATCTGATCGCGGGCGAAATCCTCGCCACCGCACTGACTTTCGGTGACGTGGGCGCGGACGCTCCCGAGATCGTCGGCGGCGTGAAGGTGTCCCTCAGCAAGGCCTGACCACGCGGTCACACTGAGCGCGTCCGAGGAGCGCATCGGGGCCGGCTTCCACCACGGAAGCCGGCCCCGTTTCTCTTTACGCCCCCGCATCGTGACCGTGACCGAGATGCAACGCTGAATATTAGCTAGAAGCTTGTTCGATAAGCGACGCTGCCGCAGAATTCGATGTTGCCACTGGGACGCAGGAATACCTCTGTGCTTTCAGTGACTGCGCACAATGACTGTTCTACCTGGACTGCGCGGTGCTAGCCGGTTTTCGGGCGGGCACACGCGCTGTGGTTCCACGGCTGCCTGTCTCCCGTTGCGCTCCGCGAGGCCGGTCGCCGTGCCTTAGCCGAGGAGGCACACGCGCCGTGCTGAATACATCGAAAAGACCCCGTAAAGGAACCGTTCTCGGCCTACTCCTAGCCGCGCCCGCAGTATGCGCGGGCCTGCTCGCCCCCGGCACCGCCGCCGCAGCGCCTGTACCCGCAGCGCCTGCGCCCCGTGCGCCCGCTGCAGTACCGGGTGCTTCGGTCACACAAGCCGCACCTGGTGGATCGGCAGCGGCTGCCCCTGGCGCATCGGCCGCCGCCCCCGCCGCACCGGCGGTACCCGCGCCTAGCTCCGCGCCCGCCGCACCCGGCGCACTGGCCGCATCCGCCACCGAACCCCAGGCCACAACCGCCACCACACCCGGCGCATCCGCTCCCAGCAACGCGGCCGAGGCGCGAGAGACCACCTACCTCGAGCAGACTGTGCGCATGGCCGAGTTCCTCGCCACGGCCGGTATCAATTTGGCTGAGACCCTCAACGAGGTTGGGAGTAGCACTGGCTCGGTGGAGCTGCCGATCCCCATTTCCAGTCCGCGCGGGCTCGCCGCGCTCGCCATCGCGACCACTCAGGTCGGCAAGCCTTACCAGTGGGGCGGCAACGGCCCGCATGCCTGGGATTGCTCCGGTTTGGTCCAGTGGGCCTATCGCCAGGTCGGGATCAAGTTGCCGCGCACTACCTGGGAGCAGGCGCGGGTCGGCATCCCGGTGTCGTTCATCGGTTTGGCGCCGGGCGACGTGGTGGTCTTGAACAGCGACGGCTCGCACGTCGGCATCTACGCCGGGATGGGGCAGGTCCTCAACGCCTATGACTACGGTGTCCCGGTCGGCATGACACCACTGCGCGAGTTCAAGATCTACGCCATCCGCCGGTTCTTCTGAACCGCGCTCGCCGCGCCGGATCGGTCGGGATCGATTAAGTTTCCACGATCAGGGCAGCGGTCGCTGCACGGCGTGGGAACGGATGGTCGAGATGGGTGTTCGCGGTATACCCCGCGTCGGGATCGGCCTCGCCGCGGTGGTGCTGCTGGGCGCCACCGTGACCGGCTGTGGTGGTGGTGACGAGCACTCCGGGCACGAGATGACCGTGGTGCCGGTCGCCGCACCGGCGGTGCTGCAAGGGTTTTCGCATCCGGAGAGCGTGCTGGTCGCGGGGGACGCGTGGTTCGTCTCCAATGTCGGCCCGGTGCAGGACGCCACGGCGAAGGACGGCGACGGGTTTCTGTCCCGGCTCGATCAGACCGGCACACTCACCGAGCTGAAGGCCATCCCGCGCTCGGGTGACGCGCCGCTGAACGCGCCGAAGGGCATGGCCTACACCGGCAACAAGATCTTCGTCGCCGATATCGACCGGGTGGTCGGCTACGACGCGAATACGCTCGGCCAGGTGTTCGAAGCGAAGCTGGAGGGCGACGCCCCGGCTCTGCTGAACGACATCGCGGTGCTGGACGGCAAAACCCTGCTCGTCACCGACTCGCTGCGCGGCTCGGTCTACAAACTCGACCTGGAGTCCAAGCGGTTCGGCACGGTGACCACCGCCGTACCCGGCGCCAATGGTGTGGTGGCGGACCAGACCGGCAAGACCGTCTATGTCGCCGCGCTGGGCGCCGACTTCAAGGGCGGCGACCTGTTCGTTCTCGATCTGGCCCGAATCCCCGCACAGCCCAAGAAGATCGGGACCGTACACGGCATCCTCGACGGTCTGGCCCTGCTTCCGGACGGCAATCTCGCGGTCTCGGACTGGGTTTCGGTCGAGCCGCCCACCGCCGGGACCATCACGATCTACCGCCCGGACGGTACCGCGGCCGCCGCGGTGAAACTCCCCGAAAACCTGATCGGCCCCGCGGATTTCACCGTCGACGGCAGCGGCCGGAACCTGCTGGTGCCGGGCATGGCGGACAACAAGCTCGCGATCGTCGAGCTCGGTTAGCTCTCCTCGGTGACCAGCCCGCGCAGCAGCGGCCCGTATTCGGGATGCGCCAGCGCGGAAGCGAATTGGGCCACCAGGTAATCGGCCGGGTTGCCGGTGTCGTACCAGCGACCGCGGATGACCTGGCCGTACACCGGGTGCTCGGCGGCGAACACGTTGATCGCGTCGGTCAGGTAGACCTCGCCGGTGCGGTGCTCGTACCAGGCATCGGTCTGCCGCCGCAGTTCCTCGATGATGCCGGGGGTCACCACGTACCCGCCGATCGCCGCGTAGGCCGACGGCGCGTCGACCGGCTTGGGCTTCTCCCGCAGCCCGGTGATGCGCAGCAGGCCGTTGCCCTGATCCTCGGCGACCACCGGCACGCCGTAGCGTTGCGATTCGGCCGGGTCCATCGGCATCAGCGCGAGTACCGGTGCCCCGGTGGACTCGTAGGCGTCGACCAGTTGCTGGGCGCGCGGCACCTCGGCGACGAACACGTCGTCGGGCCACAGCACCAGCATCGGCTCGTCCCCGGCGTTGCGGGCCGCGTTCAGGACGGGCGTCCCGTTGCCGTAGGGCCCGTGCTGGTCGAGGTAGGTGATGTGGCCGAGCCGGGACAGCTCGCCGACTTCCACGACCGCGTCGGCGTAGGCGGTCTTGCCGTCCGCGCGTAGCTGGGCGACCAGGGCCGGGTTGGGCCGGAAGTGGTCCTGGATCAACGACTTTCCACCGCTGACGACGATGGTGATGTCGGTGATCCCGGACGCGACGAGTTCGCGCACCGTGTGCTCGATGACCGGCTTGTCGCCGACCGGCAGCATCTCCTTCGGGATGGCCTTGGTGAGCGGGAGGAGCCGAGAGCCGATTCCAGCGGCCGGGATGACGGCCTTGCGGATCTTCATACCCTCGATCATCACACACCCGCGTGGGTGCCAAGTCCGATCGGGGCAGGTCAAGGCGGGTAGACCCCGGCGTGGCGGCGGCAGCTATCGCACAGTCAACCGGCGACTCGCCGGTGCGGAAGCTGTCGGTGCGGCCGCGTAGATTCCTGGCCGTGAGGACCCTGAAGCAGCGGCGGGCGCGGTGAGCACCCGGTCGCCGTACCCGCCGGAGGATGCGGAGCGCGCCGCGCGGCGCTGGGTGCTGCACATCGACATGGACGCCTTCTTCGCATCCGTCGAGCAACTGACCCGGCCTACCCTGCGCGGGCGTCCGGTGCTCGTCGGCGGCACCGGCGGTCGCGGGGTGGTCGCGGGTGCGAGCTACGAGGCCCGGGTCTTCGGTGCGCGCTCGGCCATGCCGATGCATCAGGCGCGGCGGCTGGTGGGTGGGTCGGCGGTGGTCGTGCCGCCGCGCGGCGTGGTCTACGGCGAGATGAGCGGGCGGGTTTTCGAGGCGCTGCGCAGCCGCATCCCCGTGCTCGAGACGCTGTCGTTCGACGAGGCCTTCGGTGAGCCGGCGGAATTGGCCGGTGCGACGGTGGCCGAGGTACACCGGTTCAGCACCGAACTGCGGGCGGTGGTGCGGGCGCGGACCGGCCTGGTCGCCTCGATCGGCGCGGGTACCGGCAAACAGCTGGCCAAGATCGCGTCCGGCCTGGCGAAACCCGATGGCATCCGGGTGGTTTCGCCGGCCGAACAGCAGCGGCTACTGGCCGCGCTGCCGGTCCGCAAACTGTGGGGGATCGGCCCGGTCGCCGAAAGCCGGCTGCGCTCCCTGGGCATCGAGACCGTGGGTGCGTTCGCCGCGCTGCCCGAATCGGAGGCCGCGTCCATTCTGGGCGGCAGTGTCGGGTCGGCGCTGCACCGGCTGGCGCGCGGCATCGACGACCGCCCGGTGGCGGAACGGGCCGAAGCCAAACAGATCAGCGCCGAGAACACCTACGAGACCGACATCGTCACCCTCGCGCAGTTGCGGCCCGCCATCGAGGCGATGGCCGCGTCCGCGCACCGCAGGCTGGAGAAGGACGGCCGGGCCGCGCGCACCGTGGTGCTGAAATTGAAGAAGTCCGATATGAGCGTGGTCACCCGTTCGTTCACGTTGCCCTACGCGACAACGGATCTGGTTACTCTCTCCACCGCCGCGCAGCGGTCCGCGATCGACCCGGCCGAGCTGGGCCCGATTCGGTTGGTGGGCGTCGGTTTCGGCGGGCTGTCCACCGTGCGCCAGGAATCGCTGTTCCCGGAGCTGGACCAGGATCCGATCGAGGACGTCCCGGCCGACTCGGCGCCCGAAACCCCGGCCCCCGCAGCCGAATCGGACCCGCCGGAGCAGCGAGCAACCTTGTGGTATCCCGGAATGGATGTCGCGCACCCGGAATTCGGGCACGGCTGGGTGCAGGGCGCGGGATTGGGAGTGGTCACTGTCCGTTTCGAGACCAGTTCGACAGGCCCCGGCCCAGCGCGTACCTTCAGCGCCGACGACATCAGTCTGTCCCGTGCCGATCCGCTCGACAGCCTCCACTAGCCTGAAGCACCGTGCAGTGAAGCCGCTGAGGTATTTCAACGACCGGTGGGTGGAAGCTGCTGCGGGAAACCACGGAACCTACTCGAACGCAAAGGACGAGCAGTTGAAGCTTCGTAAGACTGGACGCATCGCGATCGCCGGCTTGGCCCTCGCCGCCGCACTGAGCATGACTGCCTGCGGCAGCGATGACAAGAAGGACACTTCGACGGCGAAGAGCTCGACGACCAGTGCCATGACGACGGCGGCCACCAGCGCGGCGAACGTGCCGCCGGTCCCGACCGTGGCGGAGCTGAACGCCCAGCTGCAGAAGGCGCTCGACCCGAACGTGCCGAACGACGAGAAGCTGGAAATGGTCCAGGGCGCCCAGGCCGATCCGGAACTGCCGGGCCGCCTCGCCCAGGCCGTTCAGCAGTCCGGCGCGTCGGCCGAGGTCACCGAGGTGACGGCGTTCGGTGACACCATCAACGCCAAGGCCAAGATCACCATCAACGGCCAGGAGAACATCGCCGACGTGCCGTTCGTCGCCGAAGACGGCAAGTGGAAGGTGCAGAAGGCGTGGGCCTGCCAGATGCTGCAGCTGGCCAATGTCCAGTCGGTGGCCTGCACCGCCTGATGTCGCACCGGTCACGGCCGGTGCGCGCGGCACCGGCTGTGACCGTTCGCCGGAAACTTAGCGGCAGTACCATTTTCGGCAACCGCCGCTACTATCAGGCTCCGTGGCTGACACAATGGTGTGGGCGGAGCGCTCCGTCGACGAATCCCGACCCGGCAGAGCGAGATCGTCGAAGTATCAGGGGTGGGCTCGGCCCGTCGCGGTGATCGCGGCGCTGATCGGCGTCCTGTGCGCGATCGCGATCCCCTTGCTGCCGGTGCGTATGGATGCCGCCACCGTCTCGTGGCCGCAATCCGGTTCGGCCACCAGTATTCAGGCGCCGCTCACCGCCTACGCGCCGATCGAGTTGACGGCGAACATTCCCTGTACCGCGCTGACCGCGCTCGCCGAGACCGGCGGTGTCGTGATGTCGACCATTCCGCGGCAATCGCCGGATATGGAGCGCTACGGCTTCGTCGCCAAGGTCGTGGCGGACACCGCCGAGCGACCCGGGCGGGTGGACATCGTCTCCCGGAACACCCTGCTGTGGTCGGCGCCGCTGGATACTGTGCGCGGCCAGAATTGCGCGGTGGCGGTCGAGGTCGGGATCGGCCGGAATTCCGTCGCCGTGAGCGGCACAGGGCCGATCAGTTCCGGCGACCTGCCCACCAAAGACCTGCGCCCGCAAGTGGTCGGTGTGTTCAGTGACATAAAGGGCGCGCCGCCCGCGGGTTTGGCGGTGGACATCGCCGTCGACTCCCGGTTCTCCACCTCGCCGACACCGCTCAAGCTGGCCGTCATCATCCTGTGCGTGCTCGCTACGCTGGTCGCGCTGGTGGCCCTGCACCGCCTCGACCGCCTGGACGGTCGCGCCACCCGCCGGTTCCTGCCCACGCGCTGGTGGCGGCTGCGGCCGGTCGACTGGCTGGTGTTCGCGACGCTGGGCGTCTGGCACTTCCTGGGGGCCAACACTTCCGACGACGGCTACATCCTCGGCATGGCGCGCGGCGCGCAGAGTTCGGGGTACATGTCGAACTACTACCGCTGGTTCAGCGTCGACGAGGGTCCGTTCTACACCCCCTACACCGACGTGATCGGTTGGCTGGCGCAGGTTTCCACGGTCAGCCCGTGGGTTCGCTTGCCCACCTTGGCCTCCGCGGTGATCTGCTGGTGGGTGATCAGCCGCGAGGTGCTGCCCCGGCTCGGCCCGGCCTTGCGCGGCGGGGTCGCGGTGTGGACGTCGGCGCTGATGTTCCTGGCGTTCTGGCTGCCCTACAACAATGGTCTGCGAGCCGAATTCGTGGTGGCCACCGGCGTTCTGCTGACCTGGGTATCGGTGGAGCGGGCGCTGGCGACCCGGCGGTTGCTGCCCTATGCGTGCGCGATCATCGTCGCCGCGTTCACCCTGACCGCGGCCCCGTCCGGTTTGATCTGTGTGGCGGCGCTGGCGGCCGGTGCCCGCGGGATGACGGAAGTCCTTGTGCGGCGGGCGAAGACGACCGGTTACCTGCCCCTGCTCGTTCCGCTGTGCGCGGCGGGACTGCTGGTGCTGACCGTGGTGTTCGCCGACCGGACCCTGGCCGCGGTGCTCGAGATGCTGCGGGTGCACGACCAGATCAAACCGGGGGAGTCCTGGTTCTTCGAGTATCTGCGCTACCAGTACCTGATCACCCCGAGCGGCGACGGCTGGCTCACCCGCCGGTTCGGCATGTTCATGCTGCTGCTCGGTCTCATCGTCTGTGTGGTGAGCATGCTGCGCCGCGGCGGTCACCTCCCGGGGACCGCCGCCGGGCCGACGCGGCGGCTGGTGGGCATCACCTTCGCCGCGATGGTGCTGATGATGTTCTCGCCGACCAAGTGGAATCATCAATTCGGTGTCTTCGCGGGCCTGGCCGGCTGCGTCGCGGCGCTCACCGCGGTGGCGGTCGGGCACGGAGTGCTACGGCCGGTGCGTAACCGCGCGCTGTTCGCGGCGGCGGTGTTCTTCACGCTGGCCATGACATTCGTGGCGGCCAACGGGTACTGGTATGTGTCCTCGTGGGGCATCCCGTGGTGGGACAAGGCGCCCGAGATCGCGGGCAAGGGGCTGTCGAGCATCGCGGCCGGTTTGTCGGTGCTCGCCCTGCTGGTCGCGGGGTGGTGGCACATCCGGCCGGATACCCGGCTGCGCCCGTGGGCCGAGAAAGTCACCCGGACACCGGTATTGGCGTTGGTCGCCGCGTTCATGGTGCTGTTCGAGGTGGCGCCGTTCGCCAAAGCGACAGTGTCGCAGTACCCGGCGTACTCGCTCGGCAAGTCCAATCTGTCCGCCGCTTTCGCGGGTGGCTGTGGTCTCGCCGACGACGTTCTGGTGGAATCCGATCCGAACGCGTCGATGCTCGCCCCACTCACCGGTGACGCCGGCGCCGCGCTGGCCGGGACCGAATCCGCGGGCTTCAGCGCGAGCGGCGTTGCCCCCGTGCTGGTTTCCGACGAGGTCGACTCCGAGGCCGGTCGCGCCAATACCGTCTCCAGCGACCCGGAGGACCTGCAGGACGCCGCGAAATCCGCGGAGTCGGAATCCGATACCACGAGCGGGAGCTCCGTCGCCCTGCCCTTCGGCCTCGACTCGGCGACCACCCCCGTGCTCGGCAGTTACCGCGAAGGCGAACAGGCTCCCGCCACGTTGACCACCGGATGGTTCCGACTGCCGCACGCGGTCAACGGAACTCGCGGTGACATCATCGCCGTCGCGGTGGCGGGCCGGATCCGATCCATCGACTCCGACGGGGTCGAACACCCCGGCCAGCATCTCGAACTCGAGTACGGGACAACGGGATCCGACGGCGCCGTCACCACGGGTGGTCGTATTCTGCCGATCGATATCGGCCCCGCGCCGCTGTGGCGCAACGTGCGCGTCCCGCTCGATCAGCTTCCCGGCGACGCAGACGTGGTTCGCTTGGTCGCCGAGGACAAGGATCTCGGCAAGGACCAGTGGCTCGCCGTCACCCCGCCCCGGGTGCCGCTGACGAAAACGCTGAACGCACTGCTCGGTTCGCGCACGCCGGTACTGCTCGACTGGGCCGTCGGCCTGAACTTCCCGTGCCAGAACCACCTGCCGACCTACAACGGTGTCTCCGACCTGCCCGAATACCGGATCCTGCCGGACCGCACCGGCGCCTCCATCACCAATATGTGGCAGGACCACGTCGGCGGCGGCCCGCTCGGCTGGACCGAGCAGCTCTACACCACCCGCACCGTCCCGGCCTATCTGAACCACGACTGGGACCGCCCCGGCGACTGGGGGTCGCTGGAGCAGTACATCCCATTGGACCCCAACGCGATTCGCGCCCGGGTGCGGGTCGACTCGCAGAACCGCTGGGGCACTTGGTCGCCGGGCCCGATCAACGTCAGCTGGTAGCCGAGGCGGCCCCGAACCAGTGGTTCAAAGAGGTCCGCAGCGCGGCCGCCGCGGCCGTGGCTCCGCCGACCGGGTCCAGCCACGCCACGTGGCCGTCCGGGCGAAGCAACACCGCGTCGGCCGGCCGGTCGGCACAGTGGGCCGTGTGGAAATCGACCCGGTCGGCCCAACCGTGGGTGGCCTCGTGCCAGTCGCGGCCGCCATCCAGTTGCAGCAGGACGGGCCGGGCCGCCGGCATGAGTTGGGCGACGCTGCTCGCGGATTCGCAGCCCTGCAAAAGCAGGTCGGGCATGAGCGAACCAAGGAGCGGGGGCGTCCCGGGGTCCTGCGAACCCGGTGGCGAGTGTGTCCCTGGGTCCTGCGAACCTGGTATCGGGTGCGTCCCCGGGTCAGCCGAGGTCATCGGGTAGCGGATATCCGAACCGGCCAGCATCCGGCCCACCCGGCGCAGTGCTTGTTCGTCACCCAGAAGCTCGAGGCACAGATCGCGCAGGGCGGACTCGTCGTCGCCGGTCGCCGCCGCCAGTGCGGTCTGGGCGCGAGTCTGGAGCAACGCACGGGCACCGGCGGGATGGCGCTCCGAATGGTAGGTGTTCAGGAGACCGGGCGGCGCCCAGCCGTGCACGGCGGCGGCGAGCTTCCAGCCGAGGTTGATGGTGTCGAGTAGCCCGACGTTCAGTGCCGCGCCGCCGGCCGGGAACAGATGCGCGGCATCACCGGCCACGAACACCCGGCCGGCCCGGTAGCGTTCGGCCTGCCGTGCCTGCGCGGAGAACCGGGACAGCCAAATCGGTTCGCCCAGTGGCAGATCCGCGCCCAGCACGCGGCGGATGCCGGCTCGCAGCTCCGGCAGGGTCACCGGCGCGTCGGGGTCGGCGGGCGCGGGCTCGGCGTCGGTGACCGACACGAGCAGGACCTCCGGCGTGAACGACGCGACAGCGAGCGTCCCGCGCTCGGTCCGGGTGAAGCCCGACCGCACCCGCCCGAGGCCGGGCACCTCCAGGTCACCGTTGCTCAGCAATTCCACCGGGTCCGGCATTCCCACATGCCCCAGTCGCGTCATTTCCGGATAGGTGGTGCCGGGAAAGGCGATACCGGCGGCGGCGCGCACTGCACTGCGGCCGCCGTCGCAGCCGACGAGATATCGTGCGCCGAGCCGGTATTCGCCCGCCGGACCCCGTGCTTCGGCAGACACGCCGTCGGCATCCTGATGGAACCGGCGCAGCTCGTGCCCGCGCCGGATCTCGGCGCCGAGTTCGAGCGCACGCTCGGTCAGCACCTGTTCCAAGCGCGGCTGGGGGATGAGCATCGCGTGCAGCGGGCTCTCCTCGAGCTTCGTGAAGTCCAATTCCGTACCGCCGAACGGGAATCCGGGAACGGGGCCCAGATAGGAACTGTGGGCGCGGCAGCGTGGGGTCAGGCCGCGATAGTCGAGCAGGCGCACGATCTCGCCGCCGAGTCCATTGGCCTTGGGTAGCTCGCGCGGTAGCGGCTGGCGTTCCAGCACGACCGGCCGCACACCGCAGAGCGCCAGCTCGCAGGCCAGCAGCAGCCCGGTCGGGCCCGCGCCGACGACGATCACCTCGGTAGTCATCAGGGCACTCCTGCACATCGTCGAACCCTCGCTGTCAGTTTCATTTGACAGGCGATGCTTGTCAAGCGAAACTGACGCTGTGGAACTGGAAGAACTCACCCAGCGGTTGCATTCGGCTGATCCTGCGGTCGGATTGCGGGCGGTCCGTGCGCTGCATCGGCTGGCCGAGCAGGTGGAAGCTGCCGCGGTCGGGCACGCCCGCGCCGAGGGGTGGACGTGGGAGCAGATCGGCGACGCGCTCGGCGTGACGCGCCAGTCCGCCCACGCCAAACACGGAAAGTGAGGCCGGTATGTGGGATCGGATCACCAAGACCAGCCCGTTCGGGGCGGTCCTTACCGCGGCTCTCGACGAAGCCGGCCGGTCCGGCGCCCGTCGCCTCGGCACCGACCATCTCTTGCTCGCGCTGCTACACGACGAGGCGTCCGTGCCTGCCCGCGCGCTCGGCATCACCCTGGAGCAAGCACGCGCCGGACTGGACGACCTCGACCGCACCGCCCTGGCCACCCTCGGGCTCGAGCTACGCGGGCTGGAACCGCCGACTCCGCAGCCCTACAAACCGCTTCCGCTCAGCCGGAACAACGCCACCAGCAATGCCCGCGCCGTCCTGCGGGACGCGGTCGATGCCACCGGTCTCCGGACGCGGTCACTGGCGCCCAGTCATCTGCTCCGGTCGCTGCTCGTGCTGACCGCGCCCGACCCGGCCGCGGAACTGCTCGTCCACCTCGGCATCGATCCGGAGTTGACCCGCGAACGGCTTGCCGCCCTTCAGGTGTGAGCCGCCGGGTCAGTACTCGGGGGTGCAGGCGGTGATCGCGTCGTCGAGAGTGGCGAGGTACCAGGGTTCGGCCGCGCCGGCGTCCTCTCGCAAAGCCCGTAGCGCGGGCAGGAATTCCGGTGAGCCGAGCACGGTGGCGGCTTCCAGCGCGAGCGTGCTGGGCTCGGCGGCCAGCATGCGATGCAGCGCGGCGACGGCGCGGGCATCACCACGCCGGGCCAGCCCCATCGCGGCCTCGGCGGCGGTCTCCGGGTCATGGTCATCCAATCGGGCGGCGAGCGCGTCCCGCACCGCGGGCGTATCCACGTCGAGTTGGGTGCCGAGACCGAAAACCGCCCAGTCCCGCACCATGTCCTCGGGATCGGTGCTCAATCGCACCAGCGCGTCCACCGCCTCCGTCGCGGGCGGCTCCCCGGCGATGGTGGCCAGCGCCACCGCGGCGGCGAACCGGATTCCGCGGTCCGCCGAAGTGGCGTGCGGCAACACGAACGGCAGACCGCGCGGATCGTAGTGATGCCCGAATCCGCCGATCGCCGACGCGACCACGCGTGGATCCGGATCCCGGCACGCCGCCGCGAACAACGGCAGCGCCTCCGCCAGGAACGGCTTCTCGTGCGCGTACCCGTACTGGCTCAGCACGTCGACGGCCAGCAGCCGCGTCGTCGCGTCCGCCGAATCGACCAGTGCCGCAACAGCATCGAACGTCTCGCGATCGGTGCGGTGTTGCAGGGCGGTGACTGTCCGCCACCACCGGTCGTCCTCCGGGTCTCCCACCACCAACGCCCGCTCCAGCAACTCCGCAGAACCCACCCCCGCGAGGTCGCTACCGGCCCTGTCGCTCATAGCCATCGCATCCACGTCATGTCCAGCATTCTCCCCGCGCCAGCCGCCACACCGCCCGCACCCCACACCGCAGCGGCGTGTTGCGCCGCAACGGTATCCGCAGGAGGCCGGTCAGTCTCCGTGTTCGAGGCGCAGCGACATCAGCTCGGGCCAGGTCTGGGACCAGGGGCGGACCGGGCCGGTGCAGTGCCAGACGCGAATTCCGTGGTTCACGCCTTGGTAGCCGGTGAGATCGTCCAGGCGGGCCAGCGGTGTCACCGAGGCGAACCGGGCCGGGAGGTCGGCTGCGAGACTGTCGCCGCCGACGTAGAGGACCCGGGTCGCGGTATCGGGTGGCGGGCCGAAGTAGCCGTAGCCGCGGCTGGGACTGTAGATCTCGGGCAGGTCGACGCTCGACAGCACGTCCAGCGCGCTGGCCTGCCAGTAGTTCTGGGTCATGATGATCGTCGCGGATCGTTCTCGCTCCGGGAGCGTCCGCAGGGCGCGTTCGACGGTGTCGACGAGTTGCGGCCAGCCGCGCAGGCCGAAGAACTGGGCGCGAATGGCCATGTCGCCGTTGCGGATCGCGGGCGAGTGCAGCCAGGACTGCGGCAGCGGCAGCACACACACCGCGGTCACGACGACGATGACGCCGACCGCGAAGTACGCCGACAGGACCTTCTTGGTCCAGCCGCGCAGGCCGTCACCGACCAGGTAGACCGCGGCCGCCGCGTAGAAGACCGCGAACCCGTCGCCCAGGTAGTAGGGGCGCAACCCGGCCACGAAAACCGCGAGCAGCGGTATGACTCCCAGGGGCAGCAAGAATCGGTAGGGCCGCAACCGCGGCGACCGGCCCGCCGCCCAGAATCCGATCAGCAACAAAATTCCGCTCGGGCCGGTAGTCAGGATCAGCTCCCGGATCGCCGAGGCGAGCTGGCCGTCGGCCATGGCGGTCTGCTCCGCGCGGATCACCGCGCCCATGGCGATCTGCGGCCAGTCGTGCCGGGCCTGCCACAGCAGCGCCGGAACCGTCGACAACGCCAGGATGGCGCAGGCCGCCCACAACGCCGGTCTGCGGAACACCTCGCGGGGCCCGCACAGCAGCATGCTGACGCCCAGCACAGCCCAGACCCCCAGCACCATCCATTTCACCTGGAAGTCCACTGCCGCAACCACACCCGCCGCGATCAGCAGCCCGTCCCGGCGGGTTCGCACCCAGCGAATGAGCAACCAGCACAGCACCGTGATCAGCGCGGCGTCATAGGCGAAAGTACTGATCGCCGCCGACTGCTGCACCGCGAACGGTGTGCAGAGGTAACCCAGCGCGGCCACCGACTGAGCTGCCCGCCCACCCCCTAACTCGCGCGCGATCACCGCCGCCAGCACGACCGTGGCCACCGTCAAACCGACCACCGGAAGTCGAAGCGCCACCGCCGAACCCGGCGCGACCAAGTCCGACAGATAAGCCTGCAACGGCACCAGCGGCCCCTGATCGGCGAACCCCCAAGGCGACCGCCGCCCCACCGGCACCAGATACAGCTCATCGCCCCACAGCGGATATCGCCCCAACCGCACGATCAGCAGCACGCCGAAAAGCCCGCCCAGCACCGCCAATTCACGCCAAGCGAACGGCGGCAACGACGCGGTCGACGTGGTCTGAACATCCTCGGCGGCGCGCATCGCGGCCCTCCGTACCAACAGTTCGAACGATGCGACCGGGCCCCACCCCCACCGCACACAAGCTGACGAAAGGCGATGCTAGTCACCGCGTTCGGAACCTTGATGGCGGTCCGGCCATCTCACAGCCATTCCGCTACCGGGTTGGTGATCCTGCACCAGGAAGCCGAAAGTGGATGTTGCGAACCGACGCGCGTTCGAGGAGCGATTCCGGATCAGGTGGGTTCCGCGGTGACGTGGTGGGTGTTGCGGCGGGTGCGGGCTCGGCGGAGGGCGTCGGTGGTGAAGATGGCGAGTGCGGCCCAGATGAGGGCGAAGCCGGCCCAGCGGGACGGGGGCATCGGTTCGTGCATGACGGCGACGCCCCAGGCCATTTGCAGTGCGGGCGTGAGGTATTGCAGCAGGCCCATGGTGGAGAGCGGGACGCGTTGCGCGGCGACGGCGAACAGCAGCAGGGGGACCAGGGTGACGGGGCCGGTGGCGAGTAGCAGGCCGGTGTGGGATGGGCTGGAGGCGAATTCGGTGCGGTCGGAGAGCACAAGATAGGCGATGAAGGCCAGGGCGAAGGGTGCGGCGACGATGCCTTCGGCGGCGATTCCGCGCAGGGCGTCGAGCCGGATGACCTTTTTGACCAGGCCGTAGGTGGCGAACGAGCAGGCGAGGATGAGCGCGATATAGGGCGGTCTGCCGTAGTCGACGGTGAGCACAGCCACGGCGAGTGCGCCGAGCCCCAGCGCCACCCACTGTGCCCGGGTCAGTTTCTCCCGGAAGATCACCACTCCGAACGCGACGGTGACCAGCGGATTGATGAAGTAGCCGAGCGCGCATTCGACCACGTGCTCGGTGAGCACACCGTAGATGTAGACGCCCCAGTTGAGCGACAGCGCGAAGGACGCGACCGCCGCCAGCCGCCAGGTCTTGGCATCGATCCCGATCAGCTCGCGAAGCCGGCCGGTGCAGGCCAGCACGATCAACACCAGGACCAGCGTCCAGACGATCCGCTGGGCCACCACTTCGACCGGCTCCGCGAAGGCCAGCATCCCGAAGAATGCCGGGAACAATCCCCAGAGCAGATACGCGCCTGTCCCGAACACCACACCGGGAGCCGATCCGATTCGCCGCACCCGATGCACGCTACTAGTGCAGGTGGCACGCGGTCATCCCATAATCCGTCGACTGCTCCGCGCGGCACGAAGCGGGTCGAAGTCCGGCACGCCTTAGGCTGGCTGGCATGTCGATCACCGTGCAGGCACCCGGCGCCACCGGACTCACCGCGGCGGAGGTGGCCGAACGCCGCCGTGATGGGCGCACCAACGATGTGCCGGACCGGGCCAGTCGCTCGGTCCGCGACATCGTGCGCGCGAATGTGTTCACCCGGATCAACGCGATTCTCGGGGTGCTGTTCCTGCTGGTGCTGGCCACCGGTTCACTGATCGACGGCATGTTCGGCCTGCTCATCGTGGCCAACAGCGCGGTCGGCATCATCCAGGAGGTGCGGGCCAAGCGCACCCTGGATCAGCTGGCGATCGTCAGTCAGGCCAAGCCCACGGTGCGCCGCGACGGGAAGGCCACCGAGATCCCGCCGCGCGAGGTGGTGCTCGACGACCTGATCGAGCTCGGCCCCGGCGATCAGATCGTGGTCGACGGTGTGGTCGAGGAGTCCGCGTCCCTGGAGGTCGACGAGTCGCTGCTCACCGGCGAAGCGGACCCGGTGGACAAGCCGCAGGGCGAATCGGTCATGTCGGGCAGTTACGTCGTTTCCGGCAGCGGCGCCTACCGCGCCACCAAGGTCGGCAAGGACGCCTACGCGGCCAAGCTCGCCGAGGAGGCCAGCAAATTCACCCTGGTGCACTCCGAGCTGCGCAGCGGTATCGACAAGATCCTGAAGTTCATCACCTACCTGCTGATCCCGGCCGGTGTGCTGATCATCTACAACCAGCTGTTCTCCAGCGGCGAGTCCTGGCGGCCCGCGGTCACCGGCATGGTGGCGGCCCTGGTGCCGATGGTGCCCGAGGGCCTGGTGCTGATGACCTCCATCGCCTTCGCCGTGGGCGTGGTGCGGCTGGGGCGGCGGCAGTGCCTGGTGCAGGAGCTGCCCGCGATCGAGGGCCTGGCCCGGGTGGACGTGGTGTGCGCGGACAAGACCGGCACGCTCACCGAGAACGGAATGCGCCTGTCGGACATCAAGCTGCTCGACACCGACGGTGACGGGCAGCTCGACGAGGCCGAGGTGCGAAACGCCTTGGCGGCCATGGCCGCTGACGATCCGCGCCCGAATGCCAGCGTGCAGGCGATCGCCGAAGCGCTGCCGGAGGGTCCGGGCTGGACCCAGACCGCCGTCGCGCCGTTCTCCTCGGCGAAGAAGTGGAGCGGTCAGTCCTACGGGGAGCACGGCGACTGGCTGCTCGGCGCGCCCGACGTATTGCTCGACCCGTCCTCCGGTGATGCCCGGCTCGCCGAGGAACTCGGTTCCTCCGGCCTGCGCATCCTGCTGCTCGGCCGCGGCGACCGCCCGGTGGACGCCCCGGACGCGCCGGGCGACGTGCGGCCCGCCGCGCTGGTCGTGCTGGAGCAGAAGGTCCGGCCGGACGCGCGGGAAACCCTCGAATACTTTGCTTCCCAGCATGTTTCGGTCAAGGTGATCTCCGGTGACAACGCCGTCTCGGTGGGTGCGGTCGCGTCGTCCCTGGATCTGCTCGGCGGCGACAATGCCATCGATGCCCGTGAACTGCCGGACGAGCAGGAGCCGCTGGCCGACGCACTGGAGGAGCACACCACCTTCGGCCGGGTCCGCCCGGACCAGAAGCGGGCCATGGTGGGCGCTTTGCAGTCGCGCGGCCACACCGTCGCGATGACCGGTGACGGTGTGAACGACGTGCTCGCGCTGAAGGACGCCGATATCGGCGTGGCCATGGGCGCGGGCAGTCCGGCCACCCGCGCGGTGGCGCAGATCGTATTGCTGGACAACAAGTTCGCCACCTTGCCCTATGTGGTCGGTGAAGGCCGGCGGGTAATCGGCAATATCGAGCGGGTCTCGAATCTGTTCCTCACCAAGACCGTCTACTCGGTGCTGCTGGCGTTCCTGGTCGGCGTGGCCGGGGTCGGTTCGCAGATCTTCGGTTACGAACCGCTCGGATATCCGTTCCTGCCCCGCCATGTCACGATCGCCGCCTGGTTCACCATCGGTATCCCGGCGTTCATCCTGTCGCTGGCGCCGAACAACGAGCGTGCGCGCACCGGGTTCGTCTCGCGGGTGATGCGGCTGGCGATCCCGTCCGGTGTGGTGATCGGCGTGGCCACGTTCATCGCCTACCTGATCGCCTACGAGGGCCCCGACGCCACCGAAACCGAACGCGTGCAGGCGAGTACGACGGCGCTCATCACGCTGATCATGATCGCGGTGTGGGTGCTGGCCCTCGTGTCCCGGCCGTACGTGTGGTGGAAGGTCGTGCTGATCGGCGCCTCGGTGGCCGCCTACGTGTTCCTGTTCACGATGCCGTTCACCCGCGAGTTCTTCAAACTCGACCCGTCGAACGTACGGCTGACCACCGCCGCGCTGATCCTGGGCGCGGTCGGCATCGTGCTGGTCGAGGCGGCCTGGTGGATCACGGCGAAACTGCGCGGTGGGCAAACCCATCCGATCCCGTCGACGGCCTGACCCGCCGAACACCACAGCCTACTGGACATCCGACCCGGCACGCCCACGAGAAGCCTTGTGCGCAAGGCTGATTGGGTCTTGGAGTACCTTCAGCGACTATGGAGGTATTGCTGCACCAGATCGACGCGTTCGCGGACGCACCGTTCTCGGGCAACCCGGCCGCTGTCATGCCCTTGCCGGGTTGGTTGCCCGATCAGTTGCTGCTGCACCTGGCGCAGGAGAACAACCTCGCCGAAACCGCTTTCTACACATCGCAATTACCGCCCGAGGCGGGTGCGCCGCCGGGTGCCGGACCTGCCTTCCACCTGCGCTGGTTCACCCCCACCGTCGAGGTCGAACTGTGCGGCCACGCCACCATGGCCAGTGCCGCCCAGATCCTGGAAGACGTCTACCCTGGCATCGATCAGGTGCATTTCTACACCCGCAGCGGCTGGCTGCGCGTCGACCGCACCGACGACGACGAATACGTGCTGGGCCTGCCCGCCCTGGCATCCACCGAGACCGAGCCGGATCCGGCCCTGGTGGCCGCCCTCGGCGTCCGGCCGGTCCGCGCCTACACGGGTTTCGACGAGATCCTGGTCCTCGGTTCCGAACAGGAAGTCCGCGACGCGACCCCTGATTTCGCCGCCTTCCCGCCGCTGCGCTTCGACGCCGTCATCACCGCGCTCGGCGACAGTTCCGACATCGTCTCGCGCGTTTTCGGCCCGGCCCTGGGCGTCGCCGAGGACGCGGTCACCGGATCGGCACACGCCCAGCTGATCCCCCTGTGGTCTCGCGAACTGGGTCGCAGCCGGATCACCGCCCGCCAGCTCTCCCCTCGCGGCGGCTCCCTGCGCGGCGAACTGGAAGGCGACCACGTCTATCTCTACGGTCGGTGCCGCCGCTACCTCGACGGCGTCGTCACCCTGCCCGATTGACGCCGCGCTAGCCGGTCGGGGTCACCAGGCCGGCTTCGTAGGCGGCGATCACCAGTTGGACGCGGTCGCGCGCCAGAGCCTTGGCGAGGATCCGGCTGACGTGCGTCTTCACGGTAAGTGGGCTCACGACAAGGGTTTCCGCGATCTCGGCGTTGGTCAGGCCCTTGGCGATGAGCACGAGCACGTCGAGTTCGCGTTCGGTCAGCGCGCCGAGGCTGGGGCGTGGGGCCGGGTCGGGAACCGAGCGGACGCGGGCGATCACGGTGGCGGTGGCGCTCGGGGAGAGCAGCGCCTCCCCGGCGGCCACGGTGCGGATGGCGTCCAGCAGCGCGGCGGGTTTGGTGTCCTTGATGAGGAACCCGCTCGCACCGGCACGCAACGCCGCGAGAACATTGTCGTCGGTGTCGTAGGTGGTCAGGACCAATACCCTTACCCCGGCCAGGTTCTCATCGGCGGCGATGAGGGCGGTCGCGGCGATGCCGTCGAGATCCGGCATCCGAATGTCCATCACCACCACATCCGCCCGCTCACTACGCGCCAATTCCACTGCCGCGCGGCCGGTCCCGGCTTCGCCCACCACCTGCATATCCGGTGCGGAGGCGACCAGCATGGCGAACGCGCCACGGACCAAGGCCTGATCGTCGGCCAGCACGACGCGAATCACGCGCTCAATCCTTCGATTTCGCGAGCAGCGACGACAACGTCCGGCTCGGCGCCGGTGGTCGCCGCCGAATCAGCGGAGGTTCCCGCGGCGACGGGCAGGTCGGCGGTGACGGTGAATCCTCGCGCCGAACCCTCGGCACGGACCGTCCCCCCGATGGCCTCGGCACGTTCGATCATGCCGCGGATACCGAAACCCGGTGCCGCGGCACCCTTCCCACGGCCGTCGTCGGACACGTGAATAACCAGCCGGTCGCGGTGATATTCGAGCCGGACGGCGGTGTGGTCCGCGCAGCCGTGCTTGGCCACATTGGTCAGGGCCTCCTGAACGATCCGGTAGCCGACCATTTCCACCGTCGGTGCCAGTCGGCGAGCCGGACCGGTGGTCTGGAATTCGACGGTGACACCGGCGGCTTCGGCGAGGGCGGCCAGCGAGTGCACCTGCGCCAGGGCCGGTAGCGGTCCGCGCGCTTCGGCGCCCGGGGTGCGCAGGACGCCCACGGTCGCGGAGAGTTCGGCGCGCGCGTCGGCGCAGGCCCCGGTGATGGTGTCCAGCGCGTCGAGCACGGTCTCCGGATCGGCTCGGCGCTCGGTGAGCAGATGCGCGGCGACACCGGCCTGCACCTGGATGACGGTGATCGTGTGGGCGAGCAGATCATGCAGATCACGGGCGATCCGCAGCCGTTCCTCGGCCACCTGGCGACGCGCCTCCTCATCGCGGGAGCGTTCCGCGCGCTCGGCCCGGTCCAGCACCTCCGCGATATACGCGCGGTGCAGCCGGACCGCCTCGCCCGCCACACACGCCAGCACGATCCAGCCGAACGCGGCGAAGGATTGCAACGCGATGTTCTCGTTGCCCTCGCTGGACATCAGGATGCCGCCGAGACCGAAGAGGAGCACCGCGTGGATCATGATGGCGGTCCGCCGCCGATTGCCGTATCGGGCCGCGGTGTAGAGCGCGACGATGGTGGCCGGAATCATCGCCTCGTGCGGAAACTCGTTGGCGTGGTAGGGAATCGCCATCGCCATGTGTGCCACCAGCACGGGTATCGGGGCGCGGGTGCGGGCCGCCAGCGGAGCGGTGGCGAGGACCAGCAGCGCGACACCGAACGTGTCGATGGGGCGGGGGTTCGGAATCAGGACCGCGGCGATCAGCTCACTGCTCAGCAGCACGACGGCCAGCGCACCGTCGGCCCACCAGCGGCCCATCCGGCGATCGACCGTCGAGTGCGCGGGTTCCGCCGCTGCCTGCTGTGTGCCCATTCCCCACATTGTCCGCCGCCATCGGCCTCGACGCGTACTCCGCGCGGAGTATCCGGGAGAGCCTTCCCCGGGCGGACGCTTTCGGATCGCGCTACCGCCAGGCTGCTGCTATGTCCGTAGCAAGGAGACAGTAATGGGGACGAAGTCCAGGGCGTGGCTGCTCATCGGGTTGTGGATCGCGGTGCTGGCCGCGCTCACGCCGTTCGCCGGCAGCCTCGATGACGTGAAGTCCGACAAGGAAACCGACTATCTGCCCGCCGCCGCGCAGTCCACGATGGCGGCCGAATGGGAGGCGACGCTGCCCGGCGGCCTCTCGAATGTCTTTCTGGTGGTGTATCAGCGGGACACCGGCGTCACCGACGCCGACCGCGCCACGGCCGCGGCCCATTACGCCGCGCTGCGGGCGAAGTACGGCAGCGCGGCCGGGCCGCCTCAGCCGTTGATCGCCGATGACGGTCAGGCATTGATGTATCCGGTGATGGTGGACGAGTCGCACGGTGAATCCGCCGAGTACATCGCGCAATTCCGCATGATGGTGGCTGAGCATCCGCGGGGACTCACCGTGCAGGTCACCGGTCCCGGAGCGTTGAGCGCGGATTTCGAGGGCGCGTTCGAGGGCATCGATGAACGCTTGCTGCTGGTCACCGCACTGGTGGTCACCGTGATCCTGTTGCTCACTTATCGCAGCCCGCTGCTGTGGCTGGTGCCCCTGATCGCGGTGGCCGGGGCGAATATCGCCTCGATGGCGGCGGTGTACGGGCTGGCGAAGGTGTTCGACGTCACCGTCAACGACCAGAGCGCGGCGGTGCTCACGATTCTCGTCTTCGGTGTCGGCACCGACTACGCACTGCTCATCGTCGCCCGGTATCGCGAAGAGCTGCAGCATCGTTCGGATGTGGCGGGGGCGATGCTGTCCGCCCTGCGCACCTCGGTCCCGGCGATCGCGGCGTCGGCCGCCACGGTCAGCCTCGGGCTGCTGTGCCTACTGGCCGCCGACATGAACAGCGCCGCGGGGATGGGCCCGGTCGGCGCGGCCGGGATCGTGTGCACCCTCGTGGTGCTGGTGACGCTGTTCCCGGCGCTGCTCGTAGTGTGCGGCCGCTGGATCTTCTGGCCGCGAATCCCGCACGCGCGCAGCGGTATTCCGGCGCGGACCACGCTGTGGGATCGGATCGGCGTGACTATCGCCCGGCGGCCGGTGGTCGCGGCGCTGGCTTCGGTCGCCGTGCTCGGGCTGCTGAGTCTCGGCCTGCTCGGCAACACCGCCGCCTTGTCGCGGGCGGACCAGTTCGTGCAGACCCCCGAATCAGTCGAAGGCGCGACAACTTTGGCCGCGCATTTCCCCGACCGTGCGGGAACGCCCCTCCTGATCATGGCCCCCACCGGCGCTCTGGACGCGGTGCTGCGTGCCACCGAAGCCGATCCGGGCATCGGCGCGGCCGAAACCGGGCGCACCGGACCGGAATTCTCCGAGATCACCGCGATCCCACGGGATCCCGCGGACTCGGCGGCCGAATACGCGACCATCGAACGACTGCGATCGGTACTGCCCGACCTCGCCGCCGGCACCGTGGTCGGCGGACCCAGCGCCTCGAATCTCGATATCGCCACCGCCTCCGAGCGCGACCGCTGGGTGGTCATTCCGCTGGTGCTGTTGGTGGTGACGATCATCCTCGGCCTGTTGCTGCGTTCCATCGCCGCGCCGATCGGCCTCGTGCTCACCGTGGTGCTGTCCTTCGGCTCCGCCCTGGGCGCGGGCGTCTTCTTCTTCGAGCACCTGTTCGGCTTCGAGGGCCTGGACTCCGGCCTGATTCTGCTGGCATTCCTGTTCCTGGTCGCCCTCGGCGTCGACTACAACATCTTCCTGGTCAGCCGGGCACGGGAAGAAGCCCGGCGCCATGGCACCCGGGCGGGCATGCTGCGTAGCCTCGCGGTCACCGGTGGGGTCATCACGTCCGCGGGTGTCGTCCTCGCCGCCACCTTCGCGGTCCTGGTCACCCTCCCGCTGGTGGCCCTCGCACAGGTCGGCTTCACCGTCGCCTTCGGCGTCCTCCTGGACACGCTCCTGGTCCGCTCCGTCCTGGTCCCCGCCCTGGCCCTGCTGGCGGGCGACCGAGTCTGGTGGCCTTCGCGAATTCCCGCACCCGACCCGGCCCCACCCCACCGTGAACCGGAACTGCTTCCCCTCTGACGAATGCCGAAGATCACCGGGCGGCGATGCGCGCGATCGCCGCCCGGCGATCTTGTTATCGCTCGGGGACCGGGCCGTCGTCGGGGGCGGGGCCGACGGTGCCGGTGTGGGCGGGCAGCAGGGGGGTGACGGCGAAGTGGCCGTCGACCGCGTCGGCCGGGAGGGCCTCGACGGCGCGAATATCGTTGCCGGTGGCGAGATTCCGGAGTTCGGTGAGGGTGCCGCGGACGACGAGGCCCACCGTGCAGGCACAACCCGCGCGCAGGCGCGCGATGGAGACCGACGTGGCGCGCAACCCGCGGTCGCCGAGTACGCCGAGTGTCACGTCACGATCCAGCTGGGCTTGCAACTGCCAGGCCGCGTTGTCGGCCGACGCTACGGCGACGGCATCGCCCGCGGGCACACCGACCGTGACGATCGGAGTCTGCACGCGGGGGATCGGAACCCGGTGCAGCACTTGGCCGATGCGGATGCCGCCACTATGGGCTGGAATAGCCGCCGGGGGAAGTTCCGTCGTGAACGAGACCAGTGCCCAGTGCTCCTGCGCATCCGTGCCGTCGAGTGAAACTCGAGCCCGCGCAAGATAATCCGACACAGCCTCGCCCCGCTCCGGGCCGAGCCGGTCGGTACCCACCCCCAGCGGTCGCGGCGGATGCAACGTGCCGAGCGCGAACATCAGCGCTGCCGCACCCACCGCCACCACACCGGACAACACGCCGCGCCGGAGCGCGGAAGTGCCTGCCGGCGGAAGGGTTTCAGGCATTACGCAAGACGCCCAGCGCGTTCTTCAGATCGGCGGGGTACTCGGATTCGATCTCCAGCCACCGCCCGTCCGCCGGATGATGGAACCCCAGCGTCTTCGCGTGCAGCCACTGCCGCTCCAGCCCGAGCCGTTCGGCCAGCCGCGGATCCGCGCCATAGGTGAGATCACCACAGCAGGGATGCCGGATCGCCGAGAAATGCACCCGAATCTGGTGTGTCCGACCGGTTTCCAGGTGAATATCGAGCAGGCTCGCCGCCTGGAACGCCTCGATCGTGTCGTAATGGGTGACACTCGGCCGCCCGTCCGAGGTCACCGCGAACTTCCAGTCGTTGCCCCGCGCCCGGCCGATCGGCGCATCGATGGTGCCACTGGAGGGATCCGGATGCCCCTGCACCAGAGCGTGATACCGCTTCTCGACCGTGCGCTGTTTGAAAGCCCGCTTCAACACGGTGTACGCGTGCTCGGATTGCGCGACCACCATCACCCCGGAGGTGCCGACGTCGAGCCGATGCACAATCCCTTGGCGCTCATGGGCGCCCGAGGTGGAGATCCGGTATCCGGCCGCAGCCAGCCCGCCCACCACGGTCGGCCCGGTCCAGCCGACGCCGGTGTGCGCGGCCACGCCGACCGGCTTGTCCACCGCCACGATGTCGTCGTCGGCGTACAGGATTCGCATCCCCTCCACCGGCTCCGCCTCGATGGTCAGTTCCCGCTTGGGTTCGGGGAACTCGACCTCCAGCCACGCGCCGCCGACCAGACGATCCGACTTGCCCGCGGCCACGCCGTCGAGCTGCACCGAGCCGTCCTCGGCGAGCGTCGCCACCGCGGTCCGGGACAACCCGAGCAACCGGGACAACCCCGCGTCCACCCGCATGCCGTCGAGCCCGTCCGGCACCGGCATAGACCGTGTCTCTCTCATGCCGCCTGCTCCTCAGCCTTAGCGTTGTCGTTCTGCCCGTGCCGCGTGCCGTCCGGTTCGAAACCGAACACCGTCAACGCCACCAGCAGAATCGCACCGCACACGATCGCGGAGTCGGCCACGTTGAACACCGGCCACCAGCCGATCGCCACGAAATCGACGACATGGCCCTGCAACGGCCCCGGGGCCCGGAACAGCCGGTCGATCAGATTGCCGAGCGCGCCGCCGAGCACCATGCCCAATCCGATCGCCCACCACAGCGAACGCAGGGTGCGCCCGATCCGGATGACGCCGATGACCACGCCGGCCGCGACCAGGGTCAGCAGCCAGGTCATGCCGGTGGCCATGGAGAACGCCGCGCCCGGGTTGCGTACCAGTGAGAATCGGGCCCAATCGCCGATCAGGTAGACCGGATCACCCGGGGTGAGCTGCGCGACGGCGATGGTTTTGGTGAGCAGGTCCAGGCCGAGCAGCACCGCCGCGATCAGCAAGACGGTGCGCAACCGCCGCGGCGGGCCGGATACGGGCTCGTGCGCCACACTGGGCGCACCGGCGGAATTCGCGTCCCGACGTTCCTGGGACTCGGCGGAGTAGCTGTCGGAATCTGTCGATAGTGGATTGTCCTCGGACGGGCGGTCATCACTCACGACACTCATCATCTCTCAGTCCGATGCGGCCGATGCACCGCGCCTCCGCGCGGGCGTGTTCGCGGGATCCGGCCGCGCGTAAATGCCGCGCTCAAAGCCGCCACTCAGGAAGCGGTCGTACGCTGTCGGTTGTGACGGTGTTGTCTTCCCCCCACGCCCCAAGGATCGCGCGCTCCGGTGTGCGCTCCGGCGTGCTGCTAGTCGTGCTCGCCCTCGGGCTTTCGGCGTTCACCGTCGGGTGCGCCGACGACTCCGACACGGCCGCGGTCTCCGACGGCACCGAACCTCTCGGTATCGGTAAGGAAGTCACCGTGCCGATCTCCGAAGCGGCCGCCACCCTGGTCTCGGCGGGGGAGGAGCCGCATGCCGTGCTGCGTCCCGATTACCCGGCGGGCACCACGCAGCAGGTCACGCTGCGCACCGAGCACAGCATCCAGCAGCAGATCAATGATCAACCGGTGCGCGACTTCTCGACCGCGCCGCTGACCATTCCGATGACGGCGCAGACCAACGCCGAGGGGTGCGACCTCACCCTCGGCGCGGTGACCAGCCCGGACCCGGCGCTGAACAAGGCGCTCACCGCCGCGGACGGTTCGCACGCCGGGTTCGAGTTCAGCGACGACGGCGCGATCACCGCGCTGCGCCTGGAACCCTCGCCCGACACCTCCAACGCCGCGCGCGCCGCGCTGGAACAGGCCTTCTATCAAGCCGTGTATCGCTCGATCATGTTCCCCGACGAACCGGTCGGGGAGGGTGCGGTGTGGACGGTGCACCAGGAAGTCGACGGTGGCGTCACCCTCGATCAGGTGACCACCGCGACGCTCGCGCACCGGGCGGGCAATCGGCTGACCATCGATCTGAACGTCACCCAGGTCCCCAAGTCGAAGGTGTGGTCGCTGCCCAACAACGCGGGCACCCTCGATATCGAGGACTATGTGATGCAGGGCCAGGGCACCATCACCGTCGATCTCGGGCTGCCACTGCCGGTGTCGGGGACGATCAACCTCGGCGGGCATCAGGCCTACCGCGATCCGCGAAGCCAGAGCAACCTGCGGCAGACGATCACCACGCAGGTGTCGTGGACCGAGTGATCAGAGGGCTCGGCCTGCTGCTGGCCGGGGTCGGCCTCGCGCTGACCGGATGTTCCGCCGATACCCCCGAGAACAAACCCGTGCTGCCCGCGTTCGGCCCAATCGTCGCCGCGGCGCCCGCCGGCGGCGAGCCGATCACCGACTCCGACGTCCTGCTCGCGCGGCTGCTCGACCCGGCCGATCTGCCCTCGGGCTTCACACCCTCGGGCGCCTCGCGCTCCGCCGACCTGCCCCTCGGTGACCCGCCGCCGACGAAACCGGCGGGCTGCGAGCAGGTGATGACTCCGATCGGCGAGCAGCGCCCGGAAGCGCGCGCGTGGAACTTCATCGGCTACAACGGCCCCAACTTCTCCAGCATCGATATCGATGCGGCCAGCTATCCGTCCGACCAGCTCGGTCCCGCCTTCGCCGCGGTCCAGCAGACCCTGCGCGGCTGCACCGTGTACTCCGGCGCCGACGCGGACGAGACCGCCATCGAATTCCAGCTCGGCGCGCTCGAGCAGCCGGCCGCGGGTGACGCCGCCGCCTCCTATCAATTGCGCACCGTCAGTGACGGCATCACCCTCATGACGCTGGTCTCCGTCGTCCAGGTGGGCAACACGCTCGCTCAGATCGCGGTGACCGCGCCGGACGCGGTCGACCCCGGCGTGCTCACGGCGGTCACCGCCGCCCAGGTGCGCCGCCTGCGTGGCGTCGCGGGCCCCTAGAAGATCATTCGGTCGAACAGACCTTTTCTCTTGAACCCGGGAATAGGCTCGCAACTATCACACAATGACTCGACCGGAGGTCTCTCATGTCTGATGTCAAACCCATCCCCGACGGATATCCGGTGGTCTCGCCGGGTCTGGCGGTCGACGGCTGCGCCGCCGCGATCGATTTCTACAAGCAGGTGTTCGGCGCGTCGGAGCGGATGCGCATGCCCCGGCCCGACGGCAAGATCGCCCATTGCGAACTCGTGCTGGGCAACTCGCTGCTCATGCTGGGCGATCCCGCGCCGGAAATGGAATTCCTGGACCCGAAGACGATCGGTGGCACGCCCGTCAACCTGCACGTCTACGTTCCGGACTCCGACGCCGCGTTCGCCGCCGCCTTGCAGGCCGGGGCACGGGAACTCACCCCCATGGCCACCCAGTTCTACGGCGATCGCAGCGGCTCGTTCGAGGACCCGTGGGGTCACCGCTGGACCGTGGCCACCCATGTCGAAGACGTGCCGCCGGCGGAGATGGACAAGCGCATGTCCGAAATGTTCGAGAACGGCTAACCTTCGACGATCGAATCGCCTTCCACCCGAACGCTTTTCGTCTTCAGCGGGCGGGTCGCCGGGCCGTTGGCCACCGACCCGTCGAGGTTGAACTTGCTGCCGTGGCACGGGCAGTTGATGGTGCCGCCGGCGATCTCGTTGACCTTGCACCCGGCGTGCGTGCAGGTGGCGTCCAGCCCGACGAACTGGCCCGCGGCCGGCTGCGTCAGCACGGTGCTGCCGATGATCTTGCCGCCGCCGACCGGGATGTCGGCGGTCTTGGCGATGCCGCCGGCCCCGTTCGCCCCGGAGGTACCCGGTGCCGCGGGCTCGGTTTTCGCCGGGTCGGGTGCATCGTCCTTGCCGTAGGTGGAGCACGCGGTCAACGTCGCGGCGGCGACCAGCGCACCCGCTCCGGCCACTGCCGTGCGGCGGTTCAGCTCAGGGATGGTCATAGCTCAGCTTTCGGTTAGAAGGTCAGGCCGTTGTTGAGGAAGAACCAGAGCGCTGAGGTCAGCCACACGAAGGTTAGTCCGCTGAACACCACCCCGCCCGCGATCGGGATGACCCATCCGGGCAAGCCCTTGCGGGTGAGCAACAGCATCTTCGCCACGAACGCGCCGTAGAAGAAGCAGCCGAACAGCGAATGCAGCAGCACCCGGGTGGTCGAATCCTGGTATCCCAGGGCGTACAGGCAGTGCACCGCAACCGGGACGGTGGTCAGCACGGCCAGCCGCCCCGACCAGACGTGCACGGGTCCGGGCCACGACGCCTGCGCCAGCGGGCGGATCTTGCCGTACAGCGCCGCCGCCGAGAACAGTTGAGCCAGTGCCAGCACGAATGCCAGCGTGGCCAGCCAGGTCTTCACCGCGGTCGGGCTGGAGAATCCGGCCACGTTCACCGAGAAGAAGCGCGGGTCGTGGACCTTGCCGTACACCCCGAGGATCACGGCGACCGCCGCACCGGCGAGTAGGGGAAGCACGATGGCCGCCGGGCGTGCGGGCCGCTCCCGCCGGACGGTGGTCGCGTTCGGATCAGCCGACATCGTCACCACCACTTACCTTGGTCGCGGTGATCCGCTTGCCGTTCACGACCGCGGTCGCATCGGAGTTCAACGGCGCTGCCGGGGAGGTGCTGCCGTTGGCCGCGCGCTGCACACCGGTGACGCCGCCGTTTTCGTCGACGATCCAACTCTGCCGCACCCCGCCCTCGTTGTAGACATACAGTCCGGCGGGCGGCGTGACCGGTTCGGCCTTGAATTGCCACTGCTTTCCACCGATCGAGAGGTTGCCGTTCACCGCGGTGCCGTCGTGTGTGCCGGTCAGCGTCGCGTCGTTCTTTCCGGTCAGCTTCAGCGAGCCGTTGGTGGCCGGGCCTTGCAGCCACGATTCGATGGCCTTGCCGTCACAGGCGTAGGCGATGGCCTTGTCACCTTCGACGGTGATCTCCAGGGTCATGACACCGCCCGCGGCCAGCGGAATCGTCGCGACATAGTCGGCGTTCGCCGGAAACGGCGTTGCCTTCGGTCCGGTGGACTCCGGCGCGGCGGACGCGCTGGGCGACGGTCCCGAATTCGGCTGCGCGCTGGAAGGTTCGGTGTCCTTGGACATATTGACGACCAGCAGGACCAGACCGAGTACGGCTATCGCCGCCAAGGTGAGCCACGGTCCGAGACGTTTCATTGGAGCTCCACTGTCGTTGCCGGACAGCTGCATCCGGCTCGCCCGCCCGCGAGGGCCGTCGGCGCGCCGAATCCACCTGTTTCGCATTGTGTACGTGGCAGTGGGGGCTGGTGGTTCAAACCGGGATCGCGGCGCGGACGGCCCGGCGTGTTGCCGCGGCGCGGGGCGCGTCGCACACGTGCTCGAACAACGGGAAAGCCCCGCACCCGAAGAAGTGGGTGCGGGGCTTCGCGGGTGGTGGCAGGGTGCTCAGTCCTTGACCAATTCCGGTGCGCGCGTTTCGTCCTCGATCTCGGGCGCGTCGTGACCGTGGCCGGCGGCGCGGGCCGGCAGCAGCACGGCCATGATGATCACGACCACCGACAGGGCCGCGGAGATCCCGAAGGCCACTCGCATGCCGTCGAGCTGTGCCGCGACCGGCTCGGTGCCGCCCTCGACGAGCGACTTGGTGCGGGTCGCCATGACCGTGATCACCAGCGCCGTGCCGAAGGCCGCGGAGACCTGCTGCAGGGTGCCCAGCATGGAGCTGCCGTGTGAGTACAGGTTCGGCGGCAGCGCACCCAGACCCAGGGTGAACACCGGGGTGAATACCGCGGCGAGCGACACCATCAGCACGATGTGCAGCGCCAGCAGCTGCCAGTACGGCATGGACATGGAGATCTGGGTGAAACCGGCCAGCGCGGCGGTGATGCCGATCGAGCCGGGAATCACCAGGACGCGGCCGCCGAAGCGGTCGAAGATCTTGCCGACGGTGGGCCCGAGCAGACCCATGGCCAGACCACCCGGCATGACCAGCAGACCTGTTTCCAGGGCCGAGAGATGCCGCAGGTTCTGCAGGTACAGCGGGAGCAGCATCATCGAGCCGAGCATCGCCAGGAAGGCGATCGACATCAGGATCAGGCCCTTGGTGTAGGTGCCGGCCAACAGGACCCGCAGATCCATCAGCGGCGATCCGACACGCTGCAGCTTGAGCTGGCGGAGCGTGAACACCGCGACCAGCGCGATACCGGCGACCACCATCAGCACGGGCGAGACGACATTGTCGGGCGAGAACTTGCTCAAGCCGTAGATCAGACCGCCGAAGCCCAGCGCCGCGAACGCCACACTGGCCCAATCGATATCACCGGTCTGCGGCTCGCCGACATCTTCCAGCTTGCGGTAGCCCAGGTAGGTGACCGCACCGGCGATCGGCAGCACCAGCACGAAAAGCCAGCGCCACGAAGCCCAGTTCAGGACCACACCGGAGATGACCGGACCCATCGCCGGGGCGACCGAGATGGCCAGGGTGACATTGCCCATCACCTTGCCGCGATCCGCTTCGGCGACCACCGTCATCAGCGTGGTCATCAGCAGCGGCATCATCACCGCGGTGCCGCCGGCCTGGATGACCCGGCCCAGCAGCAGAATCGCGAAGGTGGGCGCGACCGCGGACAGCGCGGTGCCCGCCAGGAAGACGCCCATCGCGATGGCATAGGCCTTACGCGTGGTGACCCGCTGCAGGAACCAGCCGGTGATCGGAATGATCGCCGCCATGGTGAGCATGAACGCGGTGGATACCCACTGCGCGGCCTGCTCGTCGACCTCCAGGTCGTGCATCAGGCTGGGGATCGCGTTGATCATGATGGTTTCGTTGAGGATCACCACGAAGGTCGCGAGCACCAGCAACCGAATGACTGTCGGCGTTTTTCCGCCCGTTGGCGGGGCGGATATGTCGGCGCGCATGCGGGCTACCTCCGAGAATGTCTACGAGCGGAAAACGAGGGGGCGGACCGATGCCGAGTGGCGAACCACGTTCCGGAGCCCACACGAGATCAGACGGGAACAGTTCGGACAACTCATCGGTCGGGCAGAAGTATTCCGGGCCACACCGACAGGTTTCGACCGAATTTTCTTCGCCCACCGCCGCCGATGATCAGACAAATACCGGTTCACCTGGTGTTCTCTCGGACAACCGCCTTGAATCGTGAGCCCCGTCACGTCCCCCTGACGCATCTTCCGGCCCTGACGATCCCCTCGGATTCGGCCCAGCGGCCACGCGCACTCGACACCGAAGGAAACCCTCGATGCACAGCAGCATGATCATCTCCGCCATCGACACCCACACCGAGGGCATGCCGACCCGGGTGGTGACCAGCGGGATCGGCACCATTCCCGGCGAGACGATGGGGCAGCGGCGCGAATACTTCATCGAGCACCTCGACGGACTGCGCACACTGCTCGTCCACGAACCGCGCGGTCACGCCTCGATGAGCGCGGCGATCCTGCAACCGGCGACCACCGGCGACGGGCACTACGGCGTGCTGTTCATCGAGGTCAGTGGGCTGCTGCCGATGTGCGGTCACGGCACCATCGGAGTCGCGACCGCGCTGGTCGAGGCGGGCATGGTTCCGGTCACCGAGCCGGTCACCGAGGTTCGGCTCGATACTCCGGCGGGGCGGGTCGTGGCGACGGTGCAGGTGACCGCGGGGCACGCGGATTCGGTCACGCTACGTAACGTGCCCAGCTACTGCGACAGCCTCGGCAACGAACTGGAAGTGCCCGGCGTCGGCACGGTGCGCTACGACCTGGCCTTTGGCGGAAACTTCTACGCCATAGTCGATCTCGGTCAGCTCGGGCTGCCGTTCGATCGTGCGCAGCAGGCCCGGATCCTCGACACCGGCTTACGAATCATGAAGGCCGTGAACGAGTTCCGCCGTCCGGTGCACCTGGAGGACGACCGGATCGCCGGATGCAAACACGTCCTGTTCCTGGACCCCGCCTCCGAACCCGCGCACACCCGCAACGCGATGGCCATCCATCCGGGCTGGTTCGACCGATCCCCGTGCGGCACCGGCACTTCCGCACTGCTGGCGCGCCAGCACGCGCGCGGGCTGCTCGCCGGGGACCAGGAACTACGCAACGACTCCTTCGTCGGCACCACGTTCTACGCGCGCGCTGTCGAAACCACCACGGTCGGCGGTCGTCCCGCCATCGTGCCCACCATTACCGGCCGCGCCTGGCTGACGGGGACCGCGAACTATCTGCTCGACCCCTCGGACCCGTTCCCCGAGGGCTTCGTTTTCTGACTCGGGCGGCGACCGCACTACCGATCACCGCCTGGACGGCTACGACAATGACTGTCGTAGCTCGGCGCCCGCCCCTGACCAGCGGGGTGATGCTTGTCCGTCACCACCGAATGTCGCACAGCGGCAGCCCGCGAGTCGACGACCCGCGGGCTGCTGTGGTGTTCCGGTCAGCTCTTGGCGATGGACTCGAAGACCTTGGGGTCCACCAAGGTCGAGGTGTCGCCGAGTTCGCGCCCCTCCGCCACGTCGCGGAGCAGGCGCCGCATGATCTTGCCGCTGCGGGTCTTCGGGAGTTCCGGGACGACGTGGATTTCGCGCGGCCGGGCGATCGGGCTGATTCCGCGCGAGACTTCGGCTTTCAGTTCCGCGACCAGTTCGGCGCCGGTGTTCTTCGCCTCGGCGGTCAGGATGACGAAGGCCACGATGGCTTGGCCGGTGGTCGCGTCGGTCGCGCCGACGACGGCGGCTTCGGCGACGCCGGAGTGCCCGACGAGTGCCGATTCGACTTCGGCGGTGGAGATGCGGTGGCCCGAGACGTTCATGACGTCGTCCACGCGCCCGAGCACCCACAGGTCACCGTCGGCATCCAGCTTCGCGCCGTCACCGGCGAAGTACCAGCCCTCGGAAGCGAAACGGTCCCAGTAGGTTTCGCGGAAGCGATCCATATCGCCCCAGATGCCGCGCAGCATGGACGGCCACGGCTCGTCCAGCACCAGCAGACCCGAGCCCTGGTCCAGGACCGCGCCGTCGTCGTCGACGACCTTGGCGCTGATGCCGGGCAACGCGGCCATGGCGGCGCCTGGTTTGGTGGCGGTGATGCCGGGCAGTGGGGAGATCATGATCGATCCGGTTTCGGTTTGCCACCAGGTGTCGACGATCGGGGTGCGGTTGGCGCCGATGTTTTCTCGGTACCAGCGCCAGGCTTCGGGGTTGATGGGTTCGCCGACCGAGCCGAGGACGCGCAGGGAGGACAGGTCGTGGGCGGCGGGGATCTCTTTGCCCCATTTCATGAAGGTGCGTACCAGGGTGGGGGCGGTGTAGTAGATGGTGACGCCGTATTTTTCGATGATGTTCCAGTGGCGGTGTTCGTCGGGGTGGTTGGGGGTGCCTTCGTAGACGATTTGGGTGGTGCGGTTGGCCAGTGGTCCGTAGACGATGTAGGTGTGTCCGGTGACCCAGCCGATGTCGGCGGTGCACCAGTAGATGTCTTGTCCTGGTTTGTGGTCGAAGACGTTGTGGTGGGTGTAGGCGGCTTGGGTGAGGTAGCCGCCGGTGGTGTGCAGGATGCCTTTGGGTTTTCCGGTGGTGCCGGAGGTGTAGAGGATGAACAGCGGGTGTTCGGCGTCGAAGGGTTGTGCTTGGTGTTCGGGGGAGGCTTGGCCGACGGTGTCGTGCCACCACAGGTCGCGGTCTTGGGTCCAGGGCACTTCGATCTCGGTGCGCCGCACTACGAGTACGTGTTCGACGGTTGTCGGGTCAGTGCCGAGTGCTTCGTCCACGGCGGCTTTCAGTGGGGCCGCGGTCCCGCGCCGCCATTGGCCGTCGGTGGTGATGATCAGTCGCGCACCGGCGTCGTCGACGCGTTGGCGTAGCGCGGTGGGGGAGAACCCGGCGAAGACCACCGAGTGCGTCAATCCGAGCCGGGCGCACGCCAGCATGGCGACGATCGCCTCGGGCACCATCGGCATGTAGATCGCGACCCGGTCTCCGGCTTCGAGCCCGAGTTCGGTGAGATAGTTTGCGGCTCGGGAGACTTCGGCGAGCAACTCGTTGTAGGTGAGGTCGCGGGAATCGCCGGGTTCGCCTTCCCAGTGGATGGCGACTTGGCCGCCGTGCCCGGCGAGTACGTGCCGGTCCACACAGTTGTAGGCGACGTTGAGTTTGCCGTCGACGAACCACTTCGCCACCGGTGCACCAGACCAGTCCAGCACCCGCGACCACGGTTGCTCCCAGTGCAACCTGCGCGCCTGCTCGGCCCAGAACTCGAGCCGATCGGTCGCGGCCGAGTCGTACAGGGCCGCACCGGCGTTGGCGGCCGCAGTGAACTCCGGGGTGGGCTCGAAGGCCGCGGTGGCGTGGTCGGTTGCGCTGGTCACTGGGAACTCCTATCGAAAGAACAGGGGAGGCACGGAAGTTGGGCCCCGGCCTCCGCCGGGGCCCAACCAGGTCGCCGCGCCGTTGCGGCGGTTATTCGCTACCGGCGGTCAGTGCACGATCGCCTTTTCAGCACCGACACCGGTGAGCGAACGAACTTCCATCTCCGCGGCCAGGGCCTGGCTCTCCGGCCTGCCGCCACCGAGGAAGGTGCCGATCACGCCGAGCGCGAAAGCCAGTGGGATGGAGACGATTCCGGGGTTCGACAGCGGGAAGTAGTCGAAATCGGAATTGGGCAGCATCGCGGTCTTGTTGCCCGACACGGCGGGTGAGAACACGATCAGCACGATGGTGGAGATCAGACCGCCATACATGCTGAACAGCGCGCCCGTGGTGTTGAAACGCTTCCAGAACAGCGAGTACAGGATGGTCGGCAGGTTCGCCGCCGCCGCCACCGCGAAGGCCAGCGCCACCAGGAATGCGATGTTCTGTCCATTGGCCAGGATGCCGAGACCGATCGCCAGGACGCCGATCACGACCGCGGTGATCCGCGAGACCCGCACCTGCTTGTGCTCATCGACGTTGCCGCGCTTGATGACTCCGGCGTAGATGTCATGGGCGAAGGACGCCGAGGCGGTGATGGTCAGACCGGCGACCACCGCGAGGATCGTCGCGAAAGCGACCGCGGAGATCACGCCGAGCAGGATCACGCCGCCGAGTTCGAACGCCAGCAGCGGCGCCGCCGAGTTCTGCCCGCCCGCGGCGGCCAGAATCCGGTCCGGTCCGACGATGGCGGCCGCGCCGTAGCCCAGCACCAGGGTGAACAGGTAGAAGGCGCCGATCAGGGCGATCGCCCACACCACCGAGCGCCGAGCCTCTTTCGCGGTCGGCACCGTGTAGAAGCGCATCAGCACGTGCGGCAGACCCGCGGTGCCGAGCACCAGCGCCAGACCCAGTGACAGGAAGTTCAACTTGGACATCGAGCTGCCGCCGTACTGCGCGCCGGGGGCGAGCACGTCCCGGGAGGCGACGGCCTTGTTCGTGGAATCGGAGACCATGTTCTGCGCCGAACCGAGAATCTCGGAGAGATTGAAGCCGAACTTGGCGAACACCATGATCGTCATGGCCGCGGCGCCGGCGATCAGCAGCACCGCCTTGATGATCTGCACCCACGTGGTGCCCTTCATGCCGCCGACCAGCACGTACACGATCATCAGGATGCCGACCACGGCGATCACGAGGGCCTGGCCGGACTTGCTGGAGATGTCGAGCAGCAGCGCCACCAGGCCACCGGCGCCCGCCATCTGGGCCAGCAGGTAGAACAGCGACACGGTGAGCGTGGTGAGTGCGGCAGCGGTACGTACCGGCCCCTGCTTGAGCCGGAAGCTCAGCACGTCGGCCATGGTGAATTTGCCCGTGTTGCGGAGCATTTCGGCGACCAGCAGCAGCGCGACCAGCCAGGCCACCAGGAAGCCGATGGAGTACAGGAACCCGTCGTAGCCGTACACCGCGATGGCGCCGGCGATGCCGAGAAAGCTTGCGGCGGACAGGTAGTCGCCGGCGATGGCGATGCCGTTCTGCGGACCGGAGAAGCCGCGGCCGCCGGTGAAATAGTCGGCGGCGGTGCGGGTGTTCCGGCTGGCCCGGATCACCACGACCATGGTGATGACGACGAACAGGGCGAAGATGCCGATATTCGCCAGCGGCTCGCCGACGGTCTCGGCGGCCAGGTACTGCGTAGCGGCGAGCTTCATGCCTTTTCGCCTTCCATGTAGTTGCGGATGGCGGCGGCGCGCGGGTCCAGTTCCTTGTTGGCGAACCGGACGTAGAGGCCGGTGATCACGAAGGTGGACACGAACTGTGCGAGCCCGAGCAGCAGACCGGTGTTGATGTTGCCGAACACCTTGGTGGCCATGAAGTCGTGCGCGTAGGCGCCGAGCAGCACATAGCTCACGTACCAGAGCAAGAACAGCGCGGTCATCGGGAACACGAAGCGCCGCAGGCGGCTTCGCAACTCCTGGAACTGCGGACTCGATTGCACCTCGGCGAACTCTTCGGCGCTCGGGACGCGGGCCGGCTCGGAGCCGCCTTTGTCGAGATCGATACTCATCAGGTTGTCCTCGCTGTGACGTGGCTTACTGCGCTGAACGGTAACCGGAGCGTCCGGCGGAATTCAGGGTGTGGTCCAGCTCACTCCGCGAAGGTGCGGATTTCTGCGGCGAACGGTCACCGCGCCGCGACGAACGGTCGGCGCTACCGGTTGTGCAGCCGGCGCTCTCGATCAGCGCCCATACCGAGCCGCTCGGGTGCGTGCATGCGCACGAAGATGCGGCCGACACTGCGTGGGGGCAGCCCGCGCGTCACCTTGCTGACCAGGATCATCGTCACGAACGCCAACGGCACGCTGATCGCTGCCGGATAGCCGAGGATCGCCGCGGGCCATCCTCCGGCTACCGCACCGGCGACCCCGCCCGTCACCGAAACCACGGTGGCGCCACCGGACACCAGCCCGCCCGCGACCAACCCCGCCGCCGCGCCGATCGCAGTCAGCCCGCGCCACCAAATGCCGAGAATCAGCAGCGGGCACAGCGTGGAAGCCGCCACCGAGAACGCCAGCGCGACCGTGCGCGAGAGGTCCAGCGAGGTGACGGTGACCGAAAGCGCCAGCGGCACCAGGCCCGCCGCCAGCGCCGCGATCCGGAAGTCCCGGACCCGCCCGCGCAACATATCGGTGCTGAGCACACCCGCCACGCTGACCAGCAGCCCGGACGAGGTGGACAGAAACGCCGCGATCGCCCCGGCGGCGGCCAGCGCGGCCAGCAGTTGCCCGGGTAGTCCGCTCAGCACCGAGCTCGGCAGCAGCACCACCGCCGCGTCCGAGGTCCCCGTGATCAGCAGCTGCGGAACATAAAGGCGCGCGAAGACACCCAGCAGAATCGGACTCAGATAGAACACCCCCACCAGCCCGATCACCGCCAGCGCCGTCGCCCGTGCGGCCCGCCCATCCGGATTGGTGTAGAACCGCACCAGCACATGGGGTAAGCCCATCGTCCCGAGGAATGTCGCGATGATCAGCGAATACACCTGATAGGTCGGATGCTGCCCGCCGAATCCGCCGCCGGGCGTCAACCACGTCGCCCCGTCGGTCGGCGCTCCGCTCACCACCGGCACCGCGGACCCGGCCTCCAGCACCAGCTTCGTCCCGGCACCCAATTCGTGCGCACCCGCCGCCAGGATCACCGTCGCGTCCAACGGCTGGCCGTCCAGCCGCCCGTCGATCGAAACCCGCTGCGGCGCAGCCACTTGCACGACGACATCGGTGCTCACATCAACGGTGGTCCGCACGGTGACAACCGGCGGCGCGGGTGATCCGAGCGGCCGGTCCGCACCCAGGAAATGCCCGAGCAGCACCAACGCGGGCAACGCCACCGCTGTCAACTTCAACCAGTACTGGAACGCCTGCACCAACGTGATCGACCGCATCCCGCCCCCGGCGACATTGGCGATCACGATCGCCCCCACCGCCAGCGCCCCCACCCAGCTGGGCACCCCGAGCAGAATGCGCAAAGTCAGTCCGGCGCCTTGGAATTGGGGAATCAGGTACACCCCGCACACCAGCACCACCACCACGGCCGCCAACCGGCGCAACCGCACCGACCCCAACCGGAACTCCGCGAAATCCGGCACCGTGTAAGCCCCCGACCGCCGCAGCGGCGCGGCCACGAACAACAGCAATCCGAGATACCCGGCGGTGAACCCGACCGGATACCACAGCGCATCGGCACCGTATTTGGCGATCAGCCCCGCAACCCCGAGAAACGAAGCGGCCGAAAGGTATTCACCGGAAATCGCCGCGGCGTTCCATCGTGGTCCCACGCTGCGCGAGGCCACCAGGAAGTCGGAGGTGGTGCGCGCCATCCGTACGCCATAGGCCCCGATCGCCACCGTCGCGAGCGCCGCGAACAGCAGTGCGCACACGGTGAGGACCGGCGCGGCTCCCATCACGGCCGCCCGTTCGAGGTTTCGCGGAAGTCCGAAATAGCGTCGGCCATCCGCGTGCCTGCCTCTTCGACCGCGACCGAAGCGCGGACCGCGGACAGCACTGCGAAGGCGGTGCGTCCAGGTGCGCCCGCCATCACCGCCCCCCTCCTGGGCTGGTGTGCAGCTCGGCCGAAACAGAGACGGGCATGGTCAGTCCTCGGCCAGTTCGAGGAAATCGTGTTCGTTGCGTTCCGCCAGGTGGCTGTAGAGCCGGCCGACCGCGTACAGCGCGGGATAAACCAAGAAACCCAGCAGCAGCCACGGCAGGCGGATACCGAGCACGACCAAGGAGCCGATCGACTCGACGCGGAAAAGTAAAGGCAGCGAGCACAATACGAGCACCGCGACGAGAGCCATTCGCAGCGCGAGGCCGAGCTGGGCGCGGATCAGGCCACCGATCAGCGCTTCACCGATTTCGGTTTGCTCGGCCACCTCGACGCGTGTGTGGATCCGCCGCGCGCCGCGACGCTCGGCCAGGACCACCCGCTGGCGGACCGGACGTTGTGCGCGCTGAACTGGCCCGACCGGACCCTGGTCAGACATCTCGGTTTCGGCCCGCTCGCGTCGCTGTGGGCCTGTCACCGGGTGCTCCGGCGCAACTCGAGTCCGGTCGTCACCGAGCAGTCCAGTTCTGCCGCGGGCCGTTGATCAGCCGCTGCTTGAGTTCGCGCACTTGGCGGCGACTCACCGGAAGCTCGACCGCGGCGGCATTGCCCTCGGCGCGCAGGCACACCACCGTGCCGGTGCCGACGGTGCGCAACCCCGCCACCAGTCGCAACGCCACCAGGTACGACCGGTGCACGCGCAGGAAACCCGCGTCCTCCCAGCGCGATTCGAGCGCCGACAGCGGAATCCGCACCAGATGCGATCCGTCGCTGGTGTGCAGCCGGGCATAGTCGCCGTCGGCCTCCACCCAACTGACGCTGGAACGCGGCACCAACGTGGTCACCCCGCCCAGCTCCACGGGAATGACCTCGTTCGGATCGGTCCGCGGTTGTTCGGGGGCCGCCGCGCTCGATTCGGCTGCCGCACCGCGCGTCGCGGCGATCCGGCGCACCGCTTCGGCCAGGCGCGCCTCCCGCAGCGGTTTCAGCAGATAGTCCACCGCGCCAAGATCGAAGGCGGCCACGGCCCGATCGTCATGTGCCGTCACGAACACCACGGCCGGCGAGTGGGCGAACTCCGACAGGATGCCCGCCAACTCCATTCCGTCCAGTCCCGGCATATTGATGTCGAGGAACACCGCGTCGACCGGATGCGCGCGCAATACCCGCAGCGCCTCGGTCGCGTCGCTCGCGCCATAGACGGTGCCGACCTCGGGATGGGCGTGCAGCAAGTACACCAGCTCGTCCAGTGCCGGTTTCTCGTCGTCTACCGCCAGAATCTGCAAATTCGCTGGCGCGCTGTCGGTGGTGCCTGTCACAATTGCTCCATCGTAGAGCTTCGCTCCGATGCCGCTGGGGGATCCATGCCAGTCGGATGCAGAGGGCGGGCTGGCTCCATCGCGTGAGAGTTCACCGCACCGATTCCCGTGACCTGCCCGGGCGTGCGGTGCCCGGCCGGTTTTCCGGCCGGGGCAGTGGCACGACGCCCATCGTCGAAGCTCCGCATATCTGCATCCCTCCCGCGCTTCCACCTCTATCCTTATGTATGGAAGGCATGGCTTGTATATATGGAGGTCCAATATGACCGTGACGACGATCGATCTGGACGACGAATTGCTGACGAAGGCCATGCGCTTGAGCGGTGGCGCGACGAAGAAGGAGGTAGTGAACATGGCGCTGCGGGAGTACGTGGAGCGGCACGACCGGGTCGAACAGATCAACCGGTTCTTCGACAGCATGTCGGAGGAGTCCTACCAGCATTGGAAGAGGATTCACGAAGCGGAGAAGGGCAGGCCGATCGAGGAGTGATCCGCTACATCATCGACTCATCCGCACTCTGGCGTCTGAGGCGCGATCGCGACCTGCTCGGTGTGTGGATGGAAGAGATCACCCTGCGTTTGATCGGATCGTGTCCACCACAGCGCGTCGAATTCTTGCGCTCGGCGAGCAACGCGGAGGAATACGAGTGTTGGCGGGACGATCTCGTCAAGCTGTTTCCAGAGATCCCACTGCCGAAACGGATTTGGAGTTGGGTCGACACCGTGCAGCATCAGCTTGCGGGTCAGGGTGTGCTGGGTTCAGTGAGCCCCGTGGATCTGATGATCTGCGCGACAGCCGCACATCATGGTGTGACGATCCTGCACGACGACAAGGATTTCCGCACCGTCGCGCGGTTTGTGCCAGGGGTCGTCGAGTTGTCGATCAATTCCCGAAAACGAGGCAAACCCTAACTGAGTGCGCCGCAACTCACGCTTGAATCCCGGCGCGGAACTTGGGGACGCGCATGCTGACCTTCGTCCCCGCGCCGGGTGCGGTGTCCACGACCAGTCCGTAGTCATTGCCGAACGCGGCCCGTAACCGGTCGTCGACATTGGCCAATCCGACGTGCGCGGATTCGGCCGGCCGCGCGGGGCCTGAGCCGGTTTCGATCGCGTCCAGTGCCCCGGAACGCAGGAGATCAGGATCCATTCCGGCGCCGTCGTCCTCGACGCTGATCACGCAGTCGGTGCCCGCGTCGGCGGCGACGATGCTGATGGTTCCGCGTCCGCCCGACCCGCCGAGCCCGTGCCGGACGGCGTTCTCCACCAGCGGTTGCAGCGCCAGGAACGGCAACACCACGCCCAGCACCTCGGGCGCGATCTGCAACCGCACCTGCAACGCGTCACCGAAGCGGGCGCGCTCCAACTCCAGATACCGTTCGATATTGCGCAACTCCTCGGCCAGCACCGTGAATTCGCCCGCCGTGCGGAAGGAATAGCGGGTGAAGTCGGCGAACTCCAGGATCAGCTCGCGGGCCCGATCAGGATCGGTGCGCACGAACGAGGCGATGGTGTTCAACGCGTTGTAGATGAAGTGCGGACTGATCTGGGCTCGCAGCGCCCGCACCTCGGCGCGGTCCAGTCGCGCTCGCGATGCGTCCAGCTCCGCCAATTCCAGCTGGCCGCAGGCATATCGGGCGACCTCCGCGACCGCGCCGAGCCGTCCGGGGCCGGGCTGCCCGGTCGTCACCACACCCAAAGCGCCCGCCACACCCGCGTTCTCGATCAGCAGCGGCTGCGCGATCAAGGTGCGCCCGGCGTGCTCGGCCCGCCCCGGCCCCGGCACCAGCACCGGTCGCTCGGTGGCGACCGCGCGTTTGGCGGCGTCAGTGAAATACTCGGCGAGCTCCGAGTGCGGCCCATCCCAGGCCAGCAGAGTCCCGTCCGCGTCGGCCACCGCCAAGGCCTCGCCGCCGGTGAGTTCGCGCAGATGCGGGGCCGCCTCCTGGGCCGAACGATCGGTCAGCCCGCCGCGCAGCGGCCGCGCCGCCAATGACGCGGTGTGCAATGCCGAATACACCGCGCGCTCCGCGGGTGTGGTCACCACCCGCCGGGTGCGCGACCACACCAGCAGTGCGCCCGCGAGCAGCACGGCCGAAACCGTCACCGCGACAACCGCGGTCGTCACCGGCGGCCGGACGCGCTGGGCGGGTGCGGACCCGGGTGGGGCGAAAGCGGCGAATCCATGTGCTGATTATGGTCGCAACGCGCGTGTGCCGAGGCGTTGCCCCGGCGGATTTCGGACACGGACCTAGCGGATTTCCGCCGCGTCTGCCGACACTCCGGTGATCTCCACCACGACGCGCCGATGATCACGCAGAGCCCGCGCGCCGGTGCGAAAAGCTGTCCCCGCGGGCGCATAGACTCCCTACCGCCAACCCCCGTCGAGACAAGGGAGGAAGGACCGTCTTGGCTGCCTCGTCCGGATCGTTCGTTCACCTGCACAACCACACCGAGTACTCCATGCTCGACGGTGCCGCCAAGATTTCTCCGCTGTTCACGGAGGCGAAACGGCTCGGGATGACGGCGGTCGGCATGACCGACCACGGAAACATGTACGGCGCTTCGGAGTTCTACAACTCCGCGAAGAAGCACGGCATCACGCCGATCATCGGTATCGAGGCCTACATCGCGCCGGCGTCGCGGTTCGACACCAAGCGTGTGCTGTGGGGCGATCCGAGCCAGAAGGGCGACGACGTCTCCGGCTCCGGCGCCTACACGCACATGACGATGGTCGCGGAGAACGCGACCGGTTTGCGCAACTTGTTCAAACTGTCCTCGCTCGCTTCGATCGAGGGTCAGCTCGGTAAGTGGGCGCGTATGGACGAGGAGATCATCGCCCAGTACGCCGAGGGCATCATCGCGACCACGGGGTGTCCGTCGGGTGAGGTGCAGACGCGGTTGCGGCTGGGTCATGACCGCGAGGCGTTGGAGGCGGCGGCGAAGTGGCAGGAGATCTTCGGTAAGGAGAATTTCTTTCTCGAGGTGATGGATCATGGTCTGTCGATCGAGCGGCGGGTGCGGGAGGGGTTGCTGAATATCAGTAAGCAGCTCGATATTCCGCCGTTGGCGACCAATGACTGTCATTACGTCACCAAGGATCAGTCGACCAATCATGAGGCGCTGCTGTGTATTCAGACCGGCAAGACCCTTTCGGATCCGACCCGGTTCAAGTTCGACGGTGACGGCTATTACCTGAAGTCCGCCGAGGAGATGCGGGCGATCTGGGATGCCGAGGTGCCCGGCGCGTGCGACAACACGGTGCTCATCGGCGAACGCATCCAGTCCTACGACGACGTGTGGGCGTTCAAGGACCGCATGCCGGTGTTCCCCGTCCCCGCGGGCGAGGATCAGGATTCCTGGCTGCGCAAGGAAGTCGAGCGCGGCCTGGAGCGCCGTTTCGCCGGCGGCACGGTGCCCGAGGAGTACTACTCCCGCGCCTACTTCGAACTCGACGTCATCAAGCAGAAGGGCTTCCCCGCCTACTTCCTCGTCGTCGGTGACCTCGTCAACCACGCCAAGGAAGTCGGCATCCGCGTCGGCCCCGGTCGTGGTTCGGCCGCGGGTTCGCTGGTGGCCTACGCGCTCGGCATCACCAATATCGACCCGATCCCGCACGGCCTGCTGTTCGAACGCTTCCTGAATCCGGAACGACCGTCCGCCCCCGATATCGATATCGACTTCGACGATCGCCGCCGCGGTGAAATGGTCCGCTACGCCACCGAGAAATGGGGCAGCGACCGAGTCGCCCAGGTCATCACCTTCGGCACCATCAAAACCAAAGCCGCGATCAAAGACTCCGCACGCGTACTGTTCGGCCAACCCGGATTCGCCATCGCCGACCAGATCTCCAAAGCACTGCCCCCGCCGATCATGGCCAAGGACATCTCGGTCGCGGGCATCACCGACCCCGACCACGAGCGGTACAAAGAAGCCGCCGAGGTCCGCGAACTCATCGCCGCCAACCCCGATGTCGCCAAGATCTACGAAACCGCCCGCGGCCTGGAAGGGCTGATCCGCAACGCCGGCGTGCACGCCTGCGCGGTCATCATGTCCTCCGAACCGCTCATGGACGCCATCCCACTGTGGAAACGCGCCCAGGACGGCGCCATCATCACCGGCTGGGACTACCCGTCCTGCGAGGCCATCGGCCTGCTCAAAATGGACTTCCTCGGCCTGCGCAACCTCACCGTCATCGGTGACGCCCTGGAAAACATCAAAGCCAACCGCGGCATCGACCTCGACATGGACAACCTGCCGCTGGACGATCCCGCCACCTACGAATTGCTGTCCCGCGGTGACACGCTCGGCGTCTTCCAGCTCGACGGCGGTCCCATGCGCGACCTGCTGCGCCGCATGCAGCCCACCGGCTTCAACGACATCGTCGCCGTGCTCGCGCTGTACCGCCCCGGCCCGATGGGCATGAACGCCCACAACGACTACGCCGATCGCAAGAACGGCCGCCAGCCCATCACCCCGATCCATCCGGAGCTGGAGGAACCGCTCGCCGACATCCTCGCCGAAACCTATGGTCTGATCGTTTATCAGGAACAGATCATGTTCATCGCGCAGAAGGTCGCCTCCTACTCCATGGGTAAGGCCGACGCGCTGCGTAAGGCCATGGGTAAGAAGAAGCTCGAGGTGCTGGAAGCCGAGTACAAGGGCTTCCGCGAGGGCATGATGAACAACGGTTTCTCCGAGGCCGCGGTAAAGGCCCTGTGGGACACCATCCTTCCGTTCGCCGGTTACGCGTTCAACAAATCGCATGCCGCCGGGTACGGTCTCGTCTCCTTCTGGACCGCCTACCTCAAGGCCAACTACCCGGCCGAGTACATGGCCGGCCTGCTCACCTCCGTCGGTGACGACAAGGACAAGGCCGCGGTCTATCTGTCGGACTGCCGTCGCCTGGGCATCACCGTGCTGCCGCCGGACGTCAACGAATCCGAGATGAACTTCGCCTCGGTCGGCACCGACATCCGCTTCGGTCTGGGCGCGGTCCGCAATGTCGGCGCCAACGTGGTGTCCTCGATCATCGCCGCGCGCAAGGAGAAGTCGAAGTTCACCGACTTCTCCGACTACCTGAACAAGATCGACGCGGTGGCCTGCACCAAGAAGGTCACCGAATCCCTGATCAAGGCAGGGGCTTTCGATTCGCTCGGGCATCCCCGCAAGGGCCTGCTGCTGATCCACTCCGACGCCATCGACGCGGTGATGACGACCAAGAAGGCCGAGGCGATCGGTCAGTTCGACCTGTTCGGCGGTGTGGACGCCGACGATTCGATCTCCTCGGTCTTCAATGTCGCTGTCCCCGACGACGAATGGGAGACCAAGCACAAGCTCGCCTTGGAGCGGGAGATGCTCGGCCTCTACGTTTCCGGTCACCCGCTCAACGGCGTCGAACATGTGCTGGCCGCGCAGGTCGACACCCCGATCCCGGCGATCCTGGAGGGCGATGTCTCCGACGGTGCCCAGGTCACCATCGGCGGCATCCTCGCCTCGGTGAACCGGCGGATCAACAAGAACGGCCTGGCCTGGGCCTCGGCGCAGCTGGAGGATCTGACCGGCGGCGTCGAGGTGCTGTTCTTCCCGCAGTCGTACTCGGTGTACGGCATGGATGTGGTCGAGGACGCGGTCGTGCTGGTGAAGGCCCGAGTCTCGGTGCGCGACGACCGGATCTCGCTGATCGCCAACGATCTCGTCGTCCCCGATCTCTCCTCGATCGGTGTAGCCAAGCCGTTGTCGGTCATCCTCACCACCCGCATGTGCACCCCCGACAAAATCGGTGAGCTCAAGCGAGTGCTTTCCCGGCACCCCGGCACCTCCGACGTCCACGTCCGCCACGTCGGCGCCCGCGAGAAGACCACCCTGATGAAACTGGGTGACAATCTGCGCGTCTCGCCGTCCTCGGCCCTGATGGGTGACTTGAAGGCGCTACTCGGCCCCGGCTGCCTGGGGTCCTAGACGGGAGTGGTCCGGCCCGGTGAGACCGCCACCCCGAGGGTCAGGGCGGCGACCGGTCTGGGCCCCTCGCCGTAGAACTCCTCGACCTCGCGCAGCTGGAAGCCCGCTGTCTCGATCAGTCCGCAGATATCGCGGTTCAGATGGCAGCCGCCCGCGCAGACCTTCTGGATCGGGTTGAGCCGGTGCTGCCATTTCTGGACGCTCGGGTGCGGTGCGAGGCCGTGCTCGACGAAATGAAAAGTGCCGCCCGGCACCAGGACTCGGCGCAGCTCGCGCAGCGCGATAGCGACGTCGGGGATGGTGCACAGGGTCCAGGTCGACAGGGCGGAGTCGAAGCTGTTGTCGGCGAACGGCAGCGATTGTCCGTCCAGCCCGGCGCGTTCGATCGGCACCGTCGCCTGCGGTAGCCGCTTCCCGGCCAGCTTCCAGCCGAGGTCGGCCGGCTCGACCGCGCTGATGGCGGTGACCGTGTCCGGATAGAACGGGATGTTCAAGCCCGAGCCGAAGCCGATCTCCACCACGCGTCCGTGCAGTCCGGCGCAGGCCCGTGTGCGCTGCGGATCGTTGATTCCCATCCCGCAGGCGACATCGACGAGCCGGGGCACGATCCGATCACGGTAGATTCCCACGTCCCCACTGTTCCAGGTTCGATGGAACCTGTGCCAGAGGGAAAACCCTGAGATCGGGCGCGTCGACGTCTGCCGAGCGGTTCGTGGCAGGGTGTCGGGATGACGTTGTTCGAGGTTTGGGCGCCCAGCGCCTCGACGGTGCGCCTGGTGCTGGAGGGCTCGGGATACCCGATGGCGGCCCGGCCCGGAGGCTGGTGGTGGATCGAGCGGCCCGCCGCACCCGGTGCCCGGTACGGCTTCCAACTCGACGACGATGCCGCCGTATTACCGGATCCGCGTTCGGCCCGCCAGCCCCAGGGCGTGCACGGTCGCTCGGCGGTGCATGCGCTGGATCTCGCGGTCTGGACCGACGCCGCGTGGACCGGACGGCCGTTGCCAGGTGCGGTGTTCTATGAACTGCACATCGGAACCTTCACTCCCGCGGGAACTTTCGACGCCGCCATCGAACGCCTCGACCACCTGGTGGATCTCGGCATCACCGTGGTCGAGCTCATGCCCGTGAACGCATTCGACGGCAGCCACAACTGGGGCTACGACGGTGTGCTCTGGTACGCGGTGCACGAACCCTACGGCGGCCCGGACGGTTTGCAGCGGTTCGTGAACGCCTGCCACGCAAAGGGATTGGCTGTCGCGCTGGACGTCGTCTACAACCACCTCGGCCCCTCCGGCAACTACCTGCCGCGCTTCGGGCCATATCTGACCGAGGGCCGCAACACCTGGGGTCAGAGTCTGAACCTGGACGGACCGGGCTCGGATACGGTGCGCCGCTTCATCATCGACAACGCGCTGCGCTGGTTTCGGGACTTCCACATCGACGCCCTCCGGCTGGACGCGGTGCACGCCCTCGTCGACCGCACCGCCACCCACCTGCTCGCCGAATTAGCCACCGAGACCGCGACTTTCGCCGCCCACCTGCGCCGTCCACTGACCCTGATCGCCGAGAGCGATCTCAACGATCCCCGGCTGGTGACCCCGCGCGCCGCCGGCGGTTACGGTCTGGCCGGTCAGTGGAACGACGATCTGCACCACGCGATCCATGCCGCCGTCTCGGGTGAAAGGCAGGGCTACTACGCCGATTTCGGTTCCCTGGCCACCCTCGCGCGGACCTACACGCACGGTTTCTTCCATGCCGGAACCTATTCGAGCTTTCGCGGTCGCGTCCATGGCCGTCCCATCGACCGGAATCTGTTGCCCGCCAGCGCTTTACTGGCTTACACCTGCACTCATGACCAGATCGGCAACCGTGCCCTCGGTGACCGCCCCAGCGCCTACCTGTCCGCCGGTCAGCTCGCCGTCAAAGCCGCGCTGGTGTTGTTCTCGCCGTACACACCGATGCTTTTCATGGGGGAGGAGTGGGGCGCGCGGACCCCGTTCCAGTTCTTCACCTCGCACACCGATCCGGTGGTCGGCGCGGCCACGGCGGCCGGTCGCAAGGCGGAGTTCGCGGCGCATGGCTGGTCTTCCGACGAGGTGCCGGATCCCCAGGACCCGCGAACTTTTCTGCGTTCCACACTCGACTGGGAAGAATCCGCGAACTCCGAGCTGCTGGCCTGTTATCGCGCGCTGATCGCGCTGCGCCGCGCCCGCGCCGAGATCACCGACCCCTGGCTGGCGCAGGTCACGGTCGACTACAACGAGGAGACGCGTTGGCTGACAGTGCACCGCGGGGCACTCCGGTTGCTCTGTAATCTCTCGGCCGATCCGGTCGAGATCCCGGTGACCGGCGTCGAGGTTCTGTCCTGGACACCGCCGGTCCGCCGCTCTGGCCACACCGTTCTCCCTGCTCACTCCTTCACCATTCTCGACACCGGCCCCACGCCATGTTCGTAAATCGTTATCGCTCAAGGCAATAACTGTCCGAGACGGACATTGCCCGCCCTGATCTCTGCTATTACCGTGGAGTAATGAGCAACGTGGCTTCGTCCGGGGAACTACTGGCACTCCCGCGGGGGGTGAGTGGTAGCGCCGCTGTCGAGTTCGGGCCGCTGGTCAAAGTGTTCGCCCGCACCTTCGGGCAGCGCCGGGGCGCGGGCGCCGGATTGGTGGTGCGGCGCCACGGCGAGACGCTGGTCGACATCTCCACCGGCTCCGCCGCGGGGAAACCGTGGACCGCGGACACCGGCTCGATCATCTTCTCCGCCACCAAAGGTATCGCCGCCACGGTCATCCACCGCCTGGCCGACCGCGGACTCATCGATTACCGCGCCCCGGTCGCCGAATACTGGCCCGAATTCGCGGCCAACGGCAAGGGATCCATCACCGTCGCCCAGGTGCTGACGCACAGCGCCGGTCTGTCCGGGATCAGCAAACTCGCCGCCGACCCCACCGAAGTCCTCGATCACGAGCTGATGGAGCAGCGACTCGCGGCCGCGAAGCCCGATCACCTGCTGGGCTTCCCGGCCTATCACGCACTCACCCTCGGCTGGCTGCTGGCCGGTTTGGCCCGCGCCGTCACCGGGCAGAACATGGCGACCCTGTTCCGCACCGAGGTCGCCGAGCCCCTCGGTACCGACGGCATCCACCTCGGCCGCCCGCCGGTAAACGCCACGACCACCTACGCGCCGCTGGCGGGCAATCAGCTCGAACTGCTCGGCCGACCGCTCGGCGCGCTCCTGCTCGGGCGCTCCCACGGCTTCCCCGGTGCGGCGGGCGCTGCCGCCCGTGCCCTGTTCATGCCCGGTATGGAGGGCATCCTGAAGGGCGAATTCCCGCCGATCCTGGCCACCGAACTCGCCGCGGGCAACGGCGTGTGCACCGCGTCCGGCCTGGCCACCCTCTACGGCGCACTGGTCGAAGGCCGCACGCCGGATGGGCGGCAATATCTGTCGCCGCACACGGTCCAGGCGATCCGCCGGATCCGCAGCTACAAGGTCGACCGCACCCTGTTCTATATCCCCATGATGTGGCACCTCGGCTACCACTCGCTGCCCGCGCCGGGAGCCCACGGCGGGTTCGGTCACATCGGCCTGGGCGGTTCGTTCGGCTGGGTGGAACCGCGACTGGGGCTCTCGGTCGGCTTCGTGCACAACCGGTTGGCCCTGCCGCAGATGGGTATCGACCAGGTGTCGGCCATGTGGCTGCTGCCGTTGACCATGAACTGCCTGCGCGCGAGCAGGCGTGTCGCTGTAGCGCCACCGCGCGAGGCAGCGGCGTAAGACGGCCGCCCGGTCCGAGTGGCAGCGGACCGGGCGGAAGTCGGGGAACTACGTCAGATAGCGGTACGCCGGCGAGCCGGGTTCCAGCCGCTCGCATTGAATCGGTGATTCCCGCATCCGCTCCAACAGTGAAACCAGCCCGTCCGGTGCGCCGAGCTCGATACCGACCAGCGCAGCGCCGGTTTCCCGGTTGTTGCGTTTGACGTATTCGAACAGGGTGATGTCGTCGTCCGGACCGAGCACCTCGTTGAGGAACCGCCGCAGCGCGCCCGGCTCCTGCGGGAAGTCCACCAGGAAGTAGTGCTTCAGGCCGCGGTGCACCAGCGATCGCTCGATGATCTCGCCGTAGCGGGACACGTCGTTGTTGCCGCCCGACACCAGGCACACCACCGTGGAACCCGGCTCCACCTCGACCTCGGCCAGCGCCGCCACCGCCAGCGCGCCCGCCGGTTCGGCGATGATGCCCTCGTTCTGATACAGCTCCAGCATGGCGGTGCAGATCGCGCCCTCGTCCACCTGCATCACCCGGAAAGAGCCTGCGCCACTGGGGGATTCGGTGGAGGTCAACAGCGGTAGCGAAGCATGCGAGCGCGCCCGGCCGCCGAAGCTGGTGACCGCCGCGTACGGCAGCGCGCCGATCCGGCGGACCGCGGCCCCGTCGACGAAGGGATCGATCTCCGGCAACGTCACCGGTCCGCCCGCGACCAGCGCCGCGGTCATCGAGGCCGCGCCACCCGGCTCGGCGGCGAGAATCGCGGTCTGCGGCGCGCGTTCGCGCAGATAGGTGCCGATACCGGCGAGGCAGCCCCCGCCGCCCACCGGCACCACCATCAAATCCGGCGCCGCCCCGAGCTGGTCGAGAACCTCGGCGGCGATGGTGCCCTGCCCGGCGGCGGTGCGCGGGTCGTCGAACGGCGGCACCATGGTCGCGCCGGTGCGCGCGACATCGTCGGCCGCGGCGGCGGCAGCGGCGTCGTAGGTCTCACCGATCGCGATCAGCTCGACGAAATCGCCGCCGTGCACCTTGATCCGGTCGCGCTTCTGCTTCGGGGTGGTGGTCGGGACGTAGATGCGGCCCTTGATCCGCATCGCCTGACAGGCGAAGGCCACACCCTGCGCGTGGTTGCCGGCGCTGGCCGCCACCACACCGGCGGCCCGCTCGGCGGCGGTGAGCTGCACGATCAAGTTGTAGGCGCCGCGCAACTTGTAGGAGCGCACGGCGGTCAGGTCTTCGCGCTTGAGGTAGACCCGCGCGCCCGACAACGTGGATAGGCGCGGGCTGAACTGCAGGGGGGTCGGCTCGATAATGTCGGAAATTCGCTTGGCGGCGGCGTCGATCTCGTCCGCGGTGAGCACGGGACGGGATTTGGACAGATCGTCGATCACATCAAGCGGATTGGACACCCGAAATATGCTGCCACCCGCCGCATCGGCCGGACGCGGCGGGTGGGGGCGAACCGGTTGCGAGGGTTACTTCGGCGTAAGCACGAAAACCGGAATCTCGCGCGTGGTCTTCTTCTGATAATTGGCGTATTCCGGCCAGACCGCCACCGCCCGATCCCACCACAGCGCCTTCTCGTCGCCGGTGACCTCGCGCGCGGTGTAATCCTTGGTGACGGTGCCGTCGCGCAGTTCGACCTCGGGGTGGGCCTTGATGTTGTAGTACCAGACCGGGTGCTTGGGCGCGCCGCCCAGCGAGGCGACCACGGCGTACTCGCCGTCGTGCTCGACCCGCATCAGCGGCGTCTTGCGCAGCAGGCCGGTCTTGGCGCCCTTCGTGGTCAGCAGGATGACAGGTTTGCCCTGCAGTTCCGTGCCCTCGGTGCCGCCGGAGTTCTCATACGTTTCGGCCTGCTCACGGGCCCAATCGGAGGTGCTCGGTGCGTATTCTCCTGTTAGTGGCATAACCGGGAGAACGCGTTCGAGACCGGTGGTGTTCCCGGCGGTGTCGGGTTGCGCACACCCTCGAATGTTCGGTGGACCGAACTTCGCTGTGCGTATATCCTGAAGACATGCGGACGGTCTACCCCCACACGGTTGATATCGCGGGTTCCGCGTGGCCGGTGTTCAAGCTCGAGGCGCTCGCCGCGGGCTTGCTGGTAGCGCTGATCTTGGCCCTGGTCACCGGGTCGTTGCAGGCCGCGGTCCTGGTAGGCGCCGCGGTCGCCGCCGGTCGCTGGGTCCTCGGGCATACCGGAACACGGCGCGCGGCTACATCCGGTCGCGCCGACCGGATGCTCGCCGCGCACTGAGCGCTCACTCCAGCGGCAGCGCGGCCAACTCACCTCGCGATACCACTCCCAGTTTCGGATACGCCTTGTAAAGGTGGTGTCCCACCGTGCGCGGGCTCAGGAACAACTGCGCCGCGATGTCCCGGTTCGACATGCCCTGCGCCGCGAGCCGCACGATCTGTAGCTCCTGCGGGGTGAGCCCGGCCAGCACACCGGCGGCCGGGCGGGCCGTAGCCCCGACACCGAGCGCGCCGAGTTCGGTGCGAGCGCGGTCCGCCCAGGGCCCGGCCTCGAGGCGGTCGAACGTTTCCAGTGCGGGCTGTAATTGATTGCGGGCGTCGACTTTTCGCCGGATGCGACGCAGCCACTCGCCATACAGCAATTGCGTGCGAGCCTGCTCGAACGGCCGGCCGCCCAGTTCGAGTGCCGTCTGAAAATGCCGCTCCGCCTGGTCATCCGGCCCGGTCAGTGCCCGGCAACGGTGCGCGAGCGCACCGACCCAGGTCTGCGCGGACCGCGCGGCCCAGGCTTCCAGGCGCGTCAGTGCTTGCTCGGCGCGCTCCGAATTGCCCAGGCGCACCGCGGCTTCCACCAGATCCGGCAGAGTGCGCAAGCCGATGACATGGTGGGCCGCGGGCTCCACCGCCAGCAGTTCGAATCGCGCCAGCGCGCTGTCGACCTTGCCCTGTCCGAGTTCGAGCAGCCCGAGCGCCGCGTGCGCCCAGGTGGCGCCGGGTGCGTCCGGTCCACCGAGCTCCGCGGCCAGCGCCTGATCGGCCGAGTCCCGGCACTCCTGTTCCCGGCCCGCCAGCGCGGAGAGATACCCCAGGCACGCCCACTGCTGGCTGACCCAGTGCGCCTGCCCGATGTCGGTCGCGATCCGCAGACCCTCGGTGGCCGCGAGGCGTGCCTCGGTGGGGCGGCCGAGATAGGTTTCGGCTTCGGCGCGGAAGAACAGCAGGGCGGGCAGCAGCGCGAGGCGGCCCTGTTCCCGGCATTCGGAGATGAGCTCATTCGCCAGCTCGCTGACCTGATCATCTTGTCCCACAACCAATCCCGCACCGCACATCTGCACCAGGTCGCGCGGGCTGTCCGCGCCGGCGCGCCGCGCGTCGGCGGCCGCGGTCCGCAGGTCGACGGTGTAGCGGCCCTCGATGGCGGCCACGGTGTATCGGGTGATGTGTGCCAGCGGCTCGGTGTCGGGCAGGGCCAGAGCGGTCAGGTGGTCGGCGACCTCCGCGAGCTCGCCGGGGCCGAGGTACCAGGCGGCGTGCACGGCCTGGGCGAGCATCCGGGCGGCGCGCGCCGGATCCCGGGTGCGCACCGGCTCGGCGCCGGCGAGCAACCGGCGGTGGGCCGGAAGTGGTTTGCCTGCACCGAATTCCGCGGTTGCGCGCACCAGATCGAGCCGGGCCCGCAGCAGGGCTGTCCGCCCGTCGTCCGCGCCCTGTTCCGGTCCGATCATGGCGGCCGCGCGTTCGGCGAGAATGCCCGCGCGGTCCAATTGGCCGGCCTCCCCGGCGGTTTCGGCCGCCGCCACCAGACGGCGGACCCGCGCGGCCGGGTCGGTGCTCAATCCGGCCGCCCGTTCGTAGGCGGCGACGGCGCCGGAGTACCCACTGCGCCGCCGGGCCCGCTCGGCGCTGTCCTCCAACGCGGCCGCGGTGGTTTCGTCGGGGCCGGTGGCGGCGGAGGCGAGATGCCAGGCGCGCAGATCGGCGTCCTCCGGGGCGATGAGCGCGTCGGCCAGTGCGGCGTGGGCGGCCAGGCGCTGTGCCAGGGGTGTCCCCTGATAGACAGCGGAGCGCAGTAGCGGATGCCGGAACCCGAGCGCCCGGCCGTCGCTGTGCACCAACCCCGCGTCTTGCGCCGGCTGCAGGTCCGCCAGTTCCGCGCCGAGCGGCGTGGCGGCCCGCAGAATCGTCGCCAGGTCATCGGTCCCCGCCGCGGCGGCGACGACGAGCAGCGCCCGGGTCCGGGCGGGCAGCCGGCTCACCTGGCCGTGAAAGGCGACCTGCAACCGCTGGGTCAGCGGCAGCGGATTCGGTCCCGAACCCGGTGCCTCCGTCGCCAGCAGGGCCGGCAGTTCCAGCAATGCCAGCGGATTTCCGTAGGCCTCGGTGAGCAGCCGGTAGCGCGTCGCCGGAGCGAGATCCGGAGCTCGACTGTCCACCAGCGCCGCCGCCGCATCCTGCCGCAGGCCGGTCAGCGCGAGTTCCGGCAGGCCGGGGGCCGGAAAGTCGCTGTCGCCGGCGCGGGTAGCGAAGATGACCACGACACCCTCGGCCTCGAGTCGCCGCGCCACGAACAGCAGTGTCTCCGCCGACGCCCGGTCCAGCCAGTGCGCGTCATCGATCAAGCACAGCAGCGGCCCGTCGGTGGACTCCTCGGCCAGCAGCGACAGCACCGCGAGTCCGACCAGCATGCGGTCGGCGGGTTCGCCGTCGCCCAGCCCGAAGGCGGCCTGCAGGGCGGCGCGCTGCCGCACGGGCAGGGTGTCCAGCAGGGCGAGCCCCGGCCGCAGCAGCAGATGCAGTGCCGCGAATGGCAGTTCCGCTTCGGACTCGATACCGGCGCTGCGCACGGTGGGAATGCCTTGGGCAGCGGCGTAGTCCAACAGCGCGGTCTTGCCGATCCCCGGTTCGCCGCGCAGGACCAGCGCGCCGCTGCGCCCCGCGCGCGCCCCGGTGAGCAGCCGATCGATTTCCGCTTGTTCGGCTTCTCGTCCATGGAGCATGTCCACACCGTAACCGGGAATCAGCGCACTCCCGTACTCGGCCGAAATCGGAAATTGGGTGGCCCCAGCGAAGCTTTTCGGTATTTCATTAACGAACGGTGCGCCGCTTCCGATGATTCGGGTAGTCGGGTACGCAGGTTTCGACGGGGATCCAAGGGGACGATTTACCTATGAAACGTCTGGTTGTGTGTTGCGATGGCACCTGGAAAGCCGAGAACAGCGACACGGTCTCGAATATCGTCAAGATCGCGCAGACGGTCCAGCCGCAAGCGCCAGGTCCGGACGGGGAGCCGGTCCGCCAGCATGTCATCTACGTATCCGGTCCCGGCGCAAGGGGATTCACGGCGGACCGGCTGATCGGTGGCGCGTTCGGACTCGGGCTGGAAGCCAATCTCTCGGCGGCCTACTGGCAGGTCGCGGTGAATTGGGAGCCTGGTGACGAGATCTTCGTCTTCGGGTTCAGCCGTGGCGCTTACACCGCCCGCAGTTTGATCGGGCTGATCGATCGGATCGGGATCATGACCCCCGAATCGATGATCGGCGGCTTCTATCCGCAGGCCTTCCGGATGTACCGGCGGCGCGGCAAGAACCGGCTGCTGCCGTGGCGGAAACCGCCCGTCGAGACCGACTGGGAGAAATTCCGCGCCGAACACAGTCATCCTCGTTTCGACATCGATTTCATCGGTGTCTTCGACACCGTGGGCGCGCTCGGTGTGCCCGGGCTGACCGCGTGGCGGCACCGCTTCCACAACACGGATCTGTCCGAGCGGGTGCTGTGCGCGCGCCAGGCCCTGGCCATCGACGAGCGGCGGCGCAACTTCGAGCCGTGTCTGTGGCAGGTGCCGGTCGAATTGGGGCGGAAGTACCGCCGCATCAAGCGCCGGGGTAACGACCGGGTCAAGCAGGTGTGGTTCGAGGGAGTGCACAGCGATATCGGCGGCGGGTACGCCGAGTGCGGTCTGTCCGATATCACCCTGCGCTGGATGGTCGGCGAGGCGGAGGCCGAAGGTCTGGCTTTCGACCGGCAACGCCTGGACGAGCTGTCCGAGCGGTGCGCGGGCAAGGAGAAGCATCTCTTGCGGCACAACTCGCTCGGCGCGGCCTACGTCGTGCTGAACGCACTGCGCACCCTGCGCGGCGCTGTCAGTCGCCTCGGCCCGCGCGGAACGATCCCGCCACGGTTCTACTGGAACTCCTGGCGGCGCATGCGCGTGGAGAACGATCACGGTGTCCTGCTGGCCTCCACGGTGGACGAAACCACCAACTACGGGCCGTACAACCTGCGGCAGTGGCAGACCGAGCTCGGCGGCGCGGTCCCGGCGGAACTGATCGAGAAGATCCCGGCGCCCGACGCGAGCACGGTCACGCCGGATACCTGCGATCTGTCAGGACCGTACGAGCAGAGCTACCGGCAGCCGGGCGAACATCTTCTCCAGCCGGGTGCGGCCGGCGAACGTGTGACCGGTGAGCCGGTCGGTCCAGGTGCCCTGCGGTAGCTCCAGCGTCGTATCGCCCCAGCCGAGGTCGGCGAGCCCGACCGAATGCCTGGTGGCCGCCACCAGCACCTCCGCGGCCTCGCCCACTCGCCCGCGGGTGTAGGCGACCAGCCGGCGCGCCTGCTCCCCGTTGGCGAACAACGGCTGATAGGTGCCTCCGACGAAGCAGTCGGGCCGTTCCCGGCGCAACCACAGCGCGTAGGCGACGATCCACATCTTCGCGGCCCCGCTGGGATCCAATGCCGGTGTGCCGGTGAGCGATTGCAGCATGCCGGTGCGCGCCGAGAAGTCCACCGGCCGCCGGTTGTCCGGGTCTACGAGCGAGTCCTCCCACAATTCGCAGCCCTGGTAGAGATCGGGGATGCCGGGGCCGCACAGCTGAAGCAGCTTCTGCGCCAGCGAATCCGACCACGCGTGCGGCGCCAGATCGTGGGTCAGATCGCTCAGTTCGGCCCCGACCGGTCCGTCGATGACCGCGTCGATCCAGGCGTGCACCGCCGTCTCGAACTCGGTATCCGGGTCCTCCCAGCAGGATCCGGTGCCCGCCTCACGAACCGCCTTCTCCGCGAAGAGATGCAGTCGTTCGCGCAGGCCGGGAACCGACGAGGCCGGGCGACCGTCGGCGGGCCAGACGCCGAACATGTTCTGCAGCAGGAACAGTGCCGTCGATCCATCGGGCGCGGGCGTCATCCCCAGCCAGGAGTCCACCGCGCGGGACCAGGTACCCGCCACCTGCGAGAGCAGCCCGATCCGGGCCCGCACGTCCTCGCCACGCTTGGTGTCGTGCGTGGACAATGTCGTCATTGTGGCCGGCCAGCGTTGAGCACGATCGATATTGGCGAGATGGAATTCGTTGAGCGAGTGGCCGAATCGGGCCGGGTTGCCGCCCACCTCCTGCAGCGACACCAGACGGGCCGCCCGGTAGAACATGGTGTCCTCGACCGCCTTGGCCGTCATCGCACCGCATACCTGTCCGAACCGCACCGCCGCTTCGCCGTCCGCACCCAGCGCCGCCACCAGCACCGAAAGCGGGGTGGTCAGTTCGGCGTTGCGCCGCTCCACCTCGGCGATGATCGCGCCCGTCATCCCGGCCAGCGGCGCGTACTCCACCCGGTACACCGGCATGAAGGCCAGCACCTCGATGGTGGCGTTGGTCAGCGACAGGGTGTCGGAATCCGGTACGCCCGCATCCCGTTTGATCGCCTCGACCAGCCGGCGGATCTCCGGCGCCAGAATCGTCTCGGCCACCGCGCGTTTGATGCGGTGCTCGGTTTCGCCGAACCAGGCGCGGTCGCTGCCGTGACCCGCGACGCGGCGCGACAATTCGGTCAGCGCCTGCTCGCCCGCGGGGTCGATCAGCACGCCGCCGAGACCGGCGAGCGCGTCGTAACCGGTGGTGCCGTCCACCGGCAGCGTGGGGTCCAGCGGTTCCCGGTTGGCCAGGATCTTCTCCACCAGCAACAACCGGTGCGGCCCGATCAGCTGTCGTAGTTTGGCCAGATAGGCGCTGGGATAAGACAATCCGTCCGGATGATCGACCCGGACGCCGTCGATGAGGTCGTGGTCGCACCAGGCGGCCAGCTCCCGATGCGTGATTTCGAAGACCTCGGGATCCTCCTGGCGAAGGGCGGCCAGGCTGCTGATCGCGAAGAACCGGCGGTAGGTGCACAGTCCCGATTTCCAGCTCACCAGGCGGTAGTGCTGCTGGTCGTGGATGCGCAGCGCGTTGTCGCCGTCGGTGTCCGGGGCGATCGGGAATCGCAGGTCGTGCAGGGCCAGCATGGGTTCCGGGCCGGAGCGGTCCACCGTCAGTTTGGCCGGATCGTTCTCACTCTGCAGCACCGGCAATGCCAGCCGCCCGCCCGCGCCGTTGCCGGGGCTCCAGTCGATATCGAAGAAGTGCGCGAACTTCGACTCGCGGCCGTTGCGCAGGACGTTCCACCACCACGGATTCTGCCGCGGATCCGCGACGCCGACGTGGTTGGGCACCAGGTCCACGATCAAACCCATACCGCGGCTGCGCACCTCGTCGGCTAGGGCTTTGAATCCGAGCGGTCCGCCCAGCGCCGCCGACACGGTGGTCGGGTCGGTGACGTCGTAGCCGTGTGTCGAACCGGGGGCCGCGGTCAGGATCGGCGATAGGTATAGGTGCGAAATGCCCAGTTGCTGCAGGTATTCCGCGATGGCGCGGGCGTCGGCGAAGGTCAGCGCGTCCGGTCGCAGTTGTAGCCGGTAGGTGCTGCGAACCGGGGTCGGGCGGGCCCGGATGCGGGGCCGCTTCAGCGGATCGGTGTCGTGAGTCATAGGCGGTTACTCGGAACAGCGGAGGACGAGCAGACAGCGGGCAGGAACAGCGAGCGTGGCGGCCGCCGGATAACCGGCCTCGGCGTTTCCGCCGGGCGCCGAACAATCCAGTACGACAGACCATTCGGCACCGTAGTCGGCGCCGGGGAGAACGAAATCGACCGCGTGGTCGTGGGCATTGAAGCACAGCAGGAACGAGTCGTCGGTAATGCGCTCCCCGCGGGGCCCCGGCTCCGGGATGCCGTGGCCGTCGAGATACACCGCCAGCGCCTTACCGAACTCGCTGTCCCAGTCGGCATCGGTCATCTCGGCTCCGGCCGGGCTGAGCCAGGCGATATCGCGGACGTCGCCCGCCGGACGGACCGGCCGACCGGCCAGGAAGCGGCGACGCCGGAATACCGGATGCTCGGTGCGCAGGGCGATCACGCGGCGAGTGAACTCCAAGAGTTCCGAGTTCGTCTCCGCCAGTGACCAATCCATCCAGGACAACTCGGAGTCCTGGCAATAGACGTTGTTGTTGCCGTACTGGGTGCGGCCCATCTCGTCGCCGTGTGCCAGCATCGGCGTGCCCTGGCTGAGCACCAGCGTGGCAAGTAGGTTTCGAGACTGCCTGGCCCGCAACGCGAGAATCTCCGGATCGTCGGTCGGGCCCTCGACCCCGCAGTTCCAGGATCGGTTGTAGCTTTCGCCGTCGCGATTGTCCTCACCGTTGGCGGCGTTGTGTTTCTCGTTGTAGGACACCAGGTCTCGGAGCGTGAAACCGTCGTGCGCGGTGATGAAGTTGATGCTGGCGCTGGGCCGGCGACCGGTCGCCTCGTACAGATCCGAGGAGCCGGTGAGCCGGGAAGCGAACTCGCCCAACGTCGCCGGTTCGCCCCGCCAATAGTCGCGCACGGTATCGCGGTACTTGCCGTTCCATTCGGTCCACAGGCCCGGGAAGTTGCCGACCTGGTAACCGCCCTCCCCGACATCCCACGGCTCGGCGATGAGCTTCACCTGACTGACCACCGGATCCTGTTGCACCAGATCGAAGAACGTGGACAACCTGTCCACGTCGTGTAGCTCGCGGGCCAGGGTCGCGGCCAGATCGAAGCGGAATCCGTCGACGTGCATGTCCAGCACCCAGTAGCGCAGCGAATCCATGATCAACTGCAACGTGTGCGGATGCCGCACGTTGAGGCTGTTGCCGGTGCCGGTGTAATCCACGTAGTGCGTGGGGTTCTGCTCGTCCAGACGGTAGTACGCGGCATTGTCGATGCCGCGGAATCCGATGGTCGGCCCGAAGTGGTTGCCCTCGGCGGTGTGGTTGTAGACCACGTCGAGGATCACCTCGATGTCTTCTGCGTGCAACGCGCGCACCATCGCCTTGAACTCGGTGACCGCCGCGCCGCCGCGCGGGCTGGCGGCATACTCGTTGTGCGGTGCCAGATAGCCGAAGCTGTTGTAGCCCCAGTAGTTTCGCAACCCCTGATCGAGCAGAACCCGATCGTGCAGGAATTGGTGCACCGGCATCAGCTCGATCGCGGTGACGCCCAGCGCTTTCAGGTGCGCCACGATCGCCGGATGCGCGATGCCCGCGTAGGTGCCGCGCAACTCCTCGGGAATCTCCGGATGCGTCATCGTCATGCCTTTGACGTGCGCCTCGTAGATCACCGTCTCGTGATACGGCCGATTCGGCGGACGGTCGGCGCCCCAGTCGAAGAACGGGTTGATCACCACGCCGGTCATGGTGTGCCCGAGCGAATCCAGGCCGAAGGTGTACAGCGACGGGTCGTTGCCGAATTCGCCGTCGAATGCCTTGCCGTACGGATCGAGCAGCAACTTACTGGGATCACAGCGGAATCCGTGGTCCGGATCGTAGGGCCCGTGTACCCGGAAGCCGTACCGCTGACCAGGACCGATGGTCGGCAGGTAGGCGTGCCAGACATAAGTATCGACCTCGTCCAACGCCACCCTGGTCTCGGTACCGTCCTTGGCGATCAGGCACAGGTCCACAGCGTCGGCGACTTCGGAGAACACCGAGAAATTGGTGCCCGCACCGTCGTAGGTCGCGCCGAGCGGGTACGCGGTGCCCGGCCAGACAGCGAGTGGAGTCGGGCCGGGCGCTGCGTCGGACGGGGGCATATCTCGACCCTAGCGGCACCGGTAACCCGCGTTGTGCGGGGTGGTTGCCGTCACTGCGGACCGAGGGCGCGATGCCACGTCTGCCCGATCAGGTCGTGTCCGAAGCTGTGATGCGGCGCCGATTCCACCAGTTCGAATCCGGCGCGCTGGTAGATGCGGCGGGCGGCGGACAAGACATCGTTGGTCCACAACACCATGTCGGTGTACCCGGCGTCGGTGGCGAACCGCAGGCATTCGTCGACCAACGCCGAGCCCACACCCAAGCCGCGGGCCGACGGTTCGACCAGCAGCAGGCGCAGCCGCGCGGTGGTCTCGTTCTCCGCGACACAGAACACCGCGCCCACCGGGGTGCCCCCGGCCTCGGCGATCCAGGCGCGTTCCCGGCTGCCGTCATGGGAGTCGAGGAATTCCGCGACGATCTTGGTGACCAGGGTTTCGTAGCTCGCGTCCCAGCCGTACTCGGCCGCGTAGAGCGCGGCATTGCGCTGGATGACCCAGCCGTAATCGCCCGGCTTCGGCGCCCTGATCGTGACCGGGGGCGCGTCGACGGTCTCGTCGGCACGATCCAGGATCTGCTGGATGGTGGTCATGGCCCGCAGCAATGTCGCGCGCTGCGCCGGCGGGTGTGGTTCGAGCAGTCTGCGGACATCGATCCCCGAACGTTGATTCAGCACCGCGAACTCGGCCCGGCCGCGATCGGTGAGCCGCACCTCCTGCCGTCGGCCGTCGCTGCTGGAGCGGCTGCTCTCGATCAGTCCCCGATTCTTGAACCGGGTCAGAATGCGGCTCAAATAGCCCGGGTCGAGGCCCAGCGTCTTGCGCAACCGGATCGCCTCGGTCGACCCGGATGTGGCCAGCTCGAACAGGATTCGCGCTTCGGTCAGCGAGTACTGGGTGTCCACCAGTCCTTCTCGCAGCACCCCGATGACTTCGGTGTAGCGCCGGTTGAAGGCGCGGACCGCGGCGATTTCGGCGGCGGACGCTCCGGTGACGACAGCGGTCATGGTGACTCCAATGCTCGGCCCAGATGTTTGACTGAGTCAAAGAATAGGCGGTCGTTCCGGCGAACGGTAGGAATCACCGAATCCCGGCCGAGGCCGCCCGGGCGCACCCTTCAGCCAGCTCATGTCCGCGAAGTTCCAGTGGTAACTTGAACGGTGTTCAAGCCGTCTCGGCCCGGCCGGGGCGGGTCACTGCACCGCGAGGATTCCTGTGGCTCTGACCCCTGACGAGATCACCGCCATCGACGCCGAACATGTCTGGCACCCCTACGGCGGCTTTCCCGCGACAACCGAACCGCTGGTAGTCGCCGGCGCGTCGGGCACGCGTCTCACCTTGGCCGACGGCCGCGAACTCGTCGACGGTATGAGCTCATGGTGGGCCGCCGTCCACGGCTACCGGCACCCCGTCCTCGACGCGGCTCTCCTCGCGCAGTCCCAGCGGATGAGTCACGTGATGTTCGGCGGCCTCACCCACGAACCCGCCGCGCGCTTAGCCGAACTGCTTGTCGAGCTCTCGCCTGCAGGCTTGGAGAAGGTGTTTCTTTGCGATTCGGGTTCGGTGTCAGTCGAGGTCGCCGTGAAGATGTGCCTGCAGTACTGGCGCGCCCTCGGCAAGCCCGGCAAACGCCGACTGCTCACTTGGCGCGGCGGCTACCACGGCGACACCTTCAGCCCGATGAGCGTCTGCGATCCGGACGGCGGCATGCATTCGCTGTGGACGGACGTACTGGCCGAGCAGGTTTTCGTACCCATGCCGCCCGCCGACTATCAACCCGGGTACGTCGCCGAACTCGAACGCGCCTTCGCCGCGCACGCCGATGAACTCGCCGCCGTCATCATCGAGCCGGTGGTGCAGGGCGCGGGCGGGATGCGCTGGCACGACCCCCGCTACCTCACCGATCTGCGCCGACTCTGCGATACCCACGGCATCCTGCTGATCTTCGACGAGATCGCCACCGGTTTCGGCCGCACCGGCGAGTTTTTCGCCGCCGACCACGTCGGCGTCAGCCCCGACGTGATGTGCGTCGGCAAGGCCATCACCGGCGGCTACCTCACCCTGGCCGCCGCCCTGTGCACCGCGCGGATCGCCGAAACCATCAGCGCCGGTCACGGCGGCCTCATGCACGGCCCCACCTTCATGGGCAACCCGCTGGCCTGCGCGGTCGCGACCGCCTCGATCGAGCTTCTGCTGCAACGAGATTGGCGCGCCGAAGTCCGTCGCATCGAATCCGAACTCCGCACCGGCCTCGCCCCCGCCGCCGCCTTGCCCGGCGTCCGCGAAGTCCGCGTCCTCGGCGCCATCGGCGTCATCGAACTCGAGCAACCCGTCGACATGCGCACCGCCACCGACGCGGCCGTCTCCGCCGGTGTCTGGCTGCGCCCGTTCCGCAACAACATCTACGCGATGCCCCCATTCATCAGCACCACCGCCGACATTGCCACCATCACCACGGGCATGCTCGCCGCGGCCGCCGCCCAACGACGCCCCGCGCCCGCTGTCGGTAGGGCCTGACCCGTGCCGTCGCAAGGCTCTGGTGCTGCGCCGCAGGGCTGCTGATGCGGCATTCCAGCGGTTTGGTGCTTGCGTCGCGGGCTCGGGTGCTGTGTCGCGGGCTCGGGCTGCGTCGCGGGCTCGGGTGCTGCGTCGCGGTGCCGTGCCGCTGCATCGCCAGGCGATGACGGCGGCATGTTCAAGCCGCTATCACCACCTCGCGCGGGTCATGACTGTGCCGTCGTGGCCTGCAACGGTGCGCTCGGCAGGCCGATGTCGCGAGCGCGAGCATCTGACGCCACTACCGCGAGGCCGATGCCGCTATCGGGGAGGTGCGACGCCGATCGGGGCGCCGGTCGAAGTCTCGGTGACCAGGTCGGCCCACGACTCGCGCCGCTCATGGACAAACGTTCGGCGCCGTCGGGCTGCTCCGCCGGAAACGCCCTCGTGTCCGAGTTTGCGGAAACCCTCATCCGGTTTGCCAAAGCGCTCCGCACCTCCGATGGCATGCCCCCGACGCACGGGCCGCGTTCCGGGCGAGGCCTCGACGCCGCCGTCGACAGGGCGTGATGTTGTCGCGCCGAGTAGCCGCTGCCAGCTCCGGAGACCTCGAAGGCGGCTGTGGGCGGGACGATCGAGTCATCACCCACCGACGCTGTTTTAGGGGATACCAACCTGAACGCCGTTCAAGTAAGGTGCCTAGCTGTGACTACCGATCCGCTGAGCTGGTTGGACGAACGGGCCGACGCGCGGGTGAGCGCGGGGTTGCGGCGTGCGCTGCGGCCGCGGCAGCCGCAGTCGCCGTCCATCGACCTGGCCTCCAACGACTATCTGGGACTTGTTCACCACCCCGCCGTGATCGAGGGTTCGGTCGAATCCGTGCGGCGGTGGGGGACCGGGTCCACCGGCTCCCGGCTGGTGACCGGCACCACCGTCGAGCATGAACAGCTCGAGGCCGAATTGGCCGAGTTCGTCGGTGCGGAATCCGGACTTGCCTTCTCCTCGGGCTACACCGCGAACCTCGGTGTGGTGACTGCGTTGGCCGGGCGTGGCGCGCTGGTTGTTTCCGACGCCGGGAGCCACGCCTCTCTTGTCGACGCATGCCGTCTCTCCCGCGCCCGCGTGGAGATCGCTCCGCACTGTGATGTCGAGGCAGTCGATCGGCTGCTGGCAGCTCGGTCCGAGGAACGCGCGCTCGTCCTCACCGACTCGGTGTTCAGCGCCGATGGCGACCTGGCCCCACTCGCCGACCTGCACCGCGTAACTCGCGCGAACGGCGCGGTCCTGATCGTCGACGAAGCGCACGGTATCGGTGTGCGCGGTGACGGCGGCCGCGGACTCGTGCAAGAGGTAGGTCTCGCCGGCGAACCCGACCTGATCGTCACCGCCACGCTGTCCAAAGCGTTCGCCGCCCAGGGTGGCGTGGTCCTGTCCAGCGAGCGGGTCCGCGCGCACCTGATCGACGCGGCGCGCACTTTCATCTTCGACACCGGTCTCGCACCGGCCTCCGTCGGCGCGGCGCGTGCGGCGCTGGCTCTGCTGCGCCGGGAACCGGAGATGGCGTCCCGCGTTCTGGAACGCGCGGCGGACATCGCACGAATCGCGGGAGTTCCAGCGCCGCCGTCGGCGGTGGTGTCGGTGGTGCTCGGTAAGGCGCAGGTCGCTTTCGATGCCGCTCAGGCCTGCCGCGCGCGCGGCCTCGAGGTCGGCTGCTTCCGCCCGCCTTCGGTTCCCGAGGGCACTTCGCGGCTGCGTCTCACCGCCCGCGCCAACCTCACCCCCGTCGAACTCGACACCATCGCTTCCGTACTCGGGGCGGTGCTGGCCGAGGCTCGCGGCCTGGCAGCGGTGCCCGCATGACGATTCTCCTCATCACCGGAACCTCGACCGATGTCGGCAAGACGGTCGTCACCGCTGCTCTCGCCGCCGCCGCTGCGGCCATGGGCCGGTCGGTCGCCGTCTGCAAACCCGCCCAAACCGGTGTCCTGCCAGGCGAACCCGGCGATCTCGCGGAGGTCGAACGGCTCAGCGGGGCGACTCGCGCGGTCGAATTGGCCCGATACCCCGAGCCGCTCGCACCCGACACCGCCGCTCGTCGCTGCGGCCGGCCGCTGCTGACGCTGGCGGAGACGGTCGCCGCCGTCGAAGCACTGCACGACGCCGATCTCACCCTGGTCGAGGGCGCCGGGGGACTGCTCGTCCGGATCGGCGACTTCACGCTGCTCGACCTGGCCCGCGCGCTCGGCGCACCGGTACTCCTGATCGCGGCCGCCGGCCTGGGCACGCTCAATCACAGTGAGCTGACCACCCGGATGCTGGCGGCGGCCGGAGTTCCCTGCGCCGGACTGGTCATCGGAGCTTGGCCGGACGAGCCGGACCTCGCCGCCGAATGCAACCGGACCGATCTGCCGCGCTTGACGGGGATCGATCTGGTCGGGGCGATTCCGGCGGGAGCCGGCAAGTGGGACCGCGAACGGTTCCGGTCGGCGGCTCCGGGCTGGTTCCAGCCCGGCTTCGCGGAGCGCATGGTCGGGACTTCGCCGGGAACAGGCGCTCTGACCAGCGGATTTGACTTCGCGTCCACCGCCACGTAACTTTTATCGAGTCAGAGCGACACGGACACCGACCCGGAGCCTAACGGCCTGGGAAACGAGGTAGTACGAGGAGCGCCTGGCAGATCACACTAGCTCGACTGAGATCCCGGATTTGGTTCTGGGTCCTCGGCTGGGCTAAGCTGTTTGAAGTTGCCTCGCTGAAACCCCCGAGAGATCGAGTGGTGGATGTGTGTGCGTGTGTTCTTTGAGAACTCAATAGTGTGTCGATGAATGTCAGTGCCAATATTTTATTGGTTCTAGCCATCTCATACCCCCCGGTTGGGATGGTTGGACATTTAACAACAGCAAATCTTTTTGCTGGTGTTTGGCTTTGCTAGGTTTTCGGACTCTAGTTCAGATATTTTTGATTAGCCTTTCGAGGCTTTTCGAGAGTCTTCAACGGAGAGTTTGATCCTGGCTCAGGACGAACGCTGGCGGCGTGCTTAACACATGCAAGTCGAGCGGTAAGGCCCTTCGGGGTACACGAGCGGCGAACGGGTGAGTAACACGTGGGTGATCTGCCCTGTACTTCGGGATAAGCCTGGGAAACTGGGTCTAATACCGGATATGACCTCAGAGTGCATGCTTTGGGGTGGAAAGATTTATCGGTACAGGATGGGCCCGCGGCCTATCAGCTTGTTGGTGGGGTAATGGCCTACCAAGGCGACGACGGGTAGCCGACCTGAGAGGGTGACCGGCCACACTGGGACTGAGACACGGCCCAGACTCCTACGGGAGGCAGCAGTGGGGAATATTGCACAATGGGCGAAAGCCTGATGCAGCGACGCCGCGTGAGGGATGACGGCCTTCGGGTTGTAAACCTCTTTCGACAGGGACGAAGCGCAAGTGACGGTACCTGTAGAAGAAGCACCGGCCAACTACGTGCCAGCAGCCGCGGTAATACGTAGGGTGCGAGCGTTGTCCGGAATTACTGGGCGTAAAGAGCTTGTAGGCGGTTTGTCGCGTCGTTTGTGAAAACTTGGGGCTCAACCCCAAGCTTGCAGGCGATACGGGCAGACTAGAGTACTTCAGGGGAGACTGGAATTCCTGGTGTAGCGGTGAAATGCGCAGATATCAGGAGGAACACCGGTGGCGAAGGCGGGTCTCTGGGAAGTAACTGACGCTGAGAAGCGAAAGCGTGGGTAGCGAACAGGATTAGATACCCTGGTAGTCCACGCCGTAAACGGTGGGTACTAGGTGTGGGTTTCCTTCCACGGGATCCGTGCCGTAGCTAACGCATTAAGTACCCCGCCTGGGGAGTACGGCCGCAAGGCTAAAACTCAAAGGAATTGACGGGGGCCCGCACAAGCGGCGGAGCATGTGGATTAATTCGATGCAACGCGAAGAACCTTACCTGGGTTTGACATACACCAGAAACACCTAGAGATAGGTGCCCCCTTGTGGTTGGTGTACAGGTGGTGCATGGCTGTCGTCAGCTCGTGTCGTGAGATGTTGGGTTAAGTCCCGCAACGAGCGCAACCCTTATCTTATGTTGCCAGCGCGTTATGGCGGGGACTCGTGAGAGACTGCCGGGGTCAACTCGGAGGAAGGTGGGGACGACGTCAAGTCATCATGCCCCTTATGTCCAGGGCTTCACACATGCTACAATGGCCGGTACAGAGGGCTGCGATACCGTGAGGTGGAGCGAATCCCTTAAAGCCGGTCTCAGTTCGGATCGGGGTCTGCAACTCGACCCCGTGAAGTTGGAGTCGCTAGTAATCGCAGATCAGCAACGCTGCGGTGAATACGTTCCCGGGCCTTGTACACACCGCCCGTCACGTCATGAAAGTCGGTAACACCCGAAGCCGGTGGCCCAACCCCTTGTGGGAGGGAGCCGTCGAAGGTGGGATCGGCGATTGGGACGAAGTCGTAACAAGGTAGCCGTACCGGAAGGTGCGGCTGGATCACCTCCTTTCTAAGGAGCATCTCCAGTGAGTTCTTCACGTAGGTGAATGAGCAACTGGCAGAGCCGTTTCGGACTCACATGTAGTCCGGCGGAGCTCATGGGTGGAACACTGACAGCATTCATCGCACTATCAATCGGTCACACGACTGGTTGGCGGTGAATATACCGGCACACTATTGGGTCCTGAAAGAACACGCGTTCTTTCAAGGCGAAACAAACGACGAGACTGGTTCTTCAGTTCATACCGCGGAGATGTTTCTCCGGCTGGTGCTGAGTTTTGGATCATTCTTGTGTGTTGTTTGAGAACTGCACAGTGGACGCGAGCATCTTTGTTAGTAAGTGTTTAAGAGCGTACGGTGGATGCCTTGGCACCAGGAGCCGATGAAGGACGTAGGAGGCTGCGATAAGCCTCGGGGAGCTGTCAACCGAGCTGTGATCCGAGGATTTCCGAATGGGGAAACCCAGCACGAGTGATGTCGTGTTACCCGCGCCTGAATATATAGGGTGTGTGGAGGGAACGTGGGGAAGTGAAACATCTCAGTACCCACAGGAAGAGAAAACAATAGTGATTCCGTGAGTAGTGGCGAGCGAAAGCGGATGAGGCTAAACCATCCAGATGTGATACCCGGCAGGGGTTGTCTGGTTGGGGTAGTGGGAACATTCTTCTTCATTCTGCCGGATGGAGCGAGAGTCAGAAACCTAGGTGTTAGTTGAAGTGGTCTGGAACGGCCGGCCGTAGACGGTGATAGCCCGGTAAACGAAAACTCCTAGGCTCTCGTGGATGTCTCCCGAGTAGCAGCGGGCCCGTGAAATCTGCTGTGAATCTGCCGGGACCACCCGGTAAGCCTGAATACTCCCTGGTGACCGATAGCGGACTAGTACCGTGAGGGAAAGGTGAAAAGTACCCCGGGAGGGGAGTGAAATAGTACCTGAAACCGTGCGCTTACAATCCGTCAAAGCCTTTGAGTCGTTTGGTCGGCTGGGGGTGATGGCGTGCCTTTTGAAGAATGAGCCTGCGAGTTAGTGGCATGTGGCGAGGTTAACCCGTGTGGGGTAGCCGTAGCGAAAGCGAGTCCGAATAGGGCGATACAGTCGCATGTTCTAGACCCGAAGCGGAGTGATCTACCCATGGCCAGGGTGAAGCGACGGTAAGACGTCGTGGAGGCCCGAACCCACTTAGGTTGAAAACTGAGGGGATGAGCTGTGGGTAGGGGTGAAAGGCCAATCAAACTCCGTGATAGCTGGTTCTCCCCGAAATGCATTTAGGTGCAGCGTCGCGTGTTTCTCACCGGAGGTAGAGCTACTGGATGGTCTAGGGGGCCTACAAGCTTACCGAAATCAGCCAAACTCCGAATGCCGGTGAGTGAGAGCGCGGCAGTGAGACTGCGGGGGATAAGCTTCGTAGTCGAGAGGGAAACAGCCCAGATCGCCGGCTAAGGCCCCTAAGCGTGTACTAAGTGGAAAAGGATGTGAAGTCGCGAAGACAACCAGGAGGTTGGCTTAGAAGCAGCCACCCTTGAAAGAGTGCGTAATAGCTCACTGGTCAAGTGATTTTGCGCCGACAATGTAGCGGGGCTCAAGTACACCGCCGAAGCCGCGGCACTCACACAAGACATTCATCTGTTTCTGCGGAAACTTATGCAGTGGTGTGGGTGGGTAGGGGAGCGTCGTGTAGCCATGGAAGCGGCGGAGTGATCCAGCCGTGGAGGCTACGCGAGTGAGAATGCAGGCATGAGTAGCGAAAGACGAGTGAGAAACTCGTCCGCCGAATGATCAAGGGTTCCTGGGCCAGGTTAATCCGCCCAGGGTGAGTCGGGACCTAAGGCGAGGCCGACAGGCGTAGTCGATGGACAACGGGTTGATATTCCCGTACCCGTGTATCCGCGCCCAATGCCGAATCAGTGGTACTAACCGTCCAAATGTTCTCTTATCTCACCTTCGGGTGAGAGGGAGGATTGCTGCACGGGACCTTCGCTGTAGTAGGTAAGCGATGGGGTGACGCAGGAAGGTAGCTGGGCCAGTCAGTGGTTGTACTGGTGTAAGCCTGTAGGGAGTCTGATAGGCAAATCCGTCAGACATATATCCTGAGAGGTGATGCGTAGCCGATTGAGGCGAATTCAGTGATCCTATGCTGCCGAGAAAAGCCTCTAGTGAGTTGGTACACGGCCCGTACCCCAAACCGACACAGGTGATCAGGTAGAGAATACTAAGGCGATCGAGAGAACTGTGGTTAAGGAACTCGGCAAAATGCCCCCGTAACTTCGGGAGAAGGGGGACCTGGTTTGGTGACGGAACTTGCTTCCTGAGCTGAGCTGGGTCGCAGAGACCAGTGAGAAGCGACTGTTTACTAAAAACACAGGTCCGTGCGAAGTCGTAAGACGATGTATACGGACTGACGCCTGCCCGGTGCCGGAAGGTTAAGAGGACCGGTTAGCCCGTAAGGGCGAAGCTGAGAATTTAAGCCCCGGTAAACGGCGGTGGTAACTATAACCATCCTAAGGTAGCGAAATTCCTTGTCGGGTAAGTTCCGACCTGCACGAATGGCGTAACGACTTCTCAGCTGTCTCAACCACAGACTCGGCGAAATTGCATTACGAGTAAAGATGCTCGTTACGCGCGGCAGGACGAAAAGACCCCGGGACCTTCACTATAGCTTGGTATTGGTGTTCGGTACGGTTTGTGTAGGATAGGTGGGAGACTGTGAAGCGGACACGCCAGTGTTTGTGGAGTCGTCGTTGAAATACCACTCTGATCGTATTGGACTTCTAACCTCGGACCATGATCTGGTTCAGGGACAGTGCCTGGTGGGTAGTTTAACTGGGGCGGTTGCCTCCTAAAATGTAACGGAGGCGCCCAAAGGTTCCCTCAGCCTGGTTGGCAATCAGGTGTCGAGTGCAAGTGCACAAGGGAGCTTGACTGTGAGAGCGACAGCTCGAGCAGGGACGAAAGTCGGGACTAGTGATCCGGCACCGGCAAGTGGAAGCGGTGTCGCTCAACGGATAAAAGGTACCCCGGGGATAACAGGCTGATCTTCCCCAAGAGTCCATATCGACGGGATGGTTTGGCACCTCGATGTCGGCTCGTCGCATCCTGGGGCTGGAGTAGGTCCCAAGGGTTGGGCTGTTCGCCCATTAAAGCGGCACGCGAGCTGGGTTTAGAACGTCGTGAGACAGTTCGGTCTCTATCCGCCGCGCGCGTTAAGAAACTTGAGGAAGGCTGTCCCTAGTACGAGAGGACCGGGACGGACGAACCTCTGGTGTGCCAGTTGTTCCGCCAGGAGCACTGCTGGTTAGCTACGTTCGGAAGGGATAACCGCTGAAAGCATCTAAGCGGGAAGCCTGTTCCAAGATGAGGTTTCTCACCCCCTTCGAGGGGTTAAGGCCCCCCACAGACCATGGGGTTGATAGGCCAGAACTGGAAGCCCGGTAACGGGTGCAGGTGACTGGTACTAATCGGCCGAGGACTTACCAACAAAGAAGCTACGCGTCCACTGTGCGGTATCTGAAACAACACACACCGTTTCAGAAACCAACCACCCCCGCGCGGGGGCCGGTTCGGTTTCCGGAGTGGATAGTTTCATAGAGTTACGGCGGCTATAGCGGTGGGGAAACGCCCGGTCCCATTCCGAACCCGGAAGCTAAGGCCACCTGCGCCGATGGTACTGCACTCGACAGGGTGTGGGAGAGTAGGACACCGCCGGAACATCATTGCGAAAGGCCCCCAACCAAACGGTTGGGGGCCTTTTTGCGTTTGCCGCGCAACTGTGTTGCCGCGCAACTCGTTTCGAGAGCTCCTGTCCGGGTATCGCCCGAACCAGTTCGACAGGAGTGAGGATCTCGATGAGCACCATGGCAGGCAAGAACTCCCAGGCGGAGCGGATCGCCCAGCACCCGACTTTCGAGCGCTTCGCGCGAGCCGGTTACGTGATGACCGGCGTTGTTCATCTGATCATCGGCTACATCGCGCTGCGCCTCGCCTTCGGCGAGGGCGGCGGCACCGCGGACCAATCCGGTGCGATGGCGGAGGTGGCCGCCCAACCGGGCGGTGTCTTCGTATTGTGGGTCGCCGTAATCGCTTTCGTGCTGCTGGCACTGTGGCGTCTTGCCGAGGCGTTCTTCGGGAGTGCCTCCAAACCCGACCACGCCGACAAGAAGCACGAGGCGTTCCGGCGCGGGAAAGCCTTCGCGCTGACCATCGTGTACCTCGCCTTCGCGTTCACCGCGTTGAGCTTCGCGCGTGGCGCCGGCAAGTCCAGCAGCAGCGAAAGCCGTAGTTGGAGTGCGCGTTTGATGGAGAGCACCGGAGGCAAGGTCCTGCTGGTGCTGATCGCGCTGGTCATCATCGGCGTCGGCGGCTACCACCTCTACAAGGGCGCCAGCAAGAAGTTCTTGAAGGATTTGCAGGGCGGCGTGAGCCAGCTGGTGCGCCGGATGGGCATGACCGCCTACATCGTGAAGGGTCTCGCCATCGCCGCGATCGGCGTGCTGCTGATCGTCGCGACCTTCCACTCCAAGCCGGACGAGGTGTCCGGTCTCGACGGCGCGCTGAAGACGCTCGGCGCACAGCCCTACGGTGTGATTCTGCTGGTCGTGGCCGCCCTCGGGATTATCGTCTACGGCTTGTACAGCTTCGTCATGGCGCGGTTCGCGAAGATGTAGCGTGACCGGGTATGGCGACCACCACGATCGGCAAGCATGTGAATGCGCCCAGGTCGGCTGTCTACCGTCTGCTGGTCGACGCGGAAGCAGTCCGGACATGGCAGGTTCCGACCGGAATGTCGAGTGAGGTACACGAGTTCGACCCCCGCGAGGGCGGCCGCTTCCGTATCTCCCTCACCTACGATGACGCCACCGGCACGGGCAAGACCACCGCGCAGACCGACACCCATCACGGCCGCTTCATCACCTTGGTCCCCGACGAACAGGTGGTGCAGATCGTCGAGTTCGAAACGGACGATCCCACGATGGGTGGCGAGATGATAATCGCCCTCTCTCTGGCCGACGCCGACGACGGCGGCACCGACATCATCGCCATCCACGAGAACCTGCCCGCCGGTGTCGATCCCGAGCAGAACGAACTCGGCTGGCGCCTCTCGCTCGCCAAACTCGCCGCCCTCGCCGAAACCGGCCGCGTCCCCTAGCGCGGGGCGAATATCGTGTCGTGGCAAGCGGATACGAGAGCGACGAGTTCCGCACCCGCCTCCGCGTCGAGTACCGCGAATGCCGGGCTGATCATCTCGTCGGTGAGAGCCTCGGCTCGATCCCAACGTGCCCGTACGTCCGGCGTGATCTCGGGGAAGGGCGGCTGCCAGCCGAACCAGGCCGCCTGGCCCGGGCCGTCGTTGAAGGGCGACCCCTTGATCACCACTGCCTCCAGTGGTGTCAAACCGCTCGCGCGGATCGCCATCAGATGCAGTCCACCGCGCAGTTCGCGCAAGGTATGGGCCAGGTGGAGTACCCGGGCGGGTGCGTCCGCGGCCAGCGGCATCGCGCGCCAGCCGGCGAACAGCGCGGCGCCCGCCGAATCGGCTGCCAGCACAACGGCTTCCAGTAGCTCCGCCAGCCGGGGCGCGGCCTCGAAGGACGCCAGCTTGCGCCGCCCGAAATCTTGGCAGGCACCCAGATAGCCTTCGGCGGCCTTCGCGGCCGGAATGGCCGCGGTCGAATCCCAGCCTGAACGGATGGTCGACAGCGGGAGGAAGCCGAATGCCGAGTACACCACATCGGCGTCTACCTCACCGAGCACACCGCCGCGCCCACGCACGTACCCGCCGAGGAAACCCTCCACACCGGTGCTCGCCGCGAAATCCTTGGCCTCCCGGGAGAACATGAAGCTTCCTCCGGCACGCTGAATCTGTTCACTTACCGCAGCCGCCACCGACATATCCATACCCTTCCAGCGAGATCACTACCATCGCAGACTATGTCACCCCGCGTGGCACGGCTTGCTGGTTCATGGACGGGGAAGCGCATCAGGGTTGCGGAACTGCGCACCCTTCCGGCCCGCAGGCGTCGTCGCCGCCGCCGAGCACTTCGATCTCCGGTGTGTGGTCGCTCCAGGCCCGTTCGAGTGCCTGGGTGAAGACCTCGGGTGGCTGGGCGCCGGAGACACCGTACTTGCGGTCGATGACGAAGAACGGCACACCGCGCGCACCGAGCCGGGCGGCCTCGGCTTCATCGGCTCGCACCGCGTCGGCGTAAGCATCGGGATCGGCCAGCACGGCACGAACGTCGGAGTCCTCGAATCCGGCGTCGACCGCGACCTGGACCAAACGCTCGGTGTCGCCGAACAACGGACGCGCGTCGGCGAAGTTGGCCTGGTACAGCGCGTCGAGCAGCGCTTCCTGCCGCCCCTGGGCGAGGGCGAAATGCAGCAGCCGATGCATATCGAAGCTGCTGCCGAAATCGCGCCCTTCGATTCGGTAATCCAGCCCCATGGCCTCGGCTTGCGTGCCGATACCGCGCTCGTTGGCGGCGGCCTGCGCCTCGCTGATGCCGTATTTCTCGGCGATATGCGGGATCACGGCGTCGCTGTGTCCCGGGGCGAGGGTGGGGTCCAATTCGAAGGACCGGTGCACCACCTCGACGGCGTCACGGTGCGCGAAACCCGCCAGGGCTTCCTCGAACCGCCGCTTACCCAGATAGCAGAAGGGACAGTTGATATCGGTCCAGATCTCGACCTGTACGGCCATGACACCTCGATTTCCACCTCGGCGCGGGCGGAATCTCCGCCGCGAGTGCGTCGGGCACCACTGACGGAAACAGGATGACCTGCGCGAATGTTCCCGCGCTGCTCAGCGGGGCTGGAGGTGAGCCCGCTCGGCGGCGGCGCGGCCGGCTTCCCACCCGGCAGCGCTTCCGATCGTCGTGCGTTTGGGCGCGACCATGGGGAACAGCGTGTCGAAAGCCTTGTCGACGCGGGCGCGATGGGAGGCCAGCACCGGCAGCAGTCGTTCCGGTTCGGTGGTCTGCGCGATCGTGGCGTCGTTGGCCTCGGCCAAGCGCTCGCCGATACGGGTGGCGTAGGCGAGCAGGAACGACTTGCGGAACGAGCGGCTGCGGGAGTGCGCGTCGCGGACATCCGGGTCGCCGTCGGCGATCATGGCTCGGGTGGCCTGGACGAGCAGGGAGGTGACCAGGAGTTCGACCGCGTCCAGGTCGGATTCATCGCCGACAACCGTGGTGAAGCCCCAGTCCGAGAAAATAGCTCGGCAGCGGTTCGCCCGCGTGACCACTTCGACCAGGAGGGCTTTGGCGTCGAGGTAGGGCGTGTCGAGCCAGATGCGGCGAGCCCCGGGCAGGTCGGGGACGAGGCCGCGCGCTTCCACCAGTACGCGATCGATGGCGTATTTGGTCATCAGCTCCTGGGCCTTGGCGGACAACGCCTCCGCCTCCTCGGGGAAGGAGGTGGATTCGGCTTTGGCGAGCAGCCCGCGGACGCGCGCCAGTGCCTTGTCGTCGACACGCTCGAGGTGGTCCGGGGATTCGCGAGGTGCTGTGCCGGGAAGCGGCCGGATGAGTTCCAACTTCGGCAATCGCAGCAGCAAGGCCAGTGCCTGGATGACCGCGGTCAAGGCCTCGACCGGCGTGAGGAGCTGTTGGCCGGCCCACTGGCTCAGGTGCGGTCGCGCCGCGGACCACCAGACGTGGGCTCCCGCCGATTCGAGTTGAGCCTGCCAGGTCTGGTCGATCGTGGCGGCAGGGTAGGGCTCGACGTAGGTAGCCAGCACGTCGGTGAGATAGCTCGTCGCGAATTCGTCGACCCGGCGGCGGGCGGCCTCGAGGACGTCGGTGGGGAGCCAGCCGTTCGCGAAGACTTGGGTGATGACGTGCTGCCCAGCCAGGTGCGCGCCGTGTTCGAGCTGTGGTGTCAGCGGATCGCGGCCTGCGAGTTCGGCGGCGAACTGTGTGGCGACGGCGGTGTCACCCCGCGCGGCTTCCCGGGCAGCGGCTGTGAGCGCGTGGGCGACTTGCTCCGGCGTCCGCGGGCTTGCCCCGCCGTGTACCAGCCAGAAATCGGAACCGGCCCGGCGCGCCTGTTGCTTGGCCGCCCGATGCGCACGATTCGGCTTCTTGCCCATGTGCGGCCCCCTCATCATCGGTTGGTGCGGTACCTGCACGGTACGGTCAGCCACCGACAGCTCCGGCGAGCACCCGGTCAGCTAGGGGTTCTGGACGGTGACTCGGTAGCCGAGAGTGATCCCCTTGCGGATGTAGGCGGCACCGCCGAGATGCAGCCAGCGGGAGTCGCCGCCGCGTGGATCAGCCAGATAGGTAGCCCGCGTGCGCTGCACACCGGAAGGAAAGCCGCTGCCAGGTGTGGACACGCAACTCGCGACATACGCCTCCGCCCACACGCGAGGCTCCGGCGCGCCGTCGGGCAGCGGTGGGACGTCCGGCACGAACACACCGAACTCGTCGGCCGGTGCTTTCAGGGACTCGAAGAACCGGCCCTTGATCGCGAGCCGCACTGTGCCGGTATAGATCGTGCAGCTCGGCGTCAATGGCAACGGCGGAGCGGGCTGGATGTCGAACTGCAATTCCATGCACCGACTCTACGGAGTAATGATCAGCGAACGGCGTCGTCGGTCCGCGCGGTGACTGTGGAGGCCGGGACCAGGTTCCAGCGTTCCAGCTGTTTGCGGATTTGTTCGGCGGCATCGATATTGAGCGGGCCGCTGGTCCACAGGGCGTAGGGCAGGTTCAGGAAGCGACCCTCGGTGACGGCGCGGAGTTGATTGATGCCGGGTTTGCCGCGCAGCAGGTCCACTTTCTGGGCGAAGGTCTGCTCGGGGTAGTCGACGAACATGATCGCGTCGGGGTCCGAAGCCGCGAGCCGCTCCCAGGAGACCTTGGTCCAGGTGTCGTCGACGTCGTCGAGAATGTTGCGGGCGCCCGCCGCGGTCAGGATGGCTTGCGGCGCACCGTATCTGCCGCTGGAGAAGATGGTGTCGCTGGCGCTGTCGAACAGGAAGACGGCGGGTTCGCGCTCGGGCCGCGGCGCGGCTTGCAGGGCGGCGAGCCGCCGGTCCAGATCGGCGATGAGTTCGGCGGCACGGCCGGTGCGGCCGGTGATCGCGCCGAGATTGTCGAGGTCGGTGCGCAGCGCCGACCACGGCTCCACGATGCCGCGGGCGCCCGCACCCGGCTGGCGGCAGCTTTCGGTGAGGACGTAGGCGGCCACGCCGTCGTTCCGCAGCGCCGCGGGCGTGAGGTTCTTGGTCTCGTCGTAGCCGTAGTTCCAGCCCGCCAGCATGACGTCGGGCCGCTGCGCGAGCACGGTCTCGCGCGAGGGATACTGCGGGGCAACCGATTTCAAGCTGTCCACGACGTCGCCGTAGTGCTTGCGCAGCGTTTCGGCATCCCGCTGGATGCTCGACACCGCTACCACTTGCTCCTGCGCGCCCAGCGCGAGAGCCATGGAGATCAGATTGCCGTCGTTGACGAACATCCGCTGCGCTTTCGCCGGGAACTGGACGTCGGCGTCGCAGTTGCGGACGGTCAGAGTTCCGGCGGCGGGTGCCGGGTTCCCGCAGGCTGCCAGGGTGGCGGTCAGCGCGGTGGCGGCAAGCACTCGGAGGGAGTTCCGCATCGGTATTGCCTTTCGCGAGTACGTCACACGGACGCGGTCGGGGTGATCAGGAGGTGCGACTCGCCGGTCTCCGGGTGCGGGACGCGAATGGCGCGTACGCCGAACACGGTCTCGAGGACCTCGGGACGCAGCGCGGTCTCCGGCGCCGCGAGTGGGTGGGCGATGCCGTTGTGCAGCACCAGGATCCGATCGCAGTAACGATCGGCCAGCGACAGCTCGTGCAGGGCCATGATCACGGTACGGTTCAAAGTCCGTGTCAGCGCGAGCAATTCGAGCTGATGGGTGATGTCGAGATGATTGGTCGGCTCGTCGAGCAGGAGCACCGGGGTGTCCTGCACCAGTGCGCGAGCCAGCAGCACCCGTTGTCGTTCGCCGCCGGAGAGGCGATGCACCGGACGGTCGGCGAAACCGGCCAAATCGACTGCGGCCAAGGCTTCGTCGATAGCCTGCTGCTCTCGGGGAGACCCTGCCCCCCACGGTGGAAGATACGGCGTGCGGCCCAGCGCCACGACTTCACCCGCGCGCAGATCCGCGGGCGGGCGCTCGTCCTGGGCGACCATGGCGACGGTCTTCGCTCGCTGTCGTGGTGAAAGGTCATGCAGCGCGGTACCGCCCACGAGGACCCGGCCGTGCAGCGGCCGCTGCACCCCCGCGAGTACGCGCAGCAGCGTCGACTTGCCGCTGCCGTTCGGGCCGACGATGCCGACCACTTCCCCGGGTGCGATGTCGAACGCGACATCGGTGACGACGGGCCGTTTCCCCGCGGCACACGCCAATGCTTTCGCGGTCACACCGGCACCGTCGCGGATCGCCCGCGGTCCCGCGGTCGCGGGGCGTTCGCGGAAACCGAAGACGCGCTTCATGATTCCCCGAAGCTGTAGCGCCGGCGGCCCAGTAGGAGCAGGAAGGCCGGTGCGCCGATCAGTCCGGTCAGGACGCCGACCGGGATTTCGGTGGGGCGGCCGAGTGCGCGGGTAGCGGCGTCGGCGATCACCAAGAACAACGCGCCGCAGAGTGCGCTGGCGGGCAGCAGATCGCGGTGGCGAGGACCGACGACGAGACGGGCGGCGTGCGGAATGACGAGGCCGACGAAGCCGATACCGCCGGAGACCGCGACGAGTACGCCCACCAGGATGGCGAGCAGAACGAACAGGGCGATCCGCAACTGCTTGACCGGGACGCCGATGGAGGCCGCGGTGTCGGCGCCGAAGGTCAGGGCGTCCAGCCAGCCGCTGGCGATATAGAGCGTCAGGCCGCTGAGCGTGACGACGATCAGCGGCAGGGCGAGCTTGGTCCAGTCCGCGCCGGCGAGGCTGCCGAGCAGCCAGAACAGCACCGACTGCGCAGCGGCCGGATCCTTGCTACGAAAGATCAGATAGCTGCTGAACGCGGCGAACGCCGAGCCGAGAACAGTGCCGGTGAGGACCAGCCGCAGCGGCGTCAATCCGCCCTGCGCGACCGCGATGACGAAGACCATCGCCGCCGCGGCGAACGCGCCGACCAGGGCACCGGCCGACAGCGCCCAGATTCCGGCGCCCGCGAACAACCCGGACGTGATGACCGCAGCCGCGCCGACACCCGCCCCGGAGGACACCCCCAGCAGGTACGGGTCGGCCAGTGGGTTGCGGACCAGGGTTTGCATGGCCGCCCCGGCCAGCGCCAAGCCCGCGCCGACGATCGCGGCGAGCACGGTGCGCGGCACCCGGAGCTGCCACACGATGGTGTCCAGGCTGAGGTCGACCGCGGTGCCGCCGACCATGCGGTGCCGCAGCACGTCTACCACTGCCGAGACCGGAAGCGTCTCGGCGCCGAAGCCGGTGGCGATCACCATCGCGCACAGCAGCATTGCCGCGAGGGCCGGCAGGGCCACCGCGGTTCGAATACGGACCATCAGCGGTATGTCCGGGGCTGGAGCCGGGCTCGGCGTCTGCCGCCGGATCGCTGCGCGAGGCGTTTCTCATTAGGCAAGTCGCGGCCTTTCCAGAGTTCGTCCCGGCGAGGGAGGTCTGACTTTCGCCCGATGAGGACGATCACAGTGGCGCGACCGTTCCGGATTTGCACCGGATTCCCGCACCCGCCGGGAATGACGGTGAAACCTTACCGCTGGTCTGGTTCCCGGTCGGCGTCGGGTTTATCCCCGTTGACACCGGTAAGTCCGTTGGCGGACCACCCGTTTCCGAGACACAGTGGAGTGATGTCGCTGTTGGACGATCGACACCCGTCCACCGTCACCGACTACGACGACGCGCGACGCCGGGCCCGCTGGCGGGACACCCGTCTCGGCCACGACTGGACGACGCTGCGCCGCACCCGGCTGACGCTGGTCCGGCTCTGCGTCGTGCTCGTTGCCGTGCTGGTCGTGTTCGCCCAGTACTGGACTTTCGACATCGCACCGGAACGCGCCCGGCTGGCCCGAACCGAACCGGCGATCCTGCCCGTCGCCACCCCCGCCGACCAGCGCAACTGGGACTCCGTCGTCGTAGACCTGGTCGGACTCGGCAACCTGAACGCGAGCAACACCGCCGCCGCCCTGCCGTCGCTGAGCAGACTCGGCGTGGTGTGGGCGATCAAATACGACAACCGGGGCATCGACACCAAAGTCATCGCGGATCTGATCGTCCGCGCCGCGCTCATGTCCGGCCTGAAGAACGTGGTGCTGGTCGGACACAGCATGGGCGGGGTCATCGCACTGGAGGTCGCCCGGCACATCCACACCGGCAGCGACCGCCGCCTGGTCGGCGTGCTGCTGGACTGCACCCCCATGGATTTGAACGCGGTCCGCGAGGAGAGCCGGGGCCGCGGCGAGGACATGGTGCGCTGGATGGGCTGGCTACCCGGCGCGCGGGAAAGCCGCACGCTGCGCCTGATCGTCGAAATGTACGCTCGCCGCGGCGAATTCGTCGACCGCGGCCTGAACGGCGCACCGGGCATCCGGATGCCCGAACTACGCGAGGTGATCGAACGCGTCCTGCACGACAAAATCTTCTCCGAGGACGCCGCCAGCAACGGACTCATCGAATCGCAGTTCCTGACGATCGTCGCCGGCGGCGCCCTCAGAGACCTCGACGCCCTGTCCCGCCCTTTCGAGGGCAAGCCCCGACCGGCAATCGTGTACCTGCGCCCCCGCGACGCCGAACGCGACCGAGTCGTCGACGTCGAATATTCCCACCAGGTGCTGATCGAGCGGGCCGGCGGTGTAGACGGCACACTGCTGGTGGTGAACCCGCGAAACACCGGTCACGCCAACCCGATTCAGCGGCCGCGTGAATACAACCAGGTGATCACCGACCAGGTGCTGCCGTTTGTGCGGCGCTATCAAGAGCAGGCGCGAGAAGCCGATGGCGCGGCCGCCTTCCGCTGATCAGCGTGATTCGCCGCCCAGGGTGAACGGGATGTCGGGGTCGGGTGCCGGTGGTATTGCCGCACTGTCCGGCCTCGCCACCTCGTAGGCGGGTGGCCTCGGCGAACTGCGTGCCTGTTCCGCGTGGTCTCGGTGCTCCGGGTTCTCGTCTGCGGCCTGGCCGATGCGTAGCCGATCGTCGGGCTCGGGCGTCGACAGATCACCCACACCGGTGACGACTCGACTGTCGTTCCACATTGCCGCCCAGGTGGCGACGGTTTCCGCGCGGGTGCCGCCGACCAACTCGGCCAGCGACTTCCGGTCACCGTTCTCGGTGCGGAACCACTCCCGGCCGGTTTCGTCGGTCCCGTCGTAGGACGCTGTCCGGCCGTCGACTTCGAAACTGTTGCCGCCCAGATATTTCACCGTGTAGGCATGTGCGCCTACGCCGTGCTGGTCCACCGTCGTGCGCTGGTCGAGCACCCAGGCGATCGCCCCGGCTCTGCCCTTCCGCATCAGGCCGTCGACCAACTTCGCGTGGCCGCGATCGCCTGGCCCGCCGAACCCTTCCGGTCGCGCACCCCGCAGGAACTGTCGCACGACGCGCCATGGGAATCCCGCGGGATTCTGTGGCTGGATGGGTGGGACATAAATGTCGGCGTCCCGCTGATCCGCCTCGATCCGCCCCAGTGAATCGGATACACACGTGTTCACCGGTGCTGTTGACGGCGGTGTGAGCCCGGGGTATTGGATTCCTTCTCGCCGGCGCCCGGTGAACATCCCGAACAGCGACCAAGCCGAACGGAATCCGACGTTGTGGCGCCATACTCGGCCATCGTGCTGCCACGGCCGCCAGCGCGTCGATTCATCGAGTATCCAAGGCATCGGCTCGCGGCTCACGTCCCAGCTGTCGCCTCCGTTCAGTTCGGGACGGTTCTTGTCCCAGTCGAAACCGAGAGTCTTCCCGTTCCGGTTGGCGTCCTCCCAGGTGTTATCGGGTTTGGCGGCGAGATAGCCGGCTTCGTGCAGGAGATCTTCGAGCATCAGGATGTCCGCGCGTAGCGGCACGCCGTTCTCCAGGCGGTTGAGTGCGGCGACGAAATCCGGTACGGGATCCAGCCGCGCGCGCCGGTGCCGATCGGCGGCAAATCGGTATTCATTGCTGATCGCATGATCGAGAACTTGTTCGAGGGCTGCCCGCAGTTCGGCTTTCGGTCGGATAGCGCCCGCTGTGTCGCGCAACCAGGTGGAGCCGTCCGGACGCCGCGGCATGTGCGAACCGTCGTGGTCGCGCACCCATCGGTCGGTGGTTGTCGAGAAGATCCAGGTGCGCTTGTCGCCGCCGGAGTACCGATCCGGGTCGTCCACCGCGTGTTCCACAATGCGGTCGAGGACCGCGTCGCGATGCTGATCGATCCAGTTGTATTGCTCGACGGTCCACTCTTGCAGACGATTCCAGCGCTGCTGGAGCAGCTTCTGCTGTTCCCGCAGTGAATCGATATCGCTTTCCGGTGAAATGTTCGAGCGCTGATGCCGGTGGTTCCAGGATCGGCGATCGCGCGACTCGTGTCGCCCGGCCAACACATCGACGGAATCCTGGTCGCTGATCGGATCCTGTCCCTGGTGATGCAGCGGGTAGTGGTAGTCGACGAAACTACCGTCCGGTGTCTGGAACAGCAACGGATCGTCGTGCAAGGGTTGGGGGTTCGTTTGTCCCTGCCGGAACCAGGGATATTGTCCGGCGGAGCGGAAAAACGGTAGCCAGCGGGCGGCTGAATAACGCTGATGCCGGGTTTCCAGCGTCCGCATGCGCTCGCGCAGTTCGTTCTGGCTGATCGTGCGAGCAGCCACCTGCTTCCACAGCTGCCGGCTTTCCGCATTGAGGTCGGGGTCGACGCTCGGTACCCGGCTTGTCGCCCAGACCGCGAAGCGCCCGAGCCATGGGCGGTGCTGGACGAAGTCCAGCGTCCAGGGATGGCGAAAGGCCTGATTCTGCCCGAAGATCGTACTGAGAATGGAGGCGTGGAACACGTTCTCGCCGAGATCCTGATGCGTGACTTCAGCATCTGCTGGATCGAGGAAGTCACCACCCGGCGCGAACGGCAACCCCTTGGGAAACAGCATCTCCGGCCGCGGATCGTCAGCTGAAAGCCCTTGCAGCAAGCCCGCTTCGATGGCGTCTCCGACGGGCACGCTGGCATATTTGTTGAGGCCGGGGATCTCGCGGCGCTCGAGCGGAGAAGGTCTGAACGGTCGCCACTGCTCGGCGGCGGTGGTGGGCAGCGGAGCCCACTCGTCCCACCGCTTCGGATACTCCCTGGGAGGTTCTTCGCCAGCGTTCGCAGGCTCCTCATCCGCGGGCTCCTCAGCATCTGGATCGGGCGGCGGCAGGTTCGGCCTGGGTACTCCGACAAGGGGCACTACGCCGGTCAGTTCGAGGTTTCCGGTCGCGATCGGAACAGCACGCCAATCCCCGCCGCTGTCACGCCACAGGGTGATATCGGTGGCTTCGCCGCGCAGCACAGCCAGATTGCGGGGCACAATGATTGCCGGCCCAGGCAACCGTTCGAGCTGATACCGGCCGTCCAGGTCGGTGACAAGCCGCCGATATTCAACCGTGGTCGCGGCCTCGCCGTTCGGGTTGTCCTGCTTTATCGCTTGTGAGACACCGGAATCCAGCTCCAAGGCCGCCGCGAATGCCCGATCGAAGTCGGCGGGGGAGTCCGCCGGCAAGCCGATCACGACGATACGGGGATCGGCACCGGATATGTACAGCACGGAGTCGGTCACCTGGCGTCCGCCGGCCTCGGCCAGCCGAGCCTCCATCGCGCGCTTCCGGGCCAGTTCCGCCGCCGAACCGGCAGTAGCCGGGAGGTCTTGGGCGGCAACCCGGTCTGGTGGTCCGAAGGCGGCGATCCGGCGGTCGAGATCGGAGATCCGCCGATTCAGCTTCTGGACCTCGGCCTCCAGGTCATTGAATCGCTCTGCGGCGGACTGCAAATCGGCCAACGCGCGACCGGGCACCGGATGCCACGGCCCAGGCCGGGATGATTCCGCCGTCACGCCGAACGGATTGTCGGGATCGCTGTAGACGGGGTCCGCGGCATCATCGACTTCCCGCGCCATCATCGCCTCGAGCGTGGAAGTCAGCTCGTCCGGGCTCAACGCCCGCTCGACAGCCGCGCGATCGAGGCCGTGTTCGGCAGCCAGATGTTGAGTGGCGGGCAAGTGGTCTCGCCGCGAGCGGACTCGATCGCGTTCCCGCTGAACCTGTTCGCGTCGCGCGGCCAGTTGGTCCCGCTCGCGAGCGAGTGCGGCTGGACTCGGCGGCCCTGAACCACTCTCGGCCGCATCATCATCCGGCGTCCGGCCGATACGCAGCTCCGCATCGGGCAGACGCGCTCCGGGATCGCCGACACCCGTGACCACCTTGCCGCCCTGCCATACGGTCGCCCAGGTTGCCGCCGTCTCGTCGCGGCTTCCGCCGGTCAGATCCGCCAGTGATACCCAGTCGCCCTGTTCGGTCCGGAACCATTCCCGCCCGTACTCATCGGTTTCCTCGTAGATCACGGGGCACCCATCGACCTCGAATCGCTTCTCGCCCAAGTACTTCAGCGTGAACGCGTGTGCGCCCACACCGTGCTGGTCGACTGTCGCTCGCTGGTCCAGCACCCATGCCATCGCGCCCGGACCACCTTCGGTCATCAGACCCTGGACGAGCGCGGCGTGACCGGTGCCGTTCGCCGCGGTGAACCCTTCGAGCTCAGCGCCGCGCAGCAGCGGCCGAGCGTCCCGCCAGGTCACCCCGGAGAGGTTGCCCGGTTGCCGGTCCGGCACATCCACCACGTCACCTTGGTCTGCGGCGACCTGGCTCAGCGAATCGGGCACACAGGAGTTGGCTGTCGCGGCGGCGGTCCGGCCGCTGTCGAGTCGCGTTTCCGTCAGGTCATTCCACGGCGGTGTGGAGCCGTCGAGTATCTCACCCTGAGGTGCTGACGCCCGCTCGGTCAATTCCGACCAATCTGCTCGCGGATGACCCCCGGCGTTGATCGCGGTCACAATCGAGTCCGTCAAACCCGCAGGTATATCGTCGATTTCGCCCACGCCGGATACATCGGGACCGATCAACTCCGGTAGGTCCGGAGCGGGCAGACCCGCTTCCTCGTACGCCGTGGACCACTCGTCGTCGAGCACTTCGTCGGCGACACGGGCGGTCAGGTAGTCGAGATCCAGATGGTGGCCGGCCCGCAGAATCGACACGAGATCGTCCAGATCCTGGGGAGCACCGCGACCGAGGGCCATGAGCTTGAAGAGAATCATGTCCTCGACGGTGATCACACCGCCGACCGCGCGATCCACCGCGATCTGTTCGGCCATGTCCTCGGCGACCAGCAGGTCGATCCCGGGCCGCGGCCCGCGCAAATAGATCGCGTACACCTGGTTGCTTCCCTCGGACTGCGGTAGCACCTCGTACTCCGGGAAACCCGTGGTGATCCGGGCGACGAGCTCGCTCGGATCACCGGTGACGACGAAGTCCGTATCACCGGTCACGCGCGGTTCGCTGCGATACATATTCGCGGCAGCACCGCCGATCAGCATCGCCTCGACGCCCGAATCGCGCAGTCGCTGCTGAATATCGAAGGCCGTGTCGTCCGTATGTGATTCGGTACCACCGTTTCCGCGCAACGTCTCTCGCTGCTCGCGCCACAGGTCGTACAGACTCTGCTGCCCGGAATTCGGGTCACCCCACATCACCGCGCTGTAGGCCTCGGCGAAGGCTTCTTCGAGGTTCAGCGTTCCGTCTGGGTGGAAACAGTACGGAATGAACTGTCCGTGCAACCAAGTCTCGAAGGTGACGGAGTCCGCTGCCTCGGCGCGCTGATATTCCGTCCGGAGCCGGTCGGCGGCGTGGGAGGCGACGTAGTCCTTCAACTCCGGCAGGTATTCCAGGGCCACATGGCCGAATTCGTGGGCGAGAGCCCGGTTCGGCAGATCTGCACCGGTGCCGTGCATTTCGCCCATCGCCGCCTCCATGACGGCTTGGCGGCGCGCCTGCTCGATATCGCCCAAGGTTGCTTCGTCCAGGCGGATATCGAACGCGCCATCGGTGTACCGGCGCGTTTCGGCAAGCCGGTCGAGATCGCCGAGGCTGATCTCCGACGGTTTCACGTCCGGGTGGAATGCGTGTGCCGCCGCGACGGTATGCACGATCTCGCGCATCACAGGGACGCCGACGAACGGTGAGTTCACCAGTTCATCGGTCAGCCGGATGCCGTAACGTTCCGCCACCAACCGGGCCATCCCGGCCTTTGCGGTGTGCTCCTCGACCGATAGTTCGGGTGCCGCCGGGGAGGCACCGGCAAGCCTGGCTTCGACTTCCCGAACCAGCCCGGCGGCTAGTACGTCAGCGCCCGGGGTCGCGGCACCGGCGGCTCGGGCCGCGAACGACTCCGGGAGCGCCACAGACATTTTGATCCACCGTCGTGCTCCCGCTCGCGGGTCGATCCGGCAGCGCTCGCTGAACTGCTCGTCCAGCCATGCCTCGAAGACGAACCGATCGACCCCGTCACCATGGATGGCGCGGCACAGTTCGTAAAGTTCCAGCCTGGCCTTCGCGTTCACCCGCGGTCCCACGATATCGGCAATCGCCTGTCCGACCAGATACGCCGCTGCGAAACGACCCGGTTGATCTATCGAATAGCCGTGCACTGCAACTAGTTCCGATAGCGAATGCCGGTCGGTGAGGAGACGTTCGTTCACCACGATAGTCAGCACGAGACCGTTCGGCCCGAACTCGGTCCGCACAGAGCCGAACACGTCGGTTTCGAACAGGCCGGTACGGACGGTGCCGCCTTGCAGCCATTCGTTCTGATGGACGAGATCTGCTATCGCCGCTTGGAATTCAGTAGCTGTCCGAGGATCCACCTCGGGCGTCGGATCGCTGCCGGGGAGATCGGGTCCACCGCTCCGCGGCCCGGCGGGTGGATCCGGCGGGGAATCGAAGCGCTGCGGGTGTTGATCCGGATGCCGTCCAAGCTGTTTCGGGCTGTTCAGGCCGAGCGGATGGCTGGTGGGTAAAGGCTCTGGTAGACGCGGACTTTCGGAGCCGGAGCCGGAAACGGGTGTAGCCGAGGCTGTGAAGGTGGGCACCGGTTGCCTGCCGGACGGGGCGGCGGGCTCGGATGCGTGCGCCGCCTGCACGCCGACTGGAATTCCGCTCAGGGGCACGGCGCCGGCCAACACGTTTCCGGCGAATGTTGGATGGTAGTTCGCTTGGACGGCAGTACGTTTCGCTGCTTGCGGCACCGTGAGGTCGAACATAGTGGAATGTCCACCGACACCGACTTTGCCGGATTCGGTGACCATTACTCGAACGCGAGGCGCCGAAGAGGTGTTTGTCGGCTGCGGTGTGAATCGCACCCGCAGCGGCCCGGTCGACTGCTGTGTGGCCGCCACGACCGGCGGTATCAGCTGGGCCGCAACCTGATCCAGTTGCTGAGTGGTGAGGCCGGGTATCAGGGCCTCGAAAGACTCGAGGGTGGTCGCCAGGTCACGGGTGATCGAATCGGGATGCACGATCGTTGTGGCGGGTTCCGCTGCGGCACTGACGGTTTCGACGTCCGCGCTGGAGTTGGCCGACGGGTGCGCGGAGGACGGCGACGCGGTTGCGTTCGCGGGCGTGGACGATGCGGTGCCGGAAGCGGCGGCAGCGTTCGGTGCGGCGGTGGCTGGTACCCCGGCCTGCGTACCGGATATCGGCACCATGCCGGAACCCGCGGCATTCGACGTGTCCCCAACCGGATGCGCCGACGCTTGGACCGCCGGCTCGGTCCCGTCCGAGGCAAGTCGGAACGGCGACAACTCCTCCGGGCGAGCCTGGATCGTCCCGTCGACCTGTTCCAACATCGCCAGGCGCGCATGCTGGTTCACCTGCGGATTGGCATCGTCGCCCGAGGTGGTCGCCGACGCGGTCACAGCCTGATCGGTTCGGTCGATCGCCGAGTGGGCAGCGGCACGTTCCGACGATGACAGTGGCTGGCTGTCTACCTGCTTGTGCTGGTTTTCCACCATCGTGTCGGCGCGGGCCTGCGCTTCCATCGCACTCATCCACGGCTTCTGCGTCTGCATCTGCTGGGCGGCCTGCGCGATGGACACACCGGCGTGATCGGAGGTGCCCTTCCAGCCGTAGACGGCACTGGGCGCGGCACCGGAAATGACCCCGCCCAGAAGGGCTTTCGGATCCCACTGGCCGGTGACCAGCGCGGCGGTGACGCCGCCGGTCAGTCCGGCGATCCCGCCGACCGCGAGCCCCTGCGTCAAGCCGCCCAGCCGGTTCACGGACAGTCCTGGAATTTTCGCGAACTGCCGGTGCGCGATGTGTCCACCGAGTCCGCCGCCCGCGCCGGCGAGCGCCGAAACCCCGGCGTTGACTGCCACTCGAGCCCAATCGATGCCGTCCTGGCGTCCGGAGTTGATCAGCACGGTCTGCGCGCCGAGTTCCTCGACCGTGCCCTGCGCTGCCTCGGTGATTCCTTCTTCGATCAGTTCGGCCGCACCGTGCGCGATCACCACGGTGGGCACCTTGTGGGCACCCAATCTCAGCAGCTGGTTCGCGATCTTTCGCACCAGCGCCTGGCCCAGTCGCTCGAAGAACTCCCGGGCGACGGTGAGCGCCGTGATATGGATGAGGGGCCCGGCCGGTCCGGCGAGCACGGCCCACGCGATCTCCGCGACCAGCCAGCCCAGGGCGATGTATCCCTGCACCTTCGCGCTGAAAATATCGTCGCTGTACTCATACGTTGCCGTGGCGGCCTCGGAAAAGCCTTCCGTCAGGGCGATTCCGCCGTCCAACAGCCCGCGCAGCGCATCCTCGATGGCCGAGCCGCCGTCTCCGCCCGCGTACGCGGCGGCATTGGATCGGAGGGCGGTGTAGATGGCGTCGGACACTTCCTCCCCGAGCAGGACCTCCGCGACCTCGGCCAGCCTGTCGCCCAGTGCCTCGAGCATGTCCTCGTCGGCGTGCGGCCAATCCGCACCGGCGATCCACGCGTGGTCGATCGCCCATTCCGGAAACGGCAAACCCACTGGTACTTATCCCCATCCTCTATCCGACACTTCGGATTCCGCGCCGTCAGCGGCTTCCTCCGCAGCGTCGAAATGCCATTGGGGCGGCGCCTCGTCGGGGACGGCGGCCACCTCCGAGCGCGCACCGGCAACCGGCTCGGAACCATCGGTTTCGTTGTCCGCCAATGTCATTCGGGCCGGCGGTATGGGTGGTGTCGCGGCTTGCAGATCGGGCATCCCGGCGACCAGATCGGACAGTTTCGGTTGCCGGGCCCGCTCGTCCGCGATCGGCGCCAGCAAGTTCTGGAGTTGCCGGGCGGCGTCGGCGGCGGCAGCCTGCGCGACCGCGGTCACCGCAGCGCCGAGTTGTTCCGGTGTCATCGCGCGGAAGTCACCGGAGAATCGGGTGTCGATCACCTGGCCGTCGGCGTTCACCGTGACCGTGATCGTTTCGTCGGTGGTGGTGGCGGTCGCGGTGATCTGCGCGCGCTGCTGCGCGACAGCACCGACCGCCCGCATCCGGCGCTGGAAATCATCCAACATCCCGGCCAGTTCGCCCTTGGCGGCGCGCCTGTCTCGCAAGGCCCCTCCTACCGGCGACCGAAGTTCGACGCCGACGATTCGTCGGTGGCGCTCAGCATTGTCACGGTCATGTCCTGTGCCTCGGTGACATCGGCGCCGGAAGTGGCGCAACTGGCAGCCGCTTCGATCAGCAGGCTCATGTACTCCCGGAACCCGGGGTCACCGTCACCTCCGTTGGCGAAATCAGAATCGAAACTGTCACCGCTGTAGGTGGCATTGAACTGGTCCAGACATGCTTGACCGGCGTCGGCCGCCCGCTGGAATCCGTCGCGTACCCGCTCGGTGTCGCGGCCGGCCAGCCGCATAGCCTCGAGGTCGACTTCGATTTCACTGCTCATCGGTTCACCTTCTCCTGCGTCATGTGCGCTGTGGCTGCGCTGCGCGCTCGTCCTTGATTGCCCGGATGACCCAGGCGATCTCGCCGTTGAGCCGGGAGATCAACTGCCTGGTATCGACTCCCATGGCGACGGGCGGGTCATCGTTGGTGATGATGTAGCGCCCGTCGTCGGCCACATCCCGCCACGCCAGTGCTCGCCGGGCGATGCCGCGCGGACCGAAACGTGAATTTCCCTGTTCGATTCGAATGATGCCGAGGCGCTGCACAGGCGCGTTCGAGAACTCGCCGAGAGCATCGGTTTCCGGGCTGACCTCGGTTTCGCGCACCCACGACTGCCCGTAGTCGCTATCGCTGTTCTGAAGTGTGGTGGGGAAGGTCAGCTGTGCCCGCCGCCCGCCCGGACATTTCGGCAGATGGGCCACGACCGCGTCGGCCATGTCCAATGCGTTGTATTCGGCGACGGTGAATCCGCCGCTGTGCCAGATCGTTTCGCCGGGAAGTTGCGTGAGGACGAAGCATCGCGGGCCGCTGCGGGCGGCGTGCAGGCGGATCCGGCCGCGCGGATCCTCCGGATCGGCTGCCGCGCATCCGCTCACCGTAATTCTGAGATCGGGCCGGGCCACCGCGGTCAAAACGTCCTCGACCGATCGATCCCAACGCGCCCGAAGGTTCTCTCGGGTCTGTGATTTCGCCCGCTCGGCCTCGTGCAGGAACTTGGTGCGGCTGGTGTAGACGAACGGCGCCGGTAACCGATGTTCGCGCAATTCCGCCCAGAGGACAACGAATTCCAGATCCGTGAAGCGCCACCTGCGACTCATTGAACCGGCACCGTCTGCGGCGCGGGCCGCTGCGGTGTGGGCGCCTGCTGGGCGGTGGCCTCGGGAGCGGGTGTGCGGTCCGGCACCACGACCGGGATCGCGTGTGCGGGCGAGGACACTGCCGGGGCATTCGTCGCGCCCGCGACCGGCCGCGTGGTTTCCAGCGCCTGACCGATCGCTTCCTCGATGTGCTCGGCCGACTCCAGATACATGGGGCGCTTGTGCCGTTCATCGTCCTTGCCGCGGGCCGCGGCGCCCGGGGAGCCCGTCGCTCCGGGCGAACCCGCGGTGGGGTATTGCGCACCGCCGGCTGCGGTCCGGCCGGCGGTCTGGAAGTCGGTCCCGCTCACGCTCGCGCGCGGAAACAGCTTCGCCGCATCGGCCAGTGACCGGGTATTGCCCGGATCGGAAGCCGCACCAGCGCCGCTACTCATACCCGAGGGCCGCCAACCTGCCAGTGGAGCCGTACTCTGCCCCAGCGAAGTCGGCACGCTCGCAAGGGGATTCGTTGCGAGCGGCATCCCGCCTGAGTTCTGGAGCGCTTCCTGGAGAGTTTGAGAACCCTGCTGTGCGAGTTGTTCGAGGGCGCTCATACCCTGCTGCGCGGCTTGCTGGGCCGACTGCTGCCATCCGGTCGAGTCTTGATCGGGGGTCCGGTCCGCCGGCGCTGTGTCCGAGCCTGCCGGGTGCGTGGTCGGTGCCTGGTCCGCAGGTAGTTCGGACGGAGAAGCATTTCCCGGCCATGCGTCCGGTTCGAAGGCGTCTGGATCGAGCCCACCGCCGCCCGCGTCTAGTCCACCACCACCGCCCGGGTCGGCGTAGTCGGTGCCTCCCGGATTCTCGTTGGGGGTGAGGTCGGGAATAGTGAGGTCTCCCACCGTCGGGTTGGGCGGAATAGGAATCTCCGGTATGGACTTGTCGGTCAGCAGGATGTTCTCCACGTAATTGGCGCGGAAGGCCTCGCGGTAATTATCCAGCTCGACCAGGAAGTCATCGACCGCGTAGGGGCGCATCCATTCACCTTCGATCTGGGTGACGTTGTCACTGAGGGTGTGGATTCGTGAGTAGTCCTGGAACGCCGGCATCGCATTCTCGGTTTTGCCGGCCCACTCCGCGATGAAATGGATGAGATCGCCGGTCAACCGCACCGCGTCGACGGTTTTTCCGGACTCGGCCATGAAGGTGTCGACGGCCGCGACGGCCGCCGTAGCTCCAGCTCCTTGCCACGACTCGGCGGTGATCGCCGCCAGTCGTTCCCTGGGGCGCAGCAAAGCCTGCTCCACCAAATTGGCCATCTGCCACCAGCGCTCGGCTGTGGATTCGAACTTCGACACGATGTTGTTGTCTCGGATCGACTGGCCGACGTCGAAAAGCTGGTCCCAGCTCATATTGTCCGCGTCATCGGAGAGCGGGCCGAGGCTGGCGGGCAGGACACTTTCGGGTACTTGGGTCCGGAGGCCGTCCGAGAGCCCCTCCGGCTTCTCGCCTCCGGTCCAGCTGAAAGGCGATTCATTACTGCTGATGAAGGGCAGATCCATGGTCATGGTCGGCGCGGTGAGGGAGTCGAATCCGGCGGCGGAGACCTCCTCGGCTGCCTCGTATGCCTTGCCGGCGGCGACCAACGTGTCGTAGATGTCCGACATGACGCCGCGCATGCCGTCCAAGGCGTCGGTGAGCGCGATCGTTCGCAAGTTCACTTTCCCCATCGCGGTCAACCAGCTGTTGAGGCCCGCTACCCGATCGACCCCCACCCCCATCCATTGAGCGCCGTTATCGATGCCCATCAGTTGCCCGATGGCCTCGTTGAATGCCGTGGCCGCCGAGTACGCGGCGCCGTTGTCGACCAGTAGCTGCCCCTGCTCTTGGGCGATCGTCGACAAATCACCCCACCCGAGCGCCGTCCCGCTTGTGAGTAACTCGGTCAGATCGACAGCAGTCTGCTCGCCGTCCCCATCTGCCATTTTTGATCTCCTACAGCACTCGATCTACCCCGCAGTGCCGGGCCGGCGACAAATCGCCCGGCGTCTGGACCCTTCGAGTGAAGCAGCTCCGAGCTTGCTGGAGAACCGGATTTCGTGCCTGCGCAACGGTTTTTACAATCATTTGAGGAGCCGGTGTCGATGCATTCTCGGTTTTACAGAGATTTGAGCCCCGCACACCGTGCGCAACGGAAACCGTCTCATTACGGTGATCCGAGTGAGTGACGCATCAGGATGGGCCGCCATCGACGACGCCCTGCAGCGGTTGTACGGGAATTCGCGACCGTTTCATCTGGGTACGAAGCAGCCGTGGGCGCTCGGCGGACCCGATCCGCTGGACGGCATCAGCATTTTCACGCGTACCGAGCCCGTTCCGCATTGGCACTACATCGGTTACGGGATGTCCGAGCTGTATGAGAAGGAATCGTCGAACCCGGAGATTTCGGGATGGGGGTTCGAATTCACGGTTCGGGTCGCGATGCGGGCGGGTGACGCGCAGCCGCCGATGTGGGCGGCCGTGCTGTTGCAGAGCTTGGCGCGGTATGTGTGCGACAGCGGGAAGTGGTTCGAAGCCGGGCATACGATGAAGGCGGCCGGTCCGATCGGCGGGGAGGACAGTGCCCTGCGCGCGATGGCTTTCACGCTGGATCCGGAGCTCGGTGCGATCGAAACACCGCACGGCAGTGTGGAATTCCTGCAGGTGGTGGGGTTGACTCTGGCGGAGTACGAAGCTGCGCGCGGCGGTAACGGGGCCGCCGTGCTGGCGTTTCTGGGGAACCAGTTGCCGCTGCATGTCACCGATGTCGGTCGCGGAACGCTGATCGGGCAATAACCGGGAACACGACCGCCCGGCATCGTCGATGCCGGGCGGCCGGAAATTTTTGGGGTACTGGAGCAGTCGCTACTTGAGCAGGGCCTCGGTCAGTCCGCAGACCTTCCAGTCACCGCTTTCCTGCACCAGCTTGTAGGTGAAGCTCTGCTTGTTCGTCTTGCCGGCGACCTTCACGCTGATCTCGGTGGTGAAGGTGCCGCTGCTGGCGCCGCTGGCCACGTCGACGCTCTTCAAGGTGCTCGTCGAGTCGATCTTCGGCACGTTGGTGGGGACGGTGCCGGTGGTCTTGACGCTGTCGAGCTTCGCCAGATCGGACTTGCAGACCAGATTCTTCTTGTCGCCGGTGCCGTTGACCCAGGCCTCGGCCACTTCACGCGGGCTCTTGGAGGAACCGCCGATGCCGCCGTCCTCGCCGGAGAACAGGAAGAAAGCGCCCACGAGCACGATGACGATCAAAAGGGCGCCGCCACCGAGAACGATCGGCAGGGTCTTGTTGCCGCCGTTGCGAGGCGGGGGCGGGAACTGCTGGCCATAGGGCTGCTGGCCGGGCGGGCCGTACTGCGGAGGCTGTTGTCCCGCAGGTCCGTACGGTTGCGGCGCACCGTAGGGCTGCTGTCCGCCGTAAGGCTGCGGGGCCCCGTAAGGCTGTTGTGCGCCATAGGGCTGCTGGGGCTGCCACCCGCCGGGCTGATTGTAGGGATTGGGTGGTTGAGGTGCGCTCATGCGAGTCCTGCGAATCCTATCCGTGCTGACAACAGACAACGGCCCCCCGGGGCCTCCGCGATTCAACCATGCCCAGCCCAAAACAGTTACTGCGCGGCAACGGTTTTTACAGTCGGTTGACCTCGCCGGGATGAACGAGCGGGCCGAAGTTGCCGGTCAGCGTGGGCGGTGATGCGACGTCGCGGTCCCCGGAATCCGGGACCGCCCCGAATATCAAAGCATCGTAAGACGTTTCGCCGGGTCTTGTGAACGCGTCTGTCCACGAATATGCATAGCGGGTGGGCAACGACAGTGGCTGCGCCGGTGCTGCCGGAAGTATTGCGACCGATCAGCAATCAGGACAGGATCGGCACGTGCGGGTGGTGGTAGTCGAGGACGACGACGATGTGGGCGAGGCCCTGGTCGAAGTGTTGACCGAGCAAGGATTCGAGGTGGAACGCAAATCCCGGGGCGCGGATCTGCTGCTCGCGCATCGCAATTACGACGCCGTGATTCTCGATCTGGGGTTGCCCGACGCCGATGGACTGCAAATTCTGCGGCAGTTGCGTGAGGTGAGCGCGATTCCGGTGCTCATCCTGACCGCCCGCGACGACGAGCGCACCATCGTGCGCGGTCTGCGCGGCGGCGCGGACGATTATCTCGTGAAGCCGCCCCGCATCGGCGAATTGGTCGCGCGGCTGGAACTGGCGACCAGGCGGGCCGTCGCGACCACCGGCCCCGAGTTGACCGAAGTGGTCACCGGCGATGTGCGGGTCGATCTGGTGGCGCGGCAGGTCGAGGCGGGTGGGACGGTCGTGGTGCTGACACAGAAGGAGTTCGACCTGGTCGAGGCCCTGGTGGAACGACCGGGTGCGGCGATGAGCCGCGAATATCTGATGGACCGGGTGTGGGGCGATGCCTTCGCGGCGGTATCGCGGTCCCTGGACGTGCACATCTCCACATTGCGCGCCAAGATCGGCAGGCCGGGTCTGATTACGACGATCCGTGGGTTCGGGTACCGCTGGGGCCTGTGAGATGAGGGTGCGCTGTGCGACGGCGATTGTTGTCGATTCTCCTACTGTTCGCCGCGGTGGCCAGTATGGGGTTTTCCTGGCCGCTGGGCGCGTCGACGTTGACCGCGCGCACGCAGCAGTTGTGGTTCGACCGGTATGTGGATGCCGAATGGTTCGGCGATCTGGCGCACGAGGCGATCGCGACCGGTAACTCCGCTGCCTTGCGCACCGAGGCGGATCGCTACCGGGAGCTGTATACCGACAAGGTGCTGGTGGTCGGCCCCGGCGGCGAGGAGATCGCCAATACCGGTGTGGACGCGCGGAATTCGGAAGTATCGGCGTTGCTGACGGCCGCCCGTAGCAACCGGCATGCGGTGCGGCCGCCGCATCGGCTGCGCCCGTGGGATCCGGACACGATGCTGATCGCGCGGCCGGTGGGGACCGGAATGCGTATCGCGGGCGCGGTATTGCTCGAGGTGTCGACGGTGCGCGCCAAACGCGATATCACCGATCGGATCGCGCTCATCACGGTCGGATCCTGGACCGCGCTGGCGCTTTTCGCCGGTCTGGCCCTGCTGCTGAGCCGCTGGGTGCTCAATCCGCTGGCGCGACTGTCGGATTCGGTGGCCGAACTCACCGCCACCCTGCCCGAGCCCGCCACACCGGACGACAGTCCACCCCGGTACGGCGGCCCGCCCGAGGTGCGGGATCTGGCGCGTTCGATCGAGGTGATGGTCCGGGCGGTCGGTGACGCGGCGGACGCGCAGCGTCAGCTGGTCGCCGATACCGCGCACGCTATCCGTAATCCGTTGACCGCCTTGGCTGTCCGGCTGGAATCGCTGGGCCGGGTGATACCCGAGCAGGGGCAGCAGTCCTTCACTCGGGCCAGCGCCCAGGTCGAACGACTGAAGGCGATTCTGGACGGGCTGCTGAAGCTGGCCGTCGCGGAGACTCCGGTCGGTTTCGGTGCCGGACAGCTGGATTCGGAATGGCCGACTTCGTGTGCGGCCGCGCGCGTCGTGCAGGATCGGGTCGATACTTGGCGGCCGGCCTTCGCGGACGCGGGAATGACTGTGGCAGCGGACGTTTCCGTGGACCTGCCCGATCGGGTGGCGGTCGAGGAGGGGGTGCTGGTGCAGATTCTCGATGTCCTGCTGAGCAACTCGTCGCGCTACGCGGGTAACGGCGCGCACACCGAGGTGCGGCTGGCGGTCGATCAGCGGTGGGTGACCATCTCGGTGTACGACGACGGCGTCGGCGTCGCGCCGGACGAACTCGGCAAGCTGACGACCCGTTTCTTCCGGGGTGCCACAGCGGCGGCGGGTGGAACCGGACTGGGGTTGCCGATCGCGGCCGCCCTGACGCAGCGGCATCAGGGCGAGTTCATCGTCTCGGCGGCGTATCCGAACGGGCTGCACGTGACGGTCCGGCTGCCGCTGGTTCAGCCGTGATTGTCGCGGTAATAGGCCGCGGCGGCCGGATGCAGGGGGACGCCGCCGGTGCCGACCAGCCAGCGCCGATCCAGGAAGTGGAATCCCAGCGTCTGTTCCGAGATCAGCGAATCCGCCTTTTCCAGCAGTAGCGCCGTGATGGCGGTTACCGACGCGTCCGCCAGCCCGGGTGCTGCCAGCAGCACATTCGGGACCCCGACGGTCCAGACCTCGGGAGCGCCGGGATAGGTGTCGGCCGGAATCACCACGCGGTCGTAGTGGTAACCGAACCGTTCGTGCAGCGGCAGCGCCCAGTCGCCGATATCGACGAGCCGGGCCCGGTCGGGAACGCCCACGTCGGGCGTGGGAATGCCGCCGCCCCAGAAGACGGCGTCGATCTGCTGGGTGCGCAGTCCCGTGATGCCGTCGGACAGCTGGCGGGAGTGGGCCACGATGTCGGTCGCCGGATCCATTCCGGCCACCCGCAGCAGGCGTGCGGCGGTCATGGCCGCGCCGGACCCCTGCACTCCCAGATCGACGCGCTGTCCGCGCAGATCTCGGAGCCCGCGGATCGGGCTGTCCGCGCGCACGGCGAGTTGGATGTATGTCTCGTAGAGCCGCCCGATCGCCGGCAGGGTGGTGTGGGCGGATTCCAGCGAATCGGCAAGTGCCAGTGCGGCATCGAGAGCACCCGCGGCCAGCAGCTCGAGGTTCTGCCGCGATCCCGCCGTGGCGATCGGCTCGATCCGCACGGTGCCGGTCTCGGCGGCGGCTTTCGCCAGCAGTCCGGCGAACTCGTGGAAGAACCCGCCCACCCGTCCCGAACCCAGCCGGACGACCGGAACATCGCCGCGCCCTTGGCATCCCGCGGCGAACAGCAGGGCCGTCGTCCCGGCGAGGAACCGGCGTCGGTCCAGCACGCGCTCTCCTGACTCTCGGCCACAATCGCCGTCATTCCAGTCAGCCGGCGGGCAGGTGTCAACCGCTCAGCGGACGCCGGTGCCGAGCAGATGCCGCACGCCGGCCACGAACAGTTGCAGGCCGAAGTCGAAACGCGCTGTCGGGTCGGCATTCTCGTCCAGCGGAGAGGCACCGTCGGGCAGTGCGCCGACCGAGTCCATCTGCATGCGCGACTGTTCGTCGACGGTGTGCCCGAGCACGTAATACAGCAGCGTGAACGCCGTGAGTTCGGCTTCGTCGCGGGGCATGCCCGCGCGGATCGCGGCGCTGACGAAGCGTTCCCGGCCCTTGCTGGTGGTCAGCCGGGAAGCGTAGGTGGCCGATACCAGTTCCGCGCCGTCTCGGTAGGCGAGCAGCGAGTTCCGCAGGCGGTGCGCCAATTCGCTGATCTGGCCGGACCATTCAGTGGCGGTGATCGGATCCTCCATGGGCGCGAGGATTTTGTCGGCGACCGCGCCGAGCAGCGCCTGCTTGTTCAGGAAATGCCAGTACAGGGCACCAGGCTGCACCTGCAGCGAGCCCGCCAGCCGCCGCATGGTCAGGTCGGCGAGGCCGTACTGGTCCAGGATGGCGATCGCCCCGTCGACCACGTCCGCCCGATGCAGTTGCAACGCCTATTCCTCCCGCACGTGTTTTGACTCACTCTCGAACCTACCCTAGCCTGAACACCGTTCAAGTTGCACGGAGACCTCGTGCACGGCCGGACGAAGGGACTTCCCGCAGTGACCCAGGCACCCGTAGATACCTCGATTCTGTCGATCGCCCGCGAGCAGGTGCTCGAGCGTGGCGTCGGCCTGACCCAGGAGCAGACGCTCGAGGTCCTTCGACTCGGCGACGACCAGCTGGAGGATCTGCTGGCCCTGGCGCACGAGGTCCGCATGAAGTGGTGCGGTCCCGAGGTCGAGGTCGAGGGCATCATCTCGCTCAAGACCGGCGGCTGCCCCGAGGACTGCCACTTCTGCTCGCAGTCGGGCCTGTTCCAGTCGCCGGTGCGCGCCGCCTGGCTCGACATCCCGAGCCTGGTGGAAGCCGCCAAGCAGACCGCCAAGTCCGGCGCCACCGAGTTCTGCATCGTCGCCGCCGTGCGCGGGCCCGACGAGCGGCTGATGGCGCAGGTCGCCGCCGGTGTCGAAGCCATTCGCAACGAGGTCGACATCCAGGTCGCCTGCTCGCTGGGCATGCTCACCCAGGACCAGGTGGATCAGCTCGCCGCCATGGGCGTGCATCGCTACAACCACAACCTCGAGACCGCCAAATCGCACTTCCCCAAGGTGGTCACCACGCACTCCTACGAGGAGCGCTGGGACACCCTGCGGATGGTGCGCGAAGCTGGCATGGAGGTGTGCTCGGGCGGCATCCTGGGTATGGGCGAAAGTCTGGAGCAGCGCGCCGAATTCGCCGCGCAGCTGGCCGAACTCGAACCCGACGAGGTGCCGCTGAACTTCCTCAACCCCCGGCCCGGCACCCCCTTCGGCGACCTCGAGGTGCTGCCCGCCTCCGACGCGCTGCGCGCCGTCGCCGCGTTCCGGCTCGCGCTGCCGCGCACCATGCTGCGCTTCGCCGGCGGCCGCGAGATCACCCTCGGTGACCTCGGCGCCAAGCAGGGCATCCTCGGCGGCATCAACGCCGTCATCGTGGGCAACTACCTGACCACTCTCGGCCGTCCGGCCGAAGCGGACCTGGATCTGCTCGGCGAGCTGAAGATGCCGATCAAGGCGCTCAACGAAACTCTGTGAGCCAGCGGCCTCCGGTAGAACAGGGTGGGTAATGTCATGGCTGTGCTTCCTCAAAACATGAAGCTTCCGCACAACACGGACGAGCGCTACAACCCGTTCACCGGGAAGCGGATCGTGCCCGGACTCGAAGACGCGGTTCCGGCCGCCGCCGCGCTCGGGCTCGAGCCGCCGCGTTTCTGCGAGCACTGTGGGCGTCGCATGATCGTGCAGGTGAGCCCGGATGGCTGGTGGGCCAAATGCTCCCGGCACGGAGTGCTCGACTCGACGAGTCTGGAACGCCGCTAGTGCCGGCCGCCGGCAGCGGAGTGGTGTACGGGCCGGTCGCTTTCGGCGTCCGGCGTGAAGTGCGTGCGGCGCTGCTGATCGGCGCCGCGGTGGTGACGCTCGGTATTGTCGGTGGCGTCGGATGGAGTTTCCTCGCCCCCGCCGAGCATCTGCTCGTCACCCAACCGGGCCGCGGCGCTCCGCTGACGGGCGAGAGCACGCACCAATTCGACGCGCTCGCGATCTTCGTCTGCCTCGGTTTCGTCGCCGGCGTGCTGTCCGCGGTGGCCGCGTGGCGATGGCGGGCGGTGCGCGGCCCGCTCATGCAACTCGGGCTGCTGCTCGGGTCGCTGATCGGCGCCTACGCCATGAAGTGGTTCGGCGAAACCGTTGCGGAATGGCGTTTTCCGCGGCCCGCGGACCCGGCGGTCGGTCAGATCATCGCGCTGGCGCCCGGGGTCGGCAGTTCGCTCGCGCTGATCGTGCAGCCCTTGGTCGCGTCGCTGCTGCTGATGTTTCTCGCCGCGTTCAGTTCCTCGGAAGATCTGGGCACCGGTTTCGCCGGACCGTTCGGCACGCAGGGCCCGGAACTCGATTTCCCGGCCGGCGGGGATTGGCCCCCGACCCGCTACGACGAGCCGGTCGCGCACGGCGCCGACGGCTCGGTGACCTACGCCGACGGCACCGTGGAATACCCCGACGGCAGCACCTCCTACCGTGGCGGCACCGATTCGGTGCGCGAGTCACGGCCTACCCGCTGACTGTTGGCCGAACCGTTGCTCCGCTGTGGGCACAGTCGTACCAGAACGCCCTAAAATTGGGTTACACGCTGTGCGTTCAAGGAGGAACGAGTCGTGGCGTTCATCGGTAGCGGCCCGGTTGTTGAGGAACTCGACGCCAAATTCTGGAAGCTCGCCGAACCGGTGGTCTACCAGGGCGAGAGCCAGGACTTCACCGTGCCCGCGGGATTCCGCACCGACTTCGCTTCCGTGCCACGCGCATTGGTGTGGCTGATTCCGCGCTACGGGGCCTACACCCGCGCCGCCATCCTGCACGACTACCTGCTGCACTCCCACGTGGTCAGCACCGCCGACGCCGACGGGATCTTCCGGCGCGCGCTGCGGGAACTGGGAGTCTCCGTGCCACGACGCTGGATGATGTGGGCCGCAGTGCGTTCGGCGAACCGGCTGGCGGGCGCGACACCCGGCGACCTCGGCCGGTTCGTCTTGGTGGCGACACCCTCGGTGGTGTTCCTCGCTGTTCCCGTGCTCGTGGTGAGCGTGTTCCTGTGGATCTTCTGGTTGGTGGAGTTGGTGTTCTGGGCCGTCGCGCGGTTGAGCCGTCGCACCGCGGCCCCTCCACCGCAGCCGCAGATGAAGACGGCTTGAGCGCTGCCCGCCGGAAATTCGGTGGAGCATGGGAACCTGCCCGGCTACCGTGGCTTCAGCGTGTGAGAGGAGGTCCGGACATGAAGCGAACGAACAGTGCGAGTGCTGCAGGCACAGCACAGCAGGCGGAACGCCCGGACCTGACCGCGTGGAAGATGCGGCACGAGGTGCGGCGTTCCAATGCCGCCCAGCCGATTCCGAGTAACCGGCAATATCGCCGTACTCGCAAGCACCGCCATCGCAACGACGGCTGAGTCGTCCTCGCCGTCCGGTCCGGAACTCCTGTGTGCGCCGCTGACCTGCACATAACCGATCTAATTCAAGAACTGGGGAACCCGTGGAGGCTGGATCTCCAGCATGTCTCCGATGGAACCGCGACGTCGACTGTCACGTCGGCGGCCGCAGCGCCGCGAACTCGTCCGTCACCCGGATCTCGGAGTCGGTGTAGCGGTAGAGGGCGGCGGGGCGGCCACCGGCGCGGCCGGGTGGGGCGGTGGCGCCGGTGGGGGTGATCACCTTGCGGCGGGTCAGGACTCGTTGCAGGTTGGTGGTGTCGACGTCGTAACCTAGGGCGGCGCAATAGATTTCGCGCAGTGTCGACATGGTGAAGCGCTCCGGGGCCAGGGCGAAGGCGATGTTCGTGTAGGAGAGTTTGGCGGCCAGGCGGGTGCGGGCATGCGAGACGACGGTGCCGTGGTCGAAGGACATCGCGGGCAGCGCGGAGACCGGGTGCCATGCGGTGTCCGGCGGCAGCCGGGGGTCGGCCGTCAGGGGCACCAGGCCGAGGTAGGCGGAGGCGATCCGACGGGCTCCGGGGACGCGGTGCGGGTCGCTGAACACCCACACCTGTTCCAGGTGGGCGAGTTCGCGCACGTCGACCTTCTCGGCGAGTTGCCGGGCGGCGGAGGCGTCGAGATCCTCGTCGTCGCGCAGCCGTCCGCCGGGCAGTGACCAGGTGCCCTTCTGGGGGTCGAGGGCGCGTTCCCACAGTAGGACCGAAAGTTCGTGCTTTTGGTCGGGTGCACACCGTCGTACGCCGGTGTTATCGCCTCGACCTGGGGCGATGGCCGGATCGACGGGGCGAACCTGGAACACCGCGGTCAGCGTTTCGTGAATGGTGCTACTATGGGCCACGTTTTCGATTGTAAGTCGAAAACCTGGTTTGGTGCGAATCGGCGAGGAGGCCGAACGCGCGACACAAGGGTGAGCCCGTCGATGGTGACGCGGTTGCCGCAGGAAGGGAGCCATCATGGCGAGCATGGGTGCGTTTACGGCGCCTCCGCTGATGGGGCAGGTGTTCGACGGTCCGTCGGGATACACCGGTGTCGAGGCGACGCCGGAGTGGGTGCAGGAGGTGAAGCGCCTCGCCCGCGAGCGCAACGCCACGATCCTGGCGCACAACTACCAGCTGCCCGAGATTCAGGACGTCGCCGACCATGTGGGCGACTCGCTGGCGCTGTCGCGCATCGCGGCCGAAGCGCCCGAGGACACCATCGTGTTCTGCGGGGTGCACTTCATGGCCGAGACGGCGAAGATCCTCAGTCCCACCAAGACCGTGCTGATTCCGGACCAGCGCGCCGGCTGTTCCCTGGCCGACTCCATCACCGCCGCGGATCTGCGCGCCTGGAAAGCGGAGTTCCCGGACGCGGTGGTGGTGTCCTACGTGAACACCACGGCCGAGGTGAAGGCGCTCACCGACATCTGCTGCACCTCGTCCAACGCGGTCGACGTCGTCGCCTCCATCGATCCCGACCGTGAAGTGCTGTTCCTGCCGGACCAGTTCCTGGGCGCGCACGTCAAGCGGGTGACCGGCCGCGAGAACATGCAGATCTGGGCCGGCGAATGCCACGTGCACGCGGGCATCAACGGCGAGGAGCTCACCGAGCAGGCGCGCACCCACCCCGACGCCGAACTGTTCGTGCACCCCGAATGCGGTTGCGCCACTTCGGCGTTGTATCTGGCGGGGGAGGGCTCCTTCCCGGCCGACCGGGTGCACATCCTGTCCACCGGCGGCATGATCGACGCGGCCAAGCGAGCCAAGTCGACCCAGGTGCTGGTCGCGACCGAGATCGGCATGCTGCACCAGCTGCGTAAAGCCGCGCCGGACATCGACTTCCAGGCCGTGAACGACCGCGCCTCCTGCCCCTACATGAAGATGATCACTCCGGCGGCGCTGCTGCGCTGTCTGGTCGAGGGCGCCGACGAGGTGCACGTCGATCCGGAAATGGCGGCGCTGGGCCGCAATTCGGTGCAGCGGATGATCGAGATCGGTAACCCCGGCGGCGGCGAGTGATGATCGCGCCGGTGCGTACGCGCACCGGCGCGGCACCGATCACCGGTCCGGCCGGCCGCATCGATCGTGCCGGGTAGGGCGCGCTGTGTGCCGGTGCGCCAAGGGGATTCGCTGACCCCGTTTCGTCGGCGCGAGCACGAGAAGGTGCGGAAATTATGACCTCGGTATCCATCGGCTGGGAAGCCGAAGCCGACCTGGTGGTGATCGGCGGCGGCGTCGCCGGTCTGACCGCGGCGCGCACAGCTTCGCTGCGCGGACTGCGGGTACTCATCCTCAGCAAGGGCGGCCCCACCGATACCGCCACGCAATACGCGCAGGGCGGTATCGCCGTCGTGGCGCCGCTGGAGGACTCGGTGGAATCACACGTCCTGGACACGGTCGAAGCCGGAGCCGGTCTCGTAGACGTGAACGCGACCCGATCCATTGTCGAAGGCGGTCAGGAGGCGGTCGCGGCTCTGACCGATCTCGGTGCGGTTTTCGATCTGGGCCGCGACGGCCAGATTTCCCGCACCCGCGAGGGCGGCCACAGCACCCGGCGGATCATCCACGCCGGCGGTGACGCCACCGGGGCGGAGGTGCAGCGGGCACTGAACGCGGCGGGACTGCCGGTCCTCTTCGGCACGGCGGCCTGTGAGATCGTCACCGGACCGACCGGGGTGCGTGGCGTATTAGCGGTGTCGGACAACGGATTCGGGGTGGTGCACACCCCGGCGGTGTTACTGGCCACGGGTGGTCTCGGCCAGCTGTACGCGCTGAGCACCAACCCGCCGGGCGCCACCGCCGACGGCATCGCGCTCGCGTTGCGAGCCGGCGCTTCGGTGGCGGACCTGGAGTTCGTCCAGTTCCATCCGACCGTGCTGTACACGCCCGGCGGGCTGGGGCGGCGTCCGCTGATCAGTGAGGCCGTGCGTGGTGAGGGCGCGATTCTGGTCGATTCCGAAGGTAATTCGGTGACCGCCGGGATGCACCCACGTGGCGATCTCGCCCCTCGTGATGTCGTGTCCCGAGCCATTTCCGCGCGAATGCGGGCACTCGGCACCGACCACGTCTTCCTCGACGGCCGCGCCATCGACGGCTTCGCGCAACGCTTTCCGACGATCACCGACTCCTGTCTCGCGGCGGGCATCGACCCGAGCGCTCAGCTGATCCCGGTCGCCCCCGCCGCGCACTACCAATGCGGCGGCATCGTCACCGACACCCACGGCCGCACCGGAGTGCCGGGCTTGTACGCCGCGGGCGAGGCGGCGCGTACGGGCCTGCACGGCGCGAACCGCTTGGCGTCGAACAGTCTGCTGGAAGGCCTGGTCGTCGGTGAACGCGCCGGATCGGCGGCCGTCGAACGACTGGAGGCGAAACGCGGTGTCGCGGACATCCATTCGTACACCATGCCGCGCGTGGACCGATCGGCGTTACAGCAGGTGATGACGACACATGCCGCCGTGGTACGGGATCAGACCGGCCTCACCGAGGCGGCGGCCCGCCTGGAACGCGCTGTTCTGCGCAATATGTCGAGCCGAATGGCCAACGGGGACAAGCCTCCGGTCGAACCGGTCACCGCGATGACATCGAAAGCTGTCGCCGCACAGCGTATTTCCGAACTCGAAGACGGAGCCCTCACACTCACCGCGCGGGTGCTGCTGCTGGCCGCCGCGGCCCGCGCCGAAAGCCGCGGTTGCCACACCAGATCCGACTATCCCGAGCCGGTCGAGGCGCTGCGGCACAGCATCCCGATCAGCCTGGACCCCGACGGTCACCCCGACCTCCAGGCCCCGATGATCCCCACCGGCCTGGCCCTGACCCGCCCATGACCCGAAATCCGTACCGGTGCCCACCGATTCGGGTGTGCCGGACGGTAGAAGGAGTGAGCTGATGGCTCTCGATCCCACCCTGGACCGCGACGAGGTGCTCGCGCTGATCCGCACCGCCCTCGACGAGGACCTGCGCTACGGCCCCGACGTGACCACCATGGCCACCGTCCCCGCCGACGCAGTCGTCAAAGCCTCGGTCGTGACCCGCCAGCCCGGCACCGTCGCCGGCCTCGACGTCGGCCTGCTCGTCCTCGACGAGGTGATCGGCGCCGGCAACTACGAGGTCACCGACCGTGTTCCCGACGGCACCCGCATCCAACTCGGCCAGTCCGTTCTGGGCCTGGTCGCACCCACCCGCGGGCTGCTCACCGCCGAGCGCACCATGCTGAATCTGGTCTGCCACCTCTCGGGCATCGCCACCGCCACCTCGGCCTGGGTCGACGCGGTCGAGGGCACCGAGTGCAAAATCCGGGACAGCCGCAAAACCTTGCCCGGCCTGCGCGCCTTGCAGAAGTACGCGGTTCGCGTCGGCGGTGGCGTCAACCACCGCATGGGTCTCGGTGACGAAGCCCTCATCAAGGACAACCATGTGGTCGCGGCGGGCTCGGTCACCGCCGCGTTGCGTGCCGTGCGCGAACTGGCCCCCGATATCGCCTGCGAAGTCGAAGTGGACAGCCTCGAACAACTCGACGCCGTGCTGGCGGAAAATGTCGATCTGGTGCTGCTGGACAACTTCCCGCTCTGGCAGACCCAGACCGCCGTCCAGCGTCGCAATGCCACATCGCCGACCACCGCACTCGAATCCTCCGGCGGCCTCACCCTCGACGTGGCGGCCGACTACGCCCGCACCGGAGTCGACTACCTGGCCGTCGGCGCGCTCACCCACTCCGTCCGAGTTCTCGACCTCGGCCTCGACATGTAGCCGCTAGATGTCGAAGCGGGCGCGCAGGGCGATCTTCAGCTGATCCAGCGCGGCCGAGGGGATCGCACCGATGTTCTCGGTGAGGGTGTTCTTCGGGACGACCGCGAGGTCGTAGACCGCCACCGCGGCACCGTCCGGCAATTCCGCGGTGAGGAGCTGCAGCGCCCGGGGCACCTCACGTGCCGGGCGTACCGGCGCGACAGCCACCCGCGACCGCGCTTCGGCGATGAGGTCGCTGTCGACGATGACGACCTGTCCGACCATGCCGGTCAGCCGGCTTTCGGTCTTCCAGATCTGGCCCTGACCGTGGCTCACTCGCCCGCCCGTCCGAAGAGAATCTCCTCGGCGGTCGCATCGTTGGCCTGCTGCCACGCCCGGTCGGACGGATTGGATTTCTCCCACTCCGCCAACTTCCGGAGATCGTCGGCGAGCATCTGCCGGGTCACCGCCCGCTCGATGTATTCGCTGGGTTTGTTGCCGGATGCGGCGCGCAGCTTCTCGGCCACCACATCGGTAAGCGTGATGTTGAGGCGAGTCGTCATACAGCAAATCGTACAGTCGCCGATGCGCTCGAGTCGATGCTCAGGCAGTGAGCTCACGCTCCAGCGGGGTGCGGAAGCGGGGGATGGCTCGGACGTCGCCGAACCAGGTCGCCGTGCGAGCCGCCTCGACTTCGATCATGGCGAGGGCGTCGGCGCCGACGTCTTCCAGTAGGCGCCAGACGATTTCGCCGTCTTTACGCTGCGCCCAGCCGCCGACGATGCGGCCGTCGAGCCAGACCGTGGGCCCGATATTGCCGTTACGGTCGAACAGTGCGGGCGCGTGCGAGCCGAGGTACCACTCGCGGGACTGCCAGCCCATGGGGGTCGGGTCCAGGGCGGGAAGAAAAGCGGCCCAGGGCGCGGGGGTCGGCACCGGGTCGAGGTCGTCGGCCAGCGCCACACCGGTGACACCGTCGAGATCGACCTCGACGATATCCAGCCGGGCCAAGGTCTTGCGGACCTCGCCGAGACCCCAGCCGGTCCACCACTTGATGTCGGCGACCGGAGCGGGCCCGAACGCCGACAACCACTTACGGACCAATTCGGCGCGAGCCACTTCGAGCGGGACCTCGGGCACACCGGCGGGCAGCCAGGCTTCGATCGGGGCCCACAGGTATTGGCTGCTGGTCCAGCCGCCGTTGGGCCGGCCACGGACGATGCGACCCTCCGCGCCCAAGGTGACCAGCACCCACGTGGTGATGTTGGTGGGCTTCGAATACGACTTCTCCGGGCTCGGATTCACCTGCGTGCGCAACCGCGGCACGGCTTTGCCGAGCTGTGCTCCGGTGGCGGTGCCCAGACGCAGCAGCGCCTGGTGGGTTTCCGCTTCGACCTCTTCGAGCCAGGTCCGGACGTCGCCCTCGATGAGACCGGACTGTTCGAGGTATCTGCTGTAGGCCCGTCGCTGCTTCTCGGCGAGCGCGTCGGCGCAGGAAACCTGAAGGGCCGGAACCAGTTCCGTCGGGACAACGAACATGGTGCGCCGCATGGCGAGCATGCGCAGCAGGGTGCGGTCGTCGTAGAGCGCTTTCTCGACATCCGCGGGCACCAGGTCCGATCCGCGCGCGCCGACGGAGAGGTATACCGTCGCCGGGTCGGTGGCGTGCAGGACGACCATGGAACGGGCGATCTCGGCGGCGTCGCCCGCCCGGTGCTCGTAGGCGAGGCGGTGCCGCACGCCGATGCGGGCCCGCCGCTGCGCGGTATCGATCGAACGCATAGGCGAAAGAGTAGCGGTATCCGAGGGCCCGCGGTGCGTCAGGAACAAGTCGCGGGCGTGCGGTAGTTGTCATCGACGAACACCCGGACCGACGAAGCGAGGTACGCAGATATGACCGAGCCCACTGACCCGTCCTACTACTGGAGCGGCGCGGACCTGGATCTGGACGCCTATTTGACGCGCATCGGTTTCGACGGTGCCTGCAAACCCACCGCGGAGACGCTGCACACGCTGGTCTACCTGCACACCACCTCGATTCCGTTCGAGAACCTGGAGATCATCCTGGGCCGCGGTATCGGGCTGGATCTGGAAACCTTGCAGGACAAACTGATTCGCCGCCGGCGCGGCGGCTACTGCTACGAGAACGTCGTTTTGTTCGCGGCGGTGCTGGAGCGGCTGGGTTTCGGCGTGACCGGTCTCAGCGGGCGGGTCACGATGGGCGCCGAAGGACTGCGCCCGGCCACCCATGCCCTGCTCCGCGTCACCACCTCCGACGACGACCGCGTCTGGCTGGTCGATGTCGGGTTCGGGGCCGGACCGCTGCGGGCGATCGAATTGACCCCCACACCCGGCGAATTCACCGCGGGTGAGTGGCGGTTCCGGCTCGAGCGCACCAGCGGAGAACTCGGCAGCGAGCTGTGGATACTGCACCAGTTCGGCCGCGACGGTTGGGTCGACCGATACACCTTTACCCTGAACCCGCAGTACCGGATCGACTTCCGGGTGGGCAACCACTTCGTCTCCACCTCCCCGAACTCGCCGTTCACCACGCGTCCGTTCGTCCAGCGCTTCCATCCCGAGGTGCATTTCGTCCTGGACGACCTCACCTTCATCACCGAACGCCCGGACGGCGGCGGCGAGGTGCGGCAGGTCGAACCCGCCGAGCTGCCGAAGCTGTTGTCCGAGGTGTTCGACATCGATCTCCCGGCGGCCGACGCGGCGAAACTCACCGAGGCTCCTTGGCGGGACTGAACTCTCGCGTCCCGGTTGACCAGCGATGTCGATCTCGGCCGATACAGTCGCGGGGGTGCGCACTCACTACAAGTCAAGCGTCTTGTTCGCCGCTGCTGCGCTCGCGCTCGCCGGGTGTAGCTCCGGGCCGGATCAACCCGACACGGTGGCCGGGGAGTTCGCCGCCGCCCTGAACCGGGACGACGTCGCCGCGGCGGCCGCCCTCACCGACGATCCCGCCAAGGCCACCGCCGCCCTGACCCAGCTGTACGAGGGTCTCGGCAAAGAGGTCACCTTCGACGTCGCGTCGGCCGAGGAGAACACCTTCACCCTCGCCGCCAAGTGGAAATTCGGCAAAGACGGCAAGAACGAGTGGACCTATACGACCACCGGATCCGCCACCGACGCGGGCGGCTGGAAGATCAAATGGGATCCGGCGACCGTCGCGCCGGGCCTCGCGTCCGGCCCCCTGACCTATTCCCCCGCATATCCGAAGGCCGCGCGCGTCCTCGACTCCTCGGGCGGGGAACTGATGACCCAGCACATCGTCACCGTGGTCACCGTCGCGCCGGGCGCGAACACCGAGGCGGTCGCCGCCGCCCTCGCCCCGACCAACGCGGGTATCACCGCCCAGTCGCTGGACGCCGAACTGGCCGCCGCTCAGGGTAAATCGATCACCGCGATCACTTTGCGCGCCGCCGACCTGGCGCCCATCCAGGCCGCCCTGTCCGCGGTCCCCGGCGTCACCCTGGCACCGCAGACCCGGCTGTTGACGGTCGACAAGGCGCAGGCGTCGCCGGTGTTGTCCGGTCTGGCCGAATTGTGGCAACAGGACGCCGACGCGGCCGCGGGCTGGGCGGTGCGCGCGCAAACGTCCACCGGCACCGAACGCGTCGCGGGCCCGGACCCGAAACCCGCCCCGGATATCGCGACCACGCTCGACATCGACTTGCAGAACGCCGCCAAGGACGCACTGTCCGCGCTGAACACCCCGGCCGCCATCGTCGCGCTGCAACCGTCCACCGGCAATGTGCTTGCCCTGGCCCAGAATTCCGCCGCCGATGCCCAGGGCCCGATCGCACTCACCGGCCTCTACCCGCCGGGGTCGACTTTCAAGACCGTCACGGTCTCCGCCGCGCTGCAGTCGGGGGAGACCACGCCGGATTCGGTGCTGCCCTGCCCCGGCTCGGCAAACATCGAGGGTCGCCGCATCCCCAACGACGAGAACTTCGATCTCGGCCAGGTGCCGCTGCACACCGCGTTCGCCCGTTCCTGCAACACCACCATGGGCATGCTCGGCGTCCGGCTGCCCGCGGACGGGCTGACGAACGCGGCCGCGCAGCTCGGTCTCGGTGTGGATTACGTCACACCTGGGCTGACCACCGTCACCGGCAAGGTGCCGTCCGCGACCACCCCGGCCCAGCGCGTGGAATCCAGCATCGGTCAAGGTCAGGTGACCGCGTCACCCTTCGGTATGGCGCTGGTCGCGGCCGCCATCGCACGCGGTTCGGTCCCGAATCCCGTTCTGGTCCAAGGCAAGCCGGGTGTCGCCGACAAGGCCCCGCCCGCGCTGCCCGCACAGGTCCCGGACCAGATCAAGACCATGATGCGCGAAACCGTCACCGGGGGTACGGCCACCCAGTTGCGCGATATCCCCGGTCTGCTCGGCAAGACCGGCACCGCCGAGTACGGCGACAACACGCACGCGCACGGCTGGTTCGTCGGCATCGAGGGCGATCTCGCCTTCGCCGTCTTCGTCAGTGACGCGGGCAGTTCGGGCCCGGCGGTGGACGCGGCGGGCCGGATGTTGCGCGCGCGACGATAGCCCACCTGCGGCGACGGGATTCGGCCCGATCTGGGCGGAATTTATCGGCATCCTGAGGCGGAGCAATCATCCGGCTCCGGCTACACTCGTCGGCGGACCGCATGAGTGGTCAATATGCGGAAAGTCACGATTTCGAGAAGGTTCGGAGTAGGCGCCATCGATACCGGTCAGTTGATCGCGGAGCATTACCGCCTGGTCGAGCGGATTGGTAGCGGCGGCACAGGCGTGGTTTGGCGTGCTGTCGATGAACGCCTGCAGCGCTCGGTGGCGGTCAAGCAGATCCACATCAAGCCCAGCTTGCCCGAGGCCGAACGTGATGTGGTGCGCCAGCGCGCCTTCCGTGAAGCCCGCAATGCCGCCAGATTCCAGCACCCCAATGCGATCGTGGTCTTCGACATCACCGAGCACAACGGGGATCCGTGCCTGGTGATGGAGTACATGAAGTCCAACAGCCTGGCCGCGGTGATCTCCGCGCAGGGCCCGTTGCCGCTGCAGCAGGTGGCGCGGATCGGCGAGCAGGTCGCCTCGGCGCTGATCGCCGCGCACCAGGCCGGCATCGTGCACCGCGACGTGAAGCCGGGCAACGTGCTGCTCGACGACCTCGGCACGGTGAAGATCACCGACTTCGGCATCTCCCGCGCCGCCGGCGACGCGGCGCTCACCGAGACCGGTCTGATCTGCGGTACCGCCGCCTACCTGGCGCCGGAAATGGCCCGTGGCGCCGACCCGACTCCCGCCTCGGACGTCTTCGCGCTGGGTGCCACGCTGTTCCACGCCCTGGAAGCCGAACCGCCCTACGGCGCCAACGCCAACCCCCTCGCGGTGCTCTTCGCCGCGGCCAACGGCCAGGTCAGCGAACCGCGCAACGCCGGCCCCGCCACCGACCTGCTGCTCGACCTGCTCAGCCCGGATCCGCGGGACCGTCCGACCATGCGCGAGGCCTACGACGAACTCGCCGCGCTGGCCGACAACGGATCGAACGCGGTGCCCGCCGGATTCGTGCCCGCCAGCGAGGCTTATGCCCGGCGCCAGGTCGGTGCGCCCGACTCCGCGACCCGCTCGCTGCGCCCCGCCGCGGCCCCGCCGCCGCGGACCGAACGTCATTCGCGGCCGCTGCCCCCGCCGCCGCGCAATCAGCACCCCGATACCGCCGCGCATCCGAGCACCGCGGCTCATCAGCGGCCCGCACCGCGCACCTCCGGCGGGAAGCGGCGCGCGGTCCTGATCGGCGCCGGTGTCGGCGCGATCGTCGCGGTGATCGGCCTATCCATCGGCGCGTTCAACGCCTCGGACGGGAATACACCGTCGGCGCAAGCGAATTCGCCCGCGACCAGCACACGCAGCGCCATCACCTCGACCGCGGCGCCCCAACTCGGCAAGACGCCCAGCACGGGCAAGGTCGACATCGGTGAAGCCGGTCAGATGCTGGAGAACTTCTACGACAATCCGGGTGGGTCCTGGTCGCTGCTCACGCCCGCGGCCCAGCAGGGGTATGGCACCGAGCAGGCGTTCCGGCAGTACTGGAGCACTCGCATCGTCCAGCAGTTCGCCGACATCAAAGGCGACACCCGCACCAGCTACCCGGACGGGTCGGTCGACATGCGGATCGCCAGCGTCACCGTGGCGGGACAGACCAGGCCGGTGACCTTGCACGTCGTGGAGAGCGGCGGCCGGCTGCTCATCGACGGCGACACCCGCGTCGACAGCTAGGGTCGCTACCTCGTGCCCGAAACCCCTTGAACTGATTAGGGTTCCGGCATGGGTATCCGAGAGTTGCTGGCGTCCGAGCGCCTCGAACTGGTCACGCTGCTACGCACCCTGACCGACGCGGAATGGGAAACGCCGTCGCTGTGCGCCGGCTGGACGGTGCGTGACGTGGTCGGCCACCTGCTGTGGGACGGTATCGGGCCGCTGGCCTTCGGCGCGATCGTCGCTCGCAACGGTTTCTCCGTCGACAAGAGCAACGGATACCTCGTGCGCAAGGCGCGAGCGCTCACCACAGAGCAGCTGGTGAACAAGTTCGAGGCCGAGACCGGCGCGCTGTCGAAGTTCACCCCGATCCTCGCGCTCGCCGATACCCTTGTGCACCAGCAAGATATCCGTCGCCCGCTGAACCGTCCGCGCACCATTCCGGCGGAGCGGCTGCGGTGGGTGCTCGACAATCCGGATCCGTTCGCCTTCCCCTGGAAGCGCACCGACGGACTGCGTTTCGTCGCGACCGACCTGGACTGGTCCAAGGGCCGCGGTCCAGAAGTCCGTGGACCGGGCGAGGCCTTGGCGCTCGCTGTCGGCGGACGCCCGGTCGTACTCGACGAACTCGCGGGCGACGGCGTCGCCGAATTACGCCGCCGCTGCTCGTGACTACTGCAGGGCGAAGCGCAGCAGGGCTTGCTTGTCGCCCTGCTTGATCTTGCCCTTGCGATCGAGAACCTCGAGCTGCCACACATTGCCGTTGCGGAAAGCGCGCGCGATGGCGTTGGCGTTGTCCGAGCCGAGCAGTGAGGGCCAGATGTCGGCGACCTGCTGGGTGCCGCCGCCGGAGGCGTCGTAGATCTTGAACGACACGTTGTTCGCCTTCTCGAACGAGGTGCCCTTCTTGAACGCGGCGGCCACGAAGATGATGCCGTCGATCGCGGCGGGGACATCGGCGAAGGTGACGTGCACGGTCTCGTCGTCGCCCGCGGCGGCGCCGGTCTGCTCGTCGCCGGAGTGCAGCACCGAACCGTTGCCCAGCGGGTCCAGGGAGTCCAGCCCGGCGAACCGCACCGGCTCGCTGCCCTGCATGAGGATGGCGATCAGATCGAGGTCGACGCCTTTCTTCCGGCGGGCTATCCCGAGCAGCCCGCCACTGGCACCGGCGGACGGATCCCAGCTCACCCCGACACTCAGCTTGGTGATGCCGGCGAGATCCGCGGCGCCGTCTTCTTTCTTGAGCGTGATCATCCCTTCAGACTAGCGGCGATCCGGAAACCTAATAGGCCGTGTTGTTTTCATAACCGCCCGTTCATCCGAGGGGTGAACGAGGGTCATCCGTGCCGGCCGGTCGAGCGGAAACACGCCGGGGGCGGCCGATCTCCGCGTGTCGGGTGTCTTTACACCCGACAATGGGGCCCATGGCACCCAATGCTGCACTTGCGCCCCTGAACATTCTGGTCGGCGAGTGGGAAGTGGACAGTCCGCAATTCTCTGGGCCGAAGGGGCATACCCGCATCGAATGGCTGGAGGAGGGCGGCTACCTGCTGCTGCGCGATTCCGTGCCGGACCCGGGTCCCAGCGGCACCTGGATCGTCGGCGCCGACGATGACGAGTTGAACCTGACCGCGCTGCACCGCGATGTGCGCGGAGTCTCACGGGTCTATCAGATGACGTTCGACGCGGCCGGCTCGTGGCGGGCCTGGCGCGAGGCCCCCGGCTTCCACCAGAAGTTCGCCGCCGCCGTGCAGCCGGACGGAAAGCTGATCCAGGGCACCTGGGAGAAGTCCGAGGACGGCATCGAGTGGGAGCACGACTTCGATCTGATCTATACCCGCCTGGCTTGATCTCCTGAGACGCAGGTCACAGCCGTGGCGCATCCTGTGGCGCCCGGCTGACCGGAGCGGATAACCGGTGGTGCGGCCCATTAGGCTGGTGGTCGGAAACCTCCCGCCACTCAGACAGGACCGCACACCGATATGACACCCCGCATCGAGCTCGCCCGCGTTGATCTGCGCGGTCGCACTCCTTCCGCTGCCGAGCTGCGCACCGCGCTGCCGCGCGGAGGAGTCGACGTCGACTCGGTGCTGCATCATGTGCGCCCGGTGGTGGAGGCGATTCGCGACCGGGGCGTCGAAGCGGCACTGGAATACAGTGCGAAGTTCGACGGCATCGAGCCGGTCGTCGTGCGCGTTCCGGCCGGGGAGTTGCGGCGGGCCCTCGCCGAGCTCGATCCCGCGGTGCGCGCCGCGCTCGAAGTCGCCATCGAACGCACCCGCAAGGTGCACGCCGATCAGCGCCGCACCGACAAGACCACACAGGTGGTGCCCGGCGGCACGGTCACCGAGCGCTGGGTGCCGGTCGAACGAGTCGGCCTGTACGTGCCCGGCGGCAACGCCGTCTACCCGTCCAGTGTCGTGATGAACGTGGTCCCCGCGCAGGCCGCCGGGGTGGAGTCCCTGGTCGTCGCCTCGCCGCCGCAGGCCCGGTTCGGCGGCCTTCCGCACCCGACAATCTTGGCCGCCGCGCAACTGCTCGGCGTCGAAGAGGTGTGGGCGGTCGGCGGCGCGCAGGCCGTGGCGCTGCTGTCCTACGGCGGCGTCGACACCGACGGAGCCCAGCTCGAACCGGTCGACCTGATCACCGGGCCCGGCAATATCTATGTCACCGCCGCCAAGCGGTTGTGCCGCGGGCTGGTCGGCATCGATGCCGAAGCGGGCCCCACCGAGATCGCCATCCTCGCCGACGCCACCGCCGATCCGGTGCACGTCGCCGCCGATCTGATCAGCCAGGCCGAACACGATGTCCTCGCCGCCAGCGTGCTGGTCACCGACAGCGCCGACTTCGCCGACGCGGTCGACGCCGCGCTGACCGCGCAGCTGCCGGTGGTCAAGCACGCCGACCGGGTCCGCGAAGCGTTGTCCGGCAAGCAGTCCGGCACCGTCCTCGTCGACGACATCGACCAGGGTCTGCGCGTGGTCAACGCCTACGCGGCCGAACACCTGGAGATCCAGACCGCCGAGGCCGCGGCCGTCGCGGCCCGGGTACGCAGCGCGGGCGCGATTTTCGTCGGCCCCTACGCTCCCGTCAGCCTGGGCGACTACTGCGCGGGTTCCAACCACGTGCTGCCGACCGCCGGTTGCGCCCGGCACTCCTCGGGTCTGAGCGTGCAGACCTTCCTGCGCGGCATCCACGTCGTCGAATACACCGAGGCGGCGTTGAAAGACGTTGCCGGACATGTCGTGGCGCTCGCCGACGCCGAAGACCTGCCCGCGCACGGTCAAGCCGTCACGGCGCGTTTCGAGGCGCTGTCATGACCCCGGAACTCGTGATTCCCGGCTCGCGCGCGACCCTGGACGACCTGCCGCTGCGCGACAACCTGCGCGGCAAAAAGCCTTACGGCGCACCACAGTTGACTGTTCCGGTGCAGCTCAACACCAACGAGAACCCACATCCGCCGAGTAAGGCGCTGGTCGACGATGTCGCCGAGGCCGTGCGCGCCGCGGCCGCCGATCTGCACCGCTACCCCGACCGCGACGCCGTCGCGTTGCGCGCCGATCTCGCCGCCTACCTCACCCGGCAGACCGGTGTGGCGCTCGATGTCGCGAATCTCTGGGCGGCCAACGGCTCCAACGAGATCCTGCAGCAGTTGCTCCAGGCTTTCGGCGGTCCCGGACGCACCGCGCTGGGTTTCGTGCCGTCCTACTCGATGCACCCGATCATCTCCGAGGGCATCGACACCGAGTGGATCGAAGCCCGGCGCAGCGGCGACTTCTCCCTCGACATCGACTACGCGGTGGCCCGCATCGTCGAGCGCCGTCCGGACGTCGTCTTCGTGACCAGCCCGAACAACCCCACCGGGCACAGCATTCCACTCAGCGACCTGGAGCGCGTACTCGAGGCGGCCCCGGGCATCGTGGTGGTCGACGAGGCCTATGGCGAGTTCTCCGCCGAGCCCAGCGCGACCACGTTGATCGACCGCTATCCGGCGAAGGTCGTGATAACCCGCACGATGTCCAAGGCATTCGCGTTCGCGGGCGGGCGGCTGGGTTACCTCGCCGCCGCACCCGCGGTGATCGACGCGCTGCTGCTCGTCCGGTTGCCTTATCACCTGTCGGTCGTCACCCAGGCCGCCGCTCGCGCCGCGCTGCGGCATGCCGACGAAACGCTCGGTAGCGTCGCCGAACTCGCCGCGCAGCGCGATCGGGTCGCGGCGGCGTTGCGTGAAATGGGCTACGAGGTACTGCCCAGCGACGCCAACTTCATCCTCTTCGGACGCTTCACCGACGCACCCGGCGCTTGGCAGCGCTACCTCGACGACGGCGTGCTCATCCGCGACGTCGGTATCCCCGGATACCTGCGCACCACCATCGGATTGGCCGCGGAGAACGACGAATTCCTCAGGGTCAGTGCGAAATTGGTGCACGAGGAGTTGACCCCCCGATGACCCAGCCGGCCGATCAGGAAGCGAGCATGGACCGAATCGCGCGGGTGGAACGCACCACCCGGGAATCCAGCATCGTCGTCGAACTCAACCTCGACGGCAGCGGCAAGACCGACATCTCCACCGGAGTGCCGTTCTACGACCACATGCTCACCGCGTTCGGTCAGCACGGCAGTTTCGACCTCACCGTGCAGGCCAAGGGCGATATCGAGATCGAGGCCCACCACACGGTGGAGGACACGGCCATCGTCATCGGCCAGGCGCTCGCGCAGGCGCTCGGTGACAAGAAGGGAATCCGCCGGTTCGGCGACTCCTACATTCCGATGGACGAAACCCTCGCCCAGGCGGTCGTCGACGTGTCGGGTCGTCCGTACTGCGTGCACACCGGCGAGCCGGAGCACATGCTGCACGCGATCATTCCCAGCGTCGGTGCGGGAGCGTCGTATTCGACGGTCATCAATCGCCACGTCTTCGAATCGATCGCGCTGAATGCCCGAATCGCCCTGCACGTGCGGGTGCTCTACGGCCGCGATCAGCACCACATCACCGAGGCCGAGTTCAAGGCGGTGGCCCGTGCTTTGCGTGCCGCCGTCGAATACGACCCGCGCGTCACCGGTGTTCCGTCGACAAAGGGGACGTTGTGAGCTCTAAGTCGGTTGCCCTCCTGGACTACGGCTCCGGCAATCTGCACTCCGCCGAGCGGGCGCTGGTTCGTGCCGGCGCCGCGGTCGAGGTCACCGCTGATCCCGAAATCGCGCTGGCGGCAGACGGTTTGGTGGTGCCCGGGGTCGGTGCGTTCGAGGCCTGCATGGCGGGTCTGCGCAAGGTCCGCGGCGAACGGATCATCGGTCAACGCTTGGCCGGCGGTCGTCCGGTGCTCGGCATCTGCGTCGGTATGCAGATCTTGTTCGAGCGCGGTGTCGAATTCGGTGTCGAGACCGAGGGTTGCGCCGAGTGGCCGGGCGTTGTCGAGCGCTTGTCTGCTCCGGTGCTGCCGCACATGGGCTGGAACACCGTGTCCGCTCCCGCCGACAGCGTGCTGTTCGGGGGTATGGACGCCGGCACCCGGTTCTACTTCGTGCACTCCTATGCCGCGCAGACCTGGGACCTCCCGGCGAGCGAGCACTTCGCGAGGCCGAAACTCACCTGGGCCGAGCACGGTGTTCCGTTCCTCGCTGCGGTGGAGAACGGCGCGCTGTCAGCGACCCAGTTCCACCCGGAGAAATCCGGCGATGCGGGCGCGCAGCTCCTGCGTAACTGGATCAATTCGCTGTAAAACAGCTCTGGCCAGCCGATTTGACTTTGTTCGCTCGGCTACGTAACTTTATTCGAGTCAGAGCGACACGGACACCGACCCGGAGCCTAACGGCCTGGGAAACGAGGTAGGACGAGGAGCGCCTGACCATCCGGTTGGTTCGTAAAGTCCGATTTTGCAATCGCGACTGGATCAGCTAAGCTTTGAACCCTGCCTCACGGAAACCCTCGAGTAAATCGCGGTCGGATGTGTGTGCGTGTGTTCTTTGAGAACTCAATAGTGTGTCGATGAATGTCAGTGCCAATATTTTATTGGTTCTAGCCATCTCATACCCCCCGGTTGGGATGGTTGGACATTTAACAACAGCAAATCTTTTTGCTGGTGTTTGGCTTTGCTAGGTTTTCGGACTCTAGTTTATTCTTCTGATTGCACCCTTTGGGGTGTGGTTGAGAGTCTTCAACGGAGAGTTTGATCCTGGCTCAGGACGAACGCTGGCGGCGTGCTTAACACATGCAAGTCGAGCGGTAAGGCCCTTCGGGGTACACGAGCGGCGAACGGGTGAGTAACACGTGGGTGATCTGCCCTGTACTTCGGGATAAGCCTGGGAAACTGGGTCTAATACCGGATATGACCACCGATCGCATGGTTGGTGGTGGAAAGATTTATCGGTACAGGATGGGCCCGCGGCCTATCAGCTTGTTGGTGGGGTAATGGCCTACCAAGGCGACGACGGGTAGCCGACCTGAGAGGGTGACCGGCCACACTGGGACTGAGACACGGCCCAGACTCCTACGGGAGGCAGCAGTGGGGAATATTGCACAATGGGCGAAAGCCTGATGCAGCGACGCCGCGTGAGGGATGACGGCCTTCGGGTTGTAAACCTCTTTCGACAGGGACGAAGCGCAAGTGACGGTACCTGTAGAAGAAGCACCGGCCAACTACGTGCCAGCAGCCGCGGTAATACGTAGGGTGCGAGCGTTGTCCGGAATTACTGGGCGTAAAGAGCTTGTAGGCGGTTTGTCGCGTCGTTTGTGAAAACTTGGGGCTCAACCCCAAGCTTGCAGGCGATACGGGCAGACTAGAGTACTTCAGGGGAGACTGGAATTCCTGGTGTAGCGGTGAAATGCGCAGATATCAGGAGGAACACCGGTGGCGAAGGCGGGTCTCTGGGAAGTAACTGACGCTGAGAAGCGAAAGCGTGGGTAGCGAACAGGATTAGATACCCTGGTAGTCCACGCCGTAAACGGTGGGTACTAGGTGTGGGTTTCCTTCCACGGGATCCGTGCCGTAGCTAACGCATTAAGTACCCCGCCTGGGGAGTACGGCCGCAAGGCTAAAACTCAAAGGAATTGACGGGGGCCCGCACAAGCGGCGGAGCATGTGGATTAATTCGATGCAACGCGAAGAACCTTACCTGGGTTTGACATACACCAGAAACACCTAGAGATAGGTGCCCCCTTGTGGTTGGTGTACAGGTGGTGCATGGCTGTCGTCAGCTCGTGTCGTGAGATGTTGGGTTAAGTCCCGCAACGAGCGCAACCCTTATCTTATGTTGCCAGCGCGTTATGGCGGGGACTCGTGAGAGACTGCCGGGGTCAACTCGGAGGAAGGTGGGGACGACGTCAAGTCATCATGCCCCTTATGTCCAGGGCTTCACACATGCTACAATGGCCGGTACAGAGGGCTGCGATACCGTGAGGTGGAGCGAATCCCTTAAAGCCGGTCTCAGTTCGGATCGGGGTCTGCAACTCGACCCCGTGAAGTTGGAGTCGCTAGTAATCGCAGATCAGCAACGCTGCGGTGAATACGTTCCCGGGCCTTGTACACACCGCCCGTCACGTCATGAAAGTCGGTAACACCCGAAGCCGGTGGCCCAACCCCTTGTGGGAGGGAGCCGTCGAAGGTGGGATCGGCGATTGGGACGAAGTCGTAACAAGGTAGCCGTACCGGAAGGTGCGGCTGGATCACCTCCTTTCTAAGGAGCATCTCCAGTGAGTTCTTCACGTAGGTGAATGAGCAACTGGCAGAGCCGTTTCGGACTCACATGTAGTCCGGCGGAGCTCATGGGTGGAACACTGACAGCATTCATCGCACTATCAATCGGTCACACGACTGGTTGGCGGTGAATATACCGGCACACTATTGGGTCCTGAAAGAACACGCGTTCTTTCAAGGCGAAACAAACGATCCGACCGGATCTCCTTGATACCTCGGGGTTTCACTTCGATGGTCTCGGAAATTGTTCCTGGTTGGGTGTGTTGTTTGAGAACTGCACAGTGGACGCGAGCATCTTTGTTAGTAAGTGTTTAAGAGCGTACGGTGGATGCCTTGGCACCAGGAGCCGATGAAGGACGTAGGAGGCTGCGATAAGCCTCGGGGAGCTGTCAACCGAGCTGTGATCCGAGGATTTCCGAATGGGGAAACCCAGCACGAGTGATGTCGTGTTACCCGCGCCTGAATATATAGGGTGTGTGGAGGGAACGTGGGGAAGTGAAACATCTCAGTACCCACAGGAAGAGAAAACAATAGTGATTCCGTGAGTAGTGGCGAGCGAAAGCGGATGAGGCTAAACCGTGTGGATGTGATAGCCGGCAGGCGTTGTCCATACGGTGTAGTGGGGCCCATTTTCTTCTATCTGCCGATAGGAGCGGGAGTCAGAAACCGTTGTGTTAGTCGAAGTGGTCTGGAACGGCCTGTCGTAGAGGGTGATAATCCCGTAGACGAAAACTCAACGGCTCTCGTAGTGGGTACCCGAGTAGCAGCGGGCCCGTGAAATCTGCTGTGAATCTGCCGGGACCACCCGGTAAGCCTGAATACTCCCTGGTGACCGATAGCGGACTAGTACCGTGAGGGAAAGGTGAAAAGTACCCCGGGAGGGGAGTGAAATAGTACCTGAAACCGTGCGCTTACAATCCGTCAAAGCCTTTGAGTCGTTTGGTCGGCTGGGGGTGATGGCGTGCCTTTTGAAGAATGAGCCTGCGAGTTAGTGGCATGTGGCGAGGTTAACCCGTGTGGGGTAGCCGTAGCGAAAGCGAGTCCGAATAGGGCGATACAGTCGCATGTTCTAGACCCGAAGCGGAGTGATCTACCCATGGCCAGGGTGAAGCGACGGTAAGACGTCGTGGAGGCCCGAACCCACTTAGGTTGAAAACTGAGGGGATGAGCTGTGGGTAGGGGTGAAAGGCCAATCAAACTCCGTGATAGCTGGTTCTCCCCGAAATGCATTTAGGTGCAGCGTCGCGTGTTTCTCACCGGAGGTAGAGCTACTGGATGGTCTAGGGGGCCTACAAGCTTACCGAAATCAGCCAAACTCCGAATGCCGGTGAGTGAGAGCGCGGCAGTGAGACTGCGGGGGATAAGCTTCGTAGTCGAGAGGGAAACAGCCCAGATCGCCGGCTAAGGCCCCTAAGCGTGTACTAAGTGGAAAAGGATGTGAAGTCGCGAAGACAACCAGGAGGTTGGCTTAGAAGCAGCCACCCTTGAAAGAGTGCGTAATAGCTCACTGGTCAAGTGATTTTGCGCCGACAATGTAGCGGGGCTCAAGTACACCGCCGAAGCCGCGGCACTCACACAAGACATTCATCTGTTTCTGCGGAAACTTATGCAGTGGTGTGGGTGGGTAGGGGAGCGTCGTGTAGCCATGGAAGCGGCGGAGTGATCCAGCCGTGGAGGCTACGCGAGTGAGAATGCAGGCATGAGTAGCGAAAGACGAGTGAGAAACTCGTCCGCCGAATGATCAAGGGTTCCTGGGCCAGGTTAATCCGCCCAGGGTGAGTCGGGACCTAAGGCGAGGCCGACAGGCGTAGTCGATGGACAACGGGTTGATATTCCCGTACCCGTGTATCCGCGCCCAATGCCGAATCAGTGGTACTAACCGTCCAAATGTTCTCTTATCTCACCTTCGGGTGAGAGGGAGGATTGCTGCACGGGACCTTCGCTGTAGTAGGTAAGCGATGGGGTGACGCAGGAAGGTAGCTGGGCCAGTCAGTGGTTGTACTGGTGTAAGCCTGTAGGGAGTCTGATAGGCAAATCCGTCAGACATATATCCTGAGAGGTGATGCGTAGCCGATTGAGGCGAATTCAGTGATCCTATGCTGCCGAGAAAAGCCTCTAGTGAGTTGGTACACGGCCCGTACCCCAAACCGACACAGGTGATCAGGTAGAGAATACTAAGGCGATCGAGAGAACTGTGGTTAAGGAACTCGGCAAAATGCCCCCGTAACTTCGGGAGAAGGGGGACCTGGTTTGGTGACGGAACTTGCTTCCTGAGCTGAGCTGGGTCGCAGAGACCAGTGAGAAGCGACTGTTTACTAAAAACACAGGTCCGTGCGAAGTCGTAAGACGATGTATACGGACTGACGCCTGCCCGGTGCCGGAAGGTTAAGAGGACCGGTTAGCCCGTAAGGGCGAAGCTGAGAATTTAAGCCCCGGTAAACGGCGGTGGTAACTATAACCATCCTAAGGTAGCGAAATTCCTTGTCGGGTAAGTTCCGACCTGCACGAATGGCGTAACGACTTCTCAGCTGTCTCAACCACAGACTCGGCGAAATTGCATTACGAGTAAAGATGCTCGTTACGCGCGGCAGGACGAAAAGACCCCGGGACCTTCACTATAGCTTGGTATTGGTGTTCGGTACGGTTTGTGTAGGATAGGTGGGAGACTGTGAAGCGGACACGCCAGTGTTTGTGGAGTCGTCGTTGAAATACCACTCTGATCGTATTGGACTTCTAACCTCGGACCATGATCTGGTTCAGGGACAGTGCCTGGTGGGTAGTTTAACTGGGGCGGTTGCCTCCTAAAATGTAACGGAGGCGCCCAAAGGTTCCCTCAGCCTGGTTGGCAATCAGGTGTCGAGTGCAAGTGCACAAGGGAGCTTGACTGTGAGAGCGACAGCTCGAGCAGGGACGAAAGTCGGGACTAGTGATCCGGCACCGGCAAGTGGAAGCGGTGTCGCTCAACGGATAAAAGGTACCCCGGGGATAACAGGCTGATCTTCCCCAAGAGTCCATATCGACGGGATGGTTTGGCACCTCGATGTCGGCTCGTCGCATCCTGGGGCTGGAGTAGGTCCCAAGGGTTGGGCTGTTCGCCCATTAAAGCGGCACGCGAGCTGGGTTTAGAACGTCGTGAGACAGTTCGGTCTCTATCCGCCGCGCGCGTTAAGAAACTTGAGGAAGGCTGTCCCTAGTACGAGAGGACCGGGACGGACGAACCTCTGGTGTGCCAGTTGTTCCGCCAGGAGCACTGCTGGTTAGCTACGTTCGGAAGGGATAACCGCTGAAAGCATCTAAGCGGGAAGCCTGTTCCAAGATGAGGTTTCTCACCCCCTTCGAGGGGTTAAGGCCCCCCACAGACCATGGGGTTGATAGGCCAGAACTGGAAGCCCGGTAACGGGTGCAGGTGACTGGTACTAATCGGCCGAGGACTTACCAACAAAGAAGCTACGCGTCCACTGTGCGGTATCTGAAACAACACACACCGTTTCAGAAACCAACCACCCCCGCGCGGGGGCCGGTTCGGTTTCCGGAGTGGATAGTTTCATAGAGTTACGGCGGCTATAGCGGTGGGGAAACGCCCGGTCCCATTCCGAACCCGGAAGCTAAGGCCACCTGCGCCGATGGTACTGCACTCGACAGGGTGTGGGAGAGTAGGACACCGCCGGAACATCATTGCGAAAGGCCCCCAACCCACGGTTGGGGGCCTTTCCGCGTTACTGAACAACCCTTTCGAACCTTGTCGCGGTGAGTTGTTCAAACCACAATCCGCTGGCGGTTGCCCGCGTCGGACGCCGGGATCATCTCCTGGCAGCAGGCAGATTTGCCGGCCGCGATACTCGCCGACCGTGGCTATGAACGCGTCGCGAAACATGTTCAATCGCAACGTCTTAGATTCGGTTCGAGGGTGACGAGTTCGTCGACTTCGAGCCGATAGCTCGACGACCTCCGGCCGATCCGCCAGCGGATGAAGGGCGAAAGTGAGTGTGCCCGCGCTGGTTTCGTGGCCGGCGATCAGGAAAGTGAGCACCTGGTCGCGGATGACGGTTCGCGGCAGCCGCTTGGCGGCGTCCGGGTCCGACGCTTTCATCATGCGCTGCCAGAGATTTGAGTGCTCAGCCGGATCGGAGCGGTAGCCGTCGATCATCTCGTCGGCCATACGCCGCAGTTCCGCGACGTTGTGCCGGGTGGCGTTGCTGAGCGGCACGGCCGATCGTCGAGTCCAGCAGCCCTAACGCGACCGGCCTGCTCGAATACCGGAGTACCCCCCAGCATCAGCGTGACAACCGGGAGGTTCGGTCGGTGGACGGGTCGTCCAGTCGCACGAATCGATGCCCGAATCCCGCTCGCGCGATGACCTCGAGCGTCAAGGCGTTCATCTTCCCTGCGATGTCGAGGGAGTCGGTGCTGCATTCCCACCTGCGGATCAGCTCACCGATCATCTCAACCATGACGGGGTGGTACAGACGCATTGCTTCGCGGGTGAACCCTGGCATGAGTACGCGATGCGTGGCCCCCACTGCCGGATCGTTGGTGGAGGCGACGATCAGTCCCGTCCGTGCCACCGCGCGGAGACGCCGGATCGGCGGCCTCAGCTCCTTCTCCCACTAAGAACTGCACCATCTCGGCGAGCTCCGCGCTGTTGATGACCACCATCCGCGTCGGGCCGAAGCACAACTCGTAGAGAGCGCCGAGCTTCTTCGCGAGCGAGGCCATCGACTGAACCGGCTTACGGGGGTTGATCGGGAACACGTCACCGATCACCGGAAGTCGGCCCGGACCGGGCGGGCCAGCTGCAGATCCGAGAGGTCCTCACCGGCCTTGATCAGGTCGAGCACCAGGTCGGTGGTGCCGACCTTCAGATACGTCGACATCTCGGCCAGATCGGCGCCGCCGATGATGAGGCGGAGAAGGGAGCTTGGTCACCGCGCTGGTTTCCCGTCGATTGCGGAGCACAGGTACGGATCCAGGAGCGAGGGGACCCGAGTTGCTCTGAGTGACGTCGCGGAACCTAGCTCGGTTGAGGGCGCTGGTCGGTTCGTCGGCGACGAGCAGGCGCGGGAACAGGGCCGGCGCGCGGGCGAATACCACACGTTGCCGGTCGGCAGCGACCCACTTGCGCTGTGCCGCAAGGTATTCGGCGGTGCCACGGGGCGGCCACGGCGTACGGCGAGTCGCGCACTCTAGCTCGGGCCGTCCGTCCGCAGCTACTCTCTTGCCCTGTGCGGGAGGGTATCCGGTGATGTCACGAGTGGGTACGGTGTACGGCGATTCGAATCCCAGCACTCACGCGTGAAGATAGGGAAGACGCTGACCCCGGTCAGGTTGTGGGCACCCGGCCCGCCAGCGGCGAGGTGTCGGTGCGGAGCTGGGGGCTGGCGTCGGATGCGCTGCATCGACCGAAAATCTAGCGCCGGGCCTGGAGGTCGCTATGAAGTGGGTCACTTTTGAATCGGCGGTATTGAGCGTGTACTCGATTGTTGCCGTGTTCGCCTTTCCGCCACAGCTGCCGAGTCCATACTGCTTATCCAAATAGCTCCCGGGACGTGCCGCAATCGCTGGCATTGACTGCGGAACGCGCTTTCGTGGCACACAGTCACCAACCGACGGCCCCCGCAATATCGTCACCGCCACCAAGGCTGGATCGGGGCCCGCGACCGGCTTGGACCAGCGTTTTAACGCCGCCGAGACGAACTCCCGGCCGTCCTCGGCACCGCGGAACGTACGCAGTTGATCCGGCTGCTAACCCGGATCGTCGATGATCACGTGCGCCGCTGATCGCGGCTATGTCGGCGCAGGCAGCGCAGGCGCGGGTCGGAGACGGCGCGGGCGGGGGCAGCAACTAAACTGCGACAAGTGAGTCTTGTGCTGCTACCTGCTGTCGATGTCGCCAATGGTGAGGCCGTGCGCCTCGTGCAGGGGGAGGCCGGTAGCGAAACCAGCTACGGTTCGCCGCTGGAGGCGGCGCTGGAGTGGCAGCGCGGCGGCGCGGAATGGGTGCATCTGGTCGATCTGGACGCGGCATTCGGTCGCGGGTCCAATCGTGAACTGCTGGCCGAGGTGATCGGCCAACTCGATGTGAAGGTCGAACTGTCCGGCGGTATCCGCGACGACGCCTCACTGAAGGCCGCGCTGGCTACCGGCTGCGCGCGCGTCAACCTGGGTACCGCGGCGCTGGAGGACCCGGTCTGGTGCGCCCGCGCGATCGGCGAATACGGCGATCAGATCGCCGTCGGCCTCGACGTTCGCATCATCGACGGCGAGTACCGGCTGCGTGGGCGCGGCTGGGTCAGCGACGGCGGTGACCTCTGGGAGGTGCTGGAGCGCCTGGAGCGCGACGGCTGCACCCGATACGTGGTCACCGATGTCACCAAGGACGGCACCCTGACCGGCCCTAATCTGGATCTGCTGCGCGAGGTCTGCGCGGCCACCGACGCGCCGGTCATCGCCTCCGGCGGGGTTTCCACCGTCGAAGACCTGATCGCCATCGCCGGGCTGGTCCCGGAGGGGGTCGAAGGCTCCATTGTCGGCAAGGCGCTGTACGCGGGCCGGTTCACGCTGCCCGAGGCCCTCGCCGCGGTGCGCTGACCGCGATGGCCGCCGACCCGATCGCAGACCTGCCCAGCCTGCTCGCCACCGCGAGCGACATCCTCGACGACGCCATCCCGCGGTTCATCGAGGGCGTCGGCGCCCCGAGCGCGGTCACCAAGGGCCGCAACGATTTCGCGACCGAACTGGATCTGGAGCTGGAGCGCACCATTTCCGGCCAGCTGGAACACCGAACCGGACTCCAAGTGCACGGTGAGGAGTTCGGTGGCCCGCAGTTGACCTCCGGCACCGCCTGGGTGCTCGACCCGATCGACGGCACCTTCAATTACTCCCAGGGCCATCCGCTCGCGGGGATGCTGCTCGCGCTGGTGCACGAGGGCGTTCCGTTGCTCGGCCTGACCTGGCTGCCGATCCTGGGCCAGCGCTACGCCGCCACCGTGGATGGTCCGGTACTGCTCAACGACGAACCGTTGCCGCCGCTGCCACAGGGCAAACTGGCCGAGGCGATGATCGGGTTCGGTGCGTTCAACGTCGATTCCGACGGTCGCATCCCGGGCCGGTTCCGCTTCGATCTGCTCGGACCGCTCAGCAGCCTGTCCTCGCGCGTCCGTATGCACGGCTCCACCGGGATCGACCTGGCCTTCACGGCGGCCGGAATACTCGGCGGCGCGATCGTGTTCGGACATCATCCGTGGGACAACGCAGCCGGTGTCGCGCTGGTCCGCGCGGCGGGTGGCGTGGTGACCGACCTGGCCGGCGAGCCGTGGACCATCACCTCCGGTTCGGTGCTGGCCGCCGCGCCGGGGGTGCACGAGGAACTGCTCGAAATGATCTGCACAGTGAGCGAAACCGAAAGTGAAGGATGACGCGATGACGTTGGCGGTACGCGTGATTCCATGTCTGGATGTCGACGCGGGCCGGGTGGTCAAGGGCGTCAACTTCGAGAATCTGCGCGATGCCGGTGACCCGGTGGAACTGGCCGCCACCTACGACGCCCAGGGCGCCGACGAGCTCACCTTCCTCGACGTCACGGCCTCCACCGGTGACCGCGGCACCATGATCGATGTGGTCACCCGCACGGCCGAGCAGATCTTCATCCCGCTCACCGTCGGCGGCGGTGTGCGCACGGTCGAGGACGTGGACCGGCTGCTGCGCGCGGGTGCGGACAAGGTGTCGGTGAATACGGCCGCGATCGCGCGGCCAGAGGTACTGCGTGAAATGTCGGAGCGGTTCGGTTCGCAGTGCATCGTGCTGTCCGTCGACGCGCGCACCGTTCCGGAAGGACAGCCCGCCACCCCGTCCGGCTGGGAAGTGACCACACACGGCGGTAAGCGGGGGACCGGCATCGACGCTGTCGAGTGGGCCGTGCGCGGCGCCGAACTCGGCGTCGGCGAGATCCTGCTCAACTCGATGGACGCCGACGGCACCAAGGCCGGTTTCGACCTGAAGATGATCGAGTCCGTGCGCGCCGCGGTCACGGTCCCGGTGATCGCGAGCGGCGGCGCCGGCGCGCTGGAGCACTTCGCTCCCGCGGTGCACGCGGGGGCGGACGCGGTGCTGGCCGCGAGCGTCTTCCACTTCGGCGACCTCACCATCGGCCAGGTCAAGGATTCCATGCGTGCGGAAGGGATCGTAGTTCGATGACGGGGATCGACGGGGCACGCGGTCTGGATCCGGCCATCGCCGCCCGGCTCAAGCGCAACGAGGCCGGGCTGGTCGCCGCGGTCGCGCAGGAGAAGAGCACCGGTGACGTTCTGATGGTCGCCTGGATGGATGACGAGGCGCTGGCCCGCACGCTGGAAACCCGCAAGGCGACCTACTATTCGCGGTCGCGGCAGCAGTACTGGGTGAAGGGGGAGACCTCGGGGCACACGCAGTACGTGCACGAGGTCCGGCTGGATTGCGATGGTGACACGGTGCTGTTGGTCGTCGATCAGGAGGGTGCGGCCTGCCACACGGGCACGCACACCTGTTTCGACAGTGACGTGCTGCTGGCCGAGTCGAACTAGTCTTCGGGCTGGTTCAGTGCTTCGGTGAGACGATTGGCAAGGATCTCGCTGAGCTCGGCCAGGTGCGCGCTCTCCTCGGGGCTGAGCCCGTCGAACACCAGGTGCCGGACCGCGTCCAAGTATCCGGGGGCGGCCGCCACCACTTTCTGATATCCCGCGTCGGTCAGTACCGCCTGGACCCCGCGCTTGCCCGCCCGGGTCGAGCGTTCGGCCCAGCCCAGTCGTTCCAGCTTCGACACGACATGCGACAGACGCGATAGCGACGAATTAGCCTTGCTGGCCAGGTCGCTCATCTGTAGCCGATGGCCGGGTTCTTCGGACAGCAGGGTCAGCACCCAGTACTCGAAATGGGTGACTCCGGACTCGCGCTGCAACTGAGTATCCAAGGCGCTCGGCAGCCGGGTCATCAGCGCGACGATCGCGCGCCAAGCTCGCTGTTCCACCGGGTTGAGCCACTTCGTCACTGTGCGCCTTCTCTCGAGCGAAGTGACGTGGGTCCGTCAGATGTTCACAGTCACCCGCGCCATCGAGTTTGCCACGATTTCGCTCGATGGGCACAGAGTTGCTCCGGACGGTGAGAGCTTTCACAGCCCTTCGTGGCGTGTCGTCGTCGTGTCCGGATCTACATAGGTGGTATCGGCGGGGGGCATCTCGGCGGCCCGGCGTCGCCGCCACCCACGCCGGACATCGAAAATCGCGATCAGCACGAACAGGGCGATGGCGAGCAGAACGCCGACGAGGGTGGCGCCGCGGAACGCGGGCGCGTCCACGTCGAGGATGCGTTCACCGGCGTGTGCGGCATTGCTGCCGCCGCGCACGATGGCCAGCGTCATGAGGTTCGGCAGGGCCACGATGATCCCGAGCACCGCCGCGGCACCGGCGATGAACTTGCCGCCCCGCCGCCGCCACATGTTCGCCGCGAACAGCAGCAGGAGCAGTGGAACGAGGGTGCACAGACCGCCGAGCAGCAGACCCCACCAGATGCCCTTGGAGAAACTGCCGTGGATCGACTCTGCCAGGCGTTGCGCCCACCAGCGTGGAATGAACGCCTTGAGGATCAGGTATGTCACGACCAGCACCGCGACCAAGGCTAGTGAGCCGAAAAGTCGCGAGCGCCAGTTGGACGTATGGGATTGCGTGTCGGTCGGCTGCCCCTCGCGCATAGTCATGGATGCAGCGTAGGTCTGTGACCAGCTTGAACATTGGCAGGGCGCTCGGCGTTTCGTGCAAAAAAGAGAGGATTGCTAGGAGTTGTCTCTCAGGTACTTCAGCGCTTCGTCCGCGTGCACGTCGGCGCGCAGCTCACCGGTGATCACCGTGCGGATGGTGCGGTCGGTGCCGATGACGAAGGTCTGTCGCTTGACCGGAGCGAATCTGCCCAGCAGGCCGCGCTTGACCCCGAACTGTTCCGCGACCACGCCGTCGACATCCGACAGCAGCGGATAGCCCAGCCCCTGGCGCTCGGCGAATCCGGCCTGGACGTCCACGCGATCGGTGCTGATACCGACGCACGTGGCGTCGAGCGCCTTGAACTCGGTGGCGAGATCCCGGAAGTGGCACGCTTCCTTGGTGCACACCGGGGTATTCGCGCCGGGATAGAAGAACAGCACCACGGGCCCGCCGGCGAGCAGATCGTCGAGGGAACGGGTGGTGCCGGTTTGATCGGGGAGTTCGAACCGCGGGGCGAGCTGGCCTGGCTTCATGAAAACGGACAGTACCGGGGAGATACGCATCCCCGGCGGCCACGGCCGTGACGAGGGAGGAGCGGCCAGGACGACGGGGATGCGGGCGATGCGGGCTCAGGCTCCGACGAGCGCGGCGACCTCGGGGTTCTTGATCTCCATGACATCGAGGATGCCGTGGGCGCGCAGGAAGGGCTTGAGTTCCCGGATGCGGTCGCTGTGATCGGCGTACTCGTCCGGGAAATGGTTGCGGTCCAGCGACTCGAGGGCTTTCACATAGGTGACGAAAGAAGCGAGCGCGTTGTAGGGACTGGCGACCTGGGGGCCGCCCATGCCGTTCAGTCCGACCATCCGCGGGGGTTGGCCGGGCATCGAGCCCGGCGCGGCGTGCCGGCCCTCCGGCCCCGCCTGTTGCGAGGGGTACATCAATTGTCTCCTCTCGAATTTCGATACCGCGTGACTGGGGGATCCAGCTAGCTGAAGTGGAACGCAGCGAGTGTAGTGACGGCTGCCACATGCCCGTTCAGGGCATGAAAACCGGTCGGTTGGACCTGACCGCCTCGTGCGGTTTGCCGGGAGCGGGACGCGAGCGCCGACCGGCCCGAGCGCAGAGCGGGCAGCCGCACTTGGGATGATGGTGCAATGCCTGCCGCGTCCGCTCCCACCACCACGACCCGCGCACAGTTCCATCTGCTGGCCGCGGAGCACCGGGTGGTCCCGGTGATCCGAAAGGTGCTGGCGGACTCCGAGACTCCGCTCTCGGCCTATCGCAAGCTGGCCGGTGACCGGGCCGGGACCTTCCTGTTCGAGTCCGCCGAGAACGGTCGTTCCTGGTCTCGCTGGTCGTTCATCGGTGCGGGCAGCCCGTCCGCGCTGACCGTGGTCGACGGTGAAGCCGCCTGGCTGGGCAACATTCCGGCCGACGCGCCCTCCGGCGGCGATCCGCTGGCCGCGCTGCACGAGACGCTGCGGTTGCTCCAGACCGAACGCCTACCGGGCTTGCCGCCGCTGACCGGCGGCATGGTCGGCTACCTCGGCTACGACGCGGTGCGCCGGATGGAACGCCTGCCGAACCTGGCACTCGACGATCTGCAGCTGCCCGAGATGGTGCTGCTGCTGGCCACTGATCTCGCCGCCTTCGATCACCACGAGGGCGCGATCACGCTGATCGCCAACGCCGTCAACTGGAACGGCACCACCGAGGGTGTCGACGAGGCCTACGACGACGCGGTCGCCCGGCTGGACCGGATGACCGAAGCACTCGCCGCGCCCGCCGCGTCCACGGTCTCGGTGTTCGATCAGCCCGAACCGCAGTATCGCCGCCGCCGCACCTCCGACGAATTCGGCGCGGGCGTCCGCCGCCTGGTGAAGGAGATCGAAGCGGGCGAGGCGTTCCAGGTGGTGCTTTCGCAGCGCTTCGAAATGGACTACGACGGTTCACCGCTGGACCTGTACCGGATGCTGCGCGCCTCGAACCCGAGCCCGTACATGTACTTGATCCACGTACCCGACGGCGACGGTGGCACGGCCTTCTCCATTGTCGGTTCCAGCCCGGAAGCGCTGGTCACCGTGAAAGAGGGGGTGGCGACGACGCATCCGATCGCGGGCACCCGCTGGCGCGGCGTCACCGAAGAAGACGACCTGCTGCTGGAGAAGGGTCTGCTCGCCGACGAGAAGGAGAACGCCGAGCACCTGATGCTCGTCGACCTGGGCCGCAACGACCTGGGCCGGGTGTGCCAGCCGGGCACGGTGCGCGTCACCGAGTACCGGCACATCGAGCGGTACAGCCACGTCATGCATCTGGTGTCCACGGTCTCCGGCCGGCTCGCGCCCGGCAAGATCGCGCTGGACGCGGTGCGCGCCTGTTTCCCGGCGGGCACGCTCTCCGGTGCGCCGAAGGTGCGGGCCATGGAACTCATCGAGGAATTGGAGCCGACCCGGCGCGGCATCTACGGCGGCGTCGTCGGCTACCTCGACTTCGCCGGCGATGCCGACACCGCGATCGCCATTCGCACGGCCCTGATCAAGGACGGCACCGCTTACGTGCAAGCCGGTGCGGGCGTGGTCGCCGACTCGGATCCGGATTACGAGGACGTGGAATCCCGTAACAAGGCGATGGCGGTCCTCAAGGCCATCGCCGCGGCCGGGACGGTGCGGGCCTACGGGGCCGACATCCGAAGCGGGAACGGCTGATCCGCGATGACCGCTGAATCCGAGCTACCCGCCGCACCCCGCGATACCGGCGTGCGCGTCCCGATCGTCCTGATGGCCCTGGCGGCCGCACTGATGTGGGGCGCCTCCCGGATGACCTGGGTGACGGTGACGGCCGAGGACGGCCTCACCGAGCAGCGCACCGTCCACCTCAACGGCGGTGTCTGGTTCGGCGCGCTCACCCCGCTGGCGCTGGTTCTGCTGGCCGCCGTCGCCGCCGTGCTCGCTACCCGGGGCTGGCCGCGCCGGTTGATCGGCATCCTGGTCGCGTTGGTGGCCGCGGTGACCGCTGTGCCCGCGTTCGCGCTCTTCACCGGATCCGGTTCGCTCGCAGAGCGGTCGATGGCGCTGGCGGAGCTGCCCGCACGCGCGGTGTACGTCGACGGGGCTACCTCGCCGCTGGGCCCGGCGCTGTCGTTCGTCGCGGCGCTGGCGGCATTCGCGGCCGGTGTCCTGCTGGCGCGCATGCCGCGCGACAGCGCTCAACTGTCCGGCAAATACGACAATCCGGTGACACGCCGCGCGGCGGCCACCGAGCAGGTCGAAAACCGGCGCACGGCGGACGAACCGGACGGGCAGCTCTCCGAGCGGGTGCTGTGGGACGCGCTCGACGCGGGTACCGACCCCACGGAGGACGCGCAGCGATCCGATCAGGGGCCGCAGCCGGGTGACGGTCGGTCCGAGGCTGCGAAACCCGGTGCGCAACGCAGTGATTCGCCCGGCGGTCAGGCCGGCTGACGTGATCGCTACCACTTTTCGTGCCCGGTTGCCTCGAATTCGCGAGCGGCCCGCCCGCCGCCAGCCCAACCCCGGCGCGACCGGGAAACTGCCCGCCATTTATTCTTTGTCAGCATCGGTGAGACAGCGCCTGGGGGGATTCTCAGGCAGCAAGTCCGTCTCCCCAGAAAGGATTCGAGCCAGATGACGGTACTCGACTCGATTCTCGACGGGGTCCGCGCGGATGTGGCCGCTCGGGAAGCCCTCCTGGATTTCCAGGCCATCAAAGCCGCCGCGACCAAAGCCCCCGCCCCGCTCGACGCGCGCGCGGCGCTCCTCGAAGACGGCATCGGCGTGATCGCGGAGGTCAAGCGGGCTTCGCCGTCGAAGGGCGCGCTCGCCGACATCCCGGACCCGGCGAGTCTGGCCAAGGCCTACGAGGACGGTGGCGCCCGGATCATCTCCGTGCTCACCGAGTCCCGTCGTTTCGGCGGTTCGCTCGACGACCTGGACGCGGTCCGCGCCAGCGTGTCGATCCCGATTCTGCGCAAGGATTTCGTGGTCGGTCCGTACCAGATTCACGAGGCGCGCGCCCATGGCGCCGACGTCATCCTGCTGATCGTGGCGGCGCTGGAGCAGGACACCCTGTCCGCGCTGATCGATCGCACCGAATCGCTGGGCATGACCGCGCTGGTCGAGGTGCACACCGAAGAAGAGGCCGACCGCGCGCTGGAAGCCGGCGCCTCGGTGATCGGCGTGAACGCCCGCAACCTGAAGACCCTCGAGGTGGACCGCGATGTATTCGCGCGGATCGCACCGGGCCTACCCACCGAGGTCATCCGCATCGCCGAATCCGGCATCCGCGGCACCGCCGACCTGCTCGCCTACGCCGGCGCCGGCGCCGATGCCGTCCTGGTCGGCGAGGGCCTGGTGACCAGCGGTGATCCGCGGGCCGCGGTCCTGCAGCTGGTCACCGCCGGTACGCACCCCTCCTGCCCGAAGCCGGCGCGGCGGGGCCGGTGATGAGCGTTCTTCCCAAGGCGAGCGACGGCGTCCACGACAAGAGCACGCACGAACCCGATCAGGGCGGCCACTGGGGCGCCTACGGCGGCCGGCATGTGCCCGAGGCGCTGATGGCCGTGATCGAAGAGGTCACCGCCGAATACGAGAAGTGCCGGCTGGATCCGAACTTCCTGGACGAGCTGGATCGGCTGCAGCGCGATTACACCGGGCGGCCGTCGCCGGTGTTCGAATGCACCAGGCTGGCCGAGCATGCCGGTGGGGCGCGCATCCTGCTCAAGCGGGAAGACCTGAACCACACCGGTTCGCACAAGATCAACAATGTGCTGGGTCAGGCGCTGCTGGCCAAGCGGATGGGCAAGACCCGGGTCATCGCCGAAACCGGCGCGGGCCAGCACGGTGTCGCCACCGCGACGGCGTGCGCGCTGCTCGGGCTCGAGTGCGTCGTCTACATGGGCGCCGTGGACACCGCTCGCCAGGCGCTGAACGTGGCGCGGATGCGGCTGCTCGGCGCCGAGGTGGTCTCGGTCGAGACCGGTTCGCGGACCCTCAAGGACGCGATCAACGAGGCGCTGCGCGACTGGGTAACGCACGCCGACGACACCTACTACTGCTTCGGCACGGCCGCGGGCCCGCATCCGTTCCCGATGATGGTGCGCGATTTCCAGCGCATCGTCGGCATGGAGGCGCGCGCCCAGGTCCAGACCCAGACCGGGCGGCTGCCCGACGCGGTCGTCGCCTGCGTCGGCGGCGGATCCAACGCGATCGGCATCTTCCACCCGTTCCTGGACGACAAGGACGTGCGCCTGATCGGTTTCGAGGCGGCCGGTGACGGCGTCGAAACCGGGCGGCACGCGGCCACTTTCACCGGCGGCACGCCCGGCGCTTTCCAGGGCGCGTACTCCTACCTGCTGCAGGACGAGGACGGCCAGACCATCGAGTCGCATTCGATCTCGGCCGGTCTGGACTACCCGGGCGTCGGCCCCGAACACGCTTACCTCAAGGATGTCGGCCGCGCCGAGTACCGGCCGATCACCGACACCGAGGCGATGGACGCGCTGCTGCTGCTGTCCCGCGCGGAAGGCATCATCCCGGCGATCGAATCCGCGCACGCGGTGGCGGGTGCGCTGCAGCTGGGCAAGGAACTCGGTGAGGGCGCGATCATCCTGGTGAACCTGTCCGGTCGCGGCGACAAGGACATGGACACCGCGGCCAAGTGGTTCGGCCTGATCGACGAGAACGCCGAGGAGCAGAAGTGAGTCAGCAGTCCCGCCTCGCGAATACCTTCGCGGCGGCGCGCTCGGAGAACCGGGCCGCGCTCATCGGCTACCTGCCGGCGGGCTACCCGGATCTCGACGGCTCCATCGCGGCGTGCAAGGCGATGGTCGAATCCGGTTGCGACATCATCGAAGTCGGCGTCGCGTACTCCGATCCGGTGATGGACGGCCCCACCATCCAGCAAGCCGCCGAGCAGGCGCTGCGCGGGGGAGTGCGGGTCAAGGACGTCTTCACCGTCGTCGAGGCGATTGCCGAGGCCGGCGGCCAGGCGGTCGTAATGAGCTATTGGAACCCGGTGCTGAAGTACGGCGTCGATCGTTTCGCGCGTGATCTCGCCGGCGCGGGCGGCGCGGGCATCATCACCCCGAACCTCATCCCCGAGGAAGCCGACGACTGGTTCGTCGCCTCGGCGGCTCACGATCTCGATCGCATCTTCCTGGTCGCGCCCTCCTCCACCGAGGAGCGATTGGTCAAGACGCTGGAAGCTTCGCGCGGCTTCATCTACGCGGCCTCCACCATGGGCGTCACCGGCGCTCGGGACGCGGTGTCGTCGATGGCTCCCGCCCTGTGCGCACGCGTGCGCAGCCACTCCGATATCCCGATCGGCGTCGGTCTCGGGGTGCGCTCCGGCGCGCAGGCGGCCGAGATCGCCGCTTACGCGGACGGCGTCATCGTCGGTTCGGCACTGGTCAGCGCGGCGGGCGAAAGCTTGGACGCGGTGCGCGCCTTGACCGCCGAACTCGCCGAAGGCGTGCGCTCGGCCACCGTTTCGTCCTGACCGCGACCGCCCGTCGTCCCGGCGGACGCCGGGACCCAGTACGGTTGCCTGCGTGACCGTACAAGTCTTGGCAGACACCGCGGCGTCCGGAACCAGCGTGCTGGCCTACATCCCGAGTCCCCCGCAAGGGGTGTGGCAACTCGGACCGCTGCCGCTGCGCGCCTACGCGCTGTGCATCATCATCGGCATCATCGTCGCCATCTGGTGGGGCGACAAGCGCTGGCAGGCCCGCGGCGGCCAGCAGGGCGCCATCCTGGATGTCGCGATGTTCGCGGTGCCGTTCGGCTTGATCGGCGGTCGCCTCTATCACGTGGCCACCGACTGGCAGAAGTATTTCGGCGCGGGCAAGAATCCCGTGGAGGCGCTCTACATCTGGCAGGGCGGCCTGGGTATCTGGGGTGCGGTGTTCCTCGGCGGCGTCGGTGCCTGGATCGGCTGCCGGGTGTACCGAATCCCGTTGCCCGCCTTGGGTGATGCCGTCGCGCCGCCGATCCTGCTGGCGCAGGCCATCGGCCGGCTCGGCAACTACTTCAACCAGGAACTCTATGGTCGCGAGACGACGCTGCCGTGGGGCCTGGAGATCTATCCGCGCTTCGACGCGAACGGCGACCCGGATCCGATGAACGGTGTCTCCAGCGGGGTCGTGCTGAAGGTCGTGCAGCCGACGTTCCTGTACGAGATGCTGTGGAGTCTGCTGGTCGTGTTCCTGCTGGTGCAGATCGACAAGCGTTACCGCATCGGGCACGGCCGGTTGTTCGCGCTCTACGTCGCGGGCTACTGCGTGGGCCGGTTCGTGGTGGAACTGCTGCGCGATGACGAGGCCACCCATATCGCGGGTATCCGTATCAACTCCTTCACCGCCGCGCTGGTGTTCCTCGCGGCCATCGCCTATTTCGTGTTCGCCACCCGCGGCCGGGAAACTCCGGCGCAATTGCAGCCGGGCGCGATGGAACGGCCGTGGCCGTGGCAACTCGCCGAATTGCGCAGGGTGGGTGCGCGCTCGGAGGCCGCGGATGCCGAGCCCGGCGTTGTCCTCGAGAAGAAGTCCGACACCGAACCGGTGGAGCCCGCCGCGCCCGGCAAAGACGCCGAGGCCACCGCCGCGAAGGAATCCGACGCCGCCGGCGTAAACGAATCCGAGGCGACCGGCGATAAGGATCCGGAGACCGGCGACACCACGCCGGAGGCCGAGTCGTCGGGAACCGGCGCGACAGAATCGGGTGATTCGGGCAAGAATGTCACCTGATCGTCGCGGGTAGCTTGTCCGGCCCCGTTCGGCTGATCGAGAAAGCCGGGGGCCGGCAAGGGGTACCCGCGCACGAATGAGGAGGACATTTAGTGACCGACCCTTACCAGAACAATCCTGGATACGGCGGGCAGCCGCAGTACGGTCCGCCCGGTACGGGTCCTGATCTGAGCAAGCAGCCCTCGGATCCCTATGCGCAGCAGCCACAGTACGGTCAGCCGTCGGATCCCTACGCCCAGCAAGCCCAGTACGGTCAGCCGCAGTACGGCCAGCCCCAGTTCGGTCAGCCGGGCGGTTACCCGCCGGCGGGCCCGTACGGCGGCATGCCGGGTATGGATCCGGAAGCGCCCTACGGTCGCGATATGTACGGCATGCCCTACTCCGACAAGCAGAAGCTGGTCGCGGGTCTGCTGCAGATCCTGCTCGGCTCGTTCGGCGCCGGTCGTTTCTACACCGGCTACACCAACATCGCGATCGCGCAGATCGCGGTCGTCTGGCTCACCTGTGGTTTCGGCTTCATCTGGCCGCTGATCGACGGCATCCAGATGCTCACGGGCAAGGTGCCCGACTCGGACGGGCGTCCGCTGCGCGAAGGCTAGTCCGGCTCGAACGAACACCCCGCTGCGACGCGAAGCGGGGTGTTTTTCGTGTCGAGTGTTTCGCGCGCCAAGATCGCGATACTGTGCAACCCAGTCGTCCCAGCGTAGGTTGGGTCGGATTTTGGGTTGAGGAGATGAGGATCCGATGCGCCGCAAGCTATTCGCCGCCGCCATGCTCGCCGTCGTCGCCGCCACCGGGCTGTCCGCCTGCGGCAGCGACGACTCGTCTGTGTTGAAGGTCGGTACCGAGGGCACCTACGCCCCGTTCAGCTTCCAGGGGCCCGGTCTCAAACTCACCGGTTACGACGTCGAGATCATCGAAGCCGTCGGCCAGAAGCTCGGCCGCAAGGTGGAATTCGTGCAGACCCCGTGGGACGCGATCTTCGCCGGGCTGGAGTCCAAGCGTTTCGACCTGGTGGCCAACCAGGTCACCATCAACGACGAGCGCAAGAACAAATACGCGCTGTCGCAGCCGTACACGACCTCCGAGGGCGTGATCGTCACCAAGGCCGGCGACACCAGCATCAGCACCCTGGCCGACCTGAACGGTAAGACCTGCGCCCAGTCCGCCACCTCCAACTGGGGCAAGGTCGCCACCCAGGCGGGCGCGAAAGTCGAAGCGGTGGAAGGTTTCGTGCAGGCCATCCAGCTGCTCAAGAACAGCCGTGTGGACGCGACCCTGAACGACACCCTCGCCGTCGCCGAGTACACCAAGAAGACCGGCGACACCGGGGTGAAGATCGCGGGTAAGACCGGCCAGACCAGCCAGCAGGCGTTCGCCGCCCGCAAGGATGACGCGCTGATCGCCGATGTCGACAAGGCGCTCAACGACCTTCGCGCCGACGGCACGCTGGCGAAGATCTCCGAAAAGTACTTCGGCACCGACGTCAGCAAGTAACCGCTGGTGGATGCGAATACGAAGGAGCTGATCTGGCAGAACCTGTGGCCGATGCTGAAGGCCACAGTGCAGATGACCCTGCCGCTCACCGCGGTCAGTTTCCTCATCGGTCTGGCCATCGCGCTGTTCGTGGCGCTGGCCCGGATGTCACCGGTGTGGCCGCTGTCGGCGGCCGCCCGGTTCTACATCTCGATCATCCGGGGTACGCCGCTGCTGGTGCAGCTGTTCATCATCTTCTACGGTCTGCCGCAGTTCGGGATCACGATGGATCCGATTCCGGCCGCGATCGTGGCGTTCAGCCTCAATGTCGGCGGTTACGCCGCCGAGGTGGTGCGCGCGGCGATCCTGTCGGTGGCGGACGGCCAGTGGGAGGCGGCCGAGGCGCTGGGCATGTCCTACGCGCAGGAGATGCGGTTGATCATCCTGCCGCAGGCGTCGCGGATCGCGGTGCCGCCGCTGTCGAACACGTTGATCTCGTTGGTCAAGGACACCTCGCTGGCGTCCACCATCCTGGTCACCGAATTGTTGCGGACCGCTCAGGTAGCCGCCGCGCCCACGTTCGACTTCTTCGCCCTCTACGGTGTCGCCGCGGTCTATTACTGGGCGATCTGCCTGGTCCTGGGCTTCGGACAGACTCGTCTGGAGACGCGGCTGTCCCGGCATGTCGCCCGCTCGTAGCTTCGCCCAAGTGCGGTTCATTATTTTCACGCACTTTTCACCGAGGCCACGGCATCACCTGGTACCCCTACGGGATTAGGCTGAGCACGTGATGCGACGGACGAAGATTGTGTGCACGCTCGGCCCGGCCACTGCCACCGAGGAACGGATCCGCGAACTCGTCGAGAGCGGTATGGACGTGGCGCGGCTGAACTTCAGCCACGGTGAGCACAGTGACCATGCCGAGAACTACAAGAAGGTACGTGCGGCCTCCGACGATCTCGGTCGCGCGGTCGGCATCCTCGCCGACCTGCAGGGACCGAAGATCCGGCTCGGCCGGTTCAAAGAGGGCAAGACGATGTGGGCGACCGGTGAATCGGTGCGCATCACCGTCGACGAGGTCGAGGGCACCCATGATCGGGTCTCCACGACCTACAAGGAGCTGGCCGCCGACGCCAAGCCGGGCGACCGGCTGCTGGTCGACGACGGCAAGGTCGGCTTGACCGTTACCGCGGTCGAGGGCAACGACGTGGTCTGCCGGGTCACCGAGGGCGGCCCGGTCTCCAACAACAAGGGTGTCTCGCTGCCCGGCATGGACGTGTCGGTGCCGGCGCTGTCGGAGAAGGACATCGAGGATCTGGAGTTCGCGCTCGAGCTGGGCGTCGATTTCATCGCGCTGTCGTTCGTGCGGTCCCCGTCCGATGTCGAACTGGTGCACGACATCATGGACCGGGTCGGCAGACGAGTTCCGGTCATCGGCAAGCTGGAGAAGCCGGAGGCCATCGACAACCTCGAGGCCGTGGTGCTGGCCTTCGACGCCGTCATGGTCGCGCGTGGTGATCTCGGTGTCGAGTTGCCGCTGGAGCAGGTGCCGATCGTGCAGAAGCGGGCGGTCCAGATGGCGCGGGAGAACGCCAAGCCGGTCATTGTCGCCACCCAGATGCTGGAGTCGATGATCGAGAACTCGCGCCCCACCCGCGCCGAGGCCTCCGACGTGGCGAACGCGGTGCTCGACGGCGCGGACGCGGTGATGCTCTCCGGTGAGACCTCGGTCGGCGCGTATCCGATCGAAACGGTGCGCACCATGGCGCGGATCGTGAGCGCGGTGGAGGCCGAATCGACTCGGGTGCCGCCGCTGACCCACGTGCCGCGCACCAAGCGCGGCGTCATCTCCTACGCGGCCCGCGATATCGGCGAGCGGCTCAACGCCAAGGCGCTGGTGGCCTTTACCCAGTCCGGTGACACCGTGCGCCGCCTGGCCCGGCTGCACACCCCGCTGCCGCTGCTCGCGTTCACCCCGCTGCCGGAGGTGCGCAGCCAGTTGTCGCTGACCTGGGGCACCGAAACCTTCATCGTGCCGACGGTGGACAGCACCGACGCAATGATTCATCAGGTGGATGTCGCGCTGCTTTCGCTGGGCCGTTATCAGAAAGGTGACCTCGTGGTCATCGTGGCCGGCTCGCCTCCGGGTACTGTCGGGTCCACCAACCTGATTCACGTGCATCGCATCGGCGAGGAGGACCACTGATTTGGCTACATCCTTAGGCGGTTCCGTCGGGCTCGGGGCCGCTGCCGGCTCGTCCGATCTCGATGTGCTGCTGGGCCTGCTCGATCTGGAGCAGGTCGACGAGGACGTTTTCGTCGGCCAGCATCCGGCCAAGGTGTGGAGTCGCACCTTCGGCGGGCAGCTGGTCTCCCAGGCCATCATGGCGGCCGGGCGCACCGTCGGTGACCGCCCGGTGCACGCCGTGAACGCGCATTTCGTGCGCGGCGGCGATACCAAGCGGCCCATCGAGTATCGCGTCGACCGGCATCGCGACGGCCGCGCCTTCGCCAACCGCACCGTCACCGCCACGCAGGACGGGCAGGAGTTGTTCGTCATGCTGGCCGCGTTCCAGGACTGGGGCAAGGGGCTGGAGCATTCCCATGCCCAGCCACAGGTGCCGGATCCGGAGACGCTGCCGCGGGTGGAGGAGAGCTTCGAAGGCTTGGAGGACAAGCTGGAGATGTTCATCAAGGCGCCGCATCCGATCGATATGCGCTACACCAACGACCCGGCCTGGATTCTCAAGGGCACGGGGGAGCGGCTGAACCACAATCGCGTGTGGATGAAGGCGGACGGGAAGCTGCCCGACGATCCGCTGATTCACGTTGCGACGCTGGGCTATTCGTCGGACACCACGGTGCTGGATTCGATCATCACCACGCACGGCCTGTCCTGGGGCCTGGATCGGATCGTGGCGGCCACGGTGAACCATTCCATCTGGTTCCACCGGCCGTTCCGGTTCGACGATTGGGCGCTGTACTGCACCGAGTCGCCGGTCGCGGCGGGCTCGCGCGGCCTGGCCACCGGCCGGTTCTACTCGCGTTCGGGTGAACTGCTCGCGACGACCGTGCAGGAAGGCCTGATCCGGCACTTCCCGGCGCGCTGATCGGAAATTCTTCGCTTCACTCAGGGTGACTCGGTCATCCTGAGTGCGGCGTGCGATTCGCCTACAGGTATTCGCGTTCGAATTCGAAGTCGAAACTGTCGCGCCGCTGCGTCCGGATCGTCCGGGGAATTTCCAGATCCGTTGTCGTTCCCGCTGTTTCGAGCATGAGTCTGCGTTCCAGGGCCGCCAGACCGGGTGCGGTGAGATCACGGGGTGCGCCGACGAGGCTGAGCGCTATTTCGTAGGTGCGCCGCGCGCCGGGGTCGGCATCGGGGTGATCTACCCGCCACCGGGCCGCCAGGTCGATATGCGCCGTGTCCTCCGAATCGACCGGCAGGGTGAATCTCCACGCGAACACATCGCGGTCTTGGAGGTGATCGTCGACGACCGCACGGACCGTCTCGACGACACGGTCGAGGGTTTCCGGTGTCACATAAACATGGAGCGAAACATCCGAAATGCGTTTCGGCATGTCGATTCCTGTCCGGGTCCGAACCAGCAACGGCGGAAATGTGTCCGCCGGGAGTGTAATCCCTGAGCGGGACGAATCCCAGAGGCGACGGCGATTCGCCCGGCGCGCCCGGTGTTTCGGGGCGGATGTCACCGGATGCGCTGTGCCGCCAGAAAGCTCGCGCGCGGCGGCGGCCCGGTCTCCGGGCCTACCACCAGGCCGGGTTCGTCCTGGGCGGGACGGCTCCGTTCCCGCGGCGCGAGCGCGACCAGCAGGGGCACAAGCGCTTCGGCGATGCGGTCGCCCACTTCGCAATACGCGGTTTCGGACAATCCGACCGGGTCGGCGATATTCTCCCGGCCCACCAGCGACAGATCGTTGCGCGCGGCGTGCAATTCCGCGATGGTGTGCGCCCCGGTCACTTTCGCGATCCGATGCGCCTCCAGCAGTGTGAATGTCCGTGCCCGCACCCCGAACCCCATATCGGCGATGTGATCGCGGATCTGCTCGGTCATGGCGAGCACCAGATCCGCCCGATCGATCATTTCCGGTTTCAGTTTCCGTGCCCGAAACCCCTCCGGATCCGCGCCCAGCCCCGTAATTGCCTGCGCGGCAAGTGGTTCCACCGGAAATCCGACCAGCGCCCGGGTGCCCGCGCTTTCCGCGGTAAGCCCCGACAGCCCGTATTCGACCGCCACGGCACGCGTCACGCGCTCGGCGATCACCGACCGGCAGACATTGCCGTTACAGACGAACAGGACGTGCATGCGCCCACGCTAAATCGCCCGCCCGAGTTCCAAAACCACTCCGGCCACGAATCACACCCCCGCGGAAACATATTCACCTGGCGGTAGCCCGGCGTACACCGACCACCCGGCAAACCGCGAAAAATCACGGAGACGAGAAAGGCTCATGCTCGTCACGAGCATGAGCCTCTCACGAGACAGGGTGCCGATGGTGGGACTCGAACCCACACATCCTTTCGGATAACGGTTTTTGAGACCGCACGGTCGGTGTTTGTGCAGGTCAGGGCTGTGTTGGTGATGTGGGGGAGAAGTGTTTGACCAGGCGATTCGCCTGTTTGCGGCGTTGATGTCGCTGAGGGTTGTGGGCGGCGCTGCGGACGGATTGCGGACTGGTCGCGCTCGGTTCACTACGTGGCGTCGTAGCGCGGGCCGTACTGTCGGGAACTATCTGAGGGAGGTGCCATGGCGGATAAATCGAGTATCGAATGGACCGAAGCAACATGGAACCCGGTGACCGGATGCGATCGGGTGTCACCTGGCTGCGATCACTGCTACGCGATGACGTTGTCGAAACGTTTGAAAGCAATGGGGGCCGAGAAGTACCAGAACGACGGCGATCCACGGACGTCCGGTCCTGGCTTCGGAGTGACGATCCATCCGGCGGCCTTGGACGTTCCGTTGCGCTGGCGGCAGCCGCGGGTCGTGTTCGTCAACAGCATGTCGGATCTGTTCCACGCGAAGGTCCCCATCGGGTTCATCCGGGACGTCTTCGATGTGATGGCGGCGACGCCGCACCACACCTATCAGGTGCTGACCAAACGCGCGTTGCGGCTGAAGCGGGTCGCCGGACAACTGGAGTGGCCCGATAACGTCTGGATGGGTGTCTCGGTCGAGAGCGCCGATCAAGTGGACCGCGTCAACCATCTGCGGGAAGTGCCCGCGGCAGTGCGGTTCTTGTCCTGCGAGCCGTTGCTGGGTGCGCTCGGCGATCTGGATCTCGATGGAATCGGGTGGGTGATCGCCGGCGGCGAGTCCGGTCCGGCGCATCGGCCGATGGATCCGGAATGGGTCCGGGAGATCCGAGACAGCTGCCACGACGCGGGCGTGCCGTTCTTCTTCAAGCAATGGGGCGGCCGGACGCCGAAGGCGATGGGTCGCGAGCTCGATGGTCGTCTGTGGGACGGTATGCCGGCGCTTACGGCCTGACCTCACGCTCGTCGAACCCGTGCGCCCGGCCTGGCGGCTGCTGGAGGACCCGGCTGCGTCGGCCCCACCACTCACGGCTCGACGGCCACCAGTAGGCCTCAGGCTGCCACAGGACCTGTCCTGCGGCGTCGGGGGTGACGACCGGCGGCTCGAACAGCGTCAGAAGCCCCGTCTTTTCCTCCTGCGCGATTTTCGCCAGCCGCCGTGCGTCCGCCATCATCTGAGGCTCACGTGCGGCAGCCTTCGCGTAGAGGTGTCGCATGATCCTGTCGCCCGCCGGATGATCGGTTGCGAACACCATGTCGTAGATGGTCGTTCGGTTCGTCATCCGCATTGGAATCCGGTGTGTGAAGCGGTAACCCAGATGTTGGGCAAGCCGGAACCGGATCAGGTTGGTCATCTCGTCCCGATACTGGTCTGGCGTGATCTCGTTGCCTTCTCGCGCAGCTTGGATGATCAACCATTTGTCGCTCCCATAGAACCGTGTGACCCGCTGTCTAAACAGGTCGCGATTCGTACCACGCACTCCACGCGCGACGAAGGTCGGAGAGACCAGCAACCACAGCTCCGGCTTCGAGCGTGTGCGTGCTTTGAAATTGGCGATCTTCACGATTGTGCTCCAATCGACTTCAGCGGCTTGCTGGTCGATGAAAGCGAAGGCCGGCGCGCGGTTGAAGGGCTGTAGATCGGCGAGGACACGGTCGATCGTCTCGTTGCAGTCCCCTGCAATGACATGGAAGCCCTTGTTGGGGAAGTCTTTCCGAAGAGTTCGCTCCAGCTTTTCGGCGTTGCCTGGTAGCTCGAAGAAGACATGTCGCGTGAACCCGGGATCAGCCGAGAGCACTCGCCGCGGGGATCCGTCGATCCGGGTGCCGGTGTGCCGCTCGATGTTCTCCGGTTGGCCGGCCATCAGATCGAGATAGATCCGGTCTTTGGCGGATTGTGACGCTTTGTTGAAGGCAGCGACGTAGTCGTCGAGGATCAACAGCTTGTTGTTCGTCCAGTAGGACCATTCCCGCGCCATATCGAGCCCCTGCCACCCCTGAGAGCCGGGTCGAGGGCAACCCGACTCAATCAGGATAGGGCGGAGTTCCAGGGCGCCGCGGTTGTTCGGAACCAATAACGTTGGTCGGCAGGGGTTCTCGCAGGATGCTCAGTATTCGCCTGGAAGCCGCAGCACCGGCACGAGATCCGGCCGATCTGTTCCAGCCTCGAAAGACCGTGATGCCCGGAAACCAGAGCTTTGGGGCTGCTCCTCTCAGAGCGACTCGACCAGACCTGAAATAAATTCTTGGGTAGCTGGATCGACTGCGTAGATGACGACTCCCTGCATGCCGCGGGTCAACAGCACTTTGTAGGTGTTGCGAATCAGAATGTCGAAGTCTTCGTCGAAGAGCCGCTTGCTCTTGAGCGCCTTGTCCTTATTGGCGTCCCGCCGCACCACCAGGCGCCCGTCCTCGACACCGATCTCTGGCCCGAGAATGACTCCGGCCCAATTGAACTCGAACCCTTGCGCGGTATAGATGCAACCGACTTGGTCGAAACCGCGAGGGTCGTGAGCCCACAGCCAACTCGGTGGGGGCTCGTGCGCTTTGCCGATCTTAGGGTCGTACTTGTTCCACGGCTTGGACCAGTCGCCGATCTGGATGTCCTCGACGAGCGCCCCGGCGCTGTCCGGTTCGGGTGTCCAGTCCCAGCAGTAGCCCGCAGTGATCCGCGCAGTGACAGCCGGTGTGATCTTCGCGCGGAGAAAATCCTCCATCTGCTGGGGCAAGTGCGCGACGCGGACAGTGAATTTGCCGTCGTCCTTCCACGGCATCGGCCCGAACGCGCGCAAACCGAGGAGGTTCAGGACCCACTCGTCGTATGCCGCGCTGCCACCGCACCGGAATTGGCCATCGAGGTTGATCTGGAAGACCGGCAAACCCGCACGGGCGGCGTGCTCACGGATATGGTCGATCGTCCCCACCTCGTCGGGGCGCACCACCTGGTTCTCGTCTAACAGGAAGACGGGCACCTTTGCGGCGTCGATGAGTTCATCGATCTGCGGTCGCTTGCTACGTTGGCTGCCCGCGGTCCAGCGGTCGGTGGAGGTCCGCCGGATTCGATGCGCTTCATCGCAGATGACCACGTCCAACCACTCGCCCTTCATCTTGGCGAGGTTCTTGTAGTACGTGATCTGCTCCTCCAGGTCGCGATCCTGCCGACCGTAGATTCTGCGCATCGTCTTGGTGATGGCTTCCGATCCCGTCGCGTACCGCACCTTACGGTGGTCCGCGCGGAGCCGTTCCAGCAGCGAGAGCGCGATCAAGCTCTTACCGCTGCCTGGGCCGCCGCTCACCAGGACGACGGTCTTCTGCCTGCTTCCGTGGGCGTGACTGATACGGCTCAGCACCGCCTCGAAGGCGAGCCGCTGGTTGTCTACCAGCGTGTCTGCGGTTGTGGCGAGATCGCCAGTGGAGAAGCCGAGAAGCGTTTTCCTGCGGTAGATTTCGCTCTCCAGCAGGCGAGTGGCAGCGCCACCGTCGCCGGAGGCCTGAGCGAGGCGCTCTTGGAGAAAGTCGGTGAACTGATCCGTTTGGTCTCCGGTAAACAGGCGCCCAAACTGATCAGGCTTCAGCAGAAACAGCGGCTCGACATCACTCACCTCGGCGTTGTGCAGGAAAGCAGCGCCATGCAAAGCATTCGGGCTCTCGTGCAGCACGGCGACATCGCGCTGGAGGTATCGGCAATAGCCCCGCACCTGGTCGACGGGATGTAGCTGATCCCCTCGCGTCAAAAGAGTCCAGACGATCAGCTCGCTGTCCCACCCCAGGTGAGCGTCGGTCCATTGCTTGAGTTCCACCACGACGTAACGGTCGGCGCTCGTCGCTGGATCGGTGCCCGCGAGAATTACATCGATACGCTTGTTCGCTCCCGGCACAGAACACTCGACCAGCATGGTGACACCGCGAAGGTTTGCCTTGACGAGGAGCTTGGCGAGTGCCGGAAGACTGGCCTGCCACGACCTCTGTTCCGCCGCGGTGCCCTTCTTGCCTGCTCCCTCAGCGACCGCCTCCACGAGCTTCTTCTGGCGGGCCAAAGCCAAGATTTCCGGAGCGGTCGTCCGGAATGCCCGAAGCTTCATACAACCCCCGAGATTGTTGGAATCACCTGCAACGCTTGAAGATAGCGATCAACCTACCCTTTCGGTTGCAGTTCCGGAGTCGGGCTCATCCCGGCGCCCGGTCATCCCGGCCAACTGCGGCGCCGGCAGGTCGGAAGCGTTGCGCGATCAAGCGGGTTCGTCGAGGGCTGAGTACTTCACCGCTCGGCCACGAGCCTTGTCGGCTGGATATCGCTCGGCGTTTACGCGGATCTTGTGTTCCGTAGCGGCGACGAGATCGACCTGCAGCACATCCGCGAGGCGTAGCAAGTAGATGAAAACATCGGCGATCTCTTCCTCGACGCGGCCACGGCCGACCGGGCTATCGGTGATAGTGGCACTCTCCTCCGCTGTGAGCCATTGAAAAAGCTCCGCTAGTTCACCCACTTCGCCTGTTAGCGCCATGACTAGGTTTTTGGGTGTATGGAAACCCTGCCAGGCTCGATCCTGGGCGAACTGGGCGATCATGGTCTGAAGACGGTCGATGGCCATAGGTTCGTTCTAGCAGAGACCAACTCCTCGACGTACCATCCGATCGGCCGAGACGTACCTGGCCGGTCACCCATCGGGCCCCCGCTTATTTAGTTGACCGCCAAGCCCGCGCGCCGCCTCCAGCTCCAAGCCACCTGATTCCCAGGAGTCAGTATTTAGGAGAGCCGCACGTCGCGCACGGTTTGCGGGTTCGACCGAGGGGTGCAAGAGCTGGCGTAGTTCTCGGCCGCGCATAGCGTTTGGCCCCCAAGCGGTCCCCAGGTTGGAGTCTGGAACGACCCACGAGAGCTGATAGACGATGCGGTCGTCACTGTCGGGTTCGAGGTTCTTCGCGGCCCGCTGGCGCACCGCGAGGCTGTTCGGGCAATGTATGCGGCGCTTAATGCACCGCGAATAAACGCCGCCGGGAGTCTCGTTTGGTCGAGGGCTCGTGTGGCCGCACTGTGCACGGACGCAAGCCGACAGTTCCTACGTTGGCTCGTGGCCCGATGTCACAAAAAGTTCGGGATCGCTTTCTGCTATTTCTTGAACAGCAGCCCCGAATGCGAGTACATACTTTTCTAAGTACTCCTCAAGGGCGGAGTATGTAACTACATCTATCACATAAGTACCGTTGAGGCTGCCGGACTTTAGCTGGCGGATCATAGGGACCCATTTAGCCTTATCGATAGCGTACTCGGATGAGGCGTCAACTCGGTATATCGGAGAAGAAGTAACGACCATAGGGTAAAGGAATTGCACCGTAGCCCAGTCTGTGGCCCTATCGTGAAACACGCGATTAGGTCTATAATTTTTTCGGAAATATTGCGTAGCCTTGGCGAGAGGATACACCAGGCCATCAAAAATTCCCCTATTGTCTGCCAGCCAGGTGGCTTTGCGTTCAAGTCGAGTCATCTGGGTTGCTACGAAATCTCGCTTCCAGGGCGCCTCGGGGATGCGATTGAGGCCGATAAACTCTCGAGCGTCTTCAGACTTCCATCGAGTGACTCTATCGGATTCTTTTACCTTACTGGTCACAACGGAATCAAAGCGAAGCAGCTGCTCAAGCTTCGTGCGCTCGCGCTCGTAAGCGCTCGGAGGTTTGCCAATGAGAACGTACGGCATGCTGCTCTGCTTACACTCTGCCAAACATCGAATTCCGATACTGAGGCGGATTTCGTCGTTTCGATAGAGCTCCCGGTAGGCCATCACATCGACCTCACGTGACTTTCCCAAGTCGTCAGGGTCGGGGAAAGCGGCGTTCAGTGACGTGTGAAACCCTTGACGCTCAAGGCATGTCTCAGTCTCTTGCTCGAGCAGCCAGCCAGCGGCTCGCAGCGCCGAGATGATCTCCTCCTCGGTCGGCTCTGGCGCTCCACCCGATGCGTCGGTCGTTGTCATAGTCCCGACATTAGCTACTGAACACCAATGGCGAGTGTGACTTCGCCCGGGGGTACATGTGACCTGCAGGCGCTGCTGAAAGGATTGCGCCGGCAAGGGATGCCGCTATAGGGGCGCGACAGTCGACAACCTGTCGCAACGGCCCAGTGCCAGAGACGAGGAACGGCGTCGAATCTGATCGGTTGTACCTAGGAGTCAGAATTCGGGATCGCTGCACGTCACACACGGTTTGCAGGCTCTGCTCTGGTGGGCGTGAACTGGCGATGTTCGTGCCCGGGTATGACGTTTGGTCCCCAAGTGCTCCCCAGCCTTCACGCCTCGCGTCGTGGAGCCAATCCACCGGATCGGCGAGATTGAAGGCTATGGTTCGAAGCCATGTCGAGTGGGGCTGGTGAGCCGAGCGAGGTAGCTGCTGAAGCGGGCGACCATGGGAATGCGTTCGACGTCGGCAGCATCCGGGTGCGGGAGCACCTAGCGGCATCGCACCTGTGGACTGCCGAGCTCATGGCTAGCCGATGTGAGCAGCGTGAGAAGTCGCTCGTGCAGGACGGTTTCAGCGGGTTCGACCGTGAGCACAGGTCACTGTCGACTGCGGCTGTTCTGTTCTCCGTTTTCTTCATCGAAGCGTACATTAATGAGGTCTTCGACGATCTGGCGGACGGTAATCCTGTTGCCTCAGCCGGGGTTACCGGTTTGGACGAGCAACACAGGAAGACGTTGGCGCGTTTATGGAAAAGTGAAGATCTTAATCTTCGCGGTACGGGAACATCAATTCTGGCGAAGTATGACCTTGCATTGATTGCCTTGAATAAGCCGTCGATGGATCGTGGGCAGCCGCCGTTTGAGGGTGTCAAACGATTGATTGCCCTAAGGAATAGCCTCGTTCACTTTAAACCAAAGTGGACCGACGTGGGGAGCGAGACGAAAGGGCTTGCGGTTGAGTTGCAGGGTGAGCAATTTCCCGGGAATGCGATCCCGATTGGCGATCCTTGGTACCCCAACAAATGCATGGGTGCTGGTTGCGCCATGTGGGCCTGTAGCACCGCGCGCAGCTTTGCCGACGGGTGGCGGCTGGTAATGGGTATCACGTCCGACTTCCGTGTGGACGTGCACGACTGGTCACTGCCTTGAGCTCCTTGTCTGCGGTGCGCGGGTACTCGACTGACGGGCACCTGTCCGTGCACCAGTTTCATCCGCCGGCTTGTCCGTCTGCAGGTTGACCTTTGAAATGGCGGGAGAACCAGCCCAGAGGTCTGGGCTTCGGAAACGAAATCGCAGGTGCCACAACCGCGATGGGAACGGGATTTGGGACTGGAAAGTCCTCAACTTTGGCAGTGGCACTGGGGCCTTGGCGGTGATCGGGCACGAAGTAGTTGCCTTGTTGCATCGCCCAGTGGAGGTTTACGGCATACCTCCGATTTGCTCCTACTGACGCATCGAACCAGGAGACTTCGCGAAGGAGGCTCGGGTAGTTCCGGTGTTCTCGGATGGGAGCTTCCCCTATGACCGCACTCCGCAGGATCAGGGATTGCACCGGTACCCGCGCCTCTGGGTCTGCTTGCCACACGTTCCAAAGTCGATGTCGGCCGTCCGTCATGGAGTGATGCCAAGGGTCGAATGTTGGTGGTATTCCTGACGTGAACCATGCGCGGACGATGTTCTGCTCGAGGTCGGGGAGCTGGGCAGCATCGCAGTCGACCCACAGCAGTTCGCCATCGTCGTTGTAGCGGCTCAAGTCGGCGAAAACGTCATCGCGGTCGAGCTGATTCGCCACTTGATTGACAAACTGCGCGACTGCCAGCCAGTCAACTTCGGGGTTGTTGCGCCATCGAACTCGCTGGTCTGAGACGTCAGGATCGGTGAGCTGTGGCCGCTCGGATTTCCGGACGGTCCACCAGAACCGAGGTTTCCAGATCGCGAACCGGTTCGTGTGGTCGTCGTGCATCCCTGTGGGCCGCTCCCCAGTCATTTCGCGGCTTCTACGCGCCGCCAGAATGTTCGGCTATGGCCTGTCGGGGCGGTTACGGCGACCCCGACCATGCTGCGCTCCGCACCTGGGCTCGCCGTATATCCGCGGACGAGGGCCAGCTGTGCATCAGACACGACGATGTCGTCGCATGCCTTCCTGGCGACTTCAAGCGCTTCGAAGTCTGCTCTGGTTGGCTCGCTGTTGTCGAGGATCTTCACCGCGCTGTTTAGTGCGGAATAACCCTCGGGCACTTGGGCTTCGATCCAGAGGTTTTCTAGTTTTCGCATCCAGTTGCCGCGTCGTTCGGTGAGGATGGTTCGAAGATCCTCCCGTGTCTCCGCCCATGCGCAGAGGATCTTGCTGCCCTTCTCGTAAGTGGCCTTCATTTCGGCGAGTTCGTGTTCGTAGGCACTCTGGGCGGCGATGCGGCTTTGCTCATTGAGCGCGTCGAGATCGGCAACCCATGCGCCGGCGCCGATCTCGTGCACGACTTCGTCGACGGGCAGGCCAAACCTGCCAAGCTCCCATACGCCCCGGTGCCCTTGGACGCCGCTGGGCCAGTCCGGGAGAAGGACTTCATAGAAGCAGCCTTCGCCTCCCTTGTGCCCAAGCGTGAGCCATCGCCGTTCGGCGAGGGTCCGCCGCTCAACGAAAACTGCACGTGCTTGTTCCAACAACTCGGCGCGCTGCCGCGCGGTTTCGAGCTCCTTGGCGGCCGATGCCGCTTGCCGCTCGTGGAGAGCGGAAAGGAGCGCTTCGGTAGTTCCCGACGTGACTTGTACCCGGAGCCCTTCGTATTCTGTTGCCTGCACGAAGTAGTCGGCGACGAGCTCGCGGTCCTCGTCGGTGAGCTGGCGTAGATTCACGGGAACGGTTTGGACCGCCGGATTGTAGCCGTGCCGAATGTACTGGTAGGGGTCAGGTTTCACCGGAACGAGCACTGCATGCCTGATGCTCTCGGAGGAGCCGGCAGCAGCGGCCATCCTGGATTGCAGCGAGCGGATCAGGTTTCGCATGCGCTTCTTCTGAACAACCACCGTGATCAACCCCCTTCGCTGAAAACTGCAGAGCGACAACTCCTTACGAGGCTACCGGCGTACCCGTGAGGCAGTCGCACATTGCGGCAAAGATCCTCACTCCTGGTACCTCATTGGTATGAGGTACCAAAACTGAGTACCCATTTCCCCTCCGACCAGCGGTTTTGTCGGTGGCGTCTGTCTGCCTGACACATGGACACTAAACACACCCTGCGGGCGCATTTAGTGTCCATGTGTCAGGCAGACAGACAACAAGGAAGTAGGTACAGATCGGAGGGGAAATGGGGGACTGGAAGGAAATAACCGAAGGGAGAAGAGACTGAACGGAAGTACGACTGGACGGAGGAGAAGACCGGCACCGGAGGGGGTTTCGAGCGGGCTGGTTCGGGATGCCGCGTTGCGGATTAGTGCGAAGGGACCGGCACCGCGGAGGCCACGACGGCTTGGGTTTGTGAATGCGGCCACTGGTGCAGTGTCCGGCGTCGTAGGGCAGACGGAGGTTGCCGCACAGCACGTCGATGCATTGCTGGCGGCGGCGTCTGCGGGATTCGTCGGCGATGCGGCCATTGCGTACACGCCGGCGACAACGGTCAGCGCCAACTTGGTGATGTCGATCGGCGCGGCGAGAACCTCGTTGGTCTTGACGTATCGGCGTAGCGCCCACTGTCCGGCGAGCTATGTTCTCCACCGTTCTGACGTCTCATGAGCCGGGGCGGCGGTCGACCAATCGAGGCGGCCGCGGGGCGATGGTGGCGTCCTCGCTCCTGAGTTGTTGACGGAGGGCGATGTTTTCGCGGCGATCACTGGCGGGATCAGCTAGGGTCGCCGCAACGTGGTGGTGTCGCGTTCGGGGTAACGGCGCCGCTGGAAAGCCTGCTGGCCGCCGTGTTCGTGACGGTTCGACGCGTGAGCTCTCCGTTTGAGTGTTGCTGCCATGCCCGTCCGGCACTGTCGGTGTAGTTGACGACGAACGTCACCGGCTGCCGCTCGTCAGTGACTACCCGGATCTCGAAAGACCACTGCGAGTTCTTGGCCTCCGACCTATATGGCGCGAGCCAGTCGTAGGAGCGAATACGTCCGATCGAGGAGCCATACCTGGGCCCCACCACTCGTTCCTGTTTGCCGTCGTGTACCCGATCGACGTAGGGAATCTCCACGTCGAAGAATGATTCCTTAGAGCGATTCTCAAGCCAGAACATCGCCATGGTCAGCGGAACGTACGTTGTCTCGGTCTGCCGGATGGTTAGCAGCCGTGCCTGTGCCATCGCATCGGCGGCCGCAGTGTCGGCAGCGGCTCGTCGGTCGTCACGGGCATGCGCACTCGTCACCTTGATGCTGCCTGTAGCGATCAAAAACGCGGCGGCGGTAGCAACTCCGCCTGCCCAAGCACCCCATGCGGTGAACCAGTCCGCCGTGATGTCTTGCGGTGATTGGACAGCTTTAGCCCACGTCCCGAACACGAACGCACCAAGAAGTAAGCCGACCACCACACAGCAGCCCACCCATATGAACGTGAAGTGCTTCTCAGCTTTCTGATGTTCTGTATCGGCGGCCATGGGTTGAAGGTTCGCACGTAGTGGTCCGTCGTTGCTTCAGGCGCGCGTTCAGCGACCGATTAGACCCACTTATCGGAGGTTGGAGCAGTAATCGGATCCCCATGGCGGCCAGGGGAGTCGATCGGTCCCCCGTGGGGCCGCCGCGGCGAAACAGAAATGCGGCCCGTTCAGGAATCAGGGGCTGCCAGTTGCTCGCCGCCCTGTTGTGAACCTCCTGCGGGAGAGTACTCGAACCCGCAATCGCCTTGTCTGGGCTCCTGCGAGACCTTACGGTCTACTATTCGGTTGCGATCCGGGATGCCGATTCCTTCGGGCGGGCATCGATAGTCGCGTAGTGAATCTTCTTGTCTAACTGCGATCGAAGCTCCTCGACCCTCGCCGGGAGTTCCGCCATCCGTTTCTGCGACGCCGGGCTATCTCGATACCGAATCGCCACATACCATCCCTCGCCGGCTCCGTCGGAGTCCATGTAGCTCGGCAGCTGAGATTCGAGCCCATTCCAGAATTTTCCGTTGTGGGCCTTCTTGACCTCGATAAGCAGCCGCATGCGAGTCCCGGACGAGACCTTGAAATCGACGGGGCCGCGCCCAAGCTCGACCTCGCGATCGATCTCGACATCGAACATCCTGAGGTAGCGCTGGGCCAGACCGAGAAACACGAGTTGCGCCGCTTCCTCGCGCTTTTCCTTGCCGTTCTCGTTGTGAAGCAGCGACCAACCCCTCTGATTCTCGACAAAGTGCCTGAACTGATCGATGACGGCCGACACCAGCGCGCTCAGCTCAGCCTGGTTGGCCGGGTGTTTGAGACCGGTAATCGGGTTTTCTTCTGCGAACCTGGCAGGTTCTTTATCCCAGACGACAACACCGAGTGGATCGTCGGAGAAGTCATATCCGCGCACGTCGGTTCTGCTGGTCTGCTGTCGAGCCCATTCTCGAACACGCTCGGGGTGCTTCTTCGCCAGAGCGATGACGTCCGCTTTTCGGACCTTGTCACCAAGCTGCATATTCAGCTGCAGGCGCAGATCCGAATTTAGCTCCGAATTGAACCAGTCGGTCGCATTCAGGACTGGGAGCTCGTTCAGTAGTCGCTCGGGTACGAGGATGACCGGTTTCCCGGTTTCAGGATGGGTCGGCAGTTCGACCGTCAAGTCCTGCCAACGACCCTGCTCCACAAACACTTTGGCATTCCGAACTCTGTGCTTGCTCAGGGGTACGTTGTGCCGCTTCGCGACATCCTGCGTGTACTCGATGAAGCGGCCCTTAAGAACGTTGCACACCGCATCTGAGATTCGATCGGCGCCGATCCCTTCCGTGAACATGCCAACTTCTTCGATATGCTCCGGCTGTCGCAGCCCGGCAGCTATTGCCACGGCGATACCGTCGACCATGGCGTTCGCTACTCCCGCGCTGGACCCGGACCCTGCGGTGCCGGCAGTGGTGTATCCGAGTCCAAACTCTGGAGGCTCCGGGAAGGTCAGCATCCTGCGAGCCGCCTGTGCCGAGGTGGATTTCGGTGATGCGGCCTTCGCTACAAGCCGATAGCACTCTTTGAAATGATGGAGAAGTTCCTCGTGGCCTTCAGTCCAGCCTGGGCCACCGAGCTCTAGCAACAGCGGATCGATGAACAGCTTCGTGTCGACTGTCAGGTGCACGTCATACCAGTCGTCATCCTGACCCAGCTCAATCTCGAACGCTTCTGAGAACCTCATGCCCCTACCCCTTCCCGAGGTGCTACCGGCACCCGCTCCCCGCTCCGTCGCTGACTCGACCTACCTGTTCGTTCGTCACCGACCTTGAGGCGACAGTACTGCCCTTTGTGTCACCTGCGACGGGCAAATCCGTTATTCCACCCTGGACAGAGGCCGCTACCTCGTGATGCTGCGCCCCGACCAGTGGCACCAGCCGCGGCGGGCCGTCATACCGCCGGACAGTGGAGCACTGTCAACATCAAATGCTGAGTGAGACGGCCACCAGGTCGACTCGTCCATTGCGAGGCGCGGGATAACGGGACATCTGCCAAACCTTGCCCGTGTGCGGCAGCGAGGGTTCAAGCGAGGGAGCATCCCGCCAGGTAATCTGTTCTGCCACAGCTATTCTCAACCGATTGGAGTTGCTGTGGAGGGCGGTATCGCATCAGCGCGTCGACGGCCAGTACCGAGCCATGGTCATTCACTCCGGCGACCATCGCGTCAGCAATCCCCAGCGCCGGAGGATCCGCCGCCAACTCCTCCGGCCCGTTTGGACCGATTGCGGCGCGCCGTGCACAGGGTGTTCGTATGGCCCGGCTGGGCCAGTCTCACGGCAATTGTCACGACCGTCGCCGCCGTGGGTGCCCTGTGGTTTACCGGGCAGTCTCTGCGTACAGCACTGGATGTAGCGACGACTGATCGCTTTCAGAAGGCCGCCGAGCTGCTGAGTAAGGAGAGTATGGATGCCCGCGTCGCTGGCGTGTACCTTTTCGAACGCCTCGCACGGGACTCTCCTTCCGAGCATGATGTAATCTTTACAGTGCTGGTTGAGTTTGTGCGCAACCAGACGCCAATCATGAAATGTGAACGGGCTGGCCAGGATTCAACCGGCCCCGGCGTGGACGAATCTAAGCAACTGTCACCCGACATCCGTGCGGCTTTAACTGCCATCGGGCGCCGCGATACGAGTCACGATGCCTATCGCGACTGGCATTACCTGAACCTCTCCGGGTTGTGCCTATCAAATGGTGCATTTCTCGGCGCAAAACTGGCAAAGGCAGTATTTTCGGAATCAAACCTTCACGGTGCCAACTTCTTCAGCGCCGACCTGGCAGGCGTGAACTTCAATGAATCGAATCTTAGCCACGCGTCATTATCTAGCGTGAATGCGGTGGAGGCAGCCTTCGGAGGAGTAGACCTCAGCGGTGCCAATTTGACGGGAGCCAAACTCGACGGGGCAAACTTTTTCTGTACGATCAAAGACGCAAAGGCGCTGCCAAGGTGTGCGAATCTCGCAGGTGCAGAGCTTGATTGCTATGAACCCGCCGTGCGCGGGGGGTGTGCAAGTCTGGCAAATGCGGCACTGGCAGGGGCCGATCTCACCTCTGCACGACTCAGCGGTGCGAACCTCACCGCTGCGAGTCTCGGCTGTGTCCGAAAATTGGGCCCTCCCGGCGAATTCATCAGCTGCACAAACCTCACTAATGCCGATCTGGCAGGTGCGAATTTGACCCGTGCCGATCTGGCGGGCGCGAACCTCACGAACATCTACTACGACAGTTCGACGATTTGGCCGACCCGGTTCATCCCGCCGGCAAGTCGGCCTACTCGCTAACTGTCTTGCTCAGTGGGAAGGGTATGCGGCTGGATGTCATGGACCGTGACGCTGGTGTGGGCGAGGACCTTGTCCGCGATGTACTCGCGGCCCCCTCCTTGCCCTCCGCAATTGCAGTTCACGCTGGGCCTGCCCCCGCGATCCGAAAGTGCCGTGCGACCTCGTAGCCGTCGATGCTTGTGCTCATGTGAATCACCCCCGGGCGCGTGCCTCCCTTTCCGCTGACTTCCCGGCCACCGTACCAGTTCGACAATGTCCGGAATTCGCCTGGGGGTGAACAGCTTTCGTGGCTGCGGTGGTCTGTCGGTGGGTCTGTGTACGGTTACATGCATGGCATCGCTTGCAGAGCTGCTTGGCGAGGTACCGCCGCTGCGTGCCGGGCGCACCGAGAACACGGCTGCACCCGGGATGCAGTACCGCGAACAACCGGTCCATACAGGGAATCCGAGCTGGACAACGGACACGCTGGCCGCGTTTGAGGACGGGCGATGGTCGCTTGAAAAGGCTGCCCTGCAATCTCTTTCGTATCGGTACACGCTCAGGCCGCGAGCTCGGATGGCGTCGTACAGGCTCGATCGAGCTCTCAGAGCCCGGCCAAGGAGGGACCATGGCGGTAAACGATTCGGCGACCCTGTTCGACACGGCAGAAGACCCGGTGGAACCACCGGAGGACCACGGTGCGGACACCGGCCTCGCGGCGGTGATTGCGTGGTTCCGGAAAAAAGATGACCTAGAGGCGCTGTTCGCGCAGAGTATCCGCCAGTCTCTCGACGAGGTCCTGGACGGGCAGCGCACGGGACGTTTCGATGTCGAGGAGCTGGACAAAACCGAGAAATCCTATCTCGGCACGAAGGTAGAGATCGTTGTCCGTGCTGCATTCGAGCTCCCCAAAGGCGAGCGCATGGATTACGCGATCGACGGCCACGATATCGATGCGAAATGGTCGATACGACGGGAGTGGAACATCCCGCGCGAGGCCATGGGCCATCTTTGCCTGCTGATGTCGGCCAACGACCGCAAGGCGACCTTCGACGTCGGGCTGATCCGCATCCAACCCGAGCTACTGAACGAAGGCCAAAACCAGGACAAGAAGAAGACCCTCAACGCCGACGGCCGTAGCCGGATCGTCTGGCTGTTCCGAAATGCGCGCCTGCCCCGAAACCTGCTGCTCTCGTTACCGCCCGACGTCCGGGAGAAGATCCTCGCGTCCAGTTCCGGGCAGAAACGAGCCACCGAGCTGATGCGCCATGTCCGAGGGGTCCTGATCGACCGCAACACCGCGATCACCGTCGCCAGGCAACTCGATGGCATGCGGCGCTGCCGCAACACCCGAACGCCATTGAGCCAAGAAGGAATCGCCGTCCTGGGCCACATGGCCGATGGCCCCAAGATCGCGAAAGCCCTGCAACTGCCGGTCCCGAGCTCCGGAACATTGATCTCGGTACGCCTGATCCAGGTTCCAGACGACACGACCGACCGGCCGACCGCCCTGATTTCGGGCCGACGATATGCGGTAATCGACAGCGATGAACCGACCGATCAGCTGCCATTGATCAAAAACAGCTAGTAGGGCCCCGTGTTCCACAGGTTGATGGGCAGGCTCACAGGGCAACCTGGTTGCCTCTCCAAGCCGCGAGGACGGTCAGTGCCGAACTATCCCGCCGGGTGTGGCAGCGGTGGGTATGCCCGGTGCGGCAGAGAACCGCGACTTATGGAACATTCCTTTCCCCAAGGCTCGGCCGCGGATGTGCGGTTGTCCGTGCGCATTTCAGCCAGAAAGCCATCCGAACCCGGCGCTGCAGCTCGGAGCCGCAGGCTTTGAACCGCCCTGCCTGCCGACTCGGAAGCGCGCGCAGCAAGGCTGCTGGGAGAGGGGCCGCAGCTCAGCGTGAAACCACCTGAGCACCAGCGTTTCTCCTCGCGCGGAAGGTAGTGGACGTTTCGCGGTTTGAAACTGTCGGTGCCCTGCGATCGATGTGTGGAAAGTTGTTGTCGCAGTGCTGATCATCGCGTACCCTCGACGGCGTCGACACGACGTGCACGACGCAGCGAAGTTCAACCACAGACACCGATCTGTATGCGAACACGCAGAGCCCGATACAGACCTGAGGTCTAGAGGCCAGCCGAACCGCTGTGAAGTCGCACCCGTGACGCTCGGGAACAAGGTGAACTCGATTCACCGGATCCCAGCGAGAGCTGGCCGGCAACCGGCTCCCGTGCAATGCTCGCGGGAGAGGCGCTCCCGTGAGATGGGAGCAAGGAGCCCCAAATGGCCAGTGCAGCAAAATCTCCGACGGCCACCGATGACGACCCGGTACTGCCGCGCCCTCTGAAGCAACTGCCACCTCACCCGGAACGTGCACGCATTCGCGCAGTCCGGGTCGCGGCTGAGAAGCATCTCGGTATGAGTCAGCTCGCCGCTACAGCGATGGCATCGATCTGGGTGGATCCGGACGATGTCCTGCGTCAGATCGAGCATCCACGGAAGATGCGGATCCCCGGCGGGGTCCTTCTCTGCATCGAAAGCGACGCGTGGACCGCGCGGTTGATGCCGGACCCCACCAACCCCCGCAACGGTGCCAGCTACGTGTATCCGGCCGCGGGCACGACCCGGGATGCCGCCGACCTCCGCGTTGCCGACAAGCTCGAGAGCGCGAAGGCCGAGATGATCCGGACGACCACGTCCGTGAAGGAACTCATCCGAGTCCTGACGAACGCGATGGCGAAAACGGCCGAGGCCAACGATCTGTATCCGCCGATTGCGGAGCAAGGGATCATGGATGCGCCGTTCGGTGTCATGGAAGTTATCGACTTCGAAGACGGGTCCGAACCGATCGCGGTGCCGTGCGTGCGGGAAGGCTCGTCCCGGGTGAGTCATGCGCATAGAAGTCTCGGGGTGGGACCGAAGGACACACTCCAGACCTACGTGAGAAGTTCGACCGAGCTCAAGCGGACGATCTGGGAAATCAACTCGTTGGTGACGGGCCCAGTGAAGGCGCTCACGGATGAAGACCGCGCACGAATCCGCTGTACGGTGGCGCCGTTCATGCTTATCGTCGGCTTCCGTGCGGACGTGTCGGGCGAGGTAGACCTGGGCGAGGCCATCAAGGCGAAGGTCGCTCAGGAGCACCTGAACACCAAGCTGGACTGGACCGAGTCGGCCAAGAACTCGGCGCTGGCCGATGACTGCCTGCGTGCAGTGCGTGGCCTGCTGGATGGCGAGGACGAATACCGTTGGCTGTCTGGCCGGTTGGACCGCGCGGAAGCAGTCGCGCGTGGGGTGGAGCGATACCCGGACGACCGCTTCGCCAGGCTGATCTACCTGTTCACGACGACGGAACCGAAGGTGCACAAAGCGATCCGGCGGCCGATCGCCTTTGTCCTGCGGAAGGAGAAGCCCCCGGGTAGGTCCCCTGTCATTCGGCGCAGGACGAAGATTCCGGTGGCAGTCGAGCTCCTCGTTCGCGAACTGAGGACACGGGTTGACTCCCAGGACCCCGTCATCGAACGCATCGAGAAGGTGCTTGTCAGCGGCGCACAGCTCACTACGTCTGGCGAAGGGATCGGGCTGCGTGGCCAGCAGTCGCTTGAGGCCCTTGCCGAAGAGGCCAGGAGCGAAGCGGAGACCGGGGCTGTCGGGCCGGCGGGTCGGGAACTCGCGATGCGCGCGCTGTACTACCTCGCGCTCCATGACGTTATCGGCATGCCTCGCAACGACCTTGGGCCCCGCTCTGATCGGCGGACAGTGAGTGAATTACTCGACGCCATGCTGCGCCTTCCGCATGGCGTCGAACGATTGAAGTGGATCATCGAAGACGGGCGTTCGCCGGCTGATGGACAGGTAACGGGTGTGCCGTTCCTGCGGGACTCTCAGGGAAATTACGAGCTGTCGGCAGAAGAGCTCCCGGTTCCGCTGGACAACCAGGCGCTCCGGTACGAGCTGTTCCCCAAGTACAACCCTGCCGGTGAGGCAGACGAGATCGAAGACATCGATCCGTTCGAAGCGGCGCAGCTCCGGTTCGGGGCCGCGGTGGAGGAGCTCGAATCGGCTCATGCGGTGCTCAGTGATGTGAGCGACGACGATCTACCTACCGTCGAGCTCATGGGAGTAGCGCCGGACCGGGCGCTGAAGTGGAGAGCCGCGCTGGGCGGGGTCCGGGACAGTGTGGACGGATGGTTCGCGACCGGCTTGCAGCACGGCAAGAGCCCAAACACGCCGTGAACTGGAATGAGGCGTCACGTGCGCGGCGGCGACAAGCCGGCCGGTTTTCCGTGCGGGGGTTTGCACATCATGGTCACGACGAAGGCCCAGTAAGACTGCCGATCCCCTGTGTCACAACAGGAGCCGAACCCTTGAGGAGAAAGGCCTCAGGTGGCCCCGAAGGGCATCCTGAGGCCTTCCGTTGTGTTGGTGGAGTTCGCGGGAACAAACTTCCACCGGTACCCGGGTGCTCGGCCGTGTCAAAAGCGATCATCCGGGAGGCGGGCGGTTCGCAGTATTAAAACCAGCGGTCTCAACTGCACGCTCCGCACGACTTACTGTAGGGCATCGCGAGAGCCGAACGGCCCGCTTGAGATTCGCTTCACCCCCTCAGGGGCCCTCCTTGCCGCTATCGCCGGGGTCAAAGTTCATCAAAAGCGCGCATCTAGCTGCTGTTTTGTGAAAATGTGAGCCCGGTCACAATGATGTCTCACGGCCTGGGTGGGGCATCGCAGTGGGACACCGGGTGGGACAAACTTGGCTAATCGCTCGTAACTGTGTTCGATATCGACAAGCGCTGCCGTCTGTGATCAGCGCATTCGCCTGCCGAGCTCTGGCGTCAAGTTACCATATGCTAAAGATTGGAAAACGATTTGAAAACGATCGGCATTTTGGTTTGCTGATCGATCCATTTATCAATGCACCACAAGATTGCAGCAATTTCCAATTTATCTACTAGGTGGAATATTATCTACTCGTTGCGGCGAAGGGAATTGCCTTAACGGCACATGCGCAATGTGCAGGCCGATGCGCCGCCTTGAAGAGTCGGCGCGAGTCTGATGGCGTCGGTCTGTGGCTCGCCGCAGAGGTCACCCTTAGTTAGGGATGGCTATTCCTCAGTAAATGAGACATTGCGACGAACGTGTTGCAAGCTTGGCCCGTCACAGCCTGCCTTACGGCGTAAGTGTTCCGGAACGGCTCCTGCTGCGACGAAGGCAGCAATCCGTGATGGTCATTCGACCAAATCGGTACTGGTCGGTCGTCCGATTGGTTCTATTACAAGATTCAACTCCGCGAATCGGACCCGCCGTTTTGCATTGTCTGACCGGCAGGGCAGAATGGCGGCTGCGGGGTCCCGGCCATCCGGGGCCGCCTCGAAAACCGAGCGGGAACTCGGAATTCGGGGAATCGTGACTCGCTGTTCCAAGTCTCGGCCGTGTCAACAGTTCGAACCTCTGGTGGAGGTAGGTGAGCGGCACGCTCTCGGTCTGCCCGGGCCCGCGCCCTGGCGCCGGGAGCACCCGCCTGCACCGGAGGCAATCCGGAAGGATTAGTCACGTTGTTCCGCTTCAATGGGCAGTGTCAAAACTGCGCCCAAGCTGCTGAATCCAAGCCCGAGGCCGCGGCAGCTGCGACTCCGGCGGCACCCCTGCCCCCGGTAGCGGCCCCGGCTCCGGTAGCGACGCCCGTGTCGTTGTCATGGCCGACTGCGTTCATGGTCAGCGTCATCGTGGTGGCCGGCCTCGTCTACCACTTACTGTCCTGCATGGCCGGGATGGACCCGGACGAAGCCGCCGTCCGGCTCATGTGGATCGCTGTCCCGCTCGTCGCGCTTGTCATGCCGGGCACCTGGCTCGGAGGACTTGCACGCTCGCTCTGCAGCATCGCGAGCGATGTACTGGCACGGCTCGGTGGCGGTGATCCCCGGTGACCACCACCGGCGTCGTCCGCCCCGTCGAGCTGGTCCAGGTGGCCAGCTGGCAGCCGGGGCGTTATGCCCTGCAGGGTGCGGAGGGCGCGACCGTGGTTCTGGCCCGCCCGCCGCACCATCTGGACGGTTTCCGGCCGACGCCGGGGGACTGGGTCTACCTGGTGAAGGACCCTGCGCACGGTGTTTCCATCCTGCCGTGCCGCAAGCGGCCGCGACTCCCGTCCGACGACGTGGATCCGGCCCGAATCGGTGGTCCCGCGCTGCAGGCGGATGGACCGCCGCGGGTCGTCCGCTGGGCGACCTTGCCGGGCGAGGAAGATCGGCAGATCGCGCCGGAAGCGCGGCCGGACCGGCGCACGATCGACCGGTACGAACGCGATCGGGCGTTCGAACACAAGCTGTCCGAGGTGGATTCGCCGCCGAAGTTCGCGGCGATGCTGCGGGACATTCTGGAAGAGTCCGGCCGGACCGCCGGGGTCGTGGCCGTCCTGACCGGTTTGCCGAGGTCGACCTGTTACCGGTACGTGTCACCCTCGGCTACCGGATTACCTAGGGACCGCGCGAACCTCGCCGCCTTTCTCCAGGCGTGCCGCGTGCAGGAATCGCAGATCACGGCGGTGCTGAACACCTGGCAGCGCCTGGCGTACCCCGGTTCCCCGACGGGTACGGACCGGCCGGACGTTCCGGCCCGCGAATCCGGTAGTCGTAACACGCGCCAATGGATGAAGTCCGAGGGTGACGACCGGGAAGGCGCCGACCACGCCTTCGGCCTCCGGGCTGCCGCCGCTGACAGCAAGTTCGAGCAGGCCATCCGGCACTACCGGCATGCGCTGCAACAGTTCAACGGGCTCGGTCTCCGTGCTCAGCAGGCCGACGTGCACCGGCAGATGGGGCGGCTGGAGATCGTTCGCGGCCGGTTCCGGTCCGCCGAGCGGCACTTCCACACCGCCCTTGGTGTATTCCAAGAGCTCGGTGACCTCGAGGGCGTTGCGGAGGTCCATTGCGATCTCGGTGAGCTGGCTGGTCGGCAGGCCGTTGAGCTCATGCGCAACACCGTCGACTCGCCGTAACTCATCTCCTGAACGGAAACGCTCCTGGACCGGATTCGGTTCAGGGGCTTCCGAGATAGACCGGGGCGTTCACGCCCCGGTCATCGGCACCGCGGTCACCGGCGAGGTGAAGGTGGTCATCGGCACCGCGGTCACCGGCGAGGTGAAGGTGGTCATCGGCACCGCGGTCACCGGCGAGGTGAAGGTGGTCATCGGCACCGCGGTCACCGGCGAGGTGAAGGTGGTCATCGGCACCGCGGTCACCGGCGAGGTGAAGGTGGTCATCGGCACCGCGGTCACCGGCGAGGTGAAGGTGGTCATCGGCACCGCGGTCACCGGCGAGGTGAAGGTGGTCATCGGCACCGCGGTCACCGGCGAGGTGAAGGTGGTCATCGGCACCGCGGTCACCGGCGAGGTGAAGGTGGTCATCGGCACCGCGGTCACCGGCGAGGTGAAGGTGGTCATCGGCACCGCGGTCACCGGCGAGGTGAAGGTGGTCATCGGCACCGCGGTCACCGGCGAGGTGAAGGTGGTCATCGGCACCGCGGTCACCGGCGAGGTGAAGGTGGTCATCGGCACCGCGGTCACCGGCGAGGTGAAGGTGGTCATCGGCACCGCGGTCACCGGCGAGGTGAAGGTGGTCATCGGCACCGCGGTCACCGGCGAGGTGAAGGTGGTCATCGGCACCGCGGTCACCGGCGAGGTGAAGGCCGAAGCGTCTTAGTGACCGGACGGGGGTTGCTGAATTACCGGGTAGCGGTAGGAGATCGGGCGCAGCAATGCGGTGTCGATCAGCCAGGGCTGGTAGACCACGACGGTGCCGCCGGAGGCGGCGGGCGGGGACTGGGTCCGGTCGAGGTCGATCGAATGCACCACGGCCAGAGCGTTATTGGGGTATTCGCGGAGGTGGTGCTCGACCTCGTTGTAGGTAAGGATGATCTGCTCGCCCAGCGAGATGGTCCCTTTGATTTCGACATAGATCTTTTCGGTGCCGCGGGTGGCGAGCAGGTCGAACGATTCGGTCTTGCCGGTGTTCTTGACGAGGTAGTGGCGGGATTCGAAGTGCTCGATCGCGAGGGTGACCGCGCGGGCCTCGACCGCGGTCTTTTCGGCGTGTGTGAGCCCGCTGCCCTGGCCGGTCGTGCGGCGTGCGTGGCCGGCGGACTCGGTGGCGGCGTTTTCGGCGTCGACGATCTCGGGCGGGATGTCGCCGGGAATGAACGGGGTGTTCGCTGTGATCCGGTACAGCCGGTCGAGCAGCTGGGCAATGTCGAGGAAGTCCTGGCGGAGTTGGGCATCCGGCGGGATCGCCCCGGCGGGGTATCGGATGCCGTGGACATTGCCGAGTTCGTAGGCGTGTCCCAGTCCGCGGGCGGCGTGCAAGTCGATGGTGCCGAACGTTTCCGGGCGTGTCCCGGCCGCGGCCAATGCCGAGCGGGCCCAGTCGGCGCGGCGGCGGATGACCTCGTCGGCGAGGGGGATGATGCGCTGGCGAACGGGATCGAAAGGGCTGGTGCCCTGGTTCAGCGACAGGTAGACCGCGTCGCCGGTGGTGCTGAACAGGTAGACGGCATACCAGCCGAGTCCCGCTTTGGGGCTGCGGACCGGATCGAAGAATCGGCTCCACGGAACCCGCGCCGGTGTCCCGCGGCCACCGCTGCCTTCGGCTCGCCACGCCGGAAAACCCGTCGCCAGCTCGGACCGGATCCATCGCGGTATCTCGTTGTCCACCAACGTTTTCCGCCGGATCATCGCTGGGTCGCGGGCGTCGATGGTGAAACTGGGTTGCAGGCGCAGCACTTCTTCGAGCAGGTCCCTCAGCGGCATGCCGGGCAATCTAGCGGGGCGGTCCGACAGGAATGCGCTCCGAACCATCCGGCTCCAAACCCCACTCTCTGTGCCGGATTCTTGTCGGTGCCCGCCTCTAACGTGTTGAACGACAAACAGGTTCAGCAGGCTCCGGCCTGGGGGTGTGGTGGGTATGAGCACAGTGACAACCAGTACTGACGTTCTGGAGCACTTCACGTCGGGCGGGCGCATCGCCCGCGGCGAAATGGCGTGGTGGACCGGACGTGACGGGTGCGAGCAGGTGACGCAGACCGTCCTCGCACACCGCACCACCGTTCCCTACGCCATTGCATCGGAAGACATCCCGGCGCTCTCTACCCACCATCCGCTGGGCAAGATCAAGAAAGAAGAGGCCGAAGAGGTCGCGCTGATCCGAGACTGGTTCCCGGACTTCGCCTTCGCGCACTTGTTCCACTACATGCTCGAAGAAAAGCAGCGACTGTACAGCTGGCAGGAGTTCTGCAAGTGGTTCCAGGGCGAGGCAGTCAGCGGCTGGCTGTGGGAGCCTTCGCGCCAGATGGTCGCCCGCGCCATGGCCGAGGGTTGGAGTCGGCAGCGTGCCGACGAAGCGATGCGCTGGCGGGTCGGGAACTTCTACTACTCGTTCCTGCGGGAAATGCATGTGATCGCCGCGCTGCGGGAACGGGGCCTGCCGATGCTCTTTCATCCGCTGGCCGACGCGCTGTTCCGGGTCGACGCATGGTGCGGCAACGTGCTGCTTGAGCTGTTTGTGGGCAATCCGATGTACAAGGCGGGCAGCCGTGGCGGCCGCAAGCATCGCACCGAGGATTACTTCGCCGACCAGCCCGGATTCAAGGTGGTCCGGTTCGAGATGCGTGTGCAGAAGACGTTCGGCGTCGTGCATGTGCCGCCGCCCTGGCAGATCGACCGCTGCGCCGCAGCGATCCGCCGGGCACTGAATTCGTCACATCCCTGACCGGCCGAAGGAGGAGCAAATGGCCGACACAGACCAGGAAAGCAGACTCGTCGCGCACTGTCGGCGTTGCCACGGCTGGCTGGTATCAGCACAGTCGGTTGCGCAAGGGATCGGTCCCATCTGCGCGGTCCGCGAACGCGCCGAGCAGCGCACCGGCACCCCGCTGCTCTTGTTCGACATCGCAGGCTGAACGACCGCCAGGCAGCCAGTTTCCACACACGGCCGCCTGGGCCTCCGGCGCCGGTATGAGTGCCCCTATCCCGCGTCCTGGCTCGTGCTCATCGAGGCCACCGGATAAGGAACAGGCCGCCGGATGCAGTCGCGGTTCCGATGTTGGCCCGGATATCGGCTGAATGGCGGTAAGCATGAACGGGTTTGGGCAGAATCCTTCCCATGATGCCTCCGGTCGATCTACTGAAGTTCGCTAGAGAGCAACTGGAAGAGGCGGTGCGGGAGCTGTCGGGCACCATCCCGTCCGCTGATATACGGATCCAACTCGGCCTGCTGGCTGCGCACATCGCGGTCGCCGAAGGCCCGACCTCAGAAGGTCAGCAGGAATCGAGCGCCGCCAGGACCGACGACGTGGTCATTGTTCCGCCCGCCGCCGGCCGCCGCGGCGGGCCGCCACCTGTGCGCGTCAACGTGGGACGGCACGGTCAACCGGAATGGGCCGAGTGGGATGTCGATCTCGCGGTCCGAATTCTTCGAGGGGCGAAGCCATCCAGCGTGGAGCTGGTACGCGCACTGGTCGCGGCGGGAGGCAGCGCCAGCGTCGATCAACTCCGCTCCGCCACCGGTGAGCAGAAACTGCACCCGATGACGCAGTCATTGAACATGGCCGGTCAGCGACTGACTCGCCTCCCCGCGGAACGCCTCATACAGCCGTCTCACTTCCCACGAAAAACCTCACCAGTCGCTGCTTATTCGCTGCCCCCAGGCACAGTGGAACTGTTCTCGGACGCGCTGGAGCGCTACGACAGGTGGGTCGCCGACCTGCCAGGCTGAAGGCAAGGACAGCCCAGGACCTCCAAGACCGAGGCGATCAAGCAGGGCCGGCCGACGGAGTACGGCGGCGATGGGCTGGGGTGAAGTTGTTTTGATTCGGGAGGGCTATCCAGGGGGCTTGCGGTTCGCGGCCTGCGGATGCAAGGCGATGGTACCGTGGTGGATAGCCACCGTGGTCGAGGATCAAAGGGGGTCGATTCAAATGGCGCAAACTGCCCACGATTCGCGTCTACCCGACGTGATTCGGGCGTATATGCGAGCGCACGGCATGACCAAGCACGAGGAGGTGGCACGTGTGCTCGGTATCGACCGGACTCTGGTTTCGAAGTATCTGACCGGTGCACGAACCTGCCGCGACGTCATGCAGTTACGCCATTTCGCCAAGGCCATGGGGCTGCCGCCGGAAACCTTTGGGCTCACCGATCTACCGGATCCGGACCAGGCCGACCGTGATGAGGCAGTGACGGAGTGGCGGCTGGTTCGGCAGACGATGAACCAGAACCGGTATGCACTCACCGCGGCGGCGGCACGACTGTATTGGGACACGGACCCGATCGAGGGCACCACTTGCATAACGCGGCCGGAATGGATGGCGCCTGCCCCAATCGACCTCGATTCGATCAAACTCGATTTCCAGACGGACGCGCCGACGCCGATGTTCAACGGCAGTGAGCCTGAATCCGAGCCGTACCGACCAGCCCGATCAACTGGTGTGCGATACGGACGCTACAGCCAGGCCATACGTGCAATCGCCCGCCCGACTCTATTTGAGAACCGAACTTCGTACCGTCTGCTCGATGCGTCATTCAGTGAAGCCGGCGCTCGGATGTCCTTCGGTCTGACCACCTACTTCGACATGGTCGACGTCTGCGAGGTCATTGCGCACGAAACGGCGGCCGCGTGGATATCGCATAGCGGCCCAGTGCGGTTTACGCTTGAGGATCTGCCGTTTCGACACCGGATAGGTGACCTGTTCGACCCGGCTCGTCGGCCGATTCTGCCGAGCATCAACACCTTGACGATCCGTCGAGCTGCCGATGGAGACACCTTCTTCCTGCACCGGCGCGGCGCAACCCAGGTAACTCTCGCCGCTGGCCTGACGCACATCATTCCGGCTGGCGTGTTCCAGCCTGCCGCGATCGGCCAGCCCAACGTGGAGCGTGACTTCAGCTTGTGGCGGAACATGATTCGCGAGTTCTCGGAGGAATTCCTCGACACACCCGAGCACGATGGGAGCAGCGGCACATCTGTCGACTACGACAGCGAACCGTTCCGGACGCTCACGGCGGGCCGGGCAGCGGGAAAGGTGCAGGCCTGGTGCTTCGGTATGGGTCTCGACCCGCTGGCGCCAGCTGGTGAGATTCTGACGACCGTCGTCATGGACGCTGAGGTATTTGATGCCGCATTCGAAGGCTTGGTCTCGCGGAATTCCGAAGGCGAGATCTACCCGTCGGAGCCTGGCAGGGTGGGGATTCGTTGGACGCCGGACAATGTCCGGCACGCATTGAACCATGAACCGTTGGCGGCCGCCGCTGCTGCATGCGTGGCACTTACCTGGCGGCACCGTGACCTGCTGCTCGGATGATGCGATGATGGCCGGGTGCGCGTACTGGTCACCGGGGCGAACGGCTACATCGGCAGTTCGGTTGTCGCTGCTTTGAGCGCTGCTGGCCATGAGCCGGTGGCGATGGTGCGTAAACCGGGCCTCGATATCGCAGGAGCAAGCCAGGTTCGAGTCGCCGATCTGGTCGATATCGACTCCCTGCGGGAAGCGGTCCGCGGCGTCGACGCGGTTTGCCATCTGGCTGGTTTGACCAGGGCTCGGGAGTCGTTCGCCGAGCCGCTGCGGTACTTCCGCGTGAACGTGAGCGGGACGATTGCACTGCTGGACGCTATGCACTCCGCCGAGGTCCGGCGGATCGTATTTGCATCTACCGGCTCCATCTACGGAACGCCGAACCATCAGCCTATGAACGAAACGCTTCCCGACGCCCCGCCGCATCCCTACGCGAGCAGCAAGTTGGCAGCCGAACTTGCGATAGAGGCGCAAGCCGGAAGCGGGGATCTGGCGGCTGTCGTGGTCCGCATCCTCAACGTTGCGGGCGGAGCAGATCCGGACCCGACAAGGTTGGTTCCTCGGATACTCGCCGCGGCTTCTGGCGGGCCCTCACTGGCGGTTAACGGCGACGGTACCGCTGTCCGTGACTACCTGAATATCTGCGATGCAGCCAACGCGTTCGTCGCGTGTATCGAGCATCTCCCAGACCCTGGAAACTCCGCCCGGTACAACATTGGCAGCGGCCGCGGGACCAGCATCATGGACGTGGTTGCGGCAACCGAGCGTGTGACCGGGCGCCGGGTCTCGGTGGAGCACAAGCCGCCTGCGAGCGAGCCGGCGAGCCTGATCAACGACCCGTCGAAGGCGATAACGGAAATCGGTTGGGCGCCAAGATATTCTGCTATCGACGAGATCGTTCGCGATGCCTGGATGGCGAGCGCGCTTCTCTGAGGTCTATTTCGGTTCGGGTTTTTCGCCGGTTTCGCCGGTCGTGTCCGGGCGGGGTGGGAGCGTGTCGGTATCGCCGGCGAGCCACTGCAGGAACCCGATGACGTGCGCGTTCATATTCGACCCGACCTCTTGGACCGCCGCTTGGGCGCGCTGGTACAGCTCGGGGTCCGGTCGGTAGACCCTAGCTGGATTCAGGTGCTTACTCGGCATAGATAAAAGCATGTCACGGTGGCTAGCCATTCGTCCACAACTGGCGTATAGTCAAGGGTGGCTAGCCACCCTTGACCGGTGCGGATGCAGGTTGACAAATTGTCACAGTTGATCAATGCAAAGCCGACCATGCTTCTACTTATAAGAAGTCAGTTAGCTCATCGAGAGGGGGCTCTCCGTCAACCAAATTCGAGACGACTGCCGATGAATGACGAGTCCGAGCCAGCCGATTCGTTCCAGCGATTCGAGCAGGCCGAGAAATAGGAACTCCCCGGTAGTTCCAGCTACCGGGGAGTCAAGCACCAAAGCGGTATCAGCCGCTTCAGCGATTCCACACACCCCACGAGACAGGAGCCCCTGAGGCATGTCCATCGTACCTGGCCGTTCGGCCACATCCAGCACTCGCAAGTCCCGCCAGGGCCGCAAATCCCATCCCGATTCGGTAAGCCGTGACGAGCGCGCGGTCGATCCCGACGGCCTGTTGTCGCCGGAGGAAAGGGCTTGGCGCGCAGAACAACTCCGCGCCCAGCGCAAGATCGCACGCCTGAGCCGCCGGACGGGGGTGGCGTAATGCGCGACTACCTCGGACACCACGTCACCAGCACTAACCAGTTCGGCAGCCCCGATGCCTGCGACGCCGCGGTCGGGATCAGTGTGCACGGCTCGTTCGCAGTCTCCTATGCCGAGCACATCGACAAGGTCTGCCTGAAGGTCGATGCCCTCCAAAGCAGCACGTTCGCCGGTATGAGCATGCAGCTCAGCGTAGAGAAGGCTATCGCTCTCCGTGACCTGCTCGATGCCGGAATCGATGACGCGCTCGCCGCCACCAGCGTGGACGAGGCGTCCGTGCTCGAACTGCCCTCCGGCGGTGCGGCATGAGAACGAGTCTCGAACTCCGGATCATCCTGTTCGCCGTAGTCGCGACCGGGTTCATCGTGGCACCCGGCACCGTCGGCGCGATCATCTTCGTCGTCGTGCTGTGGGCGCTGTGGCGCCGCAGCCCGCAGCGCCGAGGAGGCCGGCGATGATTCGAAACAATCGTCACCTGTACGGCGAAAACAGCTCTAACACAGGGCATTACGCCTTGCATGCCATGGGTGGCCGTGCCTTCGATTCCTCCGCGTTGGTGGGGGAGACGCTGGGGTCGGCGGCACCGGAACGGCGCGGGATCATTCTCGTGTTCGCTCTGGTGTTCGCCACGGGCCTGTACGCCGGAGCGCTGCTGTTCAGCGGGCGCCCCAGCCACACCCCCGACATCGTCTATTGCCCCGCGCCCGGATCTCCACCCGCCGCAGCGGTTCCGGCCGAATGCGGCCAACCGGGGGTGGGGACCCGATGAAGCTTCCCGAGAAGTGGGGCAGAGCTGAATGGGCCCGCGCCGCGGCGCCGGCGATCCCGTCCATCGTGGTCGACCACGGCGTCATGTGCTCGGACGCGACCCAGCACCAGGCGCTGGATGTTGGGGACGGCCATTGGGTGTTCACCGGGCTGCCTGGCCGCCAGTTCACCTCCGACCAGGCCAAGGCCGGGATGCGGCTGGCGGTCGCACCAGACCGGCTCGAAGCCGAGGGGTGGGCGAAATCGCTCGGCCTGACAATCAACGAGGCGCGAGGGCTGATCAATGCCGCCACGCCGACGATCGAAGAATCCGCCGAACCGACTGAGCTGGACCGGGATTGGGGGCTGGCTCGATGAGCGAGTTGCCCAGCGCCGAGATCCTTGCCACCGGCGAAACCGTTACCAGCGAGGTCGCACGGGAGCTGACCGACCGTATTCGCGCGCATGTGGAAACTGCGTGGGAGCTCATTCAGCAGGCCTATCTCACTCGGGCCTGGGCGGCGCTCGGCTACGACTCCTGGGACGAGTACTGCGCGCAGGAATTCGATCGAGCCCGGATCCGGGTACCGCGGGAGGAGCGCGCGGAAGTCGTTGCCTCCTTGCGTGAAATCGGGATGAGCACGCGTGCCATCGCCGTCGCCACCGGTGTCAGCGACTACACCGTTCGCCAGGACCTCGCAGGTGCGAGAAACCTCGCACCTGATCCATATGCGCCAGTAACCGGGCGTGATGGGAAGAGCTACCCACCGAAACCGCTTGCCGCTCAGCAGAGTTCATCCGGCGCGGCGGGACGCGCCGCTTCGGATGAGTTCCCCTTCGGATCCGGACCAGCCGAGGCCGATGCCGGGCAGGCGCAGGCGGCGACGCGGAAGCGGTCGCCGATCACCGAGTCGTTCGACGAGGCGCGCCGGGAGCTGTTGCAGGACACCAAACGCCTGCAGCGACTGGTGGACGACGACCGCTTCGATCGATACGCCACCCAGTTGGCGCAACAGCATCGCGCGGACCTGACCCGCGCACGTGATGCCCTGCAAGCCGTCATCGACCGGCTTCCCCACACCACCCCCTCCGAAGGATGACCATGCACCTCGTCAACCCTGACCACTCTCCAGTGCCCGGCACCACCGTGATCGTGATGGTGGACGCACCGACCGCGCGCCGCTGGCTGGAGCGCAACACCAACAACCGGCCGGTCCGGGAATCCCGGGTCAAGCAGTACCACGACGACATTGTCTGCGGCCGTTGGCATTTCAACGGCGAGACGATCAAGTTCTCCGCCGATGGTGACCTGCTGGACGGGCAGCATCGTCTGCACGCACTGGCCCGCACGACCGATCTGCGCCTGCCGCTGCTCGTCGTGCGCGGACTGGCCGCCGACACCCAGATCACCATGGACCAAGGGGCCCGGCGCACCGCCGGCGACCAGCTCACCCTCACCGGCGTCACCGGGCACAACACCACCCTCGTCGCTGCCGCACTGCGCGTCTACATGACCTGGATGGAAGGCAACCTGTTCGGTGCCCAAGTCCGCGGCGGCGGAATCTCCACCACGCGCATCGTCGAATTCGCCAGCGCCTACCCAGAATTGGTCGCCATCTCCGAACAGTTCACCAGCATCGCCGCACGCCTCAAAGCCCGGCCCGCGGTCGCGTGCGCGGTCGCGATCCGGCTCACCGAAATCGACCCCGAGGCCGCCAGCGAGTTCGTGCACTCATGGGACTGCGGCGCCGGACTCGCCGCCGGTTCCCCGATCCTGGCCCTGCGTGAGCGCCTCGACCTGCACCGCTCCGCCCGCACCCGCGTTAGCGACCGCGACCAGATCGGGCTCATCGTCCACGCCTGGAACCTGTGGCGCCGCGGCAAGCACGTATCGAAACTGCAGCGCCCCAAAGGCGGCTGGACACCCGACAACTTCCCGGAGCCCAGATGACCCTGCACCCCATCCCACGCGACAGCTACCCCGACACTGTCGGCATCCGCCGCACCGAGCACCGTATGTGGTTCGACGAACTACCCCACACCGCCCACCTGCACCAGACCGGCTGGCAGGTGTCCTGGATGCCCGGCCGCAACGACCTCACCCTCGACCAGGCCCACGACGCGATGCTGATCGCAAAACTGTCCCACAGCCACCGCATTCCGGCCCTCGCCTGCGGCGACTGGCCCGCCATCCGCCGCCTCGCCCGCCACCTCGGCGTCGACCCGCGCGCCGCCGTCGAACACATCCGCGACCTCGAACAACGCGAACACCAGAAATCCATCGCGACCCCCGCTGAACAGATCCCGCACCTCGCCATACACCTCCCGGACCGGCCCGCACTGCGCGACAGAGTGTTCCACGTCGACGCCCCGAAACCGCCGGTCGTGCGCACACCTGGCCGCGTCCCGGGCCAGTGGCTGTTGTCGGGAGAATTCCTGGATCGCGAGGTGCAGCGATGACCGGCCCTCAGAACGTCCATCGCCGCGACCTGCCCGACCCCACCGGCGCCCGGTTCGGGCTACCGACCTACGAATGGCGCACCGCCCCACCAGGTTTGGCCACCCGGCGGCAACTCCGCGCGCAGCAGCTGAGGCCCAACGGCCAAGACATCGCCGCCCAGATCGTCGCCCCCGCCGCCGGTGGCGGCCGGCCCCGCAACACCGCCTACCTGTACCGCGTCGATCAGGCCGCACCCAAGCGTGACGCCACCCCGGCGCAGCGAGAAGCCCTGGCCAAAGCGACCCGGGAACGCCAAGCGCGGGCGTGGGAACGCCGCGGATTCGACCGCCGCGAGATCGGGCAGATCGGGGACCCCGGATCGCAATGGTTCGCCAGCATCGAACCGGAATCCGCTTTTCCGGAACAGGATTGGGGGCTGGATCGATGAGCATCCCGATTCCCGGGTCCCCGAATATGCCGTTCCCGAGCCCCGCCAGCCCGGCGCCGCTCCCAACGATCGGGGTGCACAAGCCGCGGCTGCTCGATCTGTTCTGCAAGCAGGGTGGCGCAGGAATGGGTTACTACCGGGCCGGATTCGATGTCGTCGGGGTCGATGTCGAGCCGCAGCCCCGGTATCCGTTCGAGTTCCACCAGGCCGAGGCCCTGGCCTTCTTGGACGACCATGCCAGCGAGTTCGACGCCTACCACGCCTCCCCGCCCTGCCAGCTCTACACCCTCGCGCATCGCCTGCGCGCCCGCACACACCCCGATCTCATCGGCCCGGTCCGCGACGCCTTCCTCCGCTTGGCGGGCGCCAAGCCGTGGGTGATCGAGAACGTCCCTGGCGCACCACTGCGGAACCCGGTCATGTTGTGCGGCACCATGTTCGAGGGCCTGCGCGTCTACCGGCACCGGATCTTCGAGTCGAACATCGTGCTCCGGCAGCCGGAACACCCCCGCCACACCGCCCCGCTGCGGAAGATGGGGCGGCCACCGGAGCCGGGCGAGTTCATGCACGTGGTCGGTAACTTCTCCGGCGTCAGCCAAGCCCGCCAAGCCATGGGCATCGACTGGATGAGCCGCGACGGCCTGCGCGAAGCGATCCCGCCGGCCTTCACCCGCTCGATCGGCAAGCACCTGCTCGACCACGCCGCCTTCGGGCAGGCGGTGAGCGGCGCATGACCGGACACCTGTACGGACCCTCCTACGACCGGGTCGTCGACGGCCTACGGCAAGTGACCGCCGAAGCCACCAGGCAATCCGGCGAATGGACCAAATTCCACTGCCCGGTACCGACCCACGGCAAGGGCCGCGGCGACCGAAACCCGTCCCTCGGAGTGAAATACGACCCGCGCCGGGAAAAGACCATCGTCACCTGCTTTAGCCGCTGCGACCAGGACGACGTCCTCAGCGTGGCCGGCCTGCGCGTGCGGGACCTGTTCGACCGCCTGCCCGACCGCACTCAGAGCAACTACCGGCCCGGACCCCGACACACGCCCGTACAGCCGACCCCGGCGGCGCAGCCCGGCGTGACCACTCCGGTCGATGACTTGGGTGCGGTCACCGGGCCGCGGCGGCGGGTCGCGACATACACCTACACCACCGCCGCGAAAGATCCTGTCGGCCAGGTGATTCGCTACGCCACTCCGCACGAGCACGGCACCGCGAAAGACTTCAGCCAACGCCGCTGGGACCCCGAGCGCCAAGGGTGGGTTCCCGGTGGGTTCGCGCCCGTGCTGTACCAGGCGCCGATCGTGGCCTGGGCCATCGCCGAAGGCCACCCGATCCTGGTGTGCGAGGGGGAAAAGGACGTCGACCGTGCCATCGCTGCCGGTTATCCCGCGACCTGCAACGCCGCGGGCGCGGGCAAGTTCCGTCCCGAGCACGCCGAACAGCTGCGCGGTGCTTCGCATGTGGTGATCGTCGCCGACCGGGATCTGCCCGGGTTCCAGCACGCCGCCCAGGTCTACGACCGCCTGCAAGGGCTGGCGCGCCACATCGACGTCATGCACACGGCGTCCGGCAAAGACCTGTTCGACCACCTCGAAGCCGGCCACGACATCAACGACCTGCGCCTGATCCGGCCCGACCAGCTGAACTTCGTCCGCCAAGACCCCGCACCAGGTGGCACCGGACCGCGACGGCCCACCGACATGCCGCACCGTGAGCGGGCCGGGTGGCCGGGGCGCCAGGATCTGGATTGGGGGTTGGACCGATGACCGCTTCGGACCGTCACCCGATGTGCTCGTGTGGCTGCGGTGGCCCTGGCGACTACAGCCGCGGTATGTGCCAGGCCAGCTATCAACGGTTCCGCCGCCGCGAACAGGCCTACGGGCGCTGGCAGCCCCGGGTGCCCGCCGACAAGGTCCGTGCCCATATCGAGCGCCTGAAAGCGGCAGGAATTCGACCGCATCAGCTGGAGGCGCTGGCCGGGGTAGATCGGGTCACGATCGCCAACGCGGCACGCCCGGACTGGGAACGGGTCTCCAGCGAGGTCGAACAGGCGATCCTGGCGGTGCCCGTGCCCGAGCGGGCCGCTGACGTCGTCGCCGACAACGCCCTCGTGCCGAGCCTGGGTGCCCAGCGGCGTGTCCAGGCGCTCGTCGCCCACGGCTACCCGCAAGCCCATCTGGCACGTGAACTCGGCATCAGTCCCGCCAGTGCCACCATGAGCGGCCTGGTCGGACGACCGAACACCGCCGGCGGCTGCACCGGCGAAACGATCAGTGCCGCACGAGAACGGGCCGTCAAAGCGTTGTTCGAACGGCTGCAAATGATTCCGGGACCGTCGGATCGGGCGCGTGCTCACGGCCGCGCTCACCGCTGGCCGCTGCCGTTCGAATGGGACGAAGACAGCATCGACGACCCCACCGCGAAGCCAGTGCGTGCCCGCTGGACCCCGGCGTCGGCACGCGCTGAACGCCACGAACGGATCCAGCAGCTGACCACCAGCGGGGCACCGGCGTGGCAGATCGCCGACCAGCTCGGCATTACCGAACGCTCAGTGGTCCGCCAGCGTCAGCGCAGCACGGTCGCCACACCGCAACGGCTAGAACAGGATTGGGGGCTGGATCGATGAACCGTTCCCGACCGAATTCGCGTTCGCGGTGGACCGAGCGTGACGAGCAGGTGACCGTGTTCGCCGCCGAGCAGTGGGTGCTGGATTTCGCCACCGTCAGCCTGCTGTGTGGGACTGGCCGGCGCCGCACCTACGAACTTATCGAACGCTGGCGCGACGAATTCGCCGTGCTGCGTTCGGTTTCCATCTTCCTCGACAACGCCGAGCGCGAAGTGACCGTGGTGTGGCCGCGTCCGGCTGTGGCCGCTGAACGGCTCGGGTATCCGGTGTCGAGCTGGAAGCCGACCAGCAGCAATTTGGCCCACAAACTCGCCGTCGCCAAGGTGCGCGCCGCACTGTGCGGGCTGGAGACCGGGTTGTGGGTGCCGGAACGAAAGCTGTTGCGCGACGCCGCGATCGCGGCCGGGCAACGCCCCGGCGCACCGATCCTCGCCGACCGCGCCGACACCGTGGCTGCGACCAAGCAGGGCATCGCCCGCGGGCACGTCCACGACGGACGCTACCGCTACCGCGGGCAATGGCTATCGGTCGAGGTCGAACTGACCCTGAAGCGTCCCTCACGAAAACGGCTGGCCGACAGCGTGTTCAACGCCTACCAGCGCGCCCGACAGTTCGGGGACGGGCTGCTCTACCTCTACGGCAGCAAGCGCATCGGCGACGCCCTGGAACGCGTCGTCGTCGACGACCTCATCAAGCCCGGACGCATCGGGGCCGAACCGGACATCCGGCTGCGGTCGCTTACTCGGGTGATCGAGGACCGCTCCATTGACTTGCCGACCGCGCCGACCCGAAAGGAGGACCGCGCCCGATGACTTCGTTCGAAAAGTTCCTCGCCGCCTGCAAACCCCTCATCACCGCAGAAGACTGCGGACCCACCGCTGTCGCGCCGGCCCCGCGAGTTCCCGCTCGCGCACCGGTGTATGAATGCAAACCCCTGATCACCCCACAGGACTGCGGAGCCCAGCCAACGCCGCCGAGCGGGCAGCCGCAGGCGGTCACGCCAGATCCGGTTTCGGGTGCGCCGCAGCCGAAGTGGTTGCAGTTCCTTGACAATCACGACCCCGCCACCTCCGCCGACGCCGACTGGCTGCCCCAGGTTGGTGCGTTCCTGGCAGACACTGGAACCGCGGCCGGGCTCACCGGCGCCGCGTTCGCTGCCTGCGCGTGGCAGATCCGGCGCAAGGAGTACGAACCGGCCCGCGTCCGCAACTACGCCGCCGGATCCCTGATCCTGCCCGCCACCACCATTGCGGTCAGCGGCTCACCATGGACGCCGCTGGAACTGTTCATTCATGGTGGCTCGCTGGTCGCCGATGGGGACTGGCTTCCGGGACTGCTCGAATTCAGTGTCGCCGGACTGCCGCTGTCGCTGCTGTGCGCGACCTGGTGGTGGGCACAGCGCTGCCACCGCCTGCACACCATCGGCAAGAAGGACATACCGCGCACCGAACGCGCCCAGCGCCACCAGATCGACGCCAAATTCGCCGCCGCCCGTGAACTCGCCACCCGCGCCACACCATTGACTATCGTCACCGGCCGCGGGCGGGGCAAACGCCAGATCGTCCTCGGACGTCGCGCCCTCCAGGTTTCCCAGCACCGCAAATCCGTGGCCGGCGAACTGGGTTCGACCACCGACACGCTGTTCACGCTGCCGCACAGCGCGGTCCGCAAACACATCGGTGTCCTGGGTGGGCCGGGCACCGGCAAAACCACGGGGGAGTGCCGGCTGAGCGTGGCCGCGCACATGGCCACCCACGAACGCTATCTCGCTGCCGCGGCCAAGCCGACCGCAGTGCGTAAAGCGTTGGGTATCAAGCCCAAACGTGCAGTGGGGATCTTCCTGTCCTGCAAGGGCGGCATCGAGGACCTGGTCACCTACGCCGACCTGAAGGCCGCGCTGATGGCCGGCGGAGTGCATCCGTCGAGGATCGCGATGGTCCCGGCGGACAAGCTCAAACTGTGGGGGCTGGCCGCCGCTGCTATGCGCCACGTCATCGAAGACCTCGCCCCGACCGCGAAAGCCAGCGACGCGGCACAGAAGTTCTACGAGGAACTTCGCGTCTCGCTGGTGCACTTGGTCGTCGACGCCCCCGACCCCGAGACCGGCAAGGGACCGGGGCAGAACACGCCCGGCAACTCCAAGGAGTTCATGGCCCGCTTCGACGCGGCCTGGTTGTGGCATGCCTGGGGTGGCGAGTTCAACGGTAAGGGCCACTTCGTCATGCCACCCGACGCCGAGTACCGCTCTGAACTGACCGCGATCATCGCCGCCAACGACGGCAAACAGCCCGTCCTGCCCGCCGAAACCGCGCGCTTCGACAACCTGTTCCGTGAACTCGACGGCGTCTTCGACGGCCCGTTCGACCTGCTCGACAAGGACTACTGGTTCATCACCGTGCCCGGCACCGCCCAGAAGTCGGTCGCGATCTCCCAGGCCAAAGCGGTCATCAAACTCGTCGAACAGGTCGCCGCAACCCCGCACGGCTGCGAGATCACCTTCACCATCGACGAATTCAGCCGCGTCTCCGAAGGCGCCAGCCTCACCGACGCCTGCGAAGCCCTGCGCTCTCAGGGCGTGGCCTGCATCGTCGGCGCACACTCCTTCGAATCCCTGGCCGGAACCGACCGCGACGCCAAACAACTGATGAAGGCGTGGTCGGGTGGGTTGCTGTGCTTCGGGATGGAAGGCCCCGACGAGATCGTGAACCTCTACGGCACCCGCCGCGCACTGGAACCGTCACGCCACACCCTCAAAGACCGCCACGGTGACGAAGGCCAGGTCCGGATGCAGGACGCGCTGCTGGTCGACCCGAACCTGCTGCGGCGCCTCGAACCCGGTGACTGCGTCTACGTCCACGCCGGCACCGCCACCTGGGGCCGCATCACCCCGCTGAACCCCGACGACATCGCGCTCCGCCCGATGGAACCCGTACCCGGACAGGCGAACTCGCGGGGAGGGAGGTGGCTGCGCGCCGGCTCCGCCCTCATCCACGGCAAAGGAGCACCCGCATGAGCGAACGCGACTTCGGCCGCCCAGACGACAACCACAACCCCGACGACAGCAACGACGACGACCAGGAGGACAAACCTATGACCACCCCCGAACCCCTCACCCCCGACGAACAACCAGGCCCCGACCGCGCGCTCGAAGCGCCCAAATCCGACCGACTCGACGTCGAAACTCCCAGTGCCGGACAACTTTTCGCGATGTTCCCCGATGCGATCCCGCGCAACACGCCGGATCGTCGGCGTCGGCATCTCGCCGCGGTCCCGGACCCCAGCGACCTGGCCACCCTGCCCGGCAACACCATCGAGGACGACCTCGATGACCCGCTGCTCGATACCGCTCTGCGGCTGCGCGCCTGGCTGGTGTTTTGGTGGCGACCGGCCGCCACCGGCGCGGTGGTCGTGGTCATCGCGGTGTGCGCGTTCCTCACCGCAGGCGCCGCCATCGGCATCGCCTGGTGCGTCTACGGCACCGGCTGGAGCGCCTACACGATCTGGCAGAACCACGGCCGCCCCAGCATGCGCCAGATCTACCAGCAGCGCCGCGGCGGCATCCGATGACCAACGCCCTCCACCACGCCACCGACCAATCCCACCCACCGACAGCGAAGGAGACCGATACCCATGCCTGACACCAACGAGGTGGACGAAATCACCCGCAGCACATCCCGGCTCAGCACCCAGATCACCCATCTGATCAGCGCCTGGCGCACCATGAACCCGACTGCTACCCGGGTGCCGCGCAGCGTGCGCCGCGAGATCAACCAGGCGGTCAAGGCCGACGCCAAGGAACAGCAACACGCCCACGCCCTCGAACGGGCGCGGATGCAGCGCGCGGTCATCGAATACCGGTGGAGACGAGTGCAGGACAGCCCAGTCCACGCTTGGGACACCCAGGAAACCTGGTTCGAGCGCCGTCGCGAACTCGCCGTCGCGCACGACCGCCTGCGCACCAGCATCTACAACACCGCACACTTGACCGCAGTCGAGCGAGGCCAAGTCAGCCAGGCCATCGACGGCATCCATGCCGACCGCCACGCGCCAATCAAAGACATATTCGGTAAACCGAGCGGGTTGACCACGCTGCGCGCCAAGCTGGCCGACGGCATCACCCGACTGCGCGCCGGGCTGGCCGGCCCGGCTGAACAGCGCCGATTGCAGCAGTGGAACGAGCTGCACGCCGAACGCGCCGCCCAGGCCGAGCAGCGTCGGCAGCGGCCCGACTGGTTGTTCACCCCGGACCCGAACCAGCCGATCTCCTACGTGCCGGCCGACTACCCCGGCCTGCACCGCGACCCCGCCAGCGGCGTCCCGCGCCCGATCACCTTGCGGGACTTGTCCAAACGGATCGGCCGCTACAGCGAACTGCGGTTCGGCCCCGATCACGGCGATCCCACGCCCGAGGACATGGCCGCCTACGACCGGCGCGCCAGCGAGTACCGCGATGTGCTCATCGCCGATGCGCACCAGCTGGGTGCCGTGCACGCCGAACTGATGGCCACCGCCCTGAACAACATCGACCTCGCCTATGGCATCCGCCGCGAAGGCCAAGCGCTCCTGCAAGAGCAGGGCATCGAATCGGCTCACCCGAGCCGAAGCAACCTCGCCGAACAGAACGAGCGATTGGCCCGGCAACTGTCTGCGATGACAGCCGAACGAGACGACCTGCGCGACATCAACGGCGAGCTGACCGACCGGCTGGGCGCGCAACCCGATCGAAGCCCGACCCCTGAGCGGACCCGCGACGACGTTGCCGAGCCCAGGCCGGCAGCGGCACCCGACGCCGTGCACGCCACGTACGCGGCCATGCGCGAGGCCGGCCGGGACCGCAGCGAACAGGAACGACCCGCCAGCCGGGACCAGGTCCAGCAGGATCCGGGTTACGAAGTCGTCGTCGGCACAACAGAGTTCGTGACCAAACACCCGGAGATGGTCGACCGCGGCACTGTCAGCACCCTCTCCGACGGCTACGGATGGGCCTTGGACCAGATCGGCAACGACAAGCAAGGCTGGCCCGCCGACGCCGAACTCGCCGTTCGTATCTACCGGCCGGGCAACGAACTCCCGGTCTTCAGCACGGCCGGCCCGCGCGGCATGGTCACCGACGAGGTCTCCCAGGCCCGCACCGAGCACAACCGCACCCCGCTGGCCGAACTGGAACAACTGCGCGCCGAACTGCACGCCGCCCATACCGAGAACGACCAGCTGCGCACCGAAAACACCAACCTGGTGCGCGAATTCGCCGAACACGACCTCAACGCACAGCATCCGGCCCACACCCCCGCGATGCCCGCCCCCGGGCCGAAACTGGCCCGCCCGATCTTCCACGGTCCCGTCCTCCCACGGCCGGCGATGAACGGGATGGACCGATGAGCCGAATCCGCCTGCAACCCAACGACGATCACGCCGACCGCGGAATCGAGGTCTACATCGGTTTCGAGCCAGCCCTGAAGACCTACTTCGCGCAGGTCTTCGACGGCCTCGACGCCGACGGCGAGGAGATCATGCCCGTCGACCTGGGCAACGAGCCAGGCGAAATCGAGACTCCCGACGCCGCGATCGAGGCACTCGAACCGTACGCCGAGATCCCCGACGACCTCTACGAGCGCCTACGGGCCGGACGCCATCAGCGCGACATGACCTCCACGAACCTGACGCGCCCGGACCCGACCTCCGAACCGGATCCACTGGCATCCACCGAGATCCCCGCAATGGATCGGCGAGCGGCCGCACCACTGCGGTCGGTCGCCGGCCATGGCCTGCACGTCGTCTCGGATTCACGCCGTGCCGGAGATCAACGCGGCGGGGCCTTGCTGCCGGAACGGACGGAAACCCGCCCCGTGCCGGTCAACTCCCGCCCACAGATCGAGGGCCTGGATCGGTGACACCCACGCAAGCCCGCGACAAGGTCGCCAAACTCCGCGCCCACGCCGCCAGCGTCGACGGCACCCCCGAAGCCGCCCTCTTCTACGCCAAAGCTGACGAACTCGCCAGCCAGCACGGCTTACCGCTCACCTCGCAAACCCAAACCACACCGCAACCGCCACGACCCGACGACCAAGTCACGCCCACCGCCGCCACCACGAAAACCACCACGACGCCGAGGAGAACCACGACCATGCCCAACACCGCCACCACCAAGCCCACCCGCCCGGCCACCGACGGCACCATGCGCCACGCCTTCACCCCGCGCACCCGCGCCGCTTTCGGACGCAACAGCGAACCCGGCACCGAAATCAAGTTCTACATCGTCGCCATCGAGGAAGAGCCCGACCGCGACTTCCACACCAAGGCCACGAAATTCAACGAAGACGGCACCCCGCGCATGGTGCCGATCCTGATCATCCAAACCGACGGCACCACCAAGCCCTACGGCCCCGGCCTGCGCAAGATGTGGGTCCGCAGCGGCATCGCCGACGCCCTCATCGGCGCCTGCCTCGACGCCGGCACCCGCAAACCCGAGGTCGGCGGCCGAGGCACCATCCGCTACGACGGCCTGGGTGAACCCCCGGCGCGGAACTTCGCCGCCCCCAAGCTCTACAGCGCCACCTACGAGCCACCCATCGACCAGGAGGCCTGCTGATGAAGAAGCTACGCATTCTCCTCACCGGTTCCCGCAGCTGGACCGACCGCACCACCGTCCACCAGGCACTGGCCGAACACCACAACCAAGACATCGCGCTCACCGTTGTCCACGGCGACAACCCACACGGCGCAGACCGCATCGCACGAAACTGGTGCATCCGTCACACCGACGTGACCGAAGAACGTCACCCCGCCGACTGGGAACGCCACGGCAAGGCAGCCGGACCGATCCGCAACGCCCACATGGTCGAGCTCGGCGCCGACCTCGTCCTCGCCTTCCCACTCCCGAGCTCCCGCGGCACCCACGACTGCATCAACCGCGCAAAAACCGCAGGGATCCCCATACGGATCGTGCCCCCGGGTGGCCCGAGCGAGCAGGGTGGCCTGTGGTGAGCGAACCCTGCCGCGTCTTGCGCTTAGTCGCCACCGCCATCACCGCGCTGGCGACAGGCGGCCACCCCGCCCTCGACAACATCATCCGCGACCTCAACGACCATGACCTCGAAGCCCTCATCACCCACATGACCCACGGCATCGGTGCGCACGTCCAGCTGCTCACCACCCCCGATTACGCCGACAGGATCCCGCCCCGCCGAGCAGGTGAAGCGTGACCGGACCACACTCCGGTGCAGACGCGGTGCGCAGCGATCACGCTGCGCACCAGCGCGCACCCTCTGGTGCACAACATGGTGCGCAGCGGCCTGTCCGCGCATGGCCGGTGATTCTGCTCGCCCTGCCGGCGTTCGTCGCGATCTGGTCCGGCTGGGTGGGGCTCGGTCAGCTGACCGGGTTCGGGCCGGTGCATCCGCTGCCCGGGATTGTGGACAACTTCACTCTCAACACCGCGATCACGCTTCCGATAGGGATGGAGGCGTACGCCTCCTTCGCCCTTTACGTGTGGTTGTCCGGACGCATCCGTTCCGACCGAACCCGCAGCTACGCGAAGGTTTCGGCGTTCGGGGCACTCGCGTTGGGCGCTGGCGGGCAGGCCGCCTACCACCTCATGAAAGCCGCGCACGTGACCAGCGCGCCGTGGCCGCTCACTGTGTTCGTCGCCTGCCTGCCCGTCGTGGTTCTCGGTATGGGAGCTGCTTTGGCCCACATGATCCTGCGCGAGCACCACGGTGCGCACCAGTCGGTGGCGGACGTGCACGACCCAGAGCCGGTGGTGCACAACGCGGAACCGGTACGCACCGTCTCGGTGCGCGAGACCCGAACCGAAACCCGGTCCATGTCCACCGAACTGACCGCCGCGGCGACGAATCCGGACCTGGAAACCGGGCCACGCATCGAAATCGAGGCCAGTGCACTACCCAACCGGTGGATTGCGGTTGCGGAGCAGTTGTGCAGTGCGGACCCCGCCGGCCGCCGCGACCCGGGCAAGGTCGCCGAGATCTTGCATCTCCGCCACGACGAAGGCTGGTCGCACGCTCGCATAGCGGAGCGAGTCGAACTCAACTCGTCCACGGTGACCCGCACTCTCATCGCCGCTCAGGAATACACCACAGACAGGAGTACAGAATGAACGAGGACAAACGACCACCTTTCGGCACAGATAGTCCGGACCGATTGCTACAGGCCAAGGATTGCGAAGCCCTGACGGGCATTCCGGCCGCGACGTGGCGCTACTGGGCCCACATCGGTTCCGGCCCAGCCAGTTTCAAATTGGGGCGTCGGCGAGTATGGCGCGAATCAGCAATTCTAGGATGGGTCGCCGAGCAGGAACAGCTCACGGCACGGGGCGGTGTCGCGTGAGGGCCCCGGACCACCGCCGCGACAGCACAAACGATGAGCCGGATGACCGCGACAGCCCGCAGACATCCCGACGGCCACCCACGCGCCGAAATCCACGAGTCGGCATCGAGGACCGTTGGTTCCCCACCGTGGTGGTCGTCGATCCCGTCACGGGCAAGAAAAAGAAGGAGAAGGTCAAGTCCGAGGAGCGGTTCGGCAAAGGCAAGCGGTGGCGTGCCCGCTACGTCGATCCGAACGGCATCGAACGCCACCGTTCGTTCACCGTGAAGAACGATGCCAAGAAGTTCCTCGACAGCGACGTGACCACAAAGGTGGTCACCGGCACCTGGGTCGACCCGGATCGTAGTGGTGTGCTTTTCGAGGTGGTGGCCGAAAAATGGTTCGCCACCAAGAAGTTCCGGAAGCCGAAGACCGTGGCAGGATATCGCTCGCTGCTCGACACTGTGGTGCTGCCACGGTGGAGGGCGGTGCCGCTGCGGGAAATCGAGTTCGAGGACATCCAGGAATGGGTGGTCAACCTCTCGGTGTCGGGGAGTTCGAGATTCGAGGGCCGCGGGCTGTCGGCGTCCCGGGTAATCCAGTCCTATCAGGTCCTCGGCCAGGTGTTGCGGTTCGCGGTGAAGGCCAAGCGGCTGGCAGTGAATCCAGCGGAGGATATCGATCTGCCGTCGATGCTGTCGGGGGAGCGGCGTTATCTGACACATCTCGAAGTAATGCGAGTGGCGCAGGTCGCCGGCCGATTCCGGCCGCTGGTAATGACTCTGGCCTATACCGGCATTCGGTTCGGCGAAGCAATTGCCTTGCGGGTGGCAAACGTCGACGTGGACAACCGGCGAATCCGGGTGAGCCGCTCGGCCACCCGGGTCACCGGCGCAGGCATGGTGGAGACCGATACGAAGAACCACACGACCCGATCGGTGCCGGTGCCGCGGGTCCTCGCTGAGGAGTTGAAAAGCCTGCTGAGCGGCCGCCGACCCGACGCGTTCGTATTCGGCAGCCACAAGGGCGGTCACCTGACCTCAACGGAATTCCGCTGGGTGTTCGATCAGGCGGCGAAAGATGTGGGTTTGGAAGGTGTTGTGCCACATAGCCTTCGGCACACCGCCGCATCGCTGGCGATCAGCGCTGGGGCGAACATCAAGGTGGTGCAGAAGATGCTGGGCCACAAGACGGCGACGCTGACCCTGGATCTCTATGGGCACCTGTTCCCGGATGATCTCGACACCGTGGCCGACGGGATGGATGCCGGAGCGAAAGCTGCTGCGGACCAATTGCGGACTGCATGAGGGAGAAAGACCAGTGGCGGCTCCCAAAAAGGGGCCGCCACCTCGGTGCCGATGGTGGGACTCGAACCCACACATCCTTTCGGATAACGGTTTTTGAGACCGTCGCGTCTGCCAGTTCCGCCACATCGGCTAGCACCGGGAGAGAACTATAGCGGGTCGGGAGCCCAAACCGCGAACCGGTTGCGACTTGTGTCACCGCCACCCGGTTTGCGCAGGGTATATACGGTCTGAGCGCGGGTGAACGGTACTCTTTACATCACTCGACGCCCGCGGCGGGCGGGCGGAGGCTTGGGTAGATCGGTCTCGGCTGCCGTGCGGTGCGTTGGGACAGGCATCGGAACCAGAGGGGTCTACCTATGAGTGAGACAGCAGGGGGCGCCGGCGCGAAGCGCGACGCCGGGGCGAAGCGAGTCGTCGTTGCTGAAGATGAGGCGCTCATTCGGATGGATCTGGTGGAGATGCTGACCGAAGAGGGCTATCTGGTCGTCGGTGAGGCCGGTGACGGCCAGCAGGCGGTGGATCTGGCGGTGGAGCATCGCCCGGATCTGGTGATCATGGATGTGAAGATGCCGCGCCGGGACGGGATCGACGCCGCCGCCGAGATCGCGTCCAGACGTGTTGCGCCCGTGGTCATCCTGACCGCGTTCAGCCAGCGGGATCTGGTGGAGCGGGCCCGCGACGCCGGCGCCATGGCCTATCTGGTGAAGCCGTTCACCAAATCGGATCTGGTGCCCGCCATCGAATTGGCCGCCAGCCGCTTCCACGAGATCACCGCGCTGGAGAGCGAAGTCGCCAATCTGTCGGACCGGCTGGAGACCCGCAAGCTGGTCGAGCGCGCCAAGGGTGTGCTGATGCAGACGCACGGTCTCTCGGAACCGCAGGCGTTCAAGTGGATTCAGCGAACCGCGATGGATCGCCGCACTACGATGAAGGCGGTAGCCGAGGTAGTGCTGGAGAACTTGACGCCTAAGTGACCAGCGCCGGTCGTTTCCGGCCCTCGGTCGCTGGGGGCTGGAAAATTTGCTCAGTCGTTACACGATCTTCCGAAAACCTTCGAAATAAGGTCATCCGCATCACGCGAATGTGATGCGGATCTAACGTACCAACGCTATGTTCTGGACGGGCCGATGCGATCGGCCCCCTCGGGTTGCCGGGGGTTCAGCAGGACTTAGAGGTGAGACGTGCTTAGTTCGACATGGCGCAGTCGTTCCACGCGAGGCGCATTGGTTTTCAGCGCTGCCGCCGCGCTGGTGCTGTCCGGATGCAGTGACAAGTCGACCGATGATGGGAAGGCGACCGGGACCGAGAACGGCGGCGCTCTGACCATCGCGCCGGTCGTGCAGGTCGATACCGACGGCAAGGAAGTGGCGGCGTCGTCGCAGTCCAAGGCCGTCGACCCGGCCGGTGACGGCAAAGCGACTTGCCCCGCGGGCACGGCGATCGCCTTCGCCGGCCCGTTGACCGGCCCGAACGCGCAGCTCGGCATCAATATCGACTACGGCGTGAAGGTGGCGCTCAAGGCGCACAACGACGCGAACCCCGGGTGCAAGATCGAGTACAAGGCCTTCGACACCGAGGGTGATCCGCAGAAGGCCACCTCGGTGATTCCGCAGATCATCAACGACAAGTCGATCATCGGCCTGGTCGGCCCGACGTTCTCCGGTGAGACCAGGGCGACCGGCAAGATCCTCAGCGACGCGGGCCTGGTGGCGACCACGGCCTCGGCGACCAACGCGGGTCTGACGGGCAACGGCTGGACGCACTTCTTCCGCGGTTTGGCCAATGACGACGTGCAGGGCCCGTCGGTGGGCAAGTACCTGGTCAACACGGCCGGCTACAAGAAGGTCTGCGTTGTCGAGGACAACAGCGACTACGGCACCGGTCTGGCCAAGAGCATCAAGGAAGGCCTCGGCGCTGCCGCCGACCCGAGTTGTGCCGCCGCCGTCAAGGCCGGCGACAAGGACTTCTCCGCCACCGTCACCAAGATCAAGGCGGCCAACGCGGACGCGGTCTTCTACGCCGGCTACTACGCCGAGGGCGCGCCGTTCGCGTCGCAGCTCAAGGCCGCCGGTGTGAAGTCAATCTTCGTCGGCCCGGACGGTGTGAACGACCCGCAGTTCATCAGGCAGGCCGGTAACGCGGCCAAGGGCGCCACCCTCACCTGCCCGTGTGGCCCGGCCCCGGAGAAGTTCGCCAAGGATTACCAGGCGCTCAACAACGAGGCGCCCGGCGTGTATTCGGTCGAGGGCTATGACCTGGCGACGATCCTGTTCAAGGGCATCGACAGCGGCAAGGTTACTCGCCCGGATCTGCTCGAGTTCGTGCGCAACTACGACGGTGAGGGCCTGGCCCGCCACTACAAGTGGAGCCCGAACGGCGAGCTGTCCAAAGCGCTCATCTGGATTTACACGGTCAAGTAGTGGAGTAGCCCGCGGGCACTTCAGCGCAGCACGCATGGGGTTCGTGCGAACCCATGCGTGCTGCTTTCGTGACCCGGGCGAATGGATGAGGGCGAAATACGCATGACATCAACAGCATTGGCCGAGGGAGTACAAATCCTCGGCGGATCGATCGACTTCAATTACAACGGGGTCATCGACAACTTCTGGCAACTGACCGTTGACGGAGTGACCTACGGCGCTATCTACGCTCTGGTCGCCGTGGGCTATACCTTGGTCTACGGCGTGCTGCGGCTCATCAATTTCGCGCACTCGGAAGTGTTCATGCTCGGCTTGTTCGGGCAGCTGATCGGCTTGATGATTCTCGGGTTCTCGCCGGCGCCCGACGTGTATTCCCAGGGCGCTGCCCTGACGATCGTGTTCCTGGTCGGTGCGGGCTTGATCGGCGCGCTGGTCTCCGGCGGCGCCGCTGTCGGTTTGGAACGCGTCGCGTACCGCCCGCTGCGCCGCCGCGGCGCGAAACCGCTGAGCTTCCTGATCACCGCCATCGGCATGTCGTTCGTGCTGCAAGAATTCGTGCATTTCATCCTGCCGAAGATGAAGTTGCCCGAGAGCGCGGGCCCGATCGGGAGTACCGCGCTGGGCGGCACCAATGCCCAGCAGGGTGTTCAGTTGGTCGAGCAGACCGATCTGTTCGACTTCGGTGGCGCGTCCGTCACCAACATCATGATCATCATCGTGCTCGCCGCGGTGGTGCTGGCGATCGGCACCGAATACCTGATCAACCAAACGAAATTCGGCCGCGGCATTCGCGCCGTGGCCCAGGACCCGGACACCGCGACCCTGATGGGCGTGTCCCGGGAACGGGTCATCATGCTGACCTTCCTCATCGGCGGCCTGCTCGCCGGTGCGGCGGCGCTGCTGTACACGATCAAGATTCCGAACGGCATCATCTACTCCGGCGGGTTCATTCTCGGCATCAAGGCGTTCAGCGCGGCGGTGCTCGGCGGTATCGGCAACCTGCGCGGCGCGCTGCTCGGCGGCCTGATCCTCGGCGTGGTGGAGCAGTACGGCCAGTTGTTCTTCGGCACCCAGTGGCGCGACGTGGTCGCGTTCGTGGTGCTGGTGTTGGTGCTGATGGTGCGCCCGACCGGCATCCTCGGCGAAAGTCTCGGAAGGGCACGGGCATGACGGACCTGACCAAAGCCGCGGGCCCGGATTCGCCCGCGCCGCAAGAACGTCGCGGTATCGGCGACGCCCTGCGCACCTGGTGGGATGGCCTCAGCCGTCCCGGGCAGTGGGCTGTCGGCGTGCCGTTCATCATCCTGCTGGCGCTGCTGCCGCTGTTCCCGCCACCGCTGGTGGACACCCCCGCCTACAACTTCGGCTTGGTGATGGCCAAGGTCGCGATGTTCTGCCTGATCGCGATCGGCCTCAATGTCGTTGTCGGCCAGGCAGGTTTGCTCGATCTCGGATATGTCGGTTTCTATGCAGTCGGTGCGTACACCGTCGGTCTGCTCACCTCCAAGAACAGTCCGTGGAATCAGACCGACGGCGGCTGGCTCGACCCGAAATGGGCTTGGCTGGCCTGTCTGCCGCTGGCCGCGTTGGTCACCGCGTTCTCCGGGCTGATACTCGGGTCACCGACGCTGCGGCTGCGCGGTGACTACCTCGCCATCGTGACGCTGGGCTTCGGTGAGATCGTCCGCTTGCTCGCCGACAACCTCGGCGAGATCACCAACGGCAGCCTCGGTCTGTCCGAGGTGGCGTACCCGCGCATCGGTGAGTCCGAGGCCAAGCCCAACGGCGTGTTCTCCGCGGGCAATGTTGGTGACCCGGATTCGTCGAATCTGCTCGACCGCGCCAGCTATGGAACCTATTGGTACTGGCTGGGTATGGCGCTGATTATCGTCATGCTGCTGATCGTCGGCAACCTGGAACGCAGCCGGGTCGGCCGCGCCTGGGTCGCGATCCGCGAGGACGAGGACGTCGCCGAGATCATGGGCGTGCAGACCTACAAATACAAGCTGTGGGCATTCATGATCGGCGCCGCGGTCGGCGGTATCTCGGGCGCGATCTACGCCGGGCAGGTGCAGTTCGTGAACCCGACCAGGTTCGACATCGTGAACTCGATGCTGTTCCTCTGCGCGGTCGTGATCGGCGGCCAGGGCAACAAACTCGGCGTATTGGCCGGCGCGTTCATCATCGCCTATCTACCGGACCGGCTGGCGTCGGTGCGAATGGTGAACGACGAGGCCACCGGGTACACGTTGCTCATCCTCGATGTGGCGGCGTTCATCGCCTTGGCGCTGTACTGGAAGTGGGCCCAGAAGAATCGAGACCTGGGCGGCTGGCCGAAACGGCTGGTGGTGAGCGGCATGGTGTTCACCGGCGTCATGGGCGCATTGCTGGTAGGCAGTGTGCTGCTGTTCCGGCCGGGCGGCGCGCAGTCGCTCGGCGACCTCAAATATCTGTACTTCGGTATCGCGTTGGTGGTGATGATGATTCTGCGTCCACAGGGTCTGTTCCCGGTGCGGCAGAAACTGCTCACCTACGGCCGGCAGGTCTACCAGGCGGTGCGCCGCCCGGCCCAGCCCGAGACGGTCGGAGCGGGACGATGACCGGCCCGGGCGCGGGTGACGCGCTGTTCGACAACGAGGACATGGCCGCCGGTCATGTCGCGCCGCCGGAGCCGGCGGAAAGCGCCGGCGAGGTCGACCTCACCGCGGTGATCCCGGAACTCGGTGATGCCGAAACAGTCGCCGAAGTGGTTGCGCCGCACCGGGAAATCGACACCGAGGTCGGCGCGCCACTGCTGCGTACCGAGGGCCTTACCGTGAAATTCGGTGGTCTCACCGCGCTGGACTCGTTGGATTTCGAGATCCGCCGCGGGGAGATCCTCGGTCTCATCGGACCCAACGGGGCCGGTAAGACGACCTGCTTCAACGCGATCACCGGTGTCTACAAGCCGGCGTCGGGACTCGTGTATTTCGATGGCAAGCCGCTCACGAAGTCCAAGCGCAACGAGATCACCCGGCTCGGTATCGCACGCACGTTCCAGAATGTGCGGTTGTTCAACGAGATGACCGCGCTGGAGAACGTGGTGGTCGGCACCGACGCCCGGCACAAGACCTCGGTGCCGGGCGCGATCATCCGTACGCCGCGGCATCGGCGCGAGGAGCGCGACGCCATCGAGCGCGGCATGGCGCTGCTCGAATTCGTCGGCATCGCACCGCGCGCGGTGGAGAAGGCACGCAATCTCTCCTATGGCGATCAGCGTCGTCTCGAGATCGCGCGCGCCCTGGCCACCGAGCCGAAGCTGCTGTGCCTGGACGAGCCGGCCGCCGGGTTCAACCCGGCGGAGAAGGCCGCGCTGATGGATCTGATCCGCAAGATCCGCGACGACGGGTTCACCGTGCTGCTCATCGAGCACGATATGCGCCTGGTCATGGGTGTGACGGACCGGATCGTGGTGCTGGAGTTCGGGCGCAAGATCGCCGACGGCCTGCCCGCGGAGGTGCGCGAGAATCCGGACGTGATCGCGGCGTACCTGGGTGTGCCCGATGACGAGGCCCGGGCCACGGAAGCCGAACCCGCCCCCAGCGCCGATACCGGATCCGCGCCCAGCGAGGAAGCCGGAACCGATGCTCCCGCAACGGATCCGGCGGATTCGCCGACGCAGGTGCTGCCGATCCCGGAGCCCGGTCGCGGGCCGGAACCGGTGTCGGTGCGCAAGGCGGGCAAGGACGCGCCGGATCGCGATTTCAGCGACGCTCCGGTGCTGCTCGAAGTCCAGGACATGGTCGTCAACTACGGCAGAATCCAAGCGCTGCACGGCATTTCGCTGAAGGTGGCGGAGGGTGAGCTGGTCACGCTGCTCGGCGCCAACGGCGCCGGCAAGACGACCACCATGCGGGCGCTGTCCGGGCTCTTGCCGCTGACCCGCGGCAAGATCTTGTTCCAGGGCCGCGACATCACCGGTGTGAAGGCGCACGAACGGGTGACCGACGGGCTGATCCAGGCGCCGGAGGGCCGCGGTGTGTTCCCCGGCATGACGGTGCAGGAAAACCTCGACATGGGTTGCTACGGTCGGCCTTTCAAGGTGAAGGCGGAGTGCGACCAGACCCTCGAATGGGTGTTCGAGCTCTTCCCCCGTCTGTCCGAACGCCGCAAGCAGGTCGGCGGCACGCTGTCCGGCGGTGAGCAGCAGATGCTGGCGATCGGACGATCCCTGATGGCCCGGCCCCGGCTGCTGCTGCTCGACGAGCCGTCGATGGGGTTGGCGCCCATGGTGATCCAGCAGATCTTCCGGATCATCAGCGAGATCAACCGGCAGGGCACCACCGTGCTGATGGTGGAACAGAACGCGCAGCAGGCCCTGGTGCGCAGCGACCGTGCCTACATTTTGGAGACCGGCGAGGTCACCAAGTCCGGTACGGGCGGCGATCTGCTGGTCGATTCGGCGGTGAAATCGGCCTATCTGGGTGTGGGTTAGTTTCGGCCTGAGCAGCGGCGGCGCATCGGATTTCCGGTGCGCCGCCGCTGTCCTGCGGGCATGATGGCCTCCATGAACTCCCGCGAAGAGTTGATCGACCTAGCCGACCAATACTGGGACAGCAAGCTCGAAGCGTCGCCCACCGCCGCGACGCTGCTCGGCGACCACCGCTTCGACGACCGCATCGAAGACCTGTCCGCCGAAGCCGAAGCGCGAATCAGCGCGACCTACCGCGACCTGCTGGCCCGGGTCGACGCTCTGGATCCGGAGGCGCTGAGCGCGCAGGACCGGATCACGCGCAGCCTGTTGCACGCCGAGTTGACCGGCACGATCGACCAATTGTCCTGGCGGCCATTGGAAATGGCCTCCGATCAGATGGCGGGCGTGCACGCGCAGCTGCTCACCATGGCGCCGCAGATCAGTGCGCTGAAACCGGAGCACGCGACGGCGCTGGTGCAACGGCATCGCCAGATCGGCACCATGCTGGACCAGGCGGTGGAACGCTTCCGCGCCGGATTGGCCGCGGGGCGCGCGCCGGCGCTGATCACCGTGCGGCGATCGCTGAATCAGCTCGACGGCTACCTGGATTCCGATCTCACCGGTGACGCGTTCGTCACCCTCGACGGTCCGCCGGACTGGGACGGCGAGGAAGCCTGGCGCGCCGAATTGGCCCAGGTGGCAGCCGAAGTCATCCGCCCGGGCTTCCGCCGCTACCGGGAGGCGCTCGCCGAGGAACTGCTGCCCGTCGCGCGCCCGGACGAGCGCGCGGGACTGTGCTGGCTCGGTGACGACGGCGCGGACATCTACACCCGGTTGTTGCGCGAGCACACCACGCTGCCCGAGCTGAGCGCCGAGGAGATCCACCGCACCGGCCTCGCCGAATTGGCGGCGCTGCGCGCGGAATACGCGGAGATCGGGGCGCGCCGATTCGGTACCGCCGACCTCACGGAGATCTTCACCCGGCTGCGCACCGACCAGGACCTGCGCTACCGCGACGCCGACGAGATCATGACCGACGCGCGCAGCGCCCTGACCGCGGCCACCGCGGAGATGAAGAACTGGTTCGGGCGGCTGCCCAGGGAATCCTGTGACATCGTGCCGGTACCGGAGTTCCTGGAAGCGGATTCGCCTACCGCCTACTACTTTCCGCCCCCGGCCGACGGCTCTCGTCCGGGCGCGTATTTCGTCAACCGCTACCAGCCGACCGAGCAGCTGCGCTACGAAACCGCCTCGGTCGCCTACCACGAGGCCATCCCGGGGCATCACCTCCAACTGGCCATCGCCAACGAACTCGACCACCTGCCGCGATTCCAGCGGCAGTCCTTCGCCAATACCGCGTTCGTCGAGGGCTGGGCGCTGTACGCAGAACGGCTGGCCGACGAAATGGGCTTGTACGCAGACGATCTCGGACGGCTGGGCATGCTCGCCGGTGACTCGTGGCGGTCCTGCCGGTTGGTTGTCGACACCGGTATCCACGCCCTGGGCTGGACGCGTCAGCAGGCCGTCGATTTCATGATCGCCAATGCGCCGGTGGGTGAGGGTCACATCCGGATGGAGGTCGACCGCTATATCGCCATGCCCGGACAGGCCGTCGCGTACAAGGTCGGACAGATCGAAATCCGATCCCGGCGAGCCGATATCGAGCGGAAGCTCGGAAACGCCTTCGATATCAAGAGTTTCCACGACATCGTGCTCGGCTCCGGATCGGTGAGCCTGCCGGTGCTGCGGGAACTCGTTGCCACACTGTGACCCGGAGCGGGCCTGTCCGAGTTGCAGGCCCCGGTCTCGTCGGCTTCCATAGAAGGGCGTCGACGGACCTTGGTCAGGGGGAAACATGAACCAGCCGTTGACATCTCGCCGGCCACCCGGCGGCAACCGGCACGGGCTCCCGATCACCGCGATCTGCGGTGCGATCGCGATCATCGCGATGGTCGGATTCGTGGTGGCGGCCGGCTGGCCCGCCGGTGCGCCCCGCCCCACCGACCGGGCCGCCGGGCTGACGCTCGGCGCGGGACTCGCGTCCGGGCCGGGATTCACCGGCGCGCCCTCGGATCCCGCGAAACCGGCAGGTTATGCCGCCGCGCCGGTGGACCCGGTGCGACTATCCGGTGCGGCGCAATTCCCGTCCAGCCGGCAGGTGCAGGCGCTGGCCGATCATCCGTTGTTCGCCCAGCACGTCGGGCTGACCAGGGTCGACTGCACCTTGCCCGGGTGGGGCGCCGACGCCACCGCGGCCCGCGCGTTCTATCTCGCCGCCATCGACTGCCTGGACGCCGCGTGGGAGCCGACACTGCGCGGCGCGGGCCTGCCGTTCCGCTCGCCGCGGTTGGCCGTGCCGGAGCAGCCCGGCACGCTCAGCAGCCCGTGCGCCCGCGAGGACGGCGACACCGCCGAATCCCTCTACTGCATGATCGACGAGACGATCATTCTGCCGCTCGACGGGTTACGCACGGTGACCAGCGGCTCTCGCCGCGGGGCCCAGCTGGCCGCGCTCGCCCACGAGTACGGCCACCACATCCAATCGCTGATCGGCGTCATGCGGGCCTATCTCGACAAACGCACCGCGGTCGGCTGGCATACCGGAGCCGGCCAGGAACAGAGCCGTCGCCTGGACCTGCAGGCCGCGTGCTTCGCCGGAATGTTCTTCGGCAGTAATCACGGTCGCGCCGATATCGATCAGCAGACCTGGGACGAGGCGGTGCGCGTCACCCGGGTGGCCGGTGACCGGCCCGGCTACGCCCGGCTGCACGGCACCGACTTCAATGTGTGGGGCTGGTGGAAATGGGGTGCCGATCTGGGCGACACCTCCGAGTGCAACACCTGGTACTCGGCCGCACCGTACGTGGCGTGAGCAGTGATGCCCGCCCTGCCGTGGACTTGTCGGTGGGTCTCAATAGACTCTGACACGTGACTCCAGCGACCACCGATCAGCGTCCGAGTTCCGCAGCCGGCACCTCCGTCGAAGCGCCGGGGGAGCGGCCGACGCTGCTGTTGCTGGATGGCCATTCCGTGGCCTATCGCGCGTTCTTCGCGTTGCCCGCGGAGAACTTCAAAACCGTCACCGGGCAGACCACCAACGCGGTGTACGGATTCACCGCCATGCTGATCAACCTGCTGCGCGACGAGAAGCCCAGCCATGTGGCCGCCGCATTCGACGTGTCCCGCAAAACCTTCCGCACCGAGGCGTATCCGGAGTACAAGGCCAACCGCAGCCAGACCCCGGATGAGTTCCGCGGCCAGGTCGAGCTCACCAAAGACGTGCTCGCCGCGATGGGCATTCCGGTGATGGCGATCGACGGGTTCGAGGCCGACGATCTGATCGCCACGCTCACCACCCAGGCCACGGCCCAAGGCTTCCGGGTGCTCATCGTCTCCGGCGACCGCGATGCCATCCAGCTGGTCACCGACGATGTCACCGTGCTCTACCCGCGCAAGGGCGTCTCGGATCTCACGCGCTTCACCCCCGACGAGGTGATGACGAAGTACGGCCTCACCCCCTCCCAGTATCCGGATTACGCGGCGCTGCGCGGCGACCCGAGCGACAACCTGCCCGGCATCCCCGGCGTGGGCGAGAAGACCGCCGCCAAATGGATCCGCGAGTACGGGGATCTGAACACCTTGGTGGAGAAGGTCGACGAGGTGAAGGGCAAGGTCGGTGACGCGCTGCGCGCCAACCTGTCCAGCGTGGTGCTCAACCGGCAACTCACCGAGATGGTCCGCGATGTCCCGCTGCCCTACACCCCGGATCAGCTGGCCCAGCAACCGTGGGATCGCAACAAGATCCATCAACTCTTCGACGACCTCGAATTCCGGGTGCTGCGCGACCGGCTGTTCGAAACTCTCGCGCCGAAGGAGCCCGAGGCCGAGTCCGGCTTCGAGATCAGCGGCGGCGCCCTGGAAATCGGCGGCGTCGTGTCCTGGCTCGCCGAGCATGCCGTGGCCGGTGTGCGCCACGGTGTTTCCATCGTCGGCAACGGCACCCCGGGCAACGGTGACGTGAAGGCGCTCGCCATCGCGGCCGCCGACGACCAGAGTGGCTACATCGATGTCACCGTGCTCACCCCGGAAGACGAAGCGGCACTGGGCGCCTGGCTGGCCGACCCGGCGGTGCCGAAGGCGCTGCACGAGGCGAAGTCGGCCATGCACATGCTGCGCGGGCGCGGCTGGACCTTGGGCGGGCTCACCAGCGACACCGCGCTGGCCGCCTACCTGGTCCGTCCCGGCCAGCGCAGCTTCAATCTCGACGATCTCTCGCTGCGCTACCTGCGCCGTGAGCTGCGCGCCGAAACCGATGACACGCAACAGCTTTCGCTGCTCGACGACGCCGACACGATCGACGCCGAGGCCGCGCAGACGGAGATGCTGCGCGCCCGCGCGGTGCTCGATCTCGCCGCGGCGCTCGACACCGAGCTCGAGCAGATCGAATCCGTGCCGCTGCTCGACGATATGGAACTGCCGCTGCTCGATGTGCTCGGCCGCTTGGAGGACGCGGGCATCGCCGTCGATGTCGAGCAGCTGGAACTGCTGCAACGCCAGTTCGCCGACAAGGTCAGCGAAGCGGCCAACGCCGCCTACGAGGTGATCGGCAAGCAGATCAATCTGGGCTCGCCCAAGCAGCTGCAGGTGGTGTTGTTCGACGAGCTCGACATGCCGAAGACCAAGCGCACCAAAACCGGCTACACCACCGACGCCGACGCGCTGGAATCGCTGTACGAGAAGACGGAACACCCCTTCCTGCAGCATCTGCTCGAGCATCGCGACGCGACGCGGTTGAAGGTCACCGTCGACGGACTGCTCAAGTCGGTCGCCGAGGACGGGCGCATCCACACCACCTTCAACCAGACCATCGCCGCCACCGGCCGGCTCTCCTCCACCGAGCCGAACCTGCAGAACATCCCCATCCGCACCGACACCGGTCGCCAGATCCGCGACACCTTCGTCGTCGGCCCCGGCTACGCCGAGCTGATGACGGCCGATTACAGCCAGATCGAAATGCGCATCATGGCCCACCTTTCCGGCGACGAAGGCTTGATCGAGGCCTTCAACTCCGGTGAGGATCTGCATACCTTCGTCGCCTCCAAGGCCTTCGACATTCCGCTCTCGGAGGTGCATCCGGAGATGCGCCGCCGCATCAAGGCCATGTCCTACGGTCTCGCCTACGGTCTGAGCGCGTTCGGTCTGTCCGCGCAGCTGAAGATCAGCACGCAGGAGGCCAAGGAGCAGATGGACATCTACTTCGAGCGTTTCGGCGGCATTCGCGACTACCTGCAGGACGTCGTCGATCAGGCCCGCAAGGTCGGCTACACCGAGACTCTCTTCGGCCGCCGGCGCTACCTGCCCGACCTGGATTCCAGTAACCGCCAGCGCCGCGAGGCCGCCGAACGCATGGCGCTCAACGCCCCCATCCAGGGCACCGCCGCCGACATCATCAAGGTGGCGATGATCAACGTGAACAAGGCCATTCGGCAAGCGGGCCTGCGGTCCCGGATGCTGTTGCAGATCCACGACGAACTCGTCTTCGAGGTCGCCGAGGGCGAGCGCGACCAACTGGAAACCCTCGCGCGGGAGAACATGGCCTCGGCCATCGCGCTCTCGGTGCCGCTCGACGTTTCCGTCGGTACCGGCCGCAGCTGGGATTCCGCCGCGCACTGAGTCGACGCCCGGTACCGCGCTTTCAGCGCGGCCGAGGCGCCAGGGCGATGGGCTCTGCGGTCGCTTTTCGCAGCGTCCTCAGCGCGGTCGCAGACCCAGCATCACGTGGCTGACCAGGCCGTCGAGCCACTCCTCCGCCGCTTCGGCGGCGACGAGCCCGGAGCTCAGAAAAGTCGCCAGACCTTGGAGCGCGGCGACTGCGGTGAGGGCGATTCGGCGCGGGTCGTCGGGGATGATCTCCCCGCGGCTCTGCGCGTCGGCGATCAGGCTGATCGGTACCGCGAACGCGCGGTCGACCGCCTGTGACATGACGTCCCCGGCCACCGGGCTGTGCCGGCGCGCGAACATCAAGGCCAGCAGGGCCGAGTTCTCGGTGGCGAAGCGCAGGTAGGTGCGGGCCATCGCGCGCATCGGGTCGGTCGTGGACCCGGCGGCGGCGAGATTCTCGAAATCGGCGCCGAGGCGCTCGAATCCGGCGACGGCGAGCGCGTCGAGCAGCGCCTGTTTGTCGCGGAAGTGGCGGGTGGGCGCGCCGTGGCTGACTCCGGTGTCGCGCGCCAACTGGCGCAGCGACAACCCGTCGACGCCGGATTCGCGCAGCGTGGCTTCGGCGCGCTGCAACAGCTCGGCGCGGAGGTCGCCGTGGTGATACGAGCGTGCGCGGGTTGCGGTCATGATGAGTGCAGGATAACAAAATGTAGGCGTTGACTACTTTGTAGGCGCTGCCTACATTCAACACATGACGGTTCGCACCTTCACCGCTCCGGTCGCGCTGCTGACGGTGTTCGCGGCACTGCTCGGCACCATGTACCTCGGCTATGCCAGCAATACCGAGAAGAATCTGCACGACTTCCCGGTCGCCCTGGTCAATCAAGACCTGGGCGACACGATCGACGGCGCACCGGCCAATATCGGCGCCCAGATCACCGAAGGTCTGATCGCGGGCATCCCGGCCGACAAGGTCGATCTGCGTGTGGTCGGAATCGCCAGTGCCCGAGCGCAATTGGAGAACGGCCAGGTCTACGGCGCGATCATCATCCCGTCCGACTTCACCAAGCGGCTGGCCATCCTCGGCGCCGCGGCGGTGGTGCCCGGTGAGGTGGAACGCCCGGTCATCACGGTGCAGAGCAACCCGCGCATCGGTCCGTACACCGCCGGCATCATGTCGCGCATCGCCGACCGCGCCCTGGCGCAGGTACAGCAGACCGTCGGCGAAAATCTCGCGGAACGCGTGCACACCACGGTCGGGCCGCAGGGATCGGCGCAGATCAGCGGTGCCGCGCGCCTCGCCATCGCCGAGCCCGTGCATATCGTCGACGTCCCGTTTCGGCCCATGCCCGATGGCGCGGGACAGGGCCTGGTCGCGTTCTTCTATACGTTGATCCTGCTGCTCGCCGGGTTCACCGGCGCCATGATCATCCACACCCTGATCGACTCGGCCCTCGGTTTCATGCCCACCGAATACGGGCCCTGGTTCGTTCATCCGCCCGCCACCGGCATCAGCCGCTTGCGCACCCTGTTGCTCAAATGGGGCGTCATCGGCGCCGCGGCGCCCGTGCTGTCCGCCGTATTCCTCGGCACCGCAAAGCTTTTGGACGTGCCGCTGTCCAGTCCGCTGCTGCTCTGGCTCTACGGCACACTCGCCATCATCGCCGTCGGATGCACGGCGCTAGCGGTCCTGGCGACCTTCGGCACCGCGGGTCTGATGATCAACCTGGTTCTGTTCGTGGTCCTCGGGTTGCCGTCCTCGGCCGCCACGGTTCCCCTGGAAGCTGTCCCGAGCTATATCGCGGCGCTGGCCCGTTTCGAACCCATGCACCAGATCTATCTCGCCGTGCGTGCCATCCTGCTCTTCGACGGCCGCGCCGAAGCCGGTCTGTCCCAAGGCATCTGGATGACGCTGCTCGGCCTCGCGATCGGCCTGGTCCTCGGTGCGGCGGCGACCTTCGGCTACGACCACCGCGGCCTGCATCGCGCCGCCACCGAATCCGCCGCCGCGGCACCGGCTCGCACACCCGCCTTGTCTTCCTGAGCGGCTGGTCCAGCTATTCGGGTTGCCTGGTCATGGCGATCAGACCCATGGGGCCCAACGTACCGAGCGCGCGCTGATCTTGCCGCCCTGGCTGTGAGCTGCGCGGATGATACTCGCGAGTAGCGAAAATCATTGCCCGATATGGTTGCTATTGCGCGACGTTGTGCCTATTGTCGATCGCGTGCCGAATCCCGCCTGCCGCCACAGCATCGTGCTGACCGTCGCGACCCGCGACGCCCTCAGTGCTGTGCTCCCGCTCACCGCGATGGTGGCGCAAGCGCGACTTCTCGTAGTAACCCGCCGTAGCGGGGTCTGATTCGGACCGGCCCCCTCGCTGCGGGCTGTTGATTGTTGAAGCTGGTCCCCTCCACCGACATTCTTCGGGAAGACCTGAATCTCAATGACCACACTGACTTTTGATACACACATGTTCATCGCCGCCGCGCCCAAGGGCTTGCGGGCCGAAAGCGCCGGCATGACACCGGAACAGTTTTACGACCGGTACTGCGGGCAGGACGGCCCGATCCGGATCAGCGACTGGGCCGCGTCCGGCGGCCGGATGGCCGCCTTCACCGCGACCCTGGAATTCGCCGATCACCTGCGGTCCGTCGCGGCCATCGGCAGCCCCGTGGCGGCGCTCACCTCAGCGCTCTACGACGAGGGCTACCCGGTGGAGATCCTGCAATTCCATCAGCGCCGCACCGAGCTCGGCACCGCCACCTTCGTGCAGTGCGAGTTCAACGGGCGACGCGGCTGGGGAGCGGCCCTCGCCGGCGACAGCGCCGAATCCACCGCGCGCGCAATGATTTCCGGCGTCAACCGCCTCGGCGCGTAACCCCGCACAGCACAACGGGCCGTGCACCGGGATCGGTGCACGGCCCGTTGCCGGGGTCCTACTCGGCTGTCGCCTGCTGCTCGGCCAGCTGCTTGCGTACCTCGTCCATGTCCAGGCCCTTGACCTGCGTGACGAGATCCTCCAGCGCCGCCGGCGGCAGCGCGCCCGGCTGCGCGAAGACCAGCACGCCCTCGCGGAACGCCATGATGGTCGGGATCGAGCGGATGTTCGCGGCCGCGGCCAGCGTCTGCTCGGCCTCGGTGTCCACCTTGCCGTGGACGACGTCGGGGTACTTCTCCGAGGAAGCCTCGAAGGTCGGCGCGAACTGCTTGCACGGTCCGCACCAGTCTGCCCAGAAGTCGACGAGTACCACGTCGTTTCCGGTGACTACCTCGTCGAAGTTCTTCTGCGTGAGTGTCTGGGTGGCCATGACGTCCTCTCGTCTAGTTTGTCGCCAGCTATAACGCCCGGCTCGAGCACTATCTTCCCTGCCAACGGTGGACGGCTGCCCACGCGTTCCATCTCCCGCGCCGATTACCCAGTCCGGCGGCGACGCAACCTCGACCGGCGTGTCCGGGGCCCGCTGGACCGCCGAGGGCGCGGTGAGCGGGAGGATAAGGCCGTGAGCAGAGCGAAGGAACGGCTACGACTAGGCCTGATCGAGGGTGACGGCATCGGACCCGAGGTCGTGCGGGCCACCCGGCGGGTAGTGGACGAGGCCCTCGCGGCCGCCGCCGCGTCGCCCGTCGACTGGGTGCCGCTGCTGATGGGTCATCGCGCCATCGAGGAATTCGGGGCCCCGCTGCCCGAGCGGACCTTGCAGGCTCTCGAAGATCTGGACGCCTGGATTCTCGGCCCGCACGACAACGCCGCCTACGCCGCCGAACATCGGCGCGAGGTCGCTCCGGGCGGCGCCATCCGCAAGCACTTCGGCCTCTACGCCAATATCCGCCCGGCGCGAGCCTTCCGGGGTGTTCGCGCGACCGCTCCCGACATCGACCTCGTGATCGTCCGGGAGAACAGCGAGGGCTTTTACGCCGACCGCAATATGTTCGCCGGATCCGGAGAATTCCGGCCGACCCCGGACATCGCCATGGCCATCGGCGTCGTCACCAGACGGGCTTGCGAGCTGATCGCACACGAAGCTTTCCGGCTCGCCTCGGCGCGTCGCAAGAAAGTCACCATCGTGCACAAGGCCAACGTGCTGCCGATGACCATGGGTCTGTTCCGCGACGTCTGCTATGAGATTGCGCACTCCTATCCCGGCGTGCAGGTGGGCGACGAGCACGTCGACGCCATGGCCGCGCATCTGGTCCGCGCCGCCGGTGACTTCGACGTCGTGGTCACCGAAAACCTCTTCGGCGACATCCTTTCCGATCTCGCGGGCGAGCTCAGCGGCTCGCTCGGCATGGCCGCCTCGCTCAATTGCTCCGCGACGCGGGCCATGGCGCAGGCGGTGCACGGTGCCGCGCCGAGCCTGGCCGGGCACAACCGGGCCAACCCGGTCGCACTCCAGCTGTCTGCTGCGATGTTGCTGAACTGGCTGGGTACCCGCGACGGCGACGCCGCGCTGGTCCACGCGGGCGAGCGGATCGAGCATGCCGTGGCCGCGGCCTTCGAGGCCGGGATCGCCACCGCCGACCTCGGCGGCATCGCCTCCACCAGCGAATTCACCGAACAGATATGTGCTAGGGTCCACCGCCGGTAGTCGTTTGCCTGGGTAGGAGTGTTCTGCACAGGACGGAGTTAATCTTCCGTTTCTTGCCAGCACGAAGCGTCTCGGTCGCTTAGATTGCCAAACGGGTGGTAAAACCCGGGTTTCACGTATCCGAAATGTGGAGGGCTGCTGTGTCTGTTCGTACCGTGCTTGGCAGGCGCGCGTTGGAGGTGATGTGCGTACTCACCGGTGGCGCACTGATCCTGACGGGTTGTTCCAATACCGAAGAGACCGGAGCCGCGGTCTCGAAGGAAAAGGTGGAGAAGGTCGACTCGATCGCGTCGACGCTCCCCGACAAGATCAAGTCCTCCGGCAAGCTCGTAGTCGGAGTGAACATTCCCTACCCGCCCAACGAGTGGAAGGACGGCGACAAGATCGTCGGTTTCGACGTCGACCTGATGGACGCCATCGCTTCCGTGCTGGGTGTGAAGGCCGACTATGTCGAGTCCGCCTTCGACAAGATCATCCCCGCAACCCAGGCCGGTACCTACGACCTCGGGATGTCCTCGATCAGCGATACGAAGGAACGTGAGCAGCAGGTCGACTTCACCAACTACTTCATTGCCGGTGTCCAGTGGGCGCAGCAGAAGGGTAAGGCGATCGACCCGGACAATGCTTGCGGCAAGCGTGTCGCGGTGCAGGCCACCACGTATGAGCACACCGAGGAAGTGCCCGCCAAGAGCGCCAAGTGCGTCGCCGAGGGCAAGGCCCCGATCGACATCAAGGCCTTCGACGAACAGAGCGCCGCGACCAACGCGCTGATCCTCGGCCAGGTCGACGGCATGTCCGCCGACTCGCCCGTCACCGCGTACGCGATCAAGCAGAGCGAAGGCAAGATCGAGCAAGCCGGCCCGGTCTTCGAGTCGCAGCCCTACGGCTGGGCTGTGGCCAAGGGCTCGCCCCTGGCGGGCGTCCTGCAGAAGGCGCTGCAGCACCTGATCGATAACGGCCAGTACCAGAAGATCTGCGAGAACTGGGGCGTCCAGGAAGGCGCGATCACCAAGGCCGGTATCAACGGAGCCGTGAGCTGATCCATGTCCGACCCGAAAACCGACACCGCGCCCGGCGATCCCGGGCACGGTGGGGGCCTAGCCGAGCCGGAACCGATCAAAGCGGTTCCGCTGCGCCGGCCGGGCCGTTGGATCGCCGCGGCCTTCATTCTCGTTCTGCTCGGACTCTTCCTCTACGGCGCCGCCACCAAAGAGGAATACAAGTGGGCGACCTTCGGGAAGTACCTCTTCGATAAGCGCATCCTCAACGGCGCGCTGGTCACCCTCGAACTGACTGTGCTGGCGATGGCGCTGGCCATCATTTTGGGCATCGTGCTCGCCGTGATGCGGCTGTCGCCGAATCCGGTGCTCCGTTCGGTGTCCTGGGTCTATCTCTGGATTTTCCGCGGCACCCCGGTGTACGTGCAGCTGGTGTTCTGGGGCCTGTTCCCCTCGCTGTACAAGCACCTCGTCCTCGGTGTGCCGTTCGGTCCGTCGTTCGTCGACTTCAATGTGCAGGAGTTGCAGGCCGCGTTCCTTTTCGCGGTCATCGGCCTGGGCCTGAACGAGGCCGCGTACATGGCCGAAATCGTCCGTGCCGGAATCAATTCGGTCGGTGAAGGGCAGCGCGAGGCCTCCGTGGCGCTCGGCATGTCCTGGACCCAGACCATGCGGCGCACCGTGCTGCCGCAGGCGATGCGCGTCATCATTCCCCCCACCGGCAACGAGCTCATCGGCATGCTCAAGACCACCTCGCTGGTCACCGCGCTGCCGCTGACCACCGACCTCTACGGCCGGGCTCGCGACATCTCCAGCGTGAACGCCCAGCCGGTACCGCTGCTGCTGGTGACCGCGGCCTGGTACCTGGCGATCACCAGCGTGCTGATGGTCGGGCAGTTCTATCTGGAGCGGTACTACTCGCGCGGGATCTCCCGGCAGTTGACCGCGAAGCAGTTGCAGGAGCTGGCCGACGCCCAGGGCGGGGTGGTGAAGGCGAAATGAGCCAACCCATGATCGTCGCCGACCGTGTCTGCAAGAACTTCGGCGCGCTGCAGGTGCTCAAGGGCATCTCGCTGGAAGTCGGCCGGGGCGAGGTGCTGTGCCTGATCGGGCCCTCGGGTTCGGGCAAGTCCACCTTCCTGCGGTGCATCAATCATCTGGAGCAGGTGAACGCCGGGCGGCTCTACGTCGACGGCGACCTCGTCGGTTATCGCCAGAAGGGCGACAAGCTCTACGAGTTGCATCCGCGCGAGGCCGCCAAGCAGCGCCGCGATATCGGCATGGTGTTCCAGCACTTCAATTTGTTCCCGCACCGCACCGCGCTGGAGAACATCATCGAAGCGCCGACCCAGGTGAAGAAACTGAAGAAGGCCGACGCGGTCGCCAAGGCGAAGGAGCTGCTGGACCGAGTCGGCATGGCGGACAAGGCGAATGCCTATCCGGCCCAGCTCTCCGGCGGTCAGCAGCAGCGGGTGGCCATCGCGCGGGCGCTGGCCATGGATCCGAAGTTGATGCTGTTCGACGAGCCGACCTCGGCGCTGGATCCGGAGCTCGTGGGTGAGGTGCTGCAGGTGATGCGGGAACTCGCCGCCGACGGCATGACCATGGTCGTGGTGACCCACGAGATGGGCTTCGCTCGGGAGGTCGCCGATCAGCTGGTGTTCATGGACGCGGGCGTGGTCGTCGAATCCGGTGTGCCGCGCGAGCTGCTGGCGGACCCGAAACATGAGCGCACGAAGTCGTTCCTGTCGCGGCTGCTGTAGTCGCCACTCGAGTAGGCAGTTGTGGACCGGTCCCCTGGGGCCGGTCCACAACTCGTTTATCGGCCCAGCGCGATGCGTAGTTGCCCCAGCAGGACTTTCGTCGCCGGATTGCCGGGGCGGTCGCGTCGCCAGACCAGCGCGAGTTGACCGCGCAGCCGCGGATCGGTGATTTCCATTGTCCGGACACCGAATTCGGCCGCTTCCGCCGCGGAGAGTTCGGGGACCACCGCGGTGCCGAGGCCGTGCGCGGCGAGTTGCAGCAGGACGCCCGGGTTGGCGGCCTCGAAGGCGATCTCGGGTGTGAGTCCGGCCGCGGCGCAGGCGCGCTCCAGGACGCCACGCAGGCCGGTGCCGCGCGGTAGGCAGATGAGTCGCCGTCCGGCCAACTCGGCCAGCGGGATTCGGGTGCGGGCGGGCTCGTCGGCCGCGGGCACCGCGGCGACGACGGCGGTGTCCAGCACGATATCGACACCCAGGGTCGCGTCGATATCCGCGCCTGTCAGCCCGACCAGCGCGATATCCAGATCGCCGTGCCGCAGTGCTTCCAGCATTTCCTCGGAGGTGTGCTCGCTCAGACTGATGCCGACCTGCGGGTGGTCCGAGTGGAATTCCGCGAGGACGGCGGCGAGGTCGAAATCCTCGCCCGCGATGCCGGAGACGAAGCCGAGGCGGACCTGTCCGCGCAGCAGGCCGGTGAATTCGTCGACGGTCTGGGTGACCTGTTCGACCGCCGCCAGGGCGGCGCGGGCGTGCGGTAGCACCGCCGCGCCGACGGGCGTGAGGGTCACCGACCGGGCTCCGCGCTCCAGCAGCGGCTGTCCCAGCTCGCGCTCCAGCTGCCGGATCTGCGCACTGAGGCCCGGCTGGGCGAGGTGCAGGCGCGCGGCGGCACGGGTGAAGTTGGCTTCTTCCACGACCGTGACGAAGTAGCGGAGCTGACGCAGTTCCATAACTGATGATTCTAGTTCTGATAATAACTATCTGTTGTACTTCTCGCTCGTGGCGGAGGAGGGTCGAAGGCATGGGAAACGCGAAGAAGTTCATCGACTCCGATGCCGGTGTGGTCTTCCGCCTCGGCGAAGCCGGGTACGACGAGGAGATCGCCGGTTTTCAGACCGCCTACACGCATCGGCCCGCCGTCGTGGTCGCCGCCCGGCACGCCGAGGATGTCCGGGCCGCGGTGGAATACGCCGCGCGGCACGGACTTCCGGTCGCGGTGCAGGCCACGGGGCACGGGCTGTCCGTGCCGGCCGACGGCGGCGGCGTGCTGATCAGCACCCGCCGGATGACCGAGATCCGCATCGATCCCAAGGCCGGAACCGCGCGCGTCGCCGCGGGAGTGCGGGCCGGTGCACTGATCCGCGCCGCCGCCGAACACGGGTTCGCGCCGTTGAACGGGTCCTCGCCGACGGTCGGCATCGTCGGCTACAGCCTTGGTGGCGGGATCGGTTTGCTGGCAAGGGAATTCGGCTACGCCGCCGACCACGTCCGGCGCATCGAACTGGTCACCGCGGACGGCCGCATGCGCACGCTGACACCCGGTGACGAACTCTTCGGCGCGGTCCTGGGCAGCGGCGGCAATTTCGGTGTGGTGACGGCGCTGGAATTGGACCTGGTGCCGGTCACCACGGTCTACGGCGGCCAACTGATGTTCGACACACCCCTGGTGGAACCCGCGCTGCGGGCATGGCGGGAGTGGACGGCGTCGGTGCCCGAGGAGCTGACCTCGACCATCGCGATGCTCGCCCTACCCGATGTCCCGCAGGTGCCGGAACCGATGCGGGGCCGGTTCGTGGCCTCGATCCGCTTGGCGTACAGCGGTTCCCGCGAAGACGGCGAGCGGTTGGCCGCCCCGCTCCGCGCGGTAGGTGAGCGCTTGCGGGACGACCTGCGCGAGCTGCCGTACACCGAATCGCACACCATCCACAGCGATCCGGATCACCCGCACGGCTACGCGGCCACCAACGCGATGCTCGGTAAATTGACGGACGACACGTTGTCCGCGCTGCTCTCCGTGGCCGGGCCGACCGGCCCGGTGCGGGCGGTGCTGGATATCCGGCACCTGGGTGGCGCCCTCGGCAAACCCAGCCCCAACGGCGCCGTGGTGGACCACCGCGAGGCTGCCTACGTGGTGCGGGCGATCGCTATGAGCGACGGCACCGCGTCGCCGGAGAGCCTCGCCGCGATCCGTACGGCGTTGGCGCCGTGGACGATCGGGCACAGCCTCAATTTCCTCTACGGAGCCGCCGCGGCCGCCGGCGAAGCTCAGACCCGCGCCGGGTACGCGCCGGAAACCTACGTGCGGCTGGCCGAATTGAAGCGGAAGTACGACCCGGACAACCTCTTCCGCTTCAATCGCAACATCCCGCCGGCCTGACCCGCGTTTCACCGCCGCCGGGTGAGGACGACTCGGTCGATCAGCCGCTCGGTTTCCCCGGGCGGCGTGAAGAAGATCTCCATGACCGTGCGGTCGGGCGACTCCAGCTCGATCAGCGTCCGCATCGGGATCGTCGCCCCGGGGTGCCCGGCGATCCCCGGATCGGTGAAGTCGCCCGTCATGGTGATCTCGCCCGAACCGGCACTGGCTTTCGCGCCCCGATAGCTCATCATCATCGGCGTCACGCTGTCCACCGTCGTCCATTCGTACCGGTCGTCGGTGGGGGAGTAGCCGAGCAGGCCGAGCCGGTAATAGGGCCGGTCGCCGTGCGTACCCGCCACTTCCTCCTGCAGGAAGTTGTTGCCGGTCTCGCTGATCCAGCGCCAGCGCGACACGAGATCGCGCGCTACCAGTGGTTTGTCCGGGGTTCCGCCCGCCACGAAGGTCTGCTTGTCGGCGGTCCATTCACCGACGAGTCGATCGAGCCTGGCGTGGCCCGGAAACTGATGTGCGGGTTCGCTTGCCGGCGGTGGCGCCGGTGCCGGTGCGGCGGAGCTGGTTTCGGCGCCGCATGCCGTCCCCAGGAGCGCGACGGTCACCAGTGCGACCGGCAGAAGCCTGCGAAACTTAGTGGGTATCACGTGTATTCCTGCTGTTCGATCGGCCGCGAGGCGGGGCTGTGCATCGATTCGGGCGGTAGCGACGGTCGCCGGGCCGCGTCACTGCTGGTCGAAACCCGTTGCGCGCGCGACTTTCTCCCACTCGGCCAACTCGCCGCGGACGGAGTCGAGGTGGCCCAGAACGGCGTCGACCGAGTCGTCGCCGAGCGGCAACCGCAACGGCGTGTTCTCGGCGTCGAGCGCGGTCCGGATCGCCGCCGCGGCCTTGGCCGGATCGCCGGGCTGAGTGCCGTCGCCGCCCCGCACCATCCGCCGGGTTGCGCCCGCGGTCGCGTCGTAAGCGGGAATCTCGTCGCTGAAGTACGCCGCCCCCGGGCCGAACAGGCCGGTCCGGAACGCCCCCGGCTCGACCACCAGTACCTTGATGCCGAACGGCCGCACCTCCTCGGCGAGCGCCTCCGAGAGCCCCTCCAGCGCGAATTTCGTCGCACTGTAAGCGCCGAAGCCCGCGAAGGACAGCTGCCCGCCGACGCTGCTCATCATGACGATCGCGCCGCCGCGCTGTTTCCGCATGTGCGGCAGTACCGCCTTGGTCAACGCGGCGGGGCCGAACAGGTGCAGGTCGAACAGCTGACGCAGTTCGGCCTCGGTGGTTTCCTCGATCGCGCCCACCTGGGTCCGGCCCGCGTTGTTGACCAGCACGTCGATCCGGCCGTGCCGGGCGACGACATCGGCGACCACCTCCTCGATCCGCGCGGTGTCGGTGACGTCCAGGCTGATCGCCTCGATCTGATCCGGGTGGGCGGTGACCAGATCGTCGAGCGCGGCGGCGCGCCGCGCCACCGCGATGACGGTGTCGCCCGCGTCGATCGCGTCCTGTGCGATCGCCCGGCCGAAACCGCTGCTCGCACCGGTCACCAGCCAGATCTTGGGGATGCTCATCAGGTTCTCCTCGCTTGTCGCCGCTACGTGGATCAGCATCGCTGTTGAAAACGGTTGTCGTCCAATACCTCCTGTGATAACCATTGGTTATGGACGTGCACGGCCGGGATCTGCGCTATTTCGTCGCGGTCGCCGAACAGTTGAACTTCACGCGCGCCGCCGAACGGCTGTACATCTCCCAGCCGGCCCTGAGCAAGCAGCTTCGCGTGCTCGAAAAGCATTTGGGCGCCGAGCTTTTCGTGCGTGATGGCCGCTCGGTCCAGTTGACCGCCGTGGGTGCGGCGTTGCTGCCGCACGCGCGCCGGGTGCTCGCGGAGTGGGCGGCAGCGCATTCGGCGGTGGAGACCGCGAAGGTAGCGCAGGAAGCCACGCTCACGATCGGCATCAGCACCAGTCCCGGCCGCGGCCTGCTGCCCGCGGTGCGGTCGCGCTTCGCGGCGGCCTTTCCGGCGGCCAAAACGGTTCTGCGCCAAGTCAGCTGGCTCGACCCCACGGCGGGCCTCGCCGACGCGAGCGCCGATGTCGCGTTCGTCTGGCTGCCGTTCGCGGACAGCGAGCGGTACCACTGGATCGTGGTGGCGCGCGAACCCCGCCTGGTGGCCCTGCCGGAAACCCATCGGCTCGCCGGGCAGGAGATCGTCGACTTCGCCGACCTGCTCGACGAACCGTTCCTCGCCGCGCCCGAAGCGGCGGGCGTGCTCCGGGACTACTGGCTGGCTCTGGACGCCCGCGCGGGCCGCCCGCCGATCATCGGCGGCGTGGTGTCGAGTACCGAGGAAACCTACGAGGCCGTTCTCAACGGCGACGGGGTCGTCCTGCTCGCGCGCGGCAACGCGCCGTTGGTCGCGCACGACGGCGTCGTGGTCCGCGAAGTCCGGGGCGTCAGCCCGAGCGAACTCGCTCTCGCCTGGCGTCGCGACGACACTCGTCCGCTGGTGCGCGGCTATATCGAGGCCTGCCGGCTGGCCACCGCCGGTCGGGGCCGGTCCGGTCGCGATTACCGGCGGGGAGTCGCTGACTCGGGGGCATAGCGGCGGTACGGTGAGAACACAGGCGGAGTTGCACGTCCGATTCGCGCGGCACTGCCCCCGAGACGGAGAGGGGTGTGCACTCATGGATGAGTCACCGGGCGGCCGGTCCGGCTCTCCGGACAGGCACGACCGCTTCGCCGAATCGGATTTCGGGCGTGTGCCGGAAACGTCGCTGTTCATCGGGATCAGCACGCTGTGCGCCGCCGCGGTGCGGTTGACCGGCGCGGACGGTGCCGCGGTCGCGGTGCTGACAGCCGACACCAGCACCCGTGAGCTGGTTTACGCCACCGACCCGGTGGCGCAGCAGATCGACGAGTTGCAGTTCGTCATCGGGGAGGGGCCGTGCCTGGCCGCCTACCGCGACAACCACGAGGAGCTGTGGCCGGAGCTCGACGCCGGTCCCGCGGCGGAGCGCTGGCCCGCCTTCACACCGGAAATCCTGGCCCTCGGTGTTCGGGCGGCGTTCGCCTTCCCGGTCCCCGGCGCCCGCCGCCCCATCGGCGTGCTGGAGTTGTACCGGAAGACGATCGGTGTGCTCACCGCGGAGGCTCGGCATTCGGCGGCCGGGTGCGCGTTCGCGATCGGAAAGGCTCTGCAGACCAACTGGCACGAGCGGGTGCTGGCCGCGGGCGGCGTCGAATCCGCGGTGGCGCTTTCGGAATTGCGGGAGCCGGGCTTCGAAGAGCCCGGATCGTTCTCCCGCTCCGAGGTGTATGTCGCTTCGGGCATGGTGGCTGTGCAACTCGGCGTCTCGGCCGAAGAGGGGCTGGACCGGTTGCGGGCCTACTCCTATGCGCAGGGTCGTTCGATCGTCGAGGTAGCGGCGGATATTGTCGCTCGGCGATTGTCCTTGCGAGACCAGCGCGACAGCATCGAGGGGCACGGATGACCAACACCGCACTGACCCGGATCGCGGTCGCGGAGCTGACCGCGACCCTGACGACCGATTTCGATGTGCTCACGATGCTGCAGTCGGTCGCCCGGCACGCCCGTGCGGGATTCGAGGCGTACTCGGCGGTCGTGGTGTTGCTCGATCGGCGCGGCGCCGGCGAACCGGCGGTCCATCTCGTCGCGGAGTCCGTGCGCGGGGGCGGTCCGGCCGACCCGCTGCTGCACAGCACCGGACCCGGTCCGAGTAGTGCCCGCGACGGCGCGGTGACCATGATCGGCGACATCGCGGCCGAGGAGAACCCCCGCTGGACGCGGTACCGGCAGCGGGCGCTGGCGGCGGGGTTGCACGGCGTCCGAGCGTTCCCGGTGCAGGCCTTCGATACGCCGCTGGGTTCGCTGGTGGTGCACACCGAGGAGCCGTGGGGAGACTTGCGGCCCAACGATTTCGGGCAGATCCTCGCCGACTTGGCGGCGGTGGCGCTGTCCTCGGGGGCGGCTGAGAGCCGCCGGGCCGGCGCCGCCGAAACCATGGCCGCCGTCCTCGGGGGCACCACCGTGGTCTCGATCGCGGTCGGCATCCTGGCGGAATACTTCGAGTCCGATATCGAGCAGGCGCGGGAACGTTTGCTCCGGCTGGCCCGCGCGCACGGCCGCACACCCATCGCGCACGCACGCGAAATCATTGCCGCGCAACGTACTTCGCCGAGGGATCCGGCGACATCCGGCGCCCTGCACGAACCGCCGGACCTGGCCCCGCCGCGGCACATCTGAAAGTCGAAGGCTGTTTTCGAGGAGCGGAGCTGTGCTATCTTCGTGATATCACTTTGATACTCGGAGGATGTCATGAAGCTCAGGTCCGCATTCCACGTCAACGGCTTTCTGGTGCTGTTGGGCTGGTTGGTGCTCACCCTCTTCTTCGGCGGTGTGGCCGTGTTCGGGTTCATCGCCGCCGGGGACGGGAACCCGCCCGCGCTCATCGCGGCGATCGCGGCCTGCGTCGTGGTCGCGGTGCTGTTGCTGCTCGCTACCGGCCTCACCATCGTGAATCCGAACGAAGCCAAGGTGGTGCAGTTCTTCGGCCGCTACATCGGCTCGATCAGCGAACCCGGCTTCTACTCCACCGTCCCGCTCACCGATCGCAAGAGCATCACGCTGCGCGTGCGTAACTTCGAGACCCAGAAGCTGAAGGTCAACGACGCCGACGGCAATCCCGTCGAGATCGCCGCCGTGGTCGTCTACCGCGTCTTCGACAGCTTCAAGGCCGCGTTCGCGGTCGACGACTACGAGGAGTACGTCGAGACCCAGTCCGAGGCCGCCGTGCGTCACCTCGCCACCACGCATCCCTACGACGCGCACGACGACGCCCGCACCAGCCTGCGCGACGGCGCGGAGGTCGCCGAGGAACTCACCGTCGAACTGCGTGACCGCACCGAACTGGCCGGCATCGAGGTCCTGGAAGCGCGCATCACCCACCTCGCCTACGCGCCGGAGATCGCCCAGGCCATGCTGGTCCGTCAGCAGGCCAACCAGGTGGTCGCCGCTCGTGCTCGTATCGTCGAGGGCGCTGTCGGCATGGTCGGCCTCGCCCTCGATCGGCTCGCCGAGCAGGGCCTGGTCGAACTCGACGAAGAGCGAAAGGCGGCCATGGTGTCCAACCTGCTGGTGGTGCTGTGCAGCGACCGAGCCACCCAGCCTGTCGTCAATACCGGCACCCTCTACAACTAAGAGGCCGGCTGATGCCCGCCGAACGCAAGAAGCTGTTGCTGCGGCTCGACCCGGCCGTTCACGAAGCCCTGGCCAAGTGGGCGGCCGACGACCTCCGCAGCATCAACGCCCAAATCGAATACGCCCTGCGCCTAGCCCTGAAACAGGCCGGGCGCGGACCGAAATCCGAACGATGAAGTTGCCCGGCGGCCGTGCTCAGGCCGCCGGTTTCTCGGTGACGAAGATGGCGGTGCCGGGGAAGAGTTCGCCGCGCAGCGGACTCCACTGACCCCACTCCCGCTCGAGCCACTCCGGCCAGTCGGGTTCGATGATGTCGGTGACCGTCAGCCCCGCCGCGACGATCTCGCGGACGCGGTCGCCGATGGTGCGGTGGTGCTCGACGTAGGTGGGTTCGCCGTCCGCGTCGACCTCTACATAAGGGCTGCGGTCGAAATAGGGGATGGTCGCGGTGAGGCCCGCGGAGCCGGGATCGTCGGGGAAGATCCAGCGGATCGGATGATTGACGGAGAACACCCAGCGGCCGCCGGGGCGCAGCACGCGAGCGACCTCGCGCATCACCTGCGCGGAGTCGGCGACGAAGGGGACCGCGCCGAAGGCGGAACAGGCCAGATCGAAGGACTCGCCCGCGAAAGGCAGCGCCTCGGCCCCCGCCTGCACCAGCGGGACGCGGGGCCCGCCCGCCGCCATGGCGGCCACACCGCGCCCGAGCATCTTGGCCGAGAGATCCAGTCCGACGGGGTAGGCGCCCTGACCGGCCAGCCACCGCGAACACGGCGCCGAGCCGCAGCCGATTTCCAGGATTCGCTTGCCCGCGATCTCGCCGAGCAACCGCATGTCCCCCTCGTGTAACCCCTCCGGGCACCAGACGAACTCGCCGCCGGGGGAGTCGACGCCGAGGAAGTCGGCGTGGGTCTGGTGGTACTGGTCGGCGTCGGCGTCCCACCATCGGCGGCTGGCCCGCTGACTGTCGGCCGAGCCGATTCGGGTACGCGTGGTTCCGGTGGTTCCTAGCAGTGCGTTTGCTTGCGCATGGCGATCTTCCGACACGCCGTCACCATATCGCGGTGTGGCGCGGGCGCCGGTTTGCCCGCGCCCATCAAGGTCGCGTACGCTGAACGTCGCGAGTGCCTTGTGTCTTGCTGTGTGCCAGTCCGGAAGTAACGATCCACCGACGGTTACAGAGTACTGAGTAACAGAGCGCCCGTGCTGAGTTTCACGAGTGGGGTTTGCGGTACGTTCCTTTGTGTCCGTCGTCGCATCGTCGCGGTGAGAACGCAGCGTACCGAAAGTTCCAATGTCCGCAACCGACCACAATCCGTCCGGAGCAAACCGACATATGCCCACCACCGTCACCTCGCCGCAGGTAGCCGTCAATGACATCGGCTCTGCCGAGGATTTCCTCGCCGCCATCGACGCCACGATCAAGTACTTCAACGACGGCGACATCGTCGAAGGAACCATCGTCAAGGTCGACCGCGACGAGGTCCTGCTCGACATCGGTTACAAGACCGAAGGCGTCATCCCCTCCCGCGAGCTCTCCATCAAGCACGATGTCGACCCCAACGAGGTCGTTTCCGTGGGCGATGAGGTCGAGGCGCTTGTTCTCACCAAGGAGGACAAGGAAGGCCGCCTGATTCTGTCGAAGAAGCGGGCGCAGTACGAGCGTGCGTGGGGCACCATCGAGGAGCTCAAGGAGAAGGACGAGGCCGTCAAGGGCACCGTCATCGAGGTCGTCAAGGGCGGCCTGATCCTGGACATCGGCCTGCGTGGCTTCCTCCCGGCCTCCCTCGTCGAGATGCGTCGTGTCCGCGACCTCCAGCCGTACGTCGGCAAGGAGATCGAGGCCAAGATCATCGAGCTGGACAAGAACCGCAACAACGTGGTCCTGTCCCGCCGTGCGTGGCTCGAGCAGACCCAGTCCGAGGTCCGCAGCGAGTTCCTGCACCAGCTGCAGAAGGGCCAGGTCCGCAAGGGTGTGGTCTCCTCGATCGTCAACTTCGGTGCCTTCGTGGACCTGGGCGGCGTCGACGGCCTGGTGCACGTCTCCGAGCTGTCCTGGAAGCACATCGACCACCCGTCCGAGGTCGTCGAGGTCGGCACCGAGGTCACCGTCGAGGTCCTCGACGTCGACCTGGACCGCGAGCGTGTCTCCCTGTCGCTCAAGGCGACTCAGGAAGATCCGTGGCGTCAGTTCGCCCGCACCCACGCGATCGGCCAGATCGTCCCGGGCAAGGTCACCAAGCTGGTTCCGTTCGGTGCGTTCGTGCGTGTCGAAGAGGGCATCGAGGGCCTGGTGCACATCTCCGAGCTGGCCGAGCGCCACGTGGAGGTCCCGGACCAGGTTGTCGCCGTCGGCGACGACGCGATGGTCAAGGTCATCGACATCGACCTGGAGCGTCGCCGGATCTCGCTGTCGCTGAAGCAGGCGAACGAGGATTACCACGCCGAGTTCGACCCGTCGAAGTACGGCATGGCCGACAGCTACGACGAGCAGGGCAACTACATCTTCCCCGAGGGCTTCGATCCCGACACCAACGAGTGGCTCGAGGGCTTCGACAAGCAGCGCGAAGAGTGGGAAGGCCGCTACGCCGAGGCCGAGCGTCGCCACAAGATGCACACCGCTCAGATGGAGAAGATGGCGGCCGACGCCGCCGCCGAGGCTGCCAACGGCACCGCCGCGGGCAACTACTCCTCCGAGAGCGGTTCGCAGGCTGCTTCCTCTTCGTCCAGCTCCACCGAGTCGGCCGGCGGTTCGCTGGCCAGCGACGCGCAGCTGGCGGCACTGCGGGAGAAGCTCTCCGGCAACGCCTGAGTTCAGTAAGTAATAACCCGAAGGCCCCGATCCGAATGGATCGGGGCCTTCGGGCGTTTGTGGGTCCTCAGGCTGCCGCCACGGTGAACCGCCGTTGGATGAACCGGTTCTGCTCGGCCTCGTCGACCAATGCGACCGCGAGATCCTCCGCCGAGATATCCGCTTCGCCCGGCAGCATCTGATCACCGCCGAGGCGGTATCGCCCGGTGCGCGTGCCCGGGTCGATCCGTCCCGCGGACGGGCTGAGGTACGTCCAGTTGCGGTTGGACAGACGGTAGACGTTCAGCGCGTCGCGCAGCGCGAGCACCACCGTGCGATATTCGGCGGGCACACCGAGCACTTCGGTGAGCAGCTGGGTGAATTCCGCTCCCGTGTCAACCAATTGGCGGCCAGGCGCGATCTCCAGGCTGCCGCCGCCACCGACGGCGATGAGCCGGATTTCGGGATGGTGTTCCAGTGCGCCGACCATGGCCCGCGCACCGACGACAAAATTTTCGGCCTTGGCGATGGTGTCCTCGATGCCGTGGCCCGCGTTGACAGCGCTGATCACCACATCCAGTCCAGTGATGGCGGCGGTGATGCTGTCGGTGTCGAGCCAATCCGCCACCTGCCAGGTGACGGCTTCGGTAGCGGCGGCCGGGAACCGGGCCGAATCGCGAGCGAACGCGGTGACCCGATGCCCGCGGCGCTGTGCCTCAGCAACGACCCGGGTGCCGATGACACCCGTCGCGCCGAATACTCCGATCTTCATGAAATCTCCTAGTACTGCATGCTGTTCATTTACTACACGGCGTTCAGTATTTGCAAGGCTGATACTAGCGAAACGCTGTAGAGTGTCAACCGTGGTGCAGAGTCGACGGGAACGTCTCCGGGTCGAAGCGACGGCCGAGATCAAGGCGATCGCCCTGCGCCTGCTTGCCGAAAGCGGGCCCGACGCAATCACTTTGCGTGCGATCGCGCGCGAAATGGGCATGACCGCCGGCGCGCTCTACGGCTACTTCGCCACCCGCGATGATCTGATCACCACTCTCATCTCGGACGTCTACACCGCCTTGGTGGAGCGCGTGGAGGCCGCGCGCGACGCCATCCCCGCGGCTGATCCGGCGGCCCGCGTCATCGCGTGGGGCACCACGGTGCGCGAGTGGGCCATCGAGAACCCGGCCGGCTTCCGCCTGATCTACGGCGACCCGGTCCTCGGCTATCAGCCGCCGCCCGGCGGCCCGGCCCGCGCGGCGGAGATGCGTGCCTGCAACGGCCTGGTCGGCTTGGCGGCCGCGGCGTGGCCCCGCGCCGCGAAGTTCCAGACCATCGGCGACGCCGAGTGGTCCGACTTCGATCAGGGCCTGGCCGACCATGTGCGCCAAGAGTTTCCGGATCTGCCACCGGCTGGTCTCGCGCTCGCTCTGCGCATGTGGGGCCGCATGCACGGACTCGTCGCCCTGGAGATCTACGGCCACCTGCGCCCGCAATCGCAGGACCCGGCCAAGCTCTTCCACGCCGAGATGCTGGACCTGGTGCGCTCGCTGGGGCTCTGATCCGTACGGCGAAGCGGTGAAATCCGCTGGGGCATGGGCTGTTTGCCGGGTAGTGTGCCGCCATGGGGAGCAATCCGGGCAAGAATACGTATCTCGACCAGGTGGTGGCGCAGTCCGCGGCGCTCGAAGATGATCTGCGCACGCGCAAGCCCGCGGCCGCGGCCGCGCCGATGGCCGCGCCGGGCGGGCCCGCACCGCGCGGGGCGCTGGCCAAGCGGGCCGATCGGGTGGTGGCCACGCCGCCGGGTGCGGGCACCGGTCCGGTGGAGGTGCGGGTGACCGGCTTCTGGCGGTGGCGCACGGTGCTGGTGCCGCCGAATGCCTTTGTGGTGCATACCCGCCGGGGTCGCAGCGAGCCGATGCATATCGGGCTGGGAGTGTCGTTCGGGTTCAATCCGGCCACCGATTCGTACCTGGTGGTCCCGGGTGCGATGCAGACCATCCTGATCAACGCCTACTGCATCTGCAGTGAGCTGCAAGGGGTGTTGGTGCAGGGGTACGTGCAATGGATCATCGAGGATTTCGGCACCGCGTACCGCAAGCTGGATTTCTCCGACCCGGAAGATCCCATGCGGCTGGTCAATATTCAGCTGCGCGAGCAGGCCGAGGCCGCGATCAAGGACAAGGTGTCCACGATGGGGGTGCGCGACGTCCTCAGCGACAAGCAGCCCATCATCGAGGAGCTCACCGCGCGGCTGCGCGCTGTCGCCGAGGGCTCCGCGGAGACGTCGGGCACCGGGCACGGCGACCGGGGTCTGGGGTTGCGGATCGTCACCGTGCAGATCAAGGAGGCGGTGGTCAGCTCGTCCACGTTGTGGGAGAACCTGCAGAAGCCGTACCGCAGCGAGCAGAACCAGGTCGCCCGGCTCGCCGAACTCGCCGCGCAAGAAGTCATTTCGGCGCGCGAAACGGCCGCGAATCGGACCGCCGAGGAGCGGCGCATCGAGAACGAACGCGAGCTCGCCGAGCTCCGTGCGCGCAACGAGGCCGCCCGGTTCGACCGCGAGACCGTCGAACAGTTGCGCCGGACCACCCGCGAACACGACGATCAGCGCGCGATCGCCGACCTCGCGCAGGAGACGGCGCTGCACGCGCTGCGCCTGGAGCGTGAACAGCACGACCAGAAAGTCGAAAATCTGCGGCGGCGATTGGAACTGCAGAGTCAGGAGCTCGACGGCAAGCTCGCCGGTGCCGCGGCCGAATCGCAGGCCCGGCACAACGCGGAACTGCTCGCCCTGGAGCGGGAACGGGTCCGGGTGGACACCGCGAACACGCAGAACGCGGCCAACCTCCAGGCGCGACTCGTCGACGGGCTCCCGGACATCGTCGCGAAGCTGCCCAAGCCCGCGGAACTGAAGTCCTATCAAATCGGCGGGGACTTCTCGACGGTGTCCGCGCTGCTCACCCAGATCGGCGCTGTCGTCGAATCATGGTCGGCGGCAAAGGGTTCGGAGCCCAACGGAACGAACACATCGGCCGGGTAGCCATGGTGCGGCATATGCCGTAGATCACGATGGTACTGACAATCATTGTCAGTAAGAACTACGATGGTGCGACGGCGGGCTGCTCGCCCGCCGTGCGTCCGCACGACATCGGAGTTCCATGACCCAAGCCATGCACGTACTCACCCGTAGCGATTTGGACGACGTCGAACTCACCCCCGCCGAGGTCATCGATCTGGTGGAAGAGGCCTATCTGGCCTTCGCGCAAGGGGATTCGCGTTGCCCGGTCAAGCTGATGATGCCGATTCCGAAGGCCGAGCGGGACGCGGTGTCGTACTCGATGCTCGGCTACGACGGCTCGCTGGAGCAGGTGGGATTCAAGACCTCGTACCGGCAAGGTAGCGAGAGCGCCGAGAAGTACTACACCACCATCAGTTTGTACGACGACGTGACCGGACTGCCGTTCGCGTTCATGGACTGCCAGCGGGTCGGAGCGTCCCGCACGCCCGCGACCACGGCGATCACCGCGAAACACTGTGCGCGCGAAGGCGCGACGAGTGCGCTGATGCTCGGTACCGGCGTGCAGGGGCGCAACACGCTGCCTTACCTGCTGACCGCGTTGCCGGGGCTGGCCAGGCTGCGCTTGTTCGGCACGCATCCGGACGGCATCGCCGAGAGCGTCGCCACCATGCGGCGCTGGTTCCCGGATCGCGAGATCGAGCTGGTCGACGATGTGCCCGCGGCGGTGGCGGAGTCCGATATCGTCGTGGTCGCCTCCGGGCGGGCCGCGCATCCCAAGGTGCGCACCGAGTGGCTGCCGCCCGGTGGACTGCTCATCTCGGTGGCGAGCAAAGGCGTGGAGAGCGGGGCGCTGCGGCAGGCCGACTACGCGATCGCGACCAGCACCGGCCAATTGGGTGTCACCGGAACGCGTTTGGCGGGCCCGGACGGGGAGGTTCGGATCGACGCCGAGCTACCGGAGGTGGTCGCGGGCCGGGCGGCGGGGCGGCGGGCCGAGGACGAGCGAGTCTTCGCGTTCTCCAGCGGGATGATCATCACCGACATCCCGGTGGCGCACGCGTTGGCCACCCGCGCGGTGGCGGCCGGACGCGGACAGCGGGTGGAACTGTGGACCTGAGCACTGAACTGGTGAAACTGCCCGCGCTGGAGCGGGAGTGGCAGCGGCGGGTGCGTTGCGAGCCGGGCTTCCTGTTCGATATCCAGCACGCTGTCGGCGGGCCGTTCCATGTCGTGTATCCGCGGCAGTTCGAACGGAACCTGCGATCCTTCCAGGAGGTGCTTGCCGCGCACCGGGTTTCGGGTCGGGTCTACTACGGCAAGAAGGCCAACAAGGCAGGCTGCTGGCTCGACGTCATCGCCGATCACGACGGATCGGTGGACGTGGCGAGCGAACCGGAGCTGGTGCACGCCCTGGCCCACGGGGTGCGCGGCCGGGACATCGGCGTGACCGGCGCCGCGAAGAGCGCTCAGCTGCTGCGGCTCGCGGCCCGGCACGACTGCGTCGTGGCGGTCGACGCCCTCGACGAACTCGAGCGGCTCGCCGAGATCGCCGCGACTGCCGGACGGGTGCGAATCCTGTTGCGGCGCTTGCCGACCGACGCACCGGACAGCCGGTTCGGACTTTCGGGGGCCGACCTCGACTACGCCGTCACCAGGTGCGGACAACTCGCGTCGGTCGAGCTGATCGGCTTCTCGTTCCATCTCGACGGCTATCAGGTGCGGCCCCGCGCCGAACTCGCCTACGACCTGATCACTCTGTGCGCCAAGGCTAAAGCGCAAGGTCACCCGATCTCTGCGATCTCGGTCGGCGGCGGCTTCGCCTGCAGTTATCTGAGTGCGGCGGACTGGGCGGCCTTCACCGAACGCGGCACCGACGAGCTGTTCCACGCGGGCAAGCGATTCGACAAGTTCTATCCCTACGCCCAGGGGCCCAACGGTGCGGCCATGCTCGACGCGATCCTCAGCACGGCCTTCGACGGCCGCGCCCTGGCAGAACATCTGCCCGCCAACGACCTCGAGCTATTCCTCGAGCCCGGCCGGGCGCTGCTCATCGACGCCGGTTTCACCGCCTTCCCGGTGCTCGGCTTCAAACGCAACGCCGACTACGGAATTACCACGGTCCAGGGATTGAGTATGAGCGTGTCCGAGCAATGGAAAGGCAGCGAATTCCTGCCGGATCCAATCCTGCTGCCCCGCAACGTCGATCCCGCCGCCGCACCGACCGCCTCCTGCGTCGGTGGTTCGAGTTGCATGGAATACGACGTGCTCACCTGGCGCAAGATCATCCTGCCGCAGCCTCCGCAATTCGGTGACTTGCTGCTGTATCCGAATACCGCCGGCTATCAGATGGACAAGAACGAGAGCGAATTCCATCAATTGCCGTTGCCGCCCAAAGTGGTGGTCACCGACGACGGCGACCGGCTGAGCTGGAGGCTGGACCGGTGACGCGGCTCGGGGTCCGGGAGAACGTCGTCCGGCACGCCTCCGAATTGATCGGCGCCACACCGCTGCTCGAACTCACCCGCACCGGTGCGGGCAGCAGGCTGCTGCTCAAGCTGGAGCAATTCAACCCGACCGGCTCGGCCAAGGTGCGGATGGCGCGGGAAATGGTGCTGCAGGCCGAACGGGACGGTGCGCTGCGGCCCGGCGGGCACATCGTCGAACCCACCTCCGGCAATACCGGGACCGGCCTGGCGCTGATGGCGCTGGAACGCGGCTACACCTTCACCGCCGTCGTCGACGGGCACGCGGCACAGGACAAGGTGCGTGCCATGAAAGCCATGGGCGCACAGCTGGTTCGAGTGGACAGCGCCGATACCGATGTCCCGAGCACAGTCGAGCGCCGCCGGGTCGCGGCGGAGATCGCCGCGGCCACCGGCGCCTACCGTCCGGATCAGCACAACAATCCGCACAACAACGCGGGATACCGCGAACTCGCGGGCGAACTCCGCGCCGACCTGAGCACCGACGTCGACTATCTGCTCGGTGCGGTCGGCACCGGCGGATCCCTCTGCGGCACAGTCGAAGAGCTGCGCCGGCTCGGTTCCAGGGTGCGCGCGATCGCGATCGAACCGGTCGGATCGATCATCTTCGGCGGCCCGGCCGGCCGGTACTGGCAGACCGGCGCGGGCAGTCCCGCCGGGTTCCCCGTCGGCGGCAACGTGAAATACGCCGCCATCGACGAGGCCTGCCAGGTCGGTGACGTGGACGCGTTCGCCACCGCACGGGTGGTGGCGCGGCGCATCGGCATCCTGATCGGCGGCACCGCCGGTGCGGCGGTGTTCGCGGCCTTGCGCCGGCTGGTGCAGTTGCCGGCGGGCAGTACCGCGGTGGTGCTGGTCTGCGATGCGGGGGAGAAGTACCTCGACACCGTGTACGACGAGGACTGGTTGCTGGCCCGCGGGCTGTATTCCGAAGCGGCGCAACAGCGTGTTCACCGGCTGTTCGATGCCTACGACGCATCGTTGCGACTGGCGGCCGCCGATGCCCGGCGGGCCGAGTTCGACGACGACCGCGCGCTGGCCAAGACGGGAAGCTGAGGGAACCATGACACTCGCGCAGACGGCACAGCGCGTCCGCGGCTATCGCGCGATCGTCGCGCTGGCCGCGCCGATCGCCGGTATTCAGCTCGCTCAGGTGGCGCTGACCACCGTGGATCTGGCCATGATGGGTCTGCTCGGCATCGCCGCGGTGGCGGCGGGCGGCCTGGCCCTGTTGCTCTACAACCAGATTCGCACCATGTGCGTCGGCATGGTCACCGGTGTCGGCAATATGGTGGCCGCGGCCGTCGGCCGGGGCGAGAAGCGCACGGGCACAACCGAACTGGATGCGCAGGCACGGGAGGAAGTGCGCGGATACCTGCGCGCGGCCCTCGCGGTCGCGACGCTGACCGGCGTGGCGGGCGCGCTGATCCTGAGCGGCCTCGGGTTCGCGCTGGCCTGGCTCGGCCAGGATCCGGCCGTGCTGGAGCTGGCCCGCCCGATCATCTGGTCGCTGGCGCCGGGCCTGATTCCGATGCTGTGGCTGAACGTGCTGCGCCAGTACGCGGTCGGGATGCGCCGGGCTGGATCACTGCTCCGGGTCACGTTGTTGTCCATCGCGGTCAACGCCGGGCTGAACGCGCTGTTCATCTTCGGCTGGTTCGGCCTGCCTGAGCTCGGCCTGGCCGGAATCGGATTGTCCACCACCATGGTTCAGCTCTGGACCTTCGGCACCTACCTGTCCACCGTGCGCCGCGACCCGGTGCTGGGCGCGCTGCTGTCGCTACAGGCCTGGCGGGCCGACCGGGCCCTGATGCGCCGCATCGTCGCGATGGGAACGCCGATCTCGCTCACCTACGGCGCGGAAGCGGCCGTCACCTCGGTCGCGACCCTGCTGATGGGCGGCTTCGGACCGGTGGCCCTGGCGGCGAGCAATATCGTGAACCAGCTGGCCTACATCGTCTATCAGGTGAATATCGGCCTGTCCCAGGGCTCGTCGATCCTGGTCAGCCGGACCATCGGCCAGGGGGAATGGGAGCGGGTGCGCGGCGTCGCGCAGCGAACCTTCGCCCTCGGATTCGGCTTCATGACCGTGGTCGGCGCCTGCTACCTGCTGTTCCCGCGGACGGTGCTGGCCCCGTTCCTCGGTGCGCACCAGGACGACACCGCGGTGGTGACCGCGGCCTCGGCGCTGCTGTGGTTCGCGATCGCGCAGCAGTACTGCAAAGGTTCGCAGAACCTGTGCATCGGACTGCTGCGCGGCATCGGGAATACCAAAGCCGGACTGCGCAACACGCTGATCGGCTACTTCGCCGTCGGAATTCCGGCCATGGGGTTGTTCGGCTATGTGCTGGATTGGCGGGGGCCCGGCATCTGGCTCGGGTTGTGTCTGGGCTTCGGCACGACCGCGGCGCTGGTGTGGCGCACTTTTCTGCGCAGTGTGCCGAAGGCGGGTCAGCCGGCGGTAGCGGGCGCCGGAGCCCAATAGACGGCCGCCGTGGAACGCTTGCGCATAGCGGCGAAGCTGTGCCGGGCGGGACTGAGCAATGCGGTGAACCATGAGCGGCGATGCTCGGCGAGCGCGGCCGCTACGGCAGGGATCTGGGTGCAATGCACGCCCCCGGCCATACCCAAACGGTGGCGACCCGTCGGGTGGATTCTGGTGCTCAATGGTGTTCCTTTGCTAGCTGGTTCTCTGGCCTGGATCGCCTGCGCCGAAGATTAGCCGAAGAAATGGCTCGGGCAGAGTATTTTGCGGAAGTAATTGGCGTGGCGTGTCGGAAAGTTCGCGGGTCGGAGGCCACTTCTGCCGAAAATGTTGCGAAATGGTCTCGGCGGCGTCACGGATCGGGCAAGGGTTTGCCAGGGAGGTGAATCCGCCTGCGGCGGTGGGTAATAAGCACCACCGGAGCACCCGGTGACGGGTGGTGCGCGGCCATGGGGACGGTGGATGCGAGACTGATCGGATGTTGCGGATCGGCCTCACCGGAGGCATGGGAGCGGGCAAGTCGACGGTGGCGCGGATTCTGGTCGAACGCGGCGCGGTCCTCATTGATTCCGACGTGATAGCCAGGGAAGTGGTGGCGCCCGGCACGGCGGGGCTGGCCGCTCTGGTGGCGGCATTCGGGCCGGACATCCTCGCCTCCGACGGCAGTCTGGACCGACCGGCGCTGGCCGCGCGCGCGTTCGCCGATGACGAATCCCGCGCCACTTTGAATTCCATCACCCATCCATTGGTGGGTAAACGAACCGGCGAATTGATTGCCGCCGCGCCGGCGGATGCGATTCTGGTGCAAGATATTCCATTGCTGGTCGAGAATGGTCTCGCGCCATTGATGAATCTGGTTCTGGTAGTCGATGTCGACGCCGAAACGCGCGTGCGCCGGCTGGTCGAATTCCGCGGCGTTTCCGAAAGCGATGCGCGCGCCCGTATCTCGGCGCAGGCCACCGACGAGCAGCGGCGCGCGGTCGCGGATGTGCTGCTGGACAACAACGGTGCGCCCGGCGAGATCGACGCCGTCGTGCATCGGCTGTGGGACGAGCGGCTGGTGCCGTTCGAGCGGAACAAGCGCGGCGGGACATCGGCGAAGGGCGAGCTGCGGCTGGTACCCGCCGATCCGGAGTGGGCCGCGCAGGCGCAGCGGCTCATCGCTCGACTGTGGGTGGCCTGCGGTGCCTCGGCCGCGCGAATCGACCACATCGGATCCACCGCGGTACCCGGCCTGGACGCCAAGGACGTCATCGATATCCAGATCACCGTGGCCGATATGGCCGCGGCCGACGGCTTGGCGAATGCGTTGGCGGAGGCCGGTTTCCCGCGCAAAGAGCACATCACCTACGACAATCCGAAGCCGACCGAGGCCGATCCGGTGGGCACGGACCGCGACCTGTGGTCCAAACGGCTGCACGGCAACGCCGACCCGGGCCGCCCGGCCAACGTGCACCTGCGCGCCGCGGGCGCACCCGGTCAGCGGTTCGCGCTGGAGTTCCGGGATTGGCTGCGCTCGGACGCCGCCGCCCGCGCCGAATACCTGCGACTGAAGCGCGACGCCGAGGCCGCGGCCGCCGGTCTCTCCGGCGCCGCGGCCGCCGAGGCCTACTACGGCGTCAAGGAGCCCTGGTTCGACACGGCTTACGACCGGCTGCGCTGAGTCAGCGCCAGGTCAGCTCGATGCCCTTGGTGGCCAGCCAGCGTTCCAGCGAATAACCATGGGCGGCGATGCCGTCCATGGTGACGGCGGCGTGTTCGATCGCCGCCTGTGCCTCGGACAGGCCCAGATAGCCCGCGGCATGCGCGGCCAGTAGTTCGTCGACGTCGAGCAGTTCACTGTCGCGCCCGGTGCGCACCGTGATGTCGAGGTAGTGGTCGATCGACTTCCAGCGCTGCGCGCCCACCTGGCTGTACTCGCCGAGATCCAGGTAGTAATCCTGATCACGCCGGTGCGCCGGGTTGAAGTGGAAGACGGTAGCCCGCAACGACAGTTCCGGCAGCAGCCAGGACTCGATGTAGTGGAACTCCACGTGATCCGAGGAACGCGCCATGTACAGGCCCCAGGGCGCTAGCTGATAGCTGTCGACCTCGCGCACGAACCCCTTCGGGTCCGTATTGGTCAGCCCCGCGAGATCGAAGTACTCGACCTTGGGCGGGTGCAAGTCCACTGCCGGTGCCTGTGTCATGCACCCAGAATCTACCGTCACGCGCGCGGCGTCGAGTCCAGCGCGGGAATTAGCTGGATTGCCGCCGGCGACCTACGGACCGTGGCCGGTGGCCCGGGCGCCGTCGCTCGCGGCCGCGAAACTTGTCGGTGGCTGCGCTTACGCTGGGTACATGGCTTTCGCTACCGAGATCCCCGCTGAGGGTCAGCCGCCGCTCGCGCATTCGGAATTCCGCCCGGTCGGGGAGATCGAGCGCACCGATGGGCGTTTCCAGGTGGTCAGCGAGCACAAACCGGCCGGTGACCAGCCCGCCGCCATCGCCGAGCTGGAGCGGCGGGTCAACGCCGGCGAGCGCGATGTGGTGCTGCTCGGCGCCACCGGTACCGGTAAATCGGCCACCACGGCCTGGCTCATCGAGAAATTGCAGCGGCCCACCCTGGTGATGGCGCCGAACAAGACGCTGGCCGCGCAGTTGGCGAACGAGCTGCGGGAGATGCTGCCGAACAACGCGGTCGAGTACTTCGTCTCGTACTACGACTACTACCAGCCAGAGGCGTACATCGCGCAGACCGATACCTATATCGAGAAGGACAGCTCGATCAACGACGATGTCGAGCGGCTGCGGCACTCGGCCACGTCGAGCCTGCTGTCGCGGCGCGATGTGGTGGTGGTCGCTTCCGTGTCCTGCATCTACGGCCTCGGTACCCCGCAGTCCTACCTGGATCGGTCCGTCGCGCTGGAAGTGGGCGACGAGATCGATCGCGACGCGCTGCTGCGGCTGCTGGTCGACGTGCAGTACACCCGTAACGACATGTCCTTCGTGCGCGGCTCGTTCCGGGTGCGCGGCGACACGGTCGAGATCATCCCGTCCTACGAGGAACTCGCGATCCGCATCGAGTTCTTCGGCGACGAGATCGAGTCGCTCTATTATCTGCACCCGCTCACCGGCGATGTGGTGCGCCAGGTCGATCGGTTGCGCATCTTCCCGGCCACCCACTATGTGGCGGGTCCGGATCGGATGGAACGCGCGGTCAAGGAGATCGAGGCCGAACTCGAGCAGCGCCTGGCCGAATTCGAGCGCCAGGGCAAGCTGCTGGAGGCGCAGCGATTGCGCATGCGCACCCAGTACGACATCGAGATGATCCGGCAGGTCGGGTTCTGCTCCGGCATCGAGAACTACTCCCGCCATATCGACGGCCGCCCCGCCGGTTCCGCGCCGGCCACCCTGCTCGATTACTTCCCCGACGACTTCCTGCTCGTCATCGACGAATCGCACGTCACCGTGCCGCAGATCGGCGGCATGTACGAGGGCGATATGTCGCGTAAGCGCAATCTGGTCGAGTACGGCTTCCGGCTGCCGTCCGCGATCGACAACCGCCCGCTCACCTGGGAGGAATTCGCGGACCGGATCGGGCAGACGGTGTACCTGTCCGCCACCCCCGGTCCTTACGAATTGGGCCAGGCCGCCGGTGAGGTCGTCGAACAGGTCATCCGCCCGACCGGTCTGGTCGATCCGAAGGTCGTCGTCAAACCCACCAAGGGCCAGATCGACGACCTGCTGCACGAGATCCGGCTGCGCACCGAACGCGACGAACGGGTGCTCGTCACCACGCTGACCAAGAAGATGTCCGAGGATCTCACCGACTACCTGCTCGGTCTCGGTGTGCGCGTGCGTTACCTGCACTCCGAGATCGACACGCTGCGCCGCGTGGAACTGCTGCGCCAGCTGCGCCTCGGTGAATACGACGTGCTGGTCGGCATCAACCTGCTGCGTGAGGGTCTCGACCTGCCGGAGGTCTCCCTGGTGGCGATTCTCGACGCCGACAAGGAGGGCTTCCTGCGCAGCAGCACCAGCCTGATCCAGACCATCGGCCGCGCCGCGCGCAACGTCTCCGGTGAGGTCCATATGTACGCGGACAAGATCACCGACTCGATGCAGCACGCCATCGAGGAGACCGATCGCCGCCGCGCCAAGCAGGTCGCCTACAACGAGAAGATGGGGCTGGACCCGCAGCCGCTGCGTAAGAAGATCGCCGACATCCTGGATCAGGTGTATCAGGAGGCCGACGATTCCGAAGTCGCCGTCGGCGGTTCGGGCCGCAATGCCAGTCGCGGTCGGCGCGCTCAAGGCGAGCCGGGCCGGGCCGTCAGCGCCGGCGTCTACGAAGGTCGCGACATCAAGTCGATGCCGCGTGCCGAACTGGCGGATCTGGTCAAGGAACTCACCGCCCAGATGATGAACGCGGCGCGGGAGTTGCAGTTCGAGTTGGCGGGTCGTCTCCGCGACGAGATCGCCGATCTGAAGAAGGAACTGCGCGGCATGGATGCCGCCGGCCTGAGTTGAGCCGGGACCCGCACCCGCGGCGCGGTCTCGGCGTAGCATGTGATCTGGATCACAGCAAGTTCGACGAGAGGCGCGGTTATGTCCATGCTCGACAAGCTCAAGGGTTTGCTGAAGGGCCATGAGGATCAGGGGAGGCAGGGTGTCGAGAAAGCGGGCGACGCTGTCGATGCCAAGACCCAGCACAAACATCGAGCCCAGGTCGACACGGCTCAGCAGAAGCTCAATGACCAGCTCGGCACCCAGCCGCCCACCGACGGCCGGTAATCGCCGACACCAGCGGGCCCGATCCCTGTCCGGGATCGGGCCCGTTCGTGCGCTCCGCCGGGGCGGATTCGCGCAACCTCGCTCAGTTCTGCTGGGCCATCCACTCGTTGACCCGGCGCCCGGCTTCCTCGCGCGAGATGTCCTCGACGCGGGTCAGGACCGCCCAGCGATGGCCGAACGGATCGATGACCACCCCGAAACGGTCGCCGTTGACGAAGGTTTGCGGGTCCTCGGCGGTCCGGGCGCCGTGCTCGCGGGCGCGGGCGATGGTGGCGTCGACGTCGGGGCAGTAGTGCACGATCGAAGTGTGCACCCATTCGCCGTTGGGGGCCTGGACGCCGTTGTCGGGGATGGGCATGCCCATCTGCAGTGTGGAGTCGCCGATCTTCAGCTCCGCGTGGGCGGCTTGCCCGTCGGGCAGATCATTGCGGCTGATGACTTCGGCGCCGAACACTGCGCGATAGAACTCGATGGCCTTGTTCGCATCGGCGACCGCGAGGAAACAGGTGATCGAATGGTAGTCGGCGGGGATGGGATTCACGGTGTTCGTCATGGGCACAAGTCTTCTCGGCGACGCGGAAATGGTCTTGTAAGAACGCGACACCATGACCGGCGGGTGCGCTGATGCCGAAGTGGACGCCGGCGACGGCACCGCTCGACGACGTCAAGGGCATCCTGCACCCGGATGAGCAAGCGCGGCACCGGACCTTGCACCGGTTGGCTGCCGGACCGGCGGTCGCGTCTTTCGTCGACTGGTATTGGTCGGTGCGCTGGGATCTGCGCGGGAAACCGCCGTACCGCGCCGAGGTGCTGTCCTTCCCGTGTGTGAACGTCACCTTCGAACGGGACGGCGCGCGCGTGGGCGGTTTCGTCAACGGCGTCTGCACCACCAAGTACATTCGCGAATTGTCCGGTGCTGGAGATACTTTCGGGATCCGATTCCGCGCGGGCGGATTCGGCGCCTGCACCGGGTTGGACGTCGGCACGCTGCGCGACCGCGTGGTCGGCCTGACCGAGGTGTTGCCCGACGCCGCCGAGCTGACCGAGCAGGTGCTCGCCGCGTCGACCGACGAACAGCGCCGCGCGCTCGTCGAGCAGTACCTGGCCCCGCGCGCCGTCCAGGACGACCAGGCCTACCGGCAGGTGCTCCAGATCATCGCCGCCATGGCCGAGGATCCGGACCTCACCCGCGTCGACCAGGTCACCGAGCGCTTCGATATCCCGGTCCGCACCCTGCAGCGCCTGTTCCGCCGCTATGTGGGCGCCGCACCGAAATGGGTATTGCGCCGCTACCGGTTGCAGGACGGTGCCGACCTGCTCGCCAAAGGGCGCACCGCGGATTTGGCCGCACTCGCCGTGGAACTCGGTTATTTCGACCAAGCGCATTTCTCCCGAGAGTTCGCCGCCGAGGTCGGAATGCCTCCGCTGGAATATGCCCGCAATTCGTTACGCTCGGCCGAGGAAGTTCGGTAAATACTCGGAGAGGTGTTGACTGTGGACGCAGTAGTGCTGATCGGCCGGGTGTTGTTCTCGGTGCTGTTCCTGGGTTCGGCAATGGGGCATTTCACGAATACCGAGGCGATGGCGGGATACGCGCAGAGCCAAGGGGTCCCCTCGCCCAAGGCCGGTGTGCTGGCTTCCGGCGCGCTGATGGTGCTCGGCGCGCTGATGGTGCTGCTCGGGATCTGGGCCGATGCGGGCATGCTCCTGCTGGCTATCGTGCTGCTGCCGGTCACCTTCATGATGCACGCGTTCTGGAAGGACACCGATCCGGAGGCCAAGCAGACGCAGATGATCCAGTTCAACAAGAACCTCGCGCTGATCGGCGCGGCACTGATGTTGTTCGCCTTCTTCGCCCGCACGCCCGAACTCGGTCTCACCCTGACCGGTCCCCTTTTCGATCGGGGCTGACCCATCCGAATGGCGTTGTGATGAATCTCCCAGCGCGGCAAGCGCGTTCGCGAGAAGTTGTGATGCGTCACAGAAATGGCCGGGATGAATTGGATCGGCGCTGGTAGCTTCGGCCCCGGCGCCATTCCCGCGCTCGGCACGTGCTCTGAAAGCCGGGCACCGCCGAGTGTGATGTGTTGCGATTTCTGATATTTCCCCTCGATTTGCGGCTATGGTCGACCGCAGTCGCCGCGACGGTGCTCCGACTTGTCCGGATGCGCCGTACGTAGGCAACCCGACCCACGTTGGAGGAAAGATGACCGCCTACCGGACCATTGTTGTCGGTACCGATGGCTCGGACTCGTCGTATGTCGCCGTCGAGAAGGCCGCCGCGCTGGCCGGCGCCGCCGATGCCACGCTGATCGTCGCCTGCGCCTATTACCCGACCGACGACCGCGACGTAGCCGCCGCCGCCGACGTGCTCAAGGAAGAGGCCTACCAGGTGCGCGGCTCCGCGCCGACCAGCGAGATCCTGCGCGTCGCCCGCGACCGCGCCACCGAGGCCGGCGCCAAGGAGATCGTCGAGCGCGCCGTCGTCGGCGAGCCGGTCGAATCCCTGCTCACCCTGGTGCGCGAAGTGGACGCCGACTTGCTCGTGGTGGGTAACCGCGGCCTCAACACCCTCGCCGGTCGCCTGCTCGGCTCGGTGCCCTCGGATGTGGCCCGCAAGTCGCGCTCCGATGTGCTGATCGTGCACACCGTTCGCTAGGTACGGCGGTAGCCGAAGCCCCGTAGCGCACCGGAAACCGGTGTGCGACGGGGCTTTCGCGCGTTATCGGTGCAGTGCGCCCAGGACCGCGGGCAGCTCCCCGGTGTGGAACACGGTGAGCCGCTGTGTCGCGCGGGTCAGCGCGACGTAGAGATCGTTGAGCCCGCGCGGCGACTCGTCCAGGATCCCCTGCGGTTGCACCAGGAACACCGCGTCGAACTCCAGGCCCTTCACGTCGTGCACGGTCAGCACGGACACCGATTCGCCGGCTAGTACCGACAACTCGGTGAGCAGCTCATGCGGCACGATCACCGCGCTGGTGCCCGGACCCTGTTCCCGCGCCACCGCTTCCCGCACCGCGGCGACCAGTTCATCCGCCGAGACATGGTGCGCCGCGGGCGGATGCCCGCTGTCGCGCACCGACCGCGGCACCGTCGCGGCCGGGTCGATGGCGGCGAGCACATCGGCGGCCACCGCCATGATCTCCGCGGGGGTGCGGTAGTTCACCGTCAGCTCGGTCAGCTTCCACCGCTGTGCCACATAGGGTTCCAGCATCCGCTGCCAGGAGGACGCGCCCGCCGGATCGCCGGTCTGGGCGACGTCACCGACCACGGTGATCCATCGATTCGGGATGCGCCGCATCACCATTCGCCACGCCATCTCCGAAAGCTCTTGCGCCTCATCGACAATGACGTGCCCGTAGGTCCAGGTGCGGTCGCCCGCCGCCCGTTCGGCGGTGGTCTGGCTGGTGCGGTAGGCCTGCCGGTCGGCGAGCTGGGAGGCGTCGATCAGGTCGTAGGCCATCAGGATCTCGTCGGCGTCGAGCGCGTCCTCCACCTCGGCGGCGGCGGAACCGGCCAGGATGTCGAGAGCCTCCTGGGCCTCCGCGATCTGCGCGTGCCGGCGGCGGCGCGCCCGTTCGCGTTCCTCGCTGTCGTCGACGCCGAGCAGTTCGGCCAGCTCGTCCAGCAGAGGCGCGTCGGCGGCGCTGAACTCGCCGGTGTGCGGTCGCACCAATTCGGCCCGATCCTCGGCGGACAAACCGGACGCCACCCGCTCCAGTCGCTTCGGATCGGCCAGCAGCTCACCGAGAACCTCCTGCGGCGACAGGATCGGCCACAGCTTCGCGATGGCCGCCTGCACCGCCGGATCGGACTTCATCTCGTCCCGGATCTCGGCGATATCCGTGCGGCTGAGCAAGCTGTTTCCGCCCGAGAGATCCGCGCCCATCGTTTGGGCGACCTGATCGGTGAGCGCGTCGATGACCGAACTCGCGAAGATCGGCCGGGCCAGGTTGTGCGGCCGCCGCGAGGACCGGGCCCGGCCCCGGGCCTTGGTGGCGATCTTGCGGTCCAGTGTGACGGGGTAGCCGTCGAAGCTGAGCTGGATCGGCTCGGCGGGCGCCTCCTGCCGATCCCGCACCGCTTGCTTGAGCACCTCGAGAATCCGCAGCGAACCCTTGATCTCCCCGGCCCGCAGTGAGTCCTCCCGCGTCGCCTTCACGCCCGGGTACAGATCGCCGACGGTGGACAGCAGCACACCGGTCTCGCCGAGTGAGGGCAGCACCTGCCCGATGTAATCGAGGAAGGTCGCGTTCGGCCCGATGATCAGCACGCCGCTCTTGGCCAGCTGCTGCCGATAGGTATAGAGCAGGAAGGCCGCGCGATGCAGCGCGACCGCGGTCTTGCCGGTGCCCGGCCCGCCCTGCACCACCAGCACGCTCTTGTGCTCGGAGCGGATGATCGCGTCCTGCTCGGACTGGATCGTCTCCACGATGTCGTTCATGTGCCCGGTGCGCGCCGCGTTCAACGCCGCCAGCAGCGCGCTCTCGCTGCCCACGCCACCGTCACCCTCGACCATGCCGTCCCGTTCGGCGGCGGCGAGATCCAGGTACTCGTCGTTGACGGCGGTGACCCGCCGGTTGCGTGTGCGGAGGTGCCGGCGCCGGGTCACCCCGTCCGGCGCGGCCGTGGTGGCCAGATAGAAGGGACGCGCCAGCGGCGCGCGCCAGTCCAGCAGCAGCGTCTCGTAGTCGTCCTGCTCGTCGAGGATGCCGAGCCGGCCGATGTAGCGGGCGGCTTCGTCACCGGTCAGGTCGATCCGCCCGAAGCACAAGCCGTGCTCGGCGGCATCATATTTGGCCAAGTCCTCGTGGTAGAGCTGGCTGAACGACTCCCGTTCACTGCGGGCTTGCGGCGTGCCGCCGCTCTCCAGCAGCACGGTCTCGAGTCGCTTCTTCGCGTAGGCGCGCATACCGTCGAGCCGGTCGTACAGGACCGATAAGTAGGCCTGTTCCTGTTCGATCTCGCGGTCCTGAGCGCGGGGGTCGGGCAAACTGAACTCCTTGGGTCACCGCGTGAAAACAAGGTTGTCGAGTCTACTGCGGTTTTCCCGCCCTCGCCGCCACCGCAGGTCGCGCTGTGCCGACCCGCCCGGGGCGATCATGACGCGTGGGTGTTGTTGGGGCGGCGGCCCTTGACGGTGGCCTCGCGGTCGCCGACCGGCTTGGCTCGGTACATGGCCACGTCGGCGTCGTGCAGCACCGCCTCCGGGGTGCGGTGGTCACCCTGGATCAGTTCGGTGACACCGATGGAGGCGTTGACCTCGATGCGGTGTCCGCGCGCGACGATCGGCTCGGACATGGTGGAGCGCAGCCGCTGGACCAGGGCCTCCAGATCTTCGGGCAGGGTGGGCCCGGCCAGCAACACCAGGAATTCGTCGCCGCCGAGCCGTCCGACCACGTCGTTGCCGCGCAGGGCCCGTTGCAGCCGCTGCGCCACGATCTGCAGGACGGTGTCGCCGATGGCGTGGCCCAGGGTGTCGTTGATCGCTTTGAATCCGTCCAGGTCGATGAACAGCACGGTCGATACCGGCTGGTCCGCACCGGATCTACTCGCCATGCCGGTGTTGGTCCCCGAGGTGGCCAGCGCGGCCGCGAGCTGGGACAGGATCAGCGACCGGTTCGCCAGCCCGGTCAGCGAGTCGTGCGTGGCTTGATACTCCAATTGCCTGCGGCTGGCACGGAATTCGGTGACATCGGCGAACGAGGAGACCGCGGGGGAGTGCGGGTCGTCCGGATTCAGCAGGCGGCTGGAGCCGGACAGCCAGCGGCGCTGCCCGTCGGCGCGGTCCACTCCGAAGGTGTAGCCGGTGATCGTCTCGCCGGTCTCCAGGGTGCGCGCGATCGGGTGCCGCGAGGGCGGCAGCGGCTGCGCGTTCGCGTCGAGCAGCACCATCGGCAGTTCGTGAATGCTCAGGCCGACCAGTTCCTCGGCGTGCTCGGGCTTACCGAAGATCCGCCCGGCGGCCGGATTGGCCGATTCGATGCGGCCGTCCCGATCGATGACGACCACGCCCTCTTCGAGCTGGGAAACCACCGTGGTGAAGTACTCCTCCGCGCGCCGCTGAGCTTGCTCGGCGGTCCGCTGCGCGGTCAGGTCGTGGATGACCACCTGATAGGCGAAATGGTGCTGCCACGGCGTGAGCACCGACACCGTCTCCACCGGCACCGTGCGCCCGTCCAGGCGCAGCAGTTGCATTTCGGTGGGCTGGGAGGCCGAGCCCGCGGTGGTCAGGTGGCCGATACGGGCGATCATGCCGGGCACGGAGTCGGGATGGACGAACCGGGTGACCGGTTTCCCGAGGATGTCCTCGGCGCTCGCGGCCCCGAGTAGGCGGGTGATGGCGCGGTTCACGTAGACGACGAGTCCGTCCTGGTGCACACAGATCCCGTCCGGGGTGTGATCGACCAGCGACCGGTACCGCTGCGCGAGTTCCTCGGCCTCAGACGCGCTGGCCGGGGTGTGCTCGCCGCCTATCCCTTCCGAACCCAACTTCGAACCCCCGATCGTTCGACCGACTCATGGCCATTGGAACATGGGAATTATCCTGGTATCGACATGAACAAGATCACGTCGGTATAGCGGTAGCTTTCGAGGCTGTTCGATCACAGTCCGGCTCTTCATCGGGCGCTGCCCGAAGATCATTACAGGTTTGTCGAACAACCACAGCGCAGGCCGAGGAGCATGGCTATGCCAGCAGTCGATGCGAGAACGGTGCAGCACCAAGATCATATGACGATTGCCGGGATCGGCGCGGTCACCGGCTACGGCTGGGGTCGCGAGGCGCTCTGGCAGGGGCTGCTCAGCGGCAAATCCGCGGCCACACCGCAGTCCGGCTACGGCCCCGGCCGCGACGAGCAGGCCTGGGTGGCGCTGGTTCCCGACGGCGGCGACCCGGCGATCAGCACGAGCCGCTACGGCCGCGCCGTCCACGAGGCGGCGCGCGAAGCCATCGCCGACGCCACCGGACGAGGTTGGCGCCCGGGCCGCACCGTCGGCATGGTGCACGCGATCGTGCTCGGTGACGTGGTGAATTGGCGCGATTTCTACCTGATCGACCAGGGCCACCGCCGCTCCCGTGACTATCTGCCGCTGCTGCCCTCCACGCCGATCTCGATGTTGATGCAGGAGTTCGGTTTCCACGGTCCCTCCATGAATGTCTCGGCCGCCTGTAGTTCGGCCAATGTGGGACTGATCACGGCCAAACTCTGGCTGGACGCGGGCGTCGCCGATGACGTCATCTGCGTGGCCTCGGACATGTCCGCCACACCGGACATGCTGGAGCATTTCGTGCAGATGGGCGCGGCGGTGGCCGATGCCGAACCCATGGACGCCTGCCGCCCGTTCCAGCGCGGCAGCCGCGGCTTCAGCATGGCCGAGGCCTCGATGGCATTCGTACTGAGCCGGGCGGTGGATCGGCCCTACGCCACGATCGTCGGCGGCGCCATGACCAACGACGCCTATCACGTGGTGTCGGTCGAACCGGATCACACGCAGATCTTCGAGTGCGCGCGCCGGGCGCTGGCGCAGGCCCGGCTGGCGCCGGCGGACATCGCCTACTTCAACGCGCACGGCACCGGCACCCGGCAGTGCGGCGCCGCCGAAACCGACCTGATGGCAAGGATGTTCGACGACGGCCCGCTGTTCTACGCGCTCAAGCCGCTGGCCGGGCACAGTCAGGGCGCGGCCGCCGGGGTCGAGGTGGCCGCGGCGGCGATGGGCTACGAGCGGCGGATCGTTCCGGCCGCGCCGATCGTCGCGCAAGCGCATCCGCGGCTCATGGACGGCCCGCAACCGTTCCAGGGCGGTTACACCCTCAAGGCGGCGCTCGGTATGGGCGGTCATAACTCCATGCTCCTGCTCGGGGAGCCCGGCTAACCCGTCGGCAGCGGCACCGACCAGCACAGCCGGGTGCCGGGCAGCTCGTCCGGATTGCCGCTCGGTCGTTGGGCGGGCCCGATGATGAACTCGCCGTCGGCTTTCTCGGCCCGCTGTTCCAGGTTGCGCAGGCCGCTGCGGATGACGTGATGGGGAATGCCCCAGCCGTCGTCGACGACGATGATGGTCAGGTTGTCGTCGACGCTGATCTCCACCGTCACGACGCTGCCGCCGGAATGGCGCACCGCGTTGCTCACCGCCTCGCGCACCACTGCCTCGGCGTGGTCGGCGAGTTCGGCCTCCAGCACCGACAGCGGCCCGGTCACCTGCAGGCTGCCGCGCAACGGAGTGTCGGAAGTCTGCTGGCGCACCGCGTGTTCCAGTCGCTGCTGTAGCCGGTTGACCTGCGCGTCGCCGCCGTGCAGGTCGAAGATGGAGGTGCGGATCTCCTGCACCACCTCCTGTAGATCCGCGACGCCCGTCGAGATCCGTTGCCGCACTTCGGGCACCTGCGCCTGCGGCACCGCGGCCTGCAGGCTCAGGCCGATGGCGAAGAGCCGCTGGATGACGTGGTCGTGCAGGTCGCGGGCGATGCGGTCCCGGTCGGCGAGGATGTCGATCTCCCGCATCCGGCGCTGGGTGCCGGCCAGGTGCATGGCCAGCGCCGCCTGGTCGGTGAAAGCCGCTGTGAGTTCGACGAGTTCGTCCGCGTACGGCGCGGAACCGCACGGGCGCACCGCGACCAGTACGCCCAGCGTCGCGTCGGGCGTGCACAGCGGCAGGATCAGCACCGGGCCCACGTCGGCCAGCGGCACACCGAGGTCGATGCCGCCCGCGTCGTCGAATCGCAGTGGTGTGCGACGGTGGAACGCCTCGCCCAGCGCGGTGCCCTCGGTGAGCACCAGCCAGCCCTCGTGCCCGGCGCCCGGTCCGGACCACTGCGTCAGCATCAGCTCGCTCACCTCCCCGGTGCGGCGCTGAATTCCGGTGGCGCCGGCCAGGAACGCGCGGTGCGAACCGGTGAGCGTGCGCGCGTGGTCGACGACGTGCGCGAGGACCTGTTCGGATTCGGCGCCCGCGAGGAACTCGGTGGCGATATCGCGGGTGGCCTCGATCCAGGCCTGCCGGGTGCGCGCGGATTCGTAGAGCCGGGCATTGTCCACGGCGATGCCCGCGGCGGCGGCCAGCGCCTGCACCAGGACGTCGTCGTCTTCGGTGAAGGGCTGGCCGCCGGCCTTCTCGGTGAGATACAGGCTGCCGAAGACCTCGTCGCGGATCCGCACCGGGACGCCGAGGAAGGTGTGCATCGGCGGATGGCCGGGCGGCAGGCCCACGGACTCCGGATGGGTGGTGAGGTCGTCCAGGCGCAGCGGTTTGCTGCGATGGAATACCGCGCCGAGCACGCCGTGGCCCTGCGGGAGTTTGCCGATGCGTTCCCGGAGCTGTTCGTCCATGCCCTCGTCGAGGAACTGCGCTACCTGCAGGTCGTGGCCGAGCACCGCGAGCGCGCCGTAGCGGGCGTCCACCAGACTGGTCGCCGTGCGGACGATGGCGCGCAGGGTATCGTCCAGGTCCAGCCCGGAGGTCACGGTCAGCATCGCCTCGACCAGGCCGTCCATCCGGTCGCGCGAGTCGATGATGAGCTCTACCCGCTCTTTGACCTCGCTGAGCAGCTCGCGCAGACGTAGCTGGGACAGCGTGTCGCGCACTGAGTACAGGTCGTTGCCGCGGTCGTCGGGCATCTCGACTTCTCTCCTGAGCGGGGCGCGAAGTGCGTTGGTCCCAGTCTAATTCGCGTATCAAGGACTTTCGGCCCTGTTCGCGGCAGCGTTGCGGGAGTGGGATAGGAGCACCAGGTGAATAGAGAGCAGAGGTGTCCTATGAATTCGTCGCAGGCGTTGTATTCGGAGCGCGGCAACGCGCGGGGCAACTCGGAGCAGTGGACGACAGCCGCCGATCCGGGTCTCGCGGTCACCACCCGCGGTGCGGTACCCGCGGCGGATGTCACGCGGGCGGTGCGGGCCATCGGGCGCGTACTGCGCCGGCATCACTTGGATGTTCCGGCGCGCGTTCGGGTTACCGCGCCGGCCGACGGTGATCAGCCGACGGTGGTCCAGGCCAATGTCCGGCTGCACGACACTCCCGCGCGGGTGCAGGTCACCGGGCCGCGCGGGTTCGCGGTCACCTTCGCGGTGGAGCGTTTGGATCGTCAGATCGCGCGGCTGGCCTCCAATCAGTCTCGGGCCTGGCCGGATCCGGCTCGTCCGCCGCTGGCCCGGGTCACCGAACCGCGCCCGATCGTGCGCCGCAAGTCGGTCTCGCTGCTCACCGGCACTCCCGGGGAAGCGATGGCGATTCTCGACGCGATGGATTACGACGCGTACCTCTTCATCGATCAGGAAACGGGCGAGGAGGCGATCGTGCACTGGTGCGAATTGCTCGGCGTCGGGGTGGCGCGTCAGCACAGCACCGAGGAGCCGGCGGAGCAGACGGTGAATTCGCTTCCCCTGACCGTGGATTCCGAACCCGCGCCCCAGCTCACGGAGCTCGACGCGGCGGCCTGGCTGTGCCGTTCCGGCCTGCCCTACCTGTTCTTCACCGATGCCGACAGCGGCCGCGGCCGGCTGCTCTACCGCCGCTACGACGGCGATCTGAGCATTGTGGTCCCGGCCTAACTCTCCCGCAGTTTCGAGGCCAGGACCGCCGCCTGAGTGCGGCGTTCCATGCCCAGCTTGGCCAGCAGCCGGGAGACGTAGTTCTTGACGGTCTTCTCCGCCAGGAACATTCGCGCGGCGATCTGCCGGTTGGTGAGGCCTTCGCCGAGCAGCGCCAGCAGGCGGCGCTCCTGGTCGGTGAGCCCGGCCAGCGGGCCGTCGTTCTCGGTGCTGCTGCGCAGCCGCGCCTTCAGCGCGGCCGCCGCCCGGGTGTCCAGCAACGAGCGGCCGGAGCCGACCGCCTTGATCGCCTCGGCCAGTTCCATCCCTTTGATGTTCTTCACCACATAGCCGCCCGCGCCCGCCAGAATCGCGTCGAGCATGGCGTGCTCGTCGGTGTAGGAAGTCAGGATGAGACACCGCAATCCGTCGTTTTCGGCGAGCAGATCGCGGCACAGTTCGATGCCGTTGCCATCCGGCAGGCGAACATCGAGCACCGCCACGTCCGGACGCAGCGCGCGGATCCCGGCCATGGCCTGCGCGACATCGCCCGCTTCGCCGATCACCGAGAGTTCCGGATCGCTTTCCAGCAGGTCGATAAGGCCGCGACGGACGATCTCGTGATCGTCGACCAGGAACACTTTGAGCACGACGACCTCCAACCGGCGAACGGGCTACCACGCCAAGATATCTCGTCGCGGGTGGCCGCGGCTACACCCGGGCGAGGCCGTCTCGAGATCAATCGGTGAATTTCGAGTAATGCCGACTCGAATTATGTGACTCCTCGGCCGTGATCTCGCCCGAAAGAATCTTGCTCGCAAAAAACCGTGCCCGCTTTGTGGTTTCGAGTATCATAGGACCGAAGTCATTCAAAGAGGGCTTATGGCAGCGGAGCCGCGGGGCCCGTGCACAGTAATCTCGGAAAATGGCATATTCAGCAACTCTTGATTTCAGTAATGTTTTCGGTCCACCGCGCAACTGTCCAGGTTGTGGTTCGGGTGCTGTCGGTAGCTACGACGACCAGCGGGATGCCCGATTCCACTGCCTCGACTGCGGTGCGCGCTGGCGACTATCGCACGGGAGGACGATTGTGGAATCCCTGATCGGAGAAGGCGACAACGGCATTCGGGCGGCCCGATGAAGATCGGATTAATTGTTCCGCCCTGGGTTCCGGTCCCGCCGCCCGCATATGGCGGCACCGAAGCCGTAGTCGGAAACCTGGCTATCGGTCTGGCCGAAATCGGTCATGACGTTCACCTTTTCACCGTCGGCGAGTCCACCTGCCCGGTCAAATGTTCGTATCTGTTCGAACATCCGACCGCGCAGATCGGCGTCGGCGAAGCCGAATTGATGCACGTGCTGCACGCCTACGAGGCGCTCAGCGATTGCGACATCATTCACGACCACACCTCCCTCGGCCCGTTCATCGGCGCCTCGGCGGGCGGTCCACCGGTGGTGGTGACCAACCACGGCCCCTTCACGCCCATGCGCCAGGACATGTTCCGCGCCATGGCCGAACAGCACGCGCACATCGTCGCGATCTCGGAGTCGCAGAAGCGGGCCGCGGGCGCCAAGGTGCCCATCGACGCGGTGATCCACCACGGCATCGACCTCGACGCCTACCGGTACGGTCCCGGCGACGGCGGCTACGTGGTGTTCGTCGGCCGGATGAACCCGGAGAAGGGCGTGCATCGGGCGGTACAGGTGGCACGCCTGGCGAAGCGAAAGCTGTTGCTGATCACCAAGATCAGAGAACCCGAGGAGTGGGCCTACTACGAGGAGCGGGTGCGCCCGCTGATGGCGCCCGACGATCCGGAGCCGCGCGAGGAACCCCTGTCGGCCCGCGTGGAACTCGTCCGGCACGCCGACGCGCTGATCAACCCCATCGGCTGGCCCGAACCCTTCGGTCTGGTCATGGCCGAGTCATTGGCCTGCGGCACACCGGTTCTGGCGTTCCCGAACGGCGCCGCGCCGGAGATCGTGGAGCACGGCCGTACCGGGTTCCTTTGCCGCGATATCTGGGACATGGCCGATGCTCTGGAGCGTGTCGGCACCATAGATCGGCGCGTTTGCCGAAATTCGGCGGAGCGACGGTTTAGCCTGCTCCGCATGGCCCGTGACCATGAGCGGCTCTACCGCCGCATTCTGACCGGTGAACGGACGACCCGGGCGATGGTGCCCGAAACGGTGTCGTGAGAGAGGGCGATGCGCGACCCGAAGTCCTTGCAGGAGCCGAAGACTCGCCGCGACGGCGCGAGCGGGTCGTAGGCACTACCTCCGCACGCCCGTGCGCCGGTGCGGCGCCGTGGTGAACAATCCCTGGGGTGACGCCGCCGGTGAGGTGGGCGAGCCCAGTGTGGTCGGCGCCGGTGTGACGCTGGTGGAAGGCTCGACCTTCTGCATCAGCGAAAGCGGCGGCGTCATCAATCCGACCCGCCCGGAGGGGTTGTTCGTACGTGACACCCGGGTGGTGTCCTACTGGCGGCTGACCGTGGATGGTCTACCGCCGCAACCACTTACGGTGCAGTACGCCGACCCGTACAGCGCCACGCTGCTGGCCCGCACGCCCCCGCGTCCCGGCCGTGCCGACAGCACCGCCCTGGTGGTGCTGGGCCGGCACGTCGGCGACGGTATGCGGGAAGACCTGACCGTGCGCAACCTCTCCGGTGACCCGATCACCTGTACGGTCGCGCTCGAACTGGACGCCGACTTCGCCGATCTGTTCGAGGTGAAGGAAGGCCGTATCGGCGAAGGCGTGGTCACCCAGCACCGAGTGGTCGACGCCGGCGCGTTCGAGATCAGCCGTCCCGACCTGAAGCTGGCGGTGATCGTCGCCGGATCGGGCGCCACCGCGACCGAGCGGGAATTGCGCTGGCAGGTCATGCTGCCCGCGCGCGGCGAGTGGTCGGCCTGCATCCAGTACCAGCCCGCGCTCGACTCGGTGCCGGTGACGCCGCGGTACGGCTGCGGCAGCCCGGTCTCGCACAGCGCGCCGTATCAGCGGCTGCGGGACTGGTATTCGAACTCGCCGACCGTGCTCACCGAGGACGAAACCCTCGCCGCCGTCTTGCAGCGCGCGGTCGGCGACCTCGGCGCGCTGCGCATCTTCGATCCCGGCCACCCCGAACGGGCGGTCGTCGCCGCGGGCGCGCCCTGGTTCATGGCGCTGTTCGGACGGGACTCGTTGCTCACGTCGTGGATGGTGCTGCCGCTGGATCGTCAGCTGGCGGTCGGCACGCTGCAGAGTCTGGCGGGGATGCAGGGCAGCGAGATCCGCCCGCTGCAGGAGGAAGAACCCGGGCGCATCCCGCACGAGGTGCGCTTCGGCCGCGCCGCGACGCTGCTGCTGGGCGGTGACACCGTCTACTACGGCACCGCCGACGCCACACCGCTGTTCGTGATGTTGCTCGGCGAACTGCACCGCTGGGGCCTGGACGCCAAGACCCGCGACGAACTGCTGCCCCACGCCGATCGCGCCCTGGCATGGATCGAGCAGTACGGCGACATGGACGGCGACGGCTTCGTCGAATACTCGCGCGCCGCCGAGCACGGGTTGGCCAATCAGGGCTGGAAGGACTCCTGGGACGGGGTCAACTTCATCGACGGCAGCATGCCGCACGCGCCGATCGCGCTGGCCGAAGTGCAGGGCTATGTGTACGCGGCCTACCTGGCGCGTGCCGACCTGGCCGCCGACACCGGCGAGCACGATCTGGCGGCGGAACTGCGGGTGAAGGCGGCGCGGCTGAAGACGGCGTTCAACGAACAGTTCTGGCTGCCGGAGCGGGGCTGGTTCGCCATCGGACTGGATCGCGACAAGCGCCCGATCGACGCGCTCACCTCCAATATGGGCCACTGCCTGTGGACCGGCATCATCGACGACGACAAGGCGCAGGCGGTCGCCGACCATCTGCTGTCTCCGGAGATGTTCACCGGGTGGGGGATTCGCACCCTCGGCAGCAATATGGGCGCCTACAACCCGGTCAGCTACCACAACGGCTCGGTGTGGCCGCACGACAACGCGATCTGCGCGGCCGGACTGATGCGCTACGGCTTCGCCGAGCACGCCAACCGCATCGTCGACGGCGTGCTCGACGCCGCGGTCCGGTTCGGGCATCGGCTGCCGGAACTGTTCTGTGGTTTCGATCGCTCCGAGTTCGCCTCCCCGGTGCCCTATCCGACCTCCTGTTCACCGCAGGCCTGGGCCTCGGCGACGCCGCTGCTGTTCCTGCGCACCATGCTGCGGCTGGAGCCGGGTAGCGGCGAGCACGTGGTCGATCCCGTGGTTCCGCAGCGGTATCTGCCGCTGCGGGTGAGCGGGCTGCGGGTCGGCGACGATGTGCTGACCGTCACGGTGAACGACGCCGGCTTCCGCGTGCACGGACTGTCCCAGGATGGGGACCGAACCGGGCGCTGACCCGGTCATCCCGTTGTCACCCCGCATCGCCGATGCGGGGAATCGGCGCGTGCGGCATGCTGTTGAAAAGGGGAGGTCAGACGGGCGGGGCAGTCGCTCGGCAAAACTTGTCGGTGGGTCGGCCTAGCATGACGGCGGGGGTCAGTCTGTACGCAAGCCGACACGTTCGAGAAGGGACTCACCTGGTGGCGGAACGCCTCACTGTGCGCGGAGCTCGGGAGCACAACCTCAAGGGGGTCGACCTCGACCTGCCCCGCGACAGTCTCATCGTGTTCACCGGTCTTTCCGGTTCGGGCAAGTCCAGTCTTGCCTTCGACACGATCTTCGCCGAGGGTCAGCGGCGCTATGTGGAGTCGCTCTCGGCGTACGCGCGCCAGTTCCTCGGGCAGATGGACAAGCCCGACGTCGACTTCATCGAAGGGCTCTCGCCCGCGGTGTCGATCGATCAGAAGTCGACCAACCGCAACCCGCGCTCGACTGTGGGCACCATCACCGAGGTCTACGACTACCTGCGTCTGCTCTACGCCCGTGCGGGCACACCGCACTGCCCCACCTGTGGCGAGCTGATCGCGCGGCAGACGCCGCAGCAGATCGTCGATCAGGTGCTGGCCATGGAAGAGGGCATCAAGTTCCAGGTGCTCGCGCCCGTGGTGCGCACCCGCAAGGGCGAGTTCGTCGATCTGTTCGAATCGCTGAACACCCAGGGCTACTCACGCGTGCGGGTAGACGGTGTGGTGTACCCGCTGACCGACCCGCCGAAGCTGAAGAAGCAGGAGAAGCACGACGTCGAGGTGGTCGTCGACCGGCTCGCGGTGAAGCCGAATTCCAAACAGCGCCTGACGGATTCGATCGAGACGGCGCTGCGCCTGGCCGACGGCATCGTCGTGCTCGATTTCGTCGATCGCGACGAGCACGCGCACGATCGGGAGCGGCGTTTCTCCGAGCGCCTGGCCTGCCCGAACGGCCATCCGCTGGATATCGAGGATCTCGAGCCGCGCTCGTTCTCGTTCAACTCGCCCTACGGCGCCTGCCCCGACTGCACCGGCCTCGGCATCCGCAAGGAGGTCGATCCGGATCTGGTCGTGCCCGATCCGGAACTGAGCCTGGCCGAGGGCGCGATCGCGCCGTGGTCGCGCGGTCAGACCGCCGAGTACTTCACCCGGCTGCTGTCCGGCCTCGCCGAATCGGTCGGATTCTCCATGGACACCCCATGGCAGGAGCTGCCGCAGAAGGCGCGTAAGGCGGTGCTCGAGGGCAGCTCCGATCAGGTGCACGTCTCCTACACCAATCGCTACGGCCGGAAGCGCTCCTACTACGCCGATTTCGAAGGCGTCATGCCGTTCTTGCAGCGGCGCATGGAGAACACCGAATCCGAGCAGATGAAGGAGCACTACGACGGGTACATGCGCGATGTGCCGTGCCCGGTCTGCGACGGCGCCCGGCTGCGCCCGGAGATTCTCGCGGTCACGCTCGGCGCGGGCGGCGATCACAAGTCCATCGCCGAGGTCAGCGATCTGTCCATCGGCGATTGCTCGCAGTTCCTCAACGCCCTGACCTTGGGGGAGCGGGAAGCCGCGATCGCCGGACAGGTGCTCAAAGAGGTACAGGCCCGGCTGGGCTTCCTGCTCGACGTCGGCCTGGAGTACCTCACGCTGTCCCGGGCCGCCGCGACGCTGTCCGGCGGTGAGGCGCAACGTATCCGGCTGGCCACTCAGATCGGGTCCGGGCTGGTCGGTGTGCTGTACGTGCTGGACGAGCCGTCCATCGGCCTGCATCAGCGGGACAACCGCCGGTTGATCGAGACCCTCACGCGCCTGCGCAATCTGGGCAACACGCTGATCGTGGTCGAGCACGACGAGGACACCATCCGCGCCTCCGACTGGGTGGTCGACATCGGCCCGCTCGCGGGTGAGCACGGCGGCCAGGTGGTGCACAGCGGCCCGTACCAGGAGCTGCTCACCGAACCGAATTCGCTGACCGGCGCGTATCTTTCGGGCCGCGAACGGATCGAGCTGCCGCTGGTGCGGCGTCCGGTCGACAAGAAGCGCCAGCTCACCGTCGTCGGCGCCACCGAGCACAATCTGCGCGATGTCGACGTCAACTTCCCGCTGGGCGTACTCACCGCGGTCACCGGCGTCTCCGGTTCCGGTAAGTCCACGCTGGTCAACGACATCCTGGCGACGGTGCTGGCGAACAAGCTGAACGGCGCCCGGCAGGTGCCGGGCCGGCACCTGCGGATCAAGGGCCTGGACCATCTGGACAAGCTGGTGCAGGTCGATCAGTCGCCGATCGGGCGCACCCCGCGCTCCAACCCGGCCACCTACACCGGAGTGTTCGACAAGATCCGCACCTTGTTCGCCGCCACCACCGAAGCGAAGGTGCGTGGCTACCAGCCGGGCCGGTTCTCCTTCAACGTCAAGGGCGGGCGCTGCGAAGCCTGTTCCGGCGACGGCACTTTGAAGATCGAGATGAACTTCCTGCCGGATGTCTACGTCCCGTGTGAGGTGTGCCAGGGTGCGCGCTACAACCGGGAAACCCTCGAGGTGCACTACAAGGGCAAGACCATCGCCGAGGTGCTGGACATGTCGATCGAGGAGGGCGCGGAGTTCTTCGAGCCGATCACCTCGATCCACCGGTATCTGAAGACGCTGGTCGATGTCGGCCTGGGTTACGTACGGCTGGGCCAGAGCGCGCCGACCCTGTCCGGTGGTGAGGCCCAGCGGGTGAAGCTGTCGGCGGAATTGCAGAAGCGCTCCACCGGTCGCACCGTCTACATCCTGGACGAGCCGACCACCGGCCTGCATTTCGAAGACATCCGCAAATTGCTCAAGGTGATCAACGGGTTGGTCGACAAGGGCAACACGGTGATCGTCATCGAGCACAACCTGGATGTCATCAAGACCTCCGACTGGGTCATCGATATGGGTCCCGAGGGCGGTTCCGGCGGCGGCACCGTGGTCGCGGAAGGTACGCCGGAGGATGTCGCGGCCGTTGCCGGTAGCTACACCGGGCAGTTCTTGAAGGAAGTGCTCGAGCAGCCGGCCGCGCCCAAGAAGGCCGCGGCCAAAAAAGCCCCCGCCAAGAAGGCCGCTGCGAAGAAGACGGCAGCCCCGAAGGAGCCGGCGAAGAAGACCCCGGAGCAGACCGCCAAGCGCCTGTCCCGCAAGGCCGCCGCGCTGCGCTGACCAGAGGATCGCTGCGGCGCCGCCCCAAAGGGCGGCGCCGCAGTGCTTTTCGCGCACCGACCTGGCCTTTCGTGGGTATGCCCGAAACCGGCGCGAAAGTGAAACACTCGTGTGTACGATCTGCTCACCTGTTCGCGGCAGACCGGACAGTAGTGAGAAAGGAACACGCGATGGAAGGCGTGGATATCGGTGCCATCATCACCCAGATCCTGGGCTTGATCACCGGCTCGTCGCTGAACTACACGCCGGGCAAATAGGCGCGGGCGAACTCGGAAGGAATCACACTATGGACAGCGGAAGCGCGGGCTTCGGCGCCCTCTTCACGGCGCTCGCCAACTTGATCTCCAGCGGCTCATCCATTTCGGTGACTCCGCCGCCCGCGTAGTACCGGGCAAAACGACAGAACGGGACCGGCGCGCAGCCGGTCCCGTTCTCGTATGGTCAGGTCCTCCGCTCAGTACACCGGACCGGTGTACTTCTCGCCCGGCCCCTTGCCCGGCTCGTCCGGATGTGCCGAGGCCTCGCGGAACGCTCGCTGCAGTGACTGCAGCGCCTCGCGGATCGGGCCCGCGTGCGGACCCAGGTACTCCACCGACGCCGTGACCAGCCCTGCCAGCGCCGTGATCACCCGGCGAGCCTCGTCCAGGTCGCGGCGCGGGCTGTTGTCCGGGTCCTCGTCGGCGAGCCCGAGCTTCTCCGCGGCCGAGCTCATGAGCATGACGGCGGCGCGGCTGATCACCTCGACGGCGGGGATGTCGGCCAGGTCGCGAATGGCGGTGTCGGGCTCTTCAGTCATGGTCGAAACCCTAGGCTGCGCGCCCGGCCGGGCATCGAGCGGCTGTCCTCGGATATGGTGCAGATCGCTCCCGGGCCCTGCTCAGCAGGTGAACACGCCACGATTTCGGTTATAGCCGTCTGGACTGTTAGACTATTCGCTGACGACCGCCCCGGGTCGTTCTTCTTTGTGAGTACATCCTGGGGCAGATAAGTGGAGCCCGACTCCCACCGTTGCCCGCGAGCGATCGCAGAGGTCAAACGGTCCGGTCATCCGCTCGGTTCGAGCGGGTCTTGTGCGGAGCATGTCTCGTGCACAGGGCAGACGTACGTCGCGTGCGTTTGCGGATCGGTCGACTCGGGCCCCGTGGCGATAGAAATATCGCTCGGGGTCTTTGTGTTGAAAAGGGGTTGCAGTTATTGCCTGCGGTCGTCCGACGACACCGCTTGACCTAGGAGGCCCCATCAGCACTGAGACCCGCATCAACGATCGCATCCGTGTTCCCGAGGTTCGGCTCATCGGACCCAGCGGCGAGCAGGTTGGGATCGTGCGTGTTGAAGATGCACTACGCGTCGCCCTCGAAGCCGACCTCGACCTGGTCGAGGTGGCCCCGGATGCCCGTCCGCCGGTCTGCAAGATCATGGATTACGGCAAGTTCAAGTACGAGACGGCGCAGAAGGCGCGCGAGTCTCGCAAGAACCAAGTCCAGACCGTGATCAAGGAGCAGAAGCTCCGGCCGAAGATCGACGATCACGACTACGAGACCAAGAAGCGCAACGTGGTTCGCTTCCTCGAAGCCGGGTCCAAGGTCAAGGTGACGATCATGTTCCGTGGCCGCGAGCAGTCGCGTCCCGAACTGGGTTTCCGGTTGTTGCAGCGCTTGGCCTCCGACGTCGCCGAGTTGGGTTTCGTCGAGACCTCCGCGAAACAGGACGGTCGCAATATGACCATGGTCCTCGCCCCGCACAAGGGTGCGAAGACGCGGGTTAAGGCTCAGGAGGAGTCGGCCGCGCGGCCGCAGGCAGCTGCACCGCGCCCCGCCGCCGCCCCGGCGCCTGCGGCTCCCGCCCCTGCGGAAGCACCGGCCGCTGAGCCTTCGGCGCCGGCCCCACCGCAGTAATACCGATCAGCACACCGGTAGTTCTCTTACGGAGTACCGGCACGACCAGATAGAGGAACCCATGCCGAAGATGAAGAGCCACAGCGGCGCCTCGAAGCGATTCAAGGTTTCCGGCCGCGGCAAGCTGCTCCGCCAGCAGGCCAACCGTCGCCACCTGCTCGAGCACAAGTCGTCCCGCCGGACTCGTCGTCTGGACGGCACGGAGTCGGTTGCGGCCGTCGACGTCCCTCGCGTCAAGAGGCTGCTGGGTCTGTAAAGACCTCTCGCAGCAATCCCGCGCGATCCGGTTCTCCCGGACGCCGACACCGACCAACCGGGCGCCACGCCGCGCCCCCTATTTCGACTAAAGGACTGACCAGTGGCACGCGTCAAAAGGGCCGTCAACGCTCAGAAGAAGCGCCGTTCCATCCTCGAGGCCTCCAAGGGCTACCGGGGCCAGCGCTCGCGGTTGTACCGCAAGGCCAAGGAACAGCAGCTGCACTCGCTCACCTACGCCTACCGGGACCGCCGGGCGCGCAAGGGTGACTTCCGCAAGCTGTGGATCGCCCGCATCAACGCCGCGGCGCGCATCAACGACATCACCTACAACCGCTTCATCCAGGGCCTTAAGGCCGCGGGTGTCGAGGTGGACCGCAAGATCCTCGCCGAGCTCGCCGTCTCCGACGCCGAAGCCTTCGCCGGCCTGGTCGCGATCGCCAAGGCCGCGCTGCCGGCCGATGTCAACGCGCCCGCCGCGTAATTGACGAACTCCCCGGAACGACCCGTGGACGCGCTTTCCGAGCGCAATCCACGGGTCGTTTCCGCTGTCAAGCTGCACCGATCGGCGCAACGCCGCAAGACCGGGCAGTTCCTCGCCGAGGGGGCCAACGCCGTAGCCGCGGCGCTGGACACCGGAAGGGTGCGCGAGTTGTTCTACTCGCTCGACGCCGCCACCCGTGCGCACGCGCTCATCGCGGGAGCCGCCGCGTCCGGTGTCCGCACCACGCTGGTCAGTGAGCGTGCGGCGCAGCAACTCGGCGAAACCGTCACCGCGCCCGGCCTGGTGGCCGTCTGCGATCTGATCGATGTGCCGCTGACCGAGGTGCTCGACCGCGATCCCCGCATCCTCGCCGTCCCGGTGCAGATTTCCGAGCCCGGCAACGCGGGCACCCTGATCCGGGTCGCCGATTCCGTCGGCGCCGATGGAATCGTGCTGGCCGGTGACACCGTCGACCCGCACAACGGTAAATGCGTCCGCGCCAGTGCGGGCAGCCTCTTCCATGTGCCGGTCGCACGCGGCCGGGATGTCACCGAAACGCTGGATTCGATTGCGGCAGCGGGCATTACGATCCTGGCCACCGCCGCCGACGGCGAAATCGACCTGGACGACGCGGATCACCTCTTCACCGCCCCGGTCGCCTGGCTGTTCGGCAACGAGGCGCACGGCCTCGACCGCGAGGTCGCCGCCCGCGCCGACCACCGCATCCGCATCCCGATTCGCGGTCGCGCCGAGAGCCTCAACCTGGCCACCGCCGCCGCGATCTGCCTCTACGCGAACTCCCGCGTCCGCTACGCGAAGTAGCGGCCTGCGCCCTCGGCTCGAAGGGGGCGGCGGGCCGATTCGGTGTGCTGGAAAGTTGCCCGTAGCCTTGTCCGGTGACATCGCCCAGCACCCTGCGGTCCGGAGCGCTCTCCCTGGTCTCCTCGGTGGTGATCGGCGTGGCTTCGGCCGGGCCCGCGTACAGCATTACCGCCACCCTCGGACTCGTCGTGGCGGCCGTCGGGTTGCAGGCGCCGATCATCGTGGTACTGGCCTTTATCCCGATGTTGCTGGTGGCCATCGGGTATCGAGACCTGAACGCGGTGGAGCCGGATCCGGGGACCACCTTCGTGTGGGCGACCCGGGCGTTCGGTCCGTTCACCGGGTGGATGGCCGGATGGGCGATCGTGGTGTCGGATCTGCTGGTGATGGCGAGCCTGGCTCAGGTCAGCGCCCAGTACACCTTTCATCTGTTCGGCGCGGACGGCATCGGGTCCGACGCGACGAGCGCCTGGGTGCTGCTGGTCGGCATCGGCTACCTCGTCGTGATGACCGCGGTGGCGGTGGCGGGGATCGACGTGTCGGCGCGATTGCAGTCGGTGTTGCTGACGATCGAGTTCGGACTGCTGGTGATCTTCTCGCTGGTCGCGCTGATCCGGGTGGCGCTCGGGCACGCGGCGGCGGGTGCGAGCATGCCGCGGTGGGAGTGGTTCAACCCCTTCGCGATCGGGTCGTTCTCCGCATTCGTCAACGCGCTGCTGCTGATGACCTTCATCTATTGGGGCTGGGATTCGGCGGTGTCGGTGAACCAGGAAACAGTTGATCCGCGCCGGACACCCGGTCGCGCGGCGGTGCTGTCGACTATCACCCTCGTCGCCCTGTACCTGCTGGTGACGGTGGCGGGTCAGGCCTTCGCGGGCACCGGCACCGCAGGGCTGGGCCTGGCCAATCCGGATCATGTGGACGACGTGCTCGGCGCACTCGGCGCGGCGGTGTTCGGCGACAGCGCGATCGGCAGCGTCGCGGTGCACCTGCTGTTCCTGATGGTGCTCACCTCGGCCGCGGCTTCCACCCAGACCACCATCCTCCCGACCGCGCGCACCACCTATTCGATGGCATTGCATCGCGCCCTGCCCGAGGCCTTCGGTCGCATCCATCCGCGCTTCCGCACGCCGGTGGTATCCACCGTCGTCTTCGGCGCGTGCTCGGTCGCGCTGTATGTGGCGTTGAATTTCGCGTCGGGCGGCCGCCTGATCGCCGAGGCCGTCACCGCGATCGGCATGTCGATCGGCGTCTACTACGGGCTCACCGGCCTGAGTTGTGCCTGGCTCTATCGAAACCGATTCGCCGCCGACCGCAGGGCATTGGTCATGAAGGGTCTGTTACCCGCGCTCGGCGGTGGCATGCTGCTGTTCGCGGCGGCCTGGACCGCCGTCACCTCCTGGCGGCCGGACGACGAAGGCTCCTACTGGCAACTGCCGTTCGCGCCGCACTGGCAGATCGGCTCGATCTTTCTGCTCGGCGTCGGCACCCTGCTCGCCGGCGTCCCGCTGTACCTGGTTCTAGCCCGCCGGATGCCGCCGTTCTTCCGCGGGGAGGTCCTGGCGCGGGCACTGCCGCGGCCCACCGACGAGATCGTCGAATCCGACGCGATCGAGCAGGCCCAGTACGCGAAATAGTCCGCGCCGCAGATCTTCTCGCGGCTGGCTCGGCGGTCCTGTGCGGCATAGAGTTCGAGGGTGGATGACGTGCGGTTGCTCGATGATGTGGCGCTGGAACGTTCCTCGGTGGTCGCCAACAACGCGATGAACCGGGAACGGCGGCTGACCGGGAGCAACGGCTACGGGCGCGACCTCGGCATCGATGTGGCCGAGCTGATCCGGGAACGGCTGGCTACCGGCGTGGAAACCTTCCGGTGGCTCGACCTGTGCTGCGGCTCGGGCACAGCGCTGCTGGAATGCGCGCGGCTGATCGATGACACCCGGCTCCAAATCACCGGCGTCGACTTGGTCGACGCTTTCGCGAGCGCTCCGGATCGCGGAGTTGAGTTCGTCACGGCCTCGGTCACCACCTGGGCGCCGGATCGGCCGTTCGACCTGATCACCTGTGTGCACGGCCTGCACTACCTCGGCGACAAACTGAAAGTCCTCGCGGCGACGGCTTCGTGGCTCGCGGCCGACGGGCTGTTCGCCGCCAATCTGGACCTCGCGAGCGTGCGTTCGGCCGATGCTCGTCCGCTGGATCGTCGCCTGCGTACCGTGCTGCGCGCGCAGGGCTTCGACTACGACGGTCGTCGACGGCGGATCACCCGCCGGGGTCGTGCCGCGGTGGCCCTGCCGTTCGACTATGCCGGTGCCGACGATCAGGCGGGCCCGAATTACACCGGCCAGCCCGCCGTGAACTCCTACTACCGATCTCGATAGCGCCGGTCAGGGCGCGGGCGGGCGGTCGTCGAGCGCACGCTGGAGATCGGTGTTGATCCGCTGGGCTTCGGCGAGTTGGTCTTCGAGGATGACGATGCGACAGGCCGCCTCGAGAGTGTTGCCGTTGTCGACCAGTTCGCGGACGCGGGCGGCGAGGCGGAGCTGGTAGCGGGAGTAGCGGCGGTGTCCGCCGGGGGAGCGTTGCGGGGTCAGCAGTTCGGCGGCGTCCAGGCCGCGCAGAAATGATTGGGTGACGCCGAGGATCTCTGCGGCACGCCCCATGCTGTAGGCGGGGTAGTTGTCGTCCTCGAGTCTGTCGCCGGCGCTGAGGGCGTCGGCGGAGTGGGTATTCGGTTGTTGCACGGCACCTCTCGGGAGTCAACGTCGGCAGGCCCCGGCGCTGAGCGCCGGGGCCTGGGATCTTACAAAGAGGGGGGATTTGACTTCAATTCTGTGCACCGGCCATGGGGGCCGGTGCCGTACATCGCGCCCGGCACTTCCCGGGACGCGTAACTGGTAGGCGACTACTCAGTGACCACCACCTCCTGGGTTTGCCGGTTTACCTGTGTCTTGTCGATCTCGGTACTGCTGTACTCGGTACTGCTGAACTGCTTCGCCGCCTCCGGCGGGCCGGCCGACTGCACCGGATTCTCTTCTCCGCCGGAGGGGCGGTAAACCTCATGTTCCAGGCAGTTCACCTGCCCGGCCACTGGATCTTCTCTTTTCGAACGAGAGCGACTGTATACCCACTCTCGCAGAATGTCTACACTCGCCACGACAGATTTTTTGCACCCGAGATCGATGCCTTCGACGCTTCGATGGTTGGCGCCGGTCAGCGATCGGCGGACACCACCCGGGGGACGAACAGGGATGTCACGGCGCCGACGGCGACGATGACGGAGCCGACCCAGATCGCCGGAACGAGGCCGTCGACGTAGGACTGCGGGTCGGTGTAGGAGCCGTAGGAGGCGAAGACCGAGGCCAGAATCGCGACCCCCATGGCGACGCCGACTTCCCGGACCGTGCTGTTGGTGCCCGAAGCCATGGCTTGCTCCTCGGGTCCCGCGCTGGCCATGACCACGGTGGCGCTGGGTGCGAAGGTGAGCCCCATGCCGATGCCGCCGAGCAGGAACGGGCCGACGAACGAGCTGTACGCGGCGTCGACGGTGGTGACGGCCGCCATCCAGGCCAGTGCCGCGACGAGCAGGAACTGCCCGGTGGCGAGCAAGGTGCGGGCGCCGACCTTGTCGACGATCAGGCCCGCGATGGGGGCGACGACCATCGGCGCCATGGTCCACGGCATGGTCCGGACGCCCGACTCCAGCGGTGAATAGCCCTGCACCACTTGGAAATACTGGGCCAGCAGGAAGATGGTGCCGAACACGCCGATGGAGAAGGTGAATCCGGTGGCGTTGGCGACGCGGAACGCGCGCGAACGGAACAACCGCAGCGGCAGCATCGGATGCGGCGTCCGCAATTCCCAGGCGACCGTGCAGGCCAGCAGAATTCCGCCCGCGATCAGTGCGCCGAGCACCGTGCCGGAGGTCCACCCGTCGTCGGCGCCGTGCACCACGCCCCACACGACGGCGAGCACGCCGCCGGCCGCCAGCACCAGGCCGAGTGGATCGAGTTTCCGCGCACCGCCGAAGGATTCGGGCAGCACGCGAGCCACGAACGGAATCGCGAGGATGCCGATCGGCACGTTGAGCCAGAAGATCCACTGCCAGCTCAGGCCCTCGACCACCGCGCCGCCGACCAGCGGGCCCAGCGCCACCCCGAGTCCGGTGATCCCACCCCAGATGCCGATGGCGGCGCTGCGCATCTTTTCCGGCACCGCGACCGACAGCAGCGTCAACGACAGCGGCAGAACACCGGCCGCGCCGACGCCCTGAATCGCCCGAGCCAGGATCAGCATCCACGGTTCGGTGGCCAGCGCGCAGGCGGCCGAGGCCACGGTGAACAGCGCGATGCCCGCCAGGAAGACGCGCCGGCGGCCGAGCCGGTCGCCGATGGCGGCGGCGGTGAGCAGCAGCGAGGCGAAGGAGAGCGTGTAGGCGTTGACGAACCACTGCAGGTCGGTCAGCGAGGCGCCGAGTTCGGTGCGGATCACCGGTAGCGCGTTCGTCACGACGAGGTTGTCCAGCACCACCATGAACATGGGGATGCCGACCGCGGCGAGGACCGCGGCGAGGGGGCGGGGTGGCGCGTCCGTCGAATCGAGCTTCGGCGCAAGAGTTCCGGTCATTGTCCAGCCTTGGTTGTAATTGACTGATAACTAACTGTCCGAACAGTATGCATCGGCTGATAACATGTCAACACCCTGGGAAAGGAGCCCCGTGAGTTCCACACGAACTCGGATGACCGCGACGGATCGCCGTGCCGAAGTGCTTGCCGCCGCCGTCTCCGCTTTCGCCGAATCCGGCTATGCCGCAACCAAAACCGATGAGATCGCGCGCCGCGCCGGCGTTTCGCAGCCGTACGTGATCCGGCTGTTCGGCACCAAGCAGCAGTTGTTCATCGCGGTGATCCAACAGGTGTGCGGACGTATCGAGGAGATCTTCCGCGCGGCCGTCGTCGACCTCGACCCAGGCGCGACCCCGGCCGAAGCGATCCAAGCCCTCGGGAAGGCCTACGACACTTTCCTCGAGGAACGTGACCCGCCACTGGGCATGCTGCACGGGTTCACCGCCAGTGGCGACCCGGTGATCGGCGACGCGGTCCGCGCCGGCTTCGGCGATATCTACGACCTGGTCCGCGAACTGACCGGAGCGTCGGTCAGCGAAGCCCGCCGCTTCATCGCGACGGGCATGCTCCTGACCGTCATGAGCGCCATGCGCGTGGTCGGCCACGACGCCATCCCGGCGACCTGGGCCACCGAGATCTTCGACGACATCCAGGAGTCACCCGACCCCTGCTGATTCCGGCCGCGGCGTCGCGTATCGCCTGATCCAGCCGCTCGACCACCTCGCCGAGCTCGACCGTGCCACCGCTACCCCAGCGCGGAGCGGTAATCCGGATGAAGTGACCACCGGGCATCGAATACGATTGCGACCAGCAGCAATGTGGCTAGGCGATGAGCCGGGCCGGTTGCTGTCCCATATGCACGCCGATCCCCAGGGGAGAGTCGAACCATCGTGGCCGACAACGACGCAGTCGAGCAGACCGGCAACGCGCTGACCGAGGAGGCCCTCGCGGCCGCCGCGGCCGAGGCCGAGAAGGCGTTCGCGGCCGCCGCCGATCTGGACGCGCTCGCGGTCGCGAAGACCGAGTACATGGGTGGCAAGTCGCCGATCGCGCTGGCCCAGCGATCCCTCGGCACCCTCCCCAAGGAGGAGAAGGCCGACGCGGGCAAGCGGGTCAACGTGGCCCGGCAGCGCGTGTCGCAGGCATTCGAGACGCGCCAGCGCGAGTTGCAGACCGAACGGGACGCCGCGGTGCTGGTGGCCGAGTCGATCGATGTCACGCTGCCCGCCACCCGGACCGCGACGGGTGCGCGGCATCCGATCACGGTGATCTCCGAGCAGATCGCCGATGTGTTCGTCGCCATGGGCTGGGAGATCGCCGAAGGCCCCGAGGTCGAGACCGAGCACTTCAATTTCGACGCGCTGAATTTCCCGCCGGATCATCCGGCGCGCGCCATGCAGGACACCTTCTATATCGCGCCGGAAACCTCGCGGCAGGTGCTGCGCACGCACACCTCGCCGGTGCAGGTGCGCTCCATGCTGACCCGCGACCTGCCGATCTACGTGGCCTGCCCCGGCCGCACCTTCCGCACCGACGAACTCGACGCCACCCATTCGCCGGTGTTCTCGCAGATCGAAGGCTTGGCCGTGGACAAGGGCCTGACCATGGCCCACCTGAAAGGCACCCTGGACTTGCTGGCCCGGGCGCTGTTCGGCCCGGAGTCCGAGACCCGGATGCGGCCCAGCTTCTTCCCGTTCACCGAGCCGTCGGCCGAGGTCGATGTCTGGTTCCCGGACAAGAAGGGTGGCGCCGGCTGGGTCGAGTGGGGCGGCTGCGGCATGGTGAACCCGAAGGTGCTCATCGCCAGCGGTATCGATCCCGAGGTGTACAGCGGTTTCGCCTTCGGCATGGGTATGGAACGCACCTTGCAGTTCAAGAACGGTCTGCCCGATATGCGCGACATCATCGAGGGCGACGTGCGTTTCACGCTGCCGTTCGGCATCCAGTCCTGACCCCCAGACAATCGATCGAGGAAGCGAAACAGTGCGAGTAGCGCAGTCCTGGCTGACCGAAATCCTGCGGCGCACCACCCCCGAGTGGGCCGTGACGCCGGAGGAGCTCGACGCCGCGTTCGTGCGGGTCGGCCTGGAGGTCGAGGAGGTCCAGACCCTGGAGCCGATCACCGGCGACGGCGACGGGCCGCACCTGGTGGTCGGCCGAGTCGCCGAGATCACCGAACTCACCGAGTTCAAGAAGCCGATCCGGTTCTGCAAGGTCGATATCGGCAAGCCGGATCACCTGCAGGAGATCGTCTGCGGCGCCACCAACTTCCAGGTCGGCGACCTGGTGGTCGTGGTGCTCCCCGGCGGCGTGCTGCCCGGCGGCTTCCAGATCTCCTCGCGCAAGACCTACGGTCATGTCTCCAACGGCATGATCTGCTCGCTCGCCGAACTGGGTATCGGCAAGGAGCACAACGGCATCCTGGTGCTGCGGCCCGGCACCGCCGAGCCCGGGGCCGACGCGAACGAGCTGCTGGGCCTGGGTGATTCGGTGATCGAACTGGCCATCACCCCGGATCGCGGTTACGCGTTCTCGGTGCGTGGCCTGGCCCGCGAGCTGGCGTGCCGCTACGACCTGGAGTATGCCGATCCGGCGGTGCGGACGCTGCCCGACAGTCAGGACGAGGCGTGGGCGGTGAAGCTCGAGCCGGAGTCGCTGTGCACCCGCTTCGCCGCGCGCCGGGTCACGGGCATCGATCCGGCGGCCGTCAGCCCGTGGTGGCTGCAACGGCGCCTGCTGCTGGCCGGGGTACGCCCGATCTCCCCGGCCGTGGACGTCACCAACTACGTGATGCTGGAACTGGGTCAGCCGCTGCACGCCTTCGACGCGTCGAAGATCAACGGCACCTTGGTGGTTCGCCGCGCGAACCGGGGCGAGACGCTGCGCACCCTCGACGACGCCGAACGCGTGCTGGACGCGGAGGACGTGGTGATCGCCGATGATTCCGGCGTCATCTCCCTCGCCGGCACCATGGGCGGCGCCACCACCGAGGTGAGCGACGACTCCACCGACATCCTGCTGGAGGCGGCGACCTGGAACCCGGTCGCGATCGCCCGCACCGTGCGCCGGCACAAGCTGCCCTCCGAGGCGGCGAAGCGTTTCGAGCGCGTCGTCGACCCCGAGGTGAACCTGGCCGCGCTCGATCGCGCCGCCACGCTGCTGGCCGAAATCGCCGGTGGCACAGTCGAATCCGCGGTGACCGACGTGCGGGTCCCGGTGCCGCCCGCGGCCCCGATCCGGATGGATATCGATCTGCCCGACCGCACCGCCGGCATCACCTACCCGACCGGCACCGCCGCCCGCCGCCTGGCTCAGGTCGGCTGTCAGGTCGAGGTGGGTGTCAGCGACGCCGGTCACGGACAGCTGATCGTCACGCCGCCGAGCTGGCGCGCCGATCTCACGCAGCCCGCCGACCTGGTCGAGGAGGTGCTGCGGCTGGAAGGCCTGGACAAGATCCCGTCCGTGCTGCCCACCGCGCCCGCGGGTCGCGGACTCACCGCGGCTCAGCGCCGGCTCCGCGCGGTGAGCCGGGCGCTGGCCTTCGCCGGAGCCGTCGAGGTTCCGTCCCCGGTCTTCATGGCGGGCAACGTGTTCGACGTGTGGGGCCTCGAGGCCGGCGACCCGCGCCGCGACACCATGAAGGTGCTCAATCCGCTCGACGTGGAACGCGCCGACCTGCCCACCACCTTGCTGCCGGGCCTGCTGGAAGTGGCCGGCCGCAATATCTCCCGTGGCGCACGCGACCTCGCCCTCTACACCGTGGCGCAGGTCGTGCGGCCGAGTGCGACGACCCGCGCGATCGACGCTCTCCCGGTCGACCGCCGTCCCACCGACGAGCAGATCGCCGAACTGAACGACTCGCTCCCGCAGCAGCCGGTGCATGTCGCGGCGGTTCTCACCGGCCGCCGCGAACCTCGAGGTCCGTGGGGTCAGGGCCGTCCGGCCGAAGCCGCCGACGCGTTCGCCCTGGCCGATGCCGTCGCCGCCGCGGCGGGTGTCCGGCTCGAACGCCGCGCCGCCGCGCATCTGCCGTGGCATCCGGGCCGCTGCGCCGAGCTGGTCGTCGACGGTGTCGTCGTGGGTCACGCCGGCGAACTGCATCCGGCGGTGCTGGAACGGTCCGGTCTGCCCAAGCGCACCTGCGCCGTCGAACTCGATCTCGATGCCCTTCCGCTGCGGGAAAACCGCCCGGTGCCCACGGTTTCGCCGTTCCCGGCGCTGCTACAGGACGTCTCGGTCAGCGTCGAGAAGTCCGTTCCGGCCGCCTCGGTCGAAGCCGCGCTCCGCGCCGGTGGTGGTGACCTGCTCGAAGACATCGCGCTGTTCGACGTCTACGAAGGCGCTCAGGCGGGCGAGGGCCGCAAGTCCTTCACCTACGCCCTGCGTTTCCGCGCTCCAGATCGCACCCTCACCGAGGACGAGGCCTCCGCCGCTCGGGACGCCGCGGTCGCCGCGGCGTCGGCGTCGGTCGGCGCGGTCCTGCGCTGAGACACCGGGACCCCTGCGGCATGCATGCCGCAGGGGTCTCGTGTTTCCGAAGTCAGCGGAGGCGGTCCTGGACGAAGGCCGCGGCTTGTTCGCGACTGCCGTCGAAGAAATACGCGAAATGCCCGGAGCTGAAGGCGTTCGAGAACCCGGCCGCCGGGTCGCCGCCGTTGCAGACGCGGTCCCCGGCACTGCAATAGTCGCGCAGCCGGTCGGCGAATTCGGCGAGTGCGCCGGTGGGGCGTGGCTGCAGACCGGTCTGGCCCGGGTCGAAACTGCCGCGGTTGTAGGGTTCCGCGTTGTTGAAATTGGGGTTACCGAACAGGGCGACAGCGGAGATCTGGGCTGCGGCCCGGTCGGACAACCGGTGCCGGGAACTGAGCGCTTCGCCGGTGACCCGAGCGCCCTGCGAGTAGCCGAGCACGACCAGCCGCTGCTCCGGGCAGGTGGCCGCGGCGGTGTTCAGCACGTCGATCAGACTCGTGACCCCTCGGGTCGAGCTGTCCGGATCGCGATTCGCCGGGTACTGCAGTTCGGTGAACTCGCCGCCGTTCTCCTGTGCGATTCGCATGGCCAAGGGTGTCAGCAGGAGGCTGCCGAACTGCGGCTCGAACGTGCCTCGAACGTTGACGACTCGCACTTCGCCGCAGTCGACGGAGTCGTCGGCGTAGGCGGTGGCCGCGGGCACGCCCGCCACCGCCAGGGCAGCGACGGCGGCACCGGCCAAGCGCCGCAAGGAAATCGGATACCGCAACTGTCTGAGCATGGCACGACCTTATTGGCGGGCGGCCCAAGGCTCAAGGCCTGCGGGCGCACTGTCGATTCCCGGTGACACTCGCGGGGAATCGGGTAGTCGGGATGAGTGTTGGTCTGGTGGGGACGACTCGAAGGAGGAGCGATGAGCGTGCAGGCTGTGTGGAATGGTGTCGTGCTGGCCGACAGTGCGGACACGGTGGTCGTCGAGGGCAATCACTACTTCCCGCCCGAGTCGGTCAACCAGGAGTACTTCGAGGCCAGCGAATCGCACTCGTACTGTCCCTGGAAGGGCACGGCCTCGTACTACACGGTGGTGGTCGACGGCGCGAAGAACCCCGACGCGGCCTGGTACTACCCGGATCCGAAACCGGAGGCCGAGCAGGTGCGCGATCGGGTCGCCTTCTGGAAGGGCGTCGACGTCGTCGAATCCGCCACCGGGTAAGAACGGGGGTATGCGACATCCCGCTGCCCCGATCCTGAACGCGCTGACCTACATGCGCGATCGGCGGATCTCGCAGACACCGGCGGTACTCGGTCTGGCCTACCAGGACCTGTCGATCGCGACCGCTGACGGTGAGACAGTGCATGCCTGGTGGCTACCGGCGCGCCGGTCGGTCGGGCATGTGCTGTTCGCGCACGGCAATGCCGGGAACATCGGCGATCGCGTGCCGATCTACGCGCTGCTCACCGACGCCGGATTCGATGTTCTCGCCTTCGACTACCGCGGGTACGGGCGCAGTACCGGCCGGCCGAGTGAGCACGGCACCTACCTGGATGCCCGTGCGGCCCGGCAGGCGCTGCTTGACCGGCCCGGCGTCGACCCGGAACGCGTTGTCTACCTTGGAAAGTCGCTCGGCGGCGGGGTGATGCTGGAGTTGGCCACCGAATATCCGCCGGCCGGGTTGATCCTGGTATCCACCTTCACCGGCATCCGCGACGCGGCGCGCGGGATATATCCGTTCGTGCCCGCGCCGTTGGTGCCCGACGCTTATCCGAGCCTGCGGCGTATCCGGGAAGTCCGGGCACCCGTGCTGATCACCCACGGGGATCGCGACGAACTGCTCCCGTTGCAGCACGCCGAGCGGCTGTACGAGGCGGCTTCGGAACCCAAGCAACTGGAGGTCTTCGCCGGAGCGGGGCACAACGACCTCATCTTCTCCGCGGGTGCACGCTGGATCGATCTCGTCAGCACCTGGGCGAAGAGCGTCGTGGATCGATAGCCCGGCTTGCTCGCGCGTGCGTAGCCTGGCTTTATGACTGAGTACAGCGAGATCTCCGCCCGGCTGGCGGCGTTGTCGGACGCGGAGTTGATCATCGTGCTGCAGGCCGCGACGGCGGGTCGGCCCGCGTTCCGGGCGGTGCGCGCGGCACTCGACGAAATGGCCGGGGCGGGCGATGCGTCGCCGAGTGGCGATGTGAGTCCTGCCACTGAATCGTCACCATCGCATGACCCGAGCGCGGGCGGGGGTGCATCGGGCCAGGTCGGAGCCGCTTCTTCGGTACCGGCGGTACCGGTACACCCCGCCGGTATCCCCGCGCCGCCCGCTACGAGCGGATATTCCAGCGGTGGAGTCCCTACTTTCGAGTCAGTTCGCGATAAGGTCGAGCAGCGTTTCGGCACCGCGCAGGGGATGGGTGAACTCGACCGGCAGACCCCGGCGGGCCGCAGCGCCGACGAACAGTGGGAGGCGCGCGAAAAGGCCGCGCGTGAGCGTCTGGACCAGATACGGAAATCAATGCACGGCAACGACAATCCGTAATCGTGGTCCGGTCGTACCGGACGAAGGAAAATTATGAGCGAGCCGCGCGAAGTCGCCGATCGACTACTCGATGCCCAGGTGGAGTTCCTGCTCGCCGAGGTGACCGGCGAACGTTTCGCGGAGGTCGTCGCTCGCGATACCGAGGCCGTGCTCGGGGTAGCCGACACCCTCGTCTTCCGTGACGTGGTGCGGATCGCCGACGCCAAGGAAACCGTCCGCACCATCATCGAGCTGATCGGCGGCAGCCCCGTCCTCGCCGATATGGTGGGCGTCTTCGCCGATTCGATCTACGACAACATCGCGGAGAACCACGATTACACCCTCGGTCAGGTGGTCGACCGCGAGCCCGTGGAAGCGTTGCTGGAGAAGATCTTCGGCATGCACCAGGCCCAGGAACGCATCCTGGACCGGCTCACCGAGAGCCCTCTCGTCGCCACCGTCGCCTCCAAGTTCGTCGACAAACTGATCAACGACTTCATGGCCACCAATCGGGAACGCGCGGAGAAGATTCCGGGTGTCTCCTCGCTGATGTCGCTGGGTCAGTCCGCCGCCAACCGGGCCAAGAAGGTCGCCGACAGCACCTTCGTCGGTGATCTGGCCGGCAAGGGCGCACTGTTCGCGCTCAAGCGCACCAACAACGCCATCCGCGAGATGCTGCGCGATGCGCCCGTGCACTCCGCGGCGATGGAATTCTGGGACCTGCACGCCGACGAGCCGGTCAGCGGCCTGCGCGAATACCTCACTCGGAAGGACCTCAACGAACTGGTCCTGATCTGCTACGAAATCGCCGTGACCACCCGCGAGAAGGAATTCTTCGGTGAACTGGTCGACGAGTGCGTCGAGGTCTTCTTCACCAAGTACGGCGACTACACCCTAGCCGCGATGCTCCCCGAACTCGGCCTGTCCGGCGACGACATCGCCCGGGAAATCCTGCGCTACGGCCCCGCGGTGATCGAAGGCGCCAAGCGAAACGGTCTGCTGGCCAACCTGATCCGCGAACGCCTCGAGCCCTTCTACACCTCCGACGCGGTGCTGAGCATCCTGGCCGACCTACCCGCATAAGACTCTCCGGCCCCAGCCGGGGCCCGGTGATTTCTCGTCCGGGCCCCGGCTTCTTCTTACGGGTTCGTAACCGGGCAATCCGCCCGCGCCCTCCGGGAACTGTAGGCACGTCCCCGGCGCTTGCCGAGCGGCAGTGGTCGGGGGTCGTGGTTAGCCTGGGGGCGTGCTGAGGACGGTGGCTGTCGAGAACTATCGGTCGTTGCGGCGGCTGGTGGTGCCGTTGGGGCAGTTGAACGTGGTGACCGGGTCGAACGGCAGCGGGAAGTCGAGTCTGTATCGGGTGCTGCGGTTGCTGGCGAATTTCGCCGGCAATGGGGCGGTGGCGGCGTTGGCGCGGGAGGGCGGGCTGGATTCCACGTTGTGGGCCGGGCCGGGGCGTACGCCGCGGAACGAGCCGCTGGCCCTGCGATTGGGGTTCGCGGGTGACGATTTCGGCTATGCCGCCGATCTCGGGGTTCCGGTTCCGGCCGCGCCCGAGTCGATGTTCGACCGCGACCCCGAGATCAAGGCCGAGGCGGTCTGGGCCGGCCCGGTGCTGCGACCCGCGACATTGCTCGCCGAACGAGGCGGTCCGGTGGTGCGGTTGCGCGGCGCCGACGGCGGCTGGGGGATGGTGTCGCACACCGTGCGGCCCTTCGACAGCATGCTGGCCGAATTGGCCGACCCGCAGAGCGCGCCGGATCTGCTGGTGCTGCGTGAGCGGATTCGCTCCTGGCGGTTCTACGATCACCTGCGCACGGACACCGACGCTCCCGCCCGGACACCCCAAATCGGCACGCGCACCGTAGTCCTCGCGCACGATGGGGCGGACCTGGCCGCCGCCTGGCAGACGATCCGCGAGATCGGCGATGCCGAAGCCTTGGCGGATGCGGTGGATCTGGCCTTTCCCGGCAGCGAAGTCGAAATCGCCGATCGCGACGGCCGATTCGAACTCCTGCTGCACCAGCCGGAGCTGTTGCGTCCCTTCGCGACCGCGGAGCTCTCCGACGGCACCCTCCGGTATCTGCTGCTGGTCGCGGCGTTGCTGACCCCGCGTCCGCCCGAACTCCTGGTGCTCAACGAGCCCGAGAACAGCCTGCATCCCGAACTGGTCCGGCCACTGGGCGCACTCATCGCGGCGGCGGCCGCAGACACTCAGGTCGTCGTGGTGACCCACTCACAGCCGCTCATCGCCGCGCTGGAGAACAGTGGCGCCGAGCTCAACACCATCGAGTTGGTCAAGGAGCAGGGCGCGACGACCGTACGGGATCAGGGTTTGCTGGACGCCCCCGCCTGGCATTGGCCCAAACGCTAGCGACCGAGCTCGTCCCGATGCCACGATCGCCGCGGACACCGATGAGTTCGTCATCGGTGCCACGTCATCAGTACAGTTCCGTTCCGGTTCGACAGAAAGAGAAAGCAATGAGCAACGGCAAAGACCTCGCCCTCACCCACGTCTCCGTGCTGGTCGGTGATCAGCAGGCGGCCCTCGAGTTCTATCGCGACGTGGTCGGTCTGGAGGTGCGCCAGGACATGCCGTTCGCCGGTGCCCGCTGGTTGACTGTCGGCCCGGCCGCCCAGCCGACCATCGAGTTCCTGCTCGAGGTGCCGGAACTCGTGCCGGACGAGGCTCGCCGGCAGGCGGCGCAGGCGCGGCTGGCCAGCGGTGCGCAGGGCACGCTCATCTTCACCACCGACGATTGCGAGGCCACCTTCGCGCGGCTGCGGGACGCGGGCGCCGTGGTGGCGCAGGAGCCGATCACCCAGCCGTACGGGATGCGCGACTGCGGTTTCGTCGACCCGTGGGGCAACCACCTGCGGTTCTCCCAAGTTCTGGGCTGAGGAAGCCGACGGGTCCGGTGTCTCCGGCCGGGCGCGCAGGCGTGGCCGCACCGGCCGGAAAGATCAACCGCAGTAGGGTCGAGGGCATGACCGAATCGCGGATCGAATCAGCCCAGGACGCGACCCGGCCGCTGCGCGACGACATCCGGTTTCTGGGTGGCGTGCTCGGCGACACCATTCGTGACCACGAGGGTCCGGAGGTGTTCGACCTGATCGAGCGGGTGCGCATCGAGGCTTTCCGGGTGCGGCGCGAGGAGGTGGAACGCAGTGCGGTCGCGGACATCCTGGCGGGAGTCGATATCGACACCGCGCTCCCGCTGATCCGCGCCTTCAGCTATTTCGTACTGCTGGCGAACCTGGCGGAGGACATCCAGCGTGACCGCCGCCGGGCCGTGCACGTCGCCGCCGGTGAGCCGCCGCAGGATTCGTCGCTGGCCGCCACCTACCGCAAGCTCGACGCGGCCCGTCTCGACGGTGACCAGGTCGCCGATCTGCTGGTGGACGCGCTGGTGTCGCCGGTGATCACCGCGCATCCGACCGAGACCCGTCGCCGCACCGTCTTCGACGTGCAGACCCGCATCACCGATCTCATGCGGATGCGGCAGCGCTACGACGACACCGAGGCCGAGCGGGCCGAGCTCGAGGTGCAGATCCGCCGACAGGTGCTGACGCTGTGGCGGACGGCGCTGATCCGGTTGGCGCGCTTGCGGATTCAGGACGAGATCGCGGTGGGCCTGCGATACTACGAGCTCACGCTGCTGGAGGTGATCCCGGCGATCAACGCCGAAGTCCGGTCGGCGCTGCGGTCCCGGTGGCCGGGGGCGGACCTGTTGTCGCGCCCGATCCTGCGGCCCGGCTCCTGGATCGGCGGCGATCGCGACGGAAACCCCTACGTGACAGCGGAAGTGGTGCGTCAGGCGACCCAGCAGGCCGCGGGCGTGGCGTTCGGGCATTACCTGCGGGAACTGGTGGAGTTGGAGAAGTCGCTGTCGCTGTCGGCCCGGCTGGCCGTGGTGACCCCGGAGGTGACGGCGCTGGCCGACGCCGGTTACGCGGATCCGCTGGTCCACGCCGACGAGCCGTATCGCCGTGCGCTGCACGCGATCCGAGCTCGGCTCACCGTCACCGCGCGGCATGCGCTCGGCAGCGTGCCGGCCGAGGGGCTGACCGGCCGGATCGACGGTGTCGAGCCCTATCCGGACCCGCGCGCGGTGCTCGACGACCTCGACGCCGTGGACGCGTCGCTGCGCGCCGGCGGTGACGACCTGCTGGCCGATGACCGCTTGGCCGCGCTGCGCAATGCCGTGGAGAGCTTCGGATTCCACCTGCAGGGCCTGGATATGCGCCAGAACTCCGAGGTGCACGAGCAGGTCGTCGCGGAGATCTTCGCTTGGGCGGGCGTGCATTCGGACTACGCGAGCCTGTCCGAAGCCGAACGCGTCCAGCTGCTCGCCACGGAGCTGCGCACCCGTCGGCCGCTGCTCGGCCCGCACGCGCACCTGAGCGAGCTCGCGGACAAGGAGCTGGGCATCGTCCGTGCCGCCGCCGAGATGGTGGAAACCCTTGGCGCGGAGGCGATACCGAACTACATCATCAGCATGTGCACCTCCGTCAGCGACATGCTCGAGGCGGCGTTGCTGCTCAAGGAGGGCGGTCTGCTCGATCCCGGTCCGCCCGACGGTGCGCCGAGTTGCACGGTGGGAATCGTGCCGCTGTTCGAGACCATCGAGGATCTCGGCGCGGGCGCGGCCACCCTGTCGGCTGCCCTGGAGGTGCCGGTGTATCGAGATCTGGTGTCGGCCAGGGGAATGCGGCAAGAGGTCATGCTCGGTTATTCCGACTCCAACAAGGACGGCGGGTACCTCGCCGCCAACTGGGCGCTGTATCGCGCGGAACTCGACCTGGTCGAGGTGGCCCGTAAGACGGGAATTCGCCTGCGGCTGTTCCACGGTCGCGGCGGCACCGTCGGTCGCGGCGGCGGACGCAGTTACGACGCCATTCTCGCCCAGCCCGCCGGCGCGGTGCGCGGTGCGCTGCGCCTCACCGAGCAGGGCGAGGTGATCGCCGCCAAGTACGCCGAACCTGGTGCGGCACATCGCAATCTGGAATCGCTGATCGCGGGCACACTGGAATCGACCCTGCTGGACGTGGAAGGTCTCGGCGCGGATGCCGAACCCTCCTACCAGCTCATGGACGACCTGGCCGCCCGCGCCCGCGCCGCCTACGCCCGCCTGGTGCACGAAACGCCGGGCTTCGTCCAGTATTTCCGTCAATCGACTCCGGTCGCGGAGGTCGGCGACCTCAATATCGGCAGTCGCCCCGCCTCCCGCAAACCCACCAATTCGGTCTCGGACCTGCGGGCCATCCCGTGGGTGATGTCCTGGAGCCAAGCGCGGGTAATGCTGCCCGGCTGGTACGGCACCGGCACCGCGCTCGAGGAATGGGTGGGCGGCGATCCGCAACGCCTGGCCACCCTGTCCGACCTGTACCGGCGTTGGCCGTTCTTTCGCACGGTGCTGTCTAACCTGGCCCAGGTGCTGGCCAAAACCGATCTCGACATCGCCGCTCGCTACGCCGAACTCGTCGACGACAAAACCTTGCGCGACACCATCTTCGGCATGATCCGCGACGAGCATGCCCGCACCGTCCGCATGCACGCCGCGATCACCGGCAACGATCACCTGCTCGCCGACAACGCCTCATTGGCCGAGTCCATCCACAACCGCTTCCCTTACCTGGAACCGCTGAACCAGATGCAGGTGGAGTTGCTGCGCCGCCTGCGCTCCGGCGACGACAGCGACCTGGTGAAGCGCGGCATCCTGCTCACCATGAACGGCCTCGCCACCGCCCTGCGCAACTCGGGCTGACCAGGGCCGGAAGCCTGCCCGCTAGGGTGTGACCTTCGGTCGAGTCCGGCGAAAGGAGCGTTGTGCGAATCGACGACGAGGCGGTGGCGGCGCTGGGGGATCGGGTGCTCGGGCCGGAGCACAAGAGCGTCCCCGCGTCCGCCTGGGGATGCACGGCCCGCGAATTCCTCGACGCGGAGCCACATCTCGATGATTTCCAGACACCGCTGCTGACGCTGGACCGGTCGGCGATGACCCACAACCTCGCCGTCATGGGCGAGTTGGCCGACGCCGCCGGGGTGCGCTTGGCCCCGCACGGCAAGACGACCATGGCTCCGCGGCTGTGGGCACAGCAGCTGGCGGCGGGCTGCTGGGGCATCACCTTCGCGACTCCCTGGCAGGTGCAGGTGGCGCGGTCGTTCGGGGTGCGGCGCATCGTGCTCGCCAACGCGCTGGTCGATCCACTCGGATTGCGTTGGATCGCGGCGGAATTGGCGTGCGATCCGTCGTTCGAGTTCGTCTGCTGGGCCGACAGCGTCGCGACGGTCGAGCTGATGGAACGGCAGCTGCGGTCGGTGCCCGGCACCGAGCGGATCCGGGTTCTCGTGGAACTCGGCGGCGCGCACGCGCGCACCGGAGCCCGCACGCTGGCGGAGGGGCATGCCATCGCCGCCGCGATCGAGCGCTCCGAGCGTCTCACCCTGGCCGGGGTGGGCGGTTACGAGGGTGCCCTGGCCCGTGACCGGACACCCGAGTCGATCGCGTCCCTGCGGCGTTACCTGGACGATATCGCCCGCCTGCACGGCGAACTCGCCGCCGCGGACCGCTATCCGGAGGCCGCGATCGTCACGGCGGGCGGCAGCTCGTACCAGGACCTGGTCCTCGAACATCTGGCCGATCTCGCGGACGAGCAGGGCGCACAGGGTGTGCCGACCACCGTCGTGCTCCGCTCGGGCGCGTACCTCATCCACGATGACGGCTTGTACGCGAACATCTCCCCGCTGACCGAGGCCCGCAGCGCCCGCCCGCTGCGCGCCGCCATGCACGCCTGGGCCCGCACACTCTCCCGGCCCGAGCCTCGGCTCGCGCTCCTGGACGCGGGCCGTCGCGACGTGCCCTACGACTCCGGTCTCCCGGTACCGCAACGTATTGTCGCGCAACAGCTTTCCGAGGCTCACCGCCCGCTGGAGCCGATGGCCGTCGTCAAACTGGCCGATCAGCACACCTTCCTCGACCTGCCGAACGGCACCGCCGACGATCTGCCGGTCGGCACCGTCGTCCGCCTGGGTCTGTCCCACCCCTGTACCGCCTTCGACAAGTGGCGTCTCATCCCCGTCATCGACGACGCCGACGCACCGCGCCCCCGGGTCGTCGACCTCGTCCACACGTTCTTTTGAGTGAGCATCTTCGGCCACGTGTGGCACAGGATTGACCAGCGAACAATACTGTTGGACAGAGCCGCCGCGTAGCCTGAAGTATCGGCACCGTCTCGATTCTGTGCCGAGCCCGCCAGGGCATGTGCTGAACAGTTGGTTTGGAGAAGTAGTTGATCGACTCTCGGATCCATCGGAAACCCGAACTCGGGGTCACCCTGTTCATCGCGGGCGTCCTGGCCCTCCTCGGCGGGCTCACCATTTTGTGGTATCTGCCCATGCTCTTACGGCTGGACTTGGACAGCACCTACGACCCACCGAGTGCCCCACGCGGTTTCGCCTACGTTCCCGAAGACCTGCTGCTCGGGGTCTTCGGATTACTGCTGGCGGTCGGGGGGATCGGGATGTTTCTGCGCAAGAAGCCTGCGCGTGTTCTGCTGGGAGTGGGTGGCGTCGGCATCTTCGCGTTGTCGATCATCACCATTCGAGTCGGCAACTCGGTTCCGGTAACCTTCGATTTCCTCCGAGTGTCATCGCTCGGCGTGGCATTCAGCAGCACGCTGCTGGTACTGACGTTTCTGCCGAGCATCTCGCGCTGGTCTACGTCTCGGCTGATCCGCGCTGAGCGCCACTGAAGTGAGGGTCCGCGGCCTACTCTCGGTCCGAATGGTCCCAGAGCGCGGGAGTGGACATGTCGAAAGTGATCGTCGTCGGCGGCGGTATCGGTGGTCTGGCCACCGCGGTCGCCTTCCACCGGCAGGGCTGGGATGTCGAAGTACTGGAGCGAGCGCCGCGGATCACCGAGATCGGCGCGGGGTTGTCCCTGTTCCCCAACGCGCTGCGGGCCTTGGACGCGCTCGGTCTCGGTGACGAGGTCCGCGCGCATGCCCGAGAGCACGGCGCGGTCGGGCTCCGCGACAGCGCGGGCCGCTGGCTCACCCGCCCGGACACCGCCGCTGTTCGAGATCGCTACGGCTTGCCGATCCTGTTGCATCGCGCCGACCTGGTCGCCATCTTGCGCAGTGCCCTCCCGGAACACGTTGTGCGGACAGGTATTTCGGTGCTCGAAGCGAGGACGGACGGCAGTGTCGAGCATGCCGCGGGCACTGCCACCGGTGATCTGGTTGTCGGCGCGGACGGGATCAACAGCGTGGTCCGGCGTGCGGTGTGCGGCGAGATCGCCCCGAAATACGCCGGTGCGACCGCCTGGCGTCTGGTGCTCACACCTGCCGAGCCGATGACCGAGCTGGGGGAAACCTGGGGCCGCGGTGAACGATTCGGATTCGCGCCACTGGTCGACGGGCGTGTCTATGCCTACGCCACCGCGAACCTGCCCGCGGGCACCGAGACCGGCGGGCTGGCGGAGTTGAAACGCCGGTTCGGGGCCTGGCACGCGCCGATCCCCGGCCTGCTCGCTGCGGCGCGGGAATCCGCGGTCCTGCGAAACGACCTCTACTCTTTGCCGCCGTTGCGAACCTTCGTCGCCGGACGGATCGCGCTGCTCGGCGATGCCGCGCACGCCATGACCCCGAACCTCGGGCAGGGTGGCTGCCAGGCCTTGGAGGATGCGGTGGTGCTCGCCAGGGTGCTGCGGGAGGACGGCGATCTGCGCGGTTACGACCGACTGCGCCGGCCCCGCACCCAAATGATCGCTGCCCGCTCGAATCGGGCGGGTGCGGTGGCGCAGCTGTCGTGGCCGCCCCTGGTCGCGTTGCGCGACCTGGCGATTCGGCTGATACCGGCCTCCGTGCAGGTGAAGGCGATGGCGCCCGTCCTGGACTGGACGCCTTAGTCGGTGCCGCTGACGGCGCCGCGCACCTTCGCCGTGACCTCCTCGGTCGGCACGCCCAGTGCCCCGAAGACGCGTTGGGCCAGCGCCGGGTCCGCGTCGAGCAGCCCGAGCAGCATGTGCTCGGTGCCCACGACCTCGCTGCCCGCCCGCTGGGCCTCGGTGTGCGCGTGCAGCAGCGCGGTGCGGACCAGCGGTGCGAGTCGCAGCGGGCTCGGTGCGGGGGGATGACGCAGGTCCTCGGCCGTGAGGCCGAGCGCGGTGACGGCCGCGGCGGCGGGGGAGTCGGCGTGTGCGGCTTCGCTGCGGATGACGCCCAGCAGGACGTGGTCCGGTGTGATCGCGGTGTGTCCCAAAGCAAGTGACTCCCGAAGCGCGGCCTGCAATGCCTCCTTGGCGCCCTCGGTGAAGGGCAGGAACTGCGGTGCGGGAGCGGTGCCGGCGTCCGGAGTCAGCCCCACCCGCTCGATCGCCTCGGATGGCGTGAAACCGTGCTGAGCAAGCGATTTCGCGGTCGGTGCGTCCGCTTCGGATTCCGCTTCCCGCAGCACCGCGACCAGGAGATGTTCGGCCCCGATGAAGTGATGGTTCAGCGCCCGCGCCTCTTCCTGGGCGAGCACGACCACCCGGCGAGCCCGGTCGGTGAATTTCTCGAACACTGCGCCTCCCAATCCGGAAGCTGTCGGCGGTTCCATCGTAGTGCGGATCTGTTTCACCGCCCCCGGATTCAGCGACGCGAGAGTTACCGGGGAAACTCGCGCACCGAGTTCGAACAGCGCTGGGCTTGCTTGCGCAGGGCCGCGGCGAGTTCGGGCGGGCCGGTGAGCAGAGTGAAATCGAGGTCGAAGGAAGTGATCATCCAGACCAGGGCTTCGGGAGTGTCCGCACCGACATGCACATGGCAGCTGTGTTCGTCGACCGCTTCGACCACGCCCATCCCGGGCCACACCCGCGCGCTGGCGGTGTCGGCGCCGACGTGCAGCAGTACCGTCGCCTGATACGGCCAGGTGCGCACGGACAGTTGCCGCGAAAGGTAGGTCGCCACATCGGGTTCCGGTAGTTCGCGCGGCGTGAAACGGGGTCCGGTCGGGATCCGTGGAGTGAGCCGGTCCACCCGGAACGTGCGCCAATCACCGCGGTCGACATCCCAGGCCACCAGATACCAGTGTCTGCTGAAGTGAACCAGGCTGTGCGGCTCCACTTTTCGGATGCTGTCGGACCCGCCGTGGGCGCGATAGTCGAAACGCAACTGTTCCCGGCGCTGGCAGGCCTCGGCGATGGCCATCAGCGTGTCCGGCTCGACTGTGGGCCGCGGGCTGCCGACCCGGACCGTCGCGCCCCGGAGCGTGCGGACCCGATGCCGCAACCGAGGCGGCAGTACCTGCTCCAACTTGCTCAGCGCCCGCACCGACGCCTCCTCGACACCGGCGACACTGCCGTCGGACGCGCTGCGCAGGCTCACCGCGACGGCCACGGCCTCCTCGTCGTCGAGCAACAGCGGTGGTAGCGCCGCGCCCGCACCCAGCCGGTAACCGGCCGTGCCCTGATTGGCGTGCACGGGATAACCCAGTTCCCGCAGCCGCTCCACATCCCGGCGGACCGTGCGGCCCGTGACGCCCAGGCGTTCGGAGAGCTCGGTGCCGGTCCAATCGCGATGGGTCTGCAGCAGCGCCAGCAGCTTGAGTAGTCGCGCCGAGGTTTCCAACATGACTTCGAGAATGCCAGATGCTTAGGAACGGCTCTGTCCTAATAGCTACCTCGTCGCGTGCGCGCTAGCTACGGTAGTTGTCCGCCATGGCGGACACGATCGCGGCGAGTTGAGCCCGTAGTTCCGGCGGATCGAGGATTTCCGCGCCCGCGCCGAGCGGCAGGATGCTGTGCAACAGCACCGGATACGACTCCGACGCGAGATCCACCCGCACCCAGCCCTGCGCGTCCGGTTCGCTCATCGAAGCCATGGCCGCGGTGACGGCGGCCGGTTCGAAACTCAACCGGAGTAGCCGGACCTGATCGGCCCGGATACGGCAGTGCGCCCGCACACGCAGCATGGATTGCGCGAACTCCTCCTGTGCCTCCACCCAATGCGCGGCCAAATCGAAATGCTCTGGGCGAGTGAATGTTTCCTCGATCTGTTCGGCCGTGACGATCCGGCTCACCCGATAGGCGCGGATGTCGGCGCGGTGCCGGGCCACGAGGTACCAGGTGCCGGCTTTCAGTACCAGTCCGAGCGGATCCAGCCGGCGGTCGACTTCGCGATCCTTGCGCCCATAGCGCACTTGTAACCTGCGGTCGTGCCACAGCGCGTCGGCGATGACGGCCAACGTCGGCGTCTCATCGGGCCGATGGAACCAGCCGGGCACATCGATGTGCACGCGTTCGGCGACCCGGGTGGCCCGCCCCCGCAATTCCGGCGGCAGCGCGGCGAGCACTTTGAGTTGCGCGGTGGCCAGCACCGTGCCGAGCCCGAGGTCGGCCGCCGCCCCGGGCAGCCCGGCGAGCAGCACCGCGTCGGCTTCTTCCGAGGTCAAACCGGTCAACCGGGTGCGGTAGCCGTCGACCAGCCGGATGCCGCCCGACCGGCCGGGTTCGCTGTACACCGGAACGCCCGCCTCCGACAGCGCTTCGACGTCGCGATACACCGTCCGGACCGAGACCTCCAGCGCCTCGGCCAGCTGCGGCGCGGTGGCCCGGCCGCCGCGGGTCTGCAACAGCAGCAGTAACTGGACCAGTCGGCTCGCACGCATGGTCCGACACTAACCAGAAAACCTGACAGAAGATGGCAAGGATGGCTCGTACTGTCGGTGGTATGACCCTTTGGAGCGAGTTCACCCAGGAAGCACCGAAAATCGCGACCGTGTTCAACCGCCGGCACAAGGCGACCGGCAATCTGTGCATGCTCGGCACCGTGCGCGCCGACGGTTCCCCGCGCATCAGCCCGATCGAACCTCGCGTCTTCGAGGGCACGCTGGTGCTCGCGGGCATGCCGAATACGACCAAGTTCAAGGACCTGGCCCGGGACCCCCGGTTCTGCCTGCACACCGCCACTGTCGACACCATGGTCGGTGACGGTGACGCGAAACTCTTCGGCACCGTCACCGATCTGCCGGACAAGGAGGTGCACGCCCGCTTCGCCCAGGAGTTGTTCGAGGAATCGGGATTCGATATCCGCGGCATGGAGTTCGACCACTTCTACATCGCCGACCTCACCGGGGCCTCGTGTGTCGAGATCGGCGACGACAAACTCGCCATCACGATCTGGAAGCCGGGTCAGGGCGAGCGCGTCGTGCGCAAGTGAGCGGGTCAGGAAGCGGGAAAGTGGCGGTCGAGAAATCGGGCGAACACTTCCCGCGAGAGCTGCGCGCCCCAGTCGCCCCAGCTGAGGTCGAAGGCATGCTCACCGTAGGGGATGGGCAGCAGATCATGCTGCACGCCAGCGGTTTCGAGCTTCGCCGCCAGTAGCTCGGACTGCTCGTACGCGACCACGTGGTCCCGGGTTCCGTGCAGCAGCAGCGTCGGCGGGACGCCCGGCCGGGCGTAGGTGATCGGCGAGGCTGCCGCATACCGGTCCGGGAACTCCTCGGGTGTCCCGCCGACGTAGTCCCGCAACACCTTTCGCGCGTATTCGGGGTCGCCGGAGTTGTGGTAGCCGAGCGCCAGGTCGTTCGGCGGGTAGAACGCCGCGACCGCGCGCACCGACGTGTCGCCCGCCGGACAGCTCGGTGCCACCCGATCGTCGCCGTAGGCGCCCAGCAACGCGAGATTCCCGCCCGCGGAACCGCCTGCCAGCATTATTCGCTCCGGATCTACTCCGAATTCGCGGGCGTGGAGTTTGATCCAGCCCACCGCGCACTTCACATCACCGGGCGCCTGATTCCAGCGCGGTGGCGGCGCCAGCCGGTACTCGATCGCGAAGACGGCATACCCTTTGTCGTTCAACCAGCGATGCCATTCGGGCGCCTCACCGCGGTCGCCGTCGGACCATCCGCCGCCGTGCACCCACACCACCGCGGGCCGCGGGCTCGCCGCCGCACTGGACGGAAGTTTCGGATCCAGCAGCAGATTCGTGCCGTCGACGGTGGCGTAGGTGGTCGACATCGCCGCCATCGGCGCACCGGTATTCGATCCGCCGGTGAGGTAATCCAGCACCGACAAGTCCGCACCGCGCCGATGTGCTTCGCGCCATGACGCGACCAGCGGGAAACACGCGGCGACCGTCGCTGTGACGCAGACGATTCCGACTATCTTGCCGAGTATTCGCAAGAGAGTGGCATTGCGTTGCTGCCGCAGGATCGCGGCGATGCCGAGCCCGAGCAGCGCCGCCGGAATCACATACAGTCCCCCATTGCTGACCAGCAGTGAAAGCGGAATAAGTCGTGGTGGAATCGCTGCCCAGCTGATCACGAACGTGATTACCGCGAGCAGCGCAGCCAGTGCCAGCCCGAGTAAGGCAACAATCCAGCGAATCACCATTCGCTCATTAACCCACGGCCTCAGCGGTATCCGGTTCCGGCACGCCGTGCCCCGGACCGGGGGCGATTGTCAGGACAGCGCTGCGCGCACCCGCTCCGCCACCGAAGCCACCTCGCCCACTCCGTCCACGCGCCGCAGCAGTCCGCGTTCCGCATAGAAGGGCAGCAACTCCGCCGTCATCGCCGCGTAGTGCTCGATCCGTTGCCGCACCACGTCTTCGTGATCGTCGGAGCGGTGTTCCAGCTCGGCGTCCTCCGGCGGTGGATTCGATTTCAGGTGGTAGATCTTTCCGGTGCGCTTGTCCACGCGGCGGTGCACGGCACGGTCGATCAACTGCTCCGCCGGTACTTCGAGCGCGACCACCACATCCAGTGCGGCGCCCTGCTTGGCGAGAATGTCATCGAGTCCGGTGGCCTGCGCCTCGGTGCGCGGAAAGCCGTCCAGCAAGAACCCGGATCGGCAATCCGCCTCGGTCAGACGCTTACCGATGAGCTCGAGCACCACCGCGTCCGGAAGCAACCCGCCCTCGGACATCTGCCGCGCCAAATGCTCGGGAAGCGCACCGGCCGCCTGAGCGGCGCGCAGCATGTCCCCGGTCGAAATTTGCGGAATATCCAGGCGCTCGCAAAGGATTTGGGCCTGTGTCCCCTTGCCCGCGCCGGGCGGTCCCACCAAGACCAGTCGCATACCTGTCCTCCCGTCGCGGACGCGTCCCCTGCACGCGAACCGAATTCGAGATTACTGGAACGGGACCGGATGCCGCGGCTCCGCGCCGGACAGCGGGGCATTTTCAGCAATTCGGGCGCGCCACTCACTACGACGGTGTTTGTGCCTGGACCTCCTGATAGGTCGGGATTCCGCCTGCTATCGCCGTTCCGTCGCGGACTCCGCGCGCTGTGTCGAGGGTCGCGGCGAGAGCGGCACGGTAGAGCAGAGAACCGGTGCTGACGCGCCGCACGCCCAAGGCGGCGAGTTCGGCGACCGAGGGACCGGTGCTGAGGTAGAGGACGTTGACCGGAAGTCCGGTCGCACCGACCACGGTACGGATCTGCTCCGGTTCGGCCAGTCCGGGCACGAAAATGCCGTCCGCGCCGGACTTTTCATACCGGGCGACGCGGGTCAGGGTGGAATCGTGGTCGAGGCCCAGCCAGTGGGTATCGACGCGCGCGTTGACGAACAACTCGGGTGCGCGGCCCTTGATCGCCCTGATCAACTCCGCCTGATGACCGGGATCTGCGAGTGCGGCGTCCGAACGGCCGTCCTCCAGATTGACCCCGGCGATTCCGAGTTCGGCCAGCTGCCAGGCGAATTCGGCGACCGCGGCGGGATCGTCGCTGAACCCGCCCTCGATATCGACGGTGACCGGAACGGTCAACTGTGTGAGACGTGTTGCCAGCAACAAGGTTTTGGCACGGGTGACGCCGGTGCCGTCGGGCAGCCCGGCGGCGGCCGCCACGCCGAGACTGGTGGTGCCGACCGCCGGAAAACCCTCGGCGGCGAGCAACGCGGCGGAGGCGTAGTCCCACGCGTTGGGCAGGACCAGCGGCCGGTCTCGGTGGTGTAGCGCCCGGAAGAGCGTTGTCTTGGCAGCCATGTCTACCTTTTCGTTTCGGAGGGTGCTCCGGGCACAACGGGCCCGGCCGGATCGAAAATGCGCGGCGGTGCCGCTTCGAGAATGCCCGCGGCGATCGCCAGCGCGTGCGCTCGCCCCGGGCACATATGTGGTCCCGCGCCGAAACTCAGCCCGTCTCGGGTCAGATCGATGTCGACCAGGTTGCCGTCGACGACGCGACGGGTCCGAGGTACCGGAGGTCGCTGGGCGAGCGCGGATTCGAGCGCTTTCGTCGCCCAGCCGTGCTCGGCGATGTCTGCGCGCACGGTCCGGACGTTCGCCAGCAAGGCCGCCGTAGCCGGGCAGGCCTGCACCAGCAGGGAGATACGCGCCGCGGTCGTCTCGTCGGCGACACCCCCGCAGGCCGCGACGAGTTCCGCGACCGCCGCGTCCGCCTCGGGAGTCGGCGGAATATGCGGTTGATAGTGTGCGGCAACGACTTCCACCGCCGCGACGGAAACGCCTCGCAACCCGAGTGCGTCAGCGAGCACCTGTACGTGCGCCAGTGGCCCCTCGGCGGTCCGGGCCGCGATTCGCAGTGCGGACGGGTCGAGCCGATCCAGTTCCGCCAGCACCAGTGCATGTCTGCGCCGGTGCTCGGCACCATTGCTGAAGCGCGGAACCTGGGCCCGCAGCCATGCGATCCCACTTGCCGCATCGGGACGGACCGGGGGCATGGGGCAGTGGGTCAGCACCTCGCGTGCTCGCTCGGGGTCGGTGATCAGCGGCAGCGTCGGGTCCATGTCGTGAACGTAGCTCGACGTTGTTTCGGTGGCGGCCGAAAGATCGGCGTCGCATCCTGGACGCATGCACACTCGCGGCGCTGACCTGGCCGGACTGGCCGCCCTGCTGGCCGACCCGACCCGGGCCGAAATCTGCCTGGCGCTGCTGGACGGCCGCGCCTGGACCGCGGGCGAACTCGCGCGTCACGCCGGAGTCGCACCGTCGACCGCGACCGAACATCTCAATCGGTTGATGACGGGTGGTCTGCTGGTCGAACGTCGCCAAGGTAGACACCGCTACGTCCAATTGGCCGGTCCTCGGGTCGCCGAACTCCTGGAGGCGATGGTCGGGCAGTTCGAGCCGCCGCGGCCGACGGTGTCCTCGCTGCGCGCGGCCACTGCCACCGCGGCCCTGGCTCGTGGCCGCACGTGTTACGACCACCTCGCCGGACGCCTCGGCGTCGCGATCACCGACGCCATGATCGCCCGCGACCTGCTCGATCCGGGCACCGGCTTCGCGCTCACCGACGCGGGCCTGGCCTGGTTCACCGGCCCGCTCGGCGTGGACGCCGCCGAACTCCGGAAGGGCCGCCGTCCGCTGGCGAGACCATGCCTGGACTGGACCGAACGCCGCACCCATCTCGGCGGCGCGGCAGGCGCGCAGCTCTGCCGCCGCCTGCGTGACCTGGACTGGGTGCAGGGGAGCGGGACCGGCCGCGCGGTCCGGGTCACGCCCCGCGGTGCGGACGGCCTCGCGGAGCTGCTGGACATCCAGTCTGCGGCGCTACGTTGAACGATCTTCGGCAACGGCAACGGCAACGGCAACGGCAACGGCAACGGCAACGGCAACGGCAACGGCAACGGCAACGGCAACGCGTGCGTCGACCCGACTGCGCCGGTCTGGACGAGGAGATTCGATGGCTATTGTCCAGCAAAATCGGTCTCAGCCTGATGTCGCAGCCGCCGATTCCCCCGCTCGATATGCCAGTATCGGTCAATGGACCTGCTCGGCGCGGCTCAGGAGGTAGTGCACCCGACGGCGATCACCTCGCTGTTCTTGATCGCCCTGATCGCCGTCCTCGGTCCGATCGTCTCCCGGTTATTGCACGGCTATATCCCCGACGTGGTGATCCTGCTGCTCCTCGGCGCGATCATCGGCCCGAACGCCCTGGCGTGGGCGGGTACCGGCGGCGGCGTCGATCTGCTCAGTGAACTCGGGCTCGGCATGCTGTTCCTGCTGGCAGGCTACGAACTCGATCCGAAGCTGTTGCGCGGCAAGCCGGGACGTACCGCGTGGCTGGTGTGGGCGGGCTGTCTGATCTTCGCGTTCCTGCTGGTGAGCGCGGCGGTGCTGCTCGATTCCGGCGCGGAGACCGGGTTCACCGCCAAGGTGGCGGTGGCTATCGCGATGACCTCCACCGCGCTCGGCACGCTGCTGCCGATCGTCAAGCAGGCCGGTTTCCTGGACCAGCCACTGGGGCAGGCGGTGCTCGCGCACGGCGCGGTCGGCGAGCTGGCGCCGATCGTGGCGATGTCGGTGCTGCTCACCAGCCGCAGTCCGCTGGCCGCGGTCGTGGTGCTGCTGATATTCGCCGTCGCTGCCGCGTGGATCGGGTTCGTGCCGCAGCGTGTCTTCCAGAAGTCGCCGTGGCTAGGCCGGGCATTGCGCGGGATGGGCGGCGGCACCGCGCAGTTGCCGGTGCGTGGCGTGTTTCTGTTGCTGCTGGTGCTGATGGCGGTCGCCGAGACCTTCGACCTCGATGTGGTGCTCGGTGCGTTCGCGGCGGGTGTGGTGTTGCGCGGGATGATCACCGACGCGCATCCGGAGGTCGATTCCGCGCTGGAGGCCATCGGATTCGGGTTGCTCATCCCGGTGTTCTTCGTGGTGTCGGGAATGGGCATCGATATCTCCGCGGTGCTGAGCCATCCGGTGCTGTGGGCGTCGTTCGTGCTCTCCATCGCGATCGCCCGCGGGCTGCCGGTGTGGTTGAGCGAGCGGTATGTCCCGCACGGCGCGAATTTGCCGACTGCGCGGGAGCGGGCGCAACTGGCGCTGTACGCGGCGACCGGTTTGCCGATCATCGTCGCGGTTACCCAGGTGGCGACCGGTTCGGGTTTGATGGGAGCCGATCTCGCGTCGGTTCTGGTGGCCGCCGGCGCGACGACGGTCCTGCTGTTCCCGCTGCTGGCCCGCGTGATCGGCGAGCGAGAGCTATCGACCGTCGAGCCCCGCGTATGAATGAGCTTGCATAGTCATGCATAATCATTTCATGGCTGATTCCTCTGGTGACGGAGCCCCGGCAAACGGGGTGACCCGGATCGCAGTCGCGGGTGCGAGCGGGTATGCGGGCGGTGAAGTACTCCGACTACTTCTGGCGCATCCCCGATACCGAGACGGGCGCCTCGAGATCGGGGCGCTGACCGCTGGGTCGAATGCCGGAACCACGCTGGGCGCGCACCAGCCGCATCTGCTGCCGCTCGCGGACCGCGTGCTCGGTCCGACCACCGTCAAGGAGTTGGCCGGGCACGACGTGGTCTTCCTGGGTCTGCCGCACGGACAGTCCGCCGTCATCGCCGAGGCGTTGCCGGAATCGACGGTGATCATCGACTGCGGCGCCGATTTCCGGCTGCGCGACGCGGCCGCGTGGGAAAAGCACTACGGCAGCGCCCATGCGGGCGCCTGGCCCTACGGTCTGCCCGAATTGCCCGGTGGCCGTGCGGCTTTGCGCGGCGCGAACCGGATCGCCGTCCCCGGCTGCTACCCGACCGTGTCCAGTGTGGCGCTGGCTCCGGCCGTCGCGGCGGGCATCATCGAGCCCGCGGTGCATGTCGTCGCGGTCAGCGGCGCCTCGGGCGCGGGTCGCAAACTCGATGTGGCCCTGCTGGGTTCGGAGGTGATGGGCTCGGCCCGCGCCTACAGCATCGCCGGCGCGCACCGGCACACCCCCGAGATCGCGCAGAACCTGAAGGCGGCCGGCGGACAAGACGTCACGGTGTCGTTCACCCCGGTGCTCGCTCCGATGCCGCGCGGCATCCTGGCCACCTGCACCGCGCGTACCACCGTGGACGCCGCGGCGGCTCGCGCGGTCTACGAGAAGGCTTACGCCGAAGAACCTTTCGTGCACCTGCTGCCGGAAGGTGTACTGCCGCAGACCGGTTCGGTGCTCGGTTCCAATGCCATCACCCTCCAGGTGGCGGTGGACGACGACGCCGGCCTGCTGGTGGTGATCGGCGCGATCGACAACTTGACCAAGGGCACCGCGGGCGCCGCGGTGCAATCCATGAACCTGGCCCTCGGATTCGAAGAGACCGAAGGACTTTCCACCGTAGGAGTGGCACCGTGACGACCGAAACCACCTCTGGCAAGCTGGTTCGGACCCAGGGCGTGACCGCCCCGCTCGGCTTCCGGGCGGCCGGTCTCGCCGCGGGCATCAAGGCCAGCGGCAAGCCCGACTTGGCGCTCGTGCTCAACGAGGGGCCCGAGTACGCGGCGGCGGGCGTATTCACCCGCAACCAGGTGAAGGCCGCGCCGGTGCTGTGGTCGCAGCAGGTGCTGAGCTCGGGGCGGCTGCGCGCGGTCATCCTCAATTCCGGTGGGGCCAACGCCTGCACGGGCCCCGGCGGCTTCCAGGACACCCATCAGACCGCCGAGGAACTGGCGAAGGTGCTGAGCAACTGGGGCGCCGAGACCGGTGCGGGCGAGATCGCCGTCTGCTCAACAGGTTTGATCGGTGACCGGCTGCCGATGGACAAGCTGCTCCCCGCGATCACCGAAATCGTGCACGAGATGGGCGGCGGCATCTCCGGCGGCACCGACGCCGCGCACGCCATCATGACCACCGACACCGTGCCCAAGGAAGTCGCGTTCCACCACCGGGACAAGTGGAACGTCGGCGGCATGGCCAAGGGCGCGGGCATGCTCGCCCCCTCGCTGGCCACCATGCTGGTCGTCCTCACCACCGACGCCGTCGCTACCGCGGAACAGTTGGATTCCGCGCTGCGCAAGGCGACTCGGCTCACCTTCGACCGGCTCGACGTGGACGGTTCCTGCTCCACCAACGACACCGTGCTGCTGCTGGCCAACGGCGCCAGCGCGGTCACGCCGTCGCAGGAGGAACTCGACGCCGCGGTGCTCGCGGTCTGTGACGACCTGGCGGCGCAGTTGATGGCCGATGCGGAGGGGGTCACCAAGCGGGTCCGGGTCTTCGTCAAGGGCGCGGCCGACGAGGACGAGGCGTTGATCGCGGCCCGCGCCATCGCGCGCGATTCTCTGGTCAAGACAGCGCTTTTCGGCTCCGACCCGAACTGGGGCCGGGTGCTCGCCGCCGTGGGAATCGCGCCGATCACCCTGGACGCGAACCGGATCTCGGTGTCGTTCAACGGGAATCCGGTCTGCGTCGACAGCGTCGGTGCGCCGGGTGCTCGTCAGGTCGATCTGTCCGGCGCGGACATCGACGTGCTCGTCGAGCTGAACGTGGGGTCCGGCGAGGCGATGGTGCGCACCACCGATCTCTCGCACGGTTACGTCGAAGAGAATTCGGCTTACAGCTCATGACCGATGTGCTGCACAGCCTTTCGGCGCTGGACAAGGCACATGTCCTGGCCGGCGCCCTGCCCTGGCTGCAGAAGTTCCGCGACAAGATCGTCGTGGTGAAGTACGGCGGCAACGCCATGATCGACGATGAACTCAAGCGGGCCTTCGCCGCCGACATGGCTTTTCTGCGCACCGTCGGGGTGCACCCGGTCGTGGTGCACGGTGGCGGCCCGCAGATCAGCGCGATGCTGAAAAAGCTGGGCCTGCAAGGAGAATTCCGCGGCGGCTTCCGGGTCACCACACCCGAGGTCATGGATGTGGTGCGGATGGTGCTCTTCGGTCAGGTCGGCCGGGAACTGGTCGGCTTGATCAACGCGCACGGCCCGTACGCGGTAGGTATCTCCGGTGAGGACGCGCATCTGTTCACCGCGACCCGGCGCACCGTGGATGTGGCGGGCATCGCCACCGATATCGGCCTGGTCGGCGACGTGACCGAGGTGAATCCGGACGCCGTGCTGGATCTCATCGCGGCAGGCCGGATTCCGGTGGTGTCCACCATCGCGCCGGACGCCGGCGGTGTGGTGCACAACATCAACGCCGACACCGCGGCCGCCGCGCTGGCCGAGGGCATCGGCGCGGAGAAATTGGTCGTGCTGACCGATGTCGAGGGCCTCTACACCGATTGGCCGGACCGCTCCTCGCTGACCTCGCGCATCGACGCCGACGAATTGGCGAAGTTGCTGCCGCGCTTGGATGCGGGCATGGTGCCGAAGATGGAAGCGTGTTTGCGCGCCGTCCAGGGCGGCGTGCCGACCGCGCACGTCATCGACGGGCGGGTGCCGCATTCGGTACTGCTGGAACTGTTCACCGGAGAAGGAATCGGAACAATGGTGACGCCGGTCGGCGCACCGGACGGAACGAAATCATGAGCAATGTCGAGCAATTGCAGGCGCGGTGGAACACCGTGATGATGAACAACTACGGCACCCCGAAGCTCGCGCTGGTGCGCGGCTCGGGCGCGGTGGTCTACGACGCCGACGATAACCGCTACGTCGATTTCCTCGGCGGCATCGCGGTGAACTCGCTCGGGCACGGGCATCCGGCGATCATCGAGGCGGTCACCACCCAGCTGGGCACGCTGGGGCACACGTCGAACCTGTATGTCACCGAGCCCGCGCTGGAGCTGGCCGAAAAGTTGTTGTCGCACTTCGGCGACGGGCACGGGCGCGCGTTCTTCTGCAATTCCGGCACCGAGGCCAACGAGGCCGCGTTCAAGATGGCGCGGTTGACCGGGCGGAGCAAGATCGTCGCGTGTGCCGAAGCCTTCCACGGCCGGACCATGGGTGCGCTGGCCTTGACCGGGCAGCCCGCCAAGCGGGCGCCGTTCGAGCCGATGCCGCCCGGTGTGGTGCACGTGCCCTACGGTGACGCCGACGCGCTCGAGGCCGTCGTCGATGCCGACACCGCCGCGGTGTTCCTGGAGCCGATCATGGGGGAGAGCGGCGTCATCGTGCCCCCGCTGGACTATCTGGCGCGGGCCCGCGAGATCACCGCTCGGCACGGCGCGCTGCTGGTGCTGGACGAGGTGCAGACGGGCATCGGCCGGTGCGGAAAGTTCTACGCGCACCAGGCTTTCGGCATCGTGCCCGATGTGATCACCCTCGCCAAGGGGCTCGGCGGCGGACTGCCGATCGGCGCGGTACTGGCCACCGGACCGGCCGCGGATCTGCTCACTCCGGGCCTGCACGGCACCACCTTCGGCGGCAACGCCGTGTGCGCGGCGGCCGCGCTGGCGGTGCTGCGCACCATCGACGCCGAAGATCTGCTCGCCCACGTCGAATCGCTGGGCAAGCACATCGTCGACGGCATCGAAGGATTGGACCATCCGCTGATCGACCACGTGCGTGGCGCCGGCCTGCTGCTGGGAATCGCTCTCACCCAAGATATTTCGGCTCAGGTGGAGGCCAGGGCGCGGTCGGCCGGATACCTGATCAACGCGCCCAAGCCCGATACCGTCCGGCTCGCACCCCCGCTGGTGCTCACCGAGACCCAGGCCGACAACTTCGTCGCCGACCTGCCCCAGATTCTCGACGGTGCGGCCGAAGACGCGAAGGGAACCAAATGACCGAGCTCAGGCACTTCCTCCGGGACGACGACGTCACCCCGGTCGAGCAGGCCGAAATCCTCACCCTCGCGGCCGAATTGAAGGCCGCGCCGTTCGCGCACCGTCCTCTGGACGGCCCGCGCGGGGTCGGCGTGATCTTCGAGAAGAACTCCACCCGCACCCGCTTCTCCTTCGAAGTCGGCATCGCCCAGCTCGGCGGGCACGCCGTCGTGGTGGACGGGCGCGACACCCAGCTGGGCCGCGAGGAAACGCTCGCCGACACCGGCCGGGTGCTCTCCCGCTATGTCGACGCCATCGTCTGGCGTACTTTCGAACAGGCGCGTCTGGATGAAATGGCCCCGGCCGCAACGGTTCCCGTGATCAACGCACTGTCCAACGAATTCCATCCGTGTCAGGTGCTGGCCGACCTCATGACGTTGCGGGAACGCCTGGGCGACCTGGCGGGGCGCAATCTCACCTACTTCGGTGACGGCGCCAACAACATGGCGCACTCGTTGCTGCTGGGCGGCGTCACGGCGGGCCTGAACGTCACCGTCGCCGCTCCCTCGGGTTTCGAGCCGCTGCCCTGGATCCTGGAGGCCGCACGCAAGCGCGCCGCCGAGACCGGGGCGACCATCACCCTCACCAGTGACCCCGGCGCCGCCGCCGAAGGGGCCGACGCCCTGGTTACCGACTGCTGGACCTCCATGGGGCAGGAGAACGACGGCCTGGACCGTGTCGGCCCGTTCCGCCCGTACCAGCTCAACACCGATCTACTTGCTCGTGCCCAGTCGGATGCCGTTGTTCTGCACTGTCTTCCGGCGCACCGCGGCGAGGAGATCACCGACGAGGTGATCGACGGACCGCACAGCGTCGTCTGGGACGAAGCCGAGAACCGCTTGCACGCGCAGAAGGCCCTGCTGGTCTGGCTGCTGGCGAAGCGAGGTGCGGCGAGTGCCTAAGCGAACCAGGGGCGCTGAGGAATCCGATCTCGGCGCCCTCGAGGTACGAGCGTGAGCGCCGCCACGGCCGATCCGGGCAAGGGGCCCGCGATCGCCCGAACCCGCGCCGGGCGACAATCCCGCATCATCGAACTGCTGTCCGCGCACGCCGTCCGCAGCCAGACCGAACTGGCCGCGCTGCTCGCCGCCGAAGGCATCGAGACCACCCAGGCCACCCTCTCCCGTGACCTCGACGAACTCGGCGCCGTGAAGCTGCGTGCCGCGGACGGCGGCGCCGGGGTCTATGTGGTCCCCGAGGACGGCAGTCCTGTCCGCGGCGTCACCGGCGGCACCGACCGCCTGTCGAAACTGCTGGGTGATCTGCTCGTCTCCACCGACGCCTCCGGCAATATCGCCGTGCTGCGCACCCCGCCCGGCGCCGCTCACTTCCTGGCCAGCGCCCTCGACCGTGCCTCGCTCCCGTTCATCGTCGGCACCATCGCGGGCGACGACACCATCGCCGTCATCGCCCGCGAACCCCTCACCGGTGCCGAACTGGCCGCGAAGATCGAGGCACTGGCCTGAATTTACTACAGCATGATCGATTTCGCTCATCTGAACTCTGGCATAGTTGAATTCCGATCGTGCCGAGGGAATCCGGCCTGTTGCCGGTCGACGCACAAGCACTGTGAACTCTCGGGGCACGCCGACGCTGTCGCGGCCATGGCGCTCGGGTTGGTAGCGCGGTAGTCGACCGCCTCCGCCGTCGCGGCGTACCGTGGCGGCATGGCCAAGATCAGTTTGTCCGGGCCGCAGGCGACCATGCTCGCGACCCTTTATGGCAAGGCTCTCGACGCCCAGTCCCCGAACTCGGTTCTGCACGACACCATGGCCTTACGCGCCGTCGAGCAGATCGACTTCGACAAATCCGAGACCGGCCTGCGCAAATCCGACGCCGCGACCGTCGCCCTCCGCAGCCTGCACTTCGACACCTGGGCCCGCGAATTCCTCGCCGAACACTCCGAAGCCACCGTGCTGCATCTGGGTTGTGGCCTCGACACCCGCGTCTACCGCATCGACCCCGGCCCTGGAATCCGCTGGTACGACATCGATTTCCCGGATGTCATCGAATTGCGTCCCGAGCTCTACCCGGAACGGCCCGGCTACGAACTGATCGCCACCGCACTGACCCCAGCCGACTGGGTCGAGCGGATCCCCGCCGACCTGCCCGTGCTCGTCATCGCCGAGGGCGTCACCATGTATCTGGCGGAGGAACCGGGCCGAGACCTCTTCCGCCGCATCGTCGACCGCTTCCCCGCCGGCCAGTTCCTCTTCGACGGCTTCAGCCGCACCGGCATCAAACTCCAGAAGATCAACGCGGTTGTCCGCAAATCCGGCTCCACGCTGCACTGGGGCATCGACACCCCCGCCGACCTCGAAGCCATCCACCCCCGCCTGCGGGTCCGCACCGCCCTCAGCGCTTTCGACCTCGACGCCTCCAAGCTCGACCTCAGCTACCGCCTGTCCATGGCCGTCGGTCGCCGCATCGGCCTCCTCCGCCGCATGGCCATCTCCTATCGCCTCGACTTCTGACCCGGTCGACCGGCCTCGATCAAGCCCGGGGAGCTCGGTTGAGAATGTCGGTATAGAGCAGACGCCCGCCGAGCAGCCGGAGCGCGGCCCGGCGGTCGTTGGCGCGACCGAGATTCTCGGTGCGAGAACCGCGTTCGTAGTAGAAGACGCTCCACCAGCCGTCGTCGCCCTGGATCAGGCACCAGGACTGTTCTTGGAGTTTGCCTTCGGAGACAAGGGATTCGGGGGTCGGAACGTGGGAGAATGTAGTGAGCTGGCTGGTGGGGTTCTGGTCGAAAATTCCGCCGCTGGTCACAGCGCGACCTCCTCGATGAATCCGGCGCCGACCAAGTCGACGATCGGCATGAGTGTGAAGAACTGTTCGCCGCCGCCGGGCTGCCCGAACCACGGGGCGACCGGTCCCGCCCACACAGGAGTCTGCGTCTTCACCTGCCAGCGCCGGTAGCCGGAATGTAGATAGTCGACCGGCAAGGAGCGAGCGCTGAGCGGGGTGGAGATGTCGTAGAGCAACTTGCTGAACGTAGTGCCGAACGAGTCCACGATCCGGCCGGGTTCCAAGCGGATGGGTGCACGGCCGTCCGAAGCAGCGAAACCATCGGGATGCCGGTTGCGGTCGGGCCAAATCAATCGACGCTGCCCTACGGGCTCGGCAACGTCCTCGGGGACCACGAACTGCTGAACCCAAGGCTGTTCCCCCAACCCGCCATAAACATCACCATCGACCAAAGCTTGCACTGCCGAATGTGAAAATGGCACACCGCCAACCGATCCCGCCGTCCCCCGACCTGGCTCCAGCGGCTGCGAACCGCGCAACGCCCCACCGATCAAGCCTAGGAACCCGTAGCACGCCGAGGCCTCGGTCTCGTAGACGCAGCGGTCGATCTTGCTTCCGCGCTCGTACCAATAGACCATGTAGACGCCGTCTTCTTCGGTGACGCAGAACGCGTCCTCGCGCCTCCTCCCGATCCCAGCCTCTGACTCGGGCATGCCCAGTGCCCGGGCGATAGTCTCCAACTCCCCAAAATTCATAATCGGCCTTCCTTGATTCTCGAGCCGCCTACTCAGGTGAACTCAGTCGATCGAGATCGAAGTGCTTACCCCACCAGCTCGGGACATCTTTGCCTATCTGGCGTTTCAATTTCAAACGTGATCGATAATCGCTGATGGACGGGGCAGCGCTATCGAGCCACGTGGTTACGGATGGCCATCCAATTCTTACTGGCTGGCCCTCGCTGATTATCCACACCGGTGGATTCGAATCCTCGAGATCGGCGCCGTCGATAACGTTGTACAAGTATGCTTGATGGTCGACCATGACAAGCATTCCTGATGAGTCGAATAGCTCATCATCAAGCTGGGAGATGGTGGCCAAAGCATGATTCTTCGACTCGGGCGTCACGCGACCGATGCCGAATGAACTGCCTTTCAGCCATATCCCGGGATCTGTTCCCAGAACGCGCAAAACTTCGCGAACAGCCACGGGAATGTCTTCGCATCCTTGAGCTCTGGCCCACTCGTCGATCTGCGCATCCGTGGCCGGCACTACCGAATCTGGCTTCCAACCAGCTTCCGCCGTGCGGGAGAAGATCGCGCGAATCGAGTTGATCGCAGCTTGGGCATCACTGGTTGTCATCAGTAGAGGCTCTCCTGATCGAGGTTGCGAACTTCAAGGCGTAGGCCCGGTAAAGCCAGTTGCAGAGAGTCCATCATATCCGTGCAGGATTCACAAACGACTTCATCCAGCGGGATATCCCGCCCCGCTGGGTAATCCACGACCATACGGATTTCGCCGCGGATGTCGTCTATTGATGCCGGCGTGTACTCCGTATTTTGGTGGTTCGCCTTTAACTGGGCCTTTTGATTGAGATTGTCGAGGGTTTTTTCGATCCGCTCTCTCGTTCTTTCGGCCTCACCGAGCGGACCTTCCGAATACTGGCGGCCACTATTCTTTATTTCCTCGCTCGCACGTCGGAGCGCGCGATGGATATCCTTATCTTTGGCGCCGGTGGCTTGCTGGATCGCCCGATGGACCACTTCCTCGAGTAGTTTCACCTCCGAGTCGTTCGTGCGGTCGCCGGGAACGGTGCTGCCGTGCGGGGTGACCGGTTTGGTCTCGAAGACTCGCCTGTCGGACGGCGGTGTTCTCGGCCCTTTGTCCCCGGGGTCGAAATCAGGATGCGACCCACTGTAGGCATGTAGGTCTCCGGTTTCCCCATTGTCGAAGCGGTAGCGCATGGCGGTAATCGTGCGCCGGTCGGCTTTGCGAGCGACCTCCTTGCCGGGCGGATCCTGCTCGGCGACTTGCGCCGCGTTGGCAATCCCGGCTTCTCGGAGCTCTCTATTGCGCTGCGCCAACTCGGTGAAATCTTGTTCCCGAGTTGCTTGGTACGCAGGATTCGAGGGGTCGAGCCCAACTGGCGCGGCGCCTGTTCCGTGGGAACGCGAATCAGATGTTTCGTTTCGCTGTTCGGTTGACGGTGGACTCTGCGTGCTGTTACTAGGCGTGGAATCTTGTGCCGTGGCACGAGGCGATTGGCTTGGTTCGGGAGAGCGAGCGCTGTCCGAACTAGTGACTGCGGGGGTGGTCGTCGTACTTGCGGTGGTGCCATCCGATGTGTGCGCAGCGGCGGGAAGTTGGCTGTTATCACCTTCGTTCGCAGGCCCTTCCGGCGTGGAATCGTCGGGCTTCGCTGTCGACTCCAGCTGCTGGGCCGGTTTGTCCGCGTCGTCCGATATTGAGGTTTCGGGCTTTTGGGCGGCTTGTTGATCCGGTCGGGAGCTGTCCTCACGCAGAGGTTGCGGATCGTCGGTCGCGGTGTCGTCGTGGGCCTGTGGTTGGTTGGTGGGGCTCGTGTCGGTCTTCTGATCCGGGACGGTGACATCAGTGGACACATCTGGATCGGACTCTGCGGTCGCTTCAATTCGACCTTCCCCAGGCGGGTTGCGATCGTCGTTGTCGGGCTCGCGAGACGGCGGTGTGCCATCGGGTCCGGTCGGTGCACCGTCTGGACTGTCAGGAGGGGTGGTGGTGTCCGGACCATCTGGGCCGGGTGCTCCGGCAGCGCCATCTCCCGGAGCAGGTCTCGATGCCAAAGGGACTTCGCGGAGGTAGCCCTCGTCGATCAAGGCTTGCACCGACGCGGGGAGGTAGTGCTGGGTACCCCCGCCATCCTCGCCCATGGCGGGGGCGATGCTGCCGACCCAAACGGGAAGAGGCTCGAGGACCTCGTATTGGTGGTACTGCTCGCCGTCGAGGTTGGTGGGTGGGAGGGCTCGGTCGGGATAAGGGATGCCGGGCGGAGAGGTGAACCTGCCGTTGGGGCCACCGAATCGGTCGATGATCTCCCCGGGCGGAAGCACAGCCGGGGTGCGATCGGTCGGGCTCGAGAAGCCCTGGGGAAACAGATCTTCATCGGGCCAGTTCAGGCCACCATTTTCGTTCTTCAGTCCGTTCATCCACTCGTCACGAGTCATACCGTGGAAGGGATCGAAATCGGCGGGGAGCAGGGCATCTACAACTGGATGGCCGGGTCCGACCCCGGGCGGCGCAGGCGGCCACGAGCCATGCTCTGCCCAGTGCGCATCGGAGATCGCTTGCAGCTTCTTGTCGAGTTCGCGCAGGCGCTGGAGCTCGGCGTCTTCGAGATCAGGGTGGACGAGATCGTCGGTCTGGACCGCCGTATTGTCGGTATAGACGAAGGGGTTGTTAGGATCCGGTTGCTTCGATTTCTCTTGGCCGGAGTCGTTCTCGTCGGCCTGGCTTGGGTCGGAGGCATCCCCGTCTGAATCGTCGTTCTGGTCTGCTGTCTTCTCGACGGCGCTGTGCTCATCAGCCCCGCGCTGGTCTGATTCGTCCGGCGATGGCTCGTCGCCATCGGCCTTCTTCTGCCTTGAATCTTCTTCGGCAGGATTCTTTTGGTTCGGTTCCGACTCCGACTTTCCTGGGTCGGGTCTGAAGCTGCCCGGTTCGGGCTCGCCGGGGTCGTCCTTGGGTGGATCGGTTGGTGGGGTGTCGCCCATGTAATCGACGGGAGTGTCGTCGGTGGGCTTTGCGTTGGTGGGTGGGGTGGGGTTTGCTTCGGGGTGGGTGAGGGAATTGGTGGGAGTTGTTGGGGTTGAGGCGGTTTGGGGGGTGTGGGTTTGCCAGGTGCCGTTGCCGCGGATGTGGGCGGGGGAGTTGGGGCGGGCGGGGACGCCGACGGCGTCGGTGGCGGAGTGGACGGGGGAGCCGAGTTCGTTGGCCAGGCGTTGGGCCATGCCGGGGTTGTTGGCGGCGTTGCAGGCGACGAGGCGGATGGGGGTGCCGGGGGTGAAATTGGGATTGGAGCGGATGGCGGCGACTATTTGTTGCTCGGTGAGGCCGCCGAGGGGGCGGCCGTTGCGATCGGCGTGGAAGACGACGTCGAAGTGGCCCTCGTTGCGGAGGTTTCGGGCGACGCGTTGGGTGGCGGGGTCGTCGCCGATCGAGGTTCCGGTGGGGGTGTGGTGGGTGTTGGGCGGCGGGGTGTCGGAGGGGGTGGTGTTCAGAGTTGAAGGCTGGTTCGCCGGGGGGTCGTTGGTCGGTGACTGTTGGGGGTGAGGGTTGAGTGCTTGCTGTTGGGGGTGGGCGGTGGGCGCGTGCTGTTGAGGCTGGGTGGTGGGTGCCTGCTGATGGGGACGGGAAGTGGGGGGTTGCTGTTGAGTTTCGGGAGTGGGTGATTGCTGATGGGGTTGGGAGGTTGGCGGTTCTTGTCGCGAGGTCGGCGGTTGCTGTTGGTGTTGGGGGGCGGTCGCTTGCTGGGGGGATTGAGAGGCGGGGGATTGCTGCCGCGATTGGGGTGACTGCTGTTGGTGCTGGGTGGTGGGAGGCAGGCGTTGAGGCTGACTTGCGGGCGACGGCTGCTGCGGTTGGTTTGAAACTGGCGGCGTTTGGGGTTGGGTCGTCGGGTGGGTGTTGTTCGGGACCGGGTTGGCGGCGGCGGGGTTCCACGGGGTGGAGAGCGGATCGAACTGGCGCTGCTTTTCGGCCAGCCAGTCGCGGAACTCCTGATTGGAGCGAGGGTTGTGGGTGTTCGGGGCCGGTTGGGGGGTTGAGTGCGGTGTGGTCGAGTTGCCCGGGTGGGTGGACGGGTTCGACGTAGATGCCCGGGAGTCGGGCCGGGGTGCGTAGGGGTTGGTGTTGTGCGACGGAGGGTTGGATTCCGGAGCTCGGGTGTCGGGGAGGTTGCGGAAGGGGCGCTGGTCTTCGAAGCGACTGGGGCGCTGTGTGTTCGGAGCGGGGTTGGCCGATCCCGGGCTAGTGGGATTGGTGCTCGGGGTTGGTTGCTGGGAACGAGTGGCGCTGTAGGGGTGGCCAGAGTTCACCTGTTGCTGACGGTCACTGGGCTGTGTCGGGTTCGATACGGAACTCGTTGTGGGAGGGGAGACCTCGGCAGGTCGAGCTGAGGTAGTGGACCGCGCTGCGGGAGTGGGGTTGTTGGTCTGTTGTGTGGGTGTCGTGTTGGGGCGGGTCGTGGGTGAGAGGTTGTTGGCGGGCTGGTTGGAGGTGTTGCCGGAACCGGTTGTGGGAGAGCTGCTATTGCCGGGGTGGATGGGTGTGGTGTCGGGGCGGGTGGCGGAAGACGGGTTGTGAGGCGATCGGGCGGGGGGCGCGTCGGGACGGGTGGCCGACGAAGGGTTTTGGGTTGATCGCGGAGCGGCGGAGCTGGCTGGGGTGCCGGGGTCGCCGTGTTGTGGTGTGGTCGAGCGGGGTGTGTCCGGTTGGGATGTGGCTGGGAAACCGGTGACCGGGGGTGTGCTGGTTGCGGGGGCAGTCGTGGCGGCCGCAGTGGTGGTGTCGGTCGAAACCGGCTGCGTGGAGGTTGTGGGTGTCGTTGGGGTGGCGGGGTTTGTCGGTGACGTTGTGGTGGGCGCGGGTGCGGTCGTACTCGGGACGGGCTGGGTGGAGGTGGGCTCGGACGGAGTCGTCGTTGCCGGAGTGGCGGTTTGGGTGGGTGCCGACGGGTTTTGGGCTGTCGGGATTCCCGCTGCGGGAGTGCTCGGTTGTGCCGGCGTGGTGGGAGATGGGTTGGTTGCCGCCGGCTGTTGGGAAGTCGGGTTGGTCTCCGCGCGTGTGGGGGTTTGGGTATCGCCGGTATCCGAGGGAGCGGGGTTACCGGTGGTCGGAGCTGGGGTCGCCGATTGCTGAGTGGCGGGTTGGGGGCTGGCGGGCTGGCCCTGCTGTTCCGTCGGCTGTGGTTGTTGGGCTGGCTGGTCCGTCGACGGCTGATTTGGTGACTGCTGCGCCGAAACCTGTTGTGCCGGTTGCCCATCCGTGGTCTGGCTCGGTGACGGTTGGGTTGGGTTTTGCTGTGTCGGCTGTGTGTCCGAGGGCTGGCTGGGTGACGGTTGGGTTGGGTTTTGCTGTGTGGGTTGTGTGTCCGTCGGTTGGCTGGGCGACTGCTGGGCCGGGTTTTGTTGTGTGGGCTGTGTGTCCGAGGGCTGGCTGGGCGACTGTTGAGCCGGGTTTTGTTGTGTCGGTTGCGTGTCCGCCGGTTGACTCGCCGCTTGCTGCGCTGGGTTTTGTTGCGCTGCGGGAGTTTCGGGTGACTGCTGGTTTTGCTGTTGCTGGCTGGGCTGGGTGTCTGGCGATTGCTGCGTCGGCTGCTGGCTTTGTGATTGCTGCTGGGTCGACGGGTTCGGGTTGTCACCGGTGTTGGGGTTCGTGCCAGCGGGGTTGGTAGCGGCCGGGTTTGTGTTTGCGGGAGTCGTTGGGTTGGAGGGGTTTTGGCTCGGATTGGCTTGATTGCCGGTGTTTTGGTTTTGGCTGGCAGGGTTGGAACCATCCCCGTTGCCGTTGCCGTTGCCGTTGCCGTTGCCGTTGCCGTTGCCGTCCCCATCCCCGTTGCCGTTGCCGCCGGGATCGGTGTCACCAGGATCGGTGGTGCCGGGGTTGCCGTTGCCGCTGTTCTCGAGTGCGCTCTGCCCGGCCCCGACTGCGGAGGAGGTGATGTTCTCCAGCGACAACGCTTCGGAGAGGTCGAAGGGCTGGTCGGTGAGGGCGGCGGTGGTCGCGGCGGCGGCTACTTCGCCGGCGAGGCCGGCGACGGTTTCCTGGGCGCCTTCTTTGACCGCGCTGGCGAGTTTGCTGCTGTTGGGATTGCCGGTGCCGGAGGTGAGGGCGCCTTCGGTGGCGCCGGCCGCGGCGGCCGCGGCGATGGTGGCTCCGGATTGCAGCCATTCTTCTTTGGTGAGGGTGTCGCGATTGCCGGCGGCGACTTGGGCGAGTTTGAGCCCGATTTCGAGGAAGCCTTCTTCCAGGACTGCTGACCAGGCGCCTTTCAGGGCGGCGCGGGCCGCGGCTTTGAGGCCGGCTTTGGAGATGATGCGTTTGAGCAGGGCTTTGATGGCGACGCGGATGGCGATTTGGGTGGCGGTGCGAGCGGCGGCTCCGGCAGCGGCACCCGCGGGCGCGCCGACGCCGGTGGCGGCGGCGGCCAGCGCGGCGGCCATTTCGATGGCGAAGATCACCAGGGAGGCGATGATCACCAGCTTGGTGTGTTCGATGTCTGCGGCGCCGTCGCCGATTTCGTCGGCGAGGGTTTCGATGGTTTTGGTAAGCCCGTCGAAAGCACCCTGTCCGCCGCCGAGTTTGGTCCAGTGCGCGGCGAAGGCTTGGCCGGTGGCGCCGTCGAGTTGCGCGATGGCTTGCTGGACTGCGTGCGTGGCTTCGTCATCGAGATCGGTGAGGGTGGTGGCCAGGCCGGTCCAGGCATCCTCGACGCGTCGCATGGCGGTTTCGTCGCCTTCGGGCCAGTCGCCCGCCCCGACGACGTATTTGGCGACCCACTGCAACGAATCCGGAATCTCGATCCCCACCCGGACAACCCTCCCCGCAACGCCGCCCGTCGTTCCGGGCTCCGAACCTGCCTACATCTGGATAAGACGCAACCAGCGTCGAGGCGGTTCCATCCGATCGCGAGAAATATTGCCATCCCCGGAGATCAAGAGCGACAACGCACGCGGCGGCTACGCGGGCCGGCGAAAATGTTGCGGGTCCTGATCGAGATCTACTCGGTCACCAGGACCCTGCTCCACCATGCCAGGTAGAACGCAGCACCGAGGACCACGAGGCCGGACCGGAGCCCACGCTGGCGAAGAGGGGATGCCTCGTGACACTCCCAGCGAGTTAACGCCCGAACCCCGCACCCCGATTATGAATGGGATTGCAGCATCGTGCATAATCATTTGCAGAACGGCACGGGGGCGCCGCCACCAACCACATCCGAGGAGCACAGAGAAAATGTCCGAGCGCGTCGTACTCGCCTACTCCGGTGGGCTTGACACCTCCGTCGCCATCAGCTGGATCGCGAAGGAGACCGGCGCCGAGGTCGTGGCGGTCGCCATCGATCTGGGCCAGGGCGGCGAGGACATGAACGTGGTGCGCCAGCGTGCGCTGGACTGCGGCGCCGTGGAGGCCATCGTGGTCGACGCGCGCGACGAGTTCGCCGACGAGTACTGCCTGCCCACCATTCAGGCCAACGCCCTGTACATGGGCCAGTACCCGCTGGTGTCCGCGATCAGCCGCCCGCTGATCGTCAAGCACCTGGTGGAGGCGGCGAAGTTCCACAACGCCACCACCGTCTCGCACGGTTGCACCGGTAAGGGTAACGACCAGGTCCGCTTCGAGGTCGGCATCGGCGCGCTCGCGCCCGACCTGGAGGTCATCGCCCCGGTTCGCGACTACGCCTGGACCCGGGAGAAGGCCATCGCCTTCGCCGAGGAGAACAACCTCCCGATCAACGTCACCAAGAAGTCGCCGTTCTCCATCGACCAGAACGTGTGGGGCCGCGCCGTCGAGACCGGCTTCCTCGAGGACCTGTGGAACGCCCCGACCAAGGACGTCTACGACTACACCGCCGATCCGACGGTCAACTTCGAGGCGCCCGACGAGCTCATCGTCACCTTCGACAAGGGCGTGCCGGTCGCGATCGACGGCAAGCCGGTCAGTGTGCTCGAGGCCATCGTCGAGTTGAACCATCGCGCCGGCCGGCAGGGCATCGGCCGGTTGGACATGGTGGAGGACCGGCTCGTCGGCATCAAGAGCCGTGAGATCTACGAGGCCCCGGGCGCGATCGCGCTGATCACCGCGCACCAGGCGCTCGAGCACGTCACCATCGAGCGCGAGCTCGGCCGCTACAAGCGCCAGGTCGAGCAGCGCTGGGGCGAGCTGGCCTACGACGGCCTGTGGTACTCCCCGCTCAAGCGCGCCCTGGACGCGTTCATCGCCGACACCCAGCAGAGTGTCTCCGGCGACATCCGGATGGTGCTGCACGGCGGCTCCGCGGTGGTCAACGGCCGTCGCTCCGAGCAGTCGCTGTACGACTTCAACCTGGCCACCTACGACGAGGGCGACACCTTCGACCAGTCGCTGGCCAAGGGCTTCGTGCAGATCCACGGCCTGTCCTCGAAGGTCGCCGCGCGCCGCGACCTGAACCAGAAGTAGCGACCGGGGCGACCGGTCGTAGGCTCGACCTCGACCGGTCGTCTTCGGATCAGGAGCAGGCGATGCGCAGTGACAGCGACAGCTGGGACATCGAATCGAGTGTCGGCGCGACCGCGCTGGGTGTGACGGTTCTGCGGGCGGTGGAAACCGCGCGCCCCGATACGGTGTGTCCTGATCCGTTCGCCGCCCGGTTGGTGCGCGCGGTCGGCTCTTCCTCGTGGGATGGGCTGCTGGACACGGGGATCGCCGCCCTGGCCGAGGTCGCCGACGAGGCCGAAGCGCAGGCTTTCAACCCCCTGCTCTCCTTCATGACCGCGCGGACCTGCTATTTCGACGACTACTTTCGTGCCGCCGTAGCGGCGGGCATCCGGCAGTTCGTGGTCCTCGCGGCGGGGCTGGATGCCCGCGCGTACCGGCTCCAAGAGCTCTCCGGTAGCACGCTTTTCGAGGTCGACCTGCCGAAGGTGCTGGAATTCAAGGCTTCCGCGCTGGCCGCGGACAGGCCGGTGGCCGACCGTCGCGCCGTCGCGGCGGACCTGCGCGAGGACTGGCCGGAAGCTCTGCGCGACAACGGTTTCGAGCCGGACGAGCCGACAGCCTGGCTGGCGGAGGGGCTGCTGCGCTACCTTCCCGCTGCAGGCCAGGATCTGTTGTTCGAACGAATCGTCGCCGTCAGCGCGCCCGGCAGCCGGGTGGCGCTGAATACGTGGCACTCCCCGTCCCCCGTGGCCGCGGAGCAGTCCCGGCGGCGGGTCGCGCAGCTGGCCGGACAGGGCATCGAGCTCGACGTCGACAAACTCCTGTATCCCGAGGAAGGCCGAGCCCAGCCCGCCGACTGGTTCGCTCGGCACGGCTGGCAGGTACGGCTCGGCGACCCGATCGAAGTCCTGACCGGCCGTGGCCGTGACGTCCCCGCGGCGGCCGTCGCGGAAATGGCCAGGCATACCTTGTTGACCGCAATCCGACCCGGAGGAGACAGCACGCCATGACCACGCAGGGAACCAACGAAGGTGCGCTCTGGGGTGGGCGTTTCGCGTCCGGTCCGGCGGCGGCGATGGCGGCGTTGAGCAAGTCGACGCACTTCGACTGGGCACTGGCCCCGTATGACATCCGCGCCTCCAAGGCGCACGCGCGCGTGCTGCACAAGGCCGGGCTGCTCTCCGACAGCGACCTGTCCGGCATGCTCGCCGGGCTGGAACAGCTTGCCTCCGACGTGAATTCGGGTGCCTTCGGTCCCGTGGAATCCGACGAGGACGTGCACGGCGCGCTGGAGCGCGGATTGATAGATCGGGTCGGCACCGAACTCGGCGGCCGGTTGCGCGCCGGACGTTCGCGCAACGATCAGGTCGCCACGCTGTTCCGGATGTGGCTGCGAGATGCCGTGCGCCGCGTCGCTTTCGGTCTGCTGGAGGTGGTCGACGCACTGGTCGCGCAGGCCGCCGCGCATCCCGACGCGGTGATGCCGGGCAAGACCCACCTGCAGGCCGCGCAGCCGGTGCTGCTGGCCCATCATCTGCTGGCGCATGCGCACCCGCTGCTGCGCGATATCGATCGGCTGCGTGACTTCGACAAGCGAGCGGCGGTGTCCCCGTATGGTTCCGGCGCGCTCGCCGGTTCCTCGCTCGGCCTGGATCCTGAGCAGATCGCGGCCGAACTCGACTTCGACGCGTCGGCGGCGAATTCGATCGACGCCACCTCCTCGCGCGATTTCGCGGCCGAGGCCGCGTTCGTCCTGGCCATGATCGGCGTCGACTTGAGTCGCATGGCCGAAGAGGTAATCCTCTGGAGCACACCCGAATTCGGCTATGTGACCCTCGCCGACGCCTGGTCCACCGGTTCCTCGATCATGCCGCAGAAGAAGAACCCGGACGTCTCGGAGCTGACGCGGGGCAAGGCGGGCCGTCTGATCGGCAACCTCACCGGCCTGCTGGCCACCTTGAAGGCGCAGCCGCTGGCCTACAACCGCGACCTCCAGGAAGACAAGGAACCGCTCTTCGACTCGGTCGCCCAGCTGGAGTTGCTGCTGCCCGCGATCGCCGGTCTGGTCTCCACGTTGACCTTTCACACCGAGCGCATGGCCGAACTCGCCCCGGCCGGTTTCACCCTTGCCACCGACATCGCGGAATGGCTTGTCCGGCAAGGTGTTCCGTTCCGCGTGGCGCACGAGGCGGCCGGGGCCTGCGTGCGGGCCGCCGAGTCCCGCGGTGTCGGCCTCGACGAACTCACCGACGCCGAGTTCGCCGCCATCGACCCCGCCCTCACGCCGCAGGTCCGCGAGGTGCTGACGGTTCAGGGTTCCATCGCCTCCCGCAACGCCCGCGGCGGCACCGCGGGTGTCCAGGTCGCCGCCCAGTTGGCCGAAATCCGCACGGACGTCATCGAACTCCGAGCCTGGCTGCGCTGAAGTCCGCCGGTGCGGTCACCGCCGGGGCGGAACCGTCACCCACGGCCGGTGGCCGGCGCCGAGGAGACCGGCCACGCGCAGCACGGGTGCCAGGTAGGCCGGGATCGTCTCGGGGGCCCGCAAGCGGCCGGGATAGTGGACGAGCAGATCATGCCCGAGCACACTCCACGGCGGGACGGCGCCGGTGAGGTGCGCCTCGATCAGGGGCGGGCCGATCAACTGGTGCGCGGCGCGTTCATCCGGGGCGATGACCCGGAAACGGCTGTCGAACACCGGATGCCCGGTCGCGGTCGGTTTGTCGCCGAACAGTGAACGTCCCAGCTGAGACAGCGCGCCGCGGGTCGCCACCTTGACCGGTGGCAGCGGCCGGTCCAGGCGCACCACCACGACGACGAAGTGATGACGGGTCGTCGAGTTGTCGCTGTCGGTCGTCTCGTAGTAGTACTCGGCGACGGTCACCCATCGGCCGCCGACCGGTCCGGTCAGCGTCATCCCCACGCCGTTGGAATTCCGTCCGGGGAGCCGGGAGGTCCATTGCTGACGCGTCTGCTCGGCGACCTGCCAGCCGTTGCGCGCGGCCCAGTGACGCACTGCGTCCTTCCGTTCCCGCTCGGCTCGGATCTGCAACGGCACCAGGACGGCCAGGAGTGCCAGGAGACCCACACAGGGCAGTCCGAGCAGCAGCGACAAGGCATCCATATTCTCCCCTCCGGTAGCCCTCGGTAATGGAATCAATTCTCCCGCTGGACCTTTCGGATTCCTTATGAGCTGGTTGGGGTCGCGGTCAGAAATAGTCGTTCGATATCCATAGCCGGCTCGTCCGACGGACCGCGATCGTTACCCCCTATTCGCCGGAAGTGACGCGGCGACGGATTCGGGTACCGGAATACTCGCGATCCGGCCGATGGAGCAGCTCAGGATCGGAGCGTGCGCAATCGCGCATGACCGTACGAATTGGAGATTCCGATGCCTGAAAAATTCACGCTCCCGCCCCCGGGATTCTTGAGAACCGAGATTATGAACCTGGGTCCGGTCATGGAGCCGAAATTCGCGGATGCGAACGACTGGAACGAATTCATGCCGGTCGTCGAGACAAGGCCGGTCGCTGTCCAGGAAATCGGTATGGCGGCTCTGGACGCGGCGGCCGCGGCGGCGCCCGATATCGCGTTGGCCGCATCCGGTGTGGCCGATCTGCTCCGCGGTAAGCGATACGAGATCCTCAGCGTCGGCACCCGGGCGCTGGATCGGGAGACCGAATTCCCGGTGGTCGTCATCTACGACTACGACGACAACGTCACGGTGGAGGCGATCGTGGACCCGTCGCGGCAGGAGGTCCGGCAGATCCGCACGACGGCGAATCAACCCCCGGTCACCGACCCCGAAGCCGACCGGGCGCTGGACCTGGTCCGTCGAGACGGACGACTGCCCGATAGCGGCGTCGATATCGGTACCGGCCGCGGTCTGATCGTCGACGAAACCGATTTCCACAGCCCGCGCTATGGGCATCGGCTCGTCGATCTGCGCTTCGGACCCGCGGACCGGCGGCTGCCCACCGCGTTCGCCATTGTCGACCTGAGCGCCGAAAACGTCGTCGAGGTCGGCCTGATTTCGGAGGGACTGCTATGAGCGTGTCCGGACAGGTGAACTGGCCGCCGGAGGCACCGGCATGGAATTTCGTCTGGCAAGTTGTCGACGGGGACAGCGAAGCGATCGCATTCCTCAATGTCGCGTACCGCGGTAAGAAGGTGCTGCACAAGGCGAGCGTGCCGATGATCAGGGTGCATTACGACCAGGGTGGCGGCCCGTACAAAGATCAGATGAGCATCGGTAATATGCGCCGGCCGGTCGCGGTGTACGAAGGAAGTCCGGGGGGCGGTTTCCGATTCCTGGTCGTGGAGAGTTACCACGAGATCGGCCGGTACCGGTTGCTCAATCGCTGGATCTTCCGCGACGACGGCATCATTTTGCCGCAGATGTACAGCGCGGGACTGCAACATCCGTACAACCATCGGCACCACGTGTACTGGCGATTCGATTTCGACATCGAGGGCGCGGCAAACAATCTGGCGTTGCAGCATCTGCCGACCGGCCAGGACTATGGGTACGGTCCCGGCTGGCATCCGAAGACGACCGAGGTGTCCACGGTGCACACCGGCGAAAGTCGCTGGGCGGTCCTGAACAAGGCCGGCAATCGTGGATTCCTGGTCGACAAGGGCCCATTCGACGGCTTCAGCGACTGGTTCGGGCCCCGGGACGTGGCCGTCACCGCGTACCGCGGCGCGGAGGACCTGCGCGGCGGGCTCGGCACCGCCCATGACGACCAGATCCTGCAGCACGTCAACAACGAGAACATCGACGGCCAGGACGTCGTCATGTGGTACGTCGCGCACCTCGCACACGTGGCGCACGACGGCGGCGACGAATGGCACGTCTGCGGGCCGATCCTGCGGCACTTCCGCTATTGACAGCCCTGTTCGGCAGCCGCGGCCCGTAACTCGGACCGCGGCTGCCGTGGCGCGTTCCAGCCTGCCCGTCGCTGACCGGAGGCGGGCGCCGGGGCGGCTATTCTGCCGCCATGACCCTGCTGTTGCTGGCGCTGGCCATCGTGTCCGAGATCACCGCGACCATCTCGCTGAAGCTGTCCGAGGGCTTCAGCAAGCTGGTGCCGTCGATCATTGTGGTGATCGGCTACTGCGCGGCGTTCTTCTTCCTGTCCCAAGCCTTGAAGCGCGGGATGAGTATCGGGATCGCCTACGGCATCTGGTCGGCTATCGGAGTCGCGGCGGTCGCCACGATCGGCGCGCTGTTCCTGGACGAACGGCTGACGCTGATTCAGATCGGCGGGATCGGCCTGGTCATCCTCGGCGTGCTGGCGCTGGAACTCGGTGGCGCGCACTGAGAGTGCACTTTTGGTGAATCACCCCGGCGGGGGAGCGGGTGATCGTAGGATCGGGCGATGGACTGGTCGTTCGGTCAGCCGAGTCCACGGGGGGTGGACGGACGATGACGTCGGAGGAACCGCCGCCGCAAGCCGGTGGTGATGCTGTCGTGCTGGCGGCCACGGGGCTGGTCAAGCGGTACGGCGGCGTCGCGGCGTTGCGGGGAGCCAACTTTCAGGTGCGGGCCGGTGAGGTCGTCGCGCTGATCGGGGACAACGGCGCCGGGAAATCGACTCTGGTGAAATGCCTTTCGGGCGCCGAGCAACCCGATGGCGGCACCATTGTGCTCGACGGTGCGCCGGTGGTGTTGAATACGCCGACCGCCGCGCGCGAACTCGGCATCGAAACCGTCTATCAGGATCTCGCGGTCGCTCCCGATCTGGATCCGGCGGCCAACCTGTTCCTCGGGCGCGAGTTGCTGCGCCGGGGGCTACCCGGCAAGCTCGGCATGCTCGACAAGGCGGCGATGAGAAGCCAAGCGGTGGAGCATTTCCGGCGTCTCGGAGTCACCTTGCAGCGGGCCGATGTGCCGATCGGATCACTCTCGGGCGGGCAACGGCAGAGCGTCGCGGTGGCCCGGGCCGTGATGTGGGCCAGCAAGGTCGTGTTCATGGACGAACCGACCGCCGCGCTCGGCGTCGTGCAGCGCGAACGAGTGCTCGATGTCATCCGCCGGATCCGTGACGAAGGCATCGCCGTGGTGCTGATCAGCCACAACATGCCGGAGGTGCTGGCCGTGGCCGACCGGATCGAAGTGCTGCGGCTCGGCAAGCGCGTGGCCCGATTCACCGCCGCCGAAGCCACATTGGAGCAGTTGGTCGCCGCCATGACGGGCGCGCTGTCGCAGGAGGAGGCGCCGTGAGCGAGCAGCCGGACGAGCGCGGAGCGCCGGGCCGGGACCACGGTGACAACGGCGTCGATATTCCGGAACGCACTGCGCTGCAGAGGCTTCTGGGTCTGAGTACGGTATGGATCGCTGTCGTGCTGGTCGCGCTGTGCGTGATCTTCAGTGTCCTACGCCCCGAGGCCTTCCCGACCCGCTTCACCTTCCAGACGTTGCTCATCGAAACCTCGGTGCTGCTCGTCCTCTCGGTCGGCATGACCTTCGTCATCATCACCTCCGGTATCGACCTGTCCGTCGGCATGGTGCTGATCTTCGCCGGGGTGATCGGCGCGAAAACCATGGAGTGGCTCAGCCCGGACGAGGACGCGACCGGCGCGGGCTGGGGCATCATCGGCCTCGGATTCGTGGGAGCCGTTGCGGGCGGCGGCATCTGGGGCCTGCTGAACGGGATGCTGGTGGCCAAAGCCAAGATTCCGCCGCTGATCGTCACGCTGGGTTCGTTCGGCGCGGCGCTGGGGGCGGCTCAATTGATCACCGGCGGCGTCGACACCCGCACGGTGCCCGACAACCTGCGCGACACACTGGGTTTCGGCACTTCGCTGGGTGGTGTCCCGAACCTGGTACTGGTCGCGACCGTCGTGACGGTGCTGGCCGCCTGGCTATTGCACACCACCAGATTCGGGCGTTACACCTACGCCATCGGTTCCAGCGCGGAGGCCGCCCGGCGTTCCGGTATCGCGGTCACCCGGCATCTGGTGCTGGTGTATCTGATGACCGGATTGCTCGCCGGGCTCGCGGGTTTCATGAATCTGGCGTACTTCGGCACCACCACGATCGGCGGGCACACCACCGACAACCTGGACGCCATCGCCGGGGTGGTCATCGGCGGCACCAGTCTTTTCGGCGGCGCCGGTTCGGTGCTCGGCACGGTGATCGGCGTGTTCATACCGTCGGTGCTGAAGAAGGGTTTCGTGATCGTGGGAGTGCCGGTGTTCTGGCAGCCCATCGCGGTGAGTGTGGTTCTCGTGGCGGCGGTCTGGTTCGACCAGGCGCGCCGCCGGGCGCGGGACCGGAAGTAGAGGTCCGTAGCAACAAGGAGGTTCGAGGATGAGAAGACTCGGGACGGTGTTCGGTGCTGTACTGGCCGGGGTGCTGGTGGTGGGTTGTTCGGGGAGCGTGGATGATTCGGGCGGCGGCGACAGCAAGAAGCTGGTGCTGATCCCCGGTGTCGCCGACGAACCGTTCTACATTTCCATGCAGTGCGGCGCCGAAGCCAAAGCCGAAGCGCTCGGCTACGAACTCGGCACCCAGGCGCCCACGAAATTCGATGCGGCACAGCAGACTCCGATTCTCAGCGGCGTGGTCGCCAACAAGCCGGGCGGCATCCTGATCGCCCCGACGCACGCCACCGCGATGGCCAGCCCGATGAAGCAGGCCCGCGACACCGGCATCGCGATGGTCGAAGTCGACACCGCCCTCGACGACACTTCTGTCGCCGTGTCCTCCATCGCCTCCGACAACAAGAAGGGCGGTGAGCTGGCCGCGCAGACCTTGGCGAAACTGATCGGCGACAAGGGCCCGGTCCTGGTGATCAACACCAAGGCGGGCACCTCCACCACCGACGCGCGCGCCCAAGGTTTCCAAGACGCGGTCAAAGCCTTCCCGGGCATCACCTCCCTCGGCGTGCAATACAACAACAACGAAGCCGCGCAGGCCGCCTCCATCGTCACCGCGACCCTCGCGGCGCACCCCGATCTGGCCGGTATCTTCGCCACCAACCTGAGTTCCGCCGAGGGCGCTGCCACCGGACTGCGCAATGCGAACAAACTCGGTCAGGTGAAACTCGTCGGCTTCGACGCCAGCCCCAAGCAGGTCGAGGACCTGAAGGCCGGCACCGTTCAAGCACTCATCGCCCAGGACCCGGCCGGTATCGGCGAGAAGGGCGTCGAGCAGGCGGTCGCCGCGATCGAGGGCAAGCCGGTGACCCGCACCATCCAAACCGACATGGTCGCGATCACCCAGGCGGATATGGACGCCAATTCGAAGTACTTCTACAAGCGTAAGTGCTGACTGCGGTCCGGCGCGTGGAGGCGTCAATCCTCTACGCGCACCGCGTATCCCGCGTGAATGAGAGCCTCCAGCACCTGGCCTCGATGATCGGGTCCGCGTGTCTCCAGCGTCAGCGACACCTCGACCTCATTGACCGCCAGCCAGGTACCGGTCCGGGAATGCGCCACGTCCACCACGCTGGCCCCGGTCTTGCCGACCACCGTCAACAGGCTGCTCAATGCCCCGGGCAGATCGGAAATGGTGACCCGTAGCTCGAGGTAGCGGCCGGCCGCGCTGAGCCCGTGCCCGATCAGCCGGGTCAGCAGCAGCGGGTCGATATTGCCGCCGGACAGTACCGCGCACACCGGGCCGCGCAGAGCCAATTCCGCTGGGGCACAACTCATCAGCGCCGCCACGGCCGCCGCCCCCGCCGGTTCGACGATCAACTTCGCCCGCTCCAGGCACAGCAGCAACGCGGTGGACAGCGACTCCTCGTCCACCGTCACGATGCTCGGACCGTGCGCGGCGACATGCGCGAACGGAACCTCGCCCGGCAACCCCACCGCGATACCGTCGGCCATCGTCGACATCCGCGCGACCCGTACGGGCTTACCGGTGCTCAGCGAATCAGGCCAGGCCGCGGCTTCGGCGGCTTGCACACCGATCACCCGGACGTCCGGCGCGAGATGATGCAACGCGATCGCGATACCCGCCAGCAGCCCGCCGCCGCCGGTGGGCACCAGCACCGTCCCGACCTCGGGCAACTGCTGCAAGATCTCCTGTGCCACCGTCGCCTGGCCGGCCACGATGTCCGGATGGTCGAACGGATGGATCAGCGTCGCCCCGGTACGCATCGCGAAATCCTGCGCCGCCTCCAGTGCCTCGTCGATGGTCTCGCCCACCTGCCGCACCCGGGCCCCGTACGCCTTGGTGGCCGCCAGCTTCGGAATGGACGCGCCCACCGGCATGAACACCGTCGACTCGATCCCCAATGAGCCGGCCGCCCACGCCACTCCCTGCGCATGATTGCCCGCACTGGCCGCCACCACGCCGCGCGATCGGTCCGCCTCTGCCAGATTCGCGATCCGGTTGTAGGCCCCGCGCGGCTTGAACGACCCGGTCCGCTGCAGGTTCTCACACTTCAAGAACACCTCGGAGCCCGCCCGCTCCGACAGAACCCGGGACGCCACCATCGGCGTCCGGCGAATCACGGGCGCCAACTTCTCCGCCGCCGCCTCGATCTCTTCCAGCCCGAGCAACTCCATACGGCACATGCTGCCACCCCCACGCCGATTCGTCCCACGACTCGGCGAGGTTCCCCACGCGACACCACCGCGCCTCGTCGCCGTACCAGTGCGGGTGCGGCATTAGCCGCGGCCGTGGGGTGAGTACACGCCGCCTCCCGCGATCGAGTACCGCCTATGCTCGTAAAGAGTTGAAGTGCAACAACTCCGACAACTCACTCAGGCTCGTGATCCGCAGCACGCCGGCCGGCACGCCCACGCCGCTGCCTGCCCGGTCGAGCCAGACGGCGGTCAGTCCGGCATCTCGGGCACCCAGTGCGTCGATGTCGAGACGGTCACCGACATAGGCGACCTCACCCGGCGGCAGATCCAACGCCGCGCAGGCGGCATGGAACGCCGCGGCGTCCGGTTTCGCATACCCCAACTCGTCGGCACACAGTACTGCCTCGAAATACCCACGGATGTCCAGTGTCTGGAGCTTGCGCTCCTGGTTGACCACCGACGAGTTCGACAGCACCGCTTGCCGGAACCGCGGCGCGAGGGTGGCCAGCGCCGCCGCGGAATCGGGGAAGAGGGTCCAGCAGTCCTGATAGTGCGCGATGTAACGGTTGAACCAGGCATCGGCCTCGGCGTCCGGCAGATCGATGCCGAGAAACACGCGGGCACGGCAGCGGCGGTGCTCGAAAATATCCACCTCGCCGGCCAGGAATCGGGCGAATTCGGCTTCCATGATCGCCTGCCACCGCCGCACCGCGGGCTCCGGTCCGCCGTGCGCGTCGAGCAGCCCCTCGGCCGCGAGATGCCGCAGCACCCCGGCGCGGTCCGACTCCGAGTAGTCGAAGAGGGTGTCGTCGACGTCCCACAGCACGGCTCGCACGGTCATACGGCCGACCCTACGTGGCGACGGCCGGTGGCTTGCGCCACCGGATCACTCGCGTTTGGCGATGTTGTGTGCGATGGCCCCGAGGCGGGCCAGGCGAGCGTCGCCGAGCGGGGTCAGCCTGCCGCCGAGCCGGTTGGTGACGAAGCCCAGGGACATGCCGGTGGCGGGATCGGCGAACGCGCCGGAACCGCCGAGACCGAAGTGGCCGAACGCCGAGATCGGATCGGATTTGGACGGTTTCATGGGGACGCCGTGGTAGCCGAGCGCCCACGGGATGCGGAAGGCTAGGACGTAGTCAGGGGTGAAAACCTGGCGCTCCCTGGCTTTTTCGATGGTTTCGGGGCGGAGCAGCTGGTAGCCGTCGAGCTCCCCGCCGTTGGCGAGGGCGCCGTACATGCGAGCGAGTGAGCGGGCGGAGAAGACGCCGTTGACGCCGGGCATCACCGAATCGTGCAGGCGTGGATGGGCGACGAGTTCGGCGAAACCGGCGGGGGTGGTGTCGGCGGCCGCGGCGAATTTGGTGCGCCCGAGCAGGGTGCTGCTGCGGTCCCAGCTCATGCCGGCGATGGTGAGGCGGGGGAAGTTCGGCGCGATGCGGTGCCGTTCGCTCTCCGGCACCCGGAACCAGAGGTCGTCGGCGCCGAGAGGTTCGGCGATCTCGGTGCGTAGCAGCTCGGTGAATTTCGAGCCGCTCACCCGCCGGATCAGCTCCGCGACCAGATGGCCGTAGGTGATGCCGTGATATCCGCTGGTCACGCGGTGGCGCGGATCGGGCGGGCTCGCGGCGAGGGCCGAGGTCACCGCCGCGTCGTCGAGAAATCCCTCGGCGGGACCGGGGAGCAGGCCCCGCAGTCGGTGCAGGCCCGCTCGATGGCTCATCAGATGGCGCACGGTGATGTGCTCTTTGCCCGCCGCCGCGAACTCGGGCCAGTATTCGGCGACCGGCGAATCGTAGTGCAGCAGATCACGTTCGGCGAGGCGATGCAGCAGCGTGGAGGCGACACCTTTGCCGGTGGAGTACGCCATGGCCACGGTGTCGTGCCGCCATTCCTGTCCGGGCCGGGCGAATCCGGCCCACACATCCACGAGCGGCTCGCCGTGCTGATAGATCGTCAGCGCACCGCCGCCATCCTCTGGCTTGCGGAACAGCCGGTCGAACTCGGCGACCAAGCGCACGTAGCGCCGGTCCACGAACTGTCTGGTCGGAGTCTGGGTCATCGTCGATCAGCCTTCCCGTCTCCCGTACAGCGTAAATCAACCGATGGGAGCGACCGCGAGCCCGTGTGACGACGCGAAGTCGCGATGCGGAACGGGTGGGAGGCTGGGGGAGTGGCTCGGGTCGCGATAGCGAAAGTCAGGCGCGACGACGAAAGTCGGGCGTGACGACGGAGGACGGGCGGCGACGACGGAGGACGGGCGGCGACGACGGAGGACGGGCCGCGACGACGGAGGACGGGCCGCGACGACGGAGGACGGGCCGCGACGACGGAGGACGGCCGCGACGACGGAGGACGGCCGCGACGACGGAGGGCAGGCGCGAGGGCGGAAAGTCAGGCCGCGACGGCGGAAGTCAGTTCGGCGAGGGCGGCGCCGGGATCCGCGACGTCGATGACAAGCCGGGTGTAGCCGGGGCCGTCCAGGTCGATGCGGATGGCATGGCCCTTGAAGTTGGTGTCCCAGAACTCTTTCCGCCCCTTGCCGCGGAAGGTGCCGGCGGCGATCGCGCCGGGGAAGAAGGCGCCGGGGGTGCGGATCCACGGCGGACGCAAATCGACCTCGGCGATCTTCACCTCCTTGATGTGGGACACATCCAGGGTGACTTCGTCGCGCAGAGCCAGGAGGCGATGTCCACCGAGCACATGGACCTTCACCGTGTCGTCCGTGACTTCGACTTCGACCATCGCACACCTCACTTGCCGGAAATTGCGGTACGCCGATAACAATCCGCCATCGGGCTGGCGGGACGCTGTGCCGCACCTGTGAATTGCCCAAGGTTTCTAGCACGGAGAACGCGTTCGGCCTGGGCGGGACAGTGGTGTTGTCGCGAACGACTGTGCAATTGTTACAGACATCCCTCTACCTAGATATGCGCATCTAACTATGTCGAGCACCCTCCTCGGCGGCGCTCAGAGTTAGCTGAATACTGACTGTCTAGAACAGCATTGACGAGAAGGGATCAGACGCCCGCTTCGCTCGCGATCTTCAGGACGGCCCCCAGCCAGGGGGTGTAGCTCTGCGGGTCCGCTGCGATAGCCGTCTGCAAATCTTCCGGCGACACCCAGGCGAAGGCCGCGACCTCGGCCGGATCCGGCTGCGGCACACCCGTCACCAGCTTGCCGACGAGCACGTGATCCCATTCGTATTCCACGCGCCCGGTAACCGGATCCTGCGCCTGGTAGACGAACTCGCCCGCCTCGCTGAGCGCGGTCGCCAGGCCGAGTTCCTCGGCCAGGCGCACCGAGGCCGCGGCCTCGACCGGTTCGCCCGGCGCGGGATGCCCGCAGCAGGTGTTGGCCCACAGCATCGGGAACCGCGTCTTCACCGCCGCGCGCTGCTGCAACAGCACCCGGCCGGCGTCGTCGAACAGCAGCACCGAGAACGCGCGATGCAGCAGGCCGGGCGCGGTGTGCGCCTCGGCCACCGGGCACGCGCCGACCGCGCGCCCCGCGTCGTCGACGAGCTCGACGGGCAGGGCTTCGCGGTCGGTCAGCGGTCGCTGCGGGTGATCACTCACCGTCCCACCTTATCGGCGGCGATCAGCAGGTATTGGAAGCTCCCCTCTCGGTAGGCGGTCAGGAAGGGCTTCTCCACGCCGGTCGCCAGCTCCGAATGGGTGCGCAGGTCCCAGTACGGGATGGTGTCCGGGGTCAGGTCGACGACGTTGATCGGTACCAGGTTGTTGGCGGCCAACGCCCGGAAGTACTCGCCGCGCGGATGGATCATGCAGCCGTAGTGCGCGTCGATCCAGCTGACCGAGGAGGACCGCCCGCCGGTGACGTCGTTGGAGCAGCCGGTGATGCAGACGTACCGGCCGCCCGGCTCCAGCAGGCGGGAGAATTCCGCGAACAGTTCGAAAAGGTCGACGTACATGGTGGTCTCGTTGGTCCAGATGCCGCGTCGGGAGCCGCTGTCGAATCCGGTCTCCAGCATGTTGCGGAAGTGGAAGCGCACCTTGTCGTCGACGCCGCGCTGCGCGGCTTGCTCGTTGGCGAAATCCACCTGGTACTGGGAGATGGTGACGCCGTCGACCTGGCAGCCGAATCGCTGATTGGCCATCAGGCTGGTGCCGCCGCGGCCGGACCCGGCGTCGAGCAGCCGGTCTCCGGGGCGGACGTCACCGAGGTGGTCGAGGAGCAGGTCTGCCTGCGCGGTCTCGAGGCGGTGCAGTTCGGTGACGAGGCGCTGCTGCCGGGTCTCCTCGGGGCCTTCGAGCACCGACAGGTCGGGGGTGCCTACGCCGTAGTGGTGGTGATAGAGGCCATCGACCTCACCGAGTTTGGTGTTGACGCGGTCGTCGTTGGGATTGTTGTTCCAGTATTCGGCGACGGACTTCTGATACCGGGTGCGCAGGACTGCGTCGGGGTCGAGCATGGTCATTGGGGATCATCCTCTCTCGGTAACGTCATAGCGCTTACTGTCGGCATGCCAGGCGCGGTTGCCGCCCATCCATGCCCACAGGCCGATCAGGAATCGGCGCAGTTCCGCCGAGCCCGTGGTGGCCAGCGGTGCGGCCTCTGTTTCGAAGCGATGCACCAGTTCGTCGTGTATCGCGGCGGTCCGCAGCACGGCTTCGCGCCGGCTGCAGTTCTCTTCGGCGGCGAGGACCGTGGGCAGGTTGAATTCCCGGCCCTGGGAACGGTCTTCGCGCGCCATCGAGTACAGGTCGTTCACCATCTGACTGGCCAGTGCGGCGGTGGTGACCACGCGACGCACGCGGGGGTCGGTGTACTCGGCGGGCTGGAGCTCATATCCGCCGACCACATCGATGGGCGCCATGCACGGCAGGAAGCTGTGCGGTTGGCGGTTGGTGAGGTATTCCCACACCGGAGGCATCCGTCCGGCGCCGCGCCAGCCCGCTTCGGCGCCCAGAGCGATGAACCAGCCGGCGATTTCGGTACGCAGGCGGGCGAGCTGGGCGGTGGTGGCATAGCGGGACAGGTGCTCGAAACTGGTGCGGAAGGCACGCAGGATGGGGTCGGCCTGCATCGCCCGCTCCAGCGACGGCGCGTACCGGCCGGGCAGGTACGCGGGATCCATTGCCGCGGCGGCTAATTCGAGCCGCGGTCCGAGCTCGGCCTCGGCATCGGACGGAGTGCCGTCGGGTGCGCGGTCGTCTGCTCCTTCCTCGCAGTAGTAGTCGTCGACCGACCATTCGGAGACCGCGCATTTGGCCGCGGCCAATAGCCGGTCGGCATCGTCGCAGTCGGGATGGGCGAGCATGATCAGCCGGCCGAAGTCGGCATCGCGTAGTTCGTCCAATCGCCCTTCGTACAAACCGATTTCAGCCGCCCAGTCGATCAAGCCGTCGTTCACCGCCGCACCGAGGGCCGGGTTGTCGCGTACCGGTGGCGGGCAATAGAGCGGCGGAATGGGTGCGGCGGGTTGCCGGAGTCGGAGTGAGCCGGACCCTAATCCGCTGGGTCCCAGGGGAATCGACCGCGGCGTCGTGGGCTGTGCGACCGGCGGGGGAGCGGTTACCGTGGCGGATCTCGGTATCCGCAACCCGGCCGCGCCCAGTCCGGTCGGCCCGAGTAGGCGCGGTGGCCCCGCACGATCGGTCGCGCTGGGATTCCGCTCGGCCGCTGCGTCTTTCAACGTGACGGTGAGCGGCAGCGTTGCGGGGGCGGTGGTGTCGAGATTGGTCAGGAGCGCGGCAACGGCTGCCGCCACCTCGTGGGTGGCAGCAGGCGCGCCGGCGCGAGAGAGCACCGACATCGAGGCACCCCCGGCTCAGTCGGCCTGCCGGGCGACCTGGACGTTGTCCAGCATCCCCAGCGCATCCGGTACCAGGACCGCCGCGGAGTAGTAGCAGCTCACGAGATAGGAGATGATCGACTGATCGTCGATGCCCTTGAATCGAACATTGAGGCTGGGCTCGTATTCGTCGGGTATGCCGGTCTGATGCAGACCGATCACCCCTTGGTCCTGCTCGCCGGTGCGCATGGCGAGGATCGAGGTGGTCTGGGTCTCGCTGATCGGAATCTTGCCGCACGGATAGATCGGCACGCCGCGCCAGGCGGGGACGCGGTGCCCGTTCACCTCCACCGGATCGGGGTAGAGGCCGCGCTTGCTGCATTCGCGGCCGAACGCCGCGATCGCTTTCGGGTGTGCGAGAAACAGTTTCGTGCTGCGGCGCATGCTCAGCAGCTCGTCCATGTCATCGGGGGTGGGTGGCCCGGCTTCGGTGTAGATCCGCTGTTTCAGGTCGCAATTGTGCAGCAGACCGAAGTCCGGATTGTTGACCAGATCGTGCTCGCGCCGCTCATAGAGTGCCTCGATGGTCAGCCGGAGCTGCTGTTCCACCTGGTTCATCGGATCGTTGAACAGATCCGCGACCCGGGAGTGCACGTGCAGGACGCTCTGCGCGAGGCTGAGCTCGTACTCCCGGGGCTCGATGTCGTAGTCGACATAGGTGCCCAGCAGTTCCGGTTCGCCCACGTGGCCGGAGGCGATCTCGATACTCGCCTCACCGTGTCGGTTCTGGGGCGGAGCGGGATCGCCGGCGACCTGTTCGAGGTGCCGGCGCAGCGCCGGTGCGCGGCTGAGGGTTTGATCCAGCGCCGCGCGGGACAGCGTCAGAATCGTGGTGGGGGTGACCGTCTTGACGGTGACCGGCCAGATCGCGGAGGGGTCGGTGAGCGCACCGTCGCCGAAGTGGTCGCCGTCGGCGAGCTGCCCGAGCTTGGTCTGTTCGCCGTACTGGCCGGTGCCGTATTTATCCACCTTGCCGTGCACGATCAGCACGACTTGATCCATGGGGTTGCCGAATTCGGCGATCACCGTGCCGGGGTCGAGGTCTTGCTGCTCGAATCGCCGCGCGAGTTCGTCGAGGGCGTCGTCGTCGGCGAGGTCGCGGAGTTGGTGTAGTTCTCTGAGCTCCATCGGGATCGCTCGGGCTTTGCCCCCGTCGATCGCGAAGGTGACGATGCCGTCGCCGACGGTGTAGGTCAGGCGGCGGTTGACGCGATAGACGCCGCCGTTGACCTGAATCCAGGGCAGGGCGCGAGTGAGCCATCGGGAACTGATGGACTGCATCTGCGGAATGGATTTGGTGGTGGTCGTCAGCTGACGGGCTGCGGTGGTACTGAGGCTCTTGCGCTGTTCTTCGGTACGGGCGGGCATCTCTTCGATAGTCATGCGCCATCCTCAAATCAGTCGGGTCGAGCGAATTGAGTTACGCGACAGTGCGTTTCAGATGCTCCGATGTTAAGGCCAAGATCTCCGGTAATGCGGCGGAATTCGAACATCGGCCGACATTCATTTTGGATGGTTACGACATGCGCTCGATTCGGGTAACTCGGGTCGAAACAAAAAACCGCACGCCCGGAATGTCGCGCTGGGACGGACATTCCGGACGTGCGGTGCGAATGCATCCTGATCGGCGGCTCAGGATGCGCTGGATAGGTGCCAGCCACTGGCCCGTCCGGATCGGCAGCGATGGCTGCGTGCGGCCGACGATCGGGGTACCGCGCGGCGGCGGATCGTCGATAGTCGGTACTTCGGGCCCTCGGTACGGCTTAGGTGAATCATCTTCCTCCACTGAACAATTCGTTGCATTTGCGCGGCTCAGCGCGAGCGCACAGGGTGGAGCAGGTGTCATACGGGTGGTGCTGAAACTGCACCGGGTTCACGTCGAACGGCAGGCCTGGAACAACCTGCGGATCGGCGATGGGGCGGCCGATCTACGCGGCAGGGCTTGTGAACGGCATGAAATATAGGGCGGGAACTCGAAGGTGCGCAGCGGAATTCGAAGATTGCCGAGATCGAATTCGGATGGTAACGAAACGTGCTCGATCGAGACACCGCCGAATAACGTCCTGGGATGAATCGCAGCCTGCCGGGCGGTAGCTAATGTTGCCGCTCATGTTCACTTGGATCTACGGGCTGCCCATCTGGCTGGTGTTCGTGATCATCACCGGCGTGCCGGTTCTGCTGACCTGCGCGGGCATCGTGCTGGCCCGGCCGACAGTGCTGCGGATCTTCGGCCCCGAGCCGGGCAATAACGACACCGTCATCATGGTGCTCACCGTCGGCGGCGTCTTCTACGGTCTGCTACTCGGCCTGATCGCCGCCGCGACCTACGAGTCCAACGATCACGCCCAGAGCTTGATCGCCGACGAGGCCGCCGCGGTCGGCACGCTCTACCGTGAGGTGGCGGCGTACCCGGAGCCGCAGCGCACAGTGCTGCAGAACGATCTCGTCGCCTATACCGACGACGTGCTGACCGTGGTCTTCCCCAAGCTGCGGGTCGGCGAGGAACCCTACGGCGGCACCGCGCTGGTCACCCGTTTCCAGCAAGATCTGCTGGCCTTCCAGCCCGCCACTCCGGCGGAGGAGATCGTGCACGCCGCGACCATCGAGCAGTTCGCCCGCTTCGACTCCGACCGCCGGCACCGGATCAACGCCAGTCAGGGCGGCATTCCCGACGTGCTGTGGTGGGTCATCCTGGTCGGCGCCGCGATCAATCTGGTGCTGCTGTGCCTGTTCAGCCTGCAGCGGGGCGCGCATTTGCTGCTCGGCGGCTTGTTCGCGTTCTTTCTCGGCACCATGCTCTTCCTCATCGCGGCGTTGGACTATCCGTTCCGCGGTGAGTTGAGCGTGAGCCCGCAACCGTTCCAGAGCATGTACGCCAACGTGATGGGGCGCTGACTCGGCCACGGGGACCCATGCAACCTGTCACAGCCGCCACATGGCGGTCACCCGATGTGGGAAGCTCTTGGCAACACTTAGACGGCGTGCGTCTTCGGGGGCCGGCGAGAAGTTCTCGCCGGTGCGCCGCGCCGCAGTGCGTGGCATGCGTGCAGGGTAGGGCCAGGAGCAATCGTGAAGTTCAGTACGAAAGACGTGGTGGGATCGGTGCAGCGGTTGATGGCGACCGCGCAGAACGGTCTCGAGGTGATCCGTTTCGGCGGGCTCACCCATGACGTCGAGTCGTCCCCGTTCGAAGTGGTCGAGCGGCGGCGGATGTATCGGTTGCGGCGCTACTTCCCCGACGACGCCACGCCGGCGGGGTCGGCTGTCGATTCCGGGCGCCGCCCGGTCGCGCTGCTGGTGCCGCCGCTGATGGTCAACGCCGACATCTGGGACGTGAACGCCGAGGACGGCGCGGTCGGGATTCTGCACCGCGGCGGAGTCGATTGCTGGGTGGTCGATTTCGGTTCGCCCGCCTCGGAGGAGGGCGGCTGGGAACGCGACCTCGCCGATCATGTGCTGGCGGTGAGCAGTGCCATCGACACGGTCACCGAAGCGACCGGGTCGAGCGTGCACCTGATGGGTTACTCGCAAGGCGGCATGTTCGCCTATCAGACCGCCGCGTTCCGCTACGGCAAGGGCGTGGCCAGCATCGTCACCTTCGGCAGCCCGGTCGACGTGGTCGCGGGCATGCCGTTCGGGCTGCCCTACGGCCTGGTCCGGGAGGTCGCGGATTTTCTGGCCGACCATGTCGTCACCCGGTTGCCGATCACCGATTCCATGGTTCGTTTCGGATTCCAGATGCTGGATCCGGTGAAGACGGCCAAGGCGCGCGTCGATTTCCTGCGCCAGCTGCACGACCGCGAGGCGCTGCTGCCCAAGGAGCGCCAGCGCCGGTTCCTCAACAACGACGGCTGGGTGGGCTACGCGGGCCCGGCGGCCGCGGACCTGCTCCGGCAGTTCGTCGTGCACAACCGGATGATGCTGGGCGGCTTCGTGATTCGCGATCAGCCGATTTCGCTCGCGGAGTTGAAGATGCCGATCCTGGCCTTCGTCGGCGAGGTCGACGATATCGGCCAGCCGGCGGCGGTGCGCGGCATCGTGCGCGCCGCGCCCAATGCCGAGGTGTACGAGGCCACCCTGGTCGCCGGGCATTTCGGTCTGGTGGCCGGCAGCACCGCGACCAACCACACCTGGCCGCTGGTGCGGCAGTGGATCGATTGGATGGATCGCGACAAGGCGCTGCCGGAGGAGATCTTCCGGATGGCCGAGCACGTGCCGGTCACCGGTCCGCGCACCGCGGCGACCCGGGTCATGCATACCGCGGCCAGTCTCGCCGAGGCCGGCGCGGGCGTCGGCAAAGCGCTGGAGGGGATCGCCGGCAACACGGTCCGCGGTTCCATCGAACTGGCCGGTGAGGCCGCGCGGGCACTGCCCCGGCTGACCCGCCTCGGCATGATTCAGCCGAACACCCGAATCTCGCTGGGCCGCTTGCTCGCCGAGCAGGCCCGGCGCGCGCCGCTGCGCGAATGCTTCCTGTTCGACGACCGCGTGCACACCAACGCCGCGGTCAACGCCCGCATCGACAACGTGGTGCGCGGCCTGATCTCGGCCGGCATCCGCCCGGTGGCACGCGTCGGTGTGCTGATGGAAACCCGTCCCAGCGCGCTGGCCACGGTCGCCGCGCTGTCCCGGCTCGGCGCGGTGGCGGTGCTGCTGCCGCCGGGCAGCGATCTGAAGCGCGCCATCGAACTCACCGGCATCACCACGCTGGTCACGGACCCGGAGAATCTGCGGCACGCCGAGGCCACCGGGACGCGGGTCCTGGTGCTCGGCGGCGGCAACGCGCGCCAACTGGATCTGCCCACCAGCGATCGGGTGATCGACCTGGAGCAGATCGATCCGGCGCGGGTGCGCCTGCCCGACTGGTATCGGCCCGATCCGGGTCTGGCGCGCGAACTCGCGTTCGTGCTCGTCACCGGTACCGGTGACCGCCTGGAAACCAAGTACATCAGCAACCATCGCTGGGCGCTGTCGGCGTTCGGCACCGCGAGCGCGGCCGACCTGGACCGCCGGGACACGGTGTATTGCCTTGCGCCACTGCATCATTCGTCCGGACTGCTGGTGAGTCTGGGCGGCGCGATCGCGGGCGGCAGCCGGATCGCGCTGGCCCGCTCGCTGGATCCGGCGCGGTTCGCCGAGGAGGTGCACCGCTACGGCGTCACCGTCGTGACCTACACCTGGACCATGCTGCGCGACATCCTCGACGCCGGCGTGTTCCCGGCCGGGCATTCCCATCCGATCCGGTTGTTCATCGGTTCCGGTATTCCCGCGGGCCTGTGGCGGCGCACCACCGAGCAGTTCGCCCCGGCGCGCGTGCTCGAGTTCTACGCCTCCATCGAGGGTGATGTGGTGCTGGCGAACGTGACCGGCGCGAAGATCGGCTGCAAGGGCCGTCCGGTGCCGGGCACCGCGAAAGTCGAACTCGTCGCCTACGACCCGGTGACCGGGCAGGTACAGACCGACGATTCCGGTTTCGCGCGACGCTGCGCCGACAACGAGGTGGGTCTGCTCATCGGCAAAGCCTCCGAACACATCGACCTGTCGGCGGGCGGGTTGCGCGGTGTGTTCAGCCGCGGCGACTCCTGGATGCCGACCGAGAACCTCTTCCGCCGCGACAGCGATGGCGACTACTGGCTGATGGACCACAAGGACACCGTCATCCAGACCGGCCGCGGCCCGGTCTACGCCCAGCCGATCGTGGACGCGCTCAACGACATCGCGGCGGTCGACATGGAGGTCGCCTACGGACTGCAGGTCGCTGATCGCCCCGGGAAGGCAGCCGGTGGGATGGGTAAGCGCTGCCTGGCGGTGGCCGCGGTCAGCGTCCGGGCGGGCATGCGATTGGACCACAAGGATGTCACCGAGGGCCTGCGCGCGCTCGATCCGGAGCAGCGCCCCGACATCGTCTACGTCGTCGACGAGATTCCGCGCAGTTCGTCGTACCGCCCGTCCACCCGCGCCGTGCAAGCGGCCGGTCGCCCGCAGCCGGGACCGGACACCTGGTGGTACAACCCGGAAACCGATGCCTACGAGATCCTGACCGACTGAACGATCCTTTCGGGCGCGCACCCGGCGTCGCCGTGTAGGGTCTGGAACTCGTGGTGGACAGTGGAACTCGCGATCCGCGAGCCGTGTACAAGTGGGGCGGCATTACCGCGCTCGGCGTCGTCGCGGGCTATATCGCGGTACTGCTGGCCAATGTCCGGCATTTCTACACCGACGACACCGAATCCCAGTACGCCCCACTGTGGGTGATGCTGGGCCGGCGGCTGCGTGAGGGCACGTTGCCGACGATGGTGCCCGAGCACTGGATGGCCGGTAACTACACCATCGAGGAAGCGGGGCTGCTGAATCCGCCGCAGCTGCTGATCGATCTGATCGCACCGTCGGTGCCCGACCTCGCGCTGTACGCGACCTTCGTCAAGCTGATCTTCGCGATCATCTTGGCGCTCGGCGTCTACCGGGTCTGCCTGGTGTACGGCGCGAAAGCCCCGTGGGCCGCGGTCGCCGGTATCTGCATGCCGTTCACCGGCTGGATGTTGTTCTTCGATTCCTCGACCTGGTGGACCGCGCTGACCGGCACCGCCTGGCTGGTGCACGCGTGGGCTTCCGGTGTCCGCTACGCCCGCGGCGACAGTGGTCCGATCCCCACGTTCGTGTTCCTGTATCTGACCATCTCGGTGCAGTACGTCTTCCCGGCCGTCGAAGCCGCGATCATGATCGGCGCCGTCGTGCTCGGGGAGTGGATCTATCAGCGGCAGTGGCTGCCCGCACTGCGCCTGGCCGCGGTGGCGGCATGCGCGGCACTGGCCGGGCTGGCCACCTATCTGCCGAGTGCACTGTCGGCGAAGAGCACCTGGCGCGGCACCGCGCAGATCAACAACGATCAGTTGCTGACCGTGCCGTGGTCGGAGTCGCTGAACGCGAGCCTGCCCAGCACCTTGCCCGCGTTCAATTCCTGGTGGGGCTACGTGCAGCCGATGCCGGTGGTCTACATCGCCTGGTTCCTGATTCCGGGCTTGGCGTTCGTCGACTGGCGCCGCGCGCGCGAGCACCTCCGGGAACTCACCGGGCCCATTCTGTTCTCGGTGCTCGTGCTGTTCTGGACCGCGGGACCCGGCACCATCGGCCCGCTGCGCTGGCCCGCCCGGGTACTGCCGATGGTGGCGCTGGGCTTGCTGATCGTGGTGTGCGTGCTGCTGGGCCGGTTCGCGACCGCCCGCGACTGGCGGCACCGGTCCATCGCGGCCGCACTGCTGGTCGGATTGCTGCTGGTGCGTTCCTATTCCGCCGCCCCGAATCAGCTGGTCTGGCATCTGGTCGCCGTGGTCGTGGTGCTGGGGTTGGGCGCGGCCGCCGTCTGGCTCGGCATCAACCGCGGCCTGACCGCTGCCGCCGCGCTGGTGATGATCTCCGTCGCGCCGATCGCGTTCTGGCAGGTGCAGCACGCCCAGCCGACCCCGCTGGGCTGGAATCTGCCCGAAAACCGTTCGGCGATGAAGGCCGCGTTCCCCGAATTCCCTGGCACCACACTGCAACTCGCTGACCGTGCGCTGATACCACCGGGGGAGCGGTCCCTCGACGGCGCCTACGGGTCGCTGGTGTTCGGCAACTACGCCAAGAACCTGGAGAAGACCTACGTCAGCGGCTACACCCCGAACGGCCACTTCTGGTTCGGCGAGACGCTGTGCATGCGCTGGGACACCAGCGTCTGTCCCGATGCCTACCGCCGCGCGTTCGCGCCCGAACCGAGCACCGGCAAGACCATCGTCGACCTGATGAACATCGACCGGGTGGTGGTGCAGAAGGCGCTGTTCCCCGAGGCCCGCCGGCAGCCCGCGCCCGACGGCTGGAAGTGGGTCGACTATCCCGGCCACGAGAAGTACATCGACGTGCTCGAGCGGGTCGACGGACTGATCTCCACCGAGAACGGCCGCATCTCCGCGGTTTCCGGCGCCACCGCCACCTCGGAATCGGAGTCCGATACGGAGAGCCGGGTCCGGGTCAGTTCGGACACCGGCGGCAAGGTCGTCTTCGCGCGGCTGGCCTGGCCCGGCTACGAGGCCACCCTGAACGGCGCCGAGATCCCGGTCGAGCAGATCGGGAAAACCTTTGCGGCCGTGAGTATTCCAGCGGGCACCAGGGACGGTGAACTGGTGCTGTCCTGGAGTCCGCCGGGCTGGCCGCTCGGCGCGGGCGCGGGGCTGTTCGCGGTGCTCAGCGTCGCGTTGCTGCACTGGATCCACCTGCGCGGCAAGCGGCGTGCCGACAGCGAGCCGGAAGAACCGCGGCGACCCGAAGAGGCTGAGCCGGAACCGGTAGGCGCGGTCTGATATGAGTAGAGCGGTGAACACGATCGCGACCGCCCCCGATCCGGGGCCCCTGCTGCGGCTGGTGCGGCGCCAGGAGATCGCGTTCGCGATGGTCGGCGTCGTCAACACCGGGCTCGGCGTGGCGCTTACGGTGATGTGGCTGAAGGTCTTCGGCGACCGCGTGCCCGCCGCGCTCGCCCCCGCCGCGGCCTACGCGGTCAGCATCGTGATCGCCTTCGTGCTGCACCGCACCCTGGTATTCCGGGTGCGCGGGCACCTGTTGCGCGACTTCCTCGCCTTCTGCGGGGTGAATTCCGGTGGGCTGCTGATGAATATGGTGCTGCTGCAACTGGCCGTGTCGGTGCTGCACCTGCCCGACATTCCCTCGGCGGTCGTCGTCATGGGTTTGGTCGCGGTCGTCAGTTTCTTCGGTCACCGGCACATCTCGTTCCGCCGCAAGCCGGTTCCCCAACCCGACGCGACCTGATCACGGCGGAGTTTGCCCCACAACAGAACGGTTACGCACTCGCAAGAGGCGTTGACCGTATTGCTGCGCGTCGGTAAGGATCGTCAACATCTCGACTGTTTGATCAACCCCGGCGCGAGGGGTCGAGACAGGGGCCCTGAACCGCCATAGACGCCGCTCGTGGCGCGGACGCCGCAGCGGCAAGGCCAGGAGGTCGGCGTGATGATGAGCAGCACTCGTGTACGAAGAGCATCGGCCGGATACGCCCTGTTAGCGGGCATCGCCGCAGCCGGATTTCTCACGGCACCGGCGGCACACGCCGATCCACTCTGGCCCGGCGGCCCCGACGTCCCGGGCGTACCGGCCATCGTTCCGCCGCCACCGGCGCCGCCGGTGATCGCGCCGTGCACGGCGGCCGGCGCGAAGGTGTGTATGAGCAAGTCCATGAATGAGGCGTGGCTGATGGAGGACGGGAAGGTGACCTACGGTCCCACCCCGATCTCACACGGCCGTCCGGGCTACGAGACTCCGCCCGGGGTGTTCAAGGTCGCGTTCAAACGCGAGGACCACTGGAGCACCATGCACCATGTGCCGATGAAGTGGGCCGTGTTCTTCAACGGGGACATCGCCACCCACATCGGGCCGGTCGAAGAGCAGTCGCACGGCTGTATCCGGATGGTCCCCGAGGGCGCGGAGCGGTTGTACCACCACGTGAACCCCGGCGACATCATCGAAGTCATCGAGTAGTCCCCACCGAGTGATCCGGCCCGCCTCGAGATTCGAGCGGGCCGGAACTCGGTGCGGACCAATTGGATTCACCTGGCATAGTTGTCACCGATGCCGCAGCCGATGTCCGACGACTGTCCAGGGGTTTTTTCGTGAGTACCAGCCTCATCTACCGCAACCGCACCCTCTACGAGGTGCTGATGCGCGGACTGTACGGCCGGTACTACACCGCCCGCTATCGCGCGGTCGCCGGGTCGATTCCGGCCGGCGCCAGTGTCGTGGACGTGTGCTGCGGGCCCGCGACGCTCTACACCCGGTACCTCCGCCAGAAATCCGTCGACTACACCGGGCTCGACCTCAACGACGGTTTCATCGCCGATCTCGGCAGAGCGGGCGGCCGCGGCCTGGTGTGGAATCTGCAGTCCGAGGCGCCCCTGCCCGCGGCCGACTACGTGCTGATGCAGGCCAGCCTGTACCACTTCCTGCCCGACCCGGCCGACGTGGTCGACCGCATGCTCGCCGCAGCGCGTGTCGAGGTGGTCGTCGCCGAGCCGATCCGCAACTTGGCGACCAGTGAGAACCGCCTGCTCGCCACCATCGGTCAGCGGTTCACCAACGCGGGCACCGGCGCGCAGGCGCACCGATTCACCGAAGACACCCTCGACGCGTTCTTCGCCCGCTACGCATCGCGCATCGTACGCAGCGAGGTGATCGCGGGCGGCCGCGAAAAACTCTACGTCCTCTCGGCGTAGTTGTGGCATCCTCGAAGCGTCAGTATCAACCAAATATCGTCAGCGCCAGGTAGGTCGGTGGAGCGTGCTGGCGTGCTCGTTCGGTTTCGAGCACGGCTCGCCCTGATGATGACGGCGCAGCTGTATCCCGGGACCGGACTCCGTCTCGAAAGGACAGCTGTGCACACCGACCGATTCGGCCTTGCCGAAGACGATTACACACCCGATCCCGACAATGACTCGCGGGCCGTCATCGATGGTTTCTTCGACCACCTCGCCGCTGACCTGCCCGACCTTCCGGGCGGATTCGTCGCCGAGATGCGCTCGGGCCTAACAGAATTGGAGGCGGCGAACGCGGATCGCGTCGTCGATGAACCAGCCCGATACAACCTGCGGATGACACTCGCGCTCGTGGTCGCCTATCGTGCGCTCCGACCTCGCCTCGGCCGTGACGAGGCGATAGCGCGGGTGCGCGCGGCCTTTGTGGAACCCTTGGGTGACATCGTCCGCGACAGCACCCTGGCGATGCTGGACTCCGCCGAGGATCCTTTCGCGGCCATGGTCGCGGTCTCCAAGGTGCGCGAGGAGCAAGCTTTCGGCGCGGGCTTCACCCTCGCCCGCCCGATCGATGACGAGCACCGCTATCACGTCGATATCGTGCGCTGCTTCTATCACGATGTGCTGCGGGCACATTCGGCGCCGGAGCTCACGCCGGTGATGTGCGAGTTCGACGCGAACTGGATCGGTGCGATCGACCCGCCGACGCACCGCTTCCGGTTCGACCGCGCGACCACGATCGGGCTCGGCGGCTCACATTGCCCGTTCTACTTCGAGCGCACCTGAGAACTGCTCGCTCACACCGTGAACGCGGTGACCGCGTCCACCACGCGCGCGATCTGCGCGTCGGCCAGATCCGGCCACAGTGGCAACCGCACCACGGTCGAGGAGAACTCGGCGCTGCGCACACACGGTAAGGGAGTCCGGCCCAGTTTCAGCCCGGCTGGGCTGGAATCCAGCGGAACATAGTGGAACGGCGCCACGATGCCACGCTCGCGCAGATGCGTGATCAAGTCGTCGCGGCGGTCCTCGGTGGGCGTGCGCAGGTAGTACAGATGCGCGGTGTGCTCGCGATCGGCGGGCACCGTCATCAGCTGGACGTCGTTGCGCGCGGCCCATTCCGGCAGCGCGGCGGCATAGGCGTTCCACACCCGGTGCCGTCCGGCCTGGATGAGGTCGAATTCATCGAGTTGCGCGTCCAGCACCGCCGCGTTCAGCTCACTGGGCAGATAGCTGGAACCGATGTCCTGCCAGGAGTACTTGTCTACCGCGCCGCGCAGGAACCGGGCCCGATCGGTGCCCTTCTCCCGGATGATCTCGGCGCGCGCCATCAGGATCTCGTCGGTGAGCAGCAGCGCGCCGCCCTCGCCGCAGTGCACATTCTTGGTGTCGTGAAAACTCAGCGTGCCCAGTGTGCCGATGGTGCCGAGCTTGCGACCCTGCCAGCTGCCGCCGAGGCCGTGCGCGTTGTCCTCGACGACGGCCAGGCCGTATTCGTTTGCGATCGCGAGCAATCCGGTCATATCGGCGGCCACGCCGCCGTAGTGGATGACGACCACAGCTTTGGTGCGCGGGCTCACCACGGCCGCCACCGCCGCCGGATCGAGATTGCCGGTCGACACATCGATATCGGCGAACACGCAGGTCGCCCCGCGCAACGCCATCGAGGTCGCGGTCGAGGTGAACGCGAAGCTGGGCACGATCACTTCGTCGTCGGGCCCGAGTTCCAGCAGCAGCCCGGCCATTTCGAGCGCGGACGTGCAGGAGGTGGTCAGCAGCGCGTGCGGCGCGTCGGTGATCGCCTTGAGCTTCGCGGTCGCCGAGGCGGTGAACTGTCCGTCACCGTGGCTGTGGTCGGAGGCGAGCACCGTCTCCAGATTCGCCAGTTCGCGGCGCGCGCGATAGGGCCGGCTGAAGATGACACGGTCAGTGCTCGACACGATCGGTCCCCCTACTGGCGACGGTGCTGGACAATTCCCGCGCGACTTCGGTCGCGGGGCGCGGTGTCGGCGAATCTACCGTCAGGTAGAGGGGTTTACCTACCAGCACGTGTAGCGCGACACCGAGGTACTCGGCGATCAGACCCAGTGAGAACAGGATCGCACCGGAGACCAGGAGCAGCACCACCATCAGCGAGGTCCAGCCCTCGGGAGCCCAGTTGTCCCGGGTGAGCGCTTCGAAGGCGAAGACGGCGGCCAGCGCCACACCGATCAGCGCCAGGGTGACCCCGAGCAGGCTCACCAGACGCAGACCCCGGGTCCCGCTGCACAGCACCATTTTCCAGAACAGCGAGAACAATCGCCGGTAGTTGTAGCCGGATTCCTCGCGGCCTTCGGCGCGCAACGCCACCGGCACCTGTGCGACGGTGCCGACCACCCAGGTCAGCGCCACATCCAGGTACACGCCGTTGGAGGCGACCCCGGCCAGCTGGCGGCCGATATCGCCGCGGATCAGCCGGTAGCTCTCGAACCGGGTGGAATCGGGGAAGGCGAACACGGTGGCCAACACGATTTTCGCGCCGCGCGAGGTGATATTGCGCAGGAACCCGTGCGGGCGGGTATTGCTCGGCTTGGAATAGACCAGATCGGCGCGTTCGCTCAGCGCCGCGTCCAGGAACGCGCCGATGGCCGCCGGATCGTGCTGGCCGTCCTCGTCCATGGTGACGATCCAGTCGGCGCGTGCGGCCGACATACCCGCGATGGTCGCGGCGTCCTGCCCGTAGTTGCGGCTGAGCCAGATGACCCGCACTTCGGCGTAGGTCTGTTCCAGTTCCCGCAACACGACATCGGAACGGTCGGGGCCGTGGTCGTGCACGAGCACGATCTCGTCGATCACGTAGGACGTGCCGCCGGGGCTGGTGCTGGGCTGAGTCATCCGATGCAGTTCGGCGACCAGATCACCGATGGTGTGCTCGCCGCGATAGATCGGCACCACCACCGACACGGTGTGCGGCCGATCCGCACCCGGACGGCCGCCATCGCCATTGTGTTCGGCGTGCGGGGACTCTCCTAAGAGCGGCATCAGCTGAATCGACTTTCGCTATCGGTGCATGCCAGCGGCCGAACTCTAACACGGTGCGGGTTCGCGGCTTTCGGCGCTCACGGGTGCTGCACGGTAGGGTACGGAACTCGTGACGGACAGTGCAGTGGCAGTGGCATCGGAGGACCGGGTTCGCGCCCCCGAGCCCGCGGCGGAACCGGCCGCCGGCCGCTGGGACTTCCTTCGCGGCGACGTATTCCGCTGGGGTGTACTCACCTCGGTCGGCGTCGTGCTGGGCTATCTCGCGGTGCTGCTGGCCAATGCTCGTCACTTCTACACCGACGACACCGAATCCCAGTACACCGGGCTCTGGATCGGACTCGGCCGATCGCTGCGCAACGGCGAATTCCCGGTGCTGGTGCCCGAGCGCTGGATGTCGGGCAACAACACGATGGACGACGCGGGCCTGTTCAATCCGCCGCAGCTGCTGATCGATCTGATCGCGCCGTCGGTGGACAATATGGCGCTCTACGCGACCGTCGTGAAGCTGATCTTCTCGATCATCGCCGCGCTCGGGGTGTACCGGATCTGCCTGGCCTACGGCGCGAAACCGTGGTGGTCGGCGGTCGCGGGCGTCGCGTTCCCGCTGTCGGGATTCTTCCTGTTCTTCGACCAGGCGAGTTGGATGACCGCGCTGACCGGCACCGCGTGGCTGGTGCACGCGTGGGCCGCCGCGGTGCGCTACATGCGCGGAAGGTCCGGGCCCATCCCGGTTTTCCTCTTCCTGTACCTGACCATCAGCACGCAATACATCTTTCCCGCCGTCGAAGCCGTACTGATGCTGGCCGCGGTGGCACTCGGCGAGATCCTGTATCAGCGCCGCTGGACCAACGTGCCGAAGCTGGTCGCGGTGTCGGGCTGTGCGGGTCTGGCGGGTCTGCTCACCTTCCTGCCCAGCATCCTGTCGGCGAAGGTGACCTGGCGCGGAACCTCCGCGGTGATCAACGATCAGTTCCTGACCATCCCGTGGTCGGAGTCGCTGAACGCCAGCCTGCCCAGCACCCTGCCCGCGTTCACCTCCTGGTGGGGCTATGTACAGCCGCTGCCGGTCACCTATATCGCGTGGTTCCTGATTCCCGCGCTGGCATTCGTCGACTGGCGCCGGGCCCGGGAATCCTGGCGGGAACTGTCCGCAGTGGCGGTGTTCTCGGTGCTGGTGCTGATGTGGAGTGCCGGGCCCGGCACCATCGGCCCGCTGCGCTGGCCGGTGCGGGTGCTGCCGATGCTGGCCATCGGCCTGCTGGTGCTGGTCTGTGTGCTGCTCTCGCGCTACGGCACCGTGGCGAGTCCGCGGACCCGCGGCATCGCGGCCGGTGTGCTGATCGCGGCGCTGTGGCTGCGTTCGTTCTCCGCGGATCCGCACAACTTCGTGCGGCATCTGCTCGCGGTGCTACTGGTGGGCGCGCTGGTGGCGGCCGCGGTGTGGCTCGGGCAGCACCGGGGGGTGGCCGCGGTGTGCCTGATGACCATCGCCGCCATGTTCCCGATCGCGTTCTGGCAGGTGGAAGCCGCGCAGCCGACGCCGATGTCGTACAACTACCCGACGAATCGATCCGAAGCCAAGGCCGCGTTCCCGGATTTTCCCGGCAACACCATTCAGCTCGCCGAACGCGGCTTGGTACAGCCGGGCGACAAGAGCCTCGACGGCGCCTACGGATCGCTGGTGTTCGGTAACTACGCCAAGTCCCTGGACCTCAGCTACGTCAACGGATACACCCCGACCGGCCACTTCTACTTCGGTGAGCTGCTGTGCATGCGCTGGGATTCCAGCGTCTGCCCCGACGCGTTTCGTCGCTTGTTCGCGCCGGAGGAATCCACCAAGCGGCCGCTGGTCGATCTGATGAAGCTGGACCGGGTGGTGCTGCAGCGCGCGCTGTTCACCGACGCGCGGAACCAGCCGGCGCCGGCCGGCTGGAAGTGGGTCGACTATCCCGGTCACGAGAAGTACATCCTGGTGCTGGAACGCGTGCACGGCCCGATCTCCACCCAGAACGGCCGGGTCGCCGATATCGACGCCGGGCAGGCGACCTCGATCTCCGAAACCGCCACCACCAGCCGCGTCCTGGTGACGGCGCCGGCGGGGGCCAGGGTGGTGTTCGCGCGCCTGGGCTGGCCCGGCTACCGGGCCACTCTCGACGGCCGCCCGCTGCCGATTTCGGTGGTAGCGAAATCCTTTGTCGCCGTGCAGATTCCGGCTGGAACCGACGGTGGTGAGCTGGTGGTGACCTGGCGACCGCCGGGTTGGAAGATCGGCGCCGCCGCCGCGCTGACCGGTGTCGCCGGGCTGGCTGTGCTGCAGTGGATGTATGTCCGTGGCCGCCGCCGTGCGGCACGGCAGCCCGAGCGAGCCGCGGAGCTGGATTAGCCGTCGGGTAAGTTTTCGGACATGCCGGAGGAAACCGCGTTGGACGCCACCCTGTTGAGCCTGCTGGCCTGCCCGCAGGACAAGGGCCCGCTGCTGCTGGTTCGAGCGGGTGGCGAATCGCTGCTGTACAACCCGCGCCTGCGCCGCGTCTACCCGATCGAGAACGGCATCCCGGTGCTGTTGATCGACGAGGCCCGCGATACCACCGACGCCGAGCACGAGGCCTTCACCGGTCAGCACACCTCGGCCTGAGCGTCAGCTCTCGGTGTCGATCTCCCCGGTGAGGTAGCGCTGTAACGTCGGTCCGACCGCCGCGACCAACTCGGGTATCGGCATGGATGCGATCGGCTCCACACCGACGATCTTGCGTGCCACCAGAACACCGATCATCTGCGAGGCGACCAGCGCGATCCTGGTCCGGCCGTCGTCCGCGGGTGTCGCGATGCGCACCCGCACCCGCTCCAGCACCACCTCGAGCAGGAAGGTGCGCGCCAATTCGGCATCGCCCCCGCCGAGCAGCGTGCGCACGGCCGCGATCAGGCCCGGACCGGCCGGGGAGTCCCACACCGTCGCGACCGCCTGCAGAATCGTCGCGCCCAATCGATCGATCGGCGCGGCCTCGATCAGCCGCAGCGTCGCTTCCGGGTCCACCGGTAACTCGACCACGGCGGCGAACAACTTCTGCTTGGTGCCGAAGTAGTGGTGCACCAGCGCCGGATCCACGCCCGCGTCGGTGGCGACCCCGCGGATCGAGGTCTTGTCGAAACCGGCCTCCGCGAACCGCGTCCGGGCCGCGGCCAGAATCGCCTCGCGCGCACCGGAGTGCCCGGGCCTGCGCCCGGACCTTCCGTTACGCGCTTGCGCCCCAGCGTCTTTCGCGGTCATGCGGTGCGCCGCCGCAGCGTCACCGCGCCCAGACCCAGGGCGACGACCGCGAAACCGGCCACCACCGCCAGATCTCGCCACATCTGCCCGGTCGCCTCCGGAGAGCGCGAAACCTCTTGCAGCGCGTCGACGGCGTAACTGAGCGGCAGCACATTGCTGATCGGCTCCAGCCAGCTCGGCAATTCGCTGCGCGGAACCAGCAAGCCGCACAGGAAGATCTGCGGCGCGACCACGACCGGCATGGACTGCACCGCCTGGAACTCGGTGCGCGCGAACGCGCTTGCCAGCAGTCCGAGCGCCACACCGCACACCGCGTCGACCATGGCGATCAGCACCACCCAGCCCGGATTTCCGGCGGCGTCGAGCCCGAGTAGACCGAACGACACCAGGCAGGCCACCCCGGCTTGGGCGGCCGCGGCCAGCGAGAACGCGGTGCCGTATCCGGCGAGCAGGTCGAGCTTGGACAGCGGTGTGGTGAGCAGTCTTTCGAGCGTGCCCGAGGTGCGTTCGCGCTGCATGGCGATCGCGGTGATCAGGAACATCACGATGAACGGCAGGATGCCGAGCATGCTGATTCCGACCTTGTCGAACAGGGTGGGGCAAAAGGGGACGGCAGGAGGGGCAGCCGACGGGGTGGGTGAACACAGCGGGGGTTGTGGTGCTTCCGCGTAGATGAAGAACAGCAACGTCATCAGCAGGGCCGGGACCACCAGGATCATCGCGACGGTGCGGTGATCGTTGCGCAGCTGGCGCAGAATCCGTTCTGTCGTCGCGAGATACGGCCGCAGTGCGCGACGCGGCGGGGCGGAGGTCATGTGGGGTTTCCCATCGTGATGAGGGTCAGGAAGGCGCGTTCCAGGTTCTGTTCACCGGTGCGCTCGCGCAGCTCGTCGGGGGTCGACTCGGCGAGGACATGGCCCTCGCGCATCAGCAGCAGCCGGTCGCAGTGTTCGGCCTCGTCCATGACATGGCTCGACACCAGCAGAGTCGTTCCGCCCGCGGCCAATTCACGGAACCGCCGCCAGAGGTCCACCCGCAGCACCGGGTCCAGGCCGACGGTCGGTTCGTCGAGGATCAGCAGATCCGGCCGCGCCACCAGCGCGCACGCCAGCGAGGCGCGGGTCTTCTGCCCGCCGGAGAGTTCGTCGCCGCGTTGTCGTGCGTGCTCGCCGAGCCCGACCGCGTCGATCGCGGCATCGACCGCGGCCCGATCACGGTCGTAGAGCGCCGCGTAGTAGGCGACGTTCTCGCGCACGCTGATGTCGGAGTAGATGCTGGGGGACTGGGTGACGTACCCGATCCGGCGGCGCAGTTCGGCGGTACCGGCGGGCAGGCCGAGGGCCCGCACCTCGCCGGATGCCACGATCTGGGTGCCCACGACGGACCGCATCAGCGTGGTCTTCCCGCAGCCGGACGGACCCAGGAGGCCGGTGATCGAGCCGACCGGCACGCCCATCGAGATTTGGTGCAGCACTTCGCGTTTTCCACGCCGGACGGTCAGATCCCGGACTTCGACGGCTGGAGTTGAGGTTTGCGACATGGTCGCCTCGATTCTGCGGCGGCGCTCAATTCATCGAGCGTTGAATTCACTATGTGATGAATTTAGCGCGCCGTCGAACCGCCCGCAAGACTCAGTGGCCGTGCCGGTGCGGCGTCCCCGCGCTCTGGCCCGGCTCGACCACGACAAACTGGCCCATCATGCCCTGGTCCTCGTGCCAGAGCAGGTGGCAGTGATACATGTACGGCGTCTGCGGGTCGGCCGGCCCGTCGAACCGCAGCGCGAGGCGCACCGTGCTGTTCGGCGCGACGAATACCGTGTCCTTGGCGCCCGAGAGCTGTGCTGGTGGCGGGGCGCCGTTCACCGAGAGCACGCGGAACTGGACGCCGTGGACATGGAAGTTGTGCGGCATCCCCTCGGGATTGCGGACCGCCCAGATCTCGGTGCTGCCCCGGGGAACGGTCAGATCGATCCGATCCATCGCCATCGGAATGTCGTTGATCCCAGCCAGTTTCAGGTCGAACTGCCGCTCGAGCACCGCGTCCGAACCGTCGGGGGTGGCGGGGGCGGCCAATGTCGCGGACAGATCGGGCGACGGGCGCAGCGTGGCGGCGGCCCGTAGTTCCAGGATGTCGAATCGGTCGTCCCCGCCGGAGAATCGCTGATTCCAGAAGTCCAACCCGGCCTCGAGCGCGTTACTGCGCAATACGGTGCGTTCGCCGGCGCGCATCCGCACCACGATCTCACCGCGTTCGCCGGGGGACAACTGCAATCGGTCCAGGGTGATCGGGTGCTCGACCAGGCCGCCATCGGTTCCGATCAACGCGAAGGTGCGATTGTCGCCGAACGCGAAGTTGTAGGTGCGCGCCGTCGAGGCGTTGAGCAGGCGCAAGCGCACCAGTTCGTCGCCGACCTCCTGGTAGGGCGTCAGCGTGCCGTTGACCAGAATTCGCTCGCCGAGGAATCCGGCGTTGCGAAATATCTTGTGGGAATTGTCGAAGCCGGATCCGCTGAACGTCACGTCCTGCACGATCACGGGTAGATCGTCGACGCCGTAGTCGCTCGGCAGCGAGAGTGACCGGGAGTTCTCGTCGTCGAGCAGGAACATCCCCGCCAGCCCGCGCCGGACGTGCTGTTCGGTTCGTCCGTGTGGATGCGGGTGGTACCAGAGCGTCGCGGCGGGCTGATCCACAGTCCACTCCGGCGTCCAACTACCGCCTGCCCGCACCATCTGGTGCGGGCCGCCGTCCATGGTCGCGGGCACATGCATGCCGTGCCAGTGCACGGTCGAGTCCTCGGGCAGTTGGTTGCGCACCCGTATCTCGACCCGTTCCCCGCGGCGCGCCCGCAGCGTCGGACCCAGGTGATCGCCGTTGAAACCCCAGGTTTCGGTGACCTGACCCGGCCGGAATTCCTTTTGCCCGGAACGCATTTCGAGGTCGAACACCCGTTTTCCGCCTGTTCCGGGTGTGCCCTCGGCCAAGGGCGGTATCGCCAGCCGATGGCGGAAATCGGTTGTCCCGACCGTTGATACGGCAGCGCCGGTGTACACCCACGCGAAGCATCCACCGACCAGGGTGGGCACCAGCAGCGCCAGGGATACGACACTCAGGAGCAACCGCCGCAACCGACGTGGCCGGGAAACCGAAGACATGCACCGACGGTAGAAACCCGAGCGGCCGCGGTGCATCGGGGAGCGACCCCATTTCGCCCCTGGTCTAGCCCTGAGTGAGTTCTTCGGCCGCGTCGTGGCTCGCGCCGGTGGTACGGCGCAGGAAATCGGCGATCAGGTCGAGTTGCTCCTCGGTGTACTGGTCGCACACACCGTCCATGCGCGTGTTCATGCCGGACAGCACGCGATATAGCTCCGGGTTGCGGTCACGCACCGCACGCACGGTAACCGCGCGCCGATCGGTGGCGTCGGGATCGCGTTCGCGCGTGATCCACCCGCCCCGCTGCAACCGATCCAGCACTCCGGTCATCGTCGCGGGGTGCAGTCCCGCCAGCTTCGCCAAGGCGCCTGGCCCGATCGGCCCGTGCCGATTGATCATGTCCAGGCAGTTCCAGTCCGCGTCCTTGAGTTCGAGTTTTGTGCCGAACTGCCGATTTAGCAGGGCCAGTTGGGTATTCAGCTCGCGCAGCGACTCCTTGACGGCGTTGGCGGCCCGCCGATGTGCCCTGTTCCTTACGTCACTCATATAGTATGGCTTTCAAAATAGATGTTATGGTTCTCATATGATACGACGTCGCGCCCGAACGGCGTCGCTGGCACACCGCTTCATCTGGAGGAAGTCATGCGGATCATCGTTTTCGGCGCCAATGGGCCCACCGGCCGACTGTTGGCCGGCCAAGCCCTCGACGCGGGCCACGACGTCGTCGCGGTCACGCGCCGGCCCGACGAGTTCCCCCTCGCCCACGATCGGCTGACTGTCTTCGAAGGCGATGTGCTGCAACGTAATTCGGTAGAAACCGCCGTCGCCGGAGCGGACGCGGTGTTGTCCACCCTCGGGGTGCCGTACGGCAAAGCGGAAATCAACACCTACTCCGTCGGCAGCGCGAATATCGTGGCCGCTATGCGCCGGCATCAGGTGCGCCGGATCGCCGTGGTCTCTTCCAGCGCGGTCGATCCCCGGCCCTACTCGGACGGTGGATTCTTCTTCAACCGGGTGCTGCAGCCCTATGTCGCGCGCGTCATGGGCAAGACGCTCTACGACGACATGCGCCGCATGGAAGCGCTGATCGCCGCCACCGATCTCGACTGGACCATCGTGCGGCCGAGCGGGCTGTACGAACTGCCCGCCGTCACGGATTACACGATGGTGGCGGGGCATGCGGACCATCGCTTCACCGCACGCGTCGACTTGGCGGCGAGTCTGTTGCGGCTCGCGGAGGAGGGTTCGTTCGTGCGCAAGGTCGTCGGCGTGGTTACCACCACCGGCAATCCGAGCATGCTGCAACTGATCCGAAGTGAAGCGCTGGATAAACGCTGAACCATCCATGGATGTGACGCATGTCACTTTCGGTGGTGTCACGTCCGGTGCCGGTCACCTGTCCCATGGTCGTCAGCAACCACGACACCATCGGGAGCCACCATCATGAGCACCAACACCACCACGCACCGGATCGTCGTCATCGGCGCGGGCTACACGGGCATGCTGGCCGCGATCCGGCTGGCCCGGCGCACCCGCAAGCTGGATGTACAGGTCACCTTGGTGAACCCCGCCGACCGGTTCACCGAACGCCTGCGCATGCACCAGGTCGCGGCCGGTCAGGAGCTGGCCGACTACCGCATCCCGGCCATCCTCGACGGCTCGGGCGTCGAATTCGTCCAGGGTTGGGTCACTTCCCTCGATCCGGAAGCGCGGCGCGTTGTGGTGGACGGAACCGCCACGCTGCCCTACGACGAACTGGTCTACGCCCTCGGCAGCAGCACCGACACCTCCCGCGTCCCCGGCGCCGCCGACCACGCTTGGACCTTGAACGATCCGCGCGCTGCCCGCCGTTTCGCGGAACAGCTGGCCCTCGTCGAGGCCAGCGGCGGCACCGTCGCGGTGTGCGGTGGCGGCCTCACCGGTATCGAGGCCGCGACCGAAATCGCCGAGCAGCACCCAGGTTCGACCGTCACGCTGATCAGCAGCGGAGTCCCCGGCGCGATGATGGGCGATCCGGCCCGTGCCTACCTGAACAAGGCACTGGACCGGCTGGGCATCGTGCGTGAGATCGGCCGTGCCATCACCAAAGTGCTGCCCGACGCGGTGGAACTCGCGGGCGGTGAACTGATTCCGGCCGATCTGACACTGTGGACCACCGGCGTGCGCGTCTCGCCGCTGGCTACCGAATCCGGTATCGAAACCGATGCGCATGGCTTGATCGTGGTCGATCCGACACTGCGCTCGGTCTCGCATCCGGCGATCTACGCCGTCGGCGACGCCGCCGCGGTCCGCCAGGCCTGGGGCCAGATCCACGGCACGTGCCAGTCCGGCCTGCCCACCGCGGCCTATGCCGCCGACACCATCGCCCGCCGGCTGCGCGGAAAGACGGTGCGCCCCTTCCGGTTCGGCTACTTCCATCAGCCGGTCAGCTTGGGCCGCAAGGACGCGGTCATCCAATTCACCAAGGCCGACGACACCCCGGGCCGGTTCCGTCTTACCGGGCGCGCGGCCGTCCTGTACAAGGAAAGCGTCAGCAGCACACCGCCTTTGAGCTTCAAGATGAGCAAGAAGATGACGGTCTCGGTGCAGTTGTCCAAAGGCGGCACAGCGACCCGGGCCGCCGCTCGATGATTGCCAACGCGACGCACACTGTGGAGCATGAGCGGATGATCGACGAGACGCCGACAGCAGACGCCTTCATCGAACACCGGCGTCTGCTGTTCGCCACCGCCTATCGGATGCTCGGCACGGTCACCGATGCCGAGGACATCCTGCAGGACACCTGGCTCAAGTGGCATGCCACCGACCAGTCGACCGTGCGCCATCCCAAGTCCTACCTGGTTCGCACGGTCACGAACCTGGCGCTGAACCGTCTCACCTCCGCCCGGGCCACGCGCGAAACCTATGTCGGCCCATGGCTGCCCGAGCCGTTGCTGACCACCCCGAATATCGCGGAGGACACCGAATTGGCCGAGACCGTCTCCACGGCGATGCTGGTGGTGCTGGAAACCCTGGGCCCGATCGAACGCGCGGTCTTCGTGCTGCGCGAAGTCTTCGGCTACACGCACGCCGAAATCGCCGACACCCTCGACAAACCCGAGGCCACCGTCCGGCAGATCGCCCACCGCGCCCGTGCGCACGTGCAGTCCCGCCGTCCGCGCTTCGACACCGACACCGCCGCGCGCACCCGCGTCACCGAACGCTTCATCGCCGCCTGCGCGGGCGGCGACCTCAACGCCCTGATGGACCTGCTGGCCCCGGATGTGACCGCCTGGTCCGACGGCGGCGGTGTGGTCACCGCGGCGCGCCGCCCGCTGTACGGCCCGGACCACGTGGCGCGCTGGATCCTCGGCGTCCTCGCCAAACCCACGGTCGCGGGCGTCCGCCTGATGCCCGCGCACATCAACGGCGAGCTCGGCACCCTGGCGGGCATCGGCGACAACCCCGGCGGCGCGTTCACCTACGACATCATCGACGGCCGAATCCAGAATTTGCGGTTCCAGGTCAACCCCAACAAGCTCAAGGGCCTCTACCTCGACCCTGAGGAAACCCTCGGCTGACCGCGCGGTCGCATCGCGCTCATTCTCGATGCCCCGGTGCGCTCCGGGCACCGTGACTCCGGTCTCCGAGGGTTCCGGGACAATAGGTAGCCGTGTCCGCTGATGAACTAGCTGTCGAACCACCTGTAGCCGCCCGTCGAGTCCTCGGTGCCACCCTCTGGTCCGGTCCCGTGGGCGTGCGCATCGTCGAAGTCGAGGCCTACGGCGGCGACCCGGCCGGTCCGTGGCCCGACCCCGCTTCGCACTCCGGTCGCGGGCGGACCAAACGCAACGCGGCGATGTTCGGTCCGGCGGGCGTGCTGTACGTCTACCTCAGCTACGGCATGCACAAATGCGTGAACGTCACCAGTGGCCCGGACGGCACGGCCAGCGCGGTCCTGCTCCGCTCCGGCGAGGTGATCGCGGGTATCGGCGAGGCTCGCGCCCGTCGTCCCACGGCGCGCACCGATGCCGACTTGGCAAGGGGGCCGGGCAATCTCGGCAGCGCCCTGGGTATCACGCTGGCCGACTACGGCACCGACCTGTTCGATCCGTCCGCGCCCATCCGCCTCGAACTCGACGGAATGCTGGACCCGGCCGACATCGCCAGCGGTCCCCGGGTGGGGGTGAGCACCGCGGCAGATCAGCCGTGGCGCTTCTGGCTGCCAGACTCACCTGCGGTTTCGGTGTATCGTCGCAGCCCGCGCGCCGCCAAACCGATGGCGTGACAGCAGTTTCCAAAAAATTTCCGGGACAGCGATGAGTTCCCGGCGGACGGTCCGTCCTATCTGTTGAACGCGCTACCAACCCGGCGCGACCGACCAGAAGGACTAGAAATGACCACCGCCAACGCTTCCGCCGATTTCGCCGCCGCCACCTACCGCCCCGGCAAGACCCGCAACCGTGTCCTGTGGACCCTGCAGATCGTGCTCGGCCTGTTCTTCATCATCGCCTCCGGCGGCCCGAAGCTCGTCATGCCGAACACGCTGATCGAGAACGCACCCCAGAACCTGAGCTTCCCCTTCGGGCTGCTCATCTTCATCGGCGTGGTGGAGGTCGCGGGCGGTATCGGCCTGATGGTGCCGCGGCTCAGCGCCCTGGCGGCCGCGGGCCTGTCGGTTCTCACCGTGCTGGCCGCCGCGACCCAGGCCTTCATCGCCGGCCAGCCCGGGATGGCCATCTTCCCGCTGGTGCTGGCCGCGATCTTCGCCTGGATCGCCTACGAACGCCGCACCACCCTGACCGACCTGCGCGACGCGCTCTCGCGATGACACCTGCATAAGCACGACCGGCGATCGGTGGCTCACCCACCGATCGCCGCGTCGTGCTTTTCGGGATCGATCACTGTCGGGTTGGCGGTGATCGATCCGGCGGCCATCTGGTCCGCGGCTCCCGGCCTGGGCGCCGCGCCAGGTGGCCGTCGTCGTGTCCGATGGTTAATCGCTGGTCCGCGCACGGCCGCTGCCGCACAATTCAGCCCGGAACCTGCGCATCGGCGCTGGACCGGCGTACGGAAAGATGGGTAAGCGTGAGCGAACTGAGCGGCGACATCATCGATGAACTGACCTGGCGGGGACTGATCGCACAGTCCACCGACCTGGATGCCCTGCGCACCGCGCTGGCGGCCGGTCGGCTCACCCTCTATGCCGGTTTCGATCCGACGGCCGCCAGCCTGCACGCCGGACACCTGGTCCCGTTGCTCGCGCTCAAGCGTTTCCAGCGCGCCGGCCACCGCCCGATCGTGCTGGCCGGTGGCGCCACCGGCCTCATCGGTGACCCGCGCGATGTCGGCGAGCGCACCATGAACTCCAGCGATACCGTCGCCGAATGGGCCGGGCGAATCCGTTCGCAGCTGGAGCGTTTCGTCGATCTCGACGAATCCGACACCGGCGCGATCATCGTCAACAACATGGACTGGACCGGTCCGCTGTCCACGGTCGACTTCCTGCGCGATATCGGCAAGCACTTCTCGGTCAACGTGATGCTGGCCCGCGACACCATCAAGCGACGGCTCGACGGTGAGGGCATCTCCTACACCGAGTTCAGCTACATGCTGCTGCAGGCCAACGACTACCTGCAGCTGCGCCGCAAGTTCGACTGCACGCTGCAGGTCGGCGGCTCGGACCAGTGGGGCAACATCATCGCCGGCGTCGAGCTGAACCGCCGGGTCGACGGGGCCTCCGTGCACGCCATGACCGTGCCGCTGGTCACCTCGTCGGACGGCAAGAAGTTCGGCAAGTCCACCGGCGGCGGCAGCCTGTGGCTGGACCCGGAGATGACCAGCCCCTACGCCTGGTACCAGTACTTCGTGAACACCGCCGACGCCGACGTCGTCCGGTACCTGCGCTGGTTCACCTTCCTCTCCCGAGCGGAACTCGACGAGCTGGAGCAGGCGACCGCCGAGCGCCCGCACGCGCGGGAGGCGCAGCGCCGGCTGGCCGCGGAAATGACCACGCTGGTACACGGCGAGGAGAACACCAAGTCCGTGCAGCTGGCCAGCCAGGCGCTGTTCGGCCGCGGCGAATTGCGCGAGTTGGACGAGTCGACGCTGGGCGCCGCGTTGCGCGAAGCGGCGGTCGATGGAGTTGTCGCCGAGGTCAAGCCGGGGGAGACGATCGTCGATCTGCTCGTCGCCAGTGGTCTGTCCGACAGTCGTGGCGCTGCTCGCCGCGCGGTGAACGAGGGTGGCGCGTACGTGAACAACGAGAAGATCTCCGACTCGGAGTGGACCCCTGCCGAGGCCGACTACCTGCACGGAAGCTGGCTCGTGCTGCGCCGGGGTAAGAAGAACCTGGCCGGCGCTCGGCGCGTGGAAGTCTGATCTTGTCGTGGCTTGGGTCACAGATTCGTGGCCCAAGCCCGCTTCCGACCGACCCGCAGCCCCTCTGACCAGCGGAATTACAAGCGTGTAGTGCGGATTTGACCTTGCGTTCCGGGCCGCGTAACTTATGTCGAGTCAGAGCGACACGGACACCGACCCGGAGCCGAGAGGCCAGGGAAACGAGGTAGGACGGGGAGCGCCTGACATGCCAGATAGCATGTCCGAGCGGAGATTTGACACCGTGGGAAGCATGACTTAGGCTGGAACAGTTGCCTCACGGAAGCCCCGGTTAAGACCGGTCCTGAAGTGTGTGCGTGTGTTCTTTGAGAACTCAATAGTGTGTCGATGAATGTCAGTGCCAATATTTTATTGGTTCTAGCCATCTCATACCCCCCGGTTGGGATGGTTGGACATTTAACAACAGCAAATCTTTTTGCTGGTGTTTGGCTTTGCTAGGTTTTCGGACTCTAGTTTATTCTTCTGATTGCACCCTTTGGGGTGTGGTTGAGAGTCTTCAACGGAGAGTTTGATCCTGGCTCAGGACGAACGCTGGCGGCGTGCTTAACACATGCAAGTCGAGCGGTAAGGCCCTTCGGGGTACACGAGCGGCGAACGGGTGAGTAACACGTGGGTGATCTGCCCTGTACTTCGGGATAAGCCTGGGAAACTGGGTCTAATACCGGATATGACCTCAGAGTGCATGCTTTGGGGTGGAAAGATTTATCGGTACAGGATGGGCCCGCGGCCTATCAGCTTGTTGGTGGGGTAATGGCCTACCAAGGCGACGACGGGTAGCCGACCTGAGAGGGTGACCGGCCACACTGGGACTGAGACACGGCCCAGACTCCTACGGGAGGCAGCAGTGGGGAATATTGCACAATGGGCGAAAGCCTGATGCAGCGACGCCGCGTGAGGGATGACGGCCTTCGGGTTGTAAACCTCTTTCGACAGGGACGAAGCGCAAGTGACGGTACCTGTAGAAGAAGCACCGGCCAACTACGTGCCAGCAGCCGCGGTAATACGTAGGGTGCGAGCGTTGTCCGGAATTACTGGGCGTAAAGAGCTTGTAGGCGGTTTGTCGCGTCGTTTGTGAAAACTTGGGGCTCAACCCCAAGCTTGCAGGCGATACGGGCAGACTAGAGTACTTCAGGGGAGACTGGAATTCCTGGTGTAGCGGTGAAATGCGCAGATATCAGGAGGAACACCGGTGGCGAAGGCGGGTCTCTGGGAAGTAACTGACGCTGAGAAGCGAAAGCGTGGGTAGCGAACAGGATTAGATACCCTGGTAGTCCACGCCGTAAACGGTGGGTACTAGGTGTGGGTTTCCTTCCACGGGATCCGTGCCGTAGCTAACGCATTAAGTACCCCGCCTGGGGAGTACGGCCGCAAGGCTAAAACTCAAAGGAATTGACGGGGGCCCGCACAAGCGGCGGAGCATGTGGATTAATTCGATGCAACGCGAAGAACCTTACCTGGGTTTGACATACACCAGAAACACCTAGAGATAGGTGCCCCCTTGTGGTTGGTGTACAGGTGGTGCATGGCTGTCGTCAGCTCGTGTCGTGAGATGTTGGGTTAAGTCCCGCAACGAGCGCAACCCTTATCTTATGTTGCCAGCGCGTTATGGCGGGGACTCGTGAGAGACTGCCGGGGTCAACTCGGAGGAAGGTGGGGACGACGTCAAGTCATCATGCCCCTTATGTCCAGGGCTTCACACATGCTACAATGGCCGGTACAGAGGGCTGCGATACCGTGAGGTGGAGCGAATCCCTTAAAGCCGGTCTCAGTTCGGATCGGGGTCTGCAACTCGACCCCGTGAAGTTGGAGTCGCTAGTAATCGCAGATCAGCAACGCTGCGGTGAATACGTTCCCGGGCCTTGTACACACCGCCCGTCACGTCATGAAAGTCGGTAACACCCGAAGCCGGTGGCCCAACCCCTTGTGGGAGGGAGCCGTCGAAGGTGGGATCGGCGATTGGGACGAAGTCGTAACAAGGTAGCCGTACCGGAAGGTGCGGCTGGATCACCTCCTTTCTAAGGAGCATCTCCAGTGAGTTCTTCACGTAGGTGAATGAGCAACTGGCAGAGCCGTTTCGGACTCACATGTAGTCCGGCGGAGCTCATGGGTGGAACACTGACAGCATTCATCGCACTATCAATCGGTCACACGACTGGTTGGCGGTGAATATACCGGCACACTATTGGGTCCTGAAAGAACACGCGTTCTTTCAAGGCGAAACAAACGACGAGATTGAGCCGCAGTTCATACCGGCTTCCTTGGGAAGTGCTGGTGCTGCATCAGGTTTCATTCTTGTGTGTTGTTTGAGAACTGCACAGTGGACGCGAGCATCTTTGTTAGTAAGTGTTTAAGAGCGTACGGTGGATGCCTTGGCACCAGGAGCCGATGAAGGACGTAGGAGGCTGCGATAAGCCTCGGGGAGCTGTCAACCGAGCTGTGATCCGAGGATTTCCGAATGGGGAAACCCAGCACGAGTGATGTCGTGTTACCCGCGCCTGAATATATAGGGTGTGTGGAGGGAACGTGGGGAAGTGAAACATCTCAGTACCCACAGGAAGAGAAAACAATAGTGATTCCGTGAGTAGTGGCGAGCGAAAGCGGATGAGGCTAAACCGTGTGGATGTGATAGCCGGCAGGCGTTGTCCATACGGTGTAGTGGGGCCCATTTTCTTCTATCTGCCGATAGGAGCGGGAGTCAGAAACCGTTGTGTTAGTCGAAGTGGTCTGGAACGGCCTGTCGTAGAGGGTGATAATCCCGTAGACGAAAACTCAACGGCTCTCGTAGTGGGTACCCGAGTAGCAGCGGGCCCGTGAAATCTGCTGTGAATCTGCCGGGACCACCCGGTAAGCCTGAATACTCCCTGGTGACCGATAGCGGACTAGTACCGTGAGGGAAAGGTGAAAAGTACCCCGGGAGGGGAGTGAAATAGTACCTGAAACCGTGCGCTTACAATCCGTCAAAGCCTTTGAGTCGTTTGGTCGGCTGGGGGTGATGGCGTGCCTTTTGAAGAATGAGCCTGCGAGTTAGTGGCATGTGGCGAGGTTAACCCGTGTGGGGTAGCCGTAGCGAAAGCGAGTCCGAATAGGGCGATACAGTCGCATGTTCTAGACCCGAAGCGGAGTGATCTACCCATGGCCAGGGTGAAGCGACGGTAAGACGTCGTGGAGGCCCGAACCCACTTAGGTTGAAAACTGAGGGGATGAGCTGTGGGTAGGGGTGAAAGGCCAATCAAACTCCGTGATAGCTGGTTCTCCCCGAAATGCATTTAGGTGCAGCGTCGCGTGTTTCTCACCGGAGGTAGAGCTACTGGATGGTCTAGGGGGCCTACAAGCTTACCGAAATCAGCCAAACTCCGAATGCCGGTGAGTGAGAGCGCGGCAGTGAGACTGCGGGGGATAAGCTTCGTAGTCGAGAGGGAAACAGCCCAGATCGCCGGCTAAGGCCCCTAAGCGTGTACTAAGTGGAAAAGGATGTGAAGTCGCGAAGACAACCAGGAGGTTGGCTTAGAAGCAGCCACCCTTGAAAGAGTGCGTAATAGCTCACTGGTCAAGTGATTTTGCGCCGACAATGTAGCGGGGCTCAAGTACACCGCCGAAGCCGCGGCACTCACACAAGACATTCATCTGTTTCTGCGGAAACTTATGCAGTGGTGTGGGTGGGTAGGGGAGCGTCGTGTAGCCATGGAAGCGGCGGAGTGATCCAGCCGTGGAGGCTACGCGAGTGAGAATGCAGGCATGAGTAGCGAAAGACGAGTGAGAAACTCGTCCGCCGAATGATCAAGGGTTCCTGGGCCAGGTTAATCCGCCCAGGGTGAGTCGGGACCTAAGGCGAGGCCGACAGGCGTAGTCGATGGACAACGGGTTGATATTCCCGTACCCGTGTATCCGCGCCCAATGCCGAATCAGTGGTACTAACCGTCCAAATGTTCTCTTATCTCACCTTCGGGTGAGAGGGAGGATTGCTGCACGGGACCTTCGCTGTAGTAGGTAAGCGATGGGGTGACGCAGGAAGGTAGCTGGGCCAGTCAGTGGTTGTACTGGTGTAAGCCTGTAGGGAGTCTGATAGGCAAATCCGTCAGACATATATCCTGAGAGGTGATGCGTAGCCGATTGAGGCGAATTCAGTGATCCTATGCTGCCGAGAAAAGCCTCTAGTGAGTTGGTACACGGCCCGTACCCCAAACCGACACAGGTGATCAGGTAGAGAATACTAAGGCGATCGAGAGAACTGTGGTTAAGGAACTCGGCAAAATGCCCCCGTAACTTCGGGAGAAGGGGGACCTGGTTTGGTGACGGAACTTGCTTCCTGAGCTGAGCTGGGTCGCAGAGACCAGTGAGAAGCGACTGTTTACTAAAAACACAGGTCCGTGCGAAGTCGTAAGACGATGTATACGGACTGACGCCTGCCCGGTGCCGGAAGGTTAAGAGGACCGGTTAGCCCGTAAGGGCGAAGCTGAGAATTTAAGCCCCGGTAAACGGCGGTGGTAACTATAACCATCCTAAGGTAGCGAAATTCCTTGTCGGGTAAGTTCCGACCTGCACGAATGGCGTAACGACTTCTCAGCTGTCTCAACCACAGACTCGGCGAAATTGCATTACGAGTAAAGATGCTCGTTACGCGCGGCAGGACGAAAAGACCCCGGGACCTTCACTATAGCTTGGTATTGGTGTTCGGTACGGTTTGTGTAGGATAGGTGGGAGACTGTGAAGCGGACACGCCAGTGTTTGTGGAGTCGTCGTTGAAATACCACTCTGATCGTATTGGACTTCTAACCTCGGACCATGATCTGGTTCAGGGACAGTGCCTGGTGGGTAGTTTAACTGGGGCGGTTGCCTCCTAAAATGTAACGGAGGCGCCCAAAGGTTCCCTCAGCCTGGTTGGCAATCAGGTGTCGAGTGCAAGTGCACAAGGGAGCTTGACTGTGAGAGCGACAGCTCGAGCAGGGACGAAAGTCGGGACTAGTGATCCGGCACCGGCAAGTGGAAGCGGTGTCGCTCAACGGATAAAAGGTACCCCGGGGATAACAGGCTGATCTTCCCCAAGAGTCCATATCGACGGGATGGTTTGGCACCTCGATGTCGGCTCGTCGCATCCTGGGGCTGGAGTAGGTCCCAAGGGTTGGGCTGTTCGCCCATTAAAGCGGCACGCGAGCTGGGTTTAGAACGTCGTGAGACAGTTCGGTCTCTATCCGCCGCGCGCGTTAAGAAACTTGAGGAAGGCTGTCCCTAGTACGAGAGGACCGGGACGGACGAACCTCTGGTGTGCCAGTTGTTCCGCCAGGAGCACTGCTGGTTAGCTACGTTCGGAAGGGATAACCGCTGAAAGCATCTAAGCGGGAAGCCTGTTCCAAGATGAGGTTTCTCACCCACTAGATGGGTTAAGGCCCCCCACAGACCATGGGGTTGATAGGCCAGAACTGGAAGCCCGGTAACGGGTGCAGGTGACTGGTACTAATCGGCCGAGGACTTACCAACAAAGAAGCTACGCGTCCACTGTGCGGTATCTGAAACAACACACAGATACTCAGAAGACAACACCGGTAACGGTGTTGGCTCTCTGTGTCTAGTTTCATAGAGTTACGGCGGCTATAGCGGTGGGGAAACGCCCGGTCCCATTCCGAACCCGGAAGCTAAGGCCACCTGCGCCGATGGTACTGCACTCGACAGGGTGTGGGAGAGTAGGACACCGCCGGAACATCCTTCACGATAGGGGACCCAGACTCTGGGTCCCCTATCGTCGTTTGGGCACCTTTTGGTCCCATTACGTCGCCGCATCTCGGCCCCTGGGTCGGCACGTGCTTGAATGCAAGGGGCTCTGAAGAGCAGCTTTCCCGTGACGAACCTAGAAAGGGATCACCGTGTCGGAGCAGAACGACGGTCGGAAATCCTTCCGACGCGGCGAGGGATCCGATCGCCCCTCCCACGGTGGCTCGAGCGGCGGTTCCGGCGAGAAGCGCGGCTTCCGCCGCAACGATTCCAGCGACCGCCCCAGCAGCTCCAGCCGCGGCGATTCCGCCGCCGGCCAGCGCGGCGACAGCGCAAGCGGCGGCTTCAGACGCAACAACGATTCCGGCGACCGCGGCGGATACAACCGCAGCACCAATTCCGGTGACCGCAGTGGCTCCCCCCGCGGTGCCGACGACCGGGGTGGTTTCAAACGCGGCAACGACTCCGGCGATCGAAGCGGCGCCAGCCGTGGTGAGGATCGTGGCGGCTTCAAGCGCACCGGTGACTCCGGCGGTCGTGGCGGTAGCAACAGTGGTGACGAACGCGGCGGATTCAACCGCAGCGGCTCGGGCGACCGCAGCGGCTCCGACCGTAGCGACGATCGTGGCGGTTTCAAACGCGGTAACGATGATCGCGGCGGATTCAACCGCAGCAGCGACGATCGTGGTGGCTCCAACCGTGGTGACGATCGTGGCGGTTTCAAACGCGGCAGCGATGATCGCGGCGGATTCAACCGTGGCAGTGACGATCGTGGTGGCAACCGTGGCGGTGGTTCCGCTGATCGCGGCGGTTACAACCGGGGTAGCGATGACCGTAGCGGTTTCAAGCGTGACAGCGGCTCCGGTGATCGCGGCGGCTTCAATCGCAGCGGCCGTGGTGACTCCGGCACCGGTAGTGATGACCGTGGTGGTTTCAAGCGAAGCAACGATTCCGGTGATCGCGGCGGCTTCAATCGCAGCAGCCCCGGCGGCTCCGGCACCGGTAGTGATGATCGCGGTGGTTTCAAGCGCGGCAATGACTCTGGTGACCGTGGTGGTTACCGCTCTGGCGGCGAGCGCGGTGGTTCCCAGCGTGGCAACGATTCCAGCGACCGCGGCTCCTTCAGTCGTGGTGGTGATGATCGTGGCGGGTTCAAGCGTGACAGCAACTCCGGCGACCGCGGCGGTTACAGCCGTGGTGGTGATGATCGCGGCGGCTTCAAGCGTGGCAATGACTCCGGTGAGCGCGGCGGGTTCAACCGCGGCGGTGGTTCATCCGAGCGTGGCGGGACCAGCCGTGGTGGTGATGATCGCTCGGGCTTCAAGCGCGAAGGCGGTTCGTCCGAGCGCGGTGGTTTCAAGCGCAGCAATGATTCCGGTGACCGTGGTGGTTTCAAGCGCAGTGGTGACTCGGGGGAGCGCGGCGGGTTCAATCGCAGCGGTAGCTCGGGTGACCGCAACAGCTTCGGCGATGATCGTCGCCGGGGCGGCGAAGGTATGCGCACCGGTGGCGGCCGGGACATGGACCGGCGCCCGCCGCGCGCCGAAGAGCCGGATCTGCCGGACGACGTTCAGGCCTCCGACCTCGACATGGCTGTCCGCCGCGACCTGCTGACTCTCGACAAGACCAACGCCGAGACCGTGGCCCGGCATCTCGTGATGGCAGCCCGGCTCATCGACGACGATCCGGCGCTCGCGCTCGCGCACGCGCGCGCGGCCCGCCAGCGGGCCGGTCGCGTCGCCGTGGTTCGCGAAACCGCCGGCGTCACCGCTTACCATGCGGGTGAATGGGCCGAAGCCCTCTCCGAACTCCGCACCGCCCGCCGCATGTCCGGTGGCGCGGGCCTGCTCGCCGTCATGGCCGACTGCGAACGCGGCCTCGGCCGCCCCGAACGCGCCATCGAACTCGGCCGCAGCGACGAAGCCCGCGAACTCACCGGCGACGAAGCGATCGAACTCCGCATGGTCGTCGCCGGTGCCCGCATGGACCTCGGCCAATACGACCAGGCCGTCGTCACACTGCAAACCTCGGACCTGGACCCAGCCAAAACCGGCTCCTCCTACGCCCGTCTCTTCTACGCCTACGCCGACGCCTTGGTCGCAGCCGGCCGCACCGACGAGGGCCTCACCTGGTTCCTCAACGCCGCCTCCGCCGACCTCGACGACGAAACCGACGCCGAAGACCGCGCCCAGGAACTCACCGGCGACCTGTAACCCCGGACCCGAGGGGCCAGTCGCGGCCCAACGCCATTAGTGACCGTCACTGGTGAAGAGGTCTTCGATACTGTCCGCAGTTGCCGCTCGCAGCAACCAGGTTCGCAAAATCTCACGGTTGGTGGAAGATCTGATTTCGGTCAGCGCGGCATCGGGTACCTCGACGCCACGTCTTTCCAAAATCAGCAGGATGTCTTCGACAAGTTCTTGCACTGCTCCTTGCTCACGCAGGAGGTTCGAGACATCAGAGCGGAAGAACGAAAGGTCGATCGACATCAGTTTCCTCCAGAGCTGAGCGGGTTCCGAGTTGCGGCCGAGGCCCAGGGCGGTCAGTTCGGCGAAGACGTTGTGCTCGGGTGCCTCGCCGATGTCTCGGAGGGCAAGGGCGAAGGCTTTCAGTATTGCACCCACGTCGGGTTCTTTGGCGTGGGTGATCGCGGACAAGGCGGCGAGTGGAATGTCGGAAGCTGCGGTGGCGACGTCGGTTACGCGAGGGACGTTGTGCGGACCGAGGACGAGGGGGCGGACGGCCAGGCTGGGCCATATCGGTGTGCCGATATGCAGTGGTCCCTCTGCCCAGAGCGCGGTGGGCTCGTCTTGGCAGATGATCAGCAATACGATCGGTAATTCGTATTTCGTATGCAGGAAAGCGATGTAGTACGCCCAGGCTGCTGCTTTGCCGCGATCCTGTCTTCGCTGTGCCTCGACCACCAACAGGAACGGCCCATGGCTCGAGCTGATGCGGAGGACGGTGTCGGCGCGGCGTTCGATCGGGGCGGGTTCGGTCAAATCTGTTGATAGGAGGGCGACTTCGTCGGGGTCTGGGAAGGGGAGGCCTAGTGCTCTGAAGGCGCGGGCGAAGGTGCCTGGGTCGTGTTGGAAGAGGCGGTGCATGGCCTCGTGTTGAGGGCTGACCATAGTGGTCAAAGTAGTCTTAGGTGCGAAAGTTTGTTCGGGGGCGGGGAGTTTGACCGGTCGGGGGCGGTGAGTCCGCGGACACGCCCTGGTGGCGTCGGGCAACGCGCTGGCGAGTTGGGTGGGTGTTTGGAATCGGGCTGGCGGGTGCGGGTTTCGGGGGTGGCGATTGAATATCGGTTGCGCACTGGTGAATTCGTGGCCAAGCTGGGATGAATCGGTCGTAGAATCGCAGGCGAGGGGGTTGGCTCATGGTCAGGCGGATGCGGTCGATGGGTGTGGCGCTGCTGGTTGCCGTGTCGGCGGTGGTGGCGGGGTGTGATTCGGGGCCGCCGGCGAGTACGGGGGTGACGGTCGGGCCGGTGCAGCCGATGCCGCCGAGGGCGCAGGAGATCACCAGTGCGCCTAATCAGCGTGGTGACCAATCCTGTGATGCGACGGCGAGTTTGCGGCCCGGCGGGTTGCCGCCGCGTGGGGCGATGCCGGCGGGCAGTTCGATGGCGCAGATCGTGGCGAACGGGCGGGTGCGGGTCGGGGTGGCGCAGGATGCGTACCTGTTCGGCTTCCGGAATCCGCGGACCGGTGCGTTGGAGGGGTTCGACATCGATATCGCCAAGGAGATCGCCCGCGATCTGTTCGGCGATCCGACGAAGATCGATCTGGTGCCGTTGAGTTCGCCGGAGCGGATTCCCGCGCTGCGGAGCGGCCGGGTGGATCTGGTGGTCAACAACTTCTCCACCACCTGTGAGCGGGACAAGGAGATAGATTTCTCCTCGGTCTATTACGTGTCCGAGCAGAAGGTGCTGGTGGTAGGGAGCTCGGGGATCAAGTCGGTCGAGGATCTGGCCGGTAAGCGGGCGTGCAGCGTCACCGGCACCACGTCGGTGGAGCCGCTGCTCGCTCAGCGGACGCCACCGTCGGTGATCGGCATGCAGACCTGGACCGATTGTCTGGTAGCCCTGCAGCAGGGCGCCGCCGACGCCATCAGCACCGACGCGCCGATCCTGCACGGGCTGGCGCTGCAGGACAACAATCTCGTGGTGGTCGGCACGCCGATGGCGTTCGATTCTTACGCGATCGGTCTACCGGACGGCAAAACCGATCTGGTGCGGTTCGTGAACGCCAGCCTGGACCGGATACGCGCCGACGGCACCTGGCAGACGCTCTATGCGAAGCATCTGAGCTTGCTCGGTCCGTCGCCGGGGCCGCCCGCCCCGAAGTACAAGGACTGAAAGACAATCCAGGTCCGAGCCGTGAAATTTGTTGTCGGCGGGCTGGCGTAGGGTTTTGTGCCGTGGCGCGACTACGAGATCGCTATGAGGCATTACTGCTGGACCTGGACGGCACCCTGTACCGGGGGCCGGTGGTGATCGATGGTGCGCCGGCGGCACTGGCCGAGGGTGTGGGGGCGCAGCGCCACGTCTATGTCACCAATAACGCCAGCCGGTCGCCGCAGATCGTGGCCGAGCACCTGGCGGAGCTGGGTTTCCCCGCCGCCACCGACGATGTGGTGACCAGCGCGCAGGCGGCGGCCCGGTTGCTCGCCGAGCAACTCGAGCCCGGGGCGACCGTGCTGGTGGTGGGCACCGATGATCTGGCCGCCGAGGTCGACGCGGTGGGCCTGCGGCCGATCCGCCGGTTCAACGGTCAAGCGCCCGCCGCTGTGGTGCAAGGGCATTCACCGCTGACCGGCTGGCCGGATCTTGCGGAGGCTGCCTACGCGCTGCGCGCCGACGCGTTGTGGATCGCCGCGAACACCGATAAGACCCTGCCCAACGAGCGAGGTCTCGCCCCCGGTAACGGCTCGATGGTGGCCGCGTTGCGCACGGCGTCCGGCCGGGATCCGATCGTGGCGGGCAAACCGTTCGCGCCGCTGATGGAAGACGCGCTGCGCCGGGCCGGTACCCGCAGCGCCCTGGTCGTCGGCGACCGCCTGGACACCGATATCGAAGGCGCCAACGCCGTGGGCCTGGATTCGCTGCTGGTACTGACCGGCGTGAGCACGCTGGACGAATTGCGCGACGCACCGGCCGAACTGATTCCGACGTTCGTCGCCGACGCGCTGGACGCACTGAATCATCCGCCCGTGGAATTCGAGTCGTCCGGCGACTTGGCCGAGCGTCTGCGGCGCAACCCCGGCCGCGCGGTGACGGTGCGCGCGTCCAATTCCGATATCCGATAGCGTTGTGCTCACGATGACTACGTTGCCCTCGCGATTGGATCAGGAATGAGCGCGCCCGGCTCGAATGGACCCCGCCCCGGCGTCCCGCTGCCGGGGCAGCATATTCCAGCGCAGGGCGGACCCGAAGCCGCCGACCCGGCCCGTATCAGCGCGGAGATCGACAGCCTCCTCTCCGAGCTCGAGGCGCGCCCCGAGGCCTACGATTCGGCCGCGACCAGCGCCGATTCCGGTGTCGACATCGCCCGCCGCGCTCACATCCTGGAGCAGGCGCACGAGGTGCTGGTGCAGGCCCTTGCCACGGTGGACAAGATCTGAGGTGGCCAGGCGCGCACGGGTGGACGCCGAACTGGTTCGCCGCGGGTTGGCGCGATCGCGGGAGCACGCGGTCGAGTTGATCGGCGCGGGCCGGGTCCTGATCAACGGTGCGGTGGCGACGAAACCGGCGACTCAGGTCGATCCGGGCGCCCCGCTGCTGGTTCGGGAGGAACCCGATGAGGTGTCGTGGGCGTCGCGGGGTGCGCACAAGTTGATCGGCGCGCTCGAGGCCTTCGAACCCCGGGGTGTGACGGTCGCGGGTAAGCGCTGTCTCGACGCGGGCGCGTCCACGGGCGGATTCACCGACGTGCTGCTGTCGAAGCAGGCGAAAGAGGTCGTCGCGGTCGATGTCGGCTACGGCCAGCTGGTGTGGCGGTTGCAGAACGACGAGCGCGTGCGCGTCTTCGACCGCACCAACGTGCGCGCCATCACACCGGAAACCATTGGTGGCACAGTGGAATTGGTGGTCGGCGACTTGTCGTTCATCTCTCTGGCGCTGGTGCTGCCGGCGCTGGCGGCCTGTGCGGCGCCGGGCGCGGATCTGTTGCCGATGGTGAAACCGCAGTTCGAGGTCGGCAAGGAACGTCTCGGCGCGGGTGGGGTGGTGCGTGACCCGGCGTTGCGGGCCGAGACGGTGCGCGATGTCGCCGAAGCCGCCGCGAAGCTGGGGTTGCGGACGCTCGGCGCGGTGGCCAGTCCACTGCCCGGTCCGTCGGGCAATGTCGAATATTTCCTGTGGCTGCGCAAGGATGGGCAGTTCAGTTACGACGCCGACGAGGTTGCCGCCTTGGTCGAGCGTGCGGTCGAGGAGGGTCCACAGTGAGCGCGGAACCGACAGGCCGGGAAATCCTGCTGATCTCGCACCCGGGACGGGCGGAGATCATCGAGACCGCGCACCGGGTCGCGAAGATCTTCGCCGACGCCGGGATCGGTTTGCGGGTGCTGGCCGATGAGGCCGACAGCACCCGGTTCGAATGCGAGGACCCCACCCGGGGTGTGCTGGCCATCGCCGAACCCGGCGGTTATCCGGCCACCGTGGTCGATCATTGCCCGGACGCGGCCGTGGGCTGCGAAATGGTGCTGGTGCTCGGCGGCGACGGCACTTTCCTGCGCGCCGCCGAACTCGCGCGGCCCGCTGCGGTGCCGGTGCTGGGAATCAACCTCGGCCGCATCGGTTTTCTCACCGAGGCCGAGGCCGAGCATCTGGACGAGGCGCTGGCCCAGGTGGTGCGGGGTGACTACCGGATCGAGCAGCGGATGACCATCGATCTTACCGTCCGGGTGGAGGACGAGATCGTCGAAACCGGGTGGGCGCTCAACGAAGCCAGCATCGAGAACGCGTCTCGGATGGGTGTGCTGGAGGTGGTACTGGAGGTCGACGGCCGCCCGGTGTCGCAGTTCGGCTGTGACGGCATCCTCATCTCGACGCCGACCGGTTCCACCGCCTACGCGTTCTCCGCGGGCGGTCCCGTGGTGTGGCCGGAACTCGAAGCGCTGCTGGTGATTCCGAGCAACGCGCACGCCTTGTTCGCGCGCCCGCTGGTGACCAGCCCGGAGTCACGGATCGCCGTCGAGTCGGTGGCTACCGGACACGATGCGATAGTTTTCCTGGATGGCAGGCGCACCATGGCCTTGCCGCGCGGGGGTCGCGTGGAAGCGGTCCGCGGGGTGGAACCGGTGCGCTGGGTGCGATTGGATTCCGCGCCCTTCGCCGACCGGATGGTGCGCAAGTTCCAGTTGCCCGTGACCGGCTGGCGCGGTCGGCGGCGAGCGGAGAGCATCCAGGCGGTGGCGGCCGACGAAGGAGGCGGGGTGGGTAAGCGCGAGGGGACGGTAGCCGACGGAGAAGGCGGGGTGGCTAGACACGATGCTGACTGAGATCAGGATTGACGGCTTAGGCGTCATATCCACTGCCACAGCGCAATTCCATGCGGGGCTGACCGTGCTGACCGGTGAGACCGGCGCGGGTAAGACCATGGTCGTCACCAGTCTGCACCTGCTCAGCGGTGCGCGGGCCGACCCGGGCCGCGTCCGGTTGGGCGCGGCGCGCGCGGTGGTCGAGGGCCGATTCACCGTCGATGATGTCAACGCCGCCGCGCGCGCGGAGGTCGGGGAGGTGCTCGAAGCCGCTGCGGCGCAAGCCGACGACGACGGCAGCGTCATCGCGATCCGCACCGTCGGCAGCGACGGCCGGTCCCGCGCGCATCTGGGCGGTCGTAGCGTGCCTGCCTCGGTGCTCGCCGATTTCACAGCGCCGCTGCTCACCGTGCACGGCCAGAACGATCAGCTCCGCTTGCAGCGTCCGGAGCAGCAGCTCGGCGCACTGGATCAGTTCGCCGGCGACACCGTCGGCCCGTTGCTGCGCAAATACACCGTGGCGCGGCGCTCCTGGCTGGACGCGCGTTCGGAACTGCTCGAACGGACCGCGCGCAGCCGCGAACTCGCGCTGGAAGCCGATCGGCTGCAATACGCGCTCAACGAAATCGACGCGGTCGCACCGGAACCCGGTGAGGACAAGCGCATCCTGGACGAGGTGCGCCGGCTCAGCGACCTGGATTCGCTGCGCGAGGCCGCGGCCACCGCGCATGACGCGCTCGCCGGTCCTTCCGATGCGCCGGAAGATCATTCGGGCGCGCTGGCGGCGCTCGGCCTGGCCCGCGCCCGCATCGAGTCCTCCGACGACCCGAAACTGACCGCGCTCGCGCCGCGCCTGGAAGACGCCATCGCGGTGGTGGTCGACGTGACCACCGAATTGAGCAGCTACCTGTCGGACCTGCCCTCCGATCCCGGCGCCCTCGATTCCCTGCTCACCCGGCAAGCCGAATTGAAGGGATTGACCCGCAAGTACGCTTCCGATGTGGACGGCGTGATCGCCTGGGCCGAGGACGCCCGTACCCGCCTGGGCTCATTGGACGTGTCCGAGGAAGCGCTCGCGAAGTTGTCCGCCGAGGTCGATATCGCCGCGGAGCGGGTGCGCGAGGCGGCACGGAAACTGAGTACGGCCCGCGCCAAGTCGGCGGGCAAGCTGGCCGCGGCGGTCAGCGCGGAACTCGGCGGTCTGGCCATGGGCAAGGCCCGTTTGGAAGTAGCGGTGCGCCCGGTGCCCGCCGGGCCGCAGGATTCCGCCCCGCTGACCGTCGACGGCAAGGAGTTGCACGCCGGGCCGACGGGCGTCGACGAGGTCGAATTCCGGTTGTCCGCGCACTCCGGGGCGCAGTCGCTTCCGCTGAGCAAAAGTGCGTCCGGCGGTGAACTCTCCCGGGTGATGCTCGCGCTGGAAGTGGTGCTCGCCAGCTCCGACCACGGCGCCACCATGGTTTTCGACGAGGTCGACGCCGGTGTCGGCGGTCGCGCGGCGGTGGAGATCGGGCGCCGGCTGGCGCGGCTCGCGCGCACCCATCAGGTGATCGTGGTGACCCACCTGCCGCAGGTCGCGGCTTTCGCCGACACGCACCTGGTGGTGGACAAGTCCGACGACGGAAAAGGCAAGGTGAACAGCGGAGTTCGCGCTCTGACCAAGGATGAGCGGGTCATCGAGCTGGCCCGGATGCTGGCCGGCCTGGACGACACCGAGACCGGCCGCGCGCATGCGGAGGAGCTGCTGGAAACCGCGAAGGCGGAGCGAGCAAACGCCTGACAACCAAGGAAAACACCCGCCGCGCGAAGCCTCGGGGGCAACGGTGCGGCGGGTGCTGGGCACACGAAGGTCAGCGCAGGGCTTTTTTCGCGCCGCCGAGGAACTGGTTGATAAGGGAGCGCAGGCCCATTTCCAGCACTTTGGCGGGCACGGGCAGGCTCGGCTCGGACTCCATCGTGTAGCTCACCGCGGTGCTGTTGTTGTCCGCGTCGGCGAAGGTGATCGTGCCGACATGCCGCTTCACCGGCGCGCCTGCGACGATCTTGTACTCCATCCGCTCGTTCGGCACCAACTGGGTGGTCTCCTCGGTGATCCCGAGACCGCCGACACCGATCAGGTATTGGGCGCCCACACCGGAGGCCGAGCCCGCGCCCGGCTTCTTCAACTTGAAGTTCACGACCGGCAGGTAGGGGCCGATGCCGTCGCGTTCGGTGAAGAACTTGTAGACGACGTCGCGCGGGGCGGCGATGACCGTCTCGACCGTACTGGTAACCATGGCGCAATCTCCTGTTCGAACTGTCTGTGACGGAAGCATATAGGTACCTGCTCTATGTCTCGTGACCTCGGGCACCCGGCGCCCGCTCGACTTTCGCGCGCCCGATTCGCCGGTTATGCTCATGCCCGATTTCAAACTGCCTGGCGGCCTGCATTTTTGGCGGAAGATCGGAATTTGTCACAGACATCGAATCCTGACGGCGAGCTATACAAACCCGCCGTACCGGGCCCGCGATTGCCCTATCGGACTCTACTCAGTTGTCTCGGCGTGAGCGCTGTCGTGGTCGCGGCCGCCGTCTGGGCCGCGCCCGGCGATTTCCGCATCCCGTTGCTGGTCGGTGCCGTGATCGCGGCGCTGCTGGTGTGCGCCAGCGTGACCGCGGCGGTGTACTTCCGCGAGGAGACACAGCGCATCCGGCGAGCCGCGGCGACCTCCAACACCGACGCTGCGGCCATCATCGCGGCGGCGAACGAGGCCACCACCAAGCAGGCCTGGGAGATCAAGAACAGCGAGAACCGCCGGGCCGCGGCCATGGCGGCCTTCGCCGGCGCCGCGGGCCGCATGCAGGCGATGACCACCTCCATGCTGGCCGAGTTGCGCGAGATGGAACATCGGCACGCCGACCCGAAGGTGCTCGCCGATCTGCTCGAGCTCGATCACCGCACGGCGCAGGCCGGTCGCCTGGCCGACAGCATCGCGGTGCTCAGTGGCGCTCGCACCGGCCGGCGCTGGGCGAAACCCATTGCGATGGAGTCGATTCTGCGCGGCGCCATGGGCCGGGTCGCGGGCTATCAGCGGGTGCGGATGCGCGCGGTCGCGGAGATCGCGGTCGCGGGGCATGCCGCCGAGGGCTTGATGCATACCCTGGCCGAGCTGCTCGACAACGCGTGCAACTTCTCCCCGCCGACCACCGAGGTGCATGTCTACGCCGCCGAGGTGCCCGCGGGCGTGGTGATCACCATCGAGGATTCCGGCCTGGTGATGAGCGAATCGGCGCTGCGCCGTGCCGAACAGGCCGTCTCCGGGCAGGGCGGGGACAACCGCCGCGGCGCCGACCTGTCCTCGCTTACCGGCACCCGGCTGGGTCTGGCGGTGGTCGGGCATCTGGCCCGCAAGCACGGTCTGACCGTGTCCTACCGGCCCTCCGCCATCGGCGGTACCGCCGTGGTCGTGGTGGTCCCGCGTGATCTCACCACCCGGCTGGAACGCACCACCGCGCCGATGACCGCGCTCAGTCTGCCCACCACCGGACGCAACCGCGTCGTCGAGGCGCCGGAAACCATTGCGGCGCAACCACTCTCGCAGCTCGCCACGCCGGAGCCGCTGCCGGTGGGTACCGAGACCACGTCCGGAGTCGTCGATTCCGGACTACCGAAGCGCCGCCGCGGCAGCACGCTGGCCGCGGTACACCCCGACGGTCTGCCGGACACCCGGATGGAACCGACCCCGCCCCCGCCGGTGTCGCGGCCCTCGGCGTTCGGGGCGTTCCAGCGCGCCGTGGCGCCCCGTGACACCACCTCGGACAAGCCCTCGGACAGCAACGGTGCTGACGCGGTATCCACCCATCCCGCCGACCCCGTCGGCCAGCCATCCCCCAGACCTCCTGCCCCTTCGGTTGCCATGGAGAACGAACGATGACAACTACCGTGCCGTCCCAGCTGGGTTGGCTCCTGGAACAACTGCTGACCCGTACCCCTGGAACCCGCCACGCCCTGCTGCTCTCCGGCGATGGCCTGAAGATCTGTCACACACCCGAACTCAGCGTCGACAGCGCCGATCAACTGGCGGCTATCTCGGCGGGAATTCAGAGCCTCGCGCACGGCGCCTCCGTCGAATTCGGTAACGGCCGTGGCGGCGTGCGCCAGTCCATGACCGAGTTCTACGGCGGCATCTTGTTCGTCGTCGAGGCCGGGATGGGCGCGCACATCGCGGTCGTCGCCGGCGAGGACGCCGACGCCGGCCTGATCGGGCACAACATGCGCGAGTTGGTCGAGCAGCTCGGCCACTATCTCGCGGCCCAGCCGCGGGTCGGAACGGCGCGACCGTGACAAGGCCAGGCCGTCCCGGGCGTGATGACGATCCGGATCGGCTCTACACCCTGACCGGCGGCCGCAGCAAACCGGATTCCGACAGCTTCGACCTGGTCACCCTGGTGGTGACCGAATCCGACCCGACCCCGGGCATGCAGTCCGAACATGTCGCGATCCTGCGCATGTGCACCGCGCCGACCGCGGTGGTCGAGATCGCGGCGGAGCTACGCCTGCCGGTCGGGATCGCCACCATCCTGCTCTCGGATCTGCTCGACATGGGCAAGATCACCGTGCGGCATCCGACGTCCGCCCCGAGTTCGCCTGGCGGACCGTGGACTTCGCTGCCGGACGCCTCCACCCTCGAGAAGGTGCTCGTTGGACTTCGCAAGCTCTGACACCCGTCCGGCGCGGGCCGACGCGCCGCTGCCCGCCAGTACCAGCCAAGGTTTGAAGATCGTCATCGTCGGCGGCTTCGGGGTCGGTAAGACCACGCTGGTGCGCTCGGTCAGCGAAATCCGGCCGCTGGACACCGAGGCGACGATGACGCAGAGCAGCGTCGGCATCGACGACCTGAGCGCGGTGCGCGGAAAGTCGACCACCACGGTCGCTTTCGACTTCGGCCGGATCTCCATCGACGACGAGCACGTGCTGTATCTGTTCGGCGCGCCGGGCCAGGAGCGGTTCTGGTTCCTGTGGGACCGGTTGTTCGCGGGTGCGCTGGGCGCGATCGTGCTGGTGGACCAGCGCCGGATCGCCGATTCCTGGTACGCCATCGATCGGCTGGAATCCACCGGCACGCCGTTCATCGTGGCGTGCAACAACTTCGGTGGCGGGCACCGGCTCGACGACGTCCGCGACGCGCTGGATCTGGATCCGCTGGTGCCGCTGGTCGACTGCGACGCCCGCAATCGCGAGTCGAGCAAGGGCGTGCTGATCACCCTGGTCGAGCACCTCTATGCAGCTAGGGAGGAACACGTCGGATGACGATGCCCAATAGTGGTGATATCGCTTTCACCGGCGACAGCTCGCCCTCCGGCTGCCCGGTGCGACACGATTCCGGTGCGGTGCCGCTCAGCGGTCCGCGTTTCCATACCGATCCGCATCAGCTCTATCGCGAGATGCGCCGCGAGCACGGTCCGGTCGTCTCGGTCGAGCTGCCGGGTGGTTTTCCGGCCTGGCTGGTGGTCGGCTACCGGGAACTGCATCAGGTGACCAGCGATCCGGAGCTGTTTCCGCGCGATGTCGGCCTGTGGAACCAGTGGCCCAACATCCCCGAGGACTGGCCGCTGCTGCCGATGGTCGGGCGCCCGATGCCGTCGATCTACTTCACCGCGGGCGCCGAGCACCGGCGGCACGTGTCGATGGTGGAGCCGGCGCTGGAGTCGGTGGACCCCTTCGAATTACGCCGCGCCTGTGAGGAGATCGCCGATCAGCTGATCGACGGCTTCTGCGGGCGCGGCTCGGCCGAGATCGTCACCGACTACGCCGAACCGCTGCCGGTGCTGGTGCTCGCCCGGATCATGGGGTTCCCGGACGAGGAAGGGCCCGAACTGGCCTGGGTGATGAAGACTTTCACCGACGGCGGCGCCGATGCCCAGTCGGCACATCTGCGTTTCGCCGAGCTGTGCGGCAAGCTGATGGCCACCAAGAAGGGCATGCCGGGCAACGACCTGACCTCGCGAATGCTGGCACACCCGGAGCCGTTCTCCGATCAGGAGTACGTCATGGACATCATGGCGCTCACCGCGGCCGGGTATCTGCCGACCGCGGACTGGATCGGCAACTCGGTGCGGCTCATGCTCACCGACGATCGTTTCGCCGCCGCGCTCGGTGGTGGCCGGCGCAGTGTCGGGCAGGCCATGAACGAGGTGCTGTGGGAGGACACCCCGACGCAGATCCTGGCCGGACGCTGGGCCGCGCGCGATACCCGCCTCGCCGACAAGATCATTCGAGCCGGTGACATGCTGCTCCTCGGTCTGGGTGCGGCCAACGCGGATCCGCATGTGCGCCAACATGTCTCGGTGAACACCGAGCCGGCGCACTCCGGCAACAACGCGCACTTCTCCTTCAGCTACGGCGAGTACCGCTGCCCGTTCCCCGCGCAACAGATCGCCGAGATCATCGCCCGGACCGGAATCGAAGTGCTGCTGGACCGGCTGCCCGATATCGATCTCGCCGTCCCCGCCCAGACCCTGGTGCGCCGGCCCTCCGCGTTCCTGCGTGGAATGACCTCGCTACCAGTTCTTTTCACCCCAGTTCGTGCAGTCGGAGGGACGCTGTAATGCGGGAATGTCCACATATGGAGACCATCGCCATCGATCCGATGGTCGGTGATCTCGCGGGGGAGACCGCGCGCCTGCGCGCGGCCGGACGCCTGACCAAGATAGACCTGCTCGGGGTCCCGGCCTGGACCGTGACCGAGCACGCGCTGGCCCGCCAGCTGCTCACCGACACCCGGCTGGTCAAAGACATCAATGCCTGGTCGCTGTGGAGCACCGGCGCGGTCACCGATCAGTGGCCGCTGATCGGCATGATCCTCGTCGACCGCTCGATGTTCAGCGTGGACGGGCAGGAACACCGGCGACTACGCCTGAAGACCACGCAGGCACTGAGCCGTAAGCGGCTGGAGGATCTGCGGCCGACCATCGAGCGCATCACCGCCGAACTGCTGGACGACCTGACGAAGGCCGGAGCGGACGGCGCTGTCGTGGACCTGAAGACGGTGTTCGCCTATCCGCTGCCGATGCGGGTCATCGGGAAGCTGATGGGTGTGAATCCGGCCGACGAGGCGATGCTGCTGAGCTGGTACAAGAAGTTCTTCTCGGTGATGACCCCGCAGGACGAACGTCTGCGGGTGATCGCGGACATGGACGTCTACTTCACCAACATGGTGAAGGAGAAGACGGCCGACCCGACCGACGACCTCACCTCAGCGCTCATCCAGGCCACCGACGGCGGCGAGCCCCTCACCGAGGAAGAGGTGATCGGCAATCTGAAGGCGCTGGTCGCCGCGGGCCACGAGACCACCGTCAGCCTCATCGTCAACGCGGTGCGCGCCCTGGCCGCCCACCCCGAACAGCTGGCCGCGCTGCGCAGCGGCGAGCGGGACTGGACCGCGGCGGTGGAGGAGACACTGCGCTACGACGGCCCGGTGAATCACCTGCTGATGCGTTTCGCCACCGAGGACATCACCGTCGGTGATGTGCTGATCGAGAAGGGCGACGGCGTGGTCATGTCCTACCGCGCCATCGGCCGCGACACCGACCTGCACGGCGCCGACGCCGACGAGTTCGATCTCACCCGTCCGACCGCGGGCCGGAACATGTCCTTCGGCTACGGTCCGCACATCTGCCCGGGCGCGGCACTGGCCCGGATGGAAGCCGCGATCGCGTTGCCCGCCTTGTTCGCCCGCTTCCCGGATCTGCGTCTCGCGGTGCCGGACTCGGAGCTGGTAAACCTGCCGGTTATGACCCAGAACGACCTGGCGGCGTTCCCGATCCACCTGGGTAATTAAGGCGCGACCTGGGCCGATGGTCGGCGCGCCTCCACTAAAGGTCGAGGAATTGTGACCATCATCGGGCCATGAAGATGTTGGCTCTGTTGTCGAGGAACACCGAAACGTTACCCGGCCTGACCGGTGTAGCCCGGGTGGATCGCAACACCCGGCGTCTGCTGCGACGGGTCGGTCCGGGCGATGTCGTCGTACTCGACGAACTCGATCTGGACCGGCTCACCGCGGACCGGCTGGTCGCGGCCGGCGTCGTCGCGGTGATCAACACCGCACCGTCGATTTCCGGCCGCTATCCCAATCTCGGCCCGGAAACCCTGGTGGCCCATGGGATTCTGCTGCTGGACACGGCCTGCCCGGATGCCTTCACCAGAATCAAGGACGGCAGCAAGGTTCGCATCGACGAGGGCGTGGTCTACGCGGACAAGCTGACCAGGAAAGACCCGGAGGTGCTGCTGGAGGGAGTCCAGCTCACCGACGCCGTCATCGTCGAGCGGATGGTCGAGGCGCGCACCGGACTCGCCGATCATCTGGAGGCGTTCGCGGGTAACGCCATCGAGTTCATCCGCACCGAAAGCCCGCTGCTCATCGACGGAGTCGGCATTCCGCAGTTGCAGCTGTCGATGAAGGACCGGCACGTGGTGGTGGTCGCCGACGGCCCTGAGCACGCGGCCGATCTCAAAGCGCTCAAGCCGTTCATCAAGGAGTACGCACCGGTCATGGTCGGCGTCGGCGCGGGCGCGGACACCCTGGTCAAGCAGGGCTACCAACCGGATCTGATCGTCGGCGACCCGGAGGAAATCAGCACCGCCACTTTGAAATGCGGCGCCGAAGTCATCCTGCCCGCCGACACCGACGGCCACGCCAAGGGTCTGGAACGCATCCAGGACCTGGGGATCGGCGCCACCACCTTCCCGTCCTCGGGCGCACCCGCGGACCTCGCGCTGCTGCTGGCCGGCCACCACGATGCCGCGCTGATCGTCACCGCCGGCGCCGCCGCCTCGCTCGACGACTTCTTCGACGCCGGCCGCCGCGACAGCTGCCCGGCCACCTTCCTGACCCGGCTCAAGCTCGGCACCAAGCTGATGGACGCCAAGGCCGTCGCCACGCTGTATCGCAGCCGGATGTCCGGGGTCGCCATCTCGATGGTGGTGCTGGCCGCGCTGATCGCGATCATCGTGGTGCTGCTCGCCTCGAATTCGGGTGGCGAGATCGTCGATTGGGTGGGCGCGGCCTGGGACCGGGCCCTGCTCTGGGCCGGGGACACGGTCCAACGCCTGCTCTGATCGCCAAGCTCTCGACCAGCATCGGAGGATCATGATTTCGGCTCGCCAGCACCTGATCTCGATCGTCGGCATCTTCCTGGCCCTCGCCATCGGCGTGGTGCTGGGTTCGCAGACCCTGGCCGCCGACATGCTCACGGGGCTGCGCTCGGACAAATCCGAACTGCGTCAGCAGGTCGAGACCCTGGCCGAACAGAATCGGCGTCAGACCGACGAACTCGAGGCCGCCGACCGCTTCATCGCCGGTTCCTCGGACCGAATTCTGCAGGGTGCGTTGGCCGACCGCACCGTCGCGGTATTCACCACGCCCGACGCCGACCCCGCGGACGTCGAAGCCGTATCGCGCGGCCTGGAAACCGCGGGCGCCGCGATCACCGGCCGGATGGCGCTGACCGACGCCTTCCTCGACGCCAGCGAAGGCGATCGGATGCGGACCTCGCTCACCAATGTCATCCCGGCGGGGGCGCAGCTGCGCACCGGCGCGGTCGATCAAGCCAGCCTGGCCGGTGATCTGCTGGGTCTGGTGCTGTTGCTCGATCCGGTCAACACGCAACCTCGCAGCACCCCGGAAGAACTGGCGCTCGTGCTGGAAACGCTGCGCGGCGGCGGCTTCCTCGCCTACGGCGACACGCCGGCCCGCCCGGCCCAACTCGCCCTCGTCATCACCGGCAACGGCGCGCGCGCGAGCGAAAACAATCAGGGTGCCAACATCGCTCGCTTCGCCGGCGCCCTGCGCGCCCGCAGCGCGGGCACCGTGCTCGCGGGCCGTGCGGGCGCGGCCGAGGGGTCCGGGCCCATCGCCGAAGTGCGCTCCGACTCCGTGCTGGCCACCACGGTCACCACGATCGACCACCTGGACCGCGAGATCGGCCGGGTCACCGCCGTGCTGGGCTTGTCCGAGCAGCTCAACGGCGGCGCGGGCCGCTACGGCACCGCGGCCGAGGCCACCTCGCTCACCTTCGCCGCGCCGCCACGGTAGCCACGAAGGTCCCGGACAAGCCGCGACGGTACCGCGCCGAGCCGAACGTGACGTTCGGCTCATCAGGCGCGTGAGCGTACCGAACGGGCGGGAGGTCAGACCCCGGATGAAGTCTTGGCGACTTGTGGGCAAACGTGCGTGGCGTTGGAACGCCGGGACCAAACAGTGTTACCGTGAAGACCCGTGGGTCAAACACGGATTCAGGCGCGAACTGCCACGAAACATATCTTCGTCAGCGGTGGTGTCGCCTCCTCATTGGGCAAAGGCCTTACCGCTTCCAGCCTCGGTCAGCTGCTGACGGCGCGCGGTTTGCGCGTCACCATGCAGAAACTCGACCCTTACCTCAACGTCGATCCCGGCACCATGAATCCGTTCCAGCACGGAGAGGTGTTCGTGACCGAGGACGGCGCCGAGACCGATCTCGATGTCGGTCACTACGAGCGGTTCCTGGACCGCGATCTGTCCCGGGACGCCAATGTCACCACGGGACAGATCTATTCGTCGGTCATCGCCAAGGAGCGCCGCGGCGAATACCTGGGTGACACAGTGCAGGTCATCCCGCACATCACCGACGCGATCAAGGCGCGCATCCTGGCGATGCAGGGCCCCGATCTGCAGGGCCACACCCCGGACGTGGTGATCACCGAAATCGGCGGCACCGTCGGCGATATCGAGTCGCAGCCGTTCCTCGAGGCGGCGCGCCAGATCCGGCACGACGTCGGTCGTGACAATGTCTTCTTCCTGCACGTTTCGCTGGTGCCCTACCTCGCGCCCTCGGGCGAGCTCAAGACCAAGCCGACCCAGCACTCGGTGGCGATGCTGCGCAGTATCGGTATCCAGCCCGACGCGCTGATCCTGCGCTGTGACCGCGACGTCCCGCAGGCGCTCAAGTCCAAGATCGCGCTGATGTGCGACGTGGATTCGGACGCCTGCATCTCCACCCCCGACGCACCGTCGATCTATGACATCCCGAAGGTGCTGCACCGCGAGGGCCTGGACGCCTACGTGGTGCGCCGCCTGGGTCTGCCGTTCCGCGACGTGGACTGGACCGTGTGGGGTGACCTGCTGGAGCGGGTGCACAACTCGCGCGAGACGGTCGAGGTCGCGCTGGTCGGCAAGTACGTCGACCTGCCGGACGCCTACCTGTCGGTGACCGAGGCGCTGCGCGCGGGCGGCTTCGCGCACCGCGCCAAGGTGCAGATCCGCTGGGTGCCCTCCGACGAGTGCGAAACCGAAGCCGGTGCGATCGCCGCGCTGCGCGATGTGGACGCGGTGCTCATCCCCGGCGGGTTCGGCATCCGCGGCATCGAGGGCAAGGTCGGCGCGATCCGTTACGCCCGTACCCGCGGCATCCCGCTGCTGGGCCTGTGCCTGGGTCTGCAGTGCGTGGTGATCGAGGCGGCGCGCTCGGTTGGCCTGGACGACGCCAACTCGACCGAATTCGAGCCGGACACCACGCATCCCGTCATCTCCACCATGGCCGATCAGAAGGACGCCGTGGCCGGTGCCGCCGATCTCGGTGGCACCATGCGCCTGGGCGCCTACCCGGCGACGCTCACCAAGGGTTCGGTCGTGGCCGAGGCGTACGGCTCGGAACAGGTTTCCGAGCGGCACCGGCACCGCTTCGAGGTGAACAACGCCTACCGCGACACGATCGTCAAGAGCGGCTTGCGGTTCAGCGGCACCTCACCCGACGGGCACCTGGTGGAATTCGTGGAATACCCCGCGGATGTCCATCCGTTCTTGGTCGCCACCCAGGCGCACCCGGAGCTGAAAAGCCGTCCTACCCGTCCGCATCCGCTGTTCGCGGCGCTGATCGCGGCGGCGCTGGCCTACAAGGCGGCCGAACGGCTTCCGGTGGACCTGACCGGTGCGGACGAGCTCGCGGGTGCGGAGAATTAAGGAATGAGTGGGAGTGGGCCGGGCAGTCACGATTTCGAGACGGTGTCCAGTAAGACCGTATACAGCGGAGCGATTCTCGCGCTGCGGCTGGACCAGGTGGCCATGCCCGGCGGCCGCGTCGCCGAACGGGAAGTGATCGAGCATCACGCCGCGGTCGCCGTCGCCGCCATCGATGACGACGACAATGTCGTGCTGATCCGGCAGTACCGGCATCCGATCGGACGCCGGCTGCTGGAACTGCCGGCCGGTCTGCTCGACGTGCCGGGCGAGGATCCGCTCGAAGCGGCCAAGCGAGAACTGGCCGAGGAGACCGGGCTGGCCGCGCGCGAATGGTCGGTGCTGGTCGACGTGGCGCTCTCGCCGGGGTTCACCGACGAGGCGCTGCGCGTCTATCTGGCCCGCGGACTCTACGAAACCGAGCGTCCCGAACCGGAATTCGAAGAAGCCGACCTCGGCGTCACGGTCATGCCGGTGGACCAGGCGGTGCGGGCAGCGCTCGCGGGCGAGATCGTCAACGCTTCCGCGGTGGCGGGCGTACTCGCCCTGGCGGCGGCCCGCGCCGGAAATCTGCCGCTGCGCCCGGCCGACGCGCCGTGGCCGGAGCAACCCACCGGATTCCTGCGCCGTAAAGCAGCACAGCGATCCGAAGACTGACAGGATCCCGGGGTGCTCGCACGCGAGATCGACGCCTACCTTGACCATCTCGCGGTCGAACGCGGTGCGGCCCGCAACACCCTGGGCGCCTATCGCCGCGATCTGGACCGCTACCGCGACTTCCTCACCGAGCGCGGGATCGAGGGACTGGACCGGGTCGCGGAATCCGATGTCGCGGAATTCACCATGGCTTTGCGGGCCGGGGCGGAAAACCATCCGCCGCTGGCCGCGAGTTCGGTCGCGCGCGCGCTGATCGCGGTGCGCGGTCTGCATCGCTTCGCCGCCGCGGAGGGCTTGACCACCACCGATGTCGCGCACGCGGTCAAACCACCGGCGCCGGGGCGGCGGCTGCCGAAAGCGTTGCCCTACGACAAGGTTCTGCGCTTGCTCGAGGCCGCGGGCGGCGAGGCCGGAAACGATGGCGGACCGCGCGGTCTGCGGGATCGGGCGCTGCTGGAGTTGCTGTATTCCACGGGCGCACGGATTTCCGAGGTGGTCGGCCTCGACGTCGATGATCTCGATATCGAGGAGCGCGCGGTGGTGTTGCGCGGCAAGGGCGGTAAACAGCGCATGGTGCCGATCGGCCGTCCCGCGCTCGCGGCGGTGGACGCCTACCTGGTGCGCGGCCGTCCGCTGCTGGCCGCCGCGGGAAAAGCCAACGCGGGCGCGCTGTTCCTGAATGCCCGCGGTGGTCGGCTGTCCCGGCAGAGTGCCTGGCAGGTGCTGCAGACCGCGGCGGAGCGGGCGCGCATCGGCGCGACCGTCTCGCCGCACACGCTGCGGCATTCCTTCGCCACCCATCTCCTCGACGGCGGCGCGGATGTCCGTGTCGTCCAGGAGCTTCTGGGGCACGCTTCGGTGACCACCACCCAGATCTATACCCTCGTCACGGTCAGCACTTTGCGGGAAGTCTGGGCCACCGCGCACCCGCGGGCTCGTTGATTGCCTTCGCACCGCCCGCGATTGGCGGAGTTCACCCCGCTCGCCCCGGTCGCTCACACCGCAACGGGGTTCCGACCGGCGATCACCAGGTATCGTCTCACCGAGTAGGTACGGCGGCTCGCGTGTCCGAGCGCAAGTCTCGCGCTGTCAAGCGGTAGCGTCTGAATAGAGCTGGACCGTACGAAAGCGAGGTCGGGCCTGATGGGCCTCGCTACGCTCGGCGAGGTCGATCATTTCGACCGACCTGCGAGCAGTCGCTACGGCACTGGGCAAACGCGTAAGGAGCAGCGGGATCGTGACTACAGCAGGAGCGGCGGGACCGTACTCGGACGCCGCGGCGGAAACGCTGTGGGCCAATGGGGCCGAACCTGTGCCGGAGAGCGCGGAACTCGGGCCGACGGGCAGGCCATTGCGCCTGGTGCCGGAGCCGCAGCCGCTCGCCGAGCACGGTAACGCGCTGATCGTCGCCATGTGCAATCAGAAGGGCGGCGTCGGCAAAACCACCTCGACCATCAATCTCGGTGCCGCACTGGCCGAATACGGTCGTCGCGTACTGCTGGTCGATTTGGATCCGCAGGGCGCGCTGTCCGCGGGTCTCGGTGTCGCGCATCACGATCTCGACCAGACGGTGCACAACCTGCTGATCGGAACGCGCACGTCCATCGATGACGTGCTGATGGAAACCCGCGTCGACAACCTGGATCTGTTACCCAGCAACATCGATCTGTCCGCGGCGGAGATTCAGCTGGTCAACGAGGTCGGCCGGGAGCAAACCCTCGGGCGCTCACTGGAACCCATCCGCGACCGCTACGACTACATCCTCATCGACTGTCAGCCCTCACTCGGCTTGCTCACCGTGAACGCGCTGGCCTGCTCCGACGGCGTGATCATTCCGATGGAGTGTGAGTACTTCTCGCTGAGAGGACTCGCCCTGCTCAACGACACCGTGGAGAAGGTGCGAGACCGCCTGAACCCGAGGCTGAGCCTGTACGGCATCGTGGTCACCATGTTCGACGCGCGACTACTGCATTCGCGACAGGTCATGGCTCGAGTAGTCGAAGTGTTCGGCGATCTGGTCTACGACACGGCGATCTCCCGCACCGTGCGTTTCCCGGACGCCAGTGTGGCCGGTGAACCCATCACCACCTGGGCGCCGAAATCCGGTGGCGCCGAAGCGTATCGGGCGATGGCGAGGGAAGTCATCCACCGGTCTGGCCGGTGAACGACACGCTCGACCCCGCTCCGGCAGCGACCGAGAAATCCGAGAAGACCGGATTCCATCTGACGCTCAGCAATTTCGAGGGTCCTTTCGATCTGCTGCTGACGCTGATCAGTTCGCGCAAGCTCGACGTCACCGAAGTGGCGTTGCACAAGGTCACCGATGAATTCATCGCTTATACCAAGGCTTTGACAGCGGGGATGGCGGAGGAGACCGGGCTCCGCGCCGACAAGATTCTGGACCAGACCACCGAATTCCTGGTGGTCGCGGCCACACTGCTGGATCTGAAAGCGGCGCGGCTGCTGCCCTCGGGGGAGATGACCGACGCCGAAGACCTGGAATTGCTGGAAGCACGCGACCTATTGTTCGCCCGGTTGCTGCAGTACCGCGCGTTCAAGCAGGTGGCCGAGCTGTTCGGCGAGTTGGAAGCGATCGCGCTGCGGCGCTACCCGCGGTCGGTGAGCCTGGAGGAGCGGTTCGCCGGCCTGCTGCCCGAGGTTACGCTGGGCATAGACGCGGCCGGATTCGCCGAGATCGCCGCCGTCGCCTTCCGGCCGCGCCCGGTACCCACGGTCGGTCTGGACCATCTGCACTCGCACGCGATATCCATCCCGGAGCAGGCGGCGTTGATCTTGCAGCGACTACAGGAGCGCGGCGCGGGCGCGTGGTTGACCTTCGCCGAGCTCGTCGAGGACTGCACGGTGCCGGTCGAGATCGTGGCGCGTTTCCTGGCGCTGCTGGAGCTGTATCGAGGCAAGACGATCGAGTTCGAGCAACCGGAACCGCTGGGCCCGCTGGCGGTGAGTTGGATCGGCGAATTGGGCCCGGACGGCGAACCGCCGCGGGCAGTGAACATCGAGGAGGATTACGGGTGAGCGAGCCCACCGGGGACAACGAGGCCGACACTTCGCCGACCGGCGGCAACGCACCGGAAACGCCGTCGAACGGCGAGACAGCGGCCGCTCGGATGATGGAAGCCGCCCGGCTGGCCGAGGTCGCCCGGCTCGCGGCCCGCAACGCCCGCGCGACCGAGCCCGCGATACCCACGACCGCCGAACTGATCCAGCGCGATGCCGACTTGCTGGCCGACGACGGCGTCGAACTCTTCGGCCTCGACACCGGCCCCGCGCCCGCCGACGCGCCTCTTCCGCCGCAGCCTGCGGACGAGACGCTCGACACCTCGGGCCCGCTCGACGATGACGAATTCCGCTCAGCGCTCGAGGCGATGCTGCTGGTCGTGGACGCGCCCGCGCCCGCAGAACAGCTGGCCGCGGCCTTGAACGACGACACCGAGCGCGTCGAGAGCACGCTGCGCGCCATGTCGGCCGAGCTCAGCGCGCGTCGCAGCGGCATCGACCTGCGTTTCGTGGGTGATGGCTGGCGCTTCTATACTCGCAGCGAGTACGCACCCTATGTCGAACAGGTGCTGCTCGACGGCGCGCGAACAAAATTGACTCGCGCGGCGTTGGAAACATTGGCGGTGGTTGCCTACCGCCAGCCGGTGACCCGGACCAGGGTGAGCGCGGTGCGCGGCGTGAACGTCGACGGCGTGATGCGCACGCTATTGGCTCGCGGCTTGATCGCCGAGGCCGGCGTCGATTCGGAAACGAACGGTACGCAGTACTGCACGACCGAGTTGTTCCTGGAGCGGATCGGGCTCGCGTCACTGTCGGACCTGCCGCCCCTGGCGCCCTTGCTTCCGGGCGTCGACCTGATCGATGAGATCAACGACAGTCTGGATACCGACCCCCGGTACACCAGGCTGAAAAAAAGCGCCGAGGCAGATTTGGATCTCGGCACCGAGGACTAGGAAAAACATTGAATACGCCCGCTCGCCGAGATGGCACACCGGATCGTAGAAAAAGAAATGACCAGCCGCCCGCCCGCGGCAGTTCGGCCCGCAGCACAGGATCGCGCGGAGCCCGCGCGGCCCAGCGTGGCGCCGCACCGGAGCGTGGCGGATGGAGCGAGGAGCGCGGCGGTCGTCGCGGGGCCCCCGCCGAGCGGAGTGGCTTCAGTGAGGAGCGTGGTGGTCGTCGCGGGGCTCCCGCCGAGCGGAGCGGCTTCAGCGGGGAACGCGGCGGTGGTCGCGGGGCTCCCGCCGAGCGGAGTAGCTGGAGTGCGGAGCGCGGCGGTCGTCGCGGCAGTTCCCAGGGCGGCGCAACGCAGCGCGGCACGGGATCGCGGGCCTCTTCGCGGGGCGAATACACCACGCCCAGCGGGACACCGTCGCGTGGCGGCTCGGCCCAGCGCGGGGCTTCGTGGGGCGAGCGTGGAGCTCCCGCCTCGCGTGGCGGCGCGCCCGGTCGTGGCGCCGCCGGACCGGGCGGACCGCGCAAGGCCGCGCCCGCGCCGGTGAAGAAGACCGCCAAGCCGAAGCGTCCGACCCCGTCGGCGCCGCTGCTGAGCAACGCGAAACCGGCCAAGCATCAGTATGTCGAACCGACCGAGGTCTACGACGCGCACGCCAAACTGCCCACCGGTGAAGGTGAGCGGTTGCAGAAGGTCCTGGCCAAGGCGGGGGTGGCCTCGCGCCGCGCCGCCGAGGAGATGATCGAGCAGGGCCGCATCGAGGTCGACGGCGCGATCGTGCGCGAACAGGGCCTGCGGATCGATCCGCAGAAAGCGGTCATTCGCGTCGACGGCACTCGCGTCATGGTGCGCGAGGAACTCGTCCATCTCGCACTGAACAAGCCCAAGGGCTGGCAGTCGACGATGTCCGACGATCTGGGCCGCCCGTGTGTCGGCGATATTGTCGCCGAGCGGATCGCGGCCGGGCAGCGGCTCTTCCATGTCGGGCGGCTCGACGCCGACACCGAGGGCCTGCTGCTGCTCACCAACGACGGCGATCTCGCGCACCGGCTCATGCACCCGTCGTTCGAGGTTTCCAAGACCTACCTGGCGACCGTCAACGGCGAAGTGCACAAGGGCATCGGCAAGCGTCTGCGTGACGGTGTCGAGCTCGAGGACGGCCCGGCCAAGGTGGACAAATTCCAGGTGCTGGAACTCGGCGAAGGTCGTTCGCTGGTGAAGCTGGAATTGCACGAGGGGCGCAAGCACATCGTGCGCCGCCTGCTCGCCGCGGTCGGTCATCCGGTGATCCGCCTGGTGCGCACCAACATCGGACCGGTCGCCCTGGGCGATCAGCGGCCCGGCACCCTGAAGGTGCTCGGTCGCAGCGAAGTCGGCAAATTGTACGAGGCGGTGTCGTTGTGAACAGTGTGGAGACTTCCGTGGCGATTACGGAGAAGCTGATCGGCAGCGGTCCGCTGGTCGTGGCGATGGACGGGCCTTCGGGCACCGGCAAATCCAGCGTGTCGCGGCTGCTGGCGACCCGCCTGGGCGCGAGCTACCTCGATACCGGCGCCATGTACCGGGTCGCGACCTTGCGCGTCCTGCGCGCGGGCATCGATCTCGACGACGCCGCGGCGATCGCGGTGGCGGTGAAGGAACTGCCGCTGCGCATCGGCACCGATCCCAGCCGTGAGGTGATCGAACTCGACGGCGCGGACGTGTCCTCGGAGATCCGCGGTGACGCGGTGACCAAGGCCGTCTCGGCGGTGTCCGCCGTGCCCGAGGTGCGGGAACTGCTCGTCGCCCTGCAGCGCGACATCACCGCCGCCGCCGGCCGAATTGTGGTGGAGGGCAGGGATATCGGCACGGTCGTGCTGCCCGGCGCCGACGCCAAGATCTATCTGACCGCGTCCGCCGAGGCGCGGGCGCAGCGGCGCAACCAGCAGAATATTTCCGAGGGTCGCGGCGACGACTACGCGGCCGTGCTGGCCGACGTGCAGCGCCGCGACAACCTGGATTCGACGCGCAAGATCTCCCCGTTGCGCCCGGCCGAGGACGCGGTGCTGGTCGATACCAGCGAGCTGACCAAGGACCAGGTCATCGACGAGTTGTATCAGGTTGTCGCCCAGCAGCTTTCGATTACAGGAGAGTCTCAGTGAGCGAGGACGTACTTGCCGGTGACGGCGTATGGAGCGACGAAACCGATTGGGAGCTCCTCGGACTCGACGGTGCGGGGGAGGACGAAGAGTATGTCGCCATGCCGACCCTCGCCATCGTCGGTCGGCCGAATGTCGGCAAATCCACACTGGTGAACCGCATTCTGGGCCGCCGCGAAGCAGTCGTCGAAGACATCCCCGGCGTCACCCGTGACCGCATCTCCTACGAGGCCACCTGGTCGGGCCGGCGTTTCTTCGTGCAGGACACCGGCGGTTGGGAGCCCGACGCCAAGGGCTTGCAGCAGGCGGTGGCCCGGCAGGCCGAGCTGGCGATGGAAACCGCCGACGCGATCCTGCTGGTCGTCGACGCCACCGTCGGGGCCACAGCCACCGACGAGGCGGCGGTGAAGAAGCTGCGGCGCTCCAAGATTCCGGTGATCCTGGTCGCGAACAAGGTCGACGACGCACGCGCCGAGGCGGAAGCCGCGTCGCTGTGGTCGCTGGGTCTCGGTGAGCCGCGCATGGTTTCGGCCGCGCACGGCCGCGGCACCGGTGATCTGCTCGACGACGTCCTGAGTGTGCTGCCCGAGACGCCGCGCGAAGGCACCGGTGGTCAGGGTCCGCGCCGGGTGTCGCTGGTCGGCAAGCCGAACGTCGGCAAGTCCAGCCTGCTGAACAAGCTGGCCGGCGCGGAGCGTTCGGTGGTGCACGATGTCGCGGGCACCACCGTCGACCCGGTCGACTCGCTCGTCGAATTGGGCGGCAAGGTCTGGAAATTCGTCGATACCGCGGGCCTGCGGCGCAAGGTCTCCCATGCCAGCGGCATGGAGTTCTACGCCTCGTTGCGCACCAAGTCGGCGCTGGAGGCCTCCGAGGTCGCGATCATGCTGATCGACGCCTCGCAGCCGATGACCGAACAGGACCTGCGGGTCATCAGCATGGTCGCCGATTCCGGTCGCGCCCTCGTGCTGGCGTTCAACAAGTGGGACCTCGTCGACGAGGACCGGCGGCTGCAACTGGAGAAGGAGATCGACCGGGAACTCGTCCGCGTGCCGTGGGCCGGCCGGGTCAACATCTCCGCGCACACCGGGCGATCCGTGCAGAAGCTGGTGCCCGCCATGGAAACCGCGCTGGAATCCTGGGACAAGCGCATTCCGACCGGCCGGTTGAACAACTGGCTCAAGGAAGTCATCGCGGCCACTCCGCCGCCGATGCGCGGCGGCCGCCTGCCCCGCGTCATGTTCGCCACCCAGGCCTCCACCCGCCCGCCGACCTTCGTGCTGTTCACCACCGGCTTCCTGGAGGCAGGCTACCGCCGCTTCCTGGAGCGCAGGCTGCGTGAGGAGTTCGGTTTCGACGGTTCACCGGTGCGCATCTCGGTGCGCATCCGCGAAAAGCGCGAGCGCAACAAGAAGTAGCCGCCCGACTCGAGCGCCCAAGCCCAGCGGCGCGTCACCCCGGTAAGGGGCGCACCGCTCTGCTGGCGGTGTTCGGCACCATCGGCCGATCAGGACCCGCACGCCCACCGCGTGCGGGTCTTGCTCGTCCCGGATCAAGTCGTACTCGGCGGCGAAACTTGCGGTCCCTATCAGGGTTGGTCGAGGTGTGGTTCGCCGCGTAGGCGGCGGGAACTCGGTATCTGGTTCTGTAGCGATCTGGAAGCTCGTAGCGAACAGCCTGACCTGGGGTGCACGGCCGGTCTCGGCGGGCGGGGAACTGTCCCAGCCGGTCGGCTGGCTATCTGGCGGCGGTTGCCCTCAGAATGGGGCGAGTGACGACGGTGTCATTCGAGGAGGGTGGACGATGGTCGAGTCGGTGGCGGAGCGGCGGGCGCGGCGGGTCGCGGAACTGTATGCCGAGTTTCCGGAAATTCGGGCGGCGCGGCCGGACAAAGCGGTCAGTGCGGCGTTGCGGGGGATGCGGTTGCCGGAGATCATCGAGACGGTGGTGGCGGCCTATGCTGACCGCCCGGCGCTGGGGCAGCGGGCGTTCGAGTGGGTGACCGGCGAGGCCGGGCGGACACGGCGGTTGTTGCCGGAGTTCGAGACGATCAGTTATGCGGAGCTGGGGGACCAGGTTGCTGCGGTGACCGCGGCCTGGCACGAATCCGGGGTCCGGGCAGGCGATTTCGTCGCCATCATCGGATTCACCAGCATCGATTACACGATTCTGGATCTGGCGTGTGTGCGGTTGGGTGCCGTGGCTGTGCCGTTGCAGGCCAATGCGTCCGTCGCGCAATTGGGCTCGATCCTGCGCGAGACCGAGCCGCGTGTCGTCGCGGCGAGTGCAGATCTGGTCCACCACGCGGTGGACTGTGTGCTGGAAGCTTCGGTGCCCGAGCTGTTTCAGGTCTTCGATTTCCATGCGGAGGACGAGACGCGCTGCGGTGCAATTGAATCCGCACATGCGCGGCTGGGCGATCGAGTGACGGTGGAAGCTCTCGGCGCGGTCATCGAACGGGGTCGCGACCTACCCGCGGCACCGGTCTGTCAGGCCGACGACGACACCCTCACCCTGCTGATCTACACCTCCGGCAGCACCGGAACGCCCAAGGGCGCCATGTACACCGAGCCGCTGGTGCGCAAGATCTGGCTGGCGCAGCCGCCGGTCGCGGCGATCAATCTCAATTTCATGCCGATGAGTCACGTCGCGGGCCGGATGACGTTGAACGGCCTACTCGCTCGCGGCGGCACCGCCTACTTCTCCGCGCAGAGCGATATGTCCACCTTGTTCGAGGACATCGCACTGGTCCGTCCTACGGAACTGTTCCTCGTTCCGCGCGTGTGCGACATGGTGTTTCAGCGGTTCCTGAGTGAGGTCGACCGGCGCTGGGTTGCGGGCGCCGATCGCTCCGCCGTCGAGGAGCAAGTGAAAACCGAACTGCGCGAACGATTCCTGGGTGGGCGCGTGATGACCGCGATCTGCGGTAGCGCCCCGCTGGCGGCGGAGATGAAGACGTTCATCGAATCGGTGATCGATCTGGAACTGCACGACGGCTACGGATCCACCGAGGCGGGCGGCGGTCTGGTGATCGACAATCGGGTGCGCCGTCCACCGGTGCTCGATTACAAGTTGGTGGACGTACCCGAACTCGGCTATTTCGGTACTGACCTGCCGCATCCGCGCGGCGAGCTGCTGTTGAAGACGACCGCGATGATTCCGGGCTACTTCAAACGGCCCGACATCACCGCCGAGGTGTTCGACGAGGACGGCTTCTATCGGACCGGCGATATCGTGGCCGAGCTCGGACCCGACGAGGTGGTGTGTGTGGACCGCCGCAACAACGTCTTGAAGCTGTCGCAGGGCGAATTCGTGACGGTCGCGAAGCTGGAGGCGGTGTTCTCGACGAGCCCGCTGGTCCGGCAGATCTTTGTCTACGGCAGTAGCGAACGCGCCTACCTGCTCGCGGTCATCGTGCCTTCGGCGGACGCGTTGCGCACCCGTGATCCGAAAGCCGTGCTGGCGGAATCACTGCAGCGGTCGGCCAAGGACGCGAAGCTCAACTCCTACGAGATTCCGCGCGACTTCCTGATCGAGACCGAGCCGTTCAGCACCGGCAACGGACTGCTGTCGGGGATCGGGAAACTGTTGCGGCCCATGCTGAAAGAGCGCTACGGCGAGCGGCTGGAGCGGCTCTACACCGATCTTGCGGCAGCGCAGACGAATGAGCTGATCGCCCTGCGCCGCTCGGCCGCCGACCAGCCCGTGCTGGAAACGCTCGGTCGCGCCGTGCGGGCGCTGCTCGGTTGCGCCGACACCGATCTGCGCCCCGACGCGCACTTCACCGATCTGGGCGGTGATTCCCTCTCGGCGTTGTCCCTGTCGAATCTGCTGTACGACCTGTTCGAGGTAGAGGTGCCGGTGGGGGTGCTGACCGGTCCGGCTGCCAGTCTGCGAGAGATCGCCGGTTACATCGCGGCCGAACGGCATTCGGTGACCAGGCGGCCGACCTTCGCCGCCGTACACGGCGACGATAACGAGGTGCGTGCCACCGATCTCGCCCTCGATCGGTTTTTCGACCCCGCGGCTGCCGCTACGACCGTGCGGCCCGACTCCGCAGTCCGCACCGTTCTGCTCACCGGCGGCAACGGCTACCTGGGACGCTTCCTGTGCCTGGAATGGTTGCGGCGGATGGAAGCGGCCGGTGGAACGGTGATCTGCCTGGTACGCGGTGCCGATGCCGCGGCGGCGCGGCACCGGCTGGCCGCGGCATTCGACTCGGGTGATCCCGGGTTGCTCAGCGAATTCGAGCGACTATCCGCCGCGCACCTCGAGGTGGTTCCGGGTGATGTGGGCGAACCCGGCCTCGGGTTGGCTCGAGCGACCTGGTCGCGCCTGGCCGACTCCGTCGATCTCATCGTGCACTGCGCCGCCCTGGTCAATCACGTGCTTCCCTATCGGCAACTGTTCGGCCCCAATGTGGTCGGCACCGCCGAGATCATTCGCCTGGCCGTCAGCGCGCGCGTCAAACCGGTCGACTTCCTGTCCACGGTCGCGGTGGCCGCGCAGATCGACCCCGCCGACTTCGATGAAGACGCTGATATCCGCCTGATCAGCCCGGTGCGCCGGCTCGACAGCGCGTACGCCGGCGGGTACGGCACCAGTAAATGGGCAGGCGAGGTGTTGCTGCGGGAGGCGCACGACCGCTTCGGCCTCCCCGTGTCGGTTTTCCGCTCCGACATGATCCTGGCGCACAGCCGGTACGCCGGGCAGCTCAACCTGCCCGACATGTTCACCCGGCTGGTGTTCAGCGTTCTCGCGACCGGTCTCGCCCCGCACTCCTTCTACACGACGGCCACCGGTGGCGCCCGCCGTCGCGCCCACTACGACGGCCTGCCCGCCGACTTCACCGCCGCCGTGATCACCGCGCTCGGCGGACGATCGACCGGTTTCCAGACCTACGACGTCCTCAACCCGCACGATGACGATATTTCCCTGGATACCTTCGTCGACTGGCTGATCGACGCGGGTCATCGAATCCAGCGCATCGACGACTACCGCGACTGGTTCACGCGCTTCGAGAACGCCCTGCGCGCTCTGCCCGAGAAACAGCGCGGGCAATCCCTGTTGCCTCTCCTGCACGCCTTCGAACGCCCAGGTAGACCGCTGCCGGGCGCGGCACTGCCGACCAAACGTTTCCACGCCGCCGTGCACGCCGCCGGAACCGAAATTCCGCATCTGGAACCGGCCCTGATCAGTAAGTACGCGGCAGATCTGCACCTGTGGGGATTGCTGTAGGCGTTAGCTCCGCCGCTGCCGGGGTACGCCTGCCGTAAAGGAGGTGTGACCATGCCCAAGCAATGGAGTAACAAGCGAGAACGCCAGTATGAGCACATCAAGGAGTCGCAGGAGGACCGCGGCACCGGCGAGAAACGCGCGAAGGAGATCGCCGCGCGCACGGTGAACAAGAACCGTGCCCAGTCCGGCGAGTCCAGGACCGCGAGCCGTACCTCTACTCGCGACAAGTCGCCGCAGCAGCGCGGCGGCCAGCGGTCCGGCACCAACCGGCCCAAGGGTCCGACGCGTGACCAGCTCTACAACGAAGCGAAGAAGCGCAACATCAAGGGCCGCTCGACCATGAGCAAGGGAGAACTCGCCGACGCCCTCGGCAAATAGACGACACGGGAGGTCCGTTGAACGCAGTAACCGAGCACCTAGCCGCCCTCGCCGCGGACAGCGGACTGACCATAGCCGTCGCGGAATCGCTGACCGCGGGTAATCTGGCCGCCGCCCTCGGCGCCGCACCCGACTCCGGTGCGTGGTTCCGCGGCGGCATCGTCGCTTACTCCGCCACCGTCAAACACGATCTGCTGAAGGTTCCGCCGGGTCCGGTGGTCTCCGAGCCCGCGGCCCGAGCCATGGCCGACAACACCCGCACGCTGCTGGATGCCACCCTCGTAGTGGCCGTCACCGGTGCGGGCGGCCCCGACTCTCAAGACGGTGAGCCACCGGGTTCGGTCTGGTTCGCGATCTCCACCCCCGACGGAACCAGCGCCACCCACCGCCAGTTCGACGGCGAACCCGGAGAAGTTCTCGACCAAACCGTCACCCTTGCCTTGGACCTCCTGCTGGAAGCGGCGAAGACGCACGCGTAGCAGGTGATTCGGCGCGGCTGGGCTCGTACGCTGTTTCTGTGATGTCGACAGCACAGATGGTGGCCCTGGGTGGAGTGACTCTGGTGGCGGCGATGGCCCCGGGTCCGGATTTCGTGATCGTGACGCGAAGCGCGGCGTTGTCCGGGCGACGTGCCGGGATGGCTTGCGCCGCCGGGATCGCCGCCGGCGTCTTCGTGTGGTCGGTGGTCAGCGCTGTCGGAGTGGCGGGTCTGCTGGCCGCGTCGGCGGTGGCATTCACCGTAGTGAAACTGGTGGGCGCCGGGTATCTGGTGCTCCTGGGGTTGCGTGCGCTGTTGGCCGCGCGGCGCGGCGATTACGAGGTGGACTCCGGTACCCACCTCTCGGGCCCCGATGCGTGGGCGGCATTCCGCCAAGGCTTGCTGACGAATTTGCTGAATCCCAAGGTGGCGGTGTTCTTTCTGGCGCTGCTTCCGCAGTTCGTGCCCGACGCGCCCGCGCCGGTGGACACCGTGACGCTCGGGGTGATTTCGGCGGTGGTGTGCATGGTGTGGTTCACGCTGCTGGCGAATGTCGTGAACGCGATGCGGGGATTGCTGTCCCGGCCGACCGTGCGCCGGGCCATCGATACCGCCATGGGCGCGATGCTGGTCGCGTTCGGCGTCCGGGTGGCCGTGCAGACCTCCTGACGGCAGCGGAGTTCGCGCACCGCGGGGACCGGGCCGACCGACACCGCGGATCCGGTTGGGCCGTTCGGCCGCCGCGGCCCGGTAAGGTCGACGCCCGTTCGAGGTAGTTCCCGCAGTGCACATCGTCGGCTGAAGGAGTTCCGTGAGCACGTCCGGGCGTTTGTACGATCTCGACCGCCGCAACTTCCTGATCGGGCTCGGTCTACTGCCCGCCCTGGCCGCGTGCGAACGGACCCAGGCACCCCAACGCCTGGCCGATCCCGACATGGCGGGCTCGGATCCGCTGGTCAAACCGCAGGACGACCTGTACCGCTATGTGAACGGCCGCTGGCTGGCGGAGTATCGGCTGCCGCCGGACAAGGTCGCCTTCGGCACGTTCGCCGAGGTGTCCGACCGCACCGAGAAGCAACTGCGCGACCTCATCGATGGCCTCCGAGACCCGAAATCGGGCAGCGAAGCGCAGCAGGTGCGCGACCTCTACGACGCCGCCATGGACACGCGGGCCATCGACGAGCAGGGCATGACACCGTTGGCGGATCTGCTCGCGCGGATCGACGGCGCCGGGTCCAAAGCTGATCTGGCGCAGGTGATGGGCACCTTGCCGATGGCCGGGCTGATCGGGTTGGTAGTGGGCCCCGACCCGAAGAATTCCGCCGCCAACATACCCATGATCGCCCAATCCGGCATCGGACTGGACGAGGAGTACTACGACAAACCCGAAGCCGCCGAGAAGCTCGCCGCCTACCGCACCTTCCTCGAACGGATTTCCGCCGGAGCGGGTTTCGCCGACCCGACCCCGCTGGCGCACCGGGTGCTGGATCTGGAAACCCGGATCGCCGCGCTGTTCTGGGACGATGTGCGCGAACGCGACCCGAACGCCACCTACAACCCGACCAGCTGGACCGAATTGACCCGCAGCGCACCGGGTTTCGAGTGGGATCGGTGGCTGGCCGGCCGCACCGACCGGCCCCGGGAGCTCTTCGAGCAGGTGGTGGTGCGGGAACCGTCGTTCGTGTCCGGCGCGGCACAGCTGTGGCAGGACGTCGATATCGCCACCTGGCGTGACTATTTGAAGCTCGGGCTGGTCCGTACGTTCGCGCAGTACCTGCCGACCCCGATCGCCGACGCCCGCTTCGACTTCTGGGGCAAAGTGATGGAGGGCGTGCAGCAGCAGCCGGAGCGGTGGAAGACCGCGCTCGCCACGGTCAACGAATACCTGGGCGATCAACTCGGCAAGATGTATGTGGCCGAGTACTTTCCGGCCGAGGCGAAGCAACGGGTGCAGGACATGGTGGGCGACCTGCTCGCGGCCTACCGCGTCGACTTCGAGAAGTCGACCTGGATGTCGCCGGCCACGCGGGCGGCCGCCATCGTGAAGCTGAACAAGATCACCACCAAGCTCGGTTATCCCGACAGGTGGCCGGACTACTCGGGGTTGACCATAACCCGCGGCAAGCTCGTCGAATCCTTGCGCACCGCAATCGCTTTCCAGGACAAGCGGATGTTCGACCGGCTCGGCAAGCCGGTCGACAAGACCGAGTGGGAGATGCCGCCGCAGACCGTCAACGCCTACTACAACCCGAGCGCCAACGAAATCGTGTTCCCCGCGGCTATTCTGCAGACGCCGTTCTTCGACAAGGACGCCGTGCCCGCGGTGAACTATGGCGCCGGTGGCGCGGTGATCAGTCACGAGATCGGGCACGGTTTCGACGACCAGGGTTCCCGCTACGACGGCGACGGCAACCTGCACGACTGGTGGACGCCCGAAGACCGCGCCGCGTTCGACGCGAAGACCAAGCAGCTCATCGCACAGTACGACACGCTCGTGCCCGCGGGGCTGCCGCCGAGCCAGCACGTCAACGGCGCGCTCACCGTCGGTGAGAATCTGGCCGACCTGCGCGGTCTGCAGATCGCGCTGGCCGCTATCCGGTTGGCCGCCGGGCGGGACGGCTCGGATCCGGCCCTGCGCACCGTCTTCGAATCCTGGGCTCGGACGTGGCGCACCAAGACCACGCCCCAGGCGCTGGAGGCGCAGCTCGCGAGCGATCCGCACGCACCCGCCGAATTCCGGTGCAACCAGACCGTGCGCAATCTCGCCGACTTCTACGAGACCTTCGGGGTCAAGCAGAGCGACAAGATGTGGTTGCCGACAGGTGAGCGGGTGACGCTGTAGCTCAGCGGATCTCGGCGGTCAGGGGCAGGGCGGTCACCGACGTGCCGACGTGGAGTGTGTAGGCGCCGGGTTCGGTCGCCCAGCCCGCATCCGTCCAGTGCTCGAAGGCGCGCCGCGGTATTTCGATGGCTACCGTGCGGGATTCGCCGGGTTCGACTGCGACAGGGGTGAATCCGGCGAGCCAGCGCACCGGCCGGTCGATGGTGCTGTCCGCGCGGGACAGGTAGGCCTGCACCACCTGCTTGCCCGTGCGGTCGCCGGTGTTGGTGACCGTGACGGTGGCGGTGCGCCCCGTGACGGTGAGGTCGCGCAGTGTCCACGTGGTGTAGCCGAGTCCGTGCCCGAACGGATAAGCCGGTGCCACATCGGCTTTCAGCCAAGCGCGGTACCCGATGTGAATACCCTCGGAGTAGGGGAGTGTGCCGGCTTCGTCCGGTGTGGTGTTCAGCACCGGCACGTCATCGATGGTTTTCGGCCAGGTGGTGGGCAGGCGGCCGCCGGGTTCTGTCGTGCCGGTGAGCACATCGGCCAGGGCCGCGCCGAACTCCTGCCCGGGGAACCAGGACAGCAGTACCGCCGCCACCTCGTCGCGCCACGGCAACTCGACCGGCGCACCGGAATTGACCACCACGATGGTGCGCGGGTTCACGGCGGCGACGGCGGAGACCAGCTCGTCCTGGCGGCCGGGCAGCCGGAGGTCCGTGCGGTCGAAACCCTCGGATTCGATCTGCTCGGTGGTGCCGACCACGATCACCGCGACCTCCGCGTTGCGCGCGGATTCGATTGCGGCGGAGAACTCTTCGTCCGCCGAGCGTTGCGGGCGAGTGATACCGAAGGTCACGCCGAGCACGACGCCGAGGCCCGGAACCGCCGGCGGCGTGCCGACCGTGATGCGCACGTCCACCTCCTGTCCCTCGGCGAGCGGGCGAGTGACCGACCGCTGCGGCGGGTACAGGATCGCGCCTACGGGGTCGTTGCCTTCGAAGGTGATGGTCTCGTCCAGCACCTGGTCGCCGTCGAGCTCGAGCCGGGCCCGGCCGAGGGTGCCGATGCCGAGTTGCCAATCGCCCGCGACATCCGCGCGCAGCCGTGCGCGGATCTCGATGGTGTCGGCCGCGGCGGCCCGCTCGTCGCCGAACAGCATGAGGTTGCCCGCGGTGCGGTGCTGGGTATCGCGGACGGTGTCACCGTCCAGATAGCGCAGGGACAAGCCCGGTGTGCCGGTTTCCGGGTCGGTCACCAGGTCCACCGGCACGGGGACGAGTTTCTCCGCCAACCGCACACCGGGCGTATGGGTAACCGGCAGAACGGCTTCCAGTCCTTCGAGCGGCGTCGTGGTGTGCGCCGGGATGACGCTGGCGCTACCGCCGCCCATGAACCGCGGCAGCGCGGCGTGCGGCCCGAGCAGGGCGACCTTCGTCTCCGGCCGCAGCGGCAGTACGCCGTCGTTGTGCACCAGGACCATGCCTTCGGCGGCAGCACGGCGCACCAGGGCCTGCGCCTGTTCCGCGCTGAATTCCGCCGCGGGAGTCGGCTCCCCGTCCAGCGCGCCGGCCCGCATCGCGAAACGCAGGATGCGGCGGACCTTGTCATCGATCGCCGATTCCGGCACGTCACCCTTGCGGACGGCTTCCGCCAGCGGCTGACCCCACAGCGCCGGCGGTCCCGGCATCGCGAGGTCGGTGCCCTTGGCCGCGCCCGCGGTCGACCGCACCGCGGTCCAGTCCGACACCACGACACCGTCGAAACCCCAGCTGCCCTTGAGTGGTTCGTCGAGCAGTTCGTTCTCGGTCATGGTGACGCCGTTGACCGAGTTGTAGGCGTCCATGATCATCCACGCCCCGGCCCGCACGCTCCGCTCGAACGGATACAGGTACAGCTCGCGCAGCGCGCGATCGCCGACCCGCACGTCGACGGTGAAGCGATCGGTTTCGGAATCATTGGCCACGTAGTGTTTCGGGCACGCGCCGACACCGTGCGCCTGCACCGCGGCGACATAGGCGGCCGACATCTCCGCGGTCAGCACCGGATCTTCGGAGAAGCATTCGAAATGTCTGCCGCCGAGCGGGGACCGGTGCAGATTGATGGTCGGCCCGAGTACCGCGTAGACGCCCTTGCGTCGTGCCTCGTGTGCGATCAGCGCGCCGATCTCACCGAGCAACTCCGGATTCCAGCTCGCCGCCACGGCGGTCCCGGACGGCAGGCTCACCGACGGGTCCCGCTCGTCCCAGTGTTCACCGCGTACCCCGGAGGGGCCGTCGGACACTGGCATCTCGGCCAGCCCGATCGCCGGGTCACCCGCCAGCCGGAACATCCCCGACCCGGTGATCAACCGGAGTTTCCCGGACAGATCGAGCTTCGCGAGCAGTTCGTCGATGCGATCATCCATGGCGATGTCCCGTCTCGAGTCAGTTGGCAAATATCAGGCTACTGAAGCGACCCGGAACTCGACGAGGTCTGCGCCCACCTTCTGGGGCACGTCCTCGTCAGTCAGGTGGTCGACCCACGTGTACCGGGCCGATCGCGCACCCATTGGTTGTGCACCTGCGACGCCGCAGATCCTCGGTGTCGACGTAGGCGACGAGCAGCGGTCGCGCAACTGGGCCGGATCGGCGAGTGGTGGTGTCTTTCTCGCCCGAAGGGTCAACTCACCGCGTACTGACCTCGACGTTTGTGATCAGAAGGTGGCGGTGGTGATGGTCACCGGCTGGGCGGGCAACCCGTCACGGGGGCCGCGTTCGCTGGGCGTGATGCCCGCGGCGACCATACGGTCCAGGGCGTCCATGCCGCGGATCACCTGGCCGAGCACGGAGTAGTTCGCTGGGATGTTGGCGAACGAATGGACGATGAAGAACTCACTGCCGTTGGTACCTGGACCCTGGTTGCCCATCGCCACTGTGCCGCGAGGATAGGTTTCGGTGCCGCTGACCTCGTCCGGGAATTTGTAGCCGGGACCGCCCTTCTCCACCTCGTAGATGTCACCGCACTGCAGGACGCCAAGGCGGGCGCTGTCGGTCAGCCGCCAGCATCGGCTCTGGTCGTAGAAGCGTTGCGCCACAAGACTTGCCATGTTCTGGACGGCACAGGGCGCGGCGCCGGCACGGTCGAGGCGGATGGTCACCGGACCGTAGTTGAAGTGGAAGGTGACATCCATGGTGCCGAGTGCCGGCGCGACGGGCGGCGGGGGCGACACCGGACGTGCCGCGGGATTCTCTGGGGTGGGCGTGAATTCGCACCACACCACGGGTGGCGACACGGAGGCGGCCGCCGGTGTCGAACCGGTGATCAGCCCGCCCAGCGACGCGATGGAAACGGCGAGCGCGAAACCCCAACGTGATCCCATGCAAGCAAGCTAGCCGAATCCACCCGAACACGTTCGCGGAAGCCACAATCCGGGCGAACCCGGCTGACCAGACGAGCCGGGCGACCGAACCGCGAACTAGGCGACGCAGAATTCGTTGCCTTCCGGATCCCGCATGACCCACCAGTGACCGGCGGGGCCCTGGTCGAACTCCTGAACGCGGGTCGCACCCAGTTTTTCGAGCCGTTCGACGAGCTTGTCCCGTCCGTCCGGGCCGCTGTGGATGTCGATGTGCAGGCGATTCTTGGCCGACTTGCGCTCCGGCACGTCCTGGAACAACAGCCGCCTGCCCTGGCCCACGCCGCTGGTCTGGTCGAACGGATCGTCGGGATGCCGGACGGCGGCCAGCCCTCGGAAGTTCTTACGACCTTCGTGTTCGATCACGGCGGCCTCGGGCAGCTGACCGGAAGCGAGGAGCTGCTCGATCAGCGGGGTGGGATCTTCGACCTCGTATTCCAGCGCGGCGGCCCAGAAATCGGCGAGGACAGGCGCGTTCACGCTGTCGATGATGAGTTTCCAACCTAATGCCATGGGCGTAGACATTAGACAAGGGGTACGACAACTACGGGATTTCGATTCGCACCGCGACCGTGCCGTTGGAATTCGCCGCGCGGCACCTGAGTTGATCTACGGTCGCGGGCTGGCGAAGCGACGCTGGGACTGCTCGCGTTCGACGGTGATGCGCGCTCGCCGGTCTGCCATCGCCGCCGCCGGGTCGCCGCCCGCGAGCAGTGCCTCGAATAGTGCGGCGGCATCGTCGATCGCCTCGATCGCGCCGCGGGCGGCGGCCGGGGTGATGGCGTGATCGGCGTCTCCGCACAGGATGACCGGCGCGGCTGGTGGCGCGGCGCCGGTGAGCGGCACGATGCGGGCGTTCGAGACGTGCACCCGGTCGGTGGCGGCCAGGAGCGTATCCATGGCCTCGGGCAGATTTGGCGCGGCCTGCCGGACCGCCTCGGCCCAGTCCGCCGTTGGGTGGAATCCGTTGCCTTGCTGGAGGATTGGGTCGCGGGTCAGGCGCACGAACCAGAAGGCGGCATCGTCGTTCCAGTGGTGGCCGAACGTGCTGAGGGGGATGGGGCCCGCGCCGAGTTGTCCGTCGAAGTGCAGGATCGTCGGGTCGGTGTGCAGGAACACCCGGCCCCGCGTCGTTCCGTAGAGGACGACCTGCCCGGCGTATCGCGGGACTCGCTCGGGTTCGAGTCGTCCGCGGGCGATCGAATCGATCCCGTCGGCGGCGATGAGCAAGTCGTCCACGGCGACGCCCCGATCCTCGCTGTACAGGGTGCCGGTCACCGGGTCCACCTCGGTGACAGCCACGTCGTAACGGATGTCCGCCCTTGCGGCAGTGGCGAATTCGGTGAGCACACGCATCAGCTCGGACCGCCGGTAGAGTCGTTGCCCGCCGCTGCCGATGGCGTTGCGGGTGTCCGGCCGGTAGTGGAACTGCAGGCCCGGCACCGGGTAGGACGCGGCGTGCAGATCGCCGAGCGATACGCCGAGGCCGGCGAGCACATCGTGGGCGTGCCTGTCGAGAACGAGGAAGGCGCCGCCCCGGGCGCTGGGCTGACGCTCGAACACTGTGACGGAGTGATTGCGCCGCGCGAGAGCCCCCGCCAGCACGGTTCCGGCGATGCCGCCACCGATTATCGTGACCATGTGTCCCCGTCCGAGTCGAGCCTGTATCGCAGATCCCTTGCGGCAGAATAGCTTCAGGGTCCGGTATGCTCCACCGCTCCGGCCCGCCGCGCGGCGAAGTAGAGGATCGGACCCGAGCAGTCGAACCGCTCGATCGTCAAGCCCGCTCCGGTCATCCAGCGCGCGATGTCTTCGCGGCTACCGCTGTGGCCGAACATCCCGACCCGCCGTGCGAGCACTTGAAACGCCTCGGATCGCACCCCGGCCCCGCGCACCACACAGCTTCCGACCAGTCGGCCACCCGGCCGCAGACACCGGGTGATCTCCCGCAGCGCGGCCGCCGGGTCCGGCAGGCAGTGCAGCCCGTTATAACTCACGCACACATCGAACTCGTTGTCGGCGAACGGCATTGCCTCGATATCGGCTTCCACCACCTCGAGCCCTTCGACACCCTGCCGCCGCGCGCGGGCCCGAGTCCGTTCCAGCATCGCCGCCGAGATATCGGTCGCCACATAACGCAGCCGCTGACCCGTCCGCAATCCCCGCAACGCGACTCCACCTCCGCAAGGCACGTCCAGCACCGCGGTCCCGTCCGGCAACTCCCCGAGGAATGCCATGCTCCGGTAGAGCGACCCGACATCGGTTCCCCACAGCGCCCACCCGGCGGGCCGAGCCAGCGCCTCCCGCTCGACCACGGCGTCGTAAGCTGCCGCCCAGACCTGCCCGAACGCCTTGGCGCGCCACATCTCTCGAACGTCCACCACCACGGGCTCCTCACGTTCCGGAAGCGACGGTCGCAGAATAGCGCGGGCTGCCCGGCAGCGTGTGCCGTTGCGATGCGGAACGGTGTCTTTTCGCTGCCGCGTGTCGGGGCTTGCCTCCGCAGTCCGGTGGGCAAGCTGGCCCGGTACGGATGACCAGCGGATACGGAGGTGGCCGAATGAGTAGTCCGATGCGAGCGGCTGTGATGATCGCGGCTCTGGCGGGTCTGTTGGGTGCACCGGCCGCGGGGGCGGACCCGCTGGACCCGAACGCGGTGCCACCGCGCTCGGCGATATCGGTGCGCACCAACGTGCCGAACCTGCAATGGGGCACGGCCAACGAGCATCAGCAGCGCGGGGCGCTGTCGCTGGCGAAGCTGTATCTGGCCGACTACGCGATCCGCCACGGCGACCACTCCGCCGAGGACCGGGACCTGGCCGAGCGCATGATCCGCTATTCCGACGACAGCGCCGCCACCACGATGGCCGCGAAGTATCCGAAGGGCATCGCACTGGTCGCGGCCGAATACCGTTTGCGTGACACGCATTCCGGCGACGACTGGCGGACCTGCACGACCAGCACCGCCGATGTCGCCGACTTCCTGAACAAGAAGCGCCACCAAGATCCGGATTCCCCGATCCTGGACTGGATGTCCTCGCCGGGCGCGGTCGCCGCCGACGGCACCGTGCAGGACTGGGGCACCACCTGGCTGCCGGGGGCGCTGGGCACCAAATGGGGTTGGTCGGATTTCGAGCCCCAAGAGGTCGCGTCCGCCTCCTACGGCATCGGATTCACCGTTGCGGCACACACTTACGGCTCCGGCCCCGATCAGACCACCGATGTGCTCAGCGCTGTACCGGATGTACTCAGGCACCTCATCACGCGGCGCCTGACCGAGGGCGTGCGGGAGTGGGAGGCGATGTGGTCGCCTCGCGTGCCGTGACCGGCGGAAGCTATTTATCACACATGTGATACATTGCTTTCATGCCAGCTCGAATCGACGCGCAACAACGCCGCAGGGATGTCGTCGAAGCGGCGTTCCGGCTGCTGGTGGCCGAGGGATTCAGCGGCTTGTCCCTGCGCAAGGTCGCGGCTGAGTCCGGTTTGAACATCGGCTCGGTGCGCCACTACTTCGACGACCACCGCGATCTGCTGGTCGCGGCGGCCACCGAGGTCGGCGATCGGATGGGGCAGCGGCTCGCTCGTCATCCGCTCGAGGCGCTGCGCGGACGTACCGGCACACAGGCCGTCGACGCGCTACAGGCGCTGGTCGAGGAGTTGCTGCCGGTCGACGCCGAACGCCGCGTCGAATCCATCGTGCTGCTGGAATTCATCCTCGCGGCACGGGTGCACCCGATCTTCCGGCCGGTGACCGAACAGATGGCCGCCGACATGCGATCGGTGCTGACCGAGGCCCTGGGTGTACTCGGGACGCCCGAACCGGCCGAGCGAGCCGAACAGCTCGTCGCGTTGATCGGTGGCCTGGCGATCGACGCGGTGACGCCGCACGGTTCGATCGGCATCGAACGATTGCGCAAAACCCTTCGGGCGCACCTTGATTCGGTGCTGTCCGGCTGACCGTATCGCACACTGAGCCCGCTGCGCGACGCATCGGGTATCTCGTCCTGCGCCCAAGGAGATTCGCCGTGCCCGCGTGGCTGTTCGCACTGCTCGCCGCCGCTTTCGTGCTCTATACCGACGACTATGTGATCGCCGGTGTGCTGCCGGAGATCGCTCGGGATCTCGGTGTCGGCGAAGCGCAAGCCGGTCAACTGGTGACCGTCTTCTCCCTGACCGTCGCCCTCGTCGCACCGATCGCGGCCGTCGCCTTGGCACGGGTCACCCGCCGGCGTCTGTTCACCATCGCATTCGCACTCTTCATTGCGGCGAACCTGCTGGCCTCGACCACGAACAGTTTCGGTGCACTGCTGGCGCTGCGGGTGCTCGCCGCGATCGCCGCGGCCGCCTCGACCCCCGCGTTGTTCGCCTTCGCCGCCGAACGCGCGCCTGTGGAGCGCACCGGAAGATACGTCGCTGTCGTCGCACTCGGCGTGACCGGCTCGATCGCGGCCGGCGTCCCGATCGGCACCTGGATCGGCGGCCGGTACGGCTGGCAGGCGACCTTCCTCGCGATGGCCGTGGCGGGAGCCGCCGCGCTGGCGTTCCTGCTCAGCGTCCTGCCCAGGCAACTGGGCCCGTCCACCGGCGCACTCGCGATCACCGACCAGTTGCGCGCTCTCGCCAGCCCACCGGTCTCCCTCGGCCTGTTGGCGAACTGTGCCCTGATGACCGGGTCGATGATGATGCTGACCTATCAGGCCCCCTACCTCGCCGCCGTCAGCCACGCCACCGTGGAACAACGCGCACTCGCGTTCGCCCTCTCCGGTTTCGCCGGGATCGCCTGCATCTGGCTCGGTGGTCTGGCCACCGACCGGTGGGGCCCGGACCGTACCTTGCGCGCCGGAATCATCCTGTTCATCGCCACCATGGCGATCCTCTGGCTGCTCGGATTCGCCCGGCCGGTCCCGCTTCCGGTCATCATTGTGGTGGGAACGGTGCAAGGTGGGATCGCCTTCTGGAATGCCCCGGCAGTCTCCGCTCGCCTCTATACCCTCGCCGGTCCCGTCGCGGCTCAAGCGCTGGCTCTCAACACCTCCGGCACCTACCTCGGCGTCGCCCTGGGCGGAGCCCTCGGCGGTCTGACCCTCGGTAGCCTCGGCGCTCAACAACTCCCGGCTCTCGCGGCCGCGCTCGGCCTGACCGCCCTGGCCGTGCTGACCCTCGCCGTCAACGCCGCGAAGCCGGCCGTCCCAGTGGAACGGATTGAGGACCGCGCCTAGGCTTACTCGATTGTCGTTGTCGCCCAGGCATTTCGATCGTCGTGCGAGGCGACTGGTGCCGGCCGGGTTACTCGGTCGTTGTCGCCCGCCACACGTTCCGGCCGACGATGTCGAGCACCAGGGCGGCGATATTCCAGGCGTCGTCAGCGCCGCTGTGGTGGCGACCCTCCAGCGGCAGTCCGGCGATGCCGAGTGCGCCCGCCATGCCCTGGCGGCGGCGCAGGTTGTAGGCCTCGGAGAAAAGCAGTTTGGCGTTGGTGTGCCGGGAATTGAACGGGTAGGGAGTGTTGGTGGCACGGCACTGGGTGATGAATTGCTTGCGGTCGTAGTCGCCCCAACTCGCCCAGGGGCGCACGGCAGCTCGGTGTTCGGTGACCAGAAGCTGACAGGCTTCGGCGAACGAGCGGCCGGTGTCGACCTCGGCCTGGGTGAGCCCGGTGAGTTCGGTGCAGAATTCGCTCACGACGGAGCGTTCGGGGCGGACGAGGATGCGGTGCTTGGCGATTCGTTCGCCCGCGTCGAGATCGACCACGGTCAGGCCGATCTCGATGATCTCGTTCACCATGCCGGGCGGCGTCGAATCCGCCCAGCAGGTCGCCTCCACGTCGACGACATTGAGCAGGCCGTTGGTCATCGGGCGAGCGTAGGGCTGTGTGCCGCGCGGTTCAATCGAATTACGCCGCGTTCATCGTGTTGCGCCTGTCGAGTTCACGGTGGACCGGCGAGCCTGGCAGGGACTGGTGCGGGAGTCCGGCCAGGCGCGCCACACGCCTACGATGACCTCCGATGAACGCAGCAATCGAGATGACCGCTCTGTCCGGGGGCGAGGTGACCTTGACCGATCGACGGACCCAGCGCAGCTGGCCGGTCGAGGTGGCGCCGTTCGAGCTGGCGGTCTTCCCGATCACCCAGGTCCACTACGCGGAGATCACCGGCGAGCGGCCGAGCGCCGCGCACGGGGAGCGGCGACCCGTCGAGAGTGTGTCGTGGCCGGACGCGGTGCGCTTCTGCAACGCGCTGTCGCGCGCGGCGGGGCTGCGGCCCGCCTACCGCTGCCGCGGCGACGAGACGGAGTGGGACCGCGCGGCGGACGGCTATCGATTGCCGACCGAGGCCGAGTGGGAGTACGCGTGCCGGGCCGGCAGCACCGGGCCGCGCTACGGCGACCTCGACGAAATCGCTTGGTATCGCGCCAATTCCGGCGAACGACCGCACGATGTCGGAAGCAAGCTCGCCAATGCCTGGGGCCTGCACGACATGCTCGGCAATGTCTGGGAATGGTGCTGGGATCTCTACGACATCGAGGTCTACGGCGCCTATCGAGTGCTGCGCGGTGGTGGCTGGTTCGACGAACACTGGAGTTGCCGGGCCTCGGTGCGCCGCCGCAGCCATCCCAGTCTGCGGATCGACGACACCGGTTTCCGGGTCGCGCGGTCGGCAACCGCGCGACCTCCTGGCTAACGGCTCGCGCTACTTCGTCGCCGCGAGTGTGATCAGATCGCTGACCGCGCCCGGGTGGGAGACGCTGACCGCGTGCGAAGCCGCGATCTCCACCGCATGCGACCCGGCGCGTTCGGCCATGAAGCGCTGGGCCTGAATCGGGATGTTCTTGTCGTCGGTGGTGAGCAGGGCGAAGGACGGGATGTGCTGCCAGGCGGCGGCGGTGGCTCCCTGTTCCAGAGCGTCCAGCGCCACGGGACGCTGGGTGGCGGCCATCAGCGCCGCGGTGGCGGCGGGCACGTCCCCGGCGAACTGGGCGGGGAATTCATCCTGGCGGATGTAGAGCTCGGTGCCGGAATCGCCGTCGGCGAGCGGGTAATTCGCCGGGCGGGTGGTGGGTCCGAGGGTGGAGCCGGGGAACTTGCCGGTCAGCTCGAGCGCGCTTTCGCCCTCGGCGGGAATGAACGCGGCGATATAGACCAGCGCGGTCACGTTCGTCTTGCCCGCCGCGGCGACGGTGATGACGCTGCCGCCGTAGGAATGGCCCGCCAGCACGACGGGGCCCTCGACGGTGTCGAGCACCGAGGCGACGTAGGCGGCGTCGGTGGCCAGCCCGCGCAGGGGGTTGGCGGCGGCGAGAACGGAATAGCCTTGGGCCCGCAGGTTTTCGACGACGCCGTGCCAGCTGGACGAGTCGGCGAAGGCGCCGTGCACCAGGACGATGGTGGGTTCGGTGCTCATGGGTGAAGTTCCTTCCGGGACGGCACGTCAGGCGTGCAGGGCGGCGCGCAGCACCGAGACCGCCTGGGCGACTGCTGCTTTGGCGGCATGGGTGTCGTGCATGGAGTTGACCATGACGAAGTCGTGGATGATTCCGCCATAGCGCGCCTGGATGACCGGAACACCGGCCGCCCGCAACTTCCCGGCGAACGCTTCGCCCTCATCGCGCAGCACATCGGCTTCGGCGGTGATGACCAGCGCGGGCGGCAGGCCGGTCAGCTGCTCGGTGGTGGCGCGCAGCGGGGAGGCGGTGATCTGGGCGCGATCCTCGGCGCTGGTGGTGTACTGATCCCAGAACCACTGCATGCCCTCCCGGGTCAGGAAGTAGCCCGTGGCGAACTGCTGGTAGGAGCCGGTGTCGAAATTGGCGTCGGTGACGGGGTAGAACAGCACCTGCTGCGCGAAGGACACATCACCGCGTTCCTTGGCCATCAGGGTCAGCGCGATGGCCATGTTCCCGCCGACCGAGTCACCCGCGACCGCGATCCGTCCGGAATCCAGCCCGTAGTCCGCGCCGTCGGTCGAAACCCATTGCGCCACACGGTAGGACTGCTCGTTGGCGACCGGGTACCGGACGTCGGGCGAGCGGTCGTATTCGGGGAAGACCACCGCGGCGCGCACGCCGACGGCGAGATCGCGCACCAGCCGGTCGTGGGTGTGCGCGTCGCCGAAGACCCACCCGGCGCCGTGGGTGTAGAGGATGACCGGCAGCGTCTCGGTGACACCCTGCGGCTTGACGATCCGCACCCGCACCGAGCCGGTCGGCCCGCCCTCGACGGTGATCCACTGCTCGTCGATCTCCGGCTTGAAGATCGGCGAATCCTGCACCGAGTCAACCGCTTTGCGGCCTTCCTCGGGGGCGAGCTGGTAGAGGAACGGGGGCTCGGAGGTCGCGTCGACGAACTCCTGAGCTGCCGGTTCGAGGGCGATTCCGTGCGGATTTCCAGACATGAGATTTCCTTCCTGAACGGGATTGGGCCACTTCCAGTTTCCTCCTGGCAATCCTGCGCGCGCCCCTCGCCACGGGCCGGGAATACCACGGATCAGGACACCAGCGCCGGTTCCCGGTGCGTGACCGGCCGAGTGGACCGGAATCGTTGCTGATATTTCAGCGGCGGAATGCCCAACCGGGCCACGAACGCCCGCCGCAGTGCCTCACTGCTGCCGTATCCGGCGGCCATGGCGGCCTCGGTGACACTGTGCCCGGCGTGCAGCATGTCGCGCGCGACCCCGAACCGGATGAAGGCGACGTACTCGGCGGGGGAGCGTTCCAGCTCCGCCCGGAATAACCGCGTCAGGTGCCGGGCGCTCACCCGGGCATGGGCGGCCAGTGTCTGCACGGTATGCGGGTACGCGGGATCCGCGCAGATCAGATCGACGGCTTTGCGCACCAGCGGACTGCGCGGCGCGGGCCCGGACAGCGACGCCGAGAACTGCGATTGCCCGCCCGAGCGCTGCATGTAGACCACCAGCAACTGCGCCACCCGGCGCGCCACATCGGCTCCGTAGTCCTCCTCGACCAGCGCCAATGCGAGATCCACCCCGGCCGCCACCCCGGCCGAGCTGTACAGATTGCCGTCGCGGACGAAGATCGCGTCCGGTTCCACCGTGACCGCGGGATAGCGCCGGGCCAGATCCGCGGCGAATTTCCAGTGCGTGGTCACGCGGCGTCCGTCGGACAGGCCGAGTTCGGCCAGGACGGCGGCGCCGCTGCAAATGGAGGCCAACCGCCGCGTCCGCGCCGCCAACCGCCGGGCCGCGGCGAGCACCTCGGGGGTCATGAACCGCGATGCCGGTAATTCGCTGCCGGGGATTACGACCGTGTCGAATTGTCCGGCGTCGGCGGCCGCGACGTGCACCTCGATCTTCGCGCCGATGGAGGTCTGCACACTGCCGCCGTCCGGCGAGACCAGCACGACGTCGTAGCCGGGCACCGCCTGATTGGCTTCCACGAAGACCTCCGCCGGGCCGGCGAAGTCGAGCATCTTGACGCCGTCGAAGACCAGGATGCCGACGCGGCGGCGAGGTTGCTCGGGGGGAGTGGGAGCCATCGCACCAGTATTCTGGAGGCATGCCTCCAGAACAAGCGATGTGGGCCAACCCACGCGCGTTGGTACGGTGACCGAATGGGACGGCCACGACAGTTCGATGAATCGAGCCTGCTGGACGCCGCCACGGAGTTGTTCTGGTCGCACGGATTCGACGACACGTCGGTGGAGGATGTGTCGCGCGCGACCGGCGTCGGCAACGGAAGTATCTACGGTGCCTACGGCAACAAGCGGGGGCTGTTTCTCGCCGCGTTCGCGCGCTACTGCGAGGGCCGTGGACGGTTCGTCCGCGATACCGTCGTCGCCGCGCCGGGTTCGGCGCGCGCCGCCGTGCGGACGCTGTTCGAGGCGGTCATCGACGATTGCACCGCGCATCCGGATCGGCGCGGTTGCCTGATGATCAACAGCATCGCCCAGCTGGGCAGCCGCATCCCCGAGGTGCTGACCATCGGCGCCCGGACCACCGCGGCCATGGAGGACGGCGTCGCCGAGCGGTTACGCCGGGCGGCCCGGACGGCGGGCGAACCGGTCGACGAGCAAGCCCTGGCCGCGCACAGCGCCACCGTCGTGGTGGTGGCGCAGGGCCTGATCCAGTTGAGCCGCTTGGGCATTGCCCGGGACCGGTTGTCCGAGATCGCGGAGGTTTCGGCGGCGGGGCTGACTCCGGTTCAACTCGTCGTCACAGACCGTGGCGGTTCAGGAAGTCGGTGATCACCTTCTGCCATTCCTCCGGGCGTTCCGCCATCGGCACGTGCCCGGTATCGATCTCGGCGTATTCCGCCCCCGCGATGTGTTCGGCGAGGTACCGGGAATTGGCGGGGGAGACGAGCGTGTCTCGGGTAGTCGCGATGACCAGCGTCGGCACGGCGATCCCGGCCAGATCGGCGGTGGTGTCGGCACTGCGCACCGCCCCCGCCTGCTCGGCGGCTCCGGCGGGCACGCCCGCCGCGATGGTGTCGAGCAACTCGGCCACCTGATCGCGCGGCACCGCGTTGAAGAAGTCCTCCCCGAAGCCCGTCAGCGCGACGAATCGGGCGAAGCCCGCGAGATCGCCCGCCGCGAGGTGGCGTTGCCAGAGGTCCAACGCGGCTGCCGTCCGGTTGTCGGCCAGCGCCAGCCCGGCCGTCAGCACCAGCCCCCGCACGCGTTCCGGCCAGCGCGCCGCCAGCCGTACCGAAACCAGGCTGCCCAGCGAATACCCGAGCAGCGTAAAGGTTTCCACGCCGGCGCGATCAGCGGCCGCGACGATGCCCTCGGCGAGCATGTCGACGGTGAGGTCGCCCGTGACCCGCGGTGTCGCACCCGAGCCCGGATAGTCCGGGGCGACCACCGTGTGGCCTGCGGCCAGCGCGGGAATGATCGGCGCGTAATTGCCCGCGATACTGCCGCCGGCGCCGTGTGCGAGCAGGATGCCGGGACCGGTGCCGTGCGTGGTGGCGGAGAGTGTGGGAATTCGTGTCATGGCCGCGAGGTTGCCGTATGACATCAGTGTGAAGGTCAAGTCGTCGAAGGGAATCTCGCACCCATGCGCATCGGAGAACTGTCGCGCCGCACCGGAGTGAGCCCACGATTGTTGCGCTACTACGAACAGCAGGGCCTGCTGACCTCCGAGCGCGATGCCAACAGTTACCGCTGGTATCAGCCCGACGCCGTCACCCGCGTGGCCCGTATTCGTGAACTGCTCGACACCGGTCTGCCCACCGAAGCGATTCGTTCCTTACTGCCGTGCACCGAGCAGGGTCCCGGTCTGGTGGCCTGCCCGCACTCGGTCCAGGTGCTGGACAACCAGCTCTCCAGGGTCGACGAGCAACTGAGCGAACTGCGGCGCCGCCGCGCCGCGCTGCTGGACGTCAGCGGCACTCTGCGTTAGTCACGCGGGATCTTCGCGCACCTCGCCCGGCGCGACCACCGACGCTATCGCGTCGACCTTCGCTTCGATCCGTTCCAGATCCTCGGCGTCGACGCGGAACAGCCAATGTTTGGCGCCGAGCAACAGGATGGCCTGGAAGATCAGTTGCAGCCATTCGCTCTGCCAGTTCTCGAAGGTGCTGGCGAGGAAGTTGTGCCAGAAATCGGTCCAGGCGAAAGGCTGCCCGAGGGACTGCTGCGTGCTGCGGAAATCGTTCAGCTGCATGACGAACTGCCCGAACCATGATCCGGCGAATAAGAGGAGCAGCAGGTAGACCGCTCCCCACCGTCTGAAGTGGGCCATGATCGGGGAATACCCGCGAATATGCAGCTCATTCTCGGCAAACCCGGCCGAAATCAACGGCGGTTGACGTCCTCGGTCGCGGGCCGGTCGAGGATGATGGCCGACGCGCGGGCGCGGACCTCCTCGCGGGTGCGACCGGGATGGCCGGCCGCGAGGAACTGATTGCCGATGGCCAGGCAGAAGGCGAGCAGGCTGCGGGCCTCCACCTCGTCGGGGTCGGAGCAGAAGGTGCCGATCATGTCGCGCAGCAGGTCCATGCGGACGTCGTCGACCCGGCGCAATCTCTCGGTGACCGCGGGGTCGCGGCGGGCCCAATCGCGGATCGCCAGGTCGATGCCGAGCAGTCGATCACCGGACAGGGTCAACCGGCCGGCCAGCACGACCTTGGCGCGCGGGTCGTCGATGTCGGCGACCCGCGCGAGCACGTCGACGGTGCACTCGCGTTCCCACTGCTCGAGCATGGCCTCGAGGAGGGCGTTGCGGTCGGCGAAGTAGCCGTAGAACCCGCCCTTGGTCACACCGAGCGCCTTGGCCAGTACCTCGACGCGGACCGCGTCCACGCCACTGGCCGCCAGAATCTGGAAACCCTGCTCGATCCATGCCTGACGCGGCGTGCGCGCGACGCCCAAAGGTGGCTCCTCTCACCGCTTTCCCCAGTCATAGGTCACCGTATACGAGCCTCCTGGCCGCTTCGGCGCACTGCCGCTATCGTGGCGCAATGATCGCTATCGGGCCGCCGCAACCGGCTGATCGTCCGGCGTGGGAGCGGCTTTTCCAGGGCTACAACGCCTTCTACGGCCGCGAGACCATGCCGGACGGCTTCTACGACCGGGTCTGGACCGAGTTCCGATCCGGGGCCCGAATGCACGCGCTGGGCGCGAAGCTCGAAGGTGAACTCGTCGGCCTCGCGCACTTCTTCGCTCACCCGAGCACCACTTCGGCGGACGTCTGCTACCTGCAGGATTTGTTCACCGCACCGGCGGCCCGCGGCAAAGGCGTTGCCCGGCAACTGATCGCCGCGGTCCGATCCTGGGCCGCCGAACAGGACTGCGCCCAGGTGTACTGGCACACCAAGCAGGACAATCACGCCGCCCGGCTGCTGTATGACAAGGTCGCCGAGAATCGGGGCTTCATCCAGTACGTGCTGCCCGTCTGAGTTTTCAGGGCGCCGGGCAGGCCGCGGCGGTGAGCGCGCGGCTTCCGGCGGGAAAGCGCTCCTTGTCGGTGAAATCCTGGTTCAGCGCGATGGTTACGGCTCGGCCGGTGGCCGGCACCACCCCGGCGTAGGTGATCGATCCGGGTATGCCGCCGTTGTGGCCCCAGAATTCCGATCCGCACGGCAGCGCCAGGCGCATCAAGCCGAGACCATATGCCATGTCCCCGTTTTCGCCGACGGCCCGGACATTCTTCATCTCCGCCAGCTGGGCCGGCGGCAGCAGCTTTCCGTCCAGGAGCGCGGTGAAGAAGCGATTGAGGTCCGCGCCGGTGGCGACCATGGCTCCCGCCGGGCCGGCGGCCGAGACGTTCTGGCTGGTGTAGTCGATCCGCCGGCCGTGAACCTCGCTGTAGCCGACGGGATGCGGGCCGCGCATCTCGGTTTCGTCCGGAGCGGGGTAGTAGGTGTCGTGCAGGTCGAGAGGTTCGAGGATGCGCCGGGTGATTTCCACCGCGATCGAATAACCGGTGACCCGCTCGATCGCCAGGCCCGCGAGGGCGTAATTGGTGTTGGAGTACTCCCATTTCGTGCCCGGTTCGAACACCGCGGGCGCGGTCAGGGTGGTGCGCAGGACCGCGACCAGATCCGTGGTCTGCCACCGCACCTGCTCGCTGACGAAGTCGAGCTGCCAGGGCTTGGGCGTCGCCCCGAACTCCGCCACGTATTCGGGCAGTCCGCTGGTGTGCTGCAACAGGTTTCGAATCGTGATCCGATTCCCGTCGATCCCGGGACCGTGCACCATGCCGGGCAGATACCGCTCGACGGGCGCGTCCAGCTCCATCCTGCCTTCGGCCACCAGCTGTAGCAGCACGGTGGCCACGAAGGTCTTCGTGTTGCTGCCGATCCGGACGCGTGCGTCCTCGGCGAACGGCGCCCCGGTCGACTCATCGCCGGCACCGGCGCTGACCCGCCAGGTATGACCGCCGTCCCCGATCACCGCCTGTGCCCCCGGATAACCCAGCCGCACAGCGTCTTTCAACGCGGCGGCGATCTGCTCGCGCCCCGCTTCCGGTGCTTGGATCGAATCGTCCGCACCACAGGACACCGCCGTCAGTAGCCCAGTCACCAGCACCGCAAGTTTCAGCTTCACGGCACCAAGCTACGGAAGGTGCGGCTCAGCGATCAGCCTGCTACCGCCCGAATGTCCGGTGGTGCTGACACCACCGGACAGCGGACTTGCTCGTCAGTCGGCGACCAGGCGGGTTCGGAAGCCTTCGAATTCGCGCTGCCGGCGCACCAGGTAGGTTCCGGGCGCGCAGCCGGAGGCGCCGTGCTCGGGATGCATGAGGTAGGCGACGGCGATGGCCTGGAAAATGCCGATGGCCAAGCGCTCGGAGTCGAAGAAATCGGTGGTCCAGCGGCAGGTTCCGGGCTCGGCGACGAGCACGTGCGGATTGCCGCCCGCCGCGCCGCGCAGCAATTCGATCTCGGTGGGATAGGTCCAGACGGGGTCGGCATGCCAGGAGATCGCGCCGGAGACGAACTCCAGCGGTACGACCAGGAGGTCACCCTGGGCCTGGAGGCCGTCGATCACCGGGATACGCAGGGCTTCGGTCGTGGATTCGTAAGTGCGAGTCATGGTTTCACCTCAGGTGCGGCGTTGGAGCAGGGCATATTGGTCACCGGTCAGGCCGTAGGTCCAGCCGGCCGCGGCGAGCGGGTCGGTGAAGCCGCTCGGCACGGTGAGCCCGTAGCGGCGCCGGGTGCCGTCGCGTTCGACCGAGCCGTTCACGGCGACGAGCACATTGAAGGATTTCCGCATGTCGTAGAGGCGCAGCTCGAAACCGGTGTTACCGGGGTCGGGTGCGGTGGCGATCAAGCGCATGCCCGCCTCTTCGATGTAGGCGGGCCAGCCGAATCGTTCGATGGCACAACGCCTTACCTCGACATTGACCTCGGCGTCGATCCGATCGACGGTCGGATCGGTGAGCACCCACTCGGGTACCCGGGTGCCGTGCCAGGCGTGCACGGTCCACCCGTCGCTGTAGCGCAGGGCCGGTCCTTCCGCGCAGTGCAACCGCAGTGCGCCGTGCTCACCCCAGATCTCGGTGTGCGCGAGGATCGGTCGTTCCGCGAGGACGCACCCGTCCTCTTGCGGCCACCACCAGCCGCAGGACTGAGCGACTCTGTGCCACAAAGTAATTCGTTCATCGGCATAGCCGCCGCTCAGCTGCCGTACCGCGTCGGCCTGGGCGAGCCAGGCCACCGACAGTGTGCGATGCCAGCCGCTGCCGCTGGTGAACGAGGTGCCGTTCGCCTCGGCTACGATCAGCGATCGGATTCCGTCGACGGAGCGCGTCAGCGATCCGAGCAAATGCTCCCGTATCGCCGAGTGGACTGTGGGTCCGAGGCGGCTCTGCTGCCCGTCGATATGCATGTGCAACTCGGCGCGAAGTGACGAAAGTTCTCGGGCTACCGAGGATTCGGATTGTCGAGCCGGTTGGCCCGGTGGTCCGGTGTGTAATGCCGCCAGCGGCGAGGCAACCCACCGGAAACGTGGTGGTCGCCGACCCAGCAGGCGGTACAGATCGGAGATGGCCGCTTCCGCGGCGGGACGATCGGCGGGCGTCGTGGACATCGCCGTGCCCAGCCATTTTTCCCGGATTGATGCAGCGTGCCGCTGCGCGAGAACGTTCACCGGACGGCGGTGACGTTGTCCTTTCCAATGATCATGGCCGAAATGGTAACGCCGAACGGGTCTTCTGTCGATTCCCTTCGACCAGAATGCAATTCGTGACCAGTACCGAGAATTCGATGTCATTGCCCGAAACCGAGAATCTGTTGCTCGACCGAGTCGGCGAACTCGCGGCCGGATTCGCCGCCGTCGCGGCCGAATACGACGACCGAGCCGAGATCGCGGTCGGCCACCTCGAGGCGCTGCACGCCGCCGGCGCCGACGCCGCCGTGCTGCCGGAGCGGGTCGGCGGGCAAGGTTTGAGCTACCGGGCCTTCGGGCGGTTGCTGCGCATCCTCGCCAAAGCCGATCCGTCCACCGCGACGATTTGGTTGATGCATGCCGGGGCGGGCGTCGGCCTCGCCGAATTGACCGAGACCAGCGGCTCGTTCTTCGCCGAGGAATTCCTGGCGGGCAAGCGGTTCGCGAACGCGCTGTCCGAACCGGCCAGCGGCAACCGCTTTCTCAACCCGCAACAGGATGCCGTCGCCGCGGCGGGCGGGTGGTCGCTCACCGGCGCCAAACGCTTCGTGTCCGGCGCGGAGATCGCCGACTACCTGATCGTCAATGCCCGGGTAGACGATGTGCCGACGTTCTTCGGCGTCCCGCTGCCCGACCCCTCGGTCTCGGTCATCCCGATCTGGGACACCCTCGGCCTGCGCGCCACCCGAAGCCAACTGCTGGCTTTCGACCACACCGTGCTGCGCTCCGAGTACCGCGGCCGCGCACCGGGCTATACCGACTTCGCCACGATTCCGGCCGGCCTGCCCGCGATTTCGCTCGGCATCGCTGATGCGGCCCTGGACGCACTGGTCGCGCACGCGCGGTCGCGAGTGATCCTGGGCAAACCGCTGGCACACCAGCAGTGGGTACAGTTCGAAGTGGCCGATGTCGAATCCCGTTCGGCGGCAGCGCATGCGCTCTACGACCGCGGTCTCCTGGAGGCGGATCACGGGCTGCCCAGCTTCTTCCCTACGCTGATGCGTGCGAAGTATTTGGCCAACAAGGTCGCCGTCGAGGTCGCGCAATTGGGCGTCCGAGTGGGTGGAGCGTCGGGCTATTTGAAGCAATCTCCGATCCAGCGTCACCTGCGCGACGCGGAAGCCGGGCAGCTGATGGCGTACTCGACCGAGGTGATGGCCGGCGAAATCGGCCGCGAAGTGCTCAAAGTGACCGACGAGTAACTCGCAGATCATGCAGTGAACGTGCTTACCTAAGGGCAATCTAGAGCCAACGGACGGAAGGAGCCGGCGAGTGTTCAACCGCATCGCCATCGTCAACCGGGGCGAGGCCGCTATGCGCCTCATCCACGCCGTGCGGGATCTCGCCGCGGAGACTGGGCGGTCGATCGAAACCATCGCCCTGTACACCGATGTCGATCGGAACGCGACATTCGTGCGCGAGGCCGACCGCGCCTACGATCTCGGGCCGGCCTCGGCCCGCCCGTACCTGGACCTGAAAGCGCTGGAGAAAGCGCTGGTCGCGACGGGTGCCGAAGCCGCATGGGTGGGTTGGGGTTTCGTCGCGGAGGACCCGGCGTTCGCCGAATTGTGCGACCAGATCGGGGTCACCTTCATCGGTCCCAGCCCGGACGCGATGCGCAAACTCGGCGACAAAATCGGCGCGAAACTGATCGCCGAGGAGGTCGGCGTCCCGGTCGCGCCGTGGAGCCGCGGCGCGGTCGAGACGGTCGAGGCCGCCATCGCCGCCGCCTCCGACATCGGCTACCCGTTGATGCTGAAAGCGACCGCCGGTGGCGGTGGTCGCGGCATCCGGGTCATCACGAACGAAGCCGAACTTGTCGAGGCCTATGAACGCACCCGGCAGGAAGCCGTGCGCGCGTTCGGCAGCGGCGTGGTGTTCCTGGAACGGCTGGTCACCGGCGCCCGGCACGTCGAGGTGCAGGTGATCGCGGACGGCCAGGGCACCGCGTGGGCGCTCGGCGTCCGCGACTGCTCGGTGCAGCGGCGCAACCAGAAGGTCATCGAGGAGTCGTCCTCGCCGGTCCTCGGCCCCGAGCAGGTGGCCGAGCTCAAGACGTCGGCCGAGCGGCTGGCCATCGCCGTCGGCTACCGCGGCGCGGCCACCGTCGAATTCCTCTACCACCCCGGGGACAAGCTGTTCGCCTTCCTCGAGGTCAATACCCGTTTGCAAGTCGAGCACCCGATTACCGAGTGCACCACCGATTTCGATCTCGTCCGCGCGCAGTTGCACGTGGCCGCCGGTGGCCGGCTCGAGGGCGAGCCGCCGGCCGAGCGCGGGCACGCCATCGAGGCGCGGCTGAACGCCGAGGACCCCGACCGCGACTTCGCTCCCGCGCCGGGCCGCATCGAGCGGCTGGACCTGCCCGCCGGACCGGGCATCCGGGTAGACACCGGCGTCAGCGAGGGTGACACCATCCCCGCCGATTTCGACTCGATGATCGCCAAGATCATCGCCTACGGCCGCGATCGCGACCAGGCCCTGGGCCGGCTCCGCCGCGCGATGGCGGAGACCCGCGTGATCATCGAGGGCGGCGCGACGAACAAGAGCTTCGTGCTCGACCTGCTGAACCAGCCCGAGGTGATCGACGGCAGCGCCGACACCGGCTGGATCGACCGAGTACGCGGCGAGGGCCGGTTGGTCTCGCATCGGCATTCCGCCGTCGCGCTGGCCGCCGCCGCCATCGAGGCCTACGAGGAAGACGAACGGATCGAGCAGCAGCGGTTGCTCTCCACCGCGTCCGGTGGCCGTCCCCAGGTGCAGCACGACAGCGGCCGGCCGCTGGATCTGAAGCTGCGCGGCGTGACCTACCGGGTGCGGGTCGCCCGCATCGGTGCGCACCGGTTCCGCATCGGCATCGAGGCGGGCGGCGAAATCCGCACGGCCGACGTGGATCTGGAGCGGACCGACAAGTACACCGGTCAGATCGTGGTCAACGGCATCCGGTACCGCTTGCTCACCGGCACGCACGGCACGATTCACCTCGTCGACGTCGACGGCGTGACGCATCGGGTCAGCCGGGACGAGGGCGGCGTGCTCCGCTCGCCCGCGCCCGCGCTGGTCGTCGCCACACCGCTGGAGGTCGGCGACGAGGTCGAGGCGGGCGCGCCGGTCCTGGTGCTGGAGAGCATGAAGATGGAAACGGTGCTGCGCGCGCCGTTCAAGGCCCGGCTGAAGGAATGCGTGGTCTCCGTCGGTACGCAGGTCGAGACCGGCGCGCCGCTGCTGCGGCTGGAGCCGATCGCCGACGACGACGAGGCCGAGGACGAAACCGCCGTCGGCTCGGTCGAACTGGACCTGCCGGACGGGCCCGAGCAGATCGAGCACGAGCGCACCACCCGGGGCCAGGAGAACCTGCGCAGCCTGCTGCTGGGCTTCGATGTCGATCCGCACGACGAAAGCCGGGTACTCGACGATTACCTGGCCGCGCGCCGGGTCGCCGTCCAGGACGGCCGCCGCCCGCTGGCCGAGGAACTCGAACTCATCGACCTGTTCGCCGACCTCGCCGACCTGAGCCACAGCCGGGCGGCCGGTGAGGACAGCCAGGGCCACGTGCACAGTGCCCGCGAGTTCTTCCACACCTACCTGCAGAGCCTGGACGTCGAGCGGGCCGGTCTGTCGGAGTCCTTCCAGGACAAGCTCGCCAAGGCACTGGGCCACTACGGTGTCACCGAGCTGGATCGCTCGCCCGAACTGGAAGCTGCGGTATTCCGGGTATTCCTTGCCCAGCAACGACTTTCGGACACCGTGCCGGTGATCACCACACTGTTGCGCGAGTGGTTGCAGGAACCGGTGCCGGACCAGGTGCTGCGCGATCCGGTGGGTCTGGCGCTGGAGCGGTTGCTGGCCGCGACCCAGGTGCGCTTCCCGGTGATCGCCGATCTCGCGCGCGGCGTCGTCTACGCCTGGTACGGCCGGCCGCTGCTGCGGCGCAACCGCGCCCGGGTCTACACCAATGTCCGCAAGAACATGACCTACCTGGACGCGCACCCGGACGCGCCCGACCGCGCCGACCGGATCGCCGAGATGGTCCGCAGCACCGAACCACTGGTGCGGCTGCTGGGCCAGCGCCTGGAACGGGGCAGCCGGGACAACACGGTGATGCTCGAGGTGCTGACCCGCCGCTACTACGGCAACAAGGGCCTCACCGGCGTGCGCACCGAGCAGGCCGACGGTTGCGCCTTCGTGATCGCCGAACGCGACGGCCTGAGCCTTATCTCGGCCGCGGTGCGCTACGACGCCCTCACCGCCACCCTGCGCGGGCTCACCGAATTGGCGAGCGGCGCGGCCTCTGTCGACGTCGACATCTACCTGAGCTGGGAAGACCAGCCCGCCGACTTCGACGCGATGGCGGCGGCCCTGCAGGAGGCCATCGCCGCGCATCAGGTGCCGAACCAGGTGCACCGGATCACCGCCACGGTCGCGGGCAGCGGCGGCGCGGTCATGCACCACCACTTCACCTTCCGCCCGTCGGCCACCGGTATGGCCGAGGAGCGGTTGATCCGCGGTCTGCACCCCTACATCGCGCAGCGGATGCAGATGGAGCGGTTGCGCAAGTTCGACCTCACCCGACTGCCGTCTTCCGACGACGAAGAGGTGTACCTCTACCGCTGTGTCGCGAAGGAGAACCCGGGCGACGACCGCCTGATCGCCTTCGCCCAGGTTCGCGACCTGGCCACACTACGGGACCAGGACGGCAATCTGCGCGCGCTGCCGACCGCCGAGATCACCATCGCCACCTGCCTGGATTCCATCCGCCGGGCGCAGTCGCGGCGGCCGTCGGCCAAGCGGTTCAACACCAACCGGATCGTGATGTACATCTGGCCGCCGGTCGATGTCACCCGCGCGGAGTTGCAGTCGATCATCGGCGGGCACGTGCTGCCGACGACCGCGGGTGCCGGGCTGGAGGAGATCCTGCTCATCGCACGCGAGCGCGATCAGGAGACGGGCGAGCTGACCAAGGTCGCGCTGCGCATCTCCTTCGACTCGCACGGCGGCACCGAGGTGACCGTCGGCGAGCCGACCGACGACGTCGTCGAGCCGATCGACGAATACCGGCAGAAGGTGCTCCGCGCCAGCAGCCGCAACACCGTCTACCCCTACGAATTGACCGGTCTGCTGGGCGAATTCGCCGAGTACGACCTCGATTCGGACCACACGCTGGTGCCGGTGGACCGGCCGAAGGGCCGCAATACCGCGGCGATCGTCACCGGTGTGGTCTCGACGAAGACAGCGCGGTACCCCGAGGGCATCACCCGGGTGGCCCTGCTCGGCGATCCGACGAAATCGCTCGGCGCGCTGTCGGAACCGGAGTGCCGTCGCGTGATCGCGGCGCTGGATCTGGCCGAGCGGATGCAGGTGCCGGTGGAGTGGTACGCGCTGTCTTCGGGCGCGCGGATCTCCATGGAGTCGGGTACCGAGAACATGGACTGGGTGGCGGCCGCGCTCAAGCGGATCGTCGAGTTCACCCAGGCGGGCGGCGAGATCAATATCGTGGTCGCGGGCATCAATGTCGGCGCGCAGCCGTACTGGAACGCCGAGGCCACGATGCTCATGCACACCAAGGGCATCCTGGTGATGACGCCGGATTCCGCGATGGTGCTCACCGGCAAGCAGGCGCTGGACTTCTCCGGCGGCGTGTCGGCGGAGGACAACTTCGGCATCGGCGGCTACGACCGGGTGATGGGGCCGAACGGCGAGGCGCAGTACTGGGCGCCGAACCTGCCCGCCGCACGCGACGTGCTGATGGCGCACTACGACCACACCTATATCGCACCCGGCGAGTCCGGTCCGCGTCGAGCCGTGACCAGCGATCCGGTGGACCGCGATGTGTCCAGCTTCCCGCACGAGCTGGCGGGCAGCGACTTCAGCACCGTCGGCGAGATCTTCTCCGCCACGGCCAATCCCGATCGGAAGAAGGCCTTCGACATCCGCACGGTGATGCGCGCGGTCTCCGACCAGGACCACCCGGTGCTGGAACGCTGGGCGGGGATGGCCGACGCCGAGACCTCGGTGGTGCTGGACGCGCATCTCGGCGGTATCCCGGTCTGCCTGGTGGGCATCGAGTCCCGCGGAATTCCGCGGCGCGGTTTCCCGTCCACCGACGGTCCGGACACCTACACCGCGGGCACCCTGTTCCCGCGGTCGTCGAAGAAGACGGCGCGAGCCATCAACGCCGCCAGCGGAAATCGCCCGCTGGTCGTGCTGGCGAACCTGTCCGGCTTCGACGGCTCGCCCGAGTCGCTGAAGAAGCTGCAGCTGGAATACGGCGCCGAGATCGGCCGCGCGGTGGTGAACTTCCAGGGACCCATCGTGTTCTGCGTGATCTCGCGGTACCACGGCGGTGCGTTCGTAGTGTTCTCCAACAAGCTGAACCCGAATATGACCGTGCTCGCCGTGGACGGCTCCTTCGCCTCGGTTCTCGGTGGCGCGCCGGCGGCCGCAGTGGTGTTCTCCGGTGAGGTCAATACCCGCACGGCGTCCGATCCGCGGGTGCGCGAGCTGGAGGCCCGCGCGGCGAACGCGTCGGGCACCGAGCGGGCGGCGCTGACGGCCGAACTCGGTGAGCTCCGGTCCTCGGTGCGCGCGGAGAAGATCTCGGCCGTGGCCGCGGAATTCGATCGGGTGCACGATATTCGGCGCGCGGTCGAGGTCGGTTCGGTCGACGCTGTCATCCGGGCCGACGAACTCCGCCCGCGCATCATCGAGGCGATCGAAGCGGGTCTGCCGGGCTAGCACTCAGGCTCGACCCCGCACTTGGGGCGGGTCGAGCATCGGGCAACAAAAGGGTGGCTGCTGTTGCAGCCGCCCTTTTGTTTGCTACTGTCGGCCAGGTGCCCGCCGCGTCGAAACCCCCTGTGACCCCGAAGAACGTCGATGACACCATCGAATCGCGCATCCTGGACGCGGCGCTGACCCAATTCGAGCTGGTGGGCTTCAAGAAGACGACCGTCGAGGACGTCGCGCGCCGGGCCGGGGTGGATCGCGTCACGGTCTATCGCCGGGTCGGTTCCCGCGACGATCTCGTGCAGGCCGTGGTGAGTCGCGAGGTCGGCCGGGTCCTGGCCGAGCTGGCGCAGCTTCCCGCCCGCCACGACGACGCCGGTGATCTGGTCGCGGAGATGTTCGTCACCGTGCTCACGCGCTGGCGCACGCACGCGCTCGCTCAGCGCATGCTGACCCTGGAGCCCGAGCGCGTGATCGCGAGCCTCACCACTGGGGGCTCGACGGCGTTCACCATGTCGGTCGCGGCCTCGGCGGCGGCGATGGAGCAGGCCATCGCGCGCGGGCTGCTGCCCGAGGTGCCGGATGTCATGACGCGCATGGAGATCGCCTGTCGCGTGGTGCACTCGTTCATCCTGTTGCCGGACATCACCGTGCGATTCGAATCCGAGGCGGAGATGGCCGATTTCGCGCGCGGCTACCTGTTGCCGATCCTCACCGCTTGACAGCCGCGCTCTCCAGCACCTGAATGAGCCGGGCCACCCGCGGGTCCCGGGTCAGGCGATGATCCAGCGCGATATTGACGATGCCGCGCAGCAGGGCGTAAGGCTGCCAGCCCGCGGGTGCGATGGTGCGGGCGGCGCGGCGGCCGATGCCGTCGGCGATGACCCGGGCGGCCTCGGCCGCGCTGATCCGGACGCTCAGGGGCCAGGGCAGGAGGTTGTCGATGGCGCGACCCAGATCGTCGCGATCGAGGGTCGCGTGTGTCATTTCGGTGTCGACGATGCCGAAGTAGGAGATGCCCGCGGTCGCCCCGTGCGGTGCGAGTTCCACGCGCAGGGCGCGGCCGAGCTGCTCGACCCCGGCTTTGCTGATCATGTAGGGGGACCCGCCCATGCCGGGGGCGAAGGCGGCGCAGGAGGAGACGACCACGACATGACCACGTGCGTCGACGATGTGATCCAGCGCGGGGTGGACGGTGTTGAAGACGCCGGTGAGATTGACGTCGAGCACCTGGTCGAAGCTACGGGCGTCCATGGTGCGCAGCGTGGCGGGTTTCGGCACGATCCCGGCGTTGGCGACCACGACATCGAGGCGGCCGAAGCGGGAGGTCGTGTGTGCGATGGCAGCGGCCATCGCGTCACGATCGGTGACGTCCGCGCCGATCGCCAACGCGCGCGTCCCGAGGGTGGATGCGACTGCGCGAGCGCGGGTTTCGTCGAGATCGACGAGTGCGAGCGTCGCGCCGCGATCGTGCAGAACGCGGGCGAGTTCCCGGCCGATGCCCTGCCCGGCCCCGGTGATCAGCACGGTCTTGCCGCGGACCTCGTAGCGGGGTCCGGTGATCCGGTGCAGTCCGATGTCGATCATGCGTTCACCTCGTAGGAGTCGATATCGAATCGGCTGGTGCGCTGCCGATACTGGAAGCTCCAGTTGGGATATAGCCCGGCATTGCGGCCGTCCGGCGTCTGGTAGTAGCCGGTGCAGCCGCCCGTCACCCACACCGTGGACGCGCTGCGCCGTTCCATCTCGTTCAGGAACTCCTGCTGGACGCGCGGTTTCACTTCGACCCGGCGCAGCCCTCGCGACCGCACGGTGGACAGCGCGTCCACGATGTAGGCGATCTGCGATTCGATCATGAAGATGGCGGACTGATTGCCCGCGGCGCCGAATGGTCCGAGCGTGCAGAAGAAATTGGGAAACCCGGCGAGGGTGGCGCCGAGGTAGCTCTGCGGCCGGGTGCGATAGAGCTCGGCCATCGACACGCCGTCCCGGCCGATGAAGCGCTCGAAAGCGCTTGGGGTAGAGGTGAACCCGGTGCCGAAGATGATGGCGTCGACCGCACGCTCGGTGCCGTCCCGCAGCACGATCGAGTGCGGGCGCACCTCGGCGATGCCGTCGGTCACCACCTCGACATTGGGTTGGTCGAGCGCGGGCAGATAGGAATCGGAGAAGATGGCGCGTTTACAACCGATCATGTAATCGGGTGTGAGGACGCGGCGTAGTCGTGGGTTTCGCACTTGCCGCCGCAGCTGTAGCCGGCCGAGCAGTTCATAGGGGTGCCGGAAACGCTTGTCCACGAACCCGACCAGGCCGAAACCCTCGATGGCGGTGAACCAGCCGCCCCGAATCGCCTTGCCGACCATCGGGATCTGGCGCAGCAGCAGACGCTCGGGACCGGAGGTGCGCCGATCCAGTCGGGGCACGATCCACGGCGCGGACCGCTGGAAGAGGACGAGTTCGGCCACCCTGGGCTGGATTTCGGGCACGAACTGCACCGCCGAGGCTCCGGTGCCGATGACCGCGACCCGTTTGCCGGTGAGGTCGTACTCGTGATCCCAGTGCAGGGAGTGGAAGGTCTTGCCCGCGAAGGTGTCCAGTCCGGGCAAAGACGGATACTTGGCCTCCGCGAACAGACCGGTCGCCGAGATCAGGAAATCCGCGGTGAGCTCGCCGCGCGAGGTCGCGACCCGCCAGTGCCCGGCCTCGTCCCACCTAGCCTCGAGCAGTTCGGTGTCGAACCGGATATGGCGCAGCACATCGTGTTCCGTCGCCACCGTGCGGAGATATTCGAGGATTTCGGCTTGCCTGCCGTACTTGCGCGACCAGTTCGGGTTCGGTGCGAAGGAATAGCTGTAGAGCTGAGAGGGCACATCACAGGCGCAGCCCGGGTAGGTGTTGGCCTGCCAGGTGCCGCCGAGGTCACCGGCCCGCTCCAGGATGACCAGATCGTCGAAGCCCGCCTGCCGCAGCTTGATCGCCAGACCGATGCCGCCGAAGCCGGCTCCTACGATCACGATGCGCGGTGGCCGCGGGGAAGTGGGGGTGGATGCATAGCGTTGCGCCATGGACGTTTTCGTCCCTTTCGATGGTGCTACAGGTCCAGGACCAGTGCGTCGTCCGCGGCCCGGGAGACACAGGTGAGCATGTGGCCGTCGCGTTCGCTCTCGGGCAGGGTCCGGTCGCGGTGGTCGACGGCTCCGGCCAGGACGCGGGTTTTGCAGGTACCGCAGAAGCCCTGGCGGCAGGAGTACACGACGTCGGGGATGACGTTCCTGATCGCCGCCAGCGCGGTCTGGTCCGCGCCGACCCGGATCGTGCGGCCGGTGCGGGCCAGCCGGAGGTCGAACTCCCGGCCACCGCTCACCGGCAGCGCGGAGAAGCGTTCGGTGTGCAGCGAACCCGTCGGATTGACGGCGAACATCGTCCGCTGTGCCGCCGCCAGGACCGGCGGCGGTCCGCAGACATACACGGCCGCACCAGGTTCGGCGCGGCCGATCAACTCGGCGATGTCCGGGACCCCGGCTTCGTCGTCCGGGCGGATCTCCGCCTCGGGCAGTTCGTCGAGGAACGGCATGGTCGCTCGCGACCTGCCGAGGTAGATCAGACGACCCCGTGCCCCGGCGGCTTTGACCATCGGCAGGATCGGGGTGATGCCGATACCGCCCGCGAGGAACAGGTAGGATGGCGCTTCGATGAAGGTGAAGGCGTTGCGGGGACCGCGGGCCCGCAGCGGGTCACCGGGACGCAGGCGATGCATCTCGATCGATCCGCCGTCACCGTTCGCGATGCGGCGCACCGCGATTCGATAGCTGGACAGGTCGGCCGGGTCGCCGCACAGGGAGTACTGGCGCTGTTCGCCCGAGGGCAGGAACACATCCAGATGCGCGCCCGGCCGCCAGGCGGGCAGCGCCGCGTCGTCGGCGGCACGCAGGGTGAACGACAGCACGTCGACCGCTTCGGCGGCGATCGCGTCGACCACCAGGTTCAGGTCGAATCCGCTGCGGCGCACCGGGTTGGGCGGGGACAGAAGTGGCGCGCCGGCACCGGCGACGAAGACCTGCTTGTAGGCATCCATCACCGTTGCCAGCATCCGCAGGCCCGGGGAGGGTGCGAATGGCTTTGTCACCGTGGGAGTCTTCATCAGTGCCCAGCGCTCCTGGCGGCGGGGGAGTGCGCGAGGTAGCGCAGCGCCTTGTCCATCGGACCGAGCTGGGACGGGTGGAAACCACGTCGCAGGTATCGGGGCATCTCGGTGAAAAACGTTGTCCAGCTCGGAATCACCCCACGCCGCGTGGCGCTGATGAATTGGAGCGCCCACGCGCGCCCCTTGTCCGGCGACGGGTCGTTGCGGTAGAGGTACGCCGTCGACACGATGAACAGCGGCAGGAGCGTCGCGGTCGCCAGCACGGCGGTGCGTGCGCGGCGCGCGTAGCCGCCGTCCACGTGCATGTACGCGTCGAACACCACGCTGCGATGCTCGACCTCCTCCGCGCCGTGCCAGCGCACCAGATCCAGCATCGCCGGATGCATGCCGCGTTCTTCCAGGATGTCGGCGTTGAGCAGCCATTCGCCGATCACCGCCGTGAAGTGTTCCATTCCGGCGAACAAGCCGAGCCTTTCCTTCAGCCACTCCTCGCGGGCTCGGCCGGTCAGCCCGTGGTCGCCGAGGAGCCGGTCGACCAGCCAGGCGATGGTCGAAACATACGAATCGACGTCCAGGCCGATCGAGGTCAGGTGCGCGCGGGCGCCCTCATGGCTGGCGGCGTGCATGGATTCCTGGCCGATGAATCCTTGGACCTCTTCGCGCAGCCGTTCGTCGTCGATCAGGGGCAGCGCTTCGGCTAGGCATTCGGCCATGGCGCGCTCGCCTTCGGGCAGGACCAGATGCATCACGTTGACGATGTGCGTGGCCAGCACCTCGCCCGGAATGTAGTGCATCGGGACCGAATCGAAGTCGAAGTGGACGTCACGAGCCTGGATCGCGTGCGCTTCGTCGCGGTAGGGGCGCCTCGTCGCGCCGGAAGTCTCACCCATAGGGCGAATGTACAGAGCAACAAACAGTATGGCAATGTTGCAGGACGCCGGTTGGGCGGCAGAGGACTGCGAGGTCCGGGCTACTGAGCTCTACGCCAGCGCAAGGGTGTGGTGCCGGACCAGCGTTGAAAAGCGCGGGTGAAGCTGGCGGCTTCGCCGTAGCCGAGGCGGTCCGCGATCGCCGCTGTCGGCAGGTCGGTGCCGGTGAGTAATTCGCAGGCCAGGGTATGGCGCACTTCGTCGAGCAGCGAACGGTAGGAGTGACCCTCTGCGGCCAGCTGGCGGCGCAGCGTTCGACCCGAAAGGTGGAGCGCCGCAGCGACTTCTGCTTCGGTCAACGGTCCGCGCGCATGGCCGAAGAGCAGGTCGCGGACTCGGCCCGCGGTGCCGGTGAGGGCGCGCCGCTGGGCCGCGAGTTCGCGGCACTGCTGGGTGGCCAGCTCGGCGGTGTACGGGTCGGCCTGGGGCAGCGGGTCATCGATGACGCTCTTGTCGAAGACGGTGGCGTAGTGATCGCAGTCGTATTGCGGCGCGAAGGACAGTGCATCCTCGATGCGCCGGACCGCTTCCGGTCCGGGCCGCGGATACGGCAGCCGGACCGCGCTCAACCGCTGGGCCGGTCCGGCGATATCGCGGAGCAGGGTCGCGATGACGTTGATATCGCGTTCGGCCACGAAACGGGCTACCAGCGGATCGGGCACCACGGGTCGGATCACCAGCGCGATCTCGTCGGCGCTCTCCTCGGCGGTGATTTCGCAGAACGAATACGACAGATCCAGGAAGCGCAGCCCGATATCGATCGCGTCGCGAATGGATTGGCTGGCGATCAGCGCATAGCCCCACATGCCGTGCACGGTCGCGTGGTAGCGCAGACCGGCGGCCAAGCCGAGGCCGGGGCTGTCCGGCAGCGCGCGCAGCACATTGGTGATGATCGTGATCTCCTGCGCACCGGTCACCAGCGTGCCCGGCTTACGCAGATCCGCGCCGAGCAGACCGGTGCCGTGCAGACAATCCGATTCGGCCAGCCCGTGCTCGGCGGCCAGCCGGGTGACCAGCAGGGCGCTGGTGGGTGCGCGCATGCCGATCAGCGCGTTCCCGCGCCCGCTCGCTGCGGCATCCGCTGTCGGTCCCATTGGCCAAAAATATCAAAAAAGCGGCCTGGGCGGATCTATGAATCCCCAGTTGACCGGCCTTAACCTTCGGGAGAGCGCTTCGTGACCTCGGTCACGTGGTGGCCGGGCGAGCAACGAGGAGAGTTTTGAGCGAAAAGGACCGCTTCGACTATGTGATCGTGGGGGCGGGCAGCGCGGGAGCGGTAGTGGCCGCGCGCTTGTCGGAGAACCCCGCGGTGTCGGTGCTGCTGCTGGAGGCGGGCGGCGAGGACGACGCCGACGAGATCCACATTCCGGCCGCCTTCCCGAATCTCTTCAAGACCAAGTGGGACTGGAATTACCAGACCACCGAGCAGAAGCACATGGCGGGCCGCCGGGCGTTCTGGCCGCGGATGAAGGGTCTCGGCGGCTGTTCGTCGATGAACGCCATGATCTACATCCGTGGCAACCAGGCCGACTACGACAGTTGGCGCGACGATTTCGGCGCCGAGGGCTGGGGTTACGCCGATGTTCTCCCGTATTTCAAACGGGCCGAGGACAATTCGCGATTCAGCGATGCCTTCCACGGCACGGCCGGTCCGCAGCGCGTGGAGGATCGCCGCTTCACCCACGAGACCACCGACGCCTGGGTCGAGGCGGCGGTCGCCCACGGACTGAAGCGCAACGACGACTTCAACGGCGCCGACCAGGAAGGCGCGGGACGCTACCAGGTGACCTGCAAGGACGGCCGGCGCTGGTCCACCGCGGATGGCTACCTGCGTCCGGCGCTGCGCCGACCCAACCTGACCGTCCGCACCCACGCGTTCGCCACCCGGGTGGTGCTGGCGGGCACCCGCGCCGTGGGCGTCGCCTACCGCCGGCACGGCGCCGAGCACATCGCCTATGCCGACGGCGAGGTGGTGCTGTCCGGTGGCGCCATCAATTCGCCGCAGCTGCTGATGCTCTCGGGAATTGGTCCCGCCGCGCAGCTGCGCGAGCACGGTATCGAACCGGTGGTCGACCTGCCCGGGGTGGGCGAGAACCTGCACGACCATCCGGTCACACCGTTCCTCTGGTACAGCAGGGACACCTCCGATCTCACCGACTTCTCCAACCCGGCCCGGCTCATGCAGTGGAAGGTGTCCGGCCGCGGTCCGCTGTCGTCGAACGTGGGCGAGGGCGGGGCGTTCTACGCCTCGCGGGACGGCCTGGCCGGACCCGATATTCAGATCATCACCGCGCCGACCGGCTTCTACGACAACGGATTCCAGGAGCCCACCGCCCAGATGGTCACCGCCGGCGTCACTTTGGTGAACGTGGCCAGTCGTGGCCGACTGCGGTTGCGGTCGGCGGACCCGGCGTGGAAGCCGGAAATGGACCCGGCCTACTTCAGCGATCCCGTCGATCTGGCCGCCGCTGTCGCCGGTGCGCGCCGCCTCCTCGAGATCGTGCGGGAAAAGCCCTTCGCTCGCTTCCTGTCCCGGCCGTTCCTGCCGCAGTCGATGGCCGGCAGCACCGACGACGAGCTGGCCGATCACATCCGCGCCTGGACCCAGACGCTCTATCACCCGGTGGGCACCTGCGCGATGGGCACCGGCGAGGACGCGGTCGTCGACCCGCGACTGCGGGTGCGCGGCGTCGAGGGCCTGCGGGTCGCCGACGCGTCGGTGATGCCGGTCGTGCCGCGCGGCAACACCAATGCCCCGTCGATCATGGTGGGCGAGAAGGCATCCGATCTGATTCGCGAGGCGCGCGCATGACGACGCCGACCGGTACCGAGGACATTCAGGAAGTGACCGTGACTGCGACAGCCCTGGCGACCTTCGATTCGCTCGACCCCGCGACCGGCGATGTGGTCGGCACCCACCCCATCTTCGACGCCGCGCAGGTGAACGAAACAGTCGCTCGCGCACGGGAAGCCGCGCAGTGGTGGGCGCAGTTGAGCTTCGACGAGCGTGCGGAGCGGTTGAAGAAATGGCGCGGCGTCATCGCCCGCCGGATGGCGCAGCTGGCGGAGCTTTCGCATGCCGAAACCGGGAAGCCCACCGGTGACGCCCAGCTCGAGATCATGATGATGCTCGACCACCTGTCGTGGGCCGCCGGTAACGCGCGAAAGGTGCTGGGCCGCAAGAGCATCACCCCGAGTCTGCTGGCCGCTGACCTCGGCGCCTCGGTGGAGTACCTGCCGCTCGGCGTGATCGGTGTGATCGGGCCGTGGAACTTCCCGGTGTTCACTCCCATGGGCTCGATCGCCTACGCGCTCGCCGCGGGCAACGCGGTGGTGTTCAAGCCCAGCGAATTCACCCCCGGCGTCGGCAAGTGGCTGGTCGACGCGTTCGCCCAGGTGGTGCCCGAGCATCCGGTATTGCAAGTGGTGACCGGCCTCGGCGAAACCGGTGCGGCCCTGTGCCGTTCGGGTGTGGACAAGGTCGCGTTCACCGGCTCGACGGAGACCGGCAAGAAGGTCATGCGCGCCTGCGCCGACACCCTTACCCCGGTGCTGATCGAGGCGGGCGGTAAGGATGTGCTGCTGGTGGACGCCGACGCCGACCTGGACGCGGCCGCCGAGGCGGCGGTCTGGGGCGGGCTGTCCAACGCCGGGCAGGCCTGCATCGGTACCGAGCGCGTCTACGTGCATGAACAGGTGTACGACGCCTTCCTCGCGAAGCTCGTCGCGTTGGCGAAACCCATTCGGGCGGGCGATGATCCGGCCGCCCAGCTCGGACCGATGACGATGCCGTCGCAGCCGGGTGTGGTGGCCCGCCACATCGCCGACGCGCTGGACAAGGGTGCGCGCGCGGTGGTCGGCGGCCCCGATGCCGTGGGAGCCCGGCTGGTGCAGCCGACTGTCCTCGTCGACGTGCCGGAGGATTCGATCGCCATGACCGAGGAAACCTTCGGTCCCACGTTGGCGGTCAACAAGGTCCGCGATATGGACGAGGCGGTCGAACGCGCCAACAACTCCCGCTACGGCCTCGGCTCGGCGGTGTTCGCCAAGCGGCGCGGTGTGGAACTGGCGCGCCGCATCCGTTCCGGGATGACCGGCGTCAACCTGGTCTACCTGTTCGCGGCCCTGCCGGAGCTGCCGTTCGGCGGCGTCGGCGACTCCGGTTTCGGCCGCATTCACGGCCCGGACGGTCTCAAGGAATTCACCTACGCGAAATCCATCGCACGCCGCCGTCTTCCGGCGCTGATGGCCTTGACCACCTTCGCCCGCACCCCGAAGGTCGACAAGCTGCTCGCCACCCTGACCGTGCTGCGGCACGGCTGATCCACCGTTAGTTTTGAGAGGAAAACAGTTCCGATGTTGAGCACCATGCAGGACGAGCAGCTGTCGCTGGCGACACTGTTGCACTACGCGTCCACCTTCCAGGGCGACAGCACGGTATCCACCTGGACCGGAGCTGGTTTGCGGACCATGACCTACCGCGAATTGGGTGCGGAGGCAGCGCGTTTGGCCCATGCCCTGCGCGGGCTCGGCATCGGCGTCGGTGATCGGGTCGGCACCTTCATGTGGAACAACAACGAGCACATGGTGGCGTATGTGGCGGTGCCGGCCATGGGCGCGGTGCTGCACGCGCTCAATATCCGATTCTTCCCGGAGCAGCTGGTCTACGTGGCGAATCACGCCGAAGACCAGGTCGTCATCGTGGACGGCACGCTGGTGCCGATGTTCGCCCAGTACCTGCCGAACCTGAAGACGGTCCGCCACGTCATCGTCGCCAACGGCGACGCCTCCGCCCTGTCCGCGCCCGAAGGCGTTCAGGTGCACTCCTACACCGAACTGCTTGCCGCGCAATCGGTCAGCTCGACTTCCCGATCATCGACGAACGCTCGGCGGCCGGTATGTGCTACACCTCCGGCACCACCGGCGACCCGAAGGGCGTCGTCTACTCGCACCGCTCGAACTGGCTGCACGCTACCCAGGTGTGCGCGCCCAACGGTATGGGCTTCTCCGCCGCCGACACGGTGCTCGCCATCGTGCCGCTCTTCCACGCCAACGCCTGGGGCCTGCCGTACGCGGCGCTCATGTCGGGCGCGAATGTCCTGATGCCGGACCGATTCCTCCAGCCCCAGCCGTTGCTGGAGATGATGGCGGCCGAGAAGCCGACCTTCGCCGCCGCGGTCCCGACCATCTGGGGCGGCGTCCTGGCCGGGCTACAGGCCGCGCCGCAGGACATCTCGCACCTGCGCACCTGCCTGGTGGGCGGCTCCGCGCTGCCGCCGGCGATGATGCACGCGTTCGAGGAGAAGTTCGGCGTCAAGCTGCTGCATGCCTGGGGCATGACCGAAACCTCGCCGCTCGGTTCGGTGGCGCACGCGCCGGTCGGCGTCGAGGGGGACGAGCAATGGGCCTACCGCTACACCCAGGGCCGATTCCCGGCCGGGGTGCGCGCCCGCCTGGTCGACGACGCGGGCAATGTCGTCGCCAATGATGGAAAGTCACTGGGGGAGTTGCAGGTTCGCGGCGCGTGGATCACCGGCTCCTACTATTCGCCGAACGGCGCCGAGATCGAACCCGACAAGTTCGACGACGGCTGGCTGCGCACCGGCGATGTCGGCAAGATCAGCCCCAACGGCTTCCTGACGCTGGTCGACCGCTCCAAGGACGTCATCAAGTCCGGCGGTGAATGGATCTCCTCGGTCGACCTGGAGAACGCGGTGATCGGTCACCCGGCCGTCGCCGAGGCGGCCGTCATCGGCATCCCCGACGCCAAGTGGGACGAGCGGCCGCTGGTAGCGGTGGTGCTCGCGGAAGGGCAGAAGGCCGAACCCGAGGAATTGCGCGACTTCCTCGCAGGCAAGTTCGCCAAATGGCAGCTGCCGGAGTACTGGACCTTTGTGTCCGAGGTGCCCAAGACCAGCGTGGGCAAATACGACAAGAAGCGGCTGCGGGCGCAGCACGCCGAGGGTGAACTGACAGTCGTCACCCTGTCCTGAGCGGTGCCGGGCCGGTGCGCGACCGTGCGCACCGGCCCTGGGACCGGTTACACCGCCTCCACGTCCGCGGTCCGTTCGGCGTTGTCCCCCAGGACAATCGGCAGTCCCAGCGCGATCGGGGCGTGGGCCGGGACCACCGGATGCTCCGGCGGGACCGGCGCGACCGGCCGGTAGGGACTGCCCATAGCGGGTCGCGGGTCGGCGCTGCCTTTGTTCGGCCACAGCGCGGCGGCGCGCTCGGCCTGGGCGGTGATGGTCAGCGAGGGGTTGACCCCGAGGTTGGCCGAGATCGCGGAACCGTCGACGACACTCAACGACGGATAGCCGTGCACGCGGTGGTACGGGTCGATGACGCCCTGGGACGGATCATCGGCGATAACACACCCGCCGATGAAATGGGCGGTCATTGGGACATTGAACAAATCGGGCCAGGTGCTGCCCGGTGTCGCGTCGATCTTCTCGGCGACGCGGCGGGTGGCTTCGTGCCCGGTGGGTATCCAGGTCGGATTGGGTTGGCCGTAGCCCTGTTTGCTGGTGAAGCGCCGCCCGAACAGGCCGCGGCGGGTGTAGGTGGTGATCGAGTTGTCCAGGCTCTGCATGACCAGCAGGATCAGCGTGCGTTCGCTCCACTGCTTGGTACGCAACAGCCGGACGGTGCGGATCGGATGCGCCAGGGCCAGCGGAAAAACCCTGAGCCACTGCGGGATCCGGTGGCCGCCGTCGATCAGATAGGTTTGCAGCAGGCCCATGGCATTGGAGCCCTTGCCGTAGCGGACCGGCTCGACATGGGTGTCGGGTGCGGGATGGAACGACGAGGTGATGGCGACGCCCTTGGTGATGTCCAGGGCCGGGTCGATGGCGGTGCGGCCCACACCGAGGATCGCTTCGGAGTTGGTGCGGGTCAGGACGCCGAGCCGGGGCGAGAGGTCGGGCAGGACGCCTTTGTCGCGCATGTCGAACAGCAGGTGCTGGGTGCCCCAGGTGCCCGCGGCCAGCACGACGTGCCCGGCCCGCAAAGTGGTGCGCCGCCGCCGGATTCGAGCATCGGTGCGCCGGGTCTCGACATCCCAGTCGCCGTCCGGGCGGGGCCGGACGGCCGTCACCGTGGTCATCGCCCGCACCTGCGCGCCGCCGGCCTGTGCCAGCCCGAGGTAGTTCTTCACGAGCGTGTTCTTGGCGCCGTGGCGGCACCCGGTCATGCATTCGCCGCACTCGATACACCCGGTCCGCTCCGGTCCGACCCCGCCGAAATAGGGGTCGGCCACGGTCTTTCCGGGTGTACCGAAGTACACCCCGACCGGGGTCGGCACGAAGGTGTCACCGACGCCCATGTCCTCGGCTACCGCCGCGATGATCTCGTCGGCGGGTGTCATATGCGGATTCTGGACCACGCCCAGCATCTTTCGCGCCTGCTCGTAATACGGACTGAGCTCGGCGTCCCAGTCGGTGATGCCCGCCCACTGCGGATCGCCGAAGAAGGCGGGCCCTGGCTTGTACAGCGTGTTGGCGTAGTTCAGCGAACCGCCGCCGACACCGGCCCCGGCCAGGATGAAGCAGTCGCGCAGCCGGTGAATCCGCTGTATGCCATAGCAACCCAGCCGCGGCGCCCACAGATACCGGCGCAGATCCCAGTTGGTTTTCGCGAAATCGCTGTCGGCGAAGTGCCGGCCCGCTTCGAGAACTCCTACTCGATAACCCTTTTCGGTGAGCCGCAGCGCTGTCACGCTACCGCCGAAGCCGGAACCCACGACGATGACGTCGAAATCGCACTCCTGGGACATAGCCACCTCCAGACGCTAACAGCGGGCCGGGACCAGCCAGCGGATTTTCGCTCTCATCACAGGTCTACTCCCGAGGTCATTGTGAACTGTCCCGTAGTGCGGCCAATGCGCTCTAGCTGGAGTTTGCTGAGGGTTATCCTGACAGCCGGGTCCGCTGTGGGCGCCGGTCGTCAGAGAAGATGAACGTAGCTTGATTACCGATGTTGTCGAAGTGGTCGCGGAGGTCCCGGTCTCCCGGCGCGCGCTCTATGAACTGTTGGTAGATCCGCACAATTACCCGCGGATCCTGTTGGGAGTCGGTGCCTGTGAACCACTCGAGCCGATAGACGGTCAGCCGCGGGTGCGGTTCCGGATCGGGTCCGTCGAGGCCGGAATCCGGACCATCGACGTGCGGCCGAGTGTGGTGCGCTGGTACGAGCGGCTGGAGCTGCACTGCGCGGCCGAGGGCAGTTTCGCGTCGATCCGGCTGCGTGGTGAGGATGAGCGGACCCGGGTGATCATCACCTTCTTCGCCGTGGGGCGGGTGCATCCGGCGCTCGCCGAAGTGACGAAAGCCCAGCTCTCGCAGTGGGTTCAGGACGGCCTGGATCGCGCCGTAGACATGGTGCGGGGCAAGCCCACCTCCGTCGTGGTGAATGCCGAGGATTCCCCGGTGCGGCGCCGCGCGGGCGTGGCCCGGCAGATGGTGGCCAGCGGAGTGGTGACCAGCCGTCCCGATATCGGCGTCAAGCAGATGCGCGGACTGGCGCGCTGGGGATTCAACCTCGCCGGCGGTTACGCGGCGGGCGCCGCGCATTCACCGGATCGCGTCGCGGTGATCGATGAGCGGGGCAGCCGGACCTTCGCCGAGATGGACGCGCGCACCACCGCGTTGGCGGGCGCCATGGCCACCCTCGGGCTCGGCTCCGGCGACGCGATCGGACTGCTGGCCCGCAACCACCGCGGCATGGTCGAAACCATGGTCGCCGCAGGCAAACTCGGCGTCGACGTGGTGCTGATGAACGCGGGGCTGTCCGGGCGGACGCTCGAGGAGATCGTGCAGCGCGACCGGCTGATGGCGCTGTTCGTCGACAGCGAGCTCGAGGAACTCGTCAAGTACCTACGGGTGGACATTCCCCGGATCAATACCGACGAGCCGCCGCCGGACACCGGGCGCACCACGGTGGACGACCTGATCGCGCAGGGGGAAAAGAAGTTCCGGATGCCGTCCCAGCCGGGCCGGCTGGTGGTGCTGACCTCCGGAACCAGCGGCACCCCGAAGGGTGCGCGCCGTCCGCACCCGCGCGGTTTCGGCACCATCGCCGCACTGCTGTCGCGAATCCCGTTGCGCATGCACGAGATCATGCTGATCCCGGCCCCGCTGTTCCACACCTGGGGGCTGGCCGGTTTGCAGATCAGTACGGCGTTGCGGGCCACCACGGTGCTGCCGGAACAGTTCGACGCCGAGGACACGCTGCGCCTGATCGCCGAGCACCAGGTCACCAGCCTGCTGGTGGTGCCGACCATGGTGGAACGCATCCTCGACCTACCGCCCGCGGTGCGCGCCCGCTACGACGTGTCGAGCCTGCGGGTAGTCGCGAGCTGTGGTGCGCCGCTGGCGGCCGCGACCGTGCTGCGCTTCTTCGATACCTTCGGCGACCTGCTGTACAACGTCTACGGTTCCACCGAGGTGTCGTGGGCGACCATCGCCACGCCCGCGGATATGCGCCTGTCGCCGATGACGGCGGGCCGCCCGCCGCTGGGCACGAAAGTCGCTGTGCTGGGCGAGGATCGACGGCCGGTGCCGATCGGCGCGGTGGGCCGGATCTTCGTCGGCAACCACATGCTGTTCGACGGCTACGTCAGCGCCGCGCCGCCGGAGGAGGTCAAGGGGCTGCTCGACACCGGCGACGTCGGCTACCTGGACGCCGCGGGCCGGCTCTACATCGCGGGGCGCGACGACGAAATGATCATCTCCGGTGGCGAGAACGTCTTCCCGCGCCCGGTCGAGGAGGCGCTGGCCCTGCTACCGCAGGTCAGTGAAGTCGCGGTGGTCGGTGTCCCGGATCGCGACTTCGGGCAGCGGCTCGCCGCGTTTGTGGTGAAACGCGAAGGGGTGGGCCTGGATCCGGAGATGGTGCGTAACTACATCCGCAACCGGCTCGGCCGGGTATCGGTGCCGCGGGACGTGGCGTTCCTCAGTCACCTGCCGCGCGGGGAGACCGGGAAGGTGCTCAAACGGTTCCTGGTGGGCTTCGACGGCGCGCACAGCTGATCGACGGCGCCGGGGTCTCAGCGCGTCCGGGTGATGGCGGTCGCGATCCGGCTCAGCACATCCGGTCGCAACGCGTCCCGCCCGACGCTGTGGTCGCCGTAGCTGAACATGCCGTCATCGAGCAGCGCGGGTAGTCGAGGTTCGTCCAGGCTGTCCGCGGCGAAGGCGTAGAGCTCAGGCAATCTGGGCAGAATCAATCCGTAGTCGATGATCCGGGCGGCACGGCCCTCCTCGGCCAGAATCTGCTCGACCGTCACCCCGTGCAGGGGATACAGCTCCGGGAAGACGTTGCGCAGGTCCAGGAAGACGCGCACCGCGTGCCCGCGTGGATCTCCGATCCGCCGCCCGAGCGCGCCCCATCGGCCCAGCGCCAGCGTGGGACGTTCGATGAGGGCGTGGGTGAACAGCACGCGCGAAAGCGTCACGTTCATCATGAATCGCTCTGGCGCAAGCTCGGTTTCCGCCAGCGGCACATGGTCCAGATATCCGCTGACGATGCTCCGATTGTGTGCCCGATACCAGGATGCGGGGGAGGGGCCGGCGAGGAACTCCAGCCACAGCCGCACACCCGGCGACTCCGCGTCCGCGCTGCCCGCATCCCACAGCACGCGCGCGGCCAGCTTGTCCCGCAGTAGCCGATCATTGATCGCGCGCCACCAGCCGCTGCCGGACTCCGGATGCAACACCCCGCGCGCCAGTTCCCACCGCAGGAAATACAGCTCGGCGCGCCGGTAGTCCCGCATGTGCGCCGGATAGAAATCCGCGGCCACGGTCAGCCGGCGATTCGGCTCTTGTTGGACCGCGGCGATCTGAACTGCCGCGTGCGCGGCGGCATGGTCCGGTTGCATCGTCGCCAACTCTAGGGCAGCCGAGAACACGCCGCAGGATCGGGCGCGGACCCCGGTCGGGCTCGCGCAGTGCGCAATTCGACGTGCTTCAGCCGTGCAGGGTGGGCCGATAGACCAATTCTTGGATGTCGCCGTCGAGTGTCCGGTGCTCGATCAGCTCGAGATCGAAGTCGGCCGCACCCTCGAAGATGGGCTCCAAGCCGCTCCTGCCGGTGATCACCGGAAACAGCGTCACTTGAACGCGGTCTACCAGTCCGGTCGCCATCAGCGCCCGGTTCATCGACAAACTGCCGTGCGAGCGCAAGGGTACGGGCGACTCGGCTTTGAGCCGGGCGACCACATCGACGGCATCGCCGCGCTCGACGGTCCCGTCGGGCCAGTCGAGCGGTTCCGCCAGCGTCGTCGACACCACCGTCGTCGGCAGGTTCCGCATCCGCGTGACCCACGGGTCACGCACGTCGGAGTCCTCGTTGCTGTCGGCCAGCATTTGCGCGAACGCTCGATAGGTGTTGGCTCCGAGCACCATTCGCTGGTCCTGGCGATACAGCTCGAGCCGATGGCCGAGCAATTCGGGACCTTGTTTGCCCCAGTAGCCGGACCAGTCGCCCCCGGCGGCGCCGAAGCCGTCGAGGCTGGAAAAGACGTCGAACGTGTAGAGAGCGGCCATGGTGTGCTCCTCGCGTGCGGTGATCGGGTCTACCCGTATAGACGAGGGGCGCCGGCGAAACTCATCGACCAGTCAGTTGTCGACGTCCTTCTGGAAGGCCAGCAGCAGCTCGGCCGCGACGCTCACCGCGATGGTGGCGGGCTCCTTGCCGGTGATGTCGGCCAGGCCGATCGGAGTCTTGATCCGGCTGATGGCGGCTTCGTCGTGACCGCCCTCGGCGGCCAGGCGCTGCTTGAAGCGGGCCCACTTGGCGGCGGAACCGATCAGCCCGATCGAGCCGAGACCGTCGGTCCGCAGCGCGGTGTCGCACAGGGCCGCGTCCTCCGCGTGGTCGTGGGTCATGATCAGTACGTGCGTGCCGCGCGGCAGGTCCGCGAGCACCTCCTCCGGCAACAGCAGGGTGCGGTGTACGGTGATCTGCGCCTCGGAATCCGCGAGTACGGCGAGTCGTTCGTCGGTGAGCTGCTCGGGACGGGTGTCGATCAGGTGCAGATCGAGGTTGTGCCGGGCCAGGATCCGAGCCAGCTCCAGTCCGACGTGCCCGACCCCGAAAATCGCCACCGCGGGGAACACCGGCAGCGGTTCGAGCAGCACGGTCACCACCCCGCCGCAGCACTGCACCCCGTGCTGATTGGTGACCTTGTCGTTGAGCGCGAACTCCATCAGTTCCGGCTCCGCGACCGGGGTATCGATCAATTCGCGAGCCCGATCGATCGCGACGGCCTCGATATTGCCGCCGCCGACCGAACCCCACGCTTCGGTCTGTCCCACAACGAGTTTCGCGCCCGGCTTGCGCGGCGCGTGGCCGCGCACGGTCGCGACGGTCACCAGTACGCCGGGTTCCCGGCGTGCTCGCAACCGCGCGACCGCGGCGACCCAGCTCATCATGTCAGGCACGGCTCAAAGCGTCGGCGGTGATCGCGGCGCTCTTGCCCTGACCGTTGCCGGCCTGACCGTTGCCGCCGTGGCCGTTGCCGTTCGCCAGGACGTGGCCGACGGTGAGGCCGTGGCCGGTGCCCGCATTGCCGCGGGCGGCTTCGATCGCCCAGTACACCGCTTCCGGCGTCGCGGGGGACCCGAGATCCACACTGGTTCCGGCGGGCCCGAACGCCGCGGCGGCCTGCCGCAGCGCCTCGCGCACCGAGAAGGCCAGCATCAACGGCGGTTCGCCGACCGCCTTGGACCCGTAGACCGCGCCCTCTTCGGTGGCGTTCTCCAGCAGCGTGACATTGAATTCCTCGGGCATTTCCGAGAAGCTCGGCAGCTTGTAGGTGCTGGCCGCCTGGGTGAGGAACCGGCCGCGGTGGGGTCCGTCGCTGGTATCCCACCGCAGGTCTTCCAGCGTCAGCCAGCCCGCGCCCTGCACGAAGCCACCCTCGACCTGACCGATATCGATCAGCGGCGAGAGACTGTCACCGACATCGTGCACGATGTCGACCCGCCGGATCCGGTAGGCGCCGGTGAAGCCGTCCACCTCCACCTCGGTCGCGGCGGCGCCGTAGGCGAAGTACTTGAACGGCGAGCCCTGGAAGATCTTCGCGTCCCAGTGCAGGCCCTCGGTCCGATAGAAGCCGGAGGCCGACAGCTGAACGCGCTGCATGTACGCGGTGCGTACCAGCGAGTCCCAGTCCAGCTCCTTATCGCTGCCGAGGACGCGGGCGACCCCGTCGACGATGCGAACATCCGAGGCGTTCGCGCCCAACTGAGACCCGGCGACCTCCACCAGCCGCGCGCGCAACTGCTCACAGGCGTTCTTGATCGCGCCGCCGTTGAGATCCGCGCCGGCGCTGGCCGCGGTGGCGGAGGTGTTGGGCACCTTGTCGGTCCGCGTCGGCGCCAACCGCACCTTGTGCAGCGGGATACCGAGCGTGGTCGCGGCGACCTGCATCATCTTGGTGTGCAGACCCTGGCCCATCTCGGTGCCGCCGTGGTTGATCAGGACCGAGCCGTCCTTGTAGATCAGCACCAGCGAGCCGCCCTGGTTGAAGGCGGTGAGGTTGAACGAGATGCCGAACTTGATGCCCGTGATCGCCAAGGCGCGCTTGGTGTTCGGGTGCGCGGCGTTGAACATCGCGATCTCCCGCTGCCGCTCGGCCCAATCGGCGCTGTTCTGCACCTCGTGCCAGATCCGGCCGATCCGATCGGTCTGGCCGACCGGCTGGCCGTACGGCGTGGACTGACCCGGCTGGTAGAAGTTGCGCTCGCGCAACTCGGCCGGGTCCAGGCCCAGCAGCGGCGCGCACCGGCCCAGGATGTCCTCGATGACCAGCATGCCCTGCGGCCCGCCGAAACCACGGAAGGCGGTGTTGGACACCGTGTTCGACTGCGCGATGCGGCCGGCGACGTGCGCGTTGGGAATCCAGTACGTGTTGTCGATATGGCACAGCGCGCGGGCCAGCACCGGCTCGGACAGGTCCAGGCTCCAGCCGCCGTCCGCGGTCAGCGTCGCGTCCAAGGCTTGGATGCGGCCTTCGGCGTCGAAGCCGATCTTCCACTCGGCGTGGAAGCCGTGCCGCTTGCCGGACATGGTGAGATCTTGAGTCCGGTTGAGCCGCAATCGAACCGGTCGACCGGTCAGCTTGGCGCCGAGCGCGGCAATGGCCGCGAATCCGTGCGGCTGCATTTCCTTGCCACCGAAACCGCCGCCCATGCGCAGGCACTGCACGGTCACCTCGTGGCTGTGCAGCCCGAGTACGTGCGCCACGATTTCCTGGGTTTCGGACGGATGCTGGGTGCTGCTCTGGATGAACATCTGCCCGGCCTCGTCGACCATGGCCAGGGCGCAGTGCGTCTCCAGATAGAAGTGCTCTTGGCCCTTGAACTCGAACTCGCCGGTGAAGACGTGCGCCGAGTTGGCGAAACCCTCCGCGACATCGCCGCGAATCATGGTGGGCCGCGCGCCGTGGAAGCTCTCTTTCTCGATCGCCTCCCGCACGGTCACGACCGAGGGCAACTCCTCGAGGTCGACCTCGACGGCCGCCGCGCCCTGCCGGGCCGCTTCCAAGGTCTCGCCCAGCACCCAGGCCACCGCGTGGCCATGGAACATGACCTCCTCCGGAAACAGCGGCTCGTCGTGCTTCATGCCCGCGTCATTGACGCCGGGCACGTCGGCAATGGTGAGCACGCGCACCACGCCGGGCACGGCGAGCGCGGGCTCGGTGCGCAGCGCGGTGATCCGGCCGTGCGCCTTCATGACCTGCACCGGGTAGGCGTGCAACACGTCCTTGGTGCGATACACCAGGTCGTCGGTGTAGAGCGCGGTCCCCGTGACGTGCAGCGACGCGCTCTCATGCGGCATCGGCACGCCGACTATCGGCTTCTCCGGCCGTTCGGACAGTTGACTCATGACTCCGCCTCGCTGACGCTCGGCTCCGTCACGAGCCGAGAACGCTGGATATTCGATTCGCTCGCACGCTCGCTCATGACAGCACCGCCTCGGTGGTTTCGGCGAACAACTTCTCGAGACTCCGGCCCAGCATCGCCGAGCGGTATTCGGAACTGGCGCGGTGATCGCTCATCGGGGTGCCCTCGGACCGCAGCACCCGGGCGGCCTCCGCCACGACCTCGGGCGACCACGGCTTGCCCACCAGGGCAGCCTCGGTATCCCGCGCCCGAATCGGCGTGGCGGCGACGCCGCCCAGGCCGATCCGCGCCGAGCGCACGATGCCGTCCTCGATGTCGAGCGCGAAAGCCACTGCCACGCTGGAGATGTCGTCGAAGCGGCGCTTGGCAATCTTGTGGAACGCGGTCACCGGCGCCAGCGGCAGCGGGATGCGCACCGCGCGGATCAGTTCATCCGGTAGCCGCACGCTCTGCCGGTAACCGGTGAAGTAATCGGCCAGATCGACCACCCGCTCACCGTCGGCGGAGGCCAGCACCACCGACGCACCCAGCGCGAGCAGCGCGGGCGGGCTGTCACCGATGGGCGAACCGGTACCGAGGTTGCCGCCGAAGGTGGCGGTATTGCGGATCAGCCGGGAGGCGAACTGCGGGAACAACTGGGCGAGCAGCGGCACGCTGCCGTCGAGGCGACGTTCGATCTCGGTGAGCGGCACGGCCGCACCGATTTCGATGTGATCGGATTCGACGCGCAGCTCCCGCAATTCGGGGAGACGGTCGATGCCGATCACGTAGTCCGCGCGGCGGGCGCGAATGTTCACCTCCACGCCCCAGTCGGTGGAGCCGGCAACGAGCACCGCGTCCGGGCGTTCACGCAACAGCCGGACCGCTTCGGCCAGGGTTTCCGGACGACGGAACGTGCGATCGTCGCGGGTGTATTCGGTGGCGACCGGCGCGGGTGCGGGCTGCTCCCGTCGCAGCGCGAGCGGATCATCGGCGCTCGGCGCGCCGAGGGCGTACGCGGCGTCCCGGATCGGCCGGTAACCCGTGCAGCGGCAGAGGTTTCCGCTCAGCGAGTGCAGGTCGAAACCGTTGGGGCCGTGCTCGTGGTCATGGGCGTCGGCTTCGGTCGCCTGCTCGGCCGGGCAACGGCCCGGACGGTAGTACTCGGAGGCCATACTGCATACGAAACCCGGTGTGCAGTAACCACATTGCGAGCCGCCGCGCACCGCCATCTCCTGCTGCACCGGATGCAGCTCGGTCGGCGTGCCGGTGGCGTCCATGGTGCCCAGGCCTTCGGCGGTGACGATCTCCTGGCCGTCGAGGGCAGCGACCGGAACCAGGCAAGCGTTGACCGCGACCCAGTCGGTGGGCTGATCCACACCCGGGCGGGCCACCATGATCGAACAGGCGCCGCATTCGCCCTCGGCGCAGCCTTCCTTGCTCCCGGTGAAGCCACGCTCCCGCAGGAAATCCAAGACCGTTGTGTGGGGGGCCGCCGGGGAAATCGGTTCGGCCTTCCCATTGACCGTGATCCGCGCCGCTACCATGGCACAACCTCATTTCGGTGCGCGGTCGATACGATAATCCTAGTCGCCATTTCAGAGCTTTCTGTTTCGGTGACGCAACCCGAGAATCCGGAGCGCAAATCGGCGCGCGAACGTGCCGCGGGGCGGTGACAGAGATCGGAAAGTGCCGGGGCCGCGATCGGGCACGCCGGGAAGTGGGCCGCTCAGCAGCCGTGTGCTACCCGACCCGGAACCCAAACGGTTCGGTGAGCGTGGCGACGCAGGTCAGATATGGTGGACATCCGGCTACGCCTCCTTCCGGCAGCTCACGGGTCGGTCAGCTCGAAACTACGGGTGACGCAGGCCATAGGTCAAGCCGACGTGCGTATGCCCGCAAGGTTTGGCGGAAACTCCGACGCGGTGATCATCGGCGGTTGAATGGCTTGGATTTTCCTACGAATGGATATGACGGGAATGTTTCTGGCGGGCTACGCGGATAGGCTCTTGTCAAAGACTACGAAAAGGCGGTGTCCGCCCGTGGACGTCTTCATGTCTTCCACCCCTAGCTGACTTCACTCGCTTGACTGTGTACTCCTTCACACCAGTTGCAACAAGCAAGGGATGCGGGCGGAAGCGTTGGACGCGACGGCCCCACCGATCCGAATGGAGTGACCGTGACCGCGACGCAGGAAATGAACATCCAGGAGCTCGAACGCGCCTGGATGGATGAGGCGATCAGGTTGGCCACCACCAGCGTGGCCAACGGCGGCGGCCCGTTCGGCGCGCTGGTCGCCAAGGGCGCCGAGGTTGTCGCGATCGGCCACAATCAGGTCACCTCCACCCTGGACCCGACCGCGCACGGCGAGGTCAGCGCGATGCGCGCCGCCTGCAAGGAGCTGAACACCTTCTCTCTCGAAGGCTGCGTGCTGATCACCTCCTGCGAGCCGTGCCCGATGTGCCTGTCCTCGGCGCTGTGGGCGCGCGTCGACCGCATCGTCTACGCCGCCGACCGGCACGACGCCGCCGTCGCCGGGTTCGACGACCTCAAGTTCTACGACCTGTTCGAGTTGAAGCCGAAGTCGAACTGGCCGACCCGCGTCGAGCAACTGGACCTCCCGAACCGCAACGCCCCCTTCGACGCCTGGCTGGCCAAGACCGACCGCATCGACTACTGACCCCGTGCGCCGGCGACCCGCGTATTCGCGCGTCGCCGGCGGTTCAGCCTGGACTCTGATGGCGGCCTGGCGATTCGAGCAGGCGAAACTCCAGCAGGCAGCGCTGATCGGTCAAGTCGACGACGGATTCGAGACCCAAGCCGTGCGCTGCGGCGAGCGCGCGGAATTCGTCGATCCGACGCTCGCGCCCCCGAAGATGACCAGCATCGCGAGATCGAATTCGGTACCGGCGCGGCGGCCACCCACAGGTTCGATCACCAGGATGCGGCTGCTCGGATCCGCGGCTTCCACACAGCGCTCGAGGATCCGATGCGCGTGTTCATCGTCCCAGTCGTGCAGGATGTCGCACAGCAAATAGGCTTGTGCGCCGCGCGGCAGCGGATCGAAGAAGCTCTGTGCGGTTACCTCGGCTCGATCGGCGACCCGGTACTCGGCAAGGGTGGCCCGGGCCTCGGTCGCCGTGGGATCGAGATCGACAAGGTGCCCGCGGACGCGCGAATGACCGGCGAGAATCGCGGCCAGCAGATCACCGCGACCACCACCGACATCGACAATGCCGGCGAAGCGATCCCAATCGAAGCCCGCGACGATCTGCGGCACCTGCTCACGAAGCCGATCCCGCATCTGCTGATCGAAAGACGTTCGCAGCTGGGGAAATGCAGCGAGATCCGCCCAGAAGTCCTGCCCATACCGGCGTGCGTAGCCCGCTTCGCCCGTGCCGACGCTGTGCGGTAGCTCTACGAACGCCAACTCGGCACGCCCACCGGCCATACCCAGGTGCAACAAGTTGACCAGCCCGTTGCCGGCATCGCTACACAGCTCCGCGCCGAACTCGGTAGTCGAATACCTTGCGGCTTCCCGCCGAACGATCCCCAGCGTCTCGAGGTGTCCCACAAGCACCCTGAGCCCCACCACGGAAACGTTCAATTCCCCCGCGACTTCCTCGACAGCGGCGCCCTCTCCACGCAGTCGATCCGGCAGTCCCAAGGTCACCGCAACCCGCAACGCCATCGGCGTGGCCAACCCGGCCAACTTTCGAATCTCGGCAACATGATCCCCGTTCACGAAGATCGAGGGTGGCATGCTTCGCCGGAAAGTGCGGACTGATCCACTGGAACATGGTGCAGTCGGTGCTCGGTTGTCGGCGGGGCAGGATATTCTGGGCCTCACCGGATCTCGCTCGCCAGGTTTCCGAGATTCCGCCCGGCGGAGGGAGCAGTAAGGTGGTAGCTCACGTCCTGTTGATTGATGCTTTCAGGGGGGTTCATGTCTGAGTTGAATGTCGACCCTGAGGCCGTTGCCACCTATGCCGCCGCGGCCGCCGAGGTTTCGGGGCTGCTGGGGACTACGGCCAGTAATACCGATACCGCCGCGGGTGCGGATCTGTCCGGGCTCGGCCTGCTCGGCGCCGATTTCGCGCAGGCGTGGACGGGTGCGGCCCAGTCGCACGCCGATACGGTGCGCACGGCCGCGGCGCTCATCGACGCGCACGCCACGCTGATCAGTGCCTTCGCCGACCGGGTGCAGGGTATCGATGCCGCCACGGCCGCGGCGGTGGCGCGGCTCACCGACCAGGAGAGCTGAGCGATGGCCAAGAGCAACGACCATGCCACGGTGCAGGCCTTGATCGCGCCGCTGTTACAACTACGGGACGCGGTGGGCGACGGTAGCGAACCGAGCGCGGAAACCACCGCGGCCCTGGTCGCCGCCGCCGAAGCGGCCGAGTCCACCGAATCCCCGGTGCGCACAGGCATTTACCAGCTGGAGTCGACCGAGAGCGCCGAAGTGGTGCTGCCGACGGTGAAGAAGACCGGGTCGCAGGTGTCCACGCTGGGCGCCAGCACCACGCAGCTGCGAACGCTGCTCACCAAGGCCTACGACACCCGCGCGACGGCGGCGAGCAAGCTGGACGAGCTGATCGCCGCGTTCCGCGCCAAGGCCAATCCGATGGCGAAATCGGCGCAGTCGCAAGCCGATGTCGACAAGATCATCCGGCTGGCCCGCGACTACATCGCCGACGGCATCAGCGTCGTCGACACCGCTCGTGCGGAGATGTCCGCGCTGCAGCGCCAGGCCAACGCGCTCACCAACAACAACACCCAGGACACCTCGACCCTGCGGAACTACCTGTCGCGCAGCGGTATCGGCGGTGACGATTTCGACGACGGCCAGAACGAGGACGACGTCTCCGACGCGCAGACCGCGCTGCAGAAGGCGCTGATCAGCGCCGGCGTGACGCTGGGCAAAGAGGTGATCAGCGCCGGGGTCACCCTGGGCACCGAGATCATCGACGCGCTGGTGTCACTGGGCACCGAGGCCATCGACAAGGCGGCGGGCCTGGGGGAGAGGGCGATGGACCACGCCGCGACCACCGCGCAGCAAGCGATGTTCCCCGACACCGCCAACCCGAACAACGCCAACCCGGCCACCACCAATCCGTCTACCAGCACCAGTCCGAGCACCAACGGCAACGGCGGCCAAGGCCCGTTCGCGCTCAACAGCAACGGCTCCCAGAAGCCCGCCGACACCACCCCGTCGACGCAACCCAGACCGACCACACACGCCCCGGTCATCGCGCCCGACCAGGACAAGCCGGCTCCGGCCCCGGCGGCTCCCGCCCCGGCCAATCCCGCGCCGGGACAGGGTGTTGTGGTGCCGCCCCTCGCGAAGCCGCCCGCGCAAGGCCAGGACCAGGAACAGCCGAGGCCGCGCACCGGTCAGCTCGGCGTCACCCCGCAACCGTCGTGAGGTGAGGATGGCCCGTCCAACCTCCCGGCGCCGGAAGATCCGCCGCCAGCCTCCACCCGCGGTCACGCCACCGGCGTCGGACAATCCGTTCGTCCTGCCGGGCCTGCCCGCGTTCCCGGGCCTGAAAAGGCCCGGCTCCGGAACGTTGAAGCGCGCGGCGAAGCGCCGCCGCCGCTCGGAGCGCGAATTCGAGGAGCCGTTCGACCCGGAGAAATTCGCCGAGCAATGGAACCACTCCACCCCGCCGCCCCCACTGCCGCCGGAAAACGGTGACGCCAGCTGGGCCGGTGAATGGGAAGACTGGATGAGCGATCCCGCTCATAAGGCCCCGGAATCCGAAGCAGCCGAAATCGATCTTCCCGCCGATGATTTCGACGCCGACGAGCCGGACTGGGACATCCCCGACGACTACGACGACACCACCGACTACTCCGACAACGGCAGCGCCGCCCGCGCGGCTTTTCGGGACCGCTCCGGTGGCGGCGGCATCCTGCGCGCGGCAGCCGACCGCAACCGCAGCGCATGGTCGGCGCGCAGCGGCGCCTCGAAGGCGGTCAGCATTCTGATCGGAGTGCTGGTGTGGGTGGCGGTGATCGGCGTGGTGGTGCTGGTGATCACGGCCAACACGCGCACCGAGCAGCCACCCGTAGCGACCGGCCCGGTCAGCACCACCACCGGAGCGCCCGTCTCGTCCGTCCCGTCGTCACCGTGGGGTCACGCCACCACCGGCTGCACCAAAACCCGCACGCCGGGCGCGGCGGTCGGGGCCGAGCCCGGCTCCACCACGGACCCGGTCGACGTCATCTTCGGCTTCGAGTGGGCGTACTACGTCGACCGCAGCGCCGCCAAAGCCCGCTCCTACACCACTCCCGACGCCAAACTGCCCTCCGCCGAGACGATTCAGAAGGGCATCGACAAGCAGCCCAACGGAACCCAATACTGCGTGTATCTGACGCAAGCGGACAAAGACGGCAATGTCTGGAACGTCGAGCTGCACGAGAAGTGGCCTGGCGACCGGGAACCGCAGAAGTATGGGCAGACCATCACCACCGCCCGCGTCGGCGACCGCACCCTGATCACCGCCATCACGGCGAAGTGAGCACGCCTCAGCTCACCGCCCGCTCGGCGGCGCCGGTGATGTTGCGCACCATGCCGCCGAAGATGACGGCGTGGAACGGTGAAATGGCTTTCCAGTACAGGTGACCCGCGAGTCCGTGGGGTTCGAAGAGCGCGCGCTGGTGGTAGCGGGTGCGGCCGTCCGGGCCGGTGGTGACAGAGAGCTCCAGCCAAGCCCGCCCGGGAACCTTCATCTCGGCGCGCAGCCGCAGCAGGTTCGGGCGGTCGAGGTGTTCCACTCGCCACCAGTCCAGCGCCTCGCCTTCGCGCAGGCGATGCGGGTCGCGGCGTCCGCGCCGCAGCCCGGCTCCGCCCGCCAGCCGGTCGATCCATCCGCGCAGCGACCACGCCAGCGGGAAGGAATACCAGCCGTTCTCGCCGCCGATGGCTTCCAGAACAGCCCACAGTGTGGCGGGATCGGCGCTGGTTACGCCTTCGCGCACATCGGAATACAGGGAACCGCCGGCCCAGTCCGGGTCGGTGGGCAGCGGGTCGGACGGAGCGCCGACGAGATCGGCGTCCGACCATCGGGTGGGAATGTCGAGATCGCGAATCTTGTTGAGCGCCAACTCGACTGCCCGCCGGTAGGTGGTGAGCCCACCGGCCGGGTCCGGAATGTGGTCCGCGATGCGGTGGTCGGCGCAGACGACGTCGTTGACGAGCGATTCCATGAGCGGCACCGCGATGGCCCGCGGTACCGGGGTCACCAGGTTCACCCACTGGGCCGACAACCACGGGGTCAGCACCGGAACGGGCACGATCACCCGGCGCGGTAGTCCGGCCACGGAGGCGTAGTCGCGCATCATGCTCAGGTAGGTCAGCACGTCGGGGCCACCGATATCGAACGCGCCGTCGACCTCGGCCGGGAGTTCGGCCGCCCGTACCAGGTAATACAGCACGTCCCGCACCGCGATCGGCTGGATGCGATTGCGCACCCAGCGCGGTGTCACCATGACCGGCAGTCGTTCGGTGAGATAGCGCAGCATTTCGAAGCTGGCCGAGCCGGATCCGATGATCACCGCCGCCCGCAGCACCGCGGCCGGTGTCCGCGCCTCGAGCAGGATCTCGCCGACCTCCGCTCGCGAGGCCAGGTGCCGGGACAGCGTCTGGCCCTCCGGCGTGATTCCGCCCAGATACACCAGTCGGGCCAGTCCCGCCCGATCCGCTTCGGCGGCGACGATCCGGGCCGCGTCGCGATCCACGCTGTCGAAGTCGGCCCGGGTCAGCGAATGCACCAGGTAGTACAAGACGTCTTGCCCCGCCAGGGCCGCGCGAACGTCCGCTTCGCGAGTGACGTCCCCGCGCACGACCTCGACCTGCTCGCGCCAGGGGACCTCTTGCAACTTGCGCGGATCGCGAGCCAGCACCCGGACCGAATGGCCCGCGCTCAGCAACTCCGGAACCAGGCGGCCACCGATGTACCCGGTAGCGCCGAAGACGACACAATGCACGCGGATCACCTCTCCCGTTCGGTGCCGGCGGGCAGGTTGCCGTCGGCGCGGTCGAGCAGCACGCGACTCGACCATAGCCATACCGGCGGCCGCTGCGGCACGCCAGGCACAATCAGGACATGCCAGACGGTCCGAAACTCACATCCGAGCACGCCGGCTATTCGGTACGCGCGGTGGCCGAACGGCTCGGGATTCCGACCGCCACGCTGCGGAGCTGGAACCGGCGTTACCGGATCGGTCCGCAGCAGGACCGACCCGGGCAGCACCGCCTCTACACCGAGGCCGATATCGCGGTGCTGACCCGCATGGTGGATCTCATCAAGGCCGGCGCGACCGCCGCGGGAGCCGCCGCGACGGTCCGCGGCCCCGCGCTGCCGCTCGGCGACAAGGCCGCGCTGCTGACTGCCGCGTTCGCTCTGGAGAGCTGGTCGGTCTGCGCGCTGCTGGAGACGCATCTGCGTGACTACGGCGTGATCGAGACCTGGGATCGATTGTGCCGCCCGGCATTCGCGGACATCGTGGACCGGCAACTCGATGGCGAGGGCTGCGTCGACGTGGAACATCTGTTGTCCTGGTGCATCATCGCCACACTGCACCGCGCCGCGCCGCCGCCCGGGACGCCACCCAGACCCCTGGTGCTGGCCTGCACCAGCGGCGAAAACCATTCGCTGCCAATGGAAGTCCTGCGCGCCGCGCTCGCCGAGCGCGGGGTCGGCGCGCACATGCTCGGCCCGGATGTGCCGACCGCCGCGTTGAGCGACACCCTGGCCCGGCTTCCGGGCCCGGCCACGGTGCTGCTGTGGTCGCAGCAGGAGGCAACCGCGCTCACCTCGGCCTTGCGCGCCTGTCTCGAGGTGGGCGCGACCGTCTATGTGGGTGGTCCCGGGTGGGACACGTTGATTCTCCCCGGCGAGGTCACCCCGATCGCGAGTCTCACCGAGGCGGTGGAACGGCTGCGCTGAACGGGTCAGCGCGTGCACAACGGCGCGATCTCCGCGGCGCCGCCGGTGGTGGGTGAAGTGAGGAACAGGCAGGAGTCCACGCCGGCCGCCGCGATCGCCGCTCGGACATCGGTCCACTGGCCGGCGCTGAGCGCGGCCGCGCGCGCGAGCACGAAACCGGCCGTGCGTTCCGGATTGACCACGAGGGCCCACGAGTAATCCGGATCAATCGCGGTGACAACGTAATTCGTGCGCGGATCGCTCTCGTCGCGGAAGCTGACCGCCAACTGCGCCTGAGTCGCCGGATCGGTCACCCTCGCCACTCCGGCGATCTCGTTGCCGCCGCCCCACCAGGTGGTACAGGAGTTCCGGACGGCGATGTCGCCGTTCGGCGTCAAGCTGTAGTTCGCCCGGGTGTCGCGCGCGCAGACGAGGTTGAACGGCTGCGGGATCGCCGCCAGCTGCCGCCAGTCGCCGAGGTACCGCTCGACCTCCAACCGTGGTATCGGTGTCACCGGCTCGGCCTGGGCGGACGCGGGGGCGGTCGCGAGCGCGATGCCCAAACCGGCCATGACCGATGCCGCCCGCAGGGCGCGATTGCTGTTCATGCGTTCCTCCACCTGACGTCTGTATGCGATCGACGGACGACATACCCGGAGTACTGCCCGACAAACGATGCGATTTTGATGCAAACGGCGTCACATGCCACGGAATTCGACGATCGGCGGCGGATACGTCGAGGCGGGCACCCCGGCGCGCCACGGGCGGTGCACATCCGCGCCGGGCAAGTGTGCGAGCTCGGGCAGCCAGCGTCGCGCGTACACGCCGTCGGGGTCATAACGATCGGCCTGGCGCAGCGGGTTCAGCACGCGACTGGATCGGGTGTCGGTGCCGGTCCCGGCGACCCACTGCCAGTTCATCCGGTTGTTCGCCAGGTCGGCGTCGACGAGCCAGCGTTCGAAATGTTCGGCGCCCAGCCGCCAGTCCACCTTCAGCGTCTTGCTCAGGAAGCTGGCCGCGATCAAGCGCGCCCGGCCGGGCATCCAGCCCTGCGCCAGCAACTGCCGCATCGCCGCGTCGACCACCGGATATCCGGTCCGCCCGGCCTGCCAGGCCGCCAAGCCGTCCGGTTCGTGCACCCAGGACCGGCTCTCCGAGCGGTAATCCCGCGTGGCGACCTCCGGCCGGTCGGCGAGCACCTGATGGTGGAAGTCCCGCCAGGCCACCTGCCGCACGAAGGCGTGCCCGCCGCTGGTCGCGGCGTCGGTGCGGTGCACCACCTCGGCAGGTGACAGACAGCCGAAATGCAGATAGGGGGACAGCCGCGAAGTGCCCTCGAACGCGAGTGCGTCCTTCCGCTCGGCGTAGTAGTAGACGGGCCCGGAAAGCCAGTGCGCCAGCAGTTTTCGCCCGGTGACCTCACCGCCGACAGACAGGCCCGGCGACGCGGGGTCCGCGCAGAGATCGCCGAGTTCGGGGATCGGATCACTCGCGATCGCAGGCACGACGAGCCGGTCCGGGGCGGGCAGCGGCCGCCGCATGGGCGTCTCGATCCAGCGGCGGAAGTATGGGGTGAAGATCGCGTAGTGGCCGCGGCCGGTATCCGGCTTCACCTCGGCCGGATCGACGGCCGTGATCGACGCCGCGTGCGTCCGCACCCGGCAGCCGGTAGGCGAAAGACGTTCCCACAGTGCGTTTTCCCGGCCCTGGCTGTACCGGCTGACATCCTCGGCGACGTGCACGGCGGACGCGCCGACCTCGGCCGCGACCTGCGCGACGACATCCACCGTCCGCCCGCGGCGCAGCACCAGCCGACCGCCCCGGGCGCGTAGTTCGTCGTCGAGTTCGGACAGCGCCGCCAGGAGAAACCGCAGTCGATTCGGCGCGTGCCGTGTCCGTCGCACGATTTCCTCGTCGAGGACGAACAGGGGCACCACCTCGGTTGCTTCGCGGGCGGCGGCGGTGAGCACGGGATTGTCCCGCAGGCGCAGGTCACGGGTGAACAGCGCGATGGAGGCCGGCATGCCTCCAGCCTACCCGCCTATTGATGCATAAACGATGCAGCCATGCCTACATGGGATACACCGGATGCTTGCGCGGGTTGAACTCCGGTTTGGTCGGCTGCTTGTCCCGCAACAGGCGCAAGGCGTGCCGGATCTCCAGCCGGGTGCGCGCCGGTTCGATGACCGCGTCGATGTAGCCGCGTTCGGCGGCGATCCACGGTGTCGCGATGGTCTCGTTGTACTGGTTGACCATGAACTCGCGCGCCGCCGCCCGATGCTCCTCCGGCACCGCCGCCAACTGTCGTTTGCCGATGAGGTCGACCGCGCTTTCCGCGCCGATCACCGCGATCCGGGCCGTCGGCCACGCGAAACTGATATCCGCGCCGACCTGCCGGGCCGCCATCATGCCGTAGGCGCCGCCATAGGACTTGCGCACCACCAGGTTGATGATCGGCACCGTGGCCTCGATGATCGCGCGCGGCACCCGGCCGCCGCGAATGATGACGCCGTTGGCCTCCTGCTCCAGACCCGGCAGCACGCCCGGAGTGTCGACGACGAAGACCAGGGGAATATTGAACGCATCGCAGAGCCGGATGAAGTAGGTCGACTTGTCCGAGCAGGCGGCGTCGGTCGAACCGCCCAGCACCAGCGGCTGATTCGCGATCACGCCGACCGGATATCCGTCCACCCGGGCGAATCCGGTGATCAGGTTCGGCGCGAAAGCCGCACGGACCTCGTGGAATTCACCGTCGTCGAAAATCCGCAGCAGGATCTCGTGCATGTCGTACCCGGTGCGATCGGAATCCGGGATGATCTTTTCCAGTTCGCGGTCGTAGGCGGTGATCTCCGGCTCCAGCCCCGGATTCACCACCGGCGGCTGCTCGAGACAGCTCGTCGGCATGTAGCTCAGATATTGCCGCGCCCAGTCGTAAGCCGCCTGCTCGGACTCGGCCACATGGTGCAGCGTGCCCCGCTTCGCCTGGACCTCGGCCCCACCGAGCGCCTCCGCCGAAATGTCCTCACCGTTGACCGCCTTGATCACCTCCGGCCCGGTGACGAACATGTACGAATCCGGCGTGCCGATGAGCACATCGGTGTTGATCGGCCCGTAAACCGAACCGGCCGCGCACTTTCCGAGAATGATCGAGACCTGCGGCACATACCCGGACAGCTTCTCCAGCACCCGCGAGATATCGCCGAACGACGCGATCGAACCCACCGCGTCCTGGATCCGCGCACCGCCGGAATCGTTGATCGTCACCACCGGGCAGGCATTGTCGAACGCGAGCTGTAGTGCCCGCATGAACTTGCGCGCGGACGTGATGCCGACCGAACCGCCGTACACGGTCTGATCATGGGCGATCACCACCACCGGACGGCCACCGATCAACCCGCGACCGGTGACCAGCCCGTCACCGTAGAGTGCGTCCGGCAGACCGGGCTGCCGCGCCAGCGCGCCCGTCTCCAGGAAAGTCCCGCGATCGAGCAGCATATTCACCCGCTCGCGGACACTCGGGATGCCCTTCTTCGCCCGCTTGGCGACACCGGCTTCACCTGCCGGTTCCGAGGCGATCGCCAGGATCTTTTCCAGCTCGTCCAGCTTCGCCCGGGTCCCAACCACTTTCGCCGCCACCTTCCCTGCAAACAATCGTGCCTTGGCGACGGTAAGCGGTGCGGGTGGCAGAACGGGTAGTCAGCCCGCAGATACGGGACACATCACAATCCGGCCGCCCGGTGGGTAGGGCATCTCAGCAATCAATCGGGCGGTTCTTGCGCCCCTTCCGTTTCGGTCAGTTCCGGGGCGAGTTCGCGAGTCGCCATGCCGCCGTCGCGGCCCTCATCACTGGGACCGGGCCGACCGCCCTTCGGCTCGCGGGTCTCCTCGTCGTCGATGTCCTTCTTCTCTGCCATGGGAATCCTCCTTTGTCGCTCCGCTGTACCCATTTCGGACCGTTTCGATCGGACCGCGTTGATCACCGCGAGCACCAGGCCCAAGGCGACCAGGATGAGGCCGCGCACCCAGACCTCACCTTCGATCCGCGTGAACAAGAACAGGCAAGACGCCAAACCCAGCCAGGGCACGATGGTCGGGATCCGGAAGTGATCGGGCTCGCCCTCCTCGCGGCGCAGCACCAGCACCGCCGCGTTGACGCTGCTGAAAACGAACAACAGCAGCAGCACCAATGTGGCTGCCAGCGAATCGACTTCGCCGGTCAGCGCGAGAATCAGCGACACCGCCGAGGTCGCCAGAATCGCCACCCACGGTGTGCGCCGGTTCGGCAGGACACGGCTGAGCACCGGCGGCAGCAGGCCGTCCTTGGCCATCCCGTACGCCAGCCGCGAAGACATGATGCCGGTGAGCAGCGCGCCATTCGCCACGGCGACCAAGGCGATCACGCTGAACAGCCAATCGGGCACACCGCCGGCGATACGAACCACTTCCAGCAGCGGCCCGCTGGACTGGGTCAACTGATCGGTGGCGACGGCAGCGCTGGCGACCACACCGATCAACACGTACACCACCCCGGCGGTGAGCAACGCCCCGAACAGTGCCGTGGGATAGGACCGCCGTGGATCCTTGACCTCCTCGGCCAAATTCACCGACGTCTCGAACCCGACGAAGGAATAGAACGCCAGCACCGTACCGGCCAGGACCGCGCCGAACGGCCCGTGGTCCGCGGTGCCGACCTGGGTGAGCCGGCTCAGATCCGCGTCGCCCCGCAAAATCACCCAGGCGCCCAGACCGATGATCAGGAGCAGCCCACTCAGTTCGACCAGCGTCGCCGCCACATTCGCGCCGAGCGACTCCTTGATCCCCCGAATATTGAGCGCGGCAAGCAACACCAGAAAGACCACGATGACCGCCAACGTCGGCAACGAAACCAGCGCCTGCAGATAGTCCCCCGCGAAACCCCTGGCCAGCGCACCCACCGACACCACACCCGCGGCGAGCATGCAGAAACCGATGAACGAACCGGCCGCCGGACCGAACGCGGTGTTCACGTAATGGGCCGAACCACCCGCCCGCGGATACTTCGTCGCCAGCTCGGCATACGACCCGGCCGTCAGCGTGGCCAACCCCAAAGCAAGCGCCAGCGGCAGCCAAACCGCCCCGCCCGACTTCCCCGCCACCGCCCCCACCAACACATACACACCCGCCCCGAGCACGTCCCCGAGGATGAAGAAATACAGCAACGGGGTGGTCACCGCTCGCTTCAACACGACAGCCATGCGAGGTCAATACCCAGATGATCTCTCCCGAAGCAGGGCCGTGGTCACCTGCTAGGGTCGCGGGGAAGATTCCATACGAGGGCCGGGGGTTGCATGCGAGTAATGGCGGCTGTGGCGGGGATGTGCGCAGTGCTTGTCGGGGCGGGGTGCTCGGGTACGGATGGGGGGACGGGGGGAACGGGGACGAGTCAGGCGCCGAGTAGTGCGAAGTTGAGCAAAGAGCAGTTGTGGGATCCGTGCAGTCTGCCGGATTCGGTGATCACCGCTACCGGGGCGGACCCGTCGACCAAGGACACCGATCCGGCCTTCGGCGAGCGCGGCGATTGGAAACTGTGCAGCTGGCGCGCGGACGGAACGGACGGACGTTGGGGCCATTTCATGCTGGTTGCGTCCACCACCAGAACGCTGGACGAATTCCGTAAGAATACATACTTCCACGATTTCAGTGACGTGAAGGTCGGGGATCGAGACGCCATGCAGTTCTATATCGGAACTCGTAAGCCGCCCACAGAATGTGCGCTTGCGTCGGAAACCAGCAAGGGGGTCGTTATGGTCAAGATCGCGAAATTTGTCGATAGCGAGACATCGACTGATCCTTGTGCGTTGGCGGTCCCGGCGGTTGAGCAGGTAGTTGGCTCCATCCCCCGCTGACGACGATATATGGAAAGGCGGGGTGGGCGATGGCAACTCCCGAGGCGCAGATCAAGGAATTTCAACGGTTGGCAGGCGAGGCGCAGGCCGGAAATTTCTACATCGAAGTAGGCGCGGCCAGGGACCTGGTCAATTATTGCAAAAATTACATAACTGAATTGCGTACCTTGGCGGGGCGGGCGGAAAATATCGTAGTCGTGGATTCTTTTAGCAACTTCGAGTCATCCCGGGCTCTCGGCGAGAAGTTCAGCGAGCTTGCCACGGGCGGTAGTGGTACCGGTTCCTATACAGCTGCGATCACTGAACATATCAAGATCCTTGAGGCGTTGGCGGATATGTACACCAAGGCCGGTGCCGCATTCGAGGCTGCCGATGCGGAGACTCAGGCTAAAATCAAAGCGCAGACCCACAAGCTGGACTGGTAACACACCGGGGGGAAGAGTATGACTTTCAATATGTTCCAGGGTGCTGTGGCGAATGTGGCTGGCCGCGTCACCGATCTCTTTAACGACGGCGTTTCACCGGTAAAGGCGGAAGAGGACGCGCAGTCCGCGGGAAATTCCGACCGCGATCGCATCTATGCTGAGAATCGGGCTCTTTCTACAGGGTTCAACGGCGAGTACGCCGATACGGTAGTCCCGCCGAAGATGGAAGTCTTCGTCGGTATGTCGCATTCCCGAATTATGGAATTCGTTGATGGGGTCGACTTAGGTCGGATGTGGCAGAGTGTGGAAGCTTGGAAGGACCTCGCGACAGCGACGAAGACCAATGGTGACACCTTTTACAACGCTACCAAGGTGAAAATGGACAGCGGCTGGTCAGGTTCAGCTGCTACGAGCGCCCTGGCCAGCGTAAAGGCCTATTTGGGTGACGTGCAAAAGGTGGAGCAGGCAGCCAACTTGATCGCGAATAAAATGGAGGAGGCCTTCACTGGGTTCAGTCAGGTGAAATACCAGGTGCCGCAACCATCCGAAGGACGCGAGGGCGGAAAACTCGCCAGCGTGGTCGGCTCGATCGGTGACGCCTTGCTGGGCGACGGCCAGGTCTCCGGGATGATCACCGGCAACGACGCGGGCCGCAAGAAGAACGCCGAGGACTTGGCGAACGAGGTGATGCGCACCGTGTACAAGCCGGTCGCGCTGCAGGCCGACGCGCAGGTCCCGAAGATTCCGACGCCGACCACTCCGGCCGCGCAGCCCGGCGCCGACATCCCCCAAAAGGGCGATGGAAATGGCAATGGGAACGGAAACGGGAATGGCAACCCGTCGACGCCGGGTTCGCAGAATCCGACGGAGACCGATCCGGCCAGCACAGAACCGGCGACCACCAACCCGACGAGTACCGATCCCGCGAGCACGAACCCGGCGAGTACCAACCCGGCAAGCACGAATCCGGCGAGTACCAACCCGGCCAGCACCAATCCGGCGAGCACCAACCCCGCGGGCACCGCCCCGGTCGGCACCAACCCGAGCCGACTCGGCACGGGCACTCCCCGCACCGGAACCGGCACCCCATCCTCGGGCACACCGGGCAAAGGCACCAGCGTTCCCGGCACCGGTGCCGGAAACCCGGCCGCCGCTGCCGCCGCCGCCAACTCCGGCAAGGCGAACTCGGCCGCTCGCTCCGGAATGCCCGGCATGGGTATGCCGGGCCGCGGCGGCCAGAACGGCCAGGATGACGAGTCCGAGCACAAGGCCCCCGACTACCTCTACGGCGTGCACGAGGAACTCCTCGGCCCCGATCGGAAGGCCGTCCCGCCGGTGATCGGCGGAGAAGCGTGACCGGCACCTGGGAGTTGGCTCCGATCGAATTCTGGGTTGCGTGGGAAGCGCTCGGCCGTGACCGCATGCCTTTTCCGCTCACTTTCGCCGCGGAGGTGGAGACCCAGGTCGAGTTCGACATCCAGCGTAAGGCGGCGGCGGAATCGTTGATGCGCGTTATCGGCAACGACGATTCGCTCTATCACGCCCTGCACGCTCTCGCGCACGCCGATGTCCGGGTCGAGCTGTTCGGTTACCGCCACGACGGTCGCGATCGGATGGTCCGCGCCTGTGCCGCGATCGAATCCGGCAACGGCGCGGTCGCCGCGCAACTACCGGGTGCGACGTTCGGCACCGGCGGCAATATCCGCATCGATCTGCGTCCCCCGCAGGCGGTGGTATCGCGCCTGCTCACCGTTCTCCCCGACACCGCCCCGGGTAAGGGTCCGAGTATCAACATCCATCGGGATGAACTCCATCGCCCGACCCGCATCAACTCCTACCGTCTTTCGCCCTCGGAACACGCGGTCCGCCAACTCAAACGCCCCTTCGGCACCTACGCCGAATTCCGGGTAGCCGCCGGTCCCTCCCTCAACGGCTGGCAGGAGGGCGGCACCCAGCTCTACGTCATCGATTATCGCGACGACGGCCGCTACCTGATCCGCGAGAACGAACGCATCGAAGCTGTCCCCAGCACCGCCGAGCACCTCCGCACGGCCATCGCGCGCCTGATCGACCAGGCCACCGCCTCGGCCCGCGAAACCGCCTGGCAACACTGACTATTCGACTGCGTTCCCTGCGCGCTCGAAGCGCGTCCGGTCGATGGGCGCGCTCTTCGTCACACGCTGCGTAACCACCGCGACGGTGGTTGCACGCAGCCGCCACTCCCCGGGGTGGCTTGTCTGGCAATCCTGCGCTTTATGTCGATCGCCGAGTGCTACCGCTGACCTCGTCTTCTATGCCGAGACCCTCACGGCCAGAAGCGAACTCGGTAACACGCCATTACGGACACGATGGAAAGCCGCACCGAAGCAGCCCACCGTCCCCTGATGGGCAACGGTCTCTCCGTCAAACGGACCGCGCGGTATGAGACTATCGAACCTATGTTCGAGTACTGGAGCGACGACTTCACGCGTCCACTGCGGCGAGTAGTGGACCCGCCGCAACCAGTACTCGTCGACCTGACGATCGCGCTCCCGTCCGCCGGAGCCTTCCGCCGCGACGCGGTGTCCATGCGGGTCAAAGCCGGTGGCCTGCACTTGGCCGCAGGAAAGGTTCCCGGTCTGCTGTACGCCTGGGCCCGCTGCACAGACGGAGCCTGGATCGGACTGGCCGGATTCGCGATTCCCACCGGGAACGGTCGTGGCCGAGTCGAAACCCGGCAATGGTGCCCAGCGCGCGCACTGTCACTGGTCCGCTCATCGCGGTAGCGCCCAACTGGCCCGGCCGCCCTGCCCGCCGCACTCTGATCACCTGCCGCGTCCGTTTTCGAGGACGGACCTTCGCCGCCGTGCTCGCCACGACGCTGGTGGCGGCGCACCTGATCGAACGAGTCGGACTGGGCCGCGCACTTTTCTGACCGCCCAGAGTTTCGGTAGCGAACTCCTGCGTCTGCTCGAACTGGCCAGCGTTAGGTCAACCGCTCGTGCGGCTCGGTGACGAAACGGTGGTTTCAGCAAGTCTTGCGGACGTAGCCCGGATCGCCCGGGGCGGATACCTCCACGTCGCGGAGCACGATGCTGAACCGGCTGCCGTAACCCGCGCATGCCGCCGCCAGACCCGGTTCGGTGTATTCGATATCGGTCATGGGACGCGACGCTGAGGACGCGGCCGCCTTCATTTTCGGCTTCGGGCCGATCCGCTTCTGGCTGCGCGATACCGAACCTGCGGCGGTCGACGCCGCGCGGCGGGCAGTGGTAGAAGCATTGCTGCCGTATGAAATCGATGGCGCGGTTCGCCTGCGGGGCCCGGCTTGGCAGTTCGCGGCAACCTGGCCCGGAGTGTGACGGCCCCGGAGCCCTCGGCGAGCACGGCGGGTGCCCCGATAACCAAGCGGCAGAAGGCTTTCCATGCCATGCCGCGGGTGATCGCACGGCGCGAGCGCCATCGCAGGCGGTCGTTGTTCGTCCGGGTGCCCGTCGCCACCGCGGGCATCGTTCTGGGTGCGACCGGGATTCCACTGCTGCTGATTCCGGAATTGGGGATCCCCGCCGTGCTCCTCGGTTTGCGGCTGCTCGCACTCGAATTCGAGTGGGCCACCTCGGCGCAGGCGTGGCTCGAGCGGCACTATGCGAGGACGCGGCACTGGGTCGCCGGGTGGTCGACTGGCGCGAAAATCACAGTGACGCTGGCAGCGCTGGCCGGGAGCGCCGGTTTGATGCTGGTGTTCGTTCGGTAGCGCCCCGACCCGCGGGCGACAGACCGAATCGGGCCGCGATACTGTCGAGTGCGGTATCGCGGCGCGAGCCCCGGGCATAGGCCTCGAGATAGCGGCGTTCGCCGAGCGTGGTGCGCAGATCGCCTGTGACAGCGGCCAGATCGGGATCGCCGGGCTCCGGTGTGCCGAGCAGGGCGTGGGTGATGGCAACCAGTTCGACAGCACGGACGGGGTGGCCGTCGAGCAGGTGCCAGCGGGCGAGACGAGTGGTGACTCTGGCGCTCAGCGCCGGGTCGGACGCTGTCGCGGCGGCAGCGCAGGCCGAAGCCAGATGGGGCAAGGCCGTCGTGAAGTCACCCGAATCCATCATGAGGTCCGCTCGGACGCAAGCCAGCCGCACGCGGAAAAGCGGTTCTACGCAAGGGAACTCGATAGTGTGCGCATCCGCGAGGCGCAGCCGCAGCTCGGCCTCGCCGGGATCTGCGTCGCGTCGCGCCAGGTCAGCGAGCGTCAACTGTGCGATGGCGGCATAACCCGCGGTGGCACCCACGCTGGTGAGTGCGTGCTCCATTTCTTGTCTGGCCTTTGCTATGTCACCTAGCTGCCCGCGCAGTTCCGCTATCCGCGCGCGTTGCAGCAGGCAGTTGTCGCTGGGATCGAGTTCGCGCGCCAATCCGATGACATCGGTGAGATCCGCTATCGCAGAGGCGTATTCGCCGATCGTCGCGTGCGAATCGGCCCGTACGGTCAGCGCCCACGAAAGTCCGATGCGGTCACCTATCGTCCGAAATTTGGCAATCGCGGTCTCCACCGCGCTCATGGCTGTTCGGGGATCACCGCCCGCACCCGGCAAAACCCCATGCAGTAGTTGCAGCACCGCAGCGGTCCAGGGGTCCGGATGTGGTGTCCGGCGGTGCAATACCGTTAGACCTCGCGCAGGGCCATGACAGGCGGTCGCAACGAACGGCTCGATCAGAACGACGAGCGGGTGTTCCGCGGTACTCAGTTCGGCGAGTACGGCCGCGTCGACCTCGCGATCGGACCAGAGCTCGGTGGCAAGCACGTGCAACGCCGAGGTGGCTGCCGCGGCATCCGCCGGTGCCGACCCGGGTGTCGCCAGCGCCAATCGCGTCCCGTCGACCATGGCCTGCCGATCGCCTCGCAGCAACCAGTACATGCCCAGCGCGGCGCACAGGCGTACGGCCGTGTTCGCGTCTCCCGCCTCGTGGGCGTAGCGCAGTGCGGCCAGCAGATTGTCGCGTTCGAGATCCAACCGGGTCAGCCACCGCACCTGCTCGGCTGCGCGCAGCCGCGGTTCCGCTTGTTCGGCCAAGGTACGAAAGAACTGGGCGTGTTCGGCCCGGACTGTATCGAGTTCCTCGGTCTCCCAGAGCTTTTTGAGCGCGTAGTCGCGAATGGTGGCCAACATGCGGTAGTGGTGTCCGTCGAACTGCAATAGCGACTTGTCGGTGAGAGCGGCGAGGCCATCCAGCGAGGCGCCGGCTACGGTCACGGCGCTGTCGATCCCGATCGGGCCCGGGAAGACCGCCAGGCGGCGGGCCAGCGCCTGCTCGTCCGGGTCCAGTAGATCCCAGCTCCATGCGACGACGGCACGCAGTGTGCGGTGCCGCGGCTGGGCGGCCCGCCGGGCCACTGCCAAAGGTTCCGTACCGGTATCGAGACGAATACCCAGCTCCGCCAAGGGGATCGATCTCGCACGGGCAGCGGCCAGCTCGATGGCCAGCGGCAACCGATCCAGGCGCAGGCACACAGTTTTCACGAGAAACGCTGACGTACTGTCGAATCGGGGCACCGGAGGCATGTCACTCATCCGGTCCATGAACAGCCGGACCGCCGCATCGATCGACAGCGGAGGCACCGCGAACACGTGCTCACCCGCGAGCCCCAGCGGTTCACGGCTGGTGGCGATGATGCGCAGTTCGGGGCAGCGACCGAGCAACTTTTCGGCCAGCCGGGCGACCTCGTCGAGGACGTGCTCGCAGCTGTCCAGGACCAGCACCGTCGCCGCGGAGGGAAGAGATTCGGCTATCCGCACAAGGGCATCCCGAGGTGGTTCCAGCAGCCCGGCCGATCCGCTGCCGAGCATCGCGGCCGCAACGTGCACGACAGCATTCGGGTCTGCCACCGGGGCCAGGTCGACGATCCACGCTCGGTCGGTCATCGCGCTCGCCACCTCCAGTGCCAAGCGAGTCTTGCCGACCCCGCCGGGTCCGGTCACAGTGACGAGCCGGTTGACTTGAAGGAGGTCGCGCACGCGGGCGCATTCCCACTCGCGGCCGAGGAAACTGGTGTGCGGTGCGGGGAGATTGCCGCGTGGACGTCGGCCGGTTTCAGCCCGGAGGATGGTCAAGTGCGCGGACTGCATTTCCGGACCTGGATCAGCGCCGAGTTCTTCGGCGAGTCGGGCACGGATGCGTTCGTAGGCGCCGAGCGCTTCGGCCTGTCGGCCCTCGGCATGTAATGCACGCAGGTATAAGGCTTGCAACCGTTCTCGGTACACATGCGTCTTCGCGAGTGACGCGAGCTGCTCCGCGAGGCCGTCGCGCACGCCGAGGGACAGGACAGCTTCGGCGCGATCCTCCAGCACGGACAAGCGCAGCTCTTCCAGCCGGTCACGTGCGAAATCGGGTACCTCACTGGATAATTCACCGCTCCAGCAGGCGAGCGCCTCGGTCAGTACCCGGCCCGCGCGCTCATGCTCACCGTGCTTCAGGGCCGCTCGACCCGCCGCCGCCGCTTGTTCGAACCGGTACGCGTCCACAGTCTCGGGTCGCAGATCGAGGACATAGCCGCCGGGTAGCGAACGCAGGCAGGCGTCCGGCAGGAATCGACGCAGGCGAGAGACCGCGGAGTGCAGGGCGTTGGTGCGGTCGAACGGTCCGTCGCCGGGCCACAACGTCTCGGCGAGCGAGGTGGACGACACTGGACGGCCGACGTCGAGTGCGAGCCGAATCAGCAGCGTTCGCAATCGCGCTCCGCCCAAGGGTTCGCTCTGTGAGCCGCGGTGGACGGCGAGCGGCCCGAGAATTCTGATGCGCACGTCCGGCGCGGCCACCGGATGATTCGAGCCTGCGGAGCGTGACATCTATCGGAATTCCCTTCAACCGTAGGCGTATGCCGTACACCTAACATCAGTATGCACGGAACGACGAAACGCGCGTCCGTTGATCACCGGGAATCGGCGGTCGCCGGGGGATACTCCAACGATGCGCCGGCTACTGCGTTGCCTGGTTGTACTGATCGCCGCGACCGCTGTGCTGTTTCCGCTGCCGGCGACGGCTGATCCAGGGTCCGGGATACTCGAGGTCCGTCCGTTGGGCGGCCGCCAATTCGCGGTCGTCGTCTATTCGGCGGCGATGGGCCGGACGATTCCCGTGTGGGTCTCGCACCCGGGCGGCCCGGCGCCCGCGCTGTATCTGCTCAACGCGGTGGACGGCGGTGAGTCCGGTGGGCCGTGGACCAATCGCACCGATGCCGCGCACTTCTTCGCCGACAAACCCGTCAACGTCATCCAGCCCATCGGCGGTCACGCCTCCTACTACACCGACTGGCTGGCCGACGATCCGGCGCTGGGTCGGGTCCGCTGGTCCACCTTCCTGATCGACGAGTTGCCGCCGCTGTTGGAGAGCCATTTCGGCATGACGGGCCGCAATGCCGTTGCCGGGACATCGATGTCGGCGACCTCGGCACTGAATCTCGCGATCGAGGCGCCCGGCCGATACCAGGCGGTGGGCGCCTACAGCGGCTGCCCGCGCACCCATGATTCGATGGGCCGCGCGTATGTGTATTCCCAGCTGAGCCTGTGGGGGGCGAATCCCGCCAATATGTGGGGCGGCATGGACCATCCGGCCTGGGCCGCGCACGATCCGGTGCTCAACGCCGACAAGTTGCGTGGTGTGGCGCTGTACATCTCGGCCGGCGACGGGACCGCGGGTAAACACGACACCCTCGCCGCCCCGTCCATCGCTGGTGACGCCGGTCGACTGGCCGATCGCATGCTGGTGGGCGGCGGTATGGAGTCGTTCGTACGCAATTGCGCCACGGCGCTGACCGATCGACTCGCCGAACTCGGTATTCCGGCCACGGTGGCCTTCCGCCACGGCACCCACGCCTGGCCGTACTGGGAGGACGATCTGCACGACTCGTGGCCGGTGTTCGCCGCCGCCCTCGGGGTCTAGCCGACCACCACCCGCGGAACCACGAGTCGATCTCACGGCCCGTCGGGTGCCACCATCGGCCCTTCGACCCGCGCCAGATGGCGGTCGAGAATCGGCCCGATGACGGCGACCACCTCCGAGTTGGTCATCTGGGCGTGGGTCGCGAGGACCGGGTGCTCGATCAGCTCTCCGGTGACATACGGCCGCCACATCCGCGCGTCGAACATCTCGGTGATGCCACGCGTCGCCGAAAAGTAGAGCAGGTCACCGTCATAGACGTCCGGCCGGTAGTTGTGCGCGAGCATGACGCCCGCGACATACCCGCGATGCAGCCGCTCCAGCTGGCCCGCCGACAGTCCGGTGCCGAAGGACGCGCCCGCGATCGCCAGTTCGGCGGCGGCTTCGGCGGCGGTGATGTCCGGGGCGTCGTCGGCGTCCTCGGGTTCGTCACCGAGCAGGTGCGTCAACAGATCTCGCATGCGCGGGGCCGGCGGGGGCTCGGCTTCGGCGGGAATGACGACGCTGTCCAGCATCGCCAGCACGGCCACCACGGCGCCGCGAGCGCGCAGGCGTACGGCGATGGCGTGCGCGATCTGGCCGCCGAGCGACCAGCCGAGTAGATGGTAGGGGCCCTGCGGCTGCACGCCGAGCATCGTTTCGATGTAGCTGTCCACGAGTCCGTCGATCGTGGCGGGTATGTCCCCGCCGGCGGCGAGGACCGGCGCTTGCAGCCCGTAGATCGGGCGGTCGGTGACGTAGCGGGCCAGCCCGGCGTAGCACCACGCCAGCGGTACGGCCGAGTGCACGCAGAACAGCGGCGGCCGGGTGCCGCCGCGGCGCAGGGCGAGTAGTGCGCCGAGCGCGTCGTCGGCGGTATCGGTGGCGTCGTAGTTCGCGATCGCGTCGGCCAGCAGCCGCACCGTCGGACTGGTATAGAGCCAGCGCACCGTCACGGGCACACCGGCGGAAAGCTCCAGGTCGGCCGAAACACCCACGCCCAGTAGGGAATTGCCGCCGAGTTCGAAGAAGTCGTCGTCCAGGCCGACGGCGGTCAGCGCCAAGGTGGCGGCGAAGCGGTCGGCGACCAGGCGCTCCAGTTCGGTTTGTGGAGCCCGGTAGGGGCGCGGCGTCACGACCGGCGGCGTCAGGGCGGCCCGATCGACCTTTCCATTGCCCGCCACCGGTAATCGATCGAGCTGGACCAACGCCGAAGGCACCAGGGCCGAAGGCAATTCGGCGCGCAGCCGCCGCAACGTCGCCGCCGTGTCTATCCGTGCGGCGGCGACCACGTAACCCACCAGGCGTGCTTCGGGCCGTCCCGGGTCGGCGACCGTCACCACGGCATAGGTGATCTCGGGTTCGGCCAGCAACGCGGCCTCGATCTCGGCGGGCTCGATACGGCGACCGTGCAACTGGACCTGGCCGTCGAGCCGGCCGTAGAACTCGAACGCGCCGCCGGGCCCGACGCCCACCTGGTCGCCGGTGCGGTAGAGCCGCCCGCCGGAACCGAAAGGGTCGGCGAGGAAACGAGTCGCCGTGGCGGCCGGACTGCCCAGGTAGTAGTCGGCGAGGCCGAGCCCGCCGAGATAAAGCTCGCCCCTGGCTCCGTCGGGCACGCGCCGCAATCGCGAATCCAACACGACCGCAAGGGCTCCCGGCAGCGCGACGCCGATGGTCACCGGATCCTCGGCGGACATCGCCGCGGTCTCCGTGGTCATCACCGTCGCCTCGGTCGGGCCGTAACCGTTGAACAGCCGCACGTGCGGGGCCCACTCCGCCACCAGTTTCGCCGGGCATGCCTCCCCACCGATCGCCACCACCGTCAATGCCGGAACCTGTGCGGGTGACAGCGTGGACAGCACGGCGGGGGCGGTCTGCAGAATCGTGCAGCCGCTGTCCAGGATGAGCCGGGCCAGCTTGTCACCGGCGATCACCGACGGTGGCGCCACCACCACCTGCGCGCCCGCCGCGAAGGTGGGCAGCAGTTCGAGCAGATGGGCGTCGAAGGTCGAGGTGTGGGAGTGCAGCAGCACCGAATCTCGTTCGATGCCATAGTGTTCGATCAGGTAGCCGGTCAGGGATCCCAGACCGCGATGGCTGACCACCACACCCTTCGGAACACCGGTGGTGCCGGAGGTGTAGATCACATAGGCGGGGTGTCCCGGGCGCAGCGGCCGTGGTCGTTCCGCGTCGTCGACGGGGGCGGCGGAATAGTGTTCCACGTCGGTTTCGGGGTCGTCGAGCACCAGCCAGTCGATGCCGGTGCGTCCGACATCCGGCAGCTCCGCATACACCGAGCGGACGGTAAGCCCTTGTCGCGCAGGGGAAGAGGTCAACACAGCGGTGAGCCGCGCGGGCGGATCGGCGGGGTCGAGCGGAACGAAGCACGCGCCGGTCTTCGCGACCGCCCACAGCGCCAGCACGGACTCCAACGACCTCGCGATCGCCACAACCACGAAATTCCCGGGCCCGGCGCCGCCTGCCAGCAGAACCCGGGCCCAGCGCGAGGACGCCTCGTCCAGTTCGCGGTAGGTCAGGGTGCGGGTATCGCATCGCACGGCGACCGCGTCGGGCATCATGCTCGCGCACAGCAGCTCCGGCATCGTCCGCACCGGTCCCAGCGGCGGCCGCATCGTGGGCGCCGCCGGTGTGCGATCCACCGCCATGACCGGACTGTCCGGTTCGGCAGCCAGGAAGCGGGCGAAATAGTCCAGGAACATGCGGTGCCGCCACACCACCGTCTCGTAGCGATAGCGTGCCGGATTCGCCTGGAAGTCGATGTTGACCGACGTCTCGTCCGGTCCCGCCTGGTAGCCGTTCACCTGGAGATCGGCGACCGGCCCGAGCGCGAGCAGCCGGGCGTGCCCGATGATCGGACCGAGGCGCAACGGCTCCACCAGACCCAGCAGATTCACCACGGGCCCGAATCCGCTGAGGGCCGCCTCGTGCATACGCCGCATGTCCTCGTGCCGGTAGCGCTGATGTCGTAGCGCGCCGATCACCGTCGAACGCACCTGCGCGATGACAGCGCCGACGGTGCTCGCGTCGAGACCGGTCATCCGCAGCGGCACCACATTTGACATCGAGCCGCCGGAGCGCCGCAGCGCCGCGGTGGAGCGGGCCGGAACCGGCAGGGTGAGCATTGCTTCCGGGCTGCCCGTCAGGCGCGCCAGATAGCAGGCGAAGGCGGCGATCGCCAATTCCGGAAAGGTCGCGCCGTGCCGCGCCTTGGCCGCGGCGAGCAGTCGCGCCGTCGCGGTGTCCAAGGTGGCGGTCACCTGGTGCGGTCGCACCGTCGGCGGTGCCGCGCGCCCGGCCAGGCTGATCGAGTCGCCCCACCCGGCGAGCTGGTCTCGCCAATAGTCCCGGTCGTCCCTGGCTCGCGCCGATTCCCGGTATGCCCGTTCATCTTCCAGAATCTCGGCCACCGACAGCGCTCCGCACGCCGGGACGCCCTCGCCCGCCGAGTCGGCGCCGACCTGAGCTCGGTACAGCTCGGCGGTCCGGCGCAGCACGGCGGCCGCGCCGACGCCGTCGAGGACGATGTGATGGCTGCGCAGATACAGCAGATGCCGTTGCGGAGCCACCGCGAAGACCATGGCCACGGTCAGTTCGTCGGCCAGGGGATCGAGTGGTGTGCTGTAGTCGCGTTCCATCCGATCCAGCGCCGTCGCGACCGGGTCCCGCACCGTGGTCAGATCCACGCGATCGAAACGCAAACGCGCGGCGCTGTCGATGTATTGGCGCGGCGTTCCGTCGACGAGCCGGAACCGCAGCTGCGAGGCCCCGAGCTCCTGCCCGGCGCGGGTAGCGCAGTTCTCGATCAGTTCGACGTCGATCGGCCCGGCCAGGTCCAGGTACATCGCGACCGTGACCGGAACTCCCGGATGCAGTTTCTGAGCGAGCCACCAGGCCCACTGCGCCTGCGACAGCGGATAGCTCGGGCACACAGCAGCTTCGGGGACAACCGTCAACACGCCTCCTGGGCACCAGGCAGTTCCATGGCGAAACGCTGTGGGCAAACTTACGGCACACAGCGAGCGGTCATCGTTATCCCAGGGGTGAACGGCGAGTGCGAGCGCCCGTCAGTAGCGCAGTATCGCTATGGAGGTGGGCGCCGCGGGACTTTCGAAGAGTCCGGCGATCTCCTCGGGCGGCAGAATATGGACGGCGCCCTTGTTCTCCAAGGTCCGCACGGTGGCGTACTCGGTGAGGTCCACCACCGAAGTGCCCGGCGCCGAATTGGTTTCGACGGCGTCGTTCATTTCGTCGAATCGGCCCGGCTCCTCCGCGCCGGCGGTCAGCAGCAGGGTATCGACGCGGCCCTGGAACGCCGCCCGGACGACCTCGCCGATCGTGACCGCGACCTTTGTCGGGCTGTCCGCCAGCAACTCCGCGGCGCGCTGGAGAGCGGCGTGCTGTTCGGCTTCGAACTCCGGCTGCACCACCGCGTAGGCGGCGGCGTGCAGCCGCTCGGTATCGAGGGCCGCGGGGTTGGTGTCGACCGCTCCGGCCAGCAGCGAACCGAGGGTGGTCCGCTTCTTGAATTGGCCGGCCAATTCCGGGCCCGCGACCAATACCAGCGGAATCGACCGGTCGGCCAGGTGGCGGTCGACGGCGGAGGCGACCTTGCCCACCCATTCGTCGAGCACGGTCTTGCGCCAGTCCGCCGGGGTGTCCCCGTAGGCCTGGGTGGTCGAGCTGGCGTAGCCGCCGGTGTGCGGGCGTGCGGCGGGACCGCCCTGCACGCGGGTCTCGTTGTCGTCGTCCAGATTGTCGGTCGCGGTGCCCGGAAGCTCCGCACCGCGATCCTCGGTCATGGTGTATTTGGTGGCGTTGTAGAGGTGTGCGCCATCGGCCGTCATGGTGAGCACGGCGAATTCCCCGTCGGTGGCCAGCAGCGGCAGCAATGGCTTCACATAGAAGCCCGGCTCGATGTGCACCTGCTCGGTGAAAGCCAGCGGCACGGTGTACCGGTACTCGGTGCCGTCCGCGCCGAGGAACAGCGCCAGCCCCTGGCTCTGGCGTTGCCAGAAGGGATCGTCGTCGACGAGGGCGTTCGCCGGGGCCAGGAGCGCGTCGGCTTCGTGATTGCGCAGGCCTTCGGCGACCAGTTTGCCGTGCGCTTCGGCGATCAGATTCTTGAAGCGGATCGGATCCTGCCTGGTCTGCGGTCCGCCGGTGTGGGTGGGCAGGTAGAAGGACACACCGCGTCCGGGTGTGGCGTTGACGAGGGTGAATAGGTCGGACTGAGTGAACATCGGCCGTCCTGACGTTGAGTTGGTTCGTCGATCCCGATGTGGAACACCGTCGACCGCCCAAACTCCGGGCGGGTGTCACCCAGGGTAATCGTCCGGCGGCCGTGGTGCCGGGGCCGCACCACCCGGACGGGGGAGAGCCGAGGCGGCGCGGATAACACCGGGTTTCCCGGGTCGTAGACTTGCGCAATGGCACCCGAGTCCGGCAAGTCGTTCGACATCAAGCCCCGCTCCCGCGACGTCACCGATGGCCTGGAGAAGACCGCCGCCCGCGGCATGCTCCGAGCGGTCGGTATGGGTGACGAGGATTGGGCCAAGCCGCAGATCGGCGTCGCGTCCAGCTGGAACGAGATCACTCCGTGTAATCTGTCGCTCGATCGGCTCGCGAAGGCGGTCAAACGCGGCGTCCACGCCGGCGGCGGGTATCCACTCGAATTCGGCACCATCTCGGTGTCCGACGGTATCTCGATGGGGCACGAGGGGATGCACTTCTCCCTGGTCAGCCGTGAGATCATCGCCGACTCCGTGGAGACCGTCATGATGGCCGAGCGCCTGGACGGCTCGGTGCTGCTGGCCGGCTGCGACAAGAGCCTGCCGGGCATGCTGATGGCGGCGGCGCGGCTGGACCTGTCCAGCGTCTTCCTGTACGCGGGCTCGACGCTGCCCGGCAACGTCGACGGCAAGGACGTCACGATCATCGACGCCTTCGAAGCGGTCGGCGCCTGCATCAAAGGCCTGATCACCCGCGAAGAGGTCGACCGCATCGAACGGGCGATCTGCCCGGGCGAAGGCGCGTGCGGCGGCATGTACACCGCCAACACCATGGCCTCCGCCGCCGAGGCGCTCGGGATGAGTCTGCCCGGCTCGGCGGCTCCGCCCGCCCCCGACCGCCGCCGCGACGACTACGCCGTGAAGTCCGGGGAGGCGGTCGTCGAACTGCTGCGCCGGGGCATCACCGCGCGCGACATCATGACCTTGGAGGCGTTCGAGAACGCCATCACTGTCGTGATGGCCCTCGGCGGGTCCACCAACGCCGTGCTGCATCTGCTGGCCATCGCCCGCGAGGCGGGCGTCAGCCTGACCCTCGCCGACTTCAACCGGGTCGGCGACAAGGTGCCGCACCTGGGCGATCTCAAGCCGTTCGGCCGCTATGTCATGAACGATGTGGACAAGGTCGGCGGTATCCCGGTCGTGATGAAGGCGCTGCTCGACGCGGGCCTCATGCACGGAGACGTCATGACCGTCACCGGGAAGACCATGGCGGAGAACTTGGCCGACATCGAACTCGGTCTCGATGGCGATGTCATCCGTTCGCTCGATCAGCCGATCCACAAGACGGGCGGACTCACCATCCTGCACGGCTCACTCGCACCCGAGGGCGCCGTGGTGAAGAGCGCCGGCTTCGATTCCGATGTCTTCCGCGGGACGGCCCGGGTGTTCGACGGGGAGCGTGCCGCGATGGACGCGCTCGAGGACGGCACGATCGCGGCGGGCGATGTGGTGGTCATTCGCTACGAGGGCCCGAAGGGCGGCCCGGGTATGCGGGAGATGCTCGCCATCACCGGTGCGATCAAGGGCGCTGGTCTCGGCAAGGATGTGCTGCTGCTCACCGACGGCCGATTCTCCGGTGGCACAACGGGTTTGTGTGTCGGGCATGTCGCTCCCGAAGCCGTGGACGGCGGCCCGATCGCCTTCGTCCGCGACGGTGACCCGATTGTTCTCGACGTCGCCAACCGTCGCCTCGACGTGGAGATCGACGACAGCGAACTCGCCGACCGCAAGGCCGGCTGGGAACCGCTCGCGCCCAAGTACACCTCGGGCGTGCTCGCCAAGTACCGCAAGCTCGTCAGCTCGGCCGCGCACGGAGCTGTCACGGGCTGATACCTCGCGGGCCGTTATCCGCTCGGCCGGTGGGCATTACGGCCGACTGCCGACATTCTCGAACAGGGAAGGGCTTTCGTCGTCGGCGCGCGGCCGTTGCGGAGCGGAGCGGCGGCGCGCCGGTCTGGAGAGGGTCAACTCGGTGGGAGAGAACGCGAGTGTGTCTCTCGATCCGGTCGGCCGCACATGCAGGTAGTCGGGCTCGGCGGGCGAGGCGACCTCGACCACCACACCGGACCGGCCCTCCTCCATCCCGACAGCGTCGGCGGTGAAGTACACACGCGGTCGTCGTCCCGCTTCTATCGCGGCAGCGATCTGCTGGACCTGATTGTCGGACAACGAATTCACCATGGGCCCTCCTTCATGACCTACCCCTCCGAATCTACGTACCCAGCACCATGTTCCGCCGGGTGACGACCGAGGGATACGGGGAGTCCGCGACAGTCCGGATCGGAGCAACGCGGGATCGACTGTGCGCCGGGGCAACCCGTGTTCTGCCGTACCGGCGACGGTATCGTCGCACACCCGGGTCGGACGCGCTGCCGGTCGGCGGGCCTATCGGCCGAACCCTAACGCCGGAGTTCCCCCATCACCTGCTGCGCAATCATCCGCGTGGCACCGGCGACGGCGTCCTTGTCGATTCGATCACCCTCGGTGCCGAGTTCGATCTTCACCCGGACCAGCAGCGACAAGTTGCTGTCCAGCAGACCGAGTTCGTAGGTAAGACAGCCACCGGCGAACTGCATGAAACAGTCGACCGCGTCAACGGTTTCGAAGGCTTGCTCACCCACACCCGACACATCCGTCATCACCCCGCCGGTGCCCAGGAACTGCTTCCGCGAGTTCTTGTTCTCGAAGTACGAGGGTTCGCCGCCCGGGGCGTTGATGCTCGCCTGCACCCGTACTTCGGCCACATTGTGATCCTGGTTTCGGATCGTGCAGCGGAAGTGACCGCCGTGCGACGTGCTGGGCGGGCTGTCGGTCTGGTCGATGCCGCTACGCACCACAGCCCACTGCTCGAGCGGACTCGGGTCGACCACGTCACAGCCGTCGCGCAGCCCGGCCAGGGTGTAATCACCAGCGGCCGACGGCGACGACGCGGAACCGCCTATGCGCACTATCGCGACTACGATCAACAACACCACACCGAGGCCCACGGCCACGCCGATGATCAAGGGCGCGTTGCTCCGTGGTGGGCGACCGGGCGCCGACCGGCCGCCGTGGGGCCCCGGTCCATATGCCGGTGCGGGATACGGCTGCTCAGGGTAGTGATACTGGCCCGGCCCTGGATTAGACACTGAATTCCCCCATCGATTCGCTCGGTTCTATCAGCCGCGTGCCGTCCTGGGCAACTCACTCACCGTCGGTCCGGCCCGTAGATCGTCACGCTCAAAGTCTCACAGCAGGGGTTTGTCGATCTGTTCGCGCAAGATGTCACCGTGACCTGCGTGCCGGGCGAATTCCTGGATCATGGCGAGCAGTGTCCAGCGCATGCTGACGGTGCCCTCGCGGGGATTGTCCTTGGTGTCGTCGAGATCGAAACGGGACGCGATCTCGCGGGAACGTCGGCTCGCGCGTTCGAATTCGGCGATGACGTCGGCCAGCGTCTCGTCGTCGGCGACGGCGAAGGTGCCTTCGTCGCGGCGTGAATAACCATCGCATTCGGATTCGTCGAGTTCGGCCCAGAACCGTTGGAACCAAATGCGTTCCGCGGCGGCGGCGTGCTTGATCACCGAGATCGGCGTCGTCAGGGACGCGACGAGTCGTCGGCGGGCGTCGGTGTCGGACAGGCCGCGGACGGTTTCGATGAGCGCTTCGCGGTTGCGGTCGAGGATGTCCTCGATGATCGCTCGTTCGGTGCCGTTGGTAATTGGGTTGGTACTCATGGGCATTCACTCCATTTCTGTTGTGGGGACCGAGGTTTGGTGTGTCGGGGTCGAACGGCAGGGCGCCGCTCGACTCGGGCGAAGGGCAAAGATTCGGCGTCAGGGACGACCGGGGGAAGGGAACGTTCGATCCACTCGTCGTACGGATTGCACGGAGGGTGAGAAGGCGGACCGACGTCACGCCGCAGACCAGGCCTGTCACAGGCACTGCTGTCCCGGTCAGCATACATCGCACTGTGCGGGTAGCGGTCTGTTATTGCCCGGATTACCAAAGTCGCAGCATCCCAGCGGTTTTCGCCAGCTGCGATGCCGACGACGGAACGGAAGGTGGGTTGCGCAGCCGAGCTTGACCTCAACAAGAGTTGAGCTTCTAGGGTCCGTTCTGTGAGTGTGCATGAGAACGAACAAGCAGTGGCGGTCGCGGTTCTGGGCCTGGGCGAGATGGGGTCGGCGTTGGCCGTCGCGCTCTTGGACGCCGGTTATCCGGTGACCGTTTGGAACCGGTCGGAGGACAAGGTGCACCAGTTGGTGGCAAAGGGTGCGCGCCCGGCAGCGACGCCGGAGGCGGCCGTAGCCGCCGCCGAGGTGGTGATCGTCAACGTCAAAGGCGGCGCGGTGGCGGCGGAGGTGTTGCGCACGGCGGCGTCTGCGCTACCGGGGCGCACCGTGGTCGACTTGACCGACGGATCCTCCGAACAGTCCAGGGCGACCGGTCAATTGGTGACCACGCACGGTGCGGACTATCTACACGGGCAGATCATGACCATCGCGCCGGCTGTCGGCTCGCCGGACGCGGTGGTCTTCTACGGTGGTCTCCGCGACGTCTTCGACCGGCACGAAGCCCTGCTCCGGTCCCTCGGCGGCCGTGCCACCCACGTCTCCGACGACCCGGGTGTAGCCGTGCTGTACGGCATGGCCGTTCACGACATCATGTGGGGTCTGCTGAACGGTTTCCTGCACGCCGCGGCACTTCTCGGCAATGCGGGCATTCGGGTCGGCGATTTCCAGCAGGTGGCGCAGCCGTCCTTGACGGCGCTGTCATCGCTGTTCCCGATGCTCGCCGGCGAAATCGACCGCGCCGAATTCGCTACCCCCTATGGTGCGCTGGTGCATCATCTGCCTTCTCTCGACGACTTGATCGCCGAGAGCCGGGTCCGGGGTATCGACGTCGATCTGCCCACCTACACCAGAAAGCTTGTCGCCGCAGCACTGGACGCTGGTCATGGCCATGACAGCTACTCCCGGCTGGTAGAACACTTCCGCCGCGGATAACCGCGTGCACAGCCCGGTGGGCAGGCCGAAGCACGACACTGCGGCACTCAACCGTCGCCGTCGATATGCCCCGCAGAGGGCTAGCGGAAAGCGTTTCCACCGGGTATTCGCATCAATAGCTACGCGGATGCCGGAATGGATCGGTGCACGTCACGGCAGGTTGGAGTAACAAGTATCAACCGTTCGCGATGTGTTTCAGACAACATCAATTCAGGAGGTTCGAAATGCTATCTGCGAAGCGGCTAGTTGCCGGTGCCGCCGTGGCCAGCGCGGCTGCGGCCACTGTACTCGCCGGTGGCGGCATGGCCCAGGCGGACGTACCGGTGTGGCAAGCCAATTGTCACGTTTACAACATCTTCAACACCGGCGGAATGGCCAATTGCGAGTTGCCGACCTGGCATCAGGTGAAGCTCACCTGCGTTGCGTGGCCTGTCCCGTTCACCTATTGGAAGTACGGCCCGGTGCAATACGGGCAGAACCAGTCGTGGGCGAGTTGCGATTCGCTGAACGCACTGGTGAAAGTCGAAGTTATCCAGGCGTAGGTCGCGCTCGGCACAAACTGAACCCAGCGCCGCGGAACATACGGTAATACCGATGCTGCTGTCCGGCGCTGGGTCGATGTCACAGCCCGGCTCGAAGCTCCGCGGCCCGCCGGAGATCATCAGCTAGTTCCGGCCCGCTGACCTCCGCGGAGATGACACGGGCAAGCAACTGCCGCGCCAATTCCGGCTCGTCTTGCCGGACCGCCACGTCGGCCCGCAGCACCAGCAGCTTCACCAACTGGACCGCGGTCGGCTCCTCGTCGGTCCGGTGCAGCGCCCGATCGAGCACCCGCACCGCCAGCGCCAAGTCCTGCTTCGAATCCGCGAACAACGCGCCCATGTGGATGGCCCGGTCGAACGTCCCCTTCGGCAATGGCCGGTGTTCCTGGTTCTCGCTGATCGGCTGCGCGATCTGGAGGGTGTTCCCACCGGGATCGATCACCAGGAACTGCCGCATGCCATAGCTCACGTCCTTCAACGTGCCCACCCGCGGGCACCCCTGGGTGGGGACCGACCCGTAAGCGTTGCGCAACCCTTCGGTGAATACCGCGTACAGGTAGTCGACGTCATCGGTGTCGATCAGGCAGCCATGCGTGGACGATGCCGGATCGAAGTTCTTGTCGCCGTAGAAGTTCAGTTCGATACCATGCCGCCGCACGCTCAAGAACTGGTAGGGGGCCCGCTGGCGGAACGTGGTCTCGAACCCCAGCGCGGTATAGAAATCGGCTACCGGGTCGATCGACCGGGCCATCAATCTGGGGATCGTCTTCTCTGTCATGCCACCGACGGTAGGGAGTCGGGAGCCGCGCTCGCACATGAAAGTGAGAAGCCCGACTTTCCCTGGTCAACGGCGATTTTTGGCTATCTGCGGTGCGCGAACCGGCACCTCGCCTGATCAGGCTGGGCGTCCGCGCTCAGGAGCCTTCGTCGAGGTCGGTGTTGGCGACCCGGGTCGCGTCATGGGTCGAGGACTTGGCGGCATGGCGGTCTTCGCGCGGCGTGGTCTTGCGCTCGCGGTCGATCCGGCCTTCCATGTCCGCGCGGGTCGGCGGCTCGTAGTCGCCGCCGGACTCGGCGCGGATGAGGTTCATGTCCGTCATCTGGTCGTGGCGTTCGGCGCGCTGGGCCGCGGCGCTCTCGTCGCCGGCCTTACGCCGCGCATCCTGCGAGAGATCTTGGTGACGCTCCATCGAGATACCTCCTGGTGTGGAGTCTTGCTCGGGAACTACCGACCCAGACCAGTATGCCCCCGATCGGCTACTGGGTGGATCCGTCGGTCTCGCCCCGGACGACCCGCCGGATTCAGGGGACAGCGCCCAAGCTGACCGGACTCGCTTTCGGCGCTGTGATGAGCCCTGGCTAGGGCTCCAGGTAGGCGACGATGGCGTTGATCAGGCCGCGGCGCGCCTCGTCCAGATCGGCGTAGGTGCCGAGTTGCTTCTCGGAGACGAGGCCGCGCATCGCGCCGGGGATCAGGGCCGCCATCTCGCGGATGCGCCGCGGGTCGATGTCCAAGTCGGCGAAGGCTTTCTGGCAGGCGTCGTGCCAGAGCGGCTTCCACGACGCGAGTTCCGCGGCGGTGCGCGGATAGAGACGTTCCAGTTCGGCCGGATCGCGGGGGAGAGCGGCCCGCAGCGTTTCGATGGCGCGGGAGTCGGGTGAGCTGAGGCCGGTGTACATCAATTCGATGATGCCCGTGACGCGTTCGCGCAGGGATGCGGTGGGGTCGACGCGGACGGGGAGGTCGCCGCGGCGTTCGGCCGTGCGGCGCAGCACCGCGGCCCATAGCCCGTCGACGTCACCGAACTGGTACTTCACGACACCCCAGGTGGCGCCGATCTCCTTGGCTATCCGGTTGCCCGAGGCCGCCGCCGGGTCGCCGGTGGCCAGTGCCCGCAGGGCGGCTTCGAGCATGTTCTCGCGCGTGGCGATACCGCGTTTGTTGCTGCGCCTGCCTGTCGTTCCCGGATCGGTCATCGCGTGCATCCTAGCCAGCTCCGGGACTGCTGAAATCTCCTGGGGCAGGTGCCTTTCCATTTTCGTAGAACCCTCTTGCATAGTATCGAAGAGGGTTCTACGATCAAGGCGCTCCCGCACGACGGAGGACAAGACCATGGCAAAACCCCCACTATCGATGCGGCCGACCGGGTGGTTTCAGGTCGCATGGTCGGCCGAGGTCGGTGTCGGTGCGGTGCACCGGATGACCTACTTCGGGCGCGACCTGATCGCGTGGCGGTCGGAAGCGGGTGAGGTCGCGGTGATGGACGCCTACTGTGAACACCTCGGCGCGCACCTCGGGTTCGGCGGGCACGTCGAAGGCGACCGCATCGTATGCCCTTTTCACGGCTGGGAATGGAATCGCGAAGGCCGAAATGTCCGTGTTCCGTACGAGAACCACCCCAACAAGGGCAGGCGCATCCGCAGCTACCCGGTGGTGGAGCGCAACGAATCGATCTGGATCTGGCACGACGTCGATGGACGTCCCCCGCACTTCGAAATACCTGATGTATTCACCGGATTCGACGACGGGAAAAGTGCCGCGGACTACTTCCCGGCGTATCCGCACTCCACGCTGTACCGGGAACGGCTCGAGCTGCACCCGCAATACATCATGGAGAACGGGGTGGACTTCGCGCATTTCAAGTATGTGCACAAGGTCCCGATCATCCCGACGTTCACCCGCCAGAATTTCGACAAGCCGGTCGCCTACGTGGATTTCACGATCGCCTTCGACGACACCGCGGCCGGCGAGATCAACAGCGGCGTGCAGGCGATCAACGCCGGACTCGGCGCGGCGGTCACCAAGAGCTGGGGCATGATCGACAATCGCACGCTGTCGGCGGTCACCCCGGTCGACGACGAAACCTCCGACGTGCGTTTCTCGGTCTGGATCGGGCGGCCGTCCGGTGCGCAACGAACCGACGCGGCGGCCAAGGCGCAGCAGCTCGCCCAGGCCGTTATCGCGCAATTCGAAGCCGACATCCACATCTGGGCGCACCAGCGCTACTCCGACCCACCCGGGTTGTCCCAGAAGGAATTCGAGGGATTCAAAGCGCTCCGGCACTGGGCCGCGCAGTTCTATCCCGCGACTCGATGACGGAAGGCACTGTCCCCCATGAGCACCCAGCAGCAGATCCGCGTATTCCAGGTCGCCACAGGCAATGTCGGCACCGAAATGATCAAACGTATCGGCAGACATCCGGATCTGGAGTTGATCGGACTGCACTGCTACACACCGGAGAAGATCGGCCGCGATGCCGGGGAACTCGCCGGTCTGCCGCCGATCGGCGTGCGCGCCACCGGCACGGTCGAGGAAATCATCGCGGCCCGACCGGATGTCGTGACCTTCCACGGCGTGTTCCCCGACGAGGCTCTCTACGAACGCGTCCTCGAGGCGGGCATCGATATCGTGACCACGGCCGACTGGATCACCGGCCACCATCGTGACCGGAACCATCCGCACCCCTCGGGTAAGCCGGTCACCGAGGTACTGCGGGCCGCCTGCGAACGCGGGGGTTCCACGTTCTACGGCACCGGCATGAATCCCGGCCTGTGCCAGATCCTCGGGGTCGCCCACTCCTGCGACGTGGCCGAGATCGAAAACGTCACCGTCATCGAATCGGTCGACGTGTCCTGCCACCATTCCGTGCGGACCTGGATCGAAGTCGGCTACGGCCGGCCTGTCGACGACCCCACGATCCCTGCCTCGCTCGAGAAATTCACCCGGGTCTTCGCCGACTCGGTATATCTGATGGCCGACTGTTTCGGTCTCGAGCTGGACGATGTCACCTTCAGTTACGAACTCGGCGCGTGCACAAGGGATGTCGACCTCGGCTGGTACACCCTGCCCGAAGGTTCACTCGGCGCCAACTACATCAAATATCAGGGCATCGTCGACGGCGTACCGCGGATCGAATCCCATCTGGAATGGCAGATGACCCCCCATACGGCCCCGAAATGGGACGTGAAGGGCTGCTATGTCACCAAGATAACGGGCGACCCGTGTATCTACAGCAAACACATGATCTTCCCGAAACCCGGTATCGACCTGTCCGATCCGGATTCCTTCGCCGCCATCGGCATGACCGTCACCGGACTGCCCGCCCTCAACGCGATCCGATCGGTGGTGGCCGCACCCCCGGGCATCCTCACCAGCGCGGACCTGCCGCTGCGTGGGTTGGCGGGTCGGTTCGCATCCGCCTAGGCGGCCGACGAGGCAAGAGTGACAACCACCGCGCCCTATCCGCTGAGCGAACGTCCACACAATTCGTCAACCGCGAAAACCCCAGCGCGCTCGCCTGTATGGTCGAATCGACGATCCCCTCGACCAGGAGGTATGGACGTGTTCGGCCGGAAAACCCGTGACCAGATCGCCCCTGGAATGAGCGCCGCTCAGGTTGTCGCCTTGCTGGGCAGCCCGAAAAGCGAAACCGGTGCCGAGGACTTGTCGTCGAGTTACAGCTCCGTGAGCGGTGGAAAGCCGCCACGGCAACGCTTCTGGAGTTACCGCAACAAACCACGCGGCGTCGACACCGACCTGGTGCTACAGGACGACCATGTGGTTCGGGTGCGGCAAACATCGAGGCGAACGGGTGCGGTCGTCCGCGATGACGAGATATCCGCTTCGCGAGCGTCCGGGCGAGCGAACCTGATCATGAGCGACGCGCGACGGCTACCGACTGCCGACGGCGCGGCCATCCAACGCGACTTCCTCGAGATATCGGAGGCCTGGGGCGCGCGAGAGGTCCTCGACATCAGCGACGACGACCTCCCTCGCTGGATCGCCACCATGCTCGCGGACAACGTCGCCGCCGGATACACCGAGCTGCAACGCGATTGGGGCGGCAGCCGGAACCCACCGCGCGTGCAGCTCAACTTGCTCAATCCAGCACTGGCCACGGGATGGCGGCCCTATCGGATCGTCAGACGGGATGAAGACACGTTCGCCGTCTACGGCCATTCCAGCATGTACTGACCAGCCTGCGCTCAGTTGGGTTGCGGCTCATCGCCTTTCAGCCACGCAATATCACCCGGGCGTCGATGCGCAGTCCGGTGGACGTCCGGCTGATGCCGGTCAGATCGCGGACCACGAGGTGGGCCGCGCTGTCCTTCGCGGCCTCCCCGACTCCGATAATGCGAGCGGGGCCGGCCGCGGCAGCGGCTCGGATACCGGTCGCACTGTCTTCCACGATGACGCAGTTCTGGATCGGTACGCCGAGTTTGTCCGCCGCCAACAGGTAGCCCTCGGGAGCCGGCTTGCCCACCTGAACCTCGCCGGCGGTGATCACGATCGGCGGGGTCGGCAAGCCGGTCGCGGTCAACCGGGCCGTCAGCAACGGTGCGGAGGCCGAGGTGACCACGGCCCAGTGCGGTGTGAGCTGGTCGAGCAACTGCCGTGCGCCGGAGATCGGCCGGGTATCGACGGCTTGGTCGATCTCGATGGTCTCGATTCTCGCGAGGGCGTCGTGGCGCAGTTCAGGCGGCAGGAACAGGGCTACCGTGTCCGCTGAGCGGCGGCCGTGGATGCCGTCGAGGACCAGCGCCGAGTCCAGGCCGTACTCACCCGACCACTGCCGCCAGGCGCGTTCACCGCTGTCGACCGAATCGACCAGGACGCCATCGCAATCGAAAAGTACCGCTCTACAGGGAATATCGATCACGTTCTGCTCCTTGTCGCCATCTCCACGGTCTCGGTGCCCACTCTGCCAAACGCGAATGTCGCGTTACTCAGCCGCCACCGCCACAACCGCCACCACAACCGCCGCCGTCACTCCCGGAATCGCTATCGCCGCCGGAGCTGCCGAGGATGCCGCTACCCGCACGCCAGGATCCGGAACGCCCCCGCGTGCGGGCACGCCCGCTGCCGGTGTCACGCACAGCACCGGCGATGATCACCGTGACAACCGCGAACCCGAGGCAGCTGAATCCGAAGCCCCAATCCCCACTCGCGAAGCCGACGACCGCACCGAAAACACTGATCACCCCGATGATCGTGATGAACACCATGATTTCTCCTCCCCCGAGAAAGCCTCCCCACGAAGGCTGGTGGCGTCAGCCTACGGAAGGCCCCACCGATCCCGCACTCCCTTTTCGCCGCGGTGCCCATCGGCATGTCTGGCGGCCACGAGTCGCATCTCGACTACGACGCTGTCCACTCGCGGATAGCGGCGACAAACTCCTCGGGCTCGTCGGATTCCACGTATGTCCCCGGCGCCCTCGACGATTACGGTCTTGTGATCGGTGAACGTCGCTTCCAGGCGCTCGCGTTCCTCACGGCGGAAGGCGATGTCGGCGTCGCCCCACACGATCAGCGTCGGCAGATCGGCGACGTCGGGCAGGCCCGCCTCGACCTCGGCGACCGCCCTTTCCACCTCCACGCGACCAGCTCCGGTTTCGAAGTCGGCCCGCATGACGGCCGCGCCCTGGACGCCACCGTCCGCGCCGACCCCTCCTACGTCCTCGCCCCCGCCGCGGGCGCCCTCACCTTGAGCGACGCCCGGACCCTGGGACTGGTCGAGATCGACGGAGACGAGTCCGTCGTACGCGCCGTCTTCGCCGCCTGACGGGCCAGGCGGGTGGGACGAGTCGGGGTTGCGCTCCAAAGCGGTTGTCGCTCAAAGTATTCGAGAGCGCGGCCGTAACTCCGGCCACAGAGCGGTGTCGCGGTTTTCGATAGTCGCACGGATACGTGCCAGCGCGTCGTGCGCCGGTTGGGCGGGTATGCGGCGTCCGTCGCGCAGCCGGATGGCTACTTCGTCGTTCGCGGTTTCGGCGGGGCCGAGGATGAGCTGGTAGGGCACGAGGCGGGTTTCCCGTACGCGTGCGGCCAGGCTGCCCGCTTCCGCGTCCATCATTCGCACGCGCACACCGGCTTCGAGGAATCGGTCACGAAGTGCGGCGGCCGCGGCCGCTTCGGCTGCGGATATCGGCAATAGCACTGCCTGCACCGGGGCCAGCCAAGCGGGGAAGGCGCCGCCGTGCTGTTCGATCAGGTGGGCGACCGCACGCTCGACGCTGCCGATTATGCTGCGGTGCACCATGACCGGGCGGTGTTTGGCGCCGTCGGCACCGGTGTAGTGCAGCCCGAACTGTTCGGGCTGATAGAAGTCGACCTGGACGGTGGACAGGGTGGACTCGCGGCCGGCGTGATCACGCACCTGGACATCGATTTTCGGGCCGTAGAACGCGGCTTCGCCCTCGACGGCTTCGTACCGCACGCCGGATCGGTCGAGTACCTCGCGCAGAATTTTGCTGGCGTGCCGCCACATGTCCGGTGCCGCAACGTATTTGCCGCCCGCACCGGGCAGTGACAACCGGTAGCGCTCGGTGCTGATCCCCATCGCACGGTAGGCGGAGCCGATCATCGCGAGCGCGCCCGCGGCTTCGTCGGCTACCTGGTCGAGAGTGCAGAAGATGTGCGCGTCATTGAGTTGGATACAGCGCACGCGGGTCAAACCACCGAGCACGCCGGATAATTCGGAACGGTACATCGCGCCGAGCTCCGCCATTCGCAATGGAAGCTCCCGGTAGCTGTGCGAGCGGGACCGGTAGATCAAAGCGTGATGGGGGCACAAACTGGGGCGCAGCACCACCTGCTCGCCACCGAGGTCCATCGCGGGGTACATGTCATCGCGGTAATGCGCCCAGTGCCCAGAGATTTCGTACAGTTCGCGTTTTCCCAGCACCGGCGAATACACGTGCTGATAGCCCGCCTGCCGTTCCGCGGCGCGGATGTACTCCTCGAGGCTGTGGCGCACGATCGCGCCGTCCGGCAACCAATACGGCAGCCCGGCCCCCATCAGCGGGTCGCTGTCGAACAAGCCGAGTTCTCGGCCCAATTTCCGGTGGTCGTGCACGTGGGTCTCCTCCCAGGTATGGGCGGATCAGCACACGGAAAAAGCCCCGGGCATCCGCCCGGGGCTTGATCAGAACAGTGTTCAGCGCGCCGGGACGTCGTCCGGCGTCGTAGTGAATCGAGCGCGCTGCATGGTCGGCAGGTTACACCCGAACCGCGCTGGGCCCCATGTCCAGGGACGCCGAAGCCGGTGCCAGTCGCGGGACCGGCGGTAGCCGGTCGGACGAGGGACGGTCCTCCTGGTGCAGCAAAAGATGGTGGTGACCTTGTTCGGCAGAATCGTGCTCACACCATCGGCGGGATAGACCACCATTACCTCGGAGGTAATCGACAGCGCCCTCCGGCTTGGGCATGGTGGCAGTCATGAGCGACCTCGCGGCGACAACCGCCACTCGTACCGTCGTCGAAGAACTACTTCGTCGGATCGGGTCGGGCGACCCGGAAGCAACCGCCGCGCTGTACGCCCCGGTCAGCGACTGGAAATTGGATTGGCCCGAGCACGAGCACGGCCGGAACGAGACGCCCTGGATTCGGCACCGTGCCACCCGCGCCGACGCGGCTGAGCACTATCGCGAAATCGCCCGGCACCACGTGCCCGATCGAGTCGGCACGGTGGTAGAACGCATTCTGGTCGACGGCCCGGATGCGGTGGTGCTGGGGGAGATTCGCCAGACCGCCCGGCCCACCGGCCGCGCCTATAGCGCCCGTTTCGCGCTGCACCTCACCGTCGAGAACGATCTGATCACTCGCCACCACGTCTACGAAGACAGCCTGTCCGTTGCCCAGGCGTTCGACCCGCGAAACGCGGGGTGACGCTGTTTCGCGCGCTTTCTCAGCGCGCACGTCCGAGCTCCGCGAGCCGGGTGAGGGCGGGCAGCGCTGCGGCGAGTGCTCGACGGTGTGCGGGGCTCAGCTCGGAAACCATCGGGGTGAGGTGCCGGACGCGGTCGTCGCGACGGTTGTCTCGCACCTGTCGGCCCGCGTCGGTGAGGTGCACGAGCACGGCCCGCCCGTCTGCGGGATCGCGGCGGCGCAACACCAGTCCGTCGCGTTCCAGACGGGTGACGAGTTGGGTGATACCGGGCTGGGTCAGCTGCTCGGTCACGGTCAGATCGGTCAGGCGCGTCGGCCCTCGGGTGGCGAGGGTGTCGAGCACCGACAGGGTGGTGAACGGCAGCTTTTCCCGCACCGGGATGCGGATGTAGCAGCGGTTGAAGTCCTCGATCGCCGTGGTGAAGGCGGCCACGTCGAAATCGTCGATGTCGTCCACGCCGACAACTATATCCGGGGCTTATAGAAGTTGATTAAATAAGCTGCTTATGTAAAGTGAGGTGCAACCGGCGTAGGAGGTCAGATGAGCTACAGCACCCACGAAACGCGGCCATTTCCCTTGTCGCCGACCAAGATTCACGTTCCCGACCAGGTGCTCACCGATCTGCGGCAACGCCTGGAGCTGACCCGGCTACCCGACGCTGTCGGCAATGAAGACTGGTATTACGGCGTGCCCCGCGACTATCTCCAGGAACTGGTGGACTACTGGCGCGGCGGATACGACTGGCGCGCCGCCGAAGCGAAGATCAACACATACCAGCATTACCACGTCGAAATCGACGGAGTGCCAGTGCATTTCATGCGCAGGCCCGGCGTCGGACCGAATCCGGCGCCGCTGATCCTGACCCACGGCTGGCCCTGGACGTTCTGGCACTGGTCCAAGGTCGCCGACCTGCTGGCCGATCCGGGTGCGCACGGGGGCGACCCGGCCGACGCGTTCGAGGTGATCGTGCCGTCGTTTCCCGGCTTCGGGTTCTCCAGCCCGCTGACGGACCGTCCGGATCTCAACTTCTGGAAGGTCGCCGACCTCTGGCACACGCTGATGACCGATGTTCTGGGTTACCGGAAATACGGTGCCGCGGGCTGCGACGTGGGTGCGCTGGTCACCGCTCAGCTCGGGCACAAATACGCCGACGAGCTGTATGCCATTCACATCGGATCCGGACTGAAACTCACCCTGTTCAACGGCGACCGGGCCTGGGATCTCGGTGGCGGGCAGCCGATTCCCGACGGCCTGCCCGCGGCGGACCGCGCGCGAATCGTGGAGTTGGACAGGCGTTTCGCCGTCCACCTGGCCGCACATATGCTCGCTCCCAGCACCCTGGCCCACGCGCTGTCGGATTCTCCGGCGGGCATGCTCGCCTGGATTCTGGAACGTTGGTGCAAATGGAGCGACAACGGCGGCGACATCGAAACGGTGTTCAGCAAGGATGATCTGCTCACCCACGCCACGATCTACTGGGCCACCAACACCATCGGCACCTCGATTCGCCTCTACGCCAACAACAATCGCTATCCCTGGACGCCGTCGCACGACCGCCTCCCGGTCGTGCAGGCCCCCACCGGCATCACTTTCGTCGGCTACGAGAACCCGCCCGGTGTCAGTACCGCCCAACGCGTCGAACACTTCTGTGCCGGCGACCGCGCCCAGTGGTACAACCACGTCAATCTCACCGTCCACGACCGCGGCGGCCACTTCATCCCCTGGGAGATCCCCGAGCAATGGACCGACGACTTACGTCGCACCTTTCGAGGACGTCGCTGACAATCGAACCCCGGGGGAGGGCCGCGGCAGGCGTACCGCAATATTCAGTCGCTACCCGGCCGGACAGGCCATCGGTGACTGGCCGACGAGGGCGGTGAAGCGTTGCGCGAAGACATGTCTGGATGCTCCGACCGTCGTGCTGAGTTCTTGGACGGTCCACGGTCGGGCGGGATCGTTCGAAACGCTCGCGTGGGCACGGCGATCGCGCGATCCGGGGGTCCGAACATCGCTGCCCGCTACCGGGGTGTTCGGCGCCGTCTTCGGGGGCCGCGGCGTAAAGTTGCTGATCTATCCTCGTCCCCAGACGGCTGGAGTACCGATGGCGTTCCTGTTCTGCAATACGCGACAGATGCAGCTCGGCCCCGCGCATCCCCCGACCATCGCGGAACACAAAGCCAATATCGCGCAGGTGCTGCATCAGAGCGCCTTTTCCGATGTCATCACCAACGACGCCGAAGTCGCCGGAAACCGCGGCACAATGCGTTTGTCCATACTCCACCTGCCGATCAGCGACGGTCGCTTCTACGAGCAGGTTATGGCGGCAGGTGAAGACCGGGATGCCACGCTGGGGTTGGTCAACGAAATCTTCACAGCCATAACCTTCTGACCGTTCGCCGGTCCCGGACATGGCTCAGCGGGGTGTTCGGGCCGGGGCGCGCGAGGCGGGTTCGCGGAGAATCAGGGGCCGGACCTACCCGGTGGCTGACCGCCCTGCCGGAGATCACCACCCGAGCCGAAGCGCTCGCGGTCATCATGGCGGGTCCCGTCCGGCCATGAGTTCGGGCGCGGCCGCTTGGGAGCGACCTCGATAGAAACTCCCGTCGATTGGTAACGCCCACAAGGTTGCGCGAATAGCGCGCGGGTCCGCACGCGAATGCTCTTGACTGCGAATCGGAGCCGTCTCAGCGGGCAGGAGTCGACATGCCGAACCGATCGCGGCGAACGGGCACGGTGCTGCTTGCCGCTTCGCTCTTTCTCGCCTGTGTGGGTGCGACCGCCCATGCTGATCCCGTGCCGGCCGACACTTCGCGGATTGTGGAGCAACGCCCGGGACCTGGTAGGCAGACACAGCTCGAGGTGTATTCGGCGGCGATGGACCGAGCCGTGCGGATGACGCTGCTGCGTGCCGCCGATCCGGAAACCCCGGCACCTACGCTGTATCTGCTCAACGGATCCAGCGGGGGTTCGGATGGGAACTGGATCGATCGCACCGATATCGCCGATTTCTTCGCCGACAAGCAGGTGAACGTGATGGTGCTGCTGGACGGCGCGGGGAGCTATTTCACCGATTGGCGCGCGGATGATCCGGTGCTGGGCAAGCAGCGCTGGGCCACCTTTTTGACCGAGGAACTGCCGCCGATCGTGGACGGCGAATTCCACGGCACCGGGGCGAATGCCATCGCCGGGGTGTCGATGGCGGGAACCTCGGTGTTTCAGCTCGCGCTCGCCGCACCGGGTTTCTATCGGGCGATCGGCTCCTACAGCGGGTGTGTGCGCACCAGCGATCCGGCGGGCCAGGCCATCGTCCAGGCCGTGGTCACCACGCAGCGCGGCACCGCCGCCAATATGTGGGGGCCACCCGGCGATCCGGCCTGGCGGGCGAACGACCCCTACCTGCAAGCGGACAAGTTGCGCGGTACGGCCGTCTATGTCGCGACCGGTACCGGCCTGCCGGGACCGAGGGAAAGCCTCGAAGGTGCGGGTGGCGACATCACGCAGCTGCTCTATCAACTGATGTTCGGTGCGCCGATGGAGGTGATCGCGAACATGTGCACCCGTCAGTTACAGGAGCGTCTGCGCTCAGCGGGTGTGCCCGCGATCTTCGATCTCCGACCGAACGGCACCCATGCCTGGGGCTATTGGCAGGACGATCTGCACAAATCCTGGCCGATGTTCGAGCAAGCGCTGCGATGACCGCCGGCGGTCGTGCCGGGGTTCCGTGATAGATCCGGCGCGAGATGGCTATCCGATCTATCGACCGGGGAGCCGCCCCGGTTCTATTCGTGGAAGGACATCATGGTGACGGATTCCCAGGACGCCTTCGAGGCCGCCCACGCCGATGTGCGAGGTTTGACGCCCCCGCCGTCCCAAGGCGTCGCGCTCCAGTTGTATGCCTATTTCCAACAGGCCGTCGTCGGGGACAACACCACCGAGCCACCCGCCGACGACGACAGCGACGCCAGGGCGAAATGGAACCTCTGGGCCGGGATGAAGGGGATGAGTCGCCAGGAGGCTCGGTCGGAATACATCGCGTTGGTGGAAAACCTCAAACGGCTCGCTGGTCGCTGAGGATGATGACCGGGATCTCGCGGTCGGTCCAGGATTGATAGGTGGCGAAGTCCGCGTAGAGGTCGGTCAGCCGAGGCCATAGGCGGGCTCGCTGCACCGGATCGGCGACGGTCGCGTGGACGGCTCGGCGTTCCCGGCCGATCTGGATGTGGGTATCGGGGTGCGCGCGCAGGTTGTGGTACCACTGCGGGTGTTTCGGCAGCCCGCCCTGCGAGGCGACCACGACTATGTCGGCGCCGTCGGCGAGGTAGAGCAGCGGCACGGTGTAGATCGTGCCGGTGGTGCGGCCGCGATGTTCGAGCAACAGCGTGGGCACCGGTTTCCGGAACCCCGCACCGATTCGCCATGTGCCGCCGATGCGGCCGCCGGTGCGTCGGTAGATCCAGACCTGTGCCTTGCCCGCATATTTGAGGATCTTCGGTATCAGCGGCGAGTCCAGCTGACGGGGCCTGGGTGGGTGTTGTGCGCCGGGTTCGATCGGAGTTGCCATAAAAGATGACCGTACACTTCAAGTCCAATGTATGGTCTTTCGTCTTCGATCGCGACGGCCCCCAAGGCTGGCGAGTGTGGTGGGTGGGCTGTTACAGTCCGACGCAGGCAGAGACCTAAGGTGAGGCCTTACAACCGCGGTTGCGGCGACCCAGGCCCGGGTTCTGCGTTCGAAGGAGTTCTTCCCTTGGACACGGCTTCGACCGTTGTCCGTCGTTCCACACTCGAGTACGCGCCGGGGTTACTGCTCGATGTCGTGCGGCCTCTGCCTATGTCGCGGCCACTGCCCGCGATCATGTGGCTGCACGGTGGTGGATGGCGGCTGCAAGACCGTACGGCCTGCCCGGATTTGTTGCGGCACTTCGCATCCCAGGATTTCGTCATGGTGAGCCTGGATTATCGGCTGGCTCCGGCGACGACGCATCCCGGTCAGCTTTTCGATGTTCGCCGCGCGGTGCGCTGGCTGCGTGCCAATGGCGCTGACCACGGCATCGATCCGGGCCGGATCGGGTTGTGGGGCTCCTCGGCGGGCGGTCATCTGGCAGCGCTCGCCGGTGTGCATTCTGCTGTGGCGTGTTTGCCCGGCGAGGAAGTGTCGTCGGTCAGCAGCGCGGTCGCGGCAGTGGTCGATGGCTATGGGCCCGCCGACCTGCCGAGCATGATCGACCTCGCGGGGGAGCGGGCGCCGGGGGAATCCGTTGCGCCGGAGGCGGATCTGCTGGGCGGACCCATTCGGGACAATCTCGGCGCGGCGGTCTCAGCGAGCCCCGCATTGCAGGTAAGCGGCGCTACGCCGCCGTTTCTCCTCATGCACGGACTCGCCGACACCCTGGTGCGGCACGACCAGAGTATGGCGCTGTACACCGCGTTGGTGGCCCACGGCAACGACGTAATCCTTTACCTCATCGAAGGTTTCGGGCACGGATTCTTCAACCCCGGTGCGGTGTTCGAGCTCGGTCCCGGCCTGCTTCTCGACCAGGGTCGGCTCGAACGCGAACCCTCGGCGCTCGCACGGATCCATGCCTCCACTCCGGCGGGCGCGGCCTTCGCCGAACGGCATCCGCACGCCTGCTTCCCCGCCATCGCGGACTTCTTCGCGCGCACACTGAAAGGTCGGCAACGATCATGACGGACTTCGACATTCCCGCTATCGACGAAGTGCATGCCGTGGCTCCGGCGATCGACACGCTGCCCGGCCGTTGCGTTCCGTATTACCTGGCCGCTGGTGAAGGGGAGCGGTATGAGCTCGGCGGTCAGTTGCTGACGGTCATCGCTCACCCGGAGGACACCGGCGGGCAGTTCGGCGCCGCGTATATCTACGGCGGCAAGGGCATCGAGACACCGTTCCTCTCGCACGAGGGCGAGCATCGATTCCTCTATGTCACCGATGGCCAGTTGCAGGTGTGGCTGCCGGGGGAAACGCAGGTCTTGGCGCCCGGCGGGTCCGTCGCGATACCGCCCGGGACGCCCTACGCGTACCGCATGCTCGCGCATCGCACGCGGTTCCTGAGCTGGCTCACCCTCGGTGACGGGCACCGGTTCGCGCAGGCCGCCGGTCGCGAGACGTCCGCGCATGTCTTCGATATCACCGCGGCCCAGCCGGTTTCGCCGGGGCGGCAATCGGAGCTGGCGGCACAGTTCGGCGTCGTGATCCACGATCTGGAGAAGCATGAGCTGCCGCCGCGCACCGGTGCGGCGCTGCCGATGGACGAATCGCCCTACGTCCTCGAGGCTGGTGCGGGCGACCGGTGGGCGAGCATGGACCAACTCAATTCCTATCTGGCACGGTCCCGCAATACCGGCGGAACCTATTTCGCGATGCACACCAGCGGCGGGAAGAGCGCCTACATCCCGCGGCACTTCCATCGGCAGCACACCGAGAACTTCCTCTGCCTCGAAGGCCGAATCCTGTTGCACGCGAACGGGAAAGAGATCCTGCTCACCAAGGGTGACTTCCTGCACGCGCCGGCGGGCACCATTCACAGCTTCGCCTTCGACAGTCACAGCACCCAGATGCTCGGCCTGCTGACCACCGATGTGTTCGAGAAGTTCTTCGAGTACATGAACACCCCGACCGAGGCGCACGTGCACGTCGAGGGCGGGGATATGCGTTTTCCCGTCGAGGGCTTCGCCCGTGCGCGCGCCGAACTCGATCTCGAGGTGGTCGGTCCGCCGCCGGAACGGGGCGCGGGCCGGTGATCCGGGAACCGCGCCTGGTCGACGCGGTGACGACGTGGGTGCTCATCCCGCGGTGATACCGGCTCACTCCTCCGATCCGGGCGAGAGCTTGTCGATCAACTCCAGACCGTGTTCAGCCCAAGCGATTTCGGCTTCCGCGCGGGCGATCAAGCCATCGTAGGCGAACGCCTTGAAGGCGATGATGCGCTCGTGGTCCGCCTCGGGATAGCGCTGGAGGCGTTTGGCGATGGTCGCGTTGCTGCGGTCCAGGATCGCGGCGCGGGTCGCTGTCCATTGCTCGAGTTGGTCGCGGTAGTGGTCGATATGACGGCGCATGTGGTCGCGGGCGCGATCGGGTTCGGCCCACTCCAGGTAGGCGGCGCGCATGTGCGGCGCGTCCCGGCCCGGGGCGTAATCGAGGGGGGCGTCCATCCATTCGCGCAGCGCGGCGAGTCCGTCACCGGTGACGCGGTAGCGCTTCTTGGTGCTGTTGGGCCCCCAGCGCACGTCCTCGCCTTCGAGTAGTCCCTCTTTCTCCATCCGGCGCAGCTCCGGATAGATCTGCGAATCGGGCGCGTGCCAGACATGGCCGACCGAGGCGTTGAAGTGCTTGGCCACGTCGTAGCCGGTCAGCGGTTCGGCGGTGAGCAGGGCCAGCAGGGCGTACCGCAGGCTCATGACGTCCTCTCGGGCAATCGAGTGTTGCCAATCACTATATCGATAGTTAGTGTGTGTCCCACACCACTCAATAACTATGTCGATAGTGGTTTTGCGAAAGGTTCCGCTCATGACCAATCCCAGCCCATCCGGTGCGACCGCGAAATCCCTCGGCTTCCCGCGTAACGCCTGGTACGCGGCGGCGTGGGACCACGAGATCACCGCGAAGTCGATCCTCGCCCGGACCGTCGCGGACCGATCGCTGGCGCTCTATCGCACCGAATCGGGCCGTCCGGTCGCACTGGCGGACGCGTGCTGGCACCGGCTCGCGCCCTTGTCGATGGGCAAGCTCGTGGGCACGGACGAAATCCAATGCCCTTATCACGGACTGCGATACAACTCCGCGGGTCGCTGCACCTTCATGCCGGCCCAGCAGACCATCAACCCCAGTGCCATGGTGCGGTCGTATCCGGTGGTGGAACGGCATCGCTTCGTCTGGGTCTGGACCGGAGATCCGCTGAACGCCGATCCGGCCCTGATTCCCGATATGTTCCAGATGGATTCGCCGGAGTGGGCCGGTGACGGCCGCACCATCGCGGTCGATACCAACTACACGCTGGTGCTCGACAATCTCATGGACCTGACCCATGAGGAATTCGTGCACTCCTCCACCATCGGTCAGGAGGAGCTCAGCGAATCCGACTTCACGGTGTCCCACGACGACCACACCGTCACCGTCACGCGCTGGATGCTCGACATCGAACCACCGCCGTTCTGGCGCAAGAACATGCGCGACAAGTTCCCCGATTTCGACGGCCGGGTCGACCGGTGGCAGATCATCGAATTCCAGGCCCCTTCGACCATCCGCATCGACGTGGGTGTCGCCAAGGCCGGCACCGGAGCCCCGGAAGGCGACCGCAGTCAGGGCGTCAACGGGTTCGTGATGAACACGATCACACCCGCGACCGATCGCAGTGCCCACTATTTCTGGGCGTTCATGCGGAACTACCGGCTCGAAAGCCAGCTCATCACCACGCAATTGCGGGAGGCGGTGCACGGCGTCTTCGCCGAGGACGAGGCCATGCTCGCCGCTCAGCAGCGCGGAATCGACGCCCATCCCGATCACGAGTTCTACAACCTCAATATCGACGCCGGTGGTATGTGGATGCGCAGGCTCATCCAGCGCATGATCGACGCCGAACAGCTCGCCGCGACGGTGGTGCGCTGATGACCGGCAATCAGACCACCTGGCAACGGGGCGTCGTCACCGCCAGCACGCGCGCCGCCGACGGAATCGCCCGCATCGACGTGCGGACCGAACGTCCCGTGCGCGAGGACCCCGGCTCCCACGTCGACGTGCGGATCGGCCCCGGTCTCGTGCGGTCGTACTCGATCGTCGAATCCGACGGCGCCAGTGTGACTCTCGGTGTTCGCCTGTCGCCGACGTCCCGCGGCGGGTCGGCCTTCATGCATACCTTGGCCCCCGGGTCGGCGATCGACATCACCGCCCCGCTACAGGACTTCCCGCTCCGGATCGGGGCGCGACGGTACCTCCTGCTCGCGGGCGGCATCGGGATCACCGCCATCGCGGGCATGGCCCGGGTGCTGGCGCGCCTGGGCGCGGACTACACCCTCGTCTATGTCGGCCGCAGTCGTCCGGCCATGGCCTTCCTGCCGGAATTGACCGCGCGGCACGGTGATCGGTTGCGCGTGCACATCGACGACGAGGGCACGCCCCTCGATGTCGGCACACTCGTCGCCGACGCCGATCCGGACGTGGAGCTGTACATGTGCGGCCCCATCCGGCTGATGGACGCGGTGCGCCGCGCCTGGCTGGCCGCGGAACTGCCGCTGCCGAACCTGCGTTACGAAACCTTCGGTAACAGCGGCTGGTTCGACACCGAGGAATTTACCGTCCGGGTGCCGCGCCTGGGTATCGAAACCGCCGTCCGCACCGGCGATTCCCTGCTGGAAGCCCTCGAACGGGCCGGCGCGGAAGTGATGTCGGACTGTCGCAAGGGTGAGTGCGGTCTGTGCACGGTCGGCATCCTCGATCTGCGCGGCGCCGTCGATCACCGTGACGTGTTCTTCAGCGATACGCAGAAGGCGCGCGCGAACACGCTCTGCGCGTGCGTCTCCCGGGTGGTGCGCGCTCGCGCCGATTCCGGCCCCGGCGTGCTGACGCTCGACATCCCTTGAGCGCCAGTCATATTCGTTCCCGAGCTATCCGCTCACCCTCGAGAAAGACATTCAGATGGACCTGCGCGCCCGCATAGACGCGGCACCGATGAGCCCCTACCAGTGGCTGATCGTCGGACTGTGCGTCGTACTCAATATGCTCGACGGCTACGACGTGATGGCTCTGGCCTTCACCGCCAAGAGCATCGGCAATGAATTCGGTCTCTCCAGCGCGCAAACCGGTGTGCTGCTCAGTGCGGGCCTGGTCGGCATGGCCATCGGCGCGCTCGTGCTCGCGCCGCTCGCCGACAAGCTGGGCCGCCGGCCGCTGATCCTGTCCGCCGTCGCCATGGCCACGGCGGGCATGGCGCTGTCCGCGACCGCCGGATCACCGGTCCAGCTCGGTGTGTGGCGTGTGCTCACCGGGCTCGGTGTCGGCGGAATCCTGGCCTGCACCAACGTGATCGCCAGCGAGTACTCCTCGAAGCGCTGGCGCGGGCTGTCCATCGGCCTCTACACCTCGGGCTACGGCCTGGGCGCGACACTCGGCGGCCTGGCCGCGGTGTTCCTGCGCGATGAGTACGGCTGGCGGGCGGTGTTCGTCTGCGGCGCCGTTCTCACGGGTCTGGCGCTGGTGCTGCTGGCGGTGCTGTTGCCCGAGTCGGTGGACTACCTGCTCACCCGCGGGCGGCGCGACGTGCTCGGCCGGGTCAATCGCATCGCCCGGCGTATCCGGCAGGAACCGCTGCGCGAACTTCCCGTCGTGCCCGCCTCCGGTCCGCCGCGCGCGGGCCGGGTCGCGGATTTGTTCGCGGGCGGCAATACCCGTCCGACAGTTCTGCTGTGGACCGCGTTCTTCGCGACCATGTTCGGCTATTACTTCATCAACTCCTGGACGCCGGCGCTGCTCGAGACGGCGGGTATGAGCAAGGACCAGAGCGCGACGGCGGGAATGATGATCGCGCTGGGCGGCACGCTCGGCTCGGTCATCTTCGGTGGGCTCGCCACCCGCTGGACCGCGCGCGGCGTACTGCTCATCTTCACCGTTCTCACCGCTGCCGCGATGGTCGTCTTCATTTCCAGTACGTCGATCATCGGTGTGGCCTTCGCACTGGGTGTGGTGGTCGGTGGCCTCGCCAACGGCTGTATCGCCGGTCTGTACACGTTGAGTCCGTCGCTGTACGAGACGCGTATGCGCAGCACCGGGGTCGGTTGGGCGATCGGCGTGGGCCGGGCCGGCGCCATTCTCGCTCCGACTGCGGCCGGCCGTCTGCTCGACGCCGGCTGGTCGGCCGGGCAGCTGTATGTCGCGGTCGCGGGCGTGGTGCTGCTGGCCGCGGTAGCCCTGCTCTTCCTGCGCTCGCCGAAGCGGCGCGGCCCGGTGCTCGATGTCACCCCTGCGGTCGCCGCGCCGGTGAACTCCTAGGCCTGGCTCCGCGTCATCGAAATCGCCACGGCACCCGCGAAACCCACGAGGGCGAAGGCGTAGAAGCCCCACGGGACCGCGAGGCCCGCGGACAAGAGGGCGCCGCCCAGGGTCGGTCCGCAGATCGCACCGACCCGGCCGACACCGGCGGACCAGCCCAGCGCGGTGGCGCGGATCTCGGCGGGATAGTGCGCGCTGGTGAAGGCGTACACGAGCACTTGGGCGCTGAAGACGAAGCAACCGGCGAGGAAGACCAGCACATAGACGCCGAAGGAGACCTTGATGCTGAGCAGCGCCAGGAACAGGGCCGCGCCGGTGAACCAGATGATGGCGGCGCGGCGGGCACCGATACGGTCGGCGACGCGGCCGGCGACGAGCAGGCCCGCGATCGCCCCGGCATTGAGCAGCAGCAGGAACGACAGCGCCGCGCCGAGGTTGTAGCCCGCCTCCCGCATGATCGTGGGCAGCCAGGTGTTGAGGCCGTAGACCAGCAGCAGGCCCATGAAGGAGGTGACCCAGATCGCCAGACTGGTACGCAGGAATTCGCGGGAGAACAAGCGCCGCACGGGATTCACGGCGGCGGGCGGGTTGTCGGTGGGTTGCGCGGGTGCACGGCGGGTCAGGCCTGCGGCGTCGGCGATGGCCTGGGCCTCCGCGTGCCGCCCGCGCGAGATCAAGTAGTCGGGGGATTCGGGCAGATAGCGAATCATCAACGGCACCAAGACAAGTGCGGGCACCGCGCCGATCACGAACATGGTGCGCCAGCCGAACGGTTCGATCACCACGATGGCCAGGGCGGCGGTGGCGACGGCTCCCACGTGATAGCCGGTCATCACCGTGGTGGTGGCGGTGCCGCCGCGGTGTCCACGGGCGAACTCGGTGACCATGGCGATGGCGGTCGGCAGGCAGCCGCCCAGGCCGAGCCCGGCCAGGAAACGCAACGCGCCGAATACCCACGGGTTCGGCGCGACCGCGCACAGCGCGGTCAGCACCGAGAACAGGATGACCGCGCCGATCAGCGACTTGCGCCGCCCGAGCAGGTCGGTCATCGTCCCGACGGTCAGCGCGCCGATCGTCATCCCGATCAAGCCGGTGGTGGAGATGACCGACATGGTGCCGGCGTTCAGCCCCCATGGCTGGTAGTCCAGCAGGGACGGGATGACCGCGCCGAGGACGACCAGATCGAAGCCGTCCAGCAGCACCGCCGTCCAGCACAGTGCGGCTACCCAGCTTGCGGCGGACACGCCCGCTCCGGTCTCGGTGCCCTGCTTTGTTGTGTTCACGAATCACTCACTCTCGGTGGTTATTTCGGGGTCCGGCGCTCAGTAGAGCGGGGCGCCCACGTAGTTCTCGGCGAGCAGGGCGCGACCGGCGGCCGACCTGGTCACCGTGTCCAGCTCGGCGAGCTGGCGTTTGTGGTCGAACCCGGTGGCGTCGGGCATGCGGTGCAGCATCGAGGTCATCCACCACGAAAAGTGCTGTGCCCGCCAGACTCTCGGCAACGCGGTCGCGGTGTAGGCGTCCAGGCCGTCGGTCGCGCCGGTGCGGAAGTAGCGCTCCATCGCCTGGGCCAGCACGTAGACGTCGGCGACAGCGAGGTTGAGCCCTTTCGCGCCGGTGGGCGGCACCGTGTGGGCGGCGTCGCCGGCCAGGAACAGTCGCCCGTACTGCATGGGCTCGCACACGAAACTACGGAAACCGAGGACGGTCTTGGCGAAGATGGTCCCGTCCTTGATTTCGGCGCCCTCGCCGTCGACCCGGGTGTGCAGCTCGTGCCAGATCCGGTCGTCGGACCAGTCCTCGACGGTGTCGGACGGATCGACTTGCAGATAGTGTCGCTGCACGGTGGGCGTGCGGGTACTGATCAGCGCGAATCCGTTGGCGTGGTTGGCGTAGATCAGCTCGTCGGAGGACGGCGGAGCCTCGGCCAGAATGCCGAACCAGGCGAAGGGATACTGCCGGAAGTGATCGGTGCGCACCGTGGCTTCCGGGATCAGGGCGCGAGTCACGGTGCGGGAGCCGTCGCCGCCGAGAATCAGCTCGCAGCGCAGTAGGCCGGAAGTGCCGTCGGCGTCGGTGAAGCGAATGACCGGGGTCTCGGTGGTGATGCCTTCTACAGCGGTAACCGTTGCGCCGAAACGGATTTCGCCGCCATCCGCCAGGCGCCGCGCGATCAGGTCCTTGAGCACCTCGTGCTGCGGGTAGACCGTGACGGCCCGGCCGGTCAGTTCCGCGAAATCGATCCGGTGCCCCCGCCCGTCGAAACGCAGCTCGATGCCGTTGTGCTGGTGGCCTTCTCGGTGCAGGCGCGCACCCACACCGGTGTCGGTGAGCAGGTCGACGGTGCCTTGTTCCAGCACACCCGCGCGAATGGTGCCCTCGACGTCCTCGCGGCTGCGCGTCTCCAGCACCACGGATTCGATTCCGCGCAGGTGCAGCAGGTGCGCGAGCAGCAGACCGGCTGGTCCGGCGCCGATGATGCCGACTTGGGTACGCATGGGTGTTCTCCTCGGGAAGGGTGCTCGCGGTGCGAGTGTGGGTGGCGCTGTCCGGCCGGGGCCGGGCAAGTGATTCAGCCGGTGGGACGGAGCCCACGTGAGATGCCCCGGCAGGCGGTGTGCAGCGCCGGAATGAGATGCGCGGGGTCCTCGGTGGCGTTCAGCACCACGGAGACGGCGGCGACCACCGCACCCGAGCCGTGCCGCACCGGTGCGGCGACGGCGACCGATCGAGGGTCGATGTGGCGGCGGCAGACCACCACATTGGTGCGCCGGATATCGGCCAGCGTCGACCGGAGCCGGTGCTCGGTGGTGATGGTGTCGGGAGTGAACGCCGCCAAGCCGCCTGCCAGCACCTGGGCGAGCAGGTCTGGTCCGGCATGTGCCAGCAGGATCAGACCGCCGCTGGAAGCGTGCAGCGGCAGGCGTCCACCGGCCCGGCCGAGCAGCGGAATCGACTGATGCCCCGAGAGCCGTTCGATATAGAGGGCTTCGGTGCCGTCGAGCACGATCAGTTGGACATTCTGGTGCGTGGCCTCGTACAGGTCCTCGAGATACGGCAGTGCGACAGCGCGCAGGCCGTGCGCCCGCGGTGCGAGCGACCCGATCTCCCACAGGCCCGCCCCGATCTGGAAACACCCGGACGGGTCACGTTCGAGCGCACCGAGATCGATGAGTTGCTGGCAGAGCCGGTGCACCGTCGCCAGCGGCATGCCCGTGCGCCTGCTCAGCTCCGACAACGTCAACTCGGTGCGGTGCGCGTCGAAGGCGCGCAGCAGCTCGAACGCCCGGCCGAGCACGCTGCGATCGGCAGCGGCCACGGTGGCGGCGGGGCGAGGGGCTGACATGGTGCGGACTCCGGTGCTCGGGGACGGGAACGACTTCAAGTGTGACTGGCGGCACAACCGCGCCGCTGCGGGACTTCCACAGAGTGGAAGCCGATTTCTACCGCGGCAGACGTTCGAAGACGGCGGCCAGGCCCTGCCCGCCGCCGATGCACATCGTCTCCAGCCCGTAGCGCGCCTCGCGCCGGTCCATCTCACGCAGCAGCGTCGCCAGGATGCGGGCGCCGGTCGCGCCGACCGGGTGACCGAGCGAGATGCCCGAGCCGTTGGGGTTGAGCCGGGGATCGTCGGGTTCGAGCTTCCACGTGCGCAACACCGCGAGGGTCTGTGCCGCGAAGGCCTCGTTGAGTTCGATCACGCCCATGTCGTCGATCGTGAGATCCAATCGTGCCAAAGCCTTTTCGGTCGCGGGCACCGGTCCGATGCCCATGGTGCGCGGTGGTACGCCCGCCACGGCCCAGGAGGCCAGCCGCGCGAGCGGGCGCAGGCCGAGGGCGCGGGCGCGTTCGGGCGTGGTGACGACACACAGCGCCGCGCCGTCGTTCTGGCCGCTGGCATTGCCCGCGGTGACCGTGGATTCCGGATCGACCGCGGCGCGGATGGGGCGCAATTTCGACAAAGACTCCACGCTGGTGTCGGCGCGCGGGTGCTCATCGGTGTCGATGCGGATCGGGTCGGACTTCCGTTGCGGGACCGGCACTCCCACGATTTCGGCGGCGAAACGACCGGAGGTCTGCGCGGCGACCGCGCGCTGATGCGACTGCGCCGCGAGCGCGTCCTGGTCGGCGCGGCCGATGGAGAATTCGGCGCGCAGGTTCTCCGCGGTCTCGATCATGCCGCCGGGGACCGGGAAGTGCGCGCCGCCCGCGCTCACCCGGGCGCGCGCCAGCCGGTCGGTGAGCGCGACGCCGTCACCCTTGACGCCCCAGCGCATCCCGGTCGCGTAGAACTCGGCCTGACTCATCGACTCCACACCGCCCGCGAGCACCAGTTCGCTACCGCCAGTGGCTACCTGCATGCACGCTTGCAGAACGGCCTGGAGTCCCGAGCCGCAGCGCCGATCCACCTGTGAACCGGGCACGCCGACACCCAGCCCGGCGTCCAGCGCGGCGACGCGTCCGATCGCGGGCGCCTCACCATTGGGTGACGCCTGCCCGAGGATGACATCGTCGATGTGACTCGCCTCGATTCCGGTGCGGGCGAGCAGCTCGGAGATCACCGTCGCGGCGAGTGCTTGCGGCGCGATGTCTTTGAAGACACCGCCGAATCGGCCGACCGGGGTGCGCAGGGGTTCGCAGATGACGGCGTCGGGCATGAAACTTCCTTCACTGATACGGATCTCAGGTTTGCGTCTGTACGCGGGCGAGGTCGTGCCGAATCGCCTCGGCGGTCGCGAGGAGCGGCGGGATCAGGTCCTTGCGGACCGCCGCGGCCGAATAGCGCGCGGCCTGGGTGGAGATATTGACCGCGGCGACCACCGCGCCGGTGCGGTCCCGGATCGGCGCGGCCATCGACCGCAGTCCGTCCTCCAATTCCTGGTCGACGATGCAGTGACCGTCGCGGCGCACCTTCGCCACCTCCGCGCGGAGTTGCTCGGTGGTGATGATGGTGCGACCGGTGAGCGGTGTCAGCGACACCTTCGCCAGGTACTGCTCGAACGCCTCGTCGTCGAGCCCCGCCAGCAGCACCCGGCCCATCGAGGTGGCGAAGGCCGGGAAACGGGTGCCGATATTGATCGAGACGGTCATGATCCGGCTGACCGGGACGCGGGCCACATACACCACGTCCTCGTCGTCGAGAATCGAGATCGAGGTCGACTCCTGCACCTGCTCGGCCAGCGATTCCAGGTGCGGCCCAGCGACTTCCGGCAACGTCAGACTCGATAGATAGCTGTAGCCGAGGTCGAGCACGCGCGGCGTCAACCAGAACAGCGAGCCGTCGGTGCGCACGTAACCGAGCTCGGCCAGTGTCAGCAGAAACCGTCGCGCGGTGGCGCGAGTCAGATCGGTAGCCTTGGCGACCTCGCTGAGCGTGCGCCGGGGATGGGTGGCGTCGAAGGACCGGATCACGGCCAATCCCCGGCCCAGCGATTGCACGTAGTCCGATGATGGTTCGGTCATGGTCGGTGTGGCTCCTCCTCGTCGGTGGACCCGGCACCCTCCGCGAGTGCCGCTTTGCCCAGTCCGAACGCGAGGTTACTGTTCGGCACGCCCGCGTAGATCGCGGTGTGCAAGAACACCTCCGCGAGTTCCTCGGCCGCGACACCGCCCCGCAGCGCCGCCCGGATGTGCATATCGAGCTCGTGGGTATTGCCGAGGGCGGTGAGGATCGCCAGGGTCAGCAGTCGCCGGGTGTGCTGGTCCAAACCCGGTCGGCTCCAGACATCGCCCCAGGCGGTACGGGTGATGAAATCCTGGAAAGGAGCGGTGAATTCGGTTGTCCCCGCGACGGCGCGATCGACGTGGGCGTCGCCGAGCACGGACCGCCGCACCCGCATGCCCGCCTCGTACGCGGCGGCACGCTCGGCAGACAGCGCGGAATGCGGGGAAGATGCCGTGGTTCCGGCGAGATCTGATCCGTTCGCGGTCGGCGATCGCCGCTCCGCGCCCGCGACGTGCGCGGCGATGAGCGCGCAGACCGGCCCCGCCTGCTCCAGGCTGGCCAAGTGTGCGGCTGGATCGAGTTCGCGGAGTTGGGAATTCGCGATTCCCTCGGAGATCAGGCGCAGATCGGACAGTGGGGTGGCCGGGTCCTGCGCACCGGCGAGCACCAGGGTGAGCGCGGAGATGCGGGGCAGGTCCGCGCGCCCGTCCCAGGCCGAAATCGCTTCGCAGCACGCCGCATAGCCCTCGTCGTCGGTCGCCTCGATCATCGCCCGGCTCCGCGCGACCAGTGCCGGATCCCGTTCGGCCAGACCGGCCGTGAACCAGCGGCCGACCACGGCCTCGGCGATCGATGCCGTGCCCTCGGACCGCACCGCCGCCGCCCGGTCCAGCCAGGCTTGCGGCGCACCGAATTTCGCCGCGGTGCACAGCAAAGTCACCGACAGCACGCGATCGGGAGCATGCGCGGCGATCCACTGCGCGATCGCTCCTCCCAGGGACAACCCCACCAGATGCACTGCGCGGCGGCCGAGGCGATCGATCAACGCGAGTACGTCACCCGCCAGCTCCTCGATCGTGTAAGGCCCTGGCGGCGCGACGGATTCGCCGTGCCCCCGCAGGTCGACGGCGACCACCTCGAACACCGCTGACAACGCCCCGACTTGTGGCTCCCACATCCCCCGGTTCGACCCGAGAGAGCCGAGCAACACCACTGTGGGCGCACCCGATCCCGGCCCAGCCACTTGATATGCCAAGTCGACGGTCACGCCCACACCATCCTGTTCCGCTCGATCATTGCTGCCCCTGCGGGCCGCGGGTGGCGAGTACTCGGTCGACGATGTCCGGCGCGTGGCCGAGATACGTTGTCGGATCCAGTAATTCGCGGACCTCGGCGGGACTGAGGTGTTCGGTTATCCGCGGGTCGGCGGCCAAGTCGGGGTCCTCGGCGGTGGCGGCCGCGGTGACAATGTCTCGGGCGTTGTCGGTGTGGGCCGCCAGTGCTGTGGTGACTCGTTCGGCGAGGAGGAGACCGCCGGTGCGGGAGAGGTTGCGCGCCATGGCGTCTGGGTGGACATGTAAGCCGGTCAAGCTGTGGGCCAGGCGGTGAGCGGTGCCGCCGGTGAGGCGGAGCAGGTCGGTGATCGTTTCCCACTCCGCGTGCCAGGGGCCGGCCGCGCGCTGGAGTTCGTGGTCCATTGCGCCGAGGGCGGTGGCCACCAGGCCGGGGACGCGGCGCGCGGCGGCGCGCGCGGTGATGGCGGCGACGGCGTTTCGCTTGTGGGGCATGGCCGAGGAGCCGCCGGGGGAGTCCTCGCGGACCTCGCCGAGTTCGGTGGCGGACAGGGCGATGATATCGGTGGCGACCTTCCCGGCCGCGCCTGCCGCGACACCCAGGGCGGCCGCGAGTTCGCCGATGTGCACCCGATCGGTGTGCCAGGGCACCCCTTGCCGCGCCAGGCCCAGTTCGGCGGCCAGGGCGTCGGCGACCGCCAGGCCGTCGGGGAATTGTGCCGCGAGAGTGCCTGCGGCGCCGCCGAATTGGACGGGCAAACCGGACAGCGCCGTGGTGAGCCCGCGCCGCGCGCGATCGAGAGCAGCGCACCATCCCGCGGCCAGTGCGCCGAAGGTGGTGGGCAGGGCCTGCTGTCCGAGGGTGCGGGCGGCCATGGCGGTGTCCCGGTGGGTGCGCGCCAGGGTGGCTGCCGCGTCGGCCGCTGCCGCCAGATCGGCCTGGATATGGCTGCCGGACCGTCGGGCGATCAGCATGAGTGCGCTGTCGATGATGTCCTGGCTCGTCGCCCCTCTGTGCACTGCGTCGCCGGGTACCTCCGGACACTGGGCGCGCAGGTGCCGGACCAGCGGGATGACCGGATTACCGCCCGCCACCGCCTCGCGCCCGAGTTGCTCCGGGTCGAGGGTGCCCGCCAGCTTCCGGGCCGCCGCGTCGATGGCCTGCGCATAGCGCGGTTCCAGCACACCGACGCTGGCCTGGGCTCTGGCCAGCGCCGCCTCCACGTCGAGCAGCGCCGTGAGCCACGCACGGTCGGACACGGCGGCGGCAACGGTGTCCGCCCCGAACAGCGGGTCGAAGAGCTCTGCACGCGACAAGCGGTGCTCCTAGAGGTAGAAGAAGGGGGTTTCCGCGCCGTCCGGGTCGGCGTCCTGCACGAAGACGTCGAGGTGGTATCCCTCGGGCGTCGCGGTGGCGATCAGCTTGTGCCGCTGGTTTTCCGGCAGTGATCTCAGTACCGGATCGGCGGCGTTGGCGGCCGTTTCGTCCGGGAAGTAGAGCCGGGTGATAAGCCGATTGAGCATCCCGCGGGCGAAGATCGACACATTCAGGTGCGGCGCCTCGGTACCGTCGGTCGTGGGGTTGGCCCCGGGCTTGACGGTGCTGAACCGGGCGGTGCCGGTGCTGTCGGCGGGGCAGCGACCGAAGCCGCGGCAGACCGAATCCGACTGTGCCCGTGCATCATCGGGATGGCCGAAGATCCCCGCGGCATCGGCCTGCCAGGTTTCGACCAGCGCGTCGGACATGGGTGCCCGAGCTCCGTCGAAGACCGTGATCGAGATGGACAGCGCGCCTTGGGTACCGGGCGGGACCACCTCCGGGCCGTCGGGCCAGGGCAGTCCGATGTGCAGGTAGGGGCCGACCGTTTGGGAGGGGGTGGGCCCGAACTCGACGGTGCTGAAATCACCCGGAACGACGGGATAGCGCGGCGCGAAACCGGTGCTGTCAGTCATCGTGATCGTCCTCCTCGAACGGTGTCGCATCGCGCCCGCGCAGCACGATGTCGAAGCGGAAGCCGAGCGCCCAGTTGTCGGTGGTCGCCTCGTAGTCGAACACACTGACCATCCGCTGGCGGGCACCGTCGGGGACCGAGTTGTAGATCGGGTCCTGGAAGAACAGCGGATCGTCGGGGAAGTACATCTGGGTGACCAGGCGCTGGGCGAACGCCACGCCGAACAACGAGAAGTGGATGTGGGCGGGCCGCCAGGCGTTGTGGTGGTTGCCCCACGGGTAGGCGCCCGGTTTGATCGTGACGAATGAATAGTGGCCCTGGGTGTCGGTGACGGTGCGGCCGGCTCCGTTGAAATGCGGATCCAGGGGGGCGGGCCACTGGTCGCCCTGATGGCGGTAGCGCCCGGCGGCGTTGGCCTGCCAGATTTCGATCAGCGCGTTGGGCACGGGTTTGCGGTCGCTGTCGAGCACCCGGCCGTGCACGATGATCCGCTGCCCCTGGGCCTCGCCGTTGTTGGCCAGGGTCAGGTCGGCGTCCGCGTCCGTGACGCGTTCGTCGCCGAAGACCGGGCCGGTGAGCTCGGTGAGTCGCTGTGGCAGCAAGGTGAGCGGCTGTTTGGGGTGCCGCAGGGTGGTCGTCCGGTAGTCGGCGAAATCGAGCGGCGCTTCCTCGCCCTTCTCGATGCCGCGGTACCGCGGCGGCAGGTGAAGCATGCTCGGACCCCGTTCGGTATGTGGACATGTTCTCGGTATGCGAACAGCATAGGCAGCTGATCGTGACGCGAGCAACAGGCTGCGGCAAAAATGTTCGCTATACGAATTCGTGTTCACAATACGTACGCGTTCGGCTACCGTGGGCCAGGTGATGGATAAAGTCATTGCCACGGCCGCCGAGGCGGTCGCCGATGTGCCCGACGGCGCGTCGCTCGCCGTGGGCGGATTCGGCTTGGTCGGGGTGCCCGCGGTCTTGATCGACGCGTTGCTCGAGCAGGGCGCGACCGACCTGGAGACAGTCAGCAACAACTGCGGCACTTCAGGTTTCGGCCTCGGCGTGCTGCTCGCCGCACACCGGATTCGCCGCACGATCAGCTCCTACGTCGGCTCCAACGCGGAATTCGCACGGCAGTACCTGGCCGGTGAACTGGAGGTGGAGTTGACTCCGCAGGGCACCCTCGCCGAGCGGCTGCGGGCGGGCGGCGCGGGGATTCCGGCGTTCTTCACTCCGGCGGGCGTCGGTACCCAGGTCGCCGAGGGCGGCTTGCCGCTGCGCTACGACGGTCGCGGCGGCATCGCGGTGGCCAGCCCGCCGAAGGAGACCCGGGAATTCGACGGTGTCGACTACGTCCTGGAACGCGCCATCGTCACCGACTACGCCCTGGTGCACGCCTGGAAGGGCGACCGGCACGGCAATCTGGTGTACCGGCGCAGCGCCCGCAACTTCAATCCGCCGGCGGCCGCCGCGGGCCGGATCACCATCGCCCAGGTCGAGCACCTGGTGGAGCCCGGTGAACTCGACCCGGATCAAGTGCACACTCCTGGCATCCACGTGCAGCGCCTAGTGCACGTCGGCAAGGTCGAGGTCGGTATCGAACAGCGGACGGTGCGAGCATGAAACTGACACGTGAGCAGATGGCCGCCCGGGTGGCCGCGGAATTGGTAGACGGCCAGTACGTCAATCTCGGCATCGGGATGCCCACGATGGTGCCCAACTACCTGCCCGATGACATCACGGTGGTTCTGCATTCGGAGAACGGCGTCCTCGGCGTCGGCCCGTACCCCACCGAAGACGAACTCGATCCCGAATTGATCAATGCGGGAAAGGAAACCATCACCGTCCTGCCCGGCGCGTCCTACTTCGACTCCGCGCAGTCCTTCGGGATGATCCGCAGCGGGCAGGTCGATGTCGCGGTCCTCGGGGCCATGCAGGTCAGCGTCCGCGGCGATCTGGCGAACTGGATGATTCCCGGGCACATGGTCAAAGGCATGGGCGGGGCGATGGACCTGGTGCACGGCGCACGCCGGGTCATCGTGATGATGGAGCATGTCTCGCGGCGCGGTGAACCGAAAATCCTCGAGCAGTGCACCCTTCCGCTCACCGGCCTGCGCTGCGTGCAGCGGATCATCACCGATATGGCGGTGCTCGACGTCACCGACGCGGGATTGGTGCTGGTGGAAACCGCGCCCGGAATCAGCGTCGACGAGGTGCGCTCGGCTACCGCGGCCGAGATTGTCGGCACTGCGCTGGAACCGTCCGGTGATCTCGTCCGCTAGATCGTCGGTCGCCGGTCGCGCCACGGCACGGCCTGCTCCAGTTGCGCCGCCAGGCGCAGCAGCATCGCCTCGCCGCCCAGTTGCGCCGTGAACTGCACACCCATCGGAATGTCGTCGGCGGTCCAATGCAGTGGCAGCGACAGGGCCGGCCGGCCCGTCACGTTCGCGACCTGCGTATACGGGGTCCAGCTCAGGCTGTTGTGAATGATCTGGTCCATCAGCGTGGAATGGCGCAGCAGGCCCGCCGTGCCTGTCTTGAGTAGTAGCTCCGCGGCCCGGCGCAGCGGCCGGGGCGTGTCCAGCGAACCGATTCGGGGCGGCAGATCGGCGAGGGTGGGGGTCAGCAGCAGGTCGTAGCTGTCGAAGAAGGTCGACAGTCGCCGTGCGTGATCATGACGGCGCATGACGGCGTCGACGTATTCGACGCTGCCGGTGGCCCGCCCCAGCGCGGCCATCATGCGCGTGTCGAACTCGAAACCCTCGTCGCCGCAACCGGTTCGGCGCTTGGCGTCATCGACCTCCCACGCCAGGAACGTGAACCAGGTCAAGAGGAAGTCCTGCGCCAGGGCTTGGTCGTCGAACGGTGGTTTGTCCAGGATTTCGACGGCGTGGTGCAGGTCGGTGAGTGCCGCGGCCGCCGCGTCGACAGCGGCCTGAGCCTCCGGATGGGGTGCGGAGTTGATGGCGGAGAAGGTGCAGATGCCGATGCGTAGTCGCCCCGGGTCGGCCCCGACCTGGGATAGGAACGTCGCGTCCGGCACGGCGGGGAGGTAGGGCCCGCTGGGTTCGCCGCCTTTGAGGACGTCGAGCATGGCGGCGGTATCGCGCACCGTGCGTGACACCACGCCCTGGACCGCGGCGCCGTGCATGGCCTCGCCGACGCTGGGCCCCATCGGCAGCAGTCCGCGTCCCGGCTTGAGGCCGACGAGTCCGCAACAGGCGGCGGGGATACGGATGGAGCCGCCGCCGTCGTTCGCCCCGGCCACCGGAACGATGCCGGCCGCGACCGCCGCCGCCGAACCCCCGGACGAGCCGCCGGGGGTTCGATCCAGACACCACGGATTGCGAGCCGGGCCGAAGAGCCGGGGTTCGGTGATGCCCTTGGCGCCGAACTCGGGAGCGTTGGTTTTCCCGAAGATGACAAGCCCGGCATCGATCCATCGCCGCACCACCGTCGAATGCTCGGTGGCCGGAATCCCCGCCAAGGAACGAGACCCGCTGCTGCTGGGCAGACCGGCGTAATCCTGGGCGAGGTCCTTGATCAGAAACGGAACACCGGCGAAAGGTCCGGTCAATGAATCGGTTACGCGCTGGTCGGCCTCGGCGTTCATGAATCGGACGATCGCGTTGACGCGGCCGTTTACCGTGTCGGCCTGCTGCCGAGCGACTTCGAGAAGCTCGCCGGGCGTTACGTCCCCGGCTTCGACGAGCTGGGCCAGGCCCAGCGCGTCGAAGTTCTGGTATTCGTCGCTGCGCATACCGCGAAAGCATAGACGTAGCAATCGGTTCGACTAAGCGTTCCGTTTTGCCGGTCCGCGGCGATTCAGGACTTGTACTTCGTAATGGGATCACCCGTACCGGTGGTGATCAATTGCGGCAGGCTCTTGGTGATGTAGAACTCCCAGCCGCGTGAGCAGGCTTCGAAGCATTGGGATTCCGTCGTCAGGCCTTCATGGGTGAAGTGCAGGGTCGTGCCTTCGCCGGTCGCGGTCAGATCGAATATGACGACGGTGTCGGTCCATTCGTGCCGGTCCTCGATGAAAGTCAGGTAGGAATCCACGACGCGCCAGACCATGCGCCGGCCCGGGTCGACCTCGGTGATCTGGAATCGGCAGTATTGGATACCGGTCTTGGCCTTGACCGTTTCCCCCGCGTATTCGGAGTCGTCGGTGAAGACGAATTCGTCGTACGGAGCGGCGGTGTCGCCGATGATGTTCTCGTTCCACCATCCGCGCACATCGGTGAGGGCGGCGAAGACTTCGTCCGGGGTCTGGCTGACGGACATCGTGGCGGTCAGGGTGTGCGACATTGTTCTGCCTCTTTCTCTCGGGTGGTTGTTGCCCCACCGACGAAGGAGACCGGCTCAGATCGACATCGCGCCGGAAAAAGATTCAGAGGCCGCGCAGCCGCGCGGTCAGATAGCGTCGTTCGGCTTCGGTCGGAGCCAGTTCCAGTGCCGCCTCGTACGCCGCCGCGGCTGCGCCGACCTGGCCGGCGCGGCGGAGTAGATCCGCCCGGGTGGCGGGCAGTAGGTAGTAGCCGTCGAGCCGGCCGGATGCATCGAGTTCGTCGACCAGAGCCAGACCCGCGGGGATCCCGTCGGCCATGGCGACCGCCACGGCACGGTTGAGGTCGACCACGGGGGAGGGCGCCAGCCGTGCGAGCTCGCGGTAGAGCTGCGCGATCTGCGGCCAGTCCGTGGCGGCCGCGTCGGGCGCGGTGGCGTGGCAGGCGGCGATTGCGGCCTGCACCTGGTACGGCCCGGAACGCCGCATCGCCAGCGCCGTTTCCAGCGTCTCGGTGCCCGCCGCGATGAGCGCGCGATCCCAGCGCGAGCGGTCCTGATCCTCCAGCGGTACCAGCACCCCGTCGTCGGTCCGGTGCGCGCGGCGTGCCTCCAGCAACAGCATCAGGGCCAGCAGTCCGCGAGCCTCGGGTTCGGCGGGCAGCAGCCGGACCAGCATCCGGGCGAGGTGAATCGCCTCGGCGGCCAGTCCACGGCTGCCGTCCTCGTCGTCGTAACCCTGGTTGAAGATCAGGTAGAGCACCGCGAGGACAGCGGTCAGCCGTTGCGGTAACAACTCCGCGGGCGGGACTCGGTACGGGATGGCGGCCTCGACGATCTTTCGCTTGGCGCGCACCAGTCGTTGCGCCATCGCGGATTCCGCGGTGAGGAACGCCTTCGCGATCTCAGCGGTGCTGAGGCCCGCGAGCGTGCGCAGGGTCAGGGCGACCCGGGCGGGGAACGGCAGTGCGGGATGGCAGCAGGTGAAGATGAGCCGCAGGCGGTCGTCGGGTATGGCGTCCGCGGCGGGCTCGAGCGGATCCCGGTGCAGCACAGCGAGCTGGCGCAGTTTCGCGGTCGCGGCCGTATCCCGGCGGAGGCGATCGAGGGCGCGGTTGCGTGCGGTCGTGGTGAGCCAGGCACCCGGGCGGGCCGGCACGCCATCGCGCGGCCACGTGGTCAGCGCTGCCGCGAAGGCGTCCTGGGCGCAGTCCTCCGCCAGATCCCAATCGCCGGTGACCCCGATCAGAGTCGCGACGACCTGACCCCACTCGTCGCGGTAGGCCGCGTCCACCGCGGCCCGAATCTGTTGTGGCGCGGTCATTCCCACACGGGACGGACCTCGACGCAACCCCGATTCGCATAGGGGTGCAGTGCGGCGATCGCGATCGCCTCGTCCAGATCCGCGCAGTCGATGATGTCGATGCCGCCGATGAAATCCTTGGTCTCGGCGAAGGGGCCGTCCGATACCAGCGTCTCCCCGTCCCGGACCCGGACCGTCGTCGCATCCGCCACCGGACGCAGCCGCGCGCCGCCCAGACTCTTGCCGCGCCGATCCACCTCCGCCGAGTACGCCTGGTAGGCCGGATCCGCGGCGATCTCCGCCATACTCGGCGCGGACGTCTCATCGTCGCAAATCAGCAATACGTACTTCATCTCCCCAATATGCCCGACCGCCCGCCGCCGGGTCCGCCGGACGCGCGTAGCGAAGCATCCAATGTGCTCATGAGTTGCGCGACGCGATTTTTGGCGGTCGGCGCCGGCGGGTACCGGGAGAGGACGGCGACCAGGGTGGGTGTGGCACGTCGCCGAGCCTGCTCGATCAGCCGATCTCCGACCGCGGGATCGTCGCCCGCCCGCAACTCGGCGACACGTGCGGCACTCGCCGCGGCGCGCAGGATATGTCCTACCTGACTGGCCTGCGATATCGGATGCAGATACGCGGCGGCCGCCGCATCACCGGCCGACCGGGCGGCCAGACGCGCCGCTTCGGTGTCTGCTTCCTTCGCGGCCCGGTGCGCGTCCAGGGCGGTAACCCGTTGCAGCTTGGTCCTTTTCGCGCCGTTCACGAATTCCCATGCGGCATCGATGGCCGCGCGCGGGCGCGGATCGCCGGGTGCGGTCTCCTCGAACACCGGAAGGAGATCCTGGGCGCTCTCCGTCACGTAGCGCGCTACTACTCGCAACTCGTCCATGGTCAATTCGAAGTCACCCGAAACCGTCGTCATGGGTCGATCCTCCCACTCGTCCGGCGTGTAGGGTCAACAATTGAAACATTCGTTCAAATTGTTTGCGGAGGTCGATCTCGATGGCGAATCCCTACCTCGCCCTGTTCAAAGCTCCTGGGGCCGTGGCTTTTTCCGCCGCCGGCTTCATCGCCCGGATCCCACTCGCGATGGCCGCGATCGGCATCATCACGATGGTTTCGCAGATGCGCGGGGAATATGCGCTGGCCGGGGCCGTTTCGGCGACCTTCACGGTGAGCACGGCCATCGCCGGACCGCAGGTGTCCCGGCTGGTCGACCGGCTCGGGCAGGGGCGAGTACTGCTGCCGGCCATGGGCCTCAGCGTCCTCGGCTGGGCCGCGTTGCTGCTCAGCGTCCGCACCGACGCGCCCACCTGGACATTGTTCGCCGCGGCCGTCATCGCCGGGACATTGCCGAATATGGCGGCGATGGTGCGAGCCCGCTGGACCTACGTGCACGCGGGCACATCCCGGATGCACACGGCCTTCTCGCTGGAATCGGTGGTCGACGAACTGACCTTCGTGGCCGGTCCGGCGTTGGCGGTCGTGCTGTCGACGGCACTGTTCCCCGAAGCCGGACCGTTGCTCGCCGTGGTTCTGCTGGTGGTCGGCGTGTTGTTGTTCGTGCCGCAAAAGCGCACCGAACCTCCTGTCCGGCAAGACGTTTCCACCGAGGACCGGGGCTCGGCCATCAGGATCCCCGCGGTGCGGATGCTGGCATTGCTGCTCGCGTCGGGCGGTGTCATCGTCGGCACCGTCGATGTGGTCAGCGTGGCTTTCGCCGAGCAGGTCGGCGCACCGGCAAGCGCGGGAATCGTGGTGGCCGCCTACGCCGCCGGGTCGGGACTGTCCGGGCTGGCCTTCGGGACCTTGCGGCTCTCGATACCACTACCGCGACTGCTGGTCCTCGTGGTCTCGGGCACGATGCTGACAACCTTGCCGCTGCTCCTGGTCGACGGGATCGCCGCGCTGGCCGCGGCCATGTTCGTCTCCGGCGCGTTCTTCGCGCCGACGATGATCGTGACCATGGGGCTGGTGGAGCGGACAGTGCCGGTGGCGGCGCTGACCGAAGGCATGACCTGGGCACTCACCGGTCTCAGCGCGGGCATCGCGTTCGGCGCACTCGTCTCGGGCACCGTCGTCGATCGGGCGGGGCAGGCGGGCTTCGCCGTGGCGGTGGCGGCGGGCACCGTAGCCTTGCTGGTGGCATTGCTGGCAAAGGCGCCGCTCACCGGGGCCGTACGCGAGGAGATCGAGGTTGAGCGAAGCGACTACGGACGGCCGCAAGCTCAAGGGTGAACGGCGCAAGAAGGAGCTGATCGAGGCCACCATCCGGGTCGTCGCGCGCGAGGGCGTCGCCGGGGTAAGTCACCGTGCCGTCGCCAAAGAAGCGGGTCAGCCGCCGACCTCGGCCGCGTACCACTTCAAAACCATCGATGACCTGCTCACCGCCGCCCTCACCTCGTGCATGGACCAGGATGCCGAGCGGATCCGGAAGCTGACCGAGGCGAGCGGCGGCGGCGAGCAGGGCATCCGGATGCTGACCGAGGTGACGGTCGCCGCGGTCGCCGAAACCGCGCACCTGCAGGCCGAATTCGAGCTGTATCTGCTGGCCGCCTGCCGCCCCGAACTCCGTGAACCACCGCGACGCTGGCTGGACGCGATCGAGCGGTTCGGCCGCCAATACACCGATGACCCGATACGGCTCCGGATCCTGGCGGCCACGATCGACGGCATGCTGATGCAGGCCCTGGTCACCGGCGCGCCGCCGAGCCCGGAGGAATGGGCGGAAGTGCTGCGGACGATCTTGCTTCCCGCCCCGGCCGCGCACTAGCGATCGGACTGGCGGGCGATAGCCGCACGATGCTGTTCGCCCAGAGCAGAGGAGCGGGCACGGGGTGGAGTCCAGCCGTACGCTCCGACTATGAGCGAGCATCCGAGCGCTGAGATTCCGCGGACCGAACCGCCGCGATTGCGGGCGATCCCCGGCGGTCGTGACCATCGGCCGCGCAATCCGCATCCGGAGATTTCCGGGAAACTGCCTGCCCTCGATCGACGGTCCTCGGCTCCGGTCGATCGGCTTGCGCCGGCCGCGCGCGGTGCCCGGCCGCGGCCTGTCCGCGAGCTCCTCTGGCGGGAGGCCCTGGGGCAGCGGCTGCGGGCGCTGCGACAGGAGCAGCGCGAGACGCTCGCGGAAACCGCTGGGCGAGCCGGGGTTTCACCGCAGTACCTCTCGGAGGTGGAGCGCGGCCTCAAGGAACCCTCCAGCGAGATGATCGCCGCCATGGCGGGTGCGCTCGACATCCCGCTCGGCGGGCTCATCCATCAGGTCGCCGACGACCTGTTCCAGCAGCAACGGCCCGCCCTGACGCGTTCGGCCGGGCCGCGCGCGAACGCTCCCTACAACGGGCTGCTCCTCGCGGCGTAGCGTCCGGCGCGCCGTCCCCCTCGGTCCGGCGCGCCGTCGCCCTGCGCGCCGGTCAATCCCGCGGTGCCAGTACTTGGTCGACGATGCCGTAATCGATGGCCGCCTGTGCGGTGAAGACGCGGTCGCGGTCGGTGTCGTGCCGCAGCGTCTCCACCGACTGGCCGGTGTGCTTGGACAGGATGGCTTCGACCTCGGCGCGCATCCGGACCAACTCGTCGGCCTGCAGGATGAGGTCGGGGATGGTGCCCTGCCCGCGAGCCGCGGGTTGATGCAGGACGACCCGGGCGTGCGGGAGCAGCGATCGCCGGCCCGCCACGCCGCCGGTCAGCAGTACCGCGCCGACCGCGATGGCTTGGCCGACGCAGGTGGTGACCACCGGAGACTGGATGTGCTGCATGGTGTCGTAGAGCGCGAGCATGGCGGTCAAATCTCCGCCCTCGCAATTGATGTAGAGGTTGATGTCCTGGCCGGGACTGTCGGCGTCGAGGTGCAGCAGCTGCGCGATGAGCGCGTTGGCGACACCCGAATCGATGGGGGTGCCGAGGTAGACGATGCGCTCGGTGAGCAGGTGCGAGTACACATCCATGATGCGCTCGCCGCGCGGATGCTGGGCGATGACATTCGGAATCGTGTAGCTGGTCATGAGATTCCCACCCGCTGCCGCTGCGGAACGACCTGCCAGAACGAGTCGACGATCCCGTCGATGAACCCGTACTCCCGGGCCTGGGTCGCGGTGAACCATCGGTCGTGCAAGGAGTCCTCGAAGATCTGGTCGTAGGGCTGGCCGGTGTCCTCGGAGATGAGTCCGAGGACGGTCTGCACCGTGTAGCGCAAATCGTCGGCCTGCACCTCGACCTCCACCGCACTGCCACCGATTCCGGCTGAGCCCTGATGCATGAGAATCCGCGCGTGCGGCAAGGCGAACCGCCGCCCCGGAGTTCCGGCCGAAAGCAGGAATTGCCCAGCGCTGCAAGCTAATCCGAGCGCCAGTGTGGACACCTCACACGGCACCAGCCGCATGACATCGCGAATGGCGAGCATCGCCGGAACCGATCCGCCCGGTGAATGGATCCACAGCGAGATCCCGGCCTCGGCATCCTCGGCGGCGAGGGTCAGCAACTGCGTCATCAGCAGCGCTCCGTTGTCGTCGTCCAGCGGACCGTCGAGCACCAGAATCCGCCGGCCGAAAAGCTGTTCCCGGATGCGCCAATTGAACGTCGGCGTCTTGTCGTCATGTGCCATGCACCCACCGTGCCCCAGCCCGACCCCGGAAATCGCCCCCTGCTGCTGTCAGCGGATCCGCTGACAGCAGCGTGGAACGGCCGGCCTCGCGAGCGTTCAGGAGGTGTTCTGTTCCAGGTAGATCAACACGGCCCGGACGCGCTGGCTGTGGTTGGGGTCTTTGGCCAATTCGAGCTTGGTGAAAATAGCGTTGACGTGTTTCTCGACCGCGCTGACGGACAGGGAAAGATGATCGGCTGTCCCAGTGTTGGTGTACCCCTGGGAAAGTAGGTGAAGAACGTCGAGTTCCCGCGGCGAGAGGGCGGCGAGCGGCTGCGGTCGCCGTTGCTGGGCGAACAATTGACGGACCACCTCGGGATCGAAAGCGGTGCCGCCGTTAGCGACCCGGTTCATGTCCGCCAGAAATGTGTCGAGGTCGGCGATACGGTCCTTCAGCAGGTATCCGACGCCACCCTGGCCCGCGGTGAGAAGTTCGACGGCACTGCGCTGTTCGACGTACTGGGACAGCACCAATACACCGAGATCCGGATAGCGGGCTTTCAACGTCTTGGCGGCGTCCAGGCCCTCGGTAGAGTGCGTCGGCGGCATGCGGACGTCCACGATGGCGAGATCCGGTGTGTCACGGTCTATTTCGTGGACGAGTTCGATCGCCGTACCGACCGCGGTCACCTCATGCCCTTCATCCGCCAGCAGGCGGGTCAGTCCTTCGCGCAGCAGCGTGGAATCCTCGGCGATCACGACGCGCACGGCAACTCCGCTCGCAAAACGGTCGGCCCACCCGCGGGGCTGCGGACGTGCAGAGTTCCGTCCAGCGCGGCGACGCGCCGCCGCAGACCGGTCAGGCCCGTCCCGGCGGGGTCGGCTCCGCCGCATCCGTCGTCGTGCACCTCCGCTGTCAGGCGATCCATCGTGGTGCCGACCGAAACCGAAACGGTATGGGCGCCGGAGTGTTTGACCGCATTGGTGACAGCTTCGGCGACTACGAAGTACGCCGCGGCCGCGATCGCGGGCTCCGGTGGGCGGTCCAGATGGACCTCGAGCCGGAGCGGCATCGTGGTGTGTGCCGACAACCCGCGCAATGCGACTTCGAGTCCGTGCTCGTCGAGGACCGCTGGATAGATCCGCCAGGCGACCTCGCGCAAGTCGCGGATCAACTGTCCGGCCTCGACGGCCGCGCGGTCGAGTTCGGTGACCAATTCGGCGGTTTCCCCGCTCGTGCGGCGGCGGGCTCGGCCGAGTTGCAGTGCCAACGCGACAGCGCGCTGTTGGACACCGTCGTGCAGGGCTCGTTCGATCCGGCGGCGCTCGTCGTCCACCGCGCGGACGACGTCGGCGCGGGTGCGTTCCAGCTCGCGCAGGCGATGCTGTGTCGGGTCGGCGGCGAGGAAGCGCAGCGCGAGTGTGACGTCCCACCGCCCGAGGGCGATCGCGAACCGCGCGCACAGGTAGACGCCGACGGCGCCGACCGCCATCGTCACCGCGCCGGTTTGGATCGGGATCCGTCCCCGCGCGGTGAGTTCGACCGCCCAGCTGAAATAACCCACCGCGGCGACCAGCACACCGACGAGTAGGACGCCCCCGACGATGCCGTAAGCCGAGCGCGCCAGGACATATCGGCGGGGGTCGCGATCCGGCAGGTCACCGACCGCGGATGCGCCGAACCACCGGACCAGGCGCTGCCGGTCGCGACGCACCTGGCGGGGCAGCCGGGTGTCGCGGCCCGCGAGCGCCGCGAACAGTCCGGTGAGCGCGGTGATCGTTCCGAATATCGCGCCGACCAGCGCGCGGATGGCCCGCACGAACGAGTCGGGCAACTTCGCCATGATCACGCGGTCAGGCTAGCCGGGCGCGCAAGCGGCGAACAAACCACACGACTACGCCGAGCGCGATCAGCGCCAACACCAGCAATTGATACCGCGAGACGTATTCCGAGACCGTCTCCCAATTCGCGCCGAGACTATGTCCGGCGAGAACGAACAGCGAATTCCAGATCGCGCTGCCCAGTGCGGTCAGCGCGACGAACTGACCGAGCGGCATGCGCTGCACGCCCGCCGGAATCGAGACCAGACTGCGCACGATCGGAACCATGCGGCCGAACAGCACTGCCTTGCGGCCGTGCCGGGCGAACCATTCCTCGCTGCGCGCAAGATCGTCGGTGTGCACCAGCGGCAGGCGACGCACGATCGCGTACAACCGATCACGGCCGAGCGCGACTCCGAGCAGATAGAGCACGGTCGCGCCGATCAGTGAACCGGCGGTCGTCCAGCCGATCGCACCGACGAGAGATATCTCCCCGCGCGCGGCAGCGAATCCGGCCAGCGGCAGGATCACTTCGCTCGGCAACGGCGGGAACAAGTTCTCCGCGGCTATGGCCAGCCCGGCGCCGAAGCCGCCGAGGCGTTCCATCAGATCGACCGCCCATGCGGCGACACCACCCAGCTCTGTGGTGTTCGTGGTTGCGACGATATCCATGAAAACGACGTTACCGGCGTGAAATCGGCGGACCATTGCGGTTTTCCGGGCGGACCATTGTGGTTTTCCGCACTCGGTGTGCGGATTTCCCCGTACTGATCGATATTCCCGCTGCATAGCGTCGCATCGTGATCGAAAAACTGATCGAAACTCCCCATCGGATAAAGGCGGGAGTAGCGGCGCTGCTGGTTCTGCTGGCCGCGGTCGCGGTAACCGTGCTGGGCGAAGGCAGCGGCCAGCAACCGCTTTCCGCATCCGTTACCGACAGATTCAGCGCCGAACGGGCACTGACCCATCTGCACCGTTTCGCGACCGAGCCGCGGCCGCTGGGCAGTCCGGCCAGTGACCGGGCGCGGGAATACCTCACCGAGCAGCTGCGGTCGGCCGGGTTCTTCGTGACCACTCAGCACGCCCTCGGCACTCGCTCCTCGACCGGCCTCGCGACTTTCGGCCGAGTGGACAACGTGGTGGCGACGCTGCCCGGACGCGACGCCACCGGAACGGTTGTGCTGGCCGCACATTACGATTCCGCCGCGATGGGCCCCGGTGCTTCCGACGATGGCGCGGCGGTGGCGGCGATGCTCGAGGTCGGTCAGCTGATCAGCGCGCAAGGCGGTCTGCGCAACGACCTCGTCCTGCTGTTCACCGACGGTGAGGAAGACGGCGTACTCGGCGCGGACGCGTTCGCACGTGCACACCCGCTGGCTCGCGCCGGTGGTGTGGTGCTCAACTGGGAGGCCCGGGGAGTCAGCGGACCGTCTCTGATGTTCGAGACCTCGGAGCACAACGCCGATTTGGTCTCGTTGTTCGCCGAGGCGGTGCCCCATCCCCGAGGTGACTCGGCGCTGGTCCAGCTGTATCGAATACTGCCCAACAACACCGACTTCAGCGCGTTACGGGATGCCGGTTTCACCGGACTGAACTTCGCCTACATCGAGAACTCGTCGCACTATCACACCGCCGGTGACTCTCTCGCCAACCTCGACCGGAGCAGTCTGCAGCACCACGGCGAGAACATGCTGCAGCTGTCTCGCGCCCTGGGCGCTGCTGATCTGCCCGAGCTGCGGTCCGACCACGACGCGACCTACTTTCGCCTGTTCGGCCACATGGTCACCTACTCGGACGCGCTGGTTTCGCCGATCGCCCTGCTGGCTCTGTTACTGCTCGTCGCCCTCGCGGTGGCAGCGCGACAGCGGCGGCTGGTGAGCGTTCCGCGCATCCTCGTCAGCGCCGTCTCGGTGGCGGTACCCCTGGCGGTGTCGCTGTTCCTCGGCCAGGCCATGTGGTCGGCGCTGGTCTGGTTGCGCCCCGGCTACGACCTGATGGGCGGACTTCTGCATCGCCCGATGGCTTACCAGTGCGCCCTCGTCGCGGTGGTCGCGACGGCTTTATCCGGCTGGTATCTGCTGCTTCGCCGCCGCCTGGGCCCGGCGGCGCTGGCGATCGGCGCTCTGACCTGGCCGGTCGCGGCTGGAATCGCGTGCGCGCTCTTCGCGCCAGGCGCGTCGTTCCTGTTCGCGCTGCCGGCGTTGTTCGCGGCGTTGGGCGCGTTGGCGGCACTGCTGCTGCCGGTCCGGGGGAGCTGGTTCCCGGTCGTCGCACTGACGCTGGGGCTCTTGGTCGCCACCGCGGTACTACCAACGCTGGCTCGTAATCTGTTCAACGGCTTGGGCTTGGCTCTCGGTGGCGTAACCGCTGTGTGTTTGACACTGTTCGGGCTGCTGCTGCTCCCGGTGTTCGAGCTGTTGCTGCCGTCCCCCGCCCGGGGGCAACGAGCCACCGCCGCCGTACCGGCCACCGCCGCGATCCTGGCGGCGGCGCTGGTCGGCACCGGTCTCGCGGTGGACACCGTCGACGCCGATCACCCCGAACGCTCGCACCTCGCCTACGTGCTCAACGCGGACACCGGCACGGCGAGCTGGGTGAGCGGGGAAGCCGAACCTGCCGACTGGACCCGCGAATACCTGAAAACCCAAGATGTATCCCAGCTTTCGCCCGGATACGCGCGCGGCCCGCTCTGGACCGGTGTGGCCGAACCGATGGCACTCGACGGTCCGTCGATCGACCGCCGCGGCCGCGACGGCGACACCGTCACGCTGCACGTGGCGTCCCGGCGAGCGGCGACCGCACTGGTACTTCGCGTCGATCACCGGATCGACCGGGTAACCGCGACATTTCCGGGCATGACATCGTCCACTCTCGACGTCACCGGTGCACGCGCCAAGACCTGGCCGGGCGAAATACGCCTCCGCGACCTTCCACCGGAAGGAGTCGACATCACACTGCGTACGCCTGGCGCCACCCGAATCCGAGTGACCGCCATCGACGAGTCCTACAACCTCGCCGACGCACCAGGCTTCCGTCCCCGCCCCAGCGACACCGTCGCCTCGACCCGAGAAGACGGAGATCTGATCGCGGTAACCCGAACCTACGAGCTTTGAACCAGGGCGCTGCCGTGCCCCGGATCAGCTTGTCCGCCAGAGCCGTTGCCGCACCGGGGCCGCCGCCGGTTCGACCTGCGGCCAGGCCCGTCGAACACGCCACGACCGTCAGCGAGTTCGAAATCAGCCGCGCCGATCGGCGCGTGGTGAGCGCTCACACCGCGACCACGCGCCTGATAGGTGCTCGCTCTGAGTTTGGCTGCCAAAGTGATACCTCGTATCACCTTGCTATATAGCGATTTCGAATCGTCCGCATCCTCCCGTCGCGCCGCGAACCTTGACATCCGCCCAGTGTCGTAGGTAACAATGTGAGCGTTAACATAGCTGGGAGCGATACATGGCCGACAAGTACGTCGTTGGGGTCGACTTCGGGACGCTGTCCGGTCGCGCCCTGGTCGTGCGGGTGCGTGACGGCGCGGAGTTGGGCACCGCGATCTGTGCGTACCGGCACGGGGTGATCGAGCGGGAGCTGCCCGCCACCGGGGTGCCGCTGGCACCGGATTGGGCGCTGCAAGATCCCGAGGACTATCTGGACGTGCTGCGCGTCGCGGTGCCCGCGGCGGTGCGCGCGGCTCAGGTCGATCCGGCCGACATCATCGGCATCGCAACGGATTTCACGGCCTGCACGGTCCTGCCGACCACGGCGGAGGGAACTCCGCTGTGCCGGTTGCCGCAGTTCGCCGGACGCCCGCACGCGTATCCCAAATTGTGGAAGCACCACGCCGCACAACCGCAGGCGGACCGGGTCACCGCGGTGGCCCACGAGCTCGGCGAGCCCTGGATCGGCCGCTACGGCGGTCGCATCTCCAGTGAGTGGGAATTCGCCAAAGGGCTCCAGATGCTGGAGGAAGACCCTGAGATCTACGCTGCCGCAGCGCGATTCATCGAGGCGGCGGACTGGATCGTCTGGCAGCTGTGCGGGCGGGAAACTCGCAATGTCTGCACGGCGGGGTACAAGGGGCAGCATCAGGACGATGCCTGGCCCGGCCGCGCCTATCTGACCGCCCTGAATCCGGGTTTCGCCGACTTCGTCGGCAAGCTCGCCCATCCGTTGTCGCCGCTCGGCGGTCGTGCCGGCGGCCTGACCGAGCGGGCGGCACGGTGGACCGGTCTGCGCCCGGGCATCGCGGTCGCGGTCGGCAATGTCGACGCGCACGTGACCGCGCCCGCGGCGCAGGCCGTGGGGGAGGGTCAGCTGCTCGCGGTCATGGGCACCTCCACCTGTCATGTGATGAACAGCGATCGGCTGGCCGAGGTGCCCGGCATGTGCGGTGTCGTCGACGGCGGGATCGTCAGCGGTAGTTGGGGTTACGAGGCAGGGCAGAGCGCGGTGGGCGATATCTTCGCCTGGTTCGCCGACAGCGCGGTGCCGGGGCACTATCGCGAACAGGCGGCCGCCCGGGGGCAGGATACGCACGCCTATCTCGGTGATCTGGCCGGACGCCAGCGCGTCGGCGAGCACGGCCTGATCGCGCTGGATTGGCTCGGCGGCAATCGCTCCGTCCTGGTGGATCACGACCTGTCGGGCGTGCTGGTCGGGCTGACGCTGTCCACCCGGCCCGAGGACATCTATCGCGCCCTGCTCGAGGCGACCGCCTTCGGCACCCGCATGATCATCGAAACCTTCAATGCCGCAGGCGTTCCCGTGCGAGAGCTGATCGTCGCGGGTGGACTCCTCAAAAATCCGCTGCTCATGCAGATCTACGCAGACGTCACGGGCCTGCCCCTCTCGGTACTCGGCTCCGAACAAGGCCCTGCGCTCGGCTCGGCCATTCATGCCGCCGTCGCGGCGGGCGCGTACCCGGACGTGCGCGTGGCCTCGGCGGCGATGGGCCGGGTCAGCAATGCCGCCTACCTGCCGGACCCGGGTCGCGTCACCGCCTACGACGCGCTCTACGCCGAATACCGCACCCTGCACGACCATTTCGGCCGCGGCGGCACCCAGGTACTGCACCGGCTGCGCCGTATTCGTAACGCCACTCGCACGGAGGTAGCCACCGCATGACCGACCTCGATCTCGCCGGACTGCGCACCCAACTGGTCGATCTGCACCGTGAGCTGGTGCGCTGGGGCCTGGTGGCCTGGACCGCGGGCAATGTATCGGCCCGCGTAGCCGGGCAGGACCTGATGGTCATCAAGCCCAGCGGCGTCTCCTACGACGACCTCACCCCCGAATCGATGGTGGTGTGCGACTTGGACGGCAACCTGGTCGACGGCGCGCTGTCCCCGTCCAGCGACACGGCCGCGCACGCCTATATCTACCGGCACATGCCGCACGTCGGCGGTGTGGTGCACACCCATTCGTCCTTCGCCAGTGCGTGGGCGGCGCGGGCCGAGCCCATTCCGTGCGTCCTCACCGCCATGGCCGACGAATTCGGCGGTGCGATCCCGGTCGGGCCGTTCGCGCTCATCGGTGGCGACGAGATCGGCCGGGGCGTGGTGGAAACCCTTGCCGGACATCGTTCTCCGGCCGTCCTGATGAAGAACCACGGCGTGTTCACCATCGGTCCGGACGCGCGCGCGGCGGTCAAGGCCGCGGTCATGTGCGAGGACGTGGCACGCACCGCACACCTGGCTCGCAGTCTCGGCGAGCCGGTTCCCATTCCGCAGTCCGCCGTGGACAGCCTGCACGACCGCTACCGAAACGTATACGGCCAGCGCTGATTTCGCCGGTTCTACCGGCTCCGAAGAAGGAGTTCTCCCTCGTGACCGCACCCTCGGCCTCCGCCACGACGGCCACCACCCGCAAGCCGCGCATCGGTCTGCTCGGCATCATGCAGGCCCTCTACGACCACATGATTCCCGGTATCACCGAACGCCAGGCGGGCTACGCCGAAGCCATCGCCGACCAACTCGCCGATGTCGCCGACTGGACCGTCGGCCGCCCGGTCAAAGACCGCGCCGACGCCGAGGCGGTCATGCGCGAATTCCAGCACGGCGAACTCGACGGGGTCATGGTCGTCCTGCTGACCTACGGCCCGGCCATGCGGGTCGCCCGGCTGTTCAACGAGAACCGGATGCCGGTGCTGCTGGCCAACATTCAGCCCGAGCCGGCCGTTACCGCCGCCTGGGACATGGCCGACATGACCTACAACCAGGGCATCCACGGCGCGCAGGACACGGCCAACGCCATGGTGCGCGCCGACCGCCCCTTCGAAGTGATCACCGAGGATTGGCGCAGCGCCGAGTTCCATGACCGGGTGGACCGCTGGGCCCGCTCCGCCCGCGCGGTGACGGCCTGGAAGTCGTTGAAGATCGGCGTCTTCGGCTACGCCATGAACGATATGGGCGATATCCGCGTCGACGAGAACGCCCTGCTGCGGGCCCTGGGCCCGGAGATCAGCTACCTCGCCCCCGGTGACCTGTACCGGGGCACCCGCGATGTCACCGACGACGAGGTGCGGGCGCTGATCGAGTGGGAGGACACCCGTTTCGCGGTCGATCCGGCGCTGACCGCGCTGGAACGCGAGGACCACGCCCGCATGCAGATCGCCATCGAACGCATTCTCACCGACCGCGGCTATGGCGCGTACTCCACGCATTTCGACGCCATCGGCGACGACGGGCGGTTCCGGCGGCTGCCGCTGGCCGCGGCGTCGAGCCTGATGGCCAAGGGCTACGGGTACGGAGCGGAGGGCGACGCGCTGGCCGCCGCCATGGTGTACGCCGGGCACCAGCTCATCGGCGACGGCCACTTCACCGAGATGTACGCCATGGACTTCCCGTCCGACTCGATCCTGATGAGCCATATGGGCGAGGGCAATTGGCGCGTCGCCCGGGACGACGAGCCGGTGCGGCTCATCCACCGCGAACTCGGCATCGGCAAACTCGACGCCCCGCCGACCTTCCTGTTCCGTTACCGCCCCGGGCCCGCCACCCTGGCCTGCCTGGTCTCGCTCGGAGACGAACGCTTCCGGCTGGTGGTGACCGAGGGCGAGGTGCTCGACGCGCCGCCGCTGCCGCAGTTGGAGATGCCCTACGGCCAGTTCCGGCCCGACGCGGGGGTGCGCGCCTGCATGGATGGCTGGTTGAGCGCCGGCGGCCCACACCACCAGGTACTCAACCTGGGCCGGCACGCCGCCGACTGGCGGGTGTTCTGCCGCATGTCCGGAATCGAATTCGTCCAGGTCTGACAGAGGAGCCAGCACATGACCGGCATCAATCGCCGCGGATTCTTCGCGGTCGGAGGCGGCGCCATCGCCCTGTTGGCGGCGGCCGCCTGTTCCGTCGACAGCGGAAGCCCGAGCTCGGGCGGTAAGGGTCGCATCGGAATCTCCATGCCCACCAAATCTTCCGAGCGCTGGGTGGCCGACGGCAGCAATATCGTCAACCAGTTCCAAGCACTCGGCTACACCACCGACCTGCAGTACGCCGAGGACGTCATCGAGACACAGGTCTCACAGCTCGAGAACATGCTCACCCAGGGCGCCACGGCGCTGGTGATCGCGGCCATCGACAACAAGTCGCTGACCGGAGTACTGGCGCAGGCGAAACGGAACAAGGTCGCGGTCATCGCCTACGACCGGCTCATCCGCGACACCGCCGACGTCGACTACTACGCGACCTTCGACAACTTCGAAGTCGGTGTGCTGCAAGCCGCTTACCTGGTCGAGCACCTCGGTGTCGCCGTCGGTCCGGGGCCGTTCAACATCGAATTGTTCGCCGGGTCTCCGGACGACAACAACACCTATTTCTTCTTCAACGGCGCGATGTCGGTGCTGCAGCCGCATATCGACACCGGCAAGCTCGTGGTGCGGTCGGGACAGACCAGGATCGATCAGGTAACCACCCTGCGCTGGGATGGCGCGACCGCTCAGTCCCGCATGGAGAACCTGCTCTCGGCGCATTACGCCGCAGCGACCGTGGACGCGGTGCTGTCCCCGTACGACGGGGTGTCCATCGGAATCCTGTCCGCGCTCAAGGCCGTCGGCTACGGCGGGGCCCGGAAGATGCCCATCGTCACCGGCCAGGATGCCGAGAAGGCGTCGGTCAAATCCATCATCGCGGGCGAGCAGACCCAAACCGTCTTCAAGGACACCCGGAAACTGGCCGAACGGGCGGTGCAGATGACCAACGCCATCCTCACCGGCGGCACGCCGGAGACCAACGACACCACCTCCTACGAAAACGGCAGGAAGAAGGTGCCGTCGTACCTGCTGCGACCGGTGTCGGTGGACAAGACGAACTATCGGGCGGCGCTGATCGACACCGGCTACTACACCGACAAGGACCTGCAATAGCGGCGGCGGGCGGGCGGAGCGGCCGATGACGGCGAATATTCTCGAAATGCGTGCCATCACCATGGAATTCCCGGGCGTGAAGGCGCTCGACGAGGTCGACTTCCAGGTCGCCCGCGGCGAGATCCACGCCCTGGTCGGTGAGAACGGCGCGGGCAAATCGACCCTGATGAAGGTGTTGTCCGGGGTCTATCCGCACGGCTCCTACCGGGGGCGAATCCTGGTGGACGGCACCGAGATGGCCTTCAAGGACATCCGGCACAGTGAGGCCGCGGGCGTCGCCATCATCCACCAGGAACTCGCCTTGGTGCCGCAGTTGTCCATTGCCGAGAACATCTTCCTCGGCAACGAGCGCACCCGCGGCGGCGCCGTCGACTGGCAGGAGACCAACCAGCAGGCCATGCTGCTGATGCAGCGGGTCGGCCTTATCGAGGACCCCGAAACACTGGTCGCCGCACTGGGTGTCGGCAAACAGCAGTTGGTGGAGATCGCCAAGGCGCTGGCCAAGCAGGTGCGGCTGCTCATTCTCGACGAACCCACCGCCGCGCTGAACCAGGCCGACAGCGACAGCCTGCTGGCGCTGCTGCGGGAACTGCGCGGCCAGGAGATCACCTCGATTCTCATCTCGCACAAGTTGAACGAGGTGCTGGCCGTCGCGGACACCATCACCGTGCTGCGCGACGGGCACACCATCGAGACCTTCGAGGTGGACGGGACGGTCACCGAGGATCGGATCATCAAGGGCATGGTGGGCCGCGACCTGGACCACCGCTTCCCGCCGCGACTCGAACCCCATATCGGGGAGGTGTTCTTCGATATCGCCGACTGGTCCGTCGATCACCCCACCATCGCCGGACGGCAGGTGGTGCGGGGCGCTTCCCTGCACGTGCGCCGCGGGGAGATCGTCGGACTGGCCGGGCTGATGGGCGCGGGCCGCACCGAATTGGCGATGAGCGTCTTCGGCCGCTCCTACGGCCGCAATATCGGCGGCACCGTGCGCAAAGCCGGTGGGCCCATTCGGGTTTCGACGGTCTCCGAGGCGATTGCCGCCGGTATCGCATACGTCTCCGAGGACCGCAAACAGCTCGGACTGATTCTCGACGAGGACATCCGCCGCAATTTCACCCTGGCCAATCTCGGTGCGGTATCCCGGCATTCGGTGATCGACACCCATGCCGAGGTGGCCGCCGCCGAGGACCTGCGCGCCCGGCTCACGGTCAAGACGCCCTCGGTGTTCCAGAAGGTCGGCAACCTGTCCGGCGGCAACCAGCAGAAGGTGGTGCTCGGCAAATGGATCTTCACCGAGCCCGATCTGCTGATCCTGGACGAACCCACCCGCGGCATCGACGTGGGTGCGAAATACGAGATCTACCTGATCATTCAACGACTCGCGGCGGAAGGCAAAGGGGTACTGGTGATCTCGTCGGAACTGCCTGAACTGCTCGGCCTGTGCGATCGCGTCTATGCCATGAGCCAGGGGCGCATCACCGGTGAACTGGCCGCCGCCGAAGCCACCCAGGAGGCACTCATGCGATTGATGACCCGCGGCGCGGCACCCGCGGAAGTGACCGCCCCATGACGCTGCTGGACAAGTTGCAGGACGACGACGGTGCCGACGCCATCGTCGCCGCGGCCGGGAACCGCCCCGGAGCCATGGAAACCGTGCGAAAAGCGTTGCGCGGCAACGTGCGTCAGTACGGAATGATCGTCGCCCTGGTCGCGATCGTGGTGCTGTTCCAGATCCTCACCACCGCGCAGCTCAGCGACGGAGTGAGCCTGCTGACGCCGCTCAACGTCACCAATGTGATCTTGCAGAACGGCTACATCCTGGTGCTGGCCATCGGCATGATGCTGGTGATCATCAACGGGCACATCGATCTGTCCGTGGGCTCGGTGTGCGCCCTGGTGGGCGCGCTCACCGGCATCGCCATCGTGCATTGGCACTGGCCGTGGCCGGTCGTGGTGGTGGCGGGTCTGCTGCTGGGCGGGCTGATCGGCGCGTGGCAAGGGTATTGGATCGCCTATGTGAAGATCCCGGCGTTCATCGTCACCCTGGGCGGCATGCTGCTGTTCCGCGGTCTGGCCCAGCTGGTGCTGGAAGGACAGTCGATCGGGCCCTTCCCGAAGGGGTTCGTCAATATCGCGGGCGGCTATCTGCCCAACTGGCTGCCCGTTCAGGCACTGGTCTTCGACGGCTTCGAGAACGGCGTCGTGGTGCGGCTGAAAACCGGTGAGCTGCACGGCTTGACGTTGCTGCTCGCGGTCGCCGCCATCGGTGCGCTGGTGTGGACGCGGCTGCGGGTGCGGCAGCGCCGCCGCTCCTACGGGCTGCCCGCTGGTCCGCGCGCCCTGTTCGTGGCGCAGATGGTGGCGCTGGGCGGGGTGATCGGGGCCTTCGGGTTCGTGCTGGCGTCCTATAACGGCCTGCCGGTGATCGGACTGATCCTGGTGGTGCTGATAGTCGTGTACTCCTTCGTCATGAACCGCATGGTGATCGGGCGACGCATCTACGCGGTGGGCGGCAACGAGAAGGCCGCGGCGCTGTCCGGCGTGGACACCAGGCGCAATACCTTCTGGGTTTTCGTGAACATGGGCGCGCTGGCGGCGCTGGCGGGCATCATCTTCGCCGCGCGGCTCGGCGCCGCCACGCCCAAAGCGGGCCAGAATTTCGAATTGGACGCCATCGCAGCGGCTTTCGTCGGCGGCGCGTCCGCAAGTGGCGGCATCGGCACGGTCGTCGGAGCCATCGTCGGCGCCCTCGTGATGGGCGTGATGAACAACGGTATGTCCATGCTGGGCGTGGGCAGCGACTGGCAGCTCGTGATCAAGGGGCTCGTGCTGCTCGCCGCAGTCGCCTTCGACGTCTACAACAAAAAGCGCGCCGCGGCTTGAGGATTCAGCGCCCGAGGGTTCAGCGCTGCCGCGGTGCGGCAGTGCTGTCCCGGACCGCCAGGGTGGGAATCACCTGGGTCGGCGGCGGCGCGGAATCCTCGGCCTCGATGAGCCGCAGCAGCAACCGCATGCTGCGGCGACCGACCTCGTCGAAGTCTTGGCGCACGGTGGTCAGCGGCGGGGTCAGGTAGGCGGCTTCGGGAATGTCGTCGAAGCCGACCACCGAGATGTCCTCCGGTACCCGGATGCCGCGCTCGGCGAAGGCACGCAACAATCCCAGTGCCATCTGGTCGTTGCCGGCGAAGACCGCGGTCACGTCCGGCTGGGCGGCCAGTACCGGGCCCGCCTCGTAGCCGGAGCGCGCGCTCCAGTCACCGGCGATCACCGGGGGGACCGGTGCGCCCGCCTCCTCCAGGGTGCGCCGCCAGCTGTCCAGGCGATCGCGAGTCTCCAGCCAGCCGTTGGGTCCGGAGACGTGCCAAACCGTTTCGTGGCCCAGCTCCAGCAGATGCCGCACCGCCAGTCGCGCGCCCTCGATCTGGTCCACCGAAGCCGACGGTAGGCCGGCGTCCTGCCCGGCCTCCACCGCCACGGCGGGCAGCGTGGCGGGCAGGCTGTGCAGCGCCGCAGCGGCGCTCATCAGCGGGGCGATGATGATGATGCCGTCTACGCCCTGATCGGCCAGCGTGCCGACGGCCTCGAGTACTTCGGCCCGATCGGCGCGTTGCAGGGTCGCGATGCTGACACCGTAGTGGGCCGCTCGCGCGGCGCGTTCGATGCCGAGCAGCATCGACGCGGGTCCGTGCAGGACGGTGTCGAAGGTGACCACCCCCAGCACCTTCGAGCGCCGGCTCACCAGACCGCGGGCCATGGCATTGGGTCGATAGCCCAGCTCCTCGACCGCCCGCAGCACGCGTTCGCGCGTCTCCGGTCGCACCCGCGGACTGTCGTTGAGCACCCGGGAGACAGTCTGGTGGGAGACGCCCGCCCGCTTGGCCACATCGATCATGACCGCCGGGCGGGCCTGCTGCGGCGGGACACCGCCGGCAGCCTTGTCCGTGTCGTGCACATCCCCACCTTTCACCTGAATCGGCCCGACCGATTCAGGGTACGGCCTTCGCTCCGACCCTTGACGGAAGCGATGTGAGCGTTAACACTAGCAGGACTTCCTCCCCACATCGTTCGTCACAAGGGAGCCCTCGTGTTCAAGAGGCTTGTCACAGTCGCCAGTGCCCTTACTCTCGTCGCCGCTGCGGCCGCAGGCTGCGGAAGCGATTCCGGAAGCGGCGGAACCACTCTCGGATTCTCTCAGGTCGGCGCCGAAAGCGGATGGCGCACCGCCAACACGCAATCCATCCAGGAATCCGCCAAACAGGCGGGCATCGACCTGAAATTCGCTGACGCCCAACAGAAACAAGAGAACCAGATCAAAGCGATCAGGTCCTTCATCCAGCAGCGAGTCGACGTCATCGCCTTCTCGCCGGTCGTCCAATCCGGTTGGGACACCGTGCTGAAGGAGGCGAAGGACGCCAAGATTCCGGTCATCCTCACCGACCGGGCCGTCGACTCCGCGGACACCTCGCTGTATGTCACCTTCCTCGGTTCGGACTTCGTCACCGAGGGCAAAAAGGCCGCGCAATGGGTGATCGACAGCTACAAGGGCGGCAATGAGACCGTTAACATCGCCGAATTGCAAGGCACCACCGGTTCCGCGCCGGCGATCGATCGCAAGAAGGGCTTCTTCGACCTCATCTCGGCCGATCCGAAGTTCAAGGTCGTCGCCTCGCAGACCGGCGATTTCACTCGCGCCAAAGGCAAGGAGGTCATGCAGGCCTTCCTCGCCTCGAACCAGAAGATCGACGTGCTGTTCGCGCACAACGACGATATGGCGCTGGGCGCGATCCAGGCCATCGAGGAAGCCGGTCTGAAGCCGGGCAAGGACATCAAGATCGTCTCCATCGACGGTGTCCGCGACGCCCTGCAAGCCCTGGTCGACGGCAAGAAGAACTTTGTCGTGGAATGCAACCCGCTGCTGGGGCCGCAACTGATGGAGTTGGTCGAAAAGGTCGCGGCCGGTGCGCCGGTGGAGCACCGCATCGTCACCGCCGAGACCACGTTCACTCCGGAGCAGGCCGCCGCGGCGCTGCCCAGCCGTAAGTACTGATCGTCGAGAAGGGCTGAGGCGGACGCAATGTCGGAATCGACTACTGGCCCGCTGCTGTCGATGTCCGGCATCGGCAAGCGGTTCGGCGCGGTGACCGCGCTGTCGGCTGTGAATCTGCGGCTTTTCCCCGGTGAGATCCACGCCTTGGTGGGGGAGAACGGTGCGGGTAAATCGACCCTCATCAAGGTGCTCACCGGAATGCAGGCCGCCGACACCGGCACCATCCGGTTCGACGGGCGACCGGTGCGCTTCAGCGGACCGCAGCAGGCCCAGCGCGCCGGTGTGAGCACGGTGTATCAAGAGGTCAATCTGTGCCCGAATCTTTCGGTCGCGGAGAACATCTACATCGGGCGGGAACCGCGCCGGGCCGGGCTGGTGCGGTTCGGCGCCATGCGCCGGGCCGCCGCCGCGCTGGTGGCCCGGATGGGTCTGGACGTGGACGTCACCACGCCGCTCGGCACGCATTCCCTTGCGGTGCAACAGCTTATCGCCATCGTCCGCGCCGTCGACCTGGACGCGCGGGTGCTGGTGCTGGACGAGCCGACCTCGTCGTTGGACGCGGACGAGGTGCGGCGGCTGTTCACGCTCATGCGCCGGCTGGCCGCGGACGGGGTGGCGATCCTGTTCGTCACCCACTTCCTCGATCAGATCTTCGAGCTGTGCGATCGGGCGACGGTGCTGCGCAACGGGACTCTGGTGGGGGAGTATCCGGTGGCGGAACTGACCCACAAGGAGATGGTCGCCCGCATGCTGGGCAGCGCGGCCGACGCGCTCGAACAGATCGAGCAGCAGCACGAGAGCGCACAGCAGCGGGTACCCCGGGAGCAGGCCGTCGACGCCGCACCTGTCGTCACGGCGAAAGGGCTTGGTGGACAGCATAATTCGGTAGCACCCTTCGATCTCACCGTGCACACGGGGGAGGTGGTCGGCTTGGCCGGGCTGCTCGGCTCCGGGCGCACCGAGGTGGCCCGGCTGCTGTTCGGCGCGGATAGTCCGGCCACCGGTAGCGTCCAGGTGGCGGGCGGTCGGCTCCCGTTGCGGTCGGTACGCGCCGCGGTGGCACAGGGATTGGCCTTCTGCCCGGAGGACCGCAAGACCCAGGGCTTGGTGCTCGAACTCTCGGTCGCGGAGAACATCCTGCTCGCCGCGCAGGCGGCCCGCGGCTGGGCGCGGCCCATCCCGGCGCGGCAGCGAACCGAACTGGTCGCGAAATACATGGCGGCGCTGCGGATCACCCCCGAGGATCCCACGCTGCCGGTCAAAGCGCTCTCCGGCGGCAACCAGCAGAAGGTGCTGTTGGCGCGGTGGCTGGTCACCCAACCGCGACTGCTGATCCTCGACGAGCCGACCCGCGGCATCGATATCGGCGCGAAGGCCGAAATCCAGCGCCTGGTGCTGTCGCTGTCCGATGAGGGAATGGCGGTGCTGTTCATCTCCGCCGAGCTCGAGGAGGTACTGCGCCTGTCGCACAAGGTCGAGGTGCTGCGAGATCGCAAGGTGGTCGCCGAACTGCCCAACGACGCGGCGCTGACCGTGGACCGGCTGATGGAAACCATCGCGAGCGGGGCGGTCGCATGAGGACGTGGACGAATTCCGTGCTGCGGCACCGGCTGTTCTGGCCCGCGGTGGCGCTGTTCGCGCTGCTGGCCGTAGACGTCATCCACACGCCGGACTTCCTGGCCATCCGCATGCAGGACGGCCACCTCTACGGCGGCCTGATCGACATCCTGCGCTACGGCGCGCCCTTGGTGCTGATCTCGGTGGGCATGACTTTGGTGATCGCCACCCGGGGCATCGATCTGTCGGTGGGCGCGGTGGTCGCGATCGCGGGTGCGCTGGCATGTCTGCGCATCGGCGAGATGTCGGACCAGAACGCCGTCGGCGGCGTCCTCGCGGCCGTCGCGCTGGCAATCGCGGTCGGTGCGGTGCTGGGATTGTGGAACGGAATCCTGGTGGCGCGCTTCGGCATCCAAGCCATCGTGGCGACGTTGATCCTCATGGTGGCCGGGCGGGGTCTCGCGCAACTGCTCACCGAGGGACAGATCATCACCGTCAACAGCAGCCCGTACCACGTGATCGGCAGCGGCTTCCTGCTGGCCGTCCCGGTGCCGGTGCTGATCGCGGCCGCGGTCACGGTGCTGGTCGCGTTGCTGTTGCGGCGCACCGCTCTGGGCATGCTGCTGGAATCGGTCGGCGGCAACGCCGAGGCGTCCCGGCTGGTGGGAGTCCGCGCGGGCACCCTGATCATGGGGGTGTACATCGTGTGCGCCTGCTGCGCCGCGGTGGCCGGTCTGATGATGAGCTCCAACGTCTCGGCCGCCGACAGCAACAACGCCGGGCTGTGGATCGAACTCGACGCCATCCTGGCGGTGGTGCTCGGCGGCACGGCGCTGACCGGCGGGCGGTTCTATCTCGGCGGAACGGTGCTGGGCGCGTTGGTCATCCAGACGCTCACCACCACCGTCTACACCATCGGCGTCCCGCCGGAAACGACATTGCTGTTCAAGGCGCTGGTCGTGATCGCGGTCTGCCTGATCCAATCGCCGGCCTTCCGGGCCAAGGTGCTGCGGACGCGTCCGGATCGGCATCGCCCACCGCCGGGCACATCCCAGCCCACCGTCGCGCTGACGACGGCCGAGCCTACCGGTCAGGCGGTGTCGCGATGAGTACGATCACCACCCGGCCGACCGCGCGACCGGCGGCGGCGCTGAAGGATATTGCGCGGCAACGAAATCGCTACGTGCCGGTGCTGGCCACCGCGGTCTTGTTCGCGGTCATGTACGGCATCGGCGTAGCCCGCTATCCGGCCTTCGGTTATCCGCAGGTCTTCGTGAACCTGTTCATAGACAACGCGTTTCTGCTGGTCCTCGCCGTCGGCATGACCTTCGTGATCCTCACCGGCGGCATCGATCTGTCCGTCGGCGCGGTCCTCGCGGTGAGCACCGTGATCTCGGCCTGGCTGGTCACGGTGCATCACTGGCCCGCCCCGGTGGTGATGGTGCTGATCCTGCTGGGCGGCACCGTGTTCGGCGCGGGCATGGGCGCGGTGATCCACTACTTCGAAATCCAGCCGTTCATCGTCACGCTGGCCGGCATGTTCCTCGCCCGTGGGCTGTCCTATGTGATCAGTACGGACTCGATCACCATCACCGACGCCACCTACACCCGGCTAGCTCAGCAGCGAATCCACCTGGGCTCCAGCGTCTTCCTGTCGGTGAGCATGGTGGTGGCGATCGCGGTGGTGGCCGCCGCGTTCGTCGTGCTGCACTACACCCGCCTCGGCCGCACCGTCTACGCGCTCGGCGGCAACGAACAGTCCGCGCTGATGATGGGACTTCCGGTGGCGCGCACCAAGATAGCGGCCTACGCCATCAGCGGCGGCTGCTCGGCGCTGGGCGGCATCCTGTTCACCTTCTACACCCTGTCGGGCTGGAGCCTGCACGCGGTCGGTATGGAACTGGACGCCATCGCCGCGGTGGTCATCGGCGGCACGCTGCTCTCCGGCGGTTCCGGCTTCGTGCTGGGCACCGTGCTCGGCGTGCTCACCCTCGGCGTCATCCAGACGGTCATCAATTTCCAAGGCACGCTGAGCTCTTGGTGGACCAAGATCGTCATCGGCGGCCTGCTGCTGGTGTTCATCCTGCTGCAGCGGGTCCTCGGTGGACGCGGCGGCCGGGGCGGCTGACCGGCGCCGTCAGCGGGCGAATTCGTGATAGAGCCGAGGCAGGAAGCCCGCGAGGTGATTCATCTCCTGGCCGCAGTGCAGCAGAAGTTCGCGCGCGAGGCCGAGGCCCAGGACGAGATCTCGCGGGTCGAGACTGGGCCCGCGCTCGACCGCTTGCCGTGCGCGGGGCAGGTCGGGCTGCCGGAGACCGTGGAGGTTGAGGTAGAAGCGGCTGCGCATTTCGCAGCCGCTCGCAGTGGGCCGGACCTGGTGGGCCAGCCAGCCCAGGTCGATCGGCGCGACGATACTGCCCACCCGGGCGAGGATAACCGTGTGCTCCGGCGGGACGTCGAAACCGTGGGATCGCGGGTCGGCGAAGGCGATAGCCAGCTGCTGGAGTTCTAGGCCGATGTATTCGTCGACGTAGGCGACATTGCCGATGTACTTGTCCCGGTCCGGGATCGGGCGGGCGGACCGGTCCTCGGCGGTCGCGCAATACAGATGTGCGTCGGGGTGCCAGAGTTTGTATCGCGCCGATTCGACCGGGTGCCAGGCGAACCACCAGTCCCACATGGCCGCGGTGACATCCCGCATGGGGGTGTGGACCGCGACCCAGAGAGCGCCCGAGGCGGTATGCCCGTAACCCGTCTCCACGGCCGAGATGCCGCCCGGTGACAGGTCCTCGGTCAGCGCGGAGAACTCGGAAATCAACGCCGCGGGTGCGGGATCGCCGAGATAGGCCGCGGTGACCGAGGGGTGGACTTCCGCGGTTCGTGCCGCCATGTATCCGGCATACGGTGCCGCCCGATCCTCGGCGGAGTAGCCGCGGTACCGTGCGTCGCCCCCCGTGTCGGCCGCCACCGGACCGGGCACCTGCCCGGCCGCCAGTCCGCCGCCGAGCGCCGTACCGAGCGCGATCGCGGTCCGGCGGTTCAGTTTTCGTTGCCCCGGCATGGATCGAGCCTAAGGCCGCCGAGCGTCGCGGGACGCCGAAGCCGACCGGGTCTGTGACACGCCACAACTGCGGCGGCCGGCGCTACCACTGTCCGCGGCGCAGCACGAGCGCACTCCCGAGCAGGGCGACGGCGATCGCGAACCACGGTGCGGCACTTCCCCATCCGGTGCTCGGCAGCAGATCGATCAGAGCTCCGGTGACGACCGAGCCGACCAGCACACCGAGTCCACCGATCGAGGCGAGGAACCCGAAGTAGGACCCGAGCCGGCGTTCGCCGGCGATGCGCGGCACCAGATCTCGGGACACCGGAAGGACGATCATCTGTCCCAGTGCCAGCAGCAGGACGAACGCGGCGGACGGCAGCAACCCGGGCACACCGTGCAAACGCGCGGGCGCGAGCAGCGCCGGCACCACGAAGGCGGCTGCCGTCACCGTCAATCCGAGGGGCAAAGCCGCGACCGTGCGCGCACGTCGGGTGACAGCTAACTGGGCGACGATGACGAACACCGACGACAGTGCGAAGAACCAGCCCAGGGGAGCCTGCGATCCCCACGCGCGCTCGATCTCCAGCGGCAACAGCAGATACATCTGGTTGTAGGCCACCAATTGGGAGCTCATCGCCACCGCGAACACGAGAAACCTCTTGTTGGCGAACACTTCTCGCCAGCCGTCGAGCCAGGACTCGCCGGCGTGCGCGCCGGGAGTGGCGGGCAGCCACCGCAGATGCGCTGCCAGGATGGCGACGAATACCCCGGCCCCGACCAGGCACGCGACGGCGAAATCGACCATCAGCAGCAATGATCCGACCAGCGGCCCGGTGCACGCGCCCACCTGACCGCCCACGGAGAACAGCGCGAACGCATCGGTTCGGGACAGGCCGCCGTCCTCGGCGCTTCCCGCCGCGCCGGCGAGCGCGCTCTCGACAGCGGGGGAGAACAGTGCGCCCGCGAATCCGATCAACACGGTCGCCAGCAAGATCCCCGGCACCGAGGTGAACACGGCCAGGCCGGCGAAACCCAGGATGCGGCAGACGCATCCGGTGATCACCACCGGTTTCACACCCCACCGGTCCGCGAGCGAGCCACCGACGAAGAACAGCCCCTGCTGCGAGAAAGTGCGCAACCCGAGCACCGCGCCGACGAACGCGGCACGCAACCCGAGATCGTCGGACAGATACACCGACAGATACGGCAGCACCATGAAGAAGCCGACATTGAACGCCAGCTGGGTGAGCACCAGCAACCGGACGGCAGGGGATGCCGCGGCGAAGTTCGTCAGCAGCGGCCATCGGCCGACGAGGCGTCCGGTCCGGGGCGTAGTGCCGCGCACCTCAGTGTGCGGTGACCGGAACCGGCCCCGGTTCGAACAGGATGGACAGCCGCCCCTTCGCCTCGTCCACGAGGACCTCCGCGCGCACGTTGTAGACCCGCGCGATCAACTCGGCGGTCAGCACCTCGGCGGGCTGCCCGCCCGCCACGACCCGGCCCTCCTGCAAGACGATCACCTTGTCGCAGAACATGGCCGCGAGGTTCAGGTCGTGCAGGGCGATCACGCTGGTGACCGGCAATCGCTGGACCAAGGCCAGCAATTCCAGCTGATGATGGATGTCGAGATGATTGGTCGGCTCGTCGAGCAGCAGTTCCCGCGGTTCCTGGGCCAGCGCGCGGGCGATCTGCACGCGCTGCTTCTCCCCGCCGGAGAGCCGATGCCAGAGCCGGTCCGCTTTGGCGGTGAGGCCGGTGTGCGCGAGCGCGGCCGACACCGCGGCCTCGTCGGCGGTCCGATTCCCGCCGAACGCGCCGCGGTGCGGAATGCGCCCGAGGCGAACGACGTCGCGCACGGTGATGTCGACGTCGGTGTCGGCGTGCTGGCTCACCACGGCCACCGCCCGCGCGATCTCTCGGCGCTTGGTGGCGGCGACGTCGTTGCCGTCGAGGGTCACGACACCCGAGGTCGGGCGCACGACACCGTTGAGCAGACGCAGCAGCGACGACTTGCCCGACCCGTTCGGCCCTAGCAGGCCGACGGTCTCGCCCTGCGCCGGCGTCACCGTGACGCTGTCGACGACGAGCGCGCCGCCGCGATTCCAGGTGACGGTGTTCGCGTGCAAACTCACTGCGCACTCCTACGCCGGGACAGGAGGACGATGAACGCGGGCACACCGACCAGCGCGGTGCCGACGCCCACCGGCAACGGGGTCGGCGCGAAAGCCACGCGGGAGACGGCGTCCACCCACACCATGAATACCGCGCCCAGCAACGCCGTCGCGGGAATCAACCGGCTGTGCCGCGGACCGACCAGGAACCGGGCCGCGTGCGGGAGCACGAGTCCGACGAACCCGATCGCACCGGCAACGCTCACCAGGGTCGCGGCGATCAGTGCCGTGACGATCAGCAACAGGAGCCGGACCTTCCCGACGGCGATGCCGAGCGAGGCCGCGACATCGTCGCCGAAGGAAAAGGCATCCAGCACAAAGGAATAGCGCAGGCACACCGCCGTTCCCAGCAGCACCACCACCGCGCACAGCGTCACGTCGTCCCAGCGGACGCCTTCGAGCGAGCCGAGCAACCAGAACATCACGCCCCGGGTCTCGTCGGAGTCCGCGAACGCGAAGATGACGAACGAGGTGAGCGCCGAGAACAATTGCGTACTGGCGACGCCGGCGAGGATGACGCGATCATTGCTGCCGCCGGACATGCGGGCCAGCAGCAACACCAACCCGAACGCGACCAGCGCACCGAGGAACGCACCGCCGGACAGCCCGAGCGCGGCCCCGCCGATACCGAGCACCCCCACGATCACCGCACCGGTCGACGCGCCGGAGGAGATGCCCAGCACGAACGGGTCCGCGAGCGGGTTCCGCAGCATCGACTGCATGATCACGCCGCAGATGCCGAGTCCGGTGCCGCACGCGGCCGCCACCAGCGCGCGCGGCAGCCGTTCCTCCCAGACGATCGCGTCCTTCGATACCCGCACCGGGATGTCCGCGAGACCGAAGTGATTGAGCAGGACGTCGCGGACGTTCACCAGCGAAACATCCGCCGGACCGAGCGTCACCGCGACGAGAACCGACAGCGCGAGCGCGACGAGCCCACCGGCGACGACCAGCGACCCGACGACCCATGGCCGTCCCCGAACCGGTTCGGGGACGGCGATATCGACGGTGTCGCGGGAGGCGGTCAGTTGGGCGCCTTCAGCTCACGAAGGCCGGCGGCGACCTTCTCGAGGCCGTCGACAGCCCGGATGGACGGGTTCATCTCCGCACCGTGCAGGGCGATGTACCGCTTGGCGCGTACCGCGTCGAGCGTGCGCGTCACCGGATCGGATTCGAGGAAAGCGATCTTGTCGGACAGCCGGTCGCCGGGGAAGCGGTTGCGCAGCAGGTCGCCGAGGACCAGGACGTCCGGGTTGCGCTCCACCAGGGTCTCCCAGCCGACAGCCGGCCAGTCGTCGGTCAGGTCCGAGAACACGTTGGTCGCGCCGACCGTGGTGGCGAGCAGATTGGCCGAACCGAGTCCGCCGCCGACATAGGGGCTCTTGGTGTCGGCGAACCAGAACGCCATCGACATCTTCGACTTCTCGATCCCCGCGATCGCCGCGGCCTCGCGAGCGCGCAGTTCGCCGACGAGTCGCGCGCCCCGCTCCCGCACGTCGAACACGGTCGCGAGCTCCGTGATCTCTTGATACAGCGATTCCATCGCCAGCGGTGTGGTGCGCTTGCCGCCGCCGTTGATGCTGATGCCCTTCTCGCAGTCGGTGGGCGAGAGGTAGGACTCGATTCCGGTCTCGGCGAAGCGGGCGCGCTCCGCGACGCCGCCTTGTTTGAAGTGCCGGCCGAACGACGCGGTCACGAAGTCCGGGTCGGCATCGAGAACGACCTCGTAGGTCGGCGCGTTGTCCGCGAGCCGCGGCACCGCTTTGTTCGCCTCCGCCAGGTTCTCGCGAATGGGATCGGTCCACGACGCGGTGCCGACCACACGGTCACCGAGCCCGAGGGACAGCAGGATCTCGGTGGAGCCCTGGTCCAGCGAAACCACCCGCCGCGGCGCGGCGTCGAGGGTGACGGTCTGGCCGCAGTTGTCGAGGGTCAGCGGATAACTCGTGCTGCCTTCCCCGCCCGCCGCCGCACCCGTACCACCGACCTGCTCGGACTCTCCGCAAGCGACGAGCACACTCGCCAACGCCGCGGTAACGCACACCAAACCGATCCGGCCCACAGAAAACTTCACGTAAGTAACCCTAACCTAACGTGGTTTGCCGGTCGGAATCCCGGCTGCTCATGGGGGCATCCGGCCGCCGCTCAGAGGTCGAGAGCGGCGGCGATCGGTGCGCCAGGGGCAGCGCCCGGCGGGATGGCGAACAGTGCGCTGCCGGTGTGCTGGATCAGCGGCGTCAGCGGGTCGGTGGCGGCCATGAGTCGCTGGGCCCGGATGAATTGGCCGGGCGGGTTGTTCTGGTATGCGGCGAACAGGAGGCCGACGTCGAGTCGATCGTGGCCGCCGTGCGTATGGTCGGCATCGGTCCCCGGTGCATGGCTGTGCGGTGCGACTGCTTCCGTATCCTGGTCGGCGGTGGTGAGCAGGCCGTAGTCGTAGTTGTAGCCGCGGCGCAGCATGGGAATGCCGTGTACCAAGCGCACATGGGCATCGGCCGGGATGGCGAGATCCCCTCTGGCGGTACGTGCTTCGAGATCGATCGGATCGAATTCGCCGTGCGCCCCGAGTGGAGCGCCGTCGCTCCGTCGTCGCCCGATGATCTGGTCGTGGACCACCGTCGGTAGCTGGTCCCATTCGGCGGTCCGCATCCGGATCTTGCGGAACACCAGGTAGGTTCCGTTTCTGAACCAGGCGGGCTCGGCGGGGGAGTCGACCCATACCGTATCGGCGAATTCCCGGGTGCCGGAAGCCGGGTTGGCGGTTCCGTCCTTGTGCCCGAACATATTCCGTGGTGTACCGCCGTCGGCCGGTCGGCTCAGGAAGCCCTGCTGGGTCCAGCGCATCCGGGCCAGGCCGGGCATGCCCGCCCGCAGTGCGCGGAAGGTGTGGCTGACGATCTGGGCGTCGTCCGCGCAGATCTGCACCAGGATGTCTCCGCCACACCAGGCGGGATTCAGTGCGTCACCGGCGAATTCGGGCAGCGTCCACAGGTGCGCCGGTCGCCGGTCGGCGAGCCCGAAGCGGTCGTCGAACAAGGCCGGGCCCAATCCGAAGGTGACGGTCAGATGGGCTGGATTCAGGCCGGTCGCGAAATCGGTGTGCGCACTCAGTCCCACTGGCGTGTCCGGCTTTTCGGGAGCCGGGTCGCCTGCGGTGAGCGCGGCGGCAGTCGCGGTCCAGGTCGCCAGTAGATCGCGCAGCGCGCCCCGATCCGGCCGTGCGATATCGCATGCGAGAAACAGTGCGTGCGATTGGGCGCGAGTGGCGATACCTGCCTGATGCTTTCCGTGGAACGGCTCCACGGCGGGAGCAGGGGATTCAGGCATGCGGGTAAGCACGGCACCGGCGGTGGCCGCGCCGGCCGAGGCGAGCGCCGTCCCGACGAGCGCACGCCGGGACAGTCGCTCCGGAAACATCCTCACTCCCAACCACTTCCGGCCGTTCCGGGGACGGTAAGGGGCTCGTCGGCGAGATAGGGCGGTGCGGGATCGTACTGGATGACGCGGCGGACGGCCCGGGCGTGGTCGCGACCGTGCAACGCCCCGACCAGCCACAGAGCGCTGTCGATCCCGGCCGAAACCCCTTGGCTGGTAACCAGATTGCCCGACACGACGTAGCGGGCGTCGCGGACGACGGTGACCTCGCCGAGCCGCTCCAGATCGTCCTCGTATTTCCAGTGCGTGGCCACTCGGCGGCCCCGGGCCACTCCGGCGGCATGGAGCAGAAACGCGCCGGTGCAGACGCCGGTCGTCCAGGCGGCGGTCGCGGCGGTGCCGGCGATCCACTCGGTCACCACCGGGTTGTGCGGCTGGATGACGCGGGCACCGTACCCGCCCGGGACCAGGAGGACGTCCAGCGCGGGATGATCGTGCACCGTGTGGTCGGGCAGCACTCGCAGACCCTTGGCGCAGCGCACGACGTCGGGCGTCTCGGCGACGAGTACCGCGGTATCGACGTCGCCGCGCAGCCTCGAGGAGGCGGTGAAGACCTCCCAGGGTCCGGCGAAATCCAGCTCCTCGACCTGGTCGAAGATCAATAGTCCGTAGGTTGTCATATCAATTCTCCTGTAGCACTCGTGGTTCGGCACGTTGCTGGACGATCAGTCCCCCCAGCGGTTGGTCTCCAGCACGGTGTCCCAGCTGAACGGCGCCAGTTCCGGATGCCGGAGCCGCAGAATCTCCCCCGGCAAGCTGCCGGGCGGCGCCTTACGTGGATCGGCGACCACCTGGCGCTCGACCGAGGCGGTGAGCGCGCGGACGCCGCCGAGGCGTGGATAGACGGCGTGCACATGGTCGGCGAATCCGGGCGGCAGATCCTCCGGGCCACCGCTCAGATCGAGGCCGATTCCGGTCACCGAGATCCAGATTTCGGCGGGGCGGCGGCGCCGGTAGACGGGGGAGTCGCTGAACCCGGAGGTATGCGCGGCGATAGCGTCCCAGATGATGTCGACCCGGTCGTCGGTGATGCCGCGCGCCTCCAGATACTGTGCGGCGTAATCCGCGCCGTCCATCTCGAAACGTTGTGCGCCATTGGCCCTTTCGGACAGGCCCAGGTCATGCAGCGCACAGATGAGGAACATGGTCTCCTCGTCGTAGTCCGTCCCCGGTCGCAGTCCGCGTTCGGCCGAGACGGCGCGACCGAACAGAAACCCCCGAACGCTGTGATTTCGTAGATGCGGCTCCAGCGCACCGGTGATCATTCGTAAGGCGTCGTCGGCCAGCGGTGTGGCCGGAAGGGCCAGCGGGTCCGCGTTCGCCCGCGCTCGGGTGGGCATGGAAACCGCCGCGGTGCCGGCGATTCCGGCCGCGATGGCGGCACGTCGGGATAGTGACACAGGTGTCTCCGCTCGAGGTCGCACGGTGCCGCGTCAGACCGAGAAGTAGGGGTCGTCCAGCACGTAACGCCAAGATCCGTCGCTGCCGCGCCGGGCGATTTCGGTAGACGCGGATCGGACGGGCTCGCCCGTGCCGGACACAATGGCGTCGTTGGCGATCAACGCGAGTTCTCCGGCGACGTGGATCCGGCGGGAGTGGAGCTCGATCTTCGCCCCCGAAGCGATCATGGCTTCGAGCGCCGTCCGGATCGCCGCCGTACCGGCTTGCCGCACACCGGGACCGGTGAACAGTACGGCCGCGGGTTCATACAGCGACATCAACGCGTCGAGGTCGCCGGCGTTGAAGAATCGCGCGAACAGCGCCGCCAGCTCGTGCGGGGTCGCTGCCCCGACAGCTCCACCACCGACTCGGACCGGCCGGTCGTTCCAGCCCGCGTTGTCGACGATGTCGAACCAGGTCACCGTTCCGTGCGTGGGGTAATACAGCTGACACACCTGACCGGGAAAGGTGAACGAGCTGCCCTTGGCCGGATTGTCGCGCACCTGCCGGGCCAGCATCTCGCCGAACGCGTATCCGAGGTCGTGGCGCGGCCAGACGGCATGAACGCGATCGGCGAACCCGTCCGGCAACAGCTCTCGGTCGCGGCCGACGATATCCACACCGGTGCCGCGTTGGACCAACGCCTCGATCGGACCGAAGCGGTGTGCGATCCCGTCGCTGGTGTGCAGCGCCACCGCGTTCCAGACGGTCTGCACTCTGCTTTCCTCGACACCGCGGCCGCGGAGAAATTCCGCTGCGGCATCGGCGCCGTCGACCTCGAAACGCTGATCGCCGTTGGCGTGCTCGGTCGCGCCCAGGTCGTGCAGCACGCTGCCGAGATAGAGCAACTCCGCGTCGTAGTCCGCGTCGGCGCGCAGTCCCTCCGCGGCCGCGACCTCACGTGCGAACAAGTAGCTGCGGACGCAGTGGTTGTAGACGAGCGGCGGTGACACCCGGGCGACCAACTCGTCGGCCGCGACGGCGAGATCGGTTGTGGGGAATCCGAACTGGGCCGGATCGATGTGCTGAACAGTCATTTGAGGGTCCTTCCGACGGTGCCCACCCAGTCTCGGGTCGTCGAAAGCGGTTGCCCAGTGGCCAGATAGCCACGTACCGCGCAATTCTGGCCAGGGGGTGGTCTCCGATCTAGCCCGCCATCCGGTCCTCCCGGGCAACCTCCCGATGCTGAAAACTGTTGCGGTACGCCTGCGGCGACGTGCGGGTCACTCGTGCGAAGTGATAGCGCAGCGTGGTCGCGGCGCCGAATCCCGCTTCCTCGGCGATGCGCTCGACGGACAACTCGGTGGTCTCCAGCAACTGCTGCGCCCGATGGACGCGGGCGCGCAACAACCATTGCAGCGGTGTGGTCCCGATCTCCGCGCGGAAGCGGCGATTCAAGCTCCGCACGCTGATGGCGGCGTGCCCGGCGATGTCGTCGAGCGTCAACGGACGGTGCAGGTTGCGCTGCATCCACTCCAGCACGGGTCGCAGCGAGACATCCGTGCTCTCGGGATCGGTATGGGCGATGAACTGCGCTTGCCCACCGTCCCGCTGCGGCGGCATCACGAGGCGCCGGGCGGTGTCGGCGGCGACCGCCGCCCCGAGATCCTGACGCACCATGTGCAGGCACAGATCCAGGCCGGCGACGGCGCCGGCCGAGGTGAGCACCGCGCCGTTGTCGATGAACAGCACCGACGAATCCACCTCCACCCGCGGATGCCGGCGCGCCAGCTCCGCGGCGTATTCCCAATGCGTGGTCGCCCGCAGCCCATCCAGGAGTCCGGTGGCGGCGAGGGTGAAGGCGCCGACACAGACCGAGGCCAGCCGGGCGCCGCGCTCGGCCGCGGCCAGGAGGGCGTCGACGACGAGTGCGTCCGGCTCGCACAGGAATCCGGCCTTGCCGGGAATCATGACGATGTCGGCTTCGGCGACACTGTCGATATCCCACTGCGTCCGCAGCTGGACCGCTCCGTGCACGGGAGCGACGGTGGCCGAACGGCCCTTCGCCACGACCCTGATGTCGTAGTGGTCGCTGCCCGAGATCGAGTTCGCCGCGCCGAACACCATGCCCGACAGCATCACCTCGAATCCGAGTACGTCATCCAATGCCAGCACTGTCACGATCGCCATGGCCAGAACTTAGCGGGCGCTCACCTGAAGGCGCGGCGGTAGGCGTTCGGGGGGACGCCGACGGTGCGTTTGAAGTTGTCGCGGAACGCGGTCGGTGAGCCGAAACCCACCTGCGCACCGACGCGTTCGACCGTGTGGTCGGTGGTTCCCAGCAGATGCTGGGCGCGGCGGATCCGGGCGCGGTGCAGCCAGCGCAGTGGCGTGGTGCCGGTCTGCGTGCGGAACTGCCGCAACAGGGTTCGGGCGCTGGTGCCCGCTTCGGCGGCGATCTCGGCGATGGTGAGATCGCGGGACATGTTGTCCTGCAACCACAGCAGCAGCGGCTCCAAGGCGGTGCCGTGCGGTGCGGGCGGGAGCTGCTGGACGATGAACTGGGCTTGTCCGCCTTCGCGTTCCAGCGGCATCACCGACAGCCGCGCCGCGTCGGCCGCCACGGCCGAGCCGTAATCGCGGCGGATCAGGTGCAGACACAGATCCAGTCCCGCCGCCGCACCGGCGGAGGTGAGGATCTGGCCGTTGTCGACGTACAGCACGTCCGGATCGACCTCGACCCGCGGATAGGTGGCCGCCAGCAGGTCCGCCACGATCCAATGGGTGGTCGCCCGCAGTCCGTCCAGCAGGCCGGTGGCAGCCAAGGGGAAGGTTCCGGTGCAGATGGAGGCGATTCTGGTGCCCGCCGCGGCGGCGGCGCGGATCGTGTCGCGCACGGCCGGCGAGAGCGGCGCGGTCGGATCGGCGACGCCCGGGACGATCACGGTATCGGCGGCGGCCACGGCCTCCAGGCCCCACGGTGCCCGCAGCGTGAACGTGCCCGCGTCCACCTCCGGCCGCTCGGCGCAGATGTGGATCCGGTAGGCGCGGCGGCCGTCCGGCAGGCGGGTGCGGTCGAAAACCTCGACGGGGGTGGACAGATCGAAGGGTATGACCCCGTCCAAGGCCAGAACCGCGACCGTGTGCATGGCGTGAAGCTACCCCATCACCGGATTCGGGTCATCGCCGTGCACGGCCGATAAGGGCGACGACAACGCTGACCGGACCTCGATAGCGGCCGTGGCGTTTTTCCGTGGATACCTGACGAAAATGCCACTGGGACCCGTCCCGGCCGGGCGATAACTTCGTGTCCGATTCACCCTGAGCCGCTACGAGGAGTTGCCCGGTCATGCTGTCCACTGTCGCCAATATCGTTGTGCCGATACTGATCGGCGGCGTCTACGCCGTGCTGATGTCACTGATCCGCGAACCGCATCGCCGCAAGTTCAACGCGATCATGGTCGCCGGTGCCGGAGCCGCCTATCTCAGTGGCGGCGGCCTCGGCGCCTGGGAGTACGTGTTCGCCGCGGCGATCACCTACTGTGCGTTCCGCGGCCTGGATTCATGGACGTTCATCGGCATCGCCTGGCTGTTGCACACCGTTTCGGACATCTTGCATCACCTGAAAGGCAACCCGATCGTTCCCTTCGCGCACAATTCCTCCTTCGGCTGCGCGATTTGCGACCCTGTGATCGCGCTGTGGTGCCTGCGTGGCGGCCCCGATCTGCTTGCTTTCCTGCGTAAACGCTCCGCCGAGCCGACCTTTATTGATAAGTAACCCCAATAGGGGTATATATGGGGTTACTTCATTCTCCAGTAGCGGGAGGGCGCGCGATGCCCAAGATCAACGTCTATGTGCCGGACGAGTTGGCCGAAGCCATAAAGGTGACGGGTGTGCCGGTTTCGGCGATCTGCCAACGTGCGCTCGAGCAGTCGGTGCGGCGGGTGACGGCGATCCGCGCCACGGTGCTCGGCGATCTCGATACCGACGATCCGACCGCTCAGCTCGCCCGATTCACCGACCGCACGCGCGAGGTGATCCGGCTGGCCGTCGAGCAAGCACGGATCGAGCGCGGGCACGACGTCGGCACCGAACATCTGCTGCACGCCCTGCTCGCCCAAGGGACGAACCTGGCCGTGCAGGTGCTCCGCGCTATGGAGGTCGACCCCGCTCAGGTGCAACGCGCCCTTGCTGCCGCGACGTCATCCACGACCGCATCGACCACCGATTCGTCCGGGACCCGGTTCAGCGGTTCCGCGGCCAACGCGTTCGAGTTGACGGTGATCGAAGCGATGGCGCTGGGCCACAACTACGTGGGGTGCGAGCATCTGCTGCTGGGTCTGATCGGTGAACCCGACGGCACCGGCGGGCAGGTGTTGCGAGACATGGGTATCGACCAGCGTTCGGCACGCCGGGCAGTGGTCGCCGCACTGGCCGGATATACGCATCTGCGCGCCCAGTCGGCGGAGACGGCGACGACGGACGCGTCGGCGATGATCGCCGCGGTGGTGCGAGCGGAATTGCGCCCCGTGCTCGACCGGATCGAACGGCTGGAACAGCGTTCCGATGTGTCGCAGGGCTGAGTCATCTTGTCACAGAACAGGTATCGAGACCGTGCGGTGGCGTGACATCGTTCGAGCCGCCGCGACCTCCGTACTGTTCGCGATCCTGATATTGCTCATAGCGGGGATCCTCTGATGCCGCGCGTACTCCTGATAGCCACCGGCGACACGATCGCTTACCGCCTGCGTTCGACCCGGCCCGCGGTCGCCTCGGGTGCGCAACTGCTGGCAGCCGCGGGCATCGGCGCCACCGTGGCGGACGTCTCTGTCGAAGACGTGATGGCCGAGCCCAGTTGGGATACCTCACCCGCCACCATGCTGACCTTGGCGCGCCGGGTGCACACCGCCGTACTCGACGACGGATTCGATGCCGTGGTCGTCACCCACGGCATCGATACCCTGGAAGAGACGGCCTTCCTCACCGACCTGATGGCCGGTCCGGCGGCCCGGGCTTCGATCGTTTTCACCGGTGCCCTGCGCGCCCTGGACGATCCGCGCAGCGACGGCCCGGACAACCTGTCCGCGGCGCTCGCGGCGGCCGTCGATCCCGGCTCGCGTGGACTCGGCGCGCTCGTCTGCTTCGACCGCGAACTGCACGCCGCCCGCTGGGCGACGCTGGCCGACACGACCGGCTCGCCGGCGTACTCGTCGGCCCCGTATCCCCGCCTCGGCTACGTCGCACCGGGCGGTGAAATCTCCCGGACCGCTCCCGCGCCGCCGCGACCGCCCGATCTGGACGGCACACCGGAAACCGATGTGGCACTGATCAAAACCTACCCGGGCATGACCGCCGAAATGCTGACCACCACCGTCGATGCCGGGGCGCGGGGAATTGTGCTCGAAGGCACCGGTTTCGGGAACGTGCCTGTCGAACTGTTCACCGCCATCAGCGAATTGACCAGCTGGGATATCCCAGTCGTCGTGGCGTCGCGCGCCCGCACCCGCCCGGCCGCTGTCGGCAAACCCTTCGACGGCACCGCGATGGCTACGACGGTGGGCGCGATCAGTTCCGGGGGGTTGCCCCCGGCGCACGCCCGCATCGCACTGATGGCCGCGCTCGCGGGCGGCGGTGTGGCCGCGGCCCGCCAGTGGTTCGAACAGCTGTGAGACGGCCGCCGGGAAAACCTCCGGCCGAGGGCGAATGCGATACTCCGGTGGCTGATTCGATAGTCGGACGTGAACGAAGGAGTGGGTTATGGGCGGGTTTACTGTCGCGGAGGCCAAGGCGGTATTCGGGAAGGTCGACGCGAACAGTGACGGCTTCATCACCCTCGACGAGTACGCGCAGGCTGTGCAGGCGTACGGCTTCGCGAGCGAGTCGGCCAAGCGGGCCGCGCTGAGCATTTTGGAGAAGGCCGATTTGAACGGCGACAAGAAGATCAGCCTCGAGGAATTCCTGACCCTCGTCAGCTGAGGAAGTCTCCTCGGCCGAGGAAACGCGAAGGCCGGTCCCAGCGCAGTGCGCCGGGACCGGCCCAGGGGTCGAGCACGATCAACTCACACGGCTTGCGCCTGGAACATCCAGTGCTGTTCTTCGAGCTTGGCGGTGATGCCGATGAGCAGATCCTGGGTGACCGGGTCGGCGGTCTCGGTGGCTTGGATGTGCTTGCGCAGCTTGCGGACGCTGGCGTCCAAGCGGGACACGATCAGCGTGATGACCTCGCTGTCGGACAGGTACCCGGAGGGGAACTCCGTGGCGTCGGCGGCGACCGTGGCGGCTCGCCCGTCCGGCGAAATGCCTAGCGCGGCAGCGCGTTCGGCGACCGAGTCGGAGAATTCCCGGGCGCTGTCGACCAGTTCGTCCAGCTGCAGGTGCACCGACCGGAAATGGGGGCCGACGACATTCCAATGCGCCTGCTTGGCGGTGAGACCCAAATCGATCAGGTCGGTGAGCGCCTCCTGTAGGACGACGCCGACGACCTTGGTTTCGGCCTTGCCGAGTGTCCCGGCGATGGCCCTCTTGGACAGCGTTGCAGTCACGATCCGCTCCTCTTCAGGGTTGACCTTTTCTGGAACAATTCCATTTTAGCGTCGCTTATGCCCGACCGCCGGGTCTGGTCGGTCACATCTGTTCGAGCAGTCAATGGTCGGCTGCCAGCCGAACGCCCAGACCGATGAACAAGCTTCCGGTCGCGGCGTCGATTCGGCGCCGGACCGCCCGCCGTTCGCGCAGCCAGCCGCCGATGCGCCCGGCCAGGACGCCGACCGTGCCGTCGGCGAGAAACTCCAGGACGATGAGGACGGCCCCGAGGACGGCGAACTGTAACCACACCGGACCCGCCGCCGGGTCGATGAACTGGGGCAGCAGCGCCACCATGAAGGTGAACGTCTGGGGGTTCGCCGCCGAGGACACCACACCGTTGAAGAACGCGCGCCGACCCGGCATCGTTCCTGCGGCCGGATCATCGAGGTGGGCGCTTTCGCGCTGACGGATCAGCTGGATGCCGAGGTAGATCAGGTAGGCGGCTCCTGCCAAGCGCAGGATCGTGAACACGACCGGGAACGTGGTCAACAGCACGGCGAGCCCGGCCGCGGCCGCCACGATATAGAGCGCGTCCCCCGTGACTATCCCGAGTGTGGCCAGCACTCCGGCGCGGGGCCCGCCGCGCATGCCGCATCCGAGCACGAACAGCATGTCCGGTCCCGGTGTGACCAGGGCGACGATCGTGGTAACCGTGAAGGCGGCGAGCAAATGCGGATCGACGGGCATTCCGGTGATCTTGGCGCTTGCCGCCCGTCCGGGCAATCGGGACAGGTGACGGCTAGCCTGCGGCAGGTGTCCGGCGGGACGCTCGCCGCCGCGCCGCGGCGTGTGCCGCGCGCAGGAGGGCGATCGCGGGCGCGGTCGTTCGGACGTCCGGGTTGATGATCGCGATCCAGCCCTGGCGGTGATACACCGGATGCGGGAGGACCGTATCGACCGCGGTGAAATCGACTGCGGGAGAAGGCTGCTCGCGCGGATCCGTGCCGAGCAATTCGGTGAATACACGCCTGCCGACGTGGATGTTCAGGCGCCACCGTCCGGCCGGATCGAGGTCACCGGAACTGTCGTCCGGATAGTTCTTCGTCACGATCGTCGCGTACGGCTGTTCCCGCTGGGGTAGCTGCCCGTCGGGTGCGTAGTAGAAGAAATGATCGCCCCAGGCGATCTCCGGGAACGGGCCGCCCGGCTCCGGAGCGAGCTCGAGTACCCCGTCCGCACTGCGGATCTCTTCGAGAATCTGGTCCATACTCATGGTTCGAGCATGAAGTTGAAGTGCGCCGGAGCACTCGGTCTCCGGGCGTCGACGCTGCGATTCTGGGAGCAGGCCGGGCTCATTACGCCCGATCGGGTTCGAACCCGATCGGGGTCGGCCCGCCGCTACCACCTCGCGGCCATCCGAGACGCGCGCATCACCACCGCGTTGCGAGCCGCCGGCTATGGCATCCCCGATGTGTACCGCGCCCTCACGGCGATTCGTGACCTGCACGATGTAAGTCACTCCCTCGCGGCACTCGACGATCGCCTGCACGCGATCGCCCAACGCGAATTGGCACTCCTGCGCGCGGCGGCCACGCTGGGCGAGATCATCCGCTGCCAGTAGCAGGAGGCCGATGGCCGCGCGACCTGATGTTCTGTTCGACAAGCACTTCGGCGCTTCCGGTGCGGATCCGCGGCCCTGGGTGACGGCGGTCAGTTCGGTGTGGGAGACGGGAGATGGCAGCGCGCGATCTCGTAGCTGGGTATGCGATCGATCCGGGTGCCCGCGAACTCGAGTGACTGCACGATGTTGCGCCGGAATCGGGTGAACGTCAGGGGTGCGCGCGCCGAGGCCAGCAGGTCCTGGGTGCTCGGGCAGGACATCGCTGTGCGCGCTCGCCGCACCCAGGTCTCATCGATGTGCGCGGGCAACCACGGGTGCTTGTCGACCATGCCGGTATCGACCACCGCCCAGCCCGCATTCAAGTTCTTGTCGTGTCCGATGCGTCCGTCGGTGAGGCGGTCGGTGTGCGCGGCCAACGGATACGCCAGTCCGATGGGGTCGATGACGCGCACGGACAGTGGCAGGTTCATGCTCGTCATGCCGAGGTTCAGGAAGTACACGGTGTGTCCGGCGCCGCCTTCGGGAATGGGCTGCGGCGGCGGCACAACGTACCAATAGGTCTGATCCGGCAGATTCACGAGCAGTCCGCCATTGGGCGTCTCCGCCATGTCCCGCAGCATCGGCCGCATCCGCGGGTAATCGAGGTAGTCCTCGGCGCGAATGGGGTGATCGTGTCCGGTGCCCAGCACGTAGTAGACGCGTTCGTCGACAATGCCGTTCGCGCCGATGTCGGTGCCGTCGGTCAGGGCCGTGGTCCGCGCCGCCGCTACTGCCCAGGCGGCGATGCCCAGCAGGGCCGCGAGCACGACCACGAAAGCCGAAGGGAGACGCCGCCTTCCCGGCGCGAACGCCTCCGGCTTCGGCACCGGCAGGACCATGACCGGCAGCAGCAGGCAGAACAGCTGCGGCAGCAGCATGCGGCCGTGCATGAAGTCACCGCCGACCCGCAATTCGTACACGATCAGCACGACGCCGCCGCCGACCATGACGGCGACGACGGCAGCGGGGGAGCGCAGCCGATCACGCCACCCGTCCGGTGCGCTACGGCGGCCCTTCCGCTGCCGCAGCACGACGACCGCAGCTCCGGCCACGAGCAGCAGCGGCAGCCACAGCCGGTACGGCCCGGCCAGATCCCACAGGTAGATCCACCCCTGCGGCCACTTCGCTCCACCGGCCTCCTTGGCGACCGCGGTATTCGGGTAGGGCAGGCCGTAGTACCCCATCCGCCAGATCTGGTAACCGACCGGCGCGGCCCCCGCTATACCGATCAGCAGCATCCGGAAGACCCACGGCCGCAGCACATTCCACGGAACCGGTGCGCAGAACAGGACCAGCAAAGCCAACCCGCCGACCACCGTGAGCTCCGGTCGGATCAGGGGCGCGAGCCCCGCCCAGAACACCGGCGCGACGACACCGCCCGCGTGCTGCGACCACCGCAACAGCAACCACCACAGCACCGCCGACCACGCGATGACCAGACCGGTCTCCAGTCCGGAGGTCGCGTAATCGGCCGCCGGTGGTAGCGCGACATAGACGATCGCGCCGGCCGGCACCAGCGGTGCCGCCGCGGGCCCGCCCCACAATCGCGACGACCCCAGCATCGCCACGACGATCGCCAGCACCGACAAGCCGAGCGCCAGTCCGAGGGCGACGTACTCGAGCCGCGCCTGGGTCAGCCAGCCGAAGAACCAGACGAGATAAGTCCACGCCGTACTCGTGCTGGTTTCGACGCGTTCGTCCAGATTGAAGACCGGGCCGTTACCCGCCAACAGGTTTCGCACAGTGCGCAGCACGATCAAGCCATCATCGGAGATCCAGCGGCGCTGCCAGGCGCCGGCGGCGAATCCGGCCGCGATCAGCACCACCCCGCTCGGGAACACCGCGCGCGCGAGCATTCCGGGCCGGCGCGACGCGAGCTCCTGGTCAGGCTGTAGGTCTCGGATGCCGCCGTCGAGTCGCGTTGGCGAGGAAGGTAACACCGACAGCGACACCTGAACCCTCCGATCCCGTGCGAGGAGACCCGTCGCGCGAATATGACGGGTGGTTTACGTTGGATGGTAGGACGTTTCGTGGCTAGCTCGACAGCAGGTTCGTTGATCTGGAGCCGCGCACCCTTCCGGCGGTGCGCTCGACCGACGAGGCACCAAGATAGCGGCTCGTTTGTCATCGATCGCACACCGCCTCCGGGCAGCGGGATGCGGTTCCGGCCGTTGATACCGTGCATCGTGCTGGAGTTCGACATGAGGGGTATACGGTGACGCAGGTCGCGGGAGTGCGAGGCCTCGATGACGTCCTGGCCGGTTTGCAGTGGCGCTTCGCGGGACGCGATGAGTTCGAGTTGGCCGCGGGTCAGTGGGAGTTCCTGGCCGAACCCTGCGCGCTCGTCGTAGTCGACGGCCTGGTTCGCGTCGAAGGTCTCAGCGTGACCGAGGATTTGGCCGGCGGGGACTTCCTGTTCGTTCCGGGTGCGGGCCGATTCGCGATCAACGCGCTCGCGCCGGGCAAGGTGCTGTGCGCACGGCTCGAACCGGTCGGCAGTGCCGGCGCCATGGCCGCGTTGCCGCAACGGGTGCTGCTGACCGATTTCGTCGAGCACGCACCCCTGGCCGCGACGATGATGCGCCACCTGGTCGAGCAATGCCCCGATCCGTTCGGGGTGCAGGGCGACCGGGTCGCCACGTTGATCACCTCGATGGCGATCGAATCCTGGCATGCTCGGGGCTGCGCGCCGCAGCGGTGGCTGCTGAAGGTGCACGAGCCGGGGGTGGCGCGGGCGGTGGCCGCCATGCACGCCGATCCCGGGCAGGAGTGGACCGTGGCGGCGCTGGCCCGGGTGGCGCTGGCCTCACGTTCGGGGTTCGCCGCCCGGTTCCAGGCGGCCACGGGGCTCACGCCCGGACGGTATCTGACCAAGCTGAGAGTGGAACGGGCGCAACGCCTTCTGTCGGAAAGCGACATGTCGATCGCGACGGTGGCCCGCCGTCTGGGCTACCGGTCGGAGACCGCGTTCGGGCGGGCGTTCCGGCGGCAAACGGGCCACACGCCGTCGCAGTGGCGGCGGGTGGCCCGGGGAACATCGGCTAGCGCTGGGCCCGACTGAGCGATGCTCGCACCAGCGCGCCGCCGAGTACCGCCGCAAGGGCGGCGAGTCCGTAAGTGGCCGGGAGGCCGATGCTGTCCACACCGCGCCCGCCGACAGCGGAACCCAGGATGATCGCGGTCTGGAACGCGGCGACGATCAGCCCGCCGCCTGCTTCCATACGATCCGGCAGCACCCGCGACACCCACACCTGCAAGACATTCAGGATGCCGCCGAACGCGCCGCCCCAGAGGAGCACCGCCAGGTAGCCGAGCACCGGAAGGGACCCGGCGGCCATGATGACCAGCAGCGAGACGCCGATGGCTACGGGTACCGCTACCAGCAGAACGCCGAGTCGCTGGTCGGCCAGCGATCCGAGGACGAAATTGCCGATCAGCCCGCCGACGCCGAACAGCGCGAGCAGCACTGGAATCACGGCCGGACCGGCATGCAGCAATTCGTCCAGGGCCGGGCGGATGTAGGTGTACCCCGCGAAGTGCCCGCCGATCAGCGAAACTACGCTGACCAGGCCGAGTGCCACTCCCGGCGCCCGCACAGCGCTGGCGAGTGCGCCGAATCCGACGCCCTCGCTGGGCGCGATGGGCGGCAGCGTCAACCGGACCGCGACCGCGGTCGCCACCGTCAGCCCCGCCGCGACGACGAATGTCACCCGCCAGCCGGCATAGGTGCTCAGGAGCACCCCCAGCGGAACTCCGGCCACCGTGGCCACCGTGGTTCCGGTGTTGACGATCATCATCGCCTTACCCAGCCGCTCGGCCGCCACCAACTGCGCGGCGATCATCAGCGCCATCGACCAATACCCGCCCACCGCCACTCCGAGCAGCAGTCGCGCGATCAGCAGCAACACGATGTTCGGCGCAAGCGCCACAACGACATTCGACACGGCCGCCGCGATGGTCAACCAGATCAGCAACGTGCGCCGATCCACCCGCGGGAACAGTGCCCCCAGCGCGAGGGCGGCCATCAGCGCGGTCAGTGCCGTCGCGCTCACCGACAACCCGACCACTCCTTCGGCTACCCGGAGGTCGTGCGCGAGCGTGGTGAGTACACCGGGCGGCAGGAACTCCGCCGTCACCAGTGTGAAGCTACCGAGGAACATGGTCAGCAAGGCCGGCCAGGCCGCGCCGCGTGCGAGCCGCGGCGCCGCGGTGCCGGTTGTCGATGTCGTGGTCATGTCGAGTACAACAGCCCGGACCCGCCCCGCGACGCGACTGAAACGCCACAGCGATCGTCCCGAACGCCAACGTTGGGTCTCGGGAACGGCGCGAGTTCGACTTACAGTGTGGGAATGAGCGACCACCGGCCGAAGCTGGCTGCCCAACTGGACCTGCAACCGCATCCGGAAGGCGGTTGGTACCGCGAAACATGGCGTAGCGCCGTGGAATTCACCCCGGACGGTTACTCGGGACCGCGGGCGAGCGGCACCGCGATCTATTTCCTGCTGCTCGCCGGCGAGCGGTCCGCACCGCACACCGTCGCGTCGGACGAACTGTGGATGTGGCATCGGGGCGGCGCGCTGTCGCTGAATATCGGCGGCGAGGAGGTCATCCTCGGACCCGATATCGAGAGCGGGCAGCGCCCGCAAGTGCTGGTCCCGGGCGGGGTCTCGCAGTCCGCGCGTCCACTGGACGGCGAGTATGTCCTGGTGAGCTGTGTCGTCGCGCCCGGGTTCGATTTCGCGGATTTCCGGCTCGACTAGCGTCCCGCCGGTGCTCGATCAGAGTCTTTGCTCAGTGAATGCTGATCGGGGTTGGGCAGGCTGAGGTCGTCCAACAGATCGAGCACGTGAAGGGCTGTTCAATGACTCTTACGATTCCCGGATTCGACTATCAGCGGGTCGAAGTGGCCGACGGCGTCGCGCTGAATGTCGCTGTGGGCGGCAGTGGCGCGCCGATCGTCCTGCTGCACGGGTTCCCGCAGACACACCTGTGCTGGCGGCATGTCGCGGCCGACCTCGCCGCCGATCACACCGTGATCTGCCCGGATCTGCGCGGCTACGGTGCCAGCGACAAGCCGGTCGACCTCGACGGCAACGCCTACTCGAAGCGGACCATGGCCGCCGACATCGTCGCGCTCGGACGCGCCCTCGGCTTCGATCGCTTCGCGCTGGCCGGTCACGATCGCGGTGCGCTGGTCGCCATCCGCGCCGGCCTGGACCATCCCGAGGTGATCACCCATCTGGCGTCGCTGGATGTCCTGCCGACGCTGGACATGTGGGAGGTGATGCGGGGACGTGCCGCGGCAGTCGGTTTCCATCTCTACCTGATGGCCCAAAGCGCCGACCTGCCAGAACAACTCATCGCGGGCGCTCCGGACGCCTTCTTCGCGCACTTCCTCGACGTGTGGTCCACGGATCCGGCGGCGATCCCCGCCGATGTTCGCGCCGCCTACCTGGCGGCTTCGCGGGCGGCGATCCCGTCCATCGTCGCTGACTATCGGGCCTCGGCCGGTGTGGACATCGAGCACGACGAGAGCGATCGAAGCAGTGGTAACCGGCTGCGGATGCCGGTTTCGGTCTTGCAGCAGGATTGGGGCGCGGCACTGGGTTTCGACGCCGCCGAGCTCTGGCGCGCCTGGGCCCCCGACCTCACCCACGCCACGGTGGGGTGGGGTCACTTCATGGCGGAGCAGGCTCCGGGCGAGGTCGCCGGGGTGCTGCGCGACCTGCTCAGGGTCGCGCGTCCAGGGCCGCGGTGAGTTCGCCGAGGTAGGCGGCGACGGGTCCGGCGGACAGCACGCCGGATCCGGCTCCGGCGATTTCGTTTGCCGCAGTGGACAATTCGATCCGGGCGCGGGTCATCATCGCACGGTCGCCCACCATGACGGCCGCGCGGGCGGTCAGGCACCACAGCGCCTCGAGCAGGAGATCCGGTGGGGGATCGGGGATTCGGCGCAGCGCCGCGGCGGCGGCTTCGGATCGATTGTTCGCCAGCAGCAGGTGCGGGCGCGCCCACGGCTCGTACGGGCCGAAGTCGGCGTCCGCGTCCAGCGCCACCGCCTGGCCACGGGAGACGCGTAAGCACAGCAGCGCCAGCGCGAGGATGCCGCGTTCGAGGCCGGGCATGCCGCTGCCGTGCAGCAACTCCGCCGCTCGCTGATAACCGGCCTCGGCGACGGCGACCGAAGCACCGGTCGCGGCAGCCCGCATCGCCCGGTACCACGTGGTGAACACCGTCACCAGCGGAGCCTCGTGCCGCTCGGCCAGGACTTCGGCCGCGGCAGCGTGCTGGTCCGCGCTGTCGAAATCCCCGAACGCGCCGAGCGCCTGCATCCGGATCAGATGTCCGAGGATCTCGAATGTCACCAGCCCGTGCCGGGTCGACACGTCGATCAATTCCCGCCCGATCGCGTCGCGCCGGGAGGCCAGGCCCGTGCGCTGGAACGTATGCATGAACACCCCGCTCAGCGCGGAGGCGAGTAGAGCGGGATCGTCGAGTCTGCGGGCGATCTCCTCGGCCGCCCGCGCGGCTCGGGACCCGCGCTCAGTGCGCGTCCCGCGGGTCTCGAGCGCGATCGTCACCAGCAGCCGGGCCCGAGTGGTTTCGGGTGCGTCGGCCGGAAGCCGCGCGAGCGTGCGTTCGGCCGCGGCGACGATGAGCGCGGCTTGCTCCGGGTCGTCGGAGCGGGTCCAGATACCGGGGACGTCATAGCTGCCGATCACCCGAGCGGTGAGTTCGGGATCGTTCAATTGCTCTGCGGCGGTGATGGTTCCGAGTCGTTGCTGCCGGGCGGCTTCCAGCCCGCCGCCGCCGCTGAGCGCCAAGCTCCGCAGCAGCCCGACGGTCGATTCGAGTCGCGCCTTGGACCCTGCGGCGACGGTGCGGTCATAGGCGGCGGCCGCCTGTTCCCAGACCCGTCCGGCCGCGCCTCGGCCCGCACCGAGGTGTTCCGCGTGCTGGAGGATGTCGGTTTCCAGCGCACGCAACTCGGGGCCGGGGTCGATACCCAGTTCGTCGGCGAGCAACTCTCGCGCCTGGCGCAATGCCGCCAGCGCGTCACCTTGCCGCCCGGCGCGATAGAGCGCCAGCGCCAGCAACCGCCATGCCTCTTCTCGCCACGGATGCTCGGCCACATGCGCGTCGAGGTCGGGTACCGCGGCGTCGGCCAGTCCGAGGTCCACACGCGCTCGTGCCAGGCGCTCCACGGCGGAAAGCCGCAGCTCTTCGAGACGTGCTCGCTCGGCCCGCGCCCACGGCTCGTCGGCGAACTCCGCGTAGGCCGGGCCGCGCCACCACCCCAGCGACTCCGCCAGCACAGCCGATGCCTGCCGTGGCGCGGCGGTCATCGCCCGCGCGACGGCATCTTCGAAACGCCACGCGTCGACCGAATCGGCATCGGCGCGCAGCGCGTACCCGGGCCCCTCCGTGACAAGTAGCCGGGCGGACGAACGGGCTGCGCGCTGCGGCTCGAGCGCGCGTCGCAACGCCGAGACAAAGGTCTGCACAGCACCTTTGGCGCCAGCGGGCGGGTCGGCCCACAGATCCTCGATGATCACATGCACCGGAACGACACGTCCGCGAGCCACCAGCAGCCGAGCGAGCACCGCTCGATGGCGTGGACCCTTGAGGTCGATGGGCCGACCCGCCTCGTTACGAGCGATCACCGGTCCGAGCACGCCGAAGCTGGTGCCCATAACCTCAGCCATTGCGGCGAACCCGATCAGCCATGGCCTTATTCAAGCTCATGCGACAACGTCGGCCGGCACCGACATCGCCTTTATGTCCGAGTTCGTCCATGACATCAGACCGGCGGTGTGGAGGATTTCGGTGGCACACTGCGCAATGGCGGCAGCTGTTGCTGCCCAGCGCATTTGGACAATGCCGGTGCCGAATGTCTCAATTGTCCGTACCCGGCGGTGCATGCTTTCGGCGGTCGCGGATAAGGCTCCCATTGGGGCATATTTCTCGTCGCATCCCTCGAAATATCGGCCTACGATGGATTTGTCATTCGTACTGCCATCGAGATGCAACGGTGCATCACGACGAAAGGTACAGAAATGCGATTACAGCGCTGTACAGCAGTTCTGCTCGGTGCGATTTTCGCTTTCCCGGTGCTGACAGGTTCCCTCGCCACCGCGACCGCCGACCCGATTGTCGGTGGCTGCTACGGCGGTCAGCTCACTACCACCAACGTCCCAGGCAGCGGCAGCGCCGGCATGAACACCAACGTGACCGGCGGACTCACCGACTGCGGCAGCCCGCAACTTCCCGACGTCACCGGCGGCATGCTGAACATCAGCTACCCGTTCAATGCGGCCACCGGCAGTAACTCCGGTACGGGAGCGGGCGGCAATCCGGCCAACGGAACCATTGTCTGGTCCGACGGCTCGGTAAGCGTGGTGTCGGGCAATTGGGTTACCTCGCCGGTAGGCCAGAATGCCATCAGCACGCTCGGCGTAATGAGCGGCCCCGGCGCGGGTCAGCAGATAGTGTTCGGCACCCGCCAGATCGCCAACGCCGGATCGGTGGGCGGCGGTAGCGGCGGTGCGGGCTCGGTGGAGATCATCGACGTCCTTTTCCTGTGATATCGCCTGACGGATTACCAGCGTGTGCGTGAAACAGGTGCACACGCCGGTCCGGTCAATCGCCACGGAGATCACGCGCCAAACGCTGGAGTTCCGCACCGGCCTGCTGGTCACCACGTTCCAGTCCTTGCTGGTACAACTGGGCGGCACGCCGGCGGTCGCCACCGCGTTCGTAGCGATAGGCGATGGTACGCAACGGTTGGTGATCTCCGTTTTCCGCGGCGAGACGAGCCAGCTCTTCCTTGCGTTCCCGATCGGCTGCTCGCCGATGATGATTGATCAAGTCGCGCAGCGGCATCGGCTCGCCGGTCGCGGCGGCGTCGAGGGCGAGTCGCTCAGCCGCCGCGCGCTTCCCTGCCGTCCAGAGCTCGACGATCCGCTCACGCCGGGACAAAGTTCGCCCTTCGGACAGAGCAAGGACCAAGAGCTCGGTACCGCCGCCCGGGTCGGCGGATATCGCGTCGACGAGTTCGTCCAAGCGTTGCGCGGGCAGCGGCGGATGGCCGGCTCGGGCGCGAAACTCCTCGATATAGGCCCGGACTCGGGTCTGGTCACCTGCGGACATCTCCGGATGCTATTTCGGGCGGTCGTTCGAAGTCACCTGCTGCGTACGCCGATCGGGCTGTAGACCCGTCCGGCGGAGGCGAATTGGGGCAGACTGGTCGTGTCACGAACAGTGAACGACGCAGGGAGCCTCCGATGTCGCAGCCGTCCTATCCGAGTGTGGTGCCGGTGGGAGTGGACACCAGCCGTGCCAGTATCGCGCGCGTCTACGACGCGGCACTGCATGGGAAGGACAATTTCGAGATCGATCGTGAGGTGCTGGCGCAGGTCCGCACGGTGGCTCCCGGCGTGGCCGAATTAGCCTGGGCCAACCGGGATTTCCTGATCCGGGCGTGCCGTTTCCTCGCGGGACAGGCGGGGATCACACAGTATCTGGATCTCGGTTCGGGGTTGCCGACATCGGAGAACACTCACCAGGTGGTGCAGCGGATCATCCCGGATGCGCGGGTGGTCTATGTGGACAACGATCCGATGGTCCTCGCGCACGCCCGCGTGCTGCTGGAGGAGAACAGGCAAACCAGCATCGTCGAGAGCGATATCTTCCAGCCCCTCGAGGTACTGGGAAACCGGACGGTGCGAGTGGAATTGGATTTCTCGCGCCCGCTGGCACTGTTCCAGGTGGGCACGCTGCATCACTATCTGGGCGCGGATGCCGCCGCGTTGATGAGCACCTATATCGACGCGCTGCCGTCGGGGTCCTATGTGGCGATCGCGCATTTCTTCGATCCGGAGGTCGACGAATACAGCGAGTTGGCCCGCAAGATGGAGGACAAATTCGTGCACAGCCCGATGGGCTGCGGACTCTTCCGCACCCGGGCCGAGATTCAGGCACTCTTCGGCGATTTGGAGATGGTCGAACCCGGGCTGGTGTTGTGCGACGACTGGTGGCCCGACGGCCCGCGGCTGGGTCCGCTGTCCGCGGTTCGGCACTGCATCGCCGGCGGCGTCGGCCGCAAGCGTTGAGGGGTGCGCGGAACCGGTGACCCGTCTGAGGAATTCATGAGTACGGAACCGGTCAAGCTCGACGTTCTCGGATCCGATGTGGCCGAACGCGGGCCGACGGCACTGCGGATCGCGATCGGTGGCCAACTCCGTAAGCTGCGGGAAGAATGCGACATCACGCGCGAAGCCGCCGGTGAACATATTCGCGGCTCGCATGCCAAGATCAGCCGCCTCGAGCTCGGGCGCCACGCCTTCAAGGAACGCGATATCACCGACCTGCTGACCCTCTACGGCGTCAGCGATCCGGACCAGCGCGAGCGACTCCTGGATCTGGTTCGCAAAGCCAACCACCCGGGATGGTGGCATACCTACGGCGATCTGTTTCCGCCCTGGTTCGAGACCTATCTCGGCCTGGAGGGCGCGGCATCCTCGATCAGAACCTTCGAGAACCAACTTGTTCCGGGCTTACTGCAAACCGAGGATTACGCCCGAGCTGTCCTCGCCCTCGGCCCCGACACCACCGAAGCGGCACGGCAAGTGGAACTGCGCCGCAGGCGTCAGGAAATCCTTACCGCACCGAACGGCCCCAAACTGTGGGCGGTGCTGGAGGAATCCGTGCTGCACCGGCCGATCGGCGGCACCCAGGTGCTGCGCGCCCAGATCGAGCACCTGCTGGCCATGTCGACCATGCCCAACGTGACACTCCAGGTCTTGCCCTACACCGCCGGCATCTCCGCCGCGGCCGGCTGCTGCTCGTTCACACTCCTCCGATTCGCCGAACAAGAACTCCCCGACATCGTCTACGTGGAGCTGCTGACCAACGCGCTCTACCTGGAACGCCGACAAGACCTCGAGCGCTACCGCCAGGTCATGGAACGAATCGTCATCGAAGCCGAACAACCGGAGCGCGCCCGCCACCGACTGAGAACCCTTGCCGCCCAGCTGTAATCAGCTGAGTGAGCGGCCGGTTACAAATCGTCCCAGAGCACGGTGCCGCCTGAAACGTCCCTGATTCGGGTTACCAGAGCGCGGACAAAAGGCTGTTCGCTCAACGGTCGGCCGCCGCCGCGCCGCCGATGCGCTTTTACTTCGAGGAACAGGCACGTACGCAGCAAATTCAAGTCGTTCGACAGCAAGCCCGTCTCGTCCCACAACCGCCGCACCTGCTGGACTGCCCGGCCCCGTGCTATCGGGTCGTCATCGAATGCCGCATAGCCGTCGTAGGTATCGGCAAACCTGGCGAGTTCCCAGTCATCGGCGTCGTCCAACGGCACAGGACGATGCCCCTTCGCCATGGCCATGAACCTGGTCGCGTCGAGATCGATATTGCTGATGGTCATATCGGTCAAACGCTGGATCGCCCGTCGGGTGCGGCGCTCTTCGTCCGCGCTGAATGTCCCGTCGGCCAAGAGTAGACGGCACCGCCCGGTGAGGTGTTCATACACGTCGCGTACGTCGCAGCGGGCCTTGTGGGCATGCTCCGCAATTCTCGCGATCTGTTCTCGCGGATCCGACTGTGGCGCCGTGACTCTGATGATCTTCGCGGAGATGCGAACCCGGAAACCGGCTCGCACGAGGGCATCTCGAATCGCGTCACCCGCCGCATTGTCGAAAGCGGCGATCAAGGATATCGGCCCTGTGGTATCGACCTCGGCCAACTTCGGCAGCGGCACATTCATCCCGGCGTACTCCACCACGATGTCGTCGAGCGGACCCGTCCCCAGCAATGCCGACAACGCGTTCGAAAATTGCGTGTAGCGGTCACCGGCCAGGATGACAGCTTCTTTATGTACATCGCTGATCACGTCGCCGCCCTCACAACCTGTCTTCATGATCTTCACCCGCTTGGCTGCAGCGTAACGCGGTGCTCCGTGATGCTCTTCATCGTGCCCAGGACGGTCATCGCGGAATCGCCGTGTGGTCAGGGGTGTCGGACTCGGTTGCTCGTCACTCTTAGGCTGGATCGGTTGATCGGTCGTGCCGCTCCACCAGTGAGAGAGGAACCACCATGATTCAGCGAGTCATTGTCGGGGTGTTCGTTGCGGCCGGGGTGCTGGCCGCGTCCGCCCCAGGGGCCACGGGCCAGCTTGGCCATAATCCGGCACCCTCGTCGGCGCTGGCGGCAGAGCCCATCTTGCACGATTTCGGTCAGGGGTCGGTTATCGCCTCGGGTGGCGGCGCGCCGAGCGAGGACGGCGGTGAGGGAAAGGGCAAGGGAAAGGGCGAGGGCAAAGGCAAGGGAAAGGGCAAAGGCAAAAGTGGGGCCGGCACTAAGGAGTCTTCGAGGAGTGCAGACAACCGGGGCGACGATGGATCGGGCGAGTCCGACTCCCATCGCAGCGGCATCGACGATTAGAGACTACAGCGTTCAGGTCAACTCCCGGGCCCCAGGAGAACGGAAATGCCATTGCGTGTTCTGGTTCCGATCCAGATCGGCTTGTGCCTGATGTCTGCGGTAACGGCCGGGATCGCGTCGGCCGCGCCATCCAGCACCTGCGGTGCAGATTTGAAGAGCTGGACCGGCGACAGGGATTTGGCCGTCTATGCCGGAACGACAGGAAATTCGGTCGATCCGGAATTGATCAAGCATCACATCAAATTCGAGAACCACAGTCTGACCGATCTGACCAAATCGCCCGACGGGCACAGGCTGTGGACCCTGGAAGGTAGGTACGATAGCTCTAGCGTCCGGTCGAAAGTGTTTCGCATCGTCGCCAAAGATTCCGATGGTGACACCTGGAGGCTGGAATTGATGAACCCTGAATGCGACCGAGCAGGAAGTGTGACTTCCGCGCGTATGGAAATAAACAACGCGAGGCAGGTCGGACAACTCCGTCGCACCCACTGAACCTCGTCGGACAACCCCCGGCCGAGCCGCGGACCGCACCGCACCGGCTCCTGGGCCGGCACGCTGATCTGCCGATGAGCATTGTGCGTGCCGACCGTGACTACTGTGGCCGGTGGGCTGCCCGGCGAGGCTTTCTCGGCCGCCGAGTGGCCGTTGAAACTTGGAACATGGTGGCCTGCAACTTTTTGTCGTTGTTCGGCGGCCGTAACCCGGTTGCTCAGTACATCGGCTACTGCCGATGCGCGGGCAAGTTCGCTGTCGATACTGGACTCCGGGGGGATTTATGTCGTTGGCGTCTGTGGTTGCTCACGCGCAGGCGTTGTGGGCGGAACTGGCGGTAGTGCCGGTTTCCTGCACGCCCGGCCGTCTGCAAGTGGCGGTGTCGCCGAGGTCGTTGATGTGTCCAGCGGCGTGGGCCGGTGTCGTGGTGGTGCGGGGTTCGGCGATTGCGACTGCACCCGATGCCTTTGCGGCAGAGCGAATTCGAGTCGCTGGAATGCAGATCCCGGTTACAGAGATCGGCAACGCGGAGCGGCTGGGCACTGTGCTGTCCGTTGCCGAGGTGCGCGGTCCCGCGGTGCTTGCCTACTTCGACGTGGACCTGTTTCGACCGGTCACGGCGGGCAAAGTCGATCGAGTACCGCTGCAGAACGCGGCCTTGGGCGAATCCTTGCAGGAGTCCCGGGCGGCCGACCGCGACGAAAGCGGGTTGGACGAGATCACCTCGTCGGCGTTCGTCGTGTGCTCGGCCGGGGTGGTTGTCTCGGCCGCCGGGTATCGGGTCTGGCCGAACCGCACAGCGCATGTCTCGGTGCTGACCGCGTCTGATCGGCGCGGTCAGGGCTTGGCCCGTGCTGCTGCCTCGGCCGCCGTAGAGCACGCCCTCAGGCAGGGCCTGGTCCCGCAGTGGCGTGCCCGCACGACCGAGTCCAGGCGGGTCGCCGCCGCTCTGGGCTTCCGAGAGCTCGGCACGCAGCTGAGTTTTCGGCTGAATCCGTTACCTGGAGAAGATCAGGCTGGATGAATGCCTCGCTGGAATTGGGGGCATGACCCGCCGCGCCGGGCCTTGCTACTCTCACGTCTCATCGCATCCACGTGGAGGATCTCTTGTACCGTCCCATGCTGAATGTCATTGTCGGCGGCGCGTTTACTGTCGCTCTCGCCCTACAGCCCGCCCTGGCCGTGGCCGCGCCGATCGGACCGTCGCCCACCGCCTCGACCCAGGTCACCGCACCGTTCGATCCCATCTGCCCGCTCTGCTTCATCCGTGAATTCATCGAAAGCGGTTCCGCACGCGGGTAATTCGTCCAATGAGTTTTGCCCGCCGTAATCTCGCTGGGCGCTATTCCTCATCGGTTCTTTCCGGCCGATCACTTCTCGTGGTTCCGCGCTGCCCGCAACTCGGGGTCGAGACGTTCACGCATGGGTTGATCGGCTCCCGGTCCGGCGAGAAAACTGAGGTTCAGGGCGGACAGGGGGCGACCGCTCTGTTGGTCCACGAGGCCGGGCACGATCTCAGCCCCGGTGTCGCGATCGGTCAGGACCACGCTCGGCGTATCCGTTCCCGCATGCTTGCGGCCCCAGACGTACAGGCCGATGAGAACCGGGGAAAGGTCGCGCCCCATGTCTGTGATGAGGTACTCGTAGCGGGGCGGGGACTGGCTGTAGCGCCTACGTTCGAGCAACCCGGATTCGACCAGCGTGCGCAATCGTTTGGTCAGCATGGTCGGGGCGATGCCGAGATTGCGTTCGAACTCGTCGAATCTGGTGAACCCGTCCAGTGCGTCGCGCACGATCAGCAACGTCCACCAGTCGCCGACGTACTCCAGTGCGCCCGCGATCGGGCACCCCATCGCTTGGAAACTCGTTCGTCGCACCCACTGATCCTCTCATCAACTGAGTTACTTGCATAATAGTAGTCACTGGTTTTAGTGTGAGCGCCGCGGCCGACCTGGAGCCGCCACATCTCACCTCGTGGTGAACGACCGATAGGCGCACTGTGACTTCTCTTCCCGACAGCTCCGGACCCCGCACGCTGGTCATCGGCGCGGGCGGCCGGCATGGCGGAACCGGTTCCCACGTGGTGCGGCGTCTGCGCGAACACGCACACGCGGTCCGGGTACTGGTACGCGCCGATGACGAACGCGCACAACGTCTTCGGGCTCTCGGCGCGCAGATCGTCATCGGCGATCTCCTGGACAACCGGACGCTCGACGCGGCCGTACAGGACGCGGACACTGTGTATTTCACCTATCCGGTAGCTCCCGGCATCGTCCAGGCTGCGGCCGATCTGGCCGCCGCGATCCGCCGTGCGGAAACCAAGCCGCGAGTGGTGGTGATGTCGATGGCGGTCTCCGCCTCCGACAGCCCGAGCGGTTTGGGACGCGCGCAGTGGATCGCCGAGGAGGTGCTGTCCTGGGCCGGACTCGAACCGACGATCTTGCGGATCGCGGCGTTGTTCTACGAGAACATCGTGTTGTTGCACGGCGAATCCATCCGCCGCACAGGCGGTTTCGCCAATAGCTTCGGCGATGCCGTGGTGCCGTGGATCAGCGGTCGGGACGCCGCCGACCTCGCCGTGGCGGCTCTGATCGACCCGACCCGATACCCCCGTGGCACCACGGTTTACCCGCAGGCGGCGACCGTGCACAGCCACGCCGAGATCGCCACCCTCATCGGCGCCGAAACGGGAGCACCGGTTAAGTACACCCCTGTGTCCGCCGAACAATGGCAGCGCCAATTGGAAGACCTGGCGCACAGCGGCACCGAGTCGTCGGTCAACCCAGCGATGGCACAGCACATTTCGGCCATCGGTGCGGTCTTCTCCCGCCTGCCCTCAGCTCCGCCGATCGATCCCGCCGCTTTCGCGGAGGCCATCGGCCACCCGCCGCAGACGTTCACCGAGTTCCTCCACGAACACCGTCACCACTTCGTTGCGACTGCTGATCGCTGATAGTCGACCCCGCCTTCGGCATGTCGGCCTCCGTCGATTCGACGATCGAGTGTGCGATCCTGGGCAGGACAAGCGCTCGATTCTGTGCTGGATACCGAATTTCCGTACCTGACCGAATCTCACTACGGAGGTTTCTGCATGCGTGTCGTTTCCGTCTTTGCGACAGCTTTGGGGGCTACCGCGATATGGCTGACACTGGTGTCGGCGCCAGCGATGGCCGAATCCGCTGCCCCGGTCAACCCTGAGACGCTGATGTCCTTCGATTTCGGCCCAGGGGCAGCGCGCAGCGAATGCCACAGTGGGTTGCGCCTGTGCGGGCCGGACGAATTCAAATGCGATAACGACAGGTGTGTGCAGAAGCAATGGCTGTGCGACGGCGACGATGACTGTGGTGACGGGTCCGACGAACGAAACTGCTGACTCGCTGTCAGTGCGAACGGACTTCGCCAGGAGGCCGTGTCTGCCTCGGCTGGCGAGCGTTCCGGCGCCGAGCACTACGGCGATCCGAGCCTCGGCGTGTTCGAATTTTGCTGCGCTACGGCCTTTTTCGCTTGTGCCCGTGTAGCTCGCGCTCACTCACACCGTCGCGTTCGATGAAGTGTTGTGATGATCGCCTGTGCCCCCGTCGGGTATGGGTGCTCGAGGTGGCGATGGATCGAACCCGTCAGCAAAGATGCCGAACTCAACTTGTTGCAACCGATCGGTTGCGATACAGTATTGCAATCATCTGGTTGCTATACATGGAGGCCGTGTTGCCGGTACCCGATCGCATCGAGCGGGAGCTCGAATTGCCGCACCCGCCTGAGAAGGTGTGGAACGCCCTGACCACGGCCGAAGGTCTCGGAAGTTGGTTCGGTTCCCGCGCTGACATCGATGACTTGCGTCCCGGCGGCACAGTGCGGGTGTGGTGGCACGAGGACGGGCCGCACACACTGCGGATCCAGCTTGTCGAGCCGCCCAGCAGGTTCGCGTTCACCTGGCCGATCGAGGGGCTGCCGCCCAGCGATCCGCGCCGCACACGTGTCGAATTCACCCTGCGACCGACGCCCACCGGCACCCGGCTCACGGTGGTGGAAATAGGGTTCGCGCAACTGCCAGACCATTTGGCGGGGGCATACGAAGGCAACGTCGAGGGGTGGGCGATGGAACTGGCCGAGCTCGTCGAGTATCTCGATGTCAGTGCCTGAGCATCCCGACGCGGAGCTGATCGCGCAGGCGGTATTCACAGCGCTGGCCGACCCGACGCGACGCGGCATTCTCGCCGAACTCGCCGCGCACGGTCCAGCGACGGCGACCGATCTGGCGGACCGGTTGCCGATCTCGCGACAGGCGATCGCCAAACATCTCGGTCTTCTTGCCGATGCCGGCCTCGTCCGCGCCGAACCCGGCGAGCGACGCCGGATCCACTATTACCTGCAGACCCAGCCGATGACCGTTGCTCAGTCATTTCTCGCCGCACTCGCACACAACTGGGACGGACGCCTCAGCGCGCTCCGCGACCACCTTGATCGCCTCTAGGAGAACCGAATCATGACCCCCACATTCCGCGGCGGACACAATATCGCCATGAAACTTCCCAAAGCGCAGTTCGATCGGACGGTCGCCTTCTACCGGGACACCCTGGGTATGGAAGTTACTGATAACAGCGGCGAATCCGTCGCCGAAGGCGTGATTCAGAGCGCCTCCATCCAGTTCGGGCCCGTAACCCTGTGGCTGGACCGTGTCGATAACTATGCTCGTGCCGACCTCTGGCTGGAACTGTTCACCGACGACGTCGACCGCGCAACCGAACACCTCGCCGCACACGGAGTTTTCGTGCAGGACGAGCTGGAACCGATGCCCTCGGGCATGGACGCCCACTGGATCAGTAACCCCGTCGGCATCCCGCATATCGTCCGTCTACCCGACAACGGTTGAGCCGGATTGCCGCTGGCGTGATCTGTCCGGCTCGACGGTGAGGTCCGGCTTGGCAAAGACTGTCAGCGAAACCCCTTGCGCCACAGCAGGACCACAGCACCGGCTGCGCTCAGGAGTAGGTACCCGACCAGCCGCGCCCAGTCCGGAAGGTCGACATAGTTCAGTAAGAACCAGCTTTTCGAGCCCCCGGCGAGGTTGTTGATCAGCCCGCCGACGCCCTGGATGAGCAGAAGCAACCCCAGTGTTTCGAGCATGATTCTCCCTTATCGATACGATCGTATTGATTTGATATCGCCAGATTAGCCTTGGCCCTGGACTAGAGTCAAACCAATACGATCGAAACGGAAAGGAGGCGGCGGTGAGCGGCAAGGGTGCGCCAGTGCGCGGTGTGGGTGCCGCGCACGACGAGCGACGGCAGTCGATTCTGGAGGCGGTTTTCACGATCGTGGATACCGAAGGGGTGGAAGGGGTGAGCATCCGCAACGTCGCCCAGCAGGCCGGCGTCTCCATCGGCCGAGTCCAGCATTACTTCCCGACTAAGGAGGATCTGCTGGCGGCAGCGTTCACCAGCATCACCGAGGTCGGCGGCAACCGAGTTCGCGAGCAAGTCGCGATAGCGGGCACCGACGACCCGATCGCGGTACTACGCGCCATACTCGCCGAAACTATTCCGCGAACAGCCGCCGACCGCCGACTGTTCCGGATCATGCAGGCGTTCGAGACACACGCGCTGCCGCGCCCGAATCTCGCCATCCAGATGACCGAGGGCTACAGCGGGCTGATCGACCTGATCGCACTTCTGCTGGGCCGCACGGTAACAACCGATCTCGACGTCGTCGAAGCCGCGCGCGAACTCCTCGCGCTGTCCACCGGCCTTGCCGGACTCACTCTGACCGGCAACATCACTGCGGATCAAGCCCGCCACATAGTTTTCGCTCGGCTGGATTCATTTGTCAGCGGGTGCCAAGTATCTGGCTGACTCCGGGTCCTGCGGCGAAGAGTCGACCATCCGCGCACCGGAGAAGCTCGAACCTACCCCCCGCACGGGCTGACTCGAGGCAGGGCGAGTGACAGTGCCCAGGCGCTCAGCTTCGCCGCGTCGGAGACACGTGGACCGGCAGCTGCGCCGAGAAATGTTAGCGTGCAAGGATTTTCGGCGACGTCAGCAATCAGGTCACACCCGAGGGAGTCGAGCCGGCGGGGAAGCGCGAGTTGTGTGACTGCGGCCGATGGTGTGGCGGCTACCGGATTCGGTTGCCACGGCGCGCGATCCGCATGTAACCAAGTTTGGCTAATGGATCGACGTGGAGTATTCTTCCTGCAGTAGCCAAAACCGGCTACTGCAGGCGGAAGAGGCTCGATGAAGCCGGTGCGACTTCTGGTTCTAGGAGCGCTGCGCGGGCGCGCACACGGCTATCGGATTCGAAGTCATGGGGTGTGCAGGAGTGGCCCACTGGCACAAAGGGTTCCGTGTTTCAAGCGCCCGCCGCGAGCATCGGCGAACCTTTGCGAGACGGAGAAATGTCATGGCCCACGAGATAACCGTCCCGCTGCTTCCCTGCGGGTCTATCGACGACATCGACGAGTTCTACACCATGCTTAGCTTCACCCGGACCTACTATCAGGCCCGCCCGTATCCTTGCGTGGGCCTGCAGCGAGAAGACCTGCAACTGCAGTTCTTCGGCCTGCCGGACTTCAAACCCGAGGACTCCTACGGAAGCTGTGTGGTCCTCGTGCCCGACACTCAGCAGCTGTTCGAGGCGTTTGCCGCGGGCATGCGCGCGGTCCACGGCAAACTTCTGGTCTCCGGGATCCCACGGATGACCCGCCCGCGGAAACGCAAGAACGCCGACAACTACTCCGGTTTCACGGTCATCGACCCCGGCGGGAACTGGATCCGGATCTTCGCTTCCCCGGGTACCGGCGGCACCGGTGCGTCCGAGGTCGGCAAGCTGGCCAGGGCGCTGGAGAATGCCGTCGTGCTCGGCGACTCCAAGGGCGACATTCTGCAGGCGGCAAAGATTTTGGACGCCATGCTGGTCCGGGAGCAGTATCGCGCGCCCGCCGCCGAACTGGTCGAGGCGTTGGCCTACCGCGCCGAACTCGCCATTCGCGCCGACGACACGACCACCGCGGTCGATGCCCTCACCCGTGCCCGCGCCGTCCCCCTCACCGCGGCCGAACGCAGCGAACTCACCGCGCACTTGGCCGGCCTCGACGACCTGGAGGCCGTCATCGGACTGGCGACCTAGCCGATTTTTGTGCTTCGGACAGCACGTGGTCGAGCCGGGCGATGTCGCCTCGATCACAGGGGTTGACCCGAAGATTGGTTGAGGTTGGAGGCTGTGGACAGCGCCAAGGCCGGCGCGATCGTCCAGAGGAGGGGCCTCATGAGCAACTGGCACGTCAATACCGAAGGGTCGCAACGCGTTCGGGACGCGGATCCGCTGCGGGTCGCGGTCGTCGTCGGCAGCACGCGGGAGGGCCGCTTCGGCACGACTATCGCGGGCTGGTTCGTCGGTCAGCTCCGGCGCCACGACACCCTCGAGGTCGAGATCGTCGATACCCTGCAGGTCGCGCTGCCGCACGCCTTCGGTGCGGTCACCGATCATCCGTCACGGGCGGAGACCGCCGAAAAGCTCTCGCGCGCTGACGCGTTCGTGGTGGTGACGCCCGAGTACAACCACAGCTACCCGGGCGCGCTGAAGAACCTGATCGATGAACATCACGTCGAATGGCAAGCCAAGCCGGTGGGTTTCGTCTCCTACGGCGGCATCTCCGGTGGTCTGCGCGCGGTGGAACACCTGCGGCCGGTCTTCGCCGAACTGCACGCGGTCACCATCCGCGACACCGTCAGCTTCGCGAACCCGTGGCGCCGATTCGATGACGCGGGCGAACTCACCGAACCGACCGACGCGGTCACCGCCACCAAAGCCCTGCTGAAGCAATTGACTTGGTGGGGTGAGGCATTGCGCGCCGCCCGTGCCGCCAACCCGTACGGAGCGTGAGGGTCGTGACCACTACCGCGACGACTTCCGCGGCGCCGACCGCCGCCCGCAACCCGATGACGATCGTGCTGGTGCTGGTGCTCGGCACGATCATGGCCACACTGGACCAAACGATCGTCAATGTCTCGATCAACACGCTGTCCGCGCACTTCGACGCGGGCCTGAACACCATCCAGTGGGTGGCGACCGGCTATTCACTCGCACTCGGCGCCGTGGTGCCGGCCTCGGCGTGGCTGGTCGGCCGGTTCGGCGCCAAACGGCTGTACCTGACCGCGGTCGCCGCCTTCGCGGTCGGCTCGATGCTGGCCGGACTGGCCTGGAACATGGAGTCGCTCATCGCTTTTCGAGTCGTGCAGGGCGCCAGCGGCGGCCTGCTCATGCCGGTCGCGATGACGATCCTGCTGCGTGCGGCCGGGCCGGATCGGCTCGGACGGCTGATGAGCACCCTGGGTCTGGCCATTCTGGTCGGCCCGCTGCTCGGCCCGGTAATCGGCGGCTACCTGATCGACGAGGTGTCGTGGCGGTGGATGTTCTTCATCAATCTGCCGATGGGTGCGCTGGTGCTGGTATTGGCCGCCCGGATCGTGCCCGACGACCTGCCGGAACCGCGGCACGCGCTCGACCTGCCCGGACTCCTGTTGATGTCACCCGGCTTGGCCCTGCTGATCTACGGGGTGACCGCGGCCGGTGAACAGGCCGGATTCGTCACGCCCGCCGTGCTGGTCCCGCTGCTGGCCGGGGCCGGGCTCATCGCCGCCTTCGTGCGCCGATCGCTGACCATCGCGCAGCCGCTGCTGAATCTGCGGGTGTTGGGCAACCGGGTCAGCGGCACCGCCGCGCTGCTGCTGGCTTTGTTCGCGAGCGGCTACTTCGGTTCGATGCTGTTACTACCCTTGTACTTTCAAGTGGTTCGTGGCGAATCAGCCCTGGTGGCAGGCGCATTGGGTATTCCGTTCGCGCTGGCCTCCGGTCTGACCATGCAGGTGGCGGGCCGGTTGATCGATCGGATTCCGCCCGGCCGCTACCTGCCGGTGTCGATCACGGTGGCGCTCACCGGTTTCGTGCTGTTCATCGTCCAGCTGGACGCGGACGCGCCGTACTGGGCGCTCGGTGCGAGCATGCTGCTGATGGGCGCCGGTGGCGGCGGCACCATGATGCCGGTCATGACCACCGCGACCCGGTCGCTGAGCCGGGTGGATCAACCGGCGGGATCGACGGTGCTGAACATGATCAGCACCACCGCCCTGGCGGTCGGCACCGCGGTGTCCTCGGTCACCCTGGGCGCGCTGCTCCCAGTGACCGGCGGGCTGCAAGCGCTGCACGGTATGGGTCCGGCGCAGCGCGCCGAGATCGCTCCCGCCCTGGCGGAAGCGTTCCAGCACACCTACCTGATCGCTCCGGTCGTGATAGCGCTCGCGTTGATCCCCGCCTTGCTGCTACCGCGCCGGTCGGCTGTGGTCGCTGCTCATCACCAGTGATGAGCATCTTGTCGCCGTGGCGTTTCACGGCGAGAGCGATGCCGGCCGACCTCAGCCGGTGCCGTCCTGGACCGGATAGTCGATGACGACCACACCGCCGGTGGCGTAGTTGACGACATCGGCGGCCAGTCGCCGGCCTTGCGGCGACTCCCGCGCCGCGGCCAGGGCGGCGGCGTCAGCGAAGTCGGCTTCGAAGACCGCGAAATACGGCGCTTCTCCGTCGATCGCCGCCACGTCGAAGCTGTAGCGCCACGCGAGGACGCCGGGCCACTCCCTGACCAGTGGAAGGTGGTTGGTCACGTAGTAGTCGCGGAAATGGTCAGGGTCGTCAGGCATGGGATACAGGACCACCGTCTTATGCATGACGACCTCCGTCCAGATCAGAAATGCTTGTGACTGCGATGTCCGCTACCGCGGTTGGTTGAATCGTCATATGCGCAGGTTAGGGCTTGCTGCGCGGTCGAGGGAAAGACCGATACGGGATAAACTCAGAACGAATGGTTATCAATCGAGGGGGGCATGTGGCGCCGGATACGGTGAGCCTGCGGTACTTCCTGGTGCTGGCGCACGAGTTGAACTTCACTCGCGCGGCCGCACGGATCGGTATCGCACAGCCCGCGCTCAGCGCCCGGATGCGCCGATTGGAGGCGGAACTAGGTACAGCCCTGCTGGTTCGCAACACGCGTAGCGTCGTATTGACCACGGCCGGTGCGGCTTTGGCGGAGTCCGGCCCGCCCGCGCTGGCTGCGCTGGACCGGGCATGGGACACCGCCCGGAATGCGGGGGCTGGTGAACTGGGCACGCTGCGCATCGGTTACAGCCTCAGTACGGGGGCCGAGACGGTACCGGCCCTGGTGGACAGGCTCATCCGAAGCAGCCCAGGTCTCGCGGTCGGCGCGATCCCGATGGCGACACCGGAGATCTCGGCCGCGGTCGCCGACGGCCGCATCGACGCGGGGATCACCCGCGGGGAACAGCCGGGTCGTGGCGTGCGCCGGTTCCTGCTGCGGCGCGAGCGCGTCGGGGTCCAATTGGCACAGCATCATCCGCTGGCCGAACACCCGGAGATCGAGATCGCCGACGCCGCCGCGTATCCGCTGCGACTCCCGGACCGCGCGGCCAACCCCGTGATCCACGATGAGCTGTCCGCACTGTTTCGCGACATCCAGCCGACCCCCCGATTCCACACGCTCGCAGTGTCTTTCGACATGTCGCAGCACGACCTACGCGACGGTCTGACCCTCGCCCCGGCCGGAGAAGCCGCGGTCACGGCACTAGCCGCAGGGCTCGCGTGGCGGCCGTTGCGGGGCGCAGCTACCTTGACGATCCATTTGGTCCTTCCACGCGAGCAGTCGCCACTACACCGCCGCATCCGTACCGTCGCCAAAACCGTGGCACACGAACTGCACTGGCTGACGGACTGACGCAGCAGTTCACGCAGAACGCTGATGGTGGCCGTGGTTGCTGCCTTAGCTGCGATACCAATTATTCTGAGCGGCAAGATTGTTCGTGTTCAGGGTGCTTGCCGAACGAGTAACCGTTCCGGAGCCGAAGACGGTGCGCGCCGCCGTCTTTTGTGTTGAACTGAGTCCATCTCACCGGCATCGGCCGAAATAGCCTTCAGCGCAGCGGGTTTCGACCCTGACCTGGGATAACCCTGCATGGAAGAAGGCTCATCATGGCATTGTCAGTAGCCGACCTCGCAACGCTGGGGGAGACGCCGATCACCATTCGGTCGACGGCGTTTCCCAATGTGTACCTGCGGATGGACGCCACCGGGGTGACCGCCCCCGCCGACCGTGGCAGTGGAAAAGTCAACTGCCAGTACGGGTCCGGCCACTATGAGCGGTATCGGGTGCGACCTCAAGCCGATGGCTCGGTCGGGTTCGAGTCGGTGGCTTTTCCGAAGGTCTACCTACGTATGGACGGCACGGGAGTGAGCGCCCAGACCGTATCCGGCGGCGGCACGGTCAACGCCCAGTACAACGCGACTGCCCCCGGCCCGTGGGAGAAGTTCCATCCCAGCCCGCAGGCAGACGGATCGTTCTCTTTGGAGTCGATCGCTTTCCCGAAGGTGTACCTACGGTTGAACGGCACCGGGCTGACCGCGCTGACCGACGGCGGTGGCGGCACAGTCAACGCCCAATTCGGCGCCGATGGCGGCACCCATGAGAAGTTCGTTCTAGCCATGGACGACCAACGGCTCGACTTCGCCATGCAGCACCAAGAGCAAACCATGTGGTGCTGGGACGCGGCCACGGTCAGCACCGAGGCGTACTACAACCCGGCTTCCACCTGGACCCAGGGCAAAATGGCCAACGCCGAGTTGGGCAGGAATGATTGCGTGGTCGGCGCGGGCGCCGTATCGCCCTGCAACCAGGGCCGCTGGCCCGATACCGCGCTGACGCGGATCGGGCGGCTCAACGCGCGTCTGAACAACGCCTTGACCAGCGCTCAGCTCGGTGCCGAATTGGCCAAATCCGCGCCGGTCATCGTGAACATCGCCTGGCAGGGCGGCGGCGGCCACATCGCCGCGCTGCGCGGACGTTCGGTGTCGGGCGGTGTCGACTACGTCAGCGTCGCCGATCCTTGGTACGGCGACTCCGATGTCACCTACGACGTCTTCCGAAACAGGTACCAGGGCAACGGAACCTGGAACGTCAGCTACAAGACCAAGCGCTGAGGAGATCCGATCATGCCACTGCATCTGCCCAACCCGCCCGCCGAGGTTCCGGACAAGGTCAAGGGGAAACTCCGGGCCTTCGCCGACGACGCGAAATTCTCGACCAAGGCGCTACGCGGAGCCCGCAAGGACCAACTCGACCTGTCCACTCCCCATCAGATCTTCAGCATGGGACTGGACGACATCGTCGACGGCGCCGGCCTCGAGGCCGCACAGCCGGTGGGCTGGCGCTACCTCGTCGTGGACGGCGCGCAAATTGTCGCCAGCGCCGAAACCACGCAGGCCCCCGACGGCACCCAGGAGATGTCGCAATTCACCGAAGGACCGTTCGTCCTCGCCACCGACAGAACCTTGAAAATGGTCCGCAAGCTGCCCGAGTTGGCGGCTACCGGATTCGAACTCCGGCTCTTGCGCATCCCCGCCCTCTATGTGATGGCGCTGTGGTTGCACGCCTCGACTGCCGACATTCTCGTGCCGCTGGACCCCTCACCGATCGGAAAGGAAGGCAAGCCCGTTTCCTCAGTCCAGTTCCTGTCCGAACTCGCCGAATTGGCTCACGCCAGCCCGCCGGCGTAAAGGTTCGCGTGTCCGGTTCGACTCGGCAACGCGCCGGACCCCCGAACCCAGCCCCGGTGGTTGAAACTTCTCGATCGCCGCAAGCCGCGCTGACTGATCCGGCCAGCGCGGCTTCTCGGGCTCTACGGTGTCTGTACCGGCCGAGCTTCCGCGCAGTCGGCGAACGAGACCGCTGTGCTCAGCGCATAGGCAAATCCGATTCCCGGCGATCGCAATGCTGTTGGGCGGGGCGCGATCCCGCGTTGTTATGTGAGCGTGGGCCCCATTGTTCGCAGGGCGTCGGGGATGGCGGCGAAGGCCTCGTGCAGGCGGGTGATGAGCGCGGATCGGCCGCCGGCGCCGTCGGCGGTGACCCAGGCCCGCCCGGCGATACTCCAGGCCGTAGTGGTCAGCTCGGCGAGGATGCGGAGGCGTAGATCGCCGGGAGGCAGGGCGAGCTTTTCCGAAAGATGTGCTGTCACTTCGGCTTCCACACCCGAGCGGGCGTATTCGAGGTAGCCGAGCAGACTGGGGGCGGTCAGGATCAGGCTGCGTGTGGCGATGTAGCGCTTATCCCAGTCGTCGGGCAGCGCGGTGGCCGCGTCGGTGAGGACGTCGCGTAACGCGGTCAGGATCGGTCCGGTGAGTTCACGCGCGGCGAGGGCTTGGAGATAGCCGGTCCAGAGCTCGGTCTCGGCCTCGACGGCCACGGCCTCCTTGGTGGGGAATGCGCGGAAGAACGTGCTGCGCGAAACCTCGGCTGCCTCGACCAGTTCCTCCACGGTGGTGGCGGCGAAACCCTTTTCGGTGAACAGCGCCAGTGCGGCGTCGGCCAGGGCACGTCGGGTGCGGACTCGCTTGCGTTCCCGAAGCGGCAGGGCGCGATCGTCTGCAGGCATGCCCTGATCCTAGCGCCCGAAGAACCTGCGACCCAAAAGAAACTTAGTTCTAGTTGGGACTTGTGCACTTCTGATACTTAGTGTCAGAATCAATCACGTCACCGAGCACCACCCGAATGAGGAGAACGCGATGAGCACCACTACCGCCCCGACCACCCTGAACCCCTCGATCATCGGCCAGGCCGAGAAGCATCACACCGCGGTCCTGACCCGCGCGCTGACCGGCACGAGCTTGGATGAGAAGCAGTGGATCGTGCTGAATCAAGCCGGTGCCGCCGATGAGCCGATCGAGCGCAGCGCCCACATCGCCCGGGTCGCCGCGATGACTCAGTGGACCCGCACCGAGGTCGAAACGGCCGCGAACGCATTGCTCGCCAGCGCTCTGTTGGCGACTACGCCGCACGGACTGCTCGAGCCCACCGCAACCGGCAAGGCCGTGGTGAGCAAGGTTCGCGCCGAATCCGGCGCGATCGTTGCCGCCGCCTACAGCGCGGTTCCCGCCGAAGATCTGGCCACCGCTGCTCGAGTCCTGGCCACTATCACCGCCCGCATGGCCGAGGAATTGGCCCACGCCTGAACCGAATTCGCCGCCGGCCCACAGCCTCCGCGGGGTGGCGGCACAACGAGCACCGGTGCGGAGTTCGTCCAACCATATACAGAGGTTCACGAAATGAACAGCAGAACTACCGTTGTCGGCGTGGCGATTTCAGCCATCGGTGCGGCATTGCTGCTTACCGGTTGCAGCGGAACGACCGTCGAGGCCGGACCGCCCGCGAGCAGCACCGTCGCCGCGACCACGAGCCAGGCTTCGGACCCCGCCACCTTGACTCCCTCGATCATCGGCCAAGCCGAAAAGCACCACACCGCGGTGCTGACCCGCGCGCTGAACGGCACCACATTGGATGAGAAGCAGTGGATTGTGTTGAATCAGGCCACGGGCGAGCCGGTCGAGCGGACCGCGCACATCGACCGGATCGCCGGCTTGACCAAATGGACGTCCGCCGAGGTCGAAACTGCTCTGAACGCACTACTTGCCAAGGGGCTACTGGCCAACACACCCCACGGCAGACTCGAGTCCACCACCGCGGGCAAGGCGATAGTGGGCAAGGTCCGCAGCGAATCCGGGGCGATCGTGGACGCCGCCTACGGTGTGGTTTCGCCCGAAGATCTGGCCACCGCGGCTCGAGTCCTGGCCGTCATCACCGCCCGCATGGCCGAGGAATTGGCCCACGGCTGAACCGGATGGTCGCAGGCCCCAAGTGCAGTGGCGAGTTGTGTGCGGCGCTGGCTGCCTGAGGGATCCGTCATGGCTCTAATTAGCCTCTGGCCCAAAGTATTTCTAATTGACGCAAGAAGACGCCGCGAAGCGTGCGGCGCGGGTCCGGGAGCCGCTGCGGCTCGAGACATCCACAGACGCCGTTCAGGGATTTGCATCGAGATCGTTCGGCGACGGCCGATGAGTTCGCGGCTCCCGTCCGGTCAAAGCTCATGACAGCCTAGGAAAGGACACCGCTATGTCAGAGCTTCTCGTCGATTTCATCACCTCGCTCGACGGCTACGCATCGGGGGAGGGATGGCCCGGTTTCTGGGGTCTCGAGGGCCCGGAGTATCTCGCGTGGTTAGGCGAGCAGCCCGAGTCCACCCACCTGATGGGAGCGAACACCTACCGCCTGATGTCGGGCTTCGCCGCCGGTGAGGTCCCGGATGGCCAAGACGAGTTCAGGCCCGAAGAAGAGGCGTCGGTCGACGGGCTCACGCGGGCGTCCAAAGTGGTGTTCTCCTCCTCGCTCGAGGAGCCCCTGACGTGGGCCAACTCCACGCTCGTCCGCGGCGACGCCATCGAGGCGGTCCGCGCCATGAAATCGAGCGGCTCGGGGCTCCTCACCACGATCGGCAGTCTGAGTCTGTGCCGGTCCCTGCTGCGCGCCGGACTCGTCGACCGATTCCGGGTGGTGATGTTCCCCGTCATCACCGGCGCCACGGGCGCAGAGCGCATCTACGACGGCTATCCGGACGTTGCCCTCGAGATGATCGAGCACCGCACCTTCGACGGCCGCATCCAGTTGGTCGAGTACAAGCCACGCGTCCTCGAGCACCCGCCGCTCGGTGCCCCTGCGTGATGTCCCAGTAGGCCGGCGTACCGACCGAGCCGCACCCGACGGAACGCGCTTAGGTGTTGTTGTCTTGGATCGCGGTCGACGACGCTGTCCCGAGCCGATGAATCACCTTGAGGGAGTTGATCTTTGGACCGCATCCCGAACCGACTACCATCAGCCCGGTCGCAGCCGGTCCGGCGCGTTCGTGGCTGTCTTGGGGGATTCTCATGTCGCGTTTGGTGAAGCTCGGATTCGATCTTTTGCTCGGCGACCTGCTGTGGTTCGTGATCGGCGGTTTGATCCTGCTGGTGCTCGCCGCCTACGCATGGGACGTGATCAGCGTGCCCGTAGTTTGGGTGCTCGATCGCTTCCGGAAGGACCACGGGTTCGATGAGCAACCGGAGCAGGTGTCACACACCGGCCGTACCGCGCGGACCCGCGAACGTCGTGCGGCCCGCGACGCCGAACGACGTGCCGCGCTACGTGCGAAGCATGCCGACAGTGGTCGCGTTTACGCCGATCAGACTGACTGAGTTCCAGTGAGCCGGAGACGAATACGGCTTTCAGCGGATTCGCCAGATGCACCGGCATGCCGCTGCGCGGTCGGCAGCACAACCCCACCGGCCGCTCAGCGGGACGTACCTTCAGCCGGCCTGGACGGAAATTCTCAGCGTTGCGCGTTGGCGGTACAGATCACTTCGCTGATGCCTGTCCCCGCACGGTCTGCGGAACCGACGTTGGCCAGCAGCGCCTGCGGGTAGTACCGGCCCAGGCTGGCGTGGGCGGCGGCGAGCGCGGACGAACGGTCAGGACCCGCGCCGCTGCCGTACCCGTACATCGAGTCGTTGTCGACATAAACCAGCGCGCCACAGCCGTCGGCCCAAGTCACCACAACAGCGCAGTCGGAGGCACCGTCCCACCCGCAGCTGTCGAGTGCCTCGTCGATCGCGGTCTTGACACTGTCCGCATCAACACTGGTGCCGTAGGACCAATTTTGTTCACTGAAGGCGATCGCCCCGAACAATCCGGGCTCATCCGCCGGGTTGTCGGCATGAGCCGAACCAGCACCGGTGACCGACCCTCCCGCCAGACCCAACGCCGCGAACGCGAAAGCGGCCTTGCCGATAAACCTCATCAAAATATTCCTCCGCAAACAAAGACCGACAGAAAGCTTGACGAATCATCCACGAATTCCGCCGGATTCGCCCATCCAGTCCGGAGAATCACAATTTGCACCATTAGCTATAGGGACAACCGGGGTCTGCAGCAGCGGAGGTCAGCGGATCTCGACCACCACTTTGCCCAGGGCGCGACCCGCGCCGACGTGGGCGAGCGCCTCCGCGGTTTCCTCGAGCGGGCACACGCGATCGATATGGATACCGATTTGTCCCGCGGCACAAGCCTCCGCTAGGGGCGTGAAGTGGGCGGGTCCCTCCCGCACCGCGAGAACACCGAGGCTGCGGCCGGTGGCGATGCCGGCGATGACGCCGATGGTCGTCATTCGCAGCAACGCGCGGGTGGTGCCGCCGACGCAGCGATAGCGGCCGCCGCGCGCGACCGCCCTGCGATAGGCGAAGACCGAGCGGTGGGCGACGAGGTCGAGTATGCGGTCGTATGGTCCGGTTCGGGTGAAATCCGTTGCGCGGTAGTCCATTACCTCGTCGGCACCGAGGGTGCGCATGAAAGCCAGTTTGGCGGCGTTGTCCACGCCGGTCACGTGGGCTCCGGCACGCTTGGCCAACTGGATCGCGAACGCGCCGGATCCACCGCCTGCTCCGTTGATCAAGACCGACATACCTGTTGTGACGCCGGCTGTGCCCTGGAGTGCGATCGCTGCCGCCTGCGGCAGGGTCGACGCCTCGGTGAAGCTCAGCGACTCCGGTTTGCGTGCCAATGCTTTTTCGGGAACCACGGCATATTCGGCGAATCCGCCCTTGAGCATGAGATTGTCGCCGTAGACCTCGTCACCCGGCGCGAACAGAGTGACTCGGGAGCCGACGGCTTCGACGCGCCCGGCGATGTCGGATCCGAGAACTCGGCGTTTCGGTGTCCGGAGCCCGCCGAGGCGCGAATACAGCGGTGTGCCCAGCAGTGTCTCCCAGTCGGAGAGATTGATCGACGTCGAATGTACTTGAACGAGTACCTGTTCGGGTCCTGGCGAAGGTATCGGGATGTCCGCGACAGAGAGCACCTCGGGGCCGCCGTAGCGGTCATATACTACGGCCCGCATACGATTTCGCTCCGGATCGGACGACAGCCTGACACGTGGCAAAGCCTAGTCGGCGGCCCGCCCCGCTACCGGCGAACGGCAACTTACGAACAGGCGCAGGTGGCGGTCGATCAAGCGGGGCAGACAGAATGCGATATATGGAGAACGACGACGAGAGAGAAGTGACCGAGCCGTCGCCCGCGGTCACCCGCTGGACGGTGGGCTTGACCTGCGTAGCGGTTGTCGCGACCGCCTTTCTCGTCGCCGGGCTGCTGCATGAGCCGGAGCCGGAGTTGACGACCACACCGGTCACACCCACCACTTCGGAGCCGCCGGCACCGGCCGAATATTCCTATGTCACTCCGCCGGTTACGTTTCCGGTACAGATCCCGGGGTGCGATGTCGTCGAACCGCCACAGCAACCGCGATTTTTCGGGATGGCATACTTGGGCACTCCCGAATACGACAATCCGTCCTATCCGTGGTTCTCCGGTCCCAAAGCCGGCGCGATGACGCAAGCGCTCCAGGAAGCGCTGCCCGCGGGTGTCGAGATCGCCTTCGCGTCGGTGCAACGGTCGCTGATATTCCAGCCGATTCCCGGCGATTCCACCGAGCACAAGGAATTCGGCGGTTGGACCAACGCACAGGCCACGCTGCTGCGCGGCGATGGAGCGGGCGGGCTGACGGTGACCGTGCGGATGTCCACTACGCCGATACCACCCTGTGTCGCAGGCGATCTCGACGAACGGCGACACCTCCCGGACGGCACGATCGTCGACACCGATGACACCTGGCACGAGACGAATGGGGTCCGTACTCTTTCGCGCACCGCTACCGCCTACCTTCCGGACGGATCCGTCGCGCACGCGAGCGCCACCGACGACGCCCGCGACGGAAGCGGCCGTACCCGAGCCGTCCCCTTGACCATCGACGACCTCGTCGCACTAGTCACCGCCCCCGGGCTGCGCGTCACCGCGCCGGTGCCGCCCGGAACACCGAACCCACCCGAATCCTGTTACGGCGCCTCGGAATCTTCCGCCGCGATCGATCAGGCCCAGGCCCGTAAATGGAATGCGGTGCTGGCCCAGATGCCTCTTGACGGCTTGACCCTGGACCGGCCGCTCGGGGCGCTACTACCAGCGAGCACGGGTGGGGTGTGCCAGATGGTTCGAGTAACCACACCCGGTCGCCAATCGCAGTTGGGGGTCACGATCAGCACCGGCCAGCCTCTCCCACAGGAGCCCGATACCGCATCGAACGACGGTACGGTGTCGCGTCGGCTGCCGGACGGGACGATAGTCGCGACCAGCGAATGGACGACCACGTCGATGGAACCGTCGTCCTCGCCGGGAACGACCCGCAGCGTCACAGTCACCCGGCCATCCGGGACGCAGGTCCGGGCCAGCTCCAGCGGAAACCCGACCGAGACCGCGACATTCGCGCTACTGGAGGAAATCGCTTTGAATCCGGGACTCGAGGTGTCGCGGTGACAACGATCCCCGGGCTCCGGAATCTCGTGCTCGCCGCCACGGCGGCCGTAATCACCACTGCCGGTGCGGTTGTCGTGCACCTGCAGCCCGAAGACAGCACGCGCAAGATCACCGGCACCGCGGATTCCGCGCCGGGGCTCGCGTGGTCGGTCAGCGTCGCCGGATACGGACGAGCGAACGCGGAATTCCGCGATCCCCGGGCGGGCACCGAATTCGATTCCGGCGGAGCTGGATTCGTCGAGGCCGGTGACACGCTGGTGACGGTGGTCGGTGTGCCGGACGACGACATGTACCTGCGGGACCCGGTGCTGGTAGGCATCGACGCGGGCACTGGTGCCCAGCGCTGGCAGGCCCCGGCCGCGGACCTGAGCGGTTGCGGGCCGCTTCCCGTCGACGGCCGGGTCGTATGTTTCACCTCCGACCGAGCGCTGGTCGGTTACGACGTCGAGACCGGGAAAGTGACGCGCACGCCGACGGATTGGTATCCCTTCGCGATCGCGACACTCGATGATCGCGTGTTTGTCGCCGAGGGCGACGTGGAATCCGATGACGTGCGTGTTCATGCCGGAACGCTCGCCGATCCGGACGCCTACTGGTCCAAGGCGTTCAGTATGGGGACCGCGTGGGAGGACCTGCCGTACGACTCCTTGGATGTCTCCCATGGGCAGGGCGTCTTCAGCCTCGGCATCGACCTCGCCGGTTTCGATCTCGCCACCGGGCGGTCGACCTGGAGCGCCACGCAGGACGGATGTTCCGACGCTGGCGCGACCAGCGGCGCGTTGGTCGTGCGCACCCTGATCGATTGCCGGGGCCACAAAATCACCGGCAGCACCATCCTGGACCGCACGGGCCGCGTCATCGCCACCACCGACAGCGAAGTCGCGCAGAGCCTTTCAATCGACCTTCCGACCGACGACACGATTCCGGTCCTGCTCGGCGACAGCGCCCATGACCGGCGTACCGGTAACCGGATCTGGAGCAGTCCCGACCTGATCGCCGCGGCCGGGGAGACCAACGAATACAACGTCAATGCCACGACCGGCACCGCGGTGGCCGTTCTCGGCGACGTCGCCCTACTGCGAGACACCCACGCGCGCACCGAAACCGGCCTGGACCTGCGTACCGGACATCGGCTATGGCGGTCCGAGGCCACCCGTTCCGGCACGATCCAGGGCTGGGACGGAGACAGGGTCATCTTTTCCGACTCCACTGGACTCTGGGCGGTCGAGGCCCGGACCGGCGCTATCGCGTGGGACATTCCGTTTCTCGCCGTGGACACCGACCCCGACGTTTTCACCGAACCGAGTCGGCTCGCCGTACACGGGAAGGGGCGCTACACCTACGGCAGTGCCCACACGATGATCGGACTTCGTCCGCTCGAACGCTGAGGCGAGGTGCCCGCTAGGATCCGGCACCTCGCCCCGAGACCTGCTGTCGGACAAGCCTTTTGCTACTCGACGACCCGGCTGGTGAAGTCGAAGGACCCGCCGTCGATACCCCAGGAGATGACCCGCTCAGGGCGAATTCGGATGACGGCGCGTTCCTGGGGCGGAAACGGTGGTTCCTCGTCGTCCAGCGCCTCGGCCGTGCCGCGGATCTCGATGCCGCGAATCACGTAGGGATCCAACGAAACCTGCTGGTCGATGACGAACGACACGCGGCTGCCCGCCTCGACATTGCGGTACTTCCGAGTAGCGCGCATCCGCATGCCCCCGATGTCGATCGTGCCATCGGCGTTCACCCGATAACTGGTCGGATTGTTCTGCACTACGCCGTCCGGTGACACCGTGGCCAGCCGGCCGAGCCCGGCCTGCGCGAGAAACTGCTGTTCGTTGCTGGTGAAAATCATGTCGAATACTCCTCGGTGAATGCGATGTGCGTTGGTTCGCTCGAGATCAGAACAGGATCAGCGCGGCGCACAGTCCGGCGACGGCGATGGCCTGCAGGGTGACCCGGTACTTCAGAATGCTGTCCCACTTGTCTTGCAGCGCACGGGCATCGGCGGGAATGATGCCGCTCTGTGCGGCGGCGGTCTGCTGGGTATTGATCGGCTTGGCGACGTGGACATAGAAGGCGAGCCACGTGAGCAGTGCCGCCACCGAGATGCCCGCCGCGACAGCGGCGCCCGTCTGCCCGGCGAACAGCGCGATCAGCAGCGTGAGCACCGCGGCGACCACACCGCCCGCACCGAAAACCGGCATGCGCTTGTCGCCGTAGTAGTGACCCCATCCCGCACTCATCGTCACGGTCGCGTCGTCGAGCCTGCGGTAGACGGACCGGGTGATCACGGCCCCGCAGACATCGGTGCCATAGATGACCGCGTTGGCGAGAACCGCGAGGACGGCGATGATTTGGCCGGTGACAATGAGCATTTTCGGCTTCCCTCTCCAAAATCTAGCAGCGCTAGAAACTGGAGCAAAGATAGCATCCGGTGGCTAGCTTGTCTAGCGCTGCTAGATTTCCCGCTTGCCGCTTCGCCACACTGAATCGGCAAGTGGCACAGGCCCGTTCCGGCGGAGCGGATGCGGCATCCGGAAGGCGGGGAGGCGCATTCAGTCCGGTTTCAGCAAACCCTCGAGCACTCGTCGCAGCATGAGTTCGAACATCGCACCCGGCGCCTCCGCGCCGCGCTCCGACACCTCGAGCGCTGCCGCGAGGAACCGATGGTCCCCTTGGTGGGCGGTCTTGTGGAGATAGGCCGCCTGGGCGATGCGACGCGACCGATCTGCGCTCCGGTCACCGAGTTCGGCGCGGGCGAACTGTTGGACCAGAGCGTTCAGTACCGCGATTGCCTGCAGTTTCATCGGTCCCGGCACATCGACGTTCGCCATGGCCCGCAGTGCGTACTCGAGGTAGGCGATTCCGTGCGGTCCGACCCGTAACGGCTCGACGGGGATGTCGAGTAACCACGGGTAGCCGACATGGATGGCCTTGGCGCGGACCGCCAGGGCGGTGAGGTCATCGATCACCGCGCCGCTCGGCGGTACGGCCAGATCGATCTTTCCGGCGACGAAATCGACCATGAGGTCGAGCACGTCGTCACGGCCCGACACGTAGCGGTACAGCGCCGACTGGCTCACGCCGAGTTTCTGGGCGATCCGCCGGGTGGAGACGGCGGCCAGCCCGCCCTGGTCGGCCAGTTCGATCGCGGCGGCGGTGAGGTCGTCCCGACTGTGCGACGGGGCGGGCCCTCGCCTCCCTTCGGTGCGTTCCCACACGGTCGGGGTGGCCTTCCCGGACTTCGTCACTTGCCGTACCCCCTCTATCGCCGATGCCTGTTGTGCCCTATCCTAAACTGCGTTCACCGATCACAGTTTAGGAGGTTCGAAATGTCACGCGACGCACCATGGGGACCGCGACGATGGGCGCACAACGGGGCGGTACGCCTCGCGTTCGACGAGTTCATGCCAGGCGCAGGCGGAGACCCACTGCTCGTCGCGACCGGGTTGGGCGCGAACCGGCATTGGCTGCCCGACGGGTTCTGTGCGCAATTGGCCGAATACGGTTTCGCGGTAGCGCGATACGACCAGCGCGACGGCGGTGAATCGACCCATCTGCCACCGACAGCTGTACGGAACCCGATCACGGCGCTGCTGGCGCGGCGCGGCGCGGCCTACACCGCCGAAGACATGGCGGACGACGCCGCGGCGGTGCTCGACGAACTGGGCTGGGGTTCGGCACATCTGCTCGGCGTCTCCCTGGGCGGCGCGGTCGTCCAGCGGGTGGCCCTCCGGCACCCCACCCGTGTACGCACGCTCACCTCGGTCGATGCCGTGCCGGGGGATGTCATCGGACTGCGCACACTCCGCTACATCCGGCTGGGCACGCTCGCGAAATTCGCCCGGGTCAAATTCCCCGACACTCCGGCGGGCGCGATCGAGGCGGGCGTCACGGTGGCGAAGCTCCTCGCCTCACCCCGGCACGAATTCGACGAGGCGATGGTGCGCACACGACTGGAAGCGAACCCGGACAGCGGGATTCACGATCAGGAGGCACAGAGCCGGCAGATCGGGGCCCAATGGAGCGGGCCAGCGATCACCGAGATCACTCGGCCGACCCTCGTCGTGCACGGCGAAGACGACCCGCTGATCAAAACCAACGCCGCGCACGTCATCGCGTCCCAGATCCCCGGCGCCCGGCTGCTCCTGCTTTCCCGAGTGGGGCACGACCTGCCTGAACACGCTTGGAAACCACTCGCTGCCGCGGTCCGCGAACTCGCGGACACTAACGCGTGAACAGCTGCCACGCAGCCGCTTTCGACGAGGAAGTACCGATGAAACTCAGCCGATCCACCTTCCTGGCCGCACTCGCGGCCATCAGCATCATGCCGAAAACGATCACCGCGCACGCAGACCCGAACCTGCCTTCGCCTGCGGTGTCCTATCGCGCCGCGGTGGCCGATCATTTCGTGGTCACGACCTTGGACCACGGGACCTTCGCCTTCGAGGACGGTGGTGACTCGGTCGCCGTCCGCAACACCGCCGGTGCGGTCATCGACACACTGCCGCTGGCGTATTCCTTGGACGGACAACCGCTGGCCCTGCAGCAAGAGATCTCCGCCGACGGCCGCACCCTGACTCTTACGCCGGACACCACCGGTCTCGACCGGACGGCGTTGCGTCCAGTGGCCTCGCCGATCGAAAACCAGCTCGCGATGAACGAATTGTCCGCCGATCTCCTCCGTAACCCTGGCATCGGCGGACTGGCCGGACTGGCAGCTGGTGCCGCCGTGGGCGCTGTGCTCGGACTCGGTTCGTGTCTGCTCGTCGGCCCCGGTTGCCTGGCCGCGGCCATCGCGGCCATCGCGGCAGGTAGCGCCTCGGTCCTGGTGTTCACTGATTGGCGGCCAGCACTGCCGCGAGGCCTGCTCGCAGGTCTTCGATGAAGTATTCCGGCGCTTCCAGAGACGGGAAATGCCCGCCGAATTCGGGGGTATTCCACCGGACGATCTGTCGATAACGCTCCTGGGCCCAGGGGCGCGGACACTTCTCGACGTCGCGGGGATACATGGTCAGTGCTGACGGGACGTCGACGCGAAGTTCGGGGTCGAGTGAGTTGTGGCTTTCGTAGTAGATGCGGGCTGCCGATGCGCCGGTTCGCGTCAGCCAATACAGGGTGACGTCGTCCAGAACGCGGTCGCGGGAAATCGTTTCGAACGGGCTGTCTTCGGTATCTGTCCATTCAGCGAACTTGTCGAGGATCCAGGCCAGAAGTCCGACCGGTGAATCGACGAGCGAGTAGCCGATGGTCTGCGGTCGAGTCGCCTGCTGCTTCGCGTATGCCGCGCGGTGGTGCCAGAAATGGCGAGTTTCCTCGATCCATGCACGCTCGGTCGTAGTCAGTCCGTCCGTGGACAATCCGGGTGGGGCTTCCGCGAAGGTGGTATGGATGCCGAGAACGTGCGCCGGGAACCTGCCGCCGAGGACGGTGGTGATATTGCCGCCCCAGTCGCCGCCGTGCGCGGCGAACTCGCCGTAGCCGAGCCTTCCCATCAGCTCCACCCATGCGGCCGCGATCTTTTCGGTTCCCCATCCGGTGGTGGCGGGCTTGTCGCTGTAGCCGAAGCCCGGCAGCGAGGGAACCACGACGTGGAACGCCGGTGTCCCTGGATCTTCCGGCTCGGCCAGTTCGTCGACCACATCGATGAATCGAACAATGCTGTCCGGCCAGCCGTGCGTCAAGATCAGGGGAGTGGCATCCGCGCGCGCGGAGCGGCGGTGCAGGAAGTGGATGCCGAGATCGTCGATTGTGGTGCGGAACTGGCCCATTCGGTTCAGTCGCGCTTCGAACGGCCGCCAGTCGTATTCGGTCCGCCAGTAGTCCACGACTTCGGTGAGGTCGGCGAGCGGAACACCCTGGTCCCATCGGCGAGGTCCCGCGCGAGAGACGGTCTCGGCTTCCGGTAGCCGCGCCGCGGCCAATCGTGCGCGCAGATCATCGAGGTCGGCGTCGCTCGCGTGGATTTCGAATGCTTGCACGTCGCTGGTGGGGCAGGGCATGAGACCTCCTGGCCGTCGGGGGGCCGGCTACGCCGTTTCGAGAACCGGCTAAGATGGTTCTAGCACGCGATTTTGCTGCGGCGCAACCTGCTAAGGTGGTTCCATGCCTGCCGAGTTCCCGGACTTTCGTCTCGGTAGCGTGCTCGCGACCAGCTTTACGGCGACTCTCACGGAGCGTCAGGGCGACTCGCTCGAGCGCATTCCCACGCCGCAGCGACTCGTCGACTGGCTGACAGTGAGCGGCCTTGCCGTCGATTCCTGCACGACCGCCCAGCTCGAACTCGCTCGGGAACTGCGAGAAGCGATTCACCTCGCCGCGACGGCGGCCGCGCTGCGGGAGGCGCTGCCCGCGTCCGCGGTTCGAGTCATCAATGACCGCAGCATGCAGGGTCGGGCCGCGGCTGTGCTGACGCCCGACCGCAACCGTCGATGGCAACTCAGCTCGGGTTCTTGCGTAGAGGACGCCCTAGGCGTAATCGCTGCCGACGCGATCAGCATCATCGCAGGCGAAAGAGACGGAAAATTGGCCCTGTGCGCATCGCCGACCTGCCGCGCCGCCTTCTTCGACACCAGCCAAAGTCGCACCCGCAAATGGTGTGACATGAACACGTGCGGGAATCGTCAGAAGAAGGCGCGATTCAACGCCAACCACCCCAAGAACATCAAAGCCTGACGCCACAAGGTCCGCGGTTGTGCGGTCAGGGCCCCAGGCATCCAGCGTTTACTCGTGCCAGTTCCAGCTAGACCAGGACTACCGTGAATTCCGTTGCGCCACCGCTCCTCGGTGTCAGTGTGAGCCCGGCGTCCTCGCCGGTTCCACGCGCCGACCAATAGGCGGTCTTCTCGTTGTTGTTCCGCACCGTGCCATCAGAGTCTTGCTTCCACATGAGACGCTCGGGTTTCGCGCTTTTCGCACACTTGTCCGCCGACTTGGCTTTCGCGTTCTCGTCTATGCAGACTCCTGCCGCGCTGTAAACCATTCCGTAGCCGTCGCCGTCCACCTCGCGCTGGAACCACTGCTGGTTCTTGTCCGTCTTGTCGCAGCCGGTGAACTTGATTGCCGATTTGCCGTCGGACTGTGTGGCGCAGCGGGTTCCGCCTTTGGTGATCTCGGCCTGGATCAGGAATGTTGTTCCGGGCGAAGGAAATCCCTTGGCCGTCGCGTCTGCCGTTCCACCGGCGATCCAGAATGGCAGCAGTGCGATGATGACCAGGGCGGAACGGACGTATCGGCCGCCTATCGCATTGATCGGCAATTTTGTGGTCTTCACGATGTCTCCCGTGTGCGATCGTTGGCGAATGTGATCGAAGGCCGCTGGATCGACTAGGAGTCGGGTAGGCCGAATCCGTAGTCCCGGGTGTATTCGTTGACCAATCGGGCGCGGATGGGGAGCGTTTGATCCACCCCCCACCAGCAGCGGCTGCGGGTTCCAGCTACCTGTGGTTCGATTGTCGAAGGGAGGGATGACCTATGCAGCAGAATGTCCGTAGCCGGGTTCGTAAGTTCTGTGGGGTGGTGCTGGGGGCGGTGCTTGTCGCCGGTACCGGTTGCCAGATTTCCGGGACCCCGACGACTGCACCGCGGCCGACGGTGCTCGGCTCCGATACGCCGCCGGCGGCGACACCGCCGTGGACGTTGGCCGAGCTCGTCAACCATCCGTGCACGATGCTCGGACCCGATGACCTCACCCGTTTCGGGATCACGGGCTCCGGAGAACCGGCGTTGAACTCCAAGCCCAGCTACTGTCGCTGGCGGACGCCCGGAGCCGAAACGGGCGGCGCGCGAATGGTTTTCGCGCCGAACCCGTGGGAGCGGTTCGGAAGTCTCGAAGAGATCAAACGCGAGGAAGCGAATTTCCGGACCTTGCAGATCGCGGGACGGGCCGCCTTCCTGGTCGATCGGCACCGAGAAAGCCAGCGTAACTGCATGATCTGGGTTCAGGTCGCCTCCGGCGGGCTCTTCCAGGTGGAGTACATCCCCGAATCGCCGGTCGCGGGTCAGGACGTCTGTGGTCCGGCGATCGAGCTCGCCGGAACGATCGCGGGGCGAATACGGTGAACGGACACCCGAGACCAGCCGAACTCTCGTGGTTGGTGACCCTGGTGGCCGGAGTTTCGGCTGTGGTCGCCGGGTTGGTCTGGTTGCGTTGTGTCTATCTCGTACTCGCATTTCGAATCGTGACCGATCCCGCTTTCGACCCCCATGGATATGGGCTGATCGGCGGGGCCGTGCTGTCTGTGCCCTCCGCGCTCGTGCTGGCAATATCGGTGCCGTTCGTCTTCGCTGCTCATCATCGGGCGCGAATTGCCCGGATCACTACGCCTGTGTTGCTAGTCAGCACGGCATTGCTGTGGGTTGCGTTCGTTACGGCGTAATCCGCGAAATCAAATGTTGCGGTCGTTCAGGGGTGAAAGCCCGGCGGGGGATAGGGAGCGCTGTTCGGGCCCGGCCGATTCGATGCCGCGAGCGCGATTCCGCTGATCACACTTGCGAGCAACGCGGCGACCAGGAGCGGCGTGGCGGTCAGATACGCGAGGCGGAAGCTGAACGCGTCAGAGATCAGTTGATTGATGATCGGGGCGATCACCAAGGCCACGATCCCGGCTGCTGCGGCGACGGCCGCGAGATCCCGCCGACTCCGCAACGAACGCACCAACGCTGTGGTCACTCCGGCCGCCGCGCCGGCACCGAGTCCGCCGAGCACGCGTCCTACCAGCAGTATTCCGGAGCCGCCACCCAGCACCACCAGCACCACACCGAGGAGCATGACGCCCGCGGCGCTGATGCTCACCGCGGTCAGCGCGCGCCCGCCCAGCAGGTATCCCAGCGAGAAAGCGAGCGCGGCGGCGATCAGGTAGGCGACGAACCCGATCAAGAAAAACACCGGACCCGACATTCCGAACTCGACTTGAATCGGAGACGACCCGTCGATTCGGTAGACACCGGTCCACATCGCCAGGCCGACCACCGTGGCGAGCCCGGGCCCGAGCAATGTCCAGGCAGGGTAATTCCCGATCGAAAGGGCAGGATTTTGCCGCGGCGGCAACATGGCCATGCGATCACCATAAGACAACGTGGTCGCGGTCACCATTCGGCAGCAGCGGCGGTCCGGCTTCCGGCACCACACTTGTTTGCCGCGGCGCAGGCGGGTTACCCGCCACTCGACCGGCTTGAACAAGGCATGGTCGGTCGGACCCGACGAAAGGGGTTAGACAATGAGCACAGCTGACAAGGCCCAGAACAAGGCCGACGACCTCGCCGGCAAGGCGAAGGAAAAGTTCGGCGAGGCCACTGACGACCAAGACCTGAAGAACGAGGGCAAGGGCGATCAGATCAAGTCCAACCTCAAGGACGCGGGCGAGAAGGTCAAAGACGCCTTCCGCAACTGACCGAGTCTTCGCTTTCGCCGTCGAGTGGGCGGTGCCCCCTGGGTACCGCCCACTCGACGAGCGCGATCCGCGGATCTAGCCAGTGATGGTGTCCGAAGGCATCGTGGACTGATGTGTTGGCCACAGTGTTCGCTCCGATGACACTTTCGCCGTGCAATCAGTTGTGCCAGTTCAGGTCCCAGCGCGTCGAGGTGGGAGTCGACGTCGATCGAGCTGTCGGGTGAGCCTTGCCCGGGGGAGCGGAGGTATGTTCGTGCGGCGAGGGCGTGCGGACAGGAGGGCGATGCGAACTCACGGGTGGTCGGGTGCGAAGCCGGCCGACGACACCGAGGCGATCGCGCGCATCCTGGCCGCCGCCAAGGCGGTAATCGAGCGCTCCGGTGCGGAATTCACCATCGCCGAGGTCGCCCGGGATCTGGGCATCACTCGCCAGACGGTGTATCGCTACTTCCCGAACGCCGAAGCGCTGCTGACCGCCACCGCGATCGCCGAGACCGGCGCTTTCCTCGATGTCCTCGCCGAACACCTGGGTCATATCCGCGATCCGGCAGCGGCCGTCGTCGAAGGAATCGCCTACACCCTCGAGCGGATACCCGAAGACAAATACCTCGGCCTGCTCCTCGGTCCGAACAGCACGAACGCCGCTTCGGCGGATGTCACCTCAGATATAGCACTGGCTTTGGGTCGCTCGATCTTGCAACGGTTCGACATCGACTGGGCCGCTGCCGGACTCACCGACACCGGTCTCGACGAACTGGTCGAGCACATGCTCCGAATCGTCCAGTCGTTCGTCATCGATCCGGGTCGTCCACCGCGGCACGGCGAACGCCTCCGCGCTTACCTCACCACGTGGGTTGCCCCCGCTCTCTCCCGCGAGCAGATTCCTCTCGCCGGCAGATAAGCCCGCCACCAATGCCGGAGGCGTGCAGGGGTATCCGGGCGTGACGTTTCGACCCCGAGTCGCCGGGCATGCATGAGTCATGCATGAAAGAGTGGCGAATCTGCTGGGGGCGGCGTCGCTAGCCGTGACCGATGCGATCGTGCGCGCGGCGATAGCGGCAGGTGGGGTGAATGCGACCGCGGGGGCGGCGCTGGTGGTGCTCGCGGACAGTGACGGGATCGGGGTGACCGAGTTGGGGCGGCGGGTCGGGGTGACGCAGTCGGCGGCGGCGCGCATGGTGGACCTGCTCGCCGAGCGAGGGCTGGTGCGCCGACGCGGCGGCTCCGGGCGGATGGTGGGAGTCTGTCTCACGCCGGAGGGGGCGGCGGCGGCCGGACGGTTGCTCGCGGCGCGGGCCGCCGCGCTCGAGGGCGCGCTCGGGGAGGTAGCTCCGGCGGAGTTGGCGAAGCTGGCCGAATTGCTCGAATCGATCTTGCGTGCGGTGCGTGCCGGAGGTGCCGAGCCGGATCGGATCTGCCGGCTCTGCGACCGGGCGGTCTGTATCGCGGCGGGTGCGGCGTGCCCGGTCGGTGCGGGGGCCGGGCATGGGTGAGATGCTCGCGCTGGCGTCAGCGGTGTGCTTCGGTGTGACACATTTCCTGAGCGCGCTGCTGGCACGGCGTGCTGACGCGACCGCCGTCGCCTTCTATGCCCAGATCGGCGGGTGCCTGCTGATTCTCGCGGCGGCGCCGCTGGTCACGGCGGACTCGGTGACGGCTGCGGCGCTGGCGTGGGGTGCGCTTTCCGGGATCGGCACCGGGCTGGGCGTCACCTTCCTCTACCGTGGGGTGGGCACAGGCCGGGTGAGCGTGGTGGTTCCGCTCAGTGATGTTGGCGCGCTGGCACTTCCGGTGCTGTTCGGCGTGCTGCTGCTGGGTGAACGCCCCGCCGCGGTCGGCTGGCTGGGTATCGCCGCCGCCCTGCCCGCCCTCTGGCTGGTGTCGCGGGCCCGCGACGAGGACGGCGTCGAACGCTTCGACGGCGTCCGCTATGGACTGCTGGCCGGGGTCGGGTTCGCCGTGCAATTCATCGCGCTGGCCCGGGTCGGTGAAGCAGCCGGGCTCTGGCCGCTGGTCGCCAGCCGGCTGGCCTCGGTGGTGGCGATCGCGCCGCTGGCCGCGAACGCGCCGTTGCGCATGCCGCCGCGGCTGCTGGCCGCGACGCTCGGCACCGGCATGCTCGGCACGCTGGCCATCGCGCTCTACACCTGGGCCACCTGGCAGCAATTGCTCGCGGTCGCCGTCGTGCTCGCGGCGCTCTACCCGGTTATCCCGGTGGTTCTGGGCCGAACCGTGCTGAAGGAACACATCAATCGCACGCAAGCCCTCGGCTTGGCCCTGTCCGCCGCGGCTATCGCGGGCATCGCGCTCGCCTAGCACTGTCTGCGGATGCGCTATCTCGCGAGGTTGTCGGGTGGTGCCGCAGAAAGTGGTCGTGCACGGGACGAAGCGCAAGCCTATTCGCTATGCCGATTCGGCGGCTGATTCTGTCCGCCGGTCGGCGGGCCCGGGGGAAAAGATCGATGACATGGGTTGCCGCGCACCGGTTTCGTGCGCCTCGGCCACCAGCGCCGCTTGCAGATACCAGAGGCCGCGAATGTGGCTCGGGTCCATGCCGGTGTAGGTCTCGATGCGGCGCAGGCGGTAGTCGACGGTGTTGGGGTGCACGTGCTGGGCGCGGGCGGCGAGTTGGCGATTGCGGTCGAAGCGCAGGTAGGTCACCAGTGTTTCGATCAATTCGGGATGGTCGCGCAGGGGCTTCAGGATCGAGGCCAGTCGCGCCCGTCCCGGACCCGGCCGGGTTATCTGATACTCCAGCACCAGATCCCGCATTCGATACAGGCCCGCGGGCCGGTGCAGCCGTTCGGCGAGATCGAGCAGTTCCTCGGCCGCGCGGGCGGCTTCGGGCACCTGGCCGGTGCGGGCGTGGACGAGCGCGGCCCGCAAGGGCGTTTGTGTCGCGATCTGCAAGCGGCCGAACAGTTCAGCGGGCGCGTGCTCGTCCGGACGTGGAATCAGGACTATCCCGCCGCCGTCGTCCAGCAGCGCGGGCAGCGACCCGCCGGGCCGGGCCGCCAGTTCGGCGCGCAGCCGCCGCAGCCAGCGACGAGTGCCCAATTCGGTGCGACCGGTGTCGTCGTCACGTCGATGCCCGTGGGCGAGCGCGAGGACCGCGTATTCCTCGTCGCCGTGCGCACCTCCTCCGGCTCCCCGCACCGGTGCCGGTGCTCCGGTGATCAAAGCCGTGGCCAGCGCTTCCGCCGCCGCGGCGGGACTCGCTGCCTCGGCGCGGATTTGGCGCAGGTACGCGCTGGCGAAACTGGTTACCACGGTTTCCTGGACCGCTCCCACGCGCTGTTCCACGGCGGTCAGCGCCGTGCGGTCGGCGCTGGTAGCGCGCCGGGCGAGCACGTCGAGCGCGAACCGGAACCCGGCGTGGGTCAGTTGATGCACGGCTTCGAGTTCCACGCCCTCGGCGGCCCAGTCACCGATTCGCGTGTCCAGCGCGGCCGGAACCTTGGCGGGCGGCCGGCCTTGCAGTGCGGCGGCGATCAGATTCACGCAGCCGCCGACCACCTCGACGGCCTCGTCCCACGCCACCCCGCAGGCCATTCGCGTACCGGGTGCTGCGTCAGGGCCCGCGACGTGGGTCAACAGCTGCTGGGAAAGGCGGGGATTCCGGCGCAGGTGCACGACCGCGGGAACTCCGGCGATATGCAGTTCCTGCGCACGGGTGCTGCTCGTCGGCATCGACTTCGACCTCCTGTGCGGCGCGTAGCGCACCCACCCCGCTCGCCGACTAGCGACGCCGCTAACGATTACAGCGGGAACTGTAATCGTTGTAGTGCTCGTTGCCAAGGGTTCTCTTCCACACTGATCCGACCCCGAGAAGCGCTGCGGTCCAATGCCATCCGTCCACCATCTACTGAGACAGTGGGTAGGATCGGGTTGTTCGTGGAGCGACGGGTGGTGCAGGATGGCAGAGCAGAAGCGCGAGTATCGCGTCGCGGAGCTGGCCGAGGCGGCGGCGGTGCCGGTGCGTACGGTGCGCTACTACCAGGAACGGGGTCTGCTGGCCGCGCCGGAGCGGCGCGGCCGCCACGCCATCTACGACAACAGCCACCTCGAGCGGCTGACCTTGATCGCCGATCTGCTGGCGCGCGGGCACAGCCTCGAAGGCATCGCCGACCTGATCACCAGCGCCGAATCCGGCGGAGGGGTCTCGGAATTGCTGGGTTTCGAGTCGATCGCGGCGACCTCGTGGGGCGGCCAGGAGATCCGGGTCGAGCTCGAGCAACTGCTGGCGCGCTTCGGTGACCAGGTCACCGAGCAGAACGTGGCAGAGGCGGTGGCGCTGGGGTATCTGCGCGTCGACGGTGCCGACTTCTACTACGCCAGCCAGAGCCTGCTCGACAGCGCCACCACATTCGTCGCCGCCGGTTACCCCTTGCGCTCGCTGCTCGCGTTGAGCTGGGAGCTCGAAGCCGCCTTCGACCGGATGGCGTTCGCGTTCATGCAGGAATTCCGCACGCACCTGCTCGGGCCGGTGCTGCGCTACCCTTCCCCGACCCACGTGCACGACCTCGGTGCGGCCCTGACCGAATTGCGCCCGGCGGTGCACCAGGTCGTCGACGAGCTGATGGCACGCGCGATGGACCGGCGCATCGCTGTCGATCTGCCCGAGGTGGCCGAGCAACTCAGTCGCGCGAGCGAACCCGATCCCGCGCGGAACAGCCTGCGGGACTGATTCTTTCGCTACGCGGGCAAGTGGACGGACTCGACCACCGGTTCGGGGGCGACCGGCTGGTCGATCTTCCGCCAGAACGTCGGCGAGTAGATCTCCACCCCGCCATCGCCTTTGATCACTTTGAGCGAACCTTGCTCGATCGAGAACGTGTCCTTGTCGTGGTATCGCACGACGGTTTCATCGGCCAGCTGCACAGAGAACTCCATGCGCCGCAGACTATCTCCCCCCGGCCCCTTACGAACTCACATACACCGGGAGTTCCCGGTGGCCGTTGGAGATGAAGCCGATCACCGGCGGCACCTCCGCCGGGTCGACGGCGAAGCGCAGGGCAGGGAATCGTTCGAACAGGGCCGGGAGCGCGATGGCGGCCTCGAGCCGGGCCAGGGGAGCGCCGATGCAGTGGTGCGCGCCGTGACCGAAGGCCAAGTGGTCCTTCTTGATTCGCGTGATATCGAAGGTCGCCGCCGTGGTGCCGTGCAACTCGGGGTCGCGGCCCGCGGCGGCATAGGAGGCGAGGATCGCGTCGCCCTTGGCGATGCGGATGCCGTCGATCTCGATGTCGTCGACGGCGTAGCGGAGCGGCAGGTGGGCGACCGGTGATTCGTAACGCAGGGTTTCCTCGATGACATCGTCCCAGCCGGCGCGGCCTTCGCGCACGGCGGCGAGTTGTTCCGGGTGCGTGAGCAGGTTGTAGATGGCCTGGTCGAGGAGGTTGACGGTGGTTTCGTGGCCGGCGTTGATGACCAGCATCAGGGTGTCGACCAGCTCCTTCTCGGTCAGCCGTTCGCCGTCCTCGTCGCGAGTGGAGATCAGCACGCTGGTCATGTCGTCGCCCGGGTTGTCGCGCCGCAGGGCGACGAGTTCGCCCACCAGGCCGAACATTTCGACATAGTTGGCCTGGGCGGCCTCGGGAGTGATCTCGGTGTCGAAGAAGCGGGCGACGCAGGTGCGCAGGGCCGGCTCCATCTCCTCGGGCACGCCCATCAGTTCGCAGATCACCTGGATCGGTACCGGATAGGCGAAAGTTTCGCGCAGGTCGACGCTTTCACCCGCCGGGGTCTTCGCGATGTCGTCGAGCAGCGACGTCACCAGCGCTTCGATGCGCGGGCGCAGCGCCGCGGTGCGCCGATGCGTGAAGGCGGGGGAGACCAGTTTGCGCAGCCGGCGGTGATCGGCCCCGTAAGCGGTGAACATATTGTCCACCGCCACCCAGGCGAAAAGGGGCCAGTCCGCGGTGATTTCGCCGTTGATGAACGAACCCCAGTGCTGGGACGCGTCTTTCGACACTCTGGGGTCGGCGAGCAGCCGCTTGAGCAGCGCCGCGTCGGTCACCGACCAGGCGGGCACGCCCATCAATTCCACCAGGGCCACCGGCCCGCGCGCGCGGATGCGCTCGTTCTCGCCTTGAATGTCGATGCCCGTCAGATCCAGCGCAAGAGGTTGAAGGCTCACAGTAGTTCTCCCTACATCACATTCAATGGCGGGCTCGCCGGAAAGACCACGGGCAGCGACGCCAGCGCCCGATGGAAAGGCCCAGGGCGCCAAGATAGTTCATCCGCTGGAACGGCCAAACGCAACTCGGGCAGCGCATCCAGCAACTGATCGACAGCCTCCTGCGCCACCAGCGAGGCCACCGATCTGGCGGGGCAGGCGTGCGGCCCGATGCTCCACGCCAGATGCGACCGATTGCCGATGCGTTCGCCGCCGCCGATCGCGGGGTCGTTGTTGCAGCCGGCGAAGCTGATCATGACCGGCTGGTTGGCGGGCAGCCACACATTGCCCACGGAAATCGGCTGGCGCGGATAGGAGATGGCGAAATTCGCCATCGGCGGGTCGTTGAACAGCACCTCGTCCAGAGCGTCCCGGGTGGACAGACTGCCACCGAGCACGTCACCGGCGAACCGGTCATCGGTCAGGATCAACCGGAGCGTATTGATGATGAGATTCTGCTGCGGTTCGATGCCGGCGCCGTAGATGCTGATGATGTTGTAAAGCAGCTCGGTGTCGTCGAGTGCGGCTTCGTGGTGCAGCAGGCGGGTGACCATATCGTCGCCGGGTTCGCGCCGCTTGAGCGCGATCAGGTCCATCAGTGCGGCGCTGAGCATGGTCATGCCGCGCACGGCGTTGTCGTCGACCGAATCGAACAGCATGGCCATGCCCGTCGCCACCCGCTGCCCGATATCCGCTGGGCAGCCCAGCATTTGGTTGAGCCCGGCGAAGACCAGCGGAAAGGCATACTGCGTCACCAGATCCGCCTCGCCGCTTTCGCAGAAGGTGTTGATCAGCGGGATGGCGTCGCGTTCGACGATGGCGTGCAGCGTGTGCAGGTCGACGCCTTCGATGGCGCTGACGTTGGCCTGCCGGTAGCGCAGGTGCGTAACGCCGCTGTTGCGCAACACATTCGGATACCACATCATCATCGGCTTCACCGGGCAGTCGTCCGGGATCGTGTCCTGCCAGGCGCGCGGATCAGCCGGGAAATGCTCCGGGTCGTTCAGGATGCGCACCGCTTCGTGATAGCCGAGCACCAGCGTCGCCGGCACCCCCGGCGCCAGCTCCACCGGCGCCAGAGGACCGAAGGTACGGCGCAATTCGCGGTAGGCGCCGTGCGGATCGGCGGCGAATTCGTCGGAATACATCGGGAACCGCGGCCCCTGCACGGAGGACGGACCGACTGCCCAGGGCACGGTAGTCGGCGGGCTGGGTAGGCGCGAGCTGGCCAATAGTGACTCCTGACGCGAACGAAACACGAACTGAACGAGAATAATTGAGCTGGATACCCTCGTGCCTGACACACTATGGCCAATCACCCTGCCTGCGTCCACCAGACCGAGCAGAGTTCACCGGTGAATTTCGGGTGCTGAGGGGGTCTACCAACCATGAGGAAACTGATCTACGGGCTCAGCGTGTCCCTCGACGGCTACATCAACGACCGGGACGCCGGTATCGACTGGACCGACCCGGACGACGAGCTGCACCAGTTCCACAACGACAGGTATCGCCAGGTCGAGGTCTCGCTGCACGGCCGCCGCTTGTACGAGCTGATGGCCGAATACTGGCCGCACGTGCCCGCGGACGCGCCGCCCATCGAGCGAGAATTCAGCGAGCTCTGGACGACGAAGCCGAAGGTCGTCTTCTCCCGCACGCTGACCGAGGTGCATTGGAACAGCACGCTGGTCAGTGAGAACGCGGTGGATGAGGTCCGCCGCCTCAAGGCCGGAGGTGACGGCGTCATGGAGGTCGGTGGCGCCGGCCTCGCGGCCTCGCTGATGCCACACGGGCTCATCGACGAGTACCAGATGTTCCTGCTGCCCGTGGTACTCGGCGGCGGCACACCGTTTTTCCCCTCGCTGGACAAACGCGTCGCGCTGCGGCTGGCCGAGACGCGGCACTTCGAGCACGCGGTGCTGCTGCGCTACCTGGCCACGTAGCCCGACGCCGCCGGCAGGGGCTCCTGCTCCCCCGATCGGGGGAGCGGGAAATCGGTCTCGCGGGCGACGTGGGCGGGCACCGGGTTTCCCTACCGTCGAAGGCCCGTGCAGGCCGATTCCGCTGACTCCTGGTGGATCAACTCGGCTGCGCTCTCCCTCAGGAGCTTGTGTGCTTTCCGCCCTCATGTCGGCTGCCCGAACCCCGGAACTGCGCCGGAAGGTGCTGTGGACGCTCGGACTGCTGGGCCTGTTTCGGCTGGGCGCGAAGCTGCCCTCACCCGGTGTGGATTTCGCGGCGGTGCGCAGTTGCGTCGAGTTGAAGACAGGCGGCGAATCCGGGGGTATCTACCAGCTGGTCAATCTCTTGTCCGGCGGCTCGATGCTCGAACTGTCGGTGTTCGCCGTGGGGATCATGCCCTACATCACGGCAAGCATCATCACGCAGTTGCTGACTGTGGTGATCCCGCGGTTCGAGGACTTACGGCGGGAAGGGCAGTCCGGCCAAGCCACGATCACGCAGTACACCCGGTACCTGGCGATGGCGTTGGCGGTGCTGCAAGCGTCGACGTTGGTGGCGCTGGCCGCCCGGGGACAACTGCTGAGCGGATGTCCCGAGGACATCTTCGTCGAGAGTTCGCTCTTCGCGATGGTTACCACGGTGCTCGTCATGACCGCGGGCGCGGCCCTGGTGATGTGGTTCGGCGAGCTGATCACCGAGCGCGGTATCGGCAACGGGATGTCGCTGCTCATCCTCGCGGCCATCGCCGCACAGCTTCCCGGTCAGGGGAGATCGATTCTGGAAAGCCGGGGCGGGATGGTCTTCACCGGCGTCTGCCTGGCGATAGCCGCGATGATCGTCGGCGTGGTCTTCATCGAGCAGGGCCAGCGCCGGATTCCGGTCCAGTACGCCAAGCGGGTGGTGGGACGCAAAATGTACGGCGGTTCCTCGACGTACTTGCCGCTCAAAGTCAATCAGGCCGGCGTCATCCCGGTCATCTTCGCCTCGTCGCTGCTTTTCCTGCCGAACCTGCTCGTTCAGATAACACAGGGCAACTCGGGTGCCGTCCAGGAGTTCGTCCAGACGTATCTGGCGAATCCGAATCATCCGGTGCACCTGACCGGCTATTTCGTCCTGATCGTTTTCTTCTCCTACTTCTACGTGGCGATCACCGTGAACCCGGAAGAGCGCGCCGCGGAGATGAAGAAGTTCGGCGGGTTCATCCCCGGCTATCGGCCCGGCAAACCGACGGCCGACCATGTGAGTTACATCCTGAACCGGATCACCCTGCCCGGATCGTGCTACCTCGGTGCCGTTGTCGTGCTGCCGAACCTGGTTCTGGATTTCGGCGCTGCCGGATCCGCGTCGGCCCTGGCCTTCGGCGGCACATCCGCATTGATCATGGTGAGCGTCGCGCTGGACACGGTCAAACAGCTCGAAAGCCAAGTGCTGACCCGAAACTACGAGGGGTTTCTGCGATGAACACGCGCCGGACGCTGGGCACCGGCGGCCGATGAGCCTACGGTCTGAAACCATGGCTCCGAATCCCTCGACCCATCCGCTGCTGCGTGTGGTGTCCTCGCTCGTTCTCGCGATCACCGCGATGACACTGTCGGTGGCGACCGCGCACGCGGACACACGCTCGACCAGCAGCGCGGTGGACCAGCAGCCCGGCGCCCCACGACCCGGTCGTGCGGCGAACGGCGCTGATCCGGTTCGGCAGCACACGATCTCGGTGTTGCTGGCCGACGGTCAGACGTTCTTCCGGATGGGCATGCGGGCGGCGATCGCGGGCCAACCGGATATGACCTGCGTCGCCGAGGTCGGTGACGGGCCCGCCGCCGTTCGGGAGATTCGACGCCTGCGACCAGCCGTGGCCCTCGTCGACCTCGACCTGCCCGGACTCGACGACGCCGGGCCGATCGATGCCGACGGCACCAGAATTCTGGCCCTGTCTACCGCGCACACCGACGAGAACCTCTACCGCGCATTACATCTCGGTGCGAGCGGGTTTCTCGCCCGATCCGGGCGAGTCCACGATCTGCTCGCCGCCGTCCGCACCGCGGTGCACGGCACCGTCCTCATCGACCCGACACTGACCAGGCAGTTGATCACCCGTTTGTCCGCCGGAATCGAACCGTTCCCGGCCACTCCGGAAGTCGAAACCCTCACTCCACGTGAGCATCAGGTCCTCCGGTGCATCGCGAAGGGGTACACGAATCCTGAGATCGGGCAGGCCCTCGGTATCGGCGAACAGACTGTCAAAACCCATGTGTCCCATGTGCTCACCAAGCTCGGCGTCCGGGACCGCATCCAGGCCGCGGTGTACGCGCACAGCCGCCGGATCGGGTTGCTCGAGTCGTAGCGGGCGAGAGCCGGGACGCGCCTGCGTCTACCACAGCGAAGCGTTCGGCCGCGACGAGCACCACGACCGAGCGTGATTCGGGACTCGTCATGAACTCTCTCCGGTGCCCGCCGGACCACCGCATCACCGCCAGTCGGCCACTGGCCCAACCGATTTCGGATCGCGCGCGCCGCCGCCTCGCCGGTTGGCGGTCCACCGAGTCGGTAATGCCTGTCGACAGGCGGCCGAGGCGTGTCACAGGATGCAGGCATGATCGAAATGACGGCGGTGCTGGGAGTGGCCGCGATCGAGCTGGGAATGGTGCTCACGCCGGGGCCGAACATGGTGTACCTGGTGTCGCGGACCGTCTCGCAGGGGCGGCGCGCGGGTCTGGTTTCGCTGTCGGGCGTCGCGATCGGGTTCATGGTGTATCTGGTGGCCGCCACCGTCGGCATTACCGCGATCTTCGCGGTGGTGCCGGGGTTGTATCTGGGCCTGAAGCTGGCCGGTGCGGCGTATCTGGCGTACTTGGCGTGGAAGACACTGCGCGGTGGACTCTCGGTGTTCGAGCCGTCCGGCCTGCCCGCGGACTCGGCCCGCAAACTGTTCACCATGGGACTGGTGACCAACCTGCTCAATCCCAAGATCGCGATCATCTACATGGCGTTGATCCCGCAGTTCGTGACGCCGGAACACGGGCGCGTCTGGTTGCAGAGTCTGCTGCTCGGCTCCGTACAGATCAGTATCGCGCTCATCGTCAACGGCTTGATCGTGCTGGGCGCCGCCACCCTCGCCGCGTTCCTCTCCGGCCGCCCGCTCTGGCTGCGCGCACAACGCTGGGTCACCGGCACCCTGCTCGGTGCGGTCGCCGTCTTGCTGGCCACCGACCGCAGCCGCCCGGTTCCGGCCTAGGTCACACCGAGCGGGATTCGGTGAACCGCAGCAGATTGCCGGAGGGGTCGAAGAAGGCGCAGTCGCGGGCACCGTCGGGCCTGGCGATGGGCTCTTGCAGCACTTCGGCCCCGGCGGCCTCCAGCCGCTCGAAGGTGGCCGCGCAGTTGTCGGTGCCGAAGACCAGCCGCCGGGCGAGTATGCCCCTGGTCATCAGGTCCGCGATCGTCTGCCGGTCGGCGGGTGCGGTGGCCGGGTCGGTGCCGGGGGAGTGCAGCACGATCCGCACATGCGGCTGCGCCGGCGGGCTGACGCTCACCGACACCGATGGCCGAGCTTCGAGGTCGTCGCGGCGTGTGCAGCCGAGCACGCCGCAGTAGAAGCCGAGGGCTTCGTCCAGATCGTGCACCAGCAACGCGTAGGCCTCGACTCCGGTTATGCCGCAGGAGGTTCCGCTCATCGCCGTTCCCCGTTGCCGGAGTGCAGCAGGACTATGCCGAGGTCACGCAGTTGGTGCGGTTCGGTGTCGACAGTGATCGCGATGATCCTGCTGTTCGTGATGGTGAACCTGATAACGGCTTTCGGCCGGCCACGATGCCACCAGACAGCCCCTGGTACGCCGTCGACCAGAGCGAGCCGGGCCGCGTGGGCTCGCCCGGCGAAGAACGCCGCCACCGCGTGCGCGCCGCGTACCTCGAGCGCTACCGCGTTCGGATCGAGCAACTCCAGCAGGGCGGCGAAGTCTCCGCTCCGGGACGCGGCCAGGAACGCTTCGACGAGGTCCCGGTTCGCCGAGCGCGCGGCATCGGAGGCGCTCGCCACGCCTTGCACCCGGCGGCGAGCTCGGCTGGCGAGTTGCCGCGTCGCCGCCGAGGATCGATCGAGGACGACGCCGATCTCGCCGAACGAGACGCCGAAGACATCGTGCAGCACGAATGCCAGTCGCTCGGCGGGCGTCAGCGTGTCCAGCACCACCAGCAACGCGACGCCCACCGAATCGGCCAGCAGCGCTTCCTCTTCCGGGCAGGCCGGCTGTAGCGCCGGATTCGGCGCGTCCGGTTCCGGCGGCAGTGCTCCGGCCGGGTCCTCCCGCCGGGAACGGCGTGACTCGAGCATGTTCAGGCAGACGCGGGCCACGACCGTGGTCAGCCAGCCGGCGAGATTTTCCACCTGCCCGGTGTCGGCGCGGCTGATCCGCAGCCACGCTTCCTGCACCGCGTCTTCGGCCGCACCCGGCGAGCCGAGCATCCGGTAGGCCACCGCGTGTAGGTGGCCTCGGTGCTCGGCGAACCGTTCGCTCAGCCAGTCCTGCTGGTCCATCTGTCACATTCCTTTGTCTCGGCCTGTCATACCCATTGACCGGCGAAGAGCCGCCGATGTGACATCCGGGCTCGGCTCGGGCCGCCGGTTCAGGTAGCACGAACCCCTCGAAGAAATGGAGATGATCATGAAAGCGCACGCGAGTTCTATTCTGCTGAGCGTCCGGGATATGCAGCGGGCCAAGCGGTTCTACACCGACGGTCTGGGCTGGAAGATCAAGAACGACTACGGCGTCTCGGTGTTCTTCGAGTCGGAGGGTGCCACGCCCGTCGGCTTCTACGGCCGCGACGGCCTGGCCCAGCAGGTGGGCGTCAGCCCGGAGGGCGACGGTTTCAGCGGGGTGGTTCTGACCTACGTCGTCCGCAGCGAGGCCCGGGTCGACGAGCTCATCGCGGAAGCCGAGCAGGCCGGCGCCACCATCCTCAAAGCCGCCGGCGCGCTGCCGTGGGGCGGGTACGGCGGCACTTTCGCGGACCCGGACGGATACATCTGGAGCCTCGGCTACAGCGCGCAGGGCAAAGATCAGCTCTACGCGGAATAAGTCCCGGGGCAGGCGGTCGAAGCGCCGACGCCGGGTCGGTGCTTCGCTCCTATGCTCGACCAGCTATGCGCCGGTTGACCCGCCCTCGGGCTCGAGCTGGCGGGCCAGGATGGCAGCGAGCAGTCGATCCCAGGTGCCGGGTGGAAGTTCGTGGTCGATGCCCTCCAGCCGTCCCGTCCGACACGCGCCGGCGGTCGGTCTCCCCGAGGACCCTTGACTCGTTCAAGAAAGCGGACGAGACTTCTGGGCGTGCCCACGGCCACGGAATTCCAGCAGATGCTGCGGGGAGTTTCGCTCCGTGTGACAGCACCGCGCGTGGCGGTGCTGAACGCGGTACACGAAAACCCGCATGCCGATACGGAATCGATCATTCGCGCGGTGCGTGCCCGCCTGTCGGCGGTCTCGCACCAGGCGGTGTACGACTCGTTGCACACGCTCACCGCGGCGGGTCTACTCCGGTGTATCCAACCGTCCGGTTCGGTGGCGCGATACGAGACCCGGGTCGGCGACAACCACCACCACGTCGTCTGCCGCGCGTGCGGAGTGATCGCCGATGTCGACTGTGCGATCGGCGAAGCCCCGTGTCTGACCGCCTCCGATGACAGCGGTTTCGCGATCGACGAGGCCGAAGTCATCTATTGGGGTCTGTGTCCCGACTGTGCGGCATCACCAAGTCCCTGACCGCAGCCCATTCATTCAGGAAGGAACCTCGTGACATCCGATAGTCGTCCACCCGCTCCCGACACCGCGACACACAGCGAGAGCGAGAGCGAGAACCCGGCGATCTCGTCCCCGAAGCCCAAGACCGACCGCCGCCCGCACAGCAACAAGGACTGGTGGCCCGAGCAGATCGATGTCTCGGTGCTGCACGCCCACTCGTCCAAGTCCAACCCGCTGGGCCCGGATTTCGACTACGCCGCGGAGTTCGCGAAGCTCGATGTCGAGGCCCTCAAGGCCGACGTCGCTGCGGTGCTGACCGATTCGCAGGACTGGTGGCCCGCCGACTACGGCAACTACGGTGGCCTGTTCATCCGGATGAGCTGGCACGCCGCGGGCACCTACCGCATCGCCGACGGACGCGGTGGCGGCGGTCAGGGCGCGCAGCGTTTCGCGCCGCTCAACAGCTGGCCGGACAATGCCAACCTGGACAAGGCCCGCCGCCTGCTGTGGCCGGTCAAGCAGAAGTACGGCAACAGCATCTCCTGGGCGGACCTGCTGGTGTTCGCCGGCAATGTGGCGCTGGAGTCGATGGGCTTCCAGACTTTCGGCTTCGGTTTCGGCCGCCCGGATATCTGGGAGCCGGAGGAGATCTTCTGGGGCCCGGAGGACACCTGGCTCGGCGACGAGCGCTACAGCGGTGACCGTGAACTGGCGGGTCCGCTCGGCGCGGTCCAGATGGGCCTGATCTACGTGAATCCGGAGGGCCCCAACGGTCAGCCGGATCCGGTCGCCGCCGCGCGCGATATCCGAGAGACGTTCGGCCGCATGGCCATGAACGACGAGGAGACGGCCGCCCTGATCGTCGGCGGCCACAGCTTCGGCAAGACCCATGGCGCGGGCGACGCCGCTCTCGTCGGTCCCGAGCCCGAAGCCGCACCCACCGAACAGCAGGGCCTGGGCTGGAAGAGCGCATACGGCACCGGCAAGGGCAAGGACGCGATCACCAGCGGCCTCGAGGTCGTCTGGACCTCCACGCCGACCAAGTGGGGCAACGGTTTCCTGCAGAATCTCTACGGCCACGAGTGGGAGCTGACCAAGAGCCCCGCCGGCGCCTGGCAGTGGACCGCGAAGGACGCCGAGGCCACCATCCCGGATCCGTTCGACGGTCCGGCGCGCAAACCCACGATGCTGACCACGGACCTGGCGCTGCGCGAGGATCCGATCTACCGGGAGATCACCAGCCGCTGGCTGGAACATCCGGAGCAGTTGTCCGAGGCGTTCGCCAAGGCCTGGTACAAGCTGTTGCACCGCGATATGGGCCCGATCAGCCGCTACCTGGGCCCGTGGGTGCCCGAACCGCAGCTCTGGCAGGACCCGGTGCCGGCCGTCGACCACGAACTGATCGACGAGCAGGACATCGCGGCGCTGAAGGGCAAGGTCCTGGAATCGGGCCTGTCGATCGCGCAGCTGGTCAAGACCGCGTGGGCGTCCGCGGCGAGCTTCCGCAGCACCGATAAGCGCGGTGGCGCCAACGGCGCTCGGATTCGCTTGGAGCCGCAACGCAATTGGGAGGTCAACGAACCCGCGGAGCTGGCCAAGGTGCTGCCCGTGCTCGAGCAGATCCAGCAGGACTTCAACGGTTCCGCGACCGGCGGCAAGCAGGTTTCGCTGGCCGACGTGATCGTCCTCGCCGGGGCCGCGGCCATCGAGAAGGCGGCCAAGGACGCCGGTCACGACATCACGGTGCCGTTCGCGCCGGGACGAACGGACGCGACGCAGGAGAGTACGGACGTGGAGTCGTTCGCGGTGCTCGAACCGCGGGCCGACGGCTTCCGCAACTATGTGCGCACCGGTGAGAAGGCGCCGCTGGAGCGTCTGCTGCTCGACCGCGCGTACATGCTCGACGTGACCGCTCCGGAGCTGACGGTCCTGATCGGTGGCCTGCGCGCGCTCGGCGCCAACTACGGCGGCAGCGAGCACGGCGTATTCACCGACCGCCCAGGCACTTTGACGAACGACTTCTTCGTCAACCTGCTCGACATGAATACCGAGTGGAAGCCCTCCGAGTCGGCGGAGAACGTGTTCGACGGTGTCGACCGGCGCTCCGGCCAGACCAAGTGGACCGCTACCGCCAACGATCTCGTCTTCGGTTCGCATTCGGTACTGCGTTCCGTAGCCGAGGTGTACGCGCAGCGCGACGCGGGCGCGAAGTTCGTCGCGGACTTCGTGGCCGCATGGGTCAAGGTGGCCAACAACGACCGCTTCGACCTCGCCTGACCGTTCCGATCGAATTCCGGGCCGGCTCTTCGGAGCCGGCCCGGTTTCGTTTCCCGGGCGGGTTCAGGGGACCGCGGTGAACAGTTCGTACCCGTGGCCGTCGGGATCCCGAACGTAGACACCCCGGCCGCCGGCCAAGTGGTTGATCTCCCGGTCCCACCCATTCTCCGGGCCGGAGCCGTAGTCGACGGCAGGCCATTTCGACAAGCGGTGCAAGACCGCGTCGAAGGTCTGCTCGTCGACGAGGAACGCGTAATGACCGGGGTCGACCTGCGCATGATCCTCGAAGTCGAAGGTCAGATCGTCGTTGAGTACTACCGGTACGAACGGCCCGGCCGGCGCCGATACCGGCAAGCCCAGCAACTCGGCGAGAAACGTGGCCGACGCCCGTTTGTCGGTCGCCGGAACGATCGTGTGGTTGAGAACGATGGACATGGCCAACCTCCTGCGGTGCGGGCCGGACCGCGACCCATTTGCATGCGATACGCATACAAATATAGGTGCGCATCGCATACGATGTCGAGGTGGATGTCAATGCGACGCGGAACCGCCGACCGGATGCGACGACGCCGGACGGCGGACCGGCGCTGTTCCGGCTGGTGCGTTTCTGGTCCCGCCGATGGACCGGTCGCGCGTTCACCCGTGAGCGTGAACCTGCCGGTGACCTGCGGCAAATCCAGCACATCCAGGTCGTCGAAGCCGTCGCCGCCGCGCTGCGAACCACCACGGAAGCTACCGTTACCACCGTCGCGACCCAGCTCGGCCTGGACCACTCCGGAGCCAGCCGCATGGTCCGGGACGCGGTCGCGGCCGGGTATCTCGCTCGCGGCGACTCCGCCCATGATCGACGACGAGCCGTCCTGTGTCTGACCGATAGCGGGCGCGAACTGCATGCCGCCGCTCGCGATTGGCAACGGCGCTGCTTCGATCAGCTCACCGCGTCGTGGTCCGACCATGACCGGCGTCAATTCGCCGTCTACCTGCAGCGTCTCGCGGACGAGACCACTGCGTAAACGAGTCATTCGATATCGCGCCACCGCGGGCGCTGGTACGTGCGGATCCGGAAATCGATAGCCGTACGGTAGCTCTTGGGCGCTTCAAGGCGACCGAACGAACCTGTTGACCGGGTCACTTCTGGAACGTACAGTGATGCCACTCACTGTTTGAAACGTTTCAATTCTGGAGGTCGCGATGCCGGACACCCTCGAGCGTGTCTGCTTCCTGCTGACGCTGCGCCCGGACCGCGTCGACGACTACCTGGCCGCGCACGCCACGGTGTGGCCCGAGATGCTCGACGCGCTCCGGCAGGCCGGGTGGTCGAACTACTCGCTGTTCCTGCGCCCGGAGGACGGTCTCGTCGTCGGATATCTAGAGACCGACGACTTCGAGCGCGCGGTTTCGGCCATGGCCTCGACCGAGGTGAACGCCCGCTGGCAGCGCTCGATGGCCGAATACTTCCAGGCGCCCGCGGGCGCCCGGCCCGATACCTCGATGCGGCGATTGACCGAGTACTTCCATCTCGACTGACCTGCCCCGCCGCGCACAAAGCTCGCCCCTGATCGATGAGGAAAACCATGAAGGTAGGCGCAAGATCCACCACCGGGTGGAAGGCGACGATCTCGGTCGCCATGTCCAATTACATCGAAGCCGGTTCGATCATCGCGATCGCCACCAGCCTGACCTTCTGGCAGGACGCCTTCGATATCAGCAATTTCGCCGTCGGATTGCTCGCGGCTTTGAGCGCCAACGCGTTCGGCGCCGCGGTGGGGGCTGGTATCGGCGGTCCGCTGTGTGATCGCTTCGGCCGCAAGGCGATCTACACCTACGACCTGATCGTCTACATGGTCGGTGTGCTGCTCGCCGCGTTCGCGGTCAACTTCGCCATGCTGCTCATCGCGTTCGTCATCACCGGGTTGGCGGTCGGCGCGGGCGTCCCCGCGTCGTGGACCTACATCGCCGAGCAGGCGCCGTCGACCGAGCGGGCCCGCCATGTCGGCACCGCGCAATTGGCCTGGTCGGTCGGCCCGCTGATCGGATTCGCCTTGGCCGCGGCCCTGGCCCCGCTGGAGCTGGCCGGTTCGCGGCTGATCTTCCTGCACCTCTTCGTCGTCGCGGCGGTGGTGTGGTGGATCCGGCAGGGTCTGGCCGAATCCCAGATCTGGAAGGACGAATCCGGCACCGGCGCAAGCTCTTCCGTCGGAGGTGCGGGTCTGCGCGGTTTGTTCTCGCGCCGCATCAATATCACCGCGCTGCTCGTGCTGATGGGTATCTACGGATTCTGGAACACCGTCGCCGGGCAGGCCGGCATCTTCATGCCGCGGGTGTACGACAGCGCCGGTGTGCACAGTGCCGTGCAACAGAATCTGCTCCAGGTGCTGGTGTGGGGCTGCACCGTCGCGGCCACCTATTTCGGCTTCATGGCCTACGCCGACCGTATTTCGCAGCGGCTGCTGTATGTGATCGGTGGCGCACTGGGTGTGCTCGCGTGGTGTGTTCTCGTCTTCTTCACCGACGCGGGAATGCCGACCTTGCTGGTGTTCGCGGTGCTGTGGGGCGTGTCCAGCGGTATCGGCGCGCAGGCCTTCTACAGCCTGTGGACCAGCGAATTGTTCGCCACGCCCTATCGTGCCAGCGCCCAGGGCTTCATGTTTCTGGTGGTGCGTTCGGCCACCGGCCTGCTCAGCTACTTCTTCCCGACCATGCTCGCCGCGACCGGGCTGACCACGGTGGGTCTGCTTCTGGTCGGTTTGCTGACCGTCGCGCTGATCATCGGTGCGGTGTTCGCACCGCGGACCCAAGGAAAAACCTTGCAGGAGATCGAAATCGAACGATACGGCAGTCCCGTGCCGCCGGACGGCGACACGTTCCCTTCCGATCAGCAGGTGGGAGTGCGCTGATGAGCTCGATCGAAACCTTGATGGACAACCTCAAGATCGAATTGCCGTCGTGGGCATTCGGCAACGCCGGCACCAGATTCAAGGTGTTCGGTACGCCGGGCACACCCCGCACCATCCGGGAGAAGATCGCCGACGCGGCCACCGTCCACCGGCTCACCGGCCTGGCACCGACTGTGGCACTGCACATTCCCTGGGACGAGGTCGCGGACTACCGTGCCCTCGGCGCGTACGCCGAAGATCTCGGAGTACGACTGGGCACCGTCAATTCGAACACCTTCCAGGACGACGACTACAAATTCGGCAGTCTCACCCACATCGACAAGAAGGTGCGGGAGAAGGCGATCGACCATCATCTGGCCTGTATCGAGGTGATGGCGGAGACCGGTTCCACAGATCTGAAGATCTGGCTGGCCGACGGCACGAATTACCCAGGGCAGGGCGACATCCGGGGTCGGCAGGACCGGCTGGCGGAATCGCTGGCGACCATCTATCAGCACATCGGCGAGGGACAGCGGCTCGTTCTGGAATACAAGTTCTTCGAGCCCGCCACGTATATGACCGATGTTCCGGATTGGGGGACCGCCTTCGCGCAGGTTTCCGCGCTGGGGGAGCGGGCGATGGTATGCCTGGACACCGGACACCACGCGCCCGGCACCAATATCGAGTTCATCGTCGCCCAGTTGCTCCGGTTGCGGAAACTCGGTTCGTTCGATTTCAATTCCCGCTTCTACGCCGACGACGATCTCATTGTCGGCGCGGCCGATCCGTTCCAGCTGTTCCGCATCTTGTTCGAGGTGATCCGGGGCGGCGGGCTGGACGCCGATTCCGGTGTCGCCCTGATGCTGGACCAGTGCCATAACGTCGAAGCGAAGATCCCGGGGCAAATCCGTTCGGTGCTCAACGTGCAGGAGATGACCGCGCGGGCGGCAATGGTCGACCTCGACGCGCTCACCGAGGCACAGGAGAACGGTGACGTGCTGACCGCCAACAGCGTTTTCATGGATGCCTTCTACACCGATGTGCGGCCACGGCTAGCGCGGTGGCGCGCGGAACACGGCTTGCCCGAGGATCCGATGGCCGCGTTCGCGCGGTCCGGGTACCAGCGGCAGATCGAGGCGGAACGCGTCGGCGGTGCGCAATCCGGTTGGGGCGCTTGACGATATGAGAACTACCGATCCGGACCTCACCCGAAACGAGGAAACAGCAACCATGTCCCACCCCACGATCGCGGAGTTGATCGGCCGTTCCCATCGACTCGGATCCGACCCCAGGAACACCAATTACGCGGGCGGCAACACCTCCGCCAAGGGCACCGACACCGACCCGGTCACCGGTCGGCCGGTCGAGCTGATGTGGGTCAAAGGCTCCGGTGGCGACCTGGGCACCCTGACCGAGCCGGGCTTGGCGGTGCTGCGCCTGGATCGGCTGCGCGCGCTCACCGAGGTCTACCCGGGCCCGGATCGGGAAGACGAGATGGTCGCCGCGCTCGACTACACATTGCACGGACGCGGGGGAGCGGCGCCGTCGATCGATACCGCGATGCACGGGCTGGTCGACGCCGCACACGTCGACCATCTGCATCCCGATTCCGGCATCGCCTTGGCGACAGCGGCGGACGGCGCGGAACTGACCCGCAAGATCTTCGGCGACCGGGTGCTCTGGGTGCCCTGGCGGCGACCGGGCTTCCAACTCGGTCTCGACATCGCCGAGATCAGGAAGCGGAACCCGCAGGCGATCGGCACAATCCTCGGTGGGCATGGCATCACCGCCTGGGGCGACACCTCCGATCAAGCCGAGGCGCATTCCCTCGAGATCATCGACACCGTCCAGCGTTTCATCGAAAGCAACGGCCGGCCAGCGCCTTTCGGTGCACCGCTGCCGGGATACGCGGCGCTGCCGGTGGACGAGCGCCGGGCCAGGGCGGCCGCGCTCGCGCCTTTCGTGCGTGGACTGGCATCGACGGACAAGGCCCAGGTCGGGCACTTCACCGATGACCCCGCGGTGCTGGAATTCCTGTCCCACGACCAGCATCCGCGCCTGGCGGCCCTGGGAACGAGCTGCCCGGACCACTTCCTGCGCACCAAGGTCAAACCCCTGGTGCTCGATCTGCCGGCGACCGCGAGCGTCGAGGAATGCCGGGACCGTCTCCAGCAACTGCACGAGGACTATCGCGCGGAATATCGCGCCTACTACGAACGGCACGCCACCGCCGAATCACCCGCCATGCGCGGCGCGGATCCGGCGATCGTGCTGATCCCGGGCGTAGGCATGTTCAGCTACGGCAAGGACAAGCAAACCGCGCGCGTGGCCGGTGAGTTCTATCTGAACGCGATCAACGTGATGCGCGGCGCGGAAGCCATCTCCCGGTACGAACCGATCGATGAGGCCGAGAAGTTCCGCATCGAGTACTGGGTGCTGGAAGAGGCGAAGCTGGCCCGGATGCCCGCACCTAAACCGCTCGCCACCCGGATCGCGCTGGTCACCGGCGCGGCCTCGGGCATCGGGAAGGCGATCGCACATCGCCTCGCGGCCGAGGGCGCGTGCGTGGTCGTCGCCGATCTCGACGGTGCCAAGGCCGCCTCGGTCGCCGCCGAGATCGGCTCCTCCGACATCGCGATCGGGATCAGTGCCGACGTCACCGACGAAGCGCGAGTACAGGCGGCCGTGGATGCCTGTGTCCTGGCCTTCGGCGGGATCGACATCGTGGTGAACAACGCCGGTCTGTCCCTGTCGAAGTCGCTGCTGGAGACGACCGCCGCGGACTGGGATCTGCAGCACAACGTGATGGCGCGCGGTTCGTTCCTGGTGTCCAAGGCCGCGGCGCGCGCGTTGATCGACCAGCGCCTCGGCGGCGACATCATCTACATATCGTCGAAGAACTCGGTGTTCGCCGGGCCGAACAATATCGCCTACTCGGCGACGAAAGCCGATCAGGCACACCAGGTTCGGCTGCTCGCGGCCGAACTCGGCGAGCACGGCATCAAGGTCAACGGCATCAACCCCGACGGTGTCGTGCGCGGTTCCGGCATCTTCGCCGGCGGCTGGGGCGCGCAACGCGCCGCCGTCTACGGCGTCGAGGAGTCCGATCTGGGCCGGTTCTATGCCCAGCGCACCCTGCTCAAGCGCGAGGTACTGCCCGAGCACATCGCCAACGCGGCGTTCGCGCTGTGCAGTGCGGACTTCTCCCACACCACCGGCCTGCACGTGCCCGTCGACGCGGGCGTGGCCGCGGCATTCCTGCGATGAGCGGCCCGCGCACCGGGCAGGTGGCCGCCGTGGATCTGGGCGCGACCAGCGGCCGGGTCATGCTCGGCACCGTCGGGCCGGATCGGCTGGAGATGCGGCAGGTGGCCCGGTTCGCCAACGAGCCGGTCGAAATCTGGAACGGCCGACGGGCGAGCCTGCACTGGGACATCGCGGGCTTGTACGCCCAGGTGTGCGCTGGGCTCGCCGAAGCCGCCCGGCAGGCCCCGGAACTGTGCGGCGTCGGGATCGATTCGTGGGCGGTGGATTACGGATTGCTGCGTGGCGGGCGGCTACTCGGTCTGCCGCACCACTACCGCGACACCCGCAGCCGCGCCGGGGTCGAGACCGTGCACGCCGCCGTGCCGCCCCCGGCGCTGTACGCGCGCAACGGTTTACAGTTCCTGCCGTTCACGACGATCTACCAGTTCGCGGCCGATCACCTCGACGGAGACATCGATGTGGCCGACAACGCGTTGTTGATACCCGACCTGATCGGTTACTGGCTCACCGGTGCGATGGCCACCGAACGCACCAATGCCTCCACGACCGGACTGCTCGGCCCGGACGGTCACTGGGACCGCGAACTGCACACCCGCACCGGCGTGCGCGCGGATTTGTTTCCCGCCCTGGTCGATCCGGGCACAATCCTGGGCCCCGTCCTGCCGGCGATGGCGTCACACGGCCTGCGCCCATCGGTGCACGTCAGCGCGGTCGCCTCGCATGACACGGCATCGGCGGTGGCGGCGGTGCCGATGAGCGCCGAATCTGCGGCCTACATCTCTTGCGGCACCTGGGGTTTGGTGGGTGTGGAACTGACCGCTCCGGTGATCGACGCGGCGAGCTGGGCGGCGAACTTCACCAATGAGATCGGCGCGGACGGCCGAATCCGGTTCCTGCACAACGTGATGGGGCTGTGGTTGCTGAGCGAGTCGGTGCGGTGCTGGCAGCGTGACGACGCCCGCGTCGACCTTGCGGGACTGCTCGAGCACGCCGCGGCGCGCCCGGCGCCCGCGGCCGTCTTCGATGTCGACGACCCGCGCTTCCTGACGCCCGGCGACATCCCCGCCCGAATCGCGCACTGGTACACCGAACACGATCTGCCCGCGCCCGCCGGTCGCGCGGATATGGTGCGCGCCATCGTGGAGAGTCTCGCGGTGGCCTTCGCGAATGGCGTGCGTACCGCCGCCGAACTGTCCGGAACCGCGGTGCGCACGGTGCACATGGTCGGCGGCGGTGCGCAGAACCGATTGCTGTGCCAGTTGACCGCCGATCACGCCGGCCTGCCGGTGGTGGCGGGTCCGGTGGAGGCCACCGCGATCGGCAACATACTGATTCAAGCGCGCACCCACGGGCTGCTGAGCGGTGATCTGGAAGCGTTACGGGCTGTAGTGGCCACTACGTTCGCTTTGCGGCGCTACACCCCGCGCGGCGACACTTCGACCAGAAAGGCCGGCTGATGAAACGGCAGTTGCCGAAACCCCGTGACCTCGCTCCGCTGCTGCGGTTCAAGCGGCCGCAACTCAACCCGCGGACGCGACGCCTGGACGCGGCGCTGACGATCGAAGACCTGCGCGTGATCGCCCAACGGCGCACGCCCAAGGCGGCTTTCGACTACACCGACGGCTCCGCCGAGGCCGAACTGTCCATCGCCCGCGCCCGGCAGGCGTTCCTCGACATCGAGTTCCATCCCGCGATCCTGCGGGACGTGTCCAAGGTGAGCACCGGCCGGCAGGTACTCGGCGCTCCGGTGTCGCTGCCGTTCGGTATCGCCCCGACCGGTTTCACCCGGATGATGCAGACCGAGGGCGAATACGGGGGCGCCCGCGCGGCGGGCCGGGCGGGGATCCCGTTCTGCCTGTCCACCATGGGCACGGCCTCCATCGAGGACGTAGCCCAGGCTAATCCCCATGGGCGCAACTGGTTTCAGCTCTACATGTGGAAAGACCGGGACCGCTCGATGGCGCTGGTGGAGCGCGCGGCCGCGGCGGGGTACGACACCTTGCTGGTGACCGTCGACGTGCCGGTCGCCGGTGCGCGTCTGCGCGACAAGCGCAACGGCATGTCGATCCCGCCGGCGCTGACGCCGGCGACCATTCTGGACGCGTTGCCGCGCCCGGCGTGGTGGATCGACTTCCTCACCACCGAACCGCTGGCCTTCGCCTCGCTGGATCGCTGGTCGGGCACGGTCGCCGAACTGCTCGACACGATGTTCGACCCCACGGTCACCTTCGCCGACCTGGCCTGGATCCGCGACCAGTGGCCGGGCAAGATCGTGGTCAAAGGCGTGCAGACCCTCGCCGACGCCCGCGCGGTCGTCGAGGTCGGCGTGGACGGCATCGTGTTGTCCAATCATGGTGGGCGGCAGCTCGATCGGGCGCCGGTCCCGTTCCATCTGCTGCCTTCGGTGGCCGCCGAACTGGGCCGTGACACCGAGATCATGCTCGACACCGGCATCATGTCCGGCGCCGATATCGTGGCCGCCGTCGCGCTCGGCGCCCGCTTCACGCTGATCGGGCGCGCATACCTGTACGGCCTGATGGCGGGCGGTGAAGCAGGCGTGGACCGGGCGATCGCCATTCTGGCCGAACAAGTCGAACGCACCATGCGTCTGCTCGGGGTCACCAGCCTGGACGAGCTGACACCGCAACACGTCACCCAACTGGTCAGACTTGCTCCCCGGCCGTTACTTATAGAAGATCGGGGATGATTCCAGACCTGTCGACGCGACCGCGGCGGCACCCGAAGGAGGCGCGGTAGCCGGTGGTGAGCATGAAGGAGGTCGCGGCGACCGCGGGTGTCTCGGTCGGCACCGTCTCCAACGTCCTCAACGCACCGGACAAAGTAAGCCCGGCCACCGTCGCGCGGGTGCACACCGCGATCGAGAAGTTGGGTTTCGTCCGCAACGACGCCGCCCGCCAGCTACGGGCCGGGCGCTCACGCTGCGTCGGATTGGTCGTGCTCGATATCGGCAACCCGTTCTTCTCCGATATCGCCCGCGCCGCCGAACAACGCGCGGCCGAGAACAATCTGGTCGTACTGCTGGGATCCACCGACGACGACGCCGACCGGGAACGGCTCTACCTCGAAACCTTCGATGAGCAAAGAGTTTTCGGTTTGCTGATCTCGCCCTCCGGCGACGACCTGGGCCGGCTGCGGGCCTTGCATCAGCGCGGGGTTCCGGTGATTCTGGTCGACCGCGACGGCAGCGACACGCCTTTCTCGTCGGTCGCGGTCGACGACACAGCGGGCGGGCGGATCGCGGTGCGGCATCTGTGCCAGACCGGACGTCGCCGCCTCGCCTTCGTCGGCGGGCCGCTGTCGCTGCACCAGATCGCGGATCGCCTCGCCGGTGCCCGATCCGCCATTCGGGAACACCCGGGCGCGACCCTGGACCTGATCGAAACCACCGCGCCGACCGTCTTGGCCGGTCGTGCGGCGGGCGAACAGATCGCGGATACCGCGGCCCGGCCCGATGCGATCTTCTGCGCCAACGATCTCTTGGCGATCGGCGTCTTGCAGGCACTGACCCTGCGTGGCGTACGCGTGCCCGCCGATATCGCGCTCATCGGCTACGACGACATCGACTTCGCGCAATCGGCGCTCGTGCCGCTGACCTCGATTCGGCAGCCGAGCAACCTCATCGGTACCTCGGCCATCGATCTGCTCGTCGCGGCGGCCGGCAACCAGAGCTTCGTCGAACACATCTCCTTCCAGCCGACCCTTGTCCCGCGCGCGTCCACCGAACCGCACACCGCAGCCGAGCGCTGACCGGACCGGCACAAGCGGTCCGGCGCACGTGGATCAGCGATCCGGAAGGACTTCGGCGAGAAACGCGGTCGTGTCGGAGCGGGCCTCCGGCAGGAGCGTGAAGTGGGTGGCCGCCGGATAGAACCGCAGGCGGCTGTCCGCCCCGCCCTGCTGAAGTTGTTGCTGGAGCAGCATTGTCGTCGGGGCGGGCTGCACCGTGTCCGCTCCACCTTGCAGCAGCAGCACCGGCTGCCGGTAGCCGGTAGCGGGCACGCCCATGTAGTCGCGGAGGGCGGCGGTCAGGGCCGGGTCGGTCAGGGGCCTGGTGAACAACTCGCCGAGCGGCCGTCCCGAGACGGCGGCCGAGGCCGACTCCAGGCACCCCGCACCGTCCGCCGCGAGGCCCAGCACGTGCTTTCCCCGCTCGCTGAGGTAGTCCAGGGCGTTCAGTTCCGGACGGGCGTGGTCCAGTCCGGCCAGGATCATCAAGACCCGTACCTGCAACCCCGCGGGCAACGGCGCGGCCAGATCAGGTCCGGCGAGCACGTTGATCACATCCTCGTAGTTGCTGGTCGGAGCGAAGGCCGCCGTTCCGTATAGCTCGAGTTCCGGTGCGTAACCGGACGACAAGTGCGCGGCGAGCAACGCCGCGTGCCCGCCGATCGAATGCCCGGCCAGCACATAGGATCCGGAAAGGCCGGCGTCGACGAGCCGACCGGCTCGCACGATATCGAGTACCGCGTGCCCTTCGGCTCGTCCGGCCAGGTACTCGTAGCGGCCGGGCGCGCCGAGCCCGATGTAGTCGGTCGCCGCGACGGCGTAACCCTCGGCCAGTAACGCGGACAGCTGTGGCGTCTCATCGTGCGTATCCGCCAGTCCGTTCATGAGATTGGGCGCGCAACCCTGTCGCATGCCGCTCGTGCCATGCCCCCACGAGACCACCCGCCATCCACCCGGCGGCGGGCTCCCGGCGGGCAGGTAGATATTTCCGCCGCTGACCTGCGGCTCGCCATTTTGACCGGTGGTCCGGTACACGAGTCGAAACCCCTTGCCCGCCTGCGGGATCAGCTCGGAGCCGTCGAGCTGACGGGACGACACTATGGCTCCCGGCTCCGTCGAAGGAAGCGGTTCCGCCGTCGACAATCCAGCGGCGGTGACCGAAAACCCGGCGGCGAAGATCGCCGCCGCCATGCGCCGCATGGGGAACTTCATGACACACCTTTCGGGTAATGAGTGGGAACAGTAAGTCATTCAGGACGTTCGAGGATTTCCCGGGCGGCGCGCTGCCCGGATTCGATCGCGCCGTCGATGTAACCGGCCCAGCGGGTGGCTGTTTCGGTGCCGGCCCAGTGCAACGCGCCGGTCGGGCGGCGCAGTTCGGGGCCGAAGCGGGTGAGCGTCGCGGGCGTCGCGAACGCGCCGTAGCAGCCGCGGCTGAAAGGTTCGGCGGCCCAATCCCGTTCGATGTAGTGGCGTGGATCGCGGGCCTCGGGGCCGAAATACGCCGCCAGGTCGTCGAGTACCGCGGCGCGACGTTGTTCCGGCGCCAGGCGCGCCGCCGTCTGGGCGTGGCCGGCTTCGAGGAATCCGGCCAGGACGGCGGGTTCGCCGCTCGGCGGGCCCGCGTCGAAAACCGTGCCGAGGGCGCGCCGGTCGCTGTTGGCCTGCCCGGACAGCCCCCTCGCGCGCCAGAACGGTTCGTCGTAGACCGCGTTGACCTTGATTGTCCAGCCCATCGGCAGGCGTTGCAGCAGTTGGGCGCGCTCGGCGGGCAGGTCGGGGGTGAACCGGATGCCCTGCACCAGCGGCGGCGGAACCGCGATGATCACGTGTCGCGCCCACCACTGCCGCCGACCGGCTCGGACGCCGATTCTGTCACCGCCCCAGTCGATCTCGGTCACCGCCGTGCCGAGGACGACCCGGTCGCCCAAGTCCTCGGCCATCGCGATCGACAGCCCTTGCGCGCCGCCGACGACCCGATCCTGCTGTGCGCCGCCGGTCGTGTTGATCAAGGAGTCGACGCCGCCGCCGGCATGGATGTAGAACTGCGCCCAGAGCGCCGACATCTCCGCTGGCTCGGCGCACCAGACCGCCTGGGTGATCAGCCGGAAGAACGCGCGTCCGGTCGAGGTGTGGGAATTGTCGCGCAGCCACGTGTCGAAGGTCTGCGCGTCGAGTTCCGCGGCGTGCGGCGCCGTCCACGGTGCGGACAGTGGCACGCGCCGGGCCGATCGGTCCAGGCGCAGCTGTGTGCGGGCGATGTCGGCCAGCACCAACGGGTTCAGGCGCGGTATCCGGCCCGGGTAGCGGGTGACGCGGCCACCGAATTCGCCGATCTTCGAGCCCTGATCATGCGTGGGGTAGGTGGCGCACCCGAGTTCGGTCAGCAAGGCCCGCACCCGATCCTGGCCCGGCCCCACCCACATGCCGCCGACCTCCACATAGCCGGTGCTGTCCGGTATCGCGACGGTGTGGGTACGCCCGCCGACGCGCTCGCGGGCCTCGAGCACCACGACATCGCGCCCCGCCGCGGCGAGGACCCGCGCTGCCGTCAGCCCTGCCGCCCCGGCCCCGACTACGAGCACGTCCCTGCGATCCGACATTCGCATACACCTAACATCTGAGATACATGGTGTATGTCAATGTAGCCTGGTTGCTGTGACTGTCAAGGGACGACGTGCGGAATACGCCGAAGCCACTCGCTCCGCTCTGCTGGCGACGGCCCGCCGCCTGTTCATCGAACGGAAGTACTCGGACCTGTCCGCCGATGAGATCGCCGGCGCCGCCCGCCTGACGCGCGGCGCCGTGTACCACCACTTCAACGGCAAGCAGGGACTCTTCGAGGCCGTCTTCGAGCAGGTCGAGCAGGAGCTGACCGAGCGTTTGACCACGGCGCTCGGCGCGCCGGGTGACCCTTGGGACACCGCGGTGCGAGCCCTGAACGTCTTCCTCGACGAATGCACCGACGTGGCCTATCAGCGGATCGTGCTGCAGGAAGGTCCCGTCGCGCTGGGCTGGGCCCGCTGGCGCGAACTCGACGAACGCCACATGGTCGGGCTGATCCGCGATCTGGTCGACGAGTTGATCCGCGCGGGCGTCTTCCGGCCCCGATCGCCCCAACTCACCGTCCGAGCCGTGTACGGGCTGCTCACCGAATTGGCTTGGAGCCTCGCCGAAACGAACGACGAGCAGGTGCGCCGCGAAGCCGGCCAGATCGCGCTCGGCATGATCGACTCGCTACGGCGCGACGTCCAGTGACGGAAACCCCTCGGGCCGCACACATCTGGATTGTGACCCAGATCAACACACTCCGCCGGACACCGGTGCGGCGGGCAACGTCGCACCAGTACACGCGGCAGATCGGCTCGGTATCAAGATGATTCGCTCGATCGTCAGTCCGGCCGAGGGGCCTGCCGGTGTCGGCCGAGGAAAGTTTGGCCCGGACTTCTCGTGGTAGGCGGAAGACGTGTCCACCGATGGTGGATGACAGTCATGGTCACGGTGCATCGCCGCGCCGAGCCTGCCGTCGATAGCGAAGGACGAATATTTCCATGAGCACTCACACTTTGCTGGCACAGCTGCGCGCCCTCCGAGATCTGACCAATACCGAGATTCAGATCGCGGAAACCCGGATAGCCCAAGCCCGAACCGAAGCTGTGCAACGCGAGTTGACCGAGAACGCCGACAATGCGCGCGCCCGCGCCGAGGCGATCGAAGCCGCGATCCGCGACCTCGGTGGCGTCCCGGCGGTGATCGGTCCCTTCCTGGGCCGCCTCGCCGCAGCGGTCAAGGCGATGGCCGAACAGGCGCAGCCGTTCGATGAAGCCCTGCTCGGCGACCTCGCCCTCGAGCATCAGCTGCTCGACCGCGCGCGCTACCTCAAGGCGCTGGCGGTCAGCGCCAAGGAATCCGACATCGCGGCACTGGCGGACCGGTTGATCAACGCGCACTCGGCGACAGTGGAATGGTTGAGCACCGTGCTGGCCGAGGACGCCCTCGGTGGTCCGGCCGCCCTGCGCCGCACGCCGCTTCAGGCGGCCACCGGGACCGCGGTCAAACTCGTCAACGTTCCGGTCAGCTGGTCGGCCCGTGGGCTGGACCGGGCGCTGGATACCTTCCGCTCCGCTCCGCCGGCGCTGGGCGAACTCCTCGAGCGGGGTGTGCGGGCCGGTGACGTGACGGTCAAGACCCTCACCGCCTCCCGCGACGCCGCGCTCGAGACCGCCGAGCGCGTCACCCGTCGCGAAGGCGCGGGCGGCACCGCCGACGCGTTGCATTCGGTGCGGACCGCCACCGGCATTCTCGAACCCGAGGAGCTGCCGATCGGCGACTACGACGAGCTGAACGTCAACCAATCCGTCGCCGCCATCAAGGAATTGACCAACCCCGCCGACGTGCGCGCGATCCTCGCCTATGAGGAAGCGAACAAGAACCGGCAGAGTGTCGTCTCGGCGGCGCAGACCCGGCTCGCGGCGATCGCGCGCGAGGTGACCGGCCGCAACTAAAGGTCCGCTCGCGCGCGGATGTGCGCGTGGCAGCGATAGCGCATCGGAGGCCCACCGCCATTCGATGCGCTATTTCTCTTGCCGCGGTGAAGATTTCCGCACCCACCGCTGGTCTACTCGGCGCCGTTCACTGGCGGTGCAGCTGCAGCACCTTCTCTTGATGACTGCTGGTGAAGTCCGGATCCACGTAGATGTGGACCGCGCTGATCAGGGTGCCGCGAAAGGTGAAGACATTGCAGAAGCGACCGGTCGAGACGCGCTGGTCCGGCCATCGGCGCCCGTCGGCGGTGGTGCCCCATTCGCGGCCCTCGACGATGATCCGATCACCCGCGACCATGATGTCCAGGCCGTCGATATCGTGTTCGAGGCTCGACAGATCGGCCCAGAGCCGCCGCGCGAACTCGGCCATGTCTGATTTGCCGTGGCCCACACCGAATTTCGGGAAGTAGAGTTCCACGTCATCGGTGTAGAGGTCCAGTAGCGCCGGATCGCGCGCGTCGATCAGTTCGAAAGCGCGCCGGACGATGGCGATGCGCTGGTCGGTAAGCGTGGTCGAGGTCATCGAAATACTCCTCTGTGCCGAATCGTATTGCGTTGTGCGGGAGATGGTTTCGTTCAATCGCGGGCGAGTAGAGGTTCTAGGCCCAGCATGCATACGCGGCGCAACTGATCAGGGGTAGCGCCGGCCTGAGCCAGGACGCGAAGCCCGGAGATCGTGGTCACCACGAGCAGAGCGCCGTCGTCGGCGTCGATGTCGCGCCGCAAGCTGCCATCGGCGTGGCCGGTCCGGATCGCTTCGGCCAGCAGTGCCAGTCGCCGTCGCAACGAAGCTGCCAGTGCCTGAGCTATTCGCTCATCGCGGTGGATCACGCCGGGCGTCATGTAGGTACTCACGACCATGCAACCGGCCGCGTGCCCCTGCTCGGCGGCTACGCGTTCCTCATCCAGCACCGCCTCGGCCAGCGCTTCCAGGCGTTGCCGGCCGGTCCGGCTCGCGTCGCCGAGAATCGCCTCCTGTGCCTGGTCCGCGACCGAGATGTAGCGGCGCAGCGCCTGATGGAAGAGCTCCTCTTTCGATGTGAACGTGTTGTACAGGCTGCTCCTGCGCACACCGGCGACCGCGCACAGCTGTTCGGTCGAACTGTCGCTGAAGCCGAACACGCGGAACTGGCGTGCTGCCGCGTCGAGGACTGCGGACTCGTCGAATGCCCGTGGTCTGCCCATGGCCGAAACGGTACCAGTTCTGTACTTCAAAGTACAAAATGCGGACCGTGGAACCCGTGCACGCGACTCTGGAGCGGCTCAGCCCAGTCTCAGATCGCAGTGCCAGAATGTCCCCAAGGCCAGCGGTTTCGATCCACCGAGCATGGAGGCGACAAGTTCATCGATGAGCATCCCCGACAGCGACCTCGCGACCTTCCAGGGCGAGTTCACGCGGTTCATGATGTCCTACCGCTTCGTCACCTCCGAGTTGATGACCAAGATCAACATCCTCGCCGACGAATTCACCTACATCCATGACTACAGCCCGATCGAGCACGTCAGGTCCCGGCTGAAGTCCCCGGAAAGCATCCTGCGCAAGCTCCAGCGCAAGGACATACCGGCCACGCTGCACGATATTCGGGCGAACATCGTCGACATCGCGGGTGTGCGCATCACCTGCAGTTTCATCCAGGACACCTACCGGATCGCCGATATGCTCACCAGCCAATCGGACGTCACCGTGACCGAAGTGCGCGATTACATCGCGCACCCGAAACCCAACGGGTACAAGAGCCTGCATCTGCTGCTCGAGCTGCCCGTCTTCATGAGCGACCGCGTCGAACACGTGCCGGTGGAGCTCCAGATCCGCACGATCGCCATGGATTTCTGGGCCAGTCTCGAACACAAGATCTTCTATCGGTACGGGGGCGACGTGCCGCCGGGATTGCTGAAGGAATTGACCGAAGCGGCGGACGCCGCCAACCGGCTCGACATGCGGATGGAACATCTGCACGAGCAGGTCGCGCAGTCCCGGATCGCGGACTCCGCCGGAAGCGGGACCGCGGCGCAGGAGCTTTTCGAAGCTCTCGCCCAGCACCATCGCTTCCCCGGCTGACGGGTCGATCGGCACTGCTGTGCCGAGGGCAGACACCCACCAGCGCACCTCGAGCTTCGCCGCCGAGCCCGGCGTTCATGGCAGGCTTTCCGGCAGGGACGAACAAGCCACTCATGCAGCCGACTAGGCAGGACGAGGGAGAGATGATGTCCACGATCAAGAAGGTAACTGTCCTGGGAACCGGCGTGCTGGGAGCACAGATCGCCTTCCAGAGCGCGTACAACGGATTCGACGTCATCGCCTACGACATCAACGACGACGCCCTGGCAAAGGCCGAGCGGACCCTCGGCGGATTGGTCCAGGCGTACAAGGACGACAACGTCGCCGGCGCGGCCGAGGGCCGGGCGGAGCAAGCCCTCGCCCGGATCACCCTGTCCGCGGATCTCGCCAAGGCCGTGGCCGACGCCGACCTGGTGATCGAGGCCATCCCGGAGGTGTTGAGCCTCAAACAGGACACCTACCGCAAACTCGGTGAGCTGGCGCCGGCGAAGACGATCTTCGCGACGAACTCCTCGACCCTGCTGCCCAGCGACATGAAAGATTCCACCGGCCGCCCGGACCGCTTCCTCGCCCTGCACTTCGCGAACAAGGTATGGCAGTACAACACCGCCGAAGTCATGGGCACGGCCGACACGGACCCCGCGGTGTTCGACACCGTCGTGGCGTTCGCCGGTGACATCGGAATGGTGCCCATCCCGGTCCACAAGGAGAAGGCCGGCTACGTGCTCAACTCGCTGCTCGTCCCGTTCCTGAACGCCGCCACCGCGCTGGCCGCCGGCGGATACGCCGCCCCGCACGATGTCGACAAGGTGTGGCGTATCGGAACCGGCGCACCGGTGGGCCCGTTCCAGATGTACGACATCATCGGCCTCAACACGCCCTACAACATCCTGTCCCACGGCGGCGCCGAGGAGCAGAAACTGGCCGCATGGCTGAAGGAGAACTACATCGACAAGGGCAAACTCGGTGTCAGCAGTGGTGAGGGCTTCTACACCTACGGCAAGTGACCGGTTCTAACCCTCGGGATAGAAGAGGAACAGTGTGCAGCCGGTCGTGGTGGCCGGCACGTGCCACGAGCCGGCGGGGGCGTGCAGGAACGTTCCTGCCGGGTAGTCCCGGGCGCCGTCGTTGAACACGCCCGCGACGACGTAGACCTCCTCCGGGCCGGGCTCGTGCAGGTCGCGGTGCGGCCATGCGGTACCCGGGTCCATCTCCAGCACGTTCGCGTGCGCGCCGTCCGATCCTTTCCAGAGTGGGCGCAGCCGAATGCCGGGAAAGAGTTCGCGGACCGGGGCGTCGCTGACGGAGGCGGCGGCGTACCCGGCCTGCGTGAGAATGTCGGAATCCATGGTTCTCATGCTGCGCCCACGGACATGCTCGGAAAAGGTGTCCGCTTTGACATCATTGGGTACTTTCTGGTCATGCACCGTGTTGTGGCTCTGGTCCGGCCGGTGCAGTCGACCTTCGAGCTCGGCTGCGCCGCAGAGGTATTCGGCACCCAGCGCGACGGTGTGCCGCAGTACTACGACTTCTCGGTGTGCACCGAAACCCCCGGCCCGGTGGCGACGACATCGGGCTACGCGATGTCGGTGTCGCGGGACCTCGCCGCGCTGACGCACGCGGACACCGTGCTCATCCCGGGCTGGACACCGGTGGAGGCGCCGCTGTCCGATCGCGTGCGCCAGGCGCTGCTGGAGGCACACGCTCGCGGGGCGCGACTGGTCACCATCTGCTCCGGAGTCTTCGCGCTGGCCCGCACGGGCCTGCTGGACGGGCGCTCGGCGGCAACGCATTGGGCGCGGGCCGCGCAACTGGCGCGCGAGTTCCCCGAGGTGCGCGTGGAGCCGGACGTGCTCTACGTCGACCACGGCGACGTCGCCACGAGTGCCGGAGCGGGCGCGGGGATCGACCTGTGCCTGCATCTGGTCCGCCGTGACCACGGAGCCGCCCACGCCGCGCTGCTCGCGCGGCACATGGTGATGCCGCCGCACCGCGAGGGCGGCCAGATCCAATACGCGCCACCCGCGCCACCCACCGACGCGCTGGACGGTCTGCTCGAGTGGGCGGGCGCGCGCCTGGCGACCCCGCTGACGGTGCGCGATCTGGCCGCGCACCTCAACGTCTCGCCCCGCACGCTGGCGCGGCGCTTCACCGAGCAACTCGGCCTCAGCCCCGGCGCGTGGCTGCTGTCCCGCCGGATCGCCGAGGCGCGCCTGCTGCTGGAGGAGACCGACCTGCCGGTGGACGCCATCGCGGCCCGGGTGGGACTCACCTCGGCGGTCAACCTGCGCCGCCGTTTTCGCGCCCACGTCGGTACGACGCCGGGTGCCTACCGGCGCGCGTTCCGGGGGTCGTGACCCGCCGCCGCCTGGGTGCGATGCGTCTGGCGCGGCTCTCGAACGCGCCGGCGATCTGCCTGATCGACAGCGGTTCGGATTCCAGGTGCCCGCGGCCGCAGAGTAGCAGGTGCCGGTTCGAAACCGCCTGTGGCCCTGCGAAATGCGCAGTGTAGACGACCTCGCGGAACGACGGGCGGGCTATCACGCAAACGGCACGCCCACCGCACGCCGTGGTTACCCTGAGGTGATGCGATTCCAGTTACGTAGGCATGTCCTCGCTGTACTCGCCGCCGCCGCGTCGGCCCTGCTGCTGTGTACACACGCTCAGGCGGCGCCCCCGATTCGGACGGCCGCTGCCATCGCGCCGGTGGATCCGGGATTCCTCTGGGGCGTCGCCGCCTCGGGCTTCCAGTCCGAAGGCCATGCGCCCGACAGCAATTGGACCCGGTACATTCCGTCGCATCCCGACTATGACCCGCTCGGCGATTCGGTCGACTTCTACGGCCGCTACGCGTCGGACGTGGACTCGGCGGCGGCGCTGGGCGTACAGGTTTTCCGGATCGGGATCGAGTGGGCGCGGGTGCAGCCGGCGCCGGGGGTCTGGGACGAGCAGGCATTCCGTTTCTACGATGCGGTCATCGCGAAAATCGTTGCGGCGGGGATGCGTCCGATGATCACCCTCGACCATTGGGTCTATCCGGGTTGGGCGGTGGATCGCGGCGGCTGGCGCAATCCCGGCATGGTCGAGGATTGGCTGACCAATATGCGGGCGGTGGTCGATCGTTATGCTGCCCGCACGCCGCTGTGGGTCGCGGTGAACGAGCCCGCCGCGTACATTTCGCACGAGGTCCGCAGGGGAGCCGCCGACGCGGGCGAGATGCAAGATCGAATCGCTCAGGCGCACAACGCTATCTACGACTACATCCACCAGGTCCAGCCCGGCGCGCAGGTGACCAGCAACGTCGGCTATGTCGCGGGCGCGGAGGCGGAGGTCAACGGTGGCTTCCTCGACCGCGTCGGCAACCGGCTCGACTATGTCGGCATCGACTACTACTTCGGCTACGACCCGGCGCGGTCGCTGCTCGGATCGATCACCAGAGCCCTGGGATCCGCGCTGCCGAACCTGCCCGGCCAGAACATCTGGGATCTGCCTTTGCGCACGGAGGGCATCTACTACGCGCTGCAACACTATTCACGTCGCTTCCCGGGCAAACCCCTCTATATCGTCGAGAACGGGATGCCCACCGAAAACGGCCGCCCCCGCGCCGACGGCTACGCACGCGGCGATCACCTGCGCGACACCGTCTATTGGATCCAGCGCGCCAAGGCGGACGGCATGAATGTCATGGGCTACAACTACTGGAGCATCACCGACAACTACGAATGGGGCAGCTACACACCCCGTTTCGGTCTCTACACCGTCGACGTACGCACCGACCCCGCCCTCGTGCGCCGCCCCACCGACGCGGTCGCCGCCTACACCCGGCTCGTCCACGACGGCGGCGTCCCCGCCGACTACCGCCCCACCCGCAGCCCAGCCCTCTGCATCCTGGTCGACCCGCCCGCCAGCTGCCTGACGCCGGTCGGGGCTCCCTGACCGGAACCCAGACGATGCTTCCGCGCTGCACCTGATCGGCCGGGCGAGTGGTGCGGCCACTTCGATGGCGATCGGAGGCAGCGGGCGTGCCCGCCGAGTCGGGCACCGGACGGACGTGAACGCCCGCCCGGTGCCTGTTCGGATCGGGTCAGTCTGCCGTGGAAGTGCAGCGCTCCGCCCACGCTGCCGGTAGATCCATGGAAAGTACTGGTGCGCCGAGGATTTCGTCGTCGAACTCGAAAGCGTCCAGCAGGCTGGGCAGGTGATCGGCGAGGGACGCTATGGCATGGCGGAGCTGCTCGGCGATCGAGCGGGCGCCGTCGATGTCGAGCATGCCGTGGGTGAGGTACCAGGCGGCATGCTGGTTGAGATAGTGCAGTGCGAAAACGTCTCGCACGGCCGCGATCTCGGCATGGTCGGCGTGCTGGTGCAGCAGTTGCAGCGCCTCCTCCGCGCAGTAGGCCTCGGCGAGACTGAGCGCGTCCGGAATGATCGCCAACCGGTCGGCGAGATCCGGTGAGGCCAGGTACTGCTGTGCCTCTTGCACGATCGTCAGGGTGCGCGCGTTGAGCAGGCCCAAGCGGTCGGCGGGGTCCAGCGGGTCGTGTAATCCGGGTTCCGGCACGGGTTTACCGGCCAGGTGCTTGGCCAGCACGCGGCCCGCGACGGAACCGAGCACGTGGCAATCGCCCTCGCCGGTGATGGCCGCGTGGCAGACGCCGAGGTAGTCGGCGACCCGGTTGGCGCTGAACATGCCCTGGGCGGCCATCTTCAGGCGAGCGTTCGTCACCGTCGCCAGCGCGTGCGGTTGGATGAAGTGCTTGGCCAGCATCACCGAGACGACGGTGTCGCGATCGGTGAGATCGCTGACGGCCAGCGAGGTCTTGATCGCGTTTCCGTAGATGGTTCGCGCGATGGTCCCGGCCAGATCGGTGAGCAGGGTGTCGCGAACATGCGGGAGATCGAGCATGCGCGGTGTATCGGTGGGTGTCAGCGGCACCGCCCGCTTGGCGGCGTAGCGCAGCGCGATGTAGAGCGAGGCGCGTGCGGTGGCGTTCAGGCACGACGAGAGCGCCAACCGTCCCACGGTGAGCTGGCTGATCGCCGAGGCGAAGCCGCGCTTGCGGCTGCTCTCGTCGTGCCAGGTCAGCACACCCTTGTCGTCGATGGTGGCCAGGTCATTGCTGAGCCAGGCGCTGCGCTCGACGCGGAGATTGTCGAAACTGATGACCGAGTTGTCCATGATGACCAACGGCTGATGGTCGAGCTGGGTGATCGTCACGCCGGGCGCGGGTGCTCCGTCTGGACCACGTAGTCGCGCCGCGAACAGGTGCACACCTTGATCGACGCCCGCGGAATCGATGTATCGGGCCCCGACGACACAGACCCGCGAGACCGGAATCCCTACGCTGGGCATGAACTTTCGTGCCAGTGGGGCCGGGGTGTCGATGACGAATCCGTCGCCGTCCCACCTCGCCTGGGTCTGCATGAATTGGATGTTCGACCCACAGCCGTACTCCGTCAGCAGCATGACGCCGATGCTGGACGCGTCGTCCAGATCTTCCAGATACGGTGCGGCGGAATCGGAGTCGGTGAGCGTGGCCAGACTGCCGGAGGCCAGATTGTAGTGCCCCGAAATCAGTGGTATCAGATCTGTCGCCAATACCGCCGACCAGTCGAAGACCGCGAACAGCTTGGGCAGATCAGTGGCGACAGCCTGGGTGCTGCCGATCTCCTTGACGAGGTATCGCAGCTGGTCGTAGGCATTTTCTCGCCGTTGAGCCTGGCTCATCCGCTCGTTGACGAAGTAGTCCGGGTTACTCAGCACCTGTTGCAGTCGCTGGTGGAAATCCGGGCTGCCGTGCCGGAGAAGCCCGGCCAGCGATGTCCCTTCGGTGTACCCGCGCCTATCCATAACTGCCTCCTACTCACTTACGACCCCAGCGGTACTACGGCGCCGCTGGGCAAACGAGGCCATCGCTGCCGGCATTCGACGCATCAGCACCCGCCGAGGCCGCATGAGCATGCGGACGTCGCGCGGACCGAGAGAAGAGGCCGGGACGATCACCTGTCAAGAGCTCGACGCACCACGCCCCTCGGGTCGAAACCGTTGCGCGAGAACATGACGCTTGTTCGCCGAACCCCAGTGGCCCGATCGGCTCCGATCGGGGACGGGTGGTCTGTTCGCGCGGGCGGGCGGTGTAACAGCGTGTCAAGGCTGCCGAGCCGACATTGCGGTCGCGAGACCGTGCGACAACGGAGTTGCCGCCCAATCGCCATCGACCAAGTCACGAATTGTATTGTTGCACAAATCGTCCCATGGTGAACCTGGAGCGATCACTCTCAGTTGGGGTCGCCGAACCGGGCCGGAATCGTCATAATGGAGATTCAGGCCCGGTGGGTCCGCGGAGAGCTACAGAGTGGCAAACGTGCTGGTGGGGGAGAACACCACCGGCAATGCGGTCAACGCTCGGTGGAACGGTCCCGGACGCCACACCAGATCCTCCTGGCGGACGGCCAGTTTCATGTCCGGCAGGAGATCGAGCAGTTGGTCGATGGCGTCCTGCGCGAGCAGAATCCCGTACAGCCGAGCGTGATCGGGGCACGCGTGGTCGCCGGAGCTGAACGCCAGATTCCAGTCGTTGCCCGCGGACGCGCCGGTGTACAACTGCGGATCGGTATTGCAGGCGGCCATGCTGATCACCACCGGCTGGTGCGCCGGCAGCCACTCGCCGTCGATCAGCGTCGGTTGCCGCGGGTAGGTGATGCAGTAGTTCGCCATCGGCGGGTCGGTGGCCAACCGCTCGTCGATCGCGGTGCGCGTGGTCTGCGGCGCCTCGTTGACCGTCGAGGTGAACCGGTTGTCGGTCATCATCAACAGCAAAGTGTTGGCGATCAGATTCAGCGGCGGTTCGACACCCGCGGCGAACAGCAGAACCAGCTGATGCACCATCTCCTCATCTGTCAAGCCCGTTGGATGTTGGACCAGTCTGGTGGTGACGTCGTCGCCCGGCTGAGCCCGCTTCAGCGCCGTCAGATCGAGCAGCGCCTCACCCATCTGCGCGTTGACCGTGGCCGTGTCCACGCCGTCGAACATCGCGGCCGAGGCGGCCGCGACCCGCTCACCGATGTCGGGCGGGCAGCCCAGCGTCTGGCAGAAGACCGAGAAGACCAGCGGCAGCGCGTATTGGCTCAGCACATCGACTTTGCCGTCCGCGCAGAATGTATTGACAAGTGGGATTGCCGAACGGTCCACCATGGCCCGCACCGAGTACAGGTCGACCCCGGCGAGGGCATCGTTGAGCGCCGCGCGGTAGCGCGCGTGCGCCGCGCCGCTGGTGCGGATCGCATTGGGCCGCGCCTCGACCATCGGCATGATCGGGCAACCCGACGGCACAGTTCGCTGCCAGGTACTCGGATCGGCCGGAAAATGATCGGGGTCGCCGAGAATGCGCACCGCCGTCGCGTAGTTGATCACCAGGGTTGCCGGTAGACCGGGCCATATCTCCACCGGCACCAGCGACCCGTACTCGTCGCGCATCCGCCGGTAGGCCCCGTGCGGGTCGGCCGCGAACTCGGCATCGTAGATCGGGATCCGCGGATCTGTGCCCTCCCTCGCAGGCTGTGAGCCGGAGGTAGCATCCTGATGCGCATGCTGCGGATACACGTAGTCTCCCTTGAAATCGGTTGCGGCAGAATAGTACCCAAGGGGCCGGGGCTACGTGTGCGCTAATCCAGCTAATGAAGTTCGAGCCCGCTCCGCCGTGACCAACCCCCTGCGACAGGCGGCCGCGCGGCGTACAATCACCGCTTCGCCTGGAGCCGACAGGCGTGCGGCGACGTCGAATCGAAGGCGTCCGGCCACGCGCCGTCGCACGCGGCAGCCCTGCCACGCCGGTATCGCTCAGGTCGAGAACACTCGGTGACCCGGCCGACGCACCGAAATCCCACGTGAGCGAGTTCGGCCGGTCGGAGCCTTTGCGCATCAGCCGACCTCGGCGACGCCACAAAGAGCCGGTGACCGTGCCCAGTGGCCCCGTCGATACGGCTTGGCGACCCCGGGGTGACCCGGTAGCAAGCGCATCGGTTGTTAGGCTCGGCCATGATCACCTGTGTCGTCGAATATGTAATAGATCCCACGAAAATCGAGGCGTTCGAACGGTTCGGTCGGCGCTGGATCGAGTTGGTGAACCGGCACGGCGGGACACACCACGGCTACTTCCTGCCCGGCGAAGGTGCCAGCGACAAGGCCTTGGCCTTGTTCAGTTTTTCCAGTCTGGCGGCGTATGAGCAGTACCGGGCGCTGTTCGGGGTCGACGCCGACTTCATCGAAGCCGACCGGATCCGGGACGAGAGCGGGTGTGTACTCCGCTATGAACGATCGTTCATGCGGCCGCTGCTCTCCTGAAGATGCCTCGAGACCGCGTCACCGGGGCTGGACTTCTGCTTGCGGCAAACGTCTAGTGGCCTAGCGAAACCTCGTACGATTCCGCTCACTTCCCAGCCATCCCCTCTGCGGCGTGGCGGTTTGTCGGGCGGCAAGTGAGCAGTTTCTGGTCTGGCTAATGAGCTCTTTCCGCGTCGACAGTGGCTCCTGACCGCTTCGAACAGTTGGAAGGATTCCCATGCGAACCACCGAAACAGGCCGACCAGTACACGCAGTAGTTCTGGGTGGCGGGCCCACCGGACTGACCGCAGCACTGCTACTGGCCCGGGACGGACATCGAGTCACGCTGCTGGACAGAGACAACGGTGCACCGGCCGGGGAGCCGGAGCACGCGTGGGAGCAGTGGCGGCGGACCGGGGTCAACCAGTTCCGGCACCCGCACATCCTGATGCCGGGCGCCTACCGGCTGCTCACCCGGGAACTGCCCGAGGCCGTGGCCGAGCTGCGGAGGTCAGGTGCTCGGTCACACAATATGCTCGACGGTGCTTTCGATCTGCCGGCCATCGGCGGCCGGCTCGACGGTGACGACCGCTTCGATACGCTCGCCGCTCGTCGCCCCGTCATCGAGGCGGCGCTCGAAAAAGTGGCCGCGCACAGCGGAATCGCGATCCGACGCGATACTGCGGTCACGGGATTCATGACCGAAGGCGCTGCCGGACTGCCGCGGATTACCGGGGTGACGACGGCCCATGGCGAGACGATCGCCGCGGACCTGGTCATCGACGCGCTCGGCCGCAATTCCCCGGTGGGCGCACTGCTCGCCGCGGCGGGAGCCGCCGCCCCGGCGCTGCACAAGCATGAGGCGGGGTTCCTCGCCTACAGCCGGTATTTCCGCTCGGCCGACGGCTCCATGCCGGCCCAGGCCACCTGGCCGCTCTACCACCACGACAGCCTGTCGATCACCACCGTCCCCGGCGATGCGGGTACCTGGGCGCTGGCGGTGTTCGTCTCCGGCCGGGACCGCGCCCTGCGCGCGCTGAGCGATCCGGAGGCGTGGCAGCGGGCGATGGCGCGGTATCCCGATACGGCGCACTGGGCTTCGTACGGGGAACCGATCACCGGTGTGCTCGCCATGTCCGGGATGGAGGCCCGGCATCGGCGCCTGGTAGTCGAAGGCCGTCCGGTGGCGACCGGGTTGCTGTCTATCGGAGATGCCTGGGCGACAACCAATCCCGCGTTCGGGATGGGCATCACCATGGGCATGACCCATGGACTGCTGTTGCGGGATGTGTTGCGCGAGATAGGTATCGAGGACCTGGACAAGCTCGCGTTGCGTTTCGACGAGGTCACCGAGACCACACTGGGTCCGCTTCATCAGGGGACCGCGGCCTGGGATCTGCACCGGCTCGCGCAGATCGACGGCGAAATGGCGGGTGTCCCTTACGAGACCGACGATCCGGAGTGGGCGTTGCGGCAGGCGCTGGAGGTGGCGAAGCTGGCCGATCCGGACGTGCTGCGTGCGTTCGGCGATGTCGGGTCACTGCTGACCGGTCCGGACGAAGCGCTGGCGCGGCCGGGTGTGCTGGACCGGGCCATCCAGTTGGGCACCGGCGCGGCCCGCTACCCGGAGGCGGGTCCGTCGCGTGCGGAGCTGCTCGCCGTGCTCGGAGCGAAGTGATGCGCCTACGCACCAACGGCGTCGAACTCGAAGTCCAGGTCGGCGGCTCGGGAGCGGATGTGCTTCTGCTGCACGGTTTTCCGGACACACATGCGGTCTGGCGGCACCAGGTGCCGGTCCTGCGCGCGGCAGGCTACCGCACCATCGCCCCGGACCTCCGCGGCTTCGGCGCGTCGGACAAGCCCGCCGAACTCGAGCAGTACGAGCTCGACCGATACCTGGCGGATCTGATCGGCATCCTGGACGAACTCGCCGTGCCACGGGTCCATGTGGTCGGGCACGACTGGGGGTCCTCGCTGGGCCAACTGTTCGCCGCACACCATCCCGACCGGGTGGCGAGTCTCACCAGCCTCTCGGTCGGCAATCCGGCGGCGATCGTGGACGCGGGCCTGGCGCAGCGCGAAAAGTCTTGGTATTTCCTGTTTTTCCAGTTTCACGGCATCGCCGAACGCTGGTTGGCCGAGCACGATTTCGCCAACGCGCGGGACTGGCTGGCCGGTCATCCAGACCTCGACGAAGTCGTCGAACGCTTACGCGATCCTCGTTCGCTCAGCGCGAGTCTCGCGCTGTATCGCACCGGTGCCGGGCCGCAACTTCTGGTAGATCCGCCCGTCCTGCCGCCGATCACCGCGCCGGTGCTGGGCGTGTGGAGCAGCGACGACCCCTATCTCACCGAGCGGGCGATGCTCGGCACCGAGAAATACGTCACCGGACCGTGGCGTTACGAACGACTCGACGGTGTGGGCCACTGGCTGCAACTGGAGGCCCCGGATCGCGTCGGCGAGCTCTTGCTCGAGTTCCTGTCCAGCCACTGATTCCGCGGCACCGGACGGCCCGCTGGTCCACTGGTCCGCGGGCCGTCCGGTGCCGGGCGCTGTTCGACGGCCGGTAACCTCGGCATTCAGGTCGATCCGGCGCTGGTACTCGAGCGTCGGGCGCGCCGGTAGGGAAAGGGATGGGCGTGGCCAGCGAGGGCGTTGAGGTGTTCGGTGACAGTCTGGCTGTCGGACGCGACCGGGCGTTCGTCGGACGGCAGGTCGAACTCGACGCGTTCCGGGCGCAGCTGACGGGCCGGCCCGGTGGCCGCCCGGTGCACTATCTGCACGGTCCGGGCGGTATCGGCAAGTCCACTCTGCTGCGCCGGTTCGCCAGGGAGGCCGAGCTGGCCGGCCGCACCGTCGTCGAAGTCGACGGCCGCACGGTGACACCGACGCCGGAAGGCTTTCTGGAATCGGCGGCGGCCGCCGTGCGAGACCCGGCAGTCGTACTGCTCGTCGACACCTTCGAAAAATGCCAGGGGTTGGAAGGCTGGCTGTGGGAACGGTTTCTCCCGCGGCTGCCGACCGGGACGATCGTGATCATCGCGGGGCGGGTCGCGCCCGACCCGGTGCTGACCTCCGATCCGGGGTGGGCGGACCTGCTGCGGGTCACCGCGCTACGAAACCTCGCGCCCGACGAGGCGGCCGAATTCCTCTCGGTCCGCCGGATTCCGGTCACCGCACAACCGGCGCTGCTCGGGTTCACCGGCGGCAATCCGCTCGCACTGACCCTGGCCGCGGCCGTGGCGGCGAAAAGCGATGCGGCGCCCATTGATTGGCGTCCGAACCAGCAAACCATCGCTACACTGTTGCGCCGCTTGGTCGGTGATACTCCGACCCTCGCGCATCGGCGGGCGCTCGAGATCTGCGCGCACTCCTATATCACCTCCGAATCCTTGCTACGCGCGCTCATGGGCGCGCAGGCCGCCGACCTGTTCGCCTGGCTACGGACCCAGCCCTTCATCGAATCGACGGACACCGGGCTGTTCCCCCATGACGTGGTACGCGAAGCGCTGGAGGCGGACCTCAAATGGCGTGATCCGGAGGGCTTCGCCGAGATGCACGGCAGCTTGCGTGACTTCCATCTCGAACAGCTCTGCGCCGCACCGGAATCGGAGTTGCTCCCACGCACCGGAGCGCTGATCTTCCTGTATCGCGCGGACCGGAAGATGTCGGATTTCAATGTCTTCCACGAGGTCGGGTCGGTGCAGGACCGGCCCTATGTCGCGACCCAGCGGGAGCGCCTGCTGGACATGGTGCGGCGGACCGAAGGTACCGGTTCGGCCGCGATCGCGGCCTTCTGGCTGGACCGGCAGCCGGAAGCTTTTCGCGTGTACCACTCCACGCACACCGACGAGCCGGTCGCGTTCTCGGCCTGGCTGACACTCATCGGGCCGCAGGGCGCCGATATCGACCCCGTCGTCGCGGCGGCCTGGGACCACGCCCGCGCGCACGGGCCGTTGCGCGCGGGCGAGTACATGGCCGTCGCCCGGTACACCGTCGGGCCCGCCGCGTACCAGCGGCCTTCCGCGCCGACCACATTGACGCAGTGGCGCGCCGTGGGCGAGATGATCCGCGGCGAGCGACTCGCCTGGTCGTTCATCGTGATGCGCGACGACGGCTACTGGAACGACCACCTCGGTGACGTCGGCTGGGATCGCATCGCCTCGACGCCGAAGGTCGGTGACCACGAGTACGCGTTGTTCCGCCACGATTGGCGCGCGCTACCGCCCGGTGCCTGGTTGCGGAAGAAGACCGACACCATGCTGTCCGGCGCATCGATGCTCGACGGGACGATCGCCGGGCCGGATGAGCTGGTCGTACTGTCACGCCCCGAGTTCGACGCGGCAGTCCGCGAGGCGCTGCGGGGGCTGCGCAAACCGGCGGCGCTGGCCGACAACCCACTCAACCGCAGCCGCCTGGTGGTCGACAGCGGCAAGAACCTGCCCGAGCTCCTCACCGATGCCGCGCAGGCGCTACTCGGAGAACGAGGCGGGGAGAAGCTGCATCGGGCCGTCAACGTCAGCTACTTCAAAGGCGCGCCGACCCAGGAGGTCGCCGCCGAACTGCTGGGCTTGCCGTTCAGCACCTACCGCCGCCACCTCGCCACGGCCGTCGAGCGTATGACCGATCTGCTGTGGCATCAGGAATTGAACGGGCAGTGAGAGCGGCAGTGCCGCAGCGGAACTCGATGGCTCGGTGACCGAACCCCGCCGACTGTGGCGGGGTCCGGTCACCCGGGGTGCTACGCGGCGTTCAGTCGCAGGGTGGGGTAATCGGTGTAACCCTCGGCGGCACCGGTGTAGAAGGTGCTGGGGTCGGGAGCGTTGAGCGGTGCGCCCGCCCGGAGCCGGTCCACGAGATCCGGGTTCGCCAGAGCGGCCGTGCCGACCGGAGCTAGGTCGGCCAAGCCCGCATCGATGTCGTCGCCGAGCCGGTCGAGCGTGCGGCCGGCCCGGGTGAGCAGCAGGGGGCGGTGCCACCGGTCCCGGATCTCCCGCAGGCCGGCGTCGTCGGTGAAGGAGAACACGTCGAGGAAGGCCAGGTCGAGTTCGGCCAATCCGGTGACGAGGTGACGATAGAGCGCGGCCGAGTCGGGCCCCTCGTCGATGTCGCCCAGGCGCGCACCGGGGGAGATCCGGATACCGGTGCGGTGTTCACCGATCATCTCGGCGACAGCCTCGGCGACCTGCAGGGTGAATCTGGCGCGGTTGGCGACACTGCCGCCGTAGTGATCGGTGCGCCGGTTGGCGTTGGGAGCCAGGAACTGTTGCAGCAGGTAGCCATTCGCGGCGTGGATCTCCACGGCGTCGGCGCCGGCCTGCACGGCCATCCAGGCCGCGTCCGCGAATTCCCCGACAATGCCCTCGATTTCGGCTGTCGTGAGTTCGCGCGGGACGGGAACCGGCCGCGGGCCGGCGGGAGTGAAGATGTCCACCTCCGGCGCGATCGCCGAGGGTGCGACGGGAATGTGATGGTCGGGCGTGTTGTCGGGATGACCCATGCGACCGGTGTGCATGAGCTGGATGACCAGATACGCACCGGCGTCGTGCACCGCGTCGGCGACGGCGCGCCAGCCCTCGACATGGGCACGGGTATGGATTCCGGGGGTCTTGAGGTATCCCTGGCCGGTAGCCGACGGCTGGGTGCCCTCGGTGACGAGCATGCCGAGGGCGGCACGCTGAGCGTAGTAGTCGGCGGCCATCGGCGACGGGGTGCCGTCATAGTTCGCGCGGCCGCGGGTCATGGGGGACAACGTGATTCGGTGGGCAAGCTGCATGGTTCCGACCGTGGTGGGGGTCCAGAGATCAGTCATGGCGAAGGTCCTTTCGGGGGTTGTTCGTGGCGCCGAGCGAGCGCCACCTCGTCCAACAGTTATCCGGAAGAATTATTCCGGATAACTGGTTGCGCGGGATGCGGGGTGGCTACGAGCTCTGATCCGGACCAGCGGATCGCACCCAGCCGGATGGACACCGGCACCGTGCGACGACAATGACGAGACGATGACAGAATCCCGATCGTCCCGCCACCGTGCCGTGCGTCGCGATGCCGCCCTGAACCGGGAGAAACTTCTCACCGTCGCGGCCGAGTTGATCTCCCGGCGCGGGCCCTCGGTGCCGTTGACCGAAATCGCCGCTGCCGCCGGTGTCGGTGTCGGCACCTTCTACCGCGGCTATCCCGACCGTACGGCGCTGCTGCACGCTCTCGAACATCGCGCCTACGCGATGCTGGAAGCCGTTCTCGACGAGATCACCGCATCGGGCGAGACCAGCGTTGAGGCGATCGAGACCTACCTGCGCCGCTGCCTGGACCTCGGGGATCAACTGGTGCTGCCGTTGCGTGGCGCTCCACCGCTCATCGATTCCGAAGCGCTCGCCGCCCGGAACCGTATCGCCGCCACGCTCGAACGATTCCTGGCCGATGGCCGGGCCGACGGCACGATCCGCCCGGACGTCGTCGCCACGGATATCGTCATCTGCGCCGCCCTGCTGACGCAGCCGCTGCCGCGAACTTCCCTGTGGTCCACCTTCGCTGACCGACACCTGACCCTGTTCGTCAGCGGTCTACGACCCACCGGGGGCGCACCTCTGGCGGGACCCGCCCCCGGTGACTTGGAAAGCCTGCTGCGTGAGCCGCTGGACCCTGACGGACAACCGGCGACGACATAACCGGTCTGCTCACCGCAACGCGTCGCGCACGATCGCGGCGGTTACCTCGGCCAAGTCCTCGGGGATGGTGGATCCGGACGCCAGGTAGCGTCGCACCGCGGCGGTCGGTAGATCGACGGCCGCCAGCAGCAGCGCCGTGCGACTGCGGCCGGTCCGTGTGCGCAGCCGGTCCACGAGATCGCGCAGGGCCGCGTTCCAGCGCTCGTTCTCGGTGTCGCGTTCGGCACGTACCGCGTGGGGCCACGCGTCGGCGCCGAATCGGGCGGCGCCGGTGAGCAATACGTGGGCGTCCAACGGGCTCGCCGCACACCAGCGCACCGTGTACTCCGCCAGCGCCACCGCGGCCTCGACCGGGTCGCCGTCGAACAACGGATATGCCTCGGTGTGGTAGCGCAGGAGCGTGCGCGTCCAGAGTGCGCCGAGCAGCGCGGCCCGATCCGGAAACCGGTGATAGACAGAACCACTCGATACCCCTGCCGCGCGGATGACCGCGCTCACCGTCACCCCGGCCGGTCCACCGTCGTGCAGCAGCCGGGCGGCGGTATCCAGGATGTGGTCCGTGTCGTGCACCAATCGAGGCATGCCTGGACACTACTGCGCCCACCTCTCTAGAGTCTTCTCTCTAGAGAATGTTCACTAGAAGGGATCGACCATGACTGTCACCGCCGAGGACGTCTACGCCCTCGCCCCGTTCGTCCGCACCCTCGGCGTGGAGTTCGATCGCATCCAGCCGGACGCCGTAGTCGCCAGGTTGACCCACTCCGTCGCCCTGTCCACAACCGGCGGCGGCCTGCACGGCGGCGCTGTCATGGCACTCGGCGACGCGACCGCCGCGGTCTGCGCGGCCTTGAACGGAACGCCCGGCATCCTTCCGGCGACGGCCGACTCCACCACCCACTTCCTCAGCCCGGTCACCGATGTCGCCATCGCGACGGCTATTCCGCTCCGCGTCAGCGGACGTCAAGTCGTGGTCACCGTCGAGGTGCGCGACGGGGCAGGTGCGCTGTGCGCGCATATCGTGCAGACCGTGCGGTTGATCTCCGGCCGCGGTTGAGAATCGACCGTTAGAGTCGCCTGGGGCGTCAAGAGCGCATCCTCGGTCGCGGGGATGGGCAGCATCCCCATCGCCATCGCCATCGCCATTGCCTCGCCTCGCCTCGCCTCGCCTCGCCTCGCCTCGGCGCTGCGCGACGCGCCTGCGGACGGCGACGAGCACCTCCCTCAACGCTGATCGCGGCGGCCAGGGATATAGTTGCGCTATGCAACACCCACCTGGGCAATGGCCGCCTGAACTCGTCGAAGTCCACGACGCGCTGACGCACATCGTCCGCGAGATCATCGCGGGTCGTCCTGCCGCCTCGGGGCTGCCGTCGTTCGCGCAGCAGGCGGCGCTGTCTTATATCGGCCGGAATCCGGGCTGCCGGGCGACTGAGATCGCTGAATCGTTCGGTGTGCATCGGTCGACGGTGTCGCGGCAGCTGCGGGCGTGTATGGACGCGGGTTGGGTCGAGGCGGGGGAGGGCAGCCTGAACGTCGGCTATCCCTTGACCCTGTCCGCTGCCGGACGTGACGTGCTCGCGGCGGCAACCGGCCACGATCTCGCTCGGCTCGCCGAGCGCACGGCCGACTGGACGCCCCAGGAGTTCGCCGAGTTCGCCCGCGCGCTTCGGCGCTTCAGTCAGTCCGCTCCGACCATGGGAGACGATCATGCGTGAGTTCGCCGCGGCCACCACCTTCACCATCGCCCCGGATGAAACCATCGTCCGCTCCGTCTACGACCAGGCTGAACGGGCGCCGCAGCGCGTGCTGTTCTCCCGGCCGGTCGCGGACGAGTGGCTCGATGTCACGGCCGAGGAGTTCGCGCACCTGGTCTCCGGGGTCGCGAAAGGGTTGATCGCCAATGGGATTCAGCGCGGGGACCGGGTGGTGCTGCTGTCGGCGACCCGGTTCGAATGGACGTTGCTCGATTTCGCGATCTTGGCCGCGGGCGCGGTCACCGTCCCCGTCTACGAATCGTCCTCGGCGGACCAGGTGCGCTGGATCCTCGAGGACTCCGCCGCGACGCTGGCGGTGGTGGAGACCACCCGGCACAAGGAACTGCTCAACGATGCGCCGGACACTCTGCGGCGGATGCTGGTCATCGGTGACGGGGCCGAAGCTGTCTTGATCGCCGACGGCGCGAATATCCCGGACGCGGCGCTGCGCGAGCGGCTCGACGGATTGCGCGCCGACGATCTCGCCTCGCTGGTCTACACCTCGGGCACCACCGGTCGCCCGAAAGGGTGCATGCTCACGCACCGTAACTTCCTTTCCGAGGTGCGCGGCATCCTGACCGCCAGCATCGGCGAGGTCGCCCGCCCGGGGCAGCGGATGCTGACCTTCCTGCCGCTCGCGCATGTGCTCGCCCGCGCCGTGTCGATGGCCGCGCTGGAAGGGGGTATGACCCAGGCGCACTGGTCGGAATTCAAGTCCATCACCACGCAGTTCACCCGCTTCCGGCCGCATACGATCCTCGGCGTCCCGCGGGTGTTCGAGAAGGTGCGTGACGGTGCGTACAAGAAAGCGCACGAAGGCGGCACAATCAAGGGCGCGGTATTCCGTTTCGCCGAGCGCACGGCCGTCCGGTGGAGTGAAAACATCGATCAGACAGGCGGATTCGTGCGCCGCCCCGCGCCGCTGCCGCGCCTTCGGCATGCGCTGTGCGACCGGTTGGTGTACTCGCCGCTGCGGGAGGCGCTGGGCGGGCACTGTGAATTCGTCATCTCCGGTGGCGGCGCGCTGGCGCCTCGGCTGGGGCACTTCTTCCGCGGCTTGGGCGTCCCGATCTACGAAGGCTATGGGCTGACCGAGTCCACCGCGGCGCACTGCGTCAACGTGCCCGGTTCGGTGAAGATCGGCACGGTGGGAAAGCCCTTGGGCGGCAACGCGGTTCGGATCGCGGAGGACGGCGAGATCGAACTCGGCGGTGGGGTGGTGTTCGCCGGATACTGGCGCAACGAGGAGGCTACGGCCGCGGCCCTGCCGGTCGGCTGGCTGCGCACCGGCGACCTCGGCGAACTCGACGAGGACGGTTTCCTCTCGATCACCGGCCGCAAGAAGGATCTACTGGTCACCGCGGGCGGCAAGAACGTCTCGCCCGGACCGATGGAAGACCGTATCCGCTCACACGCGCTGATCTCACAAGCCGTCGTGCTCGGTGACGGACGCTCGTTCATCACCGCGTTGATCACCATCGACCCCGAGGCCTTCCCGGCTTGGAAGACGGCCAACGGTAAACCGGCGGACGCGACGATTGCCGACCTGCGCACCGACCCCGCCCTGCAGGCCGAAGTGCAGCACGCGATCGACGACGCCAACAGCACCGTCTCGCACGCCGAAGCCATCAAGAAGTTCGCTGTGCTCGAGCACGACTTCACTGAAGAATCAGGCGAACTCACCGCCACCCTCAAGGTCAAACGGCACGTGATCGCCGAACGCTACGCCGACGCGATCGAGCACTTGTATCGGCGCTGACCAGCACCGGCCCGCGCTGTCCACGCAACGCCGCGCGGTGTCGGGGAACCGGATCCGGGGTCGGCCGCCGATTAGTGTCGGGAGCGGAAAAGCCGAGCAGGAACGACCCAAGGAGACGAATGTTCACGCGATATCGTCTGGCCGGAGCCGTTGTTCTCGCAAGCGCGTCGCTCGGGGTGATCCCGTTCGCCGCACCGGGCGTGGCCGATCCATCCGGTAAGAAACCGGCGGACGCGATCATCACCTGCATCGGGAACGGCACGGTCACCTGGGCCGGTTCCGGGTTGGGTGACAAACCGTCGAATGTCGAATGGAAGGCCACCACCCAATTCACCGAATGTAAGGGGCTCGCCGTCGAGATGGGGGAGCCGCATCCGATCAGCATGGATGAGCAGGGCACCGAAATCGCCTCGTGCGACGGGAAAGTCAACGTTCATCAAGGCACGGGCACCATCACCTGGTCCGATGGCAGCACCAGCAAGTTCAGCAGTAAGGCCGCGGGAAACCAGAGCAAGTCCAAAGGGTCCGGTCCGGCTACCTTCCCGATCACCATCGACTCCGGGACCTACGCCCGGCACACCGCATCGGATGACAACACGGCGACCACCGACCAGTCCTGCCCAGGCGTGACCAAGGCATCGCTCACCGGTACATTCCTCCTCTTCTGATCCCCTGCCGCGATGCGCGCCGCCGGCTGTGCCCCAGTCGGCGGGTACGGATTCCCGTCCTGCGCCACCTTCGCCCGGCGCATTCCCGAGGTCGCCGATGGCCTCGGCGAGGTCCTTCGTGACCCCGGCGATGTCCTGACTCGTCGAATCTGGACACTAGTCTGGACATATGTGTCACAGTGAGTAACCTTGCCGGACACCAGGACAACAAGAATCTCCAGCATTGGGTCTGCGCAGTAGCCCGCACTCCCGATAGGTCGATCAGCCGCCGATTCCTTCGGTGAACCGAGCCGCCCCGCACACCGGAGATGTCACGAAACCGGTTCCAGGAGGGCATATGCCGGATCTCGAAGGATTGAGCGAACGAATGCCCGGCGAACTCCCACTTCCGCATGGCCCCGCGGAGATCACCGCTCCATGGCTGTCGCGCGTACTCGATATGCCGATCGACCACCTTACGGTCACACCCTTCGGGACCGGGCAGACCGGTGCGACCTACCGAGTTCGCTTCAGCTCGAACCGGTCTGCGGCCGGGAAGACTGACACCCGGGTCGTGAAATTGTCCTCCCAAGACGAGTCGGTGCGCGCGCGAGTCGCACTGGGCTATCGCGCCGAACACGCCTTCTATCGCGATGTCGCCCATACCGTCGCCGTACCCGTTCCGAGGGTGTATCACTGCGCGATCGACCGGGACGGTGCGGATTTCGTGCTTGTCATGGCGGATCTGGCACCGGCCGTGCAGGGTGACCAACTCGCCGGCTGCGACGCGGTCCTCGCCAGGCTCGCTGTCGAAGCGCTCGCGGGATTGCACGGACCGCGCTGGTGCGACCCGGCATGGCTGGAATTTCCGGCCGCGACCATGCCCAAGGCTGGCGCGGATTTCGCCCGCGGGCTGGGCGAACTGGCCCGGGCCGCCACCGCGACGACCCTCGGATGTCTCGGTGCGAAGATGACTGCCGAAGATCGCGAGACCTTGCGCGCCGCAGCCGATCTCGTCGAACCCTGGCTCCTGGCCGAGCCTGCCCGTTTCAGCCTGCTGCACGGTGACTATCGCCTGGACAACCTGCTCGTCGACACCACCGACAACACCGTCACCGTGGTTGATTGGCAGACACTGTCCGTCGGGTTGCCCGCGCGCGACCTCGCCTACTTTCTTGCCACCTGCCTGCAACCAGCCCTGCGCCGCGAACATGAACGGCGACTGGTCGCCGACTATCACGCCGCCCTGCGGCGGCGCGGCGTACTCGACTACTCGGACAATGAATGCTGGACCGATTATCGATTCGGCCTACTCCAAGTACCCCTGATCACAACCTTGGGTTTCGCCTTCTCCGCCGAGACCGACCGCGGTGACGACATGGTCCTGACGATGCTTTCGCGCGGTTGCCGAGCACTGCGCGACCACGAAACCTTCGCTCTCGTCAAAGGACTCGCCAATGCTTGATTCCGCCACCGGCACCGCCAACGAGTTCGCCGAGGCCGGTCCGCCGGTGCCCGAGCTCCTGTCCGAACTCGGGTTCTATCTCCTCGCCGGCGCCGCGGCCGACGGGCCGGCCGCCCTGATTCACCAGGCGCGTCGTGGTGAGGAACTCGGGCTGGGCACCGCGTTCATCTCAGAACGCTGGAATGTCAAGGAGGCGTCCTCGCTGACCGGCGCGGCGTGCGCCGTGACCACACGGATGCGGATCGCCACCGCGGCCACCAATCACAACACGCGTCACCCACTCATCACCGGCTCGTGGGCAACGACTATGCACCGGCTCTCCGGCGGGCGCTTCACCCTCGGCATCGGCCGCGGCATCGGCGCGATCTATTCCGGTTTCGGCATTCCCGCCGTAACTACCGCACAGATGGAGGATTTCGCCGCGGTGATGCGGAGACTGTGGCGCGGGGAGGTCATCCTCAACTACGACGGTCCACTGGGCAAATACCCAGTGTTGTTCCTCGACAGCGACTTTCGCGAGAACATCCCGCTCGGCCTGGTCGCGTTCGGCCCTCGCACACTGGAACTCGGAGGTCGGGCATTCGACGACGTCATTCTCCACACCTACTTCACGCCGGAGACCCTCGAACGGTGCGTCGGCACCGTGAAAACGGCTGCGGAGCGAGCCGGGCGCGACCCCGGCACCGTGCGGGTGTGGTCCTGCCTGGCGACAGTCGGCGACCACCTGCCCGAACCTCTTCGGCTCCACAAGACCGTCGCACGCTTGGCAACCTACCTACAGGGATACGGCGACCTCTTGGTTCGCACCAATAACTGGGATCCCGCTGTGCTGCAACGCTTCCGAGAAGACCCCGTGGTGCAATCGATCCCCGGCGGCATCGACCACAAAGCCACCGCCCAGCAGATCGAACATATCGCCGAGCTGATCCCCGAGGAATGGCTCCGACCCGCCGCCACCGGCACCTCCGCCCAGTGCGCACAGCGCGTCCGCGACGAGATCTACTACGGCGCCGATCGGGTCATCCTGCACGGAGCAACCCCGGACGAACTGGCCCCCATCCTGGACGCCTACCGCAATGGGCAACGCTGAGGGTGGACTACCCGGCCGCGAGTGGCAGCGGCGCGGGCAAGGGCATGGCGGTGTGAAGGACAAGGGAGCATAGTGGGAAGTCTCACAGAAAGGGGACTTGCCATGCCTGAGTTCATGGATGTTCACAGGACGATGCCGGGAGTTACTCCCGAAGCCCTTACCGAAGCTCACAACGCCGACCTCGCCATCCAGGCCGACGAGCAGGTGAACTTCAAACACGCCTGGGCAGACCCCGAGACGGGGATGATCTTCTGCCTGTCCGAGGCGCCCGATGCCGAGGCGGTACAGAAGATCCACCAGCGCGCGGGACACCCCGCCGACAACATCTACCAGGTGCCGATCCAGGCTTGACCGCACCGGCCCGCCTCTCCCGTGCCATGGCCCGAGGAGGATAGCGACACCCCAACTGTTCCGTTCATCCTGACCCGACCGCGCCACAGCGCGCGCCGGTGCCGATCGTCCCGTCTCGGTGTATCGACCTGAGATGGCGGTTTCGTCGGCTCGAGGGATCGCCTCCTATCAGCCCACCGTGCAAGCGAACGGCGCGCAGTTGCGCGTAGTCGTGACGGTCGGGGACGTCGGCGTCGAGTCGGTGGGGTCGGAATTGGTCAGCAGCAGCACCGCGCCGAACAATGCGACCAGCATCGCTACGACGACAAACAGAGCCAATACCGGTGCGCCGGCGATGATCCGCCCGACAGCGCGGAACAGGGTGCCGAACAGGGATCTGGGCATGCGGTCTCACTTCCGGGGTATCGGATCGGCGGCAGGGCCGTTCAGCCCATATCGGTATCAACACCCCATCACGTAACGCATTCGCTGCACCACTGCCGTCCACCCGCCTCGGCGCCGAAACGGCCGGTCAGGCCTGCCGGTCATCGGCGGGCGAAAAAAGTTTCCCGTCGGTTGTCGATCTATGCCGTCACCCATTCGACCTAGGGATGTAAGAAGGACCAACACCTATCCAGGAGACAGACCATGAAGTACATGCTGATCATGCGCGCGACCGACGAGGCCTGGGCCGCGACCAGCGAGGTCGATTTCGATCAGATCCTCGAGACCATGGGCAAGTTCAACGACGAGCTGATCCGCGCCGGGGTCCTCGTCGCCGCCGAGGGTCTCGAAGATCCCGCCGAAACCGTGGTTGTCGACTACACCTCGGAGACACCCGTCGTCACCGACGGTCCCTACGGTGAAACCAAGGAACTCTTCGGCGGCTTCTACATTCTCAATGTCGCGTCGAAGGAGGAGGCGGTCGAGTGGGCCAAGCGGATGCCGATGACCGGCCCCGGGTTCAAGAACGAGATCCGCAGGGTCACCTCCATCGATGAATTCCCGCAGGACAACGAGTGGATCAAGAAGGAACGCGCCTGGCGCGAAGCCACCGGCCAGCTCTGAGGACACCGCCACGATGACGCACCACCCGGGCCGGGAAGCCGTGGCCGCGGTCTGGCGGATCGAATCGGCCCGGATCGTCGGCGCGCTGGCGCGCTACACCGGTGACTTCGCGCTGGCCGAGGACCTCGCCCAGGAGGCGCTGGCCGAGGCGCTGGTGACGTGGCCGCGCGACGGCGTGCCGCGCCAACCGGCCGGGTGGTTGCTCACCGTCGGGCGGCGCCGCGCGATCGACGCGTTCCGGCGCCGCGCCGCCCTCGACGACCGGTACGCCACCCTCGCGGGCACTCTCGACGAGGGCGGCGTGCTGGCCGGCGGCGCGCCCGCCGAGCCGGCACCGGAGGACGCACAGGTCCTGTGGGATCCCGACCAGATCGACGACGACGTGCTCGCCCTGATCTTCATCTCCTGTCATCCCGTGCTCTCGCGCGAAGCCCGATTGGCGTTGACGTTGCGTGTGGTCGGTGGCCTGTCCAGCGACGAGATCGCCAAGGCCTTCCTGGTGCCGACCGCGACGGTGCAGGCGCGAATCACCAGGGCCAAGAAGACACTCGGTGCCGCCGAGGTCGCGTTCGAGGTGCCGCCCGCCGCCGAACGCCGGGCCCGGCTCGGGTCGGTGCTCGGCGTCATCTATCTGATTTTCACCGAGGGTTCCTCGGCCAGCACGGGTGGCGATTTGATCCGGCCGGATCTGGCCGGTGAGGCCGTGCGGCTCGCCCGGGTTCTGGCGCGCCTGATGCCCGGCGAAGCCGAGGTGTACGGGCTGCTCGCGCTGCTCGAACTCACCGCCGCCCGGTTCCCCGCCCGCACAGGTCCCGACGGGGAACCGGTTTTGCTCGAACAGCAGGACCGGCGGCGCTGGGACCGATCCGCGATCCAGCGCGGCCGGGCCGCGCTGAGCAAGGCGGCGGAAGTCGGCCGTGGACTCGGTTCCTACGGTCTGCAGGCCGCGATCGCCGAATGTCATGCCGTTGCCCCCTCGGTCGAGGCCACGAACTGGGAGCGGGTGGTGCTGCTCTACGAAGCGCTGGGACGGCTCGCACCCTCACCCGTGGTCGACCTCAACCGCGCCGTAGCGGTATCGATGGCGAGCGGCCCCGCCGCCGCACTGCCGATCGTCGAAAAACTAACCGCCGCCGGGGCACTGGCGAATTCGCATCTGCTGCCGACCGTGCGCGGCGAACTCCTCACGCGCCTCGGCCGTACCGCCGAGGCGCGCGACGCGCTGACCGAGGCGATCCAGCTGTGTGCCAACGACCGCGAAAAGTCTGTTCTGGCAAGGAAACTCGCAGACCTCACCTGAATCGGCCCACGCTGGTCGGCCACCGCGCGGGCCTGCTGTAACACCCAAGGCCGATTCAGTAACCAAATGTTTGCCGTCGGCGGCACGCGGTAACCCGAAGCTACGCCGACCGACGGCGCTCACGAGTTCGGTCCGGGAGTCGACATGGCTGACAAATCTCTCACCCTGGCTCGCGGCATGGACGGTCCGCACCTGAGCACACCGGGAACGTTTCGTAGGCATCCCGGCGGGCAATCGGCCGTCATGGGTATCGATGATCAAGCACATTCGTCGAGTCATGAGCCTGCCGTCGGCGATGTCGTCACTGTGGAAATCCTTCGTGAGTTGCTCGGCACCGAAGTCGCCGATGCGCGGTTGGTGCTGGAAGCGGGCAAAGTGGGCATCGCGTCGGAGGCAGGCGGGCTGGTCCTCATCAGCCGCAGCGAGTTGCTGGACCGCGTCGGCGCAGACCCGGACACGACCGAATTGGCGGAGCAAGCCGAACTGCTGAATACCGAAGTCCGGCTCCTGGGCGCCTGACCGCGTTCAGCCCGGGCAAAGTCCGCGCAGCATCCGCGTGTGTGCGTCGAGGGAAAGGGCTGTGCATGGTGTCGAACACGCTGGCCGCCTTGTACAGCGCGGCCGGGGAAGGGCCGCCGGGACTGTTGCCGGCTCGTCAGCAGATGGCGTTCTCGCTGGGCTGGCACATCATCCTGGCGTGTTTCGGTGTCGCGTTTCCCGCCATGATCTACATAGTGCACCGCCGGGGGATCGTGCGCGGCGACGCGGTGGCGATCGGCTTGGCCAAACGGTGGGCGACGGTGTCAGCGGTGCTGTTCGCTATCGGTGCGGTGTCGGGAACGGTCCTGAGCTTCGAGATGGGGTTGCTGTGGCCCGGCCTGATGGGCCGCTACGGTGATGTGCTCGGCTTGCCGTTCGCCTTCGAGGGCTTGTCGTTCTTCATCGAGGCGATCTTCCTCGGCATCTATCTGTACGGCTGGGGCCGGATGCCGCCGCGGCGGCACCTCGCGATGCTGATTCCGATGGGGGTGGCCGGTGTCGTCGGCACGTTCTGTGTGGTCAGCGTGAACGCGTGGATGAACAATCCCACCGGTTTCCGGTTGGTGAACGGCGAAGTCACCGACGTGAATCCGTGGCGGGCGATGTTCAACGACGGGGCGTATCTGCAATTCGCGCACATGTGGGTCGGCGCGTTCATGGTGGTCGGATTCGTAGTGGCGGGAGTGTATGCCGCCGGTCTGTTGCGCGGTCGGCGCGACGAACACCACCGCCTCGGGTTCAGGGTGCCGTTCCTCTTCGCCACCGTCGCCGCGCTGGCGCAACCACTCATCGGGCACGTACTCGGCATGCGGGTGCACGACACCCAACCATCGAAGCTGGCCGCTTTCGAACTGGCGACGACCACCGAGGGATCGGCTCCACTGCGCCTCGGCGGCGTACTGGTGGATGGTGAAGTGCGGGGAGCCCTGGAGATACCCCGGCTCGGCTCGATCATCGCCCGCAACTCGCTGACCGCGCCGATCCCCGGCTTGGACGTAGTGCCGCCCGCGGATCGGCCGCCGGTCAACGTCACCCATCTCGCGTTCCAGACCATGGTGGGTATCGGAACCCTGCTGGCGGTGATGGTCGTCCTGTTCTGGTTCTCGCGATGGCGGCGGCGCGATCTGCTCGGTGCTCGCTGGTTCCTGCGGGCGGCGGTCGTCGCCGGGCCGCTGGCCGTGCTCGCCCTCGAATGCGGTTGGATCGCGACCGAAGTCGGACGTCAGCCGTGGACGGTGTGGCAGACGTTGCGCACCACCGATGCCGCCAGCACCAGTACCGGTTTGTGGTGGAGCTACATCGGGGTGCTGGTGGTCTATCTCGGGATGACGGTGGGCGCGATCGTCGTGCTGCGGTCGATGACCCGGCGGTGGCGCGCGGGCGCCGAGAGCATCTCCGCTCCGTATGGTCCCGGAGCGGCGCCGTCCGACCAGGGCGAGCGCGCCGGAAAGGGGTGACCGATGGACCTGTCGGATGTGGTAGCGACGGCGATGTTCATCGGGGTGGTGCTGTACGGATTGTTCGGCGGCGCGGATTTCGGGTCCGGTTTCTGGGATCTGACCGCGGGCGGCGCACAGCGCGGGGGCCGCTTGCGGGTGCTGATCGACCACAGCATCGGCCCCGTGTGGGAGGCCAACCATGTGTGGTTGATCTACATTCTGGTGTTCCTGTGGACGGCCTACCCCGGGGTATTCGCCGCGATCACCACCACGCTGTTCATCCCGCTCAGCCTGGCGTTGCTGGGAATCGTGTTGCGCGGGGCCAACTTCGCGTTTCGCAAGTACTCCGAGACGATGAGTCAAGCGCGGCTGTTCGGCGCGTTGTTCGCCGGAGGATCTCTGATCACGCCGTTCTTTCTGGGGACGGTCGTGGGCGCGGTCGCGTCCGGGCGGGTTCCGGCCGAAGGCTACGGCGACCGGATAACGTCGTGGCTCAACCCGACCTCCCTGCTCGGCGGCATCCTCGCGGTGGGCACGTCGGCGTTCCTGGCCGGGGTGTTTCTCACCGCGGACGCCGCCCGCTCCGACGACGTGACCCTCGCCGAATACCTTCGCCCCCGCGCGCTGCTGGTCGGCGCGATAACCGGTGCGATCGCGATCGCCGCGGTCGTGCCCATCCGCCATGACGCGCCCACGCTCGGCGCCGGCCTGCTCGGTCGCGCGCTGCCCATGATCGTGGTATCCGCCGCCGCCGGGGTGCTTACGCTGGTGCTGGTATTCCGGCGTCGCTACCGTCCGGCACGCGTGTCCGCGGTGCTCGCCGTGGCGGCGATCGTGATCGGCTGGGCGCTCGCCCAGACCCCGTGGATTCTCGTGGACCACATGCTCATCGCCGACGCGGCAGGCGCGCGAGCCACCCTCCAGGCACTGCTGATCGTCGTCGCGCTCGCCGCCGTCACAGTCTTCCCCGCACTCGCCTACCTGTTCTGGCTGACCCAGACCGACGCATGGGTCCGTGCGGAACAACCGGCGTCCGCGGGCGGGTCATCCGAAGCGACCCAGCAGCCGACCGGCTGACCGCTAAAAGAACCACGGCCGGGGCTAGCCGGGCGGACGAAGCAACCGTGAGCGGTGGTTGTCCCAGCGGGCGAGCAGCACGGTCGCGTCATCTTGGAACTTGTTGTCCTGATGGGCCAGCACCGCGTGAATCAGCCGGCGCGCCGTCTCGGGCGGCGGATGGCCCGACGCCGCTTCCCGTCGAAGGAAGTCGACCAGGCGTTCTTCCCCGAAGAATTCGCCTGCGTGGTCGCGCGCCTCGGTGACCCCGTCGGTGTAGAGGACCACCCAATCGTCAGGCTGCAACGCTTCCTCGCCGACGACCAACTCGCCGATTCCGAGCCCGAACGGCGGGCGTCGGCCGCCACCGAGTGGTTTGACCACTTTGCCCGCGCGCATGATCAGCGGAAACGGGTGGCCCGCGTTGACGTAACGTAACCGGCCGCTGGTCAGGTCTACCTCGGCGAGGACACCGGTCGCGAACGTGGCCGTCCGGAACTGGTCCCGGACGGCGTCGTCGATCACCTGTGCTTGCTCGTACAGTCCGTAACCGGCGTGCCTGGCCTTGCGGTAGGCGGCGAGCACGGTGGCCGCGATCAGCCCGCTCCGCAGGTCGTGACCGACAGCGTCCAGGATGAGGAACCGTGCGGTGGTCTCGGTGAGGTCGTAGTCGAACGCGTCACCGGAGTTGCTGCGTCGCGGTTCGACCAGCGCGGCCACGACGAAGTTGTCCACCCCCGCGGTGAGCGGCGGCAGCAGTGACCAAATCAATTCGCTGCCGATGGTCCGGTCGATGGGCAACCGAATCCGGTCCAAGGCCGCGCCGTATCTGCTCATCGCGGGCACCAGATGCCCGGTCAGCGCCGCTAACCACCGGCATTGGGCACGCAGTGCGTGGTCATAGCAGTCGACCTCGTCTTCGACTCGCACTTCCAGCACGCCGAGGCGCTCCACCCCGTCGATCAGCGGAACCCACAACTTCGGCTGTGGCGTGGTCTGGGGCAGGACCCGGACCTCGCGGAACGCTCGACCCGCCATGGTGGCCGCCACGTCCAGCGCGCCATCGAGCGAATCGGCGCCGTCGGTGACCGCGGGACGCAGGAAGCGCTGGTCGTAGTCGATCAAGTACATCGTGATTTCCACGCCCAACGTCCGCCCCGCCGCGGAAAGCAAGGCGGGCAATCGATCCGGCGGTGCCAACTCCACCGATTCCAGCAGCGACACCAGAGCGCGCAGCATCCGCCCGCGCGGCCGTCCTTCGCGCATCGGCCGGGAATAGGACGCGCGATGTGACCAGGTCAGCTCGTCGAGGCGTTCGTTGACGGTGTGGGCGAGGATGTCTCGTTGCAGCGGCGGCAACGTCCCGGCACCGTCCAAGAACGCGTTCACCGCGCTCTGCCCGATGTCGCCGCCAAGGGTGAAGTAGCGCAACCACAGTTCGCCGGGGGTGAGCTCGGCGCGGTGCAGGGCCAGCGCGATACTGCGGCGCTGCCGGTCGGCGTCGTCGTCGTGTTTCATGGCTGTCATCGCCGCCGCCGCGTCGTCGAACCGACCACTCGTTCCGCACTCCGCCGCACGGTCGTCCCGTGCTCCTGGGCCCAGGCGGCGAGTTTCAGGAACGCGGTGCGTTCGTCGACTTCCTCGCGCGCCATGATGACGCCCTTGGCCAAAGCCACCACGTCACGCTCCCGCATGCTCTTCCGCAGCAGCTCACCAGCTCGATCGACTTCCTCCGTGGTGCGCAGATTAGACAGGAAGATGGCGGCCTGGGTGGCGAACAGGGTGAGGCAGTGCTCCTCTTCGGGTCCGAAGCGGCGGGGCCGGGTCGAATAGACCTTCAAGGCTCCCAATGCCGTCGATCCGGCGACCAGGGGAGCGCTGAGCGAGGAGCGTAGACCCAGTTCCGCCGCGTTGCCCGCCCACTCCGGCCACCGGTCGTCGGTGTGCAGATCGTCGACACGCACCAGGCACCGTTCGGCCCAGGCTGCCAGGCACGGTCCGGTGCCGAGCCGATATTGCAGCGCGTCGGCCTGCTCCACGACGGCGTCGGTTGCGGCCGCGGTGACCCGCTCGCCCTGCGCATTCAACAGGGTGATGCCGGAGCCGGCGGTGCCGGGAATGGTCAGTGCGGCAAGTGAAGTGCTCAGTTGTAATGCGGTGTGCACGGTGTCGGCCGATAACAGCAGACCGGATGCTCTGGCGAAAGCCACGGCCAGCTCATCCGCCAGCGAGGTGTCCGTACTGTTCATTCCGACCTCCTCCGCTACGCGCGGACGGCGCTGATACCGACCTGGTCACCTCGTGGTCGTACCCCGGTTTGCGCGAATGATGCCCACCGACGCCGGAGGGCGGCGGATTAGTCAGTGCGGCCATCAGCTGAGTCCGCCGACCGGCTGTGCTGGTCGGCCCGGGGTTCCGCCGCCGTCACGGCCTGGACGGCGGTGCCGTGATCAGGGTATAGGCCATGATCAGCGACTCGGCGCCGGGCGGACCGGGCCGGCCTGCCCGAATGGCTCTCGGCCTACGCTGCGGCAGGCTCGACGGGGCCGGCGTAACCAAGGTCCGGCGTAACGCCGTTTCCGCTCAACTCCGCCGCGCGAACAGCCGCCAACCACGTCAATACGTTCTCGACCTGCCAGGACAAGCGACTGTCCAGCGACGGCGCTGCCAGGACAGGCACCGGCACATCGGAATTCGTCTGCGCGGTCTTTGCCGCAATTGCGTTGGAAGTCATGATTCGAACCTCTCGAGTATGGGGAGTCCAGCCTGATCGGGTGCGCCGGAGCGGCGGCTGACCGACTCATTCGAGCGTGGAGACCAGGCACTGTGCTGGTCCGACGGACGGCGACAATACAGATGCCGACGGGCACTACGGGCACGCCCCCCGCCCAGTGTCCGTGCCTCGATGCGGCTGACGAGTTTGCGGCACATTCGCCGACAGCCGGGCCGCCGCCGCGAACCGCCTGTGCCATAGAGGATTTCGTGGGACCGGATCGACTTCTCGAGCGGCGAGTCGCTCATCGTGCGGCACACCCGATCAGCCTTGGCGGGTGAGTGCTGCGCCGTCAGACCGGTCCGGCGGCATGGTCGCGGTCCATCTCTTCGTGGTGCTCGGAGGCCCAATCCACCAGAGCGCCAACGATTTCCAGTAACCCCTCGCCCAGCGGTGTGAGCGTGTATTCGACCCGGGGTGGCACCTCCGGGTAGGAGGTGCGGCTGACCAGTCCGTCTTGGTGCAGTTGGCGCAGTGTGCGGGTGAGCATGCGTTGGGAGATGCCGGTGACACCGAATTGCAGATCGCTATAGCGCAGCGGCCCGTTCTCCAGCACCGCGATCACCAGCAGGCTCCATTTGTCGCCGACGCGACCCAGGACACGGCGGATGGAATCCATCCGCTCCGGTGGAATGCCCGCGCACGGACCGACGCGGGAGGTGGGGCGAGCTCGCACATCGTCCGCCATTGCGCACATTTCCCTCCGGCACGAACATGGATGTGCCTTTTGTAACGAGTCTTTCGATCTTTCATCCTGATCCTGCACACCGGAAACAGGAAGTGGGAGAACTCGTGTCGAAAGTCATCGCAGTATTCGGAGCCGGGAGCGGCCTCGGCGAATCGGTCGCGCGCCGTTTCGGTCGCGAAGGTTTCCGGGTCGCCTTGGTGGCGCGCCGAAAGGACCGTTTGAGCGCGCTCACCGAACGTCTGCATACCGCCGGTATCGAGGCGGCCGCCTTTCCCGCTGATCTGTCCGATCCTGAAGGCGTTCCGGCCCTCATCACGGCCATCGGCGATCATTTCGGCCGTATCGATGTCGTGGAGTACGGCCCGATCAGTGGCGAGCAAGACTTCACGCCCGCCGCCGAACTCGGCGCTACCGCGTTGCGACGCCTGATCCCGCTGCTTCTACTCACTCCTGTCGAAGTGGTCCGGGCACTCCTTCCGGAGTGGACCGCCCGCGGTGACGGCGCGTTCCTCTTGACCCACGGCTACTCGGCGGTGGAACCTCTCCCACATCTGAGCGGGGTTGGGCCGGTGATGGCCGCCGCCCGCAACTATGCCCACTCCCTGCACGGCGAGCTGGCCGGCTCCGGAATCTATGTCGGCATGCTCGCCGTCGCGGCCTACATCGCCAACAGCGAAATCGCCGAGTCCGCTTCCGCGACAACGGGTTCGCCCCTGCCAATGGCCGACCCGGACGACCTCGCCGAGCACTACTGGTCGATGTATGTCGCCCGCGACCGGATCGAGCAGGTCCACCCTGCCGTCCCGGGCCGTCACCCCGCCGCCCGGCTGTGACGAACCAGGGCAACATGCTCGCAGGCCCCAGTCAGCGCGTGGCCCAGCAGAGAACCGCCGCACCGATCAAGTGGATCGAACTTCGACGGCCTCGAGCGCGTCGAGGTCCATAATCGCGGTGGCAGTCCGGTGCACAATCGCCCGGCATACCTCGGCCGGCTGGAATTCCGGCATGAGGGCGCTGCGTCCGATAGTGATCATCCACGCGAAATACGGGTAGAGACACTGCTGTCGATAGGCGAGCCAGGCGTCTTCGAAGGACAGCGCCGGGCCGCCCGCGGCGTGCAGGCGGTCGATGTAGAAGGCGATGAGCTCGCGTTCCCAAGCCCGGCGGTCCGTTACCTCCAATCCGGAGGTGATCGTGTAGGCCACGTCGTACGCCCAGCTGCCGCGCAGGACCAACTGCCAATCGGTGAAACCCATGCTGCCGTCGCCGCACACATAGGCATTGCCGATATGCGGGTCGCCGTGCAGCAGGGTTTGCGCGCCCCGTTCGGCGATCAGCAGCGACCGTGCGCATGCGTCATAGAGTTTGTCCTGGATGGGAGGCAGTGTGTCCGGGACGATTTCGGGGGCGCGCCGCAGCCCGACGATCGCGCGTTTCCGCATACCCAGCAGCCGGTCGAAGTTGCTGAAATGCGCGCTCGGTGTCTTCAGCCATTCGAAGCGGGTCAACTCGGGAGACTCCCAGTAATGACCGTGCCAGGTAGCCATATTCGCCAGCAGGCCCTGTATCTGGACCAGTCCGATGGGTTCCATCGGGGTACAGAACCGGGCCTGCTTGGTGACGCCGATGTCTTCGAGCAGCGTGAGTGAGCGGCCGGTGCGCGTATCGGCGGTGCCGAAATACCCGCGCGGTGCCTCGATATCGAGCTCCGGGCGCAGGTACTGGAAGAAACCGGGTTCGCCGGGCAGCGCGTGCGCCAAGTACTGCGTCAAACGTTGGGTGAAGGTCAGGGTGGTCTTGGCGAACAGGTGCTCGGGCAACCGCGCCCGACGGCCCGCCTCGTTGTAGCTGACCGTCGCCCTCCACCGGCTCGTGGTGCCGCCGCCGGCATCGGCGATATCGAACGACTCCACTTCCGCCCCGGGATATTCGGACGCTAGAACCAGGGTGAGCCACTGCGCGTTCATCTCGTTCGGACGCATCGGAATCGCACCGGCTCCGCGCCGAAACACCTTCTCGGCCAGCCTGTGACCGCCGAGCCGCAGCACCCCGGGTAGTAGGCGTTGGGCTGGGCTGTTGCCGGGTGCCTCGTCCATGCGTTCGCCCTTCCTCGGCTCGTCGTGCCGCACCGCGGCAGGTGAAAGCCAGTATGTGGCAGTCGATTCGGCTTCGCGGCGCGCAGGAGCCGAGGTGGCGCGGTTTGCCCGATAGTTGGCGCGGGTGCAACCCCGCCTCAACGCCCCCAGCGCTTTTGGGCGCGGCGCAGGGTCCCGGGATCGGAGTAACCGACGCGTCGAGCCAACGACGCCTGAGTGTCGTTCGGTTCGAGGTGCGACTGGTGCTCCACCAGAGCGCTCCGGGCCCGGTCGAGTTCGCGCGTCCAGGTGGTGCCCTCGTCGGCCAGCCTGCGCTGCAGGCTGCGTCTGCTGGTCACCAGGTATCGCGCGACCCGGTCGATCGTCACGGGACTTTCGCCGAGCATCGTCGCCAGCGCATGTCGCACCTGACTGGACCACGTGGAATCGAGGTGCGGCGGTGGCGGCAGCGCCATCGCGCACCGGCGCAGAACCTCGGCCAGCGCGGCGTCGGTTGTGCGCAGCGGCAGAGCCAAATCAGTTGTCCGGAAAGTGATCTGGTCGGTCGGTGCACCGAAATCGATACGGTGCGTGCCGAACACCTCGGCGAAGTGCTGGTGCCGTCGCGGCGCGCGCTGCCGGAACCTGACCCGGACCGGATGCACGTCGCGCCCGGTGGCGAACCGCGCTCGGGCAACGACCGCCGCGAGCGAAAACTGGGTCGCCAGTTGACGTCCGCGGCCCTGGCCGCGCAGTAGCCGGAAGTCCGCGTTCGCCTCGTCCGCGGACTCGCCCGACACCGCGAACCCGATGTTGGTCGTGATGAGATCGGCATGCCGCTCGGCCAGCGCCAGCCCCTCGGCGAGAGTCGGCGCGGTGCTGAACAGGTAGTCGTGTAAACCGAAGCGGCCCAGCGTATTCAGCTGCCCGACGCGTAACGCGATATCCGGATCGCCCAGCTGGTGCTCGATCAACTCCCACAACCGCAGTTGCACGGAACTGGGCACCATGGCATCGCCGTCGTCGAGCAACCACGACGGGAGGCTCGCCGCACGCGCGAGCTGCTGCCGGGACGACTCCGTCAAACCGACGCTGTCCAGGATGAACTTCGAGAACGCGACATTGTCCGCCGTATCCACTTACGAACACCTAATCACCGTGAACGACATGCCGCCGAGATGCGACCGTCAGCGACAGTAGTCGACCACGGCGGGCTGCTTCGACTCGAATCCGGCCGCTGCGCTGGCGCGGTTCGCCCGGCACATTGGCACATTCGACACTTTCCGATCGCGCGCCGGGATGGCACCGTCGTAGCGAAAACCGTTTCGCCCCCCGCCGAGCCCACGAGCGCGGCCAAAACCCTGCTGTCACAAGCTGTTAGGACGAAATTGGCACCCCGGAATCCCGCACCCGTCCCATCGCGGGCGACGTTCGCCCATGGTTCGCCGCTCGCCCTGAACGACTCACCGATTCCTTTGTACACAGCGGAATTCGCCGCAGATCCGCACCGGGTGTACCGTTCGATGCGAGCGAAGTTCGGCGCATTGGCGCCGGTGGAACTGGCGCCGGGAGTATCCGCGACATTGGTGATCGATTACGACACCGCGTTGCGAATCCTCAACGACCCCGAACACTTTCCCGCCGATCCCCGTACCTGGCAGAGCACAGTTCCGGCCGACTGTCCGGTCCTGCCGATCATGCAGTGGCGTCCCACCGCGAGCCGGAACTCCGGCGCGGAGTTCCACCGCTACCGGCAGGCGATCACGGCCAGCAACCGGGAAGTGGACCTGTACGCGCTGCATACTCGGGTGGAGCAGATCGCGGTCAAGCTGATCAACGGGTTCTGTGAAACCGGTACCGCCGACCTGATCCGTCAGTTCGCCTTTCCGCTGACGTTCGAGGTCGTCAATGTCGTGCTGGGCTGCCCGGCGCAGATCGGCCAACGCGTCGCCACGGGGATGGCCGCCCTGGTGGAGGGCGTCGACGCCGAGCACGGCAACCAGATGATCAGCGCCGCGATGATGGAATTGGTGGCGTTGAAGAAGGCGCGCCCCGGCCGCGACATCACCTCGATGTTGCTGCAACATCCGGCCGGACTCGATGACGAGGAGATGGTCCACCAGGTCGCCGGGCACTACGGCGCCGGAATCGAGTTCCAGCAGAATCTGATCGCCAACGCCCTGCGACTGATCCTGACCGACGACAGCTTCGGGGGCAGCGTCCTCGGTGGAAACCTCTCTACCCGCGACGCTTTGGACAAGGTCTTGTTCAACGATCCGCCGCTGGCCAACTTCCTCACCACCTATCCCCGGCAGCCGATCCTCGTCGGTGATATCTGGCTGCCCGCCCATCAGCCTGTCGTGATCAGCATGGCCGCCTGCAACCACGATCTCACCACCAGCGCCGACGATCACACGGGCAATCGCTCGCATCTGGCCTGGGGGATCGGCCAGCACGCCTGCCCGGCTCAGTCACTGGCCTATCAGATCGCGCAGGATGCCATCGATCAACTCCTCGACGCCCTGCCCGAAATGCGACCGGCCGCACCGGACGCCCCGCCGGCCTGGCGACCCGGTCCCTTCCATCGAGCCTTGGCGAGCTTGCCGGTCACCTTTCCGCCCACGGCCGCACTGCCCGGGTAAAGCCGGAACAGGCGCTCCTACCGCACGTTGGACCGAACAGCGTCCCACAGCATGTGATTCGCTGGGAGGGTGCTAGCCTCCCTGGCCATCGACACTCAATGGACTCGACGGAATTGGTTGCGGGGCGCGGTGGCGCTGTCCGCGGTCGGCATGACCGCGGACAGTTGGCGGGCCGGCGCAGAGCCCGGTACGGCGCGGGACACCCGGTCGGCAGGCGCCGACTGGAAGCGCCTCAGCGGGCGGATCGAAGGCCGGGTGATCACCTCGGCCGACGGCGATTACGGAACCGCCAAGCAACTGTTCAACACGCGGTTCGACGGGTTGTCCCCTGCGGCGGTGGTGCAGGTAGCCGCTCCCGGTGACGTCGCAGCCGCGGTAACCTTCGCCGCGGAGCACGGTTTGCGCGTTGCCGCCCGCTCCGGAGGCCACAGTTATGCCGGAGCGTCCGCGGCGACCGGTGCGCTGATCGTCGATCTGCGGAACCTGAACCAGCTCCGATATCACGACGGTGCGGCCGTCGTCGGCCCCGGCAATTCGCTGTACGACGTCTACACGGCGCTCGACCGCTACGGCCGGACGATTCCCGCGGGCGTCTGCCCCGGGGTCGGGATCGCCGGCCTGACTCTCGGCGGGGGAGTCGGGGTCGAATCCCGTCTGCACGGCCTGACCTGTGACCACCTGACGTCGGCGTCGCTGGTGCTTCCGGACGGCACCGAAGCGGAGGTATCCGCGACGTCGCACCCTGATCTGTTCTGGGCTGTCCGCGGTGCCGGCGCCTATGTCGGCATAGTCACCTCACTGACCTATCGCACCGTCCCGGCCACGGCTAAAGACGTTGTCTCCCTGTCTTTTCCAGGCGACCGCACCGGCCGGTGCATCGATGGATGGAATCATTGGCTGCGCTCAGCCGATCGCAGTCACTGGGCGAATATCACCGTGGCCGCCGACGGGCATGGTGGGCTGCGCTGTGCGATCCAACTCGTCTGCCCGGCCGGGACCGGGGCACACGCCGCGGCCGCCCTGATCGAAGCTACGACAGAACCGCTGACAGTCGACACCCAAAGTTGCTCCTCGATGGACACGGTGCAGCATCTCGTCCTCGAGGAGATGACTCGGCGAACCAGCTACACCAATGGCTCCGATGTGCTCACCCACCTGGACGATTCGACCATCGAGCAGATCCTCGCCGCGATTACCGAGCATTCCCGCGCGGGCGGGACCGGATGGGTGCAACTCGATCCTCTGGACGGCGCGGTCCGTGACACCAACCCGGTGGCCTCCGCGTTTCCTTGGCGCAACCACGCCGCGCTGATTCAGTGGGGCGCCTTCCATCCCATCCCGGCCGACGCCGCCCGCGCCTGGATCGGCCGCGCCCATCATCTGCTCCGAAAAGCCTCGGCGGGTAGCTATGTCAACTACATCGGACCGGGTGACTCGCTGCAGCGCTGCTACGCGCACAATGCGGCGATGCTGGCAGCGCTGCGCCGGACGGTCGATCCGCGCAATCGAATCCACACGCCCACGGACTGATCGAAGACGCCCCGCGCTGGCGGTTACGGGGATATGGTTGGAAGGCCTCGAGGTAGCGGCAACAACAGTGGAAGTCTTGCATTTGCAGGGGAATTCGCAAATGTCCACCGCAGTTCAGGCAGTACATCCAGTCGTTTCGACGCGAACTGTGGTCGACCTGTACAGAACCAGGACCTCCCATGGCCGACAGCGACCGTGCGCACGCGCTCATCTGGGACACCGCGGCGGGGGCGGCTGCCTATCGCAGGCGTGATATGCGCCTGGCCCGGCAGTTGATCTTCCCCGCAGTGCTCGACCGGCTGGGATCACCGCCCAGCTCCGGCGCGGTCGCCATCGATCTCGGCTGTGGCACAGGGGTTCTCGCGGCCCACATCGCCCGAGCCCGGGGCTGGACCGTCAAGGCGCTCGACATCTCACCCCACATGCTGGATGTCGCCCGTACCGACAACCCGCACCCGGGCGTCGACTACATTCTCTTCGGCGGCAGATCCCTGTCCGAGTTCGAGGACGACAGCATCGACGCGGCCGTGTGCTGCCTGGTGTACTGCACCGATCCCGACGACCACCGGTTGGCGGCGCTGACCGCGGAGATTCACCGCGTTCTGCGCCCCGGCGGTCCCTACATACTCGCCGACCTGAACCCGGATGCCACCGGTGCGCAGTTCTCCACCCTTCGTTACGGCGAACCCGGGATCACCTATGCCGACGGCGACTCTCCGGCGGTCGTGCTCCGGCAGCTCGACGGAACCGACGTGACCATGGCTTGTCACTTTCGATCTTCGGCTACCTATGCCTCGATGCTCACCGCCGCGGGATTCCCGGCCCCCGAGGTCGAATTGCCCACCGCCGCAATGCCTCCAGATGCTGCCGAGTCGCGCGTTGCCCCGTACATGGTTCTGACCACCCATGCTGTCCCCGCAGCGGATTGAACCCAGCGACAGGCCGCCACACTCTCGTTCCGGCAACCGATACCGGTGACATGATTTGCTGAATGTATGCCAGGACATTTCAGTGAGGCCGAGCGCCAGGACTTCCTCGCCGCCGAGCATGTCGCCGTGCTCTCGGTCGCCGCCACCGACGACCGCCCACCCGCCAGTGTCCCGATGTGGTACGACTACGTCCCCGGTGGCGACATCCGGATAGTCTCGCGGGGATCGGGACGACGGGCTGAACTCATCGAGAAGGCGCGCGCGGTAACCCTGGTCGTGCAACGGGAGCAACCGCCGTATCAGTACGTGATAGTCGAAGGCACCGTCGTCGATATCGTCCAGCCCGCGCCGGCACGGGTTCGAGAAGACATCGCGGTCCGGTACCTGGGCGAGGACGCCGGGCGTGAGTTCGTTCGAAAAATGGACGAAACCGACGCCGTCGCCTACAACACCCTGTACACCGTGCGCCCGGACCGCTGGTGCACCGCCGACTATTCCGAGGAATAGGCTGAAATACGTGCGATGCGGCAAGCGCTGACCAGCCGTGTCATCGATGCACGCGATAGATGACGGGTTGTGCGGCGATGTCGTTGGCGGCGAAATTGGCCAGCACGAAGTTGCGGAAGCTCGGCCGGAACAGCAGCTGGGGCAGGAAGGTTCGAAGTGTCGGCCAGCCGGCGTGGTTGACGAGGCTGAAGTCGTCCGGTTCGCCGGGCAGCGGCTGCATCGGAACCGAGTCGGGTAGCCGGGTGTTGCGTTGGAACCAGCCGGCCGTGTATTCCCAGATGCCGCGGACGGTTTGGAAGTCCTTGCAATGAAAGTAGTTGAACAGGAACCAGTTACCGGGAGCATGGTCGACGTCGGCGATGCGTGCCGGACTGTTCGCGGCGACATTGTGGACGCGGCGAGCATGGGTGCCCAGCAGCGTAACCAGTTGCGTCCAAGCCGAATCGGCGCGGACGGGGTCGATGTCGGAAGCCGTGCGGGTGCGGACGAGCACGACCACGTCGTAGCGGGCCGGAGCTACCCGGGCCTGCCGCAGTAGTTCGGCTCCCTCGCCCGGAGGCCGCAGCGCCGCCCGGAACGCTGTTACCTCGATGATTTCTTCGCGCTGGGCGAGACGCTCGCACAGCGGTCCTATCTGGGCCAGCACTTTCCGTCGCGAACTGGACGGCAGCAAAAATGGTCCCGCCCAGCCGCCGATTTCGGCTGCCAGGAGGATGAAGCCGTTGGCGGTGGGGGTGCCGAGTTGCACCGGGACGGCCTGATCGCCGTTGACTATCTGCATCGCAGGTTTCTTTCTCGAACGGTAATAGACTGACTGTCGGTAAGCAGACTACGACCTTCACTGACCCTAGGTAAGTGCATTGACGACATCGGAACGAATTTTGGCGGCCGCGCGAATGCTGTTCGCCGCCCGCGGCTACCGGGCCACCCCCATGCAGGCGATCGCCGATGAGGTCGGCATCACCAAGGCGGCGCTCTACTATCACTTCGAATCCAAGGACGCGATTCTCCATCAGCTGACGCTGCCGCTGCTCGACGAACTCGACGCGGTGCTGGCCGCCGCCGAGTCCGCGCCGACCGTCGAGGAAGTGCGCCGGCGGGCCATCGAGGGTTATGTCGATGTACATCTGCGCCATCGGCACACTCTCACCATGCTGGTCCGGGACATGACCTTGCTGGTCCAGGCGCCCATCGCCGATCGCTTCCGCGCCGCTATCGCCCTGGCCAACGAGCTGGTCGCCGGACCGGGGAGTGGCCTCGAGGAGCGGGTGCGAGCTTCCCAGGTGGTCGCGGGTCTGGCCGATCCGGTGGTGCTGTTCCGCAACGAACCGGCCGAGGTGCTGCGGCGACTGATCCTCAACGGCGCGCGAGCGCTGCTGGGTGAGCCGGTCGAACCTCAGCTACGAGGACGACCCAGGGGCCGCAACGGCGGGCGGCGCGCGAAGCTCTCCGCCGACGATATGCACCGGGCGCGCGCCCTGGCCGCGGCGGGCGTCGGGGCCGAGGAGATCGCCGCCCGGTTCGAGGTGTCCAGGGCCACCATGTATCGGATTCTCAAAAACTAAAGTTTTCAAGATTAGTTTTCGAGACATGGTCTGCCCAGGGCTCAGCGTAGGAATGAGGTCAGTAGCGGAATCGTCTGTGCCGGGCAGTCCTCGTGGACGGTGTGCCCGCACCCTGGGAGGATCGTTGCCGTGGCATCGGGGATCCGAGCCGCCAGCGCGTCGGCCTGCGACGGTGGCAGCCAGCTATCCTGCGCGCCCCACAGGATCAGTGTGGGCGCGCTGACACCGGCCAGGCCGGTGTCGGTGAGCCGGAAGTCCAGGTTGCGCCACAGCGACAGGAACCCGGTGCGGTTCGCGGGGCGGGAGAACGGCGCATAGAGTTCGTCGATCACCTCGTCGGTGACAAGGTGCTTGTTGTGGAAGGTGCCGCGGATGCTCTCGGCGTAGAAGGAACGCGTGGTGAGGTTCGTGGCCAGCTCACCGAGCAGCGGTGTAGTGAACAATGGTGTGACAGGCGCCTTTTCGGCATCGAGCCCGGGTGAGTCGAGCAGCGCCAGCCGTTCGACCCGGTCGGGATACCGCTGAGCAAAATACAGACTCCACGCACCACCCCAGGAGTGGCCGACGATCGCCGCCCGGCCCAGACCCACCGCGTCGAGGAATGTCGCGATGGCCTGCGACATCGCGGGCAACGTGTAGGCGAAGTCGGCACGATGGAGTTCCGTGAAACCTTGGCTGGGCAGATCCACGGCATAGACCGTATGGTCGGCCGCCAGCGCCGGAATCACATCACGCCAGGAGTAGCCCCACAGCCCGCCGCCTGCGACCAGCACCACGGGCGGCCCGGTACCGGTGCGGGTGTAGTGGAAACGAGCCAAATCGGTATCGACGTAACGCGATTCCACGCGGGCCAAATATTGAGATCGGTATTCCGACGACGACGGCTCGCCCCAGGCGTGATCCATGGGGACAGTGGCACCGGCGAGCACTCCCAGCGACACAGCCACCGACCCGGCCAGGCGCCGGAACATCTGGTTCGTTTTCATCGAAAGACCTTTCCACTAGTAGCTACCGAACAAGACGAGCGAGCGTCCGAGGTTGTGACGCGGTATGACGTAGATCACCTCGGCACGCCTCTCCCGCCGCTGCCCAGTTCCGGCGATAGCTGCGGATAGGCCCATCCACAGCAGCTCGATCGCAGTCCGTGCGCCCTGTGGCGGTGAATGGCAGGTGCGCTTTCCGCATAGCGCAGTCCTCGAAGGGCCGGGATAATTCCGGGTTTTCAGCGTTAGGGAGAAGCGGTCGTGGCAAAAGGAGGCTGCGATATTCAGGCGGTTGCGATTTCCCATCCACCACGTAGATCGCTCCGAAGTACCTATTGGCTCACCGGCTTACATCGATTACATGGGCCGGGGCTGCGCTTTTCACACCGGCCGTTGCCTACGGCCGATTCATTCGTTCGATGGGAAGGTACCGGGATGTTTCGCAAAACCGCCGTTGCGGTGATGACCTGTTCGGCCGCTGTGGCGGCAACGCTGATGCTGGGCGGAGGCGTAGCCGCAGCCCACCGTCCGGACGCTACGACCTCGGGTTCGGCAATGGCGACGGCGCTGGCGCAGCACCTTTCGGTCGATCGGGCCGCGGACCGGGGCCGAGAAAGGGACGCGGATCGGCGTGCAGGCCAGTGCCGGTGCCAGGGGCGCGACGCTGATCGAGGCGGGCGCGGGAGTGTCGATCAGGGCGGGCGTGACGACCAGGATAGGCGCGACAACGTGGGTAGCCGGCGTCCTCGCGGTCGCGTCTTCTGAGCCGACACACAGCGCTCCCGAACCGATGTCCGCCAATCCGTGGCGGTGGTCGCGACGAACAAACTCCTGGTGCCCGGGGCGGGGAAGGGCCTTTCCACTGACGACGCTACAAGCGAAAGGGGCACGATGAACGCCGATCTGAGCCCGGCACGCGATAGGCCGGCTCGATGAGCTTCACCATAGAGCCGCTCGGGCCTGATGACCTTCCAGCGTGCGTCGCGGTATTCGCCGACGCCTTTGTCGACGATCCGGTGTACTCGTTCATCTGGCCGGACGAGCAGATGCGCCGCGCGAAACTGCCGCAGTTGTTCACTCTGCGGTTGCCATTGGCGCAGCAGGCGTGGATGGCCCGCGACGAGGACGGCGAGCCGGCGGCCGTCGCGGTGTGGGATACGTCCGAGCCGTCGAAAGCCGAGTGGGCACAAGCACGTTCGATGCCCGAAGTGCGGAGCTTTTTCGGTTCGCGGTTGCATGCGGTGGACGCGGTCGTGTCGGCTATCGACGACTCCCGGCCCACCACACCGCATTGGTACCTCGATGATTTCGCGACGGCGGTAAAACACCGGGGAGGCGGAGCCGGGCTCGCGCTGATCGCAGACAGGCTCGAATATTGTGACCGCCACAATATCGACATCTACGGCGTGTGCACCAGCGAGTCCACTCTTGCCTTCTATGAGAAATCCGGTGCTGTGCTCACCGGAGAGATCCGAATTCCGGACGGGCCGCGGCTATGGGGCATGTTGCGGACGGCGCGCTGATTCCTTGGCGGCGTTCGACTCGCAATTGCACCCATCAGTCAAGGAAGGTTTCGATGAGCACCAAGCCGCCCGGTATTCGAACCGGAATCCGGACCGTAGCAGTCGTCGCGATCGCAAGCAGCGTCGCCGCGCTCGCGATGCTGCACCTGCCCGCCCCATCCGTATCGTTCACCCTTTCCGTGGACGCGCAACAGCTGCGCAATACACCGCCGTCCAGGCAGGGCGCGCTGTTCGCGAGCCGCACCGTGTCGGCCCCTCCCATCTCGCGACCGTTCCCGGTCCGCAGGGGGCACCTTCCGGACACGGTGCCTTGGAAGGGATCGCGGATCTCGATACGTGAATTACTCGAGACCACCCACACCAATTCCTTCGTGGTATTGCGCCACGGTGCGATAGTCCACGAGTGGTATGGCGAGGGATTCGCGGCGGACACCAAACAATCGTCCTGGTCGCTCGCGAAGTCGATCGTGTCCCTGCTGGCCGGGCGCGCGATCGGCACCGGAAAGCTGCGCGAAGACGACCGCTTGGTCGACATCCTTCCCGAGCTCGCCACCGGGACTCGATACGATGCGATCACCGTGCGGCACCTGCTCGACATGACCTCCGGTGTCGATGTCGCCGAGCGCTATGACATCTCGGACACGGCGGTCGATGACGCCGCCGCGATGTACCTCACCGAGGATCTCTTTCGATTCGTGCGCGAGCACCAAGGCCTGATATTCGCGCCCGGAAGCAAAGCGCGCTATCGCAGCATCGATGCCCAATTGCTGGGCATGGTCATCGCACGGGCCGAAGGCCGATCGCTCACCGCACTGTTACAGGAAGGGATCTGGCACCCGGTCGGCGCACAGGATGATGCCCTGTGGAACCTCGATCACGCCGGATCCGGACAGGAAAAGGCGTTCTGCTGCCTCAATGCCACTGCTCGGGATTTCGCCAAGATCGGCCAGTTGGTCCTCGACAACGGCCGGGCCGCTGGGACACAGGTTGTGCCGCTGCCGTGGATCGCAAGGATTCAGCAGCCCGCCCCGCTGCCCATCGAAGGACACCACTACTCGGCGCAATGGTGGCACGGCAGGGACGGACAGGAACTTTTCGCGCAGGGTATCTTCGGCCAGTTCATTTACGTCGATCGGCGTAGCGCGACGGTCATCGTAAAACTCAGCGACCACGACGTCTCGGCCGACGTCCGAGACACGATCGAAACGTTCGAAGCCATTGCCCAGACGGCGTAACCGGAGCGTAGTCGCGTAACACCATCTGATCCGACCCGGTGGAGTCGTCTGCACATTGTCGGGTTCGGAGGTATTCGAAAGGGGCGCCTTGACTTCTGACCTGATTCATATCGACGCTCTCGGTTCGACCGGTCACTATCGCCCTCGAACGCAGAAGGATCTGTGTACGGTCGCCGGTGATCGCATCGGGCAACTCGCACAGGTTCCCTCTTTGTATGTCCGCCGTGAGATGACGGCTATGCGTCAGGCGCCGATCGCGGGCCTGAGCAGCCGGATTCGATGGCTGGTCGAAGCGGCCGACATCTTCGCGACCGCACAGATCGACGGCCTCGAACCGGAGGGTTACCTCGATCTGGTCGCGCGAGTGTCCGGCGTACCGCGACCCGTGGTCGACGCGTCACTGGCCACAACCGCTGCGGCACTGCGGGATATGGCAGCGACAATAGAGCGGATACGACCGACCGGGGTAGTCACCGAGTGGGACGATCCCGCAGCTGCGGACGGCACCGCGGTGTGGGTGCCCCGAGGGCATGTTTTCGCCGTTCATACCGAGGGCAATACCCCGGGTGTCCACTCCGTGTGGCCAGAGGCACTCGCGTTGGGATATCAAGTGGTCGTACACCCGTCGAACCGTGAACCATTCACGGCCTCGCGGCTGGTTTCGGCGATCCGGGCTACCGGCTTCGGGAATGCCGCAGTGTCGCTATTACCGTGTGACGACGCCACCGCACAAGTCATCGTTTCGGAAGCGGATTTCTCCCAGCATATCGGCGACGACGACCCGAGTAATCGTCGTGTTCTTCCGGAAAGTCCGGGCCGTTCGAAGATGTTGATCACCGCTGACGCGAGATGGCAAGACCATATCGAGCTCATCGCCCGTGCGGTCACCGGGTTCGGCGGCGCCGCGTGTATCGCCACGACTTCTGTCCTTGTCGAACACGATGCGTCGGGCTGTGCCGAAGCCCTCGCTCATCACCTGTCCGAAATACCCACGCTGCCACCGCAGCATCCCCGCGCGATACTCCCGGCGCAAACACTGGACCGCGCTCGTCACATCGATCGGTATCTGCGTGGTGTGGCCCGTGACAGCCGCTGCTGGCTGGGCGGGGATACGGTTGTGGCCGAGTTGGATACCGGCGGTGCCGTACTGCGGCCGGCCGTGCATGAAGTGTCCTCCTCGACCGCGCCGCAACTCGATATCAAACTGCCGTTTCCCTGTGTTTGGGTCGCGCCGTGGAGTCCGGCCGATGGAATCGGGCCGCTGTGCCGATCGGTGGCTGTCACCGTGCTGACCGACGATCGTGACCTCATCGAGGCACTGGTTCGAGAGCCGACCATCTCGAACGTGTATGCCGGGCCGTATCCCACCACCTGGATGCGGTCCACCTTGCCCCACAATGGCTACCTCGCCGATTTACTCATGCGCACCAAGTCGTTCGTCCGTTGAGGTCCGTAGCGTGTCGATATCCGTACAGAAATCCGACTGCGGTTATGGTGTGACAAGGTGCGTTCCGCAGGTTCGCCGGTGCCGGGATGCGGCAGTAAGTCACGTATTTCGCGCCGGGATTTTCGTCCCGACGACAGCGAAATCCCAATCTGTGCTCGCCGAAAGGCTTGTATGTCGCAAGAAGCCACGGAAAGGCCGACCGAGTTTTCTGCCCTTCCCTCCGTTGTTCGTATTCCTGGCCGGTTGACCACGCGGATACTGGAAAGCGCTGCCGGCCCTACCGAAGTCGCGATCGCCCAGTCCACGCTGGACAAGGTGGCCGCGTGCCGTGCCTTCGCGCTCGAACGGATTGCCTCAGGCGCGCAAGTCTATGGCGCGACAACAGGTTTCGGTCCCTTGGTCGGATTTTCCGGCCGGCTGGATTCGGCCGATCAGTGCGACAACGCAATCGCGCACCTGCTCGCCGGCCAAGGGCGAGATCTGCCGGTGCGGGTGGTGCGGGCCGCCGTGCTGGCCAGGTTGTGGTCGCTGTCGCAGGCACGATCCGGTGTTTCGGTCGCGACGCTGTCGGCGTTGGCGCGCATGCTCGGCACCCGGTTCGCCCCGGCGGTACCCGAGTTCGGTTCGGTGGGCGCCAGTGGCGATCTCATACCCCTGGCCTACGTCGCGCAGGCGTTACGCGGTCACGGCCATGCCTACCTGGGTGAGGCTCGGATGCCGGCCGCTGACGCGCTCGCGCGAGCGGGCCTGGAACCGTTGCATCTGGACGGCCGTGATGGCCTGGCTTTGGTGAACGGTACCTCGCTCACCGCGGCGGCGGCGGGGTTGGCGTCGGCGTCGTTGCGTCGCTCGCACTCCGTGGCGCTGATGCTGACGGCTTTGCTGACCGACATCCTGGGCAGCACAACGGCGTTCGTGCATCCGGAGCTGCTGGAGGCCTACGGGCATCCGGATGCTGCGGCTACGGCGTCCGATCTGCGGCGGTTGCTGGCGGGCTGCGAAGCCGGCGGCGGCCGCCCACTGCAAGAGCCGTACAGCATTCGTTGCACCCCCCAGTTACTCGGTGCGGTTCGCACCGCGATCGGATTCGCCGCGGGTGTCATAGACAAAGACCTCAACGGGGTCAGCGACAATCCGATCTTCGTGCCCGAGCACGCCGCGGTGCTGCATGGCGGAAACTTCTTCGGCCAGCCCGTCTCCTTCGCTGCCGACTCGTTGTCGTCGACGGCCGTACAGATGGGCAATCTGGCCGAACGTCAACTCGACTTGCTGGTGGACTCGAATCGCAATGGCGGCCTGCCGCCCATGCTGGCGGTGCGGCCGGGCGAGCAGCACGGGGTCCAGGGCGTGCAGTTGGCTGCCACCGCGACAGTGGCCGCGATGCGGCGTGCCGCGACACCGGCGTCGATCCAGAGTCTGCCGACCAACGGCCACAACCAGGATGTCGTACCGTTCGGTACGCAGGCCGCGCTCAACACACTCGAGCTCGCGGAGAAGCTGCGGTGGCTGCACGGGTCGCTGGCCGTGGCGCTCTGCCAGGCTGTGCATGTCGGCCGACGCCGGCCGACAGCGCGGCGATGCGCGCGGATCCTCGATCGGCTTCTCGACATCGTGGCACCGATCGAACCCGACCGCCCGCTGGACACCGACGTGCGCGCGGCCGCCGCTCTCCTCGACTGGATTGCCACCGAGGAGGACGCGCAGGAGGGTGCACCTTGCTGAGCAGTGCGCCCAGCGGCGAATCGATCGGCCCACCGGACGAACATGCCTGTGAGGTGTTGTTCCTTCCACTTCCGGGATCGGCGTTCGCTCCATGCCGACATGTAGATCCTTCACCGCGTGGCCTGCCTTGGCATGCCGTCGAGCCTCGCACTCGGCCCGCACCGCAGGGCGTTCACGACCTCGCAGAGCATCGCTGGTTCGTCGGGCATCACGCCGCGTTCTGTGTGTGGCGACTATTGGCCGAAGCGCTGGGAGCCCTGCTCGGGTCCAGCGCGCCCGCCGCTGAGCTTGTCGGTCGCGCCGCGCTGCTGTACGACGCGTACTCGGTGTTGTTCCTGTATTGCGGCAGTTGCTCGGCAGAGGTCTACCAGGAGCGAATCAGGCCGAGGATGATCGCGGCGGATCCGGCGTTCAGCGGGCGCTGGCTTCGTGATCACGAACCGATCCCACCGTTACTGCGCGAGGTACGGGCCGCGTGTTCTCCCGAACAGCTCGCACCGTTGACTGCCGCGGTGCGGAACAACCACCTCGTGCACTCGAGCGTGGCCGACCATCTGGTCCCGGCGGGCGGCTCGCTGTTGCGCCGGTCCCGCGACGACACCACGGCGCCGGCGACACCCGCCGAGCGTGCTCTGTGCGATAGGTTCTTCCGCGTCGAGCGAATGGCACTGTGCCGCAACGAGTTTCTCGCCCAGTTCGCGTCCCGGCTTGCCGAAGTCCGGTGCGACCTGGTCAATCATCCCCTCGATGTCCCGTGTCCGTGGCCAGGGCTGCCACATCGGTCCACCGCCGTCATCACTCGTATGCATCGCGACAGCATCGCGATTCTGTCGCGTCTGGAGGAGTCGCTGTGACGAACACTGTCAAAACCGTGGCCATGACGGAACAGATCTATGCCTACCTGGTCCGGCAGGCCGAGCCGCCGAGTGCGATCCAGCAGCGTCTGATCGAACAGACTCGCCGTCTGGGTAGTGCCGCGGAAATGCAGATACCGCACGAACAAGCCGTTTTTCTCACACTGCTGGTGAAACTGACCGGCGCGAAGAAGATCGTCGAAGTCGGGACCTTCACCGGATACTCCACCCTGGCGCTCGCGGTCGGTATGCCATCGGGCGGCCAGTTGATCACCTGTGACGTCTCGGCCGACTGGGGACAGATCGCGCAGGACGCCTGGCGGCAAGCAGGCGTCGCCGACCGGATCGACCTGCGTCTCGGACCCGCCGGGCAGACGCTACGGCGGCTGCCCGAGACCGCCGACGTCGATCTGGTGTTCCTCGATGCCGACAAAACGGGCTACATCGAGTACTGGGATCTACTCGTTCCACGAGTGCGGCCCGGCGGAATGCTTCTGGCCGACAATGTGCTCTATTACGGCGAGGCCGCCGACGAACTGCCCGAAGGCAACGCCGCGGCGATCGCCGCGTTCAACGCTCACGTCCGGGCCGATAGCCGCGTGGAGTCGGTGGTGCTACCGATCGCGGACGGCCTGACCGTGGCGCGAAAGAAGACGCGGGAAGAATTGTCATGACCAGCGCTGTCCTGGACCTGGTTTCCGACCCGTCCGGTATCGACCCGGATGAGTATGTGCGTGAACTGATGAAATGGCATTTCAGCTCGGACACCGGAAGTCCTTACTGGTTGCGCCGCGCCGCCCTACTCGATTTCGATCCCCGCACCGACATCAAGACCGCCGCCGATCTGGCTTTGTTCCCGAACGTTGTCGACGACTTCCGTGATGTCAAGGTCGAGGATCTCATTCCACAGGGTCTGGGTCCGGCACCGGCGATAGCCGGGGTTTTCGAGAGCGGCGGCACCACGGGCGCGCCGAAACGGCTGGTGTTCTTCGAAGAGTGGGTCGAAGCCATCGTCGCCTGGGAGAACTGGCCCGGATCTCTTCGCGCTCAACGGGATCCGGTGAACATCCTCGCTGTGGTGCCCTCCGGGCCGCATATGCTCGGCGAACTCGCCGCCCGCCAGTCCCGCCGTGCCGGTGGGCTGAGGTTCTCCGTCGACCTCGATCCGCGGTGGGTCAAACGGCTGATAGCCCAGGGAAAGCAGGAGGAGGCGAACGCCTACGCCGAGCACGTCGTCGACCAGGCCGCGAATATCCTGCGCACCCAGCGGATCGACCTGCTCGTCACGACACCTCCGTTGCTGGAGCGTTTCGCGCGGCGCAGCGAGCTCGTCGACATGATCAACGCGTCGGTGCGGCGAATCCATTGGGGCGGTGCTCGAATGGATGCGGACACGCGAGATCTCTACCGCCGGGAGGTATTCCCGAATGTCGTTGTTCAGGGCGCTTACGGCAGCACCACGATCCTCGGAGGTACCCGCGAACGACCCGGCGAGGATTTTCACGGCGAACCCATCTTCGACACCTTCAGCCCGTACGTGTTCTTCCGCGTCATGGACCCGGACACCGGTCGCGACGTCACGCCCGGCCATCGCGGGCAGGTGGTGATGAACCACATTACGAAATACGCACTGATCCCGAACAATCCGGAGCGTGACACCGCCTACTGTGTGCCGCCGCTGTCCGGCGCCCTCGGGTGCGCAGTATCGGGCATCGCTCCCACCGCCGAGTTCGGCGGTCACGAAGTGATCGAGGGTGTGTACTGAGACGCCGGGGTCGCGGCAATCCTGGTGTGCTGGGGCACCGAATACATAGAGATGTGGTCGGTCCTTGTCGAGCTCGCCCAACTGAAGATCAGGAGTGTCAATGCGACGGTTTCCTGGCGGACAAGGGCACCGTGATCGGTCAGGGCTGCCGCCGGTTGTGATCTAGGGTCCGGTACTCGCGGCGTGTGGAGGGGTATTCAGTGAACTTCCAGCGACCATCGTGTCGGTCGTCCTCTCGGTGTTGTCGAGGTGAGAGGATCCAGCGATGGGCACTGAGGGACATACCGCCGCCTGGATTCGGATACTCCGCATCGGATTCGCCGTACTTGGTCTCATCGCGCTGATCAATGGCCCGGTCGCCAATTGGGATGATCCTGGCTACTCGATGGCGAACTTCTTTAGCTACTTCACGATTCAGTCCAACGTCATCGCTTTCGTGGTGTTGTCGGTCGGCGGACTGTGGGACCCGCAAGGGCGGAACTGGCGGTTGTTCCGCGGTGCGGCCACGCTCTACATGATCATCACCGGCGTTGTCTACGCCGTGTTGCTCGCCGACGTCGACGTGAGCTTGAGCAACCCCTGGATCAATCACATCCTGCATCGGGTGATTCCACTGGTGATGCTGGCCGACTGGCTGCTGGTTCCGGTCGCACTCGGAGTCTCTGCGCGACTGATCGGTTCCTGGCTGCTGTATCCGCTGGCCTACTGCGTTTACACCCTCGTCCGTGGCCGGATCGTCGACTGGTATCCCTACCCGTTCATCGATCCCCGCGAAAAGGGGTACCTGCACATGGGTCTCGGGTTGATCGCGCTCGCCGTGGTCTTCGCCATCCTCGCTGTCGCTGTCGCGGCGCTGGGCGACTGGGCTTCTCGAAGCCGACGAAGCACCGTTTGACGTACTCGGCTGCGGTTGTTCCAGCCTCCCGCCACCATCCTCAGCAGGGGCGCGCCTCCAGCATGCTGTCCGGGGTACCCGTATCCACCCGGCGCAACAGCTCGAAACCGCTGGCGCTCAACAGCTTCCGGTATTCTCGTTCGGTACGTTCACGGCCGCCGGTGACGACCAGCATCTCGAGATCGAGCAGATTGCCCATGGTCCGGCGAGTGGTCTCCGGGAGTACCACCTCGATCAGCAGCAACCGGCCCGAGCTGGGGATGGCCGCGCGCACAGTGGAAAGGAGTTCGGCCGCCTGCGGATCGAGCCAGTCGTGGATGACGTGCTTGAGTATGTAGGCGTCTCCGCCCTCGGGGACGGCTTCGAAGAAGCAACCGCTGTGCACCTCGCAGCGATCATCCAGTCCGAGCGCTGCCAGCCGGGCGGGGACGTCGGCGAGTACCTCCGCGGTATCGAAAAGCACACCACGCGACCTGGGTGCCCGGGTCAAGATCTCGGTCAGCAGCCGGCCTTTGCCACCGCCGATATCGACGATCGTGTCATACCGGGCGAAGTCGTAGGCGGCCAGTATCGGCGCCACCGCCAGCTCCGAGAAATCGGTCATCGCCGCGTCGATCAGGGCACCGAAACATGGTTGCTGCCGGGCATATTCGAAGATCGGCGCACCGTGGACCGACTCGGCACCCGTTGCGCCGGTGCGGACGACCTGCGCCAGATGTGACCACATGGCACGGTGCCTGGGATCACCGAACATCCGGACACCGGCGCGCATCGAATTCGCCGCGTCGCCGCGCAGCGGGTCACCCAACGCCGTCAGTGCGTAGGTGTCCTGATGCTGGCTGAACATGCCTTCCGCCACCAGTGGTCGCAGCAGCCGCACCAGCGCATCCGGCCGCACGCCGAGCCGGCGGGCGAGTTCGTCGGCGGCCAGCGGGCCATCCGCCAGCGCATCGGCTACTCCGAGCTCGGCGGTAGCGCCCAGCACCTGAGCCAGCAGCCCGGCCTGCATGATCTCGAGCATCACGACCGAGGGCAGCATGGTGCGGCGGTGCATCCCGACCAGCCGGTCCCGAACTCGAGCCAGTAGGTTCAGCGCCGGCACCGGTGGGATGCGCGGCTGATAGTTCGACATGAAAAACTCCTTGGTGGCTGACATATCCGGCTACGACGAGGACCGAGCTGGCTCGTTCAGGCCTATCGACATTCGGCGCGGGTGGTGGATCCGGATGGGGCACCCGGCGGCTTCTCGTGGACGAGACCTTTCCGGTCACGGGAGCCCGCAGCCCTCCAGCACCTCGCGCAATGGGGCCATCGGCCGAGTCCGAGTTTCCAGACGAGGCATCGGTGCATGAGAGGGGCTGTGCAACAGGCGGTTTCAGACGTCGTTTGCGAGACGTGCGAGAGTGCGCTCTGGCATTATGGAGTGACTCTTCGGCGAGATCCACATGCGAAGTCGTCATCGGATGAGTTGCACCGAGATCCGCTTCGAAGACACTGCGGTTGAAAAAGGGAGATCGTCTCATGCCGGACGTGTCCAAGATCGGTGCCCATTCGTTGCCGCTGGAAAAGCGGCGGGAAATTCTCGCTGCCTTGGCGGACAAGATTCGGGCGGGCGGCGAGGAAATGGGGTGGCAGATTACCTGGAACGTTGACTACGGAGACTTCTCCTGGCTGTTGGGTGGTCATATCAACAACATCGGCGATCCCTTCGATGACAATGAATTCAGCTCGGAGACAAAAGCGTTCGAGCGAGCTGTCCTCGACTACTTCGCCGAGCTCTGGGGATTGTCCCCGCCGCACACCCCCGAAAACCCGGAGTCCTACTGGGGTTTCCTGCTGACAATGGGGTCCAGCGAAGGAAACATCTATGGCCTATGGAACGCGCGTGACTACTTCCTGGGAAAAGACCTGCTGCTGCCCGAGGTCTGCGCGGACCGCGAGGGTTCCACGCCGCGGCCCAGGGAGCCGGTGCTTCTGTATTCGGCGGAAAGCCACTACTCGGTGGCCAAAACCGCCCGGCTCCTGCTGTTGGAGACACCGGAAACATTGGGGGAGCGTCGCTACCCAGGGGAGTGCCCACTCGGATCGGAGTGGCCGAGCGCAGTCCCGGTGACCGGGGGCGGCTCCGGGCCGGGGGCCATCGACATCGCTGCTTTGCAGACGTTGGCGGCATATTTCGCCGAGCGGCACCATCCGGTGATCGTTGTGGTCAACGCGGGAACCACATTCAAGGGGGCTTGCGACGATGTCGCCGCGGTGAGCGAGACCCTTGCACAGTGCTATGCGCACACCGGGGGTGTCTGGCGGACCGATCCGGACCGCAAGGGACAAGCTGACTTCAGGAACTGGTATTGGGTCCATGTGGACGGGGCATTAGGGGCGGCCTACCTCCCGTTCTTGCGGATGGCTTCCGATCGGCCCGAGTTGGAGCCCGGAACGCCCTTTCCTTCCTTCGACTTCAACGTGCCCGGTGTGTGCTCGATGGTGGTCAGCGCGCATAAATGGATCGGCTCCCCATGGCCTGGCGGCGTGTATTTGACCCGAAATCGCTACCGCATGGACCCACCTCCCTTTCCTGAATATGTGGGGTCGGGTGACACCATGCTGGCCGGCTCGCGTAATGGACAGACCGCCGTGGTCATGTGGGACTATCTCGCTCGCAATTCCTACGATTCGCAAACCGCGGAGGTCGTCCGGGCGCTACGCCTGGCGCAGTACACCGAAACGAGGTTGCGGGCGCTCGGTGGCGACCGCGATGATTTTCCGGACTTGTGGGTCGGGAGATCGCCCTGGTCGCTCAGCCTGCGCTTCCGCCGACCAGCTCGAGATGTGGTGGAAGAATTCGGACTCTCCGGCATGACAGTCCCGGTCGACGGTGTGGACCGGCCCTATGTACATCTCTTCATCATGCGCGACACCACCCGAGAACAGATCGATGCCCTGATCGCCAGGCTGGGTTCACCCTCGTCGTATGCCTAGGGTCGGACTGTGATTCGCTGCCCGGCGGGACGGGCTTCGAATGGGTTGCGAGCCTTCCGGAACTCAAGAAGCGAGCAGATGCTGCGATCGACCTCTTCGGCGGTCGAGGCTGGCCCAGGGCTTGCAAGTACTTCTACCTGGAACCATGCGCAGTAACCAACTCGGAGGTTTGTTCTAGACCTGTCGACCAAACCGACCGACGCTATCGGGCCATGCGAACCAAACCTCACGCGTCACTGCGTAAGCCGAATTACGATACAGCGCAACCTAATTCACGACAGAACTATTGCGGTATGTGATCTCGGAGATTAAGATAGTTAAGTACAAAGGTTCGCATCTCGGATTGCCTGACAGCGGTTATGGAGTGCCTTCCGGCTTTCTTGCACGCAGGAATGTCCGACTGTGCGTTCTAATTGTCCGGTGTCTGTCGGTGCCGCCGTTAATTTCGGTCGCGGTACCTCTGGACGAGGTTATTCAAAATCGAATGTGAAGATTTATATTCGCCGGTGTATTTGGGTTCGCGGCGTTTGGCACCGGCGCGCAATGTTTCGATAGGCGGTAGGCCGGTGGACCTGACCATAGGTGTCGAGGAAGAATTCGTTCTCACCGATGCGGACAGTCGTCAGGTCGTCCGCCGCGCGGCGACCGTGTTGCGGCGGGTCGGGAACGGAGCGCGGCAAGGGGGTGGGGCGGTCGAGCTGGAAATGGCGCAGACTCAGGTGGAGAGCGCCAGTCGGGTGTGTTCGGATTTGGCCGCTTTGCGTAGCGAGCTTGTGCGGTTGCGGCGGGAGATGGCAGACGCGGCGGAGGCGAGCGGGTGTCGTTTGATCGCCAGCGGGACGGCCGTGCTCGGTGTCGGCGGGCCGCCGCCGATCCTGGACAAGCCGCGCTATCACCGGATCGCGGACCGGTTCGGGCCGCTGGTCGATCAACAGTGCACCTGCGCGTGTCATGTCCACGTCGGGGTCGCCGACCGTGAGGAGGCGGTGCAGGTGGTGAATCATTTGCGGCCGTGGTTGCCCGCCCTACTCGCGATCTCGGCGAACTCGCCCTTCTGGGAGGGGCGCGACACCGGCTATCACAGTTGGCGAACCCCGTTGTGGGCCAGGTGGCCTGCTTCTGGCCCGCCGCCGTTTTTGGGCTCCTACCAGGAGTATGAAGACGTCGTAGCGGAGCTCCAGCACACCGGCGCGATCCTCGACGGCGCGATGGTCTATTGGTACGCGCGACCTTCTCGCCATCTGCCGACGGTGGAGGTCCGAGTCGCCGATGTGACGCCCACCGTCGACGAGGCGGTGGTGCTGGCGGCGCTGGTGCGCGCACTGGTGTCCACCGCGCTGACCGAAATACGTTCCGGCGCCGCGTCACCCCCGGTCAACGATCAAGTGCTGCGCGCCGCGTGCTGGCACGCCGCGCGCTATGGCCTCGGCGCGATCACCGCGATCGCCGGGGCGGGCGGGATGCCGGGCCGGGTGGGTGGCGCCGCCGAATTGATAACCCACATCCGTCCGGCGCTGGAGGCCGCCGACGGCGCGGACATGGTCCTGGAAATCCTCCGATCGGTGCGGCGTGACGGTACCGGCGCCGACCGCCAGCGCGCGGCCTTCCGGCGTCGTGGCCGACTCGAAGACGTGGTCGACCTCCTCGCCGAACAGACAGCGGGGAGGTGACAACACATTTCAACCCTGGCAAGACAACCCGTTCCCGGAAAGCAGCGCGAGAGTCCGGATGAGCTCTCGCCCGTTGAGGAGGTGCCGGTGACATACGCCGGTCCGCTGTTGGACACCATGAAACGAGTAGCCGGTCTGCTCAAAGCCGAAGAGCTCGACTTCGCGCTGGCCGGGAGTTTGGCCGCCTACGCTCGCGGCGGCTGGTCGGAACCGCACGACGTCGACTTCGTGGTGCTCGAATCTTCGCTTCCCGCACTGGAATCGACGTTGCGGGGAGCAGGGCTGCGGGTGGTGCGACCGCCCGAGGACTGGCTCATCAAAGCGTTCGACGACGAGTCGGGCGCACCGGGCTGCATGGTCGATTTCCTGTTCCGCCCGGCGGGAATTCCGGTGGTGGGCGAGCTGATCGAGCGAGCGGAGCCGATGCTGGTGGAATCGGTCATGATGCCGGTGCTCACCGCGACAGACCTGGCAATTCTCAAACTCTTGTCACTGAGCGAACAGCATTGCGATTTCGGTCCGCTGCTGCGGCTTTCGCGGCCACTGCGCGAGCAGATCGAGTGGTCGACGGTGCGGGCCGCGACTACGCATTCCCCGTTCGCCCGCGGATTTCTGGCGCTGCTCGAAGAACTGAATATCGCACTGCTGCCCGCGGATACCGAGGTCGTCCCGACAGCCTGGCCGGCGAGCGCCTCCGATCGGTGAAAGGAGATTTCGATGACGACCACGGAGAACCGGGCCGCGGCCAAGGTGGCCTGGGCTCAGGAACGAATGCCGGTTGTGGCCGGCTTCCGGCGGCGGTTCGCCGCGGAGCACCGGATGGAGGGCTGGCGGGTGGCGGCCAGCCTGCACCTGATCGCCACGTCCGTGCCGTTGCTGCTCGCTCTGATCGAGGCGGGCGCGGAAGTCACTGTGTGCGGGTCGAATCCGGCCTCCACCGATGACGACGTGGTGGATTGGCTGAGCCGCCGCGAGGGCATCCGGGTGCTCACCGCGACCGAGCCCGACGAGGCGGCGGATCAGCTCGCGGACGCGCTGGCACAGCGCCCGCACCTGATCGTCGACGAGGCCGACGCGTTGCTGGGATTGCTGTACGCGCACCATGCCGATGTCATCCCGGGCGTGCGTGCGGCGTCGGTGCACACGCTGACCGGAGTGCTGCGAGTGCGCAGCCTGGCCGCCCGCGGGCGGTTGCGTTTTCCGGTGATGGCCGTCGACGGCAGCCCCATCAAGCAGATCTTCGACAATCGGCTCGGCACCGGCCAGAGCACGGTGGACGCACTGCTGCGCACGGTGAACCTCGCCTTCCCGGGACGGCGCGTAGTGGTGGTCGGTTATGGTCACGTCGGCCGTGGCGTCGCCGAGCGGGCGCGCGGACTCGGCGCGGAAGTCGTTGTGACCGAGGTCGATCCGATCCGAGCGCTCACCGCGGCGCTGACCGGCTACCGGGTGCTCCCGATGGCCGAGGCTGCCGAGACGGGCGACGTCTTCATCACCGCCACCGGCACGATCAAGGTGATCACCGCCGCCGATCTGGCGGCCATGCGGGACGGGGTGATCCTGGCCAATGCCGGGCACAGCGCAGCGGAAATCGATATCCAGTCGCTGCGCGCGATGTCGGTCGCCGAGCGCGACATGCTGCCGATGGTTACCGAATTTCGCGACGAGCGCGGCCGCCGCCGCTACGTGCTGTCCGAGGGTGGACCGGTAAACACCTCGGCCGCGGCCGGGCATCCGCCCGAGCTGATGGACCTCAGCTTCGCCGCGCAAGCCGCCGGGATCGAGGAATTGGTTCGCCATGCCGACCGGATGGAGCCGCGAGTCTACGACCTCCCGCCGGAGACGCAGGCCGCGATTGCCCGAGAGAAGTTGGCTGCCATGGGAATTCGTATCGACCATGCCACCGCCGAGCAACGGCGCTACACCGAGCAGCTCAGCCACGAGACCGACCAGGAATTCCAGCGCTCGCTCGCGTCCACCGATGGGAAGGAGACCCGATGCTGACCATGATGACCTATCACGCCTGGCGAGCGAGCCAGGGGAACGACGGCCCGGCCGAAGGCCACTCCGTCGCCCACGACGGCGAGGCCCTGGAATACGCCAACAAGGTTCTCACGGATGTCGGCGAGCCTGTCGTGGTGGTGGAGAAGCAATCCGGCATCACGCCGCGGGTCCGGTTCCTCTATCAGGATCTGTCCGGGCGGTTCACCGAGATCATGGCGCGGCCGGCGCTGGCGGAAACGCTGGATCTGGTACCGCATCCCGAAGGCGGCTGGGCCCAATCGATTTGGTCTTCCTCGGTGACCGTCGCACCCGAGGGCTATCCAGGGGAACGGGCGAGCGCGACCGCGCTGCACTACGTCCTGGGGCCGGGAGATCGCTCGCGTTGGCACCGCGTCCGCTCCGACGAACTCTGGTTCTGGCAGCGCGGCGGCTCGTTGCGCTTTCTGACCGGCGGTGACGGAGACAGCCCTGCCGTCGCCCCCGACACCCACACCCTCGGACCTGAACTCGATGCGGGGGAGCGGCTGCACATTCTGATCAGGGGCGGGATCTGGATGGCCGCCGAACCGCTGTCACCGTCCGAGACCCTTATCGCCTGCGTCGTGTCACCCGGCTTCGACCACGACGACTACCAAATCCTCTGAAGGGAGACAACAATGGCCACCGAACTCGCGCTGGGGCGGTCGCTCGTGCCCAGCCATATGTTCTTTACCAGCGCTGTCGGAATGCACGAGCGGGAGTTGCAAGCTCACGATCTGATGTACATGGCCGCCGGGCTGGGACGGGTCAATCGAGTCCAGGTGTCGAGCCGAGTGCCGCCCGGCTGCCAATTACTCTCTCGGACAGCCGGTTTGGAACTGATCCACGAGGGGCAGATCCTCTTCGCCATCCAGGCGCTGGCCGAAACCGATCAGCCCGGGCAGCGCATCGCCACCGCGGTCGGCATCGCCACCCCCGTGCAAGGTGGAATAGGTTGCGTCGCAGAGGTTCACGAGCAGGACTCGATCGGCAAAACCGAGGATCAGGCACGGCGCAAGAGCGTGGAGATGGCGCTGACCGCGATGGCCGCCGAACTGGGCGTCGAGGGCTACGACGGCGCCGCCGAGTACCGCGACGGCCAGGACCGCTATTCGATCGAGGGCACCGAGGTGCGCACCGATTGCATCGGCGCCGCCGCGGTCGGGGACATCAACGGGCGCGTCAGCAAAATCGTTGCCACCCTCGTCTTCTTACTCTGAGGCCGACCCGGATCGGGCTGCTTCCGACATCAAGGACAACCATGACTGGAACCCATCGAGTCACCGTTTTCGCCGACCAGCACTGGGACGGCGTCCAGTCGACGCTCTCGGGACCGGTCGCTGTCACCGTCGAGGACGGGAAGATCACCGCTGTCGACTCAGGCCGGTATCACTCGGATGGCGACGCGCCCGGTGAAGTCGTCCAGCTGGGACCGCGCACGCTCCTACCAGGGCTGATCGATTGCCACGTGCATGTCGTCGATGAGGAATACGACACCGAAACCATCGCCTTGCAAACGCTGCAAGCATTACCCGCGCTGCGCGCTCTGCTCGAGGCGGGATTCACCACGGTCCGGGATCTGGGCTGCGTCGGTGACACCATCAATGTCGCGCTCCGGACCGCGGTGGAGCAGGGGACGATCGAGGGGCCGCGGTTGATCGTCGCGCCGAGCATCCTCTCCGCACCGGGCGGGCACGCCGACAAGATGCCCAAACTCACCCAACGGTACGGCGTCGCCGTCGGCGTGCTCGCGGCGACCGCCGACCAACTGAGAAACCGTGTCCGAGAACAACATCGGGCCGGTGCCGACTGGATCAAATTCGCCGCCAGCGGTGGCTTCGGGTCACCGCAGGACACTCCCGACCAAGTCGCGTTCACCCTGGCCGAAATGACCGCCATCGTCGAGGCCGCCGATGATCTCGGCTTGCCTTGCGCCGCGCACGCGTTCAGCGACAAGGCGGTGCGCCGGGCGGTCCAGGCGGGCGTGCGCAGTATCGAGCACGCCTGCCTCGTCGACGCCGAGACCCTCACCTACGTGGCCGATCACGACGTCTACCTGGTGCCCACGCTGTACCCCCAGCGCTATCACCTCGACAACCTCGACGATGACGAATTCTGGGCCGCCAAAGCTCCCGCCTCCCGCGCGAAATACCGCGAGTACGCGGGTCGCCTCCGGGAGTCGGCACAACGCTTGGCGGACAGCGACGTGAAACTGGCGTTCGGCACAGATGCGGGCATGTTTCCCCACGCCGACAATTGGCGGGAGTTCCGCACGATGATCGACGTCGGTATCACACCGTTGCGCGCGCTGCGTGCCGCCACCACCGTCGCCGCCGAGTTGCTGCGGCGGCCCGACCTGGGCCGGATCGCCGTGGGCGCGACCGCTGATTTGATCGCCGTCGACGGCGACCCGTTCACCGATATCGACGCCCTCGGCAGAGTCGAGTTCATCATGCAGAACGGCGATGTCCGTTCCGCGCCCGCGGTGACCCTCGATCGAGCGGTGCGGGTCGACCGAGGCGCTCTCGGTGCGCAGCCGAGCGGTTCGGACCGGCGTACTGCTTGAACGGGGTCAGTATGCGGAGTTGACGTTGTCCATCGAGCCGTACCGGTGCGCGGCGTAGTTGCACGCGGCGGCGATGTTGGCGACCGGGTCCCAGACATCGTGCGGGGTGCCGGGCACGTGGTAGGCCTGGAAGGTGGGGTCGATCACCTGGAGCAGGCCCTTGGACGGGATGCCCAGTGCGGCGTTGGAGTCCCACTGGTTGATCGCGTCCGGCTTGCCGGCCGATTCCCGGATGATGTTCTTTCGGATGCTCTCGTAGCTGCCGGGGATGTTGTTGGCCTTCATGACGTCGAGGGCTTCGCGGATCCAGCCGTCGAGGTCGCCCGAAGGGGCGTGCACCGAAGCGGCGGCGGTCTGCGCGGGCTTGTCGGCGGAACTCGCGGCCGCATGCGCGGGGGCGCCACCGTCTGCTGTCCCTACCGCGGACGTTGCGGCGACGGCAGCGAGAGCCGCGGCGGCCACTGCGAAGGTCACGCCGTCGCGGAGGTTCGATCGTCGGAGAGAGGAAAAGTTCATTGTGTAGTCGATTTCCTTGTTCGGGGTCGGGGTTCGGTCCGTCTGCGCAGCAGCGCGGATCCATGGCAGGCCGCCATCCAGCGGCTCGCCGCAGAGCTGTGCTGTTGTGAGGTTTGGTTGTGTGGGGAACCTTGTCCCCGGACATTGACTCGGGCCGGCGCTCCTAGGCGCACCCTCAGCCGCGGCGTGGCGCGGAACTCTCGGTCACAACGGCGGGAGCAATCGGAATGAGGATCGCGAGCGGTTGCTCGTTCCATCAACCGAACCGGATCAGTATTTCTTCCGGTGGATTTCCGAATGTGGTTTGGATTACTCCCGCACTTACCAACTTCGGGTCTGTTGTGACCTCGTACAGAGTGCGCAACCAAGGTTAACGCAGGGTGTATTAAGGGTGAACAATAAGAGTTAGGGAGCGGTTACCGCGCTGCTCCAGCCTCTGAACCCGTAGCTGTGCGGCAGCTTTGTCGAATCGTAAAGAAATAGTGAGGGTTGGTACTGGCCGCCCGCCCCCGCGCGAGTTCTCAGGCTCCGGCGCGCCCGCGTAGTCCTGTGGTTGTCATGGCAGGAAGGCATGACGGCCCGCGCCTGGGCGGGCCCCAGCTGAGCGAGCTCGACCCGGTCGTCCTGGGACGTGCGATCGCAGGATCCTGCCGCCGAAGTGCATCGGTCAGTGGGCCCACAGCCTCCGCGCGCCCGGTGATCAACGAAAGGAACCGCTACGGTGCCGACGTATCCGGAGGGGGTGGGAAAGGCAACCGCTGACCCAGGGGCAGTACGACGCGCAGTGCTCGGATCTCGTCGACCAGGTCGGCATAGCCTTCCTGGACCTGGGCGAAGCGCAGGGTGGCATGGTGCTGCTGTTCGGCGCTGTCGGCGTGGCGGAGTGTCCACTGAACATGGGCGTAGGTGCCGGCTACGTGGCTGATGACCTCGCCGAGGGAGTGGGTGTGGCGGCGGCCGTGGGTGGGGCGCGGCAGATGGCAGGCCGACCATTCGTCGATCGATCCGATGACGGCGTTGATCAGGCCGAGGGTGGCGGTGGCATCGAAGTCGGCCGGGCGGCGGGTGTGCGACACCGCCGCGGTGATCAATGTCGAGTGCAGATCCGCCAGTTCGCGTGCCCATGCGATCAGCGGGGAATCGCCTTGTAGGTTCCCGGCGGCGGCGAGGAGTAGTTGGCGCGCTTCCAGCAGTCCCGCCGCGGTCCGATTCCGCACTCCGTCCAGAGTGCGGACCTCGGGGTTGGTGGGGGAGGCGCCGGTCTGCCGCACGACGTCCATTACCCACATGCGGCGAGTCGAGGCCTGCCCGAGTGATGGCGGCCACTACTCGGGGTGGAGAGAGTCATATCTTGAGTAAATCGCGAAAACGACTGTGCCACAATGACATTCGACAGGACAGATGAAAGTTGAGCGTTGTCGGTGGACGACATCTACTGGACCTCTGTCCGAATCGCTATGCGGTCGCGAGCCGGTGTTCGGTGCTCGGCGTGTGCCGGGTAGAGCGGGCCGCTCGGCGGATCGCATTGCACATGTCCCGAACATCGGAGCGTGCGGACGCGAGGGTCGCGGAGTGCACCAGCTGCCGCAGCCGGTCACCGACTCGTCCGCTGTCGACCCGGCTGGTCATCTCCAGGGAGGTCGTCGCGAATGACATCGCATCGTCGATGTGGCCGAGGCGGAAAGCGCCTGTCGCGATGGTGATGTTGTCGAACAGAATGCTGCGTGCCGGTCGTTCTCCGGCGGACGTCGCCAAAGAGGTTCGAGCGGCGTCGACGGCAGCGAAAGTGTAGTGCTCGGCGGTCCGTCCGGCGGCGGTCCGGGCGTACTCGTTGTAGATCACCGACTGCATCCCGGCGAACTCGCCGGGGGTGAAGAACACCCGGGTCCACGGATCGATGAGATCTCCGACTCGGGCGATCTCTTCTTCGGCGCGTGCGAGCGCGGTCCGCATCCGGCCGGCGTCGCCCATCATGGCGTGCGCCCACGCCTCATTGGCGTACAGCCGCGCGGATTCCGCGCCGCCGGCGGCATCTTGGGCAGGCAGCTGGCCGAGTTGGAACATGCGCAGTGCGACGCGCGGGTCACGTTCGAGCAGGCTGATCCGCCCCAGGACGTAGAGCGTCGACGCGACGAGGCTGTCCGCCCCGGCCCGGCGCGCGAAAACCAGTGCCATCATGGCGTATTGGCGGGCGCGATGTTGATCACCGATGTCGTGGTACGCCCATCCGGTCAAGCGAGCCAAGTCGGCGCCGGCGATCAGTAGTGAGTGTGCGAGGGCGTGCCCACGGTGCAGGGTCAGCAGCGCCGTCGTCGATTTCAGCAGGGCAACAGCTGTGCGGACGACCGCGCCGCCACCGTGCCGCTGGTCGAGTTCTCGCAATCTCGCCGTGGCGCGGCACACGGCATCGGGATCGAGTACATCTGTGTCGCATGCCATCTCGGGTCCGTGCAGGGATGGCAGCCAGGGTGTCAGGCTGTCAGGGGAGCCGACGACGGCGGTGGCGAGGGCTTCCAGCAGAGTCGCACCCGTGTCGTGTGCGCTACCGGTTCCGGGGGATTCGGCGGACCATGACACCACGTCGCGAGCCGGCCTGACATTCGAGTTCGAGGATGGCACTTCGGCCTCCGGAACTGGTGCGCCGACCGCGGTGAGCAACGCGCGATATGTCTTGCTCGGCCGGCGGACCTCGCCGAGTTCCCAGCGCGCGACGTGTCGTTCCGAACACGCGACATTGAGGTGGTCTCGGCGAGCTCGATCGTTGATCAGCTCGGCGAAATCCCCACGGCTGAGCCCTAATTGCGTACGCCGGTAGCTCCGCAGCCGCTGTCCCCAGCTCTGCGCGGCTCCCGCGTCGGGAGCGCCGTGCACGGTTTCCGGGTCGGTGACGTCCATGAGGGCCCACTCTTTTTGCGCCGCAAGGCAGGTCACGGTGTGGACTCACCCTGCGGCTTGTTCGACGAATAATCGTGGTTGATAATTTAACCTGATAATCAGGATTGCGAAACAGGTGGCATCCGCCGCGCGGCAGCCCGATACGGTGGTGACCATGGCACGAACCGCACGAAAAGTGCTGCTGGGGAGAGAGATTGACGCGATCCTGCGCCGGGCCCGCACCACCCAGGCCGACGCGGGCAAGATGATCGGGGTCAGCCAGTCGCGCATCGCGGCGGTGATCGCGGGCACAGGCAACCTGAGCGCGCAGGCGCTCGACGAGCTGGTCAGAAAGCTCGGTGTCACCGACGACGGCTACATCGGAATCCTGCTCGATCTACGCGAGGACAGCCACCGCCGCGGCTTCTGGAACTCCGGTTACCGTCGCGCTTATATCGAGGAACTGCGACTGCTCGTCGACCTCGAGAATGTGGCGGATCGACTACGCGAGACCGGCGCCGAGATAGTTCCCGGCCTGCTCCAGCACGAGAGCTACGTCCGTGCGCTGCATGAACCCCTGGAACCCGATCCCGACGATCCGGACGCGGTCACGGTCGACGACTACGTGCAAGCGCGAATCGCAAGGCAGCGAGTACTTCTGGAGCGGGGAGCGCCCGAGTTCCACGCGATTCTGTCCGAGTCGTGCCTCCGCCGCACCTACGGCGGAGACGCGGTGATGCTCGACCAGATCACCCACCTGCTCGAGCTGTCCAAACGCCCCAACATCCAGATTCAGGTCATGCCCTTCACCCACCAAGCACCCGGGGCGGGCATGGAGGACCGCTACATCCTGGTTAGAGTGCCCTCTCCGGGCGCAGCAGGCGATCTCGAGATGGCAGTGGTCGAAGCCCAGGGCGAGATCCGCTACATCGACGACAAAGCCGCTGTCGCGATCCGCGACAAGATCTTCAATCGACTGACGATGACCGCACTCAGTCCCCACGACTCCCGACAGTTCATGGACCACATCGTCCGTGGGCTGCGCAGTCGGCCGACCTTCCACCGCTGACCCAGCGCCACCTCGACGCATAGGAAACATGATGTCCGACAGTGACTTCGAGCCCCGCCAGATCGATACCCACAAGCCCAGCTCCGCACGTGTCTATCACCACATGGTCACCGGCGAAGTGATCTTCGAATCGGATCTGCCGTTCATTCACCGGCTCTACGCCGAGATCCCCTTCTACCCGATGTGGGCCCAGCACAATCGGCGGTTCCTCACCCGCGCCGTGCGCTACATGGTCGGTGCCGGAATTCGTCAGTTCCTCGATATCGGATCAGGTCTGCCGACCGGAGGGAACACCCACGAAGTTGCTCATGAACTCGCCCCCGACAGCCGCGTCGTCTATGTCGACAACGACGAAGAAGCGATCAACCGCGCCCGGGACCTGCTACGTGAACAGGGCGTAGCCGACACCGCGGCGATGGTCGACGCTGATCTACGCGAGCCGAAACGCATCCTCACCCATCCCGACACCCAGCGTCTGATCGACTTCACCCAACCCGTCGGACTTCTGCTGGTTTCGGTCCTGCCGTGGATCACCGACGCCAGCGAGCCGGCCGCGATCGTGGCGCACTTGCGCGATTCTCTCGCGCCCGGCAGCCATATCGCGATGACGCACGTGTCCCTCGAAGACGCAGGCCCGGAGATCAAAGCACAGGTGGCCGCCGGTGCGGCCATCTTCGCCGATGCCAGTACCCCGGTCACTCTGCGCACCCGTCAGCAATTCGAGACCTTCTTCGACGGATGGACGATCGCCGACCCGGGCATCACCTATGCCACCGACTGGCAACCGGACCAGCCCGTCGATCTCGACGACTACGCCCGGCCCTGCAATTTCGCCGCTATCGGAAGCCTTCCGTAGCGCGCACCCGTGCTGCCGGCACCGTCGCCGGCAGCGCAGTTCGAAAGGATCCACCATGTTGTTGCCGACACCGACCGCCGCCCAGTTCCGCAAAGCGACCGCCAGTTCTCCACAGCAGGCGTGCGTCATGGTCTATCGCGACAACCACCGCACCCTCCTCTGGGATGACAAACTCGCCGTCCCCGGCGACCCCGCGGCACAACGTGTCCCGCCAGAGCAATGCCTGGTTCTCGACCACACCCAGTTCGACGTCCTCCAACAGGCGATTCGATCGGGCCAGCCGGTTCGTGGCGCCTTGACCATCACCCGAAAGCCCGATGGCTGTTACGAATTCAGCGCCTCGCCGACAGGCAGCGCCGCAACGGGCATGGCCAGGCTTTCTTTCGATCAGCTCGAGTACACGGCGTTCGTCCGCGCGGTGCTCAACCGCGAATTCGAACGATCAGCCTTCCTCTTACCCGCATGCTGACCGACTCGGCTGTTCGAGCAGTTGGCTGACCGGGTGCGGGGTTACATCGCGCAATCGGCGGCGGCGAAAGCTATTCGCCGCCGTGCTGCCACGAAGCGGAGTCGTACGCGGCCAATACCAGTGCGCAGGTGGGAGTTCCGTCCGAACGAACCTCGCTGGTGCAGAGTTGGACGGGGCCGAACCGTTCCGGTCGCCCGTGCACCATGTCCCTGAGGCTGGAACGGATCAGCTCCTCGACGGCCTCGGCGGTCTCGGCGACGTGTTCTACGAAAAACCCAGCGCCGGAATCATCGTCGCGCAGCACCCAGCCGACACCGGCGGCGGCTCGGCTGCCGGGATCGGACGCGTACTCGACCGCGTATACGCAGTAGAGTTTGTCACCCCACGGGATCTGCTTGTCGACGCGTGCCACTCGTTGCACGCTGGCGTGCGGCGGAATCACCGAGGACAGCCTGATCAGGTTGGCGCCGCTGACTCCCAGCGCGCTCAGTGCCGAATTGAAAGCGGCTTTGGCGGTAGAACCGGTCCCGCGGGCCGGTCCGACTTCAATCGTCAACTTTTCGCTGCCGGCGCGTTCTTCCGCGCGCGCGGGGGCTTCCCCGGCCAAGCCCGCGGAGGCCATCGCGGCGCCTAAACCACCGACTACGAGAAATGACCGGCGACCTACTCCGGCAGGCCGCACGTCACGTCCGAAATCCATGTGTATTCGATCCAATCCCTGATTGTCGTGCCGACGATCTTCAAGGCATCGAAGTATTCGATCGGCTGATGAGGTCTACAGATTCATGACATCGGGGACCATCTCGCCGAGGGACCGCCGGAGCTGCGGGCCACCGCCACCGCTGTGCAAGTCAGCGCTGGAAATACTGCGGCACAGCACGGTCCGCTCACATTCATCGACAACCTCCCCGCCTTCGTTCGACCCGTGGGCCGGTCGCGCCCGCGCCGGACACCCTTGTAGTCTTCGGTGCCGTCCGAACGGAAGATGGGACCGGCAATCGAATAGCCGGGCCCGCAGGCCATCCCGGGTGAACGCCGCACCGAATTATCTCTGCCGAAGTCGGCGGTCGGCCGTCACTCCTGTCGCCTTACCGGCTCCTGGTCTCGATATCGTCCCGATGAAAGGACAAGTTTTGACTGCTGCATCGATGTGTATCTCGCGCTCACCCTTGATCTTCGCCGCAGGGCTCGATAAGGGCCAGTGTGACCGCCATGCCCAGTCCTGACGGCGCGTTGCCCGGCGCATCCGGGTTCTCGCGGCGTTCGTTGATCCGGGGGGCGAGTGGGATCGCGGCCGTCGCCGCAGCCGGGGCTGTGAGCACCCGGACCGCCGCCGCGGCGGTCGGCCCTGCCGAGTGGGCGAGGCTGCGCGGACAATTGCGCGGCGCGCTCGTGCTGCGAGGTGAACCGGACTACGGTGCGGTGAAAGCACTGGTCGATCCGAGGTTCGATGACAACGCGCCGCTCGGTGTGGTCCGTGCGGCCGAAACCGGGGATGTCCAAGCGGCCGTAACTTTCGCACGAGGCCATGGGCTTCCGTTGGCTGTCAGGGCGGGCGGCCACTCCTTCGTCGGCGCGTCCGCGGCCACCGGCGCGCTGGTGATCGACGTACGGAAGCTCGATAAGGTCGGTTTCGACGCCGACCACGTCACGTTCGGGGCTGGACTGACGGGCCTTGCGGCGCTGAAAGAGTTGGTGCCGTCCGGACTCAGCCTCCCGGTCGGGACCTGCTCCAGCGTAGGTCTGGCCGGTCTCACGGTCGGCGGTGGCCTCGGAGTCGACTCGCGCCGCTACGGTATGACCTGCGACCGGCTGGTCGCAGCCGAACTCGTGCTGCCCAACGGCGAACTGGTCCGGGTAGACGCGACCACGCCGGACCTCTTCTGGGCTTTGCGCGGTGCCGGCGGTGCTACCGGCATCGTTACCTCCCTGACTTTCCGCCCGATCCCGGCGATAGCGAAAGACGTAATCCGTTTGACCTTCCCCGGGGACCAGGCGGCTCGCCGCGTGCTCGAAGGCTGGGCGCAGTGGATGCCGGTCGCCGACCGCGCCGTCTATGCCCGCGTGGACGTCGTAGCGACGCCGGACGGCCCTCGATGCGATGTGCTGATCGTTTGCCCTGCCGGGGCCGGCGGCGGAGTCGTCCGTGACTTGACCACAGCGGTCGCTACGGCGCCGACGAAGGAGGACCACCGGACCGCACTCGAGCACTTGGCGGCAGTAGATGACGTCAACCTGGATAAGCCGGAGGCCGGAACGACCAGGATCGCCGGCTCCGACGTCGTCGCGGGCCTTTCTCCCATGGTTGTCAACGCCATCGTCGATGTCATCGCCGCGCGATCCCGCGCCAATGCGCCAGGCCAGGTGATGGTGGAACCGATCGACGGGGCCATCAGGGAGGTCATGCCCGGCGCCAGCGCTTTCCCATGGCGTGCGCACGCGGCCGCCCTGGAGTGGGCAGTCATGACTACCGGCGGGTTCGACGAGGCATATCGCTGGATTACCAGCGCCAACCAGGCATTGTCGCCCTACTCCGCCGGCGGGTATCTCAACCACGTCGAACCCACCGACACGGTGCAGCGCTGTTTCGGACCGAACTTCCCCCGATTGCAATACATTCGCCAGGCGATCGACCCGGATCGTGTGCTGCGCTGGGGGATCAACGGTTGAGACCTGCTCCACCACCGGCTCACGCTCTCCCCCCGCAGGACTGTCGGTGCGTCTCGAGAGGATGCACGCGAACGTTGTTCAACGAGGGAGATGTGATGACGGACAGCACTTTACGGGCGATCGGGGAGCTCCTGGGTTCGGTGCGGTCGGCGGGTTCATTCGCCGTGCAGCACACCGGGTCGCCGGAGAACCTGGTGATTGCGGTGGAGGGAGTGGGGCGACTCGACTTGCCGGTGCCGCCCAGTCAGGCACGGCGACTATGCGAGGTCGCGCGTCCGGCGCGGTATGGCCTGCGCGAGCAGACCCTGCTCGACGCGAATGTTCGTGACACCTGGGAGGTTCCGCGCGAGCGGGTAGCGATCGAGGAGGGGCGGTGGCAGGAGACATTGCTGCCCCTGCTGGACAGCGTGCGGGCTGACCTGGGCCTGGCTCCGGACTGCGAGTTGTCCGCGGAGCTGCATTCGATGCTGGTGTATGAGCCGGGGCAATTCTTTCAGCGCCACCAGGATTCGGAGAAGGCCGAGGGCATGATCGGCACGTTGGTGGTGACGCTGCCGTCAGCGTTCACCGGCGGGGAACTCGTGATCGATCAGCAGGGGGTGCGCGTCATCGACAGAGGTGCGCCGGAGCGGTTGTCCTTCGTCGCCTTCTACAGCGACTGTGAGCATGAAGTGCTGCCGGTGACCGACGGATACCGAATCGCGTTGACCTACAACCTGATGGCGAAGGGACGTACCGGACCGGACACCACCGATTTCGCCCGGCAGCCGTCGGTCCCGCTGTTGGCTGAGCAGTTGCGCGCGCATTTCACCACACCGATCGAAGCCGCGGCGGATTCCTTTCCCAAGTCGGCGCCACGGCCACCCCGTCAACTCGTCTACTTGATGGACCATCAATATTCTCAGAACGGCTTCGGCTGGGACCGGCTCAAAGGCAGCGACGCGGGCCGTACCGGGATGCTGCTCGCGGCGGCCGACATCGCGGGATACGACACATCGCTGGCGCTGGCGGAGGCCGAGGAGTGCTACGAGGAAGAGGATTACACCACCTCGATGCTGATCTATCGACAGCGCTGGGAACGCGTTGCGGACGGGTGGAAATGCGTCGAAAGTTCCGAGATGGACTTCGATGACGAGGGCGAGATGGTCGATCCGGTGCCCGATGATCCCGCGAGCCTTCCGGTGCGCTCCGACCTTCCATTGGACCCGCGCTCGGACGAGCTCGGCGAGCTGCGCTGGTCCGACCTCACGATGACGTGGTTGATCGATCGGTCAGGAACTGGCGGTAAGCCCGATACGGCGCGGGTCCGGGACGAGGAGTTGTGCACGGGCGGGACAACATCGGCGCTGGAGCCTTTCGCCTCGGAGTTGGAGGGGTATATGGGCAACGAAGGAAACAACGCCAATTTCTGGTATCGACGCGCGGCGGTCGTCGTCCGGCCGCGTCAGTAGATCAGCCAGCAGACGAGGTGTCGCTTCACTACGGCTGGGTATGCAGAGGTTTGACGGCCACTGGATGGGCGTCACGATGTGGCAGCGCCCGCCCCGTACCCGGGGCGGGCGGATTCTGTCGGCGTCTCACGCCTCGGCGATGTCGCCGAATAGGTCGAGCTGCGCACTGTCGGTCAGCGGCACCCGGGTACGTCGATGCGGCGTCTCCCTGAGCAGGGCGCTGGCCCGATCCGGATCCGAGCTTCGGCGGCCCAGCCGCGTGGCGACCAATTCGGGGGCCAGTCCTTCACGCAGCATTCGCTGTTCGGCGGTGGCGCGCAGCAGGCCGGGGGACAGGTCGACGCCGGCGTCGTGGCCGATGGCGCGGATCGCGTCGTCGAGGGTGCGCTGGGCGAGTCGTCGCGGTGGGGCCTGTTCGGTGATGAACAGGGCGCGTTGTTCGTGGCCGCGCAGGAGTCGGCGGCGTTCGGGGAGCCAGGCGACCAGTGCGGTGCGTGCGCCCGGTCCCAGCGGGACGGTGCGGGATCCGCCGGTGGTTTCCGGAATCGTCAGCTGCCCAGGCCATTTCGCGAGGTCTACCCCGGCCAGGTCCAGGTCGACGAGTTCGGATTTGCGGGGCCCGACGTCGAAGCCGAGCACGACCAGGGCGTAGGCGCGGGGCCCGCGGGCGGCGGCCGCGCGTAGCACCGCGCGCTGCTCGGCCAGCTCCAGGGTGTGGGGGTTGACCGGGTCGACCAGCACCCGCGGCATCGGCAACTCGCCCAGGCCGAGCCATTCGTAGAAGATGTTCAGCGCGGTCAGGCTGAAATTGACCGTGCGCCCGGCCACGCCCCGATCCGCGACGGCCGCACCGAGATAGGCGTCCACGGCGCGGTCTCGGCCGCGGGCGGAGTGCAAGGCGTCGGCGAAGCCGCCGGTCTCACGAATCCAACCCAGGAAGTGAGTCACCCGCTCCAGGTAAGCCTTTCGCGCGCGCGGTGCCAGATTCTGGTGGCCGGCCAGCAGCGCGGTGAACCCGGTCAACAGCGGGGCCACCGCGACTTCGATGGAGAACAGGTCCAACGGCGCGTCCGGTGCGTTCACGCTCACCTTCGGCCTCCCTCGCGATTCTTGGTGAGGTCAGCATCGCAGCAGGGACCGACAAACCCGGAGCCACTCCGATCCGTCAGGGGTGGTGTGAATAGGTGAACCAGGTCAGGAGTTCTCAGGCTCCACCCACTGGAACTGGTAATTGCGGAGCGGGAACTGGCTCAGGTCGACTCGGTCGAGGGTGATCGATACCGGGTGGCCGTTCAAGGAGCCGGTCAAGCGCAGGCGGTCGTCGCTTTCGTGCTCAAAGGTGAAGAGTGCCAGTGGTTTCGGCTCGGTGTCGCTCGGGCCGGATAGTTCGATGCGGTGGGTCGCGATGTCGATCGTGGACCGTACGTCGACGAGGCTGTCGTCCATGCGCTGATAGGTGACCCAGCCGGGCTCGTCGAAAACGACCTTGCGCCAGCGGGTTCGGTCGGTCGTCAACGGCGGGACCTCGATTCCGTCCCGGGTGAACTCCGTGACCGTCCAAATGCCGTAGACCGGCGATTCGGGTGGATGTTGTTCGCGCCAATAGTCGATGCTCATGGGGAGGAACGCGGTGCCGACCCAGATCCCGAGAAGTATCTGCGCACCAGCTGCTATTCGGCGAGATCGCTTGGTGTGGAACGGATATGGTGCGGTAGATATACCGGCGGGCCGGTCCAGAAGGAGAACGTTCACCAAACGCCGCGCCTCCGGTGCCAGCAACAACAGCGACATCAACAGCAGGTGCCCGGACAAGGTCCGGACGTACACGCCGAAGCAGACGTCCATCACGAACACCAGAGCGATGTCGACCATCACCAGGATCGCACCCGCGATCCTGGTTTGCGGGATGAAAAGCAGTATCGCGCCGAGCACCTCTGCGGCGCCGAGCAACACCTCGTAGGGCAGTGAGACGCCGACCTGATACCACAGCACGTCCAACGAAGTGAAGTCCCCATACGGCGTGATCAGCGTGCGCAGTGCGGGCGGAGGCATTTGCGTCGGAATCAGCTTCGCCAGACCGTAATTCATCATCGACCCGGCCACACACAGCCGGATGAACACGAAGAACCAGCCCGCCAGCCGCCGATACTCGGACCGGCGATCCAGCAGCGTCCACACCGCGGTACCCGCCACGCTGACCACCAGGATGCAGAACAGCAGCATCCAAAAGATGAGATGATCGCGGCCGCCGGTCGTCACCAGTGGAACGGCGGTGATCCCGAAGACCTGCCATCCCACCCATTGCAGCAGCGGCTGCAGCAGTTGCATCTGCCAGGTCGGGGGATCCGGAGACCAGGGCCACTCCGAAACCAGCCATCCCGCAAGATCGGTAAGCAACTGAGGGTAGAGCAGACAATACAATCCGAAGTACAGGAAGCAGAACCGAAAGGCGATGCGAGTGAACGGATTCCAGCGCGCTGTCGCTGCCTGATCCGGTGCGTCCCGGACAGTGATCGCGCTACCGGCACCTCCTCGCCACCATCCGAATCGGGCACCCTGCAGCGTGTCCGGTGTGTGGACCGCAGCGGTTGTGCTGTGGCGCGACTGTACCGGTGTGCTGCTCGTGCTTGGCATATTTCGCTTCACCTCGAGGGCGTCTCGTAACACCGGAAACGATCTTGATTGCCGTACAGTAGCTGATGCGCAAGCCGGGCTGTCGTCTGCGTCGAGGAGGCAGTGGCGGTCGCCGACTGAGATCGAATCATCACGCCGTTCGGATCGTTTCCCACGTTGAGGAGAACCGTGTCTCGAATAGTGAAACCACCCACCGGCCTCGCCGTGGCCATCGGTGGAGCGGCATTGGTCGCTGTTGTCTTTGCGACGGTTGCCGACGCTTCGCCCGTCCTGGTAACTGCTTCGGGTACGCCCAGCCCGGTCGCAGCGCAGACCGATAGCGAGGGCAGTGCGGATGGTCAGTGCGAGCACGGCGGCAACCGAAAGGGCAAGGCCGACGACTCGCAATGTACGGATGAGAACAACGATCGACACCGGCACCGGCACCGGCACAGGCACAGGCACCGCCACCGCTCATGACCTTGGTCGCCAACCATCGCGCTCTGCGCGGGTACGCTAATATAAGTTGAAACTTATATTAGGAGGATGTCATGCCCTTGCTTTCCGATCCCACGGCTCTGGCCGGTCTTGTAACCAGGGAGGTGCGCACCGGCTCGCGCGGCGGCGCGGCGACCAGGATTGCCGTAGCTCAGCGCAGTTATCCCACCGATCAGTCCGATCTGTGGGACGCGCTGACCGATATCGAGCGGATTCCACGTTGGTTCCTGCCGATCAGCGGTTCGCTCGAAGTCGGTGGGAGTTATCAGCTCGAGGGCAATGCGCACGGGGTGATCGAGCGCTGTGACGCGCCGAAAGGGTTTGCGGTCACCTGGGAAATGGGCGATCAGGTCTCCTGGCTGGAGGTTGTCCTCAGCCCGGCCGAGGACGGCACGCAGTTGACCCTGATGCACGAAGCGCCGATCGACCCCGAGATGTGGACGCGGTTCGGGCCCGGAGCGGTCGGCGTCGGCTGGGACCTTTCCCTCATGGGTCTCGGCATGCATCTCGAGAGCGGAGAACCGGTGGATCCGGCCGTGGCGCTCACCTTGCACACCACGCCCGAGGGCATCGAGTTCATTCGTGCCGCCGCGACCGCCTGGGGCGCGGCCGCGATTGCCGATGGCGATGATGCGACCACTGCGCGGGTGGCGGCCGAGCAGACCTTCGACGCCTATACCGCCGAGCCCGAGGATGGCCACGAATCCTGATGGGCGCCAACACCGCCCATATTTTCGAGGCCTTGGGCGACCCGATCCGCCGCTCCATCCTCGAACTCGTGGCAACCGGCGAACAACCCGCCAGCGCCATCGTGCGAACGGTTCGTGACCGTACCTCGATCTCCCAGCCCGGCGTCTCGCAGCATCTCAAGGTGTTGCGAGAGGCCGGATTGGTGCGCGTTCGGGCCGAGGGCACGCGTCGCTTCTACGCCCTCGATCCCGACGGTGTCGGTGCGGCACTGGTGTGGCTCACCACCCTCGTGGACCCGTTGCATCAACTGGCCAACCCGCTCGACGCCCTGGGTACGGAAATCGCTCGCGGGAAGCGGGCCCGTCGCAAGTCCGGGCCGACCGGACAGTCCTCCTACGGCGAGGCCCAGCACGGCTGACCGCTCGCCCACGCCACCGTCGGCAGTCATGGCATGGCTCCTCGCGGAGCAAGACGGATCGGCTGTCGGGCTCGGGTGTGCAGTATCGGGTCCGCCGCATACGACGCGCGATCAGTTGCGGTCCTACTGTTCGCAGCCGTCGAGCAGTAGGCGAATGGTGAGGCGGGCGTCGTAGTGCGGATCGGTCATCTCGGCGCCCGCGCAGATGTCACCGATGGCGCGCATCAGTTGGTAGGCGGTGAAATCGGTGGCGACCTCGCCCGCGCTCCGGGCGGCGGTGAGGAGTTCGTCGACAACTGGGACGAGGCGGTCGAGGAACAGGGCGTGCAGGGCGGTGATGCCCTCGGGATCGGTGCGCATCGCGGCGGCCAGTCCATGTTTGGTCGCCAAGAAGTCCGCGAACAGGTCCACCCATCGGCGGAGCGCGGCGAAGGGCGATGGGGTAGTCGCGAGCAGGGTCGGACCGGCCTCGGCGCAGGCGTCGATCTGGTGGCGGTACACGGCCGCGACAAGGTCCGCGCGCGTAGGGAAGTGCCGATAGATCGTGCCCATGCCGACCCCGGCCGCGGCGGCGATGCGGCGCACCGGCGCGTCCACGCCGTCGGTGACGAAGACCGAGGCGGCGGCGTCGAGCAGAGATTTCTCATTGCGCCGGGCATCTGCGCGTTTGGCCTGGCTCGCGGGCATCGATGGCTCACTCACGCGGCACTCCTTTCTGCGGCGGCACTTGTAAAGCGGAACAGCGCTCCGTATATTCGGAACAGTGCTCCGCTTCGGAGTCTATCGCCCTGGAAGGGGAATTCGCATGTCCGCACCGATCATCAGCATCAAACCTGTCACGCTGTCCGCGCCGGAGCGCGGTGCCGACCTCCAGGTCCGGGTATCCGCACCCGTCTCCGGATCCGGCCTGCCGATCGTCGTCCTCGCCCATGGCTTCGGTAAGTCCATGTCTTCCTATGACCCTCTGGTCGACTACTGGGCGGGCAGTGGTTTCGTCGTCGTTCAACCCACATTCCTCGATTCGAAGACGCTCGGCATCACTCCCGCCGATCCGCGCTATCCGGACATCTGGCGTGTCCGCGTCGCGGACGTCGTGCGGGTTCTCGATGAACTCGATCAGGTCCTCGCCGCGGTCCCGGGACTCGCCGAGCGTGCCGACCGCCAGCGCATTGCCGTCGCAGGGCACTCCTGGGGTGGACAGACCGTCGGTATGCTGCTCGGCGCCCGCGTCCTCGGCGCGGACGGGCAAGCTGGCCCCGATATGACCGATGCCCGGGTGAAAGCTGGTGTGCTGCTTGCGACTACCGGTCTGGGCGGGGCCGACCTGTCGCCCTTCGCCGCGGCGAACTTCGCTTTCATGAACCCGGATTTCCGCGGTCTGGCCACGCCGGTTCTCGTGGTCGCGGGCGATCGCGATCAGTCCCAGCTCTCGACCCGCGGGCCCGACTGGTTCACCGATGTATACACCCACAGCCCCGGCGCCCGGAGTCTGCTCACTGTGTTCGGCGGCGAACATATGCTCGGCGGAATTCACGGCTACAACGCCGCGGACACTACCGATGAGAGCCCCGAACGCGTTGCCCTCGTCCGGCAAGCCGCCTGGGCCTACCTGTGTCACGCCCTCGGAATCGACTCTGCCGCATGGGAAAAGGTGCAGGCCGAGCTGGCCGGGACCGCCGATCCGATCGGACGGATCGACAACAAGTAGCGACAGCGCAGAAACTAGAGCCTGGTACCGGGAGGTTCACGAGTTCGGCCAGGTCGTAATGACCTTGTCCGCTGTGATTCTGGCGATGACCCATTGCGGGTCCGGTCCGGCGAAGCCGGGGTAGGGGCCGTTCAGGTACTTGTGGGACAGGGAATCGATGAGCGCACCGGCTGGGTCGTCTTCGAGGGACGCGGTTCCGCGCACCTGTGCGCTTCTATACGGATCGGCGGCATCAAAGATCACCACGGCCGCTCGTGGGTCTCGGCTCAGGTTGGCGGTCTTACGGCGGCTTCTGGGTAGCGCGAAAAGCAGGTCGTCTCCGTCGCGTCCGACCCAGACCACCGTCGAATGCGGTCTGCCGTCCGGTTCCAGCGTCGACAGAACCGCGAAATTCTTGCCGTCGAACAGTGCGCGAACCTGCTCGGTGAGTGGTGCCATGGGGCTGACCTTCCTCGATAGGTGGTCGGCGATAGGCCCCCGACAGGAGCAGCTTACGAGGGCGGACTTTGAAAAAACAAGTACCTGGACCTTACTGTTTAAACCATATAAGCTTGTTATATGAAACCCTACAATCAGTACTGCGCGTTGGCGCGCGGCCTCGATGTCATCGGCGACCGCTGGGTGCTGCTGATTGTTCGCGAGCTACTCAACGGTCCTCGCCGGTACGGCGAACTCGCCCATGGACTTCCGGGTATCGCCACCAACCTGCTCGCCGCGCGCCTGCGCGTGATGCGAACCAACGGACTGGTGGCCAAGACCGAGGACGACCACTACCAGCTCACAGCCTCCGCCGAAGGTTTGCGTGAGGTGGTATCCGCGATCGCCGGATGGGCCGGCCCCCTCATGGCTCGCATGGCCGAGGACGACACATTCCGCGGCCACTGGATCGCCCACCCCGTGGCTGCCCTGTTCCCCGGTCAGGATCCCACCCGCCCGGACCTGACGATCGAAGTGCGATGCGACGAACAGCCCATGACCATTTGCTCGGCCAACGGTGAGATCAGCGTGCACCCGGGCCAGGCCGGCGCCCCCGACCTCGTCCTGACCGGTCCACCCGACGCAGCGGTCGGCCTCCTCGCCCACCGCATCGACCCCGCCGAAGCGAAAAGCCGCGGCCTGGCCATCACCGGCGACATCGGACTCCTGCGTCGCCTCCGGCCCAGCGTGCCACCCGCTCGACGAGAACTGTGAAGCCTCGATGTACCGGCCCCGGTAGACGCCGCGATGGGGATCACAGTCGCCGGCGGAATCGAGTACGGCCTTTCGCCGTTGAACATGCTGTCGGCGTTCGGACAGCCCCGGGCCGCACCCCATTCGTCGCTACGAGCGACCACTCGCCGAGAGGCGCTTGTTGGACGTCGACACCTGATATAGCCGAAGCCCGGCTCCACTGGAGCCGGGCTTTGTGCTGCTTCCACCATCGCAGTAATCGCAGCGCAATTGGGCATGATCAACCTGCTGAACTGGCTGCCACGGGGTTGGGTACTGGAACGCGATCAAACTCGAGTTGGATGCATTTCGACCCGGCGAAGTTCGTCGGTGAGGCCGCGAAAACGCCTGCGCTACAGGCGATCAACCTGGAAAGATCGGGCCTGTTCGAATGTGAGTGCTGACCGAAGGAGCTCCACGTGACCTCGGAACCCTCGGATCCGGCGCCACCGACGCCTCCCTCTCAGGGAGGATGGCGTGGCGCGGTATCGGCCGCTGGCAAGTATCTTCACCAGGCATTGCTATGGGATGGCTGGTTGAAGGTCGCCGCGTTGGCTACAGCGGCAACCGCAGTGGCAGCACTGTGGTTCACTGGTCAATCCCTGCGCGCGACCCACAACCAGTACAGCCTCTCCCAGCAGACCTGGTTCACCGACCGATTCGCCAAAGCAACCGAGCATCTCGGGTCGCCGGAGTTGAATGTTCGGCTCGGTGGCATCTACTCGTTGGAGTGGCTGGCCAGAGACTCACCACCGAGCCGGGTGTCGAATCAATCGCTGATTTTCGAAGTGGTCAGCGCCTTCGTTCGGACTCATCGTGCTTCCTCCGAGCACAATCTCGCTTCATGTGGGGCCAAGGGAGCTAATCTCCCGGATGTGCAGGCCGCGTTGACTGTTATCGGTCGGCGAGACACTGCGAAGGATGGGCCCGATCCGATCAGTCTGGTGGACAGCGATCTTCGGTACTCGGTGCTGAGGTCGGCGCGACTTCAGGGCGCCAACCTATCCGGCGCCGACTTGACCTGCGGGCATATGAGCGACGCAGACCTGCGCGGGGCACAATTGCTCGACGCCCGCCTCCAGATGGCAAATCTGGCCAGTGCGAAACTGTCGATGGCCAACCTCAACTCCGCCTTCTTGAACAATGCTGTCCTTGCAAAGGCCGACCTCACTGGTGCCGTACTGACCGACGCGAACCTCAGCGGCGCAGAATTGATAGGTACAGATTTGACCGGCTCGGATATGAGCCGGTCAAACCTAACCGATGTGATACTGCGCAATATTCGCTATGACCACACAACCAAGTGGCCGATCGGGTTTGTTCCTCCACCAAGCCGCTGACTAGCGTCTCGCTCGCTTAATCAACGAGCAATTTCGTAGTCGTGGTAGGGCCCGCCGGGATTATAGCACCTTGCCCAGTCGATGTAGTCGCCAGGATCGACGATGCTGTTGTCATCGCGGATAGCTTGGCCGCCGGCATCTCTACACTGAGCGACCGTGACGAGCGCATTGCCTGCTGCCGCTGATCCCATCCCCAGCGATGCCGATACCAATATCGCGAGAGTGCCGGCCACGATCGAACTGCGAATTATCTGATTTCTTTTCTTCTGGTTACCCGTGCTCATCTCAGGTCCTCCTAGTTGGTGGCTCCGCTGCGCGGAATCAAAGTGGTTGCCGGGTATCCCGGTCTATCCAGATTGTCTGCCTGCCCGAGCGACGGCCATGGTTCGGCGGCCATCCATATAAGTCCATACACCCAGTTCACGGCTGTAGGTGCCGACCTGCGCCGTTGAGGAGGGTTAGCAGCTATCTGCGTCGAGTAGGGCGGTGTCACGCTCGAGCCATCTCGATTGATCCGACGTTGCGGCCGCGGAGCACGCCTGGGTCGAGGCCATGTCGGTGTCGAGGTTCCAACGGCGTAGTACGCCGTCCTCGCCGGCGGTGACGAGATGAGTGCTGGTGGATTCGAACGTTGCGGCGGAGGTTGCACCGTTATGGCCTTGCAGGATGGCGTGCGGTGTGAAGCCTGCGCGCTGGTTGGCGGCCCAAATGCGAGTGAGACCGTCGTTGCTGGCTGCGGCGAGTAGCTGGCCATCGGGGCTGAACGTCAGGGAATTGGTGGTGTGGCGCCGTCCGACGGCGCTCCGGTCGGGCGCGGCAGGGTGCAACACGGTCAGATCGTAGTCCGCAACCCTGTCCAGGCGGTCGTTCGCCTGGATGTCGTACACCTTGATCTGTCCGGTCATGTTGGCGTAAGCGAGAAATCGAGCGTTCGGGCTGAATGCTGCTGCGGTGACGTGGGTTCGGAGCATCGACAACTGTGGTTCGGTGGCGGAGAGATCCCAGACCAGCAGATTGTCAGTGTAAGCGGTGGCCGCGAGCATCGTATTGCCACCGAAGGTGAGGCCGGTGAGAACTTGACCCTCGGGTACCGGTACCGGAGCCAGTTGGTTCCAGCTTCGGGTGTCCCACCGTTGAATGCTGTCGTCATCGAAAGCGACTGCGAGGGTAAAGGTGTCGGCGCTGACAGCGACGCCTACGACGGCGGCCGCACTCAGTAGGGTCACCGCTGAGCTTGTGGTGTCGAGAACGGACAGGCCGTGCTGGCCGCCGATGACCAAAGATCGGTCGTTCCGGACGAACGCTGCTGCGGCCGGCTCACGCCAGCGGGGATCGAACTGGCGGCGATACCCGCCCGCCGGATTCCACTGGTGCACGCTGCCATCGCGAGTTGCGGCTGTAAGGGCCGCGCTGTCTCGGCCGCGCGCCAGCGCGGACACCGGTGAAATCGGCTGTACCGAGCGCAGGGTCAGATCGGAGGTATCCCAGATTCCGATCGAGCCATCCGAACTCGCGGTCAGCAGAGTGTCGCCGACCTCGGTGAAAGCGATGCGGTGGATAGAGTTGCTGTGACCGATCAGCGTCGCGAACGGTGCCTGGCCGGACGCGGTGTCCAACAGCTGTACCGAGCGGTTGTCGAGACCGATCGCGAGTACGGAGCCGTCGGGGGTGAAGTCCAAGCCATACGCCGCGGAGTCGAATTTCTTTGTCGCGATTTCACGTCCGCCATCGGCCAGGTTCCACAAGGTGACCCAGCCATCGTTGTCGCTGGCGGCCACAACGCGCCCGTCTCGGCTGAGCGCCAGGGCAGCAACACCGCGCTCGGCCCAAGAGCGGCTCAGGGTGATCGGCGCGGTATCGAGGCTGGGCCATACCTGCACGGGCCCGGTGCCCGCGGCGGCGAAGATTCCGGTACTCGCGCTGAAAGCCAGCGATCCCGCGCCGCTGATGGATCCGGGCGGGGTGGGCAGGGGGGACAGGGTCGCAGGATCGAGGAACTGGAGGACGGTGGTTCCGTAGGCGTTCTTCGCGAAGCCGGCCAGTACGCGCCCGTCAGGACTGAACGCGAGGTTGCTCATACCGCCTTCGATGCCTTGTCGTTCGCCGCGGAGGGAGTAGTCGACGGGGCTCCACACCCGCAGGGTGCCGCCCTGGGCGTGAGCCAACTTTGTGCTGTCAGGGCTGAAGACCACGGCGGAACCTCCCTCTGGAGCTGCTACCCAGTCAGTCAGTTCCCGCCGAGTTCGAGCGTCCCACAACCGGACTTTCCCGTCGAAGCCCGAGGCCGCGATCAGCTTTCCGTCGGGGCTGGATGCCACTCCGTACAGAGGGAAGTCGCCCACTGAGATGCGGCCGAGAAAGCGGTCGGCCTGAGTTTCGAGCAGAGCGCTGCGGGTCTGGACGTCGGGTTGGGCGCGAAAAGCCTGGACCGCGAGCAGACCACCGACATCGGGGGCGCCCGAACGCACAACATACGATGCCGATGCTTGTTCGTGAGCATGCGATATCCGGTATTGAGCTGCTTCGCTGCGTGAGTAGCGCACCGCGAACACCGTCGCCGCGATCGAGATGACCGCGACCAGAAACAATGCCGCCGACAACGCATATAAGCGCCGCAGCTGCCACAATTCCGCGCGCGCGACTGCGGCGTGATGTGATGCGCTGGCCGCCACATACTCGCTCTCGAGCACGGTCAGGCTCCGGCCGCGGCTCGGCTTGCCGGCCCAGAGTTGATACTCCTCGGTGCGGGCGGCGCTGAGCAGGGTCGATGGGTCGTGACGGTCCCAGTTCCGCACGTGGGCTGTCAGTTGGGTATGCATGGCGTGCCCGGCGGCGTCCTCGGCAAGCCAGCTCCGCAGCCGCTGCCAGGTGTGCAGCAACGCCTCATGGGTGATCTGCACCCCGCTGCTGGTCATGGTGAGCAGGCGAGCGGCGACAAATCGGTCGATGACCGCTGCGGTGTTTCTGCGGTCTATGTCGGGCCAGTCCAATTCGGCTGGGTCAACGGTGATGCGGGCCAGCGCGGTGTCGCCGCGGTGCACCGCGCGCACGAACAGTCGCTCACACGCGGTTTGCGCCTCCTTGGAATCGAGTTCGCTCCATACCTTCTCCGCGGTCAGTTCGATCGCGGCGCGGATACCGCCCGCGCTGCGGTAGTGCTCGACTGTGAGTCGCTCCGAGGCAGTGGTGCGTCCGATCCAGGTGGCGTGCAACGCATGTGAGAGCAGCGGCAGCGCCCCTGGATCGTGCGCGCCGCCACCAGCGACGGCCAGCTCCTGTAACAGCAGTGCGAGTAGGGCCGGCTCGACGTGCACGCCAGCCCCCTTCGCGGGCATAACGATGGCCTGCTCGAGCTGCTGACGAGTCATCGGACCCACCGCCACCGCGTCGGTGGTCAACGCTGCCCGCAACACAGGCAGTTCGAGCGCCCGTGCGAAGTAGTCCGCGCGCATCGCGAACACTACGACCTTCCCGGTTTCGGTCAATCCCACGAGCCGGTCCACGAACTCGCCTGCCACGACCATCCGGGCCTCGGAACTTCCAGAGGTATCTTCGTAGGTCCACAATTCCTCGGCCTGGTCGATCACCAGCACCGCCGGCCCCTCGGTGCCGTCGGATGCCATCGCCATATCGAGGCGATCGCCAGGATCGGCGCCTGGCTCGAAATACCGGTTCGGTACGTCGAGTTTGGGCAGTAACCCGGCCTGCAACAGTGAGGTTTTGCCAGACCCCGAACAGCCGAGCACTCCGATCAAACGGGTTCCCTCACCACGCAGTCCTCGCCCCACGCGGGTGCTGAGTTCTTCGATCAGGTCCTCACGTCCGAAGAACAGACAAGCGTCTTGTGCCCGATAGGGTTCGAGACTGCGATACGGGGAGTTCGCCGGACGCGCCGGTCGAGCGGTACCCCGGATCCGGTTCGCTGCCTCCCACAACTCTTCGAATCGATCAGTCGCCCCACACACCTTCAGCACGGATTCCAGATAGGCCGCGGCGTCGATCGCTGGAACGGCGTTGCCCGCATACCAGCCGCCTAGCGTCGGCACCGGGACGCCGGCCCGGTCCGCGACCTTGCGAATCGACAGACCCGCCTCGCGGCGCAGCCGGGTGAGTACCGCACCGAACTGTTCTCGAGACTCGATCTGCACTGGATCCATTGCCGGTGACACCCCGCCCCGATCGCTCACGCAGACATTGAACACCCGCTATCGGCTCCCGTCCCGTGGTTGCCCAACATCGATACCCGCGCCACACGCCTGGCAGGTATGACCTGCGTGTATGGACCTGTATGGACCCTTGTCGACACACTGGCCAGCCTCCGGACAACCCGCCACTGTGGAGAAGCCGCGCCACCAATGACGCTGGCAGCCAACTGAATCCCTCCGGGAATCACTCTTTAGGAGAACCGACATGGGCCACATCAAGAGCGAGGACGTCGCCGCACGATCCACGACCAGCTCCAGCACCCGGGTCCGAGCGACGGCCCTGATCGGGCTGACTGCGGCCCTGACTCTTTGCGGTGGCGGGATCGCTGCAGCCGCACCGCAACCCTACGAGCAGCAGAACGTGACCGCCGTTGTCGGTGCAGACGACCCCTTCACACAGATCCTGCGAGAGGTCGCACGGACTGTCGGCGCCAGTGGCTCAGCGGTGCCGCTGCCGCCATGTACCCCGGGGACGGTAACGAATATCGGGTGCGAGCCCAACTAGTGCTCAATGTCAGGGTCAACGACCATCCCACTTGCGGGCATGTTCGCCTATGCCCAGCTGAGCAGGCGTTGACACGCTCAATGAAAGGAAAACCGCCATGCAGGACAGCACCTTCTTTTCCGCGGTGGCACGGCGCGGCCGTGTCTGGCGCGCAACCGGCCGCGGCCTGTTCGTGGCAGCCGCTGTGGCCCTCACGATTTCGGGATCCGGCTTGGCCTTCGCTGAGCCCGGATCCGGAGGCCGCGCAGTCCGAGTGCCGCAGGGATACGAGTACAACCCGAACGGCCCACGCAAACAGATCCACGACTACTGCAGCTACAGCGGCAACGGCCACAACGGAGAAAACCAGGTCAAGTGGCCGAGTCCCACGGACGCGGACTTTCGAGGAGCCTGTGCCGTGCACGACAAGTGCTACGAGCACGCACAAGATAATAACGTCTTGGAAGAATGCGACAATCAACTTTCCCGCGACCTGGAAGCTGAATGCGAAGCAGCTTTCAGTGGTAAAAAACTCGAATACTGTCTCGCTCGGCGCGACGTAATGATGGCAGGGGTTCGCTTAGCTGATTGGAGGCCATGGCCATTCAACTGAGACGAGGCCGGCAACTGCACTGCATTGATGACGCCTCCGAGGACAACGTGGTCGCAGGAAATGACCGAAGAGAGGCGCTTGTGTACGTCGACCTTTGGACACAAACGTCCCGGTTCCAGCTGGAACCGGGACGTTTTGCACCAGGGTCTTACTCGGATAGGTCCACGCCTGATGGTGGTTGGAAACGTCGAGCCGGACGTCCTACATGTCGCTGTTGTTCTAGGGGTTCATCTCGTAGGTGCCGGCATGGCCGCGGGCTTCCTCCCAGATCCGTGTCGAGAGTTGCTCGTCAACGGCCGGCTTTCGGATCACGTCCAGCGCCCAATGTTGCTGCGCGGCAGTGGAGGACGGCTTGCCGAATACACCGAGCGCGTAGGTGGAGAAGTCTCGGACGAAGATCTCGAAGATCGCTTCGACGATATCTTCGGAGGTACCCGTGATGGTCGCCTGCTCGAGGATCAGCTGACCGTACGGGAGCATGGTGAACAACTCGCCGACGGCGAGTTGGTAGTCGAGATCCGCGAGCTGAGCCTCGGTGGGCGGCGCTTCGATGGCGAATTGGGTGAACCGTTCGGCCTGCTCGATGAATATCGCCACGTTCGGCAGATGCCGGTACTTTTCGTAGGCCGCGCGCCAATCCGCGAAACGTACTTTGCCCAAACCGGCGGCGCTCGGCTGGCGGAACAGCGCCTCGTCGTCGCCGGGGTCGCGGCGCACCGGCACCGGCGGCAGTGTCGCCGGATTGAACAGGAAGTTGGCCATGAACTTCAACGTGAGCGCCATGTTGACGTGCGCGGTGCCCTCCAGCCTCGGCATCGAATCGATCGTGCCCCGGGCCATCGCGAAGTACGAGTCCTTCTCGAACCCTTTGGCGGAGATGACATCCGATAGCGCTCGATAGACACGCTCCGCCTCGCGTGTCACCTTCATCTTGCCGATCGAATTGAAGAGGACGAAGCGGCGGTCCTCAGGGCTGGAACAGCGCATGTAATCGATCGCGCGCTCGTGGTACAGCCGCATGGCGTTCATACGAATATAGGCCTCGCAGAGGATCTGCCGGACCTGCCCGAATTCGGTCACCGGATGGCCGAAAAGGATCTTGGTGCTCGCGTGGTTGATCGTTTCGTAGAACGAGTGCTGCACGATGCCGAGTGCGACCATACCTATGTTGAACTTGCCGCAGTTCACCGCGGCCAGCGCGGCGTCGAATGCTTTTCGCCCGGTGTGCAAGATGTCGTCGGCGGTGACGGGATAGTCGGCCAGATCGTAGGCGCTGACGAAGTTCTGGCCGTGGATCACATTCTTGATCAGTCGATAGCTCGGGTGCTGGCTGTCGGCGATGAACCAGACGTAGGCGTCGGGGCCGTCGAGGTCGGTACGACGGCCGATGGTCGGCACGATGCGGGCGACATTGCCGTTACCGATGTAGTACTTGCTGCCACTCGCGGTGAAACCACCGGCTCCGTCCGGGGTGAGCAACATATCGGTGGCGTAGATGTCGGCGCCATGGTCTTTCTCGGACAATCCGAACCCGATGATGCCGCCACGGTCGAGCTCCTCGGCGGCGCGGATATGGGCTTTGCTGTTGGCGCTCTGCCAGATCGTCGCGAGGCCGAGCGTGGAGACGCCCCAGGCATACCAGTATTGGGAGCCGTAGAAGCCGGTAATCTCGTTGAACCGCGAGATGAACGCGGTGTCCCAGCGCTTGCCCGCATCGGTGCCCGCGTGCGCCTTCGGCGTGGCGAAGTAGGCGAGGATGCGTGACTCGGCGAGGAACTCCATCCAATCCTCGTACCAGTGCGCGGCATACGCGTCCGCTGTCAGCGCTTGCTTGCCTTTGGTCTCGAAGAAGTCGACGACCGACCGCAGCAGTGCCCGGGTATCCGGATCGAATTCCGCGAACGTCTCTGTCTTCGGATTGAGCAGTGCCATTTCAGCGCCGCCTCTCATGTCATGGGCACTCGCCCGCGCATTGCGCACGGGAGGTTTGGGAGGTTCCGTGGTGACGAACGAACCGCCGTGCAGGGCAGAGTAATTCGACTCGTCAGGCTGTAATTCCACGGTGATGGCGGTCCTCTCCGGTCGCGCCTGCCGACGGCAGCCAGGGCGGTCGCGCGCGCGATGGCGAAGCGTCGAGGCTTTGAGGTGCGATCCGTGTCAGTCTCTCAGAGGGCGGATTGCGCGTCAACGGCGAAGTTGCCTCGTATTATCTGCAGTAGAGTCGGTTGCCGATGCGAGCCAGGCGGCAGATGTCTGTCTCTTGGTGCATGTTTGGTCGAGCTGGCCCCGTTTCCTGGCCAGCTTCTGGCTACATAAGTTACTGAGAAATCTTCCACGTTCAGCACTTCTGGCTGCCGCCCGGGACCTCGTCGGGAAGCGGGGCAGCTGGCGTCACGATGCGCGCGGTGTGCCGAGGCGCTGGACTCACCACACATACGGTTCGATGGTGCTTGTCGTTGGCGAAAAGTTGGGATCTGGTTGCGCTGGTCTGTATTTCGCGCAAGGACGGTTGACTCAGTGCCGGTCGAACACCGGCAAGGCGGCGAGTCGGTCGAGAGTGTGCCCCAGTTCGTCGTGGCCGTGCCGTTCGAGGACGCTCGAGAGCACGGTGGTGATCAACGGTCCGGTGAACACGCCGCCGACGGTGACATTGGTGCCGGTCTCCGTCGGCCGGAGCCAGTAGGTGAATTCGCTTCGGACACCGGAGGTTCCGCTGCCGAGTAGCACGATCTGGTGCGGCTCGTCGAACTCCTCGACCGTCCATTCGAATTCGTTGTCCATCCCGAGGACGACGACCCGTGACACCAAGGTGGCACCCTTACTCAGCCGTTCGGGCGGCCGGCGTACATAACTGCGATGGATGCTGAACCAGCTCTCCCAGCTGGCCGGATCGGCGATCGTGTCGAAGACCGCCTCGGGGGTGCCGGGCACCTCCTTGCTCAGCACCAAGGATCCCATGGCGCCAGCTCCTTCCCCTGGTCAACCGCAGGTGCGAAGTTCTCGCGCCGCGGTGCGTAACACGATGTCGAATCCCGCGTAGATGACTGGTTGCAGTGCCAGCGTGAGTGCCCATCCGGCGGCCGCTTCGTAGCGCGTATACCAGCGCACTTGCGTGCCTCCGGGCGCTTCTCGAAAGGCGATGTATCCCTGCTCGTGGTGCAGTAATGGCCAGGACTCGGTGATGCGGTATCCCATGAGTACGGGCGGTCGATAGTCGACGATGTGCTCGGTAAGGGATAGCAGCGGTGTCTGAACTCTGCGCACGGCTCCCACGCCATGGCCGTTGAGGTCGCCCGGCCGCACCAGGGTGACGCGATGGACGACCGGGACACGCGCATAGTTGGTGGCATCGGTCAACCAGTCGAAAACATCGTGGATGGGCGCCGGGATGGTGCGACGTATGTCTACTGTTCGCATGTCTCGGACCTGCTCGGGTGTAGATCACGCGGGCGGCGACGCGTGTGCGGTGGGCGGACGTGCGGCTCGCGTCTGCGGCAACGGCCCGGTGTGGGTCTGCGCCGACCGGCCCGCTGCAGCGTCATCGGTGGAAAGCGCGAGCCGTCCGAGTCTCGCAGCACATCGGCCCTGTCGTGATCCGTCAGCACCGGCTCCTCCTTGAGTTGGTGTGAATAGATCATAACTTAGGCCGAAAGGACTGAATGCTGATCTGCGGGTATAGCGCAGCATATCGACATTATAGCTAGTAACATATGTCAGGTTGTCGCCCCTGCCGAGCCGATTCCGACTGTGGTGACCACGAGGCGGGTGTGCCCCGATGGTTCACGTCAGCGGCTTACCGAGGGCGCGCCGACGACGCATATCGGCCAGGTAGTTCTCATATGGGTACAGCCGCCAGCGGACCGGCAGCCTGACCAGCAGCTGACCGAACGCGCGCATGATGGCTTCGAATGTCCGCTGGCGACGGGGACTCCACGGCAGGCCGAGTTCGTTGCGAAACCGTTGTGGCAGAAAGCCGGTCGTGAAGAAGCGATGCACCGGCGCGAATACGATCTGATAGCTGCGCCGGTGCGGTCCCAGATTCACCACCTGGTCGAGTAGATATGCTTTGACCTCATCGTCGATGGAGATCGCGCCGGCCTTCGACTCCCAGTACCTCTCGAAAGCCGCACGATCGGCGGGCCACATCTCGGGACGCATCTGCAGTGTGGTGCCGAACCGGGCACATTCCCGATACAGATCGTCCGCTGTCGCGGCATCGAGGCTGCCGAAGAACAGCGTCAGATAGTCGCGTATCCCTTGGTATATGCATGCCGCGACCCACAGTTGCAGTTCCGGATCGAAGGCGTTGTAGGCGACCTTGCTGTCCGAGGACGATCGCACGTGCCGATGCGAATTGTTCGTCGCCTCGCGATAGGCGGCGCGATCGGACTCTGTGCCGATCATCGCGACGGCCAGGTAAGTCAGCGTGGTCTTGCCACGCTTGCGGGGGTGCAGATCGTATCGGCCGCTTTCGACGACGCTTTCGAGCACGCCGCGGCCGACGGCGGGGTTGCCCAACTGCATGACAACGTTGGCGGCGCCGCCCAGCAGCGCGCCGAGCCCGATCATGTACGTCCGGCGCCGCGCCGGTGCGCTGGAGTCCGCTGTCTCCGGCGTCTGCTGTGCAGGCACGGATTGCATAGACGCGCCACTTCCATGAGTCGATGAGATGATATTTCGCTCAGTCTCTCACCGAGGCCATGAGTAGGCAACCCGATTCGCTCGCGGGTTCTGCGGGTAAGTGATCACCTATTCCATCACGCGTCAACAAGTCGATTGCTTGCTATAGCTCGACAAGGCGGTGTATTGAAGAGTTAAGTTATGGGATATTCTCACGCGGGAGTGTGCAGCTTCGCGTGACACTCGCATCGGCATGATGCGGATCGAGTACTCGGAAGGTGCGAAGGATGACAGCACGATCGCCACGACATGTTGCTCGGACCGTGATCGACGGTGTATCCGCCGTGCGGGTGTTGCATCGGCGCGGCATGCTCGACCCGTTGCGCCTGGGCGACACTGTGCGCTCGGTGCGTGACGCGGCGGCGGTGGGCCCTTTCGTCACCGTGCTCAACCTTGCCGTGCGCCGCAGCCCGAACGCTCCCGCGATCGTCGACGAGCGCGGGACCCTCACCTTCGCCGAACTGGATCGGCAGTCCAACGCGCTGGCCCGCGGCTTGTCCGGCCTCGGGCTCGGACCGAGTAGCGTGCTGGCCGCGCTGTGCCGTGACCACCGTGGCATGGTGCTGACCCTGCTGGCCGCCGGCAAACTCGGCGCCCGAGTGGTGCTGTTCAACACGGGGTTCGCCAAACCGCAACTCGCCGACGTAGCACGCCGGGAAAAGGTCGCCGCGATCCTGCACGACAGCGAATTCCTCGACTTGCTCGACGCGATCCCTACCGGCACTCCGCGAGTGCTCACCTGGGTCGACGAGCCGGACGCGGCCGTGAACCGCCACACCGTCGATACCCTCGTCGCCGCACACAGCGGCGAACCGCTGCCCGCACCCGCACGAGCCGGGGGCATGGTCATCCTCACCAGCGGGACGACGGGAACGCCCAAAGGTGCCCCGCGCGACAAGGTTTCACCCCTGCAGTCGGCGCAGTTCTTGGATCGGGTGCCGCTGCCGCGTGCGGACACCATTGTCATGGCGGCACCCATCTTCCACGGCACCGGCCTGTCGCAGTTCACCCTCGGCTGGGCGCTGGGCAACAAGATCGTGTTCCAGCAGCGCAAGTTCGACGTGCACCAGACGCTGCGCAACATCGCCGAACATCATGCCGCCACCTTGGTTCTCGTTCCGACCATGCTGCAGCGCATCGTGGACCTGGGGCCGGAGCAACTGGCCGCCTACGACACCTCGAGTCTGCGCGTGATCTTCGCTTCGGGCTCTGCCATCTCTCCCGACCTGAGCCGTCGCACCGCTGCTGCCTTCGGGGACGTTCTCTATAACCTGTATGCCTCCACCGAGGTGGCCGTCGTCGCGGTGGCCACACCCGCAGACATGCGCGCTGCCCCCGGGACCGTGGGTCGTCCGCCGGTCGGCTGCCGAGTGGCTCTCTATGACGCGCAACGCGAGAAGATATCCGCCCCCGGTGTGGTCGGAACGATTTTCGTGCGAAGCGGACTCAGTTTCACCGGCTACACCGACGGCCGGCACAAGGAAACCGTCGATGGGATGCTCTCCAGCGGCGATGTCGGCCACTTCGACGCCGAGGGGCGGTTGTACATCGACGGGCGCGACGACGACATGATTGTCTCCGGGGGCGAGAATGTCTTTCCCCTCGAGGTCGAGAACCTGCTCGTCGCCCGGCCTGACATCGCGGAAGCCGCTGTGATCGGTGTGCCCGACCGGGATTTCGGCACCCGGTTGGCCGCATACGTCGTGCCGTGCGGGCCAGGGACCCTCGATCCTCAGGAGATCAAGGACTACGTCAAGGCGAACCTGGCCCGCCACAAAGTGCCCCGCGACGTCATCTTCATCGATGAGCTGCCCCGCAATGCCACTGGAAAACTGTTGCGGCGCAATCTCATCGAAGCGGACGACGCCATCCCGTGAGCTGGAAGCCGCGCGCCGCTCGAGTCAGACCAGGGGTTTACCCAGGGCGCGCCGGCGGCGCATGTCCCGCAGGTGCCTGTCGAGCGGATACAGCCGCCATCGAGGGGGGAGGAGGCGCATGATCGCACCGATACCCCGCATGATCAGCTCGAAGGCGCGCTGCCGGCGTGGCCCCCAATCCAGTCCGAGTTCATCTCGAAAGTGTTGCGGCAGAAAGCCGGTGGTGAAGAAGCGGTTCACAGCCCGGAACGCCAACCGTTCCCTGCGTCGATAAGGGCCGAGGTCGACGACCTGGCTGAGCAGGTAGGCCTTGACCTCCTCGTCGAACGAGATCTTCGGCAGTTGCGATTCCCAGTATTCGGCGAACGCCGCCCGGTCCCGCGGCCACATCTGCGGTGGCATCTGCAGCGTGGTGCCGAATCGGCTGGACTCGCGATACAGCTCATCGGCGAATTCGTCGTCCATGGACCCGAAGAGCAGGGTGAGGGAGTCGGCGGCGCCGCGGTAGAGGCACGCGGCGACCCATCGTTGCAGATCTGGATCGAACGCGTTATATCGCACCGGACTATCAGGTCCTGAGCGGACATGCCGATGTGAGGTGTTGGTGGCTTCTCGGTATGCGGCTCGCTCGTCGTCTGTGCCGAGCATGGCCACGGCCAGATAGGTGAGGGTCGTCCGCGTTCGTTTGCGCGGATGCAAGCTGTACCGGCCGCTTTCGACGCTGCTCTCCACAACTCCCCGGCCGACAGGGGGCAGGCTCAGCTGCATGATCACATTCGCGGGACCGCCGAGCAGGGCGGCGGGACCGGCCACGAAGCGGTCCGCCGACCTGGGCTCAGCCGTCGTCGCGGGAGATTCTGACTGTGGCGGATTTTCGGCCATGCCTGACACAGGGGCCTCCCGAGAGAGTGATAAGTATTTCCTTTAATCATCTCATCTCGACTCCGGTCAGTCCACGCTTATCGCGCCCCGACGTCGATTGTGTGCCGACCGAACAGCACACAGCGCATGAGGTGTGCGACACGTGGCTGCGAGCAGGCCGGATCCTCGGAGCCGAAACGCCGGCCCAGGTCGACTACCAGTGCCAGTGCGGAATGGACCAGCAGCCGCGCTTCCACAGCGGACAAGGCCGGACGTGTGGCCGTGAGCAACTCGGTCCACTCATCGACGTTCAGCCGTTGGATATTCCGCAGCTGGGTGCGCTGGTCGGAGGCGATGTTGCCGATCTCGGCGTAATAGACGAACGTCAACTCGCGTTCGGCGAACGACCCTGCCACGTACAGGTCGACCAGCTTGCTCAAGGCCTGCCTGGGTGTCTCGGTTTCGGCGATCGCGGGCCCGATCGCATCGGAGACGAGTTTCGCGGCGCGGTAGAACGCCGCAGCGAGGAGGTCACTTTTGCTGCGGTAGTACCGGTACACCGCGGACGGTGCGAGCAGGCCCGCCGCGGCGGCGATGTCCTCCATGCTCACGTTGGGGTAGCCGTGTTCATGAAAGAGCTCGATCGACTTACGCAGCAACAGTTCCGGTGTGAATGTCGATGGCTGTTTCGTCATCGCGGCGTGGGGCTGTATCTGTTCCGGTGGCAGTTCGCAGTAGGTGATCGCGATGAACGCTGAGCGCATTCTCCGGGCCAGGGTCTTCGGGGGAAGGGTGAGGTGATGGTCGCCGATACTGCTCGCGACACTGAACAGCGCCTGAGCGAGAACGGCTTCGGCGTCATCGTCGAGTTCGGGACGGAGCTCGGTCAGCAGTGATCGGGCGGCTTTGCCGACGGTGGTGAGATCGGCGCCGAGCTGTGCGCGGTCCTCGGCGAGCAGGTAGCGGCCTTGCCATCGCACTAGTGCGGCACTGCGGCGATTGGCGATGGCCGCGGTGATCACCGCGGCGCTGATCCGGTTCGCGCGCTCGTCGGCGGGCAGTGATCGGTCTTCGGCCGGTAACTCGAGGGCTTGGACACAGACTGCGCCGAGGCGCAGCGTCTCCTCCCGGAACAGCGCGTACTTGCTCGGGTAGTGCCGGTACAACGCTGTGGAGCTGATGTCGAGACGTGTGGCGATGTCTTCCATCGATACGCCGTGGTAGCCGAGCGCGCTGAAGGCCTCCGCCGAGGCGGCGGCGATCATTGCTCGACGGTTCTTGGGGCGGCGGCGCACGGGCCGTGGCGACTTCTGGGTGGCACTCATCCGACAACGGCCATCGCTGTTCGGGGCCGCCGGTCTATCGGGTGACAGCGCACCCTCGTGCCCGGCTCGGGCACGAGGGTATGGGGCGGCTTGCTCACGACCGCGGCATTTGCGCCATCGGTGAATTGAGCTTGTTCACCAGCCAGCGGTCGCCGGAACGTTCCAGGCGCATCACCATCGACAACTGTCCTGGTGCCGGCTTTCCCTCGGTGCCGAGGCTGGTGATGGTCTGCCCGACTACCACGATGGCCTCGGCGGAGTTCTCGTCCGCGGTGCGGATGGCGCACTGGACATCGCTGGACTTGGCCACCACCTCGCCTTGGACGAGCACTTCACGCAGATCCTTACTGGTGGCATCGAACTGCTGACGCCATTCACCGGTGGCGCCGGCGAGAACGGCGGTGAAGTAGTCGTCGAGCTTCTTGGCGTCGTAGTTGACCAGCACTGGCGCGTAGGCGCACGCCGCCGCTCGAGCGTCGGCCTCGGCCGCGAGCAGATTCTTGTGGTGTTCGTTGCGCTGGAACAAGAAGACGCTGCTCGCGATCGCGGCCGCGAGCAACAGGACCGCCGCGCTGCGAACGGCGATCCGGCCGGCCCGGGAGATGGAGGGCAGCGTGACCGTCCAGCTGCGCGTATCTTTCGCACCGGCAATCGATTTCGTATCGTCGTCGGCGGCAGCGACAGTTTTCTCCGGCCCTTCGACCACTTCGCTGACGCCATCGGCGGCGTTCTCGGCGCCGCCGACCTTCTTCAGTTCGGTTTCCTTGCTACTCATGGGATCTCCTATCGGCCGGGCACAGGCTGGGACAATTCGTTGCCGGTCACACCCGGCGGTGCCGTCGCCCCGTTGTCGGGAACATTGGGGCGCGGTGCGTTGGCGGAGCCGCGCACCTGGATCGCGGGATCGTTGGTGACGCAGTAGTTGTAGAGCCGCACCCGGGTGTCCTGCACCTGAGTGGGCACCACGGGGATGGTGTCGTAGTCGCAAGACGGCCGCGGCCAGGGGTCGACCAGCGTGTGGTACGCGCCGTCGTGCGCCGGAATACCGATGGCCTCCGAGAACAATCTCAGTGAGGGGAACAACGCGGCGATCGCGGGCGCGCGCAACTTCGCCGCTTTGGTGATGGCGACGAAATTCGTCACGAGATTCGTTATCGGGTCCTGGGTTTCGTCGACGAAGCCGCCGATGGTCGCCAGCTGGCCGGGGCCGAGGGCGAGCAGGGAGCGGACCTCCGCGTCGGAGGCGGTGAGCTGCTCGAACAGCGTGGTTCCGGCGCCGGTGATCGTGCCCAGGTCCGGCTGCGCGTGCGAGGTGGTCTCGGCGATCACCGAAAGGTTTTCCAGCAGCTGCCTGGTCTGCGGCAGCAGGTCGTTCAGGCCGGCCATCGCCCGGCTGATCCCGGAGACCATGTTGCGCAGTCGATCCGGGCCATCGGCGAGTGCCTTGTCCAGTTCGTCGACGATGACGGTGAGCCGCTCGGGATTCATGCCGCCGATGAATTCGGCGAGGTTGGCCAGCACCGACTGGATGGGTACCGGTGTGGTGGTGCCGGCGCGCTCCACCACGGAACCATCCGTCAGATAGGGGCCGGACTCGGTGTCGGGGCGGAAGTCGAGGTACTGCTCACCCGCCGCCGACAGCCGTCCGACCGCGACCGTGCCGCCGACGGGAATGCGTATGGTGTCCTCGATTTCGGCGATGGCGGCGATTCCGTCGCCGGACACCCGCAGCTCCGCGATCCGCCCGACCCGGGTGCCGCGGAAGGTGACATCGTTGCCTTCCATCAAGCCACCGGAGGTGGCCAGCTGTACCGTCACGCTGTAGGTGTGCGGAATCGGGTTGAAGCGCAACACATTCGCGCCGATGTACGCGCAGCCCAGCACCAGGACGACGATCAGCCCGACGTTCGCGATGCCGATCCGGCGGCGCACCGCCCACTGCCACAGCGGTGAATTCATCGGTGGCCCTCCTCGGACGCTTCTGGCTGGGGTTGTGCCGGTGTATCCGTTTGCGGTGTCGGCGCGGGCTGAGGTGGACTGGTGAGGCGGCCGAACACCTTTTCCAGCACCTGCGCGAAGCTGCCGATGAAGGCCGGAACATCGGCCAGTTCGGGCAAGCGGCTGCCGGACGGGTCGGTGAGCGCGCCGACGCTCAGGTACGACACTGTCGCCGCGATCGCCAGGGTGGGCCCCTCCATGCTGGCCAGTACGCGCGGAGTGAGCTGGTGCAGGCCCTCCAGCGTGGCGGTCAGCTCGGTCGATCGGGCGAAACCGGACATGAGTTGCTGAATGCTGTCGAAGAGACTGACGAAGTCATCGCCGGTCGTATCGCTGAAGTCCTCCAGCGCGGCCATGGTCGTCGACGTTTTGGTCAGCAGCTCGACGATGCGCTGGTTGTTCTCGGTGAACAGCCCGACCAGACCGGGGAAAGTGTCGGCGGCCTGGCTGAGTTCGGCTTTGCGCCGGGCCAATTCACCCTCCAGTACGTTCAGCCCGCCCAGGACGTTGTCGATGTCGCCGGTGCGTTGGTTCAAGGCCGAGATGACCGCGGTCATCTCGGTGATCAGGTGCGCGAGTTGCGGGCCCCGGCCGACGAACATCGAGTTCATTTCCGAGGTGATGCGCGCGGCTTGGTTGATGCCGCCGCCATTGACCAGCATCGATACCGACATCATCAGTTGTTCGACCGATGCGCCGGTCGCGGTCTGCTCCAGCCCGATGCTGTTGCCCGCACGCAGCGGCGGCCCGGCCTCGGCGACCGAGGGCAATGTCATGGCCACGAACATGTCGCCCAGCGGAGTGGCCTGGCGGAGTTCGACGGTGGTCCCGTGCGGCAGCTGAATGTCCGCACGGATCAGCATTTCGACATCGGCGACGAAATCCTTGGAGCTGATCTTCGTGACGACACCGATATCGCTGCCGCCGATCTTGACGTGGGCGCGATCAGGCAGATTGAGGGCGTCGCGGAAGGAGGCGCGAATGGTGTAGCCGGGCGCGCCGATACCGGGTTTGGGCATCGGAACGTTCTGGACGGTCACGGCACACCCGGTCGCGCCGGCCACGGTCGCGGCGGTCACGACGGCCGCCGCCATGGCGGTGATTCGTTTGGTCATTTCAGCTCCGTGATTCCCAGCAGTGCCGCGGTGAGCCCGAAGTCGGGGCCGAAGTCGGCGATCTTTCCCGTACGGCAACCGTCGTGACGCATCATGACCCGGTCGCAGAACAACGCCAGTGCCTCGCTGTCGAGCACGACTTTGTCGAGCAAGCCGTGCAAGCGCAGTGCTCGGTGCTCACGACTGGTGGCGTTCGAAAGGTTCTGGAACATCAACGGACCGACGTCGATGATCTCCGTCAACTCCCGTGCGTTGGTCCGCATTTGGGCCGTGATGTCGATGAATCGCGAGAGCGCGCCGGCCAATTGGTCCTTGTTGTCACCCACCAGCGCCGCGGTGTTGTTCAGGAAGTCGTTGAGCTGTGTGATGACCGCTTGCAGACCGGGCGCCTGCTGGCCCATCAGATCGACCAACTCGGTGAGCCGGCCGCTGAAATCGCGGACTGTCTGGTCGTTCTGGGCGATGATCTGGGTGATCTCGTTCAGTTTGATGATGGTGTTGGCGATCTGATCCTTGTTGGCGAGCGTGACCTCGAAGGCCGAGGACAACGCGTCCAAGGTTTCCCGCAACCGGTCGCCGTTGCCGTTGAGCAGCGGGAAGAGCACCCGGCTGGCCATCGGACCGGTCTCGCTGTCACCCTTGAGCGCCGCGCCGAGTTGATCGAAGTTCTGCAGGATCCGGTCGAGCTCGACCGGAGTCCTGGTGCGCTGCAACGGAATGTGCATGCCGTCGGTGAGCACCGGCCCGTTGCCGGTATAGGCGGGTGCGAGTTCGACGTGCCGGTTGGTGATCAGTTGCGGATTCACCAGCGCCGCGATGGCGTCCGCGGGAATCTTGGTATCCGCGTCGATGCTCAGCACCACTTCGACATAGCTGCCGCGGGCGGTGACGGTTTCGACGGTCCCGATCGGAACGCCGAGCACCGCCACCTCGTTGCCGGCGTAAAGCCCCGCCACGTTCTCGAAGTCGGCGCTGATCCGCATGCGCTGACCCAGAATCTGATCCGGCAGCGTGGTCAGGCTGTCGGGCACCAATCCGCACCCCGTCGCGATCATGGCGGTGGCGCACAGTGCGGCCAGCTTGCCGGTGATACGTCCTTTCATCACTTGCACCCCTGAGTAACTTGCGCGAAGCACAACCAGTTGTCCGGAAAGAGCCACGGCGCGTACACATTTCCGTACGGACCGTCACCGAGCACGTTGTTGAACTGCCGGAGGGTGACGGGTGCGATCTCGTAGAGCCGGTCCAAGTTGGCCTGGTTCTTGGCCAGACCTTCCGACATGGTGTTCAGATCGGCGATGAGCGGGCCGATCTGGTTGTTGTTCTCCAAGCCCATCTCCTGCAGCAGCCCCGACAACGACGCCACGTTGTCGAGCAGTTGGCGCAGCACCAGTTGGCGCTGCTGGACCGCGGCACCGATGCGCTCGCCCTGAGTCAGCAACAACAGCACGCTGTTCTGGTTGTCCGACGCCAGCTGCGAGACCACATCCATGCTCTTCAGCAGAGTGTCGACGGCGTCGCGGCGATCGTTGATCACCTTGGCGAGCGAGCCGATGCTGTCCAACGCCTCAACGGCCAGTTCGGGAGACTCGCCCATCTGCTCGGTCATCAGATCCAGCGCCTGGCGCAGCTTCGCCGGATCGATCCGTTCGATCCGTTCGAAGGAGTTCTTGTGCTGGGGATCTTGGATGACCTTGCTGAGGTTGTACGGCACCGTGGTGTTCTCGATCGGAATCCGATTGCCGGGCAACCCTTTTCCATTGCCGGGAGTCAGGTCGACGTGCAGGCGGCCGAGAATGGTGGACATCTCGACCGATGCCCGCGCGTCCGGGCCCAGCCGTAGATCGCGGCGTACCTTCATATCCACGAGCACCTTGTCGCCGATCAATCGCACCCCGCTGACCTGGCCGACCTCGATACCGGACACATCCACCGTCGCACCCGCTCGGAGCCCGGCCGCTTGCGCCAGTTCCGCGTGAATCGTCTTGTCGGTCAACTTCGCCCGGGACAGGGCGGTGGAGCCGACAACCAGGAGCAGGACCGCTCCGGCGGCGAGCAGACCCAACCGCAGGTAGCGATTGGTCCACAGTCCGGTCAGTAGTTTGCGCAAGGACGCGATCATCGGCACACCTCCGATTGGGCCGGTCCGCCGACCTGGGAAAACAGGCCCGGCGGTAGCAGCACACCCCACAACGAGACGTCCAACCGGCAGATGTAGGCATTGCCGTAGGTGCCATAGCTGGAGAAACGTGCGACGGCGTTGAGGAAAGTCGGCAGCTCGAACGCCGCTTGATCCAGTGCCGCGCCGTTGAGCAGAAGCAGCGCGACACCCGCGGTCGCATCGTTCTGCGCGCGCACCAGTCCGGGTTTCACGGTCGTGATGATCTGCATCAGCGAGTCGGTGGCCGTGGCGATCTGGTCGACCGAGCCTTTGAGGGCTTCTCCTTGGGAGTAGAGGCCTTCCATCAGCGCGCGTGCCTGAGTGATCAGGGTTTCCAGCTCGCCGCTGCGGTTGGCCAGGCCTTCGACCACACTGCTGAGGTTGGTGAGCACGTCGCCCAGAATCTGATCACGCTGGCCGAAGGTGCCCGCGAGTTCCGCCGCCTGCACGATCAACGAGCTGAGCGATACGCCGTTGCCCTGCAGAGCCTGAATCAGCGTCTCGGACAAGGAATTCACCTGATCGGGCTGCAGCACACTGAACAGTGGCTCGAATCCCGACAACAGCGCCGAGACGTCGAACGACGGTTCGGTGCGTTCGACCGGGATCTGTTCGCCCGGCCGCATCGGTGTGCCGCGCTCCGCGCCGGGCAGCAGCGCGATATAGCGCTGCCCGATCAGGTTCTGATAACGCACGAGTGCCGTGGTGGTGGTCGTCGGGTGCTGGTCGTCCTCGAGGCGGAAGTCGACGCGCGCCCGATAGCCATCGGTGAAGTCGATCTTGTCGATTCGGCCTACTCGAACACCGGCCATACGTACGTCGTCACCGACACGGAGGCCGAGCACATCGGTGAATACCGCGGAATAGTCGTTCGTGGGTCCTGCGATCGAGCGTTGCAGGGTCGACCACATCGTGTAGGTCAGCGCTACCGCGAGCACGGCGAACGCGCTGAATCCGATCAGTGCCTTTCCTGACTTCATTTCTCACTCACCGTCGTCGGCACATCCGCGATTTCGATATATCCGCCATGTAGTGCCGGTCCCAGCAGCAGTAGTTGCGCCATGGTGGGTTCGCCGCCGACGACCGCCGCGACCGCGGCGTTGCCGCGCAACGCGATAGGACCGGCGGTCCCGTTCGGTGTGGTGGGCGTGGTCTGCGCGGCAGGTGCGGTGATGCCGGGGATAACGGGGAGCCCGGGGACCATCGGCAGCGAGGGGAGTCCGGGAACGGCCGGCGCGCCGGGAATGCCCAGGACGCCGGGAGCGAGGACCGGGGCGGGCCCGGCCGACGCGAGGTGCTGCGGCAACATCTGCTGCGGATACTGTTGTTCCGGGGCAACTTCCGGCACGCTGGCGCCGCCGCACCGCGGGCCGGCGACATCTCCGTAACGCGGGCAATCCTTCGCTGTGTACTGCTGGAAGGGCGTGAAACTCACATCCATTTTCCACGCCATCTGACGGCTGGAACCAAAGGTGAACACCGGGAGCAGCCGCTGCAGTGCCGTGTTGAGATTCGATATCGCGAACGGAATTGCTTCGGTGTCCTTGGCGAGGCTGCCGAACAACTCGTTCAATCCCGAGACCAGGAACTTGCCCGAATCCGGGTTCGCCGCGAACAGCGAATTCACCGTGTCGACCGCCGCGCCGCCGCTGGTCAACATCGCGATGAGCGAAGCACGCTCCTCGGTCAGCGTCTTGGCCGTGGTCACCGACTCCGACAGCACGCCGACCAGTTCGGGCGCGGATTGGCTCAGCGCGGTCGCCGCGCGCCCCAGATCACCGAGGAGATCCGCCATGGCGGGCAGTGCGCGGACCTCGGTCATCCAGTGGTCCAGGCGCTCGATTGTCGAACCGGGCACCCGCGCCGCAGGGTCGAGTGCGGCCGCGAGCGTGGCCAGTACCCGCCCTAATTTCTCGGGCTGGATGTTGTTCAGGACGTTGCGCAGGACGTTCAATGTCGTTTGGAGCTGCACGGTTGTCGCGCTGGTGTCCTCGGCGATGGTGGCTCCCGCGCGCAAGGTCTGCGTGGTCGGCCCGGTGTCGACCAGTTCGATCGCCGTCACGCCGAAAAGGTTGTTCGGGATGACCCGAGCGGCGACGTTGGCCGGAATAGCGGAGGCGATGCCGGGTCGCAGCCAGATCGCGGCCCGCTGCTGGTCGCCTTTGGCCACGATGTCGACGGCATCGACTCGGCCGACGATCATGCCGCGGAATTTCACATCCGCGTTCTCGGGCAGTCCGTCGCCGGTGCTCGTGAGCACCGCTGTGACCGGCACCTTGGCTTCGAAGCGACCGTCGTAGCGAAGGGCGAGCAGATAGAGCGCGCCGGCGATGGCGGTCAGCATGGCGAGGCCGGCGAGGGTGAGTTGGCGGGCGGTCGGCCCGCGGCCACTGGGATCGAGAAGCATCGTTGCCCCTAACCAGAGATCCGGAATCCGGGATCGATGCCCCAGATCGCAAGAGTCATGAACAAATCGGCGAAGACCACGACGACGATGACCGACTTGAGGGCCCGCCCGGCCGCGACTCCGACGCCCTCGGGGCCGCCGGTGGCGGTGAAGCCGTAGTAGCACTGGATGAAAGTCGAAAGCATCACGAAGACAACGACTTTGAGTAGCGACCAGAACACGTCCGGCCCGACGAGGAACTGGAAGAAGTAATGGTCGTAGGTACCGGAAGTGGTGCCGCCGAGGAACAGGACCGACAGTTTGGTGGCGAGGTAGGCGACGGCCAGCCCGACGCTGTAGAGCGGGATGAGAGTCAGCGTGGAGGCGATCATGCGGGTGCTGATCAGATACGGAAGTGGCCTGATGGCAAGTGATTCCAGTGCGTCGACCTCCTCGGAGATCCGCATGGCGCCCAGCTGCGCGGTGAACCGGCATCCAGCCTGAATGGCGAATGCCAGGGTGGCGATGATCGGCGCCAGTTCCCGGGTGATGGCGAAGCCGGAGATCGCGCCGGTAAGCGGACTCATCGTGAGCAGGTTCAGCGCGGAGTAGGACTCCATGCCCACCGTGATGCCCGCGAAGCCGCACAGGGCTATCACGATGCCGACCGTGCCGCCGCCCACCACCAATGAGCCGTTGCCCCAGCCGACATCGGCGGTCAGACGCAGGAATTCCTTGCGGTAGTGCTGGAGTGCGTACGGCATCGCACCCACCGCTTTGAAGAACGTGATTGCCATGTGCCCGAGCTGCTGATTGGCTTTTACCGGCACTGCGACCGCGTTACTCACCATGCGCACGGGTTTGAGCGATGGGGGAGTGTAAGAACTACCCACGTCATATCACCTTCGTTGGAAACAGCGTGTTGTACAGCTGCGTGAGAATGATGTTGGTGGCGAAGAGCATGAGCGCCGAACTCACCACCGCCGAGTTCACCGCGTTCGCGACCCCTCCGGGCCCGCCGTGGGCATGCAGGCCGATATCACACGCGATGATCGCGGTCAGAGCACCGAAGATCGCGGCTTTCAGCAGGGCTACCGCCAAGTCATTGGCTACTGCGAAGGAGGCGAAGGAGGACATGAACGAGCCTGGGGTACCCGACTGCGCGTACACGTTGAACATGTAGGCCGTCGCGAAGCCGACGAACACGATGAAGCCGCACAGCAGCATGCTGACCAGTACGGCCGCTGCCAGGCGTGGCGCGACCAGTCGTCGCACGGGATCTACGCCCATCACCATCATGGCGTCGATTTCCTCGCGGATCGTGCGTGATCCCAGGTCGGCGCAGATCGCCGAACCGACAGCTCCCGCGATCATGAGTGAGGTGACCAGCGGCGCACCTTGTCGAATGATCCCGAGTCCGGCCACCGCGCCGATGAATGTCGTTGCGCCGACCTGGTTTACCAGCGCGCCGATCTGGATGGACACCACGACCGCGATAGGGATCGCCACCAGTACGGTCGGCACCGCCGAAACACTCGCCATGAAGGCGCACTGCTTGATGAACTCCTGATATGGAAACCGCCTGCGCACCATCGACACGATCAGTTGGCGCAGGGCTTCCCGGCCCAGATCCACCTGGCGGCCGAGCGTCTCCAGCGATCGCTGCGGATGCCGTCGCCACAGCCCGCCGATACTCGCCGTAATTTTCGCCAGCTCGCTCGGCTCCGGAGCCGGTCCGGTGGTTGGCGGCTTTTCTAGAGTGGCAGTCATGTGAAGTGTCTTTCAGTCCAGGTCTTCCAGATAGCCCTGCAGCAGGACCACCAGAAAACCGAGCACGGCGAGGCCGGCGGCGAACGTGCACAGCACCGTCAGCCACAGCCCGTAACGGAGTACCGGATTGACTTCTGTTCGCCCACCGAGGATCTTGACGCCGATTACCAAGATGTCGATGAGCCAGACCAGGAACATCATCAGGTCATGTACACATTCGAGAAGGTGAGGACCGGCCAGCACACAACGGATCCCAGGAACGACATGACGATGTCGACTCCATGCATCTGCTTCAGATGGGAGGTGTGCGTGAGCGTCCAGATCACCCCGATCAGGCCGTAGGGGACGGCGATGATGATCAGGGTGCCGAGAAATTCGGACACCCTCATCTCGTAGCTGAGTATCCGATCCAACCGTTTGAGCATCTCTGGTCAGTCCTTTCGCTATGCCCGATAACCGGCACGTGCCCCATGGTTGGTCGCGTCGTGTCCCCCGGTTTGACGCCGATTCCTCGCTCCTGGAGGAGGATGGCCTTCGCGTATGTTACTCGTAATTCTCTAGAATGGAAGATCTACCCGCTGCCGATCTTGATCCAAAGTCCCTGCAAGGGTGGTATATAAGCCGCAGCTGTCCATGTATGCCGCTAAGTAAGTAAGTAACTGTTCGCTAGGTGTTCCGGATCTCCGACCAACGCGGCGCGGTCACTGGGGCCTGGTTGCCTGTGCGGGGGACTGCGAGCGGTGGATGGGAACTGCCCGGCAGGCGACGCTCGGTGCGGCCGCGGTCCTACTCCGGCGACCAACGCTGAGCTCGGTCCACAAGATGCAGAATTGCTGGACACTTCTGCGGAAATTGACAGCCACTCTGCTGGTCACATCCCTAACGCCTTGCCAAATAAGACAGAACTGACAGTAACATAGCGCACGTGGGCGGGATCACTCGAGGCTCCCGGCCCGGACCGTCATCGTTGTTGCGTCGCCGTGGTCGATCCGGCCCACGTTCAGCATCGCCATGTGGAGCGAGCAGTTTTCGAGAAAGGACGATCATGAGCATGAATGCTCAACCTGGGAAATCGGATCACATTGAGCCACAAGGTGATTCATACGGATCGTCCGCCGCACCGCTATCGCGGCGGCCGATGGCGGCCGTGCGGTCAGCAGGACCAGGCGCGCCGCCGTTGCCGCTCGCGCAGGTACGGATCCCCATCCCGGGGAGGCACCTACCTACCAAGCGGCCGCCGCGCTTGTCGGATGCCCTCGACATCTGGGGGCTGTCCACCGCGCCGGCGAACGTGGCAATGCAGATGGCTCGGCCCGAGGTGGGGCGCGGGGTCCTGGAGAGCCCGGTCGAGTCGGGCGCACTCATGGTGCATCCGTGGAAACGCCTGCGCACCACCGCTTCCTATCTGGCCGTAGCGATCCTGGGCTCCGATGACGAGAAAGCAGCGATGCGTGCGGCGGTGAACGTCGCGCATCGGCAGGTGCGGTCCGGACCGGGTGCGAAGGTGAAATACAACGCCTTCGACCGTGATGCGCAACTGTGGGTGGCCGCATGTCTGTACGTCGGCTTCGAGGACGCGTATCAGTTGCTGAACGGAAAGATGAGCCCCGAGCAGGCTGAGGCCTTTTATCAGTCGGGCGCACCGCTCGGCACCACCCTGCAGGTGCGCCCGGAGATGTGGCCGGAAACGCGCGCGGACTTCGATACATATTGGGCCGAAGCGTGCCGGCGCGTGAGCATAGACGAGGAAGTTCGCGCCTACGTCGACGACCTGCTGCACCTGCGGATGATCCATTGGTACCTGCGCTTTCTGCTCGGGGGGCTGCTGCGCTTCCTGACCGCTGGTTACCTGCCGCCCTATATGCGCGCGCAGATGGGTATCGCCTGGAGCGCCGCGGACCAGCGCCGTTTCGAGCACCTGTTCCTGTTCGTGCGGTTCGTCAACCGGTTCCTCCCCAAATTCATCCGGGACGTCGGCCGCCCGCAGATGGGGTACGTGCGTTGGCGGATCCGGAAGAACCATGCGCTGGTCTGACCGCGAACTTTCCCGGGGGAGATGAACGATGAGATACCCGATCCGGGTGCAGCCCAGGCACATCGACGATGTGACAGCGAACGGGGGACCATCGGGAAGTTCGTTGCTGCGCCGGCACCTGGGGGATCGTCGCTTCGTGCTGACCCTGCCGCGAGCGATCGCCCTCCAGGTCCTGCATCCCGCTATCGGAGCCGCGCTGACCGAGCATGCGCCGAACCGGCTGTGGGAACACAAGAAGCGCACTGTCCTGCAGATGATTTATCTGGTTTACAGCGATCGCGACGCCCGCCCGGTCATCCGTTTCGGGCACGAGCATGTCAAAGGCCTCGATGGATTCGGGAGGCGCTATCACGCGCTACATCCGGAGATCTTCTTCTTCCAGCACGCGACTTACGTTGAGGCACTGATGCATTCGGTCGAAGCGTTCGGGGGTGGGCTGTCGGCGTCGGCGCGCGAACAGCTGTACGCGGAGTGTTGTTCGTGGTTTCGCGGCTACGGGATCTCCGACCGCCACATGCCGGAAACCTGGGCGGCATTCGTCGCCTACTTCGAGGAGACGTGTGCGACGACCCTCGTGCGCGGTCCGCACGCGGACGCGCTCGCGGCTCAGGTGCTGCGGCCGGACTCGTGGCTACCGCGGCGGTTGCCGTCGTACGCGGTGCGCGCCCTGCTGCACGGTCGTGCCGCGGAACTGTTCGAGATCAGTTGTAGCGCAATGGATCGCCGCGCCTTCGCGGCCTATGCGGCCACGGTGCGAGCGAAGGCCGCGATCTCATCGCCGCGACAGCGCTACCTGCTCCAGACGCGAGTTCGATAGTGATGTTCTGTGCACCGAGCCGGTGATCCGGCACCGCACCCACTTGTCCAGCTGTTATAGCATCTTCAGCAACTTAGTCGGCCAAATCTCGAGCTCACGGCGAGATAAATTCCAGAATTGTGACTAACATAGGTCGCGTGCTGCTTGGGGGTTGGCGGCGAGGATCATCTCGGCCGCGATGACGCAGACGTCCGTCAGCAGGCAAGGTCGCCTACCGCCCCGTGGTCTGATTCCGCCTACCGGAATCGATGAATGCACTGCTAGCCAACTATTTTCGAAGGGGGAAATCGATGGCGTTGGACAAGTTTCGCGACCGGATCGATTTTGCCGGTATGACACTGCTGGTGCGTGACCTGGAGGAGCTCGGCAGGTCGCCGATCTTCCGAATCGTCCAGTCTGCCAGCACAACTCACGTTCGGATGGACGGCCGGAGCCGGCTCATGATGAGCTCCAACAATTACCTGGGACTAGCCAACCATCCCAAGGTTCTCGAAGCCGCCCATGCCGCCATCGACCGGTTCGGCGCGGCGAGCACGGGCAGCCGGGTGGCCAACGGAAGCTACGAGGTGCACGCCGAATTGGAAGCCGAGCTGGCCGAGTGGCATGGCGCCGAGGCCGCGATGGTGGTGACGACGGGATACCAGGCGAATGTCGGTGTAGTCAGTGCGATGGCCGAGGCTGGAGACAGTGTGCTGCTGGACTGGTCCGCGCACGCATCGATCCATGACGGGGCCAAAATGTCGGCGGCCACCGTGCGGCGCTTCGCCCACAATGATCCGGAGGATCTGCGGGCGATGCTGTCGCAGACCGGGGAGTCGCCGACGCTGGTGGTCGTGGACAGCGTGTACTCGATGGCGGGCGACATCGCGCCATTGGACGAAATCGCCGCTCTCTGTACGGAATTCGGTGCCGCGCTGATGGTCGACGAGGCACACGGCGTAGGAGTGCTGGGTGAGCGGCGCACCGGCGCGGTGGAGTTGTACGGGGTCACCGATCAGGTGGACATCCGGATGGGCACCTTGTCGAAGGGGATCGGATCGATCGGCGCGTATATCGCCGGATCACGTGACCTCATCGACTACCTGCGCACGCACGCCCGCGGGTACCAGTTCACCACCTCGGGTTCGCCCTCGGCCATCGCCGCCGCGCTCGCCGCGACGCGCGTAATCCGCTCGGCGGAGGGCGCCGAGCTTGCTCAGCGCCTGCTGGTCAATTCCCGATTGCTACGAGATCTCTTGCTGCACAGGGGAATTCCCGCTGGCGGTATGACCCGCACACCATGGGGTAGCGAGCTTGTCGGCCCCATCGTGCCGGTTCCGGTTTCCGACGAGCCCGCCCTGATCGAACAGTGGAATCAGCTCTACCACCGGGGGATCTTCTGTGGGATCAGCGTCTTTCCCGGGGTCCGCATGGGCAGTCCGATGCTGCGGCTGTGCGTGCAAGCGCAGCATACCGCCGCCGACCTCGAGTACGTGGCGGATGCGGTCGCCGAAACCTACTGCGCCGCATTGGAACCCACGCGGGCCTGAACCGCATTTTCCCCACTCTACGCGTTTCCGGAGAGGATTCGATTATGGGCACGATCGTCATCACCAGGCAATTGCCCGCCACCCCCGCAGCCTTGTTCGACACGATCACCCGCCCGGTGACCTGGGAGCACTGGTTCACCATCCATCGTCATTTCGTCGGCGACCCGCCGGAACGGTTGGCCGCGGGTGCGACGCTGGCCTCGAAGGTGGTGCTGCTGGGGATGACGAACACCGTCGAGTGGGCTGTCCAAGAGGCGGAGCTGCCCAACCGGTTGGTCTTGCACGGACGCGGAAAAGCCGGTGTCACTTGTGAATTCGAGTACCAGTTCCGGCCGACTGCCACCGGCGCCGAGGTAACCGCCGGTGGCGACTTCAGCGGACCGCTCGTTACCGGCCTGCTCGGTGCGGCGCTCGAGAAACAGGGGCGCGCCCAGCTGGACAAGACCCTCACGAAGCTCGCAGCCTGTGCAGCGCAGCGGGTTTCGTGACCATCGGCGGATTTGACACCAGGGGGATTACCGATGGCATCTGAAATCACCGTCGACGAGCCGGGTTCGCAGACCGGACCGGCGTCGAACCACCCGCGGCTTCCGCGCGGCATCGCCGCGAGGCTGGCGGGGGCCGCGATGCGCGCCCCGCGGTTGACTCTCGTGGTGGCCGCGGTCCTGGTGGCAATGTGTGGCGCGCTGGGCGGCTCACTCACCGAGAAGCTCTCCGCCGGAGGCTTTCTCGATCCGGACTCGGAATCTTCGCGGGCCGCGCGCGTGCTGACCGACAACTTCGGACTCACCGGCATGCAGATGGTTCTGCTGGTCGCGGCGTCCGACGGGACGTCGGAGGCAGACCTGTCCGGGGTCGGGCGCGGGATCGTGGCGGAATTGCGCGCCGATCCCGACGTAGCCGGCGCACAGGGTCCTTGGGACGGCGGACCGGCCGAACTGGTCGGCAAGGACAGTCGGACGGCCGCGATCATCGTGAACCTGCGCGGTGACGACAACACCGCGATGAAATCGGCACATCGCCTCGCCGAGCGCTATGTGGGTGAACGGGCCGGGACCGTGATCTCCGCGGGTGGTCAGGCCTTGACCTTCTACGACGTGAACAAGATCGCGGCCGAGGACGTGGCGCGCGCGGAGCTGATCACCGTACCCCTGAGCCTGCTACTACTCGCACTATTGTTGCGCAGCGGCATCGGAGCCGCGATCCCGGTGGTGTCGGGCATTATCGCGATCGCCGGGACCGTCGGCATACTCGCGCTCATGGCCTTGACATCAGAGGTGTCGGTTTTCGCCCTGAACGTCACCATGGCCATGGGATTGGCCTTGTCCATCGACTATTCGCTACTGATCATCAATCGCTTCCGGGAATTCCTCGACGAGGGCATGGATCGGCCGGCCGCGATAGTCGCCGCGGCCGCGACGAGCGGTCGCGCCGTTGTCTTCTCCGGTATCACGGTCGGGTTGTCGCTGGTGGGAGCGATGTTCTTCCCGATGACATTTCTGCGCTCGGTGGCGATCGCGGGAATAGCGGTAGTCGCGTTGTCGGTGGTCCTCGCGCTGACCTGTGTACCCGCGCTGTTGGCGTTGTTCGGTGGCCGGATCGAACATCGCCGCCGTCGAGGCGCGCCGGTGGAGGAGACCCGGTTCTACAAGCTGGCTCGATTCGCGCAACGGCGAGCGGTACCGGTGACCGTCGCCATCGTGCTCACACTGCTCGCCCTCGGGCTGCCACTACGCGATATCCGGCTCGGGCTACCCGACGATCGCGTGCTGCCTCCGGACACCGGCGTGCATATGGTCGGCGACGCCGTCCGTAACGACTTTCCGCTGCAGTTGGCGGGGACCGTCCATCTCGCTCTGCCACAGGTCGGTCCCGAATCCGTAGCCGGAGTCCACGACTACGCCGCTACCGTCTCGGGATTGCCCGGCGTCGCCGCCGTTACCGGCTCCCTCGGCGTGTATTCCGGCGGAGCCCGGCAGAGCCCGATCGGCGACTTCGTAGCCGGTCCGGTGTATCTCGCCGTCCTCACCACATTCGACCCGCATTCGAACGAGGGCGAAAAACTGCTGTCCGCGGTACACGCGGTCCCGGCTCCCACCGAGGTCTTGGTCGGTGGGCTCGGCCAGCAGAGCAGGGACACCGCTGAGGGGATCGCGGACGCGATCGGACCGGCCTTGGCGTGGATCATGGGCTCGACGCTGTTGTTGTTGCTGTTGCTGACCGGCAGTGTCCTGCTGCCTTTCAAGGCTGTCGTGCTCAATTTCCTGTCGCTGTCGGCGAGTTTCGGTGCGCTGGTATGGATTTTCCAGGAGGGCCACCTGGGTGGCCTGGGTACCGAAGCGACGGGCACGACGATCGCGACGGTGCCGATCATCCTCTTCTGCAGCGCGTTCGGACTCTCGATGGATTACGAAGTGTTCCTGCTGGCCCGGTTCAAGGAGGAGTGGCGCCGATCGGGCATGACCCGGGCGGACAACGACACCGCGGTGGCGATCGGTATCGCACGCAGTGGCCGGGTCATCACCGCGGCGGCGCTGGTCATGGTGGTCGCTTTCGCCGGCACGATCACCAGCGACGTCGCGATCATCCGGGCCGTGGGTGTCGGACTGGCTCTGGCCATCCTGATCGACGCCACCCTCATCCGGTTGTTGCTGGTGCCGGCCGTCATGCGCATGGCCGGGAAATGGAACTGGTGGGCGCCTTCCGCGCTACGACCGATGCTGGCGCGGTTCGAGATCACGCACTGAGGAGTGTGCATGTATTGGGGGAGAGACACTTTGGATACCGACCGCGGTTCGGACGAGCTGGTTCGACAGGTGGAGTCGATCGCCGCGACGGCCGGCGCCGCCGCGCAGCGCGAGACAGTGACAGAAATTTTAGCCACCGGGGTGCTGGATCCGGTGCTCGCGCCGACCACGAACCTGGCACATCCATCGGAGACATTCTGCGACGCGCTGACGGCGATCGCTCGCCATTCGGTGGAGTTGGCCGAGGCCGTACAAGTACAGGCACTGTGCGCCAATACAATTCGCCGACATGCGACCGCTTCGCTGTGGTCGGAACTGGGGCCGGGTATGCGCGAGGGGCGAAGTCTGGCGGTCTCCTGTCTCAGTGAGCGCAACTCGGGGTCCGACCTGAGCGCAGTCGAGCTCAGCGCCGTCCGCGAGGGGGACACCTACCGGCTCAACGGACACAAGAACTGGGTCGCCCATGCTGTGGCGGCGAGTGAGCTGATCGTCTATGCGCGGACACGAGACGCGGGCATCGGCGGGATCACGGCCTTCGTGGTGCCGGCAAATGCTCCAGGGGTTGAAGTCTCCGAACCGTCAGCGCACCTGCAAGGGATCGCGATCCCGGTGTCCAGCATCGGTTTTCGCGATGTAGCGGTACCCGCCGATCGAATTCTGGGTCGGCGGGACCGTGGCGGGCTGGTCACCGACATCCTGTCGACGCAGGGGCGTCTGGGGTTGGCCGCGTGCGCGATCGGCGTGGGCACGGCGGCCTTGGAGCGCGCCCTGCGTTTCGCGAAGTCGCACCGCAGGTTCGGGCAGCCGATCATCGAGTACCAGAGCGTGGGTTTCACCCTGGCCGACATGGCGACGGGTCTGCGCGCGGCCCAGCAACTCCTGTCCCACGCCTGTGCGACCTTCGATCGGGACCCGGCGGGTGCGACGCTGGTGTGCGCGCAGGCCAAGCTGTTCGCCACCGATACCGCGGCCCGGGTCACCGGCGAGGCGGTCGAAATCCTCGGCGCGAGCGCGTACTTGCCCGGCGAGCGGGTGGAGATGTGGATGCGTCAGGCCAAACTTCTGCAGACCTTGCAGGGCACCAACCGAATTCAACGTCTGACGATAGCGGCCCGGCTCGACGCCGCTGTAGCGGCACACAGGGGGGAGTGATCGAATGTTGTTGTACGAGAGTGTCGTCGCCGCGATGCGACGGCACCCTGGAACGCTGGTCGGCGCGGGGCCCGCGGCGCGCAGCTTCGGAGATCTGCTGGCGGAGCATTCGGTCAAACGGAAGCTGCTCGACGAGGTACTCCGCTCCGGCGGTGCCCGCATATTGCTGGCCACCAAGAACCACCCCGGCTACATCTCGAGCTTGCTGGCGGTGTGGCGGCACGGATCCTTGCCCATCCTCGCTGATCCGAGCTCGACGCCGCACGACATCGACACCTTGGTCCAGGATTGCGGAATCGACGCGGTGATCACCGAATCGGCCGGTACCACACCGCTCGATGATCGGAGTTGGTTGCATCGCACCGGATTCGACGGGCCGAGACCCGAGACAGCATCGGACACCGAAGTATGCCGCCTGACTTCAGGATCGACACGTACCCCCGCCTGCATCGAGTTCTCGGCCGCGGCGGTGCTGAACGCCGCCTCCACCTGGTCCTCGGCGGTCGGATTGACCGCACGCGACCGCATCCTCTGCTTCGCGGGCGTATACAACGGCCTGGCCTTCAACACCACACTGATACCGGGCCTGCTGACCGGAGCCGCCATGGTGCTGCCCAGCACCCTTCCCACCGGGGGCGCGATCCTTCGGCACATCGGCGCGAGCGAGCCGAGTATCCTGGTCGCCTTTCCCGCGGCCTACGAACGGCTTGCCGCCTATCCCGTACGGGACACCGATCAGACGCTGCGAAAAGCTTTGTCGGGCATCCGGTTACGGTTGTCCTCCGCCGCCGCGCTGTCCGATACCGTTGCCGCGGCAGTGGAAACGCTGTCAGGCCCGGTGTGTGACTACTACGGCATCGCCGAAACCGGGCCGGTCACTTTCGATCCCGAGCCGCGGCGCGGCTCCCACGGCAGACCGCTGCCCGGCGTGACGCTGCGGGTAGCGCCGCGCGAAACGGACGGAATTCCGGTGCTGCATGTGCGCACCGAGTCGATGGGGACCAAATATCTCAACTATCCGGGCGAACTCGAGCGAGCCGTGGCCGCCGACGGCTGCTACATCTCCTCCGACACGGGTGAATTCACCGCCGGGCGACTGCGTCTTACCGGTCGGGTGCGACCGGGCCTGAACATAGGTGGGCGCAAGTTCAGCATCGAAACCGTGCGCGACCCCATCCGCGCCTATCCCGGCGTCGTCGACTGCCACGTCACGCAACTCACGACACCGAGCGGTCGTGACTGCGTGGGCGCGCTGGTGGCCGCCGAATCCGCCCTGGAGGTGAGCGCGCTGAAGACATATCTGCGTGCTCGGCTCGCCGAATTCCAAGTACCGGAAGTGGTCGTCGTGGTACCCGAACTGCCGCGCGGAAGTACCGGCAAGGTTCGTTCGGCCGAAGTCATCGACCTGCTCACCGCAGTATTCGCACCCGCCGAGGAGGCGTCCTGATGGCGCACAGCAGCACCGAAGAAGTTACCCGCGCCGTGGCCGAGCTGGTGGCCACGGCCACTGACGGCACCATCGACGCCGAAACCGCACACCGGTCGGAACACACTTTCGCCGAAGCGGGTATGACCTCACTGTCATTCCTGCGGTTGGTCGATGCCCTGGAAATCACCTACGGCATAGAGATCGATCTCGAAAACGATCTGGATTCGATGCGGACGGCGGCACTCATCGTCGGCTATCTGCGCAAGCAGGGGATCGAGTGAAGATCGACGGGATCGGCATCGTCGGCGTCACCGGGCGTCTGGGCACGGCAATCCGGCAAGCTTGCGCGGACGGCGACGTCCCGATTGTGGTGAGTGCGTCGAGCGCGGGCTGGAGTTCGGGCGGAGGACGGCCGGCGGTAGTGGTCGATGCCAGCCGCCCCGCCGCCCTCGCCGACACGATCGACTTCTGCCGCGGCCACGGCAGCGCCCTGCTGTATTGCGTCTCCGATCCGTCGCCGAACGACCTCGAGAACCTGCGCGCGTTAGGGGCCGAAATCCCGGTGGCGTGGATCGCGAATCTCAGCCCGCTGCAATGGATTCAGACGCAGGCGGTGCAGCTGTCCGGCCGGTTCGCCGCAGCGCTCGACCTGGATGCCGAGATCACCGTGATCGACCGGCACACCGCCGCCAAGCAGGACGCACCCTCGGCGACGGCACGGCGGCTGGCAGCGGTCTTGGGCCCATCGGCCCAGGTGATCTCCGAACGGTTCGGCGTGCGGGTTTGCGATCACCGGGTGCTGTTCGCGGTCGGCGGCGAGACCTTCGAGATCACCCATTCGGTTCGGGACCTGCAGTCGGCCGCGAAGAACGCACTCCGGATGGCCGCGCAACTGGCCACTGCCGGGCCGGGCTATCACACCGCCGACGAACTCTACGCACGAATCACCGAACAGCACGAAGGAGAGTGACGACTATGCCGGGGCTTGCCGCACTCGTCGTCCAAGCCTGCGTCGGCGCACGTGCGCTGTCCGCGGGCGGGCACGACGATTTCAATCAGGGGCAGATTTCCTGCCGTCGCCCGGGAGCCGGAGAATTCACGATCAAGGGTGCGCTCACCGGTTTCGATGAGGTCACTCCGGCGGACTTCGTCGCTGCTGTCGTCGATCCGGCCGCACCCGTAGCCGCCAAGGCGCCGCCGGAATTGCCGCTGCACCAAGCCATCTACGCCGCTCGCCCGGAGATCGGCGGCATCGTGCACTCGCACGCCCCGGCCGGGCTGGTCTTCGGTGCGCTCGATGCCGAACTCGAGCCGCTGAGCCACGAGGGGGCACTGCTCGCCGGTGCGGTGCACCGATTTCGGGACACCAGCAATACGGTGCTGACCATCGAGGTCGGCGCGGCGATCGCGAAAAGTCTCGGCGAAGGCGTCGCGGTCTTCCTGGTGAACCACGGCAGTGTCATCGCCGGCCGGAGTGTCCGCCATGCGGTCGTCTTCGCACTCATGCTGGAACGCGCGTGCCGTCTGCAGCTCGACGCGCTGGCGTCGGGTCGCACCTACTCGGTGTCGAATGCCATCGACGTGATCGCCAAGCGCGACTACATTTTCGCCGATCTCTCGGTCCGCTCCTACTGGGAGCACACCAACCGACGGGTCCGGCGGGAGCACCCCGACATCGAAAGCTGGACCTGACGTGAGTTCCATAGCGATTGCGCCGATGGCCTGGAACGATCTCATCGATCCGGTCGCCCGTCCGATAGCCCGGATCGAACCGCTGACCGGCCCGCTGGCCGACGCGGCCGTCCAGATCGAACGAATGATCGGTCGCGGCGGCGATTCTCAGGCCAGGCGGGTACCGTCTGCCGGCGCCACCTACCCCTACGAAATTTTGCTCACCCCCACCGATTCCGGTTCGCTCGCCGTGCTGGATCTGGCCCGCCGGCAAGCGGTGGTAGGAGTGGCGGACGAATTTCCCCTCGACGCGGCGGGCTATCACTGCCTGCTCGTCGGGCGGCCGTGGCTGTCCATGCGCAAGTACGGACCGCGCGGCTATCTCTATCACCTGCTCGACTGCGGCCATGCGGTGTTCAATCTCGCCCTGATGCATTCCGCTCCGGGCAGCCCGAAGCGCGTCGCCGGCCCGGCCGTCGTCAACCCGCCGCGTGCGGAGATAATGGGCGACCTCCTCGCTGTCGGTCACGTTCCGCCTTCGGCCGCACTGCCGGAAACGACAGGGGAGTGGCGGCTCGTCCGGGTCGCGGACGCCCAAATCCAAGCCGGGCGAACGGCGTTCGAGAAGTGGGCGGCTCGGATAAGTCCGGCCGGGCCCGAAGACCCCGTCCGCTTCGACAGGGTGCGGCACCTGCCGTGGGATCCGCACGGTTTCGTGGCCACGCGCCGGTCGGCCGCCGCACTGAGCGCCGGCGCCGGCACGGACATCTTGACAGATGTCGTTCATGCGGCCATGTCCGCCGCGAACTGTGTGCTCACCCAGGTGGGTTTGCAGTGGCCCGGCGTACAGGTCCTCAGCAGGGCCGGAATCGGCGAGCGTTTGCCCGACGGGGATCTCTTGACCGGCCTGGGAGGTCAGGAGCAGCTCGTCGACGCTGATGCGTTCATCGTCATCAGCGTGCCTCGCGGCGACGGGCAGACAATCGACCAGCGGCGGCAGGCGCTATTGGTCGCCGCCGGCGTCATAGGGCAAGCCGTGTACCTGAGTGCGACCCGAAACGCGGTGGCGGTCACCGGTATCGGCGGGATTGAGCCGGAGTATTGGAACCGCGCCTTGGTGCCGGGGCAACAGGCTCTGTATCTGCTCGGTCTGGGCCGATCGAGCGGCGGCACCAAGCGCGACGCGCTGTATCCAGGAGCGCACGGATGAACCCGACAACAGTAACCGAACCCATTGCGCTGGAAGGCTTTCCGAGATGAAGACGGTCACCGAACCGATAGCGCCCGCCCGTAGTGTGCCTCGTGCCGCGCGTCGGCAGGCGGCGCGGGTCCTGGCGCAGGCGTTCACCACCGATCCGGTGTGGGTGGAATTGCGGCCACGCCGCTCGAAGCGTGCCGACCGCGCGCTGTACTGGATCTTTCGGTGCGAAATCACCATCGCGGTCGTTCTCCGCGGGTACCTGGCGCTGACTTACGATGAGCGCCGCGACGTATCCGCCGTCGCCATAGCCTACCGTCGGACGTCGCGCGGATTCCCCTGGTGGACTGTGTTTTTCCGGCTACCGGCCATGGTGCTTCTCGGGTGGTCGCGGACAGTGCAGTCGGCCCGGATGGCGTTGGCCGCCGAGGCCGAACAACCCACACATCCGCATATCTACGCCTACTACGCCGGATCGGTCACCCTCGGCGGCGGGGCCGTGCTGATGCGGCGCGTGATGAAAATGTCCGCGCGGGAACAGCTTCCGGTGTATGGCGAGGCGAAGGCCACGCAGATGCTGGAGATGCTGCGAGTTCTGCGCTGGCACATCGCAACACCTGTCGATATCGGCTACGGGCGCCGAGTGACCCCGGTCCGCTGGATACCTCCGGGCCTGGACGAAATGTCACACTCCGGCGCCTGGGACAGGCCCCGTGGCGGCGAGTAGACCTGCGGACGTGGGACCTAAGGCTCGTGGGCGGCGACCTCGATCGGCTGGGCGTGGCGTCCTCGTATCCGCCGTAATACGTTCCCCCACATCACTACTGGCAACGAACAGGCGATCTCGGCAATCATTCCGGAGGTCGGAACCAGCTTCAACTGATCACTCAATGCCATACGCCGCACCGCCGGCGATACTTTGTCCGGATGGCCGGCGTCGTAGGGCGGGCGCGGGTCGTACTCGATATCCAATTGCACCGCCTGCGCACGTTCGGGTCCGCACAACTCGCCGATCAGCCACAGGGCCAGATCGATGCCGGCCGAGACACCCGCCGCGGTCGCGATGCGGCCGGACCGCACGATGCGTTGATCGCGCTGTGGGCGTGCTCCCAACTGTGCGAGAGCCCGCTGCGCGGCCCAATGCGTGGTGGCCGGCTTGTCGTCGAGTAGCCCGGCGGCAGCGAGAATGAGCGCGCCGGTACAAACCGACGTTGTCCACTGGGTGTTTTCGTGGACGCGGCGTAGCCAGGCGAGCACAGCCGGGTCCGCGGCGACAACGATCGCAGCGGGCCCACCAGGCACTACGACGATATCGGGTTTCGGCGTCTCCGCCAGCGAATGGGTGGCACCGAGCGCCAAGACGCCGCTGTCGGCGAGAATCGGTCCGGGCCGGTGCCAGACGAATCGCACGATCGCGCCGGGTATGAATCGAAGCGCCTCGTACGGCCCGACCGCGTCCAGCGCGGTCATTCCCGGATACACCAGTATCGCAATCTGCATAGCGTGTTCTCCCCGCCTCGTCGAAACCTGTTGCAGGAGGACGATTGCCACTACCGGCAGTAGTCCGCGGACCGCGACGGCAGCGCCCGGATGAACCGCCGGGCGCCGCCGTCGAGACTTCACGGACGCGTGAGGTCGGTCAGATGAGTGCTTTCTGTTTGCGGATTCGGCGCTGGACATCCCGCATCATCGACTTGGTTCCGGCGAAGCGGATGAACTTGGGGATGAAGCGGTTGACGAAACCCACGAAGAGGAACAGGTGCTCGAACCGACGCTGATCGGTTTCGGACCACTCCACACCCATCTGGTCGCGGAAGTGCTGCGGTAGAAATCCGATGGTCAGGAACTTCAGCAGGTTCGCGAAGATCAGCCGTAGCGGGAAGGCGATCATGCGCAGATGGAGGAGATCGTTGATGTAGGCGCGGAAGTCATCGTCGACGACGACCTGGCGGCATGCTTCGAGCCAGTACTCGTCGAAATCGGCCCGGGTCTTCGGCCACATATCCGGATGTACCTGCAAGGTGGTGCCGAAGGTCTCGGCACCCTGATAGAAGGCTTCGAGCTCGTCGGGGGTCATCTTGCCGTGGATCAACTGGTGGCTGTCCTCGAAGCCGATGTAGATCGCCGCCGCTACATATAACTGCAGGTTGCGGTCGAAGGCGTTGTACTTCACCTTCGAATCCGGCCTCGAACGGACTTGCCGGTGCGCGACGTTGACGGCCTCGCGGAATTCCTTCTTCTCCTCCGGCGTGCCGAGAATCGCCACCGCCAGATACGCCGCGGTGGTTCGCAGCCGCTTCCACGGATGCACCATCAGAGCGCCCGACTCCACGGTGCTCTCCATGACGCCGGCGGCCACTCCGGGGTGGGAGAACTGCATGGCCACATTGGCCGCGGCACCGGCGAACATCCAGAAGTCCAGTGAGTCCGCCAATTTCGCGGGCCGCTTCCGTGGTAACCGGTAGGTGTCGGGGATGGGGATGCGGACCTGCTCCAGGGTCAGTGGAGGCAGAATTCCCGGTTCTGCCGCTTGCGCCGCCTCGGCCTGCTGAGGTCGCCGAACCGGGGTCGCTTCCTCCCGGACGTACGAATCACTGTGGGGGTCATCGTAGTTCGGCTCCCGCGTCGTTGCTGCCGTGGTCATTTGGGGTCCTTTCTCGATAGTGCTCTTGCCCGGTACATCGCCCGCCAACCGGTCCAAGTGAGCCGGGTGGCCGCGAGCGCGCCCAGGGCAAGGATCAGGAAGCCGACGAACTCGAAGACCGTCAGTTCCACACTGAGAATCCGGTTGAGCCACCGGGGAATCGGGCCGATCGGTGCCGCCGGACGCGGCAGTTCATCTGCTCTGCCCGTCATCGAGTAGCTCCTTCCCCAGGTCGGCGTGCAGTCGAAACGTAGGGTCTATGTTACTGATCATTCCGCGAGATGTCAGGAGTATCTTCGACAACAACCGTGGAAGGTACCGCTTTTCGGGACGGTATGTGCCTGAGTGTTCACATATCCAGGCAGTCTGGGTGCCGCGGCGGGTGCTTCGTAAGCGTGCGGATCCGACGCCGCGTTTCGTTCGCCTCGCTGTGCGTGGTGATGTCATCGGCTTGCGGTGCCGCTGCGGCGGCAAGGATCTGATCGGGGCGAGGGTGCGCTGGCGGCGCGAGTTCCGTGGCGAGATGCGCTACGAAGTGACTACTAATTCTCTTATCGCCTTCTCATGCAGAGGGTGGCTACCAGGGTATGAACCGGGCTGGAACTCGCAAGAGCCTGTTGACGGAAGCTACTGACAAAGTGTCAGTCTAGTGTTAAGTTACTCGAAATTCTTACACTGCATCATGCATGGCGGGCACCTGATCGAGGGTCCCGGCTCAACGAGGAGTAGTCAAGACATGGACAGTCTCAGCAGGCGGAGTGCGTTGAAGGCCAGTGGGGTGTTGGGTGCGTTCGGGGCGATGGCGGTGATGGTTCCGGCGCGGGCTGAGCCGTGGTCGTGGTCGCCGCAGGGTTCGGTGGCGGGGGTGGGTGATGGGTTGGATCCGATGGGGGTGTGGGATCCGGAGGTTGATGAGTTGGTGGGTGGTTTGATCGATCGCGGTGAGGTGCCGGGGGTGAATGCGTTGTTGCGGACGTGGACCAGGAATGGTCAGCCGTTGCCGGAGGGGTTGCCTTCGGAGTTGCGGGATTTCATGGAGTATGCGCGTCGGTTGCCGCAGTGGACTGATCAGGGGAAGTTGGCGACGGCGGTGCAGTTCAACAAGAAGCGGGGTTTGTATTTGGGGGTGTTGTATGGGTTGGCGAGCGGGATGATGAGCACGGTGATTCCGAAAGAGGCTCGGGCGGTGTATTACTCGAAGGGGGGTCATGATTTGAAGGATCGGATCACCAAGACCGCGAAGCTGGGGTATGACATCGGTACTCATAATGCGTATGGGGCGGATGGGGAGATGGTGGTGACGTGTGTGAAGACGCGGTTGGTGCATGCGGCGGTGCGTAATTTGTTGCCGCGGTCGCCGCATTGGGCGAGTGTGGCGCAGGAGGGTGTGCCGATCAGTCAGAACGATATGATGGTGACGTGGCATAGTTTGCCGACGACGGTGATGAAGCATTTGACGGCGTGGGGGGTGCCGATGCCGGCCCATGAGTCGGAGGCGTTTCTGCATTCGTGGCAGGTGGCGGGGCATATGTTGGGGATTCGGGATGAGTATATTCCGAATTCGTGGCCGGAGGCGAATGCTCAGGCGGCGCAGGTGCTGGATCCGATTATCGCGGTGACGCCGGAGGGTGCGGTGCTGGCGGATCGGTTGTTGCGGTTGGGTGTGAATTTGGATTTCGCGGTGTTGAGTAAGCCGGTGTTGGGTTCGTTTACTCGTTTTCTGTTGGGTGATCGGATCGCTGATGAGTTGCGGATTCCGCGGGAGTTGTTGTGGGATCCGTTGTTGCGGGTGAGTTGGGGTCCGTTTATCGCGGTGCGTGAGGGGTTGTTGCCGGTGGTTCCGCTGGCGCCGGATGCGTATTGGTTGTTCGATGAGTTTCTTCGTCAGGCTGCTTTGATTTATTTGGCGGAGCTTCAGATGCCGATCAGTATCGAGATCCCGACGATGAATCGGGATATGAGCAAGCCGCCACGCTGAACGGTTTGCTTCGCACTTTCCTCTATGGCTCTGGACATTTCTTTTATTAGGAGCGCGATGATGCGTACCACTCTCCGGCTTGCCGTGGCTTCGGCTGCTGCGACGACCCTTGTGACCGCGGCCGCGTCGGCCCAGGCCGAACCGGTCGCTTTCACCCCACCGCCGGTCACCACCGTCGCGGACGAAACGGGTTCGGCGGCTGTTGATTCCGGTTCGGCTGCCGCGCGTTCGGCGGTGTGGCTGTTCCAGCAGGGCAACGTCATCGGCCTGCTGGTGCTGCTGGCTGTCACGCCGCTGCAAGCGCTGACCGGCGGCATTTGTGATCTCGCCACCGGCTCGGGACTGCCGAGCCCATGCACCACTCGCTGACTCGTGACCCAGCTGTTCATGGCGCCCCTGGACCCAGGTGACAGGGACTTCGCGATCGTCGCACCGTGCGGCGGAAGCCATCCCCGTGATTGCTGTTCGGTGCGTACATCGAACTCAGTGGGTGAGAGCGATTTTGACGAGCACGACGCCGCCGGCGGCGAGAGTGAGCAGCACCCCGGTGACCACTGAGGCACGGGTGGGATATTCGCCGCGGAGATGGCCGACGACGAGAACGATGCCACCGATGCGGATCAGCACGGCGAGTTCGGCGAGGATCTGGGCAGTGCGTGGTGAGAACCAGCCCAGCCAACCGGCGGTGAGGACGACGCAGGGCAGGACCGCGGAACTGAGGATCGGTACGGAGTTGCGTAGGTGGCGGATGCGGTCGGTGCCGGTGGTGCCGCGCTGTTCGCGGACGGTGCGGGCGACGGCTTCGGCGAAACCATGGGCGGCGAAGGTGGACACGGAAGTGCCGAGTACCACGAGGATTCCGAGGTGTTTCGCGGCGGTGACCACGGGCACGAGGGCGGTGAGCACGAGGATGTTGCCGTAGATGTAGGCGCTGATCCGGCTCGTGGCATTGTCGCGGTCCAGCGGGGCTCGCCGCGAGAACAACGGGCCGTGTAGCAGCCGGGTAGTGGTGGGCGCGTTCACCCCGGGTCCCGCCTCGGGGTCATCGACTCGGTGGTGCGGGGTAGCGCGGTGGCGGCGCACAACCCGACGGCGGCGAGGACTACCAGCGTGATCATCGCGGTGGCGTAGGAGTGTCCGCTGGGGGCGGAGATCAGGATGGTGCCTGCCAAAGCGGTGCCCACGGCGGATCCGAGGTTGGAGACACTGCGGGAGAGACCGGAGATTTCGCCTTGGAGTTGTTCGCCGAAGGCGGATTGGACGATGTCGACCGAGGGGGTGAGCATCATCCCCAGTCCGAGGCCGATGAGCAGGAGGCCGGGGGCGAATCCCCAGGGGCCGAGGGCGAATTCGGCCAGGCCCAGCAGGACCGCGATGCCGGCGACGGTCAGGACGAAGCCCCCCATGATGAGGGTGCGCCGCGACCAGCGGCGGGCCAGCCATGCGGCCGACAGTGAGGTGGCCAGCATACCGGCGGTGGCCGCGGTGAAGATGACGCCGGTTTCGATGGCGTTGTATCCGCGTGCGACCTGGAGGTAGGCGGCCGCCACGAACGACGTGCCCATGAGGACCAGCCACTGGATGTTCTGGGTGACGAGCCCGAGGTTGGCGGTGCGGTCGCCGAACAGTCGTGTGGACAGCAGCGGTTCGCGCCCTGCGCGTTCGGCTGCGCGGACACCGGCGAAAAAGATCGCCAGGACCACCGCGCCCGCCGCCAGCAAGGCAAGTGTCAACCACAGGCCGTCGTCCGCGGCGAGGATGCCCGCGACGAGCAGGACCAGCCCGGTGGCCGACCAGACCGCGCCGCGAATATCGAACGGGCGCTTCGGGGCCGGAGGGATCGGGTCGACGATATGCCGGGTGGAGATCAGGATCACGATGACGATCAGCACCTGGAACAGGAAGGCCGCGCGCCAGCTGATCGCGGTGGTGATCAGCCCGCCGATCAGTGGACCGGCGGCGGCGCCGATTCCGCCCATGGCCATGATGGCGCCGAAAGCTCTGGTGCGGGAGGCGGATTCGGTGAACAACACCGTGGCCAGGATGTAGACGGGCGGGATGAGCATCGCGGTGCCGATGCCTTCGAGGATCGAGTTGCCCAGCATCAGCACACCCAAAGCCGGTGCGAGAGCGGCGATCAGAGCGCCGCAACCGTATACGACCAGGCCCGCGACGAAGCAGCGTTTGCGTCCGTAGCGGTCGGTGAGCTTGCCGCCCGGAATCATCAACGCCGCCATCACCAGGAGGAACAAGGTGATCGTCAGCTGGACGCCGTGCACCGTGGTGTCGAGGTCGGCGCTGATGTCGGTGATCATCACGTTCATGTTCGAGCCGGCGAAGCTGCAGATGAATTGTGCCAGCGCGAGGGGTATGAGGACGCCGCGCGGCCGGGTCACGGTGCGCCGGCGTCATCGGACTCGTCGCGATCTAGCCGCTCGTCGAGGGCGATGGCGGCGGCCACCAAGGCCAGATGAGTGAAGGCCTGGGGAAAGTTGCCCAGCTGTGCACCAGAGGGTCCGATCTCCTCGGCGAACAAGCCGACATGGTTGGCGTAGGTGAGCATTTTGTCGAAGGCGTAGCGGGCCTGGTCGACTCGGCCCGAGGCGGCGAGCGCTTCGACGTAGAGGAAGCTGCACAGGTTGAAGGTGCCCTCCGTGCCGCCCAGGCCGTCCGGCGCCGCGGCAGGGTCGTAGCGGTAGACCAGACTGTCGCTGACGAGTTCGGCGTCCATGGCGTCGAGCGTGCTCAGCCAGGCCGGATCCCGCGGCGACAGAAAACCCATCCGGGGCATGAGTAGCAGCGAGGCGTCCAGCACGTCGCCGTCGAAGTGCTGGACGAAAGCCTGCCTGCTACTACTCCAGCCGCACTCCACGATCTGGGCGAACACCGCGTCGCGTTCTCGGGTCCAGCGGTTCAGGTCGCCGGGGCGGGCATGAGCCGTGGCCATTCGGATTCCGCGTTCGAACGCCACCCACGTCATCAACCGGCTGTAGGTGAAATGCTTTCGGCCGCCGCGAGTTTCCCAGATTCCCTCGTCGGGTCGGTCCCAGTTGTCGGCGAGCCAGTCGAGAAGTTCGGCGAACGCGAGCCAGCCCGCGATCTCGCCGAGATCGCCGAATTGAGCCAGCGCGTCGGCGGCCTCGCCGTAGATGTCGAGCTGGACCTGATCAGCCGCGGCGTTGCCCAGCCGCACCGGACTCGAGTTCCGATAGCCCGCCAGATGCGTGAGGATCTCCTCCTCGAGCCGGGGCTCGCCGTCCACCCGGTACATGATCTGCAGTGGTTCACCGGAGGCGGTGGGCCCGGCCGCCAGTCGATCACGCAACCAATCGCGGTATGCGGCCGCTTCCTCGGTGAAACCCAGGTCGAGCAGTGCCCGGATCGACAGCGACGCGTCCCGGATCCAGGTGTAGCGGTAATCCCAGTTGCGTTCACCGCCCAGTTGTTCGGGCAGGCCCATGGTGGCGGCGGCGATCGGCGCGCCGGTCGGAGCGTAGGTCAGCAGTTTCAGCGTGATTGCCGAGCGTTTGACCATGTCCTGCCAGCGTCCTCGATAGGTGCACGTCCGCAGCCAGGACTGCCAGAACGTGCGGCAGGCCTCGAATTCGGCCAGCATCTGCTCCCGCACCGGCGGCGGTGGCGCCGCACCCCCGCCGCTGGTGCAGGTCAGCACGATCATCGCGGTCTGGCCGGCGTCGAGGGTGAAGCGTGCGGACACGTCACCGCCGTCGGTGTGCAGCGAGATCGGGTCGCTGACCTGCAGGTGCAGGTCGGTCTCTGCGCTCTGGAACAGCGCCCGGCGGGGCTCGGGCACCGTGCGGGTGTGCCGTGCGCGGGCATAGTCGAACCGCGGCCGGCAGGTGAACTCGAAGGGCAATTTGCCGCGGACCACCCGTGCGATCCGGACCAAGCGGTGCCGATCGGTCGGGTCGCGGCTCCGGATCGGATCCATGAAGTCGATGACCTCCCCGACACCCTCGGCCGCCATGAATCTGGTGATCAGCACAGCGGTGTCGGGGAGGTAGAGCTGACGCACGGTCATCTCGCCGCTGTCCAGGCTCGCGGCCAGCCGGCAGTGGCCGCCGCGCTCGGAGTCCAGCAATGCCGCGAAAACGCTCGGCGAGTCGAATCGCGGGCTGCACCACCAGTCGATCGTGCCCGCGGACGAAACCAGTGCCGCGGTCTGTAGATCACCGATGATTCCGTGCTCGGCGATCGGTGGATATGCGTTCATAACCACTCCTTCCAGCAACGACGGCGATTCAGGCGGCGAAAATCTCGCGCAAGGTGGCTTCCTGCTCATGGGACAGATTGGTCGAGACCAGTTCGGCCGACTGACCGCGGAATTCGTCGTGGATCCGGTCCAGAATGGCATCGGAGGTCAATGCGAACAGCGCCGAAGTGCCCGGGGCGAGCGTGGCGCGCACCTTCTTGATGAAGTCGTCGTCGATCCCGATATGGACCAACGCTCCCGACATCGCGCCTACCCCCGCGCCCACCGCGGCGCCGAGCAGTGGCACGAACAACAGCAGTCCGAACAGCATGCCCCAGAACGCGCCGCCGAGCGCGCCGACACCGGCGAGGCTGTGCAGCTGACGGGTTTTGGGCCGCTTCGCGCCTTCCGGCCAGGTGACGACCGCGGCGTCTTGCACCGTGATCAACTCACGGCGTTGCAGATCCTCCAGCGTCGCAACCGCGGTGTCGGCACCGGTGGCACTGGCGAACTTCCATACGGTCAATGTTCCCGTCATCGGGTCTCCTTCGTGTGGTGGCGGATTGTCGACTCGATGCTATGAACGGCAGCGGCCCCGGTTCTTCACCTATCGCGGGTGAACAACGGCGGCGAGATCGCGGATGTACGTCCGGTGTCAGCGAGTGGCGAGTTGCGGTTCGTCGTGTGCTCGGCTGGGCAGCGCACGCGGGGCGAGGGCGTCGAGTGCGGCGTGGACCCGGCGCAACACGGCCGCTGACCGAGCTCGGAAGGCTGTCGCGGCGTCGGCTTTTCCGGTGAGTTCGGCCAGGTCGGCGAGCACGGCGTCGACAGGACCGAAATAGGCGGCGCCGGTGTCGAATCCGATCAGTGTGCCGGAGTAGGGGAGCAGCGCCTCGAACATGTCACGGGCCGCCTCGACTTCGCCGAGGGCGACGGCGGCGGTGGCCCGGAACGCGCACATCAGTGGCCGGTGCACGTCGCGCCGCACCACGGAGTGCGCGTGAAACAGCTTGCGGGCCTGGGCTTCATCGCCGCCGTGCAGCAGGGTCACGATGTACAGCTGCGCCACTCGATCGGGCTCGGCGGCGTACAGCGGCTGCACCCGGTCCAGCAGGCCGGAGATGTCACCGCGCGCCCAGCTCACGGTGAGCGCGCCGACGAGCCGGATCAGCTCGACGTCCGCGACTCCGGCCTCGGCCATCCGGGCGACGAACCGCTGGTACTCGCGCTCGGCCGCGGCCAGGTCGCCGCGCAGCACCTCGATCACCGCGTCGAAGGCCAGCAGGACGTCCGGCAAGGGACTCGGGTGGCCGTAGCGGGCCCAGCCCTGCACGTCGGCCGAATGTCTTTTGGCCGCAAGCAGATCGGTGTCCCGGCAGGCCGCCAGGAATTGTAGATAGTGCGCCAGCGCCTGGTAGTCGCGCAGCCCCGCCCCGCGGGCGACGTCGACCAGTTCTTCGGCGATTGTCCGCAGATTCGACGCGGCGGCGGGTTCGTCGATCGTATTGGCGACGGCGTTCAAAGCGGCGCAGATCAATTCGGCGTCTCCGGTTTGGCGTGCCAGCCGCAGGGCCTCCTGCGCGTGCTCGCGCATCGGCGGGATCGCCTCCGCCGTCTCGATTGCCAGCGTGACGAGCAACGAGGTCCGCTCCATGACCGAATCCGTCCGGGCCAGTGCGGCTTCCAGCGCCTCGAGCAGATGCGCATCGGTCGTCCCCCAGTCTTGTGCGACCCAGATGGTCGGGGTGATCCGGCAGGTGAGTGCTCGTACCATCAGCAATTTGTCATCCAGCTCTTCGGCCAGGCCGAGCGCCCGCTTGCGAACGACCCGGGCATGCAGCGCCCGGCCGTCCTGGGTCAGGGCGTCCGCGAGACCGCGCAGGGTCTCGAACAATGCCAGCCGATCGCCGGGATCGGCCGCCTGTGCCGAATGCCCTGCCAATTCATGCAATTCGACCGCACCGCGCCACAGATCGACCGCGCCCTGGTGGACGCCCAGCTGCTCGTATCTGCGGGCCACCGTGATCACGTGACGCAGGGCTTGTGCGGCGGTGGTTCTGGTCGCGCCACGGGCAGCGTGATGTGCCAACAACTCGGCGTACTCGAGGTCGGCGGAATGGTGCTCCCCGCGATTCTCCAGGAATTCCATCGCACTCCAGTGCATGCGCGTGCGGCGCAGCGGCGAGATGCTGTTGTACACCGTGTCCTGAACCATCGCCTGGTCCAGCACGATCCGTTCTCGGTGATCGAAACCGGCCAGCCTGGCCGCCACGGCGGAATCGATGAGGTCGACCAGCGTCTCCTCGGCGACGCCGGAAAACCCGAGCAGGGTATCGAACTCGATCTCCCGGCCCCATACCGCGATGTACTGCAGCACGGTCAGCATGCCCTCGGGCGTCTGCCCGATTCGGTCGATCAGTACCGCGCGGATATTCTCCGGCAATCCGTGCGAATCCCCGCGCGCGGCAATCCGTTTCGACAACTCTCGAATGAAGAACGGGTTGCCTCCGGTGCGTTCGTGCAACGTCTGCAGCGCCGCCAAATCGATCGTCGTGAGCCCGGCGTCCTCGGCGACTTTGCGGGTACCGGCCAGATCGAGCCCCGCCAGTTCGAGCCGCTCGGTCATCCGATCGGCCAGCGCTGCTTCCGCGGCGCGTAAGGCCGGTGACAGTTCGTGGTCGCGGACCGTCACGATGATGAGTATCGGCTCGTGCTGCAGCCAGTTCGCCAACTGGCGCAGCACTTGCAGCGTCGCGTCGTCGGCGCGATGCGCGTCCTCGAGAATGATCGCGACCGGGCCGTTCCCGACAAGTTCCCGGCAGCGCTCGGTCACCGCGCGAACGATCGTGAACGGGTCCACGTGGCCGGTGCCCGGTTCCGGGTGCGGCGGCGCACCGCCGAGTGCGGCGAGGATTTCGGACCACCCCCACGCCGGCGGCGCACCGTCGACTTCGGGGCACCGGCCGATGGCGGTGCTCCAGCCATCGGCTCGCAAATTCGCGGCGACAAACGTCGTGAGCGTGGTCTTGCCCATACCGGCGGCTCCGGCCAGCCAGGTCAGCCGCAGCCCGGAGCGTTTGGCTTCGGCAGCGGTGGCGTACAGGGCCGATCGCTGCCGGGGATAGAACGTCGGCTCGGCGCCCGGTTCCGACGAACTCCCCGCCAGCGCGCGCGGTCGCGGCCGGTCGCGGTGTGCGGATACCACCAGCGGCATGGTGGTGTAGTCACCCACATGATCGGGTTCGACATTCTGTTTCAGGATCGCGGATTCGAGGTCGGCCAACCGCGGTCCCGGATCGATGCCGAATTCCGAGCGTAAGAATTCCCGGGCTCGGCGCACGGTGGCCAGTGCCTCGACCTGTTGTCCGAGCCGATACTGCGCCGCGGCCAGCAAACGCACGCTTTCTTCCCGCCCGGGATGCTCTTCCACTTGCTGCCGGAGCACGGTGACAACCTCACCGAGCCGTCCCAGTTCCAGTGCGGCTTCGGCGCGCATCTCGGTTGCGCTGACGCGTAAATCGGTCAGCCGGGAAACCTCAGCGGTGGCCCACGAAGCACTGGAAAAGGATTCGAATGCGGCGCCGTGCCAGCAATTCAGTGCTTCATCGAGCAGCCGATAGCGTTCCAGTGGCCCGGGCCGGTCGGCCGGATCATGCATCCGCTGTTCGTACTGGCGCATCTGTGCCTCGAACCGCCACGCGTCCACATTCGTTGCCGCCAAACGCAGGGCATAGCCACCACCTTCCGACACCAGAATTCGCGCCGCGGTCCGAGGTCTTCGAGAAGGCTCGAGGACGCGCCGTAAATTGTGGATCTGCACCTGCAGCACGCCCGGTGCCTGCGATGGCGGATCGCCCTCCCAGATATCTTCGACCAGGCGATCGGTCCCGATCGCCTGGCCACCGGCCAGCACCAATCGCCCGAGCACCGCTCGCTGCCGGCCGGCACCGATGTGAGCGGTCCGGCCGCCGAGTGAAACCTGTAGCGGGCCGAACACTTGAACCTGTGGCTCCGTCATGACACGGCGTCCCTCCAACTGTCGGGAATTCAGCACCATAAAATTGAACTGAAGAACGCCCGGTAAATTACCTTCAACATACCGGTACGACAAACTGGAGCGATCTCGGCGGGGCCAGCAAACCCGTTGTCGGACAACGTCATCCGCATTATCACGCCGGGATCTCGGCGAATCCGCAAAGCCCGCAGGTGCGGTCCGGCCGCGCCGATTGGATGACGCGCCAGCACTTGACGCAGCGTCGCGGACAGCCTTGTTTCATCGCGATGTCCCGCAATAGCGCGGGGCCTTCCGGGTCTCCGCCGAGCCACACGCCGGCGACGATCCCGCGCCGCTGGGTTATCTGGAGCGCGTGTGCGGCGCAGGCGGCGACCACCGGGCAGCGGCGGCAGTAGGCCAGCGCCTGTCTCGGGTCGCCTTTCGGTGGCAGGGCGGGATGAAAGATGCCCGGTGCCGCCCCATAGCACGCGGCCCGTTGTCGCCAGTTCACGCAACTACCTCCTAGTCGGATTCCCGGTGCTTCCGCGACTGCCCTGCTGCTGCAAGTGAATTCCGGATTCAAACGCCGGGAATGTCGCTAATGTAGCCGTGAGATCTGGATGTTCCGCAACCCTCGAGAATTACGAAAAGATATCGAATTGCACGGTAAGTCGAGCGAAAGATAATTGGAAGAGATACGGAAGACCGGTGGCGGACAATCGTTGTGACAACATTTTCTCGATCCGCAGGAGCGCATCCGATGCCCATATCGCCGACCATCGAATCCGGACCGTCGACCCCGGAGACCCGCCCGACGCCGACTGGTTGCGGCACATCCGTCCTGATCGCGCTGTTCGGTCCGGGGCCGCTGGCGGAGTTCTTCGCCGGTCACCGTATCGACGCTGCTACACAACTGAATTCGGCTGGCTCCGCGGACTTGTGCGAGCCGCGCCTGGCCGGGCTGTACCTGGATCGTGACGGCGATGTCTGGCAGCGATCCGAGGCGGGCTGGCGGCTGCGCAGGCAGCGTGGCGCGGCTGTCGAGGACCCGTCGCTCTGGGAATGGATGGATGGCCATGTGCGCGACTACGCGCCCTTTGTTCTGATCACAATGGAGTGATCGGCCGAGGCTCCGGCCATGTGATTTCAGCACATGGCCGGAGCGCTCGAGCCGATCAGTAGATATTCCATTCGAAAGTGTTTCGGAAGTGTCGAGCCGGAAACGGTACGGCCCGATCGGGCGTGCCGATCGAACGAGTCCAAGGAAACCGATGTCCGAAGAATCGAAATCAGCCGAGACCGATATCCCGACTTTCGCCTGCACCACGCTCGCCCGACCCGAGCTGTACGAGCGGTTGGATGCCGCCGTCGCTACGGCCCAAGGCCACGCGGTGTTGATCTCGGCGCCGGCGGGCAGTGGGAAAACCGTGCTGATCGCCGATTGGATCGGCAGCCGCCTGCACCCGTCGCGAGTTCGAAGCGACGTTCGATGGCTCACGATGACCAGGGAGAACTCGGGTGCGGCGACACTGCGTGCCGCGCTGGGCCCCTCGGCGGCCGGGCCGCCGGCGCTGCTCATCATCGATAACGCGCATCTGATTACCGATCCGCCCGCCCTCGCCTATTTGGAACACGTGCTCACGCACCTGCCGGCCTCCACCACCGCGGTGATCTCGGCTCGTTTCGCGCCGCCGTTGCGGTGGCACGCGGTGGAGCAGTCGCAACTCGTAACCTATTTGCGCACAGCGGATCTGGCGTTCACGCCGACCCGCGTTCGGCAGTTGTGCGCGGAGCGCGAGTGCGTTCTCACCGACGCCGAACTCGGTGCCGTCATGCAACTGACGCACGGGTGGCCGGCCCTGGTGCGGATCGCGGTGGGACACCTCGCCGCCGGCGGCGATCGGCAGACCGCGCTGGCCGAACTAGCGGACACACCACGCGCGGTGGCGGACTTCCTGTTCGGTGAATGTGTGGACGAACTGCCGGAGCAGGTGCGCCGATTCGTCGTCGACACCAGCGTGCCGGCCACCTTCAGCGCGGCCCTCGCCGAACAGCTCACCGACCTCGACGCCCATCAGATTCTGGACGGGTTGCTCCGGATCAACTTCCCGCTGCGGCATGCCGCCCGCGGTGGCGAGCTCTGGTTCAGCTACCACCCGATGTTGCGCACCCAGCTGCTCGCCGAGTCCCGTTACGGCGCCAGGCATCCCGAGGTGAACAGGCGCACAGCCGATTGGTATTCGGCGATGAACATGCCGATGGCGGCACTGCCGCATGTGCTGGCGGGCACGGCCACCGAGCTGGTGTGCTTCCTGCGCGAGCTGGGGTTACGCGTCGTGCTCGACGGCGATGGTCCGCGGTTGTTCCGGCAACTCGAGCAGGCCGGAACGCTCCCGGTCGACGACCCGTATCTGTGGGTGCTGCGGTCGATCGATGCACTCGAACGGCGCGATGTCGGCACCGCGGTTACGCACCTGGAGTTGGTGTGCGAACGCGCATCGAACACCGAGACCCTGGCGCCACATGGTTGGATCGTGCCGTTGACGCTGGCAGCGACCGCGGCCACCGCCGTCGCGACCGGCGTGGGTCTCGCGGAAATCAATGTGCCGGAACATCTTCCGGTCACCGGGCAAGCCGATATCGACTCCTATGTGGCCCTCGAGGTGGCCGCGGTACTGCTGGCGCGTGGAGATTTCCACGGCGGCCGGCGACAGCTCCGGCGCGGCTTGGCGCTGGCGAAGTGTGTCGGTAATCACCGTCTCGTCCTGCGGTCCACCGCCCGCCTCGCGATCAGCATCGGTGTGCTGGGGGGAGTCTCGGTGGCGCGCGACATGGCGGCCCGGGCGGTCCGGATCGCGAGCGCCCGGCACCTCGGCGATTCCGCCGATGCGCGTGCGGCACAGAGTGTTTCATCTTACATCGGCTTCCTCCGCGGCGAAACCGGTGGCGAGGCGTCGAGTCGGCAGCCGGAGTGCGGCGGCGTCGTGACCCAGTTGCGCGCTGTCTGGTCCGGTGCGGACAAGTACGCCGCCGCGGTGTCGTTGCGCGCGAGCTCCGCGGCGCTGCTCCGGCATGCTCGCGCCCTGCCCGCCGTGGCAGGGCTGCTGTTGCCGCACGTGATCCGTGCCCTGCTCGAGGTCAACGACGCGCACACTGTGCGGCCGCTGATCGATCAGGCCGAAGGGATACCCGGCGTGGAAACCGGCAGCACGCTCGCCCGTGCCATCGTCGCCGCGGTGACCGAACACCCGAAAACCGTTCTGGGACTGGTGGAACCGATCCTCGGTGCGCCCGATCCCGTGCATCCCGTACACATGGTCACCGCCCTGCTGCTCGTCGCCGCGGCGCATGCGGCGCTGAGGAATCCGGTGCCCGCGAAAGCCGCCGTCGAGGCGGCCTTGCGCGTCGCCGAGCCGGATCACATCGTGCGGCCGTTCGTCGAGATCACCGGTGTCGTGGAATTGCTCGACGCCCACACCGGAACCTTCGGTCGGCACAACGGATATGTCGAACAGATCCGGCATCACCCCGCCGTGCGGCGCGGCGCCGCGCCGCCGCGTCTCACCGTCACCGAGCGCACCGTGCTCCATCAACTGCCGTCCGGGCAGACTACCCAGCAGATCGCGGAAAGCCTCGGTGTGTCGATCAATACCATCAAGACCCACCTGCGCGGCATCTACGCGAAACTCGGTACCACTTCCCGGGCCGAAACCCTGGTTTCGGCCCGGCGCACCGGCCTGCTCTGAACGGCGGGTCATACCCGGTCCGGCCGCCAGGTGGTGACGGCCCAGATGACCACCACATCGAGCACGATGATCAGAATCGACCACGCCGGATAGTAGGGGAGGGACAGGAAGTTGCCGATGATCGACAGCGCGGCGAGAAAGACGGTGGCCGCGCGGGCCCAGGTCGCCCCGTACATCAATCCGATCGCGCAGGCCGAGAGCAGGACGCCCAGAACGGCATGCGTCCAACCCCACGACGTCGTGTCGAATCGGTAGATGTACTCGAAACCGGCGACGTAGAGCTGGTCGGCGGCGATCGCCGAAATTCCTTGCAGGATGGAGATCACGCCGACGGTCAGCAGCAATATCGCAGCCCCGATCGATGTGCCTGCCGCAACGGAGTGCCGCCGCGGGTGTTCGATATCGGACTCGTGTGTCATGGATCGCCCTTCCTCAACGGGTTGCTGGACATCTCCGAATCTGCTTCACCCGCGTCGGCCGCGCTTCGCCCATGCCGGGTGACTTTTCCGGCCCGCGCGGAACTGAGCTGCGACCAGTTCAAACCATTCGGCACCACCACGAACAACTAATTCCCCGAGTACGGGAACATGATGATCCGAACCGGTCGAATACCGCATCGTGCACGCGATCTATGACCTCACCGATTGGCCGGCCTACAAACTCGCGCCGGACCATTCAACCCGGTCGGTCTGATCACCGCATACTGCGGTGGCGGTGACGCGCCGCTGTCCGGCACACAAGGTTCGCTCGGCCGATTGCACGTCGATCGGCCGAGCGAAACGTGTTGGCCACCTGACCAGTCTCATCTCTGAAAGACGCTGCGCACCAGAATTTTCCGGATTGTCATGCCGCAGCGGCTTTGCTGCGGTGAAATTGTAGGGTGGTGTCGGCCGGCGCTGGAAAGTCCCGGCCCGGATGGGCCCGATGGCTCGTGTGGGCCGCAGTGGTGTTGCCGTTTGTGGTCTTGGCCGGGGGGCTTCATCTGATGCCGGGCGGGTTCGGCGCCGGCAGCCTGGAACGGCGACTAGCCGAGTACCGCGATCGAGGCTTGCTGGATCACCAGTACGACGCGCTGGTCTGGCACATAGCCCAGCCTTATGTCTGGCACACCCCGCTGGAACGAACGATGACGGTGAACTCCTCCCGCGTGCCCGGCGGTGTCAACCTGTATGTGTTCCGCGAGGATCCCGAACGCTACTTCGATAGGTTCGACTGCCAGTGTGGAGTCGTCGAGCCAGGTGACACGATCGTGTGTGACGCTGAACTTCTCGACTATCTGCGCGATTTCCTCACCGAGCCGCTATCGGGGCCCTTCCATCGCGAATTCCTCGAGATCTGGACTGAGGCGCGGCGCAAGCTGGGTGAACCGGTCGGTCCAGAAGATCAGCGCAGAGGGTTGGAGGCGTACGACGCCGTCGCCGTCGCCTACGCTCGAGCGCTACTGCGCTGGGTCATCGGCCACGAGATCGGACACGTCCGGCTCGACCACCTCGATCAGGACGATATCCCGGTCAAACAGCGTGAGGTCAGTGCCGACGACTTCGTCGTGGATACGTTGGTACGCAATGGGGATAGCCGCGATTTGCTGTTCATGTCCTTGATGTTGGAGAGCATGCTCAACACCCTGTACGCCGATTCGTACAATCAGCTGCACCCCGCCGAGAAACCCATTGTCGGCTTCCCTTTCCAGGCGATGCTGCAACCTGAGATCACTCTTGCCGATACCGGTGATCACCCGCCCTTGCTGTCACGGACTCTGTCGATGTGGAAGCGGATGGGGGAGGAGCCCGAATTCAGTTATATCTCCGGCGTTGCACCCGGTATCGAGAGCAAGATAAAAGTTGAACCGTCGGGCGCAAAATTGAGCTTGTGCAGTTCAGCGCCTACGGTCTACCTCGCCCACCAGCTCGTCATTCTTCGCGAACCGGCATCACTTTCCGAAATGGTGAATACGCATATCGACACGGGTTTGCTATGGGCGGACATGACCCGCTACGACATCGCCGAGCGCGAACTCGATCAGGCAGTGACCGCAGCTGAGGAACTGACCGGCACCGAACGCACGCAGTGGCTGACCGATGCGTACCGATGGCGCGGCACGATTCGCTACATCCAGCGCAACCACACTGGTGCCCGCGCCGATCTCGAGCAAGCCGCAACATCGGATGAAGGCCAGGTCGACGTACATTCGATGCTGGGCTGGAACCGGCTGGCCACAGGCGATCTGGCCGGTGCCGCGACCAGCTGGCGCACGGCGCTCAACCTGGCCCCCGACCACGCCGACGCGCTCGCCGGGTTGGCCATTACCGAAACCGAACAAGGATCCCCAGATCAAGGTGTGGCCTACTACCGAGCTGTGGTCGCACGGGATCCCGGTTATGGATCCAACTCCTGGCTGAAGTTTTCCCGCTTCCTGCCTGACGAGGCGATCCAGCAGCTCGAAAAAGTACGCCGGGCATCCGGGTCCTGATCTGTCCACCAGCACGTAGCAGAGGCATATATGAACATCTCGGCACGAGCCTCCTGGGTCATCCTCGCCATCGCGGGACCGGTATGGCTGCTCGGTACGACCTATCTCGTCCTCGTCTACCTCGACAGCCACGAACGCGGTCTCGGGTTCAACACCGCAGCGGCAAAGGTGAATTGGGCACAACTCTGCTACGCCGGAGCCGCGATGGCACTCGGCCTCCTCTTCAGTTTCATTCATCGCCGCGCCGCAGCGGCCGGGGATGGGGCGTTCAACATCGGGCAAACCCTTGAGGACATACCTCGGACCGCCCCATTCTGGCGAGCTTTCGCGGTAAGCCCAATGGTTTTCGGTTTCGTATTGGTTGGCGTGGGTGACAGCGAGCTGACCATCACGCAATACCTGCTCGCATTCCAGAACGGCTTCTTCTGGGAGACCGTATTCGGAGGGGTCGCAGGCACACGGACGCCGACCACCACCACGGCGATGCCGGTGAGCGAACCCAACGCGGGTGAGGAGGCTGGTGACGAAACAGCCGGAAAATGAGCAACTTGTGTCCATCACAATAGATATAGATCCTGATCTGGGGGTTTGATCCGTGTATAAAAAATATTCCAAGAAGATTCTCGTCCTGTCGGCAATCGTTGCGACTTCTACCGCTATGGCGGGGCCCGCTGACGCCGTCATACGAGAACCAGCACACTGCGGGAAGAACAACGGCAATGTGGATTGGACGCCTCCAGCATCCAATCCAGACGAGAACCCCGCCATAGACGAACTCTTGATCACCATAAATGTCGGTGGCGACGACATTCGATCGAACACCACTGTGTCGGCGACTGTTACGTTCACCAGCGACTTCTCCATCGCACCGCAAACAGCGACGGACACGCTCACCACTTCCCCCCATCCCAATGACACAAATTTTTCCAGCCGAATTCCCCTGGCCTCGAATGGCGGCGACTCGGTCCGGCCGAGGAGCATCGAAGCGGTGGAAATATTTTATTCTTCGGGACAACCCGATATCTTCAGCACTCCCGACAACTGGAACATGGATTCGATGTCCGTGCAGTATCCGGACCGAAGCGGCGTCTTCACCCACCTGTTCTCGGGCTCGGGCGAGCCCTGGCTCCATCGATTCAAGGCCAACTGTGACGACAGCAATGGTGAGGGCGGCCCCACCTGGAAGGTCGACACCCCGATTCCGCTCCGGCGATGACAGCTGTTGCTCTCAGCCCGGATCCAGCGCAGCAGGCCGAAACCCAGCTTTGCCGCGCATCAGCTGAGATGTGTTCTGGGCCAAGTTAATCGGAGGTATCAGGACTGGGTACGCCCCAACTCGAACTCCCGGACTTGCCCACCGCACAGGCTCTCCCGGACACCGCCGACCTCCACGACTATCGGTGGCGCGGAACAGTCGCGAACGGCCAAATGCACGAGATTGTGGTCGACGGTGACATCGATGCGGTGGCCGTGGTAATGCAGCCCGAATCGCACCCGCTCGATCTGTTCCGGCAGGCGCGGGGCGAAGGTGAGGCGGTCGTGGCGGTAATGCATCCCGGCGAAGGAGCGCAGCACGATATCGAGTGTCCCTGCCATGGCTCCCAGGTGGATTCCGTGCCGGGTCGAACTGCCGGTTTGGTTGGTCAGGTCAGCGCGCAACGCCTGATGAAAGGCGGCCCACGCGTCGTCCGGCCGCAGTCGCGCCAGAATCGAGGCGTGCACAACGGGACTCAGGGTCGATCCGTCACTGGTGCGCTGCACGTAATAGTCCATCGTCCGTTCGAGCATGGACGTGGTAGCCGGGTATCCGAGTCGGTCCAGTAGTTCGCACAGTTGATCGGGGCCGAACAGGTGCAGCAGCATCAAGACGTCGGGCTGCTTGGACAGCTTGTATCGATTCGTGCTGTCGCCCTCGGATTCCAGGATCAGGTCGAGGCGGCCGATGTCTCCGTATCGCTCGCGGTAGCGGTCCCAGTCCAATTCGAGAAGGTCGTCGTACTCGCGGAATTGGCTTATCACCCCGGCATGGAAGCAGACCGCCATGCGGCGGCTCATCCGCTCCCAGCGGGTGGGGTCGCGCTCGAGATCGATGTCGAGCCGCTCGGCGAGTTCGGCGGCCGCGTGGCCGGCGAGGATGTCGAGCGTCTCGACCGCTTTGCCGCAGAGCCAGGCGGCGAGGACATTGGTGTAGGCGTTGTCGCAGATCCCGGCTCCTGGCGTCTCGGGATACCCGTCATGGTATTCGTCCGGCCCCATCACGCCCTCGATGTGATATCTGTCGTGCTCTCGGTCATGGTCGGCCATGGCCGCGAACAATGTGGCCACTTCGATGATGAGCGGCGCACCGTTCTCGGCCAACCATTCGCGATCACCGGTGTATTCGTAGAAATGCCAAGCGTTGTAGGCGACAGCCAGCCCGACGTGACGTTGCCGCCAAGAATGGTCCGGCATCCAGCTGCCGGAGTACGGATTGAAAAGCTGAGCCGGGGTTTCCTCCCGCCCGTCGCTGCCGCTCTGCCAGGGAAACATCGCACCCGCCCATCCGGCTCGCGTTGCGGCGGCTCGCGCTGCGGATAAGCGTCGGGAGCGGTAGTGCAGCATCGCTTCGGCCACATCGGACAAGTTGAGAATTAGTAGCGGCAGTATGAACATCTCGTCCCAGAACACGTGGCCGCGATAGCCCTCGCCATGCAGTCCGCGTGGGGGTATACCGGCATCGAGATCCGCCGAGTGCCGCGTAATCGTTTGCGCGACATGGAAAATATGCAAATTGATCGCGAGTGCCGTCCAACTGTCACAACCGTCCAGCTCTATCCTCAGTCGATCCCACAGAACCGCCCAGGCCCTGCGGTGTGCCGGCAGTAGTTCGGCGACTCCGCCGGGATTGCGGCACAACGCGGCCAGGACGGCAGACGCGGGAGAGTCGATAGCCGCATCACGGGAAGTAACGATGGCTATCGATTTGTCTACTACGACCGGTCGGCTGTCTTCGACTTCGAGATCGAGGTGTGTCTGTGGCTCCGCTCGACGCTCCGCGCTGCGGATAGCGGCGACCATCCGTGCACCCGTCGTCCACATGCGATGGGCCAGCGCGATCTGAATGTCGCTGGTGCGCGTGCGAGTTCGGACGAGGAGCGTTTCCCGGTCCGCTTGCTCCCAGTGCGCGTCCGCCAAGTGACGGTGCGCGAGCAGGCGGTACTCAGGCACACCGGCATTGGTCACTCGGGTATCGACGCCCGACCGCACCTGAACTCGACCGCTCCACCCCCACGCGATCAGTGTGGTCTCCATCGCGGCACGATGCGGGTCGTCCATCGAGACGATGCGGCGTTGGGTCATTCGGAGCCTCCGCCCGCGGCTGTCACTCAACACCGCGGTTCGCACCAGCACCGCCTGGCGCAGATCGAGATCGCGGCGCTCCTCGCGGATGTTCAATCCGCCCTCGGACAACCAGGGTTCGTCGGCGATGCGGATATCCATCGACAACCAGTTGGGAATGTTGACCAAATGCTCGTCTTCCACCCGAATGCCGTCGACTGCGCTGGTGAGCCGGTTGTACACACCCGCGAGATACGTTCCGGGGTAGTGGGTTCGATCGGCCCTGTGCTCCGGGGCTGCGCCCCGGACGCCGAGGTACCCGTTCGACAACGCGGTCAACGCTTCGCGGTGACCTTCGTGCGCGGGATCGAAACCGCCGTAACGGAGCGTCCATTGATCGGCGGGCTCGAAACCGAGGTCCAGCCGGGCGGTGTCACCGGTGACGATGTCTGCCCCCGCGCGGGCGAGACTGTCCGCGGGTGTGGCACGGTCGATGCCGACGACCAGTCCGAAGCCACCGGCGGCGGCGGCGCGTACGCCGGCGGCGGCGTCCTCGACCACGACAGCGTGCGCGGGCTCCACTCCGAGCCGGCGCGCGGCCTCCACAAACATCGCCGGATCAGGCTTCCCCGGTAGGTCCAGCTCCGCTACGACGTTGCCGTCGACGATGACGTCGAACAGCCCGCGGATGTCGGTGGCGTCCAAAACCGCGCTCACATTGCGGCTGGCGCTGACCAGGGCGACAGGCACCCTGCCGCCGCGAAGTCGCCGGAGCAGTTCGACGGTGCCGGGAAAGGCGTGAACTCCTTGTTCCTCGAGTATCTTTCGGAACAGTGTGTTCTTGCGCGCGGCGAAACCGTGTGCGGACCAGACATCGTCGGTGTCGTCCTCGTGGCCGTCCGGGACGCTTACCTGACGGCTTTCCAGGAAGGCCGCGATAGCGTCCAACCGGCCGCGGCCGTCGACCAGGCGGAAGTAGTCATCGGAATCGAAGGGCCGGGTATCGGCACCGTCGTCGACCCGTTGATCCTGTAATACGCTGTCGAACAACGCTTTCCATGCCTGCTGGTGGATGGCCGCCGTGTCGGTGACGACTCCGTCCATGTCGAACAACACGGCGCTGTACGGAATCCGCATCTCTGGGTCAGACATTCCAACCGGTCCATTCTGGCAACGCAAAGTGAAGCGTGCTGGCTTGAATATCAGGGAGTATGGGCCGGATATCGGCCGGGCAGTACCGATTACGATCTATCTGCGTATCGACTCGGGAGGTATGACCAGGCTACCGCGAAGTTGCCTCGAATTCCACGGAAGTATGGTTTTTTGAATTGCCGGGGCATCGGATCGGTACATCCGGTTGGCTACATAGGACGAAAACTGACCGGTACCTTGTAACGATGAGGCGATATCTAGGTGAACTGCATTCCTGTTCCCGCGCCCGCGCTGGCATTCTGATGTGACATATTCCGCTCGGCTCGGGACAAGCGGTGGCATTCGGAAACTCGTCGTGTGCCGATGCCAGATTCTTCTGTGGAGGGAAGGGGAAGTCATGGTCCGACAGGGCGATTCCGAAAGCGAAACTTTGGGGCAACCGCGGCGGACCGAGGAGTCACTGATAGAAGAGGTGAAGCGTGCGATGCACGAAGTGCCGGCGGAGATACTGGCAGCCCTGAGCAGGATCGAGCCGGCCGCTGTGCTCGACCTGATCGGTGAGATGGACGCCGCCCGACGGATCTTCGTCGCTGGAGCCGGTCGTTCCAAGCTGATGGTCGATGCCTTCGCGATGCGGCTGGTCCACCTCGGTTACAGTGCCTATGTTGTCTCCGATGTCACTACACCGGCAATCGCCGGTGACGGTGATCTCCTCCTGGCCTGTAGTGGCTCCGGAGAAACTCCGACCATTGTGCAGCATGCGGAAACCGCCCGGCAGACGGGTGCGCGGCTGGTTGTCCTCACCGCGACGCGAAAGTCGAGTCTGGCGAAGCTCGCCGACACTTTGCTAGATATACCGGAACGATCCCCGGCTGGCGACGAAGGCGAATCGGTGCAATTCGTGGGGACTTTGTTCGAGCAATGCGCTCTTGTCTATCTGGATGCCGTTGTGTTGCTTATCGAGCGCTCGAAGAAGTCCGACCGGCACGAAATGTTGGAGCGCCACACCAATTTCGAATAAGCGGAGGCCGGAGTGAGTGTTGTCACCTGTACCAACACCAAGGCGACCATGAGCGCTGCGGACACACGACAGTGGCTGGAAAGTATCGTTATGCCCTTGGCCGGAGAATTGTCCCGTGCAGGGTTCTTCGCCTGCTTGCCAGGCCCTTTGATTCGCGAATCGGTTGCGACACTGCGTGGCACCTCGGTCGCGGTGGGCGCACAAGACGCGTGGTACGAGGACGGCGAGTACACCGGCGAGGACGCACCGTCGTTACTCGCCGAGATCGGCTGCACAGACGTGATGGTCGGGCACGCCGACCGTCGAGCTCGCGGCGAAACGGACGAGCTGATCGCGAAAAAAGTTGCCGGGGTGCATCGTTCGGGAATGAAGCCGTTGATCTGCATCGGCGAGGCCGAACACCTGTCCACCCGCGAAGCCGCGGAACACGCTGTGCGTCAGCTCGATTCCGCTACCCGGGAATTGGCCGACACCGTCGCATTGCGGGTGATGTACGAACCCGCTTGGACCGTCGGTGCCGCCGCGGCCGCGCCCGACCACGTAGCGGCCGTATGCGCGGAACTTCGTCAGCGGTTCGCCGATCGCGGCGCGACGTTGACCATCCTCTATGGCGGTGGCGTGGTCAGCGGCACCTATACCGACCTGATCGCCGCAGGCGCTGACATCGGGGGCATGGGCCTCGGGCGGGTTACCAAAGATCGTGAACTACTCGCCGATGTGCTCTGCGAGATCCAGGAGACCGCTCCGTGAGCCGCTGAGCCCTATCGGAATACACAGTCGGGACGTAAGGAAATGGCATGGCTACAGCAGTGCAATTCGACAAGGTCGGCGGACCCGAGGTTCTCCAGGTACGCGAGGTCGAGGTCGGTGATCCCGGGCCCGGCGAGGTCCGCATCCGGGTCGATGCGATCGGGTTGAACCGGTCGGAGGTGCAGTTTCGGGAAGGGGTCTATCTCTACCAACCGAAATTCCCCTCCGGCTTGGGCTATGAGGCCGCCGGGGTCGTAGAAGCCGTGGGTCCTGATGTTTCGAATGTTTCCCCCGGCGACGTGGTCGGCGTGGTGCCGGCCTTCCTGCTGACCGAGTACGGCACCTATGGCGATCACGTGCTGGTGCCCGCTTCCGCCACCGTCGCACGCCCCGCGGGTATCTCCGCCGAGAAGGCGGCCGCGGTCTGGATGGCCTACCTCACCGCCTACGGCGCCATAGTCGAGGACGGCCACACCAGGTCCGGGGACCACGTCTTGATCACCGCCGCCTCCGGCAGCGTAGGCCACGCATTCATCCAGACCGCCAACCACATCGGTGCGATCCCCATCGTCACCACGCGCACCGCCGAGAAGAAGAAGCGCTTGCTGGACCACGGTGCCGCCGAGGTCATCGTCACCGACGAGGAAGACCTGCACACCCGGATCGACCGGATCACCGGCGGCGCCGGTGTGCGCTCTGCCTTCGACCCGATCGCCGGACCCGGTGTGGAGCAGATCGCACGCGGCATCGCCCCGGGCGGCCAACTCGTCGTCTACGGCGCACTCGATCCGCGCACCACGCCGCTGCCCAACGCCCAAAGCTTTCCTCCGCTGCGCACCCGCACCTACACCGTCTTCGAAGTCACCGCGGCGGCCGAACGCCTGAGCCGCGGTGTCGCCTTCGTCAACGCCGGGCTGACCTCCGGCTCCTTCGATCCGATCATCGACAAGACCTTCGACCTGGCAGACATCGCCGACGCGCACCGCTACCTGGAGGCCAACGGCCAGGTCGGCAAGATTGTTGTCACGGTGCGTCATTAGCGCGTCCGTGAGCATGCCGATGGCCTGCACTGGTCACGCGACCTTCGCGGCCGGGGCTGGGCTTGCTCCGCAATCCCTCTGCTATGCCGCAGCATTTTGGGTCTTGAGGCCGATCACACCGCGACCCAGGATTTTTTCATGGCAGTCACCTATGTCAAAGACCTCGAAGCTGATCTGGCAAAGCTCGGCTCATACGAGTCCGCGTGGAAATCGCTGAAAGAGAAATCGTCCTGGGCGGCCGACACCATCAACGGCGCGGCGAACAGCGTGGTCGGGCGCGGCTGGGCCGGGCCCGCGTCCGAACGCTACGACGGTCACCGCCGAAAACTCGTCGCCGACGTCGACAAATGCGCGGACCTGGCAGGCCGGGCCGCCACCGCGGTGAACGCGTGCATCCATACCCTGCGCTTCAACCAGGCGCAGTTGGACAACGAGAAATCCAAGCTCCAGGGAAAAGTGCGGATGAGCGTGGATTCCGACGGTGTCGTCACCCTCGACCCACAGGACGAAGACGAGGACGAGCTGGTCGAGAAATTGGTCAAGGCCTACAACGACATTCGGGCCCGCGTGGACGCGCAACTCGCGCCGCAGACCGCGGCCTTCCGTGCGGCGGTGACCGAATTCAAGACGCTCGAGAGCACCTGGACCCGGCGCACGCTACGCACACTGAATTGGAATGTTCAGCAGGGCGGCAACGGCAACAAGTTCCGCGCGAAACAGGGCTACCAAAACGGCGACATGGGTGAACTGGCGCAGCGAGTCATCGACGGCAAAGTGGACGTGGCGACCTTGCAGGAACTCTTCGGTAGCGGGGCGAAAAAGTTGCAGGAGGAGTTGAACGAGCGCGACCCGAACGGTAACTGGGAGGTCCACTTCGGTCCGGCCTCATGGAAGGGCCAGGCTCGATACCTGGGAATCCCTGCCGATTTCGGCAACGCCGTCGCTGTCCGGACCGGTAGCGGCTTGATCGCCACCGGGGACCCGACGGTGACCGACCTCGGACCCGGCGACGAAAAGCGCTCCGCCACTCGGGTCCGTGTGATTGTCGATCGCTGAGGTCTACCAGGCGGGCAGCGTCAGGTCCACGCGTTGCCCGTCGTGGTCGGACTGCTCCCGATACCAGCGTTCGGCCGGGGCCGTGCCCAGGCCGCGCGGCAGGTAGTGATCGATGGGCCGATTGCTCGCCGAGGTGCCGAACGGTGCACCGCCCGGGCCGTCGTGGATAGTGCCCGCGTCGGTATCGAAGCCGTTGCCGGCGAAATTGCGGATCGCCTGTGCGGACGGGCTGCCGTCGTTGGTCACCGCGTTGAAGTCGCCGCCGACCACGACATTGCCGGCGTTCAGATCGGCGACCAGGCCCCGCAGCTTGTTGATCTGCGCGGCCTGCTCGTCGCCGAATCCATCGTCGGACTTGCTCAAGTGGGTACTGAGGAAGTCGAGCACATGACCATTGAGCTTCATCAGATTCTCGGCGTTCTCGTCGTCCATGATCCGATACAACCCCAGCGCCATCCGCATTCGCTCGGCGTCCGAGTCGACTGTGCCCGCGAAAGCCTTCACAGTGTTCGATCCGCCGGTGTAGATCTCCGAATGCGCTGAATGGCAGGCCTGGCCACCGGCGGTGTTACCGAACGGGGTGACAGTGGATCCGAGCAATAGCTGCTCGATCCCGCTGGCCTGCACGGACGCGCCGTTCATCAGGCTCAGTCCGTGCACGAGTGCGCCCTGCGCGCGCTCAATTTCGGTCTGAAGCTTCTGCAACTGTGCCTCATCAACTTTAACCGTCATCCTAAGGACTCTGTGCTACAGCAAAATTGGCGGCAAGCCCCCGAGATCTGGGGCAGCCCTTCGCAACTGGTTCCGCCAAGTGTCACCAGTAGTGCTCGGACGAGTCCGGCGTGGGCGACGAGGACGTCGGTGATGACGCCGGTGCGTATGGCGGATGGCCATGCGACTCTCAGCCGAGGGCGCCGCCGTGCCAGGTCGGAAGTGGGCGTGCCCCGGTGGCGACCTGATGGGCGGCCGCGGCCAGCAGGCGGGTGGAATCCAGTGTGGGCAAAGGGGATACGTCCGGGGTTATCAACAGGGGGATCTCGGTGCAGACCAGAGCGACGGCGTCGCAGCCCAGATCGGACAGCCGGTTGATGACGTCGAGATAATACTGTCGTGATGCGGTGGTGAAGACTCCTTCGCACAGTTCGGTGAAGATGATTTCGTCGATCAAGTGGCGTTCGTCGGAGTCCGGTATCTCGGCGGCGATTCCGTTGGCTGCTAGGACGCGCGGGTAGATCGGGCCGGTCATCGTGTACTTGGTACCGAGCACTCCAACTCGCTGGTAGCCGTCCGCAGCCGCTTTTTCCGCGACGATTTCGGCGATGTGCAGACCCGGCAGGGCCAGGTCTTCGCCGTCGGACTCCAATGCCATATGCGCGGTATTGTCGGGGCAGACGAAGAACTCGGCCCCAGCCCTGGCGAGGCGGTCAACGCTGGAAGCCAACGTCTTTCGAATCGCACTGTAGTCGCCGGCTTCCCAGGCGGGCATGCTGCGGCCCATCGCGATGCAGTCCAGGGTCACGTCTGCGTGCTGGTGCGGTCCGAGTTCGCGGGCGCCCTCCTGGGAGAGGGTCCGCAAGCACAGCGACGCCCCTTCGATACTGTGCGCCAAGATCCCGACATGCCTCATGTATTCCTCCTGTCAGCACCGAACGTGCCGGTCCCATATCGCGTCGGGTGACGTGGCCGATCTCCCGCACTGTGATCGGTGAACGCAGTTTAGGATACGGCATGACCGGCATCGGCGATAGAGGGTACGGCCAGCGCCACGGTCCGCACCCAAACCTGCACGCCGACATGATCATCCAAGTGGTGATGCCGTTACCCCTCTGAACCCGAGTCGATTTCAGTGTCAATCCTGGACGCCATGGGATCGGTTCGAAGAGCCGCACCGCAAAGCGCACGTCGGCCAGCTGCGCTCCGTCCGAAAGTCCACCGTCCGGCGTGTCCGCCGGGACGAACTCCGGTGTAGCGGTTGTCACCCGGGCGTGCCCGAGAACTCCATTCCGTGTTCTGTCGGCTCCCGTCGCACGCGGCGTAGGTGCGCTGCAACGAGTTGCGTTGACGGCTAACAGGATTCGCAGCATGATCGGCTGATGGAGACGGTAGCGCACAGTCCGAACGAAGGTATCTATCCGGCGACCTCCGATTATGTGCATGCACTAGAGGTACGCCGCCCCGAGCGGCTGGTATTCGTGGCGGGCACAATGGGTTTGGATCCGGCGGGGGTGGCCGGGACGACTGTGGCGGAGCAACTCGAGCGGATCTGGCGCAATGTCAGGGTCATTCTCGCCTCGGCGGACATGACCGTCGACAACATCGTGCGGTTGACCAGCTACCTGCGAGATCCAGCGTATGCGGAGGCCAACGCCGCGGCCAGGGTGGCGGCGCTCGGGGGCCGCGCGGTGCCGACGACGGCCATCGTGGTGCAACTGCTGGAGACCGATTGGTTGGTAGAGATCGAGGTGATTGCTGCTGCTTAGGCCGAGCCTCGTGCAGCCGCGCTGCTCGGAGCTGGGGAGGCCGCGCCACGCAACCGGTGCGCTGACAGTGGCGGCGCTGGGGCCCGCCGATACTGTGCGCGAAGGTATTTCGCTCGGCTGTGAGGTGCAGGTCGCTTGTCGTCGTTGATTCCCGGCTATCTCGGGTGGCCCTTGACCGTCTGGACGATGCTGTCGGTGCTCGGCCGCTTCTGGCTCTTCCGGGATACCGCCATCGACCAGATGCTCAATCAGCTGTTCGCCTGGTGTGCGGCGGCTCTGTTGCTGTACCGGCTTGCGGCCGCGTCCGACTTCTCCGCTCCGCTCTACGAATTGGCAGCGGGTGGCGCGGTGATGTCGACGAGTTGCCTCTACGCCATCGGCTGCCTGCGCCGCGGCGATATCGACTCCGCGACTCTGCGCCGGCGGCAGCGCCGATCCGTCTGTATCGGTCTGCTTTCGACCGCCGCGATCGTGATCGCTGGCACGGCGGCGCGCAGCGCGGGACGACCGGTGGACCTGGGCCGCACCTGGGACGGGCTGGTGATCACGGCCGCGATCGGCGTGCCGATCACCGTCAACACGGTGGTCTTCGCCCGTATGGTGTTGCGCGAGTCCAGCCTCGGCGACCTCACCGCAGGGGAACGGGTCATCGGCTCGAGCATGGTGGCGAGCATGGCGTTCGTCTGGGTTACCCAGTTGCTGTCCATCCTCCAATTGCTTACCGGCCGACCTCAACTGGGCCCGCACCTGCCGCGTGCCGAGCTGGCTTTCACGGTCGCCGTCGTCGTCAACAGCATCGCGCCCACGCTGCCGCTGGCGATGGCCGTGCTGCGCGCGGCGCGCCTGGATCGCGAGGGACGGGCCTGCCGTCGCCTCGAACCGCTCTGGCGAGATCTCACCGCCGCCGTTCCAGAGATCGTGAAACCGGCCGGCCGCCCCACGCGGCCGCCCGATCCCGTCATCCGGCTATTGCGGATGACCGTCGAAATCCGGGACGCCCTCATACATCTCGCACCGTATCTGCCTGCCGGGCCCGCACCGCTGACCGAGAGGAGCGAGGAGTTCGCGCGACGGGTCGCCGCCGCGGCAGCCACACGCCGAGCGGGTGCTGCTCCGATCTATGCCTTCTCCGCGGCTCAATTGCCCCGGGGTGCGGGCGATTTCGAGTCCGACCTCAGCAGGTTGCTCGATCTGGCCAGGGTGTGGCCCGCAGGGGCCACTGTGCGCGGCCACCGGTCAGGAAGGCGGCGTTCACGCGCTAGGACCGGTTGATGGTTGCGGTGGGTGATTCGAGGCCGCGTGGTGTCACCAGCGTGACCGGTCAGCGGGTGCTACCGCGCTCGGGTCAGTGGCTCTTCTTGAAGGGCAGCGCCTGCACGATCAGTACCACAATGGTGCCGACAACAAAGCCGATGACCGCCGAAGCGGCTGTGTTCGTCAGCCATGCCAGCAGTCCGCCGACACCTTGAACGGCATCGCGGACAGCCTCCTCGGCGTGGTGCACCAGTTCGTAGGGTGCGTGCCAGCCGAGAGTGTCGGTGCCCGTGAGCAGGATGTGCCCGCCGACCCAGAGCATTGCGACCGTGCCGATGATCGACAGCGCAGTCAACAGTTTGGGCATTCCCGTCACCAGTCCCCGGCCGATAGCCTGCGCTGCCCTCGAGGAGCGCTGGGCCATCGCCAGCCCGACATCGTCCATCTTCACGATGACGCCGACGACGCCATACACCGCGGCGGTGATGACCAGGGCGACGACGACGAGGATGATCAGGCGCGGGAAGAACGACTGGTCGGCGACCTCGTTGAGGGCGATCACCATGATCTCGGCGGACAAGATGAAATCGGTGCGGATCGCGCCCGCGGTCATCGCCTTCTCATCGACGGCCACGCCGGACTCGGGACCGTGGCTCTCATGATGCAGGAACCGGCTCAGCACCTTTTCGGCGCCTTCGAAACACAGGTAGGCGGCGCCGATCATCAAAATCGGGGTCAGCAGCCACGGCGCGAACTGGCTGAGAACCAGAGCCGCCGGAAGGATGAAGAGCAGCTTGTTGCGCAGCGATCCGATGGCGATCCGCTTGATCATCGGAAGCTCACGGTCGGCGGTGATGCCGTGCACGTACTGCGGTGTCACGGCGGTGTCATCGATCACCACACCGGCGGCCTTGGCGGCTGCCCGACCAGTGGCTGCTCCGATGTCGTCGATGGAGGCAGCCGCGAGGCGGGCCAGTACGGCCACGTCGTCGAGGAGTCCGAACAGTCCTGCGCTCATGCCTGGCAGGATACGGCGTGTCACCAGTCAGCACGAAGTGGTCCAGGCTTCTGGGCTGCCAAGCCCGACTCGAATCGCCATGATGTCGTCCCCGGTAGGAGTTCGCCAACGCCGACACGACCATGCCAGGCGAACAAGGAGTGACCAGGCGGTGAAAGCCTGTCGTCATCACCCCGTCCGGTCGGAATGTCCCTGGTCGCAGGCAGCGGACGCCGAACGTGCGCCGCTGAAGTCCATTAGGCTGCGGGCTGATGATGGATTCAGGCGTCGGGTCGCGGGATGTGGGCGGGTTCGAGCTCGAGATCGGTCAGCTGCGGTCAGCTGCCGAGGCGGCGGGATCTGCCGCAGGTCAGGCCGGCGCGTTGGACCCGGGCACCGGCTTGGACGCGATCGCGGCGGCATTGCCCGGTGGGGATGCGGCAAGGAGCGGCCGCACCCTGGCGTTGACGTTCAATGAGCGCGCGAAAGGGTGGGCAGGCGAGGTCGGTTATTGGAGTGCGGCGGTCGCCTCGGCCGCGGAGTTGTACTCCGACAACGAGGATCTCGCGGTAAAGGCTTTCGGGGGATGACTATCGGCTACCACGACGTCCGCGCCTGGGACGCCGAGGAGCTCGATACGGTGGCCGTCAACCTGGCTGGGCGGCGAGACAAACTCATCAGGCTGCAGGACGAACTCGACGACGCCAAGACATTACCCGCCTGGCGCGGCACTGCGAGCGAGCGCGTTCGCAGTTCGCTGGGAAATACGCGCAACAATGCCGAAATTCTGGTCGCGGAGCTGTCCGCCGTCGAATACGCCTTGCAAAGCGCGTCGGACGACGTGTCCGCCCTGAAACGCCGGGTCGCCGACAACGACTATCTCGCAGGCACTTACCAATTCACAATCGCCGCCGACGGCGCGATCGTGGACGACAAGCCCGCCGATCCGCTACCGATGTCTCTGCTCGAGTCCGAGCAGCGCGCCGTGGCCGACCGGCACCGCGCATCGATCAGGAAGCAGCTGGAACAGGAGACCAAGGCGATACTCGATACGGCGCGCGGTATCGATGCCGCTCTCGCCCGGGTGATGCAACTCGCGCTGGACCGTAAAATCAGAGACCACGGGGCGACCACCCTGGCAGATGCCAGCAAGGCCGGAAAGATCGACGCTCGAATGGTCGAGATGGAGCAGGCTTTGCGCGACGCCGGGCTGCTGACCGGGCCATCCGCGTCCGGCTACTACCGGCAGTGGCTCGAGAACGCTGTGCGCCGGCGCGTGTCGATCGACACCATCGTCAAGATCGCCGCCGAACACCGCATCACGCCCGAGGACTTCGAAATCCTCGACGGAATGAAAGAGATTCGCGAAGACGAGGACGGCGACGGGATCTTCAAGTCGTATTTCCTGCTGCCGACCGACATCAGCGCGGACGACGCCACAAAGGCGGTGCGGATGACCTACCTCCTGAACGCGGGCACCGATTACGGCACAGAAGGCGAAACGACCGACTTCGGGCCGGTTCCGTACGGATCTGGCGCACTGTGGCGAATCGCCGACCGGCAACGCCAGAACTCCTGGAGCTACCACAAAGACGTGGGATTTGTGCACGACAACGGTGGGCGGATAGTGACCACCCCGAACGGCATAATGATGGGCTTGGGTGGGAATGTCGTCCAGGATCAGTTCAGCCAAGGCGGCGGAACCACCTGGGGCGACATGTTCATGCTGGACATCGATAACCCGAAAGACCCGGCGCCGCAGCTTCGAGAGGTGGCGAAGTCGGGACAGGTGTGGGGCGAGGGTGCCGACGGCCCGTTCCGCGGTGAACTCGACATGGACCGACTGCTGCACCACGAGGAGCGTCACTCCCGCCAATGGGCGCACGAAGGCGGCACCGCCTTCCTGGCCTCCTATCTGTGGGAGCGGGTTACCGGCGGCAACGAGACCGAGGAAGACGCGGGACTATCCGACGGCGGATACCGCTAGATCTTGCACAGCGCCACCGGACTGTCCTTCGATCCGCACGGCTCCGGACGGTTCGCAGAATCCAGTTGACGGCGGGCCGTATCCTCACACCCACGCGGATCAGTCCCCGGAGGCCGCACTGAAAGATGGCGCGCCGGGTGGAGGCGCAGACGGTCCGCCGAGTGTGGGCACCATTCAATTACCTGTCCTCACAAAGGATTTCGGCTGAAAACGGTTGAAACACATCGGATCGTGGTGCCGATTAGACAATTGCACTTTGCGGCGGCCTACCGAGGAGATGGGCATGATCGACGGAACGGCAATTGCCGAATATCTGACCGCAGCGCTGGGGGGAGCCGGTGACAGGTTGATGAACCGATCGCTGGATCAGGGGTTGAGCGCCCTCTCCGCGTCGGTGACCCGCAGGCTCGGACAGGGGCCGTTGGACGACCTCGGTGCGAACCCGGACAGCATCCGGACACGGGAACGGGTCGCGACGGCGATAGAGGAAGCGGCGGCAACCGACCCCGATTTCGAACGTGAATTGGCCGATCTGCGAGCGCGAATCGACCGGGCGGGGGGTGAGAAGATCGTCGCTCGATTCGGTCGGGACGGCCGAATCGTGGTGCGCGGCGACGGCAATGGTCACACCGCAGGAGGCAACGTCTGGGCCTATGACTACTACGCCCCGCAACCGGACGACATCTCGGGGGCCCCGACCTGGACGAAGGGCTGCCTGTGGATCGGCGGCGCGATCGCCGCCTTCGGCTGGGCGATGATGCTGATCATGCTGAGCCAGCAGGGTGCTCAAAGCGTCCCCGGTCCTGGATTCGCGATCTTCGCCATCGGCGGTTTGATCATGGCCGCGGGCGAACTCGGCGCCCGGACCTCGACACCCCGCCGGCGGCGATGATGGTCGGCAATCCGGACGTTTCCCGGCGCATAGTGCTGCGCGGCGCGGCAGTTGCCGCCTTGACCGCTGTCGCAGGGCCGATATTGATCGGGAACGCCGCCCCCGCGTCGGCTACCCAGCGGTTGTGGAAATTGTGTGGGCGTTGCCGGGGGCTTTGGTTCTCGGGCAACAACACTCGTGGCGGTTGCCCGGCCGGCGACATCCTCGACGGCGGTCATCACGACGATGGCAGCGGCTACGACTACATCCTCAAAGAAGACCCCGATGGCGGTCAGGGCCAGTCCGGTTGGCGCTGGTGTGAACGATGCCAGGGTCTGTGGTTCCAAGGAATCAACCAGGTTGGAGTGCGGAGCGTGTGCCCCTCCCCACAGTTCAGCGGCCTGCCCGATCATGTTCCCTTCGGATCAGGCTTCTACAGGTTGGAGGACGTGACCCACCGCGACGGGCCGGGGGGCGACGACAAGTGGCGGTGGTGCCGCAAATGCTCCGGCCTGTTCAACGTCGGCGACGACGCCGGCGGCGCGGGTAGATGCCCGGCCGACCGCCAGCGCCACGACATCATCGGCAGCGGCCGCTACGTTCTCCGCATCTCCACGTCGACCCGATTGCCCTCGCCGCCTTACTGATTCGTGCAACCAACGCTCGGAGCATGATCAGACGCGTCCGATCATGCTCGGCCGGCGAATCTTGCCCTGCGCGTTCGGTGTGGGGCCAGGCTCTGCGGGCTGCACGGGTCGCCGGAACGCCTGACTGAACCGCCTTGGCAACGGCAGCGAAAATCGCCAACGAGCAATGCGGCAGCAATGCCGATGAAACAGGTCAGCAACGTGATCATGATGAGGTTGCTTCCGTTACCGACAGCCAATCATGGCGCACAGCAACGGCTCTCACGCAGTGCGCAGTGTGCCGCATGTGAGTAGTGCCGATTCATGGACCGAGACCGCTCTGGAAGTAGGTTGCCAAAAAGATGCTGATGCATGTGTACTTATCCGTCGCACATGACGAATGCCGGGCTGCTCCCACCGACGGAGCAGAGGCACGTTGATGTTCCACTCCTGTTGCACCCCAGTCGATATCGCTCACCTACTGCGCCGACGCTACGGGCTCCCGGTCGAACTGGCCGACAGTCGACCCATGCTGAGATGCGGACAGCAGGTAGGCGCGATCGATATGCCCGCCGCGCTCGGCCGCCGGGTCCGCACCCTGCTGCCCGACGAACCATCGGTTCCGATCGTGAGTAATTCCCGCGAGAGGCATTGGACTTTCTTGGTCGAGATGCCGCGCCCACCGGTACCCGTTTCGCGCTGTCGGCAGCGTCGGCTGGCGCAACACAATGTCGTGCCACGCGCGAGCGGCCGGATGGTGCTGTTGCCAGTCACCTTCGCGGGGCCAGGTTCCTGCTGGGCATCCGAACCTACACCCGGCCCACTACGGCTACCCGAGCAGGCAGTTGTCTTCAGTGCCACACTCCGGGCAATCGCCATCGCCGCCAGCGAAGACCCTTGACCTGTATCTATTTCAACGATTCGGTGGCTCGGCAAACTCGGTCACGGCTCCCCATCGAGTTTTCTCGATCGTGCCCGGGGCACATGTGACCCGGGCCATTCGGTGGTGGCCCTGGTCCATGCGGCGCCGACAGGTTCATCCACCGCCTTTCCTGGTGACTGCCCATATCGCGGCGGCCGTCAACACCACAGCGCCCACGCCTACGAGGGTGGCGATATGCATTCCGTCGACGAATGCGCTGCGAGCAGAACTGATTACCGTTTCGTCGCCCTTGGCGGCATCAATCGTTTCCGACAACGTCGGTGCGAAATCTCCGCCCCCGCGGAATACCGCCGCGGCCAATGATCCGAGTAGAGATATGCCGACGCCGCTGCCCAACTCCAGGCTTGTCTCCGAGATGCCCGCCGCCGCACCGGCCTCGTCGATCGGTACCGCCGACACCGCGGCCTCCGAGGCGAAGGAGAACAGGACGCCGTACCCCAAGCCCGCAATGGTCGAGCCGACCGTGAACGGGAGGGTTCCGGCTACGGCGCTGGTTCCGAGGAGAATCAGATTTCCGGCCGCGGCGGCACCCAGGGCGAGCAGGATCGTGCGTGTGGTGCCCAATCGTGTCCCGATGCGAACACCGGTTACCGCGGAGCCGAACACCGCTATCGCCATGGGAACGCCGAGCATGGCGGCTCCGAGTACGTCGTAGCCGAGTACCGATTGCCGATAGGCGCACGTGAGGTAGCTCAGCCCTGCCCAGGAAAGCGCCGCGACGGACGCTGCCGCGACCGCCATGGTGAACGCGCGCCGCCGGAACAGTGACAGATCCAAGAGTGGCTCGGGCAGCCAACGTTGCCGCCGGACGAACCACAACAGCACCGCCGTGCCCACGACGGCGGCGCCCACGGTCGGAGCGTCGAGGCCTTCCACCGCGGCGCGCTTGAGCGCGAATACCAAGGGAAGCACCGCCGCCAGGAACAGGCCGACGCTGAGTAGGTCGAGGGGGCCGGCGTCGGGCTCGCGGTAATCGGGCAGCAGAAACGGGGCGGCTACCAGTACAGCCAGCGCGACCGGCACATTGATCAGGAACAAAGACCCCCACCAGAATTCGTACAGCAACGTGCCCCCGATTACCGGACCCATCGCGGCGCCGCCTGCGAAGAATGCCGTCCAGATGCCCACCGCGGTCCGGCGAGAGCGGCCGGCCGGGAACAAGTTCGAGATCAAGGCAAGGCTCGCCGGCAACAGCATCGCACTTCCGGCTCCGAGTAATGCGCGCGCGGCGATCAAGGTGCCGACGTTCGGCGCGCAGGCTGCCAGCACGGAAGCCAGGCCGAAGACGGCCGCGCCCGCCAGCAGAATCTTGCGACGTCCGAACCGGTCGCCGATGTTTCCCATCGTCACCAATAGTCCGGCGAGGCTGAACCCGTAGATGTCGATGATCCACATCTCCGCGGTTGCCGAGGGATGCAGGGCGCTGGAAACGTCTGGCATCCCGAGATATAACACCGACATATCCATGGCGACCAGCAGTACCGGAACTATCAGCACAGCCAGGCCGAGCCAGGCGCGAAATGGAGCTGCATCGCTGTTCGACGAGAAATCCACAAGACTACGTCCTTTCGAATCGCTGATTGTCAGGGGTGATTCGCGGTGCAGAGTGCACCGCGGTTGCCGATTCGGAATTCGTTGCGGCACAAGGTAAGTCAGCCTGCGTCCACTGTTCGGCTCCGTTGCTCCGCCATCGGAAGATGCCGCGAACGGGCAGCTTCAGCGTGCACCCTCGGGATGGGCCTGAACGTACTCGACGACGCCCTCCACACTCGTGAGTCGCTCGCCGACATGGTCGGGAATGTAGACGCCGAGCGCCTCCTCTACCTCGCAGAGAAAGGCGGCTATGTCGTATTGATCCATGTCCAGCGCGGCAAATTCACCCATTTCGGGCTGATCGCCGACAAATCGGGCAAGGACATCGAGGATGCGTTCTCGGATCTCGGTGCTATCGCGAGATTCGAGGGCCCGGTTCGACGGATCGTGGACTACATCCCTGGATGCTTCAGCCGCGGCAGCCGGGTCGGCTATCAGCGGGAGCATCGCGCCGGCGGTGCCGGTGTCGGACAGTGCGATGCCCGCCGCGACGGCAGCGGCGGTGCGCAAAATGTGACGGATGAACATGATGGTCAACTCGATTTCGACGTGGATGTGTATCGAGGGTTTGCCGGAATTCTGGAGGCGAGCTGTCCCGCGGGTGATGGTCGAGCGAACCCGAGGCGGGCGGCGGTTAGTTCGCCTGTGGGCGACGGTCCGTGGACCGGTGCGACGACCAGGCCCAGAGCGCCGCGGCGGCGGATGGTGCCAGAGTGAGAACAGCGCCGAGAGCGGCTAGTACGGCCAGCAGCATCTTGACTCCCTTTCTCCGGGGCTTTCCGCTATGGGCTGTGGCGATTCCGGTCCCCACTATTCCCGCAGCGGACGCCTCGAATCAACCCGAAAATGGAATATAGAATTTCAATTCTGCAACGTCGCGACCTGAAATGCCATATGTGGCAGGCACTTCGAGTGGCACAGATTACAAATATTCACTTTTGTGGCCGTATTGGATGTTGCGTGAATGGGGCATTTACGGCCTCCTGGGATGAACTGTTCATATGCGGCGCCCTGTACGACGGTTCGGCGAGTCGAGGTCGTCGCCCCCGCGCCTCTGCATAGGATGTCTTGCACAATGACACACTTACGGGACACACTCGGGGGTGTGGGCTTCCGGGATTGGAAACAGGCCGTTTCGCACGGCGACAGTGATCGCGCTATCGCCGCACGCATGGGAACCAACCAGATGCGTGTGGCGCGCCACCTCAGTGACACTCCGGTCGCGGAGACCGTTGTCGCGTTCAGCCGCACCTATGGGGTGAGTCCGGTAGAGGGGTTGATCGCGGCCGGGGTCCTCACTCGAGCCGAGGTCCAGCGCGCGTCGGTGCGTGAGGCTCTCCAAGAGGCCACCGGAGCCGAACTCGCCGAGGAAGTCCGCCGCCGCCTCGCCCCCGACGCGCCCCCGTCCACTCCGACCCGGACCCGCCGCGAGCGGCTCAGCAAAGGACTACGCGAGGAATGACCGACGCCCTGTTCGGGATCGTGGTCGCGATTACGGCTCTGGCGGCACTCGCCAGGCTTTCCCTCTGGCGCGCCGCGCCCCAGACACGGTTACTCACCGCGGTACTCGCTCTGCTGGCGGCATCCGCCGCCTTCGTGCACCCCGGTCTCAGCGATAACCTCGACGCCTACTTCGACGACCCGGGTTGGTCCGGGATGGGGTACGACGTGCTGCTGCTGACCGCGGTCTGTCTGGAATGCGCGTACATCGCCCACATTTGGGGCTTCACGCGCCTGGCCAAGATCGCTCAACTTGCCGCCCCGGTCCTCGCGGCGCTGCTTGCGATCACCTACGCCCTTGCCGAGCACAGCGGCCAGCACCGCCACTACATCGGCGAAGGACTCAGTCGCACCGCGACCGTGCACGGATTGATCGTCTCGGGCGCACTGCTACTCGCGAACGTCGTCATGGGCGCCACTGTGCTCTCCGCTCGGCCCTGGACCCGCACCCAAGTGTGGTTCGGTGTGTCCGCCCTGGCGGGTCTGACCGTCGCGCTCCTGCGCATCAGCGCGACCGTTGATCCCGGTCGCTTCGCCGATGCGTTCTGGAACCTTCGGTATCCCCTGGAGAGCATCGTCTTGCTGGCGGTCTCCGCTGCCGGGATCGATAACCTGATCCGGAAATGGCGATCCCGGTCAGCCGCGAATGGGTGATTCTCATCGGCGTGGCCAGGCGGATCGCTCACGCCGTCGCCGATGTCGTACTGGCGTCCTCGTTCGGAAATCCTTGCCGCGCCGGTGATTTGATGTGCGATATTGTTCCTGCGAATGGCTGAACCTGTACTGCCTCGCATCCGTGGCAACTTGCAACGAATGCGCCGCCCTCTGTGATGACCACCGGGCCCGCGTGTGTCATTTCCGCGTGGTGCGAGACCCCGGCCCGCGACTTCGAACCAGGGTCTGCGCGTAAGGGTGCGCCACTGGGCTCAGAGCTGCGGAACGGTGTCGCCGCTGTCCCAAGATTGAACGACGTCGTCGAAACCCATGGCGTCGCTGGACTGCGCGGCGTCGTCGAGCTGCACAGCGTCGCTGGACTGCACGGCGTCGCCGCTGTCGCGGGACTGCTGAGTACCGTCGCCGCAGTGGCCGCCGTTGTCGGCGTTGGCCGCACCCGCCGCGGCCGCGGCACCGATGCCGGCACCGATCGCGGCACCGGCCGCAGCACCCAGGCCCACGGGGATGGCTTCACCAGCGGCGAAGCCCAGCGCACCACCGGCCAAACCACCGCCGACCGCGCCGACCGCCAAGCCCGCCAAGCCGCCGGCGCCAACGCCGAGCCCGAAACCACCCAAGACAACCGCCGGAGCCGCGCCGGCTACCACCGGAACGAGATCAGGGGCCACCAGCGCGGTTCCCATAACGGCTGTCGTCGCCACCGCGCCGCCGGCCGCCGCGCCGAGAGCGCCGCCGGCCACCGCACCGGCAATCGTGCCCGCCGTCCCACCGACGACCGCGCCGAGCGGGGCGCCGATCACCGCGCCGGCCACACCGGCGGGCAGGCCGATGACTCCACCCGTGATAGCACCCGCCACCGCACCGTCCCGTGCGCCGTTCGCGGCGCCCTGCAACACCGGATCGACCGGCGGGGCATCGTGATCGTCGACGGCAGCCGTGCCGGGATTCTCTGTGCGGGCCGTAGGCGAAGCGGGGACAGGCGCCGCAAGGGTAGTCGGAGCCGATGCCGCTAGGGAGTTCGGAGCCGAGACCGCTAGAAAGTCCGGGACCGATGCCGCTAAGGAAGCCGGGACCGAGGCCGCGAGGGCTGGAGTCGAGGCCAGGGCACCTGGAGCCGATGCCGCAAGGGAAGCGGGAACGGACCCGGCCAGGGGAGCGGGGATCGGCGCGGCGAGGGAAGCCGGGACCGAGTTCGTGCTCGAAGCGGCGACGGGCGCTGGGGTCTCCATCCATTGAGCCTCGCCGACAGCGGCATTGGCGGCACCGGTGCCGGCGAGGGCTACCCCCGCAGCGGTGGGCAGAGCAACGCATGCAGCGCACAGAGCATTACGAATACGCATTGATCATTCCTCGAATCTTGTTGGGGGATGGTGCTTTCGATGCTCCCAACGTGAACCGTCCGAAGCTGCACCGGATACGTTTCATACTGTACGACTTCCGTTTCAGCTATGCCAACGAGTTGACTGCTTATCGCTGCAATTGCGCTACCGGAATCCGGACTTTCACACGACAAATCCCCCGCTCGCGAGGGTATTAATTGAAGATATGTGTAGTGAGCCACAACGGGAAGTCTTGGCTGCTGGTTGGCCTCGGTGACACGGATATGTGTTACTGACTGCGCGCTTCATCGCTGACATCGACCGCCCCCGCTCGGCACCGGCCAGCGGGAAGCTGGCCAGCATCGAGCCGACCATCACCACCCGCCCGGTCCGGCGCTCGCGCATGCCGGGTAGCACCGCGGCTTCGTTTGGTGTCGTCGGAGCGGGGCCTCGCAACCCGCGCCCTGCGGGACCTGCGCCGAGCGGGCGAGACCGGCCGCCTCGATATCAGCGACTATCCCGCCGCGCTTGCCTGCACGGCCGGTTCGCTGCTTGGTTGCCTGCAGCGTCTCGCCACCGATCCCGGTACCGACATCGACACCCTTGCCATCAACCTGCTGCGCATGTTCGGACTCGACCTCGAGGACGCCCGTGCGGTAGCCACGAAACCGCTGAAGATGTCGTCACTCCCGCATCACGCACCCACACCGTTCGACAGTCGATAGCAGGACGACGAGCAGGCTGTGCGTGGCCGAGCTTTGCGCACCTAGCGAGCCGGACCGAACCAGTCCGTCAGTGCGTCGGTGAGACCCGCCGGACCGGAGTCGGTGGCCCAGCCGACGTAGCCGTCCGGGCGCAGCAGGACCGCCGCCGGTGCGTCGATGACGCCGACGCCGGGGATTGTCCACTTGCCGGCGCCGAAGTCGGCGTCGACCAGGCCGACCCGGTCGGACCATCCGTCCTGCTTGACATTGTTTCCCTTGCCGGACAACAGGATCGGGCGTCCCGAGTGGAGCAGGCCGGTGACCCGGGTAGCCGCGCCGTCCGTGGTCAGATCGATATCGGGCATGCGACGCCCGGCCAGCACGTGGTCGGATTTCATGTCGTAGCGGATATCGAGCGCGGTGATCATCAGGCCGAGGCGCTGCCGGACCTCGTCGATATCCAGCAGGCCGGAAACGATGTCGCGCAAGGCGTTCGCGTGCGCACCGGGACGCGCCAATGCGGTCTGGGCGCGTGTGTTGTGCAGGACCCGGGCCGCGATCGGATGCCGCTCGGATTCGTAGGTGTCGAGGAGATCTTCCGGGGTGTCGCCCCGGAGAACGGCGGCGAGTTTCCAGCCGAGGTTCACCGCGTCCTGCACGCCCATGTTCAGGCCCTGTCCGCCCGCCGGGTAGTGGATATGGGCGGCGTCCCCGGCCAGCAGCACGCGGCCGCTGCGGTACCGGTCTGCCTGCCGTGCGGCATCGGCGAACTGCGAAACCCAACGGGGACTGTGCATTCCGAAGTCCGTACCCGCGATGTCGACGAAACAGTCACGGAAGGTTTCGAAGGTCGGCTTGGCGCCACGCTCCAGGAGGCGATCGTGGCGCTGCACGATGAGGCGGTACCAGTCGGGGCCGAACTGTAGGACCGAGTAGTCGCCCATGCCTCGGCGCTCGCTGAACACGGTGTCGGTGGGCGGGTCGGACAGCTCCACGTCGGCCAGCATGCAGGCCATGGTCGCCTCGGTGCCGGGGAAGCCGATGCCCGCGAGCCCGCGCACGGTGCTGCGTCCGCCGTCACAGCCGATCAGGTACGCGGCCCGGATAGCCGCCGCGCCGTCGATCTCGACGGTGATGCCCTCGCCGTCTTGGCGGAAGCCGGTGATCGGCGCGCCCCAACGCACCGGCGTACCCAGTTCCGTTGCGCGCCGGTCCAATTCGTCCTCGATCTCGGCCTGGACGACGGCCAATGTGTAGGGGTGCCGGGTCGGGAAGTCGCTGAAATCCATGCGCAGTCCGGCGAAATGACCGGCCTGGAGATAGCGGCCACGCGCTTCGAGGCGCGCCAGCAAGCCGCGCTGCTCGAAGAGTTCGATCGTGCGGGCGTGCATGCCGCCCGCGCGGGATTCGCCGGTTCGCTGCGGCAGTGCGTCGATCAGGGCCACCTCGATTCCGGCCAGTCGAAGTTCGCAGGCCAGCATGAGGCCGGTCGGCCCGGCGCCCGCGATCACTACCTCCGTGGTTTCCATGACAACCCCTAACTGTGTTCATAAATTCTCTAACAGTGTTAGAGGTACGCCGAATGCTGTTAGTCTGTCAAGTGATCGGAGGTGAACGGTGAAGCTCGACAGTGAAGCCATCGCGACCGCGGCACTGGGCTTGCTCGACGAGGTCGGCCTGGACGGACTGACCATGCGCAAGGTCGCGACCGCGCTCGACGTGCAGGCGCCCACGCTCTACTGGCACGTCAAGAACAAACGAGAACTGCTCGACGCGATGGCGCGCGTCGTATTCGTCTCCGCCGTAGCGGATTTGGAGGCGCCGCGGCACGGCGTCGGCTGGCAGGACTGGCTGGCCGACATCGCAGGGCGCCTGCGGGCGGCCATGCTGCGCTATCGGGACGGAGCGAAACTCCTCGCCGGCACCTATGTCGCCGACAGCGCCATGTGGCGGACCGTGGAGCTGGCGCTACGCACGCTCGAGGACGCCGGATTCTCCTTCCAGCAAGCCGCCCGGGTGTTCCCGCTGCTTCTGCACTACACAACGGGATTCGTGATCGAGGAGCAGGCCCGCACCGGTGCCGAATACGCCGACAACCCGTATCGGCCGGAGCTGATCGGCCGGCTCGTGGACGGCGAGCGCTATCCCCGCGCCGCACGCATGGTCACCGATCTAGTCGTCGACGACGTGGACATGGAATTCCGGGACGGGATCCGCGTCATCCTCGCGGGGGTCGAAGCGACCCGCACCGCACCCGAGCGCACCTGACTCCGCCGGGCAGGACCGAATGAATTGCCTGACCTGACGCTCACCTTGCGCACGCGGCTTCGGAAATTATCTGTGGCCGTTGATCGGGCTATCGATCTTGTGGTTCCGCGAAATTCGACCGGTCCGCGTCCCAAATCCGATCAACACGAGTAGCCAACTACTCGTGTTGGAAGTACGTGCGCGGCGGATCATTTTATGAGTGGGCGTGAAACGTCCGTAGCCGCCGCACCGAACTAACTGTTCGCCAAAGGGCGGCGCACAGTAGCGGCGGGTCGATATCTTTCGGCAAACCCGACATACAGGACCACTTGGGAGTGATCATGTTTTTGCTTCGTTCCGATTCTTCGACGTTCAGAGGCCTGCGCACGGGCACCAGACCTCGTATACGCTCGACACGACTACGATCCCCGACCGCGGTTACCACGTCTTGGCGGACGCTTGCTGTTTGCGCAGCATTGGCCATCGGCCTCCCGGCTCTGGCCGCACCTGCTCAAGCGGCTCCCCGAACCGTGACCGCGAACGCCGCATACCGGATCATGGATCACGAGACATGGCCGGAGAAAAACGAAGTCTGCAAGGGTGAATTCAAACCCCGCACCCGTTCCATCGAAGTCGGCTCCACGCAGCGCCCCTCGTTCTGGATAAAGTGCGGCGGAGAGATCAGAGTCGAATTCCACTACGCCCTCACTCAACGACCGGACGGACTCATCGCAGTCACCGAAGGTCTAGTCGAACTATACGAGGGCGCAACTACGAACACGGACGAGTTGGGCGGGAGTAGCGCGTTCGAGCATAAGCTCATCTGGCCAGGCCAATCAGTTTCCTGGCAAATTCATGTGCAGAATTGGCGCGACGGCGAGCCTGACGACAAAGCCGATGTGACGTTCACGGTACGCAACTGGTAAAGCGAGCTATCCAGGCGATACCGACAGACAAGGGCTTGACCGTGCACGGATACAACACTGCGCCTCGGTACCGCACGCTGAAGGTGCCCAACGATGGATGAGGCACGGCTTCAGGGGGATCCGGCGGCGCGCCTGTCCGCCCTTACCGCGCTCTACGCGGCGGCGATGCAGCGCGACAGCGCGGTGCAGGCCGGGGTGGTGGCCGTGTACACCATCGTCTTCGCCTTCACCGGCGTCATGATCACCGCGATCGCCAACCATCCCCTGACGTTCCAGGGTTTCCGAGTGGCTCTCGTGCCGCTACCGATCTGGGTGCTCGTGACCTTGGCCGTGGTGATGAGCAAAGCGGCGACCCTGAATCAGCACCGGCTGGAGCATCTTCAGTCCCGGCTGGACGCGATCGCGGGCGTCGATCGCCTCGCGTTCGGCACCATCGGTGGCCGCGGGGCGTGGGGTCTGGTCGGCGCCGGAGTGCTGGTGGTGCTCACGCCGTGCGTGCTCCTGCCCGGGCTGACGATCTACTGCCTCGTGCGCGCGGCCGCGGCCGGCTGGGGCTGGCTGCCCTGGGCCGTGCTGTACACGGTTTTCGCCGTCGTCCTGTGGTCCGCGGCCCTCGCCGGTCGCTCTCGTCCGCCGGACCCGCAGCCCGCGATGAAGACCCGGCCACGGCCGGGTGCCAAGCATCGCTGAGTCCGGAAACGGCTTTTCCCCGGCTGGAAGCTCGAATTTCGGTGCGCGTCGAACGTCGACCCGCACCGGAATCCATTGTCTAGCACATCTATTGACTCATGATCGCCAGGCATGCCGACAAAGCGGAGAGCTCGCTCCTCGGCAGCAGCGGACGCTACGCCGGCGGTCCGAGGCGGCCCGTAAGCGGTAATGGCGGGGGCCGCAAAGGTCCAAAGCTTCCGGTGGCCACACGGTCCGGGGCGGGCTCTGCCCAGGAGGCGCGTTGGGTGTAGCGCGTCCTCATCCAGCCAGCGGGCGGCAACGGAGAATGAACCGAACCGACGGGTCTTGCCGAACGAGGACGCGCATCGGAAGTGGCTTCGCTCGTTGGCTGGACGCCTTGCCATGAGTACACCGCACCAATAGGAGGAGTTGGAGAATGGCTGAACCCCAGTCCATCTCGGTATATCGCAAGCACGCCGCGGCTCTGGTTCTCGTCGTCGGGGTGCTGGGTTTTTCTGCCGCGACAGCGGTCGACTCGGTCGCTCATGCAGCCCCGCCGACGGGAGCATGCAAAAAGGGCGGCAGCGCTATAGACGGACGGTCGATCTATATGTGCGACTCTGGCACGGGCGAATGGAAGCTCGTCCGGACTTGCCCAGAGGGCAGGCACCCCACTCCGTTCAAGAGCGGCTGGACTTGCAGGCCGGATTGAGCCGCGCACACTTCAGGGCGCGGTGAGACGGAGGTAGTCAGGACGCTGTCGTGGGTGGGTGATCTGGCGAGGACCGGATCATCCACTGCCGCGACATAATCGGCATGTGCGGTCACTGACGGCGGTCGAGAGTCAGTCGGCCCGTTCCCACGCCGGGGTAGTCGCGGATTTGATCCACCAAAGGCTGCGTGATGCTTGCCGGGCACGATCGAGGAAATCGATCGAGAGACATGACCTAGTGCCCCGCCGCGCACGCCCGCTGCTGCCTGCTGTCACCCTCCGGCCCTAAGCTACTGCGGCACAACTGGTTCGAAGACTGTAGGAGAATTTGTCCGAGCACTCCCGCCAGCAGCGGTCACCGCTGCCCTGCTCTGCGGAGTACGCGCTGATTTCCACAGCTGTGCTGCTCGCCCCGGACGAGAACTGGGCATCACACCTGGTCCAGGTAGTCACTGACGCACTGAACGACCCAGATGAGTTCAAACGGCGACATCGCAACTGGCTTGACGAACGTCCCTGCACTCCGGTCGAACTCGCACGTGAAGCGCTCATCGTCTCACTGGGGGGAGGTATGTGGGGCATGGAGGCATACCTGGCCCTGTGCGATCACAGCGATGGCGCCGTCGACATCTCCGAACGGTTGAATCGCGTGTCTCGCAACTGGAAGATGTCGTTGGACTTGGATCCCACGAGCCTCGGATTCACTCAACCCGATCAGCTTGACGGTGAGACCTATCTGCGCGAAGTGGCCGGGCAGTGCCGTGCGATGGGCCTGGACTTGTTTCGCTTGCGACGAGGTGACAGTTACGAATTGGGCTTCGTGCGAACAGGCCGCTGCGGTCTGCTGCTGGCCGACGCGGCCGCCGCCGGCTTCACCTACGAGGCGGACCGTATTTTCGAGATCGTAGAACCCCGGTAAGTTGCTCGCACGTCGGCAATACCGGATGTGCGCACGCTGGTAGCTCGGTCGACCCGGGAATCTGTACGACGGTTCAACGCCTGGGTAGAGCGCTACGGGACGCGGAATCTTTCAAAGCAGGCAGTACCCGCCATCGATAACCGTTCACAGAGTTCGACGCAGCCGCAACGCAATTCGCTTGGCTCGACGCTCGCCACACGGCGTTCGTGTTACCGATTCGGCGAAAGTCCCCTGGCAGCATCACACCTTCAACCCCTCAGTGCACAGTCCGAACGGTGCGATGGCCCGAGCACTTCGCTAGCCCCGTTCGCGCGACTCCGGCCCGGCTGGCCGCCCAACCCTACGACGATGTCATCCGCATCGATGAATGCAATGATCTGCACCTGTTCGTCGGCAGCGAAGTACTTGCTCGTCGTGCAGGCGTTCGCTGCCGCAGCACCAGCTGATTCCCTCGCGACTCGCTCATCGGCATGTGCAATGTGTTGAGCCGCGGCAGATCCCCTCCGTCAGCCGACTCCTCAGCGGCAATATCGCGCTCACGAGTCCGGGACTGTCGGAGTGGCACTGCAGAATCTTTGCCATGAGTTACGACCTGGAGATTTGGGAGGGTGAGCAGCCCTGCTGTGCTACCAACCTTCGCAAAACACTCGACGCAATGAGCGACGCCAGCGAACAACGCTATCTGCGGGGCGAGGCGAGCGAGCTGCCGAGCCCGAAGATCAAAGACTTTGTTGAGGCCCTCCTACGGCGATGGCCGGACTGCGGGGAGGACGCCAGCCCCTGGTCCAGTGCAGGCACCGGTCACGCAGAGGGCTCTTCGCTGCACATCAATATTCAGTGGGGCAGACAAGATGAGGTGTCCACCTTCGTGGCTGGACTGGCGAAGGTCCATGGCCTCAACTGCTACGACCCTCAGCAAAACCGCTTGCGGCCGTAGGGGACATCACGCTGCCCTACGCCGCACGAATACGCAGAGTTCGGGGTACTGGCGGTTGCCCGATTTCGCGCATGGCAGCGGTCCCGCTGTGCTTATGTTGTCGCGCAACGGCATCGGGTACGCCAATGCCTGCGGCGGAAGGTCAGGCAATGCGCAAACGAATCACTATCGAGTTCGACGAAGAGCTCACACCGGAGATGTACGGGGATTTCATCAGCGCGATCTGGATGTCCGCACGCGCGTTCAGCAGCAGCCGTGACCTGAACTTCCATGTTCGCCATGACGGAGATAGCTCGCTGAGCCATGAACTCAACGAGCAATGGGACAGCTACAGAGATCAAGCGCAGTGGTAACCGTAGCTTCCGCCGCAAGCCAATACGTCCTCTACCTGCACCGAAGAGGGAATATTTCCCCGACACCAGCGACAGCACCCGGTACTACCGCTGGGCCCGAGAGGGCGACGGGAAGCTGGTTCGCTACGACTACCAATGCGGGCCGGGCACCTACTACAACCCCGAAACCGCCAGCTGTGTCGTGCCGGGGGCACCACCCCCACGGCGTGGCCGCACAACTGGCTGCGGGATCTGGCGGGGTAGGCGCGAATCGCTGGTCCCGGCGCTGCTCGTCGCCTACAGTGAGTTCAGCTGTCCGGGAGGGGCATTCCAGGAGGCCTCGTGTTCATCGCCACCGTTGTCGTTTCAATTCTTCTCGCCGCGTTCCTGAGTGTGTCGGCGACGTTCAAGGTCACGCGTAATCCGCAGGTCGTGGCGTCCATGACGAAGGCCGGGGTGCCGGACAGCTGGCTCAATCCGCTGGCGGCGGTGCTGCTGGCCGGGGCCGTCGGGCTGGTGGCCGGGCTGTGGTGGGCGCCGATCGGGGTGGCCGCTGCGGTGGGGCTCGTCCTCTACTTCGTCGCCGCGTGCGGGTTCCACATCAAGGACAAGGACTGGAAGAACCTGCCTACGCCGGTCGTGGTGCTGCTCCTCGCGGTGGCGGCCCTGGTGTTGCGCCTGCTGACCATGTGACGTCTCGGTGTCGACTGAGATCGGGTCGATGCCGCGTGGCGGCCCGCGGGCGTCGCGGCTGAATCGGCTGTTCCAGACCGAACGGCTGGAGTACACCGATCGCCGTGATGTTCCGGAAGCACTGCGGCAGCAGGTCATCACGGCGCTGGATCGGGGCGGCGCGCGGCTCGGTATCCATTCCAGGAGTGCGGGATTGGCGCTGCGCCTGGTCGCGGGTATCGATCAGCCGCGAATCCTGGAGATCGGGGCGGGGCACGGGCGTGTCTCCGAGCAGATTCTCCGGCGCCATCCCGGGGCGTGGCTCACCGTGACCGATCTCGACCCCGCCTCGGTAGACCGGATCGCGGCCGGACCTCTCGGTCGCGAGGCACGCGTGCGTGCCGAGGTGGTCGACGCGACCGCGATCGACGCTCCGGATGACAGCTATGACCTGGTCGTTTTCGTCGACGGCTTTCACCACCTGCCACCGGAGCCCGCCGCCCGGGCCATTGCCGAGGCGACCCGGGTCGGCGCCAGGTTCCTTGTCGTCGACGCGCAGCGCCCGCCGACGGCCGTGCTGCTGCTGGGATTTCCGCTGGTGCTGCTGATGATGGTGACCGTCGCCGCGTGTTTCGCGCCGGTGCGGGCCATCCACGCGGTCGTGCACGACGCGGTCATCAGCTTGCTGCGCTCCTACAGCCGATCGGCCTTCCGTGCCCTCGGTCAGGCCGCCGACACGGATATATCCGTCGAATTCCCGGAAGGCGAAACGCTTTTCGGTTTTCTGCTGCCTGTTGTCTACGGGCGCGCCGGCTGAGTCAACTTCCACGCACGGGTGGGGCTCGAGCACGTCTGTGCCCGGCTCAGTTCCGCTCGAGCCGAGGTTGACTCCGGCTGGAGCCGCCGTCGTCAGGATTGCCTGATCGACCGCGAGGAAGGCCAAGCATGACGCGCAACTCCGCACTGCAATCCGATATTTCTCGTCTCAAAGAGGTGGCCTGGGGCCTGGTTTCGACGGCAGCGCTGGTGGCGGCCGTCGACCTGGGGGTGGCCGGCGCACTGGAGGCCGGGCCCCGTTCGGCGACCGTTCTCGCCAAGGAACTCGACGCCGATCCCGTCGCGCTGGCGCAGTTGCTGAACGCGCTGGTTACCCGCGGGGTGTTCGACCGCGATGCGGATGGCTTCTACCGCAACAACTCCCAGTCGAGACTGCTGCGCGAGGACGACCCCAACAGTGTCACCTATCTGGTGCGCTGGATCGGGCATCCGATCTTCTGGCGGCTGTGGCCGCATCTGCTCGGCGCCGTGCGGGAGGGCAAAGCCCAGTCCGCGGCGGTGCTCGGCAGCGATTTCTTCGACTACATCCACACGCGCGAGCCCGAGGCGGTGTCGGTGTTCACCGCGGCGATGACCCAGGCGAGCAATCACACCGCGGATGCGGTGGTCGAGGCGCTGGGGTTGTCCGGCACGGAGACGGTGGCCGATATCGGTGGCGGACAGGGTCGGCTGCTGCGCGCCGTCCTGGCGGCCAATCCGGGGGTGCGGGGGTATCTGCTGGATTTGGAAGGCGTTGTCGCCCAGGCCCTTCCGGAACTGCAAGCCGGTGGTGCGCTGGCCGAGCGGGTGACGGTGCTCGCGGGGGACTGCCGCGAGGATATTCCGATCCGGGCCGATGTCTACTTGCTGAAGAACATCCTGGAATGGGACGACGAGAGCACGCTGCGCACCCTCGGGAACGTGCGGCGCAACGCCCGGCCCGGGGCGCGCGTCCTGGTGGTGGAGACGCTCACCGACCACACGCCCGAGCCGGCCGTCACCTCCGCGCTGGACCTTCTGCTGATGCTCAATGTCGGTGGGCGGAAACATGATTCGCGCCATGTGGCGGGCCTGTTCGAACGGGCGGGCATCACTTTCGACCGTGTCCGCCAGACGGGCACCTTCCTCGCCCTGGTCGCGGGCACCGTCTCGGAAGGCGTTCGCTGACATGGGCATTCGACTGGACGATCGGGTGGCGCTGGTCACCGGCGCCGCCTCCGGCATCGGCGCGGCGGCGGCCGTGGAACTCGCCACCGCCGGCGCGCGGGTGGTCCTGGCCGACGTGCAGGACTGCGCGGAGGTCGAACGAATGGTGAAAGACGCGGGCGGCGAGGCGATCACGGTGCACGCCGATGTATCGCGCGCCGCCGACGCACAGGCCATGGTGGAGTGCGCGGTGAGCCACTTCGGACGACTGGACTGCGCGTTCAACAACGCGGGCGTGGAAGGCATGGCCGAACGCGAGATCCATCAGGCCGACGAACAGGCCTGGGACGACGCGCTCGCGGTCAACCTCAAGGGCGTCTGGCTGAGCATGAAGTACGAGATCCCGGCCCTGCTGGCGGCCGGCGGCGGGGCGATCGTGAACGGGGCCTCGGTCGCCGCGCTGGTCGCCTTCGACAAGAACGGCTCCTACGTCGCCAGCAAGCACGCGGTGCTCGGCCTGACCAAGACCGCGGCGCTGGAGTACGCCGAACAGGGCATCCGGGTCAACGCCGTCTGTCCCGGCGTCGTGCGGACACCGTTCCTGGAGCGTTTCACCGGCGGGGTGCCCGAGGTCGAGGCCCGCTACACGGCGATCGTGCCGATGGCCCGGATGGCGGCGCCGGCGGAGATCGCGAAGGCGGTGCTGTGGCTGCTCTCGCCGGAGTCCTCCTATGTGACCGGTCACCCGCTGGTGGTCGACGGCGGCCTGGTGGCTCGGTAGGAGGCCGGCGTGCGACGGAGAGTGGTGATCACCGGTATGGGGGTGATGGCGCCGGGTGGTGTCGGGGTGGGGGAGTTCTGGAAACTGCTCGGTGACGGGCGCACCGCGACCCGGCGGATCTCGCTGTTCGATCCGGCTCCTTTCCGTTCCCAGGTGGCCGCCGAAATCGATTTCAGCCCAGGCGAACACGGCATCGGCGCGGTCGACGCGGCCCGCCTCGACCGGGCCACCCAGCTGGCGCTCGCGGCGGTCGGCGAGGCGCTCGGATCCGGATTTTCGTTCGACCGGTACCGCACCGGCGTCACGATCGGCACGGCGGTGGGCGCGACGATGGGCCTGGAGCGGGAATACCGAGTGGTCAGCGCGCAGGGCCGGGATTGGCTGGTCGATCATCGGCTGGCGGCCGGGCACCTCTACGACTACTTCGTCCCCAGCTCCATCGCGGCGGAGGTCGCCCGCCGGGTGGGCGCGCGGGGGCCGGTCGCGGTGGTGTCGACCGGCTGCACCTCCGGTATCGACGCGGTCGCGCACGCGGCCGAACTCATCCGGGAGGGCACGGCGGAGGTGATGATCGCCGGCGCGACCGACGCGCCGATCTCCCCGATCACCTCGGCCTGCTTCGACGCCATCAAGGCCACGACCCAGTGCAACGACGATCCGGAGCACGCCTCGCGGCCCTTCGATCGGACCCGCGACGGTTTCGTGCTCGGCGAAGGTGCCGCCGCCTTCGTCCTGGAGGAGTACGGCGTCGCCAGGGCGCGCGGTGCCGACATCCTCGCCGAGATCGTCGGTTACGGATCGCGCTGCAACGCTTTCCATATGACCGGCTTGCGCCCGGACGGGACGGAGATGGCGGCGGCGATCCGGGCGGCGCTGGACCAAGCGCGGGTCGCCACCCAGGACGTCGACTACATCAGCGCCCACGGGTCCGGCACCAAGCAGAACGACCTGCACGAAACCAACGCGGTCAAGCGGGTTTTCGGTGCGCGGGCCGGTGCGGTTCCCATGAGCTCGATCAAGTCGATGATCGGCCATTCGCTGGGCGCGATCGGATCGCTGGAGATCGCGGCGTGTGTGCTGGCCATCGGCGACAACGTGATCCCGCCGACCGCGAATCTGCACGAGCCCGACCCCGCCTGCGATCTCGACTACGTGCCGCTCACCGCGCGGGAGTGGCGTACTGACGTGGTGCTGACCGTCGGCAGCGGGTTCGGCGGGTTCCAGTCGGCGATGGTGCTCGCCGGGCCGGGTGCGGGACTGTGAGCGCGCCGGTCGTGGTCACCGGGCTCGGTATCGTCGCCCCGAACGGACTCGGAACCGAGCGATTTTGGTCGGCGACCCTGGCCGGAGCCAATGGAATTCGACGGGTGCGCCGGTTCGAGGCCGGGCGGTATCCGGCGCAGCTGGCCGGTGAGGTCGTCGATTATGTTGCCGAGGAACATCTTTCGGGCCGACTGCTACCGCAGACCGATCACATGACCCGGCTCGCCTTGAGCGCGGCCGACTGGGCGTTCGACGAGGCCGGGATCGGTCCGGCGGTCGGCGACGGCTTCGACGGCGGCGTGGTCACCGCGAGTTCGGCGGGCGGATTCGAGTTCGGTCAGCGCGAGCTCCAGAACCTCTGGAGCAAGGGCAGCCCGTATGTCAGTGCCTACCAGTCGTTCGCGTGGTTCTACGCGGTCAACACCGGGCAGATATCGATCCGGCGCGGCCTGCGCGGACCGGGCGGGGTGCTGGTCGCCGAGGACGCGGGCGGTCTGGAGGCGGTCGCGCAGGGCCGTCGCCTGGTGGCCCGGGGCACGCCGGTCGTCGTGTGCGGGGGCGTGGACGGCATTGTCTGCCCGTGGGGGTGGGCCGGTCATCTCGCCCGCGGACAGCTCAGCGAATCCCGCGACCCGCGCAGCGCCTACCTGCCCTTCGACACCCGAGCCGGCGGTTACGTGCCGGGGGAGGGTGGGGCGCTGCTGGTCCTCGAGGACGCCGACCATGCGGCCGCGCGTGGTGTGCGGCGCTGCTATGGCGAGATCGCCGGGTACGGAGCGACTTTCGATCCGCGCGCCGAAAGCCCGGACGGTTTGCGCCGGGCGATCGAAACGGCCCTCGCGACAGCGGATTCGGGCACGGCGGACATCGACGTCGTCTTCGCCGACGCGGCGGCGCAGGCACCGCTCGACGCCGCCGAAGCCGGGGCGATCCGCGAAACCTTCGGCCCCCGAGGGATTCCGGTCACGGCGCCGAAAACCCTGATCGGCCGTCTCGGCGCGGGCGGCGCCGCGCTCGATGTGGCAACAGCGCTGTTGTCGTTGCGGGACAACGTCGTTCCGCCCACCCCGCATGTGACGCCCGCCCCGGAGCACGACATCGATCTGGTGGTCGGCGCGGCCCGGCCACTGCCGCTGCGGGCGGCGCTGATCCTGGCTCGCGGCCATGGCGGATTCAACTCCGCGATGGTGGTGCGCCGCACAACCCACTGCTAGAACAGGAGTAAACCCCATGGGACTCAGTGAACTAATCGCGATACTGCGCCGCTGCGCCGGTGTCGATGATCAGGTGGTGCTCGACGACACCATCATCGACACCGACTTCGACGCCCTCGGCTACGACTCGATCGCACTGCTCGAGGTGACCTCGGATCTCGAGCGCACCTACAGCATCAAACTCGGCGACGACGCCATCGCAGCGACCAGCACGCCGCGCGAAGTGCTGAGCCTGGTCGCCGATCACCGAGGTGAGCGGTAATGCCCGGCGACTGGGCGGGATTGCTGGCGGGCTCGGAACTGATCGATATCTCCAGCGATATCGGCAACCACGCCGAGGGCCCGTTCGGCACCCGCATCGACGCGCTCGAGCCCGAGCCGGGCGCCGCGTTCTTCTGCGAGAACGTGCTGCCCAAGATCGCGGCGCACGCGGTGGGCCGGCTGCGAGCGGCGGACTTTCCCGACGGCGCCTTCCTCCGGCACGAAATGGTGCACGCCTCGGTGCACGCCGGCTCGCACATCGACGCGCCGGGGCACTACGGTCCCGCCGCAGACGGCGTGCAGCGTGAAATCAACAGTGCGCCACTACGTTCCTTCCTCGGGCCCGGTCTGCTGTTCGACGTTGCGGCAGTACAGACCTCGGTGATCACGCGCACCGAGATCGTGCTGCCCGAGGGCACCCGCCCCGGCACCATCGTGCTGATCCGCACCGGCGGTGACAAAGCGATCGCGGCGGAGGTCATCGAATACCTGCTCGACGCGGGCATCGACGTGATCGGCACGGACGGAGCCAGTTTCGACGGCCCCTTCGAGCCGATGATCGAACGCTTCCTGGCCGACGGCGATCGGGAATCCCTCTGGCCCGCACACGTTCTCGGCCGCCGACGTCCTTACTACCAAATCGAGCGCCTGGCCAATCTGGACAAGCTCCCGGCCGCCGGTTTCTTCGTCATCGCCCTACCCGTTCTGATCGCGGGCGCCACGGCGGCGTGGACCCGCGCGATCGCGGTCCTCTGAACCCCGAGGGGGAACACCATGCAGTGCATCACACGCTCGGTCATCATCGACGCACCCGTCGACATGGTTTACGAGATCTCCAATCGTATCGATCAGTGGCCGGAGATGATCCCCGAATACCTGAAGGCGGAGATCCTGCGCCACGAGGGCCGCAAGATCTGGTTCCGGTTGACCAACGCCGACAACGCGTCCTGGGTGTCGTGGCGGATGCTGTATCCGCCACTGATCTCCTACGCGGAACGCTTCGATCCACTGGCGCCGTTCACCTTCAATCACCTCACCTGGGTGTATCAGCCGCTGCCCGGCTACCGCAGCCAGATGACCTGGGACATGTACTTCGAGCTGGCCGAGGACAAGCGCGACGAGGAACCACAGTGGCGCGAGCGCATGGCCGAACACACCGCCGCCAACCAGGAAGCGATGCGCGACTACATCGAATCCCTTGTCGCACAACCGTATGCGCCGGGCGTGCGGTGAACGCCGTGGAACGGGTGCCGGTGCTGATCGTCGGTGGCGCGGTGAGCGGGCTGACGATGGCCGCGTTCCTGGCCCATCACGGGATCGAGTGCCGGCTCGTCGAGCGGCGTGCGCGACTCTCGGCGCATCCGCGCATGAACGACATCGGGCCGCGCGCGATGGAACTGCTGCGCGTCTTGGGAATTCACGATCGGGTCCGCCGGTGTGACGAGGACCGCGACAGCACGATCCTGCGGGTCGACACGCTCGCCGGACGCGAACTCGACCGGCTCCCGATGGGCGGCCCGGAGGAATTCGGCGGAATCACACCGGAAAAGCAGGTGTGGTGCGATCAGGATCAGCTCGAACCGATCCTGCGGGACCGGGCCGCCGAACTCGGCGCGGACCTGCGCTTCGGCGTGGAACTCACGGGTTTCGAGCAATCGGACCAGCTGGTGCGGGCCGATCTGCGCGAGGAGGCGACCGGGCGCCGCACCACCGTGCTCGCCGACTATTTGATCGCGTGTGACGGCTCCGGCAGCCCAGTGCGGGAAGCGCTTGAAATCGGTTATGCCGGACCGGGATTGCTGGCACTGCAAGCCGGCATCCTGTTCCGCGCGGACCTCACCGCGGCGTTGCGCGGCCGCAGTTTCGTGCTGTGCATGGTCGACGAACTCCAGGACGCCGCACCGGGAATGCGGTTGAACGTGCTGCTGCGCCGCAACCTGCACCGCTGGACGCTCAGCGTTCCGCACGATCCGGCGGCCGACGCGGGACTCTCGCCCGCGCGCTGTGCCGAGTTGATCCGTCGCGCGGTGGGTGTGCCCGATCTCGGCGTCGAGGTACTCGGCGTGGACATCTGGCAGATGCGGGCGCTACTCGCGGATTCGTTCCGGCGCGGTCGGGTGTTCCTGGTCGGCGACGCGGCCAAAACACTGCCGCCGACCGGCGGCTACGGCGGTAACTCCGGCATCGAGGACGCGCATAATCTGGCCTGGAAGATCGCGTCCGTGCTCGCGGGCACGGCCGGGCCGGGGCTGCTCGACAGCTACGAGCAGGAGCGAAAACCCGTGGCACAGTTGCTGATCGAGGACTCGGTGGTGCGCGCGGGCCTGTTGCTGGCCGGTGCTGCCGAAGGCGGCGCCCACCAGCCCGCCAACCGCCCGGGCAAGGCCAGCATCTGCCTGGGCTACCGGTATCGCGAGGGTGCGCTGATCGCCGAAGCGCCGGCTACCGCCGAGGCCACCGAGGATCCGCGAAACCCGTCCGGGCGGCCGGGGACCAGGGCGGCGCATATCGTCGAACACGGCAAGTCCACCCTCGACCTGTTCGGAAGGCATTTCGTGCTGCTCACCGCGGACGCGAGCTGGGAGCGGGCGGGTGCCGACGCGGGCTTGCCGGTACACCGGATCACCGCGGCGCGCTTGCCCGCGGCCTACGGGGTCACCGAGACGGGGGCGGTGCTGGTACGGCCCGATGGTTTCATCGCCTGGCGCAGCCGAGCGGCTGATAACCGGGACGACCTGGCGGCCGTGCTACGCGCGATCCTTCAACCGGTCTCCAGCTCGGTCAGATAGCGAGCGACCATGGGGTGCACCATCATCGGGTCGGCCAGTTCGGTCCAGGGTCCGCGCACGGTCACCATGCCCGAATCGATCAGGCTCAGCAACGCGACCTCGGTTTGCGCGGGCGTGGTCGGTGCGAGCCCGACCACGTCCGCGACGCCGAAGGGTCGATCGCGCAGCGCGGCGATGCTGCGGAAGACGATGCGCTCCACGGTATCCAGGTCACGATAGACCGCGTCGATGCGATAGAACAGGTCGAATCCCAGGTTGGCGAGATCGGAAAGCGCAACCGCGTCAACAGGATTCGCTATCCGCCGGCAGAGCAGGTCGAGCGGATACCACGGTGAGCAGGTGAGCCGGTCACCGATGAACCGGATGGCCAGCGGAAGCGCGCCGACTGTTTCGACCAGCCGCTCGGCCGCGCGCTTCTCTCGTTCAATGCGGGCCGTACCCACGATGGCGGCGAGCAGATGCAGGGCGTCGGGGGTGCGCAGCGGATCCAGCAGGCACTTCTCGGCGCCGAACAGACCGGTCGGCGGGCGGCGGGCGGTGATGATCGTCGCCGAACCCAGCGGCAGGTGCGGCACGATATCCGCGGTGCGGGGCACATTGTCCAGGACGACCAGCAGGCGACGCCCGCGCGTGATCGAGCGGAACAGCGCCACCGCGCCCGCCAGCGTCGCAGGCAGTTCGCGGTCGCCGACATCCAGGGCGCGCAGCAGATCGGTGAAGGCGGCCAGGCCGGAGCGGTTCGCATCGTCGAGGTCGATGTGCAATTGGCCGTCGGGAAACGACTGCGCCGCCGCGTGCGCGATGGTCAGCGCCGCCGCGCTCTTGCCCACGCCGGGCATGCCGTGCACGCAGATCGTGGCGAGTTTGGAGGCGGACCGCCGGGTCAGGAAATCGACCGCGGTGTCGACGGTGCGATCGCGGCCGACGAAATCGGCGACCATCGGCGGCAATTGCGCCAGCTTGACCGACTGCCGGGTGGCGGCGGGCGCGGTGCGGGCCGAACCCATGCCGTGCAGGATGTCGAGGTGCAGCCGCTGCACCGACTTGCCGGGCTCGATGCCCATCTCGCCGGAGAGCCGGGTACGCAAGTCCCGGTAGACATTCAGCGCGTCCGACCGCCGGCCCGAGTGCGCGAGCGCGGCCATCAGCGTTTCGTGGAAACCCTCGTGGAACGGGTTCTGTTCGATGTGGGAGGTCAGCTCGGCGATCACCTGATCGAAGCGCCCGAGTCGCATCTCGGCGCGTAGCCGCATGTCGATCACCTGCCGATGGCGTTCCTCCAGCCACGCCACCCGGGTATGCAGACGCTTGCCGAGAATCACGTTGCGCAGCGGCGCGCCCCGCCAGCACGACATCGCCCGGCCCAGGTTGTCGCTGGCCTCGGACAGCTTCTCCGGGCAGTCCTCGCTGATGCCGGCGCGCAACAGGTCGGCGCCGCTGTCGGCGAGGGTCTCGAACTCGTCGGAATCCACGTAGGCGTCGGTGAGGACCAGCGAATAGCCGCCGTGCCGGGTCACGATCGGATTCGCGTCGTAACAAGCCAGCGCCTTGCGCAGCGCGTAGATATAGGTGTGCACCGTCTTGTCCGGCTTGGCCGAGGTGGGGCGGTGCCAGAGCTCGTCGACGATCCACTCCATCGGGACCGTGCGCCCGTGCTCGATGGTCAGCAGGGCGAGCATGCTGCGGACTTTGGACTGCCGTGGCGTGAGGTCGATATCGTCGAGCGCTACCGAGAACTCACCGAGAACCGTGACGTACACGTGCTGCCTCTGTTCACCTGGGATCCGCCCACTCAGCTCGTTGTCATCAGCGTCGATAGCGCCGGGTGGTTCGTCTATCGGAGGGCGCCGGCGCCTCCCCGGGCGGGAGCCGCCGGGCGGGGATGTCGCGCCGAGAACAGGCAGACGACACCCGACCGCACGAGCCGGACCTCGGTGAAACGGGTCTCCAACTCGCGGGCCAGGTCCTCGATGCGATCGGCGGCGTTGTCGAAGGAATCGGCGCGATTGAGGCGACGGCACAGCGCGGTGGACAGCGTCGTGTGCCGCTTGTCGATACCGAGAATGGTGCTGCCGAAGACCAGCCCGTTCGCGCCGAGATGTGGCGTGACATGGTCGAACACGACGGCTTTCTGCCGGAACGAACCGGGCAGGCAGTGCAGCAGCAGGTTCATGCCCACCGAATCGAATTGCGCCGCACCCAGATTCAGTGACTTGTAGACATCACCGCTGTGACGGACCGGTCGATACCGGGCGATGCGCAGCGCCGCCGTCGCCAGGGCGGCCTCGCTCAGGTCGACCAGCGTGATCGACGGCGCCGGGGTGGGGAAGTGGCAGTTGTCCAGGAACCAGCCGGTGCCAGGGCCCAGATCGAGATGGCGGGCGCCGACGTGCTCGTCGTAGTGCGCCAGCATCGTCGAGCGCGGGCAGCGCCAGACCCACCGGCACACCAGCCCCAGCACCAGCCAGTCGTAGACGGCCAGCATGCGGCGATGATAGGGCTCGATACCGGCCTGAATCCGGTCCTCCGCCGGTACCTGGCCGTCGCGGTCCTCACGATCCATTCTTTGGCCTCCGCTTCCTGAAAACGCAGACCGCACTGAGCATTTCCGGCCGCAGGCGATGGTGCTCAGATCCCTGGGGGTCATATCGATAATATCGTCGGCACCGAATACATCGTAAACGAGGTACCTCTAATCCATTCCCTGCCAGCACTTTTCGATACGCGTTGGACAGTGTTCGGGATTTCAGATTTCGCGATAGGGCTCGGCGCGATGTGTCAGTCGTTCGGAGAAGGTGTCCATCCATGCCGACGCCGGATCCTCTGTGACGGCCGGTGGTGTGCGGGAGGGGGTGATCGGTCCGCGGACACGAGCGGACAAGTTCTTACCGGGCAGCGACTGTGCCGCTATGAGCCGAATCCCCCAGCAGAGGTATGCCTCAACGCTCATCCCCGCGCAATCGGCCGCCGCTCGCAGGCTGGACCACTGCACGTCGTCCATGGAGACAGTCACCGTGACATCCCTGGTCGTCATACTTTCCCACGATAGCCCTGACCGAGGAACATGAGGCGGAAGCGCTGGAACGCGGGATGTCATGGGAGACAACGAAATGGCGGTCGCTACAGCAGAAGCCACGCTCCTCGCGACAATCCGCTCGGCAAGGATGCGAATTCGTCCTGGGTCAGCGCGCTGGTGTGGTCCGCCGAGCGCACGGTCGGGCGCTCCGGCGCGGATGAGTTCACTGTTGACGGCGCGGCACTGAACAGCCCGATCATTAGCAGGTTAGTTGCCGTAGGGCCAGGGTACGCCGCGGCTATGGACACTCGGGATCGGATCGCACAGCCCTGGGGCCGTCGGACGCCATACGCTGCGGGTGAAAGCTGGCCAGTCCGGCAGGACGAATATCTCGTGGCCGGGGCCGACCCGGCGTCGGTGCGCTGGGCGCAGTCGGCCTCGATACTGCACTCCAACGGAGACGCGCTCGACATCGCGGTCGAAGGCGACCGCATGGTCGGCGTCCGCGGCCGGGCGTCCGATCGGGTCAATCGCGGACGGCTGGACCCGAAAGACCTGTTCGGCTGGCAAGCCAACGCCGCACCGGATCGGCTGACCCGTCCGCTGATCCGCCGGGACGGGCACCTGGTAGAAACCGATTGGGACACGGCGCTGGACCATGTCGCGAAGCGGACGCGGACCCTGCTGCGGGAGCAGGGGCCGGAAGCGATCGGCTTCTACACTTCGGGTCAGTTGTTCCTGGAGGAGTACTACACCCTGGGCGTGATCGCGCACGCCGGGATCGGCACCAATCACGTCGACGGCAACACCCGGTTGTGCACGGCGACCGCGGCCGAGGCGCTCAAAGAGTCCTTCGGCTGCGACGGCCAGCCCGGCTCTTACACCGATGTCGATCACGCCGATGTGATCGCGCTGTTCGGCCACAATGTCGCCGAGACGCAGTCAATACTGTGGTCGCGCATCCTGGATCGGTTGGCGGGCGGTGACCCGCCCCAGCTCATCTGCGTCGATCCGCGCCCGACACCCGTCGCTGAGCATGCGCTCGTGCATCTCGCTCCGCTGCCGGGGACCAATGTCGCGTTGATGAACGCCCTGCTGCACGAGATCCTCGCCCACGGATGGATCGACGAGCAGTACATCGCCGTGCACACCGTCGGCATCGACGACCTGCGCGCCTGCGTAGCGGACTATTCGCCGGAGGTGGCCGCCCGCATCTGCGACGTCCCGGCCGCGGATATCCGGGAGGCGGCCCGGGTGCTCGGCACCGCACGCCGCCTGCTGTCCACCGTGCTGCAAGGGTTCTATCAATCGCATCAGGCCACGGCGGCCGCGGTCCAGGTCAACAACGTGCATTTGGTCCGGGGCATGCTGGGCCGGCCGGGCTGCGGGGTGTTGCAGATGAACGGCCAGCCGACCGCGCAGAACACGCGCGAGTGCGGTGCGGACGGCGATATCGCCGGTTTCCGCAATTGGGCCAACGCCGCGCACGTCCAGGAGCTGGCCGACCTGTGGAACGTAGACGCCGGCCGGCTGTCCCACGATGGGCCGCCGACCCACGCCATGCAGCTCTTCGAACTGGCCGAGCAGGGCAGTCTGCAGATGCTGTGGGTCAGCGCGACAAACCCTGCGGTGTCGCTGCCGGAACTGCGCCGCATCCGCTCGATTCTGGAGCGGGACAGTCTGTTTCTGGTGGTGCAGGACATCTTCCTGACCGAGACAGCCGCGGTGGCCGATGTCGTCCTGCCCGCGGCGACCTGGGGCGAGAAGACCGGCACGTTCACCAACGCGGATCGCACGATCCACCTCTCTGATCAGGCAGTCACGCCGCCGGGGGAAGCCCGCAGCGACCTCGAGATCCTGCTCGACTATGCCCGCCGCATGGATTTCCGGGACCGCGACGGCAATCCGCTGGTGCACTGGCACGACCCGGAATCGGCGTTTCGGGCGTGGCAGGCGTGTTCGGCGGGCCGGCCGTGCGACTACACCGGCCTCAGCTATACCTTGCTGCGCGGCGGTTCGGGCATCCAGTGGCCCTGCCCGGCGGACCGGCCGGAGGGCACCGAACGTCTCTACGCCGACGGGAAATTCTGGAGCCGTCCCGACTATTGCGAGTCCTACGGCAAGGACATCGTCACCGGCGAATCCCTGGGGGAGGCGGCCTACCGCGAGCTCAACCCCGAGGGTCGCGCGATGATCAAAGCGGCGGAGTTCCATCCGGCGAAGGAACGGCCGAGCGCGGACTTCCCGTTCGCGCTGATCACCGGGCGCACCCTCTATCACTTCCATACCCGGACGAAAACCGCGCGCGCACCGCAACTACAAGGCGCCGCACCACAAGTCTGGGTGGAGATCTCCATCGCGGACGCACAGGAGTGGGACATCGCCGAGGGCGACCTGATCGAGGTGACCACACCGCACGGCGAAATCCGGGCGCGAGTGCGGGTTTCGCGGATCCGCCGCGGTGTGCTGTTCGTTCCGTTCCACTATGGCTACTGGGACGCCGACGACCCCGCCCACGATCGCGCCGCCAACGAGTTGACGCCCACCGCCTGGGACCCGGCTTCCAAGCAGCCGATCTTCAAGACCGGCGCCGCCCGTTTGCGTTTGCTCGAACGCGGCACCGGTCCCGCCCCGGCACCCACGACCGCGGCGTCCGCGCCGGTCGACGGCTCGGTGCCACCGACCGTGTGCGCGAACGCGCTGGTGGTGGACAGGTCGGTATGACGTTGCCGGTCGGCCGTCGTCCTTCCGGACAGACAAGCTGGTCGGTCGGGAAAGATGCACAGCGCCCGGAGGTGCGGACAAACGTTGCACGGCAACCGGATTCGAGGCTCGCGAGACTGAAAGCCACCTCTGACGGGCGGTGTGTCCGCGGCGCGGACCCGGGTATCCGACCCGGATGCACCGTGGCCGCGGTACCGGTCGGCGCACCCGATCCACTCACGACATCCCGTAGAACAGGAGAAGCATTGAGCCACAACGGATTCGACCAGATCTTCCCCCGCGGGGAGCCCAACGACGCCTTCGCGCAGTACTACGGCGACCACAGTGTCTTCCCCGTTTACAGCGCACCACGAGCGGGCGGACGGGCCGGCTAAGAGACTTTGCGGCGGTAGATGTTCATCGCGAAGGCGTAGGAGACGACGAGGATTCCGGCGCACCAGCCCAGCGCGATCCAGATGTCGGTGCCGACCGGATCCTCGGCGAGCAGGTCACGGATGGCGTTGACGATGGAGGTGGTCGGCTGGTGTTCGGCGAAGGCGCGCACCGGGCCGGGCATGGAGTCGGTGGGCACGAACGCCGAGCTGATGAACGGCAGGAAGATCAGCGGATAGGAGAATCCGCTCGCGCCGTCGGGGGAGTTCGCGGTGAGCCCGGGGATGACGGCGAGCCAGGTCAGCGCCAACGTGACCAGGGTCAGGATCGCGGTCACGGCGAGCCAGGCGACGATGCCCGCGCTGGATCGGAACCCCATGATCAAGGCGACGCCCACCACGACCACCACCGAGATCAAGTTGGCGACCATCGAGGTCAGCACGTGCGCCCACAGGATCGACGACCGGGCGATCGGCATGGATTGGAATCGCTCGACGATCCCGTTCTTCATATCCAGGAACAGGCGAAACGCGGTGTAGGCGATGCCCGACGCGATGGTGATGAGCAAGATGCCGGGCAGCAGGTAAGTCACATAGGAATCCGTCCCGGTGTTGATCGCGCCGCCCAGGACGTAGACGAACAGCAGCAGGAACGCGATCGGCATGATCGTGGTCGTGATGATGGTGTCGGGGCTGCGGGCGATGTGGCGCAGGGATCGTCCCAGCAGGTAGCCGGTGTCGCCGAAGAATCGAGTGGTCATCGCTGTTCCTTACGCTGCGGGGGTTGCGGTGTCGGTGTCCGTGTCGCCGACCAGTGCGAGGAAGACCTCTTCCAGAGTCGGCTGCTTTTCGACGTATTCGACCTTGGCGGGCGGCAGTAGTGCCTTGAGCTCGGCGAGGGTGCCGTTGACGATGATCCGGCCCCGGTGCAGGATCGCGATCCGATCGGCGAGTTGTTCGGCCTCGTCCAGGTATTGGGTGGTGAGCAGGACCGTGGTGCCGTGCGCGGCGAGATCCTTGACGGCTTTCCAGACTTCGATGCGGGCTTGGGGATCGAGCCCGGTCGTGGGTTCGTCGAGGAAGATGACCGGCGGGTTCCCGATGAGGCTCATGGCGATGTCGAGACGGCGGCGCATGCCACCGGAGTATGTCGAGACCCGTCGGCCGGCGGCGTCGGTCAGCGAGAAGCGTTCGAGCAGTTCATCGGCGACCTTGCCGGGGTTCTCGATGCGCCGCAGGTGTGCGATCAGGACCAGGTTCTCCCGGCCGCTGAGAATTTCGTCGACGGCGGCGAATTGTCCGGTGAGGCTGAATGATTCACGGACTTCAGCCGCTTCCGTCGCGACATCGAAGCTGTTGACGGTGGCCGTGCCCGCGTCCGCGTGCAACAGGGTGGAAAGGATGCGCACGACCGTGGTCTTGCCCGCGCCGTTGGAGCCGAGCAGGGCGAAGATGCTGCCCCGCGCCACGTCGAAATCCACGCCGCGCAGCACATGCAGGTCTTTGTAGGACTTCTCCAAGCCTCGCACGGAGATCGCCGGAGCTTGCTGTGTCGTCATCGAATGGCCCTACCTTCTTCTCCCGGAGCGGATGCCCGGCATAAGTAGATGTATACGTATGCGAACCTACTGTAAGTAGATGTATGCTTATACGCAACCCGTGGGCGATTTCGGCAAGTGCGAGCGCCGCTGACGAGCATTTCGCAGCTCCATGGGGCATGGGGGCCGCTTACGGATCAGCTGGCGAGTCGGATTCTGATGCACCCGAAGTGCATGAGTAACCGTGTTACCGTACGACGGCGCTGCTGCGCCGCGCCTGATGGCCGACGGCCAGCGGCACGTCGAAGCAATGAAGCGAGGAAGATATGCGTCGATCGGCAACTGTCCCCGCGATGGTGTCCGCAGTGGTCTCAGTGCTGGCCCTCACCACCCTCGCGGCCCCCTCGGCGGCCGAAGACCTTCCCGCGTTACCGGCGGACTTCGAGTTCGGGGTCGCTCAATCCGGTTTCCAGTCCGAAGGTTTCAACCACGACTCGAACTACCTGCGCTACGGCAACGACGGCAAGTTGCACGAGCCGGTGGGAAACGCCGTGGACTTCTTCCATCAGTACGAGGGCGATGTGGCCAGGGCGGCCTCGATCGGCGTGGACAACTATCGCCTGTCGGTGGAGTGGTCGCGCGTCGAGCCGCAGCCCGGTGTCGACGACGCGGCCGGCTGGGCGTTCTACGACGCGGTGATCGGCCGCGTCGTAGCCTCGGGCATGCGCCCCATGATCACGTTGAATCACTGGGTTCATCCTGGTTGGGCGGTCGATCGTGGAGGATGGAACAACCCGGAGATGGCCGCGGCCCTGACTGCATTCGGGCGACGCGTCGTTGATCGCTATACCTGGGCCGAGCCCATCTGGATCACATTCAACGAGCCCAGCGAATACGTCCGGCGGGAACTGACCTACGGCGGTTTGGCACCGGCCAACACCGGACTCATGGTCGATGGGATCATCGCGGCTCATCGGGCGATCACGTCTTACATCCATGCCGTGCAGCCCGGGGGCCAGGTCTCCTCGAACATCGCCTACATCCCCCTGCCCGGCGTGGAACCCGCGCTGGAAGCCATGTTCTCCGACCGTATGGTCGATTCCTTCGACTTCATCGGCGTCGACCAGTACTACTCGATCGCGCCGTCGGAACTGGCGTCGTTCGCCACCTCGGGTGGCTCGTTCTGGAATCTGCCGCAATCACCGGAGAGCATGTATTACGTGCTGCGCTATTTCGCCGCCAAATATCCGGGCAAACCGCTGCGGGTCATCGAGAACGGATTGGCTACCGACGCGAATCAGAACCGCGCCGACGGGTACCGCCGCGACGACCATCTCCGCGACACCGTCTATTGGATTCAGCGCGCACGCCGAGACGGCATCAACGTCGTCTCCTACAACTATTGGAGCCTCACCGACAACTACGAATGGGGTGAATACGGCCCCCGGTTCGGCCTCTACAGCGTCGACGCCGTCCACGACCCCGCCCTGACCCGCCGCCCGACCGTCGCGGTGGCGGCCTACCGCGAAATCACCGAAAACCACGGCGTGCCCTCCACCTACCGGCCGACGCGCCAGCCGGCACCGTGCGCACTGATCGCGCTGCCCGACAGTTGCGGCGATCCGGTGTCGGTCGAGCCACGCTGACGCGCCCGCACGGTATCCTGGACCACCTCGCCGAAAAGCCTTGGCAGCCCGCGCTTTCGGTTCGACCGCGGTGGGCACGAGAGGCCTCCCGCGCACCTCGAGCAGTGCGCTATCGGGGGCGGTGCGGGCTGGGGTCGTGGTGTGTATGCCGCAGGGCAGCGGGTCCATCGACGATCACCAGATTTCCGCCGGATTGTTTGGCCCGGTACATCGCGGCGTCGGCCGATTGCAGCAAACGCTCGGCCGTCGGGCGGGGGCAGTCGGGACAAATCTTCGTATCGAATACCGAGACCCCGACGCTCGCGGTGACCGTTACGGCGCCCTCCGCCGGTTCGGCGATCGCGAGGCGCAGGCGTTCCGCCTCGGACGGTGCGGCGACCGCTGCGATCGGGGCGGCCACAACGAACTCTTCCCCGCCGGTTCGCGCCACCACCGCGGAGTCTCCGGCGGCATCTCGAAGGCGGCGCGCGGTGCGAGCAAGGACCACGTCGCCGATGCTGTGACCCCAGGTGTCGTTGACGTCCTTGAATCTGTCGAGATCGAAGCACATGACACAGATCGCCGCGCTGTGATCCATCAGCGATGGCAGCCGGGTCTCGAGACCTCGCCGGTTCAGCAAACCGGTCAGCGGGTCCGCCAGCGATTCGGCGCGCAGCAGCCAATAGAGGATCTTGAATGCGGGCGGCGCGCTGACCACTGATGCGACGAGAAGCAATGCGACCGCGATAGCCAAGCGGATATCTTCGCCGCCGGTGGCGATCCGCACCGAGAACACCGTCACCGACAGCAGTGCCCACGCTGAATGCAGGACCAATGCCGGCGCGCTGTGGAAGAAGCTCAAATAGCTGCCGGTGACCACGAGCAGCACCGCGCCCATCGCACCGAACAGCCGGTTCGGCACTTGCAGGAATTCGATCGTGAACAGCACATCGGCGCAGCCGATCAGCGCCAGTGACTCTATCCTGTTCGGCCACGGCAGCAGCCACCAGCGCAATGCCCACAACGTTCCCGACAGCACCCCGACCGTTGACGCTATGCCGGGATGTCCAGGAGGGCCCACCGGCGTGCTCGCGATCACCGCGCCCATCACCGCGATCGCGGCTCCCGCGAGGCCTATCAATATCTTCAGAGGCCTCAGCACCGATCGAGCTTGGAGGGTGCGGACCAGCCATCGATAGTCGACCGAGTCGCGCCACCAGGCACGCAGCGTCTTGCCGTGATCCATCGACTCACCTTTGGGTCCAGGTCGCGTCACCCACTGTCACCGGACTGTGTTCGCGGTCGCCCGGAGGTCTCACCGGCTGATCGGCAGCGGGCCGGCTCGGACACGTTATACCCGACAAGCGCGTATATGTCGCAGAACGTCACAAGTGTTGGGCCGGGTGCCGGCAACGAACGCGAGAACACGCTGCGCCTGTCGCTGTGACGCCGAGATTCGAACCGCTGGACGCCGGGAGTGGTGACCGGTATCGAACGGGTCCCACCGGGACCGGCGCTTTCCAGCCGCGGCCCGTCGCAGGTGCTTCCCACCCAGCTCTGACGTCGCACCCTATGAGTATCGCGTCGATTACGGGTTCCTCTGGCCTTGGATGTCGGCAAGATCGGGAGCGACATCGAATTGAGAGGTGGACTCGTGAAGAGATCAGCGGTGGTGCCGACCCCGGCGCCGCAACTGCGGGCCGCGCTGCGCCGGCTACCCAGGCTTCCCTTGCATCGCGCGTGGTTTCGTCGGCTGTCCGTCCAGCTCCTCGCCCGGATGAAGGCCACCCCCACCGCGGGCGTGCGGATCGAAAGCTCGGTCGTCGACGGAGTCGGGCTGCGGATCTATCGGCCGGATTCCGTGCAGCCGACCCGGGCGCTGCTGTGGATCCACGGGGGCGGGCTGATCATCGGCGGCGCTGTCCAGGACGATCGTCTGTGCGGAGCGACTGTCCGCGAATTGGGCATCGTGGTCGTCTCGATCGACTACCGCCTGGCACCCGAACATCCATACCCCGCCGCCCTCGACGACAGCATGCGGGCGTGGAAGTGGTTACAGGACAACGCCGCAACCCTCGGCATCGACTCCCGACAGGTGGTGGTCGGCGGCCAGAGCGCGGGCGGAGGCCTGGCAGCGGCACTGGCGCAACGGATTCGAGACACCGGCCAGATCCAGCCGCTGGGACAGTGGCTGTTCAGTCCCATGCTCGACGACCGCACCGCCGCACGCCGCGAACTGGACCGGATCCGGCACCACGTCTGGGACAACCGCCTCAACAGATTCGGCTGGCGGTCCTACCTCGCCGACGAACCGGGATCGGCCCATATCGATCCCCGAGCCGTCCCCGCCCGCGCCGAAACTCTCGAAGGGCTCCCCCCGGCATGGTTGGGAGTCGGAGACATCGAACTGTTCTCCGACGAAATCCGCGAGTACGCCCGACGACTCGATCGTGCCGGTGTCCACGTCACGCTCCACGAAGCGACCGGCGCACCGCACGGCTTCGAAACATGGGCACACGACACCGATCTGGCCCGGAGACACATCGGCGCCGCCCATCGCTGGTTGAGAGACCTTTTCGCGGGAGCACATTCCGAGGTCGGATGACATCGATCAACATCTCAGCTCGACTTCGGAGCAGCAACCGCACCCGTTCCAGTGCGTTCCGCCGGTGGCCGGTCACTCCGGCGTGGTCATCGTGAGTTCGAACCCAACCGTGGAACCCTCGGCGTCACGGTGAACCCGACAGAACCTCGGTCGGTCGTCGATCGACGACGCGGAATCGAGAGACGGCGATCGCCGTGAGGGATTACGGGTGGGTGCGCGGTTTGCCTGAAATCTGCTGTCAGGGAGCGTGTTCCACGCTAGCGTTGTTTGTTGCCGCCTCGTTCCCCGGGGGCCGGCTTCCGACAGAGTGGACAGTGGGTATCGGGACATGGAGATCAGCTGGGTTGCACCGCGAAACCGCCGCCGGGTCCAGCCGTGCGCGGTCCACGTTCTCGATCGCGTAGGTCGTTCGGAGGATGTGCGGCACTCGTGAGCGGTGCCGATGCGGTGGGCCCGGAACGTTTCCTGGCGGCCTTGTCGGCGCTACCGCGTAGTGCGCTCGGGTCGCCGCGTCTGTGTGCGGCTTGCGTAGCGGTGCTGCCGGTGCAGGGCGCCGCGATCTCGGTCGAGGTGACAGGACGTGGCTGGGAAGTATTGTGCGCCAGCGATCCCGCCGCCGGCCGGTTCGAGGCGTTGCAGGCCGCCGCGGGCCAGGGCCCCGGATTCGACGCCGCAGCGTGCGGCGAGGTGGTCGTGGTCGAGCACTCGGCGGTGATCCCGCATCGATGGCCGCTGCTCGGTGCGGGCATGGAGCTCGGCGAAATCGGCGCTGTGTTTTCGATACCGCTGCGGGTGGGCGCGGCCCAGCTCGGAGTCCTGGATCTGTTCAGAGAGACGCCTGGTTGCTTGGATCGAGCACAGTGGGCGGCAGTGTCCGCGGTCACCACGATGGTGACGATGATCCTGCTATCGGATCAAAGCGGCTCTCTTGTCGATCCAGCGGCTGTGTTGGGTCAGTGGTGGAATACGACGGCCCGCACCCGCGAAATCCATCAGGCCAGCGGGATGGTGGCCGCGCAGTTGGGGATACCGGTGCGCGATGCCTACGCCCGTCTGCAGGCCCACGCGTGCGGGTGTGGGCACACCTTGGCCGAGGTCGCCGCCGATGTGGTGGCGCGTCGGCTGCGTTTCGATCCTGATCCCGAAAAGTGATGAACTCACCCACGAGCGGGAGCAGTGCCGTGGCTTCTGCGATGAGCGACGAGGTCCCAGCCAGACGACCTGTGAGCGGTTCCAGGCTCTTCCGCGAGGGTGGTGAAAGAGGCACCTCGTCCATTGAATCCCGTTGTCGCGTGCCCTTGCGGTTTGTTTGTAGGGCTTTGCACAGCCCGGGTGCACAATGGTGAAATCAGCGCCCTGCTCAGGCGTTTTCACGCCTGGGCTGAGCATCGGACTCTTGCTCCAGTCCCTGCAAGCCATCCTGATCGCACCGCTCGAGACCGGAGGACAAGAGTGACGACGACGGCCGCTGCCAGCCCCAGCGAACCAACCACCCCGGATCCGACACTGTCTGCGCACGCGACGCGACTCCAAGGATGGGTCACCGCCGACCTCGAGCGGGTGCTGCAACGCGCGGTGGATATCGCCAACGCCGCCGGCCAACAGCAGGTGCGGATCGAACATGTCGCGCTCGCGATCCTCGAGAATCCATATTCGACAGCCCGGACGGCCGGAAACGACGCCCAGACGGTGACGCAGTGGCAGCAGGCATTGATCAACGTCGTAGCGGCCAGTCACGTCGAAGCCGACCAACCTCGACGGGTTACCGACATATTCTGCTGGCGCTCGATCCGCCGATGACCCGCACCTCGATGCCAACACCCTCGACGATCAAATTGATGCCCGCGCCGACAGCTCTGAGGTACGCCGTGTCGCCGGGCTGGATCAGGGCACCCTCCGCGGTCAGCGTGCCGTGCTCGGAGTGGAAGGTAGCGTTTTCGCTGGCTGTGCGGGTTCCGGCGCCGAACAACGGGCATCGCGGCGATTGCACGCTGTAAATATCCTCGTCGACAACTCGGCGGAGGAATTACGTCGGGACAACAGCAGGCTCACAGTTTTCCGCGGCGCGAAGCGGAACGAAGGAACCCAGTTGATGGGAAAGGCAGCAGACGCACGGAATATCGCGACTCGCCCTGGTGGCAGGCACACCGTTATCGGGGACGCTCTTCTGCGAGATAAAAGTCCATAATCAGGTATGGCCAAACCGCCTTCATCTGCCGGCTCGGGACGGGCAACTCCAGGGCGGAGTGCCGTCGACGGTCCTTATGTGACGGGCGGGTTCCGGTTCTGGTTCGCTGATCAACGTTGGGAATGGTCCGATGAGGTCTTTGCCTTGCACGGTTACCTACCGGGTGCGGTCGAACCGACTACCGCTTTGCTGCTCGCGCACAAACATCCTGCCGATCGCGACACCGTCGCCGAGGCTCTCGCTACCGCGGTGCGCTTACGTCAGGCGTTCTGCTCACGGCACCGCATCATCGACACCGCCGGGACGATCCGCTATGTCCTGGTGGTCGGGGAGTTGATGCACGACAACGCCGGGACGGTGGTGGGTTCCAGTGGTTACTACATCGACCTGACCACCCCGTTGGATCAGTCCCGTCAAGAAATTCTCAATGAGGTGCTGCCGGAATTGGTCGAGGCGCGGGCGGTGATCGATCAGGCCAAGGGGGTGTTGATGTTCGTTTACGGTATCAACGCCGAGCAGGCCTTCCGGGTGCTGCGCTGGCGTTCGCAGGAGACCAATACCAAGCTGCGGGTCCTGGCCGCCAAAATCTTGAACGCGGTCGATGGCCTTCACGGTGCTCCGGTCAAAGTTCGAACCCAGTTCGATGATCTATTGCTGACCGCGCACGAACAGCCCGACCCGTTGGGGCTCACGCCTGTCGTCGGTGGCGGTAGTCCGGCCGGAGGCCAATGATTTCGTAACTGTTCGATTCGGCGGCGGGAAACACCGGCGACACGCAGACGGCGACGTTTATGCAGGGTTTGTCGGGTTATGCAGGTTAGACATGATGTCCAGGCAAGTGAGACCTGTATGACCTCAGAACTTTTCACCGAATCGGCCACCCTTGACCCGGAAACTCATGTCGGCGCGGACCTCCTGGTTATCACCGCCCGCGCGAAACGGCCCGGCCTCGAGGTCTGGAAGCTGTTCTCGCCAGCGGGGTTTCAAACTCAGGGGCAAAGCAGATCGCTCCGGTCATCTCTTACAGCCTTCGAGCACGACGACCCCCTCACCCGCTCCGCGGATTGTGTGGCCCAGGTGATGCGCACCTGGGCCTATGTCGCGCACCGCGACAACGTGAACAGCTGAGCCACGCGTTGTAGTGGCGGCGGCAAGGAGGTGCCGATGACCAGTCCTCACCGGAGCATGTTCGGTCCGGCCTTCACCTTTCTCGGGGTGCCTGCCGTCGAGTTGCGCGAGCTGCGAAACGGTATCGCCGACGTGGTGATCCTGGGTGCGCCTTTCGACGCCGGTACCTCGCATCGCCCGGGAGCGCGGTTCGGGCCCAACGCGATTCGGGGCGCGGACTGCGCACCCTGGGATGGTGTGCGCCCACACCTGGCCTTGCGCGTGGACCCGCTGACCGATCTGCGGGTAGTCGATGGTGGCGACATCGAAATGCCGCCCGGCGACACATCCGAGAGTATGAACCGGCTGCGGGAAGCCGTCACCAGCGTGCTCTCGGCCGATGCCATCCCTGTCGTACTCGGTGGCGATCACACCATTTCGCTGGGGACGATGCGGGCTCTGGCCGCGCACCGACGACCCGAACGAACCGCGCTGGTGCACTTCGACGCCCACGCCGACACCGACGACACCCAGTTCGGACTTCGGGAGGCCCACGGCACGCAGATGCGCCGCCTCGTCGAAGAAGCCACCGTGCACGGTGCCGACCTGATCCAGATCGGCCTGCGCGGCTACTGGCCCGCTCCGCCGGCCTTGGCCTGGATGGCCGCCAACGGGCTGCGTTCCTACGAGATGAGCGAGATCGGCGCCCGCGGCCTGCCCGCGGTGCTGACCGAAACTATGGCGGCCGCGACCGCATACGCAAGCGCTGTCTATCTCTCGATCGATATCGACGTCGCCGATCCCGCTGCCGCGCCCGGCACCGGCACGCCCGAGCCGGGCGGGTTCACCTCCCGTGAACTCCTGGACTCGGTCCGCGCCCTCGCCCAGCAACTCCCGCTGGCCGGGATCGAAATCGTCGAGGTCAGCCCGCCCTACGACCATGCCGAAACCACGGCCTACCTGGCCAACCGCGTGATCCTCGAAGCGCTCTCCGGAATCGCCTGGCGCCGCCGGCAGCTCAGCACCGGTGACGCTTGGCCCCCCGAACGCCCCCTACTCGACGACCGTCCAGGGAGAAACCCGTGACATCTTCCGAGCACCCCGGCAACTCCGCGATGAGCCGACTGACCGCCCGAATCGACTCCGGGGCCGGCGATCTCGACAGCACCGGAGAACAGACCACCATGTACGACGCCACCATCGAGGAGGTCGACGGACGCAACATCCGAATCGGCGACAAGTGGCTCGCCGACTTCGCCTCCTGCAACTACCTCGGCTTCGACTTGAACCAGGAGATCATCGCCGCCTCCCAGGAGGCGATCGAGCGCTGGGGCACGCACCCGAGCTGGTCGCGTCTGCTGGGCAATCCCGCGCTCTACCCCGAGATCGAGGAGCGCCTCACCGATCTTTTGCACGCCGCGGATTCCCTTGTCCTGCCGACGATTACGCTCATCCACACCGCGGTGTTGCCGATGCTCGCCGAGGGCGGTGCGATCTTGCTGGAACGGCGAGCGCACAAGACCCTGTACGACACCGCGGTCATCGCCAAGAACCAGGGCACCTACCTCGAACGGTTCCGCCAAGAAGACCTCGACGCTTTCGCGGACCAACTCCGCAAAGCGCGGGCCGCGATCGGCGCGGGGCAGCCGTTGCTGGTCTGCCTCGACGGGCTCAACAGCATGACCGGCAATGTGCCGCCTCTGGCGGAAATGACCGCCTTGTGCGAGCGCCAGGGTGCGATTCTGTATGTCGACGATGCGCACGGATTCGGTGTTCTGGGCGAAAACCCCTCGCCCGCACTGCCTTACGGATATCGCGGCAACAGTGTGGTCCGCCACCTCGACCAAGGCTACGACAACCTCATCCTTGTCGGTGGTTTCTCCAAGGCCTACTCCGCGATCTTGGCGTTCATCGCACTACCGACCGCCCTGAAGGAGAAGCTCAAATACAGCGCTCCGCCCTATCTCTACTCCGGGCCGTCGCCGACCGCGTCGCTGGCCGGGGTGCTGGCGGGGTTCGAGGTCAACGACCGTGACGGCGACCTCATCCGCGCCGATCTCTACGGCAAGACCCGCCGCGTTCTGGACCATCTCGACGCGCTCGGCATCGGCACCCCGAACGTCTCTGGCTCACCGATCATCGAGATTCCCGTCGCCGAACCGGAGAAGGTTCCGCAAGCCGCGGAACTGTTGTGGGACAACGGCATCTACGTCACCGTGGCCGCCTACCCGCTGGTCCCGAAGAAGGAGGCGGGTTTCCGGATCCAGATGACGGCCGCAAACACCACCGACCACGTCGAACGACTCTGCGGCACCCTCAGCGCCCTCGTCGACCAGAACATCATCATCACCCAACCGGACAGGGAAACCGGCCATGCCTGAACCCGCCCGCACCGCGGATACGGTCACGGTGACTGTCAACCGGGCTCGGCATCGGCTGTGCGCACCGGTGAGTATTGCCGGGTTCCTGCACAGCGCAGGGTATTCGGCCGACGCGGTCTCGGTGTCGGTCCGGGGCCGTATCGTGCGCCGCGCGGACTGGCACGACTACGCGCTCACCGAGGGGTTGGAGTTGTGCGCGATCAGCTTGAAGCCCGGCGCGGTTCAGAGCCGGACGCCCGATCCGTGGCAACTGGGCGAGCACGAACTCGAGTCACGGTTGATGTTCGCCATTCCCGAGAACGCCGACCTCACCTATCTCGCGGCTGTCACCCAGGCGTCGGGGATCCAATCCGCGACCATCAAAGCCAGCCCCGAAACCCCAGACGTACTGCGCGATGTCGTTGATCTGCTGCTCGACCAAGGCGTGCGCATCCTGCCCCACACCTCCGGATGCCAGGATGCTCGCGCCGCCGTCGTCGCAGCGCGGCACGGGGGTGACATCGTCGGTGCCCGGTGGGTGCAGCTGATCGTCACCGCCGATGATGCCCCGGATGCCGGTGGCCTGATCGCGGCGGCGGAGCAGCTGGTCGAGGATGGCTTTCACGTCTATCCCCGCATCCTTGCCGACCCGGACGTCGCGGCCGATCTGGTCGCGATCGGCTGTGCCGGACTTGTACTGGAAGGGTCGCCGAGCGGGTCCGGACGGGGCATCACGGACCTCGACAGGTTTGCTGCGGTATTAAACCGCGTTGAGGTTCCGGTCATCCTGGGCGCGGGGACCGGCACGGCGGCCCACGCGTGTCAGGCCATGGAAATGGGTTGCGCCGCAGTCGCTTCCACGGTCGTCTTTCGCGCGCCCGATCAAGCCGGCGCCGCTGTCGCGCTCGCGCACGCGATTGCCGCTGGGCGGGCCGCCTACCTTGCCCAGCAGCAAAGGCGACGGCCGTAAGGGTGCTCGGCCGACCGCACAGTATTGTCGCGCGGCGGGTCGTTCAGTTCAGCGCATCGGCCGAAGCGGCGTCTGAAGCGCCCTGCCGCGGGTGCCAGCGCGTGCATCTCGAGGTGCACCGGGATGCCGCAACTGCCATGGTACGACGTCGACGAGGTCATACCGCGGGCACTGGCCCGCCCCGATCAGGCCACGCTGACCGGCTACGTCGTGCAAAGGATCAGGCGGCTCAGCGCCGCGGGGCGAGCAGAGGAGGGCTGAGCGATGACTGTCCAGGCTGCCACCATCGACTACAAGGGTCCCAACCAGACTGGCGAGACGAGCTACGGCTATCTCGCTCAAGCTGACCGCTATGGTCACGCGAACAGCCGCGACCTCCAGGAGAGCGGCTTCTACGAGCAGATCAAGTCCGTGCGACTATTCGTACAGCATGCACCACCCGCTGCACAGCGTCATCGGGGTGTAGCACCACGACTGTATGGCTTCGGACGCAAGAGTTTTCAGTAATAATGCCGGGTATGGACGTATCGGCCGTCGCCGAGTACGCCGCGGCCGGCGGTGTTGCGGCCATTGCGGCCGCCACGTACGAGTTGTGGCAATTCACCCGTAAGACAGTTCGATACCCGTGGCGGGGCAAAGGTGAAGCCGTGAAAGAAGGCGAACCGCTCTTTCCTACCTTCATGTTCTGGCTGTGCAGCAATGTCCTTCTTCGCGTAGCTGTCGCGATGATGGTGGTGGGGTTGCAAGCGGCGGCCGGTTGGATAGTTGGACTCGGCGCGGCCATCGTGATCGGTGCGGGGTCGACCTTCGCGCTCAGCGGTGCTGCCAGCACTTATCTTCCGGCCGAGACCCCGGCCGGCGATCCGGTCGCGGACCCTGCCGTCGCTGAGACGGCGACCGGAACGGGGCAGGGGGATCCTCAGGTGGTGGCGACTCCGGCAGCCGAACAGATCGCTGACCCGCTACCCGCACCGCTCGCCTCGGAGGAACAATGGCGTCAATCCTGAACACCTGGCGTCGCCCCGCGGGTCGTCGGCGGCGCGGTCCGGCGACGCTGATCGACCGCATCGCCGCGGCCATCGCCAATCGCCCGATCTCGACTGTGCCGAGTCCCGCGCGGGCCGCTCAGCCGCTCGGCACTGTCGTCCTCCGTCGCGGTGACGGCGAACATGTCCTCGATCGATCCGATCCTGGCGCCGCTGTGCGCCGCGATCGCCCGACCAATTCGAGCCACCCGCCCTCGGCGCCCTTCTCACGCAAACCCGCCGCATCGGCCCGCCCTTCACGCACTTCCGCTGCGGCTCGGGCCGACCGTGTCAACGGTTCTCGACCGTTAGAGCCCACTTTTGGATCCGCGCCGCCACTGGGTCTAAGAACCGCGAAGACTGGCTGGTGGACACGCGTGGCAGCGGCGTCAGCGGTAGCCGGGGTCGTTATCTGTCTCATCCTGCTGGCAGTGCGGCTTGTGGGCCCGCCCGATTCCTCGCGGACCTTCGAACTGGCGTCAACGCAAGACGTTCCCGGCGTGAGTTCGGCGGTGTACGACCGTGCGGGCAGGGTTGTTTCGGGCAGCCGGGACGGTTCCGTCCGGGTCGGATCGGCGGTCGTTTATAAATACGGCGGCCCAGTGTCTGCTGTCGCATCGAGTCCGGACGGGCGGCTGTTGGCGATGGGCAGTTCCGACGGAACGGTGTTGCTGATCGACCCGTCCGGCCCGAAGGTGGTGATCGCCGAGCTGCAACTGGGCCGCAGTCCTGTGGCATCGATTGCTTTCAGCCCCGATGGCAGGCGGTTGGCGGTGAGCGACGAAACCCCGACGGTCACAATGTGGGATATCTCCGACCGGGACCAGCCGCGCCGGTTTTCGTTGCTCGGGCAGGCCACGCGAGTAACTGCGCTCGCGTTCACCCCGGACGGCACACGGCTCGTTTCCGTTTCCGCCGCCCCCGAGGCGGCAATTCTCGTGTGGAACACCGCGACCTTGCAGCCGGTCCGCCCCCGTCTCGCCGGCGCGGGAGGGAACGAGGACGGGTTCGTCTCGGTCGCGGTCTCACCCGATGGCACAGTGGTGGCAACAGGTACCACAGCAGGGGAGATACGGCTCTGGGATCTGGCAACCCCGCGCCAACTTCAGGTCCTGAACGGTGGTGCCTCCCCAATCCTCTCCATTGCCTACAGTCCGGACGGAAGGTTCTTGGCAGCGGGCAGCGCTGACGGTTCGATCGTGGTCTGGCACGTCGGTTCGGGCGAGTTCAGCAGGGCGGACGAGTTCGAGGCATCCGGAAAACCCGAGTCGCTGGCGTTCGACACCGGCCATCTCCTGGCAGCCACGACAGGTGGGGTAATCCAAACGTGGGCGTTCGCATAGCGGCGCGCCGGGCCCGGTCAGATGGTCGAGAAGACGCGGGCACTGCGGGAGGCGGCGGTGGCCAGGTGGGTGCCCGAGTGGTCGAAGGCGAGGGCGTCGACCGCGCTGTCGTGCGGGAGGGCGAAAAGCTCCGCACCGCCGGGATATTCGGTCAGGTGGCCGGCGGCGTCCGCTCCGGCGGTGGCCACCCGGCTGCCGTCGGGCGGGAAGGCGGCGGCGTGGATCGGGGCATCATGGGTGATCGTGAGCGTGGTCGCGCCGTCGCGCAGGTCGGTGATGCGCGCCGTCGCGCCGGCGGTGAGCAGATGGACGCCGTCGGGGTGGAAGGACACCGTGTGCAGGGGGCCGGAGTGTGTCACCGTGCGTTGCGGGTCGCCCGAAGCGATCTCGGTGACGAAGGCGGTCCTGCCGCCTGCCGTGGCCAGCCGGGTTCCGTCGCGGCTGAAGGCGACGGCCCGTACCGGTGCGTCGTGGTTCAGCGTCAGTAGCGGCTGACCGGTCCCCAGGTGATACAGGCGCGCCGTCGAATCGGCGGCGCCGACCGCCACCATGGTCGAATCCGAGGATACGGCAAGGCATTCCACCGCGCCGACGAGCTGGATCGTCCGGGTCACCGTCGAGGAGTTCAGGTCGATGATGCGCAGGGTGGCGTCGGCGCTGCCCGAAATCGCCCGGTTACCGTCGTCGAGGGCGAGGATGGCCGTGACCGCGCCCTCGTGCCGGAGGCGAAATGCCTCGGTGCCGTCGGTGAGGTCGAAGCCGCGGGCGAACCCGTCGGCCGAGCCGGTCAGCAGCAGGGCGCCACCGGGGTGATAGCTGATCGAGGTGACCCCGTCCCGATGATCGAATCGCCGCAGTTCGGTCCCGGTCGTGCGGTCGAAGACGCGGGCGGTGCTGTCGGCGCACGCTGTCGCGACGCTGCCGCCGTCGGGTGCGAAGGCCACCGCCCGCACCGCGCCACCGTGGTCGAGCCGGCTGATCGGAGCGAGCTGAACCGGGCCGATCCAGTGTGCTCGGACCATCCGATCGCCGCCGACGAGCAGCCGCCGCGGGGCCGCGGTGAAGGTCGCGTCGTTGATCGGTGCGGGGTCCTGCCACACGCTGGCACCGGAACCGGTGCGCACCACCATGATTCCGGTCGCCGCGCCGGGGATCCGGTTCAGCGCGACCAGATCACCCTGGGGTGCGAGCTGGGTATGCACCGGGGGTCCCTCCATCGGCGACTGATACGGGATCGGTTCGAATCGCCGTGTGCCGTCGGCGAGGTCGAACACTGTCATCCGGGTGGCGCCGAAGACCGTCAGCTGACGGCGGTCCACCGAGGGCTCGGCGTGCGGTGGAAACGGGATGAAGAACATGGGATTGGTAATCGCGAGGTCGAGCCGGACCGTGCTCTCGACGGCGCCGGTCGCGGCGTTCAAGGTCAGGATGTCCTGGCTCGGCGTGCACAGCACGTGGACCCGGCCGTCGGTGCCGAACCAGACCCGGCCGATCTTGCCCGGCTGGGTATGGGTCCAGAGGACGGCGCCGGTCGCGGCGGTCATCGATCGGACCGCGCGATGCCAGCCCGCGACCAGGGTGTGGCTGTCCGGGCTGAAAGCCAGAGTCAGGGGACCGGTGACGACGGCCCCGGCCGGTTCCGTGAGGCCGGGCAGCGCGAACCGCCGATGGCCGTCAGCGCCATCGAATACACCCAGCGGTCCCGCGAAATGCCGGCCGTCGGGGCTGAAGGCAAGGCTGCGTGCGGTGCCGTCGAGCGCTTTACGGAGTATCCCCGTGGCGATCGCTCCCGCAAACAACAGCCCGAACGCGCTGCCCACCGGATTTTCCGGGTCGCCACCGGAGACGGTGATCGGTGTCGGCACATCCGACGTCGCGAGGACACCGCCGTTCGCGGCATCGAGTAACCGCACCTGATGGTGCTCGTCATCGATGGTGGAGAAGGTGAGGATGCGGCTGCCGTCCGGCCCGAAACGGACGGTCCGGACCGTGCCGATAGCGGGCACCTGCCAGAGCGGTCGCAGAGTCCGGGCGTCCAGGATCGCCACGGCGGTTCCGGCGGCGACGACCCGGCCGCCGTCGGGTGCGAGAGCGAGCACCCGGACATCGAAATCGAGTGCGGCGGTGTCGAGTACATCGCCCGGCGTCCTCATGGCGCGTCCCACAGCAGTACCGCTGTAGCCGTGGCGGTGGCGAGTGCCCGGTCGAGCGGCTGGTAGGCCAGCGCGGTCACCGCGCCGTCGTGCCCGAATTCGACGATTCGATCGCCGGTGCTCGAATCCCACTGGGTGACAAAGGTTCCGGCGCTTGTCGCGATGGCGGCGCCGTCGGCGCGGTAAGCCACCGCGGTGACCGGCGCAGGGTGGGTGAGGGTGTGGACGAGCGCTCCGTTTGTGCTGTCGTGGATCCGGGCGGTCCGGTCCGCACTCACGATGACGATCCGGGTGCCGTCGGGGCTGAACGCCAGCGCGTTCACCGCCGCGTCGACGGCGATGCTGAACCGCTGACTGCCATTGGTGGCGTCGAAGACACGCACGGTGTTGTCCGCTTGCGCGGTGGCCAGCCGCAGGCCGTCCGGGTGGAAGGCCACCGCCGTGACGGCGGATCCGGGTTGCATCGTGAGCAGCGGTGCGCCGGAGGTGGTGGCGAAGAGCCGGACGACGCCCTCGGTACTCGCGGCGGCCAGCCGGGTGCCGTCCGGGTGGAAGGCGACCGCGGTGACCTCGCCGTTGAACTGGTGTGCGCGCACCTGCGCGCCGGTCGCCGTATCGATCACCCGAGCGGTGAAATCGTCACTGCCCGTGGCCAACCGGGTGCCGCTGTGATCGGCGGCGACGGCCCGGACCGGACCGTCGTGTCCCAGGCGCAACCGTTCGCCGCCGGTGCCGAGGTCCAGGATCCGCACGGTGCCGTCGTCGCTGCCGGTCGCGATCCAGGGCTGACCTGGTACTGCGCAGAGCACCCGGACGGGGCCGCCGTGATCGAGCCGCGCGCGCGGTGCGCCGTCGGCGACCGCGAAGCCGCGCACGGTCTTGTCGGTAGCGGCGACCGCGAGAGTCGTTCCGGCGGAATCGAAGACGATGCCGGTGACCGCGCCGGCCTGTGCCAGGCGCAGGCGCTCGGCCGGCGGCAGCCGCCAGACCCGGACCTTGCCGTCCGCGCAGCCGGTGACGACCCGGGCGCCGGTCGAATCGAATTCCGCGGACCGGACCGCTGCCGGATGGGGCAGGACGCAGCGGGTGGCGCCGGTAGTCGCGGCGACGACGCGCACGGCGGTGAGTGTCTCTCCGGGCAGCAGGATCCAGCGCGAATCGGGACTGTAGGAGGGCGGCGTCGGAAACGCATCCGGGTCAGGGAAAGCCCAGGCCCACAGTTTGTTTCCGCTCGAGACCGAGTAGACCGTGTCGATGTTGACCGCGTCCTGGGTGAGCACGGTGCGGCCGTCGGGCGCGATCCGCACGGAGCAGCCGAGCACGGTGAACTCCTGGTGGGCGGGCCCGAGCTCGCGCAGGCGAGCACCCGTCGCCAGGCTGAGCAGCGCGGTGCTGTTGTCGTTGCGGCAGAGGGCGAGCACGCCCGCGCCCGCGTGCAGGTCGATCCCGACGACCGGGTGCGCTACCGCGACACTCCAGCGCACAGTCCCGGTCGCCGCCTCGAGCAGCCGGACCCGGCCGGGCGTATCCGGCTCGAAGGCGAACATGTCGCCGCTGCCGCAGGCGATCAGCGCGCGATCGACATCGATGGCCACGCAGGTCAGCGGGTCGGGGCGGGTGAGGGGGAGCTTCCAGCGCACGGCGCCGTCCGCGGCGGTGAACAGGGTCGCGGCGCTGTACATGGCGGCCTGGAACAGCGTCGTGCCGCCTGCGGGGAACAGCACCTGATCGGTTACGAACGCCACCTGCGGATGCGAGACGTCCCAGCGTTTGCTGCCGGAGGCGGAATCGAAGACGAACGTGGTGTACACCGAGTCCTCGCCGAATTCGCCCTGGGACAGCACCCCGTTGACGGCGATCCGGGCACCGTTCGGGCTGATCGCCGGTTGGGCGAGCGGCACCGGTGCGGTGAACCGGGTCAGTTCGGCTCCGGTCGCGATGTCGCTGAGCCGCGCCGTGCCGTCGGGGCCGGTACTGAGGATGCGGGCGCCGTCGGGGGTGAACGCCACCGCGGCGGCCGCGTGGTCCACCGTGCACAAGACCATGGGGTTCATGGCTCTCCCATAGACCCAGGAGAGCACAGCTCGGCCCGTCTGACCAGAGCAAACCGGATAATCGCGGACGGGTCGTGATCTCGGCGGAACCGGTAACGCAACGGTGACGCTCGACGTTCATCCTGACGGATATGCTATCGATGGGTCCGGTCGGCCTGTGCATTGTTCGGGCGGAGGCGCAGACCGGGGATGTATTGGTCACGGTTGTGACCGACCTGGCCGGCAGCGATCCTCGGATCGGGCGGACGCGTCGGTTCAACGATATCGACGGTGCGGTCGAAGCTGTGCGGGGGTTCTTACGCGACTGCATCATCAGCTGACAGGCCGAATTGATGAGTTGAGATGAGAACATTCCCACCGCCCACTACCGCCTTGGCGGGAGATTCAGCGGTTTCCCTGGGGTTACATCTGTTTCACGGTCCCTATGTCACCGTCGGTGATGAGCGCCGCGAGATTCCGGTCGGCAGCAGACGCGTCGTCGTGCTGACCGCGCTGCACCATCCCAGCGTCGACCGGCATTTCGCGGCGGGCCGGCTCTGGCCCGACGGCGACGATCAGCGCGCCGCCGGAAATCTGCGCTCGGCGCTGTGGCGGTTGCGCGGCGCCGGCGTCGACATCATGTCCTGTGACAGCTCGGTGCTGTCGGTGCGGGAGCGCGTCCTGGTGGACGCCCAGCTGGCCGGCGAATGGGCGCGCCGCCTCATCGACGGCAGCTGGACCGCCGCGGATCTCGGGCTGATGCCGTGGCTGGAGGACGCGTTGGATCTGCTGCCGGGCTGGTACGACGATTGGGTGATCATCGCGCGGGAACGGTTGCGGCAGCGGATATTACACGCTACCGAACAGCTGTCGCGGCGGCTGCGGGAGGCCGGCCGGTCCGCGGAGAGCGTGGAGGCCGCGATGATGGCGGTGGCCGCGGACCCCCTGCGGGAGAGCGCGCAGCGCGTACTCATCGAAGCCCATCTGGCCGAGTGCAACCTGGGTGAGGCCCGTCGAGCGTTCGAGCTCTACCGCCGTATCGTTCGCTGCGAGCTCGGCGTCGAGCCGTCCTCGGCGCTGGCCGAACTCGTCGCCCGGCCCGCCGAACCGGGGCCGCGGGCGCGGTGACGCCGCGGTGACGTGGATGTGACACCCGCACTGCCATTGTCGAGGCTATGAACAGCAGGGACGCGGGGATGCCGCGATGACCGCGATGGTGCTCGACGCGATGGACGATGTGACAGCGTGGCGAGCACTGGCGGCCGACGGGGTGAGCGGGTCGGCGGAACTGGCCATGACCTCCGACCCCGGGCATGCGGGCTGGGGCACCGACGGCGTGAGTGCGCGGATCACCGCGAGCCCGGAAGCGGCCGGCCACCGGTTCCAGCGCGGGATCGCGGCCACCGATATCTCGGCGTTCGGTGAGTTGCGGCTGTCGCTCGCGGTGACGACCGCGCCGCCGGGGGACTTCCTGCTGGAGGTACAACTGGCCTCGGCGGCGGTCGGGTTCGACCATGCCGCCAATACCTGGCGGCGGCTGATTCCGGTGGAACGCCGTTCCGGCTGGACAGTGGTGGCGATGAGCCTGGCCGACCTGCCGGCGACGATCGCGTCGGGCGTCGATGGTCTCCGATTACGTTGCGTGGCAGGGCCGTTCGCGATCCACCTGGACGATCTGGCGGCCGTGCTGCCACGGCCGCTGGCCGACGCGGACGCGGCGCTGCTGACGTGCCTGGGCAGCGTCCGGATCGGCAACACCGCTGTTCCCGTCGCGATTCGGACTCCCGCGCAACCGATTCCGTCGCCGCCGGCGATCGATATCGAGCAGTTCGATATCCGCCGGGCGGCCGCGCGGGAGGTCGATCGCCCGGTGCGGCGCGACTTCACCCCGGGCGGCTACCGCGAGTTCCGGGCGGGGACGCCGCTGGATATCGACTATGCGGTGCGGGTGATCGCCGCCGATCGCGCGACACAGGCGCAACTGCTGGAGACAGTGCTGTCCCGGTTGCCCGCCGCCGGTGCGCTGTCAATCGAGGGCGAGTCTGCCTCCCTCGAACTACTGGGCGCGCCGGACGGCGATCGGATCGGCGGCGCGCCGGTCCTGCGGTACCGGATCGGGGTGCGTACCCCGCCGGTCGCGCTCGCGGCGGCCGTCCCGGTGCAGCGCGTCGACCTGGTCGGCGACCTGCTCGACATCTCGGCATGAGTTTGGAAGAAGGAGTCGGACAATGGGTTTCGATATCGGGGTGAATGTCGTCGAGGTGGATGGCGCGACCGCGCCGTCGGTGACCGGGGCGGCGGTGTCGGTCGCGGGTTTGTGCGTGACCACCGACCGCGGCGTACCGGGGCAGCCCACCCGGGTGACCAGCTTCGCGCAATTCGTCGAGCGGTTCGGCGGCTACCGGACCGGCAGCATGGGCGCCTATCTGGTGAAGGGATTCTTCGACAACGGCGGTCAGACCGCCTACGTCGCTCGCATCGTCGACTCGGTTGGGACGACGCCGGCGAAACTGGCGATCAAGTCCGGAAGTGCCGCCAACGATCCGGTGGTGCTGACGGTCGAAGGTGGTTTTCGTGGCCAGCCGGATCCGGGCAGCTGGGCCCGGCGGTTGTTCGCGCGGGTCGCCTACGGTTCGTCCCGGACCAGCCGGGTCCGGGAGACCGCGCCGGCCAAGCTCACCGGCACTACGCTGACCGAGCCCATCGATATGTCGACCGCGCCGCCGCTGAGACTCGAGGTCGACGGCGCGTTGGTCGAAATACCGTTCCAGCTGGGCGATTTCGATAATCCGGCCCAGGTGACGGCGGCCGGGCTGGCGAGCGTCGTCAACGGCAAGACCAATGACCTCGAGGTGACCCTGGAGGGCACGAAACTGGTGCTGACCTCCACGGGCGAACGGGCGGCGAAGGGGTCCGGATTCACCAGCATGAAGGTTGTCGCCGCGAACGCTCCACTGGGTTTCGCCACTCCGGCGGCGAACCCGCAGCTCGGACAGGTCGCGGCATTCAGCAAGAACACGACGACCTTGGCCGACCCCGCCGGATTCTCGGTCGGCGACCTGATTGATATCGCCGACGGCACGAACAACGGCAGCGCCCGAGTCACTTCCGTGGATCCGGCGACCGGCGAGCTGACCTGGAGCCCCGATCTGGCCAATGCCGCCGCCTTCAACGATGTCCGCAAAGTCGTTGTGGGTACCTCGGTCTTCGATCTGCTGATCGCCAGGGACAAGGGCGACGCGGAGCACGTGGTGGAAACCTATCGAGGGCTGTCCATGCAGGACAGCCTCGGCAATCATGTGGCGCGCGTGATCAACAACCAGGTGTCCGGGTCCCGGTATGTGCGGGTCGCCGCGCAGCCCGGCGCGGCCAAACGGCCGATCGAGACCGAGTGGACGCCGCTGTCCGGCGGCGCCGACGCGACGCCCACGGCGACCCACTTCATAGCCGGGCTCACCGCGTTCGACCCGATCGACATCCAGCTGCTGTGCTGTGAACGCACCGAATACTCGGTGGCCCGCCAGGCCATCGGCTACTGCGAGAAGCGCGGCGATGTCATGTTCGTCGGCGCGGTCCCCGGCGGGCTCGACGTGGACGCGGCCGTCGGCTACGGCCAGAAGCTGTCCTCGGCGAAAGGGTATGCGGCACTGTACGGTCCGTGGATCGTGGTGCCGGATCCGGCCGGGGTCGGCGACAATCCGCTGCTCACCGTCCCGCCCACGGGCCACGTCATGGGCGTGTACGCGCGTACCGAGACCACCCGCGGGATCTGGAAGGCGCCCGCGGGTGACGAGGCGAGCCTGCGCGGCGCACTCGACGTCGAAACTCGATTATCGGCAGCCGATCACACGAACCTGGTGGTGAACGGCTCGGTCAACGGTATCCGGATGGTGCCGCGCGCCGGGATCGTGATCGATGCCTCCCGCACCACCAGTGGTGATCCGCGCTGGCGGTATGTGAACGTGCGGCTGCTGTTCAACTACGTGAAATCCAGTCTGCGCGACGGACTGCGGTGGGCGCGACAGGAACCCAATCGTGACGCGCTGTGGACCTCGGTGAAATACACGACCATCACCCCGTTTCTGCTCGGGCTGTGGCGACAGGGCGCCTTCGGCACCGGAACCGCGGCGCAGACCTTCACCGTCATCGTCGACGCCACCAACAACCCACCCGATCAGGTGGAGCAGGGGCTGCTGACGGCGGAGGTGTACTTCTATCCCTCGCGTCCCGCCGAGACCATCGTGGTCCGGGTCGGCCAGCAGGCCAGCGGCGCCACCGTAGCGGAGGGCTAGCGCGCGAATGTCTCGCACAGAACCGTATTCGTAACGTAACCAAGGAGTTTCGATGCCACAGGTCGGCGATTTCTGGGAGGGCTACCGGGCCGGCGAGTTCTATATGGAGGTCGACGGCACGTGGAGCCCGCGATTGAGCAAGGTGTCCGGACTGAGCGAGGGCGAGGTGGAGACCACCGAGCAGCCCGACGGGCGGACCGGGCACGTGTATCGATTGTCGGCGGCGAAGGTGAAATTCGAGCCGCTGACCATCGAGCGGCGCGTCGACGGCAGCGACGACGACGCGAAATTCCGGCAGTGGTTTCGCGACACCTTCGACCTGGACGCCCTGCGCCAGGGCGGGTCGGGCAAGCGCCGCAACGGCGCGATCATCAAGAACCACAACGGCGAGGAGGTGGGCCGCTTCCTGTTCCGGCTCGCCTGGGTCAAGTCGTCGAAATTCAGTGATCTCGAGGCGGGATCGACCAATTTGATGCTGCAAACCATTGTGCTCGAGCACGAAGGTCTCGAGTGGAGTCCGAAGAACTGAGGAGAGTCGCGATGACGATGATGGATACCCCACCGGTGGTGACCGCGGAACCGCCCCGCCCGCTGCGCGGCGGACGGGAGGTGGAGCTACGCCTGCCCGTCGGCTTCTGCGACGAACACGGTCAGGTGCATCGGAGCATCACCCTGCGCAAGATGACCGGGCGCGACGAGGCGCTGCTGGCCGATCCGGCCAATCAGCGCAACGGCGGCCGGCTGGTCACCGCGCTCCTGGCCAGCTGCATCGTGCGCCTGGGCGACCTGCCGAACTTCGGTCGCCGCGATGTCGACGCGCTCTACTCGGTGGACCGCAACTATCTGCTGATCGCCTTGCGGTCGTTGACCTTCGGCGACGAACTGGCGGCGGCCTATACCTGCCCGGCCTGCGGTGAGCGATTCGAGACGACCGAGCACCTCGACGATCTGCCCACCCGGATGCTGGCCGAGGGCGAACTACCCGAGGACATCCAGGTCGAGCTGCGCGACGGCTACCTCGACCAGGACGGGACGGCGCACACCACGATGACGCTGCGGCTGGCGCGCGGCGACGACGAGTCCGCGGCCGCGCCGCAGATGCGCAAGAACGCCTCGCTCGGGAAGAACGCGCTGCTGGCCCGCTGCCTGCGCGGGCTGGGTGAGATGCCGGCGCATCGGATGGAGGCGCTGGGCACCAAGATCTTCGCCGATCTCACCCTGGGTGATCGGCGGCTGATCGACAAGGCATTCAACGAGGCCGCACCCGGCATCGACCTGGTGCGCGAATTGGATTGCCCGGCCTGTGGTCACGAGATCCGGGCGAGCTTGGACATGACGAATTTTTTAGCTCCGGAGTGAGTGCGGAGCAACTGCGCCGGGAGGTGTTCTTCCTTGCCTACCACCTGCACTGGTCCTATCCGGACCTGATGGACATGGCAGTCGGGGAACGCCATGACTTCGTACGACTGCTGGTCGAGCAGATCGATCAGGAGAACGCCCACATCGAGGCCGCGCAGAGCCGCTGAGTCGAAGGAGGTGACGACGGTGCCGATCGCACTGCTGCTGGACACCCCGTCGGCACGCCTGTCGGTGCCCCTGGCGGCGGCGAAAGCCCTGCTGTCGTGGGCCGATACGCTGCGCGCCGAGGCGGTGCTGATCCAGCGGGGGCGCGGGGCGTTCCTGTCCGCCTGGTTCGGGCGTTCGGTGCCGCACACCCGGGGTCAGGTCCGGGTCGTGCTCATCAATCGCGGCGAACTCGACGCGCGCCTGCTGAGCACGACGGGTGCGCCGACCGACGGTGCGGCCGCGGTGGTGAACCCGGTATCGGCGTTGGCGGGCATGCTCGGCGGTCTGCTGCTCAGCCCCGGCGGGCAGATCGAGGGCTGGAAGCTCCTGTTCCGCACCGGCCGGCTCGGAATCGTCACCGTGCTGTTCGGGGTGCTGCAACTGCTGGCCCTGGCCCTGGCCTTTGCCGCCGCAATCGTGTTGTCGCCGCTGGGGGTGACCGAGCTCGGTGCGCTGGCCACGATCGGGGTGACCGCGTTCGGCGCGACGGCCGCGCTCGGGGCGGCGGGGGCGCTGGGAGCCTTCCTGTTGCTGCGCGAGCAGATCGACGCCGTACTCGCGACGGCGGCCGCGGTGGCCGCCACCATGGCCGCGGCCACGGCCCTGCTGCGGCTGCTGACCGGACCGCGTGCGGCCGTACGCAATCCGCTGCTGGCGGCCCTGCTGCGCTTCGGCGATCGGATGGGCGCCGTGGCTGCTCAGCTGCTGGGCGCGATCGCCTTCGTCGTGACCCGGGTGGTGCCACAGCTCGTCCCGGTGGCCCGCAGCATCGCGGCGGTCCGGGCCGCGCTGGCCACGACCGCGGCCGCGCTGGCCGCCATCGTCGACTCCGCGGGCCGGGAGCTGACCCGGTTCCGCACCGGCGATCGGTCGCCGGGCCGGGGGCTGGGCGATCTCGCGACCCCCGTCCAGGAGTTGATCGTCGTCCTGATGGATGTCGCCGGGCAGGGCATCGAGCTGGCGATGGACACGATGGAACGGCAGGCCGGACGGCTGCCCGGCCTGATCGGCGATTACCTGGAACAGGTCGTCACCTACCTGGTCGATTCGTTCCGTTCGAACCCGACCGTCCGGATGATCACCGCGTTGGCCGCGGCCATGGCCGACAAGGCCGGGGAGCCGCCGCCGGTCCATCCGACCTGGCGCGAATTGCTGTTGCCGCCGCTGGATTTCCCCGAGGTGGGCAAGATTCTCGAGCGAACTCCGCTACCGGCCCGGCCGCCGTTGACGATGGAAGCCTTGACCCAGGCGGGCGCCGTCGTGCCACGCGGCTCGATCAGGCCCACGCTGGTGTGGCAGGTACGCGGCGCGCTCGCGCTCGCGAGCATGGCGGACCGCCCCAGCGTCTTCGCGTCGCAGCGCGCGGGATTGCGCGAGCGGCTTGCGGCCGACCGGGTGCGGATGACCGAGCTCATCGCCGCACTGACGCCGTTGATCGGCACGTACTTGACTCCGGGACTGTGGAACCGGTACGCACCGCAGTTGTCGGCCGCGGCGGAGCGGATAGCTCGATTCGTGTACGGCAAGGCCGAATCGCCGCGGGCCGCCGAGCGAGTGCTGCCGGTGCTGCGCCCCGAGGCATCGATACCGGTGCGTCCGGAGATCGGCACCCTGCGGGTGCGCGCACCCGGGTACGCGCCCGCCGACGCGCGATCGCTACGCGAGGAACTGACGCGGCGCCTGGGTGCGCAGTCCTACGCGGTGTCCGTCCCGGCCGGAGGGCAGTGAGATGCCACTCGACTTCGCCGCCCTCGCGATTCGATTCGCCGCCTTGATTCGCCAGGACCGCCTGGCGGCCGCGGCCGCACGGGGTCTGGTCGCCGCGGTCGCGCGACGAGGGACTACGGTGCGCGCCGCCGACCTCGGTTCGCGTGAGCTACCGGTCCTGGCCTTCGAAGGGGCCGCGCCGGCTGTGCTGGTGGTCCCGGTGGCGGCCGAGCCCGATCCGGCGTCGTTCGGCGGGTTCGTCGCCTTCGGCGCGCAGGTCGAGACCGGATGGGCCCGTTGGTGGAGCGCGGCGCAGGGAGTGCCCGTTCTAGTGGCGGCGGCGGACGAACTGCTGGCCGCGATCGACGCCTCGATCACCCGCTACGACCGGCCGAGGCCGGCGGATTTCGATCCCGGCGCGCGCACCGTGCTCGACCTCGTCGGGGTGACCGCCGCGCTCTACGGAGGTCTGCTGCGGGCCGGTGTGCCCGGTGGCGACCTCGATCTGCTGGCCGCCGCCGTAGTGCGCGCTGTCGCGATCGCATCAGCCGAACCCCCTGCGCCACAGACACTCTCGCTCGCCGCCGCAGCCGGCTCCATTGCCGGAGCCGGCACAGTATCCGGAGCCGGGGCGGGGTCCGCCGGTGCCGCGCCCCTCGGCGACGAAGCGGATGAGATCGTGCTGGCGGCCGGTCTGCTGGTCGTCGCGCTGCCACGGCTCGCGTCGATCCTGTTGGCGGCCCTCGATATTCGTGCCCAGCTGCTCGTCCTGGACCTGCTCGAGCTGGCCGAGCGCTATGTTCACCGGACGCTCGCGGGGACCTATCGCGCGCTGTTCGCCGGGCTGCGGTCCATCGGATCGTGGATGCTGCGGCTGTTCCGCGGGGTCGAGAGCTTGGCCGGCGGAATGGCGCACGGGCTGGCGCGGTTCGCCGTCGGCTTCGGGACGGCGCTCGGCGCGGCGGTCCGGGATTTCGTCGCCCAGCTGGCGCACTTCCTGCATGTGCTGGTCGCCTGGGTGCGTTTCGTGGCCGGACTGCTCGAGCTGATCGGACTCGACCGCTGGCTGCCTCCGGGACCGTTCGACGCGCCCGCGGTGGAGCCGGAAGCCGCGCTGGAATTCCATCTGACGACACCGGCCTGGGACGGGACGCTGTTCGGCGCCGAGGTCCGTCGGGACGTCGCCTCGGTACTGGCGACGACCAGCACCGACGTGCGAGCGGCATTGACCACCGGGTTCACCGGAATCGCGGACCGGCTGGCGGCGACCGCGGGTGACTTCGGGCGCCTGGCGGCCACGAACACCCGGCTGGACGCGCGCCTGGCACTGGACTACGGCGACCTCACCGACACCGTTCTACCGCTGGAACCCGAACCGGCACAGCGCGATCCGCTCGCCCTCGCCCTGGAATCCTGGCTCGTCGCCGGAGGAGTGGCGACGCTCGCGGCCGCCCTGGACGGCTACGCGCGGCACACCGCACAGCGCTGGCACGCGCGCTATCTCGTCGAACCGGAGCCGGCCGGGCCCGGCCCCGGACGCCCCACGCCCACCTCGCCGCATGTGCTGGCCCGTCGTCCACTGCCCCGGGTGGCGGTGCCGCGGGTGCTGGTGCGAGTGGGCGGCCCGGTGACCGACGACGTGCTCGACGCCGTCGCCACCGAATTCGCCGCCACCGTGCGTTCGTCCTATCGCGCGCAGATCGGGAGGTGAGTCATGGACGACGTGATCACCGCCCTGGGCCTGCTGCTCACCCAGACCCGCTACGCGCGCCGCGCGCTGGAGGACATCGAGCGGACCACCACCCGCTACAGCCTCTCGGCCATGACGGCATTCGGTTCCGGCACAGGCGGATTCGGCGCTCCGCCGTTGCACGAGGGGGCGCTGCGGGTGTACGTCGTCAATCTCTCGGATCTGGAACCGGGGCGCGGTTTCGGTGACGCACTCGCCGGATTGCTGGGCGGCGTGGGCAGTTTCGTCGGAAATCTGTTCGGCGGTGTGGTGGGCGGTACGGCCGGATCGTGGTGGCTGGCCCGATCGCTGCAGACCATCGACCGGATCGTCGAGCGCGTCGAGCGCATCATCGCCCGGCTCGGTCTGGGTCGCTCCGCGGCACCGGCGATTTCCGCGCCGATGGCGCCCGCGGCGGTGCCGCCCGCGGCGACGGAAGCCCCGATCGACCTGGTGGCCACGCTGAAGTCGGTGCGCGGCAGATTCGAGGTGGTCACCGCGCTACTGCGGGCCGCCCACGGCGAATTCGCGCGCCCCACCGCCGCCGGCGCCGCGCCCGGGCCCGCCCCGTCGGACGCCGAACGCTGGCGCGGTCTCGCGGATTCCCTGACGGTCGCCTTCGACGCCGCGACCCGGCTGGCCGGTGGTCTGCTCACCGTGGTGCCGACCGCGATCGCGGCGCTGTCGTGGTTGCTGGACCGGCTGCCGCGGTTGCGCAACGCCATTGTCGACATGCTGCGCTTCGCGGTCCGCAATGTGCTGGTGCTGCGCGGCGCCGTCGTGGTGCTCGCGCTGGAGACACTGGCGATGATCGTGCGGGTGGCCGCGCTCGCGGTGCGCACCCTGTCCGCGACGCTCACCGAGGCGCTCGGTGCGGTGTTCACCGCGATCGGCGGAGTGCTGGACGGTGCACTGCGATTGGTGGGCGTGGTCGGCGCCGCCGTCGTCAAGACCGCGAACGCGTTGCTGAACTGGCTGGTTCCGGCGGTGGACAAGATCCTGCGCGAGATCGGGGCGTTGCGGGTGTTCGGGCTGCTGTCGAAGGTGGTGGATCTGGTTCCGCTCCTGGCGGCGAAGGGCAAAGCCGACGGCGCGACCACACCGTCGCCCGGAACGAAAGGCACCGGCGATGCCGGACGTCTCCCGCTGACGCTGCCGCCGGTGCCACCGGATCTGGCCGAGATCATGGCGACCGCCGGAACCGAGGCCAAGGCCGCGGCCAAGAAGATCGGCGACGCCGGAGCCGATCTGGTGAGCAAGCCGACCGCCGCACTGCGCGAAGGACTTACCTCCTTCTCCGAGAGCCTGGACAAGGCGGCGCTCGAGGAGGTCGAACGCTCGGATCGCACCCTGGCCGACCGGCTGCCCAAGCTCGGTGCCCAAGCGGACAGGACCGCCGCGGAGCTGCTGCCGCCGCTGCCCGCGGCTCCGACCGATTTCGCGCCCATCGCCGAGGCCTACGGCAGATGGCTGGTCGATAGCGGGCTCGGGCGGCTGCTCGACCAGGCCGGGACCTACTTCGCCACACCGCGGGCCGGGCCGGACTTCGCGAAACAGCCGCAACTCGGCGCGCCCGCCGCGGTGATCCGGATCGACGAGGTCGTCATCGATATCGCGCCCGCCGCCGCACCGGAAGAGCCGCCACCGCAATCGTTCTGGCGGCCCGAGGAGCCCGCGGGACCGGGAGCGGACATCCGCGACCGGATCGCCGGGCGGGACCGTTTCGACGCCATCCGGGGCACCCTGTTCCAGCCCCGGCCCTATGTACCGCAGGTCGGCTAGGAGGAGTCATGCGCATGGGTTATCTGGCGAACGCACTCAACCTGCCGCCGCTCATCTTCAAATTCCAATACCACCCCGAAATCCTCTCGGAGAAGCGGTCTTTCACCTACGAGGAGTCCCAGGATCGGGGCGACTGGGCTTTCGACAAATCCAAGGCGGCCGGGGTCGGCAAGACCGGTGGCGCCAAGCAACTCGCCATGGCCGGCGGCGCCTACGACGACCTGCTGGAATTGGGCACCCTGCTCACCGCCACCCAGGCGCAGGTCGCGAAGGCGGGAAAGGCGCGGACCTTCGCTCTGGAATTCGCGATCGACACCAATGGCAAACCCGACGAGGCCGATGTCGCGGTGCGCGGTCCGGCGAAACCGCGCGATATCGAATTGGATCTTGCGGTACTGCGGTCCTTCATGAATCCGTCGGTCGAATTGCCGCAGCTGTTTCGCAAACCGGCGTGGAAATTTCCGCCCACCTGTCAGCTCAAGCTCGGCGATATCGCCCTGGAGTGTGTGATGACCGATCTGAACATCAAGATCACCAGATTCGCGCCGGACCTCACCGCCGCCCGCGCGGAGATCAGCCTGACCCTGTCCGAACAGCCGCGTTCGCTGTCGACCGTCGTCGACACGATCACCCGCAACATCAACGCCGTGCGCGCACTCGGCGGCGGCCGCCTCGACAAAGACGACTTCCTGCAACAGATTCCCGGTTTCGGGCTGGCGCAGGACGTGTTCGATCTGTGAAAGGACAGTCATGGCCGTCTCGATCAATTCCCGCTACCGGCAACTGGGCGCCTACCAGGCCACCGGCGCCGACGGCGCGGTACACGCCACCCTGCCCATCCGCCGAACCCCGGCGGTGGACACCGCCGGCTACCGGCATCGGCTCGGCGGCGTCGAGGACCTGGAGTATCTGGCCTGGCGCTATCTGCGCAACAGCGCGGCGTGGTGGGCGGTGGCCGATCGCAACCCGGTGCGGTTCCCGCTGGATCTGCGCGCGGGTGACATTCTCGACATCCCGGTGGGTGAGCTGCCCGACCGGACCGACCGGACGCGAGTGTTCCGGTGAGCGGTAGCGCGGTGACGGCGACGGTGCTGGTCAGCGCCGACGGGACCGACTGGCGCGATGTCAGCGCCCCGCTCGCCGCGGTGACCGTCGAGGACGACGACCGGATCACCGACCAGGCGGTCATCCGCTTCGACGACAGCACCGGGGTACTCGCCGACGCCTCCTTCGAGGGCCTCGAGGTGCGCGTCGGATTCGGTGCATCGGCGACGCCCACCTACATTTTCGAAGGTGTCGTGATGGCGGCGCGGATGCTCGCGGCGCCGCGGCGGCAGCTGGTCGAACTCACCGCGCTCGACTTCACCTATCGGCTGGCCGCCCGCCCCTATGATCCGGCCGAATGGCGAGCGGGGGAGACCCTGAGTTCGGTGCTGACCCGCGTCGTCGGCCGGCCGGCCAATGACCTGCGGCCCTTCCAGATCGAGCCGAGCGCCGACATCATGCTCGACACCCGCCGGCCGAGCCGGCCGGCCAATGTCAACGAATGGGAATTCGTCCTGGATCAGGCCCGGCGGCAGGGCTGCCTGGCCTTCTGCGAATTCGACGGCGTCGACACCTCCAACTTCTATTTCACGCCGCTGACGAAGATCGTCGCGGCCGAGCCGGTCGGTGAGCTGACCTACGCGCGCGGTGGCGGCACGCTGCTCGAATTCTGCTATGAGCGCAGCTCCGCGCTGGCGGCGCCGGTCCGCGCCGCCGCCACGATCGATCCGGCGACCGGCACGGCGCGCACGGCGCCCGCCCCGGCCGTCGCCACCGCCGCGCCGCTGCCCGCACCCGATACCGACCGCGCGGCGGAGCTGGGCGCGCGCCGCGGCGCCGCGCTCGAGGCGCTGACCGAGGTGGCGGCGACCGCGACCGCCCGGCTGGCCGGGCCGGTCGAGCGGATCAGCGGCGAATCCGCCCGCACCGCAGCCGAACTCGCCTACCGGCCGGCCCAGGATCCGACCGCCGGACTCGGGCTGCACGGGCGCGGCATCGCCCTGGGCACCGTGGCGCTGCGCGCGAAATCCCGGGTGCGTATCGCCGGCGTAGCCCCCTGGGCGGTCGGTGACTGGTATGTGCGGCGCGTCGGCCACCACTACCGGCGCGGCGGCAGCGGGCCGAATTACTCCACCGAATTCCTGGCCACGAGATAGGAGATCGCGATGCTGATCGAGGAGAGCAGCCGCCACGTCGGACGCTACTACGGCAAGTACCGCGCCACCGTACTGGCGAATGCCGATGCCGAACAGCGGGGGATGCTGGAGGTCGAGGTGCCCGATGTGTTCGGGACCGGGGTCCGGGTGAGCGCGGAAGCGTGCCTGCCGTACGGCACATACATGGCGCCGCCGGTGGGTGCGGGCGTCTTCGTGGAATTCGAAGCCGGCGATCCCGAATCGCCGCTGTGGACCGCGGTCGTGCTGAATCCCGATGCGCAGGCGAAGGTTTCGGCCGACACCGTGCTGATCAAGCACACCGGTGACGGACTGATCTCGATCGACGAGAAGGGCGGCGTGCTGCTGTCGAGTCCGGCGGGGTCGTATCTGCACCTGGACGCGGCCGGCGAATCGGCGACGCTGGCCGAGGGGCACGGCAACTTTCTCGCGATGGGGGACAAGGGAATCGGCGTGATCAACGCCGAGGGCGCGGTCGTGAACGTCACCGGCGACACGGTGCACATCCGGGCGGCGAAGGTCGTGCTGGAGGCGACCACGGTGGCCCTGGGCGCGGGCGCCACCGATACCGCCGTGCTCGGCAGCGGCATGGAGGCGCTGTGGACGCTGCTGGTCAGCCATGTCCACCCGCCGGGCGGGCCGTCGCCGCAGCTGGCGGTGCTGCCCAAGCTGGTCCCCGGTGTGCACCTGAGCAGTTCGGTGGTCGTGAAATGAGCAAGTGCGCGTTCGCGCCCTTCCCGGCGATCTCGGTGCCGATTCCGGCGATGCCCGGCCTGCCCGTGCCGCCGGATCTCCCCGATGTCCCGGTGCCGAGGCTGCCGGAGCTACCGGGAATCGCGTTGCCGCCGTTGCCGGCGGTGGCCGTACCGGTGCCCGCCGTGCCCGGCCTGCCCACCCCGCCGGACCTGCCCGCCCTGCCGGATCTGGAACTGCCCGACCTGCCCGGAATCGCATTGCCGCCGTTGCCGTCGGTGGCCGTTCCACTGCCCGCCGTGCCCGGATTGCCCGCGCTACCGGACCTGCCCGCACTGCCGCGACCACCGGCACTACCGCCGTGCCCGCTGGATTGATCATCGAGGAGCGATCATGACCGAACCGAGAGGCCCGTCCATCCCGTTCCGTATCGACCCGGGCACCGGGTCGGCGGCCTGGAGCACGGGCACCGAGAAGATCCGCGAGGATCTGATGCTGCTGCTCGGCACCCGGCTGGGCGAACGTCCGATGCTGCGCGAATTCGGGTCCAATGTCGCCGCGCTGGCGCACGAACCCGACGACGACGTCACCGCGGACCTGCTCCGCCGCCAGGCCGAGGAAGCCGTGATCTGCTGGGAGACAAGGGTTGTCGTCACCAGCGCGCAGGTCCGGCGACACGGGGACACGGTCGAGCTGGCGCTGCGGTACCTCCATGCCGACGCGCCGGCGTCGGGTCTGGCGATCATTCCTCTGGCCTGAGTGAGGCATCCGATGGGCACGCCCGCGATCGACTACACCGACAAGGACTACGCGTCCCTGCGGGCCGCGCTGCTGCGCCTGGCCGCGCAGCGGCTGCCCGAGTGGACCGATCGCTCACCGTCCGATCTGATCATGGTGTTCATCGATCTGTTCGCCTACTGCGGCGATATCGTCGCCTACTACCAGGATCGGATCGCCAGCGAGCTGTTCCCGTCCACGGCGACCGAGCGGGCCGGCCTGGTGGACCTGCTGCGGCTGATCGGCTACGAATTCGCGCTGTCCACGCCCGCCCGCGCCGATCTGCGGCTGAGTTTCCGGGCGCCGGTCGCCCCCGCGGACCCGGACCGGGTCACGGTGGCCACCGGCACTCGCTTCCGCGCCCAGGTGGCGGCCGAGGGCGCGATCGAATTCCGTTACCTGGGGCCGGATCTGGCGCTCGATCTGCGCTCGAGCCAGGTCCGCGCGGATCCCTTCGCGCCGCTGGTGCACTACGACCGGTTGCCGGTCACCCAGGGCCGGGTGGTGGCGCCGGTGGTCATCGGCTCCGGCGGCGACGTGCCGGACCAGATGGTCGCGCTGCCGGACCGCGAGATCGACCTGGACTCGGTGCGGGTCGAGGTGAACGAGGGCGCGGGCTGGGTACTCTGGGAGCGGACGGCCGCAGCGGCGCGAACACCGGATTCGGTGGCCCGGGAATATCGGCTCGTGGTCGACGCGACCGAAACGCCGCAGGTGGTGTTCGGCGCCCGTCGGCCGCCGGTCGCCCTGAACAATATTCGCGCCGGCTACCGGGTGTGCGTCGGGGCGCGCGGCAATGTCGCCGCCGGGGCGATCACCGAGGCGGTGGCGCCGATCACGGCACTGGCCACGGTGACCAATCCGGATCCGGCGGCCGGTGGCAGCGATGCGGAATCGGTGCAGAGCGCGATTCGCACGGCTCCGGAGTTGTTCCGCTCCATGCAGCGGGCGGTCACCGCGGCGGACTACGCGGCGCTCGCCCGGCGCGCGGGCGCTGTCGCCAAGGTGCGGGTGCACAGTCGCTCCTGGAACCGGGTCGATCTGTATGTCGCGCCCGCCGGTGACCGGCTCACCCCGCTGCCCGATTCCTTGCGCGATCACCTGATCGCCTACTTCGAGGACAAGCGGTCGGCGACCACGCTGGTCTCGGTGTTCGGCGCGCGGCCGGCACCGATCGACATCACCGTCTCGGTGGTCGTGGACAAACGCGCCGCGCCGAGTACGGTGCCCGCCGCGGTGGGTTCGGCCGTCGCGCGACTGCTGTCGTTCGCGGACCGGGACTTCGGACAGACGATCTATCTCAGCGAGGTGTACGCGGTCGTGGAATCGGTGCCGGGTGTCCTCGGTGCGACCGTCGACCGGTTCCGTCGCGCCGATCGGCCCGCGCCCGATGTCGAGGCGGCGCTGGCCGCGGCGGGCCTGCCTGCGCTCGAGGGATTGCCGGTCTTCGTGCGCGATGCCGTGTCCGCGGATATCGCGCCCGGGGGCCGCGTCGAGGCGGGCGAATTCGAGATCCCGGTGCTCGGCACCCTGGACATCCGGGAGGCACGGCCATGACCACCGTGGGCTTCGACGCGTCCGCCGATCTGATCGGGCGGCGAATCCTGCTGTCGTGGACCGTGGTTCCCGATGCGAACGGCGGGCTCGCCCGGGTCTCGGTGCACCGGAAGGCGCGCGACTTCGATTTCCCGGCCGCCGCCGCACCGTATCTGGTGTACGACAGCGCGGCGTTTCCGCCGCCGGAGAGCGCCGAGGTGGCGGTGCGCCGGCTCCCCGGCGCGGTGGACCTGGTCGAGGGCTTGCGCCGGACCACCGAAACGATCAGCGTCGCCCGGCCGGACGGCGCGCGGATGCGGGAAGTGCTGCGCCGCACCATATATACCTTCACGCGCGCCGATCACAGTCTGGTGCGCCAGGAGGTCGAACTGCTGGACGCGGGGACGGCGGCACCCCTCGAACCCGGCCGCACCTGCTACTACCGGCTCGAATCCGCTGCGGCCCCACCGGAAGTCCTGCGGGTCAGCGCGACTCCCGGGGGCGTGTACCACTACCACCGCACCCTGTACGAGGCGATTCCGGAGGTGTATCGCCGCGGCGACACCGTCACACGGCCCGTGGACGAAGGGACCGGCTGGTTCCCGGAGGCCGGTGCGGCGGGCGGTCAGCTCCAGCGCCTGGTCGATGTCTTCGGGATGGCGGTCGGGGCGCTGCGCGGCGGCGCGGACGGCCTGCGCGGACTGCGCGACACCGCGCGGACCGACGCGAAATACCTTCCGCTGCTGGCGCAGTGGATCGGCTGGGAACCCGGCGGCGACGATATCGCCGGTGTGCGCGGCGAGGTCGCCCGGCTGCGGGGCGAGATCGCCGCCGCGCCACAGCGTTACCGGACGGCGGGCACCATCGCGGGCATCGCCGAGCTGGTCACTCACTACACCGGCTGGACCGCGCGTATCAGCGAAGCGGCGCAGCAACTCGCACACACCAACAGCCCGCCGCAGCGCAATCCGCACGCCGCTGTCGAACGCGCCGACGGCAGCTGGACCGGCAGCGCCGACGCGGCCGTGCCGCTCGGACTGGCCGGCGCGACCGGTACCCAGGTCACCGCGGCCGCCGGGCCCTACGCACTGGCCGAGGGGATGCGGCTGCGGGTGGCCGTCGACGGTGCTCCGCCGGTGGTGCTGCGATTGTCCGCCGCCGATTTCGCCCGGATCGGCGCCGCTACCGCCGCCGAGATGGCCGCGGTCGTCGCACGCGGGGTGCCCGGGGTCAGCGCGAACGTCGTCGGCGGCAAGCTCCGCATCGCCTCGGTGCGCACGACGGCCGAAGCGCGGGTGGCGGTCTCGGCCGCCGCCGCCTCGCTGTTCACCCTGGACGGCGCGCCGCGGGGACGCCTGGCCACCGCGCTCGACGGCACCGGGGTGCACTGGGTCGCCTACGCGACCACCTGCGCCGCCGACGCGCCGGCAGCGCATCTCCGGGTGCTCGCGCGCCGGAGCGAGCGCTGGTACGACGCGCGGCCGATCGGCGGCGACGGCTTCGAGACCGGCACCGCGAGCCGGCCCGAATCCGATCCGGCACTGGTGGCGCTGCCGGGTGGACGCCTGTGGTGCGCGTGGATCTCGGATCCGGCGACCGACCACTCGATGCCGTACTTCCGGATCGGTGTCCCCGAGCCGCCGATTCCGGCGCGACTGCGCGCGGAACTGCCCGCACCGTTCCGACTGGTCCCCGGCGCGACCGTGACGTTCACCGGATCGGTTGCGGCGCAGCGCTTCACCGTGCGCGCCCAGGACTACGCGAATCCCGCCGCGGCGACCGCCGCCGAGGTGGCGGCGGCCATGAACGCCCAGCTGGCCGGCCTGCGAGCCGTCGATCTGCACGGACTCGTCCTGGAGACGGTCGCGGCCGGACCCGAGGCCACCCTGCGCGTCGACCTGGCCGCTTCCACCGGAGCCTGGGCACTGGGCCTCGGGAATCGCGAGGCGATCGGGCGGGGAAGCTGGGACGCCGCCGTCGACTGGGGCCCGCCGCGCCGGGTGGTGCCCGCACCGGCCGGGCACAGCGCCGACTGTGCCGCCCTGGTGGAAGGCGATGGCGCGGTACGGCTGTGCTGGAGTCACCACGACGCCGGGAGCTGGCGGTTGATCACGGCCCGCTGGACCGGGCGGATGCTTGTCTCGACACGTACCGGGCTGAATATCGTTACGCCGGAAGGAATTTCGACACTGACCACCGCGCAGGGTCTGCCCGCCAACGATATTCGGGACGCGGTCACCGATGTCGAGGGGACCACCTGGTTCGCCACCACGGCCGGGCTTGCCGCCCGGAACACCGCCGGAGCGGTCACCACCTTCACCAAGGCCACCACCGCGGGCGGGTTGGTCTCCGATACGCTGCGCGGCGTCGCGATCAGCCCGGACGGGAGCATCTGGGTGGCCACCGCGGGCGGCGTCAGCCGTCGGGATCCGGTGGGCGCCTGGACCGCGTTCACCGCCGCACAGGGCCTGCCCGCCGACGATATTCGCGCCATCGCGGTCGGCCTGGACGGGAGCGTGTGGGCCGGAACGCCGACCGGGATCGCGGTGCGCCGGGCGGACCGTTGGACGACGCTGCGGGCCGCGAACCGTCCGGAGGTGCGGCGCATCCTGATCGCCCCCGACCGCGCGGTGTGGGTGGCCACCGCCACCGGAGTGCTGCGGATCAGCGGCGGCGATCTCGTCGCCGACGACCTCACCGACCTCGCGCCCGGTGCCACCGATGTGCGCGACCTCACCGCTGACGGCGGCACCGTCTGGGCGGCCACCGGGGCGGGTGTCGTGGAGATCCGGGACGCGCGGCGGCGAATCCTGCACGGCAGCGCGGCCGGGATCGCCGATCCGAATTGCCGCGCCATCGTGGCCACCGGCGACGAGATCTGGGTGGCCACCGCCAACGGGGCATTCGGCCGGGGGAGCGGCGGCCGTTGGTCGCCCAGGAACGTGGGGCCGGGCAGCGTTGTCGCCCTGTCCGAGCCGTGGTCGGCACTCGAACTCGCCGCCGATTCCGCCGCGGGGGAACGTGAACCGCACTTGGCCCGGGCCGGAACGACGGTGCTGCTGGCCGCCGCCCGCCGGCACCGCACCGCGACCGGTGGCACCTGGCAGCTCACCCTGCGCCGCCGGGCGGCCGGCGGCGCCACGTGGTCGGCTGTCACCGCATTGACTCCGGTCGGCGCGCAGGACCGCGAACCCGTTCTCGCCCCGGCGGCCGACGGATCGATACGGGTGTACTTCCGCTCCGATCGTGGTGGCGGGGAACGTATCTGGCGGGTGCAGGTGAGTGCCGCCGGTATCGTGTCCGCGCCCGTCGCGGTCACCACCGGACCCGCCTCCGATACCGATCCGGCGGTGCTGCCGGATGCGGCGCCGCCGACCCTGCTGTTCCGCAGCGACCGCAATGTCGCACCGGCCGCACTCGCGAACCAGGCCACCGGGGCTGCAGCACCGGAGATCTCGGTGCGGCGCTACGCGGGCACCCGAACCGTGAACATCGACGACACCGCCCGCAACACCGCCGCCGGAACCTTCGGCGACCTGCTGGCCTACACGCCGCAGCGCCCCCGCGGCGACGCCCCCGCGCCCGGCGAACGCTATCTGCCGAGCACTGTGACCATCCACGTCGGCCCCGGCCACACCGGGACCGCGGTCGGCACGGCGGACGCCCGCCGCCTGGATCGGCTGCTGGCCGGATTCGTGGCGGCGCAGGTGCGCATCGCCGGTATCCCTGACCGCTGATCACCCGGAAGGAAGACCATGACCCAGATCTCCGCGAGCACCTTCGATCCACTGGCCCGGTACGTCAATGTCCGTATCCTGCAGGGTGCTCCGATCGCCGACGTGGATCTGAACGAACTCGACGACATTCGCAAGTTCGAGCTCCGCGCCTATCTGAAATGGTTCGTCGGTGACGGTGTGCCGGACGGCAACGACGGATTCCATATCACCGGCACCGGCGCGGTCGACGACTTCACCATCGGCGCGGGCGGCACCGCCGCGGACGCGAACATCCCCGCCGACGAAGCCGGACTGCGGGGCGTGGGCCGCATTCTGGTCGACGGGCTCGACGCCACCATTGCGGCCGATATCGCGTTCACCGCCCAGAAACTGCACGAGGATCACCCAGGCGCGCAGGTCCTGGCGCAGCAACTGGGGGTGCCGCCGGTGCGCCGATTGACGAACGCCACCGACGACGGGAAGATGGCGATCTACCTCGACGTGTGGGAGTCTTTCGTCACCGCCGACGACGACACGCGCCTGCTGCACGCCGGATTGGGTGTGGAAACCGGCGCGCGGGTGCGCCGCGACTGGGCGGTGCGGGTCCGGTCGGGACAGACCGCTCCACACGGCGTCGAGCCTGATGTCGTTGCGGGGCATTCCTATTCGCTGCTGGCGGTACTCACCAGGCGCGCCGGGGACGGCACCGTGCGCGCCACCGATGTCGACGATCGCCGCCATCGCCGGCTGCAACTGCCGCCCGCCACCCTGATCGAGGACGTGCTGGGCACCAGCTCCTCGAACTATCGCGCCGGATTCGACCGGCCGCCGGTCAGCCTGCGGGACGCGATCAACGCGCTGCTGCGCGGCCAATTGCCGATGACGCCCGACCAACCGGTCGCGCCGCCGCCGCCCGGATCAACCACGGTGGATACCCTCGCCCGCGCGGTGCTGCGGGACAGCCGCCGGGGCCTGGTCACGGTGTTCGAGAGCGATCGCGGCAACAACAGACAGGTCTACGCGTCTCGCATGAGCCTGGACGATGTGGCCGGTGGATTCGCGAACGCCCTGCGGGTGACCGACGGCGTAGCACACGCCAACCCCGCGGTCGCCGAATTGCCCGACGGGACCCTGTTCGTGGTCTATCAGAGCGAATCGACGTCCAGTGCCGGCGTGCACGCCAAACGGGCCCCGTTCAGTGAGCTGGGAACCGCACCGGAACTGCCCGTCGCGGCGACACCCGGTGTGGCCGAGGACAATCCGTTCGTCGTCGCGGCCGGGGCGGTGGTGACCGTCTTCTTCCACAAGACGGTGCCCGGTGCTCAGGTCACCCAGCGCTGGTACTTCCGGCGCTGGAGCATGGTCACGGACGACTGGGTGGAGGGGCCGACCGAACTGGCCGCCCTCGACACCCCTCTGCGCGACTTCCACGCCGCGCTCGACAGCACCGGCAGAATTTGGACGGTCATGGTGACCAGCCAAGGGATCCAGGCGACCTGGGTGAAGCCGGGCACGGGTGAGAAGGGCACGCCGATGAAGGTGGCCGGCCCGCCCGGCGGCGCGACCTCACCGCCGTTCATGCTGTGCCCGCGCGGCGGGGGCGCGTGGCTGTTCTGGCAAGACGCGAATGGGATCAACACCAGCCAATTCATCAATAACGCCTGGCAGACACCGGTATCCGGGTTGGGCGGTGCGGATTCCACCGACCGCGCGCCGTGCGCTGTGGAGGACGCCGAGGACGGCACCTTCTGGCTGATCTGGTGCCGGGGGCCGATCTTGGAGGGCGACCTCCTGGCCATGCGGCGAGATCAGATGGGGCAGTGGGGGACTCCGCGTCACCTGGTCCGCAGCCGGTTCGACGACACGATGCCGTTCGCCGTGGCCGGGCCCGACACCACCGTCTGGGTGTTCTGGGCCAGTACGCGCACCGGCTCGGTCCGGATCTACACGAAGCGATTCGTCACCGCGGTATGAAGGAGTCGACCATGGCCGCACCGTTCCTTACACCGACGACATTCGACCAGCCGGTCTACCGGGCTCACGATTCCCACGGCCTGCTGGCGGACCTGTCGCTGAATATCTTCACCGCACAGCATTTCGGCACCTTCACGGTGCGATTTCCGGCCGCTACCGTCGCGCCCGCGGTCATGCTGGAGCACGGCGGAATTACGGTGGCGCTGCCGACGACCGCCGGGGCGTCCCACACCAGCGATGCGGTCGCCGCGCGGCGGATCGTCGCCGAGGTCGTGGCGGAGGGCGTCGATGTGGTGATCAGCGTCGAGGTGGTGGCGGTCGCGAATCCGGCGGCCAAGGAGGCGTGGTCGGTGCGGGCCGCCGCGAGCGCGCCGACCACCTGGGATATCGGCCAGAGTTCGAATCAACCCGGGCACCGGACAATTCAGCGCGTGCTCTGCGATCCGGCCGCGTCCTTCTCCGTGGCGGCGTCCACGCTGTCCGGCGATACGGTGCGCGAGAGCGATACCGTCACCTGCACCGCGGGCACCGCGGGATCGACCGCCGTGGGCGCGGCGCCACCGCTGGAATACGCCTGGACCAAGACCGGACCCGTTGTGCTGACCGCGTTTCCGCAGACCGGCCCGAATCCGACGCTGGTGTGCGCCCTGCCGACGGTATACCAGCCGAAGACCATCACCACGACGCTTCGCCTCACCTACACCGGGACCGGCCTGACCGGATCGGCCAGCCGGACGTTCGGTGTGACGCCGCGCCCGCAACGACTGGCGCTGGTCCTGGACCGGTCCGGCAGCATGTCGGCCGGCGGGCGCTGGGACAACGCGGTGGTGGCGGCCGAAGTGCTCGCGGGCCTGTTCGTCGCGATGCGGTCCGGCGTGCACAGCGACGATCGCCTCGCACTGCTCGCCTTCGACCACTCCGGGTGCGCCTGGAAGACCGCTACGCCGGACAGTTCGCTGGAGCGCATCCTGGGCCTGTCCGCGCTCGGCAACGCGGCGGTGACCAGTGTGTCCTTCGGTGCCCCGGGCGCGTGCACGCCGATCGGTGATGCCCTGGTGGCGGCGATGAACGATTTCGCCGCCGCGGGCACCACCGGCGACCCGCACTTCACCACGGTGCTGCTCACTGACGGATACGAGAACGCGGGCGTCGTGGTGGTCGACCCGAACAGTCCGGCGCCGACGGGCACGCAGCGGTTCGAGGTGGCCCGCGCCACCGGTGCCCGGTTCGCCGTCGATCAGCGGATGTCGTTGTACACCATCGGATTCGGCGCCACCGTGCAGGAAGACGTGCTCGACGCGCTCGCGGTGGACTCCGGCGGCGCGTACGTCAAGCTGACCCAGGTCGGTCAGCTCACGACCGCGCTGGGGCAGATGGCCGCCTTCGCCGCCGGGGTGGAACCGGCCCAGGTGAATACGCCCGGCGTGGGCAACGAGTACACGGTGCTGGTCGCCGCGGGCGCCCGGCGGGTGGTGTTCTCGGTGCACGCCGCGCCCGGCGGCACGGTGGAGCTGTCGTATCGGCCGCAGGCGGGTGGTCCACTGGTGCCCGTCACCGGCACCAGCCTGGTGTTCGACACTCACGTGCTGACCTCGGTGGACGTCGCGGCGCTGTTCGGCGGTGACGAGAACGCCGTCCCGGGCACGGAATGGCATGTGCGGTACCGGGCCGCAGGCACGCCGGTCCCGATCACCCAGTTGCTCGCCTTCGAGGACCTGCTGGTGCGCGCCGCCGTCGGCTTCGACCGGGACCGCTACGACACCGGCGACCCGATCGAGATCACCTGCCGGATCCGGGCCGGCGACGACGCGGTCCGCAATGCCCGCGTCCATGTCGAACTCGTCCGTCCCGCAGCGTCATTGGGCACAGTCCTGGCTGCCGCCGGGCAGGAATACCGTCCGGGCCGCCCGCGGCCACCCGACCCGGCCGCCCCGAAAGCTCTGATGATCCGGTCGCTGCTACGCGACGAGGACGACCCGGGGTTGCCCGAGGAGACACCGACCGCCGTCTTCGAGGACGGCACCGCCGAACTCTTCGACGTCGACGACACCGGGGACTACCGCAACCGGTACGTCGAGACGCTCCACGAGGGCAGCTACCGGTGGCGTTTCACCATCACCGGCACCCTGCCCGACGGCAGCGATTTCGCCCGTGTCGCCATGGTTTCGCGCTGGGTGGGCGTCGGCGTCGACCCGTCCGCCAGCTCCGTCGAGACCGAATGGCAGGAATCGCGCGGTGACTCGCGACATCTCGCGATCACCGTGCACCCCCGTGACCGCAACGGCGGCGATCTCGGCCCCTTCCGTCCGAGCGACGTCCGCTTCGACACCGATATCGGCGAATTCTTCAGCGAGATACCAGGTTACGCGCTTGGCATCAGCTATCCGCGCCCCGACGGCGGTGCGCTGCTGAGCCGCTACGACGGCGGCTACACCCGGGTACTGCGCCTGCCGGAAGGAGCGGCGGGCACTGTCACGGTGACAGTCAAAGGGCATGTCCTCGACCCGATTCCGGTCGGCCGTCGCCGCCGGCCGCGCCGCCGCGTGCTCGCGCGCTGGCGAACCTGGAATTCCTCGGGGTAAGAGGGGATCAGCAGGAACACACCGGCCACGAAGGGTATGAGCGATGGGTGCGGCAGGCGCTCGCCGGCACGGTGTTCGGGGCGGCGAAATCGAGCTGGTATCGACACGCCTCCGGCGCCCCGACCAACCCGTGGCCGGACCAGCCGGTCGATTCGAGCGCTTCCTGCGACGTCCTGTCGCCCAGTCGCTGCGTGATCCGCGCTCGCCGACGTAACATCGGCGAGCGCGGTCCCACCCTTTACCCGAGCGGGCCGCACGGATACTGAGGGGTCGGATGCCCCGCGCTGCCGCCCCACCAGAGTGCCCATTGGAACATGCAAACCAGCCCGGACGCGCTGGCGCTACCCGTCGTCGATCCGCCTGCCCCGGGGCCGGTCTCGGCCAGTGCGGTAGGCGCGCCCACTCCCAGCATCGCGCATGCGCCGACTACCGATACGGTGGCGATCGCCCGTCGAAAACTCATATGCCTCAGTCCTTTTCGATCTGTTGATTCCGACCGAAGTCCATCAAATCCATCCGGCGTTTCCTGGGCAAGACCAGGGTTCCCCGGGCACGGTATTCACGATCACGGTCGGCACAAGGACGCAGACAGACGCTGGCCGCCTGTAAGAGCAATGAACCCGGTGCGCCGAGGCACCCCCGGACACCGGTACCCCACACCGGCACGCAGCAAGATCATGTGCGTTGCGGGGCAGGCACGGCTCGGGGTCGATTCCGGCGCGGCGCGTCCTCTCCCCGCCCGGGTTGTGCCATCCGAAACTGAATCCGTCCTGCTGAAAGGGGCTCGCGCTGTCGGCGCCGACTCTTCACTACCCGCGTCGTGGAATGTCTGTCGTTGCAAATACTTCGGAAGGAAGCTCCGTCATGCGTGGAACACGTTCTCTGCTGGCCGCGGCGCTGCTGTGCGCCGGGATCGCCGCCACCCCGCTCGCACACGCCGACATCCAGGCAGATGATCGCATGAGCAGCCCAACCCAAGAAGACCGGAGCCAGCAGCGGGAGCAGTACGAAAAAGGTTTCAGACAGGGCTATAGGCAGGGCCGCAAGGATGGGGAAGAGATGTGCTGGGAGGAGGAGGCGATGCTCGCCCAAGCCCTGAGATCTCTTCAGTCCCAGGATAAGAAGTACAGGGAGGGCTTCGAGAAAGGTTACAGGAAGGGGTTCGACGCCGGCCGGGACTATTGCATGTATGAAGGCGAGTAATCGGGGCATGTCGGCTCGGCTGGGCCCCGGATTTCATGTCACCCGTCTGTGGAGGGCGGGCGCCTCGGCCGAGGTCTTGGTGAGTTGGCATAAGGGCACAGCGATTGCAGGTAAACGCGAAGCTGTCCTTCGCACAACCGCTGCCCGGCACCACCATTCGACTCAGCGCAGCTATGCCGAGCACCGGCGAAACCAGCTGTGGCGCATCGAATTGTGCAGAAACCCGCGGCAAAGATCTGAAAAGGCAGCGGCACAAAACAATTCGCCGCGGCAAGCACGTTAGACTCACGTGCAGCCTTGCTTGACGAAAGGTGACCCAGTGGCTGTCGATGATTTGGCTTGGGCGGACGGTGGGGGAGTAGATTCGCTGGGAGAGATCTACTGTCTCACCTTCATCCGTGATGTGGACGCTGCGGAGGCGTTGCGGCGAATGGGTGGTCTGCCCGGCACGTTCGCGACCCGCACATGGGCGGATGTCGGGGGCCTGGACAACTTCGACGATGGATATCCCGAGATGGCGTTGGCGTTACCGCTGGGTGGGTGGACCGTCGTATTCGAGTCGGAGGGGTTCAACGGCCGCAGCCTGACCTCCGCGCTGTCACATGGAACCGAGGTGTTATCGGTGCTGCGGCACGACTACGCGTCTCCTGGGTTCGCCTATGCAGTCGATGGGGTGTTGATCACCGGGTTCGATCCGACCTGCCCTTACCCGCACCTACGGTACGGCGCCGATCCCGACCGCCTGCTCTCCCACATGCTCGAAGTCGGATTCGATATGGGAGACAACGAAGTCGACGCGGACGACATTTTCGATGAGGATGGCGATTTCTACGAGGACGACGCTTTCGACACCAACCACGACCGCCCCCATGGGCGTTGCCTACGGTTGATCGAGCGGCTCACCGGCCGTCTGCCTACATTCGAGGCGCTCACCGGCCCCTTGATGAGTGCACAGATCGAGCCCTGGTTCGCCCGAGCACGCAACGATCCGGCTGTTCGCCCCGGCTACGACGGCCCTGTCGACGCGGTCGCCGAAGTACGACGGCTCACCAGTCTGCACGGCTTGACCGATACTCCCGGCCTCACTGACGCACTCGCCGCGGCAGAACGCGGACAGCCGGTCGCGATCGCCCCCGACAGTCCACTCGGTGAGCAGGTGCGCAGCTGGCTCACCGAGGACCGGCGCGCCCATAGGGCATTGAATGGCGGTGCGGGACGGTGGCGGATGACCGAGATCGAACGTGACCGCGCGTCCGACCTCCGGTTGCTCGCCCGCGCTCTCGGCGCCGCCATCCAACCCCGCCCCACCACTGCGGGTTGACAACACGCTCGGACCAGCCGAACCCCGGCTGTCTACGGGATGTTCGCCGTCAGAATCGGCTGACATCACCACACACTCGATCAGGCAAAGAACCCGCACGGGGCCAACCGATTCGGTCACTCTTCGATCGAGAACTTGCCGAGCTGCACCCATTAGACACTTGCTGTCAGGACCCGGTCCCGGCCTGGATCTGGTCCAGGTGCCGGTGGGGGTCTTCACATCGGCGATGGCACAAGTTATCTCGATTACATCGCGATAACCGGTGATCTCGATGGCTTTCGAACACCTCGCCGAAAGCTCGATTAATTGGCTATCGGCGATCCGCAGGATCCGGCAAGTTCTGTCCAAACATCGGATTGCTGAGGTACGCTGTACTCGCGAGACCGAATATATACTGCTCCAACCGATGTCGCTGAGGATGTTTCCTCTCGGCCGTAAAGATTTCCGGCAGTGTCTCTCATTCATCTGGCGTGTTAGCGGTTCGTGAAACGCCGCCCCCAGCCATGCGTATCGATCGTGCGCGGCTGTGATCGTGCGCGGCATTCGAAAAACCCTCCATGGAACCAGAATTGAAAGGAACGGCATATGTCACAGCCGACCTCCTGCGGTATGCAATTACTGACCGAGGACCAACTGAACGGAGTCCGCGCAGTTACCAGCGCCCTGAAAACCGGTAGCCTGGAAGGCGTTCCGGAACCGCTGGTCGACTACATCGTCGCGGTCCGGCAGAATTGTAAGATACTCACCGACAATGACTTCGAGTATCCATTTATTCCCGGCGCGGGAGGTGTGCTGCTCGAGGCGTTTGCCGCCCGCCCCGAGGGTGACGGCCCGTTCCCTCTCGTCGTACTACCGGCAGGGCTGAATCAAGACGCCGGCTACCGGATGTATTACGGCACAATGTTCCATCTGTTGACCCGCGGCTACGCCGTTGTCGCCTATGCCGGCGGGGCCTGGCGGGGTCGGAGGGGGAGTTGGAGATCGCCGGCCCCCGCGACATCAAGGACGCTGTCAAGGTCATCGACTGGGCGATAGAACACCCAGAATTGCGGGTGGACCGCGACAAGATCGGGATGTTCGGCCTTTCCTACGGCTCGGGTATCAGTCAACTCACGGCTCTGGCAGATAGTCGAGTCAAGGCTGTAGTGGCGCTGAGCACGTGGGCCGATCTCGCAGAAGCCCTCTACGACAAGCACACGCGGCACTCCGGCGCGGTCGAAACTCTCTACGCGGTGGGCACCAGACCCAGTTCGGAACTGCGGAAGATCGTCGACGACTTCCGAAACAATGACAATATCGAAGACATCGTGGACTGGGCAAAGTTGCGGTCTCCCGCGCACTCGACTGGAACAAACTATGCGCCAACCTTTTTCACCACCTATTGGCACGAGACACTCTTCCCGGCCAACCAGCTGCTCAAATACGTCGATTCCTATCCCGGGCCCAAGCGCTTGGACGTAGCCATCGGCGACCACGGCGCCCTGGACATGCTTCCGGCGATGCATGGTGTGCCCGGCCGCGCCACCGACGCCGGCTACGACTGGCTGGATCACTACCTGCTCGAAGTCGACAACGGCATCGATAGTGACGGGGTCATGCACCTGGAAACCATGCATAATCTCGGTCATACCTACTCCGCACCGAACACGGATAAATGGTCCAAGCGGCAATGGCGTTTCTACTTGCATGAACCGCGCTCCGAATCCGGCAACGGTCTGCTGGCGACATTTCCTCCCATATCCTTCCGCACCAGCTTCAATTCCGGTATGCCGCAAGTGCAGATGGCGGACGCGATCATCGTCAATGGCTTCGGGGAGCGCCTCGGTCTCCCGATGCTGCAATCCCTGGCAGACGTGCGCCGCACGCAAGCGGGGGTCTGGACCTTTGCTGCTCCCTTTGCCGAACCCCGCCACATCGCCGGGTATCCTGAGTTGCAAATAAGTGTCACGCCGGAAGACAAGCAAGTAACGGTGGCGGCATATCTGTTCGACTACAACCCGCTCACCAAAATTCTGCGAGTTATCACGCATGCGGTGAAAACCGTGCGCAACAACGAACCAAAGATTCCAACCAATGTTCAGCTCACCCTGCAGGGCACCGATTATCGCGTTCCGCGGGGGCACAATATCGTCTTTATCGTCGACAGCATTGATTGGCTGTACGAGTACGGAACCAACCTCAGGCCACCCCGCAGTGATCTTCAGCCTTTGCCCCGCCCCGTTCCCGGCGGCACTCTCACCCTGTCCAGCACGCACGGGCACGCGTCCATCACCATTCCGATCGAGAAGATCCCGGCCCTGGAAGGAGCCCAGCAATACTGAGCCCTACTTCCCGGCGAGTGATTCCTACCGTCTAGCACCGGGATCACTCGTCCGGCTCGGCCGCGACGGCAACCAGTTCGGAGTACAGCCGATCGATGTGCTCCAGGGCCACGTGCTGCATGGCGATCAGGTGCATGCGCAATACCTGTTTCCTGGCAGCCACCGTCGCGGCCACGCAATTCCATTGCCCTGCAACGGCTCCTAGCCGAGTATGGGCTACCCGTGCGGATCGCTGCGGCACTGCCATCATGGCTGCGGTCACTGATATGCCTGTCCACCGTTGTCGCCGACATCCTCGCGATCACACCCGCCACCGCCGAGTGCTGGGCGCGTCTGGCCCGACGCGACTGCTCTGAATGTCTCCCGCACACCCCGGACACAGCGGCGCAATCAAGCGAAATGCGGGCCCGTGTGACGACCATCGAGCACGTCAGCAGCCCCTCCGGCATCTCCTGCTCCGCCGACGACAAATACGCAGTAGTAGCCTGCCCCGGCAACCCGACCGGTGTGCTCATCGACGGAACCCAGACGAAAGTCGTCTACCGGCTGTCGACAGCAGGATCTCGCCATATGGCAAGCTGGTCGCCGTCGCCGCTCCGGACTGCCCGAAGATGCCGGTGTTCGACGCACAGGGCCCACAGAAAGGCAACTGCGCCAATACATTTCGGTGAGCGTGGTATTCAGTCAAGGTCCTCGGCACCAGTGAGATACGCGAATGGTCTACACCCGACCACGTCAGGAGACCCATCATCGACCTCGTGACCAGGTCTGGATCGGGGTGGCGGTCAACAAAGAATCGGGGCCGACCGGACGATTGCAGTTGGCCGCGTCGACGAGGGGGATGGCATGGCGTCGTGGTGACCGCCCGGGCGCCGAAAGGGGCGTCCGGGCGGTCGGGGAGCTCAGAGTCCGAGAAGGGTGCCGATCGGGCCGAACAGGCCGGTGCGGATGATGGCTTCACCGTCGTCGGCAGGGGGCGGTGGCGGGTTCCAGGGTTTGATAGTCCAGCTTTGGCCGGGTCGGCCTCGGGGACAGCCGGCCAGTTGGCTGCCGAGATCGGTCCAGTAGGTGCGCGAGGAGGGCACGGTCGTGTCATCGGCGCCGTAGATGTAGCGGCCGTCGGTGGCCCACCGGTAGGTGGATGTATCGCCGCGGCTGGCCCCGCATCCGCGCAGTTCCGTGGTCGCGTCGGCCACCCTCGATTGCTCGTTTCCCGACGCCTTCGCCGCGGCTTCGAGCTCCGGGCGGGCGTGCGCCGAGAAGCTGTTCAGCGCGGCGATGAACTCTGCGCGGTCGCCCTTCCATGACGCCCTCGACCCGTGCACGGCGCTGTCGAGGGGGGCCTGCTCACCTTCGATCAGATAACGCATCCACCACTGTTCCCAGTGTCGTTGGCTGCCTGTCCATTGCGCGGGAATCTTGCTGCCCATCAGCTCCACACGCCCGGGCTCACGGGACTCCATCACCGCCGGCAGCTGCCGGTAGGCAGTCTTGGACGCTGCCGTGGCATCGTCGAGGAACGGAACGCGAAGCCAGACACAGTAATCACCGATGTTTTGCAGGTCGCTGACCGCGACACTGGCGATCTGGTTCACAGGCACCTTCTCAAGTGGATCGATGACGGTGCGGAAGTACCAGGCGGTGGCGATGCTGCCATCGGGCTCGCCGAGCTCGAGCCACGGCTTGGCGGTCACGGTCTGTAGATACTTCGTGCCTTCCTTGTAGTCACTGACGTCCTCGCTCCGGCCGAGCCTGACGCGCAAACAGCGGCCGGTTTCGTTGTTGGTGATGGTGAAATTGCCGTCCGGGAAACTAGCCATAACGTGGAACTCCCTTCGATCACCTATCTGTGCTGGGGGACGCGGAAACACCTGCGGGCCAGCCATATCGCTGCCCAGCCAAGGGATACCCGCCACACCCGACATGCCTGCCCGAACAGCCAGGACATCGACGGACAACCCCGTGCCCGCGAACTCGCACGTCGGCAACAACGAACGTTCGCACAACGGGACGAGGCGATCCGGCGAACGTCAGGCAATCAAAGATCAATCGGCTCAGACAACTGGCGCGAGTTCCAAACGATGATCGAGGTCGGACTTATGCCACTGCGCTTCCTTCGCGCTGTCTTCTTGTTCACTCGCGTTACCTCATGTCAGGGTTTACCGCTCAGGCGCACGAAACCTTCGACATCGAGCCGTCAACGACGTACCGTCAGGCGCGAGGATCTTTTGGAGGGGGCTTCATGCGCGTCGATGTCGAATTCGCCAGTGGCGGGGTGACTTTGAGAGGCTGGTTGTATCGCAGCGGCGCCTGACCGGCCTCCAGCTGCGAGCGCTCGTCGACCCGCCCGCAGCCAACGTGTGGCCCAGGTCGAACATGCTGCAGCGCAAGGTCTGTGGGACCCGATCACGAGTGAACGATGAGCGTGTGGGCCACACTATCTATCCGCTGATCTGGGCGCCGGAGTCGAAACCCCACAGTGCCAGCGTCATCAGTAGGTTGACGCAGATCATGACGGTGATGCTTGCGCGCATGGCACGGCCAGCTGCGACGCCGACGCCGACCGGGCCGCCGGTGGCGTAGTAGCCGTAGTAGCACTGGATGATCGTGGTGATCACTACGAAAACGATGGCCTTCGACAGTGAGTAGAGGATGTCGGTAGAGGTGAGCACCAGGTGGAAATAGTGGCTGAAGGTTCCGGGGGATCGGCTGCCGGCGATGCCGATCGCGAATTCGACCGAGACGAAATTCATTGCCAGACAGACTATGTACAGCGGGATGATGGTGGCCACCGAGGCCATCAGGCGGGTCGTTACCAGATAGGGGATGGACCGGATGGCGATCGTCTCCAGTGCGTCGATCTCCTCGGCGATGCGCATGGCGCCCAGCTGCGCGGTGAACCGGCAACCTGCTTGCGAGGCGAAGGCGATGGAGGCCATGATCGGTGCCAATTCCCGGGTCGAGGCCGTCGCCGAAACCAGTCCGGTGGCAGGGCCGATCCCGAGCAATTTCAGGGCGCTGTAGCCTTCAATTCCCACCAGCGCACCGGAGCTCGCGCCGAGGACCACAATGATTCCGGCCGTGCCGCCGCCGACGATCAACGACCCGTTGCCCCAGGTGATGTCGGAGATCAGCCGGAACAGTTCCTTGCGATAGTGGCGTAGCACCACCGGAATCGAGAACAGCGCGCGGAACAGGAACGTCGCGATGTGCCCGAGGCGCATCATTTCCGTCATCGGCGGACCGGCCGCGCGGACGAGCCTGCCGAGGCCGAGTGGATAAAAGGATGCAGCCATCTCAGAGCGCCTGTCGTGGGAAGAGCATCGTATACATCTGGGTAAACCCGACGTTCACCACCATGAGCAGCACGATCGATGCGACCACGGTGGCATTGACCGAATTTGCCACCCCGCCGGGCCCGCCCTTGGTGCTGAGCCCCTTCTGGCACGCCACAACGGTCACGATCATCCCGAACACCACCGCCTTGACCATCGCCAGATACATATCGCCGATACGGGCGAAGGACGAGAAAGTGGCGATGAAACTGCCGGGCGTGCCGCCCTGGACATAGACATTGAACAGATATCCCGCGACGAATCCGACGAACGCGCTCAGCCCGGTCAGCCCAACCGCGACCAGCACACCGGCGGCCACCCGCGGGACCACGAGTCTGTGCAGTACCGAGACTCCCATGACTTCCAGCGCCGCGATCTCCTCACGAATGGTGCGGGAGCCGAGATCGGCGCAGATCGCCGACCCGACGGCTGCGGCCAGCAGTAGAGCCGTGACCACGGGCGCGGCTTGTCGGATGACCGCGAGACCGCTTGCGGCTCCGGCCAAAGAGGTTGCACCGACCTGGCCCGCGATCAGGCCGAACTGAATTGAGAGGGTGGCACTGATCGGAAGCGCGACTGCGACGGTCGGCAGATAGGAGGTCTTGACCATGAATGCGGCCTGATGCACGAACTCCTTGAAAGCGAAGCGGCCCGTCACGATATCGGTCACGAGGTATTGCACGGCACGCACACCCATGATGAATTGCGCACCCACGGTATCGAGCGAGGCAACCGGATGCCGGTGCAGATAGCCGCGCCCCCACGCGGTAATCCGGGACGTCGATGACCCGGACGGTCGAACGGTCATCTCAGGCCATTTCCACTTTGCTGGCAAGCCAGTGGCCGCCGACGCGTTCCATCGTCATGAGGATCCGGCTGCGATCGATGCGTGGATCGGTGCTGAGGGCATTGGTCACCTGCTGATCGACGAACATCATCACCTCGACGCGATCCTTCGACGCGGATTTGACGCTGGCGTCGACCACGCGGCCCCTGCTCGCCGCCTTGTTCTGGACCAGCAAAGACTTGAGTTGATCGCTGGATTGCGCGTACATCTCCTTGAATTCCCCGGTCGCACCGGCCAGCACATCGGCGAAATTCTGGTCGATGTGCTGGGAATCGATGCTGGTCAACTTGACCGCATAGTCCTGTGCGATGGTCGAGGCCTGCCGGGCCGCGGTATCGATCTCCTCGCGGTCGTGCAGTTTCCAGCCGAAGACAGTGGCGGTGACGGTCGCCACGACGGCGAGTACGGCGACGGCACCGGCACCGATGCGTACGGCCAGGCGCCGTCGCCGGGATTCCGGCGAAGAATTCTGGGCCACAGCATTTTCCGCTGCGACCTCGTTGGTTCCGGACTCTTCGTCTGCTTCTGCGGTGGCATCGGTCGTCCCGGAACGACCCTTCGCCGCGGTCTCCGCATCGGATCCGCGCGCTGCCGCAGTCGGTGATTCGGACTCGGCCGCCGCGGTCGATGTTTCAGTGCGGTCCGCGACATCCGCTGCCACGGTGGGTGTTTCGCCTGCCCCGGCAGAGCCCTCAGCTACCTCCATTGTTGCCTTCTTCATCGCGGTCCTCCAGACCTTCGTTGGTCGTGTCACTTCGGCGGTACATAGGACGGCACGAACGCGCCGCCGTAAGGAGTCGGAACCGACAGCGGCCCAACGGGTGTGGGGTCGGCGGTCGCGAGTGGATCCGCACCCGGGGGTGGGCCGGCCGTGTCGTCGCCGGGCGGTCGCGGTGCGTTGCGAGCGCCGCGCGGTATCAGGGTGGGGTCGTTGCAGTAGGTGTACAGGTAAGGCTCGGGAAAATTGGGCAGGATGGCCGGCAGACGCGGCAGGTCGTAGTCGCACTGTTTGCGCGGATAGATATTGACCAGCGCCCAGAGGCTGCCTTCGTGCACGGCCATGGCGGCGGCGTCCGCTGTGGAACCGGCTCGCTCCTGCGGGAAGAACAGCTCTTGGATGGCAGGGACGTGCAGATACGACATCCGGGCGACGGTGCCGAGATTTCCGAGCAGCTGGACCATCGTCGGGGAGTTGTCGGCGATGATCTGATCCATGGTCTGCAGCGCCTGTGGTCCGGTCCCGACCAGGGTGCGGAATCCGCCGGTCATCGACTCCACTCCGGCGAGGGTGCGCTCGAGACCGTTCGCCGTGGCCACCAGTCCCGGCCCGACATCGCGCAATGTGCTGAGCACGATCTCGCTGTGGTGCAGCAAGCTGACGGTCTGCGGCAGGACCGAACCGAGCGTGGTGATCAGGAACGCGCCGCCGTCGATGATCGCCGCCAGTTTCTCCGGCGCCGCGGGACCGGTGCCCAGTTCGTGCACGATCGTTTGGAGCTTGCCAGGATCGAGTTGGACGATGGTGCCGTTGAGATCGACGAGTAGCTGCGCCAGCTGCACCGGAACGGAGGCTCGGGCGGTGTCGACGACCGCGCCGTCGGCCAGGTAGGGCCCGCGGGAGTTCGAGGGGACGAAATCCAGGTACTGCTCACCGGCCATCGACAATCCCGCCACTCGAACCGTGGTGTCGACGGGGATCCGGGTGCGGCTGTCGATCGATGCGATCGCGACGACGCCCTCGCCGGTGAGGTCGACCGACGACACCCGGCCCACCCGCACCCCGCGCACGGTCACGTTGCGGTCCTGGAGTAGCCCGCCGGACTGCGGCAGGTGCACCCGAATCTGATAGGTCGATGCCAGCGGATTCAACTCCAGCGACCCGAACACGAGATACGTTGCGCCCATGAGCAATGTGGCCACCAGTGCGAGCCCCGACACGGTGAGCCGATGCCGGACCAGCCGGTCGACGATGGATACGATCGCGGTCGAGATCGACTCCAGGACATCGGGATTGGAGCCTGGATTCATCGGCCCGGTCCGATCACTCGGTCGTGCAGCCGGCCCAGCGTGTACGCCAATGAGCCGACGAAGTTGACCCAATCCGTCTGATCGGGCACTCGGGCCTCCGGATTGCCGGCGAAGTTCGGATCGGGCACCGCTCCCAGCACCAGCTGGGCGATGTCAGCGTTCACGCTGGCTGCGGGGGCGTTGGCCACCTTGCCGCCGACAATGGCCAGGGTGTTCAACAGCGGGCCGAGATCAGCGCCGGGGTCCTGGGCCGCGGCATTGAGCCCAGCGGCGAGGTTATCGATGTCGGTGACCAGGCTGCGCTGCCCCGTGCCCTGTATGGAAGGGAACCGCTGCAGGTTGCGGGCGATCCGGTCCAGCTGGGCCGCGAGATCTACGATGTTCTGTGTGTCGGAGCTCAGGGCGGTCAGTGCCGGTCCGGCCGCTGCGACCGCATCGTTGACGGTATTCTGTTGCGCCACAATCGAATCGGTCAGCGCAGCGGTGTCGGAAACTACGGCCCGGATCTGGTCCGACCGGGCCGAGAGGGTCCGCATCAGCTCGGTGGACTGGGCAATCAGATCCCCGAGAGGGTCACCGCGCCCGCCGAATTCGGCACCGAGCCCGTTGATCACTTTGGTCAGATCCCGGATCACGCCGCCGTTTACGAGCAGTGCGGCGCGGGCGAGCACAGATTCGATGGTGGCCGCCGCGGAGGTCGACGCCTGCGGGATGTGGTCTCCATCGTGCAGAGCCGTTGCCCCGGGTAGTGGATTCGGCGGCGGGTTGAGCGCGACGAAAACGTCGCCCAGCGGTGTGGCGGAACGGAGTTCGGCGGTCGTGCCGGCCGGCAGCACCACCTCCGAGCGGATCCGCAGGGCAACGACGGCGTTGTAGTCGCGAGCCCGCATGGACTCGACCTCGCCGATATCGGCGCCGTCGAGCTTGACCTTGGCCTTGGTCGGGAGGTTCAGGGCGTTGGCGAACGTCGCGGTCAGCGCGTAGCTGTGCGTCCCGACCGAGGGAGCGGGGAGCGGGATCTTATCCAGGCTCACCGAGCACGCGCTCGCCGAGAGCACGCTCACCGCCGCGACGACCGCGGATGTTGTTTTCCTCGTGCTCATTTCGGCAAACCTGCGATTCCGACCAGCATGGCCACGATGCCGAAGTCCGGTCCCATATCCGACATCTTCCCGGTGTTGCAGCCCAGCTGCTTCAGGTCGAGCAGGTTGCAGATCTGCTTCACCATCTGCCCGTCCAGCGCGACCTTGTCGATATTGACGTGCACCCGGGCCGCGCCGGCCTCCTGGTCGACCACGGCGTAGGCATTGTTGACGGCCAGCGGGAACACATCCATGAACTCGGCGACCTCGCGGCGGTAATCCGCCAGGGACTTGATGACGACGTTGCCGCCGGACACCGTGCCCGCCAGCTCACCTCGGCTCTGCTGCATGAGATCGGTCGTCCGGATGAGAATCTCGTTCAGCTTGGCGCCGGTGTCGCCCTCACCGAGACGCTGGTCGGCCAGCAAATCGCTCAATTGCCGTACGCCCTGACCGAATTCGCGGATCTTCTGGTCGTTGTTCGCGGCGGCGGTGGTCAGCGCGTCCAGGTTGTTCACCAGCGTGGTGATCGCGTCACGGGTCGCCGCGCCGTGATCGTCGCCCATGCGCAGCGCCCGCGACAGCTGATCCAGCGCACTCTTGATGTCGTTGCCGTTGCTGCCGGCGACGGCGGCGCCGACCTCGACCATGTCGCCGATCGGGCCGTGCCCCTGCCCGTCACCCGCCAGCGAGGTGGACAGCTTGTCCGCCATGGCGAGCAGGCTGTCGAATTCGACCGGGGTCCTCGTCCGGTCCGGACCGAGCACAGCGCCGTCGGCCAGCACCGGTCCGGAGCGGTAAACGGGGGTGAATTCGATGTGCCGGTCGGTCAGCACCGAATCCGAGACGATCACCGCGGTGACGGTGGCGGGAATCCGGACCGAGCTGTCCACACTGATCCGCACTTCGGCGTACGCCCCACGTTGCTCGACGGACACCACCTTACCGACCGGCATCCCCAGCACAGCCACCGAATTCCCCGGGAAGACACCGGCCGCGCTCTCGAATTGCGCTGTGATCATGAGGTCTTCGCTGGTCAGGCGGGCGATGGAGCCGGTGGCCGCACCGGCGATCGCCACGACGACCGCGAGCAGCAGGACGAGCTTGACGGGGCGGGGCAGCGACCTCATTTGCAATCCTCCGAATACGGCGGCAGATTCACCTGCGGGTCCCGCGCGACGACCGCGCACATGAAAGCGTCGATGAACGCCCCCGACGTGGCGTTCGCTTCCATCTCCGGTCCCGATCCGGCCAAGTTCGCCCAGTTCCGCCAGGTCACCGGGAGAATCTGCAGGATATTGCGGAACAGGTCGTCGTGGCGGGCGAGCATCCCGGTGATCTGGTTCAGATTGCTCATCAGCGATTGGATCTCCTGCTGATCGTTCACCGCGAGCGGTTGCAGCGTGTTCACCAAATTGCGGGTAGCGGTAAGGATCTGGGTGATCGCCTGGCGTTTGGCCTGAACCGCCCGCAACAGTTCGCCGCCCTGGGTGAACAGCACATCGAGGCTGGTGCGCTGGTTCTGGACCACCGTGGTCAGCTGAGCGGTACTGGTCAGCAGGGTGCCGATCTGGTCACGGCGATCGGCGATCACACCCGAAAGGGTCTTGACGTTCTGCATCACCGACGGCACCAGTTGCGGCACACCCTGCAGCTGGGTGGACAGTTCGGTGAGCGCCTGGCCCACCTTGTCGGCGTCGACCTGGTCGAGCGTCGTCGTCGCGTCGGACAGCGCCGACTGCAGATCGTAGGGAACTTCCGTCTGCGCCACGGGAATTCGGGCCAGGGTTCCGGAGCCCGCCGGTCGCAGTTCCACATAGCGGTTACCGAGCAGCGTGGTGAGCTTGATCGCCGCCGTCGTGTTCGAGCCCAGCGCTACATCGTTGTTGATGCTCAGCGTGGCCGAGACATGGTCACCGGCGAGCCGCAGCCCGGCCACCCGCCCGACCGGCACACCCGCCACGGTCACCTGATCCCCGACGCCGAGCTGTGCGGCTTGCGCGAAGTCGGCCTCCACACGTCGCTGCCCGATATCGAGCGAATTGACGACAAGCACAATGGCTACCGCCACGACCAGCAAGCCGATCGCGGCGAAACCGAGCCACGGCCTGCTGAAGTCTTCGAGCTGGTGGCGCCGGAATATGCTGCGGCGGAGTAGGTTCCACTTAAGTGGCATATTGTTCACCTGCACTTGGAAGTGTGTTGGGCCGACCCACCTGGGGTCACGGCGTCGACTATTTCCGGAATCATCGGAGTCAGACCCGGGACCAGCGAGACGGAGATATTGCAGAGGTAGGCATCGACATAGGCCCCTTCCTGTGTCATACGGGCCATGCCCTTGAGCACGAGTGGCAGGTTGAAGCCCAGGTTTTCGAACTTGTGCCTGTTGTCCAGGAAGTGCTGGGAGTAGCCGGGATTTCGGTTCAGGAAGTTGGTCAGCGTGGGCATGTCGGCGGCCAGGATCTGCGAGGCGCGGGCGACCACCACCGAGATCCGGTCCACGGAATCGAACAGGACCTGCCGGTTGCGGGCCAGTCCCTCGAAGAGGGTGCGGGTCTGCTCGATGACCGTTGTCAAATTCCCGCTCTGCGCGGCGAGGGACCCGGTGATATTGGCGAGATTCGTGATAACCCGGCCCAGCACCTCGTCCGGCCCTGCGAAAGCCTCTGCGAGCCTGGTGGTTTCGGCGATCAGGGTGGTGATCGCGCCGTTGTCGCCCTGCAGCGCCTTGATCAGGGCGTCGGTGATGTTGTCTATCGCAGCGTGGTCCAGCGTGCCGAACAACGGCTCGAATCCGTTGAGCAGCTTGGAGATATCGAACGAGGGCTCGGTGTGACCGACCGGAATCTCGGCGCCGGGCTTCAGGGCAGCCGGATCGTTGTGATTGCCCATGGCCAGCCCGAGATAGCGTTGACCGATGAGATTCTGATAGGTCACCGAAGCGGTGGTATTCCCGGTGATCACCTGGTCGTCTTGTACCTCGAAACCGACCCGCGCGAGCGCGCCGGAAAGCTGAATCGAATCGACCCGCCCGACCCGGACCCCGGCCATCCGCACGTCGTCGCCCACTCGCAGGCCGGAGACATCGGTGAACATCGCGGAATACCGATGGGTGGCACCGCTGATGCCGCGTTCGAGTGTGACGATCACGGTCCAGGTGAGCACCACCGAGACGACGAGGAACACGATCAGCACGAGCAATGACCTGCGATAGCTCATCGGCCACCTCCGTTCGGGTCCGGGACAACGGTGACGGTGGTACCGCGGGCGAGCGGGCCGAACAGGATGTTGGCGGCCGCGTTCGGTTTCCCGCCGAGGATGTCGGCGATCTGCTGCTGCTCCGCCGGGCTACCGACCGGGCCGATCGCCGGGGCCAGCGAGTTCGGTGGCACGAAGTTCCGCGGGTCGAGGCTGGACGGGAGCGCCTCGGTGGGTGCGAGCGTGTCCGGGGCGCCGCAGTTGGGCCCTGCCAGCGCGCCGTAGCGGGGGCAGTCCGCCGTGGTGTATTGCCGGTTCGGGGTCAGTTGCACGATGACCTTCGGGGTGATCAGCTGCGTCTCGGGGTCCCACAGTTCGTTGAACAGGGTGTTCAGCCTGGTCACCGAGACGCTGATCTGGGGGAAGTGCGCGGCGCCGTCACCGAACGCGCCGAGTGCGGGGGAGATGTGCGTGGTGATGTCGATGAGGCGGTCGGTGTTGTGATCCAGAGCGTCGCCGACGGTCCCGAAGGTGTGCAGACCTCCGGCCAGCAGCGCGGTGAGCTTGGCCCGCTCCTGGGCGAGCGTCTGCATCGGTACGATCGAATGGTGCAGGGCGTCGAGCAAATCCGGTGTCGCCGTTCGGATTTCGTGTAGCGCCGCGGACAGTGAGTCGAGCGCGGAAGGAGCCTCTCGCACCGACACCACCTGCCGCAGCTGTGTGACGATCTCACGTAATTGCGCGCCCGCGTCCCCCAGGGCGGAGCCGCGTCCCTCGGTGGCGCGTGCGAGCGTCGCCAGCATGCCGACCGCGGTGTCGGTGTCCTCGCGGCCGACCGCGGCGATGATGCGGTGCAGCTGATCCAGCGAAGTCTGCAGGCGCACGGTCGCCAGACTGCGATCCTGGGTAATCTGCGAGCCCGCCGTCACCGCGGGGCCCGCGCCGTTGTAGACCAACTGCACCGAGGGCACCGCGAAGACGTTGCTCGGCACTACCCGCGCGGTGACGGTGCGAGGAATCGACCGCGCGTAGCGCGGATCCAATTCGATGCGGACATCGTTCATTCCGGCGTCCTCCGCAGGTGCGACTGCGGTGACGAGGCCGACGCGTACCCCCTGGAATTTCACATCCGATTTGGGGGGTAGCCCGTCGCTCACATTCGTCATCACCGCCGTGACCGACACGGTGCTGCGAAACACCCCCCGCGAGTTCGCGATCATCGCGCCGGCGGCGACAGCGAGGATCAGGACGAACCCGATTCCGGTGAGCAGCAGCCGAAGTCGGGACGGGCCACGGCCGTCGGGATCGAACTGGGTCGACACTGGGTTCCACTCACCCTTTCGGTGCGTCGGTAATCATCAACAGTGCGTGTATTAATTTCGCAAGTGGTCGAAATGCATATAGAGGCCAGGACTCAATGCGGAGCCGGTGAAATAGTCGATGGTGTCGAAATCTGTAATCGCCGGCTCCTCTGAGGTCGGTCGTAATCCGCAGCGGTCTAGGTGGTTTGGGTCCGGGGTGGGCCGCGCAACCAGGGGGCCGTGGCAATAGTTCGTGCGACATTGATGTTTCCGACTCATTGTCGAAGCCCCCCGGGGGATTCACTACTGCGACGATTCTGCACGCGGTTATTTGATGAGTCAATAGGTGCTAGGTGAATATTTTCAGGCGCTTCCAGCACCTATTCCGGGCAGGGCAAATCGCACCCTGTCGTAATACGGAACTTGGTTACTCCATTTCGACGGGCAGCAGAAATTCGTCTTCGAGACATAGCTTCGCGCTATTTGTAATCAACTTTCGGAATTTCGATCAGAAATACCACCCCCATTGGCGCGGCGCGGAAGTGTGCGATCCCGGCGGGGCAACCGTATCGATGCGAGACGATTCGGTCAGCCCGCATCGAGACGCTGTGTGGCGTCGTCGCGGCGCGCGGATTTCCCCCGCCGGCGCGGTTCGCGGATCAGCGGCGCGATTAGTGTCGTGATCGAAGGCCAACCCACAGTTCAGGCCTATGGCGCCCGTCGGCGGCCCGCTTGGCCAGGCGATGGCCCCGGCGGTCGAGATTGATGGTCCACACCATAGCCTCGAGAACATAGGTGCTGTCGTTGGCCATCGCCACGGCCTCGGAGAGATCCGGGATGCGCCACATGATCTTCGCCCTCTCCCGAGCGGGAACTTCGCGCCAAATGCTCGCCTCGAACGAGGATTTGACACGGCCCACCGCATCGTTAGCGCAGCCTTCCCTGCGGTCGGTGAACGCGGAGGTCTGCTCCCCGGTCGCCGGATCGAACACCACAAAGGCCTCGTTCTGACTGAGGCGTTTGGGTCGTTCGTCCATCACGGACCGCAGCGTCACCGTGGATCGATCCTCTGTCGGTGTCGAACCGGCACCACGCGGCGTGGTTCTCGCGAACGGTGTGGTTCGGCCGCACCGTCGGATCGGCTGTGGATTCGCGGTGTCTCCGCGAGCGAACTGGCATAGAACACCACTACTACTCTCCGGAATCGTCATTATCATTGATGAGAATAACATTTCCATCGCCGACGCGGGTTGAAATGGGTGCTGCTCGGCACCGCCGCTCAGTTGTGCCTCGATGCGCCGGTCACGGCACCGGGCGAGTGCGCCTGATCTCTTCGGCGAACCGTCGAACCTGCCAATGACCGTGGTCAGGCGCCCGGTGCAACGGTGAGGAAACTCCGCGCGAACTGCGGCCAGGCGCCCAAGTAGCCGCGCTACTGTACGACGGCTTTGCTGTGACGCACCTCATGGTCGACAGCAAACGAGCACACTGAAGCACTCGGGAGTGCAGGAGAACTCACCCGCGAAGCGGAGCGATCATCCGCGCCCCGCCTCGCCAACCTCTGAATACCGGGTGGTCAGCAGGAGATGGTTTCGCCGTTCTGGTCGGGCTGCAGGCGGGTGGCGCCGCCAGACGGCCTGACCGTGATACCGCTGTCGGTAATTCGCACCTCGGTCGGCTTCAGGTCCATCGGATAGCTCTGCAGGATCTTGGTCAACAGTTCTACGATGCTGTCCGCCAGATCGGTGGGTAGACCGATGCCGAACAGCTGTGCCGATCGCGTGTTCGCTTCGACTCTGCCGCCGACGATGTGCGGTGTCACCTGCAGGTCGGCGATGCCGCCGAGCACCTGCAACTCCAGCACGCCGGTGCGCGAATCGGTCCGGACCTCCGAGACCAGGCCCTTCAGCGTCTGCGCGATGCCGTCGTTGCTCCAGGTGGCCTCGACGCTGCTGCTGCCGACGTCGGCGCCGCCACGACCGTCGTCGATCAGCGTGATGTCGTTGAGCCGCGCGTGCACCTTCAGATCCATGGCCGACCCGAATCCGACATCGTCGCTGTCGAGGCTCACGTACTGGACCTGATGGTCGATCGCGGTGAGCAGCAACGGTTTCGGACCGAAGCTGACCGAGACCTTGGAGCCCAGGTCGCGCTCCAGGATGAACACCTGGTAGTCCATCGACAATCCGAGGATGAACGCGAATATCAGCAACGCCATGTATGCCGGAATTGGCCAGTGCTCCCTGACACCGAGAAGCGAGCTGCCCGAACCGGATTGAAATACCGCGATGACCACACCGAGAGCCGCGCAGACGGACACCACGTTGAGAACGGCCGCGTTGAGCGCAACCGGCGGAGCTCGAAACGCGATGGTGAGCGCGATGATCGACAACCCGAGCACCACCGCGAGGAAGAGGGGATGCGCGATTCGATCTTCGCGGCCATGTGCCTGGCGAACGCGGCATTGCGGGCGCGTCGGCTGGCGACGATATCGGCGAGCACCCGCTCGGCCCGATCGTCGAGATAGCCGCGTTCCCGCAGCACGTGCAGTGCGGCCGTGGCCGCGATACCGTTGCCGCCGAAGGTCGAGCTGTGCGCGAGGCAGTCGACCGGGTTGTTCCACACCGTGTACGCCCGCCGTGTCATCACCGAGCAACCGAACGGGACCTGGTGGTCGGTGAGGTTCTCACCGTAGACCCAGACATCGGCGTCGATCGCGGCAGCGGGCAGCCGGCGATCACCGATCGCTGCCGGGATCGGCAGACGGTCGCAGACAATGCGCATCGCGCCGTCAGCGGACGCCCTGCGCAGCAGGTCCTCCACTTCGTCCGAAAGCCCGTCGAATTCGTCGGAAAGAACGATCAGCACCGCAGCCCACGACTCCGTGGCGAGCACGTCGAAGGCCGCCTTGACGGAATCGGTCGACTGCACACCTGGCACTAGGGCATCGGCGAGCCCGGCTCGGGCCGGGTCGAAGTACTGGACCAGTGACTGTTCCGGATCGATGAACAGGATTTGTCCGGAACGGTCGTCGCGGGCGGCAGTGTGGCGTGCGAGTTTGACCGCCGCCGAGATCCCCTCTTCGGTTGAATTCGCCAGAAACGACACGCAGTCGCCGACCCCGGTCCCCGGGGTATGCACCAGGCTCAGCGTGTAGGCCAGGTGCGCCCCCTCTTCACTGACTGATTGGCCCGCGAACAGCATGTTCGGGCGTCCCTGCGCGTTGCGCTCGATGATCAGATCGCGCAACCAGCGGGCTGTCGGCGCGAACCGCGATCGTTGCTGGACATGGTCAACCTTCACGATGAAAGTCCTTGAAATTCAGTTGAATCCGCTGTGAAAACATGGGTTGGCATCGGAGCCGTCGACGACTCCGGTGGTCGGGATTATCCGAGGTTGATCCGGTGAAGCGTTCCGCGCATAGCTCTGCGATGCTCGGACGGTGGGCCGGATGTCGAAACTGGCAATGCCGTCCGCTTCCGGCGCCGGAGCGCGAGGCCCGCCGTCGGCACAGGTAAATTGTCGTGGCTTGGCGTGAATCCCGCGGTTGCTGGGGTATCACCAGTTTGTATGTCGACCGAGCACCCCGATCCAGGCTGAGCGCCCCCTTGAGCCCATCCCCGCCGAGATACAACTTCCGTAGATGAGAGCAACATTCTTCAACCACGAAATATGTTGCAATGCTTGCAATTTCAGCTACATCGGCGCTATCCGGCAGGAACGTCTACGTGCTGCTGCGCGCGCATCGTCAACGATGCTCTGAGCCCCACTTTCGACGAAGTCACGTGCGCCCGCAGCTTCCTCACCGACTTCGAAGCCCGCGGCCGCGTCATTCGGGACGGCAGCGACCCACCACGTCTCAGTCGCGCCCAGCGAGTCGCCCACCTATCCACCGCCTACGACGTCCCCAGCGGCGTAATACCGCCGCGTGGACTTGTCGTTGCACCGCTGGTTTTCCGTGTTCCGCGGTGCCCGCGCGCATGACCTCGATCGACTGCCGCTGTCATCGGGTCTGTTTACCGACCGGGCACTCCGAAGTCGGGTTGCGCAGGCCGTCAAGGAGATTCGGGAGGGTCAGTATCAGAAGGTGATCCTGTCACGCTCGGTACGGTTCCTCTTTTCTGTCGATGTGCCTGCGAATTACGAGCTCGGTCGGCGGGCGAACACGCCTGCTCGCTCGTTCCTGCTTCAGCTCGGTGGCGCCGCTGACAGCCGGTTTCGGTCCTGGGGCGATCATCACCGTCGACGACGTGGGTGCGGTGGCGACGCGGCCGCTGGCCGGAACACGCCCGATTGACAGAGCAACTGGCCGGTGCTCACCGGGGCGCATCTTGGTGTTGCCCGGCAGCCTTGCGTGCTTCGCGTTCGTCGTGCAGGCGTACGAGTTCGCGGAAGCCGAGCCGGTGGTATTTCGGGGTGGGCTGGATTCCCCAGTCGTCTTGGGCGGTGTCCTTGCCTTGGGCGCCTTCTGGTGGCCCGAGCGGTGGGTAGGGGTATTTGCACTCGAGGGTGTCGTCGGTGTACCGCACTTTGTACAGTTCGCTGCAGATCTCGGTCAGGCTCAGGGTCGGGTAGCCGTAGTAGATCGCCATGAACGGCAGCGTGAACGCGCCCTCGAGGACGAGGGCGATCAGGCATACCAGGACGGCTCTTTTGATCCAGGTGTGCATGCGCGCGTAGTAGGGAGTGGTGCCGGCCGGGAGGTCGTCGGCGGGTTCGGTGTCGGTCGAAGCTGGTGTGGTCACGATGTTGGTATCCCTCGAATATCGTTCAGTCGGAGAAGATTTCGCGGTTGACGGTGTGCAGGTAGGGAATGGCGAGGAAGGGGGTGATGTAGAAGATGTCGTAGAGCCACCAGCCGATGACGGGGAAGACGGTTCCGGCGTAGCGAACATCGGCGTACATGGTCATGTTGAACACGTAGACGACCCAGGTGACCACGCCCATCCAGCAGGTGACGATCATCCATTGCTGGCCCCAGCGCTTCATCTGCAGGAACCCGATCGCGGCGGCGACGCGCATCGAGAACACCGTGAGGATGAGCCCCGCGACCAGGGCTTTCTCGCCGGGGCCTGCCGCGCCGCCGACCCAGAGTTCGTTGTAGTGCCAGAAGTATCCGGCGTCGAACATGTTGCCCCACCCGACCAGCAGCACGCGGTTGATGAGGGTGTGGCTGGCGACCAGATCCAGCGCCCAGCCGAGGCTGTTGAGACAGCCGTCGATGAGTACGAGATACCCGATGAGGGTGATGACCATCGGTCGCACCGACAGACCCGCGTGCTCGGCTCGACGTTGCAGCCAGACACCGCGCAGGAAGATCGGCAGACCGATCAGCCCTGGTGCCCACATGCCCATCAGGGCGGCGCCGGTGATCATCCATTTGTCGGCGCGGCGCTGGGCCAGGCGGGACTGTTCGTGGTGGTCTTCCAGCGACAGCGGTGACGTGTCGGCGGCCGCTGGTTGTGACGTCGTCACAGGTCCCACCACCCGCGGGCGAAGGACATGTAGAGCTGGATGCAGAACATCGTCAGCAGATAGCCGTAGATGACGATCTGGAAGACGATCAGCGCTCGTTTGCGTTTGCGTTCCTTCAGGTCCATGTCGGCCGCACCTTCCTATGACGTGGTCGAGGTTTCGGGAGTGAGCAGGGTGGCGGCCGCGATCTCACGCAATCCTTCGGTGATCGCGCCGTCACTGCTCAGTGGCGCGAGAACGCAGGCCTCGGCGGCGGCGATCTCGGTGGCGCCCGCCGCGATCATGGCCGCGGCGGTGACGAGTACCCGGGTCGAGGGTGGTTCGAAGTGGAAGGCGCTGTCGGCCTGGCGAATCGAGGTCGCGCACGCGACCAGTCGCTGAGCAGCCGCGGGGTCGACCATGGTTTCGGAGACCAGCAGTTCGGCTTCGCGCTCGGGCGGCAGGTAGGTCATCGCCAGGGTGATGAATCGTTGGCGGAACGAGGGTTTGAGTTCTTTGAGCGAGCTGCGGTAGCCGGGATTGTAGGAGCACACGAGCATGAAGGTCGGCGGTGCTTGCACTACTTCCTGGGCCCGGTCGAGATAGAGCGCGCGGCGGTGGTCGGTCAGCGAATGCAGGATGGCCAGCGAGTCGTGGCGAGCCTCGACCACCTCGTCGAGGTAGCAGATCGCGCCCGCTTTGACCGCGCGCGTCAGTGGCCCGTCGATCCACTCGACATCACCGCCGGCGACCATGAACCGCCCGACCAGATCGGAGCTGGTGAGGTCGTCGTGGCAGCTGATCGTGACCACGGGCCGGCCCAGCAGCAGGCCCATGTGCTCGACGAAGCGTGTCTTGCCACAGCCTGTCGGGCCCGTGAGCATGACGGGAACGTGACGGCCGAAAGCCAGCTCGAACATCTCGACTTCGTTGCCGGCGGCGAAATAGGTGTCGGTGGTCATCGTTCTTCCGATCTGCGGTGATCTCAGGCGGTGACGAGTGCGCGATGGACGTGGGCCAAGACCCGTGGCAGGTCCTCCATTCGCCCGATGCGCTGGGAGCGGCGTGGACCGAAGACTTCCGGCAGCGGGTCGACTCGCACCGGTCCGATGCCGATGTAGTAGATGGTCACTCCGGCCTCGTCGGCCTCCTGGACCGCGTGCGCGGCGTCTGCCCAGGCGTAGCGGCCCTCGTAGCCTTCGTCGGAGATCAGGCCGTCGCCGATGACGATCAGCAGGCGGTGCTCGGCGGACTGGTCGAGTAGTCGCGCGGTCAGGTGCCGCAGCGGTGCCCCGAGGCGGGTGTAGCCACCGGTCTCCAGTCCGAGCCCGCCCGGCGGTAGGAACCGCGCGTCGTCGAAGTCCTTCAAGCGCCGCACTTCCACGCGATGGCGGGTATTGCCGGTGAACACGAAGATCCCGTGACGTTGATTGGCGCGGCGCATGGAGTGGGACAGGGCATCGGCGCAGGCGAGTTCCAGGCGAAAGATCTGCCCGCCGTGCACGCCGAGTGACGAGCTGCCGTCCAGCAGGAGCGCGGTGGCGACATCGCGGCTGCGCGGCATCAGTTCGCGGAAGATCCGGGGCTCGGCCGCGCTGCCGGTTGCCAGATCGATGTAGTGGCCGATGTATCGGTCGACGTCGAGGATCGAGCCGTCCTCGAGCCGGTCTGTCATTTCACGGTGGGTGTGTTGCTCGAACCATTTGCGCAGATCCGCGGTGACGGTGACCGTCTGCGGGCCGCGGGCGGTGTGGGCCTGTTCGAGCACCGCCACGTGATCGGGCATGAATCGCCGAGTCCACATGTTCCATTCGGGATACGGGATGCCGGGACGATGCTCGGGGGTGCGATCGAGATCGTTGTCGTGCGGTCTGCTCGGGGGCGGGAGGTTGGGATTGCGTACGCCGCCGTCACCGCCCACGGGCGTCGAATAGGGTCGGGGTAGCCGCTTCTGAGTGGTGGTCCACGGCATCCTGCCGAAGTTGCGGCGCAACCTCTCGGTCACGGTCTGTGGGCGCGTATAGGAGGTCGGCAGCAGCCCCAGCAGGGGGTGCGGTGTCCGAGTGCGCCCCGCCGCTGCCATGGTCACGGCCCGTTCGACCATCGCCGATGCAGTCATGTCCGCCGCCGCCATCTCCAGATCGGGGACCACGCGCAGGATTTCGGGTACCAGCCCGGGCCATCTGATCCCGATCCAGCCGAACGCGACCTCGGCCTCGATGATCGCGAGTGCGCGAAGTTCACCGCCACTGAGCTCGTTGAGCCGATATTCGGTGAGCCGTTCCTTCGACGGTGCGCACTGCAAGGCGATCCCGCATGTCAGGGTGCGCCGAGACCAGTCCCGCGCGAGCGGCGGATGAGGCACCTGGACGGTCTTCATGCTCGGGTTCAGTCCGAACACACGGTGCTCGCCGGTGACGAGTACGACACCGTCACGGCGGCGGTCGCTCAGCACGACCGCGGTCAGCGAGCAACTGCGCTCGACCATCAGCGAGTGTGTATCCGAGAGTCGAGTCATCGCGCACCCGCTGGTGCGCGATGACTCACGCGCACGCTACTCAGAACGTGCCGATATTGGAGAACATCCAGTACCAGAACGCGATGATCCCGACCGTGCCACCCCACGCTGCCGCGTAACGCGCGATTTCCCACAGATAATCCATGACCCCAGCTCCTGACCTCGATTGGATGACGAAACGTCAGTGGACCCTGCCGCCGTGCCGGAACTCGGTGAGATGCACCGCGCGGAGCGGGAGATGGGTCCTGCGGTTCGAGGCCTGCCGTCGCCATCACAAGACCCCCATCCGTAAGTTTGACTGACTGAAGTCAATATAATTGGCGCGAGCATTGCTGTCTATAGTCAGATGAGAACGCTTGAACAAGTAGTCATAACAAGAATATGTCGCGGAGGAATGCTGATCTGAACTGGATGAGCTGAGTTGAGTCAGTATTTGCTTTGGCGCGGCAGGAGACAGCCGCACGAGTTCGGGCACCCCCGATCGGGCATGCGCCTGGATGTCACGCGCGCTGGGCCATACTCGACTGCTGTTCAGTCGGAGAAGATTTCGCGGTTGACGGTGTGCAGGTAGGGGATGGCGAGGAAGGGGCTGATGTAGAAGATGTCGTAGAGCCACCAGCCGATGACGGGGAACACGACGCCCGCGAAGCGAACATCCGCGTACATCGTCATATTGAACACGTATCCGACCCAGATGACCACGCCCATCCAGCAGGTGATGATCATCCACTGCTGGCCCCAGCGCTTCATCTGGAGAAATCCGATCGCCGCGGCGATGCGCATGGAAAACACCGTCAGAATCAATCCGACTTCCCACGCCTTCTCGCCAGGGCCCGCCGCGCCGCCCACCCAGAGTTCGTTGTAGTGCCAGAAGTAGCCGGCGTCGAACATGTTGCCCCACCCGTTCAGCAGCACGCGGGCCAGCAATGTGTGATTGGCGACCAGGTCCAGCGCCCAGCCGACCGTATTGAGCGCGGCGTCGACGATAACCAAGTAGCCCAGCAGAGTGACCAACATCGGCCGAACCGTCAGCCCGTCGCGCTGGGCACGTCGCAGCAGCCTGATGCCGTACAGGAACAGCGGAAGGCCGAAGACCCCCAGCGCGGCAGTGCCGATCAGAATGCTGCCGCTGATCAACCACTTGTCGGCGCGCCGCTGCGCCAATCGCGATCGCCTGGAGTGCTCATCGAGGGACAGGGCCGCGCTCGCTGGATCCGCGTCGGCACGGGCAATGAGGCGCTTGGTGGGTTTGCCGGGAATCGACATCGATCTCCCCTGTGAACGAGGGTCGGCGCGCGACGGCCGATCTGGCGCTCACAAAGGTACCAAAACTGACTCCAGTCAACAAGATGATGATCGCGAAAGCCGCGTATGGCCGTTCATTCGGCCGGTGCGAGGCTGCGCATCGTTCGGATGAGGTAGTCCTCGACCAGCATTTGTCGGTTCGGCCACGCGCTGGTGGTGATCAGTAGCGCGTAGAGGCCGAGCAGGAAGAACACCGCACTGTTGAGCGGGGTGACCTCCGGGTCGATAGCCCCGCTGTCGCGCGCGAGTTCGATCCGCTGGGCCACCAGGTCTATGAGCGGATGCTCCCTCCCGTCGTCGGGCGGGCGTGTCTGCGAGAAGTGCGCCGCCAGAAAGTCCTTGAACAGCAGTGCACCCAGGCGATGCTCGAGGTCCAAGATCAGGCGGACCGTCTCGTTCAGTAGCTCGGCCAGGTCGCGGTCGCCGCGCAGGAAACGGCCGAGCTGCTTGACCATTCGCTGCTCTTCGCGCAGCTCGAGCTCCAGCAGGACATGCTGCTTGGTCGGGAAGTGGAAGAAGAACGTGCCATGGGCGACCCCCGCGGCCGCAACGATGGCACCGACGTCGGCGTCGGCCGTTCCGGTCCGCTTGAATTCCCCGATCGCCGCACCCATGAGGCGTTCCCTGGTCTGGAGACGCTTCGCCTCACGTGCCGATAAGCCGTCCGTCGCAGCCATTCGCGTCTCCTTTATTCCTGACTCGACTCATCGAGCAGTCCATGTCCATCGCCGCCCAGTAGGTTAGCGGGATCGGGGAACTGCTCGTTCGGATGGGTAAGTGGGCGCTCAGGGCCAGCCGAGGACCTGCAGCCACCTCCCGACTTGGCACAACGTCTTCCGAATGCGACGCGATGGTTCATTGCGGAATCGGTACATGACAGCATGTTTCGATTCCACGACTGGTTCGCCTTGTGGAAGCTCGCCAATTTCTGCTTCCCCCGAGACCGGCCGCACTCAAGAGGAGGTCGCCTGTCGGTTCACCATTTCACGACCCACGAGGTCGATACCGAGGGTGTCCGGATCCACGCGCGCACAAGCTGCACGCGGCTACCCCCAGACCCATGTGATGTGGAGCGAGGGGCTGAGGACCGTGCTGCCCTCGGCGCAGGGCCACACGATGAGCAGGTCGTGTTCGTCGGCTTCGATGCGCAAACGCAGTCCGGGATTCCAGCCCAGTTCCGCGGTCAGCAGCTTGTCGAGAATCCGGCCGCCGTCGCCGATGGTGGACATGCCGTAAACGACATCGGGATCGGCGATACGGACGGCGTGTGGTGTCGGTGCAGGGCCGTGCAGCAGTTCCTGCAACGGCGCCTGCGGCGGGATCAGCGGTTCGATCAACGCGACCACCGCCGCCGAACCCGCACTCCTGAAGTTGGCGTATACGCCAAGAATCGAGCAGTTCATGAGGTAAAGCCACTGGTGACCTCCTGTGTGCGAGAGCACTCGAACACAGTCCCGTCAAAAGTGGCACATATGCCACATTTTTGTGCGCGAGAGGGGACATGCGCACGGAGAAGTGGCATCCACGCCAGCGTTTGGTGTGTGAGCGCCTCGTACGAAAGCTAGACCCGTCGGGCCTGATTGCTCATCGGTCGCAGCCAAACAGAGCGCGAATAACATCTCAATAATGAGATGTGCGCATCTAAGTATGAATTGCATCTGCAACCGAAACCCCGTATGCGGCAGCACGGTCAGGCGGCGGTAATCGCTGCCGACTATCGCAATGAGGAAATACCTTCCATGACGGTGCCGAAGTGATCAGCAGTCGCGGGCGACGTCTTGGCCTGGCGAAAGCATTCGCGGACAAAGGCATTGAGGACTAAATGCTCTGTCCGATTCGCGAGTCCGGATAGGCCCTGTCGACGGCTTCTGACCTCGGCGGCCGCTCGGATGTGGCGCCGAGGCGAAGTCGAGGTTCTAATGGAGTAGGGGAGCGGCATGCGGATCGGCTCGTGAATCGAGCTCTGATGTTCCTGTATGAGACACCCCGTTGCGAGGCGATGCCTCCGGGGTCTCGCTCCGGCTCAATATATTTGCGGCGCTGTGGCCGGCGTCGGTGGTGAGCGATGAGGAAGTCTGGCTGACCACCGACGAGGTGTCGGCTCGGCTGAAGATCGAGAAGAAGACCTTGGCGGCGTGGGCCTCGGAAGGGAAGGGGCCGCCGTTCGCTCGGATGGGTCGCTACCGGCGCTATCCCATGAAAGGTCTCCTGGCCTGGGAGGAACAAATTCTCGGCGAGGCGTAACCAGCCCCGCGCCGTCGAATCCCCAGTTCGATGCCCAGCATGACAGCAATCGCCTAGCGAATCTTCGGCTCTTGTGATTGTGCTTCTGATCTCTAAAACTCGACGGCGCTTGGATATCCAACGGTTAGCCACAGGGCGGGACGTGCGGTCTGTGCGTCGGGTGATGGAGGAAGGAGGTCGGCAGTGGTGGGACGGCTCCCCAAGCCTGTGGGCACCTTCGGGAAGGCCTCCAAACCCAAGAAGCAGCCCAACGGCAGCTGGCGCACCACGGTGCGCTTCTACGGAGCTGCCGGACCGACCCTGATCGAGCGCTACGGCAGCAGTCCCGGTGAGGCCGCCAATCGGCTCGCTGAAGCCATGCGCGATCACCACGACCAGCGCGGTGCACGGCGGATCACGCGCACCACCAAGCTGATCGACCTGGCCGCTGAGTTGCTGTGCGAAATGGGCGACGACGACGCCTATTCCGAGGGCAACATCGAGGACTACCGCCGCGAGATCTACGTCTCGACCGACAAGCGCGCGGACCCGAACACGATCAAGATCGAGAACTCGATCGGGAACCTGCAGATCTGGCAGGCCAGCGCTGGTGAGCTGGATCGACACCTGCGCCGCATGGTCGGTAAAGGCCTGCGCCGCAAGGCCAAGCAGCACAAGATCATCCTCAACGAGATGATGGGAATTGCCGTGCGCCACGGCGCCATCGAGACCAATCCCGTCGACGGGGTCAAGGCATTCAGGAAGCGCACGACCCAATCCCGCGGCAAGGTCCAGGACCAGCAGGCACTGCCCGCCTTCCGTGCCCAGGTACGTGCCTGGGCACGCGGAGAGGCGATCCCCGGGACTCCGGCCTACACCAGCGGGCCGCCCCGGGACTGGTCGCTCGTGTGGGTGATCGACGTGATCACCGGAACCGGCATGCGCCCCTACGAGGTGTTCGCGCTGCTACTCGACGACATCAATCTCGACGCCGATGACCCGTATCTGGATATCACCGGAACCCTGGTCGAATCCAAGGGCAAAGGCACCGGCGGCTGGACCCGCAAGCCCGCGCCCAAGTCCGAGAACGGCTGGCGGCGAATCCTGTTGCCGGCCCACACCGTCGAGGCGCTACGCGAAGCGATCAAATACCTCGAAGGACCCGGTCAGCCGAACCCGCACGGGCTGCTGTTCCCCTCCCGCAAGGGCACCTTCCGCAGCCCCAACAACTTCGGCCGGACCTGGCGCGCGGCGCGGGGCACCGAGTTCGCCTGGGTCACCCCGCGCACATTCCGCAAAGGTGTCGCGACCGAAGTCGATCAAGCCTTCGACGATCCCGAGCGGGCGGCACGGCAGCTGGGTAACACGACCGCGGTGGCCAAGCGCCACTACATCGACATCCCCTAGACCGTCCCCGACAACCGGGCCGTCCTGGAGCGCTGGGCCACTGGATCGGTGGCGTAAAAGTGTGGTGTTTCTGTGGGATCAGCTCAATTCCGGGCCGATCTCTGAAAGACTGAAACCCTCTCCGACCGAGGTCGGAGAGGGTTTCTACTGTCGGGCTGACAGGATTTGAACCTGCGACCACCTGACCCCCAGTCAGGTGCGCTACCAAGCTGCGCCACAGCCCGTTGCCCCCGCTCAGCGGGTGCTTGAAGAGATTAGCGCACTACCCCCCGTCGGAACCAAATCGCCTGGTTCCGGCGGGGGTGTCGGGGGGTTAGAGGGGGAGGGGGGCCTCGTCTTTGGCGGGTTCGGGGGCTGTGGTCGGTTTGGTGCGTAGCAGGACCAGGCCGAGCATTGCCGCGGCGATGCTGAAGCCGGCGCTGATCCAGGAGCCGTAGGCCATTGCGGTGGTGAACGCTTCCTTTGCGGATTCGATGTAGCCGAGTTGGAAAGCGCTGCCGATGGATTCGCGGGCGGCTTCGGGGGCGTCGGTGGGCATGTGGTCGGTGAAGACGCTTGCCAGGACGCTGCCGAGGAGGGCGATGGAGATGGCCATGCCGACTTGTTGGAGGGTGTCGTTCATCGCGGAGCCGACGCCGGCGTGTTCCAGGGGGATGGCGTTCATGATGGAGGCGTAGGCGGCGGGGCCGGCGAGGCCGCCGCCGACGCCCATGACGAGCATGCTGACCAGGATCATCAGGTAGCTCTCGCTGAGGGCGAGGATGACGAAAGCCAGGGACATGACGACGAGGCCGGAGACGATGAGTGTCTTGTTGCTGAGTTTCTTGCCGAGGGTGGCGCCCAGACCGTTGCAGACGGCGGCCGCCACGGCGTAGGGGAGCAGGGCGAGGCCGGCTTTCATGGGGCCGTAGCCGAGGACGAACTGCAGGTACTGGGTGAGCATGAGCATGACGGCGCCCATGCCGAACACCATGAGCAGCAGGGTGGCGGCGGTGCCGCTGAAGTCGCGGTTGCGGAACACGCCGAGCGGGAGCATCGGGTGCTCGCTGCGTTTCTCCCACACGATGAAGCCGGCTGCGGCGACGACGGCGAGGGCGATCACGGGAATGTTCCATTCGCGTTCGATGATCACCCAGATGGCGGAGGTGAGGGCCACGATGGACAGGATGACGCCGACGGGATCGACGGGGCGCTGGTCGCCGTAGGTTTCGGGCATGAGGACGTAGGCCGCGGCGACGGCGAGGATGGCGACGGGGATGTTGACCAGGAACACCGATCCCCACCAATAGTGTTGCAGCAGAAAGCCGCCCAGCGTCGGGCCGAGGACGATGCCGACCATGGAGACGGTGGACCAGGCGGCCATCGCGGTGCGCCGTTCGTCCTCCTCGAAGGTGGTCATGAGGATGGACAGGGTGGACGGCATGAGCAGTGCGCCGCCGATGCCCATGGCCGCGCGGGCGCCGACGACCTGCCAGGGGTCGGTGGCCAGGACGGCGCCGAGGGAGGCCAGGCCGAACAGGGTCAGGCCGATGATGAGCATTTTCCTGCGGCCGAAGCGGTCGGACAGGCTGCCCGCGGTGAGCAGTAGACCGGCGAACACCAGCACGTAGGCGTCGAGGATCCACTGGATGTCGGACGGGGTCGCGCCGAGTTCCTGGATCATCGAGGGGATGGCCAGGTTGAGGACGGTGCCGTCGATCATCAGGACGAGTAGGGACAGACAGAGGACGCCGAGGACCCACCAGCGACGGGGGTCTCGTACAGTGTTCGATTCCACTCGCACACTGTACGACAAACTCGAACAGCGTGCGAGTCGATATAGGATCCGTACCGTGAGCAAACAGTTCTCGTCGGTCTTCACCCGCGAACCCCGTCCCGCGAAGGCGGCGGGGCTGGGCCGCGACCAGATCGTCCGCGCGGCCGTGGACCTCCTCGACGCGGAGGGCACGCGTGCGCTGAGCATGCGCAAGCTCGGTGCGAAGCTGGGGGCGGGGGCGACCAGTCTCTACTGGTATGTCGCCAACAAGGATCAGTTGCTCGAGCTGGTGCTGGACGAGTTCTGGGGCATGGTGGAGACGCCGGAGCCCGAGGAATTGTCCTGGCGGGAATTGCTGACCACCTTCGGCTACAACTTGCGGGCGGCGCTCTACGCCCATCCGTGGTCGACGGAGGTGATCGGTGCGGTTCCGAGCCTCGGACCCAACGCGTTCCGGCTCAACGACCGGTTGCGGCGAGCGTTCGTCCAGGCGGGATTCAGCGGCGTCGACATCTACATGGCCAGCGGCACGGTGATGTGCTTCGTGCTCGGACAGGTCATTCCGGATGTGGCGTTCACCAGGGCTTACGGCGGTGAAACCATGGATCCCGCGGGGATCCTGGCGCGGATGGACGAGCTGGCCGGGGAATATCCCGAGATGCTGGCCGACTACCGGTCACAGGTGGATATGGACGCGACCGCGGCCCGCGCGATGGCGTTCGACTTCGGTCTGCTGTGCGTACTGGACGGGCTGGAAGCGCGGTTGCGCAAAGCGCACGAACTCTGAGCGGTAATCGGACATACCGGCTTATCGCCGACTGAACGTCCCGGGATGAGGACAATGTTGGAGTCCTGGAGATCTTGCACCTAATCTAACTCCGGCAACTCCGGGGCTATCGTTATCTGTTCGAAGTAGCGCGCTCGGAAGTCTGGTCGAAACCCTGCCCGGAATGCGGGTCGGGGACGGTTGGCATGAGGAGTTGGACGGTGCTCTCGCGAAGAACGACGATGTCCGCCGTGGACGGTGGACCCGCATGGTGATGCCGCGGATACCGCGCCGGATGGAGTCCGCGCGACGGGGCACGAATTCCGCTGCGGCACCGGAATATCGGCACGATCTGGACGGACTGCGCGGGCTGGCGATCGCGCTGGTCGTGGTCTTCCACGTCTGGATGGGCCGGGTGTCCGGAGGCGTGGACGTGTTCCTGGTGCTGTCAGGGTTCTTCTTCACCGGAATGCTGCTGCGCCGCAGCGACATCAAGCGGACGATGCTGCGTACCGGACGTCGGCTGCTGCCCGCGCTCATGGTGGTGCTGGCGGCGGTGCTCGGTGCGACGGTGATCGCCCGCCCTTACACGCAGTGGGGTGACATCTCGGCGCAGACGCTGGCCTCGGCGTTGTATTACCAGAACTGGTTCCTGGCGGGTGCGGAGCTGGACTACCTGGCCCCGGATCCGTCGGTCAGTCCGCTGCAGCACCTTTGGTCGATGGCCGTGCAGACGCAGTTCTATCTCGTGATCCTGCTGGTCGTCGCGGTGTGGGTGCGGCGCTCCGGACAGCGAATGCTGTTGCTGGCGGGGCTGATCGGGGCGGGCGCGGCGTCGTTCTGGTATGCCGCCGAGGGTGCTGCCCAGCATCAGGCTTGGACCTACTACGACACTGGTGCGCGCGCGTGGGAACTGCTGGCCGGTGCCGCGCTCGCGGTGGCGGCGCCATGGATCAAGGTCCCGCATTCGGTGCGGGCGGTAGTGGCGATCGCTGGTCTCGCCATGGTGATTTCGTGCGGCATGCTGATCGACGGGGCCACCCGATTTCCGGGGCCCGCCGCGCTGTTCCCGGTGCTGGCGGCGGTGGCGTTGATCATTTCGGGCATGGGGTCGACGCCCTGGGTGAACCGGCTGCTGGCCACGCCGGCGCTGGTACGGCTGGGTGGGCTGGCTTATGCGCTGTACCTGTGGCATTGGCCGGTGCTGATCTTTTATCTGGCCGAATACGGCAAGGTGACGCCCGGTCTGCGCGGGGGCTTGCTGGTGCTCGGCATCTCCCTGGTGCTGGCGGTGCTGACCGAGCGGTGCGTGGAAGTGCCACTGCGGCAACGACGGTACGCCGGGGGCGTGCGGTATCGGCGTGGCGTCGGACTGGTGACGGCGCTGGCCGGAGTCGGCGTGCTCGTCGCGGCGCTGGGCTGGCAGGCGGTGTTGCGGGCCAATCCCGCGCATGCGCCGGAGGCGTTGGATGTCGTCCGATATCCGGGTGCGGCCGTGCTTTTCGCGGGGACGGTGGCCGAACCCGAGCGGATGCGGCCCACCGTCTTCGAAGCGCAGCAGGACGCGCCCCGCCCGACGTCCGACGGCTGCATCACGCCGAACCGCGAGGTCCGTGAATGCCGCTACGGTGACGAAAGCGCCGCCCGCACCATCGCTTTGGTCGGTGGATCGCACTCCGAACATTGGCTGCCCGCGCTGGAAGTCCTTGCCGCCGAACACCGATTCCGCATTGTGACCTTTCTCAAGGAGGGCTGCCCGCTGACCCTGGTCGACGAACCTTCCTACGCTGTCGCGCCGTTCCCGGAATGCCGCGAATGGTCCGTCGAGGTTCTCGACCGGCTCGCCGGCCAGCGTCCGGACTGGGTGTTCCTCACCGCAACCCGCCCGCGAACCGACGACGGCGGCGACACCGTGCCGCCCGAATACCTCGATATCTGGTCGGCACTGTCGGACCGGGGCCTCAACGTCCTCGCCGTCCGCGACACCCCGTGGCCGCGCCGCGACGGCGTCACCTACCGGGCCCTTGACTGCCTGGCCCACCGTGGCACCGCCTACAGCTGCGGCATCGACCGTGCCGCGGCTCTTACCTCCGAAAACCCCGCCACCCAGCCCGCTTCCGCCTATCCCAACGTCTTCCCCTTCGACCTCACCGATGCCATCTGCCGCCCCGACCGCTGTCTCGCCGCCGAAGGGAACGTCCTCGTCTATCGCGACGAACACCACATCTCCGCCAGTTACGCCCGCACCCTCGCGCCGGAGTTGGGGCGGCAGATCGGTGCCATCACACAGTGGTGGTGAGCGCCGAGCGCTGTCGTCATCGGAAGGACGCTGCCAGCGGAACGAAATCGTCGCAGCGGTCCAGGGCATCCAGGGCGGCGGCGGTGGTGGATTCGGCTGCCGGCAGGAGGGGGAGACGGACGGCGGGAGTGGGGATCCGGCCGCGAGCCGCCAGTACGGCCTTGATGACGGTGGGGTTGGGCTCGGCGAACAAGGCCGCGGACAGGGCGGCGAGGCGGTGGGCGTGCGCACGGGCTTCGGCCACTGTGCCGGTGCGCCAAGCGGATATCAGGCGGGTGTAGGCGGTGGGAGCGACGTTGGCGGAGGCGAGGATGCCGCCGGAGGCGCCGAGGGCGAGTAGCGCGGCGGCATGCAGGTCGTCGCCGGCGAGCACGTCGACGGCGGGTGGGAGGGTGCTCATGAAGGTGACGGTGGCGTCGTCGATGCCGCCGATGGCGTGTTTGAAGCCCGCTATGTTCGGGATTCGGGCGAGCTCGTGCAGCGTGTTCGCACCGAGCGTGCGGCCGGTGCGGTGCGGGACGTTGTAGACGATGAGCGGGACGGGACTGGTGGCGGCGAGGCGGCGGAAGTGGGCGAGGACGCCGGCTTCGGACGGGCGCGTGTAGTACGGGACGACGGTGAGCGCGGCGGCGACAGGTGCTCGCAGGGCGGCAAGGGAATCGGCAGACGCGGCGGTCGAGTTCGATCCCGCGCCGACGATCAACGCGGCATCACGCTCCAAGCAGACGCGGGCGCAGATCTCCAGAACCAGCTGCTGTTCGGCGGTGGTCAAGGTCGCGGCTTCGGCGGTGGTGCCCAGGGCGACGAGGCCGGTCGCGCCGCCGTCGAGAGCCGAGTGCGCGAGACCTTCCAGGGCATCGGTGGCGATGTCGTCGCCCGCGGTGAACGGGGTGACGAGGGGGACGAACAGGCCGGTGAAAGTCATGATTCCAGCCTGCTTCGGCTGTTTCGTCAGGTCCAGTTCACGTTTCTACACGTGAGCTTAAGCTGAGCTTATGCTCGACGTCAGAAGGTTGCGACTACTGCGGGAACTGTCGCATCGGAAAACCATCGCCGCGGTCGCCGAAGCGCTCTCCTACACCCCGTCCGCGGTGTCTCAACAGTTGGCCGCGCTGGAACGGGAAACCGGTGCGGTGCTGCTGGAGCGGACCGGTCGCCGGGTGCAGCTGACACCCGCCGCGCGCACGCTGGTCGAGCATGCCGAGACGATTTTCGCGGCGCTGGCTCGCGCCGAGGCCGAGTTGGCCGCTGGTCGAGCCGAACTCGCCGGGCCGTTGCGAATCGGGGCGTTTCCGTCGGCGGTTCCGACGATCGTGTCGCCTGCGCTGGTGGCGCTGAGCCGGGAGTACCCGAAGCTGGAACTGACGGTGGCCGAGGTCGACCCGGCGACAGTGCCACAGGCTTTGCGGGCCGAGACACTGGATGTCGCCTTGGTCCAGGAATACGACTATGTCCCCGCCGCACCCGACCCGGCCATCGACACCGAGCCCCTGCTCGAAGAAACGATCTATCTGGCCGCCGACACGGTCGAACCGCTGGCCGCCCGCCGCGACGCGGCCTGGATCGCGGGCACGCCCGGCACCTTGTGCCACACGATGACGATCCGGATCTGCGAAGCCGCCGGTTTCCACCCACGAATCCGCCACCACGCCGACGATTTCGGCACGGTGCTGGCTCTCGTGGCGGCCGGGCAGGGAGTTGCGCTCGTGCCCGAACTCGGTGTCACGGCACCGCCCGCGGACCTGGTGTTGACGGCACTGCCCGCCCGCCGCAGGACCTCGGTCGCGTATCCGCGGGGCATGGGTGGTTCGCCCGCAGTGGTCGCGGTGCGCTCGGCGTTGCATGCGGCGGTGGCCGAATTGCCATCCCGGCGAAGTGAAGCCGGGAGTTGACCAGGGACCAGGTGTGTCCGGTGGCGTGGGGGTTTTAGGCGTGGTGGGGTGGGTTCGGCGCTGCGTGCGGTTGTAGCCGAATTTCGCACGGCGCGAATAACGGAAGGTGCCCGATGTTGTGTGCGAGCCGTGGGTGGTTCGCCCGCCTGGTCCGGGGCCGCTCGTCCGGATAACGAACCTTGCAAACAGTATGCGGTCGACCGTATGTTTACATTATGACTGCGACGATGCCTCCGATGACGGAGGAAACGGACCCCTTCTGCCTGTCACCCATCGATGCGGCGGCGCTGCTCTACGACGCGCCGTGGCAGCGGTTCGGTGTGCTGGGTGACAGCCTCTCGGCCGGTACCGGCGATCCCACGCCGGGCTACCTGCCGCTGGGGTGGTGTGATCGGTTCGAAAGGATCCTGCGCAGCGTGCGCCCGGATCTCGCGTATCTGAACACCGCGCGGGTCGGTGCGAAGACGCCCGAGGTGATTGCCGAGCAGTTCGATCGGATGCGTGGGTTTCGGCCTGATCTGCTGCACCTGAATTCGGGTGCGAACGATATTGTCCGGCGCGATCCGGACTTCGGCGAGATCGAGCGGGAGTTGCGGCGGATGTATGAGCTCGCCGCGCGGACGGGGGCGCAGCTGACTGTTTTCACGCTGGGGCGGGCGTATGTGGTGCCGGTTTTCGCGGATTGGACCGACCGGCTCAGCCGGCTCAACGACATCACCCGGCGTTTGGCGGGGGAGTTCGACGCGGTGCTCACCGACTTCTGGGATCACGATCTCAACAACCGGCCGAATCTGCTCAGCGCCGATGGAATTCACTTCTCGACCTCGGGGCAGGCGGTGATCACCACCGAGTTCGTGAAGCAGCTGGCGCATCGGCTCAGTCCGGCGCGGCCGCGGTGAGAGTACGATCGACCGCATGCAGAGTGCGGGGGATGCGCAGATCACCGACAAGCGGCTGCTGCGTGGTGCGAAAACCCGGCAGCTGGTGCTCCGCCAGGCTGTCGATCTCGCTTCGCTGGAAGGTCTCGGCGGCTTGAGCTTCGGGCGGCTCGCGACCGATACCGGCCTCAGCAAAGCCGGTATTCAGACGCTGTTCCGTACCAAAGAGGCATTGCAGCTGGCGACCATCGACCAGGCGCGCCGCCTGTTCATCGATGCTGTCATCCGACCGGCCGGGCCGAAACCCCATGGGCTGCCGCGGCTTCGAGAGATTGTCGAACGATGGATCGTCTACTCCGCGACGCCGTTGTTCGCGGGCGGCTGTTTCTGGACCGCCACGCTGGCGGAGTTCGACAGCGTGCCGGGACCGATCCGCGACGCTCTCGTCGCCGCGAAGGGGGAGTGGCTCGCGGCGCTCGCGGACGAACTCCGGCACGCGGCGGCCGCGGGTGAGATCGGCGCGCTCGACGCCGATCTGGTCGCTTTCCAGATCGACGCCGTACTGAGTTCGGCGAACACCGCGATGCGGTGCGGTGACCCGGCGGCGGTGGACAGGATTCGCCGCAGCGTCGAGAGTTTCCTCGCCTGATCCTCAGGTCTGCCGGAGTGGCTGGTAGTCGGCCGCATCCAGTTCGAAGGTCCAGGCGACGCCCTCCTTGGCGGTCCGGGTGCCGGGCGGGACACGCAGCCAGTAGGTGTGGAAGGTACCGTCCGGCTCCGCGGTGGAGTTGACGACCTCCACCATGACCACATCCTCATCGTCGGGCAGCGGTATCCGCCACAGGATTCCGGTTTCGTCCCGGTGCACGGGCTGAGCATTCGATTCCGCGAGATACCGTTCGTAGCCGAAGAATTCGAGCATGACGCGGCGCAATTCCGCATTGTCCTCAGCGCGGATACGGGCCGGGGTCAGATCGCTCAATTCGCTGAGAAATGTTGCGGGCACGGGCATTCCACCCCAGGAGTACAGCGCGAAACCATCGGGGAAGATCAGGGCCGGCCCGTCGCCGCAGTGCAATCGGCCGGCCTCGTCGCGCTCCAGGTGCAGCGGGCGTTCGCACAGCACGACCGCGTGCTCGAACGGCCACCACCAGCCCGCGTTGCGTGCGACCTCGGCCAAGCCGGTCAACCGCTCGGACTCGCCGAACGCGGCCAGCCACGGCGCGTCGTGCTGTCCGAGTACGGCATCGAGCAGGAGTACGCGAATCTCGCGTTCGGCGGCGGCGCGGGCGGGGCTCAGCCGCTCATCCGCCGCTGGCCCCGCCGATTCGACCAGATCGTCCACCACGCCGGTGCGGATCCGCTCGGCCAGGGCGCGGGTGGAATCCCACAGTTGCGCGCCGGTCGCCTGCCAGAGTTCATTCCATCCGTCGGCGCCCAACTCGGCGAACAGCCGCTGGCGTTCGAGGGCCCAGGGCACCGTGCGGACGGTCTCGCGCACGGCGCGGCCCGGGGCTTCCAGTGCCCGCACCGCGGCGATGCCCGCCACCGGCGAATCGGCCCAGATGATCCGGGCGGGCTCGGCCAGCCCGGCGTCGGTGTAGGCGCGCCGCACTCCGGCTTCGGCGGCGGGCCGATCGGCCCGTCCGGTAGCGGTCGCGACGGTGCGCCAGTTCTCGAGGGTGTGCATGAAAATCCGCTCTGTGATTGAGGTGTGGGTAGTTCAGTCGGCGATGATGCGCACCGAACCGGGCACGTACTCGCGCTGGCGGATGACCCGGTACCAGCCTTTCGGCAGCGGGATCGGCGCATGTTCCTCGTGCACCAGCCGACCGCCCTCGGGCAGATGCAACAGCTTCGGCGCAGTCGGCCCGGCGGTCCGGATCAGCCGGCCGGGCGCGTGCAAGGCGTGCGCGTGGCCGGTGACCTCGCCCAGTGCCAGCACCATGCGGCCGCGCCCATCGCGTGGTTCGCCCGCGGCCTCCCGGAAGCGCTCCGGCACGGCCTCCTCCGTGATCGGCATGATCAGCACATCACCCTGTCGGAACATGGCTCTCTCCCTCCGAACCGGCACCTCGTGCGCCGCTCCCACCTGTGAAAGTAGCGGTGGGGTACGACAATTCACGGTGGCCCGCGCGGCTGTCGGGCGCTCCTGGTAGAACTTGCTGGCACATCGGATCGCACACTCTTGGGGAGCCCGCAGCATGGCCATTTCCGACCACATGGAGAGTTTCCACGGGCTACCCGTGGTCGAATTCCCCGATAGCGCCACAACGCAGGCGTTGCCCGAGGCGGACGGCGTGGCGTGGCGCGTCGCCATCGAACCGTGGGACAGCAAGGAGACGTGGGCGGACGCGTTCACCCGCTTCCTGGAGACGGTCGACAGCACCGCGGTGCGCGCCATCGTCGTCGGCGTCTGGGGCGAGGGTGACGAGGATTCCGAGCCGGTGGTCTCCGCGCTCGTCGCGGCCAAGGATCGGCTGCCCGCCCTGCGCGCGCTGTTCGTCGGCGATATCACCTACGACGAGAACGAGTGCTCCTGGATTCACCAGTCCGACGTCACCCCATTGCTCGAAGCCTTCCCGACATTGCGGGAGTTCGGTTTCCGCGGTGGCGAGAACATGCGACTGCGGCCGATCGAACACGCCGCGTTGCGCTCGCTGTCGGTGCAGACCGGCGGCCTGGACGTGGAACTGGTCCGGGCCGTCGCCGCGAGCGACCTGCCGGCGCTGGAGCGTCTGGATCTCTGGCTCGGCACCTCCGAGTACGGCGCCACCGTGGAGATCAGTGATCTGGAACCGATCCTGTCCGGTACCCGCTTCCCGGCGCTGAAGCATCTCGGCTTGCGCAACAGCGAGATTCAGGATCAGATCGCCCTGGCGATTGCCTCGGCACCGGTGGTGGCGCGCCTGACCACCCTGGATTTGTCTATGGGCACACTCGGTGACGAGGGCGCCGCGGCGCTGCTCGAGGGCCAGCCGCTCACCCATCTGCAGACCCTCGATCTGCATCACCATTTCATCAGCTCGGCGCTGAGCAAGCGACTGACCGCGGCGCTGGAACCGTTCGGGGTGTCGGTGATCCTCTCCGAGGAGGAGGAAGCCGAGGTCGATGACGATCGGGAGTGGCGCTATGTCGCGGTCGGGGAGTGAGCACCGGTCCCGCGCTCACCATCGTCGGGATTCCGGGGAATCGGCGCGTCACCGGGTTCCAGGATGCCTTGCGCCGGGCCGGGATTCCGGCGGCACGGGTGGTGTCGTGGCTCGACGTGCTCGAAGGGCGTGCCGAGTTCCACCGTGGTGAGCTGGTACGGCTCGATTCACCGGGCGAGGATCCGCGGGTCGAGCGGATCCTGCGGGATGCCGAGGATCCGACGCGGGTGGAGGGTTCGGCGCTCTGGTATCAACGCTTCCTCGCGGCCGCGCGCGGGCTGCCCGCGGGGGTCCGGCTGCTTGATGACCCGGAAGATCTCGCGGTGCTCTTCGACAAGCGGCTATGTCACGGTGTGCTGTCGGACGCGGATGTCCCCGTGCCCGCCGCACCGACCTCGGGCAGGGATGCGCCGCGAGTCCGGGGCTGGGTGGACGTGCGCACCCTGATGGCCGACGCCGGTTTGGCGCGCGTGTTCGTCAAACTCGCGCACGGCTCCTCGGCTTCGGGTGTGCTGGCCATCGCGACGGCGAGCGGCGGACGGATCCGCGCGACCACCTCGGTCCGGCGCGATCCGCGCGGCGGGCTGTTCAATTCGCTGCGCGTCGCCACCTACAGCAGCGAGGCGGAGGTCGGTGCGATCGTCGACGCGCTGGCCCCGGACGGCCTGCACATCGAACGCTGGCTGCCCAAGGCCGCGCTGCACGGCCGCACCGCCGACCTGCGCGTCGTCGTGGTGGACGGCCGCGCTACCCATGCCGTGGTCCGCACGAGCCGATGGCCGATGACGAACCTGCATCTCGGCGGCGCACGTGGCGATCTGGCCGTAGCCCGCGCGGCCATCGGCGGCAACTGGCCGGAGGCGCTCGCGATCTGCGAGCGCGCGGCGGCCTGTTTCCCGGGTTTCTCCCGGGTGGGTGTGGACCTGCTGCCCGCGCCCGGCTGGCGGCGCTTCGCCGTCGGCGAGGTCAACGCGTTCGGTGATCTGCTGCCCGGTCTGCTCGGATTCCCGGGCAGCGGAGCCGAATCCGGCGATGCCTACGACGCGCAGGTCGCCGCGATCCTGCGCCGCACAAGGAGCGAAGTCGATGCCTGATCCCGATATGAACGAGGTGGTCGGGCACGACGACCTGCTGCTCGTCACCCTCGACACCTTGCGTTTCGACGTGGCCGCCGAACTCGTTGCCGCGGGCCGGCTACCGAATCTGGCCCGCCATCTCCCGGCGGGCCGGTGGGAGAAACGCCACGCGCCAGGCAGTTTCACCTACGCCTCACACCAGGCGATGTTCGCGGGTTTCCTGCCGACACCCGCCGAACCGGGTCCGCATCCGCGATTGTTCGCGGCCAGGTTCGAAGGCAGTGAGACCACAGCGGCCCGCACATTCGTCTTCGACACCCCGGATCTGGTGTCCGCGCTGGCCGCCGAGGGGTATCGCACGGTGTGTATCGGCGGTGTCGGGTTCTTCAACAAGCGCGGGGCGCTGGGTTCGGCCCTGCCGGGCTTGTTCCAGGAAAGTCACTGGGAGCCGGAGTTCTCCGTCGCCGTCCCGGATTCCTTTGCGGCACAGGTGAACTGCGCGGAGAAGGTCATCGCGGCTTTGCCACCTGAACGCAAACTTTTCCTCTTCGTCAACGTCTCCGCGCTGCATCAACCGAACTGGTTCTACCTGCCCGGTGCGACGCGGGAAGCCGGCGATACGCGCGAAACCCACGCCGCCGCTTTGGCATACGTCGATCGCGAGATCGGCCGATTGTTCGCCGCCGCGAGCAGTCGCCGGCGCTGCTTCGCCATCGTGTGCTCCGATCACGGCACCGCCTACGGCGAGGACGGGTTCACCGGCCACCGCCTCGGCCACGAATCGGTGTGGACCGTTCCCTACGCTCAGTTCTTCTTAGAGGCGCACGCATGACCACGATGACCCGGCCCCGTCCGTACCAGAGCTACGTCTACGGCTACCCGCACAAGACGGCTTACCGCCCGCTCGCCGACCAGCCGCTGCTCAGTGACCTCTGGGCGCGGGAACCGACGGACGCGCTCTCGCTCTACGCGCACATCCCGTTCTGCGAATACCGTTGCGGCTTCTGCAATCTGTTCACCCGGATCGGCGCCCCGGACGACCTGACCCTGCGCTACCTCGACGCGCTCGAGCGGCAGGCGATCGCGGTCCGCGCGGCGCTCGGCGATCGGCCGGTTCGTTTCGCGGCCGCCGCGTTCGGCGGCGGCACACCCACCTACCTCACCGCCGGCGAACTGACCCGGCTCTGCGATATCGCCGAACACCGAATGGGTGTGGATCTGCGCGCGGTCCCCTTGTCGGTGGAAACCTCGCCCACCACCGCTACGGCCGACCGGCTCGCGGTGCTGGCCGAGCGCGGCACGACCCGGATCAGCATCGGCGTGCAGAGTTTCGTGGACAGCGAAGCCAAGGCGGCTGTGCGGCCACAGCGTCGTGGCGAGGTGGAGGCCGCACTGCAACGCATCCGGTCGGCGCGCATCCCGGTACTCAATATCGACCTGATCTACGGCATCGAGGGCCAGACCGAAGACACCTGGCGTAGTTCGCTCCGGGCGGCACTGGCCTGGCAGCCCGAGGAACTCTATCTGTACCCGCTGTATGTGCGGCCGCTGACGGGTCTCGGCAAACTCGCCGGCGCCGCTGACGAGGAGTGGGACGAGCAGCGGTTGCGGCTCTACCGCGCCGGTCGGGACCTGCTGCTCGGCCACGGCTATGAGCAGGCCTCGATGCGCATGTTCCGGCGGCTCGACGCGCCGAGCGCCGGGTCCGGCGATTACGCCTGCCAAACCGACGGCATGATCGGTCTGGGCAGCGGGGCCCGCTCCTATACCGCGGGACTGCACTATTCGTTCGACTACGCGGTGGCGCCCCGGGAAGTGCGCGGCATCATTGACTGCTACACCGGGACAACGGATTTCGGGCGCGCCGAAGTCGGCCGTCGAATCGACGAGGACGAGGCTCGGCGGCGTCACCTGTTGCAATCGCTGCTACAAGCCGAGGGGATGGACGTCGGTGACTACCGAGCACGGTTCGGGGCGCACCCGAGTGCGCACTTCGCTACGGAACTCGACGAGTTCGCGGCACTGGGCTGGCTCGACCCAGACGCGGAACCGGCGTTGCTGCGACTGACCCCGGAGGGCTTGGCCTACTCCGATGCGCTCGGGCCCCGGCTCTTCTCGCCCGCCGTGCGTGCCGCGATGGCCGCCTACGAGGTGAAATGAGCCGCACCGAATCGTGCCGCCAGCGCGGCCAGACAGCGTTGGGATCGCCACTCGAGAATTTGCCCGTGCCCGTCCCTCGGTGGCAGCTGGAAAAGACCAGCGAGCCGATCGATTTGACGATTCTGTATCGCGGCCCCCTGGCTTCGTGTGACTACGACTGCCCGTACTGCCCCTTCGCCAAACGCCGGGACAGCCGCGAGCAGTTGCGAGCCGACCGCGCGGCACTGGAGCGGTTCTCGCACTGGGTGACCGAGAGCGAGGACCGCCTGTCGATCCTGTTCACCCCGTGGGGCGAGGGACTGGTCCGATCCTGGTATCGCCGCGCACTGGTCGAGCTGTCGCATCTGCCGCGGGTACGGCGAGTCGCGATCCAGACCAATCTGAGTTGCCGCACCGACTGGCTGGCCGACGCCGACCCGGACACGCTCGCGCTGTGGTGCACCTACCATCCCGGCCAGACCCCATATGAAAGGTTCACCGCCAAGTGTGCGGACCTGGTGCACAAGGGGATTCGGTTCAGCGTCGGGGTGGTGGGATTTCCGGACCATCTGGCGGCCGCCCGCAGACTGCGCGCCGACCTGCCCGAGCACGTCTACCTCTGGGTGAACGCGCCGGAGGGACACCAGCTCTCCGACGCCGAGGCCGCCGCGTGGAGCGAGATCGACCCGCTGTTCGACTACAGCCTGCACCCGCACCGGTCGGCTGGAATGCCCTGCCGCACCGGCGAATCGGTGATCTCCGTGGACGGTGAAGGCACCGTACGCCGATGCCACTTCGTCCGCACCGAGCTCGGCAACCTCTACGACGGCAGCTACCGGGCGGCCCTGGGTTCCAGACCCTGCCCACTTGCCGTGTGCGACTGTCACATCGGCTACGTGCATCTGGAAACGTTGCCGCTCTACGACGTTTTCGCGGGTGGTGTCCTGGAGCGGATTCCGGCTAGCGGGCGACGCCGAGCCGAGCTCCCCATCGGGTTGTCACCGATGCGCCGGGGGCCAGCGTGATGACGCCGTCGCCGGTCTGCAAGGCGTTGGGCGGGCAGGTCATCGGTTCCGCCGCGAGGCCGGTGCGGCGGTGTGCGCCGGCGAGGGTGTCGGCGGTGAACAACTGGATCAAGGGATAACTCTCGTCGACCCAGAGTTCGGCGACCAGCTTGTCGGTGCCGCGCAGCCGCACCCACGCGAGTCCGTCGTCGTCTCGCGCCAGATCGGTGAACGCGTGGTCGATCTCCACCGAGCCCACCTGCCGCGGGCTCATGAAATCGAATTCCGGTGTGTCGGTGACCGCTTCGGTGCCAGCCGGTAGCTGGCGGTACGGGTCGGTGCGGATCCGGGTGCCCGCGTCGAAATGCAAGATCGCGTCATCGATCGGCCCGCTGCCCGGCGACAGATACGGGTGGTGGCCGCAGCCGTACGGCGCGGGAACCGCACCGGCGTTGGTGGCGGTGGTCGTCACAGTCAGACCCTGGTCGGACAGCGCGTAGTGCACCGCTACTTCGAGATGAAACGGGTAGTCCGGCCGCGGATACACCGCGGTGCGCATGGTGATCTCGTGCTCGGCTCGCTCGGTGGCCTGCCACGGCCGCCAGCGCAGGAAACCGTGGATCGCATTGCCTTTCGACGGCTCGGACAGCGGCACCTGGTAGTCGACCCCGCCGAAGCGATACTTGCCGTCACGCAATCGGTTCGGCCAGGGAATCAGCACCGCCCCGTGCGCGCCGTCGGCGATCGCGGTGAGGTCATAGGGCTGGAAAACCTCGCGTGTGCCCACGCGGTACTCCCGAATACCGCCGCCCACTTCGACGATCACCGCTTCTTGCTCGCCTCGTGCGATCCGGAACTGCTGTCCGGACGGCGCTGGGCTCGCCACCGGCTCCGGTGGTGGCGGGGTCATCCCTGATCCACCCGTCGCGCACCGGCCGACGGCACCGCCACGAACGCCCGGGGTTCGGCGAAATAAGCTGCCTGGAAACGTTTTTCGACTTCCGCGACGACGCGGTCGGTGGCGTTCGCGTCGACCAGCGCGATAATGCTGCCGCCGAACCCGCCGCCCACCATCCGAGCACCGTGCGCGCCGGCGTCGAGCGCCGCTTCGACCGCGGTGTCGAGCTGAGCGGTGGACACCATGAAGTCGTCCCGCAGCGAGGCGTGCGCGGCGGTCAGGATGGGACCGATGGCGCGCGGGTCGCCCCCGTTTCGCAGGGCCTCCACCACCGCGAGGACTCTGGCGTTCTCGCTCACCACGTGCCGAGCGCGCCGCCGCAGAACGGGGTCGGTCAGGGCCGACAGCGCCCGGATATCGGTGATCTCGCGGAGCTTGGACACCCCCAATTCGGCTGCGGCGGCCTCACATTCGCGTCGCCGTCGCGCGTACTCGCCGTCCACCAGCGCGTGCGGTGTATTCGTGTCGACGATCAGCAGTGCCAGGCGGGCGGCGGCGAGATCGAAAGGCACCTGCGAGGTTTCGCCGGTTCCCGCGTCCAGGAACAGGGCGTGTCCGGCGGTGCAGCGGATCGACGCGGTCTGGTCGAGGGTGCCGGTGGGTGCGCCCACATAGTCGTTCTCGGCCTTGTTCGCGATATCGATGAGATCGGCCTCCGACACCGGCAACCCGAACAGATCGCGTAACGCGATCGCCACCGAACACTCGATCGCCGCCGAGGACGACAGCCCCGCGCCGATCGGTACCGACCCGTCCAGTTCCAGATCGACTCCGGGAATCCGATGCCCGCGACGGTGATACTCGTGCACCACCCCGAGCGGGTAACGGGCCCAGCCCTCGACCGGTGACTCGGCCAGCTCCGGTACCGGCACGTCGATCCGTTCGCCGGGATGCTGCTGGGAGGACACCCGCACCAGGCCGTCGGTTCTCGGCATCGCCGTACAGCGCACCACCTGCGGCAAAGCCATGGGCAGGCAGTAGCCACCGTTGTAGTCGGTGTGCTCACCGATGATGTTGACCCGGCCGGGCGCGGCCCAGATGCCGCCCGCGCTCATCGCCGGCACATCCATCGACGCACCCTCGGATAGCTGACTCACCGCACCTCCCGCAGTTCCGCCGAGACCTGTTCGGGCGTGGTATCGCTGATGAACACATTCATGCCCGATTCCGATCCCGCCAGATACTTCAGTTTGTCCGCCGCCCGCCGGATCGAGAACAGCTGCAGGTGCAGCCACCAGTCCTGGCGCGGCACAGCGGAATTGAGGGTCGGCGCCTGATTCCAGGCTGCCACATACGGCATCGGCGCGGGAAAGCGGTGGGCGAACCGGCGCAGTACATCCGGATAGAGCCGCGCGAAGGCGTCCCGCTGAGCGTCGTCGAGATCGGGGATGTCGGCGACCTGCCGGTGCGGATACAACTGCACCTCGTAGGGCCAGCGCGCGAACGGCGGCACGAAGGCGGTCCACTCCTCGTTGGCCGCGACGACCCGCAGCCCGGCCGCGCGCTCGGCGGCGAGTATTTCGCCGAACAGGTTGGCGCCGTGCGTTTTCCGATAGTCGGCGACATTGGCGGCGATCTTGGCGACCCGTGGTGTGACGAACGGGTAGGCGTAGATCTGCCCGTGCGGATGCGACAGCGTCACCCCGATGTCCGCACCGGAGTTCTCGAAACAGAACACCTGCCCGATGCCGTCGAGGCTCGCCAGCTCCGCGGTGCGCTCGGCCCAGACGTCGACGACCAGTCGCACCCGGACCGGTTCCAGCTGGGCGAACGACGAATCATGGGCGCTGGTGAAGCACACCACCTCGCATTTGCCGAACCCGTCCCGCAGCAGCGTGTGCGGCGCACCCGGCACCGACTCCGGCAACGCGCTGTGCACCGGCGTGAGCGACGGAAACCGATTGTCGAAAACAGCTACCTGGTAATCGGTTTCGGGGATCTCGGTGGCCCGCTCGGGAGTCGACGGGCACAGCGGGCAGAGATCCGCGGGCGGCAGGAAGGTACGGGTCTGCCGATGCGAGGCCACCACTACCCACTCGCCCAGCAACGGGTCGAACCGGGCCTGTGAGGTGGTGTGCGCGGTGGGCAGGTCTCGGGTGTCGACAGCCATCCGCGCCACCGGGGCGGCGTCGTAATACCGGATTATCCGGCCGTCGGCCAAGTCGCGTTCGGTCTTGATCACCGATCCAGTATCGCTGACCGCCAGCAAATATCTAGCAACCGCGCCTGGGTGGTGCTGAAGTCGGGGTGAAACGACGGTGGCGGGGAGCCGTTCGCTCCCCGCCACCGGTAGGTCAGCAGCTGGTCGGCACCGGCTCGTCGCGGAAGCGGGATTCCACGTAGTTCCAGGCCTCGGTGAAGCCGGCCGCCGCAGCGGTCATGTGCTCGGCGATGTCATAGGTCACCAGTTTCACGGGCGCGCCCGCACGGCAGTAGCGGTTGACGGTTTCCTCGACCGTGTTGTACGGCGTGAGGGTGTCGAAGCGGCCTTGCCAGATGTAGGTGGGTGCGGCCGGGACGCCGTCGAAGTAGCGCAAGCTGTTCTCGTGCAGTACCTCTCGCGCCACCGGGCTGTCCATCAGGCTCTTGGAGGCGGCCAGCTGTTCGGCGCTGCGGAAGGCGCCGTGGAACAGCAGGAAGCGGCGGCAGGCGTCGTGGGTGAATTCCCGGAACCACAAACCGTTCTCGTTGAGCTGATCGGAAATCGGCAGGCGGTCCGGGTACTCCCGCTCCAGGCCCATGGCGGCGGCGAAGGCGAGGCCGAAGCCGGGGTGCGGCTCGAAGCCGAGGCCCAGGGCCATCTGCTCCAAATCGGCCGGGATGCCGCCCGCGACGACCGCGGCGATCTTCAGGTCGGGCGCGTAGCTGGGCTGCAGCGCGGCGGCCCAGGCGGTGGCCATGCCGCCGCCGGAGTAGCCCGCGATGGCGACCGGCGAATTCGACAGACCCAGTTCGGTGGCGCGCTGGACGGCCTTGACGCTGTCCAGGGTGACCATGCCGCTGAGCCGACCGGCGCCGTAGGAGACGTTGGGGCCCAGGTAGTCCGGCAGGGAGACGGCCCAGCCGCGGCCGATCGGCAGCATCGCGCCGGGCGCGTCCTGGAGTTCGCCGTTGAACAGCGACCGCGAGGGGTTGCATCGGGTACCGAGGGAATTGATCAGTGCCTGGTAGGAGACCAGCGGTGGGTTCCGCACTCCGGCGGGCAGCAGCACGGTGGTGATGCCCAGGATCGGGTCGCCCGAGGAGTTGGTCGACCGGAATGCGACCTGCCAGCCCTCGGTGCCGACATACGGGCCGGTGTCGATGCGTCGGGTCCGCACCACGTCACCGGCCGCGAACCTGCCGAGGTCGGCCGGCACCGCGTAGAACGGGTCCGGATCTGGTTGGGGATATAGCGGTTCCGCATTGCTCGGCGCGGCGAACAGACCCACGGCGATGATGCTCAGTGCCAGGGTGAGAGAGCGGAGGAGGAAAGCGGTCACGATCTTCTTTCGGGCATAGCAGCATGGCCGACAGTGCGCCGCAGCAGGTTTGGTACCGGGCTGTCGTCGGCCGACGGGGTGGGTTGGGGCGGTGGCGCGAGAGCACCGGCCGCGGGCGTGAACGTATCACAGGGCTGATCTTGAATTTTCGGTAGTGAAAGTACTTTGATTCTGATCACATGAGTGCCGCGAAACCGTTGTGACCTGCATTCTCGGTGCGCTCCGACCCAGACAGATGGGGTCGAGGGGTCTCGATCGGAAGGGCGGCGCGAGCGTCGGTTCGGGATCGCCGGGCGGCGGCACAGGATCGACCGGACCGTCTGGGTTGGTTGTGCCGTGGTCCGCGCCCACCCGGTGCTGCCTGCGGGTTTCTCAACCAGATGCCTGTCGTTCGCGTAGTCGGTCGAAGTCTCGCAACCTGATGGTGCGAGGTGACCTGGGGCGAAGGGTAGGCGAAGGTACTGCGGCTGTCCAACGGCGATGGCTGGGGCCCGATATCGAGGTCGCTCGGCGCGCACCGGCTGACGGGCCGAACCGCGAGATGTCGGCTCGTGCCTGGTAGCCATCGCCGTAGACGCTCACCGCGTCCGGCTGATCGGTTGCTCCGCTGACGACCTGTCTCAGGAGCGTCGCCTCGATTCCGCTTTTACGGTACCGATTCTCGACCTATGCCGTGGACGGAGGCTGCGGCGGCGCGGCCACACGAAGGCAACGCCGATTGACACGATCGAAGGGGGAGCCCGCCCACGCCCGACACCGAGGCCGGTCCACGGCCGTCCGCGGGCGCGGGCGCGCCTCCTCAACTCGGACCGTTGACCTTCGCGATGACCTGTTCGAGTTCCGCCAGGCTTCCGGCCCCGAACGCGACCAGCTTTCCCAACGGAACGGAGGCCATCATTCGTGCCAGATCGAGGCCCAGGGCGTCGCCGCCGTCGGCCGCCATCCCGGCGGGCGCGTTGCCGGCCAAGAATTCCAGCACGGGTCCGGCGTTCGGGTCGGTCATGATCTCGCCGAGGGTGGATTCCAGACTCAGCGGCAGCCGGACCTGGTCGCCGGAAACGGAAACCTTTGCCACGCAACGAAGATCGCGGCTGGACGCGCCCACCGATACCTCGTAGTCGCCGTCCTCGACGATCCACTGGTCGGTGCGGGTCTCCCAGTAGGCGAGATCCTCGCGGCGAATGGTGATCCGAACACGCTCGCCGGCACCGGGTTCCAGGTAGACACCGCGAAAGCCTTTCAGTTCGCGGGGCGGGCGCACCACGGTCGAGTCCGGTTTGGCGGTGTAGCACTGCACCACTTCACGCCCGGCCCGGTCACCGGTGTTGGTGATGGTGACGGACACGGTCAGGTCGGCGGATGCGGAGTCCACGGCGAGGTCGGAGTATTCGAAGCTCGTGTACGAAAGTCCGTGCCCGAAGGGGTAACCCACTTCCAGCTCGCGGGCGTCGTACCAGCGGTAGCCGACGAACAGTCCTTCGCCGTATCGGACGTGCGAGTTCTCGCCCGGGAAGTTCAGGTAGGCGGGGGTGTCCTGAATCCGGACCGGCACCGTCTCGGTGAGCCGGCCCGACGGATTCACCGCGCCGAACAGCACGTCGGCGATCGCGCCGCCACCGGCTTGACCGAGCAGCGCGCCGTCCAGGATGGCTGGCGCGCCGATCGGCGCCAGCCGCAGCACGCCGCCGTGCGCCAGGACGACCACGGTATCGGGTTGCACCGCAAGCACTTCGGTGAGCAGGGCCAGCTGCCCGGCGGGCAGCTCGATGTGGTCGCGGTCGAAGCCTTCGGACTCCTGGCTCGCCGCCAAGCCGAGGAACAGCACCGCGACCTCCGCTTGCGCCGCCGCGCGCACTGCCTCCTCGGACAACGCCCCGGCCGGGCTGCCGTCGGTGGTGAAACCTTGCGCATAAGTGACTGTTCCGGTCGCGAGCGCACGGATCTCGGCCAGTGGCGTGTCGACCCGCGTCGGATTGACGTGCGAGCTACCGCCGCCCTGGTATCGCGGGCTTTCGGCGAATTCACCGATGACCGCTATCGACCGTGACGGCGACAGCGGCAGCAAGCCGCCATCGTTGCGCAGCAACACAATGCACTGCGCGGCCACCTCCCGGGCCAATGCGTGGTGCTCCGGCGCATCGTGAGGTTCGACGTCGGCGCGCCCCGCCACGGCCTTGGCGGCCAGCGCCGCCACCCGCTCGGCGGCGCGGTCGACGACCGCCGGATCCAGCGTCCCGGCTCGCACGGCGGCGACCACCGCGTCGTCGGAAGCGCTTCCACTGCTGGGCATCTGGAGGTCCAGCCCCGCCGCGACGGCCGCGACCCGGTCACTTACCGCACCCCAGTCGCTGACGACCAGCCCTTGGTATCCCCACTCCTCGCGCAGGAGTTCGGTGAGCAGCCAGCGGTTTTCGGCGGCGGGTACTCCGTTGATCCGGTTGTAGGAACACATCACCGTCCACGGCTCGGCCGTGCGCACGATGTGCGCGAAGGCGCGCAGGTAGATCTCCCGCAACGGGCGCGGATCGATATCGGAGCTGGAGCGCATCCGATCGTGCTCGGTGTTGTTGGCCGCGAAATGCTTCAGCGAAGCGCCGACACCGGTGCTTTGCAAGCCCTGCACCCAAGCCGCCCCCAGCACGCCGGTGAGTACCGGATCCTCGGAGTAGTACTCGAAATTCCTGCCGCAGCGCGGATCTCGCTTGATGTTGATGCCCGGCCCGAGCAGGACATCCACGCCCAAGTTCCGGCTTTCCCGGCCGAGCGCCACGCCGACCCGGCGTACGAGTTCCGCGTCCCAGCTCTGGCCGAGGCCGACCGCGGGCGGGAAGCAGGTCGCGGGCAGGCTCCCGGCGAGACCGAGATGGTCGGTGGCTCCGGCCTGCCGCCGCACGCCGTGCGGCCCGTCGGTCAGCACGAGGGAGGGGACCGGGCCGACGGCTTTGGTGGTCCAGAAGTCCTGACCGCTGCCCAGCGCCGCCTTCTCCGCCAGGGACAACTCGGTGAGTTCGAAAGTCATATCCGAAAACAGTATGGCATTCGGTTTTAGTGCACAAGGGTAAGGTCGGGCCGGTGGTACAACGTGGTGCGTATTCGAAAGGCATTGCCAAGCGGGAAGAAATCCTGACCGCGGCGCTGGAGATCGTGGCCCGCAACGGGTACAGCCGGACGACGGTGCGCGAGCTCGCCGACGCGGTGGGGCTCAGCCAGACCGGCCTGCTGCACTACTTCGGCACCAAGGAGCAGTTGTTCACCGAGATCCTGCGCCGCCGTGACGAGGTGGACCTGCGGTGCTACGGAGGCCCCGAAGGCGACGGGCCGCCGGATATGGCCGGGGTCATGGAGCGGCTGGTTCGCCACAATGCCGAGGTCCCCGGCCTGGTGCAGCTGTACTCCCGGTTCTCCTCCGAGGCCGCCGAGCCCGGCCACCCGGCCCACGACTTCTTCCGCGACCGATACCGGGCCGCGCGCGCCGAGATCTCCGCGGGCGTGCGGCGTCTGCGCGAGGCCGGTCGGTTGCCGGACGATCTCGACGACGAGCGGGTCACCGTGCTCATGCTCGCGGTCATGGATGGTCTGCAGATGCAGTGGATGTATGACCCGAGCGTCGACATGGCCGACCACATCGCGTACTTCTGGCGTCTGGTCGGCGAGCCCTCAGGTGTTCGCGGCGAAGAAAGCCGTCAATAGCGAGGTCTGCAGGCTGGCGGCGTTTTCCGCCGCACTGCACCAGGAGCGGGTGGTCGCGGTCATGGCCTCCGGTGCGGGGCTGCCGATGCAGTGCGGTGCCAGGGCGGCGAAGTAGGCGTCGGGGTCGAGCAAGGTTTCGGGGGTGTGCACGCCGGGCGCGGCGTCCGCGGTCGCCAGTCGCAGGGCCGCGACGGCGAACGGCACACCCGTGTTCACGGCCATGTCGCGCCCGGGGATCTGGGCGAGCGCGGTGGCGACAGTGGCTTTCTCGCCCGCGCGGGTGCCGGTGGCGAGCGCGAACAGCGGTGGCAGCGCGCCTGATCCGATGGTGCCCGGGGGCAGGAGCGCCATGCCCCGATGCGCCAACTGGGCGGCACGATGCGGGCTGAGCAGCCGGCGGTCCACCGACAGGCGCAGTGCCCGGCACATCGTGATGAGCACCCGGCCGCCGGTGATGAGATTGGTGTTGTCGCGCAGTTCGGGAAACGCCCGGTGCAGGGTCACGGCCTCGGGATGGCCGAAGGTCCACCCGCTCCCGGCTCCGATCCCGGGGTAGTCCAGGGTGATCTCCTCCAGTGCCGGCCGATCGGTCAGCGCGCCGTCCCGGGTGACCTTGATGGTGCCGGTGATCTGGTGTATCGCGTGCAGGTAGGCCGCGTTCGGGCTGTTCCCGCCCATCCCCCCGGCCTCCCGCGCGTCGCCGCCGCTCCAGGCCGTCACCACGGACTCGACGGTATCGAGCTCCCGCGCGGCGGTCACCGCGAGCAGATTCGAGACGCCGGGACTGGCCCCCATGCCCACCAGCGCGACCACGTCCGCGGCTCGGGCTCGGTCGTGCAGCTCCAGCATGGCGAGGGTCGGTTCCCAGTCGTCGCAGATATCGACATAGTCGCGCCCGGCCTCGATGGCCGCCGCCAGGATCGGCACCCCGAATCGGTAGTACGGGCCGACGGTATTGAGCACCAGGTCGCAGTCCTCGAGCGCCAGCCGCAACGCCCGCCGGTCGGTGATGTCCAGGCCGAGCCCGGACACCTTGTCGCCCAAGCTTTTCGCGACTGTCTCGGCATGGTCCGCTCGCAGGTCGGTCACCACCAGGTGGTCCACCGCCGGTGCGGCGGCGAGTACGCGTGCGGCGGCTCGTCCCATCTGTCCCGCGCCGCCCAGCATCAAGATCTTCGTCATCGCGAACCTTCCCCTGAGTCGAAGTCGCTCACTGTGTGAAACCTGACAGTGACTATCAGATTGCTTCGACTATACGTCTCCCCGGAGAAATTGCGAGCAACTTTCAGTTTTTGTGCCGCGGACCCTGGCTGCGCGGGACCGGGAAGCCCAGGACCGCCTCGGCGCTGCGGGTCAGCGCCTCGATGGCGTAGCCCAAGGCGTCGGCCAGCGGCAGGTCGAAGTCGGTTTCCACCCAGTAGTCCAGTGCCGCGTCGAAGCCCCAGGCCAGCATGGCCGAGAGCAGACGGATCTGGAGATCGTCGGGATCGCGGCCGATCCGCGCGCCGACCACTCGGCGCAGTACGTCCTCGAGCTGGCGGGTCTCCCGGGCCAGCCCGTCGCGGACGTCGGTTTCGGTGGCCACATAGCGCATCCGGCGGCGGATCCGCTCTTCGTCGGAGGCGAGTTCGTGGATCAGTGCCGGCATCGAGGCGCGGATCTCCTCGACGAACTCCGCGGGCGTCACCACGGAATCGCTGTTCTGGCTGAGCAATTCGATCAGCTTGGGGTCGTATTCGTCCCAGAGGATCAGTGCTTCTTTGGTGCCGAAGTAGCGGTAGATGGAGCTGGGGGAGACGTGCGAGGCGGCGGCTACCTGTTCGACCGTGACCGAGCGGAACCCGTGCTCGTCGAAAAGGTCCAGTGCGGCGCGCTGGATCTCACGCATGGCCTGCAGTTTCTTGCGCTCCCACACCGAGGTGCCGCGGGCCGGTGTGGAGGCGTTCGGCGCTGAACGAGACATCCGTCGAGCGTACAACCAGCGGTGAAAAACGGAAAGTGACTTGCAGGATGGCGGGAAAGGCTCATAGACTCCGGATATCTGAAAGTCACTTCCAGTTTGGAGGCGGGGCCATGACGCAAGTGGAGACCAGACCCGAGCGCGTCGGGCTGCCGCCGGAACGCCCCGGCGCGGCGCACCGGTGGGGCATGTTCATCGCCTCGCACTGGCGGCTGACGCTCGCGGTGTGGGCGGTGCTGCTGGCGGCCTGTGTGGTATCGGTGCCCGCCCTCGAACATCGTTTGCAGGCCCCGGAATTCGGCGTCGACGCGGCCGAATCGGCGGAGGCGCGCAAGATTCTGGCCCGGCACTTCCCCGCGATCGGGGCCGAGCAGGACGTCATCGTCTTCGATTCCCGGGACCGCTCGGTCGACAGCCCCGAGTTTCAGGACAAGGTGCGAGCGGTACTCACCGAAATCCGCGGCATACCAGGGGTTTCGGAGGTCATCGGGCCGTTCGACGGTCTACCGGCGAAGCTGGTGTCCGACGACAAGCGCACCGCCATCGCGATCGCGGGCATCAAGGGCTCGGCGGACAAACGTTCCGAACTCGCGGGCGAACTGGCGCGCAAGGCCGCTCAGCACGGCTCCGGCGCGATCTGGGTGGGTGTGTCGGGGCACACGCCGATGCAGAACGACCAGGTGCGAGTCGGTGTCGACGACACCACCAAGGCCGAGCTGATCGGCATGCCGGTGGCCCTGGTGCTGCTCATCCTGTCGATGGGCGCGCTGGTGGCGGCGTCGGTCCCGGTGGGCGTCGCGCTCGGCGGTATCGCGGGTGCGTACGGGCTGATCTACCTGTTGTCCACGTTCATGCATTTCGACACGCTGGTGCTCGCGGTGGCGACCATGATCGGCACGGGAGTGGGGATCGATTACTCGATGTTCCTGGTCAGCCGATTCCGGGAGGAACTGGCGCACAGCGCGATCGGCGATATCCGGCAGCGCACCAGGCAGGCCGTCGCGGTGACGATGGAGACCACCGGTCGCAATATCTTGGCTTCCGGGTTGATCGTGATGATTTCGCTGGGCGCGCTGTTCGTGGTCCGGGTACCGATCTTCCGCGCCATCGCCGGTGGCGTGGCCGCCGCGGTGACGGCGGCGCTGCTGGTCTCGCTCACGCTGCTGCCCGCGGTGCTGGCGGGTCTCGGCCCACGCATCAACTCCGGTGCGCTGCCCGCGAAATTCCTTCCGCCCGACGCGAGTGCGCAGCGGACCAACGGCGGATGGGAGCGCTGGGCCGAGTTGGTGATGCGCCGGCCATGGGTGTTCGCGACCGCCGCGATCGCAGTGTTGCTGCTCTCCGCGGCGCCGCTGGCCGGGGTCAAGTTCGGCCTCGACGCCGGGGTCGCGGCCCTGTCGGACCAGCCGTCGGGCCGGGCGGCGAAGGTGATCGAGCAGAAGTTCGCCTCGGGCCTGCTGGCGCCGGTGCAGATCGTGGCCACCGGGCCGGTCGAGGGGGCGTTGACCGCGGCGCAGGCCGATCGCTTCGACGCCTTCGCCGCCGGACTCAGCGGTGACAAGCGGATTTCATCGGTGCTGCCCGAGGCCTCGGACAGCGGACGGCGGGTGGCGACGGTGATCCTGAACGTGCCCTTCGACGCGCCCGAGGCGACAGCGCTGGTGAAATCTCTGCGCGCGGAAGCGAAGGCGGTGACCGCGAACGGCGGCCCGACCCTGCGCGTCGGCGGAGAAACCGCGGAATATGTGGACTTCTCCAAGGAGATCGGCCTCAAATCGCCCTGGGTATTCGGGTTGGTGCTGGCGAGTTCGTTCATCTTCCTGGTCATCGTTTTCCGCAGCATTCTGTTGCCGATCGAGGCCATCGTGATGAACCTGATCGCCATCGCCGCCGCGATGGGCATTACGGTCGCGGTATTCCAGTGGGGGCTCGGAGAATCGCTCTTCGATTTCGAAAGCCGTGGGTTTATCCAGGTATTCCTGCCGACCGTGGTGTTCGCCGTGCTGTTCGGGCTGTCGATGGACTACGAGGTTTTCCTGATCGGCCGGATCAAAGAAATATTCGATATCGACGGTGACAACAAACGCGCGGTCGCGTCCGGCCTGGCGCATACCGCGCGACCGATTACCACGGCTGCCGCCATCATGGTTGTGGTATTCGGCAGTTTCGTGACAGCGCACATGCTCGAGGACAAGCAGATCGGGTTCGCTCTGGCGGTGGCCGTGGCCATCGATGCGATCATCGTGCGGCTGATGCTGGTGCCCGCGCTGATGCAGATATTCGGCCGGTGGAACTGGTGGTACCCGAGATTTAACAGAAAGACCATCTCGGTGAACGTCCGGGAAAGCACGACTGTCTGAGACCATTCCCGGACCAGTGTGTCCGACAAGCCGTCCGGCCGCACCGAAATTCGGTGCGGCCGAATTGTTGTCTGAAAGTTACCGGCGTGCAATACTTTTCGCGTCGGCTGGTCCCGAACAAGCGGTTCGGCACAGCGGGGTGTCGTCCAAGGATTTCGGCGAGAGATGACCCGAGTGTGTGACGGACTATTGGTTCTAGAGTGTTTCGGGGTTGCGTATGAACGGACAGGCTACGGCTCGCGTGACGCACGGCGACGGTGCCGCCGACCGGCTCGCCCGGGTCGGGGTTTCGCGGAATGTAGTGGACATTCCCATCGCGGCGCTTGCCCGCGGTGAATTTCTGCGCGTGCGGGAGGTCGATGTCGCGCACGCCCAGGTGCTCGCGCAGGTCGAGTCGCCGCTGCCGCCGATTCTGGTGCACCGCAGCACCATGCAGGTGATCGACGGCCTGCACCGGCTGCATGCGGCGAAATCGAAAGGGCAGCAGACCATTCGGGTCAGATTCTTCGAGGGTAGCGCCGAGGAGGCCTTCGTATTGGCGGTCGAGGCCAATTCCGAACACGGCCTGCCGTTGACGCTCAAAGACCGCAAAGCCGCCGCGCTGCGGCTGATGGTGATGTATCCGCTGTGGTCGGATCGGCGGGTGGCGGCCGTCGCCGGATTGGATCACAAAACCGTCGGCGCGATCCGCCGGCGAGCCGGTGGGGAAATTCCCCAGACTTCGCGCCGGCTCGGTCGCGACGGACGGGTACGGCGGCTGCGCGAGCCGGTCGCGCCGCCGCCGCGCCCCGTGCGGACCAGCGAAAGCCCGGTAACGGCAATGCGTTCGGTGCCGTCGATGATGGACAGCCTGCGCCGGGACCCGTCGCTGCGCCTGTCCGAGACCGGGCGCCAGCTATTGCGCTGGCTCGATGCCGCGCCGCGCACACCTGCCGAATCGGCGGAGCTGGCCGAGCAACTGCCCGAGCACTGCCTCAATCTCATTCTCGAACTCGCGCAGCAGAACGCGGAGACCTGGCGCCGGTTCGCGGCGCGGGTGGGCGACCGGCTCGACGAGCAGACCCTGACTGTCGCTAGCAATTCGTAGCCAGAATTTCCACAGATTCGATCGGCCATTCTTTGGAATGGCCGATCGACTGCTTTATTGACCCGGGCGCCGTCGATATCGAAAGATGAAGCGCAGAGGCGACGATGGGCCTCGACGGGTAATTCTGAAGCATGCCAAGCAGCCGAAATGGAGCTGATCCGATGCGTTCGGAAAGTGATATTCACAGCAGGATCGAATCGATCGGGACCTATCTGCCCCAGAAGTCGGTCAGCACGGCCGACTTGCTCGCGCGCATCGATACGGAGCGATTGAGTGCCGGAAAGCTTCCGCCACTCGAAGAACTCACCGGTGTCAGCGAACGGCGGGTCCACGACGATTCCGAGGACAATTACGAGGACTCTTTCACCCTGGCCACCGAAGCAATTCAGGATTGCCTGTCCCGGTCGCAGTACGCAGTGGGCGACGTGGACGTCATAATCTCCGTGTCGATCACCCGGACCGTCGGCCCGCGACACTACGGTTTCGAACCGTCGCTGGCCGCTCTGCTGGCCGAAAGGATCGGTGCGAAGCAGGCGGTCGCCTTCGATATCTGCAATGCCTGTGCGGGCATGGTCACCGGAATCATGGTGCTGGATCGGATGATTCGGGCCGGCATCGCCCGCAACGGCATCGTGGTCAGTGGCGAGCAGATAACCCCGATCGCCGAAACCGCGGTGCGGGAGATCACCGAAAAATACGATCCGCAATTCGCTTCGCTGTCCGTCGGTGATTCCGGCGCGTGCGTGCTCTTGGATCGAGCAACCGATGACGCGGACATCATCGACTATGTCGATCTGATGACCTCGGCGTCCTACGCCGAATTCTGCATCGGCGGCCCGAGCCGGAACAGCGAGGGCATCGCCATGTATACCGACAACAAGTCGATGCACACCGAAGAACGGTATCTGCAGGGCATCACCTGGTACCTGGACTACCTGCGCGAGCGCGGCGGCGATATCGACAGCGAGAAACTCGATTTCATCATCCATCACCAATTCAGCGCCCGTGCTCTCGATTACATCAACGCGCTGCTGGAGCGCGAGTCGGGCCGTCCGGCGCCGGAAAGTCTCACGGTGCTGGAACGCTATGGCAACACCGCGTCCACTTCGCACTTCGTCGCCCTGCACGACCATCTGAAGCGCGGCACCATCGCGCCCGGCTCGAAGGTCCTCATCGTGCCGTCCGCCTCCGGAATGGTCTACGGCCACATGTCCGTTCGTGTCTCCGCACTGAAGGCTTGATCATGCGTGTATCCATTATCTCCTCGGTCACCGTCGGCGCCTCGGCGGGCGCGGGTTCGGTGGAACGTTCCGCCCTGGCCGTCCGCGAAGTCCTGGACCGGTCCGGTATCGACAACAGCGAGGTCGCGCTGCTGCTGAACACCGGTATCCACCGCGACGACAACATCGTCGAACCGGCCATCGCCGCGCTCATCCAGAAGAAGGCCGGCATCAATCTGCGGTACCACGGGCAGCGCACGCCCGCCCTGTCCTTCGACATCATGAACGGGCCGTGCGGCTTCCTGGACGCGGTGCAGGTGGCCGCGGTGACCGGTGCGCGCAAGACGGTGATCGTGGCGGGCGAGGGCCATCCGTCCCGGGGTGAGCATCCGGACTTTCCCTATCTGACCAGTGCCGCCGCGGTCGTGGTCGCCCCGAGCCCGGACGACACCGGCTTCGGCACGGTCTACCGGGGACGCACCACCGCACCGGCCCGGCCGCTCGCCTATATGCCGCTGGCCACGATGGGATCCGAGGGCTGCCGGGTCATCGCCTTGGACCAGCCCGACGAGGCCGCGCGCGAACGCGGCCTGGATATCGCGACCGAGGTCGTGCTGCGCTGCCTGGAACAGGAAGGCCTCGATCCCGCCGACTGCGTCCTGCTGGCCGGTGAACCCCGCCCGGGGTTCGCGAAATCGATTGCCGCCGCTGCCGGTATCGACGAGGTGCACACGCCTGGCACCGCCGCCGACCCGCACAGCGCGGCCCTGCCCTTCGCCTACCGCGCGTGGCTGGCGGCCGAACCTCGCGGCCGGGCCCGCCATGCGCTGTTTCTCGCCGCCGACGGCCATTTCGCCGCGGCCTGCGCGCCCTACGGGCTCTGAATCTCTGGAGGAAAGACATGAACGCGAAATCCACATCCCCCGTGGCCGCCTCGGGCATGGCCGCCGTCGAAGCCGGCCGTCTGCTGTGGTGGACCGGCCTGTACGGCACGCGCTACCTGCTCAGCGGCGCCGCCAAACGCGATACCGACCGGAAAGCGGCCGCCCGGCTGCTGCGCGGTTACTTGTTGCGCATGGGTCCGCTCTACGTGAAGGCGGGCCAGGTGCTCGGCACTCAGACCGGTCTGCTGTCCAAGGACGCCACCGACGAGTTCCGGGACTTCTTCTCCGGGCTCGCCCCGATGAGCCGCGCCGAACTCACCGAGACGCTGCGGCAGGAACTGCGCGCACCCGTCGGCGAGCTGTTCTCCGAATTCGATTGGGAGCCGGTCGCTGTCGGCTCGGTGGCCCAGGTGCACCGCGCGGTGTTGCACACGGGGGAGAAGGTCGCCCTCAAGGTGGTCAAGCACGGTGTTCCGGAGCGGCTGCGGGCCAGCGCGGCGGTGCTCGGTGTGCTACTCGGCGCCGCGGACCGGCTGGTGCCCGCGGTCCGGAAGCTGGACGCGCCCGCGTTGTTCGGCGAGCTGCGGCCCTATCTCACCGGTCAGACCGATATGCGCGCCGAGGCCGGACGTCAGCAGGCCATCGCGGAGAACTTCCTCGCCCACCCCTTCGTGCGGGTGCCCCGGGTGTACCAGGAGTACTCCAGCGACCGGGTTCTGGTCATGGAGTTCATCGACGCGGTCTCCGGCGAACAGGTACACGAACTCGTCGAGGCCGAGCATCGCCCGGAGCTGGCGCGCCGGCTGCAGGACATGTTCGACACCATGGCCTATTTCCACGGCCTGTTCCATGTCGACCCGCATCCGGGCAACATCATGTTCCGGCCCGGTGGCGAGATCGTCGTGCTGGACTTCGGTTTGGTCGGCGAGCTGAACGAGGAGGACAAGTGGGGGCTGGCCGCCTTCTACTTCGCTTGCACCCGGCAGGAATGGGACCTGGCCGTCACCCGGTTCACCAACGCTTTCATCGATGATCGCGGCACCCTGGACCAGCATTGGGACACCTACTCCCGCCGGCTGGAAGCCATTCTGGCGCACCACTTCCAGGAACAGAGCGATCGCTGGTCGACGATGTCGTTCTTCGATGATGCCAGCAACTTGGTCGCCGGCTACGGTGCCCGCCCGACCACCCGGTTCACCCTCCTGTCGCTGGCCTTCCTGACCGGCGAGGGTTTCGTCACCGTGGTCGACCCCGACATCGACATCTGGGCCAACGCCCGGCGCTTCAACGACAAATACTCGCCGTACATGAACGCCGAACTGCAGGCGGAGTTCGACGAGGTGATCGGGCAGATGAGCCCGAAATCCATGGCGGCCAAGAACAACCCGCAGCGTGCGCTGATCGCGCCGACCCACCTGGACCGCTATGTGATGCCGAGTCAGTACCCGATGATCATCGAGGAGGCCAAGGGGTCCAGGGTCCGCGACATCGACGGCAACGAATACATCGACCTCTCCTGCGGTTACGGCCCGCATATCCTCGGCTACGCCCCCGAGGTCGCCGTCGAGGCGATTCAGCGGGCCGCGGCCAAGGGTGGCGTGAACGCCATGGGCAACCGGTCCGAACTGGAGCTGGCGGAGATCATCGCCGACGCCTTCGACCCGTTGTCCAATGTGGTGCTGTGCAATTCGGGCACCGAAGCCGTGCAGGTGGCGCTGCGCATCGCCCGCGCGCACACCCGCCGGGACCGGGTCGCCAAGTTCGAGGGCCATTACCACGGCTTCTCCGATCAGGGCACGGTCAGCTCGTGGTTCGTGTTCAGCGGTGCGAAATACCAGCCCGCGCCCATCAATTCGGCGGGCGGCCAGAAGGCGGTGACCGAGGGGACGGTGCTGCTGCAATACGGGCATCCCTCGGCATTCGACACGATCGCCCGGCACGCCCATGAATTGGCGGCCGTCATCGTGGAACCGATGCCGGGCGCGACGCTGAGCTACGACACCGCGTTCTTGACCCAGCTACGCGAAACCTGCACGCGCCACGGCATAGTGCTGATCTTCGACGAGGTGGTCACCGGGTTCCGGGTGCACTTCGGCGGCGCTCAGCACCTGGCCGGTGTGCGTCCCGATCTCACCGCACTGGGCAAGATCATCGGCGGCGGTCTGCCCTGCGGCGCGGTCGCGGGTCTGCCGGAGTTCATGGAAACCGGTCGCACGACCGGTGATCCGTTCCGGGACGTGGACGAACGCGCCTTCGTCGGCGGCACCATGTCCGGTAACTCGATCACCACCGCCGCCGGCAAGGCCGTGCTGGAACACCTCGGCAAGCACCCGGAGATCTACACCGACCTGGACGACAACACCCGCCGCCTGATCGGCGATATGAAGGCCGCCGCCGACGAACGCGGCATCGCCTGCAAGGTCAAGGGCGCGCACTCGATGTTCAACATCGCCTTCGACTACGCGACACCGAAACTGGTGCGCGACAAGATCGCCGGCACGAACATCAAGGCCAGCCTGGCGCTCGCGTACTACATGCGCAAATACGGCGTCTACTTCCCGGAGCTGCACGGCATGTTCCTCAACGCCGCGCACACCACCGCCGATCTCGACCACATCGCCGATGCCTTCGCCAAGTGCATCGGCGAAATGGAAGAGCACGGACTGTTTCTCGCGTGAAGGACGACACGATGTTGATGCGACGCATAGAAACCGGGCGCGGCACCCTGCTGGCCAGACCGCCGGGGCCCCGGCTGCCCCCCGTGCTGCAATCGGTGCTGTTCACCTGGTGGCGGCACCGCTGGGCGGCGAGTCTGCGGGCGAAGTTCGGGGATGTCGTATCGATCGATATCTACCCGTGGCGCAAGGTGATTCTGCTCTACGACCCCCAGCACATCGCCGCGATGTTCGCGGCGCCGCCGTCGCAGTTCTCGGCGGGCGAGGGCAATCGGGTGATGGCGCCGGTGATGGGGCACAAGTCGGTGTTCATGGTGGACGGCGACGAGCACAAGCGGCTGCGCAAGTTGATGGCGCCGCTGTTCGGACGCAACGCGATTCGCGGATACCTGGACATCGTGCGCGACCTCACGGTCGCCGAGGTGGACCGCTGGCCGGTGGCCACGTCGTTCGAAAGTCACGACCGGATGCGGGAATTGACGCTCGACATCATGTCCCGGGTGACGTTCGGCATCGCCGAGGGACCGCGCTTCGATCGGATGCGGGCACTGCTGGGCCGGTTGCTGGACATGGACCTGATCGTGCTGATGGGCCTGAATGTGCCTGGCGCGCAACGGGTCGGCCCCTGGCGCGGCGCTATGAAACTGGTCGGGGAGATCGACGCGCTGGTCTACGAGGTGATCGCCGAGCGCCGCACCAGCTCCGGCCTCAGCGAGCGCACCGACGTGCTGTCCCGGCTGCTGGTGGCCGGCGACGGCGAAGACGCGCTGTCCGATCTGGAGATCCGCGATCAGCTGATCACCCTGCTGATCGCCGGACACGAAACCACCGCGACCGGGCTGGCGTGGGCGCTGCACGAGCTGGCCCGCGACCGGCAGGTGGCCCGCGAGGCGGCCAAGGCCGCGGTTCTGGACGACACCGCGTATCTCGAAGCCGTGGTGAAGGAATCGCTGCGGATGCATCCGGTCATCTTCGAGGTCACCTGGACGCTCACCGAGGACGTCGAACTCGCGGGCTATCGCCTGCCCAAGGGCAGCACGGTCATGCCGATGATCGGGATCGTGCAGAACGACCCGGTGAACTTCCCGGAGCCGGCGAGATTCCGGCCCGAGCGTTTCCTCGAAGGTCCGATTCCACCCGGCCTCTGGGCTCCGTTCGGCGGCGGCGCCCGCCGCTGTGTCGGAGCCAACTTCGCGTTGATGGAGGCCACGGAGGTGCTGCGGGTGCTGCTGGCCCGCCGTCAGATCACGACCGATCTGCGCGGTCCGGAGCGGGCCAGCTCCAAGCACGTCGCCTTCGCCCCGGCCAAGGGCGCGAGGATCAGCGCGCCGCCGCTGGTCGAGATCGGTGGTGACGGACGGTGAGCGAATTCGTCGGCAAGACCGCGGTGGTCACCGGCGCCGGTTCGGGCATCGGGCAGGCGCTGGCGCGGCAGCTGGCCGCGTCCGGCGCTCGCCTGGCGCTCACCGACATCGACGAGGCAGGCTTGGCCGAGACGGTGCAGCAGGTGCGGGCGCTCGGCGGCGAGGTCCGCGCCGAGCCGCTGGACGTGCGCGATCGGGGTGCGATGGCCGCCTACGCCGATCGGGTGCGCACGCAATTCGGCGCGGTGCATCTGGTGGTCAACAACGCGGGCGTCTCGTTCACCGGCGAGATCACCGAAACCGAGTACGCCGACCTGGAACGGGTCATGCAGGTGAACTTCTGGGGTGTGGTGCACGGCACCAAGGCGTTCCTGCCGCACCTCATCGCCTCCGGTGACGGTCACCTGGTCAACATCTCCAGTGTGTTCGGCCTCGTCGCGTTCCCGGGTCAAAGCGCTTACAGCGCGGCGAAATTCGCCGTCCGCGGCTTCACCGAAGCGCTGCGCATGGAATTGCGGGCCGCCGGCCATCCGGTACGCGTGACCTGCGTGTGCCCGGGCGGCGTCAAGACCGCCATCGTGCGGAACTCGAACGCGGCCGCCGGCATCGACGTGGATGTCCTGGCGGCCGCGTTCGACCGTGACCCCGGGGTTTCGCCGGTCGCGGCGGCCCGCACCATCCTGTCCGGCGTCCGCGCCGGACGGGCCCGGGTGCTGGTCGGCCGGGACGCCTGGATCCTGGACCTGCTCCAGCGCCTGCTCGGACCGGCCTACCAGCGGGTCGTCGGCCCCGAAGGGGCTCGGCTGCTCGACCAGGTCCGCCGAAGGCCCCTCGAAGGACTGCGAGAAGCGAAATGAACAGTGACACCACCGAAGCCGAGTTCCAGCACCTGGTCACCAGTTCGTCCGACGACGAACTGCTCGACATCATGGCCGACCCGGTCGAGCGGCCTCGAATCCTGCGGCGGATCTTCGAAATATGGCGCGCCGGAGTCGATTCCGGAAAGACGCGCAAGGTGGACGCGCTGATCCGATGGCAGATCGGAATCCGCCCCGACACCTGGGACATGCACATCCGGCACGGCGTCTGCACCGCCACACCCGGCCCCATCCCGGCCGCTCCGGCGGTCACCATCACCCTGGGTGACGTCTCCTTCCTGCGCCTCATCGCCCGCCAGGCCAGCGGCGTGCACCTGCTGGCGACCCGGAAGATGCGCATCACGGGCAGTATTCCGACCGCTATGCGCCTGGATACCTGGTTCCCCTGAACGCCCAGGGTGACGCTTTTCCGGCCCGCCGATGAATTTCGGCGGGCCGCCGGGTCTGTATGGAGAGCATCCGAACGACCGGGAGACTGAGAATCATGGACCGTGTACAGATCCAGGAGCAGGTGCGGGACGAGCGGCTGGCGCTGGCGGACTTTCTCGAGGGTCTCAGCGAGCACGAGTGGCGGCGGCCGTCGCTGTGTGCGGGATGGACCGTGCACGAGGTGCTCGCACATCTGACGCTGTCCAACCGCGACACGGTGCGCTCGGTCCTCGTGGACGTCATCCGGGCGAGGGGGAATTGGGACCGGGCGAACGCGGACGCGGCGCGCCGGCAGGCCGTGCGGTACACGCCCACCGAACTGATCGCGCTGCTGCGCGCGGGCGCGGACTGTCATCGGCGGTCCCCGGGCGCGGGTGCGCTCGATCCGCTGGTGGACATCATCGTGCACGGGCAGGACATCGCCCGGCCGCTCGGGCGGGACTACCGCCCACCGGCCGAACGGGTGGTCGCGCCGCTCGACTACGCGCTGGGCAGCATGTTCTACGGTGCCAAGAAGCGGCTGCGCGGCAAGCGCCTGATCGCGACGGATGCGCGGTGGAGTCATGGTGACGGACCCGAGGAAGTGCGCGCGCCGGTGGTCGACCTGCTGCTGATCGCCACCGGGCGCGAGGTCTCCACCGGCGTGCAGGCCTGAGGCCTCAGGGCTTGGTCCCGGAATTCCTCGCTTGTCGCCGGTCGTACGGTGCGCGGCCTTCGGGCAGCGCCGGGGCGGGTTTGACCGGCAACTCCGGAATCGCCAGGGTGACCGGCGCGGCGGTCAGCTCGAACGGCTCACCATGATGCCGGAGGGTGAGCGACGCACCCGACAGCAGCCGGTAGGTCGCGGTCTCCCGGGTGATCTCCACCGCGATCCGGCTGTCTCGCCAGATGATGCGGAAGGCCAAGCGGTCGAGCTCCCCGGGTAGTCGCGGCGCGAAGCACAGGCGTCCGCCGCTGGTGCGCATGCCGCCGAAGCCACCCACACAGCAGATCCAGGTCCCCGCCAGCGACGCGATATGCAGCCCGTTGGAGACGTTGCGGTGCAGATCGTGCAGGTCGGTCAGCGCGGCCTCACCGAAATAGGCGTAGGCCAAGCCCAGATGGCCCACCTCCGCGGCGAGCACGGATTGCGGGCAGGCCGACAGCGAGGAGTCGCGCACCGTCAGGGCCTCGTAGTACTCGAAGTTGCGGGCCTTCTGCTCGGGCGTGAACATCTCCGGCCGCAGGTACATCGCCAAGGTCAGGTCCGCTTGCTTCACCACTTGCTTCCGGTACAGGTCGAAGTAGTGGTAATTCAGCAGCAGCGGATACTTCTCCGGCGGTGTCGCGGCGAAATCCCAGCGGGCGTGCCGGGTACAGCCCTCTGATTGTTCGTGCACGCCCAGGTCCGAGTTGTACGGCAGCGCCATGCGTTTCGCGGCGTCCCGCCAGGCCGCGATCTCGGCGTCCTCGACCCGGAGGCGGCGCGCGATCTCGGGCCGGCGGACACACGCCTCGGCGGCCTCGTGCAGATTCTGCTGCGCCATCAGATTGGTGTAGGCGTTGTTGTCGGCCAGCGCCGAATATTCGTCGGGTCCGGTGACCCGATCGATCCGGAACGCGCCGGCCGCGTCGAAGTGTCCGAGACCGGCCCAGAGCCGGGCGGTCTCCACCAAAAGCTCCACGCCGCATTCGGTTTCGAACTGCTCGTCGCCGGTGGCGGCCAGGTAGCGCACCACCGCGTCGGCGATATCGGCGTTCACGTGGACCGCCGCGGTACCGGTTGGCCAATACCCCGAACCCTCTTCGCCGTTGATGGAGCGCCACGGGAACATCGCTCCGGGCTGGCCCAGCTCATGGGCTCGTTGCCGGGCCTGGTCCAGGGTCGCGTGCCGCCAGCGCAGTGCGTCTCCCGCCGCGATCGGGTTGGTGTACATGAGTACCGGCAGGACGAAAGTCTCGGTGTCCCAGAACGCGTGCCCGTCGTAGCCGGGGCCGGTCAGTCCCTTGGCCGGAATCGCCCGCGTCTCACCGCGCGCGCCGGCTTGCAGGACGTGGAACATGGCGAAACGTACCGCCTGCTGCAATTCCGGGTCGCCGTCGATCTCGATATCGGCGTGCTCCCAGAAGTTGTCCAGGTACTGACGTTGTCGGGTCAGCAGTTCGTCCCAGCCGGTTTCCAGTCCGGCGGCCAGCGCCGCGTCCACCTGAGCCCGCAGCGCGGGGGTGGACCGGCGACTGGACCAGCCGTAAGCGAGATACTTTGTCAGACATAGCTTGTCGCCTTGAGCCACATCGACCGCGACGGTCAGCCGGGCCAGATCGTCCTCGGCGTGGATATCGCAGCGCGGTGTCTCGGTCACGCTCAACTCGTGGTGCATGCCCGCCGCCATCCGCAGCCCGGAGCGGCGGGTGTGGTGGGCGAGTACCGCACTGAAATCCCGCGCCGCCGAGAAGTCCGAGACCAGCGGACGATCCAGCACCGCGGCCAGCCGCGGATCACCGGCCTGGGTCGGAACCGGTTCGTTCGCCAGCAGATCCGACTGGATCACCAGGTCCATGTCACCGTCGAGCGGCTCCACCTCGTAGCGGATCGCGGCCAGCGCGCGGTCGGTGAACGACACCAGCCGCTCGGAATTGATCCGCACATTGCGGCCGGTGGGGGAGGTCCACACCGTGGTGCGGCGCAACGTGCCCGACCGGAAATCCAGCACCCGTTCGTGTTCCACCGCTTTGCCGTAGCGCATATCGAGCGGCTCGTCCTCGACGAGCAATCGGATGATCTTGCCGTCGGTGACGTTCACCATCGTCTGGCCGTCGCCTGGGTAGCCGTAACCGCCCTCGGCATAAGGGAATTCGCGCTTCTCGTAGAACCCGTTCAGATAGGTGCCGGGTTTGCCCACCGGTTCACCCTCCTCGAAGCTGCCGCGCAACCCGATGTGCCCGTTGGACAGCGCGAAGATCGATTCGGTGCGATGCAATGCGTCGAGATCGAGCCCGCACCAGCGCAATTCCCAGGGCGCGATGTCGAAGCCGGAGCAGTCGCGCTTCATCGCCGATCCTCCAGTTCGGTGAGATCGGTGACCACCACATCCGCGCCGGCCGCGCGCAGCGCCTCGGCGTGCCTGCCGTCGCGGACCCGATCGACGCCCACCACGTACCCGAACGCGCCCGCCCGTCCCGCTTCGACACCGGCCACCGCGTCCTCGAAAACCACAGCCTGCTCCGGCTTTACGTCGAAAGCCGTGGCACCGGCGACGAAGGAATCGGGCGCGGGTTTACCGCGCAGACCCCGCTCGGCGATCTCCACGCCGTCGATCCGGACGTCGACCAGGTGCGCCAGTTTCGCGGCCGTCAGCACCGCCTCGGCGTTCGCCGACGAAGTCACCACCCCGATGCCCAGCCCCGCCTCGCGGAGCCGCGAGACATACCCCGCCGCTTCCGGATACACCCGGATCCCGTCGCGTTCGATCACGGCCAGCAGCAGCTGGTTCTTCTGGTTGCCCACCCCGTGCACCGTCGAATCTCCGGGCAGGTCATCGGGATCGCCCTCCGGCAAGGTGATGTCCCGTGATCTCAGGAACTCCCGGACGCCATCCGCGCGCGGCCGTCCATCCACATACTCCAGATAGTCGTCGTCGCTGAACGGCTCGTACGAGTCCCCGATTCGCCGGGCCAGAAAAGCGTCGAACGTCTCCTTCCACGCCCGCCGATGCACCTGCGCGGTATCGGTCAGCACACCGTCGAGATCGAACAATGCCACCGTGATCGAAGCTGGAAAACCCATACTCCGGAGCTTTCCCGGATCGAGCCGGGCAAACCGGGCGCTGCCGGGGAATTGTGCTCGGGCCGAGAGCTATCGCTGCCGGGCGAGCTCGATCACATTCGCCCGTAAGGCTTCTCGAGGTTCCGGAGGCTAGGTCGCCGGGAGATGGGCGCGCACGGTGTGCGCCAGCTCGGTGACGCGCCCGCAGGAATCCGGCACGTTCTGGGCTACTGTCCGAATGTGCCCACCAAGCCGCTGCTCTTCCTCGACGTCGACGGCCCCCTCATTCCATTCGGTGGTACCGCGCGCGACTATCCCCAATGGCATTCCGGAATTCCGGAGGGTGCGAACCCGCTCCTGGTGCGGGTCGACCCGGCGCACGGTCGGCGGCTCGCGGAGTTGGACTGCGATCTGGTGTGGGCCACGACGCCCGGTGAATTGAAATTTCAGGTTTCGGTGCGATCGGGCCGGGAATCTCCGCCGCGAGTCGGGTATCCGCTCGGCGAAAGGAAGAACTGTCATGTCAACTTCTGCAACGAACACTATGCGGCGGTCACCGGTACAGTTGGGCGCCCTCGTGGTGGGCGCGGTGTTCCTTCTGGTGGGGATACTGGGGTTCATTCCCGGCGTCACCTCGGGCTACGACACCATGGAGATGGCGGGCCACGAATCACACGCCGAACTGCTCGGCATATTCCAGGTCTCGATTCTGCATAACGTCGTCCACCTACTGTTCGGTCTGGCGGGCATCCTCGCCGCTCGGACAGCGCCGGGAGCGCGGATGTACCTGCTCGTCGGCGGTGCGATCTACTTGGTGCTCTGGCTGTACGGCCTGGTCATCGATCGCACCAGTGACGCGAACTTCGTCCCGCTGAATGTCGCCGACAATTGGCTGCATTTCGTCCTGGGCATCGGCATGATCGCCCTCGGATTGCTGTTGCCCCGGCTGGGGGCGCGGACCGGCGGAGATTTCAGCACCGGTAACTACCCGGCGGGGCCGGGTGTCTGATTCTCGGCGGTACCACATTTCGGCCACGTCCTACATGACGTGGCCGAAATCGCGTTCAGGGAATCTGATGGCGGCCGCGGCGGCTACCGGTGTAAGCGAGTTCGCGGACCGTGCTGACGACCTCCGGAACCATTCGCACACCGGGCGGACAATGCAGGATCGGATCGAAATAGTCGATGGGATGTTCGACCGCCTCGTCCTGGCGCAACGTCAGCTCGCCGAATTTGCGATGTGGCTTGGCATAGCTGCTCGCCGTCAGCAGGAACGTCAAGAAGTTGTCTCGCACATATCCCGCCATCGCGTCCAGTGAAGCCGTGTCCGGCTGCGTGTGATCGGGTTCGGCGAAGATCCAGGTGGCGTCCGAACCGTCGAAACGGTAAGGCAGCAGACTGCCGTACCGTGCGCTGCGCCAGCCACGGGTGGGCGTCACCAGGAACCGGGTCAGGTTGCCGGTGCCGGTGGTGGCGAGCGTGAAATCCCACGGCCGGTTGTCGCGAGTGGGGACCCGGAAGGCGAGACCGAGTACGTCGGGAAGTCCGGCGGGCATGGACGTTCCTTTCGACAGCCGCGCGGTCACCGGCTGATCGCCCACCCCGAACAGGTGCTCGAACTCGCTGTCGACCCGTAATCGACCGGTCAGATAGACGCCGTCGGGATGAAAGACCCGCGCGCCACGCAATCGGGCCACGGCTCCGAAAGCGTTTTCCACCACTGCTGCCGGGTACTGAGCCATCGGAGTTCCCTTCACGCGTCGAATGCGTCCTGTAGGTCGACTGCCCGGAGCGAGGCGGTGATAAACCGCCGACCACGCTTCGAGGTTGCGGTGATCTGTATTGTCGGCGCATTCGCATGGCGGGTTGCTGGATTCGGTGGTAGTCGTACAGGGTGGATGGAACACCGTTCGGCCGGTATCGGCTCGTCGAGTTGCTCGGCGAGGGCGGCATGGGGCAGGTGTATCGGGCCTTCGACACCGGGACCGATCGGGTGGTCGCCCTGAAGGTGCTGCCGCCGCATTTCGCGCACGACAAGGTGTATCGCGAGCGGTTCCGGCGGGAGGCGCAGGCGGCGGCGCGGCTGAGCGAACCGCACGTCATCCCGATCCATCACTACGGTGAGATCGACGACCGCCTCTACCTGGACATGCGGCTGGTCGAGGGCACGGATCTGGGCTCGCTGCTAGTGCTGGGCGGCCCGCTGCCACCGCCGAAAGCCGTGGCCTACCTGGAGCAGATCGCCGCGGCCTTGGACGCGGCGCACGAGGCGGGACTGGTGCACCGCGACGTGAAACCGTCCAATGTTCTTGTCACCGCAGCCGATTTCGCTTATCTCATCGATTTCGGGATCGCGGCGGGGACCGGGGAATCCAGTCTCACCACGACCGGCGCGACGATCGGCACGTTCGCCTACATGGCCCCGGAACGGCTGACCCAGGGTAGCTACGACGGTCGCGCCGATGTCTACTCGCTGGCGTGTGTGCTGTACGAATGCCTCACCGGCACCAAGCCTTTCGCGGGGGAGAGCGCCGAACGCCAGATCGCCGCGCATCTCACCGAACCGCCGCCGCGGCCGTCGAACGGGCAGGTATCAGCCGCGTTCGACGATGTGATCGCGCGCGGGATGGCGAAGGATCCGGCGCGGCGGTACCGGACGGCGGGGGAGTTGGCGGCGGCCGCGCGCGCGGCCGCCGACGCACCGCGGTCGAGTTCACGGGCCCCCGCCACAGTGCCCGATCCGGCCCGATTCGACCCCACGCAGCTCAATCCGAATCCGTCTCCGACCCGTCCGCGACGGCCCCGCCGAGCCGGAATCCTCGTGGCTGTCGCGGCTTTGGTGGCCGCGCTTATTGTCGGCGCGGTGCTGGTGAGCCAACTTCAGGGCAAGGGCGAGTCCGGGTCGATCAGCAGCGCGCCCCCGCCCCCGGGCGAACCGCTCGACTCGACATCGACGCCGACTATGACAACGACGCGAGGCGCGACCTCCCCGACCGGTGTGATTCCTCCACCACCCCAGGCGCTCGACAGCATCGCCGCCTTTGTCCAGGAACACTATGCGCTGCTCCCGGATGATCCGGCGGCCGCGTGGGGACGTCTTACGCCGCGCTACCAGAACTACATCGGCGGGTACGCCGGCTACCGGGACTTCTGGGGCACCGTCGCCTCGACCGGCGTGCAGGTGGTCGATACCGACACCGGCAATCTCACCGCCACCTACCGCTTGACCTTGCGCTATGTCGACGGCAAGGTCGCGACCGAAACCCGGGTGGCCGTGCTGGTTCCGGTCGGCGAGGCTTTCCAGATAGACAGCGCCGAACTCACGTCGTGACGTGACTCAGTACGGGTTGGCCCGGGTGCTCCACGCCGCGGCCGGTTCCGCGCCGCCGGTGGCGGGGAAGCTGATCCTGGCGGGATCGCCGTCCGAGGTGTAGCGCAGGGCGGGGTTTTCGGCGAGCCGGTCGAGCCAGTACGCCGAGTCGAAGAGGACTTCGCCTTTGCCGGAACGGATCCGGGGGACGGCGGTGGGGTCGACCGTGCCGTACGGCGACGGGGCCGGTTCCGCGCCGACGAGCATGACCGCGTCGAACCGGTAGGACGTGCCCGCCCAGTGACCCGCTCCGGCGAGTGCGCGGTCGGCTGGAGCGATGCCGAGAGGTAAAGCCATGGTGCGCACCGGTTTTCCCGGCACCGCCGCTTCGATGGCGCGAACGTTCTCGGCGAATTCGCGTTGTACGCCGACGCCGTCCAGCCGGGCCAGGTTGGGATGGTTGGCGGTGTGCGAGCCCACCTCGTAGCCGTGCTCGGCGAGCCAGGTCAGGGCCCGCGGATGGTTGCCGAAAGGCTCGTTGTTGACGTAGAAGGTGGCTTTCGGTCGGAAATCCGGGTAGCGCGCGCGGAATTCCTCGAGGATGCCGACCGCGCAGTTCGGCGCGGGGCCGCCATCCGCGCCGAACGCGAATTGGCTCGCGGTCGAATCGTCGAAGGTCAGCACCACCGGGTGGGTGCCGGCCGGGATGTCGATCGCGCCGGAGATGTATTCGGCGGCGGTCACCGGGCGGTAGCCCTCGCGGTACAGGCGTTCCAGCTCGTCTCGGAATTCGGCGAGGGTCTGGTCGTAGTCGCCGGTGGGGGCGGGCAGGAATTGGTGATACATCAGCACCGGGACCAGGCCGAGTTCGTTCGCCCGCACCTGCACCGGGTCGAGGGTGGGGGCGGGCGGAACGGCGGGCGCGGGCGCGGTGGGCGGTGGCGCCGCCTCGGGCTCGGCATTCGCACACCCGGCCGCGGCCGCGAACAGCAAGGCCGCCAAGACACTTCGCACCATCCCAGTCGCCACCGGCTCACGGTACGGGTGAACGGTCCGACTCGGTAGCCGGTCGGTGAACCCGCGACCGATTCGCAATCCGCGGATAACGATGTGCTGCGCGAGATCCCGAAAGCCGGCCGCGACCGTGGCGGCCCAGGGATAGTAGAGTCCCCCCGAAACGAAAGTTGGTGTGCGGGTTGCTGAAACGGGTTCCGCGGGCAGGCCGTCAGCGGACGGTGCTGGTGGCGGTCGCGGCGGTGGTAGCGGTCGGACTGGGGTCGATCGTGGTGGGGGCGATGCGTGGTTCGCCCGGCGAGCTCCCGCTGGCCGGCCTGCCGGACGGCCCGGTCAACGCTGCGACGCTGGCGGACATGGTGATTCGGGTCGACGCGCGCGGCCAGGATCCGTACGCGGTGCGCGTCGAGCTGGACGGTAAGCCGGTCGCCGCCACGGTCGAGGGCGAAACCGTCGTGGTCCGGCCGGCCCCGCTTCCCGATGGCGTGCACCAGCTCACCGCGTCGGTCCCGGGCGGGTTCCTGCGCGACGGGCCGGAAACGTCGAAGAGCATCACGGTCGACGCCACCGCGCCGGTGGTCCTGGTGACCGCGGCGCCGCCGATGACCTCCTACCGGCAGCCGTTCGTCGTCCGAGGCACCGTCCAGGGCGCGCGGCAAGTGACGCTCGGGTCGCAGCCGATCACGCCCGCCGCGGACGGTTCGTTCGAGATCACCGTGCCGCACGCGCCGGTCGGCGCGGAGGTGAAGGCCGTCGACGTCGCGGGCAACGCCACGACGGTGCCGGTCGACGCCGCCGTCGATATTCCGCGCACCCGCGCCGTCCATGTCACCGCGCACGCGTGGTCGCACGAGGGTCTGCGCGAGAGCGTGCTGGAGCTGGCGCGTACGGGCCGTATCGATACCGTCCAACTCGACATCAAGGATGAGGACGGCGTCATCGGCTACGACTCGCAGGTGCCGCTGGCCCGCGAAGCCGGTGCCGCCACAACGATTTACGACGCCCCCGACGCGCTGCGCCGGCTGCATGACATGGGTCTGCGGGTGGTGGGGCGGATCGTGGCGTTCCGGGATCCGAAGGTCGCCGAGTGGGCCTGGCACAGCGGCCGCCGCGACCTGGTGGTGCAGAACGCCGACGGCCGGCCGTATTCCAGCCACTACGGACCGATCGCGTTCACCAACTTCGCGCATCCCGAAATCCGCGGTTACAACATCGATCTCGCGACCGAGGCGGCGCAGCTGGGCTTCGACGACATCATGTACGACTATGTCCGGCGGCCCGACGGCCCGCTGGGCCAGATGCGATTTCCCGGCGCTACGACCGACCCCACCACCTCGATCGCGGAATTCTTGCGTGAGAGCAGGGATCCGGTGCACCGAGCGGGCGCGGTCCTCGGTGCCGCGGTGTTCGGCATCGCTTCGACCCGTCCGGAACAGATCGCCCAAGACATTCCGCTGATCGCCCGATACGTCGATTACGTGGCGCCGATGCTGTATCCGTCGCATTGGAACCCCGGTGAATACGGCGTCGCCGATCCGAACTCCCAGCCCTACGACATCATTTACGCGTCGCTCGGTGATTTCATCAGGTTGACCCAAGGCACGGGCGCGGAAGTCATTCCATGGCTGCAAGACTTCAGCCTGGGCGTAGATTACGGTCCCGCCCAGGTCAGCGCCCAGATAGCTGCTGCCGCCGCCGCGGGCATCGACAGCTATATCCTCTGGAGCCCGACCGTGCGCTATCACCTCTGAGCCGACGCCGTCCGGGTGTGGGACGGGCTGTGGGAAAGGCTGATCGGCGCGGTTTCAGTGGCCCAGCGCCGGGAATGACCGGGCAAAAGCCACGTTCCTACAGCGAGGAGTATCGATGTCCACCGACGCGATTGTTTTGCTGCGCGAGGATCACAAGGAAGTGCGGAAACTGTTCCGTGATTTCGAGAAGGCGGGCGCGGGCGCGCACAAGGTCAAGGGGCAGCTGGTCGACAAGATCATCGAATTGCTCACCGTGCATACCTACATCGAGAACGAATGCATGTATCCCGAGGTTCGCGCACTCGTGCCCGAATTGGAGAAAGACATTCTCGAGTCGTTCGAGGAACATCATGTCGCCGACGTGTTGATCGCCGAATTGGCGGCGATGAAGCCGGACGACGAGCGGTTCACCGCGAAGACCACCGTCCTCATCGAGAGTGTCGATCACCACATCGACGAGGAGGAGAACGAATGGTTCCCCAAGGTGCGAGAACACCTGGGGCGTAAGCAACTTCAGGAGATCGGCGCGCGCATGCTGGAACTGAAGGAGAAAGCGCCGACCTCCCCGGCGCAGCCGTCGGCGCTGAAGAAAGCGGTGGACGCGGTCACCGCATGACCCTTACGGACAGCTGAGGGCGGCGGGGGAATCAACCCCCGCCGCCCTTCGCCACCCGCCGGATCGGCAAGCCGTGGGCGTTCTTCGGCCCGCCGGCAGCCTTCATCCTGAGTTATCCGAGCTGTCAGACCCTGCAGTCGCTGCTCTCGGAGCGATCGGAGGCGCGTTAAGCCACGCTGCGGCGGGTGGATTGGGCGTTGCGGCCCATGACCTGTTCCCACCAGGAATCCAGCGGACTCGGGTCGGGCCAGACAATCGGGGTTTCGCTGTCTTTTTCGGCGGTGTGCTGGCGCGGACGTGCGGAAATGGTGCGGTTGTCGAGACTGGCCACGATCTGGATTCCTCCGAGTGTCTGAACTTGTCTCAGGTGCTGACTGCTTCTCACCCCCGCACAGCTTGCGCGAGGCGCGAGATGTGAACGGCGGCAGTAATTCCCGCGCCGTGCGGGTCTAAACGTCAGTAAGCGAAGGGATACTCGTCGTCGGGAAGGGGGACGATCCGGGACTGTTCGATCCGGTCGTACTCTGCGGTGTCCCACGCTCGGGCGATCCGCTCGGCAAGCGGTACGACATCATTGTCGGCTTCGGTGTCGACAATCGGCACCTGCTGATCAGCGTAGTCGGCTTCGCCTGCGGCTGGGAAGATATCGCGCATGGGTGTGTCTCCTCCCTGACGTTCGGGTGCTTGCGAGAGCCCGGCCCACGTGGGCCGGGCTACGCCGGGAATTCGAAAGGTGACGTGACTAACTACGGACTGGCCTCGCTGTAGTTCGACGGCATCACCTGCCTTCCATCTCGCCGGGGACCTCCGGACGGTCCAGGATCAGGCGTTGATGGCCTTCTTGTGGCCGTTGCCGCGGGCGATCTCGATCTTGCGCGGCTTGGCCTGCTCCGCCACCGGGATGCTCAGACGCAGCACGCCGTCGGTGTAGTCGGCGCGGATCTGCTCGGTGTCGAGGTTGTCGCCGAGGAACAGCTGCCGGGTGAACACACCGCGCGACCGCTCGGCGGCGATCATCTCCCGGTTCTGGTCCAGGCCGGGGCGTTCGGCCCGAACTGTCAGCATGTTGCGTTCGATGTCCAGGTCCAGGGTGTCGGGGTCGATACCGGGCAGGTCGAATTCCACGACGAATTCGTCACCGACGCGCCAGGCATCCATCGGCATGACCGCGGGGCGGGCCGACGTGCCGAACACCTGCTGCGCGAGACGGTCCAGGTCACGGAACGGATCGGTACGCATCAGCATGGTCGCCACCTCCAACTCACTCCATTCTCTCTCGGCAAGTGGTGAGATTATCTGTGCCATTCGGCATAGATTTGTTATAGCACTCGATGTATAACAGTGCAAGAGGGTCAATCAGATAATCTCTTCGGGAAGATCAGAGAGAGGTCGGATGAATCAGGAGCAAGACCGGGCCGCCCACCTGCCCGATCCTGCCGCCGGGGTGTACGGGATCTCGGTGGCGGCGGGGCTGTCCGGTATCGGCGTGCAAACCTTGCGGCTCTACGAACGGCACGGGCTGCTCACCCCGGCTCGGAGCGACGGGGGCACGCGCCGCTACAGCAGCGACGATCTGGCCCGGCTACAGCGCATCACGGTGCTGGCCGACGCCGGCATCAACATCGCCGGCATCGGCCGCATCCTCGATCTCGAGGACGACAACGCCGCGCTGCGCGCGGACAACATCCGGTTGGCCAAACGGCTGGGCGAGAAGTGATCAGCTGTCCATGATGTGCGGCAGGCCGCGCCGGAAGCGGTCGGCGTCGAGCTGCTTCAACGGTTCGAAGACGGGCAGCGTCACCAGCGGGTGAACCGGCACCCGCGGCGCCGCGTCGCCCGCCGCGTCGAGGATGGCGTTGGCGACCGCGCGACCGGATTCGTTGGCGCCCTCCATGGTCGCGAGGTCGATGTGCGAGCGCACGTGGTCGCCGCCGAAGAACAGGTTGGGAATCGCGCAGTGCGCGTGCGGCCGGTGGTCGTAGGACCCGACGGTATTGACCAGCAGTGGGGTCTCGTTGTGGATGCGCCCGGCGGACCAGGAGATGCCGGGATCGAGGTGCCAGGAGAGGATGTCCTCGTCGCGGAGCCAGCCGGTCGAGGTGTTGAGCCAGCGCTTCAGTTGCGCCCAGACCTCGGCGGCGATCTCCTCGGCGGTGCAGTCCTTGGCGGTCCGGCCGTAGCGGATGCCCGGGGCGTCCCAGTCGGAGATGTCCACCGACAGGCATTCCCGCACACTGCCGTCGCCGTAGCGGGCCGCGAAGTCGCCGCGCCACATGGGCGCCTGCCGCAGTGCGGTCAGGGCCCAGGGGGTGCCGAGCGCGGCGATGTGCCCCTGCGGTAGCCGGGTCGGTTGGCGCAAGTAGTACTGGATGCCGACCATCCAGTCGGTGACCAGCTCGCGCATGCCGGCCAGCTGCGGATCGGCGTCGAGGATGTCGTCGTCGAGCAGGGGCAGCGTCCGGTCGACCGGCATGGCGCAGACGTACCAGTCGGCGCGCACGGTGGTGGTACCGCCGGCACCGGCGACAGCTACCCCCGTTATCGCACCGGCCCGCAGCCGCAACCGCGTCGCGCGCTGCCCCATGACGAAAACCACGCCGCGCGAACGCAGATAAGCCACCCACGGGTCGATCCAGGCCTCGTTCGTCGGTCCGTTCAGGATCCGATCGACCCCGCCGCTGAACTGCGGGATCAGCCCGGAACCCGCCAGCACCAGGGCCTCGCCGATGGTGCCGATGGTGCGTGCCGAGCTGAGGTGTGGCTTCGCGGCGACGGTGATCCGGGTCAGCGCGCTGACGAGGTACTCGCGGTAGGCCGCGGATTTTCCCTCCGCTCGCAGCATCGCCTCCCAGGTGACGTATTCCCACTGGCCGTACCGGCGTTCGTCCGAGGAGGTGAACCACAGGGCGATCTGGCGAGCGAAGAAGGCCAGCTCGAGCGGCGGCAGGCCGGGGACGAAACTGAACGCGGTGATGAGGGAGGTCTGTAGGAGTTCCGGGGTGAGATGCCGGAGGCCGGAAAGTTCGACCGGCGTGAAAACCGGTGGGAGATCCCGGAATCCGGCGACCGCGCCGTCGACCCGGACCAGATTCCCGGCGACGCCGTTCACGTTCCCGGGGAACGGGATTCGGCTCATCGTGTCCGGGATGTTCTGGTAGCAGCCCGGGAAGAAGCGGAAGCCGTGTTCGCCGGGCAGGTCGGCTCGGCCGTCGGTCCCGGTGCCCGGTACCCCCATGCTGCGGGCCTTACCGCCGAGGTGGGACGGCTCATAAACCGTTACCTCATAACCTCTTTCGATCAGTTCGTGCGCGGCCGACAGACCGGCCACGCCGCCGCCGAAGATCGCGACCGAGCGGCCGGTGGCCGGTGTGCGCCGCAGCGGGGCGGCGTGGGCTTGCCCGGCGCACAGGCCGGTGGTGGCGCCCATGATCAGCGCGCCGCGGAGCATGTCGCGCCGGCTGAACCCGGACGCGGGTCGAGGGTCGTGCATGGCTAGCTCCTGGAGACGGGATCGCGGTCCTGCGTGGATTGTCGGGGTGTGGGCGCGAGGTGCCGCGGAATCGCCTGTGCGGCAGTGCGGGCCTGCAACCATTCGGCGGCGGCGTCACGAAGCTCCTGGCCCAGGTTCCACAGCACGGCGGCGGGTGCGCCGCGCAGCATGGCGTTCGCGGTCAGCGCGGTGACCCGGGTGGGTGACAGGAGTTGTTTGGGTGTCGTTGTGCGAGAGAAGATCTCGGTCGCGGCCAAGGCCAGGGCCGCTTGGCGCTGGGCGGCGCGATAGAGCTCGATTTCCAGCGGTCGCATCGGTTCGGCGCGGGCCAGCCGATTCGTCCACTGGTACATGTCCAGGCATTCCGCGGCCCGTTCGCGTTCCCATTCGAGCAGGACGCGGTCGAGGACGGCCGGATCGTGCAGCACCGGGGCCACTGCTTCGCCGAGCCGGCGTCCGTAGCGCAGGGCGTCTCGAATGCCCTGCGCGGTAACGGGATCCTTGAAATGGCCGGAGTCGCCCGGCAGTGCCCAGCCCGGGCCCGAGGAGCGGCGGAAGTAGGAGACGATGCCGGTCGCGGCGCGCACCCGGCCGACCCTGGTGCAGCCCGCCAGGCGCGCCGCGAGGTCGGGTAGGCGATCGAGTGCTGCCAGGTACCGGGTTTCGGCATGACCGGGGCCCGGCTGGACAGGTTCGGCGGGCGGCTGCACCAGGCTCAGCACCAGGCCGTCGTCACACGGGAACGCGGTGCCGAGGTCCGAGCCCGCGCGCCACTGCGCCGCGATATGCCGCTGGGCGGAGTCGCCGTCGCGCCAGTAGGCGAAATAGCAGTCCCGCCCGCTCGGCTGGCTCAGATACGGCCGATCCGCACCGACCAGCCGGGCGACGGTACTGCGGCGGCCGTCCGCGCCGATCACTAGCGGCGCGCGCAACTCGATGGTCGTGCCGGCTCGGTCGGTGTAGCGCACGCCGCTGACGCGGCCACTGTCCCAGACCAATTCGCCGACTTTCACGCGCTCGCGGATCTCGGCGCCCGCCGACCTGGCCGTGCCGACCAGCGCGGCGTCGAGCCCGGGCCGGCGTACGCACAGCGCGTAATCGATACCGTCCACCGGGCTGAAGGGTGACGTGACGCAGAAACCGGAGCCGCCCGCCCGGGCGAGCGTCAGGTGTGGTGCGCCGAGCTGCTCGACTGCCGCCGCGGCGCCCAGTGGTCGCAGCTCCGCCACTCCAGCGGGCCACAGCAGGTGCGTCGATACGGTATCGGACGGGAAATGCGCGCTGTCCAAGGCGATTACCCGCCGCCCGGCGCGCGCCAGGGCGATGGCGGCCGCCGATCCGGCGCATCGGGCTCCGACGACGATCGCGTCGGCTGTTTCTACGGCGCTCACGACAGGCGGCCCATGCCGCCGGTGAATCGCGTTGGTGGGACTGCGTATTCGATCATGCTTGTCCTCGGTCACTGTGTCTCGGACACTGTGTCCGATATTGAGCTCGCCGCGACGTGATGTCAATACCTGTCTGGGTCAGATGGCCCGGCCCGGGTGCGGGACGAAGGAGCACAATGGCATCCATGGCGGACTCGACACCCGATCTCCGATGCCCTCGCTGACCCGCGCCGCGCGCCCGGCCCGGCCGCCGGACGACGAGCGCCGCGCGGATCTGGAGCGCCGGGTGCTGCGCGCTCTCGAACAGCTACTGGCCGAGGGCATTCCGTTCACCGAGATCGCGGTGCAGCGCATCGCGGCCACCGCGCGGATCGCGCGCTCGACCTTCTACCGCTACTTCCCGGACAAGAGCCAATTGCTCATTCGCATGGCCGAGCTGGCCACCGCCGATCTGTTCGGCGCGGCCGAATTGTGGTGGCGCGCGGACCACACCGACGAGCAGGACGGGGTGGTGGCCGCGGTGGGCGCGATGATCACGGGGTTCCGCGCGCACCGCTACTTGTTGCTGGCGCTGAGCGAGGTCTCCGCCTACGACCGGGATGTCGGCGCGTACTGGCGCGGGCGGGTGTCTGTGTTCAGTGGCCTGGTGCGGGAACGGCTCGAAGCCGACAAGCGGAGCGGCCAGGTCAGTGACCGGTTGGATGCCGCCGCGACGGCACTGGTGCTGACCTCGATGGTGGAGCGCACGATCGCGGTGAATTTCGCCGCGGAAGCGGCGGTGACCGACGAGGCGCTGGCCGCGGCCCTCGGCCGGGCCGTCTGGCTCACGGTCTACGGTGACGCGCCCGGGTGAGCGCTATGCCTTGTGCGGCAGGATGTTCAGGACTAGTGCGAGGCCGATGGCGAGACTGGCGCAGGCAGTGAGCGTGATGCCGGGTGACCGCGTGATGGCGGCGATTCCAGCCGAGAAGGCCAGGCACGTCGAAGCTGCCAGAACTGCGGTCCCCGGTTCCATTCCGGCGATGCGGGTAGGTCGGTGGTCCGTCATGACAGCTGGTTACCCCACCGCAGCCGTTATGAAACCGTGATGGCGTGTCGCGGATATCGGCGCAGGTACTAGGCTCGGCGGGCAGGCAGGTGATCCGGCTGTGATGGGCCGGACTGGAGAAGCGGGTCGGCTGGGATATGACGGAAATGCGCGAGATCGTGTCCGCCGGGCTGCGCGAGCAGCGCGAGCTGCTGGATCGGGGCGAGGTCTCGGCCGCGGAACTGACCGAGGCGACTCTGCGGCAAATCGGCGAGTCCGATCTCAACGCGTTCAGCACCGTGCTGCGCGAACGCGCGCGGGCCGAGGCGGCCGACCGCGATCGGGAGCGGGTGGCGGGCGCCGATCTGGGTCCGCTGCACGGCATTCCGATCGCGGTGAAAGAGGAACTCGACGTAGCCGGCGAGGTGACCACGTTCGGTACCCGTGCCAACCACCGACCGGCGGCCGCCGATTCCGAGGTGGTGCGGCGGCTGCGGGCGGCCGGCGCGGTGATCGTCGGTAAGACGGCGATGCCGGAGTTCGGGCAGTGGCCCTTCACCGAGTCCACGACCCACGGTGTCACCCGCAACCCGTGGGATCGCACCCGCTCCACCGGCGGCTCCAGCGGCGGTTCCGCGGCGGCGGTGGCGGCCGGGCTGGTGCCGGTGGCGATCGGCGGTGACGGCGGCGGATCGATCCGGATCCCCGCGGCCTGCTGCGGCCTGTTCGGGTTGAAGACGCAGCGCGGGCGCGTGCCGACCGCGCCGCACGAACACCTGTGGTGGGCGCTGGGCGTGGTTGGCCCGCTGACGCGCACCGTGTACGACAGTGCGCTCGTCTACGACGTGATTCGCGGCAGTACCGCGCGGGATCGTTTCCACGCGCCCGACCCGATCATGTCGTTCGTCGCGGCGGCGACCCGGCCGAGCACCGGACTGCGTATCGGCTACAGCACGAAATCGCCCGTGCCGCTGGCGAAACCGGATCCACAGCACGTCCGAGCCGTCCTCGATACCGCGGAACTGCTGGCGGGCCTGGGGCATTCGGTGTCCGAGATCGACCCGCGCTATCCGGACCCCACCTCGGCCTTCCTGCCGCAGTTCTTCGGCGGAGTCCGGGCCGAGGCCGAACTCGTCGACGACCCGGCACTGCTGGAGCGCCGCACCCGCGAGACCGTGGCCCTCGGCGCCTGGGCGCGGCGACCGGTCGTCGAGCGCGCGATTCGGCACGGAGAAGTGCTGGCGCGCAAGGTCGATCGGATCTTCGAGACCTGCGATCTGCTGCTGACACCCACCATCGCCATCCGCCCGCCCCGCGTCGGTGTGCTCGACGGCGCGGGTAGCGTCCGCGCCCTGCTGCGTTCGATGCCGATGGCCGCCTATACCGGCCTGTGGAACGTCACCGGCCATCCGGCGGCGTCCGTACCGAGCGGTGTCGGCACCGACGGGCTTCCGCTGGCGGTACAGCTCATCGGCCCGTCGAACGGAGAGACCACCATCCTGTCGGTGTCCGCGCAGCTGGAAGCGGCTCGCCCGCAGCCGCGTCCGTTCTGACCGCCGTGGGACAGGCTCTCCGACAACGTGATTCGGGGACGCGGCGGCCACATCACCTGTGTGCCACGCAGTGCGGCGGAGGTCAGGAGGCGCTCGATCGCCGTTCGATCAGGACCGTGTCGTGCCAGACGCCGTCGCGCTGGGCGATGCGCTCCCGGATGCCGACCGTCCGGAATCCCGCCGCGTGGTGCAGGGCGATGCTGGCGCGGTTCTCGGTGAAGATCGAGGATTGCAGGGTCCACAGACCGGCTTGATCGGCGGCCGTCACCTGCTTGTGCACCAGCGCTTTTCCGACACCGCGACCGCGGCTGTCGCCGGCGACGTACACCGAGGTCTCGGCCACGCCGGCGTAGCAACCGCGGGCCGAGACCGGGCTCAGCGCGGCCCAACCGGCGATCTCGCCCTCGATCTCGGCGACCCACCGCTGCTCGGGCAGCCAGTGCGCGTCCAGGTCGGCGCGGCTGGGGACGGTCGTTTCGAAGGTGGCGATCCCGGTGGCGATGCCTTCGGCGTAGATGCGCCGCACCGCATCCCAATCCTCGGGGCGCAGGCCTCGGACGTGGACGTCGTCGGGGACGTCCTCCGGGCAGCAGGGCCGCGGTGCGAGCAGACCCATTACCGCGTCGGCGGCGTGCGGCAGACCCGCGCAGCAGGCTTCGTTCACCGTCACGATGGTGGCGGTGCCCTCCTTCTTCAAGCGCACGAAGCCGACGTCGGCGAGCTTGCGCACGTGGTGTGAAGTGGTCGATTGACTGGTGCCCAGGATCTGGGTGAGCGCGCCGATGGTGATGCCCTGCGGCGTTGTCGCCACCGCGTGCAACAGCTTCACCCGTACCGGCTCGGCGAGGCAGGCGAACCACTCGGCGTAGGTGGTGGCTTCGCTCGTCGGCAGGATCTGGGCCTGCGGCAGGGTGCGCATACGAGCCATTGTATCGATTTGAATCGATGGTTGCATTCATCGACCCCAGTCGATACTGTCAGGCCAGTCAATCGATGAGTATCGATGAAAGAAGGATTGCCATGAATGCCCTCCCTGTCGTGGTCGTCGGCGCCGGGCCGGTCGGTCTGGCGGCCGCCGCCGAACTCGCCGGCCGCGGAGTGCCGGTGCTCGTGCTCGAACGCGGCGCACACGCCGGCGCGGCGGTGGCGCAGTGGAACCATGTGCGGCTGTTCTCGCGCTGGGCCGAGCTGATCGCACCCGCCGCCCGCCCGATCCTGGCCGAATCGGACTGGCGCGCACCGGATCCGGCCTCGTATCCGACCGGCGCGGAATGGGTTACCCGATATCTGCGGCCGCTGGCCGAACGGCTGGGGGAGCGGGTCCGCTACGGTGCCGAGGTCGTCGGCGTGGCCCGGCGCGGCCGGGACCGGGTCGTGGATGCCGGGCGGGACACCGAACCGCTGACCGTGCACATCCGCACCGCCGCCGGGGACGAGCGCATCGCGGCCCAGGCGTTGATCGACGCTTCCGGGACGTGGACCGCACCGAATCCGCTGGGTGGTGACGGGCTCCCCGCGATCGGGGAAAGCGCTGCGGCTGAACGGATTACCTATCGCGTCCCGGATCTGACGGACCCGGCGGGCCGGTCCCGGTACGCGGGCAAGCACATAGCGCTCGCGGGCAGCGGACATTCGGCGCTCACCGCGTTGGTGGCGTTCGCCGCGCTGGCGGCGGAGCACCCCGGCACTCGGATCACCTGGCTGCTGCGGCGCGGCGACATCGGCGCGACCTTCGGCGGCGGCGCGAGCGACCAACTGCCCGCCCGCGGCGCACTCGGCGAGCACGGCCGCAAGGCGGTCGAGGCGGGACGGGTCGAGGTGGTGTACGGCTTCCGGACCGAAACCGTCGAGCGCGACGCGGCCGGCCGCCTGGTCCTGATCCCGGCCGCGGGTGCTCCGGTCGAAGCCGTCGACGAGGTGGTCGTGCTCACCGGATTCCGCCCGGACCTGTCCTGGCTCTCGGAGGTCCGGCTCGAACTGGATGCCACACTGCAGGCTCCCACCGCCCTCGCGCCGCTGATCGATCCCAACCTGCACTCCTGTGGAACCGTATATCCGCACGGGGTGCGCGAACTCGCGCACCCGGAGCCGGGAGTGTTCCTGGCCGGGATGAAGAGTTACGGCCGCGCGCCGACCTTCCTGGCCATGACCGGGTACGAGCAGGTCCGCTCCATCGCCGCCGCGCTGGCCGGTGACCACGAGGCCGCCGCGCGAGTCGAGTTGGTGCTGCCGGACACCGGAGTCTGTGGCGGCTCGGGACTCTTCGACGCACCGGCGGAGGAGGAGTCGGGCGGTGGCTGCTGTTCGACGCCCGCGGCGGACCTGGCGCTGTCCGCTCCCGGCGGTCTGCCGCAACTGCCGCTGTCAGAACGGATTCGCTGACCTGAGCCCGTCGTCCCGGCGCGAAATGGCCCGGGACGACGGCCCGGACAGCCGATAACGTAGATCGGGGACGGCTGTTGTCCACGTCGAGTGGTGAGTATGTGAGACAAGACCTGTCGGTGCCGGGTGCGCCCGCCAGTGCCGCGGAGCTGCGGCGGGTGCTGGCGGTCCTGTGCCTGACCGAGATCACCAGCTGGGGGATTCTGTACTACGCGTTTCCGGTGCTGGCCGGGCAGATCAGTGCCGAAACCGGTTGGTCCGCAACGGCGTTGACGGCCGCGTTCTCCGCGGGGCAACTGGTGGGCGCGGTCGCCGGGATACCGGTGGGACGATGGCTCGATCGCTACGGACCGCGCTGGGTGATGAGCGCGGGCTCGGTGCTCGGGGTCGTATCGCTCACGCTGGTCGCCTCGGCGCAGCATCTCGCCTGGTTCTTCGCCGGATGGCTGCTGGTGGGCGCGGCCAAGAGCGCGGTGCTGTATCAGCCCGCGTTCGCGGCCCTGACCCGCTGGCACGGTGTCCGGCGCGTCCGGGCGATGACCATCCTCACCTTGTCCGGCGGCTTGGCCAGCACCGTGTTCGCTCCGCTCACGGCCGCGATCGCCCAGCGGTTCGATTGGCGCGCAACCTATCTCGTGCTCGCCGGGCTCCTCGCGGTCTTGACGATACCCGCGCACTGGTACGGTCTTCGTCTGCGCTGGCCCGCCCGACCGATCGTCGAACCCGACCAGGACGCGAGCCCGGCCCGAGCGGCGGGCACGCGGGAATTCCGGATCCTGACAACCGCTTTGGCGATCACCTCGTTCGCGGTCGCCGCGGCGGTGATCCTGCTGGTCCCGTTGCTGATCGAACGAGGCTTCAGTACAGGTACGGCAGCGCTGGCGTTGGGGCTCGGCGGGGCCGGTCAGGTGCTGAGCCGGCTCGGATACGGGACCTTGGAGCGGCACACCAGCGTTCGCACACGGACCGCGCTGATCCTGCTGAGTATCGCCGCGAGCACCGTCCTGCTCGGAAGTCTCACCACCGCAACGGCATTGGTCGGCGCCGCCGTGCTCGCGGGCATGGCCCGCGGCGTGCTCACGCTGCTGAAGGCCACCGCCGTGACCGACCGCTGGGGCACTTCGCATTACGGCCGCCTCTCCGGCTTGCTCGCCGCGCCGTCGATCGTCGCTTCGGCTCTCGCCCCCTTCGCCGCGACGGCCATGGCAGGACAGCTCGGCGGCTACTCCCGGGCATTCCAACTCCTCGGCGTCTGTGTCGTCATCGCCGCCGCGTTGTCCGTCGCGACCGTCCCGCGCCGCGGCGGTTGATGTCGTGCCAGCCGCGCCGGCGGGCACTTCCGCGCTCGGCTGATCCCAGGGCCGGATGCCAGGCGCTGCCCGCGCCGGCGCCGCCGACGAGACCACTAGTTCGCCACGGCATTCGGACCGTGAGGCGGTGCGTCTTGTGATCGACGTCGAATCGCCGCCGCGGATCCGGAATGCGGGATCCGGCGCTCCCTACGATGCGTACATGACCGAGCATGCGATCAGCGGGTGGACCTGGCGGCATCGGATGACGCCGCGCAGGCCGGACGAGCCACACCGGGCGGCGACGCCGCTGGAGCTGTTGCTGGACCTGTGCTTCGTGGTGGCGGTCGCGCAGGTCGCGTTGCGGCTGGAGCATGCGCTGGCCGAAGGGCATTTCGCGGCCGGGATCCTGAGCTACTTCATGGTGTTCTTCGCGATCTGGTGGGCGTGGATGAACTTCAGCTGGTTCGCCTCGGCTTTCGACACCGACGATGTGCCGTACCGGCTGTCCACGCTGCTGGTGATGACCGGGGTGCTGCTGCTCGCGGCCGGTGTGCCGCGCGCTTTCGACGACGGCGACTTCGCGATCGTGTTCGTCGGATACCTGGTGATGCGCGTCGGTTTGGTCGCCCAGCAATTGCGCGCGGCGCGGGCGCATCCGCTGGCTCGGGCCGCCATGCTGCGGTATGTGGCCGGTGAGTCGCTGGCCATGGGCGGCTGGGCCGTGGTCATCTTCGCCCTGCCCGGCCAGCTGCGGCCGTGGGGCTTTCTGGTGATGGTGGTGGCCGAACTGCTGGTGCCGCCGTGGGCGGACCGGGCTTGGCGGATGCCGTGGCATCCCCATCACATCGCCGAACGCTACGGGCTGCTCACCATCATCGTGCTCGGCGAGACAATCCTGTCCGCCACCAATGCTTTTCGGGACGCCCTGACTGCGGCGATGAACACCGAACTGCTGCTCATCGCGGCGGGCGGTCTGCTCATCGTGTTCGGCATGTGGTGGGTCTACTTCTCGATGAACGCCGGTGAGCTGCTCGCGTCTACGCCTTCTCCCTATGTGTGGGGCTACGGCCACTACGTGATCTTCGCGGCGGGGGCCGCGGTCGGCGCGGGGCTGTCGGTCACCATCGCGCAAGTCGAACACCACGCCCATGTGTCGACGACACAGGCCGGTTTGACAGTCACCATCCCCGTCTTCTGCTATCTGCTGGTGGTGTGGTGGCTGATGGTCCGGCCGCACGGCGCGAACGCGCCGTACGCCTGGACCATGCCGCTGCTCGGATCGCTCATTCTGGCGGCGAGTTTCACGCCTTATCCCGTGCCCGCGGCCGGGGTGCTGATGGCGCTGCTCGTCGGGGTGAGCATTTACGCGCACTCGCACCGGCCGAGCAACTGACAGTCAGCGCGTCCGCTCCGCCCGGGCGGCCCGCTGAGGGATGAGTGGCGCGAGTTACCAGATCAGCGTGCGGTTTCCGGCTCGGACGCGGCCGAAGAAGCGTGGCGGGAGGTCTGCGCCGCTGTGGTTGTAACTGTGCAGGATGTCGGCCAGTTCGGTAGCCAGGGATTGCAGTGCGGCGGTCGGGGCGCCGGAGCTATCGGCCCAACCCCAGGCCTGGGGGATGTCGTCGATCGTGATGTCGATGGCACCGGGATGGGGCGTGCTTACCACGAAGGTGAGTTGGGCGGGTGCGTCACCGAGGGGATCGACCGGGGCCAGATCGCCGGGTGCGGCCGGAGTGTCCGACATGGTTCGCGCCAAAGCGATGTCGTCGCGGATCATCTCGGCGACGGCGGCGAGGTCGGCATGCTTGCCGAGGCGACGGTGACGGGTACCGTAGGCGCGGGTGGAGTCCGCGGTCACGGCGCCGGATCTGCTCAGGATCCGGTCAAGCATCCGCTGTGCGGTGGCGCGCTCATCGGGCCCGGTGCGCGGGTGATCGATGAGCGCGCGAAGGCGCGAGATGCGCTGGAAACCGGTGGTAGTCATCGGTACCACTGTCGCAGGCAGGTCAGCGCAGCGCGAGCGCCAGGAAGAAGTCGACCCGATCCTCGAGCCGCGACAGGTCGCGTCCGGTCAGTTCCTCGATCCGCTGAATCCGATACCGCAGCGTATTCACGTGCACGTGCAGCAACTCGGCGGACTTCGTCCACGATCCCGACGACTGCAGGAACGTCTCCAGCGTGTGCACCAGATCGGCGCGATTGTCCTGGTCGTAGTTGCTCAACGGGTCGAGCAGCCGGGTCCGGAACATGCGCCGCACTTCGTCGGGCACGCTGGCGAGCAGCAGCATGTGGGTGGCGAGCTGGTCATGCCCGACGACACTCGCCTGGTGTTCGCTGCGGCCGGCCATGCGGCGGGCGTACCGGGCCTCCTCGACCGCGCCGCGCAGACCTTCGCCGTCGACGACCCCGCTGACGCCGACGGAGAGCCGGCTCTCACCCAGTGCGGGCGCCAATTCGCTGAGGGCGAGCTGGATTTCGTCCAGGATCGAGCTGCGCGCCGGGATCAGCGCGATCGCCTCGCCGTCGACCACTCCGGCGGCCGGCCTTCTGCCGTAAAGGATTTCGCGTAACAGGACGCGAAGTTCGCCGGGCCGCAGGGTGTCGCCCTCGGACGCCGCGGCGACCGCGATGTAGGTCTCACCGGGGCCGAGGCCGGTCAGTTCCAGGCGCGAGATGATCTCCGCCGGTTTGGCATCGGAGACGATGAGCTCGATCAGCTCCTGGGCGAGCCGTCCTTCGGCGCTCTGCCGGTCGTCCTGTCGGGCCCGCTCGAGTGAGACGACGGCGGCGAGCTCGCCGGGTAGCGCGCGCCGTTCCTCGGACCACTCGGTGCAGTCGCCCTGGAATACCAGGAACCAGTCCGCGACTCGCGAGGTGCTGTACTCGTCGACCGCGAAAATCGAATGGGGCGAACCGTTCTCGCGTTCCACCAGGGGTAGTCGGCGGGCGTTGAGAAACGCCGCGGTCACGCCCTCGGGCGGTGCGACCGACCCGGCGACCACGCGCCCGGTCGAGGACATCACCCAGCAGCTCATACCGAGATCGCGTTCGATCAGATCCAGCACCGACCCGAGCCCGCTGCCCGCCACGAGCTGGCGGTGCCGGTCCAGCACCGCGCTCAGGTCGGCCGCCCGTCCGGTGGACAGGTTGCGGGTGATCTGCTCGGTCACCGTCGCGAACGCGACGTTCTCCTGGACCCGGAACAGCGGGATCCGGTGCCGGCGGCAGGCCTCGACGATGTCCTCGGGCACGCCGCCGTAGCGCGCGTCACCGGCGGCCAGCCCCGCGACGCCGGCTCGGGCGAGGGCGCCGACGAAGGTTTCGCTGTCGGCGGGGCTGTCGCGCCACTGCAGGCCGGAGAGCACGAGTTCGCCGCCGGAGAGGTAGCGGCTGGGGTCGAGCAGGTCGGTGGTTACCACCCAGCGCACGAAGCGGTCCAGGTCTTCCTCCCCGGTGAGGAGTTCGAGACCGAGGGCCGTCATGGTGAGCAGGGAACGTAATCGCACAGTTTCCTACGCTAACAGCGGTCGGGGTACCCACCGCATTTGGAGATACGTACAAACCTTGCGGTGTGAACTGGGCCACAGTTCAGATTTCTCGTTCCTACCTGTTCACTTCCCGGCCAGCTGTACTTACCGACATGGATTTACCGCGACCCGCGAGTGGGGCCGAGGCGCTCGGGTCCGAGGCCGCCCGACCGGAGGCGAACACCTCTCCCGGCGGCATCGGCGTCGTCGTCGAACTCGAGGTCGACCGGGCTCGGCCCGCCGTGACCGCGCGCCTCGCGCTATCTACTGGCAACGCATACGGTGAGCGGGCGGCGGCGTGACGCGGGTGAGCTCCAACGGCGCGGATCGGCTGGCGCATGATCGGGTGGCACGCAATTCGCATCTCACCGAGAAGGCAGCGCCCGCATGAAGACTGTCATCGAAAACGCCTACATCGCCCCGGTCGCCGGCCCGGAGATACCCTCCGGATACCTGGTGGCGGAGAACGGCCTGATCACCGCGCTGGGCTCCGGCCCGGCGCCGCGGATCGAAGGCGCCGAACGCGTCAACGGCACCGGCTGCCTGGTCACGCCGGGCCTGGTCAACACCCATCACCACCTGTACCAGTGGGCCAGCCAGGGTCTGTTCCAGGACGCCACCCTGTTCGAATGGCTGACCGGGCTCTACCAGATCTGGGCGCGGATGGACGCCGACGTCGTCTACGGCGCCGCCGCGGCGGGGCTGGGCTGGCTCGCGCTGACCGGCTGTACCACCAGCAGTGACCACCACTATCTCTTCCCCAAGGGGCGCGGTGATCTGTTCGACGCCGAGATCCGTGCCGCCCGGGAGCTGGGCATCCGCTTCCATCCGTGCCGCGGTTCGATGGACCGCGGGCAGTCCGACGGCGGCCTGCCGCCGGACGAGGTCGTGGAGAGCCGCGACGACATCCTCGCGCACACCGCCGAGGTCATCGACACGTATCACGATCCGTCCTTCGATTCGATGCTGCGGGTCGCGGTCGCGCCGTGCTCGCCGTTCTCGGTGACCGCCGAGCTGATGACCGAGTCCGCCGCGCTGGCCCGCGAAAAAGGCGTGCGCCTGCACACCCACCTCGCCGAAACGCTGGACGAGGAAGAGCACTGCAAAGAGCAGATGGGCTGCACCCCGGTCGAATACATGGGCAAGCTGGGCTGGCTCGGTGACGACGTGTGGTTCGCGCACGCGGTGCATCTGCACGACGCCGACATCCGCCGTTTCGCCGAAACCGGCACCGGCTCGGCGCACTGCCCGACCTCCAACGCGCGCCTCGGCGCCGGTATCGCCCGCGTCACCGACCTGATCGCCGCGGGCGCCCCGGTCGGCCTCGGGGTCGACGGCGCGGCCTCCAGCGAATTGACGTCCATGGCCGGGGAGATGCGCCAGGCCATGCTCTTCCAGCGCGCCGTGCGCGGCCCGAAGGCCCTCACCGCCCGGCAGGCCCTGGAGCTCGGCACGCTCGGTGGTGCCCGAAACCTGGGCCGCCAGAACGAGATCGGATCGCTGGAGGTCGGCAAGCTCGCCGACATCGCCATCTGGCGGGTCGACGGCTTCCGCTCCGCCGTCGCGGATCCGGTGTGCGCCTTGGTTTTCGGTCCGACACCGCCGTTGGCTCGTCTGATCGTCGGCGGGCACACCGTCGTCGAGAACGGCGAGCTGCGCACCGTGGCCCACGATGCGACCGGCCGAGCCGGGGCCGATGCCCGGAAACGCCTGCTGCAGGAGGGAACTCGATGACGACCCAGGTACTCGCGGCACCCGTCGATGTCCCGATTGAGGGGGTCATCGAAGAGATCCGCGAATACCACCATGCCATCCCGACCGATGTCGACAGTCCGCTACCGCGGCCAGCGGCTCGGGAACATCACGGCGAGCCACCCACGCTCTCCGCCACCCCCGCGGGCGTCGCCGCCACCCGTGACGCGCGCCGCCCGCGGGGGACTACCGTGCACATGAACCGTGTGCCGGAACCACCGGAAAACAATATCCGGAGCTGTTGATCAACGGGGGCGCCGCATCTTTTCGCAATGAGGCGGCGGCGCTCCACAACCGCATAACCGAACCGCGCGCACCGGAAATCCATCCCGGACCGTAGGTCGGCCACGCCCTGAGGAGGGCAAGCCCAATGACGCAGATGCAGACAAAGCCCGTCGCGGAAGAGCCGCCGGTACCGAGAAAAGCCTGGCACGACCGGTTTTTCCGACTCACCGAGCGCAAGACCACCGTGTCCCGGGAGGTCCGTGGTGGTATCACCACCTTCGTCGCGATGGCCTACGTCATCCTGCTGGTCCCGCTGATTCTCGGCGGTGTCACGGACATGAACGGTGACAAGCTGTCCATCGCGCAGCTCACCACCGCCACGGCGTTCTCCGCCGGTCTGAGCACTGTGCTCATGGGGCTGGTCGGCAATGTGCCGCTGGCGCTGGCCGCCGGGCTGGGACTGGTCCCGGTGGTCGCCTTCCAGGCGGCGCCGCACATGACCTGGCCGCAGGCCATGGGCTTGGTCATCCTGATGGGCGTGATCATCGTGATCATGGCCGCGACCGGTCTGCGCACCATGATCATCAATGCTATTCCGGTGGCGTTGAAGAATGCCATCGGTGTGGGTATCGGCATGTTCATCGCGCTGATCGGCCTGGTCTCGGCCGGCGTGGTGGGTCACGGCGAGGCCACCGGTCCGCCGGTGACGCTGGGTTCGGGCGGTCACCTCAGTGGCTGGCCGGTGGTGGTTTTCGCGGTCGGCCTGCTGGTCATGCTGGCGTTGTTCATCCGCAAGGTGCCCGGCGCCCTGCTGATCAGTATCGCGATCGCCACCGTGGTCGCGGTGATCATCAACGCCAACGCCACCATCGATCCCAAGTCCTGGGGTCCGGTGGTACCGGAGACGCCCGAAAAGCTCTTGGCCGCACCCGATTTCGGTTTGATGTTCAACGTCGACCTGATCGGCGGCTTCGCCTCGGCGGGGGCGCTGACCGCCTCGATCGTGCTGTTCACCCTGGTGCTGACCGGTTTCTTCGACGCGATGGGCACGATCTTCGGCGTCTGTGACGAGGCCGAACTGCTGGACGAGAAGGGCACCATGCCCGGCCTGGGCAAGGTACTGACCGTCGACGGTGTCGGCCAGGTCATCGGCGGCGCGGCCGGCGGTGCGGGCGCGACGGTGTACGTCGAGTCGGCGACGGGTGTCGGTGAGGGTTCCCGTACCGGCCTGACCAGCGTGGTGACCGGCGGCCTGTTCATCGCCGCGATCTTCTTCACCCCGATCGCGGCGGTCGTCCCGATCCAGGCGGCGGCTCCGGCCCTGGTGCTGGTCGGGGCGCTGATGATGACCCAGGCCCGCAAGATCGACTGGAACGATCTGGAGGTGGCGGTTCCCGCCTTCCTGACCATCGCGCTGATGCCGTTCACCTACTCCATCACCAACGGTGTGGGTGCCGGCCTGATCGCCTACGTGGTGATCAAGGCGGCGCGCGGAAAGTTCAAGGAAGTGCATTGGCTGCTGTATGTGGTCAGTGCGGTCTTCCTCGCCTACTTCGGCATCAACGCCATCGAACTGGCCTTCGGCGGCTGACCGCCATCGCACATCATGCGCCTCGCGGCACAGTTCCGGCTGCGCCGCGAGGCGCTGTGCGCGCCCGATCCCTTTGTCCCCCTTCCAGGAAGCGCGGGTAGCCTGTGCCCATGTGGCTGCGTGCTGAGTTCACCACCGAGCCGTTCCATGGCGAAGGCGATCCGCCGCCACATGCCGCCGAGACCCTCGCCGTGCTCGAAGCCGCCGGTCTCGATTGTGATTTCGGCCCGCTGGGCACCTCGGTGTCCGGTCCGAGCGAGAAGTTGCTGGACCTGCTGCGCGATGTGCTCGCCACCGGTTTCGCCCACGGTGCGACCCGGGTGACCATGCAGGTGGAGCGGGATGACGATGACTGACACGTACCTCGATCCCACGCACCCGGTGCTGGTGACGATCACTCCACTGCTGGACCGGGTGGGTGGTCGTCTGGTGCCGCCCGGCGACTGCGGTCCGGATGACGTTCCCCTGGTGTGGGAAGGCGCCACACTGGCCGCTGTCCGTTTCGCCGCGACCGACGGCACCGCCGCGGCCGCGGCGGCCGCCGACCCCGGCACCGAGGGCGGCCTGGCCCGGCTGCTCGACGCCGTGGCGACCGAACTCGGGGGTTCCCTCACCGACCTCAAGCGCGCCGACAAACAGCGTGCCGTGCGTTTGCTGGAAGAGCGCGGAGCCTTCAGTTACCGCAAGTCCGCGGAGACCGTCGCCGAAGCCCTCGGCGTCACCCGCTTCACGGTGTACAACTATCTGAACCGGACCCGGTCCTGAGCGGGGTCCCTGTAGGACCTGCTGAACGGCAGCCCGGTGCGACCCCGCCACTTGGGCTTTCACCCCAAATTTCAACAAACTGTTGATTTACGGGTGAGACCTGTGCCACTCTTCTCGAAGTAAGCGGATGTGACCTCCGCTACACGAGAAAGGCCAGGCAATTGGGGACTACGGCAGCGTTCAATTCGACTGCTAGCGAACAACTTCGGCCGGTACTGCTGGCTTGCTGCGACGTTCCGGCGTGGGCCGACGCCGTCCTGGCGGGCCGGCCGTACGCCGATCTGGACAGCCTGCTGACGGTGGCCGACAGCGCCGCCCGCACCTTCACCGCAGAGGACGTCGACCGCGCGCTCGCCGCCCACCCCCGCATCGGGGAGCGGGCGAACGGCAGCGGCGTCGACGCGAAATGGTCGCGCGGCGAGCAGTCCGGTGTCAGCCAGGACCTGGCCACCGCCGCGGCCCTGATGGCCGGCAACCAGGCCTACGAGCAGCGGTTCGGACGGGTCTTCCTGATCTGCGCCACCGGGCTGTCCGCGGAGCAGATCCTGGCCGCCCTGCAAGCCCGCCTCGGCAACGACGACGAAACCGAAGCGGCGACCGTCGCGGAGGAACTGCGCAAGATCGCGATCCTGCGGTTGCGCAAGGCAATTGGAGAGATGGAGGTAGCCCCGGCATGAGCGCGATCACCACGCACGTGCTCGACACGGCACTCGGCAAGCCCGGCGCCGGTGTCCCGGTCCGGCTGGAGTTCATCAAGGACGGCGAGCCGGTGCTGCTGGCCCGAGCGGTCACCGACGCCGACGGCCGCGTCGGAGACTTCGGCCCGGACGAGCTCGAAACCGGCCGATACCGGCTGGTTTTCGACGTCGCCGCCTACGCCGCCGGCACCGGCCAGGACTGCTTCTTCCCCGAAGCCGTCATCACCTTCACGCCGAATGGCCCGGCCGGCAGCCACTTCCACATCCCGCTTCTACTCAGTCCGTTCGCCTACTCCACCTACCGAGGGAGCTGACCCGCACCATGGCCATCCAGCTTGGACCCAACCAGTACGGCAAGGCCGAGAGCCGTGTCGTCCGCGTCTACCGCGACACCGCGCGTCACCAGATTCGCGATCTGAACGTATCTTCCGCGCTGCGCGGGCGTTTCGAGGACGCGCACATCACCGGTGATCAGAAGGACGTGCTCCCCACCGACACCCAGAAGAACACCGCCTTCGCCTTCGCCAAGGAGAAGGAGATCGGCGCGATCGAGAACTACGGCCTGACCTTGGCCGATCACTTCATCGCCCGCTGCCCGGGCGCCGACGGCGCGCGCGTGGAGATCGAGGAGTACGCCTGGGATCGCATCCCCGTCGACGGCATCGGCCACGACCATTCGTTCGTGCGCAGCGGCGCCGGTGTGCGCACCACTCATATCAACGTCGACGGCGTGGGCCCGGATCGGCGCGCGCACGTGGTCTCCGGCATCAAGGATCTGGTGCTGTTGAAGACCACCGGCTCGGAATTCCACGGGTACTTCAAGGACAAGTACACGACCCTGCAGCCGACCAATGACCGCATCATGGCCACCTCGCTGGTCGCCAAGTGGCGCTACGACAACGCCGAGGTCCCGGACTGGGACAAGTCCTACGACTCGATCCGCTCGATTCTGCTGCGCCAGTTCGCCGCCGTGCACTCCTACGCGCTGCAGCAGACCCTCTACAGCATGGGTCGCGCGGTGCTCGAGCAGCACCGCGAGGTCGCCGAGATCAAGTTCTCCGCGCCGAACAAGCACCACTTCCTGGTCGACCTGAGCCCGTTCGCGCTGGAAAACCCGAATGAGGTCTTCATCGCCGCCGATCGGCCGTATGGCCTGATCGAGGCCTCGGTAGTCCGTGACGACGCCAGCGACGCTGGTTCTGCCTGGCACGCCGTGCCCGGATTTTGCTGATCGCGGAGAGGCGACACCCATGTTCAACCGCCGTAGCACCCCGTCCGACGGGGCTGCTTCAACCGCCACGGTCCGGCCGGAAGATACGAAATATCCACCGCTGCAACTGATCGCGTACGGCCTGCAGCACATCCTGACGATGTACGGCGGCGTCATCGCGCCACCGCTGATCATCGGCGGTGCGGCCGGACTGTCGGCCACCGACATGGCCTTGCTGGTGACCGCGGGACTGTTCGTCTCGGGTCTGGCCACCATGCTGCAGACCCTGGGTTTGGGGCCGTTCGGCTCCAGACTGCCGATCGTGCAAGGCATTTCGTTCGTCAGCGTGTCGACGATCGTGTCGATCGCCAATGACGGCGGGCTGCGGCCGGTGTTCGGCGCGATCATCGTCGCGGGTGTCATCGGATTGATCGCCTCGTCCTTCTTCGCACACCTGGTGCGGCTTTTCCCGGCGGTGGTGACCGGCACGATCATCACGGTGATCGGGTTGTCGCTGATGCCGGTGGCATTCCGGTGGGCGATGGGCGGCAATGCCAAATCCTCCGATTACGGCTCCATGGCCAATATCGGATACGCCGGTTTGACACTGCTGATCATCTTGGTGATCAGCCGGCTTTTCCAAGGTGCGATTTCGCGGTTGTCCATTCTGATCGGCCTCGTCATCGGAACACTGGTGGCGGTCGGCACGGGCAAGGCCGACTTCTCCGGAGTCGGCGATGCGAAACTGGTCGCCTTGCCCTCGGTTCTGCATTTCGGTACGCCGACGTTCGAAGTGGGCGCGATCGTCGCCATGACGATCGTGATCCTGGTGATCATGACCGAGGCCACCGCCGACATTCTCGCCATCGGCGAGATCTTGCCGACGAAAGTCGACAAGAAGCGGCTGGCGGACGGCTTGCGCGCCGATATGGCGTCGAGCGCGGTGGCGCCTCTGGTGGGCTCCTTCCCGTGCAGCGCGTTCGCACAGAATGTCGGACTGGTCGCGCTGACCGGCATCAAGAGCCGCTATGTGGTCGCGGTCGGTGGCGCGATTCTCGCGCTGCTCGGACTACTGCCGGTGGTGGGCGCGGTGGTCGCCGGGATTCCGTATCCGGTGCTCGGTGGCGCGGCGATCGTGCTCTTCGGATCGGTGGCCGCCAGTGGTATCCGCACGCTGTCGCGGGTGGATTACGAAGACAACCTGAATATGGTCATCGTCGCGGTCAGTGTCGCGATCGGCGTGATTCCGATTGCGGCGCCGGACTTCTGGCACGCGTTCCCGAAGTCGATCGCCGTGGTCCTGGAATCCGGGATCAGTGCGACCGCGGTAGTCGCGATCGTGCTGAACGTGGTGTTCAACGAGATTCGCGCCGGCAAGCGCGAGGGTGTGTCGGTGTTCGCCGCCGCACAGGACCAGCGCGAGGAACTCGGCGATCGGCTCGACGACGATATCCGAAAGTAATTTTTAAATACCAACCCTGAGAAGGGCATTGAAATGCCTCTGATTTTCCTGAACGGCTCCGCCATGCGCGGAGGACCCCTGAATTACCTGCTCGACGGCGCACCGTTCGCCGGTGAAGCCGAAACCGCGCCACGCTATCGGTTTTATTCGGTAGGTGACCGGTTCCCGGGTCTCGCGCCCGTCGCCGATGGCGGTGCGCCGATCGCCGGCGAATTGTTCGACATTTCCTTGGATGTCTTGCGAGAGAAGCTGCTTCCGGCCGAACCGCCGGAACTGGAGCTCGGCGTGATCGAGCTGCAAGACAACCGCTCGGTGCTGTCCATGGTGATGCGCAAGCCGCCGATTTCCTACCCGGAGCTGAAGGACATCACCGAGATCGGCAGCTGGAAGAAATACAAGAAAGGAGCTTGATCGTGCCAAAATTCGACGTCAATTGCTCGATTCTGTTCACTGATTTGCCGCTGCTCGAACGTCCGGCCGCCGCCAAGGCGGCGGGTTTCGACGGTGTCGAATTCTGGTGGCCCTTCGGCACCGATCCGACACCGGGCGACAAGGAGATCGACGCGTTCGTCGGGGCGATCGCCGATGCCGGTGTGCAGCTGGCCGGGTTGAACTTCATCGACCTGATCCCCGCCGGTCGCGGCCTGGTCTCGGTGCCCAGCGCGGTCACCACCTTCCGCGACAACATCGAGGTCGCCGTCGGTATCGCCGAGCGCACCGGCTGCAAGGCCTTGAACGCGCTGTACGGCAACCGGATCGAGGGCGAGGACCCGGCCAAGCAGGACGAACTGGCGCTGGAGAACCTGCGCCTGGCCGCCCAGGCCGCGTCCCGGATCGGTGCCACGGTGCTGCTGGAAGCGCTGAATTCGCCTGAGTCCCCGGACTATCCGGTCGTCTCGGCCGAGCACGCGGTGCGTGTCATCGATGCGGCCGGTGAGCCGAACATCAAGTTCCTGTGCGACCTTTACCACCTGTCCCGCATGGGCGAGGACCTGCACCAGGTGATCAACACCTACGCCTCGCGCATCGGCCACGTGCAGATCGCCGACAACCCCGGCCGTGGTCGCCCCGGCACCGGTGATCTCGACTTCACGGCTCTCTTCGAGAGCCTGTCCGCCGCCGGCTACGACGGCTGGATCGGCCTGGAATACAAAGACGCAGACCTGGATTGGAGCTGGATCAAATGAGCAAGATCGGATTTGTCGGACTCGGCATCATGGGTGGACCGATGGCGGGCCACCTGGTCGCCGCGGGCCACGAGGTCACCGGCTACGACCACAGCGCCGCCGCGCTGGACAAGCTGAAGGCCGCGGGCGGCAACACCGCCTCCGGTGCGGCCGAAGCCGTCCGCGGCAAGGACATCGTGATCACGATGCTGCCGCAGGACGAGCATGTGGAATCGGTGTTCGCCGACGTGCTCGAGCACGCCGACCCCGGCACCCTCTACATCGACTTCTCCACCATCACCCCGAAGACCTCGCGCTGGACCGCCACCGAGGGCGCGAAGAAGAACCTGCGAGTGCTCGACGCACCCGTCAGCGGCGGCGAGCCCGGCGCGATCAACGCCGCGCTGTCCATCATGGTCGGCGGTACCGAAGCGGACTTCGCTGCGGCGAAGCCGATCTTCGAGGCGGTGGGCAAGACCTTCGAGCTCGTCGGCCCGAACGGCGCCGGTCAGGTCGTCAAGGCGGCCAACCAGCTGATCGTGGGCGGCACCTACGCCCTGGTCGCCGAGGCGATCCTGCTGATGGAGAACCTGGGCGCGGACGCGGCCAAGGGCCTGGATGTGCTGGCCGGTGGTCTCGCGGGCAGCAAGATCCTCGAGCTCAAGCGCAAGACCATGCTGGAGCGCTCGTTCGTCCCCGGTTTCCGGATCGACCTGCACCACAAGGACATGGGCATCATTCTGGCCGCCGCGCGCGACGCCGAGGTGGCGATTCCGATGGGCGCGCTCACCGCGCAGCTCATCGCCGCCGCGCGTGCCATGGGCTACGGCAACCTGGATCACTCCGGTCTGCTGCTGGTCGCCGAGGCGTTGTCGAAGCGAGACGACGCGTGACTACTGCTGTCGCACATGAACAGTGCGTGACCCACGTGCCCGAAGGCTGGGTTCTGATCGATGTGACCGATGAGGCGGAGAACTGATATGGCACGGATGCGTACCGTCGACGCGGCGGTCCTGATCCTGGAAAAAGAAGGCGCGACACAGGCTTTCGGCCTGCCCGGCGCGGCGATCAATCCGTTCTACAGCGCCATGCGCGCGCACGGCGGACTGAAGCACGTCCTGGCCCGCCACGTCGAGGCCGCCTCGCACATGGCCGAGGGCTACACCCGGGCCAAGGCCGGCAATATCGGCATCTGCATCGGTACCTCCGGCCCGGCCGGCACCGACATGATCACCGGTTTGTATTCGGCCAGTGCCGATTCCATCCCGATCCTGTGCATCACCGGGCAGGCTCCGGTGGCGAAACTGCACAAGGAGGACTTCCAGGCCGTCGATATCGCCTCCATCGCCAAGCCGGTCAGCAAGTGGGCCGTCACGGTGCTGGAGCCGGCGCAGGTGCCCGGCACCTTCCAGAAGGCCTTCCACCTGATGCGTGAGGGTCGTCCGGGCCCGGTGCTGATCGACCTGCCGATCGATGTGCAGCTCGCCGAAATCGAGTTCGATATCGATACCTACGAGCCGCTCGTGGTGCACAAGCCCGCTGCCAGCCGTGCCCAGGCCGAGAAGGTCCTGGACATGCTGGCCGCCGCCGAGCGCCCGCTGATCGTGGCCGGCGGCGGCATCGTGAACGCGGACGCGGCCGATCTGCTCGTCGAATTCGCCGAGCTGACCGGGATTCCGGTGGTGCCGACGCTGATGGGCTGGGGCACCATCGCCGACGATCACCCGCTGCACGCGGGCATGGTCGGTTTGCAGACCTCGCACCGGTACGGCAACGCCACCATGCTGGAGTCGGACTTCGTGCTCGGCATCGGCAACCGGTGGGCCAACCGGCACACCGGCGGCGTCGAAACCTACACCAAGGACCGCACTTTCGTGCACGTCGACATCGAGCCGACGCAGATCGGCCGGGTCTTCGCGCCCGACTTCGGCATCACCTCCGATGCCGGCGCCGCGCTCGAGGTGTTCCTCGAGGTGGCGCGCGAGCGCAAGGCCGCGGAGACGCTGCCGAGCCGCGCGGACTGGGCCAAGCAGTGCAAGCACCGCAAGAACGAAGGGCTGCGCAAGACGCACTTCGACTCGGTGCCGATCAAGCCGCAGCGCGTGTACGAGGAGATGAACAAGGCGTTCGGACCCGATATCCGCTACGTCAGCACCATCGGCCTGTCGCAGATCCAGGCGGCGCAGCTGCTGCATGTCTACCGGCCGCGGCACTGGATCAACGCCGGCCAGGCCGGCCCGCTGGGCTGGACCCTGCCCGCCGCCCTCGGTGTCGCCACCGCCGACCCAGAAGCCACCGTGGTCGCGCTCTCCGGTGACTACGACTTCCAGTTCCTGATCGAGGAATTGGCCGTCGGCGCGCAATTCGGCATCCCGTACATCCATGTCGTGGTGAACAACTCCTACCTCGGGCTGATCCGCCAGGCGCAGCGCAACTTCTCCATGGACTACTACGTCCAGCTCGACTTCGAGAACATCAACAGCCCCGAGATCGGCGGCTACGGTGTGGACCACGTGAAGGTCGTGGAAGGGCTGGGCTGCAAGGCGATTCGGGTCACCGAACCGGGCAGGCTCAGTGCCGCGCTGGAGGACGCCAAGGCCCTGATGGCCGAGCATCGCGTGCCGGTGGTCGTGGAGGTCATCCTCGAGCGCGTGACGAACGTGTCGATGGGTCTCGAGATCGACAACATCATGGAGTTCGAGGAGCTGGCGCAGTCGCTCGACGACGCGCCCACCGCGATCGCCGCGCTGCCGGAGCCCGAAGCTGTCGGAGGAAGCAGGTGATCAGCCCCCGACGGGCGCCGCGTCCCCGGTGGCGAGAGGGGTATGTGGTCATCGCGCCCGATAAGTTCAAGGGCTCGCTGACCGCTCCCGAGGTGGCCGAGCACGTGGCCACCGGCCTGCGCCGGGTACGGCCGGACGTTCCCGTGGTGACCGTTCCGGTCGCCGACGGGGGTGACGGCACGGTGGACGCGGTGGTGGCCTCGGGCTTCGCCCGGTTCCGCACCAGCGTCACCGGTCCGATCGGGGACCAGGTCGTCGCGTCGTTCGCCATGCGCGATCAGACGGCCGTGATCGAACTCGCCGAGGCGTCGGGGGTGCGCAAGATGCCGCACCCGCCGACCTCGTCGACCTCGCGGACGGTCTCGAGCACCGGCACCGGCGAGCTGATCCGGGCCGCCGCGCAGCGCGGCGCCCGGCGAATCCTGTTGGGGCTCGGTGGAAGTGCGTGCACCGACGGTGGCGCGGGCATGATGTCGGCGCTGGGCGTGAAGTTCCTCGACGAGCGCGGGGAGCAACTGCCGCCCGGCGGTGCGGCGCTGCGCCGGCTGGCGCGCGTCGACGCCAGTGAAATGGTGCGGGTGCCGCTGGTGACGGTGGCTTCCGACGTGGACAATCCGCTGCTGGGCGCACGCGGAGCCGCGAATGTGTACGCCCGCCAGAAGGGCGCGAAGCAGTTCGATGTCGAGGATCTCGAGCGCGGTCTCGCCCGGCTGGCGATGATCGTGCGGCGCGATCTGGGCATCGATGTCGCCGAGCGGCCCGGCGCCGGGGCCGCCGGTGGAGTCGGGTTCGCCGCGATGGCGTTCCTGAACGCCCAGGCGCGGCCGGGGATCGACATGATCCTGGACCAGCTCGGTTTCGCCGGGCAGGTCGAAGGTGCGCGCCTGGTCATCACCGGTGAGGGGTCGCTCGATCAGCAGACGCTGCACGGGAAGGCGCCCGTCGGCGTCGCGCGGATCGCGAAGTCCGCCGGTGTGCCGGTGATCGCGGTTGCCGGACGGCGCGCCCTCACCGCCGAACAGCTGCGGCGCGTCGATATCGAACAGGCCTACGCCCTGACCGATCTCGAGTCCGACCCGGCCGTATGCATGGCCCACGCCGGGCCGCTGCTCGAGCGGCTGGCGGCAGGCGTGGCCGGAAAATGGCTGGTGGACAACAACCTTCGCAAGGTGGTCGGCGGACATGGGTAAGCACTGGAACCTGCCTGGGCGCTGGATCCCGGCGCTCGCCGGGAATTCGGTGGGTATCGCCACCGGCTTGCTCGGTGTGGCCGCGGGAGCGGTGGGTGTGGCCGCCGGAACGGGCGTAGTAGCGGGTCCGGTCGGCGCCGCCGCGGGGTCGGTGGGCATCGCCGCGGGGCTTGCGGGTCTCGCCGCGGGTTTCGCCGAGATCCGGGCGGCGGCGCGGGGTTCGGGCCCGGCCGCCGAACTTCCGGCGAACGCCGGAATTCAGAGTGCGCGAGGAGTGAGTGGACATGCATGACCTGGTGATCCGGTCGCGCCGCGTGGTGCTGCCGGAGGGAATCCGTCCCGCCGCGATCGCGGTGCGGGACGGGCGAATCGCAGCCGTGGAACCCTATGCGGCCGAATTGGCGGCCCGGACGACCACCGATGTGGCGGACCTGGTCTTGCTGCCGGGCCTGGTCGACTCGCATGTCCATGTGAACGAACCCGGGCGCACGGAGTGGGAGGGGTTCGCGACAGCGACCAGAGCCGCTGCGGCGGGCGGTGTTACGACGATCATCGATATGCCGTTGAACTCGCTGCCGCCCACGGTCGACGTGCCCGCCCTGGCGGCGAAACGCGCCGCGGCGGCCGGGCAGTGTCAGGTGGATGTGGGGTTCTGGGGTGGCGCGATTCCGGGAAACCTGAAATGGCTGCGCCCACTGCACGAGTCGGGCGTGTTCGGGTTCAAGTGCTTCTTGTCCCCGTCCGGCGTGGACGAGTTCCCGCCGCTGACGCTGCCCGAGATCGAAGCGGTGATGACGGAGCTCGTCGCGTTCGACGGGTTGCTGATCGTGCACGCCGAGGATCCGGGCCGCCTGGGCGAGCCGGCGGACGGGTCCTACGACGCCTTCCTGGAATCACGGCCGGGAGCGGCGGAAAGTGCTGCGGTGCAAGCGATCCTCGCGCTGGCCGAGCAGACCGGGGCCCGGACACACATCCTGCACGTCTCGGCCGCGGACTGCCTCGCGCCGTTGGCCGCCGCGCAGGCCCGTGGCGTGCGGATCACCGCCGAGACCTGCCCGCACTACCTGACCCTGGCGGCCGCGGAAGCGCACACCACCGCGTTCAAATGCTGTCCGCCGATCCGGGATTCGGCGAACCAGGACGCGCTGTGGCAGGGCCTGGCCGACGGCGTGCTGTGCTGCGTGGTCTCCGATCACTCACCGTGCCCGCCCGCCATGAAGGAGGGTGACTTCGCCAGCGCCTGGGGCGGTGTCTCCTCGCTGCAACTCGGCTTGCCCGCGGTGTGGACCGCCGCGCGCGCCCGGGGATTCGGCCTCGAGGACATCGTCCGCTGGATGGCCGAAGCGCCCGCCGATCTGGTCGGGCTGACACACAAGGGCCGGATCGCGGTCGGCTGCGACGCCGATCTGGTCGCCTTCGATCCGGACGCGGCGTTCACCGTCGAACCGGCCGCGTTGCAGCACAAGAACCCGATCACGGCTTACCAGGGCCGGGAGCTGTCGGGTGTGGTCCAGTCCACCTGGTTGCGCGGCGCGGTCGTGGGGGAGCGGCCCGCCGGTCGGTTCATCGACGCGACCATTCATGAAAAGAGCTGAGGGAGAACATATGTCAGACTTCACCGCCCTACCCGACCTGGCACTGCGCACCAATCTCGGCAGCGTGATCGCGGCCAGCGACGAGTCCTTCGAGGAGCGCGAGAACCTGATCAACCCGTGGGCGCCGAGGTTCTCCCCGGAGACCTTCGGACCCAAGGGGCAGGAGTACGACGGCTGGGAGACCCGCCGGCACCGCGGTCCCGGCGACGACTGGGCCATCGTGCGGCTCGGCATGCCCGGCGTGGTGCGCGGCGTCGTCATCGACACCGCGTGGTTCAAGGGCAACTACCCTCCGTTCGCCTCCATCGAGGCTTGCCGGGTGTCCGGTTATCCGTCGGTGGCGGAGCTGGAATACGCCGACTGGGTGGAAATCCTGCCGCGCAGTCCGCTGACCGGCGACGCCGTGCACGAGTTCCCGATCGCCGACGATCGCGTGTTCACCCACGTCCGGCTCACCATCTACCCCGATGGTGGCGTGGCCCGGTTGCGGGTGCACGGTGAAGTGGTGCCCGACCCGGCGTTGCTGTCCGGTCTGACCGTGGACCTCGCCGCGCTCGGCAACGGCGCTCGGGCGCTCGGGTGCTCGGACATGTTCTACTCCGCGCCCGACAATATGATCAGCCCCGGATTGGCCCGCAACCAGGCCGAGGGCTGGGAAACCAGGCGTCGTCGCGACAGCGGAAACGACTGGGCCACAATCCAGCTCGCCGCGCAGGGGGTGCCGCAGCTGCTGGAGCTCGACACCACGAACCTGTTGTTCAACGCGCCGGGGGAGGCGCGGCTGCTCGGTATCGACCACCACGGCGACGAGCCGCTGCCCGCCGTCGACGACGCGGCCTGGTTCGAGTTGCTGCCCCGTACCGCGCTGCAGCCCGACACGCCGCACCGGTTCCGGTTGAGCAACGACCGCGCCGCCACCCACGTGCGGCTGGATATCTACCCGGACGGCGGCCTCGCGCGCCTGCGCCTGTTCGGCACGCTGACCGCGGCGGCCGAGGAGCAACTCAACACTCGTTGGGGCGCAGCCTGATTCGCCGGGCCTGCGGCGTTCCGCATGAACGTCCGTCGTCCCGGTGCGCATCGGTCCCAGGACCGGTCCCGGTGCCGGGACGACGGCGGTGATGTGGCGCAGGCCACGCTCAGTTCGGTTGTACACAACTTAATTGGGGACTACCGTTCAGGACGTGACCGATCATCTTCGCCTCGACGAGCAGCTGTGCTTTCCGCTGTACGCGGCGTCGCGGGCGATGACGGCGGTTTACCGGCCCAAGCTGGACAAGCTCGGGCTGACCTACCCGCAGTACCTGGTGATGCTGGCGCTGTGGGAACGTGACGGTCGCTCCGTCGGGGAACTCTGCACGACGCTGTCACTCGATTCCGGCACCCTGTCGCCGCTGCTCAAGCGGTTGCAAACGGCGGGATTGGTGCAGCGCCAGCGCAGCACCGCCGACGAACGGCGAGTCGAGATCCGGCTCACCGGCACCGGACGCGAAATGCGGGCCCAGGCCCGCGACATACCGAACGAAATGGCCGAAGCCGTCGGCCTGTCCTCGGACGAATTCGTCGCGCTGCGCGATACCTTGCGGCGCATGACCGAGACACTGTCCGCGCAACCTCGGATATCGCATCCTCGAAGCGAAAGTGAGCACTCATGAACACCCTCTACACCGCCGAAGCCCTCGCCACCGGCGACGGCCGCAACGGCCACGCCCGTACCTCCGACGGCAAGGTCGAGGTGGACCTGACCTCGCCCAAGGAGCTCGGCGGTAGCGGTACGGGCACCAACCCGGAGCAGCTCTTCGCCGCCGGCTACGCGGCGTGCTTCCACGGCGCGCTCCGCCTGGTCGGCAAGAACGACGGCGCGAACGTGGACGACTCCGCGGTCGGCGCCAAGGTGAGCCTCGGCAAGAACGACGCGGGCGGCTTCCAGCTGGCCGTGGAGATCGAGGTGACGTTGCCGAACCTGTCCCGCGAGCAGGCGCAGGCGCTGGCCGACAAGGCGCACCAGGTCTGCCCGTACTCCAACGCCACGCGCGGCAATATCGACGTCACCGTCACCGTCGCGGAGGACTGAGCCGTGCGCGCGGTAGTGATCGACTCCTTCGGCGAACCGAAGGACGTGCTGACCGCGGGGGAACGACCGGCGCCGGAGCCCGGCGAAGGTCAGGTGCGGATCGCGTTGATCCTGGCACCGATCCACAACCACGACCTGGCCACCATCCGCGGCGTGTACGGCTACAAGCCGGCGCTGCCCGCTATCCCGGGCACCGAGGCCGTCGGCCGGATCGACGCGCTCGGTCCGGGCGTTTCCGGGCTGGAAGTCGGTCAGCGCGTGAGCATTTCGGGTATCCACGAGGCCTGGGCCGAGTTCTTCCTGGCCAAGGCCACCCAGGTGGTGCCGCTGCCGGACGCGATCCCGGACGAGACCGCCGCCCAGCTGATGGCCATGCCGCTGAGCGCGCTCATGCTGCTGGAAGACCTGAATGTGGCGGCGGGCGACTGGATTGCGGTCAACGCCGGCAACGGCGCGGTGGGCCGGCTGCTGAATGTCCTTGCCCGCCAACGCGGCGTGCACGTACTGAGCCTGGTGCGCAACACCGAATCGCTGAAGGCGTTGCGGGACCAGGGCGCGGAAGCGGTCGTCGACACCGAAACCGAGGGCTGGCAGCAGCAGGTCTCCGAACTGACCGGTGGCGCGCCGATCGTGCGCGCCGTCGACCAGGTCGGCGGCAGCGCGGCCAACGACCTGCTCTCGCTGCTCGCGCCGAGCGGCGAACTGATCTCCTTCGGTGCGCTGTCGGGCAAGCCGCTGATCATCGATCCCGGCCCGGTCATCTTCAAACAGGCCGTGATCAAAGGTTTCTGGGGCTCCAAGCGCGCCGAGCAGACCAGCCGCGAGGACATGCGCCGCCTGATCACCGAACTGGTGACGATGGCGGCACAGGGTGCCCTGCGCCTGGCGGTCGAGGCAACGTTCCCGCTGGACGCCGCGGCGGAAGCCGCCGTGGCCAGTGAAAGTCGCGGCCGCTCGGCCAAGATCGCGTTGCGGCCCTAGCGGGTCCGTCATCGCGTCCACGCAGTGCGGGTCATCGTCTCGATGACCCGCACTGCGTTTTGTTGTCTTCGTTTCCGAATATCGCAGAATTCCGATGAGCGGGACCGAGTGGCCGGAAACCGCGTGCGGATCAAGATCGGTCGTTACAGTTTGCGCACCCGGCGGCTCGTCCGCCCCGTCGCCGTGATTCAGCGCGAGTTGCCGAGGCTAGAAAGGCAATTCGACTATGAGTTCGACGTCGATCCCCGCCCCGCCGACCCTGCTCACCGGGCTCTGGCAGCGCAAACTTCCGAATTATCCTGAAACGCCGGCGCGTGCTTGGTACCTGACCGTCGTGGTCGTCACCTCGATCGCGTTGTATTACCAATTGTTCGTCACCGGCGCGGTCGGCAACGAGCTGATCGCCTATTTCGATCTGTCCTTCTCGTATTTCGTCGGAATCTTCATCGTGGGGGCCGCGTTCGGTGCGGTCGCCTCACTGGTGGCCGGTCTCCTGGATCGGTGGGGGCGGGCCAATATCGTCGCCTACGGCGTGGTGATCGTTTCGGCGCTGACACTGTTCGCGGTGCCGGCGACGACGACCAAAGAGGCCTATCTGATCGTCTACGTCTTGGTGAGCGTGGTGGAGGGTGCGGTCCTGGTGGCCACGCCCGCGTTGATCCGGGATTTCTCTCCGCAACTGGGCCGTGCCTCGGCGATGGGTTTCTGGACCCTCGGGCCGGTGATCGGCGCCCTGGTGACCACCGCGATCTCCACCCGCACGCTGGACGCGCACCCGGACTGGCAGTACCACTACCGGCTCTGCGGTGTGATCTGCATGGTGATCTCGGTGGTCGCGGTCGTCGCACTCCGGGAACTGAGCCCGCCACTGCGCGATCAGGTGATGGTGTCACTGCGGGACAAGGCGCTGATCGAGGCGCGCGCCCGCGGCCTGAATGTGCAAGAACTGGAACGTGATCAGTGGAAGCAGATGCTGAAGCCGAATATCGTCGGATCGGCTCTGGGCATCAGCCTTTTCCTGGCCTTCTTCTATACGATCATTTCATTCCTGGCGGTCTATCTGGCCACCAACTTCGGGTTCACCTCGGCGCAGGCGAACGCGCTGGGCAACTGGTATTGGGGCGCCAACGCGATCGCGCTCGTGGCCGCCGGTATCGCCTCGGATCGATTGAAAGTCCGCAAGCCGTTCATGATCGCCGGTGCGCTCATCTCGATCGTCGGCATGTTCATCCTGATCCAGCACAATGACAATCCGGAGACCGGGTATTACACCTGGGCCTGGATTTTCGCGCTGATCGCGATCGGTACCGGTATCGCCTACTCCACCTGGATGGCCAGCTTCACCGAAACCGTGGAGGAGCGGAACCCCGCCGCCACCGCGGTCGGCCTCGCGGTCTGGGGCGGCACCCTGCGCGGCGTGGTGACGCTGGTCCTGTTCGGTTTGCTGCTCGTGGTGAACGCCGCCGGGCCGCTGGTGAATTACGGGCCGCGCCTGGCGCAGATCCAGGCCGCGCATGCCGCCGAGCTCGCCACCATCCAGACCGTCGGCCCGGAAACCCTCGCGGCATTGCAGGCCGACCCGGGCGATCAGGCCGCGCAGCTCGCCGCGATGCAGAAGCTGAGCGGGGCCACCGCCGCCGAGATCCAGACGGCGCTGGCGCTTCAGGCGAAGTACCCGCAGGAACTACAGACACTGAACGCCATCAACCCCGACACGCAGGCGGCACTGGCGGCCGATCCGGCCGACGGCAACGCCGGCCTCGCCGCGGTGGGTCAGGTGGCGCAGAAGTTCGCCATTCCGGTGAACGACGCGATCGCGCGGCTCACCGCGACGCAGGCGGTGCCGCGCGACGAGCTCACCGTCGCCGCGCGGGTGGCCCCGAAACTGGCGGACGCGGGCGCGAAACTGCAGGCGATCAACACCATTTCCGCCTCCGATCGCGCCTACCTGGCCGAGCGCGGCCCGGAAGTGCGGCAGGCCAAGCACGATTCGCCCGGTCAGTGGGGACGCTGGTGGTGGATCTGCTTGATCGCCCAGGTGCTGTTCATCCCGTTCGTGTTCGTCATGTCCGGGCACTGGAGCCCGCGGCGGGCGGCCGCCGCGGCGGCGGCGCACGATGAGGTCGTGCGGCGGGAGCTGGCCGAACTGCCGAAGTAGCCGAGTGGGGGAGGGTGGCGGCAGTCACTCTCCGACCCGCCGGGCTTCTCTGGTTATTTGTCGGGGCAACTGGCACCCTTAACCGGTGACATCACCTCCGGATATCAAGGCCGACCAAGACGCGGCCGACGACAAGCTCGACGCGAGAGTCTTCAAAATCGCCGGCGTGGTCGTGCTCGGCGCGATCATGTCGATCCTCGACATCACTGTCGTGACCATCGCCATTCCCGAGTTCCAGCACGAATTCGGTTCCAGCTATGCCCTGACCGCCTGGTCGATGACCGGCTACACGCTGGCGCTGGCCACGGTCATCCCGATGACCGGCTGGGCGGCCGACCGGTTCGGCACCAAGCGCCTCTACATCTCGGCGCTGGCGTTCTTCGTGCTCGGCTCGGTGCTGTGCAGCTTCGCCTGGAGCATCGAGACCTTGATCGCCGCGCGGGTCGTCCAGGGCATCGGCGGCGGCATGCTCATGCCGCTCGGTATGACGATCATGACCCACGCCGCCGGTCCGCAGCGGATCGGCCGGGTAATGGCCGTGCTCGGCATTCCCATGCTGCTCGGCCCGATCGGTGGCCCGATCCTCGGCGGCTGGCTGATCGACGACTTCTCCTGGGAGTGGATCTTCCTGATCAACCTCCCGTTGGGCGTCATCGCCCTGGTCTACGCCTTCATCATCCTGCCCGCGGACAAGCCGCAGCCCTCGGAGTCGTTCGACTTCATCGGCATGCTGCTCGCCTCACCGGGTCTGGCGCTGTTCCTGTTCGGCGTCTCCTCCATTCCGGACGAGGGCCGGGTCACCGCGCCCAAGGTCTGGGTGACCATGCTCATCGGTGCGCTGCTGCTGGTGGCCTTCGTCTTCCACGCGCTGCGCGCCAAGCACCCGCTGATCGATCTGTACCTGTTCCGCAACAAGTCGCTGCTGTTCTCGGTGCTGACGATGACGCTGTTCGCCGCGGCGTTCTTCGGGGCGGGCCTGCTGCTGCCGTCCTACCTGGTGTCGGTGCAGGGTGAGACCTCGCTCTCGGCCGGTCTGATGCTGGCGCCACAGGGGTTGGGCGCCATGCTGACCATGCCGATCGCGGGCCGCCTGGTCGACAAGATCGGTCCGGGCAAGATCGTGCTGACCGGTATCGCGGTGATCAGCATCGGCATGGTGTTCTTCACCCAGCTCGAGGCCGACACCTCGTATCTGATGCTGGGCACCGGCCTGTTCATCATGGGTCTGGGTATGGGCTGCACCATGATGCCGGTGATGACGGCGGCGATCCAGACGCTGACCCATCAGCAGGTGGCGCGCGGTTCGACGCTGATGAACATCATCAACCAGACCGCCGGTTCGATCGGCACGGCCACCATCGCGGTGATCCTGACCAATCAGATGAAGGACAAGGGCCTGCCCACCGCGGGGCAGTCTCCGGAACAGGCCGCGGCGCTGCCCGATCCCGCCACGCTGCCCCCGGAGGCGGCGGCGGAGTTCGCGGCGCAGAAGGCGCAGGCGCTGAGCCTGGCCGCGGAGTCGTTCAGCAACACCTTCGTGGTGGCGCTGATCCTGATGGTGCTGGCCTTGATTCCGGCCTACTTCCTGCCGCGCACCAAGCCGCCGGTGCCGGCCGACGGTAATGCCCAGGTGCTCGTGCACTGACGGTGTTCGATTCGGGCCCACGACGCTTCGGCATCGTGGGCCCGAGTTCGTTCAGGGGGCTATTTCTCGCCGTACAGCGTGACGAACTTGTCCAGGGACCTTTCGATATCACCCTTGATCGCACGCGCCACCGTGCTGCCGATCGGACCGAACAGCGGCCGCCCGCCGAGTTCGATGTCGACGGTCACCTCCGAACCCGAGCCCTTGGGCGCCACCAGCAGTTCCAGGCCCAGCTTGGTCCCGCCCTTGCCCGCGCCGCGCAGTTTCAGCCGGCGCGGCGGTTCGGCCTTCTCGACCGTCCAGGTCACCCGATTGCGAAAGCCCTTGACCGCGGCCACGCCGACCAGCGTGCTGCCCTCGGTCAGTTCTTCGGGCACCTCGCTGCGCCATGCCTCGTGCATGGTCAGCCACTGGTCCAGCTCGGAAAGGTTCGAGGTGTGCGCCCAGGCCCGATCCGGGGTTAGCGGGACGTCTACGGAGACCTTCAGTTTCGCCATGCGGGCATGGTATCCGGTACCGCCGGTTCTTCGAATCCGTAACTGTTGCTGAACGTTACGCGTTCGCTGGGATCCTGCTAATGTGAGCAAGTCCGCGGGAGCATTGGTGTGATCGCCTGTCCCGCAGGCAATGTGAGGCTAGAGCCTTGTTTGTCGGCGGGTGTGAGGAAAGGCGTGACGTAACCGGATGAACCTAGAAATGGCACAGGTACTTCCGTGGATCATCGCTCCAGCGCTGGTCATCGCCGTTACGGTGTATTTCGTCAATGCTGGTAGACGGCAGCAGCTACGGATCGATGAGCTCACTGGCCTGCAGCGCGCGTACGAGGACACCCTCGAATCCTTCGCCGTGCACACCGTGCCGGCGATTACCGACGCTGTCCGGCGGTTCGAGGCTCCCACCACTACTTTCGACGTGCTCGAGGGTATGCAGAACACGCGCTTCGTGCAGTGTCTGCAGTGGCTCGGCGAACGTTATGCCGATGAGTTGCGCAAGGTGCAGACCGACGCGGAGGAGCGCATGCGCGCCGCGGTCGAACAGGCCGAGACAAAGGCACGCGCGGAAGTAACCGCCGCCGCCCGCGACGCCACCAGCGGCGCGGTGCGCGCCTTCGGTACCTCGGTGGTCAGCCTCGGCGCCGACGCGGGCCAGGTCGTCAGCGCCGCCCTGCGTACCCACCGCGGGGACGAGGTCTACGCCACGCTCACGCGCATCGACCACACGGTGCAGCAGATGATCCGCCAGGCGCAGTCCTACGTCATCGTGTGCGGTGGTCTGCCCGGCAGGCGCTGGCCCGCGCAATCGCTCACCGACGTGGTCGGCGGCGCCACCGGTCGCGTGCGTGACTATCTGCGCGTGCGGTCCCACCAGTCCGATCGGGTGGTGATCAGTCGCGCCGTGGAGCCGCTCGTGCACACGCTGGCCACGCTGCTCGACAACGCGCTGCGCTACTCGCCGCCGACGTCGTTCGTCGACATCAGCTTCCAAGAAGGCCATCACGGCATCACTGTCATCATCGACGACGCGGGTGTGCGGATGAACTCCGAGCAGATGGAGGAGGCGCGCCAGATCCTGGCAGGGGAGCGCACCGTCGATATCCATCAACTCGGCCCCGCGCCCAAGGTCGGCTTCCCCGGTGTCGCCGCGCTCGCTCGCCGCTACGGATTCACCGTCTACATCGACGGGCCCAACGCTTACGGGGGTATGCGGGCCATGGTCTACATCCCGGAATCGCTGCTCGCCACCCCGGAGGCCACGCCCGCCGTGGAAGCGGCCGTCGTGCCGGAGCCGGCCGTCCAGCGACCCGCCGAACCCGAACCCGAAGGTGCCGACCAGGCTTTCGCGGTGCACGAGATCACCAGTGGTGGTCTGCCCAAGCGCCGCCGTCGCCCGGTCGCGCCCGGCCTCGCCGCCGCGCCGGCCAGGCCGGCCACCCAGCGCACCGAACCGGGACCAGCTCGACCAGATATCGCCGCCGCATGGCAGACCGGATCCAAGAGCGGCCGAGCGGCCGCGGCTGAGAACACGGAAGGGACGACGCCTTGATGAGCACCGCCACCGATTCCAGTAACAAGCTCGGCTGGTTACTCGAAGAGCTCAGCGTTCCCGGTGTGCGTTTCGCCGTCCTGCTATCCGAGGACGGTCTGCGTATCGCCCACTCGCAAGGCATCACCCGAGACAACGCCGAGCGATTCTCCGCTGCCGCGTCCGGATTGCGTTCGCTCGGTAAGGCTTTGGGTGAGTTCTGTGGCGGGACCGGCACCGGTCTGCGGCAGAACATGACCGAATACGACGAGGGGATGATTTTCATCACCGCGGCGGGAGACGGTGCGCTGCTCGGCGTTTCGACCACCACCGAGGCGGACGTGAGTCTGATCGCGCATCGCATGAACGAGCTCGCCGCCCGGGTCGGGCACGAACTCGGCAAGTACTCGCAGCGGAGAGCGGACAGCGATCGGCGATGACCAGGCCACGGCGCGACCCCGACCTGGTCCGCTCCTACGTGCGCACGGGGGGGCGTTCGCGCCCCAGCCGGGAGCTGGATCTGGTGACCATCGTCGTCGCGGCGGGCCACATCCTGCCGCAGGGTGCCCGCCCGGAGGCTCGGCGGGTACGAGAGGTCTGCAATAACGGAGCCCTCTCCATCGCCGAGATCGCCGCGTACCTGGATCTGCCGCCTTCGGTGGTGAAGATCGTCGTCTCCGACTTGCTCGACCACGAATGCCTGGCCATACCCGTGCCCACCAACGTGCCACAGCTTGCCATTCTCAAGGAGGTACTCGATGGGCTCCGTGCTCTCCCGGCCTGAAGTCAATTATGTGCCGGAGACCGTGACCCGATCGGTAAAGCTGTTGGTAGCGGGGAACTTTGGGGTAGGCAAGACCACGTTCGTGAGCAGCGTCTCGGAGATCACGCCGCTGCGCACCGAGGAGACCATCACCGAAGCCAGCATCGGCATCGATGACATGGCCGGGCTCGGTCAGAAGACGCAGACCACCGTCGCGATGGATTTCGGCCGCATCACGTTGAATCCCCAACTGGCGCTATACCTTTTCGGCACCCCGGGCCAGCAGCGTTTCGTCCCCTTATGGGAAGAGCTGGCCCGTGGTGCGCTGGGTGCGCTGGTGCTGGTCGACACCCGGCGCATCGAGCGCTCCGACGAGGTGCTCTCGGTGCTCGAGGAGCGCGGGGTGCCGTATTCGGTGGCGGTCAACGTCTTCGACGACGCCACGCGCTATCCGCTGGAGGAGGTCCGGGACGCGCTCGATCTCACGCCCGAGACGCCGCTCACCGCGCTCGATGCCCGCAATCGGGGCACCTGTCTGCGTTCGCTGATCACGCTCGTCGAATTCCTGTTCCATCGTCAGGAGTCCTTGCTTTGACCATGCCGCCCCAGGCCGATCGCTGTCCGGTACCCCACGGCTCACCGGTCGACACCGACGGCCCGCGCGTGTCCCTGTATGACGAGGAGTTCGCGGCCGATCCGCACCGCGCCTACGACGAAATGCGCCGCAGATACGGCTCTTTGGTGCCGGTCGAACTCTCCCCGGGAATTCCCGCGACCCTGGTGATCGGCTATCACACCGCGCTGCGGATTCTCAACGATCCCGACCACTTCCCGGCCGACCCGCGCACCTGGCAGCAGCACGTGCCCGGCGAATGCCCCATTCTGCCGATGCTGGAGTGGCGCCCGAACGCGTTGCGCAGCGCGGGAATCGAGCATCTGCGCTACCGCCAGGCCAATCTCGCCGCGATCAGCGCGGTCGATCTGCACTCCTTGCACGCCACCGTCGAGCGCATCGCGATACCGCTGATCAACACCTTCTGTAGCGACGGTTACGCCGATCTGATCAGTCAGTACGCCTTCCCGGCGACGTTCGCGGTGCTCAATGAGGTGATCGGCTGCCCACCCGATATCGGCCAGCAGGTGGCCACCGGTATGGCCGCCATCTTCGAGGGCGTCAACGCCGACAAGGGCAACGCCATGCTCAGCGACGCGCTGGTGGAGCTCACTTCCCGCAAGCGCAAGGAACCCGGCGACGACCTCACCTCACGGCTGCTCGCCCACCCGGCGAAGTTGACCGATGTGGAGATGATCCACCAGCTGGCGACCATCTACGGCGCGGGCATCGAGCCGGAGCAGAACCTCATCGTGAACACGCTGGTGTTCATGCTCACCGATGACCGGTTCGCCGGAAACCTGTTGGGTGGCAGTCTTTCCACCCGCGACGCACTGGACGAGGTGCTGTTCACCGACCCGCCCATGGCGAACTACTGCGTCTCCTATCCGCGCCAGCCGATGCTCATCGACGGCGTGTGGCTGCCCGCGCATCAGCCGGTCGTCATCAGCATGGCCGGTTGCAACAACGATCCCGCCATCAGCGCGGGCGAATACACCGACAACCGTTCGCATCTGGCGTGGAGCCTCGGCCCGCACGCCTGCCCCGCCCGGTCCGTGGCCTACCTGATCGCCCAGGAAACCATCGACCAAATCCTTGACGCACTACCGGAAATGCGGCTGGGGGTGTCGCCCGACCAGCTGCACTGGCGGCCGGGACCGTTCCATCGCGCATTGGTGTCCCTACCGGTCACCTTCCCGAAATCGCCTCCGCTGCACGTGTATTAAGGAGAGAAGTGATGGACAGTCAGCCCATTGTCCTGGATCCCGCCGGTACCGACATTCAAGGAGAGGCCGCCCGCATCGCCGAGCGCGGACCGGTCAGTGCTGTCGAGTTGCCGGGTGGTGTGCGCGCGTGGTCGGTGACCGACGCCGAAGTGCTGAAGAAGATGCTGATCGACCCGCGGGTGTCCAAGGACGCGCGCCAGCACTGGCCGGCCTTCATCAACGGCGAGGTGCCGCAGGATTGGCCGCTGTTCCTCTGGGTGGCCGTGAACAACATGTTCACCGCCTACGGCGCCGACCATCGCCGACTACGGAAGCTGGTCGCACCAGCGTTCACCCACCGCCGCACCGAGGCGATGCGGCCGCAGATCGAACGAATCGCCCACGCGCTGCTCGACGACCTGGCCGCCGCCGAAGGGCCGGTCGATTTGCGCGAGCGGTTCGCGTATCCGCTTCCGATTCAAGTGATTTCGGAACTCATGGGCGTGCCGGAGTCGCTGAACGAGGGCCTGCGCCAGTGCGTCGACGGCATTTTCGACACCTCCCTCGGCCCGGAGGAATCCCAGGCCAACTACATGGAGATGTACCGGATCCTCGGTGAACTGGTGGCCTACCGCCGTGAGCACCCCGGCGACGACATGACGAGCCTGCTGATCTCGCATCGCGACGAAGAGGACAACACCCAGCTGCAGGAGCAGGAGCTCATCGACACCCTGCTGCTGGTCATCAGCGCGGGCCATGAGACCACCGTCAACCTGCTCGACCAATCCATCCACGCGCTGCTGACCCGTCCCGACCAGCGGGCCGCCGTGGTCGAGGGCAACGTCGCGTGGTCCGACCTCGTCGAGGAGTCGCTGCGTTTCGAAGCGCCCGTCGCGCACCTGCCGCTGCGTTTCGCCGCCGACGATATCGACATCGACGGCGGCATCCGCATCGCCAAGGGCGATCCGATCCTCGCCTCGTATGCCGCGGCCAACCGTGATCCGAAGGTGCACGGCGAAACAGCGGCCGAGTTCGACGTGACGCGACCGTCCAAGGAGCACTTGTCCTTCGGTCACGGCGTGCACCACTGCCTCGGTGCGCCGCTGGCCCGTCTGGAGGCGCTGGTGGCGTTGCCGGCGCTGTTCGAACGCTTCCCGAACATGACGTTCGCCGCCGACCCGGCGGAGTTCGGGCACGTCGCCAGTTTCATCTCCAATGGCCACCGGACACTTCCGGTGCATCTGAATCCGGCCGAGTAGCCCGACGCGTGGCGGTGGTTTCGCTGCCGGCCCGAACGGTGTCGCCGTGGCGGTGGGTGCTGCGCGGGTTGGGCGTCGTCGTGACCATCGCCTGTTTGGTGGCGGTCGGGCGGTTCGTCTGGCCGCAGCCGGGCGTGGACGAGCAGCCCGCCGGGACCGCGCGTCAGCTGTCGTTCTTGCGCGGCGCGATAGCCGACGGCGCGGACACAGCGGCGCAGCGGCAGTTCCCGGAGGGGTACTTCTTCGTGAACGCTCTCTACGGTCTTGCCTGGGTGCAGACGGGGTTGCACGATCCGGCGCATCGGGCGCACGCCGTGCGTGAATCCCGTTGGGCGCTGGACAGACTGGAGTCGACGGCCGGCAAAGCGGTGTTCGATTCGCGGTTGCGCCCCGCGTACGGCGTGTTCTGGGCGGGCTGGACGAATTGGCTGCGGGGTGGTGTCCTCGCGTTGGACGGCGGCACGGATGCCGAGCTGGCGCGACGGTTCGACGAAGGCAGCGCCGAGATCGCGGCGGCCTTCACCGACGCCGGGACGCCGTTCTTGCCGGCGTATCCCGGTCGGGCCTGGCCGGTGGATTCGACGGTGGCGATCGCCGCGCTCCGGCTGCACGATCACCTGCGCGGCGCTCGGTTCGGGGCGGTGGTCGCGCGCTGGCTCGACGACGCCAGAGCCCGGCTCGATCCGGCGACCGGGCTACTGCCGCACCAGGTTTCGCCGGACGGGTCAGTGGTGGCCGGGGCTCGCGCTACCTCCCAGACCATGATCCATCGCTTCCTTCCCGAGATAGACGCCGAATTCGCGCGGACTCAGTACGCCGGGTTCCGGAGCCGATTCCTCAGCTACCCGGGTGGTTTCGGTCCCGGGTTGCGCGAGTATCCGCAGGGGCAAGCCGGAACCGGTGATGTCGATTCCGGGCCGCTGGTCGCGGGAATCAGCTTGTCCGCCACCGTGGTCGGGATGGGCGCCGCCCGGGTCAACGGCGATGCGAGCCTGGCCGCGGCGCTGGCATCGGAGGGCGAACTGCTCGGCCTGCCCCTGACGCTGCCCGGCAGCAAGCGCTACGCCTTCGGTCTGTTCCCCATCGGCGACGCCTTCGTGGTGTGGTCGTCCACCGCGCGTTTGCTGACGACGACGGCGCCGGCTGCCCAGGACTACGGCGTCCGGTGGTGGTGGCGCATACCGTGGTTCCTGCTCGTCGGGGTGCCGGCCCTCGCGCCCTGGGTGCGCCCGCTGCTCCGGCGCATCCGTGAGTGAGTAGTGCCGGTCTCCTCGGGTAACCGGGAAGTGTCCAAGGGAACTTCGAGGAGGGATGTATGACGAACGCGACCACCGGGATCGGCAGCCTGCGGAGTGTGGTGCTGGACTGTCCGGAACCACGCAAACTGGCCGAGTTCTATATCGGGCTGCTGGGGGCAGAGTTGATCGAAGACGAAGAAGACGACTGGGTTGTCATCGCGGACAAGGAAGGTCGGCGCATAGCGTTCCAAACCGCGCCCGAATACCAGCCGCCGCGGTTTCCGGACCCGAAAGCGTCCCAGCAGATCCATTTCGACGTGCTGGTGGACGACGTCGACATCGCGCAGGAGCGGGTGCTCGAACTCGGAGCCCGGCTGGTGCAAGAGGTCACCGACGGCGACTTCCGGGTGTTCGCCGATCCGGTCGGGCACATCTTCTGTCTGATGTGGCTGGACTGACGGCTCAGAGCTGGGTCAGCGCGGCCAGCAGGGCCACTGCGGGCAGGGTGCCCTGCGCGGCCGCGGCCTTCAGGAAGCGGCGGTCGGTGCCGACCAGGACCAGTGCGGCGGCGAGCATGGAGCCGCACCCCATGATGATCAGAGCCCAGCCGGCCGCCGGGCAGGGGCGCACGAGGAAGACGCCGACCAGTGTGCCGATTGCCAGGAACAAGTTGTAGAAGCCCTGGTTGAACGCCCAGGGCCGGACCGCTTCGAGCGCGGTGTCGTCGACCAGGAACAAGCCGGCGTGCACCCGGCGATCGGTGAAGCGGAAGCTCTCCAGCGTGAAGATGTAGAGGTGAATCAGGGCGGCGAGGCCTGCCAGGATTTGCACTACCGCGAGCACGAGCCCTCCTCGGATCGGTCACTCCGGCGTTCCGTGGGCTGCGGGGCGCAGTCCGGAAAGCACGGTAGCCGCGAGGTGGCTTCCGATCCTGCCGCCGCGCCGCGTGCCGTATCGATGATGGCACTGTTTGCCGACCGCGGGACGAGGTATCCGGCAGCCATGAGTGGACCTGAAATGGATCGGGCGACCGCGGAGTCGCTCCAGGAAGACCCCGATTTCGCGGGGGAGCACGAGTCGGCCACCCACGCCGACGAGCATCCGATGAGCGAGGAACTGGAATCCGACGAGTCGACGCCCGACGAACTCTGACTAGTTCTCCGCCGGTTCGGTCCAGTTGTAGGTGAGGCCGGCGGCCTGGGACCAGCGGCGATACTCGCTGTCCCGGCGGGCCGCGGGCATCGCCGGGAGCCAGCGTCCGGCGGTGTGCCGGTTGCGCCGCAGACCGGTCATGTCCGGCCACAGTCCGACGGCGAGGCCCGCGGCGTAGGCCGCGCCGAGCGAGACGGTCTCGGCGTACAGCGGGCGCTCCACCGGGACGCCGAGCGAATCCGAGATCTGTTGCATCAGTAGGTTGTTGGAGGTCATGCCGCCGTCGACGCGCAGTTCGGTCAGTGGATGACCGGAGTCGGCGTTCATGGCGTCGACGACTTCGCGGGTCTGCCAGGCGGTCGCTTCCAGCACCGCGCGTGCCAGATGACCCTTGGTGATATACGAGGTGAGACCGGCGATGACGCCGCGCGCCTCCGCCCGCCAGCGCGGTGCGAACAGGCCGGAGAAGGCGGGCACCACATAGCAGCCGCCGTTGTCCTCGACCGTGCTTGCCAGCGTTTCGATCTCGGGCGCCGCGCCGATCAGTTCCAGCCGATCGCGTAACCACTGCACCAGGGTTCCGGTGGCCGCCATCGAACCCTCCAGGGCGTAACGCGCGGGATCGGTGCCGATCCGGTAGGCGACGGTGGTCAGTAGGCCGTGCTCGGAGTGCACCGGCGCCGTGCCGGTATTGGCGAGCAGGAAACTGCCGGTGCCGTAGGTGCATTTCGCCTCGCCCGCGTCGAAACAGGTTTGGCCGAACAGGGCGGCCTGCTGATCGCCGAGCGCGGCGGCGATCGGTATGCCGTGCTCGGTGTGGCCGTAAACCTCCGCGTTGGAACGGATTTCGGGCAGGAGCGCGCGCGGGATGTCGAAGAATTCGAGCAGTTCGTCGTCCCAGTCCAGGGTGCGCAGGTTCATCAGCATGGTCCGGCCCGCATTGGTCACATCGGTGACGTGCACCCCGCCGGTGAGATTCCAGATCAGCCAGCTGTCCATGGTCCCGAACAGGATGTCGCCGCGCTCGGCACGTTCGCGCAGCCCGGGATGATGGTCGAGAATCCACCGGATGCGCGGGGCGGCGAAGTAACTGAGCAGCGGAAGCCCGCAGCGTGCGGCTACCTGGGCGGCTTCCGGTCGCCGGGCCAGTCGCGCGACCAGCTCTTCCGTGCGCGTGTCCTGCCAGACGATCGCATTGCCGATCGGCCGGCCGGTGTGCCGATCCCACAGCACCGTGGTCTCGCGCTGATTCGCGATCCCGATCGCCACCACCTGATCGGCGGATACCCCGGCCTTCGCGATCACCCGTCCCACCAGATTGCCGACATTCTTGCGGATCTCCACCGCGTCGTGCTCGACCTGCCCGGCCGCCGGATAGAACTGCCGGTGTTCGCGCTGGGCCACCGACACCAGTTGTCCGGCGGCGTCATAGAGGATCGTCCGGCTCGACGTGGTGCCTTGGTCGATGGCCATCACATAGCGTGCTTTGGAAGCGCGTTCAGTGCTCATTTGTCGCTCTGGGCGCAGGTGGGTCGTATTCTCGGCGAACGTCGGTTTCGTTCTCGGTGGTCCGGGCGGCGTGCGCACGGCAATAACCTTGCGGGAGAATCGGCTTCATGATTGGACCTGCGGACGTTCGGCGCTGAGGTCGCGGGAGATCGCGGCCGCGGCGGTGCGGACCAGGTCGATCAGCCTGGTGTGCGTCGCCTTCTCGCTCAGCCGGTCGAAGGGGCCGACCACCCCGATCGCGCCGACCACTCGCCCGCCCGACTCGCGGACGGGTGCGGCGACGGACGCGCGTTCAGCGGCGAATTCGCCGAGGTCCTCGGCGTAACCCTGGCCGCGCACCCGCGCTATCTCGCCGTGCAGCGCGCGCGGCGCGGCCACCGTCCGCCGGGTGTAGGCGGGCAGGGTTCCCGTGGTCGCGCGCTCGGCGAGGCCCGGCGTGTAGGCCAGCAGAACCTTGCCCAAAGCGGTTGCGTGCAAAGGTAGTTCGACGCCGAGGCGCAGCACTTGAGCGCTGCCGTCCGGCCGGAACACGTGGTGCACGATCTGCACGCTGTCACCGTGCAGCACCCCGATGCGGACCGACTCGCCCGAGCGCGCCGCGAGGGTGTCGCCCCAGTTCATCGCGTAGGAGCGCAGCACGTTGGCGTCGAACCGCCGTGCCGTCAGGCCCAGGGTCGCGTCCCCGATTCGATACTTCCCGGATCGCGGATCCTGGTCGATGTAGCCGACCCCCTGTAAGGTGCGCAGCAGTCCGTGCGCGGTCGGCTTCGGCAGGCCGAGGACCGCCGCCAGTTCGCCGACGCCGATACCGAAGGGCGCTTCGGCCACCACGCTCATGATCGCGGCGGCGCGTTCGATCGATTGGATCGGTCCGGGCATATCCCCACGCTAGCGCGAAACTGTTCGACAATGTCGAACAGGCACCGTTGAAGCCTGGTCGCCGGGTCCTTACGTTCGGTAATGGCTCCCCCGGATCGGGGCCGGAGCCGTATCACGGACAACGGAGAATGTGATGCCTGACCTCGTCGGAGCGGTACCTGGAAGGCCTGAGTCCACCGTGCGGAAGGGGATCGAAACGCGTTCCCTGACCGCGCCTGTCGCGATGAGTCCCGAGGCCCGGCAGCACGCGCTCGACACCATGGCCGCCACCGAGCTGGACGTGCTGGTGATCGGCGCCGGTGTGGTCGGCGCCGGGGCCGCCTTGGACGCGGTCACCCGCGGGCTCACCGTCGGGCTCGTCGAGGCCCGCGACTACGCCTCCGGAACCTCCAGCCGCTCGTCGAAGCTCGTGCACGGCGGCCTGCGCTACCTCAAGCAGCTCAACTTCCGGCTCGTGTTCGAGGCGCTGCGCGAACGCAAGCTGATCCTGGAAACCCTGGCGCCGCATCTGGCCAAGCCCGTCGAGTTCGTCTATCCGCTGGAGAAGCCGGTCCTCGATCGCGCCTGGGTCGGCACCGGCGTCGGGGTCTACGACGTGCTCGGCGCGGGCCGCGGCGTTCCCGCACACTTCCGCCACCTCGGCAAGAAGAAGACCATGCAGCGTTTTCCGAGCGCCAAACGCGGCACCGTGCGCGGCGGCGTCAGCTTCTACGAGGGCCAGCTCGACGACGCCCGGCACACCATGATGCTGTCCCGCACCGCCGCCTCGCACGGCGCGCTGGTCGCTTCCAGCGCCCGAGTCGTCGACTTCCTGCGCGCGGACGGTCGCGTCGTCGGCGCGCTGGTGCAGGACCAGGAGACGGGCCGCAAGTTCGAGGTGCGTGCCAAACGCGTCGTCAACGCCGCCGGCGCCTGGACCGACGAACTCCAGGAAATGCTCGGTGCCGCCAGCCAGTTCAAGATCAAGGCGTCCAAGGGCGTGCACATCGTGGTGCCCCGCGACCGGATCGACTCCGAGACCGGCCTGATCACCGAAACCGAGAAGAGCCTGCTGTTCGTCATCCCGTGCCCCTGGAGCGACGAGCACTGGGTGATCGGCACCACCGACACCGGCTGGGACCATGACCTCGCCCACCCCGCCGCCACCCGTGCCGACATCGATTACATTCTGGCCCAAGTGAATCGGCTCTTGGAGACGCCGATCGGCCATGACGACATCGTCGGTGTCTACGCCGGACTGCGTCCCTTGCTCGCCGCCGGCGACTCCGACCAGACCGCCAAGCTCTCCCGCGAGCACGCCGTCGTCCGCCCGGTCCCCGGGCTCGTCATCGTGGCCGGCGGCAAATACACCACCTATCGCGTCATGGCCAAGGACGCCATCGATCTCGCTGTCGCGGACCTGCCCGGCCGCATCGCCAAGTCTTGCACCGAACGCGTCCCCCTGGTCGGCGCCCACCAGTACCGCGAACTGTCGTTGTCCCGCGCCCGTCTGGCCGAGGTCTTCGACGTCGACCTGCCCACCGTCGACCACCTCCTCGGTCGCTTCGGCAGCGCCGTCACCGAACTCCGCGAACTGATCGACGCCGCCCCGGAACTCGCCGCCCGGCTGGGCAATTCGCGCTACCTCAAAGCCGAGATCGTCTACGCGGTAACCCACGAGGGCGCCCTGCACCTCGACGACATCCTCGCCCGCCGCACCCGCCTCTCGGTGGAGACCAGCGCCCGCGGCGTCGACATCGCCCCCGAGGTCGCCACCCTGGTCGCCCCCTACCTCGGCTGGGACGAAGACCGGATCGCCCGCGAAATCCAGATCTACCGCCTCCGGGTCGAAGCCGAACTGGCCTCCAACCTGCAACCCACCGACGCCCAAGCCGACGCCATCCGCGTCTCCGCCCCCGACTCCCGCGAATCCTTCGGCTTCCCCCTCGAGGAATCACTCTCGGTGCCCTGAAGGTCGGGAAGCGTTGCCTGCCGAAGATGTTTCGTGTGGCGGGCGCACATAGCCATGATGCCTGCAAATATCGACGTACATGAAGGCCGTTTGAGAATTAAATTCAAGAATATAGATCTGATCTCGCAGAAAGTTCACACTTTGAGATGAAGCGCCTCGGTTTTTCGGGGCCGTCCAATTCATCGAGTGTGAGGAGCCGCAGTGAAGATCGGGGTGCCGCGGGAGGTCAAGAACCACGAGTATCGGGTGGCGTGTACGCCCGCGGGGGTGCGGGAGCTCGTCGCGCGGGGGCATGAGGTGGTGGTCGAGGCGGGGGCCGGGGTGGGGTCCGGGTTCGAGGATGCGGCGTATTCGTATGTGGGGGCGCGGGTTTCGGCGTCGGTGGATGAGGTGTGGGGCAGCGCCGAATTGGTGTTGAAGGTGAAAGAGCCGGTGGCCGAGGAGTATTCGCGCATGCGGCGAGGGCAGGTGTTGTTCACCTACCTGCATCTGGCGGCGTCGAAGGAGTGCACGGACGCGCTGCTGGCGTCGGGCATCACCTCGATCGCGTACGAGACGGTGACGGCTCGCGACGGCTCGCTGCCGCTGCTGGCGCCGATGAGTGAGGTGGCGGGGCGGTTGGCGCCGCAGGCGGGGGCCTATCACCTGATGCGCAGTGAAGGCGGGCGCGGTGTGCTGATGGGCGGTGTGCCGGGGGTGCGGCCCGCGAAGGTCGTAGTGTTCGGGGCCGGAGTGGCGGGCCGCAACGCGATCGCCGTCGCGCTCGGCATGCACGCGGAGGTGACCGCGCTGGATGTGAATATCGCGCGGCTGCGCGAGATCGACGAGCAGTACCGGGGACACGTGCGCACCATCGCGTCCAACGGGCAAGAAGTGGAAACCACGGTGCGCGAGGCCGATCTGGTGATCGGCGCGGTGCTCGTGCCCGGCGCGAAGGCTCCCACGCTGGTGCCGAATGAGCTTGTGGCGCAGATGAAACCGGGATCGGTCCTGGTGGACATCGCGATCGATCAGGGTGGCTGTTTCGCGGACTCGCGGCCGACCACGCACGCCGAGCCGACCTATCGGGTACACGACTCGGTGTTCTACTGCGTCGCCAATATGCCTGGCGCGGTGCCGAATACGTCGACGGTGGCGTTGACCAACACCACCCTCCCCTATGTGCTGGAACTGGCCGACAAGGGCTGGCGTGCGGCCGTCGCGGCCGACGCGGGTCTTGCCGCCGGTCTGAGCACACACGCGGGTCAGCTGCTGTCGGAGTCGGTCGCCACCGCGCACGGCTATTCGGTGGGCCGCCTGGTCGCGGCCTGACACTCGGTCACCACCGCGAACAGGCATCCGCGGGGACCGTGATGCACGGTCCGCGCTGTTCGTCCTCAGTGCTGCGCGAGAGTCGTGCGCGGGCGCAGGTGCTCGAAGATCAGAATGGTCTCGGTGGAGGACACCGCCGGGTGCGCGCTGAGATGCTCGAGCACGAACCCGCGCAGTTCCTCGGTGTCGGCGGTGGCGACATGGATCAGATAGTCGTCACCACCGGCGATGAAATACACGTTCAACACTTCTTGCAGCACCGACAGCTGCTGTCCGAACTCGGCCAGGTGTTTGCGCGAATTGCTGTGCAGCCGAACCGAGATCATCGCCTGCAAGTCCCGCCCGAGCGCGCCGGGATCGATCTCGGCGTGGAAGCCGCGGATCACGCCGCGCTCCACCAGCGAGCGCACCCGTCCGAGGCAGGTCGAGGGTGCGATGCCGGCGGCGGCGGCCAGCGCGTTGTTGGTCATGCGCCCATCCCGGGCGAGGTGGTCGAGCAGCACCCGATCGATGTCATCGATCGGCACCGGCGTGCGCGGGCGGCTGGGCGCGGGCGGTAAGCCTGCCGCCGACACTGCGCCGCGCCGTCGCTCGGTCCTGCCATGTTCACTCACGGAGGTCACGCTACCGAAAATGATTCGCCAGGATGCGGTGACTTCGAATCATCGTTGGCGAATCTGCGCGGTGCCGATAGATATGCGCTATGAGCGGCCGGTACCGTCGGGTGGCGACTGCCGTTAATATCGACGCCGTGGACTCCACCTACTGGCACGCTGTCACGCCGCCCCCGGTCGCCTGACCGGGCGCACCTTCGCGGTTGAGCTGAATTCGAGCCCGCGCTGACCTCTGGGTCGCGGGGCTGTCGTTCGTGCGCCCGTTTCGAATCCAATCCCTTTCGGAATTCGAGAACGGAAGTTCACGACTGTGTCCAACGATGTCTGCTCCACCCTGGCTGAAACATCCGGCCGGTTCGGCGGCTCCACACCGATCCTCGCGGCTTCGGTGCTGTGGGGAACCACCGGAACGGCTAGTTCACTGGCACCCGCGGGAGCGCCCGCCGCCGCGGTGGGTTCGGCGGGTCTCGCCCTGGGCGGGCTACTGCTCTTATCGGCCGGGCACTATGGGCCTCGCCGGCCGAGTCGCCGGTCCTACTCGCGCGGGGAGTGGCGGCTGCTTCTGCTCGGTGCGGTCGCCGTGGCCGGATATCCGGTCACGTTCTATCCGGCGGTGGCGCGCACGGGCGTGGCCGTCGCGACGGTCGTAGCGCTGTGCGGCGCACCGGTTTTCGCCGGTGCGCTGGCTTGGGCGATGGGCCGGTCGCGCCCGGCGGCGCGGTGGGTCGTGGCCACGTCCGCGGCGGTAGCCGGTTGCGCGGCACTGGTTCTGGGCCCGCAACTGACGACCGGCGCCGCCGCGGTCGACCTGCTCGGCATCGGTCTGGCCGCGATGGGCGGCTTCGCCTATGTCGTCTACGCGCTGGTGGGTGGTGAACTGATCGCCCGCGGGCACCGGTCCGACTCGGTGATGGGCGTGATGTTCGGCGCGGCAGGGCTTTTGGTGCTGCCGGTGGTGCTGTGCACGGACACAACGTGGCTCGGCAGCACGCGCGGCATCGCGGTCGCGCTGCACCTCGCGATCTTCACCACGTTCCTGGCGTACCGCCTGTTCGGGTACGGCCTGCGCCACACCACCGTGGCGGCGGCGACCACGCTGACGCTCGCCGAGCCCGCCGTCGCGGCGGTGCTCGGCGTCACGGTCATCGGCGAACGCTTGCCGTTCGTATCGTGGTGCGGCCTAGCGGTTCTCGCCTCCGGGCTGGTGTTGCTCAGTCTTTCACCAAAGGCCCGGTAGCGGGGGCGGGGCCTGTCTGCTCGAGTTTGGAATGGGTGCGGGAGTAACCGAGATAGATCACCAGTCCGACCACCAGCCAGGCCCCGAACCGCAGCCACGTCTCCCACGGCAGCGACAGCATCAGCCACACCGAGGCGATCACGCCGATGATCGGAATGACCGGCATGAGTGGGAGTTTGAACGTGCGGGGCGCGTCGGGACGTTTGTAGCGCAGGACCACCACGGCGATGCAGACCACGACGAACGCCATCAGGATGCCGATATTGGTGAGCTCGGCGACGGTGTTGATCGGTAGCAATCCGGCCAGGATCGCCGAACCGATGCCGACGATCCAGGTGACGCGAGTCGGAACCTTGCGCACCGGATGGGTTTTCGCGAACCACTCCGGCAGCAGCCCGTCGCGGCTCATCGCGAACCACACGCGGGTGACACCGAGCATGAAGGTGAGCACCACGGTGATGATGCCGACGATGGCGCCGATCGCGATGATGTTGGCGACGCCGGGCATGCCGACAGCCTTGAAGGCGGTGGAGAAGCCACTCTCCGGGTCGATTTCGGTGTACTTCTGCATGCCGGTGAGCACCAAAGTCGCCAGCACGTACAGCACCATCGCGATGGCCAGGGAGTAGATGATCGCCTTGGGCAGGTGCTTCTTGCCGTCGACGGACTCCTCGGCCGCCGTGCTCATCGCGTCGTAGCCGAACACGGCGAAGAACACCGTCGCCGCGCCGGTGAAGACGGCGGCGGTACCGAACGGGAAGTACGGGCTGTAGTTGGCGCTGTCGATGTGGAAGACACCGAGCACGATGATGAGCAGCACGAGCGCCACCTTGATGCCGACCGCCACCGTCTCGAACCGGCCGACGCTGCGGATGCCACGCGAGAGCAGCCACGCGGTGCCCAGGCAGAACAGTACGGCGAAGACGTCGACCACCCGCCCGTCCTCGGTGCCGTACGCGCCCAGCATCCAGGTGGGCAGGTCGATGTCGACCTGCTCCAGCAGGAATTTGAAGTATCCGGAGACGCCGATCGCGACGACCGCCGCCACCGCCACGTACTCGAGCAGCAGATCCCAGCCGATGAACCAGCCGCCGAGTTCGCCGAGCGCCACGTACCCGTAGGTGTAGGCCGAACCGGCCTTCGGGATCATGCCCGCGAACTCGGCGTAACACAGCGCGGCGGCGGCACTGGCCAGGCCGGCGATCAGGAACGAGATCAGCACCGCGGGCCCGGTCACCGAATGCGCGACCGACCCGGCGAGCGCGAAGATACCCGCACCGATGATGCCGCCGACACCGATCGCGGTGAGCTGCCACAGGCCGAGATGTTTGGCGAGCCGCTCGTCGGCGGGAATCTCCTCCTCGATTTCCTGAATGGGTTTGCGGCGCAACATCTGCCGGCGCATATCGGCGTTGAACATGCGATTCCTTTCCTTTCTGCGTGCGCTCGGCCCAGGGGTGGCGAGCCGAGCGCGCGACAGCTCAGCTGGTGGCTGGTGAGCCGACGGGGTGGGTGAACCCAGCGAGCTGGATTCAGCTAAACCGACCGGCGGGTGTGACGGACGGAGAATCGGCGAAATTGCCGGGCCTCAGGGCGCGCAGGAAGAACACCAGGTTGGCCGGGCGTTCGGCGAGCCGTCGCATGAAGTAGCCGTACCACTGGTCGCCGTAGGGCAGGTAGACCCGCAAGCGATGCCCGGCCTTGACCAGACGGCGCTGTTCGTCGTCGCGGATGCCGTGGAGCATCTGGAACTCGAAATCGCCCGTGTCGCGGCCGGTCTCTCGGGCGTAGCGCTGCGCGGCGTCGATCATCCGCGGATCGTGGGTGGCGACCATGGGATAGCCTTCCCCCGCCATGAGGATCCGCAAACACCGCAGGTACGCCTCGTCGACCTCCGCCCGGCGTTGATAGGCGACATCGGCCGGTTCCCGGTAGGCGCCCTTGCACAGCCGGATGCGGGAGCCGGCGAGTTCCTGGCAGTCGGCCTCGGTTCGCTTCAGATAGGCCTGGAGGACGGTGCCGAGGTCCGGGAATTCGCCGCGCAACTCCCGCACGATGGACAGTGTCGAATCGGTGGTGGTGTGGTCTTCGGCGTCGATGGTCACCATCGCTGCGGCGGCCTGGGCCGCCGCACAGATTTCCGCCGCGTGGTCGAGGGCGATCCGGTGCCCGTCGCGCGGCAGAGCCTGCCCGAGGGCGGACAGTTTCAGCGAAACCTCCAGCGGTCCCGCGGGGGTGACGGCCGTCTGATCGCCGCTGAATGCCGCCTGTGCGTGCGCCAGCGCGGACAGGAGCTCGAGATAGTGCTTGACCGTGGCGCGCGCCTGTCCGATATCGGTGGTGTCCTCACCGAGGTAATCGATGCTGATCCGCCGCCCCGATTCGAGCAGGGGTGTGGCGGCCGCGATCGCCTGCTCCTCGGTATCGCCCGCGACGAACCGGTCGACCAGCCGCCGGGTCGACGGCATGCGGCGAACAGTGCGTTCCAGCCGGGCCGAACGGGCGGCGGCCAGCATGGCGGGGCGCAGCAATCCGTTCGTCATCACCGCTCCTGATGCGGGTAGCGGTGCTCGACCGGCGGTACGAAGGTCTCCTTGATGGTTCGTGCCGACGTCCAGCGCAGCAGATTCAATGGCGATCCGGCCTTGTCATTGGTGCCCGAGGCCCGCGACCCACCGAACGGTTGCTGACCGACCACGGCGCCGGTCGGCTTGTCGTTGACATAGAAGTTCCCGGCGGCGAACCGCAACGCATCGGTGGCTCGCGCGACGGCGGCGCGGTCGGTGGCGATGATCGATCCGGTCAGCCCGTAACTCGCTCCGCGATCGACGAGATCCAAAGCGGCGTCGAAGGATCCGGGCGTGGAGTCGTCATAGACATGCACCGACAGGATGGGGCCGAAGTATTCGGTGTGGAACGCCTCGTCGGCCGGATCGTCACCGAGCAGTACCGTCGGCTCGACGAAATAGCCCACACTGTCATCGGCCCGCCCGCCGACCGCGATGGTCAGGCCCGCCGTCGCCTTGGCCCGTTCCAGCGCATCCACATTGCGGTCGTAGGCCCGCCGATCGATCAGGGCGCCACCGAAGTTCGTGAAATCGGTGACGTCGCCGTATTTCAGCTCGGCGACCTTCCCGACCAGATCCGCGCCCATCTGCGCCCACACCGATTTCGGGATGAACGCGCGCGAGGCCGCCGAACACTTCTGGCCCTGATAGTCGAACGCGCCGCGGATCAGCGCGGTGCTCAGTACCTCCGGGTCGGCCGAGCTGTGCGCGATGACGAAGTCCTTGCCGCCGGTCTCCCCGACCAGCCGCGGATAGGACTGGTAGTCACCGATATTCGCGGCCACCGAACGCCACAGGTGCTGGAAGGTTTTGGTGGAACCGGTGAAGTGCACGCCCGCCAGTCGCGGGTCGGCGAGCACCACATCCGAGACCTTCGGCCCGGCGCCGTGCACCAGATTGATGACGCCGGGCGGCAACCCCGCCGCCTCCAGCAGCTTCATCGTCCAGTACGCCGCCACCGACTGGGTGAGTGCGGGTTTCCAGACCACGGTGTTACCCATCAGCGCGGGAGCCGTGGGCAGATTGGCGGCGATCGCGGTGAAGTTGAACGGGGTAACGGCGTAGACGAACCCTTCCAGCGGCCGGTAGTCGAGCCGATTCCACACTCCCGGCACCGAAATCGGCTGCTGCGCCAGTATTTCCCGGGCGAACTGGACGTTGAACCGCCAGAAGTCCACCAGCTCACACGGGGCGTCGATCTCGGCCTGATAGGCGGTCTTGGATTGCCCCAGCATGGTGGCCGCGGCGATGGTCTCCCGCCACGGCCCGGCCAGCAGATCCGCGGCGCGCAGGAAGATCGCGGCGCGGTCCTCGAAAGCCAGCGCACGCCAGCCGGGTGCGGCCGCGGTCGCCGCGTCGACCGCGGCCCGCACGTCACGCGCCTTGGCCGCGGTGACGGTGCCGAGCACCGCCGCGTGCCGATGCGGTTGCACCACATCGATCACCGGGCCGTCGGTGCGCCGATGCACACCGCCGATGACATTGTTCACCTCGGTCCGCTCGGCGCCGAGTTCGTCGAGTTTCGCTCGCAGCCTGGCCCGTTCGGGGCTGCCCGGAGCGAAGGTCCCCACCGGCTCGTTGACGGGCGGGGGAGTGGTCGCGATGGCGTCCATGAATACCTCCTGGATAGCGCGGTAGCACTGGAGGGCAGTCAACTCCGCGAAAGCCTGCGGTGGATCGGCCGAACGGACAAAGATGAGCTGTCAGTATTGTTCGATCGGCCGAAGGTTGTTCCACCATGCGTGTTCTGCTCGACGGCGAAACCGACCTGTTCGGGCTGGCCCAGCTGGTGGCCCAGAACGCGGGCGGAATGGTCTCCATCGAGGATCCCGAGTCCCATGTGCTGGCCTACTCGGCCTCCGACGAGGCCGCTGACCCGCTGCGGATCCGCTCGATCCTGGGTCGCGAGGGTCCGCACGACTATTTGCGGATGCTGCGGGAATGGGGTGTGTTCGACCGGTTGCGGCGCACCGACGAGGTCATCGAGGTGCCCGCGCACCCGGAACTGAATATCAAGCGGCGCTTGGTGATCAGCATCCGGCGGCCGTCCGCGGACGCCGGTGTCGCGCCACGCCTGCTCGGCTCGATCTGGTTGCAGCAGGGCGACCGCGCGTTCGAGCCGGGCGCACCGGAGGTGCTGCGTGGGGCGTCGGCCATTGCCGCACGGATTATTTCGCGGATTCTCGACGCGCCGTCCACGGAAGCGCTGATGGTGCAACGGTTGTTCGGCGTGCGGGGGGAGGGTGTCGATATCCCCTCGATCGCGGGGGCTCTGGGCATTCCGGCGCACGGCCCGGCCGCGGTAGTCGGTTTCGCGGCGCTGACCGGCGCCGCGGCCCGCTCGGACGGGAGCGCGAGTGCTGGTGAGACGGCGGACGACAGCCTCGGAGGTCTGATCCGGCTGCACTCCAGCGCCTTTCGCCGCGATGCCGTGACCATGGTGTACGGCGCGCGAATCTATGTGCTGCTGCCGCGATTCCGCTCCGAACGGGCGGTGACCGCCTGGGTGCGTCAGCTGGTCGAGCGCTTCGAACGGGAACAACTGGTCCCGCTGCACGCGGCCATCGCGATCCCGGTCGCCGATCTCGCGGCGGTCGCGGGCGCCCGGTCGGAAGTGGATCGGGTGCTCGACAGCCCGCCCGCGGCGTTCGCGCAGGGCAGGGTAACAACCCTCGCGGAATCGCGCACGGCGGTGCTGCTCGGTGAGATCGTCGGCCTGCTGCGCGGCAAACCGGAGCTACGCGACCCCCGGCTCGAGGCGCTCGCCGACTACGACAGCGCGCATTCGGCGAACCTGGGCGACAGCGTCGAGGTCTATCTGCGCGTCCACGGTGACGTCCGGGCTGCCGCCCAGGAGCTGCGGGTGCACCCGAATACGTTGCGGTACCGCATTCGCCGCGTCGAACAGCTCACCGGCATGAGCCTGGCCGACCCGGCGGACCGGCTGCTGCTGGAACTGCAATTGGCACTGCGCGAGTCGGCGTCGTCGCGCGGTGAGCGCTGACCGGCTACCCGCGCAGACCGGCGGCGGCCGCGGCGGAGCTGAGCACCGATTCGATCATGGTGCTGGTGAGCAGGCCGGTGGAGGTGTTCCGCTGGCTGACGTGATAGCAGCCGAACACATGCAGCGGCGCGCGCTCGGAAGTCTTGGGGGCCAGGTTGATCCGCACGCCGTGGCCGAACTTGGGGCGCGGGCGTGGAATCACCCAGCCGGCCTGGTCGAGCACCGGTAGCAGCGCCTGCCAGCCGAAGCCGCCGAGTACCACGACCGCTCGCACGGTGGATGCGAGCAGATCGAGTTCGGTCGTCAGCCAATGCCGGCAGCGGTCGCGTTCCTCGGGCAGTGGCTTGTTGTCCGGTGGGGCGCAGTGCACGGGGGCGGTGACGCGCGCACCGAGCAATCGCAGACCGTCGTCGCGATGCACGGCGGTCGGCTGGCTGGCCAGGCCGGTCGCGTACATGGCGGCATACAGCACGTCACCGCTTCGGTCGCCGGTGAACATCCGTCCGGTGCGGTTTCCGCCGTGCGCGGCCGGCGCCAGGCCGACGATCAGCAGCCGCGCGTCGGCCGGACCGAAGCCCGGAACCGGTCGCCCCCAATATGTTTCGCTACGAAACGCGGCGCGCTTGTCCTGTGCGACCTGCTCGCGCCAGGCCACCAGCCGCGGACAGGCGCGACAGTCCGAGACGGCTGCGTCGAGATCGCTGATTGTCCGGCACATACTCCGACTCAACCACGGATGCGCTCTGCGGCGCAGCGCCGGGGCCGGGTGCCACCGGCTGGCGACAGCGCGGGTAGCGAAATGATTGCCTGACTGGTTGGGATGGCCGTAGTTTGTCGCTTTCTGCGGCATAGTGGCAGTGATATCCACCGGCAGTCCCTTGCGGATCACTCGAATGGAGTCGCGATGTCAGAGCCGATCTACGGTGAATTGGACGCCCGTGCCGCCGCTGTCGCCGATCAGGTTGTGCGCTGGCGGCGGCATTTGCATCAGAACCCCGAGTTGTCGAACCGGGAAGTCCAGACTGCGGAGCTGATCGCCGAACATCTGCGGTCCCTGGATCTGGACGAGGTTCGCACCGGTATCGCCGGTCACGGCATCGTTGGTGTGCTGCATGGTAGCCAGCCGGGGAAGGGTGTCGTCGCGCTGCGGGCGGACACCGATGCGCTGCCCGTACCCGATCTGTGCGGCGCCGATTTCGCGTCGAAGGTGGTCGACCAGGAGTATCCGGGCGGGCCGTTTCCGGTGTCGCACGCCTGCGGCCACGACTGCCACACCTCGATGCTGATGGGCGCGGCCACGGTGCTGGCCGGAGTGCGTGAAAAGCTGCCGGGCACGGTGCTTTTCGTGTTCCAGCCGGCCGAGGAGGGGCCGCCGGTGGACGAGAAGGGCGGCGCGGCGGCAATGCTCGGGGAGGGCGCGCTCGACGATCCGGTACCGACTATGGCCTTCGGCTTTCACGTCACGCCGTATCCGAAGGGGTACATCGGGTACCGCGAGGGCAACCAGTTCGGGGCCTCCTGCCTGATCAAGATCGGGATCACCGGCCGGCAGGTGCATGGTTCCACCCCGTGGATGGGCATCGACCCGATGCCGCCCGCCGGCGCCGTGCTCACCGGCATCGGCCAGCTGTACCGCCAGATCAGCGCGTTCGATCCGGTGACGGTCAGCATCGGGCATGTCGAGGACGTGGGACGGTTCAACATCATCGGCCAGACCGTCACGCTGTGGGGCACGATCCGCTGCGCCGTCGAGGCGGACATGCCGGAGGTGCGACGGCGGGTCGAGACACTGGCTACCCATACCGCGCAGGCCTACAACTGCTCTGCCACAGTCGAATTCCTGCAGGATGTGCCTGCCGTGCACAATCAGGCGGCGTGGATCGACGCCGCGCTACCGACCTTCCGGCGGGTCGCCGGTGCGGACAAAGTGACGCAGACGCCGCCCACCCTCGGATACGACGACGTCTCGGTGTTCGTCAACAGGTACGGCGGACTGTATGTGACCCTCGGCGTGCAGGACGCGGAGCTCGGACCGCAGGGCATGCCACGGCCGGAGCCGAACGGCCGCGGGATGTACATGAACCACAATCCGCACTTCTATGCCGACGACGACACCCTGGTCACCGGCGTGCGGCTGCACGCCCATGTCGCCTACGACCACCTCGCCGGGCACCTTGCGCCCGGCTGACCTGAAACACGTTCTAGACAAAAAATGATGACTGTCTTACCGTGGCGACATGTCGCCACAGTTGTCCAGTAGTGTCCGATTCGAGTTGCGTTCGGGGGCGACCTGGCGCGACCCATGGCCCATGTACGCGGCTCTGCGCGATCGAGATCCGGTCCATCACGTGGTCCCGGAAGGCGACCCGGAGTCGGATTACTTTGTCCTGTCCCGGTATTCGGATGTCTACGAGGCCGCACGGGATCCCGGGACATTCTCCTCCGCGTCCGGAATCACCGTGGACTACCGGGACCTGGAAAAAGTCGGGCTGGGCGAGAACCGGCCGTTCGTGTTCACCGATCCCCCGGAGCACACCGACTTTCGCAAACATGTGTCGAAGGGGTTCACGCCCCGGCAGGTGAGCGCGGTGGAACCGGCGGTGCGAGCATTCGTGCGCGAGCGGATCGAGCGACTGCGGGCCGACGGTGGCGGAGATATCGTCGCCGAACTGTTCAAGCCGCTGCCCAGCATGGTCGTGGCGCACTATCTCGGTGTGCCGGAAGCGGATCGGGCGCACTTCGACAGCTGGACCGAGGCGATCGTCGCGGCCTCCGCGCAGGGGAACGTGGCGGACGCGCAGGCGGCGGTGGGTGAGCTGCTGCAGTACTTCACCGGCTTGATCGAACGACGCCGCGGCGAACCGGGTGACGACACCATCTCGCACCTGGTGGCCGCCGGGATGGGCGCCGACGGCGACTTCGCCGGAATCCTGGCCATCCTCGGCTTCGCGTTCACCATGATCACCGGCGGCAACGACACCACCACCGGAAACCTCGGCGGCGCGGTGCAATTGCTGCACCAGCGGCCCGATCAGCGGCAGCTGCTGGTCGACGACCCGGGTCTGATCGCGGACGCGGTCGAGGAGTTCCTGCGGCTGACCTCCCCGGTGCAGGGACTCGCACGCACGGTCCGGCGGGATGTCGAACTGCACGGCACTACCATCCCCGCTGGGCGCAGGGCGTTGCTGCTGTACGCCTCGGCGAACCACGATGAACGCGAATTCGGTTCCGACGCGGGCGAACTCGATGTCCGCCGGCGGCCCCGGCAGATCATGACGTTCAGCCACGGCAACCACCATTGCCTCGGCGCGGCCGCGGCGCGCATGCAAGCCAGGGTCGCGCTGGAGGAGCTACTGGCCCGCTGCCCGAACTTCACCGTCGATCTCGACGGCGTGCGCTGGTCGGAGGGAAACTACGTGCGCTGGCCGACGAAGGTGCCGTTCGAGGTCGCCGGATGAGTGGCTGGCTCCGCGACGAGCGGACCGACGCGGCGGTGGAGCGCATCCTCGACGCCGCCGGCCAGGTTTTCGCCGAACGAGGTGTGGCCGAGACCGGAATGGCGGAAGTCGCGCGGGCGGCGGGATGTTCGCGGGCGACGCTGTATCGGTATTTCGACAACCGCCAGGCGTTGCGGCTGGCGTTCGTGCACCGGGAGGCGCGTCGGCTCGCGGCGGCGGTGACGGCGGAGGTCGCCACGGTCGCGGACCCGGTCGGGCGGATCGTCGAGGCAATGCTGGCCGCGGTCCGCGCGGTGCGGGCCGATCCCTTGCTGATTGCCTGGTTCAGTCCGGCCAACGCCGGCTTCGCCGGTGATATCGGACAGTCGTCGGCCGTGATCGAGGCGATGGCCGGTCATTTCCTCGGTGCCCACGGCTCCGAACCACCGCCACTCGCCCGCTGGCTCACACGCGTGATCGTTTCCCTGCTCACCGTGCCGGGCCGCGACGCCGCGGAGGAACGCGCCATGCTCGAAGAGTTCGTCGCTCCACTGCTCAGCGGGGTGCCGGCACCTTAGTTCGCGGCCTCGTGCGCGCCGACCAGTACCGCCACCACCTGCCGCAGCCGGTCCACGTCACCGCGAATGCCGGCTGCGCGGTCGTTGTAGAGGAACGCCTCGCCGAGGCGGACCAGCGAATAGGCGAGCAGCGGGCGTTCCAGCGGCGGCTGGTAACCGTCCTCGCGTTCTACGCGCGCGATCAATTCCTCTACCGCCGCGACGGCTCTGGTCTGCACGGGTCCGTCACCGGCGGTGATGATGCGCAGACCCGAGAGCGGCTCGTTCTCGAAATAGCGGCGGAAGGGCTCGTTGTCGGACTCCCAGCGGGCGACCCGGTCGAAAACCTCGAGCACCCGCTGGGCGCCGCGCGTGCGGCAGCGGGCGTCGGCGCGGGTGATCAGGCGTTCGTACTCCTGGACCAGCATGGCGCCGAGTAGTCCGTCGCGAGATCCGAACCAGCGGTAGATGGAAGCGCGGCTGAGCCCGAGTTCCGCGGCGATCGCCTGCACGTCGACGCGTTCACCGGCCAGGAAGGCGCGACGGGTGAGCTCGAGGACTTGTTGGCGGGTCGCCGAGGCCGGGCGGCCAGGGGAACGAGTGGGCGGGGGGTTGCGCACCGGGTGAATAATACAGGTCGTAACGTATGTCTCGAACGTCGACCACTCACGTCAGGAGTCTCCATGACCCGCACAGCCATTGTCACCGGATCAGCCCGAGGTATCGGCGCGGCCACCGCCCGCCGGCTCGCCGCGGACGGTCTCGCGGTCGCCATCCTGGATCTCGACGAATCCGCCTGCAAGACCGTCGTCTCCGAGATCGAAGCCGCCGGCGGTAAGGCCCTCGCGGTCGGGGTGGACGTCTCCGACGAGCAGTCGGTCGAGGCGGCGGTGCAGCGGGTCGCCGACGAGCTCGGCGCGCCGACCGTGCTGGTGAACAACGCGGGCATCCTGCGCGACAACCTGCTGTTCAAGATGTCGGTGTCGGATTGGGATTCGGTGCTGAACGTGCACCTGCGCGGGTCGTTCCTGATGAGCCGCGCGACCCAGAAGTACATGACCGAGGCGAAGTGGGGCCGCATCGTCAACCTGTCGAGCACCTCGGCGCTGGGCAACCGCGGTCAGGCCAACTACTCCGCGGCGAAGGCGGGTCTGCAGGGCTTCACCAAGACCCTGGCGATCGAGCTCGGCAAGTTCGGTGTCACCGTGAACGCCATCGCGCCCGGTTTCATCCAGACCGATATGACCGCGGCCACCGCCGAGCGCGTGGGCGTGCCGTTCGACCAGTTCATCGCGGCGGCCGCCACCCAGATCCCGGTGCAGCGCGTGGGCCAGCCCGAGGACATCGCCAACACCGTGTCGTTCTTCGTGGGTGAGGCAGCCGGGTTCGTCTCCGGCCAGGTCATCTACGTCGCCGGCGGACCGACCTGCTGACGCCATGCGAATCTTCAACGGCACCGCCGAGCTCGAGCAGGCGGCAGGCACGCACCTCGGCTACAGCGAATGGCACACCATCACCCAGGAACAGGTGAACCAGTTCGCCGAGGCGACCGGTGATCACCAGTGGATCCACCTCGACCCGGTCCGGGCGGCGGCGGGCCCGTACGGGACGACCATCGCGCACGGATACCTGACCCTGTCGCTGCTGCCGATGCTGGCGTCCGAGGTCTATCGGGTCGACGGGCTGCAGATGGGAATCAACTACGGCTCCAACAAGGTCCGTTTTCCGGCCGCGGTTCCGGTCGGCAGCCGGGTTCGAGCCGGGGTCGAATTGCTGGCGGTGGATCGCAAGCCCGCGGGCGCCCAGGTCTCGACCCGGGTCACCATCGAGATCGAGGGCGGCGCGAAACCGGCCTGTGTCGCGGAGCCGATCGCGGTCCTCGTGGATTGAGCCAACTCCCGTCGTCCCGGTCGCGGCCGGGACGACGGGGCGTTGTCCTTACCTGACGCGGTCCTTACCTGACGCGCTGGCGTAATCAGCGGTTGCCGGGCGGGTGCAGCCGATACCATCAGCGCACTGGACCGGCCGACGCAGTTCCATCGACGTGCGCCGGCACCGTGCGACGAGGGACTCCACATGAGTGACCGGATCACCGAACCGACAGCCGCCCGATTGTCCGTCCGTCTCGGCGTGGTCGCCGCCGCCTGCGCCGCGGCCGCGCTGCTCGGTCCGCCCACCGCGGGCGCCACCGTCACCCGGATCGGCGTTTTCGCCGATACGAACGTCGGCTCGGCGACCAATTACGGCACCGGCTGCACCCACACCGTCCAGGCATTCGTCACCGATCCGGTGGCTCCGGTCTACTTCTACGACAACGGGATTCCGCTCGCGACGATCCAACCGTCCGGCGGCGTCGCCATTCTGAAATGGGTCCCGGCGACACCGGGCCCACACACGCTCAGCGCCGTACAGGCCCCCGACGACCGCGTTACCGCCACCATCGCTCTCCGGGTCGGCGTCGGTACGCACATCGGCTACAGCTGCATCGTCAACGGCGGCTGAAACCGCTACCGCGGGCTCGACGCAATGGCGTCCCGCACCGAGGTTTCCACATTGCCCAGGAACTTGGGGTCCGGCTCGGTGGCCATCTCCCACACCGCCTTGATGGCGGCGATCTGATCGCGCACCCAGCACTTGATCCACACCCCTTCGTGCGGCTGGCTGTGATCGGCCACGGCGGCGGTTTCGATGCCGGCCGACCGGCACAGCGCCACGGTCCGCGGCACGCTGAAATCCTGGGTCACGACAATGGCCTGTCGCACCCCGAAGATCTTGTTGGCCCGGACACAGGACTGATACGTATCGAATCCCGCGTAATCCAAAGCGATCTTGGCCGCCGGGACACCTTTGCCCACCAGATATCTACGCATGGCCTCGGGCTCGTCGTAGGTACGCCGGCCGTTGTCCCCGGTCAGCAGCAGAGCCCGCACCTTCCCGGACTCGAGCAGCTGACGCCCGATGTCCAGCCGCGCCGCCAGGTACGGCGAGGGCTGCCCGTCGTCGTAGACCTGCGCCCCGAAAACGATCGCCACGTCGGTCGCCGGCACCGCATCGGCCGCGTATTCACGGCCGCTCGCCTGATACCTGACCCAGCCGACGGAGGCCGATACAGCCAGTGCGCCGATCAAGACAACGGCTGCCGACCATCGCAGCACCGTTCGCCGCCGCGGCTTGAATCCCATGATCCCCACGGCGCCATAGTGCCGGAATGTTGTGCGGATTTCGTGGCGGAAAGGTAGACCTCTGGTGGAACGACGGCCGAAGGCCCGCGGCGAATCATGCCGCAGGCGTTCGGATATCGGGTCCTGGTCAGGTGTGCGGGACGAGGGCCGCCAGCGCGGTGGCTGTGGCGGGGTAGCTGTCCAGCAGCGCGGTCACCGCCTGGTTCGTGGTGGTTCCCGCGGCCTGCCATGTTCCTTCGTAACCCAGCATTTCGGCGAGGGCGTCGCAGGTCGCGGGGTAGGAGCCGAGCAGGTCGGTGGCCGGACCGCCCGGCGTCGGCGCGAGCGCGATGATCGGTTCGGGACGGGCGATCCACGGCGGAACCCACGATTCGAGCGCGGACAGGGTACCCGGGAAGGTACGTCCGGCTTCCCGGGTGAGTGACGGGATGAGCTCGGCCGCTTGATCTTTCAGCGTGGTGATGAGTGTGGGCAGCCAAGGCAGCAGCACCGAGTCGGGGAGCCGGCCGAATGCTTTCGACAGCACCTCCACGATGAAGGGCTTCAAGGTGGGAACCGGATCCATGGCCTGGATGAAGCCGCTGAGGTAGTGCGGGAAGGCCGGAACGACGAGGGGATTGGCCAGCATGTCGTCGCAGCGGGCGCGAAGTTCCGGCAGCGTGAGCAGGCCGAGTTGATAGCGGGTGGCCCACAGCAGGGCCACCTTGGCGGGAGCCTCCGGATGCGATTGCAAGACGGCCAGTTCGAGCTGGGTGTGGTCGCAGCCCAGCGACAAGGCCAGATTCTCCATGCCGAACAGGAAGCCGAGCATGGCCGCGACCGGGCGGACGCCGGTGTCCTCATCGGAGAAAGCCGTGGGGAGCAGGGTGCAGTAATGGGCGTAGCCGGCCGTCACGAATTTTCCGCACCAGTCCGGCAGCCCGGCCTCGGTGGAACGGAAATAGTTGAGTAGCAGCCTGATTCGCCGCAGCACCTCCGGTGCGTCGTCGACCGACCGTTCGGCGGCGAGCAGTTCCACCGCACGGGCACCGAGTTCGTCGGCCAGGCGGGCGGAACCCAGGTACAGCAGCGCGTCCTCGACGGCGGCGAGGGCTACCGCCGCGGTGGCGTCCGGATCGTTGACCGCGCGGCGCAGGCGTTGTTCCAGCACCTGTTCCAGGGTGACGCCCTCATAGCCGATCTGGACCAGGGCGCGCTGATGTTTGCCGATCGCCAGATCCCAGGATTCCTGGATCGAGCGTTCGCCCAGCGCACGGGCACCCATGATGGGCCGGACCGCCTCGGCGGGCATGAGCCGGCGCAGAATCCACAGCAGATCCGAGCACGGCCGCAGATGCTTGTCGGTTTGCAGATCGAGCAGGCAGCGCTGCACGGTCCGCTTACTCAGATCCAGACCCAGCGGCTCGAGCCGATCGAGGACATCCTGGGCCAGCGGCGGCAGCGCGGCATAGCCGACCTGACCGATCCGGTCGCCGCCGAGCAGGATTTCGCAGAGCCGCCGCACGTCGCGACGGCCGGGCGTGTGATCCTTCTCGATGCAGGTGACCGCCGCGTCCTGGAAGTCGTACGGCGTAGGGCGGGCGCGGTTGCGCATGCCCGCCAACAGGATCGAGGTCTCGAAGACGGCGATGGCGTCGGCCGTGGAGGCCAGATAGCCGTTGCGCCGGGCCAGCCGGACGATGTCGACCGACCATTCCAGGAGTTCGGCTTCATCGAGGGTGTCCAGCCGCGGCGGGCTGGACAGAAAGCCGGTGAGTTTGTCGGCCGCCGGGACCGCCGGTGCGGGCAGCGGCCGCACCTTGCCGCGCCGGGTGCTGGGCTTCGCGGACTGACCGTTCAGCTGAAACGGCTTGATTCCGTTGCGCCGCAAGCCTTTCGACCAGGTAGCGGCGGCGATCGAGACCGAACCGGAGGCCAGTCCGAATTGTGCTTCGATCGCGGAATGGCTGGACGGGATCAATCCGTACTGCCAGGCGGTCGCCGAACGTGGTGTGATCTCGTAGGGCGCCTGCGCGGCCAGGCCGAATTGTTCGACACGACTGGCGGCGTGGAACGCGCCGCAGATGTAGAGGCAGCTCGCCGGATCGGCGCCGGACTCGGTGAGATGCTCGCGCATCCGGGTCCACATATAGCGTTCCCGATCCTCGTCCCGGTCCAGGTCGGTGCGCCGCAGCCGCCGGAACAGGCTGCCGATCAACACCATGACCTGGCGGTAGGTGTCGTAGTCCGCGCCCGCCAAGGGCTGTTCGACGTACTGATCCCACCATTCCGACCAGTGCCGGACCTTGCCGTGGTGCAGCAGATGCTGCTCCAGTTCGGCGAAATGTGGTCGCATATCACCGATTTCGATGCCGACGGCGTCACCGTGCAGCGCGGCTTCCGCGCTGTCGGGTGGCGTGGCGGCTTCGGCCGGCTCGGCGGGCGTCCATTGGAAGACGTGATCGGTGGAGCGGTCGACCAGCACCAGCTCGACACCGGGCGTGTCCAGGGCGTAGGCGATGGCCTGGTACTCGGCGGACGCCTCGGTGATCGGCGCGACCACCGACAGCGGGGCCCACTCTTTCGGGAATCCGTCTACCGCACCGGCCCACGCCTGCACCGCGACCGGCAGTTTGCAGTTGCGCAGTTCGTCCAGAATCGGGCGCAGATCCTCGCACAGCTCCAAATAGATTACGCTGGGCCGTTTCTCGTGCAGGCGGCGCGCCATCGCCAGCGCCGAAGCGGGCGAGTGATGACACACCGGGAAGATCTCCAGCTCCTCCCGCAACGCGCGGTCGACATCGTCGACGATGCCGGTGAGGATGTCGGTGACGGCGTCCGGCGCGTCGGCGAATTGCGTGGCGGCGGTGGTGAGCTGGTCACGCAGCGCGGCGAACGGTGCCAGGATTTCCACGCTCACGACAACCTCGCGATCGCGTCGCGGCCGCCCTCCAGGAACTGCGACCAGTCACCGCCGCCGTTCTTGGAGCGTGGCTCGACTACGCCGTGCCAGAACTTGTTGAGGATGGCCAGATCTTCCGGGGCCCGGCGAGCCAGCGAGCCGACCAGTGAACTCGCCAGTGTGTTGGCCCGCAGGGTGCTGTCGCCGAAGAATTGGCTGTGCAGAATCGCGTCCTCGAGGACGCCGATCTGCTCGGCTGTCGACAGCGCCGACTCCAGTTTTTCGTCGTCGCTGGACGCGGCCGCGGCCGCCGCCCGCAGATCGGCGAACGAGTCCAGCAGGATGTCGAGCAGCGTGGGCGGTACCTCCAATTCGATCTGGTGCCGGCGCAGCAGCTCGGCGGTGCGGAACCGCACGATCTCCGCTTCGCTGCGCTTGTTCGTCACGACCGGAATGCGGACGAAGTTGAAGCGCCGCTTGAGTGCCGAGGACAGGTCGTTGACACCGCGGTCCCGGCTGTTGGCGGTGGCGATGATGGAGAAGCCGGGTTTGGCGAAAACGATGTTGTCGTCGTCGAGTTCGGGAATGGAGACGTATTTCTCGGACAGGATGGAGATCAGCGCGTCCTGCACATCGCTGGTGGAGCGGGTGAGTTCCTCGAAGCGTCCGATCGCGCCCTGCTCCATCGCGGTCATGATGGGCGAGGGGATCATCGACTCCCGGGACTGGCCCTTGGCGATGACCATGGAGATGTTCCACGAGTACTTGATGTGATCCTCGGTGGTGCCCGCGGTGCCCTGTACGACCAGGGTGGAGTTGCGGCTGATCGCCGCGGAGAGCAGTTCGGCCAGCCAGCTCTTACCGGTGCCGGGGTCGCCGATCAGCAGCAAACCGCGGTCCGAGGCCAGGGTGACGATGCTGCGTTCGACGAAACTGCGGTCACCGAACCACTTCTGATCGATCTGACGGTCCAGTCCGTCGGCGCGCTCGGATCCGAGAACGAACAGCCGGACCATCTTCGGGCTCAGTCGCCACGCGAACGGCTTGGGGCCGTCGTCGATCGATTCCAGCCAGGCCAGTTCTTCGGCGTACTTGACTTCGGCCGGGGCGCGCAAGGTGTCGGACATATCGGCAATCTCCTAGTCGAGGAAGTTCTTGAGTTCGTGGACGAGTTTCTGGATGCGACCCGAAATGACCGGGGTTCCCATGGTCTTGAAGCGCTCCCGGAACCACGGATTCACGCTCTGGTGGCCGGAGCTGTTGACCGAGCCGACGGGGATGAACTTCACCCCGTTGCGGTGCACCGCCTGCATGGATTCGAACAGCGGCTGCGAGCGGTCGAATTCGTAGAAATCCGAGATCCACACCAGCACCGTGTTTTTCGGGTCGGCGATCTTGGGCATGGCCATGGCCATGGCGACCGGGCCGTCGTTGCCGCCGCCGAGATTGGTGCGCAGCAGCACCTCGAACGGATCGTGCACCCAGGGGGTTAGGTCGATGGCGCGGGTGTCGTAGGCGATGAGGTGCACATCCACTTTGGGCAGCCCGGCGAAAATGGAGGCCAGAATGGTGCAGTTCACCATGGAGTCGGTCATCGAGCCGGATTGGTCCACCACCACGATCATGCGCGCGGGGGTGGTGCGCTTGGCGGTCTGCCGATAGAACAGCCGGTCGACATAGAGCCGTTCGTCTTTCGGGTTCCAGTTCGGCAGGTTCTTCCAGATGGTGCGGTCGATGTCGAGGTTGCGCAGGATGCGTTTCGGCGGCACCGAACGATCCAGCGTGCCGGCGCTGGTCTGCTGCACCTGGGTGCGCAGCACCTCGGCGACCTGATCCACGAATCGGCGAATCAGAGCCTTGGCGTTGGCGAGTGCCACACCGGACAGGTTCGACTTGTCCCGGAGCAGTTGCTCGATCAGCGACATGCTCGGGGTGAGCTGTGCGGCCAGGCTGGGATCGGCCAGGACCTCGCGCAGCCGCATCCGGGAGACCAGGTCGCCCTCCAAATCCGCCAGCACGGCACGCATTCCGCCATCACATTCGGCGCCGAGCGTCCGGCGCAGCCACTGTGCGTCGCGCTGCCAGCCGGCCAGCTGGGTGGCGCTGACGTTGCCCGAACCCGTGGCGAAGACGTTGAGCAACAGCTTCGACACCAGGGCCGCGCTTCGAACCTGCTGCGTGTCAACGGGTTCAGCCGAATCGGCGCTCTCGACCGCGTGCGGTTCGGCGTCGGCGGCTCCGTCCGTGTGCTCGTCGGCGTCGCGGACGGCGGCCCCCAAGGCTTCGAATTCCGCCTCGAGTTCCGGGAATCGCTGTACCACGGTGTCGATCGAGACGCCGGGATCGAGCAGTGCCGCCGGGAGCCCGTGGTCGTCCACGATGGCGACACTGGCGGATTCCAGGGCCGGCTGCGGTTCGCTGTCGAAGATGCCCGCGAGCAGGCGCCAGTAGAGGAGCTGTCGTTGGGTCTCGTAGGTCTCGGTCATTTGCGCAGCAGCCGTCCCGCTCGTTCCCGCAGCACCGCGACGGAATCACCCGATTTCGCCAGTGCCTTCACGACTTTGGGGTCGGTGGGCCCGCACGCCCAATCACCGCCGTGTATCTCGGTGACCACGTTCTTGACCTTCTTCTGCACCGCGAGCGGCCGCAACGTCCACTGGCCGGCGTCCCAGCGGAGCAAGCCGAGGCAGGCCGCCGAGCCGGTGAGCGAACTCGGGGTGAGCGGGCCGCAGCCGGGTAGCCGGTCCAGCTCGAGCACGAGCCGATGACCGTCGAGTTCGAGCGCTCCCTCCTTGACGCGATAGCCCTCCAGCAGGACCGGTTCGGCCAGATGCACCGGATCTCGGTCGAGTGGGGGCACGGCCGGGCCCGTGGCGGTCGCCAGCTGGATGCGGGCGGTGGCGAACGGATCTGCCGGGCTGCCGAGCCCGGCTCGATCGTCGTGCCAGAGCAGATCGCCGTTCGCGGTGAGCGGCAGATCGGTGACATCCAGGCTGCGATGGTCGGCGAGTGCCTTCAGCAACTGGGGATGCGCGCCGAGCACCTGCCAGACCGCCGGGCCGACAATGGTGTCGACCTTGGCGGCGGAGACGCTGACCCGTACCCGGCGGTTGACGCCGTCCGAGCCTTCCAGCACGCCGTAGACCTGTGCCTGGACGGCGGTGCCGTGCTCGTGCACGTCTACGCCGAGGATCAGCAATCGGCCGGAAATCGTGGCGGCGGCTCTTGTTTCGTCGCCGCGCCAGGAGAGCAGCAGCGCCCGTGCCCACAGATCGGCCCAGCGTTTGACCGGCACCCGATCCATCGTCGCGACCGGACAGGACGCGCTCAGCTCGGCGGCGAATCCGTCCAGCAGCACCGCGAGTCGTCGTAGCGCGGGGTCGCCCCACAGGGCCTCGACCGTCTGGTCGACCGCCGCGACCAGATCGTGGTCGACGCCGCGCCAGCCGCTGATCGCCAGCTCCTGGAGCCAGGACCGGCAGCCCGCCACCAGGTTGCCCGGCGCGACGGTAGACGAATCGGCTTGTGCCCATTCGGATCTCGGACGCCCGAGCGTGGTATCGAATTGTCCGGCGAGCGCATCGTGCACCGCGCCGAGCAGCGCCGCGCGGGCCGCGGCGAGCGCCGCGAGCTTCTCCGGACCGATCGAGCCCGTACTCAGCTCGGCGACGGCAGCGGCGACGGGCCCGGCCAGCGGCGAACCTGCCACCGCCCCGGCCAGCGCGGCCAGCGCGGCGGCCTGCTCGTCGCCGATACGGGCGAACCCGTGCACCAGGGCATCGTCGAATCCGGCGATCACCTCGAGCACCTCGGCGATGCCCGCCGGTTCGTCCAGCAGGTGGGCCAGTTGTGTCGCGAGCATCAGCGCTGCACCCCCGTGGCCGGGAACCACTGCATTTCCGGAAGGGGCGCGGAACTACCGGGCAGTTCCAGATAGGCGAGGTGCCGGAGGAACCGGCTGAAGACCGCGGCCGCCGGAGCCGGCTCGCGAGTGCCGTGTACCGCCGCGGCGAGCTCCCGGGCGGTCGTGGCCTCGACCCGCAGGAACCCGGCCACCCGCGCCACCCCGTACTGCAGGACCGCCTCGGTGATCAGCGCGTCGATGTGCTTGCACTGCCACCCGCCGTTCAGGCCGCCGCAGGGGCGATTGTTATTGGTGCTGCAGCTGAGCCCGTGCGTCTGGGCCGTCACCGAGGACACGTAGACCCGTGCGATATCGGAGCCGCTCGATACCACGCCCTGCAGTCGGCCGTCGGCCATTTCGACGAAGGGGACCTTCGCCAGCTTCCGGGGTGCGACGGTGGGCAACACCCGCACCACCGACGCTCGCTCCCACTCAGTGGTGTCCATCGCCTTCCCTCCCGTTGCTTGTCATGGTGCTGAATCTACGCGAAGGCACCGACAAGTTTCGGGGCGCGGAAACGTCGACCTATCTGCTCTTTTCTCCTGTCCGACAGGGGGATTCGAGTTGTCGGAGGTTGCTGGTACGGTCCGCGCGGCCGGGCTGCGTGCGCCCCGCCGGGTAACAACGAACACCGGCACGCGACGAGCCGGTGCGCCGATACTGGAGAACTTCGGGCAACTACTGCGCGTCGGCAACCTCCTGCTCGCCCGGCGTGCTATCGAGGACGGATGACCCCGACGCGCTCCTCCTACGATGTCGTGATCGTCGGCGGCGGCCACAACGGCCTCGTCGCCGCCGCCTATCTGGCTCAGGCCGGACGATCGGTGCTGATCCTGGAAAAGGAGCCGGGCACCGGCGGCGCGGCCGTCTCGGCGCGAATGTTCCCCGGCATCGACGCCCGGGTCTCGCGATACTCGTATCTGGTGAGTCTGCTTCCGCCCCAGATCATTCGGGACCTGGGCCTGCGCTTCGAGGTGCGCAGGCGGCGGATCTCCTCCTACACGCCGGTCGGCCCGGGTGGCTTGCTGGTCGACACCGGCTCCGCCGAGCGCACCCGGGACAGCTTCGTCCGGCTCACCGGCTCGGACCGGGATTATCAAGCCTGGCAAAGCTTCTACTCCCGCACCGGCCGTTTGGCGGAGCGGGTCTTCCCGACCTTGACCCAGCCGCTGCCCACGCGCGCCGAACTGGCCGATCTCATCGACGACCAGGCCATGTGGGAGGCGATCTTCGAACGGCCGCTCGGGGAAACCATCGAGTCGACCTTCGCCGACGACACCGTGCGCGGCATCGTGCTCACCGACGCGCTGATCGGCACCTTCACCCATGCCCACGATCCGGCCCTGCTGCAGAACCGCTGCTTCCTGTACCACATCATCGGCGGCGGCACGGGCGACTGGGATGTGCCGATCGGCGGAATGGGCGCGCTCACCGACGCGCTGGCCACGGCCGCCCGTACGGCGGGGGCCGACATCGTCACCGGCTGTGCTGTCACCGCGATCGAAACCGACGGCAGCGCAACCGAAGTGCGCCATGAACACGGCGTCACCGGAGCCGGTCATGTTCTGGTGAACGCCTCCCCGTATGAACTGAGTCGCCTGCTCGGCGAGCCGGAGCCCGCGAAACCCGAAGGCGCGCAATTGAAAGTGAACATGGTGCTGCGTCGACTGCCCCGCCTGCGCGATCCCGCGGTAGACCCGCGTGACGCCTTCGCCGGAACATTCCACATCGCCGAGTCCTACACCCAACTGGAGCGGGCCTACCGGGACGCGGCCGCCGGCCGGATGCCCGCGGCCCCGCCGTCGGAAATCTATTGCCACACACTGACCGACCCCACCATCCTGTCCCCGGATGCGGCCGCCGCGGGCCTGCACACCCTCACCCTGTTCGGCTTGCACACCCCGGCCCGGCTGTTCGGCACCGACCCGGCCGCGAACAAGGCCGAGCTGGTGAAAGCAACTCTGGCGCAACTGGATACGGTCCTGGCCGAACCCATCGCCGACTGCCTGGCCGTCGATGCCACCGGCAAACCCTGTCTGGAAGCCAAATCGCCGGTCGATCTGGAACGCGATATCGGCCTGCCTGGCGGCCACATCTTCCACCGTGATCTCGCCTTCCCCTACGCCGCGGAAGATCCCTCCGATCCCGCCGCTCGCTGGGGCGTCGGGACCGGCCGGAAGACCGTCTTCCTCTGTGGCGCGGGCGCGGTGCGCGGCGGCGGCGTCAGCGGAATCGGCGGTCACAATGCCGCCATGGCTGTGCTGGAGTCCTAGTCCGCCGAACACGCTCCGGCGGACCGCCGATCGGCAGTACAGTCACCGCGACGCAATCGTTCCTTTCGTTCAGGAGCCTCCCATGGCGAACAAGCGCAAAGACCTAATTCGCACCGATGTTCCGCATTCGGCCCGGATCTGGAACTACTGGCTGGGAGGTCGCGACAATTACGAGGTCGACCGGGTGGTCGGGGAATCGTCGGTGCAGGGGTACCCGGAGATCAAGACGATGGCGGTCCAGTCCCGGCAGTTCCTGATCCGTTCGGTCGAATACCTGGCGGAACAAGGAGTCAGGCAGTTCATCGATGTCGGCACCGGCCTGCCCACCATGGAGAACACGCACGAGGTCGCGCAGAAGGCGGCGCCCAGCTCCAAAATCGTCTATGTCGACAACGATCCGCTGGTGCTCGCGCACGCGCGGGCGCTACTGGTCAACACCACCGACGAAGGGGTGACGACCTATGTGGAGGGCGATTTCAACGAGCCGGAATCCATCATCGCCGACGCCCGCAACGTGCTGAACTTCAAAGAACCGATCGCCGTGCTGTTCATGGGTGTGCTCGGTCACGCGCCTACCGCGGAAGACGCGCACCGCATCATCCGGACCATGATGGACGCCGTCGTCCCCGGCAGCTATCTCGCGCACAACGACGGCACCGACGACGACGAGGGTTATGTGCGGCTGTGCCACAACTACGCCAAAAGCGGTGGTGTGCCCTATCATCCGCGTCCGAACAAGGTGATCGCCGGTTACTACGAGGGGCTGGAGTTGGTGCCGCCCGGGATCGTCCCGCTCAATTACTGGCGGACCGATGAGGAAGCGAAAGGTATCCGGCCGGGTTCGGTCTGGGGCGGGGTGGGCCGCAAGCCCTGATCCTGCACAGAATCTCCACGCCGGGGCCCGCCGATCCGCACAGCCGCTTCCTAGGGTTTGGCCTATGGACACAGTGCGGGGCGGCGTTGCTCATACCTATGATTTCACGCGATGGACAAGAGAATTCGAAGCGAAGGTCACCGCGCGGGCCGCCGCGGGGGACCCGGATTGGTCCCGGGGCGCTCGGCTCGATCCGGCGATCGTGCGCAGCGTGCAACGTTTCCAAGTCGGGGAGAGCGGTGACGGCGCGAACCTGATCGGAAAGGCGGATCGCGCGGGGGATCCGGAGTATTCGGCCGCGGTGCGGTTGTTCGTCGCGGAGGAACGCAATCACGCGCGCATGCTCGGATTGTTGCTGGAGTCCGCCGGGCAGCCCACCATTTCGGCGCACTGGACCGACGCGGTGTTCGTCCGGTTGCGCCGGGCGCTGGGTCTGCGGCTCGAGCTGATGGTGCTGATGCTGGCGGAAGTGGTTGCGCTGCGGTATTACCGGGCGCTGCGCGACGGTACCGGCGATGCACTGACCACGCAGGTCGCCGGGCTCGTGCTCGCCGACGAACAACGGCATGTGCCGTTTCACTGTCAGCGGTTGCGGGTGGCGTTCGCCGCGAAATCCCGCCCGGCACGGCTTTTCGCCGTAGCGGTGTGGTGGGCGCTGATGGCCGGTGTGACCGTGGTCGTGGCTGTCGATCATGGTCCGGCGCTGCGGCAATTCGGTATCGGCCGGGTGGATTTCGCGCGCGGCGTATTCGCGCTGTTCGCCGCGATCGCGCCCGCGGCAATCCCGCTGCGGTGCCGGCCAGGGGTGCCGGATTAGGAAAACATTCGGTTGCTCGATATTCTCTGGGGTCGCTACCGTTGGTAGCACAGTGTCGATCGAGTGAGCGGGAAAGAGCGAGATGAGTTTTCGGCGGATCGTAGCCGGCGGCGGAACACGCCGGATCGAAGGCAAGTTCTGCTACCGCCTCCGGATCGCCGAGTCGGAAAAGGCGGCTTTCGAGCGTGTTCTGGGCGCACGCCGGAGCAGTTCGCTCCAGTAGCCGTAACACTCGGCGCGGAGAAGCCGAAATCCCGGGTACAGCTCGACCGCAGTGGCGACGGATTCGCCTGCGAGACAGAGAAAGTACCCCATGGATAATCGGCCGCAGCCGAACGCGTCTCAGCGTGCAGCAAAGAAGAAGAATCTCAAGATTTTCGCCGGAATCGGCGGCGGTTTACTTGCTTTCTTATTGCTTCTCGGCGTGATCAGCGGCGGCGACCGCGACAAACCGGCGACTCCCATCGCGCCATTGTCGGTCCCGGTGGCGCCGATCGCCACCCAGGTGCCCACAACCACCGCGTCGAGCACCCCGACGGCCGTGCCGACCACCGTGAACGAAGTTGTGCCACCGCCCACTCCGCCGCCGACGGCCGGCACTCCGGTTGTCCCGCCGGTGGTGACCGTGCCACCGACTGTGCGTGCTCCGATCGTGGTCCCGACTACTGTCGCACCGCCTCCGCCGCCCCCGCCGGTTACCGTGGCTCCGCCCGCCGCCTACTACGCCAACTGCGCTGCGGCCAGAGCCGCCGGGGCGGCTCCGTTGCATCGAGGTGAACCCGGTTACAGCTCGAAGCTGGACCGCGACAATGACGGCGTCGCCTGCGAGTAGTTCGTCAGAAGTGGTGTGCCGCCGGAGCGCCGGATGATCCGCAGCTCCGGCGGCAGCGTGCTCAGTCGCTCCGGCCGCCGATGCGGCGCGTGAGTTCGGTTGCGGTGCAACGGACTTCGGTGGCCAACGCGGACCAGTCGGTGCCGCACGGGGTGTTGTCGCAGTGGTGGCGCAGGGTGACGCTGATGGCGGCGATGGGGTGGTGGGCGTGATCGAAGATGGGGTGCGCTACCGAGGCGAACCCGGGGGTGATGTGTCCGTCCTCGCAGGACCAGCCGCGGCGGCGTTCGGCGGACAGGATCGACCGCAGCGCGGCGAGCGTGGTGGGCCCGCGGTCGGTGCGGTGGACGAACGCGCTCGCGGTGGGGAACAGCGCGCGGACGTGCGCCGCCGGCAGATGCGCGAGGATGGCTCGGCCCGAAGCGGTCAGCTGCGCCGGGAGCCGGACACCGACTTCGGTGACCACCGTTTCCGGCCGGGCAGGGTGTTCCTTGATCAGGTAGAGCAGTTCGTTGCCGTGCAGGACGCCGAGATGCGCGTTGTGACCGACGCGTTCCACGAGTTCGCGCAGTAGCGGCGCCGCCAGTCGTTCCAGCGGATCGTGGCGCAGGTAGGCCGAGCCGAGTTCGAACGCGGCGATGCCGAGGCCGTAGCGTCGCTCGGCCGGCAGATGAGTGACGAAACGGGCCCGTTCCAGTTCCGTGAGCAGGTGGTAGGTGGTGGAGCGCGGCAGGGCGAGCTCGCGGGCGATGGTGGCGGCCGACACCGGGCCGGCGCGGGTCGCCAGTAATCGCAGTACCGCGAGGCCGCGGCGCAGGGCCGGGATATCACCCATGACTTCCTCGCTCTGTCTGAAATACCAGACTGTATCCGGCGTGGCCTCATTCTGCCTGCGCCGTCGCGGTTGTGGAATGGGACCCATGCCGGATATCGCACAGGTCGAATTGGATGGGCCGCTGTCGAGGGAGTGGGTTGTCGCTGTCGCGCGCGGAGCGGCGACGGTGCGTTTGAGCGCGGCCGCGGAGAAGCGGCTGAGCAGTGCGCGCGGGCACGTCGAGGCGCTGGCGGTGAGCGATGTGCCGACCTACGGCGTGTCCACCGGCTTCGGCGCACTCGCCACCCGGCATATCCCGCCGGAGAGCCGGGCCGCTTTGCAGCGGTCGTTGATCCGCTCGCACGCGGCGGGCGCCGGACCGGCGGTGGAACGCGAGGTGGTGCGGGCGCTGATGGTGCTGCGCCTGCGCACCCTCGCCACCGGGCACACCGGAGTGCGGCCGGAAACCGCGCACACGCTCGCCGCACTGCTGAACGCGGGAATCGTGCCGGTGGTCCCGGAGTACGGGTCGCTCGGCTGCTCCGGTGATCTGGCCCCGCTGGCCGCGATCGGACTGGCGCTGATGGGTGAAGGAGAGGTCGTCGACGCAGAGGGCGTACGCCTGCCCGCGTCGGAGGCTTTGCGGGTCGAGGGGATCGAGCCCGTAGTGCTGGCCGAGAAGGAGGGCCTCGCGCTGACCAACGGCACCGACGGCATGCTCGGCATGCTGGTGCTCGCCCTGGACGATCTGCGTCGGCTGCTCGACGTCGCGGATATCACCGCGGCCATGAGTGTCGAGGCGCTGCTCGGCACCGACCGGGTTTTCGCGGCGGACCTGCAAGCGCTGCGCCCGCATCCCGGGCAGGCGCGCTCGGCGGCGCGGATGCGCGCGGCGCTGGCGGATTCGGAGATCGTCGCGAGTCATCGCGGGCCGGACTGCAACCGGGTGCAGGACGCCTACTCCTTGCGCTGCGCACCCCAGGTGCACGGCGCCGCCCGCGATACCGTGCTGCACGCCGAAACTGTCGCCGATCGCGAATTGGCCTCCGCGATCGACAATCCCGTCGTGCTGGCCGACGGCCGTCTGGAATCCAACGGCAACTTCCACGGCGCCCCGGTGGCCTATGTACTGGATTTCCTGGCCATCCCGATCGCCGACGTGGCGAGCATGGCCGAGCGGCGCACCGACCGCATGCTGGATACCGCACGCTCGCACGGACTTCCGGCGTTTCTGGCCGCCGATCCCGGCGTCGACTCCGGGCACATGATCGCCCAGTACACCCAGGCCGGTGTGGTCAGCGAGCTGAAGCGACTTGCCGCGCCCGCTTCGGTGGATTCGATCCCGAGCAGTGCGATGCAGGAGGACCATGTATCGATGGGCTGGTCGGCGGCACGCAAATTGCGCAAAGCGGTAGCCGGGCTCACCACGGTGCTGGCCATCGAATACCTCACGGCCGCACGGGCTCTGGATCTGCGCGCGCCCCTGCGACCGGGCCCGGTGACGGCCGCCGCGCTCGCGCTGTTGCGCACCGAGGTCCCCGGCCCCGGACCGGACCGGCACCTGGCGCCGGAAATCGCCGCCGCCGAACGACTCATCAACTCCGGGGCGCTCGACGACGCCGTCGCCGCGCACCTGCGCATCGACCAGTAGTCCAACCGCCGAGAACGGAGGAACGCATGACTCGAACGGTACGGGCCGCGCGCGGGACGGATCTGATTGCCAAGTCCTGGCAGACCGAAGCGGCGATCCGGATGTTGCACAACAACCTCGACCCGGAGGTGGCCGAGCGACCGCAGGATCTGGTCGTGTACGGCGGCACCGGGAAAGCGGCGCGGGACTGGGCCAGTTTCGACGCGATCACCCGCACGCTGACCACGCTCGACAGCGACGAAACGCTGCTCGTCCAGTCCGGGAAGCCGGTGGGGGTGTTCCGCACCCACGAGTGGGCGCCGCGGGTGCTGATCGCCAATTCGAATCTGGTGGGGGACTGGGCGAACTGGCCGGAGTTCCGCCGCCTCGAAGCGCTCGGGTTGACCATGTACGGGCAGATGACCGCCGGATCCTGGATCTACATCGGCACCCAGGGGATCCTGCAGGGCACCTACGAGACCTTCGCCGCCATCGCCGACAAACGCTTCGGCGGAACGCTTTCCGGCACGCTCACCCTCACGGCGGGTCTCGGCGGCATGGGCGGGGCGCAGCCGCTGGCGGTCACCATGAACGGGGGCATCGCCCTGGTCGTCGAATGCGATCCGGCGCGGGCCCGGCGGCGCGTCGCCGACCGCTACCTCGACGAGATCGCCGACGACTTCGATGACGCGGTCCGGCGGGTGTCAGCGGCGAGGAGCGCGCGAAAAGCCTTGTCGGTCGGCCTGATCGGCAACGCGTGCGAGGTGATCCCGCGACTGCTCGCCGTAGGTCTGGAAGCCGACATCGTCACCGACCAGACCTCCGCACACGACCCGCTGTCCTATCTCCCGCGCGGCGTCGAAGTGGATGATTGGCCGGACTACGCGGCCGCGAAGCCCGACGAATTCACCGACCGCGCCCGCGAATCCATGGCCGACCACGTAGCGGGCATGCTCGGCTTCCTGGACCGTGGCGCCGAAGTCTTCGACTACGGCAACTCGCTGCGCGGTGAAGCGAAACTCGGTGGCTGCGACCGCGCCTTCGACTATCCGGGGTTCGTCCCCGCCTACATCCGCCCCCTCTTCTGCGCGGGCAAAGGCCCCTTCCGGTGGGCCGCCCTTTCCGGCGATCCGGCCGACATCGCCGCCACCGACCGCGCCATGGTGGAGCTGTTCCCGCACAATCAATCCCTGCGCCGCTGGCTCCGTCTCGCGGGCGAACGCGTTGCCTTCCAAGGGCTTCCGGCCCGCATCTGCTGGCTCGGCTACGGCGAACGCCAGGTGGCCGGCCTGCGGTTCAACGAGATGGTCGCCGCCGGGGAGCTCCGTGCCCCCGTGGTGATCGGCCGCGACCACCTCGACTCGGGCAGCGTCGCGTCGCCCTACCGCGAAACCGAGTCCATGGCAGACGGATCCGACGCCATCGCCGACTGGCCGCTCCTCAACGCCCTGCTCAACACCGCCTCCGGCGCCAGCTGGGTGTCGATCCACCACGGTGGCGGCGTCGGCATGGGCCGATCCATCCACGCCGGACAGGTGTGCGTGGCCGACGGCACCGACCTCGCCGCCCAGAAGATCGAGCGGGTGCTCACCAACGACCCGGGCACCGGGGTGATGCGCCATGTGGACGCGGGTTACGAAGATGCGGCCGTGGTCGCGGCGGAGCGCGGGGTGCGCATCCCGATGTGGGAACGTGACTGACGGACCACATCGACCGGCACGGAAACGTTGGTCATCCCCGAACCGCTGGCGCTCGACGAGGCCTCACCGCGGGTTCACTTCGCCGGGAAGCGGAGGATGCGGTCGTCGCCGTCACGGATATCGCCGCGCCCATCGGTATTGGACGTGGTGAGCCACAGAGCGCCGTCGGCGGCCACGGCGACGGTGCGCAGACGGCCATAGCGGTCTTGCAGCAGAGCCGCGGGTTCGCCGAGCTTGCCGTCGGAAATCTTTGCGGTCCACAGCCTCTCGCCACGGAGAGCGGCGACGTACAGGGTGTCGCCCGCAATGGCGATGCCCGAGGGAGACGCGGCGGAGGTGGGCCAGGTCAACAGCGGGTCGGCGTAGCCTCGATCGCCGCCGCCGGCTCCCTCCACCGCGGGCCAGCCGTAGTTACGGCCGGGTTCGATCAGATTGACCTCGTCCAAACGGTTCTGACCGAACTCCGCCGCGAACAATCGCCCCGACCGATCCCACGCCAGCCCTTGCACATTCCGATGCCCCAGGCTGTACACCGGTGACCCGGTCGTGGGATTGCCCGGCGCGGGCTGTCCGTCCGGTGTCAAGCGCAGAATCTTCCCATTGGGACTGCCCGGATCGGGTGAGCGGTCCGTCTGCCCCGCGTCCCCGGTTCCGACGTACAGCATTCCGTCCGGCCCGAATTCGATCCGCCCGCCATTGTGGTTGCCCGCCTTGGCGATTCCGGTGAACACCACCTCCTGCGGCCCGCCCAGCCGGAACCGTACGATCCGATTGTCGTCCGCGCCGGTGAAATACGCGTAGACCCAGCCGGTCGCGGCGTAATCGCGGGCGATCGCCAGCCCGAGCAGCCCGCCCTCGCCTCGTGCGACCACTCCCGAAACCTGATAGACCTGCTCCGGCGCCCGCCCCGCCACCACCCGCAAGACCCGGCCGGTATCCCGCTCCGCCACCAACGCCGCGCCATCGGGCAACAACGCCAACCCCCACGGGACGTCGATGCCGAGCGCGATCTCCTCCGCCGCCCCCAAATCCGGCACGCCGGACGGTGTACTCGTCGCGGTACTGCTGACCGCGGTGCCCGGGTTCGCCTCGCCGGGGTCGGGCTCCCCGCCGCAAGCGGTGAGCGCCGCGCCGATCAGCAGCGCGACCAGTATCGACGCGGAACGCGCTCGGCGTCCCCGGTTCTTCCCGATCCCCATGTCTTGGTCCTTACCCGATCGCCTGGTGCCACCGATCGAAACGAATCCATTTCCATGGTGCCGGATTGCTCGGCACGCGGACCGCTCTCTTTCGATCATGCGCCGAGATGACACCCTTCGTTGTTCGCGTCTACAGCCCGCCGTTGGCGCTGAGCACCGCGAAGGCGGTGTCGGCAGTGGGCCACAGCAGATCGATCTCGATGCGCACAGCCGGGGCCAGGGCGGGATCCTGCAATGCGAGGCCGTTGGTGAAGATGACAACGTTGGCGCCGGCGTCGGCGAGACGCAGGAGCGGGCCGGTGGCTACGCCCGCGCCCAGGACCGCGTCGAGGCCCTCGCCGACGAAATAGAAGCGCCAGAGGGGACCCAGGTCCCCGTGATAGACCTCTTTGGTGGACTCGATGATGAGCGGGCCCTGCTGGGCGATGGCGTCGACGATACGAAAGTAGTCGGGGGCATTCTCGGGTGTACTGCCCACGGCCGCAACCGAATAGGAGAGGTCGACGGTGAGGTGCGCGTTGTAGCCCGCCATGGCGACCCGGGCGGCGGAGAGCTCGCAGCGGCGGGTCAACGCGAAGTAGTGGGCCCAGTGCGGCTCCGCCGGAGCGCCGGTGAATTCGGCGTGCAGATTGTCGAGGAAGCGGGAGAGCAACTCGAGGCTGATGCGGTGTGCCCATTCGGGATCGGCGAATGCTGCCGGGTCGCGCTGCAGGGGCATCACGGCGGCGTATTCGACACCGTTGAGCCCGAGCGCCAGTAGCCCGCGACGATCCCGGTGCCGCACCAGGATTTCGGTGATCTGCCGATGGTTGTCGACCGCACGTTCCAGGCGCTCCATCGATGAGCCGCGCAAAGTGCTTGTGTCGGACAGCCGTTCGATCGAGGAAAGCTCGTCCTGACTCAGCGGCGTCCCGCAGACCGTGTCGGAAACGACCGCGCTCGCGGCAGGCGCGGCCAATCCCGCCACGGACAGGACCACGGTCGATACCGCGATCAGCACAGCGTTGCGCGCACCAGCGATCGTCATGACAACTCCGTGTTCGTCAGCTCCTCGGCCGCTGCCGAGAGATCCGGGACGGACAACATCGTCCGGCTGGCAATCACCCACCCCTCGGTCGCGACGGCGCGGAAGCGAGGGACGAGGCAGCGCAAGCGTATCCGAGATCACGGGTCGCGCGGCGCGACAGGCCGCCTGCTATAACGCAATCGGGTTCAGCGTAGGTAAGTCCGGCCCGAGCACCCGCTTTCGGCGACGGCCCCCGGGACGCCGGCCAAGGCGTTTCGACCTCCGGGAACTCGCGCGCCGGCCCGGCGTACAGCCAGGCCGCGTCGGGCGTCCGAAGCGAGCGACCGCAGCGAATCGGGGGGATGGCTAAGACTTGCGGAGCACGCCCGCGATGGTGCCGCCGAACACCCCGGGCGTGCTGTAGGACAGCGAGCCGTCCGGCTGCAGTTCGACCGTGGAGGGTTTGCCGTCGTCGACGCATCCGCCCGCGGTGTCGGCGGCGAGGCGGGCGCGGAAGGTCAGTTGGCTGTCGGTGGCGTTGGTGAGGGTTTCGATTCGGCTACAGCGGTGGCGGAGCAGTTGACCGGTATTGGCCGAGGTAGCGACTTCCTGGCCGACCTTGCCCTCCTTGATGGTCAGCTCGATGTCGAAGCCGACCAACCCGTCCTGCGCCGTCCCCTTCCATTGTCCGACAAAGGCTTCCGGTACGGATTCGCCCGAGGCGGCCGTGGTGGTGGCCGCTGTGGCGGAGGTGGGGGCGCGCTGGGTGGTGGTGTTCGCTGTGTCGGTGGGGGAGGTGGACGTGGCGGCCGCGCCGGAGTTGTCGTCGCGGAGCTGGTTGCCGACGACAAAGGCGCCGGCCGCGACCAGGATGGCGACGAGGAGTCCGGCGATGAGTGCGCCGCGGCGTTTCGGCTTCGGGGGCTCGGGTTGCCAGTGGTTGCGGGAGCCGGTCTGCTGGTGGGACAACTGCGTCGGGTCGGTGCGCCCCGGATATCCGTGCGGCGCATAGTGTTCCACCGCCGGGGCGGTGCCGGGCCAGGACTGGCCGGGTGGCGGGGTGTGCTGACCGGACCACTGGCCCGCGCCTGCGGGCGGGGTGTGATCCGGTATCGGATCGGAGTGACCGGAGTCCAGATCGAGCAGCTGTACCGCGCGAGTGCTCACCTCGTGCAGCACCGGTCCGGGCAGCCAGCCGCCGCCCGCGGGCACCCCGAGTTGGGGCAGTTCGTCCATAATCTGCTGCGGGGTCGGGCGCGCGGCGGGATCCTTGGCCAGGCATGCGGCGACCAGTGCACGCAGCCGTTCCGGCACGGCCTCCAGCCGCGGTTCCTCGTACACCACCCGCCACAGCATCTGCACGGTGTCACCGCTGCCGAACGGCCCCTGTCCACTGGCCGCGTACACCAGCACACCGCCGAGCGCGAACACATCGCTGGCCGGCACCACCGCTTCCCCGGTGACCTGCTCCGGGCACATGAATCCCGGTGAGCCGATGACCTTTCCGGTGGTGGTGAGCGCGGTGTCCTCCACGGCGCGCGCGATACCGAAGTCGATCACCTTCGGACCGTCCACGGCCAGCAGCACATTCGACGGCTTCAAGTCCCGATGCACCACGCCCGCGCTGTGCACGGCGACCAGCGCTTCGGCCAATCCGCGCGCGAGCACCAGCAACGTGTCTTCGGTGAAGGTGCCGAATCGCTGGATCGCGTCATCGAGCGGGAGCCCCGCGACATAGCCGGTGGCCAGCCAGGGCGGGTTCGCGTTGACGTCGGCGTCGAGCACCGGAGCGGTGAATCGTCCGCCGACGCGCTTCGCGGCGGTCACCTCACGCTCGAACCGGGTGCGGAATTCTCCGTTGCCGACCAGATCGGGCCGGATGACCTTGACGGCGACGGTGCGCCCACCCGCGTTGCGGCCGAGATAGACCTTGCCCATACCGCCGGCTCCGAGGACGCCGAGAATCCGGTAGTCCCCGATCCGTCGCGGATCGTTCACGCCAAGCGGTTGCACAGGCGACAGGCTACCTACCTACGGCTGCCACGTGATGCGGCCGCCCTGGAAGTCCTGGGCTTTGCCGTCCTCGTAGTCGTATTCGTCGCTGGTGGGATAGCCGTAGCGGCCGCTTTCGCCGCCGGCTCGGACCCAGTTGTCGCGAATCGAGCCCCAGACCGCGTGCGCGCCGGTGGTGGGCGCCCAATAGATGGCTCCACCTGGGAAGAGGTTGTAGCGTCCCCCCTTGGGGCCGGCGGCTTCGTCGGTGAGCGGGAACCCGAGCGGCCCGTTCTCCCAGCCCAGCTGTCCCCATTTGTCGCGGATGAATCCACCGATCTGGTGTGCGTCGGTGCCGACGGAGTAGTAGATGGAACCGCCCTGGAACTGGACGAACAGGCCATTTCCGGCGGGGGTCTGCGCTTCGCTGGTCACCGGGTAGCGCAATGCGCCGCTCTCGTAGCCGAGCGCGCCCCACTTGTTGCGAATCGGGCCCGAGACGACGTGCGCGCCGGTGTCGGCGGTCCAGTAGATGGCGGCGTTGTTGGTGAAGGTCTGGAACTTGCCGCCGTTCGCCGCGTCCGCTTCCGGCGCGGTGGGCTCGCCGAGCGCCGCCGTGCCACCCGCTCGGTCGTATTCCGTCTCGATCGCACCGCCCACGTCGAAGGGCCCGACGGGGCGGGCGCCGGCGGTCGCCGCGCACACGGTCAGGGCGAGGCCCGAGGCGACGATGGCGGTGGCCACGGCGCCGGGCTTGCGCGAACCGGCAGGACGGTTGGTGCGGCGGAACGGTCTCAAGAGAACTCCTGGGCGGGTAGTACTCGGATAGCCAGTGGATTGCTGTCTGTTCGGACATCCTGCGCGGACGTCGCGCAGGGCAACACGGCGGGGGCTTTAGTTGTGAACTGGCGCACAGCGACATCGATGTGCGCGACCACCTGCTGAATCGGCGACCATCGGCGGATCGTTAGCAATCCGGCGGCACGACCCGCTCGCGCACCGGAATCACCGGGCGCACGAGCGGGTTCGGCACTCAGAGCTGCGACTGTACCTTCGCCGAGATCAATTCCAGGTGGTCGAGATCCTGCAGATCCAGCACCTGCAGGTAGAGGCGCGAACTACCGATCTCGGCGTAGCGCCCGATCTTGTCGACGACCTCGGCGGGCGAACCGGCCAGGCCATTGGTCTTCAGTTCCGCCACCTCCCGGCCGATCGCGGCAGCCCGCCGGGCCACCTCGGCGTCATTGTCGCCGACACAGACGACCAGCGCGTTGGAGTACACCAGCTCATCGGTGCGCCCGTGGGCCGCGGCGGCCGCGCGCACCCGGTCGAAGCTGCGGGCACTGTCCTCGACCGAGTGGAACGGCACGTTGAACTCGCTCGCGTACCGCGCGGCCAGCCGTGGCGTGCGCTTGGGCCCGGTGCCGCCGATGATCACCGGCACCGGATTCTGCACCGGCTTGGGCAGGGCTGGCGAATCCTTCAGCTGATAATGCTCGCCGTCGAAGTCGAACTTGGCACCCACCTCGGTCGCCCACAACCCGGTGACGATCGCCAGCTGCTCTTCGAACCGCGCGAACTTGTCCGCCGGGAAGGGGATTCCGTAGGCGGCGTGCTCACTGGCGAACCATCCGCTGCCCAGCCCCAATTCGATACGGCCGCCCGACATCTGATCTACCTGGGCCACTTGAATCGCCAACGGTCCGGGCAGCCGGAAGGTAGCGGCGGTGACCAGCGTGCCCAACCGGATCCGCTCGGTCTCGCGCGCCAGCCCGGCCAGCGTGATCCAGGCGTCGGTCGGGCCGGGCAGCCCATCGGAGTCACCCATGGCCAGGTAGTGGTCGGACCGGAAGAATGCGTCGAACCCCAAGTCCTCGGTAGCTTTCGCGACGGCCAGCAGCGTGTCGTAGTCCGCACCCTGCTGCGGCTCGGTGAAGATGCGCAGTTTCATGGCATCCATCGTGCCCGAGGGAAATACCCGGCGTCCGCCCGGGACTTATGCCGCCCGCAGGCGCTCGTGGATTCGGGCGAGGGCATCGCGGACGTAGGACCGCGCGGCGTCCTGCGACGAACCCATGATCCGGGCGACTTCGGCATAGCCGCTGTCCTCGTAGCCGCGCAGCACCACGGCCTCACGTTCGCGTTGCGGAATCGTCTCCAGCGCCGCGATCACCATGTGCCGCACGGTGATCGTGTCGTCGAACGAGACGCCCACCCGGTCGGCGAGCATGGCGATGTGTTCGTCACCGGCTGGTTCGAGGCGGTCGGCGGTGTGGTGGTGCGAGGTGTCGCGGACCAGTTTCTCGGTGGCATGCCACAGGTATGCGCGCATCTCCCCGGGATCGGTGATATCCGGGCGACGGGCATAGACCCGCATGAACGCGGTGCGTACGACGCCCTCCGCGCTGCCCGCTGGGGTGAGCTCGCCGGCGGCCCAGTCGATCATCTCCCGGCGGGTGGATTCGTAGGCATCGGTGAGGATCTCGTCGAAGGGGTCGGGCCCGGCGGCGCCGGCGCGGGCGATCCGGACCAGCGCGCTACCGGAACGGGCGGCGTCCAGCAGCAGCAGCGGTTCCAGCGCGCATTCCCGCAGCACCGCACCGAGCAGTGCTTCGACGGCGGCTTCGGACAGCACTCGTCCATTATCCGGTTGCATGGAGTCACCCCTGTACACACGATCCTGCCTAGCAATTTACGCAGGCCGGGCCCCCGCTACGCAACGAACGCGGGCTCGGTTCGCGGGTCAGGGGTTGAGCCAGGACGGGGCCGGGCAGTCGCCGGAGACCACCGGGATGCAGACGCCGGTGGCGTCGGACAGTAGAAAACCGGTACCGGCGACCAGGCAGACGACGGCGACGGCGGCGAAGAACAAGACCCAGAGCAGACCCGGCAGATGGGTGAGACGGGCGAGCTGGTCGGCGTCGGAGTCGACGCCGCCGGGGTTGCGCCAGCGTTGGCGGCGACCGCGCTGTAGCTCCAGGACCGGGCGGGTGCCCGCCAGGAGCAGGAACCACGCGCCGAGATAGGCGAAGGCGGCCTGCAGGGTGTCGGTGCCGAACCAGGACACCGCGAAAATCAGCGCACCCAAACCGAATACCGTGATCAGACCATAGATGTTGCGGACCTTGATGAGGACCGCGGCGAGCAGGACGATAGCGGTCCACAGCATGAGGGTGATGCGGTCGGCGCCGAGCAGGGCCGCGAAACCGAGACCCAGCAGCGGCGGCGCGGGGTAACCGGCCATCGCGGTGACGATCATGCCGAATCCGTACGGTTTGCCGCTGGACACGGTCAGCCCCGACGTGTCCGAATGCAAAGTGATGCTGTTCAAACGGCGACCGGTGAGCAGGGCGAACAGCGCGTGCCCGCCTTCGTGTGCGATGGTCACCACGTTGCGGGTCATCCGCCACACCGGGGAGTAGGCGACGAGCACCAGCGCGATCAGGCCGGTGATCACCACCAGTTGCCATGGCGGCGGCAGCTGTGTCGTCTGGAGCCGATCGGCAATAGACGCGCCTCGGTCGATCAATTCCGCACTATCCACCGCCGCACCCTATCGGCGCGCCCGGGGACCGTCCACTAGAGCGGCCGGGCGACTCCGGTGGCGGCGGAGTCGCGCGCGGATTCGAGGATGCGCAGCGCGGTCACGGCATCGCGCGGGTCCACGGGGACGGGCGCGCCGTCCAGCAACGCGTCCGCCATCGCGGTGTAGAAGGCGGGATAGTCGCCCGCTCGGGTCGGATACGGCTCCAGGTCGGGGTCCGCGCCGAGCATGCCCCAGGCATCGGATTCCACTGCACCCCAAGGTCCTTCGCCGGGGCGCCGGCCCGCGCGCAAGGCCGCCTCCTGCGGGTCCAATCCGTAGGTGACATAGCCGGATTCCGAGCCGAGCACGCGAAAGCGTGGCCCGAGCTGGGGTGTCACCGCGCTCATCCACAGGTGCGAGCGGACCCCGGAGTCGTGGGTGAGCGCGAGAAACGCGTCGTCATCGGTTCGGATGCCGTCGCGGCGGCGGTCCAGTTCGCAATACACCTCGCGGACCGGGCCGAACAAGGTGAGCGCCTGGTCGACGAGGTGCGGGCCCAGATCGAGCAGGATGCCCGCGCCGTCCGCCGCGTCACCGACTTCACGCCAGCCACCCTTGGGCACGGGACGCCAGCGCTCGAAACGGGACTCGAACCGGCGCACCGCGCCGAGCCTTCCGGTGTCGATCAGTTCCCGCACGGTCAGGAAATCGCCGTCCCAGCGCCGGTTCTGGAAGACGGACAGCAGCACCCCGCGCTGTTGAGCCTGTGCCACAAGGGCTTCCGCGTCGGCCGCGGTGACCGCGAACGGTTTGTCCACCACCACAGGCACTCCCGCCGTTAAGGCACGGTGCGCGAGGGGGGCGTGCGTGCGGTTCGGCGTAGCGATCACCACCAGATCGATACCGGACAGGTCGGCGAAGAGCGCGTCGGCGTCGGGGAACACGCGGACCCCGGGGTGCTCCCGCTCGGCCTGCGCGGCCCGCTCCGCCGATCCGGTGACCACCGCGGCCACCCGCAGTCGCGGCTCGGCGGCGATCAACGGTGCGTGGAACACCGATCCCGCCAGCCCGTATCCGATCACGGCGACCTCGAGACTAGTCATGAACCCGACGTTACCGCCGTGGGCACCGAATTCCGTGACGCCCGGGCTGGTGCTACCGGAGAACGACCCGCGATGGGCCGTTGGTATGACGACGCCGGGCGGCTGCCGCCCATAGCGTGGAGTCATGAACCCGAAGTCCAGGCCCTGGCCCCGGCGGATCGGCCGGTTCGCGTTGCGCGCCGGAATCGGCCTGCTGGTACTCGGCGTGGCTGCCGCGGCCGCGCTCGGCATCGGGGCCTGGCGGTGGGCTCGCCAGGACGACGCCAAGGCGGCCATGACGACCACCGGCCGTTACGACAGTTCCCTGGAATCACTGCGCCGGCATCCGCTGCCCGCCTGGTTCCAGGACGCGAAGTTCGGGATCATGCTGCACTGGGGCCCGTACTCGGTGCCGGGCTTCGCTCCGACCGGCCGGACCTTCACCGAGACCGTGGTCCAGGACTACGACCACGCTCTCACCCGCAGCCCCTACGCCGAGGACTACGCCAACCAGATCAAGGATCCGGATTCACCGACCGCGGCCTACCATCGCGCCACCTACGGCGCGGCTACCTATGCGGACATCGCCCGGAAGTTCGAGGCCGAACTGGCCGACTGGGATCCCGATGCCTGGGCGGAGAAGTTCCGCTCCGCCGGCGCCTCCTATGTCGTACTCACCGCGAAATACGCTGACGGATATGCTCTTTGGCCGTCAGCCGTGCCCAACCCGCACGCCCCGGACTTCCATTCCCAGCGTGACCTGGTGGGTGAGCTGGCGGCCGCCGTGCGCGCCCGCGGCATGAAATTCGGTCTCTACTACTCCGGCGGGGTCGACTGGACCTTCCAGCCGCGGGTGGTGAACACGTTGGGGGACTACATCTATCTGCCCTACGGAGCCGACTACGGTGACTACGCCGAGGCCCAGGTGCGCGAGTTGATCGACCGATACCGGCCCGACATCCTCTGGAACGACATCGGCTGGCCCACCGGTCAGCAGCGGCTGAACGCGCTGTTCGCCGACTACTACAACACCGTTCCCGAAGGCGTGGTCAACGACCGGTGGCAGACCGCGTCGTTCTGGCAGGCGCTGATGGGCCGGCAACCGCTGCGCTGGGGGTTCGACCGGGTCATGAAGTGGGCGCTGTCCCAGCCCGGCGGTGCCGAGCGGATCACCACACCACCGTCCGTGCCGCACAGCGACTTCCGGACCCCGGAGTACACCGGCTTCGATGTCGTGCAGGAGAAGTTCTGGCAGCAGGACCGCGGCATCGGCGGCTCCTTCGGCTACAACCGCCGGGAGACCGACGCCGATTACGCGCCACCCGAGGAGTTGCTCACGAGCCTCGTCGAGGCGAGCGCGAACAATGGTGCGCTGCTACTCAATGCGGGCCCGAGCGGGGGAGCGGGCGTTATCGTGGCCGAACAGCAGTCCCGGCTGGACGCGATCGGCGCGTGGTTGCGGATCAACCGGGAAGCGGTGGACGGTACCCGCCCGTGGACGACCTCCACGGCGACCACCACCGACGGCACCCGAGTCCTCTTCACGCGCAAGGGCTCCGCTACCTACGCCATCGTGCTCGGTCGCCCGACGGGCCCGGTCACCCTGAAAGGCCTTGTCCTCCAAGGGGAAGCGACGTTGCTGGGTGCAGCGGGACCGGTGACGGTGCGCCCGGAAGGTGCCGACACCGTGCTCGCCGCACCGTTCCCGGGCACGTTCGCCCCGGTCGTGAAGATCACCGCGAATTGACATGCGCGGTTCGCGGCATCGCGCCGAGTACGGGGCCGGACCAGCCGGACTTCCACGGCAACCAGACCAGTAATCCCTGACTGGCTCTGTATTCGCGGGCCAGTCACCCGCACGCTGAAGCGCATGCTGGTTCGTCGTGTGGTCGCGCTGTACAGCGGGCTGTGGTTGTACGGGTTCTCCATGGCGGTCATGATCCGGGCCGGGCTCGGGCTGGACCCGTGGGATGTCTTCCATCAGGGCGTGGCCGAGCACGTCCCGCTCAGTTTCGGCATGGTCACGGCCATTACCGGCGTGGTCGTGCTGCTGCTGTGGATCCCGCTGCGGCAGCGGCCCGGCCTCGGCACGCTCAGCAACGTCGTCGTGATCGGTATTTCGGTGGACGCCGGGTTGTGGCTGCTACCGGCGTGGGATTCGCTGCTGGTCCGGATCGGCGCGATGGTGCTGGCGGTGGTGCTCAATGCCGCCGCCACGGTCCTCTACATCGGCGCGGGGATGGGTCCCGGACCGCGCGATGGCCTGATGACTGGCCTGGTGCGCCGCACCGGGTGGTCGGTCCGTCTCATCCGCACCACGATCGAGGTGACGGTGCTGGTGATCGGGTTCGTGCTCGGCGGCAGCGTCGGCGTCGGCACCCTGGTCTACGCCTTCGGCATCGGACCCCTCATCCAGCTCATGATCCCGCTGGTGAACCGGCACCTGCCCGGTTTCCACGCGCGCAGTGCCATCGAGACGACCGCTGTTCTGCCGGAAACCGTCGCGCCGCAGCCTGATCCGGCCGCGTGACCGCACGCTCAGGCGCTCGTCGTCTGCTCCCGGCTCGGGTCCGTGCCCCCGTCGCCCGGCATCATCAGCGCGCCGAGTAGCAGGCCGACGGCGGCGGCGACAATCGGTGCGCCGGTCCACAATTCGACGATCGAGGGCAGGCGGCCCACCGCCGCGGCGGCGACCCCGAGGTACAGCGACCAGGTGAAGAAGGGTACGGCGGTGGCGAAGGCCCAGTAGGCCCAGCGACGAATATGCGTGGGACGCAAGGCTTGTGCCAGCAGGTCCGCGCCGATCGCCGCGACCAGGATCGATACCAGCGTGCTCATATTGCGGCCGCCGGTTTCCGCGCCGCTCAGGACCAGCAGGGGGACGGTGCAGATCGTCGCCGCACCCGGCGGCAGGCCCCAGCGTCTGGCCACGAACAGCAGCGGCAGCAGCAGGGCCGCGTTCGTCACCAGCATCCGGACCGCGATCTGCGACGCCGAGCCGTTCTCCGTATCGGAGAAGCCGCTGACGATCCGGGTCGCGCGGATGGTCAGGGCGTTGCCGTATTCCAGGAAGACCATGATCTCGGCGATCGCCAGGCCGATGCCGAGCAGCGCGGGCCACAGCCGTCGTAGCGTGCCCGGAGCCGGGTCGGTCCAGGCGGAGCGCACCGGGGTGGTGACGATGACACACATCGTGATGGCGAGTCCGAGGTGGCTCGGGCTGAACAGGATGTCGATGGACTCCTCGATGCCGAAGAGGGTGTGCCAGAACATGTCCGCGACACCGCTGAGCCCGAAGGCGGCCAACGCGATCAGCGTCGGGCCATACCCGAGCGGAATCGCGTCGAGGCCGCGCCGCCCGGTGCGCCAGTGCTTCCACACCACCCAGCCGACCCAGCCGGCGGTGGCCGCGAACCCGCTGTAGAACACCGCGTGCCAGGGTGTGAAGAACGACTCCAATCCGGGCCGATTCGAGTGTGCCCACGCGTCGAGCATCAGCCCGCCGATCAACCACAGCGACGTCAGGGCGGTGCCCGCGTCGTCGCCCAGCGTGGCGCGTGGCCGCCGGGCCACCCCGGTTCGATCCTGAATTCCCGACGACATCCCCATCTCGTAGACCGTACCGAACATGCCCTGGCCAGGGTTGGGTTCGAGGTGTCGTGGCCGCTGCCCCGGGTATGCCGGGAGCACCCGTCGGAGAAGGAGTGCGTCATGCGTGTCGTCGTTACCGGTGCTACCGGAAATGTGGGAACCAGCGTGCTCACGGCGTTGGCCGCGGACCCCGAGGTCACCTCGATCCTGGGCTTGGCGCGCCGCCTGCCGGACCGGCAGTGGCCGAAAACGGAGTGGGTGCGGGCCGATGTCCGGAGCAGCGAGCTGGAGCCGCACTTCCGCGGCGCCGACGCGGTGATCCACCTGGCCTGGCTCATCCAGCCGATGCACGGACCGATGACCACCTGGGAGGCCAACGTGGGCGGCACCACGCGGGTGCTGCGCGCGGTGGCGGCGGCCAAGGTGCCCGCCTTCGTCTACGCCTCGTCCGTCGGCGCTTACTCGCCCAAACACGACGACGTGCCGGTGCCCGAGAGTTGGCCGACCGACGGCTGGCCCGCCGCGGGCTACACCCGCGAAAAGGCTTATGTGGAAAGACTTCTGGATGCCTTCGAACTCGACAATCCCGAGTGCCGGACCGTCCGGCTGCGCCCGGGATTCATTTTCCAGCGCGGGGCGGCCAGCGCCCAGCGGCGATTGTTCCTCGGACCGCTGCTGCCGAACCGGCTCGTCCGGCCGGGACTGATCCCCATCCTGCCGATGCCGACGGGCTTGCGGTTCCAGGCAGCGCACAGCGACGACGTCGCCGACGCCTACCGCCGGGCCGTGCTCGGCGATGTGCGGGGTGCCTTCAATATCGCCGCCGACCCGGTGATCGACGCGCGGCAACTGGGCGAATTGCTCGGCGCCCGCCCGGTGCGCGTGCCGAGCACGGCGGTGCGCGGCGCACTGGCGGCCGCCTGGCATCTGCGCCTGGTGCCCGCCGAGCCGACACTGTTCGATGCGTTGCTCCGGTTGCCGCTCATGGACACCACCCGCGCCCGTGCCGAACTGGGGTGGACACCGCGCCGGACCTCCCTCGACGCACTCGCTGAACTGCTGGAGGGCCTGCGCACCGGCGCGGGTACCCAGACCCCGCCGCTGGACCCGCGGGCGGGCGGGCGACTGCGGGTCCACGAGTTCGCCTCGGGCGTCGGCGGTTTGGATCCGGTGGATCAGGGCCGGTCGGCTCGGGACGGGTGAGTCCGCTCCGGATATCGGTGCACCGGTAAGCATCCGGCTATCCGGGCGCTGACCGGCGGTGGCATGCCGCAGTGGGATTGCCGAACGGTAGCGTGACGTCGCAGATCGTTCGGCAATGCGGAAGGAACCACCCATGACAGCCGCTGACCGTCAGCTACACGCGGGCGCGGAACTCCCGGACTCGCCCGAATCGGGCGAAGAGGGCTACGCGCGGGGCCTGAACCCGCGCACTATTCAGATGATCGCGATCGGCGGCGCCATCGGCACCGGCCTGTTCTACGGCGCGGGCGGGGCCATCGAGCAGGCGGGCCCGGCTCTGATCCTGGCCTACCTGGTCGCCGGCCTGGCCATCTTCGTCATCATGCGGGCGCTCGGTGAACTGCTCACCTACCGTCCGGTGTCCGGCAGTTTCGCCGAATACGCGCACGAGTTCCTGGGCCGCTTCGCCGGTTTCGCGACGGGCTGGTCGTACTGGGCGGTGTGGGTGGCGACCTGCATGGCCGAGATCACGGTTGCCGGCAAGTACGTGCAGTACTGGTTCGACATCGAGCCATGGATCACCGCGCTGGTCGTGCTCGCGGTGATGTACGCGGCGAACCTGATCTCGGTGCGCCTGTTCGGCGAGGGTGAGTTCTGGTTCTCCACCATCAAGGTGACCGCGATCATCGGCATGATCCTGCTCGGTATCGGCGTGCTCACCATCGGGTTCGGTCACGCCGCCGATCCGACGGTGACCAACCTGTGGGCCGACGGCGGCGTCTTCCCGAACGGCTTCGGCCAGTCGCTACTGGTGCTGCAGATCGTGCTGTTCGCCTACGTCGGCGTCGAACTCGTCGGCGTCACCGCGGGGGAGGCCCGCGAACCGCGCAAGACCCTGCGCAAAGCCATCAATACGCTGCCGTTCCGCATCGGATTGTTCTATGTGGGCGCACTTCTGGTGATCATGTCGGTGTCCAGCTGGCGCAACTTCCACGAGGGCAAGAGTCCGTTCGTGGAGGTCTTCCAGCAGATCGGCATCCCGGGAGCCGCCGGCCTGATCAACTTCGTGCTGCTCACCGCGGCGCTGTCGTCGTGTAACTCCGGTATCTACTCGACCGGCCGGATGCTGCGCACCCTGTCCCTGCACGGTGAGGCGCCGGCCGCGTTGCGCAAGCTCAGCCCGCGCGCGGTGCCGTATGTCGGAATCAGCCTGTCGGCGGCGGTCATGGTGATCGGCGTGGTGGTCAACGTGATCTCGCCGGACAAGGCGTTCGCCTACATCACCTCGGTCAGCACGATCGGCATCATCTTCGTCTGGGGCATGATCCTGGTCTGCCACCTGATCTACCGCGGCCGGGTGCGGCAGGGCCTGCTGCCCGCCAGCGACTACCGGCTGCCCGGCGCGCCGGTTACCACCTGGCTGGCGCTCGGCTTCCTGGGACTCGTCGTGGTCCTGCTGTTCCTCACCGAGAGCGGCCGTACCGCGATCGCGGTCGGCTTGGGGTGGGGCGTGCTGGTCGGCCTGGGTTATCTGACGCTGCTCAGACTCGGCAAGCGCACCGCCTAGCCACGGGTGTCCGAGGGCCGATCGCGCATCGCCGGTCGGCCCTCGGTGTTTCCGCACGGAAATTCGGTGGACACCGATGCGAGGATCGCTGCTATGTCGCGAACCTTCGAGGATCTGGTGGCCGAGGCCGAATCGGTGTCGGTGGACGGGTGGGATTTCGCTTGGCTGGAAGGCCGGGCAACCGAACAGCGACCGTCGTGGGGTTATCAGCGTCTGATGAGCGCGCGGTTGGCCGAAGTCGATGCGGCCCTGGATATCCAGACCGGCGGCGGTGAAGTGCTCGCCGGCGCTGCGAAACTGCCGCGCACCATGGTGGCGACCGAGTCGTGGCCGCCGAACATCGCCGAGGCCACCCGGCTGCTGCATCCGCTGGGCGCGGTGGTCGTCAGCGATGCCGACGAACCACCACTTCCGTTCGCGGACAACGCTTTCGATCTGGTCACCAGCCGCCACCCCGTGCGGGCGTGGTGGGCCGAAATCGCCCGCGTACTACGCCCGGGCGGCAGCTACCTGTCCCAGCATGTCGGACCCGCCAGCGTCTTCGAACTGGTCGACTACTTCCTGGGTCCGCAACCGGAAGCGCGTAAAGCGCGGGATCCCGAAGATGCACGCCGCGACGCCGAGGCCGCAGGCCTCGAGGTCGTGGACCTGCGTTTCGAGAAGTTACGCACCGAATTCGACGATATCGGGGCGGTGATCTACTTCCTGCGCAAAGTGATCTGGATGGTCCCCGGTTTCACCGTCGACCAGTACCGAGACCGCTTGCGCGAACTGCACGAGCAGATCGAAGCCACCGGTCCCTTCGTCGCGACCACCACCCGGTTCCTGATCGAGGCCCGCAAGCGCTAGTGCGCGTCGGCGGTGGGGCGGCCGGGGAGCATGGTCGACGCCAGGATCAACACCACGGCGGCCGCGGTGACCGCGACGAACACCAGGTGAACCGCCGCGGACAGGGCGTCCGGTGCGGGATGGTCGGCACCGTGCACGTGCGAGTTCACGATGGCGCCGAACACCGCGACGCCCACCGCGCTGCCGATGGACCGGGCGAACATATTGGTCGAGGTGGCCACTCCGCGCTCCGGCCAATCCACACTGGACTGCGCGGCGATGATCGACGGTGTGGAGACCAAGCCCAGCCCGAGGCCCATCACAAAGCACGAACCCGCCAACTGCCACACCGTCGACTGCGGGCCCGCCAGCAGCAGCGAGGCGGCGCCGATCGTCGCGACGACGCTGCCGATCAAAGCGCTGTTGCGGAAACCGATGCGCATGTACACCTTTCCCGCCTGCGAACCGGTGATCGGCCAGCCCAGAGTGAGTGCGCCGACACCGAGACCCGCGATCAGCGCGCTGCTGCCGAGCACGCCTTGCGCGAAAGTCGGGATATAGGAGGTCAATCCGAGGATTATCGCGCCGACGAACAGCGAGATCAGGCTGCTGGCCACCAGCACCCGGCGGGTGAAAACCCACAGCGGCAGAATCGGATTCGCGGCCCGCCGCTCCACCACGGCGAACACGAGCAGCACGACCGCGCCGCCGGTGAAAATCCCGATGCTGGGCGCGGAGGCCCACGCCCAGGAGTGCCCGCCTTCGAGCAGCCCCAGAATGATCGCGCCCGCACCGAGGGTGAGCAGGCCCGCGCCGAGGTAGTCGATGCTGCTGCGCCGATGGCGCGGCGCTGTTTCCTTGAAGTGCCGCAACAACATCCACGCGGCCAGGCCGGACAAGGGCAGGTTCACCAGGAAGATCAGGCGCCAGCTCAGATATTCGGAGAACAGCCCGCCCAGCAGTGGGCCGAGTACCGAGGAGGCGGCCCACACCGCGGCGATATAGCCCTGCACCTTGCCACGTTCGGCGAGGGTGTACAGATCGCCGGCGATGGTCAGCGTCATCGGCTGCACCGCGCCCGCGCCCAAGCCTTGGATGGCGCGGAAGATGATCAGCCCCAGCATGCTGGTCGCCAGCCCGCACAGCAGCGAACCGAGGGCGAACACCGCGATACCGAACAGCAGCACGGGCTTTCGGCCGAACGTGTCGGCCAGTTTGCCGTAGATCGGCACCGTCACGGCCTGCGCCAGCAGATAGATCGAGAACAGCCAGGGGAATTGGGCGAACCCGCCCAGACTTTGAGTGATGGTCAGGATCGCGGTGGCGATAATGGTGGAATCCAAGGCGACCAGCCCGGTCGAGAGCATCAATGCTCCGAGGACCGCCCCGCGCTCGGATCTGAGGCCGACAGCCGGCTCCGCTGTCTCGGTCGCCACCGGCGGCCCCTTTCGTTCGTTGGACTAACTTGTTCCCAACGAACGTATCGTCCCCCTGGTTATTCCCGCATGGAAGGGGTTGCTACGGCTTGCGGCCCACGCCCGCCCAATACCAGGCCGATTCCGGATCGGCCACGGTCCTCGGCGTTCGGTCGGCGAGGTCGGGCCGCCACGTGACGACCGGTACCACCCCCGGCTCGACCAGTTCCGTGCCCGCGAACAGCGACTCCGTCTCCGCGCGGGTGCGTGGATGGAAGGTGATCCCGGCGTCCTCCGCCGAATGCACCACCCGGGCCATCGCGCGTTCGTCGAAATCAGCGGTCGGATGGGTGATCACCAGATAACTGCCCGAGGGGACGGCATCCAGCAACTTGGCCACGATGTCGTGCGGCTTGTCGGCGTCCTCGAAGTACATCAGCACGGCCACCATCATGATCGCGACCGGCTGATCGAAATCCAGGGTGTCGATGAGCGCCGAGTCGGTCAGGATGCTGTCCGGATCGTGCAGATCGGCGTGAATGAACGCCGTCTTCCCCGCCGCGGAACTCGACATCAAAGCGCGCGCGTGCGCCAGCACGATCGGGTCGTTGTCGACGTAGACGACGCGGGCGGCGGGCTGTGCCCGCTGCGCCACCTCGTGGGTATTGCCCGCGGTAGGAATCCCGGTGCCGATGTCGAGGAACTGCGTGATCCCGGCCTCTCGCACCAGATAGCGCACCGACCGGCCGAGGAACGCCCGATTGGCCTGGGCCATGGTCTGGATGGCGGGGATGTGCCCGGCTATCGCGTCGCCCAGGGCGCGATCGGCGGGGTAATTGTCTTTGCCACCGAGCCAGTAGTCATACACCCGCGCTTCGTGCGCGACGGTCGTATCGATTCTGGCCGACAATCCGGAGGTGGTCTGAGCGTGTGGCTGCGCCATCGAGAGTCCTTCCTTGGGCGTCCGCCCAGACTATGTCCAGCGAACCCCCAGCGGGCCGGTATCGCCCAAGCAAGGCAGCCGGATTCGCGGCTGGCGAGGTGAGGTGCGCAAACCCGCTGACAAGGGGGCAGGGCAGGTGCGGTGTGTCGGCTCTGCCAGGCGTTTTAGGTGTTGTTCAATGGGCCGAGAACAAGACCGCACGGTCGGCGAATTACCTCACCTCGGCATCCCGAAGGAGCATGACAGTGAGCCTGATCCTCTGCGCGCTACAAGACACCGTCCTGGCCCAGGTCGTCGGCAACCCCGCCCCCGAGGCTCCGCCGCTGGCCGACAAACTGATGCAGATGGGCCGCTACTTCACCTGGCTGGTCCAGCTGTCGGGCATCACCGCCATCACCTACGGCGGCGGCCGCTTCGCCTGGGAGCGGTGGAACGGCGGTGGCCTCCAGTCGCCGAAGATGGTGGCCAGCGCCATGGCCGGCGGCGCGGTCGCCACCAGCGCGGGGACCATCATGAACGCGGTGATCTGACTCGGAGCAACAAGGCCCTGGGCGGAAGACCTGGCTCTCCGGCAATCAAGTCGCACCCCGAATCCGATGCCCGCGAAGCACATTGACGCGCTGAGAGGTTGATAGGCTGCCCCTCGCAACCGGGTGTTCGGCTGGAGAGGTAGTCATGGGTGTCTGGGGTCCTGGGAACTTCGACAGCGACACCGTTGCGGACGGACTCGGAGAGTTGACCGACCGCATCATCGGCGATATCGCCGAACAATTCCAGGACCCTTCCGACGACACGCCCTTGGAGCCCGACGAGTGGGGCGGGAACATGGTGCCCGCCTGGCTCGAAATCCTCACCGAGATCGTCCGAACCCAGCGGGTCGGCGCGAGCTTCCCCTCGGCGGCGGTGCTCGGCGAGTGGCGCGAACGGTATCTACGGGTATGGGACGGCTACATCGACCAACTCGACCCCGACGACGATTTCAAGACTGGCCGTCGCGCGGTGATCACCGAAACATTCGACCGCGCCATCGCGTTGGCCGCGACTCGTGCGCGAGACGGCGAATAGAGTAGGGCAGCTGGCGGAAATCGCCGACCCGGCGCAGCAAGCGGAGTGATTCCGAAGCCGTCGGGGCACGTCCTGGATCCTCGGTGCCGCCGTTTTGCGTGGATCCCGAGGGGTAAGCCCGGCACACCGACGCGTTCAGCCCGAATCAGGAGAGGTGTGCCGATGACGCCTAGAGATACATCGATCCAACCGGGAGCGGTGGAGACGACGCCATTGCTGGCCCGCTCGGTGTGGTCCGGTGTGCTGGTCGGCCTCGGAACCGCGGCGTTCATCGACGAGACCGTGTTTCACCAGCTGCTGCATTGGCACCATTTCTACGACAAGTCGACCACCTCGGTGGGTCTGGTCTCGGACGGGTTGTTCCATGCGTTCGGGTTCTTCGCGGTGGTGATCGGCCTGGTCATGGTCGCCGACCTCGTCCGTCGCGCCGGGCTGTCGAAGTACGGCGTAGCCGCCGGAATCTTCCTCGGGCTCGGGGGATTTCAGCTTTACGACGGCACTGTTCAACACAAGCTGATGCGATTGCATCAGATCCGGTACGAGGTCGACATCGCACCCTACGACTGGACGTGGAATGTCATCGCCGTGCTCTTACTCGTGGTGGGCGTGTTGCTGTTGCGAGTAGCCAAGAGCCGCCGTACGACCGCTACCCGATAGCGGCCGACCCATGCATGAACATCACAGCCCTGACGTGCTGAGTGGCTACCTGGGCGGAATTGTCGTTCTGCTCGTGTTCGCCGGCGTGGGTGCCTATCTGGCGGCCGTGTGGCGGTTACGTTCGCGCGGCGACCACTGGTCCTGGTGGCGGAGCGCGGCGGCTCTGAGTTGCGGTGTGCTGCTGCTCATTACGGTGCTGGCGCCGCTCCCGGGCGCACCGTTCACCCGGCATATGATTCAGCACCTGGTGGTGGGCATGGTGGCGCCGTTGACGCTGGTGCTGGCCCGGCCGGTCACCCTCGCGCTGCGTGCTCTGCGTCAGCCGGTCAGGGCGGCGTTGCTCGAGGTCGTGCGGTCTCGGGTGGTCGCGGTGGTGATGTGCCCGCCGGTGGCGGCGCTGCTGGATATCGGCGGGCTATGGCTGCTGTACCGCACCGGCATGTTCGCGGCGGTCCATGATCGGCCGGGCCCGCATGCGTTGGTGTTCGTGCATGTCTTCGCTTCGGGGACACTGTTTTCCACCGCGGTGACCCAGCTCGAACCGGTTCGGCACCGCTACTCGCTCGTGCTCCGGGCAACGACACTGGTCGCGGCTGCCGCAGGGCACGGGGTCCTGGCCAAGACCCTGTATGCGGCCGGTCCACCGGGAACCTCCTTCGCCGCGAGCGATCTACAGCTCGGCGCGCAGATCATGTATTACGGGGGCGATGTCGTCGAGCTCGCGCTCGCCGCGGTAGTCGCGGGCCAGTGGTACCTCGCTACCGGCCGAGCGCAGCGCCATGCGCGGCGACGTGCGCAACCTGCCTGGCCCGTCGGCCCGCGGGCACTTGACCTCAATCGAAGTTGACGTTTTACGCTTCCGGCCGACCGGGGGTCTTCGTCCCCGATAGTGGAGGAGCGCGCAGTGATTATCACCATCGCAAGGGTTACCGACCCCGAACGGTTCCTCGAGGTCTTCGAGACCGTCGGCGCCGAGAAGCGGAAGCAGCACGGGTGCCGGGGGGCCCGAGTCTATTTCGATCCGGACGACGCGCACCGGGCGTGGTGCGTCTTCGACTGGGACGCGAAGGACTACGAGGGCTTTCTCGCGGACCCCGAAATTCCGACCATCGCGGGCCAACTCGGACTCCAAGGGCCGCCGGTGCACGCGCCCGCCGCGATCGAACTCGACGCCTGAAGCTACCCACGGAGAGGTTCCACATGGCTGCCATGCCTCCGCGGGCGCACAAGTTCAGCTCCGCGATCGGTGACGACGCCGTTCGCTTCGGTGATCGGATCTTGATCGCGCCCGGACTCGACAAAACGGCCGGTGGGTCGATGAGTGCCTACACGTCGTTCTTCTACGCCGGGGCACGCGCCGACCTCCCGGCTCCCTACGCAGAGGTGTGGGTGGTGCTCAGTGGAGCGCTACGCGTGGGCGACCAGAGCGATGCCGTAACGGTCCGCGCGGGCGAATTCGTCCACGTCCCGGAGCAGGCGCCCGGGATTGTCGAGGCCCTCGAAGACACCACCATGGTGTGCGTGTCGGTGCCCGCTCACTGAGGAGAGCGACCGTCGGCCGCTCGGAACAAGTTTGGTTGATCACGGGCGGTCGGGTCGTGGAGTTATGCCGACGCTGGACGCAGCAGCGCCGCGAGATCGGATGGAAGGGGCATGGTTCGGCGCAGACCGACGTCGGCGCGGCCGGTGTTGCCTGCGGGGGCGAGACCGGCCAGCGACGCGGGTGCGGCGGCGATGATGCGCACGACTTGGCCGAGGGCTTCGCGGCGGTTACGCCCGCGCACGGCGAGGACGAACATCGCGATGTGGTTGGCCGTGTGCAGCCACGGTTCGGGCTGGGACAGGATATGGGCGCGTTCGAGGTGGAACCAGCGCTGGGCGGGGTCGGGTGCGGTCTCGGCCGCGCGCATTTCCTCGTGATAGCGGGCGCGTGCTGCGGGCGGGATTGGTGGCATGGCTTGGCCTTTCGGGTGGTCGGGGTCGGCGGGTCAGGCTGTGCTGACCTGTTCGGCGGAATCCGATGTGCCGGTGGCGTCAGAGGTGAAGTGGCAGGCGCCGCGGCGGGTGCAGGGTTCGGCGAGTTGGGCCAGGTAGCCGGTGGGGTAGTCGGGTTTGGCTGCCATGCCGAGGTCGTCGCTGGTGAAGCGGCGGGCCGGGTCATAGCTGTAGGTGCGCAGCAGGTGATCCCAGATCAGCGTGAACAGCCCGAAGTTGACATCGCCGATGCCGGCCCATTTGAGGTGGTGGAAGCGGTGGCCCGCGTTGAGCGCGAGAACGTGTTCGAACGGTCCGACGCGGTAGTCGGCGTTGGAGTGTTGCAGCAGCAGTTGCACCGCCACGGCCAGCGACAGCACGGCCGCGATCGATACCGGAATCCCGGCGAGCAGGAGCGGGGTGACACCGGCGGCCATCTCGAGGGTTTGGTGCAGAGGATGTTTCATCAGCCCGTTGAGCCCATAGAAGCGTTGGACGCTGTGGTGCACGGCATGGAAGCGCCACAGCACCCCGACCTTGTGGCTGGCGTAGTGCGTCAGGGTGATGCCGAGGTCGGCGACCAAGATCGCGAACAGCACCTGTCCGACGAAAGGCCAACTGTCCGGCCAGATCCCGTCGCCGGGGATGAGCGCGGCCAGGGCGGGAATTGCGGCGACGCTGGTGAGGATGAGGGTTTCGTTGACGAAGGCGTGCGCGGCGTCGCGGCCGGTGTCGCCATGGGAGCCGTTCCAGGAATCCTGGTAGGGCAGCAGCGCTTCGGCGGTGAACGAGGCCGCGACCGCGACGGCGAGCAGGGCGAGCAGCCAAGCTTTGCCGGCGCCGCCGCCGACCAGGGCGATGGCGACGCCGTTGATGCCGAGCAGCATGAACGGTGCGTAGCCGTAGCGGATGAGGGGACGGGCGAGGGTGGACATGGGATCAGCCTCGCGCCCGCGCCGGGGTGCGGGATTGAAGAAATCAGCCGACTTCGCCGTGGCCCGCCGGTTCAGGCCGCCAGCCGGTGGCGATGAGCGCTTCGGTGGGAGTGATACCGATCAGCTCCCGGCAGGTGCGTGTGAGGTGCGCGCTGTCGGCGAACCCGGAGGTGTGCGCGGCCTCGGTCAACGACCCGCCGGCGCGCACGACCTCGAAGGCCTGATGCAGGCGGGTCCAGCGCCGCCACGCCGCATAGGGCAGCCCGACCTGCGCGGTGAACACGTGGGACAGCCGACTGCCCGAGATCCCCACTCGTGCGGCGAGTTCGCCGAGTGCGGGAGGTCCGCCCGGCCATTCGGCCGCCGCGCGCAGCGCTTCGGCGAGCACCGGATGCGCTCGCCGGGGCCGGACGGCCGGGGCGGGCGAAAGCATCGGTGGGCGCGGTCGGGCGGCCGCGACCCAGCTCGCCGCGTGATCGGTGGGTAATCCGGCCAGCCGCGCCACGGCGGCGTGGGCGGTGGCGCTGTCGGGATCGAGGAAGGCGACGAAGCCGCTGGTCCCGGGTTCGGCGTGCACGCGATGGCCGGCACCGGGCGGGATGATCGCCGCCTGCGCGGGCACGGTGCGCCCGGCGTTGTCGGTGAGGGTGAGCGCGCCTCGGGCGACGAACAACACCTGCACAGCGGCATGCGCGTGCGCGGCCGCGTCCCCGATGCGGCCGGTGAACGCCATCAACCCCGGCGTGAACACCACCCCGCCGCGCCACCGCGCGACTGCGGCAGCCGGGAGTGGATCGGTCGGCGGTGCGGTGACGGCGGTCATCACGCTGCACCGGGCGGCCGACGCTGGATACGGGGTGTTGTGGGCACCACCTGGCTCCTTCCGTTCGACACTGAGCCGGGGCACCCGGCGTAGGCGCAGCCCAGCCGACGAACCGAGATGGGTGTCGGCGTACACATTCCGCGTGCGTCAGCAGTAGAAGCATACTGAGCGGTCCAGGCTTTGTTCCCGGGTGTTCGCACGGCGTTATGAGTTTCGCAGCCCGCATAATGCTCGGAGTGCTCGGTAAGCCCTGCGCGGGTGAGGCGGTCGCGAAAGTCACTGTGATGTAGCGAATTTGGACGGTCGACCGATAGGGGACTCGGGTGCGGTGAGCGCGCCCATCTCGAGTTGGAGGTCATCTATGTCGCAGTGGAGGAGAAGTCCGCGTACGGTTCGGCAGTCGGTCCTGCTGGCCGCGGCCGCCGGGACGGTGGCGCTTGCTCCGGCCGCGCTTGTCATTCCGGCATTCGCAACCCCGGGCCCGACCACGTCCGCGCCCGTGCCAACGGTGCCGCCCGTGACGACTGCACCGCCGGTCACTACCGCGCCGCCGGTGACGACCGCGCCGCCGGTCACCACTGCGCCGCCGGTCACCACTGCGCCGCCGGTAACCACTGCGCCGCCGGTCACGACCGAACCACCCCGGACGACACCGTCACTTCCCAAACCCCCTGTGCAGGAAGACCCTTACGGCCCTGACGGCTTCGATTTCTGGGGCTATGACCGGTGGGGCTATGACCGCTGGGGTTACGACAGGTGGGGCTATGACCGGCAGGGCTACAACTCGGAGGGCTACACCTCGCAAGGCTGCGCCCGATCCGGTCCGGACCGGCCCGACGCCGACCGGCTGGCGTGCGAATTGCGCAGGGCGCGACCGTCTACCGGAAGCGCGGGCAGGTAACTCCCGCTGAACCTCGCAGATCGACCCGTGACGCGGAAAGCCGCGCCGCGGGTCGATGCGCGTGACGGCTTCGAATAGCTTGTCGGCTATGCGAATTCGTGAGTACACCGCGGACGACTGGCCGCAGGTCTGGCCGATCGTCCGCGACATCGTGCGCTCCGGGGAGACATTCACCTACGACCAGGCGATGACGGAGGAGCAGGCGCGCGACATCTGGGTGATGGGGCCGCCGGCCACGACCGTCGTCGCCGTGGCGGGCGGCCGAGTGGTGGGTACCGCCAATGCCTACGCCAATCGTCAGGGGCCGGGCGCGCACGTATCGACGGCGAGTTTCATGGTCGCCGCCACCGCGCGCGGCCAGGGCATCGGTACGGCTTTGTGCCGGCATGTGATGGAGTGGGCGAAGGAACGTGGTTTCGCCGGAATGCAATTCAACGCGGTGGCCGATTCCAATCGCCGGGCCATCGAGGTGTACCAGCGGTTGGGCTTCGAGATCGTAGGCACCGTGCCGGGAGCGTTTCACCATCCCGCACTCGGCCGGGTCGGGCTGCACGTGATGTACCGCGGGTTCTGACCGCCTACGCGCCCGTCCGGTGCGCCTCGAACCGTTGCCGAAGACGTACTGTCTCGTCGCGCCCGATTTCCTCCCGCCGCCACCGGAACGATTCCGCGGTCAGGTGCGAGAAGATCCAGCGGTGGGTTACGCCGTCCTGCTGTGCCCGCAGCTCGATGCCCTCCTCGGTCCGCTGTCCGAGGAACGGGATCACCCAGCCGCGCATCGGACCGTGCCAGGTGGAACGCCACGCCTGGATCTTGGGGTCGTAGAACCGTAACGACAATCCCCACTCTCCCTCGGTGCCCGCACCGCGGTCGGCCCGGCGGGGGCTGATCCACACATCGGCGACCGCGTGCCCGTCCAGCGCCCACGAGAAATGCCATTCGGCTGTCGTCTCGGTCACCGAGTCATCCGCGTCGTATTCGAATACCCGCAGATCCCAGCTGCCGATCAACGGGGCGAACAACTGCAACTCCGTCGCCAACTCGGGCCGCGGGCCGTTGGCCACGAACGCATCGACAAAGGCCGAAACCTGGTCCATGGCGCTTACCCTATCGCCGGATCCCCTGGCAGACACGGTGATTCATCGTCCTGGCCGTCGCGCTGGTGACCGCGCCGGGCGTCGCGGTCGAAAATTCCGAGAATCTCGCACGGTCCGCCTTCGGCGCCGATCGCGTGCGGCAGCATGGTGGGGAACTCGGCGGCCTGGTTCGTCTCCACCCGGAAGCGCCGGTGGCCCAGCATCAGGATGGCGGTGCCGGAGAGGACGACCAGCCATTCCCGGCCCGGGTGTGCGCGCATGCGCGCGGGATTGTCCGGCGGCGGTTGGGTCATCCGCTGGCGGATGACGCTCATGCCGGGTTCGGCCTTCATGGACCAGCGCATCATGCCGTGCGCCGTGTCGATCACGGGGCTGATGATCACGTCGTCGGCGTCGGTCTCCACCAGTTGATCCAGGGTGGTGTCCAGGGCGCGAGCCAACGTGACCAGTTGATCCAGGGCGAGCCGGCGCTGACCGTTCTCGATCCGGGAAAGGCTGGACTGACTCATGTGCGCCTTGGTGGCCAACTCGTCCAGTGACCAGCCCTGCGCCACCCGCAATGCACGGATGCGCTTGCGTACGAGGCTGTCCAGATCGCCATCTTCTTGCGTCATAGGCAACATTGTATGCCCTTGCGGCAAGGCGGCGTTATGGTCGTTCGTGGCTGTCCAGAACGGCTGGACCAGATACGAAGGGTGTAGATATGGCGGAGACCGCTTTCACCTACGCGTCGGACGCAGTGCCCGATCGGACCGTCGATGTCGTGGTCGTCGGCGGTGGCGCCGCAGGCCTCAACGGGGCGCTGATGCTGGCCCGCTCACGGCGTTCGGTCGTCGTGCTCGACGGCGGCGACCCACGCAATGCCCCGGCGGAGGCGATGCACGGATTCATCGTGCTCGACGGCACCCCGCCCGCGCGCTTGCTGGCACAGGGACGTGAACAAGTGCGGCACTACGGGGGCCGGGTCGTGCACGCGACGGTGGCCGACACCGCACCGGCCGCCCCGTCCGCGGACGGTGACCTGCGATTCACCGTCACGCTGGCCGACGGCCGCCGACTGACCGCGCGCCGCGTGCTGGTGGCCACCGGGCTGCGGGATGAATTGCCCGACATCCCAGGGCTGACGCGGCACTGGGGACACAGTGTGGTGCACTGCCCGTACTGCCATGGCTGGGAAGTGCGCGACGAACCCATCGGCATCATCGCCACCGGTCCCGGGTCCGTCCACCACGCATTGCTGTTTCGCCAGTTGACCGACGACCTGGTCTATTTCACCGGCGGCACCGGCCTCGACGCCGACACCCGCGCCCGCTTCGCCGCCCGCGACATCACCGTCATCGACACCCCGTGGGAGGAGATCGTCAGTGCCGAGGACGGCACGCTGAACGGCGTCCGGTTGACCGATGGCCGGGTCGTGGCCCGCCGTGTTCTCGCGGTCGCCACCCGCATGCTGGCCCGCACGGCGGGATTGGAAGGGCTCGGGTTGCCGATGGAGGATCTGCCCGACAACTTGGGCCGGCGGTTCACCTCCGGCATGGCCGGCACCACCGACGTGCCCGGAGTCTGGGTAGTCGGCAACGCCACCGACCTGATGGCCCAGGTCGGTGCCTCCGCAGCGGCGGGCGCGCTGGCCGGTGCCCACATCAACGCCATGCTCGCCACCGCCGACACCGACGCGGCCCTCGCCGCCGCGCGGGTCACTACCTGATCGGTCCCGCCACCTAAGGCGACCGGGCATCGGCCCGGCGCCTGTTTCGGCCTGCTCATTTCCGAGAGGAACCCATGAACGTCAACCAATCCACAACTGCGGCTGCTACCGCTGGTGCCGGCACGCCGACCGCCGGGCAGCTGCGTGCCATCTTGATCGCGGTGTCGCTGGCGCTGATGGCTGTCATCGCTTCGGTGTCCGGGCTCAGCGTGGCCCAGATCGACATGGCGGTCGAGTTCGGCGCCGCACAGAACACCATTCTGTGGATCATCAACATCTACACCCTGAGTTTGGCCGCGCTGTTGCTGCCGTTGGGCGCGATCGGGGATCGGCTGGGCCGTAAACCTATGCTCGTCGCCGGTCTGGTGGTGTTCGGCATCGCGAATGTCGTTGCGGCGCTTGCTCCGAGCGCCGAGGTGATGATCGGCGCGCGCGTGGCCGCCGGTATCGGCGCGGCGATGATCATGCCGATCACTCTGGCCGTGATCACCTCGACGTTCCCCGCGGAACAGCGCGGCAGAGCGATCGGTGTCTGGACCGGTGTGGCCGGGGGCGGCGGCATTCTGGGGATGTTCCTGTCCGCCCTGCTGGTCGATGTCGCCGACTGGCGATGGTTGTTCGTTCTTCCGCTCGTGCTGGTGCTGGCCGCCCTGGTCACCACGCTCACCGCGGTACCTAACTCCCGCGAGCACGCCGACCATCCCTTCGACACAGTCGGAGCGTCCATCTCGGTCGTCGCCGTGGTCGGTCTGATCTTCGTGTTGCAAGAAGGCCCCGAACGCGGCTGGACCGCTCCGGCAACACTGATCAGCCTGACCGTCGGTCTGCTCGCCGCCGCCGGGTTCGTGGGATGGGAACTGCGTCGCCGCGACGCCGCGCTGCTCGATGTCCGGCTCTTCCGTGAGCGCGGTTTGGCCGGTGGCTCGATCACGTTGCTGGTGGTGTTCGGTGTGCACGCCGGTGTCGCCGTGGTGCTGTTCCCGTTCTTTCAGGCCGTCCTCGGCTGGTCCGGTCTGCTCGCCACACTCGCGCTGATGCCCATGGCCGTGGCGATGATGATCGCCTCCGGTGCGGCGCCGAAGTCGGCCGAGCGGATCGGCGCCGGATCCACGATGGCGATCGGCATCGCGCTGGGCGGGGCGGGGTTGGCGCAGATGGCCGGATTCGCTTCCGTAGACGGGGGATACCTGTCCATCCTGCCCGGCATCATCGCGATGGGTATCGGTATGGGGCTGGCGATGACACCCGCCACTCAGGCCATCACCAGCTCCCTGCCCCAGGAGAAACAGGGCGTGGCTTCGGCACTCAACGACGTCACTCGCGAGTTCGGCACCGCCCTCGGCGTGGCCTTGCTCGGCGCGCTCGTAGCCACGGGTTACCGCGACTCCATCGACGGCAAGCTCGACGGGGTGCCCGGCGGTACTGCCGACACCGCGCGCGAAGGCGTCGCCAATGCCGTCGATGTCGCCGGACGTGCGGGCGACCATGCCCAACAGGTGGTTCAGGCTGCCCAGCACTCCTTCGTCGACGGCTGGCAGCAGGCCATGTGGGTGGGCGTCGCGGTGATGGGCGGGTTGCTGCTCTACATCCTGAGCCTCGGGCGAAAGAAGACCGTCCCGCAGGCAGCCGCCGAAGCGCCCGAACCGGTGCAGTCCCGGTAGGCCGGAAGCGGCATTACTCGCCTGTGGCTGAGCGGTAGAAGTCGATCTGGTCGGCGACCACCTGATCTCGCAGCGTGGGATCGGTGTAGAAGGTGAAGTGGGTGCCGGGATAGACGCGGAGTTCGCCGTTGGCGGCGCGGTCGGCCAATGCCCGGCTGGTCTCCACTGGAGTTTCCCGGTCCTCGGCGGCGGCACAGACGAGTAGCGGGCAGGTCAGGCGTTCCGCGGCGGGCCGGTAGCGCATCATGCGCAACAGCGCCCTGGGCGCGATGCTGTTGCGCCACAGCGTTTTCTGTCCGCCGGTCAGGGTCTGGATGTGTTGTTCGGCCTCAGGGGTCGCGGCCACGGCGAGTTCACCGGGGTGCCCCACCATGGGGATGTAGTAGGGGCGCAGGCCCAGCTTGCCGCGCAGCGCGTCCCAGCAGATCGCGCCGAGCAGTTTCACCGTGTCGCCGGTCGATCGACCCTCGACCTGCTTGGGGAATCCGTTGAACGGAATCTGCGCCACCACGGCCGCGATCCGGGAATCGCTTGCGGCAACGGTGATTACGTGCGCGCCGCCCAGCGAGTTGCCCCACAGCAGCACCTTGTCCGGGTCGACCCGCTGCTGCCCGCGAACGAACGCCACGGCGGCACGGATGTCTGCGAGTTGACCGTCGAGATCGGGCAGTTGGCGGGGCTCGCCGTCGCTCTCGCCGAAGCTGCGATAGTCGAAGACAAGAGCGGCGAAGCCCGCGGCGGCGAAACGCTCGGCGTAGTCGAAGAGGCGGTCCATCGTCCCGCTGAAGCCGTGACAGAGCACGACACAGGGCGCTGGCCCGGAATCGGCGGGCAGGTAGAGGTAGCCGGCGCATCGGACGCCACCGGCGGTGAACGAGACATGGGTTCGCATACGGGACCATCCCTGAGGCAATGGACTGACTGTCAGTCAGTCATCCTAAGGGAAAATTGACCATTGGTAAGTGAATGTGCACACAAACACGGGATAAATCAGAATATTCCTGCCATCTCAAAATCTTCACATAATGAGATTTAATTATGAGATGAGATACAAAGCCTCCGAGTGTCAACCTTCGTCCGGATAGCCCCACGCCAAATCGATGTCCGCGTCCGGTGCGACACCACGGATCGCTTTGGTGACATCCCGCTCGAAAGTTTTGCTCCACTCACCGAAGCCCCGGATGACGATCGGCCCATTCTCACTGCACGCCTTGACCCACGGCGGATCGTGGAATACGCCGATGTGCATCCACGACTCGATCCCATGCTCGCGCAACACCTTTGACACCGCTACCTCGACAGCGTCGGCTTCCGCCGGGGAGGCGAGCTGCTCGATGTACATCGAAAGATGAATATTCACAGACACCGGCGCAACTCTAGGTTGCGACGAGACTCGACTGCTTCTCGCGAACCTCGATCCGGGACCGGCCTGGGTCGGTGTTTTAGACTCGGGCGGTGCCGAGCGCCGAGTCAGCCGCGTCGACCGCCCTGGGTGGGCGGCAGGCGCGGTGGCAGCCGCACAACGAGAGTCGCCAGGGGCAGATCGTCGCGGCGACCATCGAGCTGCTGGAGGAGACCCCGGTGGGGGGTGAGATTTCGATGCAGCAGATCGCCGAACGGGCCGGGTTGGCGAAATCGGTGGTGTACCGGCAGTTCTCCGGGCGGGATGACCTCGACCGGCGGGTGCGCACGGCGATCGGCGAGCGGTTCACCGACACCCTCGACGAGGCGCTGAACGTGGCGTTCGGATCGATCCGCGAGATCCTGGTCCGAGCGGTGGACGCCGTCGTGGACTGGTTCGAGAATCACCAGCGTCTGCACGATTTCCTGCGCAAAGGCCCGGCGACCGGCGATCCGGACGATATCGACGCCGCCACCAGCCTCGCCACCGCCGTCGCGGCGCGCACCCGGGGGCTGGTCTCGGGTCTCGCCGGCGTGGTCGGTGTCGTCGACGAACCGGCCGTCGACACCATGACTTTCGCCATTGTCTCCATGGTCGAGGCCACGGTGACCCGCTGGACCCGCGACCCCGCCCCGACGCTGAGTCGCGCCGCCCTGATCACCACCGTGGCCGGATACGCGTGGAGCCTGGTCGACGCGGTCGCCCGGGAGCACGACCTCGCGCTGGACCCGGATCGACCGCTGCTCGAAGTGCTCAGAGAGCTCTCCGCGCCGCTCTGAAGCGGTGAAACCTCAAGCGGTGCGCCGTGTTCCACGCTCCGGCTCACTGCGATACCGCGACGGCGCACCGTCGATGTGCAGCAGTGACCACAGCGGTTTGGTGATCGGGTTCATCAGCCCGAGGTCGCCGGCGAGCTTGCGCATGTCACCGAAGTAGCCGGACAGGATGCGCCGGGATTGCGGTGAGTTCCAGAAGGCTTCGCGGATGACCTCGTCGGGGATGTCGAACTGGCGCCCGAAGGAGCGCGGCGGCGACATGATCTCTCCGGCGAGCCAGCGCATCGCGAGCGGGAAAGCCAAGGCGCACACCGCCTTCGAGGCGGCGTTCATATGCGCCAGGTGGGCGGCGAGGAATTCGCCCGCGAAGGAGATGTGCCGGGCCTCCTCGGCAATGTGGATCTCCATGGTGCGCAGCACCGCGGGCGGCACCGAGTCGCCGTCGCGGATCAGTGCCTTCTGATAGTGATCGATCGGCTCCTCGCCACCCAGAATGCCGATGAACAGGATGACGTGCGCGTATCCGCCGGCCACGCCGATGAAGGGCGAGAGGATCTTGAACAGCCGCCGCATACCGGGCACGTCCACGCCGATGCGATTGACCAGTTCCTGGAACATCTGGATGTGATTGCATTCCTCGGTCATCTCGTGCAGGCAGTACCTGAACTCGGGAGAACCGTTGGGCAGCTTCATGATGTACTGCATCATCCCGCGGATGAGCACGCTCTCGAAGGCCGCGCCGACCTTGATGACATTGGCTATCCGCCATTTGCCGATCTCGATCTGCCGGTCCAGGGGCAACTCCTGATACCAGCGTGTCGCGCCCAGCGGATCGTATTCCGGGGACAGCACCCAGCGCGGATCATTCGGATCGATCGCGAATTCTGGTGCGTCCCAGTCGATGTCCAGATAGGGATCGAAGCGGCGGTGAACCGAGCCTTCGGACAGGGTCGCCAGCGCGTCCCGATAGTCCTGGTCGAACAGTTCCCCAACCGATTGCGACAGCGTCATCGATATCTCCTCGTTCGGGCCGACCGGCGTAGCCGAGCGGTCGGTGCATCACTTCCGAGGATATATGGGACCCTGAGTCCCATACAACCGTCTTCTGCTGAACCCGCGGGAGATTCATGAAATCGCAGCGACTCTCAGCGGCCGCTTACTTCGTCGAGGTGGGTACGCAAGGCCGCGGTGATCGCGGTCAGCACCCGGTGCGCGGCGGATAGTTCCGCATCGGAGAACTGGGCGGTGGCCGCGCGGGTGCGCTGGCCGATCGGAATGAAGAAGTCCTCGGCGGCGGCGCGGCCGGGAGCGTCGTGGAACAGGAGCACCCGGCGGCGGTCGCGCGGGTCGGCCCCGCGACGCAGGTGGCCCGATTCGATCAGTCGCTCCACCAGGTAGGTCACCGCCGCCGAGGACATTCCCATCAACCCGCCGAGCTGGCCGGCGGTGAGCGGGCGGTCGGCGAACTCGGCCGTGGCGATGTGCAGCAACGCCCGGAAATCGTTGGGCCGCAGGTTGTTCGATCGCGCGAAGACATGTCCGAGCTGTTCCGAGACCGCGGTCAGTGCGCGCAGGTCGGCGCCGATTTCCGTCTCCAGCGTCGCGCGTTCCGGGCCGGTGTCGGCACGGGGCGTGGTGGCGTTCTGGTCGTTGTCGGTCACCGCGATAGCGTAGTCCTCGGCTCGATCTCTCTGTTGCTTAATATTTAAGAATATGAAACATTCGAAGATGTGAGTATCTGGGATCGGTACGGAGCTGTCGTTACGCATCGCAGGTCGTGGGCGCTACTGCTGGTGCTCCTCGCCATCGCGCTGGCGATAATCGGAGGTGCGGGCGGAAACGATGCCGCCGGTGAATCACCGAAATCGCTGCCCGACAACGCGCAGTCGACGCGTATCGAGCAGGTGCTGGACGAATTCCCGGACGCGGGCGCGGCCTCGGTGATCGCCGTGGTGACCCGGTCCGATGGCGGTCAACTGGGCCAGTCGGACCGGCAGGCCGCCGCCGCGGCGGTGACGCGCGCGGCCGAGGCAGCCGGTGCCGGGCCCGCCCCGAACCAGCTCGTCGCGGCGCCGGACGGCGCGGCGGTGCTCGGGCAGGTGCCGATCTCCGGGAAGTCGAGCGGCACCGCGCTGACCGAACTGGTCGAGCGCGTGCGAGCAGCCGCGCGCGCCGGCCTGCCCGCCGAACTGACCGTGGAGATCACCGGCGGCCCGGCCTTCGCCGCCGATATCGCCGACTCGTTTTCCGGCGCGGACGTGACCTTGCTGGCGGTGACCGCGGCGGTGGTGGCCGTGCTGCTGATCGTGACCTACCGGTCGCCGATCCTGTGGTTGCTGCCTTTGCTGATCATCGGCCTGGCCGACCGCGTCGCGAACGCGGCGGGCACCGGGCTGTCCCGGTTGACCGACATCACCTTCGACGGCTCGACCTCGGGCATCACCAGCGTGCTGGTCTTCGGCGCCGGCACCAACTACGCGTTGCTGCTGATCTCGCGATACCGGGACGAACTGCATCGCGACACCGACCATCGGCGGGCGTTGCGTCGCGCGGTGCGTCGCGCCGGTCCCGCGATCGTGGCCAGTAATCTCACAGTGGTCATGGCCCTGCTGATACTGGTGCTGGCGTCGGTCCCGAGTACACGCAGTCTCGGCGTGTTCGCCGCGGCGGGTTTGGTGATCGCCCTGCTCTTCGCGCTCGTCGGACTACCGGCCGCCCTGGCACTGTGCGGCCGAAAAGTGTTCTGGCCCTATATCCCAGCCTCGGACGATCAGGATCTCGCCGAACAGGGCGTCTGGCACGCGGTCGCGACCCGGGTCATCGCCCGACCGGTGCGGGTCGCTGGTGTGACGGTGGCTGGGCTGCTGATCTGCGTGCTGGGCCTGTTCACCGTCGACGTGGGTCTGTCACAGACCGAGCAGTTCCGGGTGCGAGCCGAGTCGGTCACCGGATTCGACACGCTCGCAGCGCATTTCCCCGCCGGATCGGCCGACCCGGCGCAGATCGTCGCGCGCGCCTCCGCCGCGCCCGGTCTCACCGATCTCATCTCGAGCACCCCGGGCGTGGTTCGAGCGACCCCGACGGGGACGTCACCGACCGGCTGGGCGCGCTGGACCGTGCTCCTCGACGCCGAGCCGGGCTCGGATCGGGCGTTCCGGATCGTCGAATCCCTCCGCACGCGACTGGACTCCCGGCCCGAGGCCGAGGCGCTGGTCGGCGGCAACGACGCGCAGGCCCTCGACAGCCGCACCGCTGCGGGACGCGACCGGCTGGTGCTCATTCCGCTGATCCTCGCCGCCGTCTGCGCCGTCCTGCTCGGCCTGCTGCGCGCCGTGCCCGCCGCACTGCTGCTCGTCGCGGTCACGGTGCTCAGTGCGCTGGCGGCGCTCGGCATCGGGAGCTGGCTGAGCGTGCACCTGTTCGGCTTCCCGGCGATGGATACCGCCGTGCCGTTGTTCGCGTTCCTGTTCCTGGTCGCGCTGGGCGTCGACTACACCATCTTCTTGGTCACCCGGGCGCGTGAGGAGACGCCCGCCCACGGCACCGAGTGGGGCATGGTGCGCGCGGTGTCGTCCACGGGCGCGGTCATCACCAGTGCCGGCATCGTGCTCGCGGCCGTCTTCTGTGTGCTGGGCGTGCTGCCGCTGATCACGCTCACCCAGCTCGGCATCGTCGTCGGAGTGGGAATCCTGCTCGACACCTTCGTGGTTCGGACCGTGATCATCCCGGCACTGTTCAGTGCGATCGGGGCGAAGGTGTGGTGGCCGGGCGACACCGGCCGCGAGAAATCGAACGACCGCGCGGTCGAGGACGACCGGGTGGCGGCACACAGCTAGCACACACGACATCGCAGGAGGAACCGTGAACCAGAATGTGCGGCAATCCGATCGAACTCCGGGCGCCCAGCGGTACCGCGCGGCCACTCAGGTCGCGGGGTTCGTCGTGGCGCTGGTGCTGGTAGCCGCGGCCGCCACCGTCGGAAATCTGGCGGCGGTCTCCGCCGCCGAGGACTACAAACGCTTGACGCAGCCCGGCTGGGCGCCGCCGTCCTGGTTGTTCGGGCCGGTGTGGACCGTGCTGTACCTCCTCATGGCGGTCGCGGCCTGGTTGGTGTGGCGCGGCGCGCCCTGGCGATCGGTACGCCCGGCGCTCCTGGTCTTTCTGGTGCAGCTGATCCTCAACGCCGCCTGGACACCGCTGTTCTTCGGGTCCGATCTGCGTGGACTCGCCTTCGCCGAGATCCTGGTGCTGCTGGTCGCCATTGCCGTGACGATCTGGATGTTCCTGCGGCACAGCCGGATCGCGGCGGCGTTGCTGGTGCCGTACTTCCTCTGGACCGCCTTCGCCGCCGCGCTGAATTTCGAGATCTGGCGCTTGAACAGCTGAGCGGGTTTTGCCGACTCACAGGGGTACGCCGACAACCGGCGGAGTGGTCGGTGCGAGCGAACCGCCCGCCGGTTCGACCGACACCGCCAGCTGGTCGGCGTCGCCGAACCGCATGAGCATCGGCGCGCGGCTGCTGGGCAAGGTGTCCACGACGCCGCCCGACCGGACCTGATCGGCCTCGGCGATCAGCCACAGCTGATAGGTGTGCTCGGGCGGCGGCGCCGGTACGGCGTCGAAGGAGACGACCGCCGCGCCCAGCTCCCGGGACGTGTAGACGGTGATGGTGCCGCCACCGGCGACCGCCGCGGTCTTGGTGCGGACGTCGGTCTGCGCGAGGACCTGCTCGGTCGTCACCGCACCGGGATCGGGAGATTGGCTGCGGTACACCGTGATTCCGCCACCGACGCCGATGACGATCGCGACGGCCGCGGCCGCCGCGACCCAGCGTTTGCGGCCCCGCGCGGGTGCGGATGTGCGCGCACCCGCGAGCTGGGTGTCGAGCGCGCGCAACAGCGATTCCTCGACATTCGGCGGGGCGGGAACGGCATCCACGACGGTCATGGCGGCGAGTGTTTCCCGCAGGTCGCGAACGGTCGCGCGGAACGTGGCGGCGGTCGCTTCCTCGGCGTGGTCCAGCATGTGCTCGACGGCGCGCCGGTCCTCCTCGGACAGGGCGTAGAGGGCATAGGGATACGCGAGGTCGAGCAGGTCGTGGTGCGAATGGATGTCAGGCATCGCGCACCGATCCGGTCAGACAGTTCTGCAGACGTTTGAGACCGTCGCGGATGCGGGTCTTGACGGTGTTGAGCGGAATACCCAGGTGCGTGGCCACTTCGGCGTAGGTGCGACCGCCGTAGTAGGCGAGTGCGACGGTTTCGCGCTGGGTGTCGGTGAGCGTGCCCAGGCATGCCACGACGGCGCGTTCGTCCGAGCGCTGGGTGACGGTCTCGGCGACGATATCGTGGTCGCGGCCCAAGTGCCGATGGCCGTAGGCGAGATCTCTTGTGGTAGCGGAGGATTCGGTGCGGACCCGGTCCACGGCGCGGCGGTGGGTGAGCATCATCAGCCATCCGATCGGGCTGGCCAACCGGCTGTCGTACTGCGCGGCGGTGTTCCACACATAGAGGTACACCTCCTGGGTGATCTCCTCGGCGGCGGTGGGCCGGCGCAGTACGCGTAGCGCCAGACCGAATACCCGGTCGTGCGTCGAGCGATAGAACTGGGTGAACGCGTCCCGGTCGGCGTCGGCGACGCGGCGTAGCAACTCCGCGAGCCTGCGAGCGGCCTCCGGGTCGGGCGCCGGACGATCGGTCGGGCAGGCGGCCGGATCGACTGTCCGGTCCAGGGCGAGCGACAGGATGCGGCGTTCATCCGCCATGCGCTGTGTCTCCGTAAGTTGAGGTACCAGCGATGCTACGGCGCTCACCACAGCGCGCGGCCCGGTCACCATGAACTCGGCCGGGGACAGCTCCGATCGGCACGGCGGCTCGGTCGGTCGAGGGGCACGAAGGGTGATCGCATACCTCCACTTCGATACGCCGTGCGCTCGGGTTTGGTCTACCGGCGAAGTTTTCTCGCGGGTCGCCGATTCGAAGATTTCTCGCTGCGAGACCAAACCTGCGCGCCGTGGGGCGCGAAGCCCTTGCGGCGCGCATCGGATACGTCGAAGCGCCGGAAGGGGCCGAGCCGCCCCATGGCAGGAGGGTCACCGGCCGAACCACCACCCCGACTTCGGCCGGTGCCCCTCCTCGATACCTGATCCACCCATTCACCGCGGCCCAGCCGGGCCGCCCCCGCAGAGGAACGATCATGAAACTCTTCTCTCGCATCACCTCGGTAGCCATCGTCGCGGCGGCTTCCGTCGCGGGCCTGAGCGCCTGCTCCAGCGACACCGAATCGAATTCCGGGCCGACGTCCTCGTCCATGCCCGCCACCTCCGCGACGCCCATGCCGGCGACGTCCGCCGGGGATCCGGTCGGACCGGGATGCAAGGACTACGCACAGCAGGTGCCCACCGGCGCGGGTTCGGTGCGCGGTATGGCTCAAGATCCGGTGGCGGTGGCGGCCTCCAACAACCCGCTGCTCACCACGTTGGTGTCGGCGGTATCCGGGAAGCTGAACCCGCAGGTCAACCTCGTCGACACGCTCAACGGCGGACAGTTCACCGTCTTCGCGCCGGTCGACGCGGCCTTCGCGAAGATCCCGGCCGGCACCGTCGATGCGCTGAAGACCGATTCGGCCACCCTCACAAAGATTTTGACCTACCACGTCGTCCCGGGTCGGATCGCGCCGGATCAGATCGCGGGTACCCAGAAGACGGTCCAGGGCGGCGAGGTGACGGTCACCCGTTCCGGCGACACCATCAAGGTCGCCGACGCCTCGGTCATCTGCGGCGGCGTGCAGACCGCGAACGCCACGGTCTACCTGATCGACTCCGTGCTCATGCCGCCGGCCTGAGTGGATCGTTCGATGACCACCGATCCTGGGACACCTGAAACCCGGACGCGGACCCCGAGACTCGGTCGCGGCGCTGCCGCGGTGGCGGGGGTGCTCGCCGCCGCCACCGTGCTGGGCATCGGCCATCTGGTGTCCGTCCTGATCGCTCCGGCGTCCTCGCCGTTCTTCGCGCTCGGCGCCGCCATGGTGGATCACACGCCGCACGAGGTGAAGGATGCCGCTATCCGGCGCTTCGGTGCGCACGACAAACACGCGTTGTTCGTGTCGATGGCGGCGGTGATGTTGCTCGGTGCGGTGGCCTCAGGGTTGCTCGAACGCAGGCGGCCCTTGGGCAGCGCCTTGTTCGTGGTGCTGGGGGTCGTCACCGCCGGGGCGGCGCTGCAACGGCCCACGGCCACAGTGTGGTTCGTCGTGCCGACCGTGGTGGGCGTCCTGGCGGGCATCGTCGCGCTGCGGCTGTTGCTGACGGGCACACCGGCTCTGCGTTCTCCCGGCACCGAGCCGTCCCGGCGCAGGTTCTTGGTCACGGCGATGAGCGTCGGTGCGGTGGTCGTGGTTTCGGCCACCGCGGCGCGGGCGCTTTCGGCGCGCTGGTACGACGTAGTGGCCGATCGTGCCCGCTTCCGATTGCCGCGCACGGACAGTCCGATGGCGGCGATAGCACCGGAGGTCACGCCGCAAGTCGAGGGTCTGACCTCCTTCGTGACCGCGAACGACCGGTTCTACCGTGTCGACACGGCACTGCGACTGCCCGCGTTGCCCAGTGCGGAGTGGCGGTTGCGGATCCACGGCATGGTGGATCGCCCGCTGATCCTCGATGTCGACGAACTTGCCCGGCGCCCGGCGGTCGAGCGCCTGGTGACGCTCACCTGCGTATCGAACGAGGTCGGCGGCGATCTCGTGGGCACGGCACGCTGGCTGGGCTATCCGCTCGCCGAACTGCTCGGCGAGGCCGGGATACGGCCGGATGCGGACATGCTGCTGTCGCGCAGCGTGGACGGATTCACCGCCGGCACACCGCTGTCCGCGGTCACGGATGGTCGTGACGCGCTCCTGGCGGTGGGCATGAACGGCGCGGCGCTGCCCATTGAGCACGGCTATCCGGCGCGCCTGATCGTCCCGGGTCTGTACGGGTATGTTTCGGCGACCAAGTGGGTCGTCGACTTGGAGGTGACCCGGTTCGATCGGGCCACCGCCTACTGGACCGAGCGCGGCTGGGCCGATCGCGCGCCCATCAAGACGGCGTCGCGGATCGACGTGCCCGCCGCTTTCGCCACCGTCGCCGCGGGCGTGGTCGTGGTCGCGGGCGTCGCCTGGGCGCAGCGGCGCGGGATCGCCGCGGTGCAGGTGCGGGTCGATGACGAGCCTTGGCAGGCCGCGGATCTCGCGGCGGAGTACTCCACCGACACCTGGCGGCAGTGGACATGGCGCTGGCGGGCGACGCCCGGCACCCACACACTGCGGGTCCGGGCCGTCGACCGCGCGGGCGCGGCGCAGACCGAGCAGCGCGCCGCGCCGTTTCCGAGCGGATCGACCGGATGGCACAACCGGGTAGTCACCGTTCGCTGAATCCCGTGGGGACTATTGGTAAGCGGGGTCGGCCCAGGTTCCGATGGAGCGGGAGCGGACCGGCTCGACGAAGCGCGGGGACAGGCTGTGCGGGTATTCCGGGCCCCAGTTGGTGGGATCGCCGGACATCACGACTCGCGCGTTGTCGGTGTACCAGTCGACCAGGTCGGCGTCGGAGCGGACGAGCCAGGTGCAGCCCTGGTCGGCATCGGCGGTGAAGTCGCCGTGCCGGATCAGGGCGGGACGCCAGAAGTAGGTGCCGGGCCACATGGTGCCGAAGTTATAGTCGAAGCCGCCCGCGAGGCAGTAGGCCTCTTCCGAGCAGGGGTGGTGGGCGAGGGGTTCTTCCCGCCAGCCGGGTTTCGCTTTGATGAGACGGGTGTAGAAGCCGGTCTCGGCGTCCCGGGCCAGGAGTTTGATGTAGAGGCCCGGGACGGGAGTGCCGCCGAGGTCGAAACGCATGGGGCTGCCGTCTTTTACGTCGATCCACGGCATGTCGGCGGAGTTTCGGACGATCAATTCCTGGTCGGCGCGCACGAAGTCGCGGTCGGCGCCGGTCAGGTCGAAATGCCAGTCGCCGTGCTCCCGGAACAACAGGATCTCGGTGCCCGCGGTGACCGAGAGTGACGGTGTGTGAACGCCTTTCGGCGCCATCCAGAAGCCCTCCGGGCCGAGGACCGTGTCCCCGATGGTGACCTGACCGGTCAGCACGAACCATTCGGTGTCGGCGTGATGCACACCGGCGGGACGGGACCAGTCGCTGGTGAAGCGGACTTTGAGGGACGCGGAGCCGTCCTCCTCGTCGTAGCTGAGGTTGCGCTGCACCGCGTTTCCGGTGGCCTGCTCGAATTCGGCTACGTGCTCGATCAGGTCTTTTTCGTCGATGAGTTCTACATGTGGACGCATCGGTCCTCCTCGGAGAAGCAATATATGCGATACAGAATGTAGTGCTTATCAATAAGCAAGACAAGGTGTATCGTAAATTGTCATGACCAGACCGGGCCGTCCGGCGGGGCCTGCCGCCGACACCGAAAACATCGTGCTGACAGCGGCATTGGAGCTGCTGCTGACCGAGGGGGCGGCCGCGCTGACGCCGCAGCGGCTGCATGCCGTGACCGGGGTCGCGCGGACGACCATCTACCGGCACTGGCCGACGCCGCGCGACTTCCTCGCCGCGCTCATCGCGGTGGCGCCGCACGAATCGCCGGAGCCCAGCGGTGATCTGGCGGCCGACTTGCACGCCGAAACCGATCTGCTCTGTGATCGATTGCGCGACAAGCCCGTTGCGGCGTTCCTGCGGGCGCTGGTCAAGGCCTCCTCGGCCGATCCGTCGTGTACCGAACTGCGGCACCGCTACGTCAACGACCTGCTCGGACCTTTCCGCACCGCACTCACCGCGCTCGGGGTGGCCGACGTGGAGGAGGCGGCCCTGTCCGTCGTTTCTCCGCTGGTGGTCGAAGCACTGCTGCTGGACCGTCCCGTCGAGCGGGAACGCGCCCATCGCGCCGTCGACGAGCTGCTGGCCCGGCTCGGCGCCGGGAGCGTGCGATGACCAACGTCGTGGGCGCCCGGGCGGTCTTCGGGGTCATCGTTCCCAGTACCAATACCGTTGTCGAGCACGACTATTGGCGGGCCGGGCTTCCGGGCATCGCCTATCGGGCGGGCTCGATGTACATCCCGAATCCGGTGATGGGCGACGATGAGGACTTTCAGGGACTGCTCGGCCAGATCCGCGCGTCCATCGACACCGCGGTGCGTGATGTGCTCACCGCGGAGCCCGATCGTATGGTCATGGGCATGTCGGCCGAAACCTTCTGGGGTGGCGTGGCCGGAAACGCCGCGTTCGAGCAGCGTCTGCGGGACCGTAGTGGTCTGCCGGTCACGACCGGCGCGAGCTCGTGCCGGGCCGCGTTGCGGGAACTGGGGTGCCGTCGCATCGCGGTGTTCTCCCCGTATCAGCCGATCGCGGACAAGGAGGTCGGCCGGTTCTTCACCGAGGCCGGTTTCGACGTCGCCGCGATCACCGGTCTGCGGTGTCCGACGGCGATGGATATCGCCCGGGTCGGTGCCGGACGTCTACGGTCGGTCGTCGCCGAGATCGACGGAGCCGACGTGCAGGCGATCGTCCAGGTCGGCACGAATCTGTCCTTCGTCGCGCTGGCCGACCGGTTGGAGGCGGAGCTGGGCAAGCCGGTCCTCGCGATCAACACCGCTACGCTCTGGAATGCCTTGCGCGAGCACGGTTTCGATGACCGCGTCGACGGCGCGGGCTGTCTACTCCGTGAGCACTGACCGCACCCGGCTCGCCGCCACCGGTGGAATGGCCGGACAGCACCAGGCTCTGCGCGTAATGAGCTTTCGGCATCGCGGCTCGACCGTGTCGGTCGTCGGGTCAGGGCTGAACTGTGCCGAGCAGTAGGGCTTTCAGATACTCGGGTGCGATCAGGGTGCAGTAGTGCTGGCCTTTGAAGGCTTCGGGGATGCCGGGCGTATTCAACGGCACCAGTAGTGATTTGGACGGCAGGTGCAGGGTGCCCGCGGCGACCCTGGTGGCGACCGGGAAATCGGCCAACCAGTCCTGGCCGGTTATCGCGGCGGTGTCCGGGTCGACGACCACCCTGTTCGGCCGATAGACGAGGGCTTCGCGCTCCCGCGCGGTGAACGATCGGATGACCTGGCGCAGCGTGACGCGGTTGACATTCGCGCAGGCGCCCTCGGGCCCGGCGATGTCGGCGCCGTACACGTCGGTGAGGTGATCGGCCGACTTGCCTTTGCAGCGCACCTGTTTCGGCAAGCCCGCCTGGTAGGTCGTGTAGCTGGTGACGGTCAGCGGTTGCGCCTGCGGCTTCGATGCGGCGAATGCGGCCGGGTCGGTGTAGGGCACTTCGGACAGGGTGCCCCCGCCCCGGCGGAACTTCACCACCCGCAGCTTCGCCGTCTGCACCTGTGCGCGCAGGCAGAGTTGCGGAATCGCCTCCGCTTCAGAGGTTTCGGGTTCCGCAGGTTCCGCGGTGGCGATCGGCGCGGTGAGTCCGATGCCCGCGGCTGCGGTCAGGACGGTCACCGCCAGACGGCGGCGCAGGGTAGGAAACATCATGGGGAGTCTCGCTCAGGATCCGGGCAGGAGGTCGGCGGCCAGCCCGGTGGACACCAAGGCGCGGGCGCGAGGTTCGGTGGCGGCGGTCGCACCCGTGAGGAAGTCGCCGGTCCAGCCGAGGGCGAGGGTGCGCAGGGTGGCGGCGTTCACCGCGGTGGGCGTGCCGCAGAGCAGGGTGCCCAGCGGGTCCGAGCTGGCGCCCTCGGCATCGGTGTGCACGCCGTCCCGCAGGCGGATGCCCACGAACGGGCGGCGCAACTGCGTCTGCACGGCGGCGGTGCCGACGCCGAAGCTGTTGCACAGCGCGGGCGCCGCCGAGATGGTCAGGATGGGCAGGCCGGTGGGATCCAAACCGGTCAGCGCGCGGGCGATATTGTCGCCGATGAAGGACTTGACCGGATCCAGCAGGATGACCCCGCGCAGTCCGATGAAGGTCTGCGGATGCGTGCTGCGGATCCGGTCGGCGACGAAGGTGACGGCTTCGGCTCCCGCCGAATGCCCGAGAAAGACCAGCTCGCTGGGCAACTCCGGGACCGGCACGCCGTTGCGGCGGGCCGCCGTGGCCAGGCCGGCGGCGAGCGCGCCGGTGGGATCGGTCGCGGTGCCGAACAGTTCGGCCACGTTGTGCAGGAAGGCGCTGTTGTCGCCGAGGTTCTGCAGGGTGCAGCCCTGCCACTGCATGAACGGCAGGCTCGGCGCGAACACCAGATAGCCGGCTTCGGCGAAACCGCGTGCCAAGGCCCCGATCTGCGCATTGCTCCGGGCGAATCCGTGCTGGATCCACACCATGGCGGTCGGCTTTGCGGTGGGAAGGTACCAGTCCGCGTCCTGGTGCAGAGTGCTTGCGGCGCAGCGAATATCGACGCTGCCCGAGAGCTGGGTGGTGGCGGCGGTGGTTCCGGTGCCGATAACGGCGATGAGAGCGGCGGCGACGGCGGTCAGAACCGGGCGTCTAAGGGTCATGGTGACTCCCCGGGAGCGGTGCGCCGTTTCCTACAGTGGAATGGCGTTTCTTTTATGGACAGATCATTGGTCGCCCACGGCCAACTGTCAAGGGAGAACTCGAGATAGACAGAAAGTATCGGTCACACTATGTTTCGTTGAAGGAAACGCTGTTCCCTTCAATGGATTTCGGAGGGTGGATGAGATCCGCGCTGTACGTGCCGGGCAATCGACCGGAGTTGTTCGACAAGGCGCTGGCCGGACCGGCGGACGTGGTGCTGCTCGATCTCGAGGACGGCGTCCCGCTACCAGACAAGGACGCCGCGCGCGCGGAGGTCGCCGCCTGGCTGCGCGGTGTCACGCGGGCGCGTCCGGCGGTCTGGGTGCGGGTCAATCCGGGCGAGCTCGGCCACCAGGATCTGCGCGCGGTGGCCGGGCCGATGGTCGCGGCCGTCTGTCTGTCGAAGACCGAATCGGCGCGGCAGGTCCGCGCCGCGGGCGCGGTGCTGAGCACGTGCGAGCCCCACCCGGGCGCGATCCGGATCTGCGCTCTGCTCGAGAGTGCGGCGGCGATTCTCGCGGCGTTCGAGATCGCCTCCGTGGCACGCGTTTCCCGGCTCCAGATCGGTGAGGCGGACCTAGCCGCCGAACTCGGCCTCACGCCCGGCCCGGACGAACGCGAACTGCTGGCCATCCGATCGCAGGTGGTGCTGGCCGGCGCCGCGGCGGGTATCGAGCCGCCGCTCGGCCCGGTGCGCACCGACTTCCGCGACCTCGAAGCGCTGCGCGAGTCGACGATCGCCTTGCGCCGCTTGGGGTTCCGGGGTCGCGCCTGCATTCATCCCGCGCAACTGCCGGTGGTCAACGAGGTCTTCACGCCTACCGCGGACGAGGTCGAGCGCGCCCGCGCGCTGGTGGATCGCTTCCGGGACGCCGCCGGGGGCGTGATGCTCGACGACTCCGGCCGCATGGTGGACGAGGCGGTGGTCCGGCAGGCCCGCCGCCTGCTCGACGCCCTATGACCGGTCAGTGGTCGCGCAGCAGTGACCCCGCGCCCGCCACTCGATCTGGAATGCCGTTGTCGCGCAGCGCCATCCACCACGTCGCGGCGTTGATGGCGAGCACCGGTTTGCCGAGCCAGCGCTCGGCCTCGTCGGCCAGCCGCACCATGGACAGATTCGTGCCGCACTGGATGAGGGCGTCGACATTGTCGCTGTTCACTTCGAGCAGTGCCGTGCGCAAGTCATCCTCGGTGACGTGGGCGATGGAAACCGCGGTGGGACAGCGCAATCCCTGAATGGCGGCGACCTCGAAACCCAGTTCGCCGAAGAAGCGGACCACGTTCGCGTCGCCGATCGGCTGGTACGGCGTCACCACGCCGATGCGCCGGGCACCGAACAGTTCCAGGGCGCGGCGGCAGGCTTCGGCCCCGGTCGCCACCTCCAGGCCGGTGACATCGTGGATCTGCTGGACGAACTGCCGGTTGCCTTCCACGCCGCCCCAGAAGGTTTCGGCGGACATACCCATCACCATGTAGTCGGGCTCGCAGGTCAGCACCCGCTCGCAGGCCGAACCGATTTCGGCGCGAATCTGTTCCAGCAGGCGGTCCATGCCGGCATCGTCGGCCATGTTCTGATCGCGGATATGGATGCGGCTGAAATGCGCGGTGACGCCCGGCACGCCCATCCGATAGAAGTCGGGCTCCACAATGGTGTTGGTGGAGGGTGCGATCACGCCGAATTTGCGCCGCCAGCCCAGTGCGTCGGTCATCGGATCAACTCCTCGTCGGTCGGGGCCGCGACGGGGGCGGCCGAGAGTCGCCGGGCGGCGACCAGGAACGCGGCCTGCGCCGCGGTATTGCACAGCTGTTCGGCCCACTGCAGGGCCACCGTCTGATCGGGCCGGGACGCGAGTGGTCCGAGCAGGAAGAACACCAGCAATTGGGTGCCGAACAGGCCGGCCGCGATGGCGTCACCGCGGGCGCGCGCCAGCAGAATCAGCTGGCCGCCGGTGAGGGTGGCGAACACGGTGGTGCTCACCAGCATCGGCAGGGGATCGCGGGCCAGCACCGCGCCCAGCGCGCACGCGAGGGTGAGCCCAGGCACCAAAAAGCCGAGCCACGGTGGGATGCGCCCGGCACGCGAGCCCACGACCACCCAGGCCAGCACCGCGAAGCCGAGCGTCAGTAGCGGAAACAGCAGATTCCGCAGCCACGGCAGATCCGGGCCGCCGGCCGCGGCGATCAGTTTCGCCGTGGCTTTCGCGAAGCCGCCCGCGCCCAGCAGAGCCGCGGCCGCCAGAATTCCACGTCTGGCCGGGAAGACGTTGCGCAACACCAGGACTCCGGCCACGGTCAGCAGGACCGGCGCGAAGTCCTCCACCGCCAGCGAGATCGGATACTCCACCGCGCTACCCGGCGAACAGATCTCGGCGGCGCACCGGCGCCATGGCGAAACGCCCGATCACCTTCGGCGTGGTCAGCCAGCGCACATGCGCGCCGTTGCGGGTGTGCGTGACAGCGCGCTCGGCCAGCCACGGTGCCACGGTCTCGACGGTGTCGGCGAGGATGTTGAACACCTTGCGGGCCTTGGCCAATTCGTCCGGATCGGCGTAGCCGTGGGTGAGCAGGTCGGTGACCACCATGCCGGGGCTCAGCAGTCCCACCGACACTCCGGCCGGTGTTTCCTTGGCCAGCGCCTTGGTCACATAGGTGACACCACGCTTGCTGGCGCCGTAGGCGGCCAGCCCGGTCACGGTGCGGCCGTCACTGCCGAGACCCTCCATGTTCCACACGTGCCCGCCGCCGGCCGCCGCCATCCCCGCCACGGCGACGGCCGACCCGTGCAGCACGCCCAGGAGATTGGTCTCGACGACGGCGCGGGCCTGCTCGGCGGGCAGCTGCCACAGCGGGGCCCGATCGTGCGACACCCCCGCGTTGTTGATCCACACGTCGACCTTGCCGAAGCGGTCGACCGCGGCGTCCCACAGCGCCTGCAGCGACGCGCGCTCGGTCACGTCGGCGGCCATGACCAGGGCCGAATCACCGAGGCGCGAGCGCACTTCGGCGACACGCGCGGTGTCGGTGCCGCACAAAGCGACCCGATGCCCGCCGTCGAGCAGGGCCCGCACCATGCCGAGTCCGATGCCCCGGGTCCCGCCGGTCACCACCACGGTCCTCATGCCCGCTCCAGCACGCCGTGCAGCACCGTGACCAGGCAGTTGTGCTCGAACATCTGGTACACCACCGCGAGCTCGGAGCCCGCGCCCATCCCCGGCTCGGCGTCGATCATGAATTCCCGTCCGACGAGTCTGCGCCCGTCCGAAGTGTGCAGCCGGACGAAATTGGCTCGGCCGTAGGAGTTTCCGTTGCCCCAGAGATCGGGGCCCTCGTGGAAGGATCGGACCCCGTCGCGCCGCACCGTGGTTCGGGAATCGAACTCGACCGGACCGGACATCACCAGGCGGTGTTCGGCGGTGAGCAGGTTCAGCGGATCGATGTCGAGCGCCATGTGCAGGCTGCCCAGCGACCGCTGACCCGCGCTCCACACTTCCAGTTCACCGGAGTATCGGGACTTCTCCTTGGTCGGCACGGTGAATACAGCGGGGCCGCACCGGGTTTCGGTCTCGATGCGCTGCTCGACGAGCTCCGGCACGCGCGTGTAGACGCCGTCGAACACGCCCACCATGGCCGGGCCCTGGTAGAGCACCGACGAATACACCTGGGTGTCGCCGATGGTCTGATTCCAGGTGTTCAGCGAGACCTGCCAGCCCGGACCGTAGTAGTGGGCGTCGACGAAATTGCCGTAGGGCCGGCCGGATCCATAGAAATCGGGTCCGGTGTAGAGGCGGTCGGCGTCGGAATCCCGGACGCCGAAGGCGAACGGCGCGCCCAGCGCGAACCGGCCGGCCAGATCGCCGCCGCCGGTGAGCCCGCCGTCCATGTAGTAGGTGGTGACGCCGTCGGCGAACACGGAACTGCGGCGGATGTCCTCATAGCCCCGCCAGGTGCCGTGCGCGTCGAAAAGCGAAGGGCGGCCGACCCATTCGCCCGCTATGCGTTGCTGGAACGCGCTCGGCGCGGCCTGGGTGCTCACGCGACCAGCTCCCCGCGCACCCGCTCGGCCTGTTCGGCGCCGAGCAGCCTGGTCACCTGCGCCCACACCGGATCCACCGCCGGGCTGAACAGATTCGCTCGATTGATCCGGTCCCGTGCCGGAAGGTCGGTGTCCACGGTGGGAACTCCCTTGTCCGCCAACGTGAGCCAGTGCGCCAGATAGCGGTCGACGGTGACGTCCAAGGCGCGGAAGGCGTCCTCGGTGGCGCGGCACACCAGCATCCACGGCGACATCATGGCGCGCTGCCGCGGACCGATGGCGGCGGGGGACAGGCCCTCGATCCGCCATGCCGCTTCGAGCAGCGGCGTCAGGGGCAGGAACGCCGAATCCAGGTAGTCCAGGTTGACGGCCAGATCGGCGCGCGGAATCAGATCCAAATGCAGCGCGTGATACTCGGGTGCCCGCACCGAGTCCAGCGTGAAATGCGGTATCGCGGAGGCACTATCGGTGAACGCGAAGATCATGTGACTGTCCAGGCCGATCTGCGGGACCACCAGATCGACGGTGACCGCCTTGTCGATCGGCCCGCCGCGCAGCACCCGCAGCCGGCCCACCGGTTCGGGTGACATGGCGCTGGTCAGTGCCACATCCTCAGTGGTGTCCAGGCCCAGTGCGGAACTCAGCGTGCCCAGGGTGCGCTCGCTGAGCGCGGTCGGGAGACTCATTGCGGATTACCTCCGGTGCGGGCCTTGTGCACCCAGGCACTGGCCAGTTCGGGATTGTCGCGGCGGACCGGGGAAGCGATGACGGTGGCCTTCCGGCGTGGGGAGTCGCCGGTGATGATGTCGTCACCGCCGACCCACCAGCCCTGTTTGATCAGTTCCAGACGCCTGCGGCGATAGGCGACCTGCAAACCGTCGCTGCGCACGTGCAGTTCGTCGGCGAGATCGAACGGAAGCAACTCCGGGCGTTGGTTTTCCACCACCGGCTGGTCCTGCAGCAGGATCTTCTCGATGCGTTTGCGGGCATTGCCGTCCGCCCAGGCGCCGGTGAAGAAGTTGCGGTAGCCGAGAATCTTGACCAGCGTCCGCTCCTGTGACAGCGGGATATTGAAGTCGTAGAGCAGCAGGTCGCCCATGGGCAGCCGCACGTGCAGTTTCACGATGTTGGGCAGGTACCAGGCGTTGGTGACGGTGACGTACTCCGCCCGTGGCCGCCGCCGGGCCAGCAGTCCCCACAGGCCCTTCGGTAGCGGCGGGCTGAGCTGGATATCGGCTTCGGCCGACCATTCCGTCTGCCGGATACGGAAATCCGGGATCCCCGGCTTGTCCGGGTTGCCGAAGGCGGTGCCGTGCACGAACGGCGTGTGCGCGGCGTCGACCACGTTCTCGAACGTGCGCTCGTAGTTGGCGGCGATCTCCATCTCGAACTGCACCGCCCGGAACGCTGGATCGTTGTGCTCGGGCAATTCCGGGATCGGCGGCCGTTCCGCCTCGGGGAGATCGCCGAGGAAGGCCCACACCATGCCATAGCGTTCCACTGTCGGATACGCGTCCACTCGCGCCTTGCGTGGAATCTTGCGTTCCTCGGCATTCGCGGGAATCTTCACGCACACGCCCTCGGCGTTGTACTGCCAGCCGTGATACGGGCACGAGATACAGTCGCCGGTGACCTTGCCCATGGACAACGCGCCGCCGCGGTGCACACACAGATCCGAAAGGCAGACCGGCGCACCGGCTTCGGTGCGGTACACCACGAAATCCTGGCCCACGCAGGTGATCTTGCGCGGCTCGCGGGTGACTTTGTCCGCGAATTCCAGTGCGTACCAGAAGTTCTTCAACATGGTTTTGCTCCTATCGCCGGCTCAGCCGTACGCCCTGATCGAACTCGGCCAGTTCGGTTCCGGCCGCCCCGTCGCCGCGCAGATGCGCCCGTAAGAAGGCCGAGGTGAGCCGGGCGAACGGTGCCAGTGCGTCGGTCTCGGCCGGGCCGTCCAGAAAGGCCCGGGCGGCCGTCGGATCGGTGTCGGCGATACCGAAATGGTTGGCGCCGGGCACCACCGCCAGCAGATGATCACCCTGTGGCAGCGCCTCGAGAAAGGTGCGCCGCACCGGATCCGGCCGCTCCGCGCCGTCTTCGCCGTAGCGGTCGGCGCTGGCCTGGATGACACCGTCGTTGGTGCCGACGCCGAGCAGCACCGGACACCCGACCTGCGCGGGCAGGACGGTACCGGGAGCCCAGCCCAGCATGGTCGCGACCATCGTGTGCGCGCCCCACGCGAAAACCGCCGCCACCGAAGGAAAGAAGCGGGCGGACTGCAAGACCACGGTGCCGCCTGCCGAATGTCCGCCCAAGGCGATGCGCGCCAAGTCCAATGCTCCGCGTAGCGGTGGCAGCTCGTTGATTTCGATCAACGCGTCGAGTACCGCGCCGATGGTGGGGCAGGTAGGGCGGGTGCCGTAGGCGTCCGGGCGGGCGGCGTCGAGATCGACTCCCGGCGTGAGACCGCGCTGACCGCCGAACAATTCGGCGACCCGATCCATGGTGACCACCACGAAGCCGGTTGCCGCGACGGCGGTGGCGAACCGGCGGTAGGAGTCCTGGCCGACGTTGACGCCGGAGAGGAACACCACCACCGGATAGGGGGCACGCGTCGGATCCGGGGCGAAGACGCCGGTCAGGCGCTCCGCGTCGCTGCCGGAGGGCAGAGCGGGGTAGTACACCTTGAGGTGCGCGGTATCGAACGGCGCGACGCCATCGGTCCGGACCGACCACCACATCGAGCGGATCAGGGCTGCTCGATTCAGGTCAGGGCCGATGGTCGAGCCGGCCGCCGCCTTCGGATCGCCGGTCATGAGCGCACCTCGGTGCCGCGCGGCTCCGGTCGGCGTGTGCTTCGCTCGCTCATGCGCCCGCCCTGGGTAGTTGGCGGTCGCCGCCCCAGAGGGCGCGGACCAGCCGCTGGGTGAGTTCGGGCCCGAACATGCGCTCGCCCATGACATTCGCCGGATCGCGCTCGGCGATATTGCGGCGCACCGCGAGGTCGCGGGCCGCCAGTTCGGCCTGTTCGCCGGCGGGTACCGGATCGGCCGCGTCGACCCAGCCCAGCCACTGCTCCACCCGGGCGGTCAGAATCTGGTCCACCACCTCGAGATTCGGGCGGGTCGGCGGGAACGAATAGCAGTAGGCGGTGGGCGAGAGGCTGCCGCGGATGAACCCGGTGCGGCTGGTGAACCAGCTGAAGTCGGGATGCTCCTCCTTGAAGGTCAGCCAGGGCACGTCGTTCGGTGCGTAATAGCGATCGAAGTAGTCACCGTCACCCACCAGGTCACCGCGCGGGACCGCATCGACGTAGAACCAGCCCTCCGGCCACAGCAGCAGCGCGGAGCCCAGATGCGGCACCTGGACCTGCGGGCCGAGCCAGGCCGTCAGGTGCAGATTCACGAAACCCGTTCGCGGGTCGCCTATCCAGGAGTGCACCAGCCAGTCGATCTCGGGGCCGCTGTACGCCGCGAGGCTGCCCGACGGGCCCTGCTCCGGGTCACCATAGGTTTCCAGGTCCGCGGTGGACGGGTCGCGGGTGAGCTCGAAGCGCTCGGCGATGCGGGAGCGCAACCGGCTCAACAGGTCCCGCCATTCCTGGAAGGTCTCGGTGACATCGGCGCGCGGGGTCGTATCGACCAGGTGCTCGACATGCTGGACGGTTTCACTCATGCGGCTGCTTTCGTTCGGTGCGGCGGTGTCGGCTTCACCGCGCGCGCACGGCGTCGAGACGGTGGCGGGGCCGGCCGTCGACGAGGTCGGTGCCCTTGGAGACGGCGCGGTTCACCGCCTGCGCGGGACGGAGGGTGGCGCGCACGCTGCGCGCGCCGGGCGGGACGGTGGTCACCACCGGGTGGCTGATCACCCCGGTGAACGGGCCGCTCCAGGTGGACCACAGCGTGAAATCCGGGCTGAGCGCGTAGAGCGCGCCGGTGAGCCCCGCGGGACCCCACCCGGCGGCCACCACGTTCAAGCGATTCTCTGCGGCCCGCTCGGGCAGGCCGAGGCGCAGCTCCCAGGGTTCGGAGGGGGTGCAGGGCACGGCCACCACGTCGGCGTCCCGCACGGCGGCCAGCCGGAAGGTCTCGGGAAACAAGGCGTCGTCGCCGACGACGAGTGCGATTCGGCCCCAGGGCAATTCGAAGACGGCCAGGTCGTCGCCGGGTGCGGTGAGCCACCGATGGCGAGCACTGCGATGTAGTTGTGGCTGTCGACCTAGGACACCGTCGGCATGCACGAGCACGCCATGATGTGCCGCGCCGTCGCGGACGGTGAGCACGGCATAGGCGGAGGTGTCCGCCAGCGCGCGCACCAGTTCGGGGATCGGCACCGCCGCCAGCTCCGGCAGGACGATGAGATCCACACCGGTGGTGGCCAGGTGCCGGATCGTCGCGGTCTCCGGCGCGGCGATCGCCGCGGTGATGGTCTCTACACCTACGGGCGCTCGGCGGCCGGAGGCTGAATCACTCAGGGGGGCATACAGTTCCGGGCGGCGCGCGGCCAGCACGTCGGTGCCGTCCGGCCGTTGTTTGGCGTCGGCTCGCACGACATCGATATCGGCGACGATCACCGCCTCGCCCGTGGCCGGAGCCATGGCCACGCAGGTGCCGTCGGGTGCGACGATCTGACTCTCCCCGGCCCCGTGCAACCGCTCCGGCGGTACGCCGAGCCTTTTCGCGATGGCGGGCAGTTGGTCCTCCGGTAGCAGCGGCCCGACCTTGTTGGCCGCCACCACCCACACCTTGTTCTCCGCGGCGCGCACCGGGATGTGCAGGCTCGCCTCATCGGTGGCGAAGGAGTTGAGACTGTTGAGCAGCAGTTGGGCCCCGCGCACCGCTAGCGAGCGGGTGACCTCGTAGATCACGCCCTCCATGCAGGCGTACATGCCGATCCGGCCCAGCGGTGTGTCGATGACCGGCGAATCCGCTTGCCCGGCATCGAGATAGTCGTTCTCCGCGCCCATCAGGATCTGCTTGTCGGCCTGACCGAGCAGCGCGCCATCCGGTCCGAACAACAGGCTGGTGCCGGTGATGCGCCCGTCTTCGCGGGCCAGTGTGACACCGATCTTGACGTGGATGCCGTGCCGCGCGGCCCGCGCCGCGACGGCGGTGAGGAAGGAATCTCCGAGCGTACGGGCCATTCGCCGGGCATGAGCCCGGTCGTCGTACCAGGATAGGTGGTTACAGAACTCCGGCAGTACCACCAGTTCGGCGCTCGCCCGGGCGGCGGCGTCGATCGCGCGCAGGCAGGCGGCGAGATTGGCCGCGACGTCGGTGCCGGCGGCGAGCTGTGCGGCGGCGACTCGGGTCATGGGCTGCTACCTCTCCCGGCGTTTCGTATATCGAAACGCTGTTTCCAATCTAGCTGATTCTGTACCCGGTCGTGGAATCTGTCCAGCGCTCGTCCGGGATTTCACGCGGCGGTAATCGATTGCCGCGCATCGGGTTCGCCTTGACACCCGCCGGTGCGGCGGGTTCAATATGGCAATTCCGAAACCGTGTTTCTTTGTGGGAAACATCGGGGGAAGGTAGCCATGATGACCTGCGCAGCATCGCCGGAGGAGATCCGGCTCATCGACGCGGTTTCGCGGTGTGGACTCCCGGTAGGTCGCTCGGCAGTCTCCGGCGAGGGCGCGCCGTCGCCTCGGGCCGCCGGTAACCGCCGGGCCGCCGGTAACCGCCGGGCCGCCGATAACCGCCGGGCGCCAGGCCGTCGCGATCGTTGGGCGGGGCCATGATGCGCGCGGGAATCGGGGGCCTCATCCTCTGCGGTGCGCTGGCCGGGCCGGTGGCCGGCGGGCAATTGGCCTTGCTGGCCAAGCCTTTCGGCGGTGTTGTCGGGATTCCCAGCGCCGCCGTCGGGTACCTGGCGATCTCGGCCTTCGCGCTCGGTTGCGTGACCGCGGCGATCCGGCCCGGTCGTTCGGTGCGTGTCGGCGGGGTCTGCGGCGTGATCGCGGGAATGGCGTTCGCGATAGCGGGGCTCGTGTCGACGCCGTGGATGTTCACCACGGCGGTACTGGTCGCCGGTGCGGGAACCGGACCGGCATTCGTCGCCGGTCGGATGCGCGCGCTCGCGGGATCCACGCTGACCGGTTGGCACATCGTGACCGCACTCGGTGTGGTTGTCGCCGCGGCCGTCGCCGCGGTCTGCCAACGGTCCCCGGGGACCGGGCTTTTCGTGTCGGGCCTGTTGGCGGCGTCCTGTGCGGCGGTGGCGGTGTTCGCTCCGGACGGTGCGGATTCCGCGACGGCCGTCGGACGACGGCCCGGGGATCGGCTGATACCGGCGCCGATGCGATGGGCCTTGGCAGGCTACGGCGCGCTGGGTCTGCTCGTGGGCGGCACTGTGCTCCCGGCGCTGCATCTGCTGCTGTTCCGCTGGAACGCGGTGGGATCCGAGCAGGCCACCTGGCTGGTCTTCGCGGCGTTGCCCGCGGTCTTCGCGGTCGCGCTGCCCACGCCTGATCCGAGTGCCGTGGTGCCGCTGCTGGCCCTGGCAGCGGGCGGGCCGCTGCTGGTCGGCACCGCACCGGGCGAGGCCACTCTGGCCATCGGTATCGCCGTAGCGCTGGCGGCGGCCGCCCGAGCCGCACGCGGGCTCGACGGTGAAATCCGCGCCGCCATCCTGCTATCCGGCGCGGGCGTGCCATCCGCCACGGGCGCCACGGGCGTGCCATCCGGCGCGGGCGCCACGGGCGTGCCATCCGGCGCGGGCGCCACGGGCGTGCCATCCGGCGCGGGCGCCACGGGCGTGCCATCCGGCGCGGGCGCCACGGGCGTGCCATCCGGCGCGGGCGCCGCGAGCGTGCCATCCGGCGCGGGCGCCGCGAGCGTGCCATCCGGCGCGGGCGCCGCGACCGTGCCATCCGGCGCGGGTGCCGCGACCGTGCTGGTGGCCGCGGTCGCCGCGGCGACGGGGCTGGGGCTGGTCAGTGCTCTGGCACGGCTGGCGGGCACCGGCTCGGGACTGGCCGTGCTTGCCGGGGCGGGCGTGGGCTGCGCGCTGCTGTGCGGGCGGCTCGCACCTCGGCCGGCTGGAGCCGAACCCGTCTTCCCAGGAGGCACAACATGATTCGCACCATCACCGTCCGCTCGGCCGCGGCCGTCTCGCTGACCGCGGCACTTCTCACTTCGACGCCGGTTGTTTCGGTGCTGCCCGCGCAGGCGGCACCCGGCACGGCCGCGATACAGGTGAGCGCCAGTACCGACTTGACCACGGGCCAGCGAATCACCGTGCACGGCACGGGGTTCCGACCCGGACTCGCTTCGATCGCGGTGGGCCTGTGCAAGCAGGGCTTCACCAGCGGAATGCGGGATTGCGATCTCGGCGGTGGCGCGACGTTCGTCAACGTCGCCGACGACGGCACCCTGCCGACCGTCACACTCACCGCCCGCCCGCATTTCAACATGATCGACTGCCTGCGGCAGCAGTGCGTGATCGCCGCCGCGCCGCTGCCCGGCACCGAACCGCCCAGCGTGCTCGCGGCCAACTCCGCCGAGATCGCGGTCACTTTCACCGGATCGCAACTCCCGGCGGCCACGGCCGCCCCCACCGTCGCGACCACCGCGTCCACGGCCGATATCGACGGACCGTCGCTACCGCTGTGGTCGGCGACCGCCGCCCTGCTGGTCGTAGTCGCCGGTCTCGCCCTCGCCGACCGGCGACGGCTGTGAACACTCTCAGGAGAAAAGACATGAAACACAACGCGTTCCGGCTCGCCGTCCTCACGGCGGCCGCGACCGGCCTGCTCGCGGCCGCGCCGACGGCCTCGGCCGCGCCCACCCTGCAACTGGATACGAGTACGGGAGTCGCGGCGGGACAGACGATCACCGTGGAACTGTCGGGCTTGGACGCCAACCTGGCGGGCGTCGCGGTCGGGCAATGTAAGCCGCAGGTCGTCGCGCCGACCGACTGCCACCTCACCGGATCGCTGATGGGCTCCGCCGACGCGCAAGGCGTATGGCAGCCCAGAAACGGCGCCCGCACCCTCACCCTGGTCGCGGCGGTGGGCGGCACCGACTGCGCCGCGGCCCCCGGCGCCTGCGCGATCAGCGTCACCAGCTTGACCAACCCGTCCCAGATCCTGGCCTCCGTACCGCTGACCTTCGCGGCGAAGACCGCAGTCCAGCCCACCCCTGCGGCGTCCCCCGCCGCGGAATCCGAAAGCGACGACAGCAACACCAGAATGATCGTCGGCATTGCCGCTGCGGTCCTCGTGGTCGCGGCCATCGCGGCATTCTTCCTGCTGCGCCGCCGCGGCAGCACCCGATGAGCACGCTGACCCACGTGTCCTGATGAAGTTCCACGAGCGCGGCGACGCTCAGCAGGCGGCGAAGCTCCTGACCGGCCTCCGATCCACGGTGCCCGAGATCCGGTCCCTGACACTGGCCCTCGACGAACTCGACACCCCCGTGTCCTACCACCTGTTCATGATGACCACGCACAATTCCGAGTCGGAACTCGCTGCCTACCAGCGACATCCAGCCCACCGGGAAATCGCCGAATGGCTGATACCCCGCCTCGTAAGCCGCGCGGTGGTCGACTACCGGGAGTGATCCGCAGCCGACGTCCGCGAAGATCGGAGCGCGTCGCCATGCTCGCCGAATGGCTGGCACCCCCGCCTCGCCAGTCGTGCGTTGGTGGACTATCGGGGTGCGCCGTAGCGGACGTGCGCGAGGATCGGAGCGCGTCGGCCGCGGCTAGCCGAGGATCGGGTGGTCTGTCACCAGCGAGATCCCACCCGGCGCTCGAGTACTTCCGATCGCGGCCAGCGCGAGCATGCGGTGATCGAGACCGCTGCCCACGCGTGCGATGTCGGAAGACTATGACGCCGTCGACGGGTTCGCGTGCGAACTCCGAGTTACCGTGCCGGGCTGGAGGTCTATCCAATAGCGCCGTGCGGGCCCGTATTCGGTATCGCGGATTTCCTCGAGAGTCCCGCCGACTCGTTCGATTGTTTTCGCCGAGGCGATGTTGTCCGCAGCGCATACCAGCAGGACGCGGTCCAGCTCGAGCAGCTGTGCCGTGTCCAGGATTGTGCGGAGCGCCCAGGTGGCGAGTCCCCGCTGTCGCGCGGTGGGCCGGATGCCGAAGCCGATGTGGCCCGCCCAGCTCACGTAGTCGTCGAACCTTTGTCGCAGTGCGATTCCGCCGCACACTCGGCCGTCCTCGACGATCCAGCGGTAGGTGGTGCGGGTGTCGGCGATCAGCCGGCTCACCCATGCCGCGAAGCCGTCCGGTGAGCCGGTTTCGTCAGCCGGTGTCAGTCCGAACCCGTCTTCATGGGTGCCGGGGCCCCACTCGGTGTGTGCTTCGAGCCAGGCGTGGTGCAGTCGTGTGGTGGGCGCGATCAGCTTGGGCACGTACCCATTCTATTGAGGTACTACATTGCGGCAGAGCGGCTTTCAGCTAGCGGGTGGGGCCCGGGTAGGCGCGGGCGGGCATGCCGGGACCGCCCGCCCGGAATGCGGCCGGGGCGTGTCGCACGGTGGTCTGGACGTATTCGCGTAAGCCCTCGACGGCGTACTCGCGGCCGAAGCCGCTGCGTTTGGTGCCACCGAACGGCGCGCGCAAGGACATGCCCGTGCGGTTGTGAGTGTTGATGAAGGTGAAACCGGCCTCCAGGCGGGTGGCGAAGGTGAAGGCGCGATCCTCGTCGACCGACCAGACCGAAGCGCCTAAGCCGAGTTCGCTGTTGTTGGCGCGCGCGAGGGCCTCGTCCTCGGTGTCGTAGGTGAGGACCGGGACAGCGGGGCCGAATTGCTCCAGCCGGACCAGATCGGCGTCGTCCGGGAGGTCGAGAACGAGCGTGGGGGCGACGAAATAGCCGTCGCTGTCCGGGCTTTCGGCGAGCGGAAGCATCCAGCCGCCGCGGTTCCAGGCATCGGCGGCGAGGGCGGTCATGCGCGCGGCGGCGGCGCGGCTCACCACCGGGCCCATCGTCACCTTCTCGTCGAGCGGGTCGCCGACCGTCAGAATTCGCCGCGCGGCCGCGAGGTATGACTCGATGAACTCGTCGAACCGCGCCTGCGGCACGTACAGCCGCTTGGCTGCCATGCATACTTGGCCCGCGGTAGCGAACGAGGCCAGCACCAATCGTTCGTAATCGTCTGGTGTCAGCGCGAAGTCGTCGAGAAAGACGGCGGGGTCGTTGCCGCCCAATTCGAGTACCACCGGCGTGAGCGCCTGCCCGGCCGTCGCCGCGATGCTGCGCCCGGCGTCGCCGCCGCCGGTGAAAGCCACCTTGCCGATCAGCGGATGCGCCACCAGAGCCCGCACCGTCTCGGCGCCGCCGTGCATCACCCGCACCCCGGGCAGGAGTTCCGCCACCGCGCTGATCGCCAGCGGAGCCAGCGGAGAAGGCTTGAGCACCACGGTGTTTCCCGCCGCCAGCGCCGGGCCCAGCTTCAGCACCGACAGGATGATCGGCGCGTTCCACGGCGTAATGGCGGCGACCACCCCGTACGGTGCGGGCGCGCATTCGATCCGGCCCAGGTCGTCGTCGATGGTCGTTGCCATCAGCACGGTCGCGGCATTGTCGCGCACCCAGCGCAGATAGGTTGCGGCGAAACCGATTTCACCACGGCAGTCGGCTACCGGCTTGCCGCTCTCGCGGGCGAGCAGCGCGGCCAGGTCCGAGCGCTTCGCATCCATCCGGTCGGCTGCGGCGCCGAGTGCGGCGAGCCGGGTGCCGAGGGGCCGGCGTGACCATTCGCGAAAGTCTCGATGTGCCTCGCGCACAACATCGTCCACGGAGTCGGGTGTGGTGACCGGCACCGACCCGACGATCTCGCGGGGCCGTGCCGGATTCTCACGCTGGATCCGCACGAGTAGCTCCTCGTCGCAGCGATGGCGAACGCTTCGATGTCCGGCGAGCAGGGCCGTGTCGGTGACGGCACACCAGACGTGGCGACTCACTGCGCGATGCCCCACCGGCCGTTGAACTCCCGAGGGAGGTGCGCGCGGCACGAAGCCCCCGAATTCGGGCGCGCCACCTTCGCGCGTCGGCACACCGCCCTGACCGGCCGCGTCGCCGCCCCGACGCCGTCACGGCTGGTTCTCCAGGGAATCGAGCAGGCACGCCCGCCGGAGATAGGCGCGCGCGGCGGCCGGGTCGGCTGCCAAGGCGCGCAACTGCTGGTGGTAGCCGTCGTCCTGACTGCGCAGGCGTTGCCAGTTGTCATGGCTGGCCCGCTGGACATGCTCGACGGCGACGGTGCGGCGGCGGACCGCGACCATGTCGAGCTCGGATTCGGGGCCACCGTCGAGGACGCCGGCGAGCGCATCCGCCAACTGGACGGCATCGTGGATGCCGCTGTTCATGCCCATCCCGCCGAGCGGGTTGTTGACGTGCGCGGCATCGCCGGCGAGCAGGACCCGCCCGAGGCGGAAGCTCTCGGTGACGCGCTGGTGGACCTGATAAAGCGAAGCGTGCAGCACCCGCCACGGCCGGCCGAGGTCGGCGACGGCGTCCAAACGCGCTGGAAGCCGCGCCAATTCGTCGTCGTCGCGGGTGTCCGCCGGGGTGGGGAGCAGCACCCGCCAGTGCTCGGGCGTGCGCAGCAGCACCAGCCATTCTTCCGGATCGAAGACGTAGTTGATGGGCGCGATACCGGGCAGCACCGCCGTCAGATCCTCCGCCACCGAGGCGACGAGAAACCGTTCCGGGTAGGTGCTGCCGTCGAATCCCGCGCCGAGCGTGCGCCGGACCGTCGAGTGCGCGCCGTCGGCGGCGATCACCCAGTCGGCCAGTACGGGGCCACGTGAGGTGTGCACGATGACCCCCTCCTCGCTCGGGTACAGGCTGTCGACCCGGTAGCCGAAGCGCACGCCGGCGTGCGCGGGCAAGGCGGACAACAGGATCGGGGTGAGTTTGCTCTGCTCGCACTGGACCCGGAACGGATATGGCGTGTCGGCGGCGAGCACGCCCAGATCGAGGGTGGCGATTTCACCACCGCCGCGAGCCCGGTACTGAAAAGTCGAGGCGATGATGCCGCGCGCGAGCAGCGGTTCCAGCGTGCCGAGGTCGGCCAGCATCGCGAGTGTCGGCGGATGGAAGGTGGAGGCCCGGGATTCGGTGGCCAGCGTGTCGCCCTGTTCGAGCACCGTGACCGGCACGCCGCGGCGGGACAGCGTCAGCGCGGCGGTGAGTCCGACCGGGCCCGCGCCCACCACGACTACGGCGCTCATGTGGTGTGCAGGGCGAAGCGGCCCTCGACGCCGACGACCCGGGCTCCGGTGAAGAACCGCAGCGTCTCCGCGGTGCCTTCCTCGCCGAGTCCGGACCAGCCCCACGCCGGGCGCGGAGTCATCAGGTGCAGGCTCATGATGGAGGACCCGTTGACCTTGACCTCACCGGCACGGATCTGCCGCGCCACCGACAGAGCCCGCTCTTCGTCAGCCCCACAGACGTAGCCCTCGAGCCCGTACGGCACCGCGTTGGCGAGCCGCACCGCGTCCGCTACCGAGTCGTACGTGGCGATCCCGGCGATCGGGCCGAATACCTCGTCGGCCGAATCGCCATCCAAAAGCGTTGGTGCGACGAAGTTTCCGCGATCGGGCAGTTCACCGAAGGAGTGGAATCCGCGACCGGACAGCGATTCCCGGACCAGCCGGGCATGCCGCGAGTGGATGAGCGGGCCGAAATCGGTGCCCCGGTCGAGCGGCGGGCCGAAGCGTAACGCCTCGAGCCGCTTCCCGATGGCTTCGACGAGTTCCTCGGCTCGGTCGGCGGGCATGATCAAACGACCCAGCGCCCGGCACCATTGGCCGTTGAGTGTGGTGAGCAGTTCGGCCGCCATCCGCGCGGCGGTCTCGACCTCGGCGTCCGGGAGTACGACGAGCGGATTGTTGCCGCCCAATTCGAGCTGGCAGGGTCGCAACAGGGGAGCCGACGCGGTCGCGACCGAGCGTCCGCCCGCCACGCCGCCGGTGAAGGACACGGCTTTGATCCGTGGATCGGCGACCAATTGCGCTCCGGCCTGGACGCCGCCCTGGACCAATTGGAACATCCCCGCCGGTACATGCTCGGCGATCACTTCGGCGAGCGGAATCGCGCTATAGGGCGTCAGCTCACTGACTTTGAGGATCACCGGGCAGCCGGCGGCCAGCGCGCTCGCGACCTTGTGCGCGGCCATCGGCGCGGGCGCGTTCCACGGCACCAGGCACAGCGCCGGCCCCAGTGGCAACCGGTGCACCTGCACCCCGTCGCGGTCGGCGCGCAGCGCGCCGGACCGCAACTGCTGGGCGGCCAGGCGGAAGGCCCCCGCGACGATGACACCGAGCAATTCGGTCTGCCGGATCGGCACACCCGTTGCCCGCGAATCCCATTCGGCCAGTTGCGCCAGTCGGGGTTCCAGCCCGTCGGCGATCGCGTCGAGCAGTTCCGGTGCGATGACGCCGGAGGCGCGGTCGGCCACCGCGAGGGCGCGTTCGATTCTGTCGCCCGAGGTGGCGACAGCCCGCGCGACCTCGCATCCGGTGGCCGGATCTTCCAGCGCCACACCGAGATCGATCGACGGCGTGCCCCAGTCGCCGTCGATCAGGTCGACGATGCGGGGGAGTTCGCCACTGCCAGCGGTGCTTTCAGTCATTGCGCAATCTCCGGTAGTGCGTAAGGTCCGTCACGGCTTCGCGTGCGAAGGCGTCCGCTGTGCGTCGCGTCACCGCGCCACCTCAGGGGCAGGTGCTTGCGCGTCGGCGGTGTTGCTGTCGGGTATGTGCGGTGCGGGCGCGAACAGCTCATTGGCTTTGGCGTCGGTGATGACGCGCGCCACCTCGAGCAGGCCGCGCTCCGCGGGGAACGTCATGACCAGGCCCATCGCGAGGTCGCGCAGCGCGCGCCCGGCCACGCCGCTCATCGAAGCCGCCGATGTCCCACCGGCTTTCAGTCCGCCGAGCGCCACCTGGAAGCACGCCTCGGTGACCGCGCCCTTCCCGAGCCGCCACTGGGTGAACACTTCCTGCTTCGGTTTGACCGGCGGCTCCACGGTTTCGATGCCGAGCTGGTAGCGCAGCCACAGGTAAGCCGTCTGCAACTGCCGGGTCATCTCACCGATGAGCACCTGGTGCACGGGCGAGGAGGCGATGGGTGCACCCGTGTCGGCGAAGGTCTTCCGGGTTGTCGCGGCGAGGGTTTCGTCGTAGACCCGTTGCGCGCACCCGGTGTAGACCGCGGCGATGGCCAGCTGGTTCCCGACGAAGCTGCCCCGGCTCATGGTGAGCATCTTGGTGAACGCGCCCGGGACCGCCAAGGCTTCGTCGTGCGGGATGAACACCTCGTCGAGCCGGATGCCGTTGTTGGCGGTGGCTCGCATGCCGAGTCCGTCCCAGGGGGCGCGGGTGCTCACCCCCGCCGCGTCGCGCGGAACGAAGAACGTCGCCAGCCCCTCGGCGGTGTCGTAGCCCTCGAGTTTGGCCGAGGTCAGGTAGTAGTCCGCGACGCCGGTCGCGCAGCCGAACGACTTCTCGCCCTGCAGGATCCAGCCACCGTCGACGCTGCGGGCGGTCGTGGCGATGGTGATGTTCGCCTTGGCGGTCTTCACCGACTCCGAGGCGAAATTGGCCAACCACACCCCGTCGGCCATCCGCGTGAGCACCTTCTCGGCGAAGGCGCGCACCACCGGTATCTCGTCGTCGGAGAACAGCCCCGCCTCGATCGCCTCCAGCGGCAGTAGTCCGCGGGAGGCGCTGGTGTTGTGGAAGAAGTAGGCCAGCGCCGTGGACGGGCAGGCGGTGCCCATGGCGAAAGTCGCGGCGGCCAGGTCGCGCAGGGTGCCGCCGAGGCCGCCGAATTTCTCCGGCACCACCAGGCCCAGCAGACCCGCGTCGCGCAGCAGCGACACATGCGACGGCGGGAAGGTCGCGGTGCGGTCGGCCTCCTCGGCCGCCTCGCGCAGCGCGGGCAGAACGGATTCGACTCGCTGGGCGCGTGCGCGTTCCGCGTCGGTCATGTCTTCGACGAGTCGTGCGCCGATCATCGGGCTATCCCCTCGTAGTAGGTGCGGTCGTGATAGATGAGCGGGGGCGCGGGCCGGGGTGCGGCCGCGTCCTGGACCAGGCCGAGCACGATGGTGTGGTCCCCGGCGGGATGGCAGGCGGCGACCACGCAGTCCACCCAGGCGACCGCGTCGGCCAGTACGGGTGCGCCGGTGGTCGCGGTGTCCCACCGGGGGACGGCGGGAGCCGACCCCGCTGGGTGGGACAAGCGCTGCGGCACCGAGAATCGGTCGCCCGCGTCGGCGGGGGAGGCGAAGCGGCGACCGATTTCCTCGTGATCGTGGCCGAGCATGTTGACCGCGAAAACCCCACTGCGCCGGACCGATCGGCAAGTCGTGCTGTCGGTGGCCAGGCATACCGAGACGAGCGGGGGCTCCAGGGCCACACTGGTGAACGAGCTGGCCGTCATTCCATGACGGCCGCCACCCTCGCGCAGCGTGGTGACGACCACGACGCCGCTGGCCCACTGGGCGAGCACGGTGCGGAGATACGTCGGATCCACCGTCACCTCCGTTTCGGTAGTGGAAACGCTGTTACGCTCAAGGTAACGCTGTCCGGGCTCCGGCGCAACCGGTAACAGCGTTGTGGCGCAGACGTTTCGGGGGGTTTTCCGAGACCGTTTCCCATCGGGAAATGGCGTGCCCTAAGCTGTTGGCGTGTCGGACACCGAGGCCGAGAATCAGAGTCGCTCCATCGCCGCCGTCGAACGAGCCATGGACGTGTTGTTGCTGTTCGGCCGCACCGGGCGGCCCGATCTCGGGGTTACCGAGATCGCCAACGAACTGGGCCTGACCAAGGCCGCGGTGCACCGCATTCTCACCGCGCTGCGCAACCGCGAACTCATCACCCTCGAACCGACCACCCGCCGCTACGCGCTCGGTCATGCGGCGATCGCGCTCGGCCGCGCCTATCTCGCGCGCACCGATCTGCGCGTGATGGCCGGTCCGGAACTGCGCCGGCTGGCCTCGCTCACCGGAGAAACCGCCACCCTCTCGATCCGCCGGGGCGACACCCGCATGTATGTGGATCAGGTTGTGCCGGACCAGGAACTGCGGATGGAGGTGGCGCTCGGGGTGCCGTATCCGCTGCACGCGGGCAGCTCGTCCAAGGCCATCCTGGCATTCCTGCGCAAGGCCGAGATCGATGAATACCTGGACCGGCACGAGCTGACGCCGTTCACCGACGCCACCATCACCACGCCGCGCAAACTGCGCACCGAACTCGCCGAGATCCGCAAGCGCGGGTACGCGATCTCCATGGGGGAGCGGCAGATCGGCGCCGCGTCCATCGCCGCGCCGGTGCTCGATCACGACGGCGGTGTGGTGGCCGCGCTCAGCGTGTGCGGACCGCTGTCGCGCTTCGAGCCGCGGATGGCCGAGTGCGTGCCGCTGTTGCAGAAGGCGGCCGGCGCGGTGTCGGCGCAGATGGGTTATTCGGCCTGACCCGGTTCACAGCTGCGCGCCGGGCTTGAACACGCCGAGCGCGGCGGCGGCGAGCACGCTGCCCCAGATCAGCCAGACGTAGGGCAGGCAGCCGTCGATGCTGCGGCGCAGGGTGCGTTCCACGGTGTCCTCGGAGCCGGTCGTCATCAGGGTGGCGAAGGCGGGACCGAAGGGGCGCAACGTCATTCGGATGCCGAGACCGGCGGCGATGGCGGCGGCGTAGAGCAAGGTTTTCACCCCGAGCCACTTCGGGTTGGTGGTGACGCCGAACGGTTCCGCGGCGATCAGCGCGTAGCCGCCGGTGCCCGCCATGCCCGCGATGACCGCCCACCGGATCGCCAGGTCGCCCCGCCGGACCATCGGGATAGCGCCGTGTGTGCGGTGCTGAATCACGGTGAGCGACAACCAGAGTGCGGCGAGCAGCCACACCGGGGCAATGGTCCACCAGGGAAACAGCGCGATGTCGAAGAGTTCCGCGCCGTGCGGTTCCAAGGCCATCAGGGTGAGGCCGCTGGGCAGGAACAACACCAGGCAGACCTTGGGGGCGAGGTCCAGTCCGCTCATGATGGCCAGCGCGGTGGCGCGGGCGGCCGGCGTCCGCTCCGGGTCGATGACGAAGCGGCTGGAGTAGAACACGCCCAGGTCACCGCCCAGCCAGCACACGAACAACACCAGATGCAGCAGGATCCACCAGCCGTGTGGGTGCGGGCCCATTCGATTCCCCTGTTCTCTTGTGCGAAACGGTGTTTCGCAGAGTACGCTTCGCGCTAGTTTCACATCGAAACGCTGTTTCCACAAACACAGCGTTTGCTAACGAATGGGGTCTCATGCGTGCCCTCGTCCTGGCCGCCGCCTGCCTCTTATCCCTGATCGCCGTGCCCGACCCGCCCGCCGAGGGCCGGGAACGGGTGCGATCCGCCGAAATCGGCATCGAAGGCGATGCCGCGACAGTCTGGTATCCCGCCGGGTCCGAGCGCCGCCTGCCGGTTGCGCTGCTGCTGCCCGGCGCCAATGTCCGTAAGCAGTACTACGCCGGATTCGCTGCCGCGCTGGCGGATTACGGGTTTGTGGTGCTGGTGCCGGAGCACTATCCGTTGCCGTTCATCGGGTACGCGGTGCCCAGTGAGCATTTGCTGAACCGTGCTGTCGCCTGGGCGCGTGTGGCGGCCGCCGATCCGTCCTCGGCGATCGGCGCGGTGCTGGATCCGGGGACGCTGGTGGTTGCCGGGCACTCCTACGGGGCCGCCGCCGCGCTGTACGCCGCCGCCGACCGCTGTCAGCCGCCGTTCTGCTTCGGCCTGACCTACCGCCGCCCGCCGGAATTGCGGGCGATCGTCGGCCACGGCGCCAACACCACGGTCGGCGCCTCCGTGGATGAGGTTGCGGTGCGGAACATTCCGGTGATGTTCGTCAACGGCAGCAATGACGGCGTCAGCGAACTCGCCGAAGCCCATGCGAGCTTCATGCGCCTGAGCGGGTCTCCCTCCTCGGCCTTCGTGAACCTGCTGGGCGCCAACCACTTCTGTCTCACCGACGAGAACAACCCGCCCGGCGCGGCGCCGGACCCGCGCGTCCCGACCACCACGTGGGGAGCGTCCATCGCCACGACCGCACGCTGGACGGCTATGTGGTTCCTGGCGCAGCTCGGCGACCGGGCCGCGCGCGATTACGTGTACCGCATTGGACCGCAGCAGGATTCAGCGGTCACGGTCGAACTGCGGTGAGCGGCGGCCGAACGATGGCGGCGTCCGGGTCTGATAACGTCCGCCCGTGAGCGAGATCCCCACCGCGGCCGACGAGTCCCGGTTCTGGAACATCATCGAGTCGGCGTGGGAGCAGGTGGGCGCGGAACCCAGCGCGCTGCGCGGCGAGCTGACCACCCGCGGCGATGTCGCCGAGACCCTGGAAAAGCAGCTGAGCACGTTTCTCGATCAGCTGCGGGCCCTCGCCGGTGAGCTGCCCGCCAGTGAGCTGACCGCGCTGGACCGCGTCCTGGAGCGCAAGATGTACGACCTCGACCGTGCCGACATCCACCGAGTGATCGGCGGTTCCGATGACGGGTTCCTGTACGGCCGCGGCTTCATCGTCGCGATGGGCAAGGACTACTACGAGGCAGTAGCGGCGGCACCCGAAACGGCCGCGCGGGACGCGGAATGCGGCGCAATGGGCTACTTCTTCGCCCACCTGCACAATGAGCGGTTCGGCGGCTTTCCCCGCACCGGGGGCGGCATCACCCGGGAAAGCATGTCGAACCCGTCCGGCTGGGCGTAAACACCGAGGAAGGAGCGCCTGTCGTGATCCTGCCGAAAATCCGGGACCCGCGCTTCGTGACGATTCGTCGTGGTGGGACCCTCACCGACGCCGATCACCACCTCTTGGCACTGTGGGCCGCCTCGTGTGCGGAACATGTCCTCGGCTACTTCGAGGCCGCCCAGCCTGGAGACCCGCGTCCCCGTCAAGCGATAGAGCACGCCCGAGCCTGGGTGCGGGGCGAGGTCAAGATGATGGCGGCGCGCGCCGCCGGCGGACATGCGATGGGGGCGGCCAGAGACCTGCGCGGGGCAGCGCGGCACGCCGCCTACGCTGCCGGTCAAGCTGGGTGCGTCGCCCATGTCGCCGCGCATGAACTCGGCGCGGCCGCCTTCGCGATCAAAGCCGCGCGCGCGGCCGCGCCGCCGGATATGAGCGAGTCCGCGGGACGACTCGAATGCCAGTGGCAGCGTGACCAGCTGCCGGCGGCGATCCGCGAACTCGTGCTCGACGATCAACGGTTGCGCAACGACATCTGCTGGTCGGTCTTCGACTGCTGAATCCGGCACTGCCGGTCAACGCAGGACCCGGAGCGCCGCGTCGAGACCGATGACGTCGGCGTACTTGGCGTTGAGGTCGAACAGGTTCGCGTCGTGCAGCCGGGGGTCGCGGTCGCCACAGGCGTCGGCGACGACCAGGGGGCGGAAACCGTGCTGGAGCGCGTCGGTCGCGGTGGCGCGCACGCAGCCGCTGGTGGTGAGGCCGGTGATGAGCAGGGTATCGATGCCGGCGGCGGTGAGGTTGGCGGCCAATGCGGTGCCGTGGAAGGCGCTCGGATACTGCTTGGTGATCACCGATTCGCCGGGAAGCGGGGCCGGATCGTCGAGGAACTCGGCCAGGGGATTGCCTTCCTCGAACACAACGAGGGTGGGGACTTTCCGGCGGAACAAACCGCCCTCGCCGGTGCCGGGCTGGTAGCTGACGCGGGTGAACAACACCGGATATCCCGCCGCACGCGCGCGGTGCACCACCGTGGCGGCCGCGCGCACCGCGTCCTCCACCGGCGCGCGCAGCGGGGAGTCGTCCACCAGGTAGGCGGCACAGACATCGATCACCAGCACGGCGGGGTGGTCCCCGGCGCCCAAGGGCGTGCCGTAACCCGCGCCGCGGGCGTCTTCGGCCAGATCTTTCATTCGAAATCCATTCAGACGACGCCTGATTCGGCGAGTTTCGCGAGTTGGCCGGCGTCCAGGCCGAGCAGGCCGCAGTAGACGTCGGTGTTGTGCTGGCCCAGTTCGGGGCCGGCGTGGCGGATGGATCCCGGTGTGGCACTGAGTTTGGGGACCACGTTGTGCATGGGCAGCTCGCCGAATTCGGGATGCGCGATCCGCACGATCGCCTCGCGTGCGGCGAAATGCGGATCGGTGAACATATCTCGGGCGGTGTAGATGCGCCCGGCCGGGACACCGGCGGCGTGCAGGCGTTCCAGCAGTTGTTCCGCGTCGGCGCCGGCGGTCCACGCCGCGATGAGGTCGTCCAGCTCGGCCATCCGGGCGCCGCGGGCGGTATGCGTGGCATACCTTGCGTCGGTGGCCAATTCGGGCCGGTCCATGAGCTGCGCGAGGCGGGTGAAAACCGTGTCCTGGTTGGCGGCGATGAGGATCATGTCCCCGTTCGCGGTCGGGTAGACGTTGCTCGGCGCGACATTCGGCAGCACCGAACCGGTGCGCTCGCGCTGATAGCCGGTGATCGCGTACTCCGGCAGCAGTGATTCCATCATCGCCAGCACCGCCTCGTAGATGGCGGAGTCGACGAGCTGGCCCGCACCGGTGCGCGCACGGTGATGCACCGCGGCGAGCGTGCCGATGGTGGCGAAGACCGCGGCCAGGGAATCGCCGATCGAGATACCGGTGCGGGCCGGCGGATTGCCGGGATCGCCTGTGGTGTAACGGATTCCGCCCATCGCCTCGCCGATCGAACCGTACCCGGCGCGGGGCGCGTATGGGCCGGTCTGGCCGTAACCGGTGACCCGCGTCATGATCAGACCGGGATTGTTTTCCCGCAGCCGGTCGTAGCCGAGTCCCCAGCGCTCCATCGTGCCCGGCCGGAAGTTCTCGATCACGATATCGGCCTGGGCGATGAGCTCCCGGGCCAGCCGCTGTCCTTCGGGATCGCGCAGATTGCAGGTCGCCGACTTCTTGTTGCGCGCGACCACCGGCCACCACAGCGACTTGCCCTGCGATTGTTCCCGGCCCCACTGCCGCATCGGGTCGCCGCTGCCCGGGCTCTCGAGTTTGATCACCTCGGCGCCGAAATCACCGAGCAGTTGGCCGCAGAACGGCCCGGCCAGCAGTTGGCCCATCTCGATCACCCGGAGGTCGGCCAGCGGACCGGTCGATGTGGTTGTGTCAGCGGGCATTTGGGTTCCCATCCTGCGAAGCGCGGCAAACTGGATACACTGTATCCCTGAGTGAAACGACCCGGCAATACGGAGGCACGGTGGACCTGACGCTGATGGAGGTCGCCCCGCGCGACGGTCTGCAGAACGAACCGGAGATGATCTCGACGGCGGACAAGATCCGGCTGATCGAACGGTCCGTCGAGGCAGGCGTGCGGCGCGTCGAGGCGGTGAGTTTCGTGCACCCGCAACGGGTTCCGCAGATGGCCGATGCGGAGGCGGTGATGGCGGGGGTGCCGCGGCCGCCGGGCGTCACCTATGCCGGACTGGTGTTCAACGACAGGGGACTGGACCGCGCGCTGGCCGCCGCCGTGGACGAGGTGAATATCGTTGTGGTGGCCACGGATACGTTCAGCCGCCGCAATCAGGGATGTACGACGGACGAGGGGATCGAGCGCTGGCAGGCGCTCGCCGAGCGTGCCGCCGCGGCCGGTCTGCACCGCACCGTCACCATCGCCGCCGCGTTCGGCTGCCCGTTCGAGGGCGAAGTGGCTCCCGCGTCGGTCCTGGATCTGATCCGCCGGGTCGCCGCCGCCGCGCCCGACGAGATCGCGCTCGCCGATACCATCGGCGTCGGCACACCCGACCGGGTGCGCACCCTCATCGCCGGAGTCGCGGCGCTGGCGCCGTCGGCGATACTGCGCTGCCACTTCCACAACACCCGAAACACCGGTTACGCCAACGCTGTCGCCGCCATCGAGGCCGGTGCTCGCGTGCTGGACGCGAGCACCGGCGGTATCGGCGGCTGCCCGTTTGCCCCGGCCGCCACCGGCAATATCGCGACCGAGGACCTGCTCTACCTGCTGGACCGGATGGGCGTGACGACCGGTGTCGATGCCGGACGGGTGCGCGAAACGGGACAGTGGTTGGGCGAACTGCTGGGCAAACCGGTGCCCGCGCTGCTGGGTCGCGCGGGGCCGTTCCCCGCCGCCGCCGTGTAGACGAGGCCGCGGGCTAGCGGATATCCAGCAGGGCCAGCAGTTGCTCGGTGTGGCCCGGCAATTCCGTGGCGGCGAGGCCGGTGAGTAGATCTCGAAGCGGCAGTGGCTGATCCACCAGCAGCGTGCCGGCCGAGATCAGGCGAGTGGGCACCAGGGTGTCCAACTCCGCGTCACTCAGTGCCGGACCGCTGAACTCGCACAGGGCCTCGCCTTGGCGACGGACCCGTTCGCGCAGCCCCGCGCCGTCGCCCGCCAGCTCGACGGCGCGGCCGATGGTCCAGGAGTCCTGGGCCAGCCGGTTGTCATAGGTCGTCGGCGCACCCGCGGCGACGGCGGACGCCGCGGCGAGGGTCATGGCGGTGACCAGGCTGACGTGGCCCAGCACCTGGTCGGCATTCCATTCGCCCGGCCCGGGATCGCGTGTCGTCTCCGCCTCGGCGACCGTGGCGGCGGCCTCGATCAGTACGCGGTAGGCCTCGCGCAACGCGGTGGTGTCGAGCATCGTGTCTCCTCGAGCTCAGGCGTGGGCCGCTGACATCTCCCACGGGGCTTGCGGCAGTACGGCACCCGTCTCCAGCAGCGATTTGAGATTGGCGAGCACGGCGGGCCAGCCGGTGGAAATGCCCTGCAGCATCTCCTGGTTCGGCAGCTTCTCGTGGGTGACGGTGAGCCGCACGATGTCCTGATGGGGTTCGATCAGGAAGGTCACCTCCGAAGCCTCCCGTTCGACCTCCGGCGAATCCTCGAAGGTGACGACCAGGCGGGTCGGCGGATCGGATTCGAGCACCTTCCCGACGACGTCGATTACGCCCGACCCGTCGGCCCGCCGATGCTCCCAGCCCGAACCCGGCTGCCAATCCGACACATTCGAGTGGCCCCAGAACTGGGCGGTGACATCCGCGTCGGTCAGCGCCTCCCACACCTGTTCCGCACTCGCCCGAATGTAGGTGACGTAAACATAATCGGGCACCGTTGTAGTCATAGCTTTCTCCTCTGCTTGGTTCTTGATAGCGCTGATCGCGTCCAGTCGCGGCTTGTCGAAGACGGAAATCCAGCGCTGCTCGATGTCGTGGATAGGACCCGGATCGAGGTAATGGACTCGCTCCCGCCCGCGTCGCAGCACGGTGACGAGCCCGGATTGCTCGAGGATGTCCAGGTGCTGCGTCAACGACTGCCGCGCCATCTCCACCCGCTCGCACAACTCCCGCAATGTCTGCCCATTGCGTTCCCGCAGCCGATCCAGCAGCAGCCGCCGCGTCGGATCGGCGAGGGCTTTGAACACCAGGTCGATGTCGGGTTCGGATCGCACTCCCAAATCATGCAGGTGATTACCTGCATATGTCAACGGGCAGTGTGGACGCGTTGGATTTGCTGTTCAGCGAACTGCTGTTGCTCGTAGCTGGGTCAGCAGTGGCTCCAGATCTTCCAGGTCGGCCAATCCGTATACGGTCTCGCTGACGGTGTCGGCCTCGGCGGGGGTCAGCAGATGGGTGGTGTTGAGGCGGAATTTGGTCGCGAGTTCCTCGGGTGAAAGTGGGTTACCGGGGCCGCCCCGATTGACGTCCACGCGTTCGGTGCGGGTGCGGCCGTCGTGCAGTTCGGCGGTGAGCACGGCGGGGAACTGGTGCGGGAAGATCTTGTCGCAGTGCGGGTCCGGGACGCAATCGAGCTTCGCCGCCAGGGCGAGGCGCTGTGGGTCACGGGCGGCGGCGTCGGTGAAGTCCTCGTGGAACACCCCGAGGCCGCCGCCGCCCAGCAGCGCCGCGGCAACGGTGTACGGGCCGGAAAACGCCGCGTGATAACCGGATTCGGGGCGACGCTTGGCGTCGAGCGGTTCGCCGATGGTGCGCAGTACCGGTGCCGGTGCGCCCAGCTCCAAGCGGACCACCTCCGCGGCGGTGACGCCACGGGCGCGGAGGCGGAGTGCGGCGTCGATGCCCGCATGGGTGAAGTGGTTGCACGGGTAGGGCTTGAAGAAGACCCCGGGCAACTCCCAGTGCTCGCCGAGCGCGCCGGTGATCGCCGAGGGTACCGCTCGGTCACCGCAAAAGGCTTGCAGCAGACCGAATCTGCCTTCGATCACGGTCGGCGGGCCGGTCATGCCGTGCCGTGCCAGGCTCGCCGCCGTCACCGCGGCGTGCCCGGCCCACCCGCAGTGCACCCGCTTCACGGTGCCGCCGGTGCGATTGGCTTCCAGCAGTCCCGAACCCATGCTCGCGGCGATGCCGAGGGCGTGGGCGATGCCGTCGGCGTCCGAGCGGTACAGCATGGCGGCCGCGGCCGCGGCGCCGACGGCCCCGCAGATCGCGGTCGCGTGCTGGCCCCGCTCGAAGAAGACCGAGTTGCCCAGAGCCTCGTCGTAGCCCGCCATGCCGAGGCGCACGGTGATCTCCACACCGACGGCCACCGCGTCCAGCAGCGCCGCACCGGCAGCGCCGGTAGCCTCCGCGACCGCCAAAGCGGTGGGTACCACCGAAGCCGAAGGGTGCAGCACCGACGGCAGGTGCGTGTCATCGAAATCCATGGCGTGCGCGAGGGTTCCGCCGAGCAATGCCGCACTGGCCTCCGGGTGGCGGCCGGGCAGGCCGAGCGCGGTCGCGCGCGGCGTGCCGCCCCACTCGGTGATCAGCGCGCGCACCGTCGCCGCAGCGGGAGTGTGTTGGGCCGCGAGGCTGTTGCCGAGGACGTCGAGCACCCGGCGGGCCGCGTCGGCGCGCAACTCCGTACCGAGACCACGATCGCGCGCCGATGCGGCGAATTCCGCCAACCGCTGAACGATTGTCCGCTCATTCATGAACGCACCGCCCTACTCTCGCCGTCGATGATCCCCGACTGGTCATCGCCCGAACCAGAGCAGCCACTGGATTCACCGCTGGCCTCGGTTCGCCCGGCCGCGTCCACCTCGTCATCGGCCTACCGCCGCGAAAGGGCGGACCGGAGACCCGGTTCCGCCGACAATGCGCAAGGGTGCCAGTACGAACACGAACTCCGAAATCCTCTGGGCGGAAAGCACTTCCAGTGCCAGATGTTCGAGGATGAAGATCCCGGATTCCACCAGCAGCACCCGGTGTACCGGCAGCACGCTGTGTCCCGCGCCGGGAGCCAGGCACTCGTAGGCGGTGGTGTCGGCACCGGTGGCGGCGATGCCGCGGGCCGCCAGCCACCGAGCACCCGCCACCCCGATGCCGGGTACGCCGGACTGCCCACCCAGATACGCCTCGGGACGGTCGAACAGCCGCGCCCACCCGGTGCGAATCAGCACCACATCCCCCGACGTGGGCTCGGCCCCGGCCAGTGCCGCCGCCCGCGCCAAATCCTCGACGGTGACTTCGTAACCGCCGGGCAGCGTGTCGGTGTCGTGCACCCGGGCGATATCGAGCAGGATTCCGCGCCGCAGGAAGCCGGGCAGATGCTCGGCCCCGTGCACGGTGAACGTCCCGCCCCGCTGCGCGTCGGCGGCATCGATGCCGCCGTGTAGCCGGCCGTCCTGGCTGACGTGGCTGAGCGCGTCGATGTGGGTCCCGACATGCCCACCGGTCACAATGATCTCGTTGGACGCGGACCCGCCGTCGGGGCGCACCATGTCACCGTGCCTGCGCGCCAGCGTCATTCGGAAGCCGGGATGGTTGGGTGAACAGGGCATGCCGGTGAAGAACGGCTGCCCGAGTTCGATCAGATCGACACCGCCGCGCACCGCCTCCAGCAACGGATCGCGCCTCCGGTGCGTTGACCGCAGGACGGTGTCTCGCTCGCTCATCGCACGACTCCGGTGGTGCGGAGTTCGGCCAGCCGGTCGGCGGTCACACCGTAGCCCGCGAGCACTTCGGCGGTGTGTGCGCCCAACGGTGGCCCGGTCCAGCGGATTCGGCCGGGCGTTGCGGACAGCCGGAACAGCACGTTCTGCATTTTCACGAGTCCCAGTTCGTCGTCGGGCAGTTCGGCGATGGTGCCCAGCGCCTGGAATTGCGGATCGGTCATGATGTCGGCGGCGGTGTAGATCGGTGCCACGGCGGCTTCGGCTTTCTCGAAGGCGCGCACCACCTCCTCGGTCGATCGGGCGACGATCCAGCCGCCGACCGCGGCATCGAGTTCGTCTGCGTGCCGGGCTCTTTCGGCTCCCGAGCCGAACCACGGCTGCTCGGCGAGGTCGGCCCGCCCGACCAGGCGCACAACCCGCTCGGCAACCGACTGGGCACTGGTGGACACCGCCACCCAGCCGCCGTCCGCCGTGCGATAGGTATTGCGGGGGGCATTGTTGGCGGATCGGTTGCCCATCCGCGGCTGCAGTTCACCGAGTTGGTCGTAGGCGATGAGCTGCGGCCCGAGCACGGTGAGGATGGGTTCGATGATGGCCATGTCGATCTGCTGACCGTGTCCGTCGCGGTCGCGGGCTCGCAGCGCGGTCATTACCGCGAAGGCGGTGGCCAATGCGGCGATGCCGTCGGCGAGGCCGAACGGCGGCAGGGTCGGCGGCCCGTCGGGTTCGCCGGTGACGGCGGCGAACCCGCTCATCGCCTCGGCCAGCGTGCCGAAGCCGGGCCGGTGTGCGTACGGGCCGATCTGGCCGAAGCCGGTGACCCGGGTCAGCACCAGCCGGGGGTTGATCGCGCGGAGTTCGGCGTAGCCGAGGCCCCAGCGCTCGAGGGTGCCGGGGCGAAAATTCTCGATGACCACATCCGCGTCGGCCACCATGCGCCGGAAGATCTCCTGGCCGTCGGGCGAACCGAGGTACAGGGTGACCGACTTCTTGCCGCGCCCCAGCATCTTCCACCACAAGCCGACCCCGTCCCGCTGCGCGCCGTGGGTGCGCACCGGATCGCCGTTGGGGTGCTCGATCTTGATCACCTCGGCCCCGAAATCCGCGAGCAGCGTCGCTGCCAGCGGCCCCGCGAACAGTGTCGCCACATCCAGCACCCGGATTCCCGACAGCGGATCGGTCATCGCCCCAACTCCTCACCGCCGCAGTTGTTTCCCACAACGAAACGCGAGAGTGCTTCTGCGGCATTGACTATCAGCGCATACTACTGCCATGATCGGCCAATTGGTAATGATGTTTCGCACAGAGAAACTGGAGTCATCGTGGCGGCGACCGACCTGCTGATCCGGAACGCCCGCGTGGTGCGCCCGGGTGACCCGTCCACCGACAGTCCCGCGGCCGTGGATATCGCTGTCGCGGAAGGTGTCGTCACCGCCGTGGGCCCGAATCTGGCCGCGGGGGGCGTAGACCGCGTGGTGGATGCCCAAGGGCTGCTGGCCTTTCCGGGCATCGTCGACGCCCATCAGCACTGGGGTATCTATCAGGAGCTGTCCGCCGACACCGCCAGCGAAAGCCGGGCCTGTGCCCAGGGCGGCGTCACCACGTCCATCACCTACATGCGGACCGGGCGCTACTACCTGAATCGGGGCGGCGCCTACCGCGACTTCGTGCCGGAGGTGCTCGACCGGATGGCAGGCCGCGCCTTCGTCGATCACGCCCTGCACCTCGCCCCGATGACCGCCGAGCATATTGCCGAGATCCCCGCGCTCATCGAGGATTTCGGCATCACCTCGTTCAAGATCTTCATGTTCTACGGTGGGCACGGCCTGCACGGGCGCGCCACGGATCAGGCCGACTTCCTGATGATTCCGCCCAGTGCGCGCTACGACCTGGCGCACTTCGAGTTCGTGATGCGTGGAATCCAAGACGCACGTGCGCGTTTCGGTGACCGGATCTCCCTGTCGCTGCACTGCGAGACCGCCGAGATCATGACCGCGTACACCGAGATGGTGGAGCGCGCGGGCACGCTGACCGGCTTGCGCGCCTACAGCGCCTCGCGTCCCGCCCATTCCGAGGGTCTGGCCATCACCATGGCCGCCTATCTGGCCCACGAAACCGGCTTGGCGAACATCAACCTGCTGCACCTGTCCTCGGCCAAGGCGGTCGAGGCCGCGCTCACGATGGCGCGAGCCTTCCCGCACGTCGACTTTCGCCGCGAGGTCACCATCGGTCACCTGCTCGCGGACGTCGATACCGCGCACGGTCTCGGTGGCAAGGTGAACCCACCGCTGCGCGACCGCGACGACGTCGAGACGCTGTGGCGGCATCTGCTGGACGGCGACATCGACTGGGTGGTCAGCGATCACGCCTGCTGCCGCGAGGAGCAGAAATTCGGGGCCGACCGCGGCGACGTGTTCGCCGCCAAGTCCGGCTTCGGCGGCGCCGAGTACCTGTTACCCGGGCTGGTGGGCGCGGGGCGGAAGCGTGGTCTGCCGCTGTCTCGCATCGCGGAGTTGACCGCATGGAACCCGGCCCAGCGCTACGGCCTGCGAACCAAGGGCGCCATCGCCGCGGGCTTCGATGCCGATATCGCGCTCGTCGATCCCGGAGCGCGCTGGACCGTGCGGGCCGCGGATTCCGAATCCGCGCAGCAATACACGCCTTTCGAGGGATTCGAGATGAACGCCCGGGTCACCGATGTCTTCCTGCGGGGTCAGCACATCCTGAACGACGGCAAAGTCCAGGGCGATCCGCAGGGCCGCTATCTGCGCCGCGCGCCGGTCTGAGGCGAGTGTGCCCGAGGGCCGCTCGCGGCGGCGACCTCCGCTACATCCACACTGGAAGCGCATGCCGGGTGGCATCATCCCTCCGGCCGACCGAGGAGACCGATGCTGTCCGTCGCACTGTTATCGCTGGCCGGATTCCAAATCGCGTGTGTGCTGATGCTGCGGGGGAGCGCGGTAACGGGGCCTGCTCGGCTGTGCCTCTACGCGGTCGGCATCGGATTGGCTTACGACTCGGCGATATTCGGGCTGGGCGCCACACTGGGTCCGGGCAATCTACTGCACGACCTCAGTGTGGGCAGATTCGTCGGCCACGTGGTACTGACCCCGCTGCTGGTGATCTGGGCCGCGCAATGCGTGCTGCGGATCCGGATGCGCTGGGCCTGGCTGCTCACCGCCGCTCTGATCGCCTGGGGCGCTGTCGCGGATCTGACCGACCTGCGTCTGATCCCACGCCGGTTCGCCGATACGGTCCGGTACGCCCCGGAAACACCGTCCGGCCCGCCGATCCCCGCACTGGTCGTCTCCATCGTGCTGCTCATCGCCGGAATCATGCTGTGGCGCAAGCTGAATTGGCCGTGGCTGGCGCTGGCCACGGCCATCCTTTTCGTGGCCTCGGGCGCGGCCTTCGCGGTACCACCGCTCGGCAACGCCGGTGAGGCCGTGATGTTCACCGCCCTGGTGGCGGCCGTCCGGCTACGACAGCCCGTGCATGAGCTCGCCTGAAGCGGCACGGTGCTCGTACTCGTCGAAATCGACCTTCCGGGTCTTGCGGGCGTAGGCGACGTGCGAGCCCGGCCAGACGGCGGTGACCTTGCCCTCGGGAGTGTGATACCAGCCGGGGCAGCCGGTGGTGAATACCGTGCGCCGCAACGTGTGCTGGAGTCCGTCGTTGAACGCCTCCTGCACTTCCGGGCGCACGTCGAGCCACCCGCCGCGCGCGGCGATCCGCTCGATCGCCTGGCGGGCGTAACGGGCCTGCTTCTCCAGCAGGAAGGTGATGGTGTTGGTGAGCGACCCGGTGTTGGGCCCGTACATCAGGAACATATTCGGGTAGCCGGACACCGTGATGCCGAGATGGGCGTACGGCCCGGACTTCCACTCCGCGTGCAGTTTTCGTCCGTCGAGCCCGGTGATGTCGATCGGCGCGAGATACTCGCTCGCCGTGAAGCCCGTGCACCACACGATGACATCGGCGGCCACCTCGCTACCGTCGGAGAGCACCAGTCCGCGCTCGGTGACGCGGTGGACGCCGTGTGGATGCAGGGTCACATGCTCTCGGTCCAGCGCCGGATACCAGGCGTTGGACAGCAGCACCCGATTGCATCCGAACCGGTAGTCCGGCGTCACCGCCGCGCGCAGCTCCGGATCGCGAATCTCGCGGCGGATCTTGAACTTCAGCCAGTACTCGAACGCGATCTGCACCGGTTCGGCCCAGCGCGCGATGAACGGCGCCCGCGCTTCGTACCAGAGCCATTCGGCATTGTGTTGCAGCCGTGCGAGTCCGGGCACGGTGCGCAGCAGGGCGCGCACGGTCTTGCTGGTCTGATGGTCCCATTTGTTGCCCACCCAATACGCCGACCGCTGCACCACCTCCAGCGCCGCGACCCGGTCGGCGATGGCGGGCACGATCTGCACCGCGCTCGCACCGCTACCGACCACCGCGACCCGCTTGCCGGTCAGATCGACGCTGTGGTCCCACTGCGCCGAGTGGAACTGCGCTCCCGCGAAACTGTCCATCCCGTCGAGTTCGGGCAGTTTGGGCCGGGACAGCTGCCCGGTCGCGCAGATCAGCGCATCGAAGTAGTCCACCTCCCCGCCGGCCTGCTCGACCCGCCAGCGGCCCGCGTCCTCCTCGAAGGTCGCCGCGACGACCTCGGTACCGAACCGGATCTTGCGGGTCACGCCGTACTTGTCGGCGGTGCGCCGCAGGTATCGATGGATCTCCGGCTGGGTGCCGAACCGCCGCGACCACTCCGTCTCCAGCTCGTAGGAGAACGAGTAGATCGGCGACGGCACGTCGCAGGCCGCACCGGGATACGAGTTCGCCCGCCACACGCCGCCGACGGACTCGCCGCGTTCGAAAACGGTGTAGTCGTGAATGCCGTTGCGGTCCAGTTCGATTGCCGCGGCCAGCCCGCCGAACCCCGCACCGATGATGGCGACCGACACTGCCTTACTCGTCATGGTTGGACGGTAGGCTCGCGGCCCCGGTCGCGACGAGGTCCGATCCGGATGAGCTATTGTCATTTCCGGACATGAGCACGGACAGCACAGCCGAGACTCCCACCTGGGACCATCCGCGCGGACCCGCCGCCACGCGGATTCTCGTCGAGCTGGGCGCGGCGCACGGGCTGACCGCCGCCGAATGCCTGTCCGGCACCGGCCTGCGCTCCGCCGACCTGGACCGCGCCGACACCTTCATCGAGGGCGGGCAGGAACTCGCCATCGCGCGCAATCTGCTGAACCGGGTCGGTGACCAGCCCGGACTCGGCGTCGCCGCCGGGTTGCGCTACACCATCGGCACCCTGGGCGTCTGGGGCTACGCCATGCTGTCCAGTGCGAGTGTGCGCGAGGCGATCCGCCTCGGCGTGCGATATGCGGAACTGTCCTTCGCGTTCATCAAACCGGTGCTCGAACCCAGCGGGTCAGACCTGACGGTGATCTTCGACGACACCGACATCCCCGCCGACGTCCGGGGGTTCTTCGTCGAACGCGAGCTCACCAAGATCGCCGTCCTCTCGCCCATCGCGATCGGCGCGCATCAGGGGTTGCGGGTCGAGGCGGCGTTCACCGGCTCCCGCGCGACGGCCCTGCGTGCACTGCTGCCCGGCGTCGACCTGCGTACCGGAACCGAGCGGCACCGGATCGTGGTCGCCGCCTCGTTGCTGGATCGCCCACTGCCGCAAGCGGATTCGACCACCGCGCTGCTGCTGGAAGAACAGTGCACGCGCATGCTGGAGGCCCGGCGATCGCGTCGCGGCATTTCCGCCCGCGTGCGCGCCCTGATCCTCGCCGACATCGACCACGCTCCCTCGGCCGCCGATATCGCCGCCCGCCTGCATCTCGACGAGCGCACGCTGCGCCGGCACCTGCGGGCCGAGGGCACCTCGTTCCGCGAACTCGTCGACGAGGTGCGCTCCGCCCTGGCCGCCGATCTGCTGACCCTGGACCGGCTCACCCTCACCGAGATAGCGCGTCGTCTCGGCTATCACGACGCCGCCGGTTTCAGCCGCGCCCACCGTCGCTGGACCGGCCGCGCACCCCGCGAGCCGCGCCGCTAAAGCCTGGTGGCGGGGAGGTTTTGGGCCAGAATGGCCGAACCCATCCAGCGCCGTAGATACCGCCGCAGTTCATCGTCGCTGCGCGGCGGATTGCTCGGCGCGGCGAAGAACGACTGCTGGATGCGCAGGCAGAATTCGACGAGTTCATAGAGCGCCTGCTCGTCGTATCCGTAGCTCTCCCAGTCGACATCGAAGCGCCGGATCATCTGCATGCCGAACATCTGCGCCGCGTCGGAGGTGAGGCTGTCGGGATGCACGTTGGAGTACGCCCCCGAGACCAGAAGGCCCAGGTGCGGGGTGCGCGTGACCTCGGCCAAGGTGAAGACCACGCCTTCGGTCATCGCCTCGGCCGGGTCGTGGATGCCGCTGACCCGCTCGGTCAGCCGATCGAGGAACTCGGCCACCGACGCGATCGCCGCCGCCCGCATCAGCGCGTCGGCGCTGGCGAAGTAGCGGTAGACGGTCTGCCGGATGACGCCGAGCGCGTCCGCGACGTCGGCGATGCTGATCGCCGACCCGGTGCGCCCGATCAGTTCGACCGCGGCGGCGATGATTCGGCTCGTCGCCTCTTCGTCGCTGCTCGGCGGATTGCCGCCCCACCCGCGCCTGCCTGCCACTGGCCCGACGGTACCAGAGGATCGCCGGGCTGCCTTTGCGCAGTTCCGGTCAGTAGACACGATTAGCATCATACAAACGATGGGTTGTGTGTATGGTGTCGGCCATGACCGATCTACAAGTCCGGAAGATGCGTTTCGCATTCGCCGATCACGACGTGCCGTTCCTGTGGAATGAACGAAATCCGGCCTTCTCGGCCATGGCCAACGCGGTGTCCCTGCTCGCGATCGGCTTCGAAAAGATGATCGTGAACATGATCCGCGAGGCCATGCCGCTGATCACCGATCCCGAAGTCGCCGAGGAGGCCGACGCGTTCGTGCGGCAGGAGGGCCAGCACTCCACCGCGCACCGCCAGCACGTCAACGCCCTGATCCGGACCTATCCGGGGCTCGAGGAAACCTACAACCAGGTCATCGCGGAATTCGACCGCCTGACCACGCACGCCACACTGGCGTATCGGCTCGCCTATACCGCGGACCTGGAAGCCACGTTCACCCCGGTGTTCAAACTGATGCTGGACAACGACGCGACGTTGTTCGCGCCGGGTGACGATCGCGTTGCCTCGCTGTTCATCTGGCATTTCGTCGAGGAGGTCGAGCACCGCAGCTCGGCCCTGATCATCTTCGACCATGTGGTGGGCAGCGACCTCTACCGAATGCGGCAGGCCCCGTCCATCTTCGCCCATGTGCTGCGCGTGATCCGGATCGCCAACGAGGGCTTCAACAAGCATGTGCCGCTGGCGGATCGGCAGGTCGACGCGCTGGCGATGCACGCGACCTATCGCCGTAAGCAGCAACTTCGCCGACTGCTGCCGGGCCTGCGGGCCGAGGACAACGGACCGATGCCGCGCGCGTTCGACCATCTGCCGCTGCGAGAACAACTCGTCGCGCTGGCAGGCATCATCCGCAGTCAGATGCCCCGGCACAACCCGGATCACGAGCGACTACCCGCGCTGGCCGACCTGTGGTTCAAGCGCTTCGACGAGGGATATGACGTCTCGCACTGGTACACCGCCGAGACGCGGGAGGTGCGGTGATGGCCGCCGGTTGCGCACCCACCTTCGCCGAACTGGCCGAGGCACTGGGCTTTTCGTGTGCCGAGGCGGGCGGGCTCGTCGAGTTCCGCAATCCGTTCGCCCTGGAGAACTGGACCCTGCCCGTTCTCGAGTTCACCATCATCCTCGGTGCGGTGCTCGCGCTGATCTACGCGATCACGCGCCTGCGCCGCCACGGTGATCCCACCAACCTGGTGCTCTGGTTCGGCGCCACCGCCTATCTGTTCATCATCGAACCGCCGCTGTACTTCCCGCAGGAGTTCGGCATCTCCGAACACGTCGATACGATGTTCGCGCACAACGTCTTCACCGTGGACTTCCTGTGGGGCCGGCTACCGCTCTACATCGTCGCGATCTATCCGTTCATGGCCACCGTGGCCTTCGAAATCGTCCGGACGCTGGGTGTTTTCCGGCGCTACGGCGTGCTTGCCGGGGCGGCCTGTGTGGGGTTCGTGCACCACGGCTTCTACGAGATCTTCGACCATCTCGGTCCGCAGCTGCGGTGGTGGGAGTGGTCGGTCGACAATCCGATGAACCAGCCGATGTTCGACGCGGTGCCGCTGCCCAGCGTCGTCGTCTTCGCGGCACTGTGGCCGATGTCGCTGGCGCTGTGCGTGCAGTGGTTCGTCGGCCGCCACGTCGACCAGGGGCAGACCTTCACCGGCCTCCAATTGGTCTGGCGCACAGTGGTTATCGGCGTGCTCGCCTCGCTGGGCACCGCCATCCTGCCGATTCCCGCCACGGTGCTGGGTGCGGGCAGCACGCCCGTGCGCGGCTTCTTGTACGCGGCCGAACTGGTGATCGTCAGCGTCGTGGCCGTCGTGATCCTGACCCGGCAGTGGCTCGGACTCCGGCGCGGCGAACTGGACGATCCGCCCTACACCAATCGGTTCGTGCGGATCTACAGCATCGTGTACCTGGCGGTCATGGCATTGCTCTGGATCTCGGCCCTGCCCGACTTCTTCAGCGCGGTCGACGGCGTGACCGACAACGGCGACCCGCTCGGGAACCTCTGGTACACCCTGGCCTGCTTCGCGATCTCGATCCTGTGCGTGATCGCGGTGTACACCGTGCCGCGCCGGACCGGCTCGGCGGTCGGCCGGACCGAACCGGCCGTGCCGGCCGACCACAGTCCGGCCTGACTGCCCGGCGGCGCGTGCCGCGACATCAGCCGCGTTCGCTGCGCGTGATACGGCGCGGGATCTCGAGCGCGGCGAGCTTGTCCGGGTTGCGGATGCCGTAGAGCTTGGTGATCTTCCCGTCGGCGATCTCGATCAGCATCACCGCCTCGAGATGGGCGTCGCGGTAGATGGCCAGGGCCGGAGCGTGATTGAAGGTGACGGTCTCGATCCGCACCCCGGATACCAGCTCCCGCATGCGGAATGCACCGAGCACGATTTCGGCCACCCGCCGCGCGCCCGTCGCGTGCCAGGCCAGCGCCGAAACCTTGCCGCCGCTGTCGGTGGTCCAGGTGGCGTCGGGTGTGAGCATCGACAGCAGGCCGTCCATATCGCCGGTGCTCGCCGCGGCCAGGAAGCGATCGGTGAGTGCGGCGGTCTGGGCGGCGTCGACAGGCCCGAACCGGCTGCGCCTGGCCTGGACGTGTTCGCGGGCGCGATGTGCTATCTGGCGCACCGCCGGAACGGATTTGCTTACCGCCGTGGCGATGTCGTGATAGCCGAAACCGAATACCTCGTGCAGGACGAAGACCGCGCGCTCGTCGGGCGTGAGCGTCTCCAGCAGCACCAGCATGCCCATCGACACCGACTCGGCGAGCACGACATCGCTCAGGGCGTCGCTCTCGGTGAGCAGCAGGGGTTCGGGAAGCCACGGGCCGATGTATTCCTCGCGGCGGCGCGCACCCGCCCGGAGCGCGTTGAGCGCCTGCCTGGTCACCAGTTGCGCCAGATACGACTTGGTGTCGCGGACCGTCGCCAGGTCGACCCGGACCCACCGCAGATAGCTGTCCTGCAGGACGTCATCGGATTCGGTGGCCGAGCCGAGGATTTCGTAGGCGACCGTGAACAGCAACGGGCGCAGCAGGGTGAATCGTTCGGTGTGCTCGTCGGTGCCGGTCACAGGTTCGACACCATATCGGGCGCCGGCGCCGGCCGCTCGAGCCGGGCGCCGGACCCGGTGATGGTGGCGCAGGAGCCGGGCTTGCGGCCTTCCTTCCGGATCCCGGAAACCGTTGCCTTGCAGACCGATTCCTTGAGGAACGCGGCCACTCTGCCGCCGAGGTAGAGAGTGCGGGGACGGTCGTCGCGGTGGCTGAGTTGGTTGGTCAGCGTGACGGTGCGGCCCTGCTCGGCCAGTTCGGCGGCGGTTTCGATGCCCGTGGGGCCGCCACCGACGACGGTGATGCGCGCGTCCCGCGGCAGTGCGCCGATCGCGGCGCGCAGCCGCTGCGCGTGCTCCCATTCCCCGAGGGGATAAGCGAATTCGGCCGCGCCGGGTATCGAGGCGGGTGTGGCCGCCGTACTGCCGACCGCGTAGATGAGGTAGTCGTAGCGCAGTGTGCGGTCCGAGGCCAGACGCACGCTGCGGGCGGCGGTGTCGATGCGGGTCACACTGTCGACGATCAGCCGTACCCGCGCGCCCAGCATCGCGCCGAAGTCCTGGGCGGCGGCACCGGTACCGGCGACCAACTGGTGCAGCCGAATTCGCTCGACGAACTGCGGGCGCGGATTGACGAGGGTGATTTCGACGTCCTCGCGCGTTTGCAGCCGGTTGGCCGCGAGGGTGCCGGCGTAACCGCCGCCGACGACAACGACCTTGGTGGTGCTGGTGTGCTCAGTCATGCTCTCGGGACACCGCGGCCGCCGCTGACGTAACAGAGTGTGACGCGTGTCACCGATGGATGCGCCGCAGCAGCCGGTCGAGCCCGCCCGTTTCGGTGTGGGTGATCCGGCCGCCGTGGTCCAGCGCGGCGGTGAGCAACAGCGGCAACGAGGTTCCGCATACCCGCGCCGCGCTGAGCGGGCCCAGCAGACGGGCCTTCGATGGCGCGGACGGATCCCCGGCCGCTGCGACCCGGCAGCGCACCCAGTGTGTGATCATCGAACGCGATCCCGGATCGATGGTGTCGAGAGCGCCCACGCAGCTGCCGTCGGCGAGCTCGAACATCACCGTGATCTCGGTGTAGCCGGTGCTGGACACCCGGACGTTCCGGTGTTCGGCCCACGGCAGGATTCGCCAGGCGCCGTCGAACAGGGTGGCCGAACCGATGCGACGATAGAGCGCGGCCACGTCGGCGCCGACGCGCTCCCAGTACTTCCTCGGCACGGCGGCCGTCACCGCGTGTTCTCGCTCGATGCGGTCGATGACCTCGTCGATATCGACCGTGACGGTCTCCAGGTGCCAGCCCGGCAGGGGGCGTAACGACCCGTCCTCGTCTTGCGCCACACCGACCAGCCCGGCCCGCAGTGCGACCGCCCTGTTGTGCCCTGCCACGCGGTCATTGACATTGATCACCGCCCGCGACAGCGTCGCGGGCACCATCGTGCTGCTGATGCCCGGCCCGTCGTAGCGGCGTCCGTCGACGGTCACCTCGCGCGGTTCGTCCAGCGGCAACTCCAGCATCGAGTTCGGGATGTCGTAGGTGGTCCCGCCCTGGAGATACGGGTACAGCCGGGTTATCCACCCGGTGATCACCGACTCGCCGTAGGCGTCGGCCGGTTTGTATATGCGCTGCCAGAAAGCGATATCGGCCCCGCCGTCCGCCGCCCGCACGAATTCCTCGATGACCGGAGCCAGTGCGCGGCACCAGGTTTCGAGTCCGAAGTCGGCGAGCGCGTCCACCCGGTCACGAATTTCGCGCCAGTCCTCGACTGTTCCGGTCAGCGTGATCGACGGAATCCCGCAGACGCACACCATCCACATCGCGAAGTACTCCGCATAGGCGTCCAGCGCGACGACCCGGCCCGCCACCCGCTCCACCGCGGTGCTGGTGGAGAAGTCGCATTCGAACAACCCGCTGTACCGCGTCTCGGCGGACAGCGCCTTGTCGAACAGTTCCACCACGTGCGACCACGAATCCCGGTCGGTGGGCATCGAATCGCCGACCGTGACGGTCAGTGTCGCCTGCCCCTGGTGTTCGACCAACTGCTCCCGCAGCTGCTCGGCATGCAACCGGATGTGCCTGGCCAGTCCCTGTGCGATAGTCAGCCACACCGCGTCCGGCGACAACACCAGCGGCCGATGCTCGGCGAACGCCCGCCCCACCGCACTCAACAGCGGGTCCACGCCATCAGGCGTGAGCATCGGCGTTTCCGGATCTCCGCCGATGAGCAGTGCGTCCGGATAAAACTCGGCCAGCGGTCGCGTAGCCAGCGGCTGCGCCGCCGACGTCACCGCGTCGACCAGGAAAGTCACCATCGTGTCCCCCCGCTACTCGCGTGCGGCCCCGCTTGGACCCGCCGCCATTCTGCCGCCGTCCCGCCTGCCCGGCCACCGATTTCCGGCTGTGACCGCACGGGAACCCGCGACCGCGTCGTCGTCCAGGCGCGCGGCTACGCCACTACCGTGCGCGGCGAGGATTACCACCAGACCTACTGCTTCCTCTTCCGTCTCGCCGAAGGCCGCATCGTCGAGGTCGTCGAGCACTGCGACACCGCACTGGTCGAGCGCGTACTGACACCGATCGGCGCGCCGGAAGCTCGGCTGTAGTCGGCGGCAGCGTAGGCGGTAGTGTCTTTCGGCCCGACTCGGACGGTCGTACAGTGCTGATATGTCCGATCAAGCGAACGACGACCACCTGCTCTCGCTCGCCGCACAGCTTTGTTTCGCGCTGTACTCCACCTCGCGCTCGATGACCGCCGCCTATCGGCCGCACCTCGAGGCGATGACCGTCACCTATCCGCAATATCTGACGCTGCTCGCGTTATGGGAGCGGCCCGGGATAACGATGAAGGAGCTCGGTGAGCAGTTGCGTCTGGACTACGGCACCGTCTCGCCGCTGATCCAGCGCCTGACCGATCGCGGCCTGGTGGAGAGCGTGCGGAATCCGAATGATCGACGAGCGGTCCAATTGCGCGCGACCCCAGCGGGTCTCGCGCTGCAGGAGCGTGCGAAGGAAATGATCGACAATGTGCTGTCCGATATCGCTTGGCCCGTGGACGAGCTGGTGCGGCTTCGAGACCAGGTCATGGCCCTGGGCGAGCGTCTGGACGCGGTCGTCGCGCAGCGCTCGGGGTCGTGAGTTCCGGTAAGGGTGGGCAGATTCACCGATTTCTGTGAGTTAGCCGACGCTTTCGGTGGTACTCCCCGGGTGTGGATACCCGGCGCCGACGTGAAGGGAGGGTTCCTCGGATGACAGCGAGGCATGTCCCCGTGCCAGAGCCGTTGCCATCCAAGGACCAGTTACTGGCCGCGTTGCGCGGCCACTACCTGATCGGCCCGCTGTGCACCCAGGCCTTCGGCTTGGCCGAGTTGCACCGTCAGCGGCGTGACCACCCGGACCGAGCCCCGGACATCGACGCCTGCCGCACCGAATTGATAGAACAAATCGATGACTGGGCGGAGGTGGCGCTGCCGGATCCGCATCCCGGCGCGCGCACCACTCCCGAGCGCCTGGGCCTGGTGATAGACCGAATGGCCGATGCTTCGGAATATGCTTTCCGTTTGCTGATGACCATCGATCCGGGCAGCCACGAGATGCACGCGGCCTGGACCCGGCTCGCCGAACTCGAAATCGCGTACGGCGAACTGTCCGCCGGTCTGCTGTCGGGGCATCGCCGACTACCCAATGGGCAGGTCCCCGCACCGAGTGCGCACTGATCGATTCAGTGCGCCACCGGTTGAGTAGCGGCCCGCCGGGCGTAGGCGCGCACGTCGGCGTCGCGGTCGGCGGTGGCCCTGCGCAGCGCGTCCTGGGCCGCGCCGTGGTCCGGCCAGGTGGCCAGCGCCAGCACCGCGGCCTTGCGGACATCCAGGTGCGGATCGTCGAGGGCATCGGCCAGCACCGGTACCGCGGCTTCGGGATCCGCGCCCGTCAGTCCGCGGGCCGCGCCCACGCGTACCTGCCACGCGGAATCCCGCAGCGCGGTAGTCAGATCGGTGATATCGGCAGCGGTCTCGGCGCCCAGCGCGCCGAACGCGGTCAGCGCCGCGGCTCGGACCAGCGGATCCCGGTCGGCGGTCAGCCGGCGCACCACCTCGTGACCGCCGTTGCCGATCACCGAAAGCCCTTGGGCGACAACGACGCGCACTTCGCGGCTGTGGTCCGCGGCGGCCGCGGCCACACCGTGCCGGTCGTCCAGCGAGACCAGGGCGCGCACGGCCTCGATGCGCACCCGGTGATCCGAGTCGGACAGGGCGGCGGTGAACTGCGCGGTCGTACCGGTCTTCAGGGCGCGCAGCAGATCGACCACAGTGGCGCGAACGAGCGGGTCGGGGGAGTCCAGGTGGTCGGCCAACCCGGTCGACGTCGGCAGGACCTCGACGAGTTCGCGCAGACCTTCGGCCGCGGTCCGGCGCACGGCCGGCGCGGGATCGCGCAACGCGCGCACCAGGATCGGGGCGAACCCGTCCGGTGTGTTCTCGGTCAGCACCGAGATCGCGGCGACCCGCACCTGCGGGTCGGAGTCGGCCAGATACCCCGAAAGGTCGGGCACCGTGGGCGAATCGAGGGCCAGCAGGCTGACCAGTCGCGGTGACGGGGGAGCGACGGGCTCGCGGGGGGCCTCGGCCGCCTCGGTGATCTGGGGAGCGCGCTGCCCGACCAGCTCGGGTTGTTCGACGGCGAGCACGGTGCGGTCGGTGCTGGGCACGTCGTCCAGGCCGGGCACCGGCACCAGGTAGGGCGCGACCGGCCGCTTCCGGAATTCCATTGCGCCGTCGGCGTTCTTGCGCAGATTCAGATGGTAGCGCCACGCCTGGTCGTCGCGTTCGGGGATGTCCGCGCGATCGTGGTACAGACCCCAGCGGGACTCGGTCCGGGTGAGCGAGCTGCGAGCCGCCATTTCGGCGCAGTCGCGGATGAAGGAGACCTCGACGGCCCGCATGAGCTCATGCGGTGTGCGAGCGCCGATTCCGTCGACGTCGCCGCGCATCCGTTCGAAGGTCTCCACCGCGATCGACAGTTTCGCGGCGGTTTTCGGCGGCGCCACATAGTCGTTGACGAAGCGCCGGAGTTTGTATTCGACCTGCGGCTGGGGCGGGCCGTCCGGGTTCCGCAGCGGACGGTAGATCAGCTCGTGCGCGGCGGCGAGCTGGTCTTCCGGAAGCGCCGCCGGCGCGGGCACCGCGGCGAGGGTCCCCGCCGCGTGCGCGCCCGCGAGGTCGCCGAAGACGAACGCGCCGATCATGTAGTTGTGCGGGACGCAGGCCAGGTCACCGGCGGCGTAGAGACCGGGCACCGTGGTGCGGGCGTGCTCGTCCACCCAGACACCTGAGGCGGAATGCCCACCGCACAAACCGATTTCGGAGATGTGCATCTCGATGTCGTGCGTGCGGTAGTCGTGACCGCGGTTGGCGTGGAAGGTGCCGCGGGTGGGTCGTTCGGTGGTGTGCAGGATGCCTTCGAGCGTGTCGAGGGTCTCCTCGGGCAGGTGTGAAACCTTGAGATAGATGGGGCCCCGGGCGGATTCGATCTCGCGTTTGACCTCGGCCATCATCTGGCCGGACCAGTAGTCGGAATCGACGAACCGCTCACCGTGGGCGTTGACCTGGTAGCCGCCGAACGGGTTGGCGACGTAGGCGCAGGCGGGTCCGTTGTAATCCTTGATCAGCGGGTTGATCTGGAAGCATTCGATCCCCGACAGTTCCGCGCCCGCGTGGTACGCCATCGCGTAACCGTCACCCGCGTTCGTGGGATTCTCGTACGTGCCGTAGAGATATCCCGAGGCGGGCAGCCCGAGCCGTCCGCACGGCCCGGTCGCCAGGATCACCGCTTTCGCGCCGACGGCGACGAATTCGCCGGTGCGCGTGTGCAATGCGGCGGCTCCGACGGCCCGGCCGCTCTCGGTGAGCACCCGCACCGGCATCAACCGATTCTCGATCCGGATCTTCTCGCGCATCTTCCGTTGCCGCAGCACGCGATACAGCGCTTTCTTCACATCCTTGCCCTCGGGCATGGGCAGCACGTACGACCCGGAGCGATGCACCCGGCGCACCGCGTACTCCCCGTATTCGTCCTTCTCGAATTTGACGCCGTAGCGTTCCAGCCGTTGCACCATGGCGAAACCGCGGGTCGCGGTCTGATAGATGGTGCGCTGGTCGACGATTCCGTCGTTGGCGCGGGTGATCTCGGCGACGTAGTCCTCGGGTTCGGCCTTGCCCGGGATGACGGCGTTGTTCACGCCGTCCATGCCCATCGCGAGCGCGCCGGAGTGCCGCACGTGCGCCTTCTCCAGCAGCAGTACGTTCGCGCCGGCCTCGGCGGCGGTGAGGGCGGCCATGGTGCCCGCGGTACCACCGCCGATGACCAGGACGTCGCAGTCCAGGCGGGTGGTCTCGGTCAAATCAGGAATGTCCATCGGTGACAACACCATTCGGTCAGAGGGCGGCGAGCTCGGGCCGGCCGAGCGCGGCGATGATTTCGGCGCGCGCGGCGGCGCGGTCGACGCCGGGAGTACGGGGACGCGGGATGTCGAGCAGGGCGCGCAGCGGTTGACCGGCCCGGCCGAGCACGGCCACCCGGTCGCCGAGCAGCAGCGCCTCGTCCACATCGTGGGTGACGAACACGACGGTGCTCGGATGGGTCTGCCAGGTCTGGATCAGCAAGCGCTGCATGGTGGCGCGCGTCTGGGTGTCCAGCGCGCCGAACGGCTCGTCCATCATCACCGCGCGCGGGGCGCCGGCCAGTCCGCGGGCGAGCTGCACCCGCTGGCGCATGCCGCCGGACAGGCTCTTGGGCAGGAAGTCGGCGAAGCCGGTGAGCCCGACCTCCTCGATCCATTTCTCGGCGCGCTCGCGGCGCCCGGCGCGGGGTTCGCCGCGAAGTCTCAGCGCCAGTTCGATATTGGCGCGCACGGTGCGCCAGGGGAGCAGGGCGTTGTCCTGGAAGACCACCGCCCGGTCGCGATCGGTGCCGGTGACCGCCACGTCGTCGGCCAGCACCCGCCCGGAGTCCGGACGCAGCAGTCCGGCCAGCGCGCGCAGCACCGTGGACTTCCCGCAGCCCGAAGGCCCCGTGAGCACCAGGATCTCGCCCGGCCGCACGTCGAGCGACAGATCGGTGATCACCGGTGCGCCACCATAGGAAAGGTGCACCCGGTCCAGGCGCAATCGTGTTCCGCTACCGGTCATTTCGCGACCTCCCGGACTCGCGGCAGCCAGCGGGTGGCGCGGCGGCCGAGCAATTCCACCGCGGCCGAGGTGGTGTAACCGAGCACGCCGATGGTGATGATCCCGACGAATACGCCGGGGTAGTCGACGATGGTGTAGGCCTGCCAGGTGCGGTATCCGACACCGAGCCGGCCGGAGATCATCTCCGCGGAGACCACGCAGATCCAGGCCACGCCGATGCCGACGGACAAGCCGCCGAACACGCCGGGCAGGCTGCCGGGCAACACGACTCGCCACAGCACGTCCCAGCGGTTGCCGCCGAGGGTGCGCACCGAGTCCTCCCACAGCGTCGGCAGTGCGCGCACCGCGTGCCGGGTCGAGACCATGACGGGAAAGTAGGCGGCGATGAAGGTGATGAAGACGATTCCCGCCTCGTCACTGGGGAACAGCAGGATCGCCACCGGCACCACGGCGATGGCCGGGATCGGCCGGGCCAGTTCGGTGAGCGGCCCGACGATGTCGGCGAACCACCGCGAGCGACCCAGCGCCACACCGGTGCTCACGCCCAGTGCCGCGGCGAGGCCGAAACCGGTGAGAATGCGGATCAACGACTGGCCGAGATCCAGATAGAAGGTCTGGGTGCTCAGCTGAGTCCGGAACGCCCGGCCGATCTCGGTGACGGTCGGCAGCGTGTCGAACCGCACCCAGAGCCGGAGGTCGTTGGCGGTCAGGAACTGCCATACCGCGATCGCGGCGACCACGGCCGCGACGCGGACGATCCGGGAACGCCACACCGCGCGTCCCGCCCGGGATCGGGCCTCTGCCGCGCCCGGCTCGGCTATCGGCGCCGCTTCCAGATCGAGGACCGCGGCGGTACTCATACCCGCACCTCGGTGACAGCCTGCTCGAAGCCGACGGTCACACCCGACGGATGCCGGTCCAGATATCGCGCCGCCGCGGCGGCGGTGGTGAAGGGCAGATAGGTCTCCCCGTCGCGCACCCACACCGCCTTGTCCGCGAACCAGCGCGTGCCGAGTTCGGCGTCGGGCACATAGGCGGCCCGTATCGTCTTTCCCTGCGCCCGACCCTGTTTGACGGCCCGGAGCAGGCTCGTCGGATCGGCGGCCGGTTGCGTGGCGTCCTGACCGGCGAACCAGATCTCGCTCGCCGTCGCGGGATTGTCGGCCGTCCTGCCGTTCAGCGGGTCGTTGCCCCGGATCAGCGACGGGTTGGCGGTGTTCGCCAGCGCGCTGTCGTAGTTCTGCCCGCGCTCGGCGAACGCCTTCCGCAGTGCGGTGTCGTCGACGAACTCGTCGATGTCGAGTTCGGCGAAGTCGCCGATCGACTTCAGGTAGGTGACATCGCTTTTCAGCGTCTCCACCAGGTGCGGCTTGACGGTGGCGTCGAAGGAGGTGCCGCCCGGCCCGTTGTAGAGGTACACGACTTCGGCTGGGAGGCCCGAGTTCTCGGCCACGATCTGGGCTGCCTCGACAGGTTCGTCGTTGAGGAACTGGGTGGCGTCCAGTTGCGCCTGCAGGAAGGCATCGAGCACCTCGGGATGCTTGGCGGAGTAGTCACGGCGCGCCACCACCGCGTGGAAGGTGGGCACGTTCAGTTCGGCGCCGTCGTAGAGCAGCCGGGCCTTGTTCTGGAAAACCAGTAGACCGGGCCAGGCCACGAACTGCGAAAGACCCTGGACCTGAGAGGATTCCAGCGCCGAAGCGCCGATCTGCGGTTGCTGGTTGAGCACCTCGACACCGGACTTCGGATCGATGCCGGCCCGGGTCAGCGCCTGCACGAGCGTGCCGTGCCCCGCCGAGCCGACACTGGCGGAGACTTTCTGCCCGGCCAGGTCCGCGAGGGTGCGGGCGGTCGAATTCGGCGCCACCACGACCATATTCAGTGCGCCCTTGGGGTTGTAGCCGGTGACCGACACGAGGGCGGTCGCGGCGCGTTCGCTGGCCTGCGTGCGGGAACCGTTGATCAGTACCGGGTAGTCGCCCATGGATCCGATATCGATCTTCTCCGCGACCATCTGCGCGGTGATCGGCGCACCGGTGTCGTAGTCCTGCCACTCGACCTGGTATTTCGCGCCGGACAGCCGGTTCAGCCGCTGCTCCAGGAAACCTTTGGCGCGCAACAGGGTTCCGGCGGTGACGGTGTTGATGGTCTTGGACTGGTAGCCGATGACGACCTTGACGGTGTCACCGGCCGCCGCCTGTTCCAGCGAGCAGCCGGTCAACGCGAGCGCGGCGGTCAGCAGGACGGGTGCGAAACGTGTTCTCTTCATGGGTCTTTCCGGATTCAGCGCAACAGATAGGGCATATTGACGGTCACTGCCCCGGTGGGGCAGCGCGCCGCGCAGGGGCCGCAGTACCAGCACTCGTCGACGTGCATGAAGGCCTTGCCGTTCTCGGGGTTGATGGCCAGGGAGTCCAGCGGGCAGATCTCGACGCACAGCGTGCAGCCCTGGATGCACAGTGATTCGTCGATGGTGACGGGGATATCGGTACGCTGATTCGCGAGCGCCATCAGATGACCTTCCATTCGGGGTTGGTGCGGGTCAGGTTGCCGCGCATGGTGATTCGGTCGCCGCGCATGCGGATGAACTCCAAGTCCACGGGAGTGCCGTCGTCGAGGCGGGTGAGCCGCTCCAGCATCAGCAGCGGGGCGGCCGCGGGAACGTCCAGCGTGGCGGCGGTATGCGGGTCGGCGGCGACGGCCTCCAGCGACAGGTCGGCCGAGCCGAGGCGCTGTCCGCTGATCTGCTCGAGCAGCACGAAGATGTCGGTGCTCGCCAGATCGTGGTCGAGCACCTGGTCGCCGATCTCGGGGGTGAGGTAGGTCAGATCGAGGCTCAGCGGGAGCTCCGCGAGGTAGCGCAGCCGCTCCAGATAGACCACGCGGGCGCCGGCCGCCAGTCCGAGGCGGCGCGCGACGGCGGGCGGCGCGCTGATCCGTAGCGCGGCGCGCACCTCGTTACGGACAGTGCCATGGCCCTGGAAGGTTTCCTGCAGGCCGAGCAGCGCGTCCAGGCCGTGATCGTATTTGCGGGCGGCGACGCGAGTGCCCACCTTGGGCAGCCGATCGATCAGGCCCTCGTCCTTGAGCAGTGTCAGCGCTTCGCGCACGGTGTTGCGGGAGGCGTCGTGTTCGGCGGCCAGCTGCTGTTCGCTGGGCAGCACGTCGCCGAAGGCGCCCGCGTGGATCTGATGGCGGATCAGATCGGCCACCCGGCGCGCTTGGTCGGCACGTAAGCGCCGTACCGGCGCGGGCGCTCGCTGATCGTCCTGTGGCTCGCTGACCTGCATGAACAGTGACGATAGCGGCGTTCGGAGGGCCCGCTCGCCGCCACGAGCGGGCCACTCGTACCGGCGCTGGTATTGCGCCGGTAGCCTCCCGGCGCTACCTGGGGAAACAGCGGTGCGCCGGTGCTTTACGCCACCTCGACCGAGGCGGCGGGATTTCGGATCACGAGGATTCCAATGCGCGAACTCCTACCGTCTCGGTCCGGCGGGGGTTCGGCCGCCGGCTAGAACCAGGCGTCGCGCATCTCCAGTGTGGTGCGATCGCCCGAGGCGAGCAGGTCCAGCTGCGGTGCGGTCTTGGGCAACTCGTAGGCGAAGAAGTAGCGCGCGGCGGCCCGCTTCCCCGCGTAGAAATCGCCCTCCTGTCCTTCGGCGGCGAGCAACTGCTCCAACCAGATCCAGGCGACGACGTGGTGGCCGAACGCCTCCAGATACACCGTGGCCTGCGCCATCGCGGCCGCCGGATCGGCGAACAGACCGGCGGTGACCGCCAACAGTCGCTGCCACGAGGTGTCGAGCTGCGCGGCGTATTCCGCGGCGACGCCACCGGTTTCGGTGGCAGTGCGGACGGTGCCGGTGATCCGATCGGTGAGCAACCGCAGGCTCGCGCCCTCGTGCTGAACCACCTTGCGTCCCAATAGATCCAGGCCCTGGATACCGTGCGTGCCCTCGTGGATCGGGTTCAGGCGGTTGTCGCGGTAGTGCTGTTCGACGTCGTATTCGCGGGTGTAGCCGTAGCCGCCGTGCACCTGAATGGCCAGGTTGTTGGCCTCCAGGCACCACTGTGACGGCCAGCTCTTCGCGACGCCGGTGAGGATTTCCAGCAGCAGCGTGTGCTCGCGCTCGACCGCGGGATCGGCGGCGGTGCGGGCCAGATCGACCAGGCGATTGCAGTACAGCAGTAGCGCGAGCGCGCCCTCGGCGTAGGCCTTCTGTGCCAGCAGCATGCGCTTGACGTCGGCGTGCTCGATGATCGGGATCTGGGGCGTGGCCGGGTCTTTCGCGGTGACCGCGCGGCCCTGGTTACGCTGGCGGGCATAGTCGAGGGATTTCAGGTATCCGGTGTAGCCGAGCGCGGTCGCGCCGAGGCCGACACCGAGCCGGGCCTCGTTCATCATGTGGAACATGTACGACAGCCCGCGGTGCGGTTCGCCGACCAGGTAGCCGACCGCGCCGGGCGCGCCGTTCGGATTGTGCTTGCCCTCACCGAAATTCAGCACCGTATTGGTGGTGCCGCGGTATCCCATCTTGTGGTTCAGGCCCGCCAGCGCCACATCGTTACGCGGGCCGAGTGAACCGTCCTCGGCGACAAGGTATTTGGGCACCACGAACAGCGAGATGCCCTTGGTGCCGGCGGGCCCGCCCGGGATCTTGGCCAGCACCAGGTGCACGATATTCTCGGTGAGCTCGTGATCGCCGCCGGAGATCCACATCTTCGACCCGAACAGGCGGTAGGTGCCGTCCGGCTGTGGTTCCGCCCGCGTGACGATATCGGCCAGTGAGGACCCCGCTTGCGGCTCCGACAGGCACATGGTGCCGGTGAACCGGCCCTCCAGCATCGGCTGCACGAACCGTTCCACCTGCTCCGGTGTGCCGTGCGCGGCCAGCAGGTTCGCGTTGCCGACAGTCAGGAACAGATATCCGGTGGTGCCCACGTTCGCGGCTTGGAAGAAGCCGAACCCGGCCGCTTCCACGGTCGCGGGCAACTGCAGCCCGCCGATCTCCGCGTCCATGGCCGCGCCGATCAGATTCGCCTTGGTGAATGCCTCGACCGCCGCCTTCACCTCCGGAATCAGCGTCACGCGTTCGCCGTCGAAGCTGGGCTCGTTGGCGTCGCCGAGCTTGTTGTGCGGGGCGAAGTACTGGGTCGCGAGGTCTTCGCAGAGGTCCAGGAATCCGTCGAAGGTCTCCCGCGAATGTTCTTCGAAGCGGGGGAGCTCGGTCAGCTCCTGCACCCGCAGCCATTCGTAGAGCAGAAACTCCAGATCCCTGCGGGAGAGCAACATCGAACGCACGGGCCAATCCTCTCGCACTGTATCCGACCCGGATGGCGGGTCAATTTGATACGTTACTACGGCCGTGTCGCCAATGAGCGCGGGGATCCCCAGACGCTCAGCGCGGGCCGTAGGTATTGAGGAACAGCGTCGGGCCATCCAGGTCGCCGCGCGCCGAGAGATCCGTGATAGCGGCGAAAGCCTTTGCGGTGTATACGGTTTCGAGATGCAGGCCGACCATGTTGGCGCGGTCGCGGGCGGCGATCGCGGAGAGGGTCTCGTGGCCGTAGCCCGGGCCGAGCCAGTCGCGCAGCATGGTCACGTCGTCGGGGGTGAGTCCGACCGGCTCGAATTGGGCCCCGCGCTCGCGCAGCACCTCTTCGGCGCGGTGCGCCAGCTCGACGATGTGCTTGGCCTCCAAGGGCAGGGTGTCGTTGACGACGACGCCGAGCACCCGGGTGCGCAGGCCCGCCAGACGCAGGCCCAGCGCCAGGCCCGCGGCCGTGCCGCCGGATCCGACCGCGGTCACGATGTGCGCGGGTTCGGGCAGGTCACCGGCACGGACCTGGGCGGCGAGCTCCAGTGCCGCCTCCACATAGCCGAGCGTGCCGATCGGCGAGGAGCCGCCGACCGGCAGGTAGTAGGGGAGTTTGCGGCCGCTGGAGTGGCGCAGCATCAGCCACGGCGCGGTGAGGACGGTGCGAAACTTGGAGCGCGTGTGATGCAGCGTCGCGCCGGAGGCCTCCAGGCGCGCGAGCTGGGCGCGGACATGGTCGTCGACCGGCTGGTCGACCAGCGCCAGCGCGATGTCCAGCCCGAGCTCGCGGCCGTAGAGCGCGGCCGCCAGCCCCCAGTTGGTGCCGGTGCCGCCGACGGTGACGATGGTCTTGGTGCCGCGCCGCTGGGCGTCGGGCAGCAGCCATTCCAGTTTGCGGATCTTGTTACCGCCCCAGCCGCCGGAGCCGTAGCCGCTTTCGTCCTTGCACCACACCGGGATGCGGATGCCGAGCGGCAGCTCGCGGACGGGGGTCGGCGTGTCGCCGAGCCGGAGAAACGGAAGCTCCGACGCCACCTCGGGAAAGCGCTGGTGCAGTAGGGAATCCGTCAACGTTCCTCCTTCAAGCCTCGTCGCTGAGAATCTATACGACGCAGCTCTACGGCCCGGCGCACGCCGCGGATCAGTGGAGTAACTGGTCCAATCGCGCCACGCACACCGCCGAGAGATCTCCCATGCCGAGATGACTCGACATCCGCAACAGTGGCACGGAAAGCAAGATCGCGGACAGGATTTCGTTGAACAGCAGGTTACGAACCGGCCGCCCGGCGCTCCTTTCGTAGTAGGCGATCGCTTCCTCCCGGCTGGGTGTGCCCGCGAGTGCGGCGCGGCCCTGGAAGTCGCTGCACAGCCAGTCGGTGAACAGCAGCCAGGCGAGGTCGGCTTCCGGATCGCCGAGCCGGGCCGTCTCCCAGTCGAGCACGCCGAGCACTTCGAAGTCAGCGCCGTACAGGATGTTCGACAGGCGGCTGTCACCCCAGCACAGAGCGATGCGGTCGGGTCGATACCGATGGTCGCGCAGCCAGCTCAGCGCTCGTTCGATGGTGGGTGCGGGTGTCTCGGCCGCCCAGTGCACGGCCCGGTCGAGGTAGTTGATCGCCTGTTCGATCGGGTCGGCGCCCAGACGGTCCATGCGCAGGAAGTCCAGGCGCAGCGCCGCCGGGTCCAGTCGATGAACCTCGGCCATCGCGTCGAGGCACCCCCGCCAGATCTTGGTGCGCTCGGCGGGACTCGCGTCGAAGTACATGCCGGTTTCGTGGTAGGTCGGGACGTCGCTGGGGGTACGGCCCCCATCGATGCGGTCCATCACGAAATAGGGCGAGCCCAGGGCCGTGGCTTCGGTATCGATCCAGCGCACCGCCGGCACCCGAACCGCGGTGCCGGCCAGACGTTTCATCACCAGGTATTGCCGGCGCAGATCGTAGTCGGGGAACAGGGAGACCTCGGGCGGGCGGCGAAACACCAAACCTGTCGTGCTGCCGGCGGGATCGACGGCGTCGAAAAGATAGGTTTCGGTGGCGAACCCTTGTTCGGCGCGCCTCCAGCCCGCGATCCCGGCGCCGGGGATGTGCTGGCGCACAATCGGTTCCAGGGCTGCGGGTAGTGCTTCGGGGCTGACACGCATGCTGCTCACCAGCCGGTGTAGCCGTAGCGCGGGTATGCTCCGAGGAACACCATCTCCAGTAGCCCGTGCCCGACCCGATCGCCCATCCGCACCTCGCACAGCGTCTCACTGAGCAGGCTGATGGGCTGGACCTGCGCCGGATCCGTGATGTCGACGGTATATCCGTCGCTGAAGCCCTCGCCGCGCCACATGCCGGAGGCATAGCCGCGGTACTCGTTGTATCCGGCCAACCCCGGCCAGAACCGGCACTGTGGCCGCACTTCGATCAGGGAGGTGGTCCGATCGGCGGCGTGCACGGTGAATGTGCCGCCGGTGGCGACGCGCAGGTCTTGCTCGAAGGTCAGTTCGTGTTCGACGTCGATGATCGGCGTGGCATCTCGACCGGTGGTGAGGGGATACAGCACCTCTCCTTCGAACTGCCAGCGTTCCCCGGTGCTGGTCTCGCGCTGCGCGAAATGCACGAGCTGATCGTCGAATTGGAAAATGCCCATGTAGTAGAGCACGCCATCGGGCACCTCCGTGGGCTGGAGGCCAGGTCCCTCGCCGAGGCTGCCGCCGCCGGGCCCGTGCCGTACGCCCCAGGAGTGGTCGCGCCCGAACCACCACTGATCCGGATCAATTTCTATTCTCCGGCCGTCGATTTCGATCCAGCCGGTGACGGTGCCGTTCTGGTAGTAGCGGCGGGCATCCTCGCGGACCCGCCCGCGTTCGCGGTGGAACGCGGGCGTCTGCTCATAGGCCGGGAAGTCGCCCCGCAACTCGAGTTGCATGCTCAGCCCGTGCTCGTTGGCCGCGAGGGTGGCGCGGGTGCTGAGCAGTGGTTCGATGACCTCGTAGGTGTAGGGGCCGACGCTCCACGCACCCAATCGAGTCCTGGGCGTGCGGTATTCGGTGGACAGCCGCACCACCTTCGCTTCCTTGCCCGCGATGGTGACCATCGCGTAGGCGTCCATGACGTTGCGGTTCGGGTAGCGCGCCAGACCGGTCATGATGCTGATCTCGCCGGATTTGTCGAAGCCGTACATCACCACCCGCTCGGTCCAGCGCAGATCGCTCTGGGCGACATGGTCGAAGGTGGTCGGCAGTTGATGGGACAGCATTTCGTCTTCGGGTACAAGCATGGGACTCCTTTGAAGGTGGTGCCGTGAATGTAATACGAGTTGGTGCGCAACGTAATTGTTTTCGACGAATCAGCGCGGGTACGCTGCGCCTGTGACGGCTAATGGATCTTCGAGTACCAGGTCGGCGGCAGGCCGCCCGCGTGATACGCAGATCGATCGGGCGGTCCTGGAGGCGACCCGCTCGCTGCTCGCCGAAGTCGGCTACCAGGACACCTCGATCGCGGCTGTCGCGCGTCGCGCGCACGTCGGCACCGCCCCCATCTACCGCCGCTGGCCGGGTAAGGAAGCTCTGATCGAAGACGCCGTCTTCGGCTCCGAAAACCTGTGGCTCCCCGCCGAAACCGGTGACCTGCACGCCGACATGTCGGAGTGGGCCCGCCTGTTCGTGCGCCGGATCGCCGAGCCCTCCACCCGGGCCGCTGTCCCGGGCCTCATCTCGGCCTACCACGCCGAACCCGAGCGCTACCGCGAGTTGCACACGCGCGCCGACCTTCCCGCCCGCCGAGCGCTGTGCGACCGCATCCGCGCCGCGCTACCCCCTGGCGCCGACGAATCAGCCACCGCCGACCTGGTTTTCGAGATTCTGGTCGCGCGCACCCTGGTCCGGGGTCTGATGCACGGCTACGACGACATCGACGCCTTCTGCGCTCGCACAGCGGACGCCATGGTCGCCCTGATCAAAGCCGCTGTGTAAGGGTTGCTTACGTCGATCGGCGAGGTGCCGACCGCCGTCATGCGTGTCGATTGGTGGTGTAGCGCGGTCCGTCAGTCGAAGGCGGTCAGGCGAGCGATGATCGACTGCGCCATGGTCGCGGGGTCGCCGTCTTCCGGGCGCAGTACGAGGTCGGGGCGTTCGGGCCGCTCGTAGGGCGCGTCGATTCCGGTGAAGCCGCGGATCTCGCCCGCTCGGGCCTTCGCGTACATGCCCTTGGGATCACGGGATTCGCAGATTTCCAGGGGCGTGTCGACGAAGACTTCGACGAACGGGATACCCGCCGCCTCGTGCGCGGCTCGGGCTTTGTCCCGGTCCGCCTGGTACGGGCTGATCAGGGAAACCACCGCGACCGCACCGGATTCGGCGAACAATCGGGCGACTTCCCCTACCCGGCGGATGTTCTCGACGCGGTCCTCGGCGGAGAACCCGAGGTCGGCGTTGAGCCCGTGCCGCAGATTGTCGCCGTCGAGCAGGAAGGCGGGACGGCCGGCGGCGACCAGTCGCCGTTCCAATTCCACTGCCACCGTGGACTTTCCGGAACCCGAGAGGCCGGTCAGCCATACCGTGAGACCGCGGGTGGCGCGCTCGTCGCGCCCGACCGCGGTCGAATGCCAGACCACGCGGGCCGACGGCAGGGTGGGCCCGGTGATCATGCCCGCCGCCACCGTATTGCCGGTGGTCTCGTCGACCAGGATGAAGCTGCCGGTGTTGCGGTTGCGACGGTACGGATCGAACAGCAGCGGCTGGCGGGTGCGCAGCTGGACGCGCCCGATCTCGTTGAGCGACAGGGTTTGCGGATTCTCGTCACGGTGCAGCGTGTTCACGTCGAGGCGATAGTCCAGCGTACGTATCTCGGCGGTGACCGCCCGGGTGGTGTGCCGCACCGTATAGGTGGCGCCGGGCGTGAGCTGCGCGTCCTCGGCGAACCAGCAGACCATCGCATCGATGTCGCGCCCCAGTTGTGGCCGGTTGGCGGGGCGGCAGATCAGGTCGCCGCGGGAGATGTCGATGTCGTGGCCCAGCTGTAGCGTAACCGCCTGCGGGGGAAAGGCTTCCGCGATGGGTGTGCCGCCCGGGCCCCAGATCGCGGTGACCGTGGTCGTCAAGCCGGACGGCAGGACGGTGACCTCGTCACCCGCCTTGAACACCCCACCCGCTACCGTACCGGCGTAGCCGCGGAAATCCATTGCGTGACTGCGGGTTACGTACTGCACCGGGAACCGGGCGTCGATCAGGTTCCGGTCCGAGGCGATGTGCACCTCCTCCAGGTGGTGCAGCAGGGGAGTGCCCTCGTACCACGGCATGCTGGCGCCACGGTGCACGATATTGTCCCCGTGCAGCGCCGACATCGGCACGAACGTCAGGTCGGAGACGTCGAGTTTCATGGCGAAACCGGCGAACTCCTCGCGGATCTCCTCGAAACGCTCCTGCGACCAGTCGACGAGGTCCATCTTGTTGACACACAACACCAGGTGCGGAATACCGAGCAGGCCGGCCAGGAACGCGTGCCGGCGTGTCTGCTCGACCACGCCCTTGCGCGCATCGACAAGGATCAACGCCAGGTCCGCGTTGGACGCGCCGGTCACCATATTGCGCGTGTATTGGATGTGCCCGGGGGTGTCGGCGATGATGAACTTCCGCCTGGGCGTAGCGAAATAGCGATGCGCGACATCGATGGTGATGCCCTGCTCGCGCTCGGCGCGCAGACCGTCGGTGAGCAACGCCAGATTCGGGTAGGCGTCACCGCGGTCCCGGCTGGTGCGTTCCACCGCGGCCAGCTGGTCGGTGAAGATGGTCTTGGAGTCGTACAGCAGCCGGCCGATGAGCGTGGACTTTCCGTCGTCCACACTGCCCGCCGTGGCCAGTCTCAGCAGCGTGGTCATCAGAAATAGCCCTCTCGCTTGCGATCTTCCATGCCCGCCTCGGAGATGCGGTCGTCGGCGCGGGTGGCCCCGCGTTCGGTGATGCGGGTGGCGGCGACCTCGACGACCACCTCGTCCGGTGTGGCGGCGGTGGATTCGACACAGCCGGTGCAGGTGGCATCGCCCACGGTCCGGAAGCGCACGGTCGTCTCGAAGGGCTGTTCGCCCTCGAGCAGTTCCAGGAACCGGGTCTGCGCCAACAGCATGCCGTCGCGCTGCACCACGGTCCGGCGGTGCGCGTAGTACAGCGGCGGCAGGTCGATCCGCTCGGCCGCGATGTAGTTCCAGATATCGAGTTCGGTCCAGTTGGACAGCGGGAACACCCGGATGTGCTCGCCGCGCCGATGTTTTCCGTTGTAGAGGTTCCACAGCTCGGGCCGCTGGTTGCGCGGGTCCCACTGCCCGTATTCGTCGCGGAAACTGAATACCCGCTCCTTGGCGCGCGCCTTCTCCTCGTCGCGGCGGGCGCCACCGAACACGGCGTCGAAACCACCTTCGCGGATGGCGCGCAGCAAGGTGGTGGTCTGCAAGCGATTCCGGGAGGCGCGCGGCCCCGTCTCCTCGACCGCCCGCCCGGCATCGATATCGTCCTGCACGCTCCCGACGACCAGCCGCAGACCGTACTTCTCGACCGTGCGATCGCGATAGTCGATCACCTCGTCGAAATTGTGCCCGGTGTCGATGTGCAGCACTGGGAACGGCAGCGGCGCCGGCCAGAACGCCTTCGCCGCCAGGTGCAACATCACCACCGAGTCCTTGCCGCCGGAGAACAACAGCACCGGACGTTCGAAAGTCGCTGCGACTTCCCGGAATATGTATGCCGACTCGGCCTCGAGCGCGTCCAGATGCGGCAGCTCGTAGGTGCTCGCCGTCGACTTCGCGTACTGGCTCACGCATCAAAACTAGAACACGTTTCCACTATCGGTCAATGGGCGCGGTGGGAGGACGCCGCCCACCCGAGGCTTGGGTCACCGCATCGGCCGCGGCCACGAGAGCCTTTCCCCGTCGGTCGATTTCGGCTCCGGTGATCGACGCCCCGACGTACATGGTCAGCACCATGTTCTGCCGCCCGTCCCCGCCGAAGGTGGGCGCGGCGAGCAGGCTCACCGGATGCTCTTTGCGTGGGCGCAGATCGGTCCCGAGGTAGACCCGCTCGCCCAGGCTCGTCACCAGCTCGGCGACCAATTCGCGCAGCTCGTCGGGCAATTCGCGGACCGCGACGCCGGCCAGCAGTGAGTACAGTTTGCGCCCGGCCGCGGTCAGGCTCTCGACCAGATATCCGCGCTCGCGGCATTCCGCGACGACCTGCCGCAGCCGGGCCTCGTCCTGCTGGACGGGCACCGTCGGCGGCTTGGCCAGCCAGGCGTCGAAGGCCGCGTCGGTATCCCAGAGCACGTACATCAACCCGACCGGCGGCGCGAACGCGTACGCGGCGCCCACCTTCACCAGGCCGGGACCGGTGCTCTCCAGGACCAGAATCTGCTCGCCCACCACGGCGGACGCGGTGCAGGTGGTGCGGTATCGGGCGGTGAGTTTCTCCAGTTCGGTGCGGGCGATCGCGGAGATCGCGAAGCTGTCCTGCGCGACCCGTCCGGCCGCGATCAGCGCCGGACCCAGTCCGTAGGTGAGCGTCCGCGGATCGCGCACCAGGTACCCGGCGGCGGTCAATTCGGTGAGTATCCCCAGGCAGGTGGGTTTCGCCAGGTCCAGTTCGCGCGCGAGTTCGGAGAGCCCGAAACGCTTACCGCGCTGCTCGACGAGGAAATCGAGCACTCGCACCACCCGGGTGGTGGGGGCGGATCGACGTGCTACCCCAGCGGCCATTGCCAACTCCTAGAACAGGTTCTAATCTTGCTCGTATCGAAATGTACCAGACCGGTACATATTTGGACCGTTGGAGATGCCCTTGACCGACACCGCCCTGCTGACCCAGCCGTTCGCCGACGCGATCGCCGCGGCCGAGCAGATCATCACCACCGCGCCGCATATCCGCACCGACCAGGATCTCGTCGAGGGTTACGACTACCTCGCCGGCAGTATCCGGGCCTCGCTGCAGATGGCGTGGGCGTATGAGCGCGACTTCCCGTTCTTCGTCCAGTCCACCGGGCCGTACACCAAAATGGGCCTGGACAATCCGGACACCCTCTACTTCCACTCCTATCTGCGCCCGGACGCCGAATACGTGGTGACCGGACAGCGCGGGACCACCCGGGACCTGAGCTTCCAGGTGCTCAACGGCGACTACTCGCCGGTCGATGTGCCGGACAGCCTGACCGCGTTCGATGACCGCGCGCTCGAAATCGCCGCGGACGGCTCCTACGAGATCCGCTTCGGTCCGGGCGAACCCCGTCCCGGCTACGTGCAGTTGGGTAGTGACGCCGCCATGCTGGTGGTGCGCGAGGTGTTCGGCGACTGGGCCACCGAGAAGCCGGGCACCATTCGGATCCAGCGGGTCGACAAGATCGGCGACGCGCCGCCGCCGCTGACCAAGGACGTCATGACCAAGCGCTACGGCGTGGCGGGCAAAATGCTGATCTCCCGGCTCAACACCTTCCTGGCGTTTCCGAAGTGGTTCTACCTGAACCTGCCGGTCAACACGATGACCGAGCCCCGGCTCACCCCGGGCGGCCTGTCCACTCAGTTCTCCTCGGTCGGGCACTACGAGCTCGAGGACGATCAGGCGATGATCATCACGGTGCCCAAGTCCGACGCGCCCTACCAGGGTTTTCAGCTCGGCAGCATGTGGTACCTGTCGCTGGACTACATCAACCACCAGACCAGCCTCACCGCCGATCAGGCGCACGTCGATCCGGACGGCAAGATCCGCTTGATCGTCAGCGAGCGAAACCCCGAGCTGGTCAACTGGATCGAACGCACCGGGCACGCCCGGGGATACCTGCAGTTTCGCTGGCAGCGAGTCGCGCGCGAGATGAAGCCCAAGGACGGTCCGACCGTCGAAGTCGTCTCCGTCGAGGAACTGCCGAAACGGCTGCCGTTCTACGACGAAGCCCGGATCACCCCGGAACAGTGGCGGGTGCGGATCGCGGCCCGGCAGGTGGCCGTCGCGGAAAGGATGCTGGGCTGATGTTGTTGCCGGACAAAGTGGTGGTGGTCTCGGGTATCGGACCGGGGTTGGGGCGCGCGATCGCGGTACAGAGCGCCAAAGCCGGCGCGGACGTGGTTCTGGCCTCGCGCACCGAATCCCGGCTCACCGAGGTGGCCGAGGAGATCAAGGGACTCGGCCGCCGCGCGCTGGCGGTGCCGACCGACATCAACGACGAGGCGGCGGTCGCGCATCTGGTCGAGACCGCGCAGTCGACGTTCGGGCGGGTCGACGCGCTGGTGAACAACGCCTTCGCGATGCCGCCGATGGCGAACCTGGGCGAGGTCGACCTGGACGAGGTGCGTGCCGCCTTCGAAACGAATGTGCTTGCCGCACTGCGCATGACACGGTCCTTCGTGCCCGCGCTGGCCGAGTCGAAGGGCGCGGTGGTGATGATCAACTCGGCGGTGCTGCGGCACTCGCGGCGCACCTTCGGGCCGTACAAGATGGCCAAGGCGAGCCTGCTGGCGATGTCGCAGAGCTTGGCCACCGAGTTGGGGCCGCAGGGTATCCGGGTGAATTCGGTTGCGCCGGGGTATATCTGGGCGGACAACCTGAAGTGGTACTTCGGCTACCTGGCCAAGAAGCGCGGCATCACCGCCGAAGAGGTGTACGCCGAGACCGCGAAGACCCTGGATCTGCGCAAGCTGCCCGAACCCGACGAGATCGCCGACGCCGCGGTCTTCCTGGCCTCGGAGATGGCGCGGGCGATCACCGGGCAGTGCCTGGACGTGAACTGCGGCGAGTACCACCACTAGATGTCTGCGAGGAGAACCCAGATGATCGGTCGACCGGACGTCGGCACCATTGATGACCTGCACGCGTCGGCGACCAAGGTCGTCGGCCTGGACGATTTCGGCGACGACGGATACCGCGAGGGCTTGCGGGTGCTGCTGAAGTCCTATGCCGAGGACGCCGAGCTGACCCCGTTCGGGAACAAGATCAACCGCGCGTTCCTGCGTGGCGCGTTGATCGCCCGATTACTCAGTGAGTCGGCGTGGCAACGTTTTCCGGAGCACGCCGAGGTCGCGATCGAGCGCCCGATCTTCGTCACCGGCCTGCCGCGTTCGGGCACCACGGCCGTGCACCGGCTGCTGAACGCCGACCCTGGGCATCAGGGTCTGGAGATGTGGCTGACGGAATTCCCGCAGCCTCGCCCGCCCCGGGAGACCTGGGCCGGCAACCCGGTGTACCAGCGTTTGGCCGCCGCCTACGAACAGCACCATGTCGAGCATCCGGAATTCATGGGCGTGCACCACATTTCGGCCGACCAGGTGGAGGAATGCTGGCAGTTGCTCCGGCAATCCGCGCTGTCGGTGTCCTATGAGTGCCTGGCCTATCTGCCGACCTATTCGGCATGGCTACGCGAGCAGGACTGGACCGACGCCTACCGCCGGCACCGCCGCAACCTGCAACTGATCGGCCTCAACGACGCGAATCGCCGTTGGGTGCTGAAGAATCCGAGTCACCTGTTCGCGCTGGACGCGATCATGGAGGTGTACCCGGACGCGCTCGTCATCCAGATGCACCGCGACCCGCGCACCATCATCGCCTCGGTGTGCAGCCTCAACGAACAGGCTTCGGCCGGCTGGTCGGAGAAGTTCCGCGGCCCGGTCGTCGGGGCCGCCCAATTGGATCTGTGGGCTCGCGGCGCGGATCGGTTCCTGGCGGACCGCAAGCGCCACGATCCCGCTCAGTTCGTCGACATCTACTACGAGGACTTCGTCGCCGACCCGATCGGCATGGTCGCCTCCATCTACCGGCACTTCGGCTTGGAACTCACCGGCGAGGCTCGGGCGGCGATGGCCGCGCTGCACTCCGAGAGCACCTCCGGGGCGGCCCGGCCGGCGCACAAGTACACCCTGGCCGAATTCGGCCTGACCGCCGAGCAGGTCGACGCGCGGTTCGCCGACTACCGGGCCACGCACTTTCCCGGCCGGTGACGCGAGCGGCGGCTATTGCTGGCCGGGCTTCAGGACGATGAACAGGCCGTGTGCTTCGGCGCACAGCCGGTCGCCATCGTGCAGGGTGGCGCGCAGGTAGACCTTGCGGCCGTCCTGGCGCTCGGCCCAGGCGTGCAGGTTCAACTCGGTGTTCAGTGGGGTGACGGAGCGGTAGTCGACCGTCAGGGACGCGGTGCGCGTCACCGATCCGGTGTGCACGGCGGCGGCCATGCCCATCATGTCGTCGAAACCCAGCGAGATGTGCCCGCCGTGTGCCGCATTGTTGCCACCGAGGTGGAAGGTGCGGAAGGTGATGCGGGCGTGCACGCCGTCGCGGTCGGCGGTGTCGATGATGAACGGCGGCAGCGTGATGTTGCCGCGACCCGGCAGATCGTGCCTGGTCCAGGTGGGCGCGGACCATTCGGTGACGACTGCGGTCGCGAGCCTCTCGTTCAGCTTCTCCAGGGTGCCGATCGCTTCGAGGGCCAGGTCATCGCTGGGGTTGAGCAGGCGCGCCTGGTCCATCAGGACGCGTACCTGCTCGACCAGCTCGCCGTAGTGCGGTCCACCGCGGACGGTGCCCCGGTCGTTGGCCAGCTCCGCGTCGATCGCCTCCACCAGCGGCCGGAAGCCGCCTTCGTGGTGCTCTTCGCTGGGCAGCGCGGCGGGACGCGGTTCACTCATATGGAACATGTTATTGGTTGCCCGGCGGGTGCTCGCGCACGGGACCCGCTGCCGCCGATGGGGCCCATCGACGGTTGTCGAATGTGATGCCCCTAGTCTGGGTACTCGATCATCCATCAGGTCTCGACGAAAACCCCACGCAGGCGCTTTTCGTGCCTGCGGCTGGCGAAAGGCGTTGTCCCGATGCGCATTACGGCTGTCGTCTTCGATATGGACGGCATACTGGTCGACTCCGAACCGGTGTGGGAGCGGGTCCGGCGCGACTATGTCGCGGAAAAAGGCGGGCGGTGGTTACCGGATACGCAGAAGCGGCTGATGGGGATGAGCACCAGCGAATGGTCCGAATATCTCAGCGGTGAACTCGGCGTGGGCGAATCGCCCGACACCGTGGCCGACGACGTGATCGAACGCATGGCCGCGCACTACGACCAGGCGGTGCCGCTGCTGCCCGGCGCGGTGGAGGCGGTGCAGCGAATGAGCGAGAACTGGCCGCTCGGGGTGGCCAGTTCCTCGCCGCGCACGCTGATCGACACCGTGCTCGGCCGCACCGGACTCATCGAATTCTTCGACGTCACCTTCTCCACGGAGGAAGTGGATCGGGGCAAGCCCGCGCCCGATGTCTACGTGGCGGTCGCGGCATTTCTCCGCAAGAAGTCGACCGACTGTGCGGCGGTGGAGGATTCGAGCAACGGCATTCGGGCCGCGCACGCCGCCGGCATGCGCGTCATCGCCGCGCCGCGCCCCGAATACCCGCTCGACGACGACGCCCGGGTCCTCGCCGCGCACGTCATCGACGGGCTCGACAAACTCACCCCGGCCCTGGTCGACGACCAGGACTGACCGCCGGCCGGATCAGCCGCGGTAGGACGCGAGCAGCGTGCGGGCAGCGGCGGCGATATCGTCGTCGAGCCAGGCGGGCAGGGTGGGCGCGTGCGCGTAGCGGCGCAGCGCCGCGTAGGGCAGGTCGACGACGGCGCGGCTGACGGCGTCGGTCGCGCGGTCGTCGTCGCGCCCGGTGAGGTCGCGGGCGATGCGGCGCAGGTGCTCGATCAGCGGGGCGTTCATCCCCGCCAGCCGAGTCCGGAAGGCGTCGTCGGGACCGCCGTCGAGCAGGTCGCTGGGGCGCAGGCTCAGCAAAAGCTTTGCGTCGTCGGGTAACTCGCGGCCGAAGCGGATCGCGGCGCGCACCATGGCTTCACCGGCCGCGACCGGATCGGGAGCGTCGGCGGCCGCCAGTACGCCGGACTGGAAGCGGGTCAGCGCGCGCAGCCATGCCTCGGTGAGAACGCCGTTGCGGTTGCCGAAGCGGTGATACAGCGTGCCGACGGGTGCGCCGCTGGCGGCGGCGATGGCGGCGACGCTGGCGGCGCGCGGACCCTCTCCGAGCACCAGAGTGCGTGCGGCGTCGAGGATCACATCCGAATCATGCTTGCGGGGTGGTGCCACTACTAGTACGTTCCTTCTATATGGAGCGGTTGCCCTATATTGATGAGCATTCCAGAGTAGTTGACGCGAATCGCGATCGGGCCTGGAAGGCAGTGCTGCGGGTGATCTGCAAGGACCCCCACGATCCGTCGACGGTACCCGGCGGGTTCGCGCTCGCCGCCGCCGAGGAACCCGCCCGCCTGGTACTGCGTGGACGGCACTGGTTCTCGACCTACGAACTGATCTTCCTGCTCGACGAGGAAGGCCGGAATCGCACCCGGGTCCGCGCCCAGAGTTGGGCGAAATTCCCAGGGCCACATGGCAAGATCTACCGCGCGCTGGTCATCGGCACCGGCGGCCACAAACTGGTGATGCGCCGGATGATGCGCCGAATCGACGCCGCGGCATGACCCCCGGAGTCGTCTGGGGCGCCACCGAGGCCGAACAGGAACTGCCGCTGCCGTGCGACGAGGTGCAACCTCGCGGTCACCAGGCCGATCGGGCGATCAGCATCGCCGCGCCAACCGTCCTCGTCTATTCCTGGCTCTGCCAACTGCGCGTCGCCCCGTACAGCTACGACCTGCTGGACAATTTCGGGCGCCGCAGCCCGAGCCGCCGCGATCCCACCCTCACCGAACTCGAAGCGGGACAACGCTTCATGTCCGCCTTCCGCCTGCACTCGTTCGCGCTGGGCCGCCATATCACTGTGGTCTCGGGCAATCTGTGTGTCACCTACGCTGTGCGCCCCGCGGCCGGGCACACCCGCCTGCATGTCCGCCTCCGCTGGCGCATCCCCCGAATCGCCTTCTACGCCTTGGCTTTCGGTGATGTGATCATGATGCGCAAGCAACTGCTCAGGATGCGCGAGCTGGCCGAGGCCGAAGCCCTCGCCGCCGGGTCCTAGTGCGGCATCGTGAGACGGTCCGTGTGCGCGCGGGCGGTCCAGCGGCCGCGGTCGTAGCGGACTTCGACGGGGTGATCGAAAGCGGTCGTGACCGTGTCGGTGGTGATGATCTCCGGTGCGGGGCCGGCGGCGACGGTTCGGCCGCCGGCGATCAGCAGGGCATGGGTGGTCGTGCTCGGAAGTTCCTCCAGGTGGTGGGTGACCAGGATGGAGGCGACCTCCGGGTGCGTGTCGCCGAGCGTGTCGATGGTGTGCAGCAGCTGTTCGCGGGCGGCCAGATCCAGGCCGGTGGCGGGTTCGTCGAACAGCAGCAGGCGGGGTTCGGCGACCAGGGCGCGGGCGATCAGGGTGCGACCGCGCTCACCCTGGGAGAGGGTGGGCCAGATGCTGTCGGCTTTGCCCTTCAGGCCGATGGTTTCGATCATCGCGTCCGCACGGCGGAGCTCGTCGGGCGACGGCGTCCAGCGCATCGGGAGATCGACGGTGGCGGTGATGCCGGTGAGCACCACCTCGCGAACCGTCAATGGATAGCGCAGTGGGTGACGGGGATTGACGTGGCCGATCGAGCGCCGTAACTGGGCCAGCTCGACCCTGCCCATCTGTTCGCCGAGGACGTGCACGCTTCCGGTCGTCGGAAAGGTGACCGCGCCGCAGAACCCCAGCAGGGTGCTCTTGCCCGCGCCGTTGGGCCCGAGCAGCGCCCAGTGTTCGCCGGGCAGCACGGTCAGCGAGATGCCGTGCAGGATCTGGTTGCCTTCCCGGCGGAAGGTCACATCGTCGAGTCGCAGGACGGGTGCGGCGGGCATCGGATTACCTCCATCGGTCGTGGTCACGAGAACGCCGCCTTCAGCTGCGTCAAATGGGTGCGGCTGAATTCCGCCGCTGCCGAGGGGTTTCGGTGCGCGATGGCGTCGGTCAGCCGAATATGCGCCTCGTGGTCGGCGGACTCCGAGGGCACGGGGCGGATCTTCAGCATGTCGATCATCGCCACCCGCAGCCGGGGCAGGAAACTGTCGAAGAGCTGGGTGAGGACGTCATTGTGCGCGGCGACGATCACGGTGCGATGGAATGCCATGTCCGCGTCCACATGGGCGTCGATCGATACTCCGTGCGTCGCACGCGCGGCCAGGGCGCGGCGGATCGCGCGCAGATCGGCCGGGGTGCGGCGCTGGGCGGCGAGGGCGGCGGCCTCGGCTTCGATGGCGATGCGCGCTTCGATCACCGCGGCGATGGTGGCGCGGCGCAGTACCACGTCCCAATCGTCGGTGACATCGAGCGCGGTGACGAAAACGCCCGCGCCCTGGCGACTGTCGAGCACGCCCTTGCCGGCCAGCTCGCGGATCGCCTCGCGCAGCGTCGACCGGCCTACGCCGAGTTGCGCCGCGAGTATCGTTTCGCCTGGTAGCCGGTGCCCGAGCGGCCATTCACCGCCGCGAATGCGGGCGAGCAGCAACTCTGCCGTCTGCGCCGCCAAGGGGTGGCGACGAACCTGGGCAACCATCTCGACCTCTCTACTTGTCTGAGGAGTTGTGTATAGTCTAGCCATCATGCGCACCATGCTTCTGCTTAGCCGCCACGGCGGGGCCTGATCGACCGGCCGCCCGCCGTGGGGCTTCGTCGTGGCCGGTCACCAATGTCCTATTCGTGACAGGAAGCAGAGCCCCTTGAGTACGCGCGTTTTCCCTTGGAATCGTCAACAACCCTCACAGATGCCCTCGCATCGCTATCGCAGCGTCTTCGATCGCGTGGAAGTTCCACTCATCCAGCGCGATTGGCCGAACGCGCGCATCACCCAGGCGCCGCTGTGGGTGCCGGTCGACCTGCGGGACGGCAATCAGGCATTGCCCGAACCCATGGATCCGGAGCGCAAGCGCCGCTTCTTCGAACTGCTGGTAGCCATGGGCTACAAGGAGATCGAGGTCGGCTACCCGTCCGCGTCGCAGACCGATTTCGATTTCGTCCGGCTGCTCGCCGAGACCGGCCTCGCCCCGTCGGATGTCACGATCGTCGTATTCACCGCCGCCCGTGCCGATCTCATCGAACGCACCGTGGAGTCGATTCGGGGCATCGGCAACGAGGTGGTCATCCACCTGTACACCGCCACCGCGCCGACCTGGCGACATATGGTGCTGGGCAAGGATCGAGCCGAACTGCGCGAGCTGATCGTCGCGGGTGGACAGCGCATCCTCGAGCTGACCGAGCACCTGCCGAATGTGCGCTTCCAGTTCTCGCCCGAGGTGTTCAACCTGACCGAACCGGACTACGTACTCGACATCTGCGACCGGATGACCACCTTGTGGGACGCCGGCCCGCAGCGACCGGTGACGCTCAATTTGCCTGCGACAGTGGAGATCGCGACGCCCAATGTCTACGCCGACCAGATCGAGTACATGCACAAGAACCTGGCCCGCCGGGACGGCGTCATACTCTCCGTGCACCCGCACAACGACCGCGGCACCGGCATCGCCTGCGCCGAACTGGCTGTGCTGGCCGGTGCCCAGCGCGTGGAAGGCTGCGTCTTCGGCAACGGTGAGCGCACCGGCAACGTCGATATCGCCACCTTGGCGCTGAACCTGCACGCGCAGGGCGTGGACCCGATGATCGACTTCTCCGACATCGACGGGATTCGCCGGACCGTGGAGTACTGCACCCGCCTGGCGATCCACGAAAGGCACCCGTACGCGGGCGATCTGGTGTACACCGCGTTCTCCGGCACGCACCAGGACGCGATCAAGAAGGGTTTCGCCGAGCATCGGGCCCGCGCCGCCGCCTCCGGTCGCGCCGAGCGTGAACTCGACTGGCACGTCCCGTATCTGCCGATCGATCCGGCGGATGTGGGCCGCGACTATGAGGCGGTGATCCGGGTCAACTCGCAATCCGGCAAGGGCGGCATCGCCTATCTGCTGCACACCGAGTACGGCATCGACCTGCCGCGCGACCTGCAAGTCGACTTCGCCCGCCGGGTTCAGGCACACACCGACGCGACCGGACGCGAGGTCACCGCGGCCGAGCTGCGCGAGTTGTTCGAGGCGGCTTACCCGGCCTGGCGCGATCTCGCGGCCCGATAGCTCACTGATCGGCGAACCGGCCGGCATCTTGGCCCAAAATGCCCGAGATGCCGGCCGGGCGTGCGATGGTAATCGGCGTGGTGCGGCAGGTGCGAGGGAACCTCCCGGCGGAGGTGACGAGCTTCGTCGGTCGTGGTGGCGACGTGGCCGCGGCCAAGGGCCTGCTGTCCAGCACTCGGCTGCTCACCCTGACCGGCCCGGGTGGCGTCGGCAAGACGCGGCTGTCGCGACGGGTGGGTGCGGCGGTGCGGCGGGCATTTCCCGATGGCGTGTGGCTGGTCGAGGTCGCGCACGTGCACGACGGGGAACTGGTCGCGTTGAGTGTCGCCAACGCGCTCGGTCTGCGAGATGACACCAGCGCCCCGCTGGCCGGGCTCACGGAGTATCTGGCCGACAAGAGCTTGCTGCTGATTCTGGACAACTGCGAGCATCTCATCGACGCCTGCGCGAACCTGGCCGGCCGGTTGATTCCGGCGACCACCGAGTTGCGGATTCTCGCCACCAGCCGCGAACCGCTCGGGGTGGACGGTGAGCAGATCATGCCGGTCGCGCCGTTGACGGTGCCCACCGTGGACGAGGACAGCGGCGAGATCCAGGGTGACAGCGACGCGTTGCGGTTGCTCGCCGAGCGAGCGGCCGCCGCCAACCCGGAGTTCCGCGTCACCGACGCCAATCGTGCTGCGCTGGCGGCGATTTGCCGTCGTCTGGACGGGATTCCGCTGGCACTGGAACTGGCGGCATTGCGGTTGCGCATGTTCACCCCCGATCAGGTGCTGGAGCGCCTGGACGACGCCATGCAGCTGCTCACCACCGGGTTGCGCACCGCGCCGCGCCGGCAGCAGACGCTGGAGGCGGCGATCCGCTGGAGCTATGACCTCTGCACGCCCGACGAACAGCGATTGTGGGAGCAGCTGTCGGTGTTCGCGGGCGGATTCGATTTCGACGCGGCGGAGGCGGTGTGCTGTCTGGAACCGCCTGCGGTGCTGGTGGATTCGCTGACCGGCTTGGTGGAGAAATCGGTTCTGAGTTACCGGCACGACAGCGACGGCACCGGCCGGTACGCCATGCTGGAGCCGCTGCGGCAGTTCGCGCTGGCCGAGCTCGCGGCGCACGGGGGCGAGCGGGCGGTCCGCATCCGGCATCGCGACCATTACTATCTGCTGGCGCATCGGGGGCGCACCGACTATTGGGGCAGCCGCGACGCCGATTGGTTCCGTGAGGTCACCCGGGAGCATCCCAATCTGCGTGCCGCGCTCCAGTTCTCACTCGCCGATCCCGAAGGCGCGCATCGCGCCCTGGAAATCGCGAATGAGCTGCGCCCGTTCTGGGAGCACTACCGCTTCCTGCTGGAGGGTTATCGCTGGCTGGGAGAGGCGCTGGCGAAGGATCCGACCCGCAGTGTCGCGCGGGCGCGGACGCTGGCCGCCGCCTCGGTGATCGCCGCCATGCTCTCCGACACCGCCGAAGCGCACCGGTTCGCGCGCGAATGCTTCGAGCTGGCAACCGAACTGGACTCCGCTGAAGTGCTCGTCGAGCACACATTGCTGTCGGCACTGCTGACCTTCGCCGACAACGACCCGCTCGCCGCGCTCGATATCGCGATTCAGGCCGCGGCGGCGGCGGAGGTCTGCGGGCACCACGGAGTGCAGATGGAGAGCCTCGCCTTCGCCTACGTCTGCGCGCTCATGCTGGAGGACGCGCGCGCGGACGCGGTGGCCGCACGGTTTCTCGCCAAGTCCGCCGAGCACGGTTCGCATCTGCTCGGCGGGCTCGCGCACTGGGCCTCCGGCACCAACGAGTGGCGCAACGGCAACCACGACAAGGCGATCGCCGAGCTACGCCGAGCGCTGGAACAGTTCCGGCTGTTCGATCGGTGCGTGTGGTCGGCCTCCGGATTCGATGGGCTGGCCTGGGCCGCCGCGGCGCAGGGCGACTACGCACGCGCCGCCCGGCTGATGGGTGCCGCGGTGTCGGTTCGCCGCGGCAGTACCCAGCGCCTGGCACACGCGATGACCGAGTCGGTCGGGGACAAGGTGCGGGTGCAGGTCGCACAGGCCATGGGGGACAAGGAATTCCGTGCGGCGTTCGAGGCCGGTGCGGCGATGCCGCTCGACGAGGCGATGAACTACGCGATCGGCGCCGAGCCGGCTCCCGCTCCCGCGCCGAAAGCCGCCGCGGCGGACGTTCTGACCCGCCGGGAAAAGGATGTCGCCCGCTTGGTCGCCGCCGGGTACAGCAATAAACGGATCGCGACCGAGTTGGTGATCTCGATCCGCACGGCCGAAAGCCATATCGACCACATTCTGACCAAACTCGGATTCACCTCCCGCACCCAGATCGCCGGGTGGGCAACGCGCAACCTCGGCTGACCCGCGACGGATCAGCCGAGGCGGCGACGCACGGCCGGTGACTATTCGCCGGTCAGGCCGTCGATCGCCTCACGCAGCAGATCGGCGTGGCCGTTGTGCCGGGCGTACTCCTCGATCATGTGCAGGTACACCCAGCGCAGGCTGTACGTATCAGGCCGGTCGGGCCGCGGGTGCGGGAAGGTCTGATCCAGCGGGATGTCCTTGACGGCCGCGTCGCATTTGACGATCTCGTCGCGATAGCGGGCGTAATCCCGTGCGGCGTCGGCTGTTTCGATCGCGTTGAAGTCGGCATCGGTGTCGTCGGTGTAGTCGTGGACGTAGCCGACATCCTTACCGGCGGCCGTGAGCCGGAACCAGCCGCGCTCCACCTCGGTCATGTGCCGCACCAGCCCGAGCAGCGTGAGGTTCGAGGTGGGTACCGCGCGCAGTGTGAGCTGCTCCGCGCTCAGCCCGGAGCATTTCCAGCGCAGCGTGTCACGGTGGTAGTCCAGATATGCCTGCAGTTCCGTGCGTTCATCGCCGACGAGTGGGGGTTCACGTCGATCGACATCAGGTGCCTTCCACGTCATTCGCCGACCCTAACCGGGCCGCTCGACGCGCGCGACTCGATTAATGCAGTCCGTGTACCAGGAAGTCGGTGACGGAGCGCTCGAAGGCGGCCTTGCGTTCGATCTGGACCCAGTGCCCGCACCGGCCGAAGAGCCGGAGATCCGCGTTCGGCAGCTGCCGGGAGGGCAGCAGCGCGCCTTCCACCGGGGTGACCCGGTCGTCGCGGCCCCAGAGCATCAGCACCTCGTTGCGGAGCCCGCGCAGCCGCGCCCACAACGGAACCTGTTCGGCGAAGGCGGGATTCGCGAAGGTGGCGTAGGCGTCGCGGAGCGCGGCGATGGCGGCCGGATCGGCGGCGGTGCGCAGCCTGGCCGCCACCAGCTCGTCGGTGAGGATCGACTGGTCGAACACCATGGTGCGCAACCAGTCCAGCACCCGATCTCGAGTCGGGTCCATGGTGAAGTCGAGCAGGCGCCGGATCCCCTCGGACGGTTCGGGTCCCAGCACATTGACCCCGACACCGCCGGGCGCCATGAGTACCAGGCGGTCCACCCGCTGCGAATGTTCCAGCGCGACCAGGGTTGCCACCGCACCGCCCATCGAATTGCCCAGCAGATGCGCGGTCGGCAGTTCCAGCTGATCGAGTAGACCCACCACGGCGTCGGCGGCGATTCGAAGATAGTTGCGCTCGTACACTTCCGGGCGCGCACTGCCCCCGAAGCCCGGCTGGTCGAGGATCAGGCACCGGAAATGTTCGGCGAGCACCGGCAGGTTACCGCCGAAGTTCGCCCAGCCGGAGACGCCCGGCCCGGACCCGTGCAACAGCACCAGCGGTGGCCCCGAACCCGCCTCGTGGAAGCGAAGTTTCAGTCCGTCGACGGTGACCCAGCGGGTCGTGGACGCCGCGGTCGGCATCAGATCATCCGATCTTCGACGATGATGCCGAATTCTCCGCGACCGAACATCGCCAGCGCCCGCTCGACGTCGTTGATCACGTGCACGCTGCCCGCGTGCGCGTCCCGCCAATGCCGTTCGATGGGGTTGGGTTTACGGATGGAGTGCCCGCCGGAGTTGTCGAACAGCAACTCGATCGCCTGGATCGAACGTTCGGTGCCACGCACCTGATCGCGCCGGGTGCGCAAACGCAGCGCCTGGGGAATCTCCTCGCCCGCTTCGGCATACCGCAGCAACTCGGAGACGTTGCGCTCCATCTGCAAGATCGCGGCGTCGATCTCCGAGGCCGCACGGGCCACCCGGACCTGGGCGAAACCGTCGTCGGCGACCTTCTGGCCGCCGTAGGACAGTCGCACGCGGTCCCGCATCCGCTCGATATGCGCCGCGTAGGCGCCTTCGGCGGCGCCGATGATGGGCGCGACGATGGTGTTGGAGAACACCGCGGCGAACGGAATCCGGTACAGCGGTGCGGGATTGGCTGCCTGGCCGGGACCACGCAGCTGTGACTGTTCCTGCGCGCTGTAGGCGCGGTGGTGCGGGACGAAGGCCTTGTCGATAACGATGTCATTGCTGCCGGTGCCGGACAGGCCGACCACATGCCAGACGTCGTCGATCTCGTAGTCCGCGCGCGGCACCAGAATCGTCAGATAGGTACTCGGATTTCCGTTGTCATCCGGGGCCAGCGCGCCGAGGAACACCCATTCGGCGTGCGCGCAGCCGGAGGAGAAACTCCAGCGGCCGCTCACCTCGTACCCGCCCTCGACCGGCGTCAGCTTCCCGGTCGGTGCGTAGGACGAGGAGATCAGCGTGTCCGCGTTCGCGGCCCACACGTCTTCCTGAGCCCGCAACGGGAACAGCGCCAGCTGCCACGGGTGCACGCCGAGCACCGACGACACCCACCCGGTGGACGGACAGGCCGCCGCGATCGCCCGGACTACCTGGTAGAACGCCACCGGCGATGCTTCCTGGCCGCCGAACCGCGACGGTTGCAGCATCCGGAATACGCCCGCCTCGCTCAGTTCCCGGATGCTCTGGGCCGGCACCTGCCGTTGCCGGTCGGTGTCCGCGGCCCGCTCCCGGATCGCCGGCAGCAGATCCCGGACCCGATCGAGCACCTTGTTGGTCATAGCGGGCGTCCTCCTGCGTTCTCCGGGAATAAGATCCGGCACCTTCAGGATCGCGCACCAGACGCGCGGATCGATGCCGTTTCACCGACGTTAGGCCGGGATATCGGCGGGGTCAGTGGCCAGTCCCGATGATCGGAACCGGGCCGCCGCGGCGCCCGCGCGGCGGCCGAAATAGGTGCCGTCACCGAGGGAGGTGCCGCTGATGTAACCCTCCCCATGTAGTCCGGCGGCGGCTCGACCGGCGGCATAGAGGCCCGGGATGGGCGTGCCGTCGAGGTGCAGTACTTCGCCGTCGACGGTGGTGTGCAGGCCGCCGAGAGTGAAGACGGACGCGCCGGTGCCGGGGCGGGCGGCGCCCTGGCCCGGTGGACGGACACCGGCTTTGATGTCGACCGCGGCCAGTGGGGCAGTGAGTGGGCGTAGCCAGCGGGGCGATTTGTGGAAGTCGGGATCCGCTCCGCGCGCGGCGAACCGGTTGTATCTGGCGACGGTGGCTTCGAGTGCGCCTGCCGGGAGTCCGAGCAGGTCGCCCAGTTCATCGGCGGTTTCGGCGACATGGGCGGGCCGGACGCCCCAGCGTTGCGGTTCGGGGACGTCCTCGTAGGCCTGCTCGTCCAGGATCACCCAGATGTTCATGTCCTGGCCGAAGAGGGCGGCTTGGCCGATGCGGCCGGGGTAGGTGTCCTCGGTGACGAAACGCCGGCCGTGGCCGTTGACCACCAGACCGCGGGCGGCGAGCCCCGGGACCAGGGCCACTCCGACCTGGCCGGTCGACATGTGACGCACGGCCGCGCCGATCGCCTGGGCCATGCGGATGCCGCTGCCGTCGTCGGTGCCCGCGCTCACCTTGGTGTGGCCGAGCAGGCGCGGGGCGTGCGCGGCCAGCATGTGGTCGTTGTCGACGAAACCGCCTGTGGTCAGGATGATTCCGCGGCGGGCGTGGACGGTGAACTCCTGACCGTATCCGCGCGCCCGGACACCGGCCACCGAACCGTCGGCGGCCGTGATCAAACTTGTCACCGCCGTGTCGTATCGCGCTGTCGCCCCCGCTGTTTCGGCCGCCGAGACCAGCACGTCGATCAGGAGCTTGCCGCCGAAGTCCGCTGCCGTGGGACGATGACCGCGCGGGGCCGGGGTCGCGAGTTCGGTGAAGGGCCAACTGTTCTCACCGAGCCACATGAGCCCGTCGTCGGTGGGCGGCACCCAGGCTGGGGCGTCCCAGAGACTTGGTGTGAACGGCACTCCGCGCTCGACCAGCCAGTGGAAGTGTTCGACACTGTCGTTGCTGTACAGCGTGATCTTCTGCTCGTCGGCGCCCGGCCCGAGCGCGGCGCGCAGGAATGCCGCCATCTGCTCGGGACTGTCGTCGAATCCGCAGGCCCGCTGGATCGGCGTGCCGCCGCCGAGATAGATTTCGCCGCCGGACATGGCCGAAGCGCCGCCCGGCCCGCCGGCTTTGTCGAGGATCAGGACCTCGACTCCCGTGGCGGCGGCCTCGAATGCCGCTGCGGCACCGGCACATCCGTATCCGGCGACCAGGACATCGGTCTCGAGATCGTAGTGCGCCGACTCGCTCGTGTTCATCGCCGCGCTCCGTGGCGTCCGGTGGTGTATTCGATCGCGCAGGACTGGTTCATAGCCCCCAGATTCGCCGCTGCCGTCTGCGCAACGGGGAACCCATCTCGGTGGCCAAGGACGCCCGACCGCTCAGTGGGACTGGGTCCGGTCGCCTTACAGCGCACTCGCGACAGTGTGTGAACGGCGTCACTTTCACGAACGGGCGCAGTGAGGAGAGGAAGTCGATGCGGGTCCTGATCACCGGAATCACCGAACCGAGCGGTCGCGCCGTAGCGCGCATGCTGCTGGCCGCCGGGCACGAGGTGGCGGGACTGGACCGCCGGTGGCACCGCTTCGTCGATCCGCGCGTGCTGTTCACCCCGGGCGATCCCGCCGATCCGGCGGTGTGCGCCGGGGCGGTCGCGGAGTGCGCCACGGTGATCCACCTGGCCGGGCCCGATGTCTCGGCGATCGCGGAGGCGGTGCGCGAAGCCGATGCGCACCTTGTGGTTCCAGTGGTCGCGGGGGCGCGGTCGGCGGGGACGACGGAAGCCGAAATCATTCGACGTCTGAATATTTCGGGTGCCGAGCACCTTGTGGTCCGTACCGCGCCACCCGCGGGCCGCCGCGTCGGGCACCAGACCCGGCGCGCCCTCGAACCGATTCTCGGCTCGCGCTCGGAGCGGAGCTTTCAGCTCCTGCACACCGACGACCTGGAGCGCTTCCTGGTGCTCGCCGCCACCGCACCGCGCGCCGGGGTCGTCGAACTCGCCGCCCCCGGCGTGGTCGCCACCTCGCGGTTGCGACAACTGATGCGCGAGAACGGGGTTCGGTATTCCGCGTGGACACCCGGCTGGTCGGCGCGCGGACCGCTGCTGAACCCGTCAGCGGCGCAGCGGGATTGGGGCTTCCGCTGTGGATGGACGGCCGAGGAGGTCGCCGTCGACCTGGTGCGCGGATTGGTCGGCCGCAAGCCCGCGGGGGGTGACTTCCAGCCGCGCCGCGGCGCGATTCCGTTGCCCGGCCATGTGATTCCCGCCCGCGCGCGCACCTCCGACGATCATGAGCTGGCCGATGTGGCTCCGGCGGGCCTGGAGGGCGAATTTGACGACCGCGTCGATCCGCGCTACCCCGTCCACACCGCGACCAACACCTCCGAGGCTCTGCCGGGCCCGCTCACCCCGCTGACCATCGATCTGCACGCCGGCGCGATCCGGCTGGCCAACGAGGCCATGGGCACCATGATCGCGCTGGACGGAATCGCCTTGGAGCACTGGACCAGCCGTGTCACCACGGTGCTCGGCCACCACCTCTACATCAACGCGTCCATCGGTGTACTGGCCGCGGCGAACATGCCCGGCTGGGACGAGGAGAGTATCCGCCGCGACGCCTACGGCAACATTCCTGACGAGATCCCGCTGACCCCGCACGGCAAGCCGCCGATGCCGACCGGTCTCGGCAGCGTCGCGGGCACCTGGCGCGCGACGTCCCGGGTGATCGCCACCGCCCGCCGCTTCGCCGCCACCGCCGAACTGATCAACGCCGCCGCGAAGGCGGAAGCGCTGGACGCCACGGCGATGCACGCGCTCGAGGACGAACAGCTGCACGTGCGCGCCTTACTCTGGCGCGACCGGCTCCATCAGGCCTGGCAGGTCGCCTCCATCGGCGTCATGATGACCGGTGCCGCCACGGCCGTCCACGCGCGCGGCAAGAACGCGGCCGAGGTCCCCATCGACCTGCGACGCCTGGAATCGGCGAAACCGATGCTCGCGGTGGAACGCCTCGCCGAGATCTGCCGCGCCGACCCGGATCTGCGCGCACTCGCCCGAGCCGGAGACGTGGCCGCCGCGCGGGCACGATCATCGGCCTTCGCCGCCGCGCTGGACGCGGAGCTCGCCGAGATCGCCCACCGCGGCCCGGGGGAGTGTGAACTGATCAATCCGACCTTCGGGGACAAGCCCGCCCTGCTCGTCACGGCCGCTGCTCGCGCCGCCGAAATGCCCGCTCCGAAACGGGATCTCGTCGACCCGGCACCTGGGCGCACCGCCCGGATGGCCGCGGGCGCGACCGTGGCCCGCGAACGTGCCCGAGACGCCGTCGTCCGCATCAACCACTGCCTGCGGATGGCGGTGCGCGAACGCGGAGCCCGCCTGGTCGACGCCGGGGTACTCCAGGTCCCCGAGGACGCCTGTTTCCTCACCCTGGACGAAATCTTCGGCCCGCCGGCCGAGGTCGGCCAGGTGGTCGCGCGCCGCCGGGCCGAACGGCAACGCCTGCAAGGCATTCGGATGCCCGATGTCATCGCCGGCGGCTGGGCGCCGGTCGCCGACGCGGGCGTCGTCGCGACCGGGGCGGGCCTGACCGGCATCGGTGTCTGCCCCGGCGTCGTCGAGGGCCGCGTGAAACTCGTGCTGTCCCTGGACGACGACATCGAACCCGGCGACATTCTGGTCGCCTCGGTCACCGACACCGGCCACACCGCCATGTTCGCCTACGCCGCCGCCGTGGTCACCGACATCGGCGGCTCGGCCTCGCACGCCGCCATCGTCGCCCGCGAGTTCGGCGTCCCCTGCGTGGTCGACACCAAGACCGCCACCACCAGCTTCTCCGACGGCCAGCGCGTCCGCGTCGACGGAGCCGCGGGCACCGTCACCCTGCTGGCCGACGCCTGAGACGCACCACAGCTTGGGCCCGAGTTCGCGGCTCATGATCGAAAGGAACCCGCTCGTGACATTCTCGCGCGCACTCCGCGGTACCGTTGCCGCGTCCGCCGCCCTGTTCATCGGGGTGCTACCACTCGACGTGCCCGCGGCGCTGGCTGATTCGGCTGCCGTTCCGGTACTGCGGGCACCCGGTCAGGCCGACCGTCCGATGGGTCTGGCGCACGCACCCAACGCCCGCGACATCGGCGGCTATCCGGTGACCGGCGGCGGAAAGCTGACATTCGGTCAAGTCTTTCGCGCCGACGCCCTGGACGCCATCGATGCCGCCGAACAGGCCCGGCTAGAGGCCCTGAAAATCACCGTGGCGATCGATTTCCGTAGCCCGGCCGAGGTCGCCGCCGCGCCGGACAAGCTGCCCGCCTCGATTGCGCGGATCGAACTACCGGTCTACGACCCCGCCAACGATTTCTTCATCATGATCTCCCAGCTCATCGGCGCCGGTCCGGAGAAACAACAGCAAGCCCTCGGCAACGGCAAGGCCGCCGAGATCATGCGCACCTATTACCGCTGGTTCGTCACCGATCCGTCCGCCCGGGGCCAGTTCGCCGCCGCGTTGCGCGGCGTAGCCACCACGCCCGGTCCGATCCTCTACCACTGCACCGCGGGCAAGGACCGCACCGGCGTGCTGACCGGGATCATCATGGCGGCGCTCGGCGTCGCGAAAGGCCAGATTTATAAGGACTTCCTGGAGTCCAACGACACTCTCGCCGCCGAGAACGAAGCCCTGCTGTCCGCACTGGAAGCGCGCGGCCTGATCAAGGACCGTTCGCTGCTGGTGCCGATCGTCGGCGTGCAGCGCGACTATCTCGAGGCCTTCTTCGACCAGGTCGACCAGACCTACGGCTCGTTCGACACATTCCTGGGCGCCGGTCTGGGCATCGACGCGGCGACCCTGGAGGCGCTGAAGACCAAGCTGGTGCGCTAGCAGGGCATGCCCAGCGGCTCGGGCAGCTGCCCGAGCAGCCCGGAACCGGTGGCGGGCGCTCTCGGGCGATGCCGTCACCGGTTCCGGTCCGAGGTCAGTCGCGGGTGAAGCGCGCGGCGTCCGCGCCGCGCAGATGTCCCGGCGGCAGTTTGCGGCCGCACTGGACGAGCAGCAGGTCCTGGGCACGGCCGGTCAGCGGGGTACCGGAGCCGTAGCTCCAATCCATGTCCTCGGCGCGCAATTGCACCCCGGACAGGTCGACGCCGAAGAACTCGATGCTCTTGGGGGACTGGTCCCGGATCACGTACTCCAGGCGATCCGCCGGGACCACGCGATCGAGCCCGAGCGCCACCGTGCAGTCGAGCCCGTGGATGATGTCGTGGCTGAGCGAGTCCACCAGCTTGCCGCCCGGCGGCTTCCAAGGGTGCGCGATGTTCTCGCGCAGGCAGCGCACGAACTCCGCGGCCGAGATCTGGGCCGTCTCCTTCCGCGCCACCCGATCCGCCATCCGATTGAAATCTCCACGCGCCTTGACCATTTCGAGGGCGAATTTAGGCAGCGACATCCGGAACGGCATGGTGATATGCGCGACCACCTCGCGCACCCGCCACCCCTGGCACAGGGACGGTTTGTCCCAGTCGGACTCGTCGAGGCCGGCCAGGATGTCGGCCAGCTCGCTGCGTTCCGCCTGGATTGCCTGGTGTACGTCGGTATCGGTCATCGCACTCCTCGTCTCGATCGAGCTTCCCGAGATAGGACGGTTCGGAGCGCGCGGAATCATCGGACCCGGCAGATCCAGCTTTCCATCGGCAGCCATCTTGCTCATGACCGTGCGGCATCAGGCACACTGACGCGGTGGATGAGGGCGTGCGTGCGAAGTCCGGGATCGAGGTCCGCATCGGTGACGGGCGGACGCTGCCCGCCTTGCCGGACGCGCTGCTCGATGAACTGTTCACCGGGCATTCCGGCACGGCGGATCCGCTGCTGGAAATCGAGCGCGACGACCGGTGGATCCGCGCCCGGCTGCTCCCGGACCGGGTCTACCAGGTGACGCACCACACCGCGGCCGGGGAGTTCGAGCTCTACACCTCCGACCCCACCCTGGTCCGCGATATCTTGGTGGCCTGGGCCGGTGAGGACCCGCGGTGGCTCGACCGCGTCGCCTGGTCACCCGTCGACCCCGCGATCGCGGAAATCGAATCCATGCGCCAGGAGATGTCGGGCATGCTCGACGGTATGTCCCTACTCGACGACATCGGCTCGACCATGGACGACGCCCTGGCCCGAGCGGATGAATTGCTCGAGAAGGATTGGGACGCCGAGGATTTCGGCTCCGAAGGCGATGCCTGAACGCGGCGGCGGGGTGCGGCGGGCGGTTGCGATCCGGTCGCCGTTCCCCCGAATACGCCCAACGCCGTTGCGAGGGCTGGTATCTGTTGATCCGAGTCGACATCTCCGACCACCCAGCTGCGGGAGACATGGCATGCCAGGCATCGGCGACTATGCGCACGCGGACACCGCGTCTTTCGGGATGGCCTTCGACCAGTACCTGCGAGGTGCGCGGTGAGCGATGGACTATTCCTCGGCATCGACATCGGCACCTCCGGTTCGAAGGGTGTGCTGGTGCGTCCCGACGGCGTCGTCGTCGCCCGCGCCGAACGGCCCCACACGGTGTCGGCCCCGCGGCCGGGCTGGGTGGAGCACGACGCGGAGAAGATCTGGTGGACCGAGTTCGCCGACATCGCCCGTGAATTGGTGGCAGCCGCGCACGGAGCTCCGCTCGGCGGTCTCGCGGTCTCCGGAATCGGCCCGTGCCTGCTGCCCGCCGATGCCGCCGGCCACCCGCTGCGTCCGGCCATCCTCTACGGTGTCGACACCCGCGCGACGGCCGAGATCGTGGAGCTCGACGAAGAATTCGGCGCGGAGGCGATACTGGAGCGGGCGGGTTCGCCGCTGACCACGCAGGCGGTCGGCCCGAAACTGCGCTGGCTCGCCTGGAACGAACCGGACGTCGCCGCCCGCACCGAACTGCTGCTGATGGCGAGTTCCTTTCTGGTACATCGGCTTACCGGTCGCTATGTCCTGGACCACCAATCGGCCAGCCAGTGCGTCCCGATGTACGACCTGCGTGCGCACGCCTGGGCCGCGGACTGGTGTGAGTCCATCGCACCGTGGCTGCGACTGCCCGATCTCGCCTGGCCCACCGAGATCGTCGGCGCGGTGACCGAGGCCGCCGCCGCGGCAACCGGCCTGCCCGTGGGTCTGCCGGTCACCGCGGGCACGGTCGACGCGTGGGCGGAAGCCGCCGGCGTCGGCGTCACCGCGCCGGGTGACGCCATGGTCATGTACGGCACCACCATGTTCCTGGTCCAGGTCCTGACCGAACCCCGGCCGCATCCCGGCCTCTGGACCACGTGCGGCGCGTTCCCCGGCACGTATACGGTGGCCGCGGGCATGGCCACATCCGGTGCCGTCACCGACTGGTTGCGCAAACTCGTCGGCGGGGACTTCTCCGATCTGGTCGAGGAAGCCGGTCGGGTCCCGCCCGGCAGCCGTGGGCTGCTGATGCTGCCGTACTTCGCCGGTGAACGTACGCCCCTGTTCGACCCCGACGCGCGCGGCCTGATCGCCGGTCTCACCCTCGGGCACGGCCGGGCCGAGTTGTACCGTGCCGCTTTGGAATCCATCGCCTACGGCGTCCGGCACAACTTGGCCGCGATGAGCGAGGAAGGCGGGCCGGCGCACCGTCTGGTCGCCGTCGGCGGCGGCACCCGGGGCGGTCTCTGGCCCCAGATCGTCTCCGATGTCACCGGCCTGCCCCAGCAGCTCACCGCCGAGACCGTCGGGGCATGCCTCGGCGACGCCCGATTCGCGGCGGCCGCCGCCGGGGTGGACACCTCGAGCTGGAATCCCTTGGTGGACACCGTCGAACCGGATCAGCAGCGCTATGACCAGTACGAACCGTTCTATCGGCACTACCGCGAGCTCTACACCGCCACCGCGGACATCTCGCATTTCCTGGCCCGCGAACAACATCGCGCACACCTGTCTGGCCCCGGATGAGACCCCATGCGAGGATGCAAGGTTGTTTTCACCATGATTGGGTGTTGCGGTAACAGCGAACACCCGGGAGGACCTGCATGCCCACCGTGACCTTGACCCAGCACAACTTCCACAGCGTCGTCGCCGGCAACAACATCGTCCTCATCGACTGGTGGGCCGGCTGGTGTGGACCGTGTACCCACTTCGCCCCCGTGTACGAGGATTCCTCGGAGCGCCACCCGGAGCTGGTGTACGGCAAGGTCGACGTCGAAGCGGAAATCGAGCTCACCGCGCTGGCGCAGGTCGACCGATTCCCGACCTTGATGGCGTTCCGCGAGGGGTTGCTGGTCTTCAACCAGGCGGGATTCCTGCCGGCCGCGGACCTGGAAGAGGTTGTGCAGCAGATCATGTGGATGGATATGGACGCGGTGCGCCGTGCCACCGCCGAGGCGGAAGCCGGTCAGGTCGCCGCGCAGCCGCCCGCGGCCACCAACCCGCAGCGGCTCGCGGGCCAGGCCGCCGGACCCGCCCGATACGGCTGGCCGGGCTTGTGAATCCGGCGGGTCCGTGCCGCGGCTGACGCCTGCGTCCCGCGCTGAGGCCGCTCCGGCTCAGCGGAGCTTGCGGAAGAACACGCGCAGATCCTCGGTGAGCAGATCCGGAGCCTCCATCGAGGCGAAGTGACCGCCACGATCGAATTCCGACCAGTGCACCACGGTGTTCTGTTTTTCCGCGATGCCGCGCACGGTGTCGCCGCCCGGGAAGATCGCGACGCCGGTGGGCACGCCGGAGTTCGGGAGTTCCGCACCCCACTGCTCGGATTCGCGGTACAGGCGCATCGACGAACCGGCGGTGTTGGTGAACCACAACAGCGACAGGTTGGTCAACAGCAGATCGCGATCGATGGCCTCGTCGGGGCGGGTGCTCGCCGGATTGGTGTAGGTCTGCACGATATCCAGGATCCAGGCGAGCATGCCCGCCGGGGAATCAGCGACCGCCGGTGCCAGGGTTTGCGGGCGGGTGGAATGCACCATGGCGTAGGCGGAGGTGCTCTGGCTGGACCAGTCCTGTAGCTTCGCCAATTTCTCCTGATCCGCTGCGCTGTAGCCGGAACCGTCGTCGTCCCACCCCGGGATGGTGATCGGATCGTTGAGATGCACACCGGCGACGTGCTCGGTGTCGATGCGGCCCAGCTGTGGGGCGACGAACGATCCGGCGTCTCCGCCCTGGGCGCCGTATCGCGAGTAGCCCAGGCGTGCCATGAGTTTCGCGATCAGTTCGGCGCCGCGTTCGGTGGCGGCCGCACCCGGTGCGCGGGTCGGTCCGGACAGCCCGCAGCCCGGCAGGCTCGGAATCACCACGTGGAAGGCGTCCTTCGGATCACCGCCGTGGGCGGCCGGATCGGTGAGCGGACCGATCATCTCGGTGAAATCCTCGAACGGCCAGCCGTGGATCAGCACCAACGGCAACGCATCCGGCTCCGGCGAGCGGATATGCGCGAAATGCATGCGCTGACCGTCGATTTCGGTGACGAACTGGGCTATCTCGTTGCGCGCCGCCTCGGCGGCCCGCCAGTCGTAACCGGTACGCCAGTATTCGGCGAGCTCACGGACGTAGGAGGTGGGAATGCCGTAGGACCAGCCGACTCCGGGCAGTTCGTCGGGCCAGCGGGTATTGGCCAGGCGGGCGTTGAGATCGTCCAGGTCGTGCTGGGGGATGTCGATGCGGAAGGGTTCGATGTTCGTCATGTCCGCAACGGTAGGAGTTACTTAGGACAAGCTCATTCCTAAGTGACTAGCGCGGAACGGAAATGGTCGGCGGCCGAGTCGGAAAGCTCAAGCGCGCCAGGTGGAGTCCACGCTGCCCACGCCCGGCACTGGTGATCCACCACTGTCCCGCGTCCTCGACGAGCTCGGCCGCGTGCGCGCGGATATGGCCGACTTTGTCGCCGATGCGGAAACGGAAGGGGTTGTCGCTGCGGAAGACGTCGGTGCCGGCGTCGGTGGTGCGGGGGCCGATGAAGAGGAACCAGGAACCGTTGTGCGGCACGACGAATGGGCACTGGGTGTTCCCGGATTCGGTGCCGAGGGTGGGGTCGGTGTAGGCGATGTGCCGGTCGCCCCAGTGGGTGAGATCGCCGCTGAGGCGGTAGCAGACGACGTGGTGCCCGCCCTGCGGCGTCCCGGTGGCGCAGTAGTACATCACCCACTTTTCCCCTAGTCGCAGGATCATCGGGTCGCGGGCGTCATAGCCGTCGCGGAAGAGGGGACCGGCTGGGGCACGGGTCCAGCGGAACAGATCGGAGGAGGTGGCGAGGTTCATCGCGGCGCGGGTGCGGTCCGGCCCCCCGCCCGCGTAGAACATGTAATAGCGCCCGCGGGAGGCGATTACGTGGGGTGCCCGGAGCTGGGTCTCGCCGTAGCCCGGGTCGACCGTCAGGGCTGGTGCGCGTTTGGTCCAGGGGCCGTGCGGATCGCGGGCGACCGCGTGGGCGAACTCGACCTTGTGGAAGGGATCCGCTGACTCGGGGCGGGTGATGCCGAACAGGTGCCAGCGGCCGTCGTCGGCGCGCACCAGCGCATGGTCCTCGACGCACCAGGGACGGTGTTCGCCGACGGTCGGGTCGTAGACCTTCGCGAACGGCCCCGCTCGCACCACCTCGCGCGTCGCCATATCGACCATGATCCCGCCGCGCGGCCGATTCCGGGCCGGAGTCAGCTGTTGGGTGTGCCGCTGGGCGGGGGAGTCTGACCCGGGTACTGCTGGGAGCCGGGATGCTGAGGGCCGGGATGCTGTTGTCCGCCGGGACTATTCGGCACCTGATGCTCGGTGGTCGGACCGCTCGGAAACTGCTGGGGCGCCTGGCGAGCCGGATGCGGCATCACGGTGGTCGGCGCCTCCGGCCCGGTCGGATACGGATGCCGGGGCGCGGGTGGCTGGTGACCGGCGTTGGGCGGCGACTCACCGCCCCGCCGGAAACGGTGCAGCGTGCTCTGACCCAACCGGCTGCCGGAGAAGTGCGAGCCGTAGACGCCGAGGGCGAGCGCTCCGGTGATGAGCACCGCGACGCCCGCGACCCAGTCGATATGCCAGAACGCGGCGATCACCCCGGTGATCGAGGCGAGCATGGCGATGGCCTTGACGGCCTCGTCGGTGGCGTTCGCCTGGCCGGCCTGGTCGCTGCCGTGCAGTTCACCGAGCAGGATCAGCACGGCGAGCAACGGCAGCGCGACCGCGAAGGCGATCACCGAGATCTGGGCGGAGGTGCCGAGCGGGTGCGCGGTGAGGAAGCCCTGCAGGATTACTACCCCGATGGCGATCAGGCCGCCGTACATGCGGTTGTTCTGCTTGGCCCAGCTCTGGCGTTCCGCGGGGGTGGCCGACTCGGCGTAGGCGTCGTCCTCTCTCATGGGGCCGACCCTACCCCGCTACTCCTCGACAGCACCTGACGCAATCGGGTCAGCTCCGCGGCACTCAGTCCGTGCGTGCGCAGCCATGCGGCGGCGCCGCCGTGCGTGGCGTGCAGACCGGTGAGGAACTGCCGGATCACCTCCGGGTCCACGGCGAGGATGCCGGTATTGACCGGCGGCAGACCGTGATACGACGGCAGGGCGTCCAATCGGGCGCGAATGCGGGCCAGGCGTTCGCCGGTCAACGCGTAGTCGGCGGCGATCGCCTCGGCGGGCACACCGACCGCGTCCAGCAGGACCGCCGCGACCAATCCGGTGCGGTCTTTTCCGGCCGCACAATGGAATACGACCGAATGCTGGTCGGGATCGGTGAGGACCCGGGCCGCGGTCACCACGGATTGCGCACTGCCGCCGAGTAGTTCGCGATAGAGGCCGACCAGGTCGTAGTGCTGTCCGTCCGGGACCAGGTCGGCGGGGGTCAGGGAGGTCTGGGTGGGCTTGCGCACCGGCAGGTTCAGCACCCGCACCGCGGTCCCGGCCAGCCGGCCGTAGCCCTCCCGTTCGACCTCGTCGGGGTTGCGCAGATCGATCAGCGTGCGCAGGCCCAGCGGGCCGAGCAGGGTGCTCAGGTCCGCTTCGGTGAGGTGCTGCGGGGTGCTCGCGCGGTAGACGACGCCGAAACGCGTTGTCCCACCGCCTGTCACCGGCAGACCACCCAGGTCACGGACGTTGTCGATCTCCGCGAACTCGATCCAGCGGCTCAGGTTGGTGTCGGTGTACATCAGTGGGCCCGTCCGGCGGCGGCTTCATCGGCGCGGGTGAGCCCGCACAGACCGATCAGATCCTCGTGCAGTTCGAACCACACGGTGTGATAGCTGTCGATGATGGGACGCGCCACCCAAACATGGTCACCAGCTTCGATTTTCGCTACGGCTCGGTCGAAGCGAGCCGGATAGGGGCGCAGACGCGGTGCGATCGAGCCGAGCCACCGGACCAGTGGCGTCACCCGCTCGTGCAGCCCGAGCAACCGGGACAGCACCGCGGCGTCGTAGGCGCTGTCGGCGTGATCGTTCGGTGTGCCAGGGTCTTTCATCTGCCAGGCGGTGATGACGTCCTTGAGTTCGCCGTTGAATCCGCAGAATTCCTCGTAGATCGCGGTCATCGCGTCCGGGTCGACGTGGCGGCGTTCCTGGTCGAGCAGGGCCGCCACGTGCTCGCGGCCCGCCGTGGTCAGACGCAGGCCGGCCGGTGTGTTCGCGCACCAGCCATGGTCGATGAAATCAGCACATCGGCAGCTGGTTTCGTATTCCGGCAGCCCTAGGCTGGCCGCTACGGCTTCCGAACGCACCCGCCCCTTCAGGCCGATCAGCCGCAGCAATGCCGAATCGGGGTGGCCGGGAGCATCGGTGGTCGGTTGCGTCCGGCTGTCGAGCGGGGTGGTGCGCGGCGAGACATCGGACGCAGGCAGAGTCCCTGCTGTCATTACTCCATTGTCGGCGGAATGAGTTGCCGATGAACGATTTTCACCCAGTCCGAGGCGGGTCGTCAGAACTGCGGGAAGTTCGCCGGGATCGACTCCGGCCCAGGCGGCCAGCCGCGCCATATCCTCGAGCACAGCCTGTTCCACCGGCTTTCCGGTGACCGCGCCGAGCAGCACCACACCCGCACCGCCGTCCACCGTGACCGTGCGTCCGGCCAGTGCCGAGACGACGCCGGGGCCGCAACCGACCACGCACGGTCGCCCCAGCTCGCGGCTGACCAGCGCAGCATGCGAGGTGGCGCCACCCATTTCGGTGACGACGGCGCGGGCGGCGATCATGCCGTGCAGATCGTCGGGGCTGGTGGTGGCACGGACCAGGATGACGTCTTCACCGGCGGCGGCGCGCGCTTCGGCCTCGTCGGGGTCGGTGACGACCACGCCGCAAGCCAGGCCAGGACACGCGGATTCACCGCGCGCCAACGGCAGCGCACCGGTATCGACTCCGGATTCCGGCCGCAGCACGGTCCGCAGTTGCTCCGCGTCGACCCGGCTCAGCGCCTCCTCGGTGTCGATGAGCCCCTCGTCGGCCATCGCGACCGCCAGGCGAAGCGCCGCGCGCGCGGAACGTTTCGCCGGGCGCGCCTGCAACAACCACAGCCGCCCCGCTTCCACCGTGAACTCGATGTCCTGGATATCGCGGCCATCCCGCTCCAGCAGCGCGGCGGCCGTGAGTAGTTGGGAGTGCACCGCGGGCAGGGCGCCGGCGAGATCGCTCAGCGGGCGCGGCGTGGTCCGTCCCGACACAACGTCCTCGCCCTGACCACCGACCAGCCACTCACCGAACGGCTCGGGCGCGCCGGTATTCGGGTTGCGGCTGAACAACACCCCGGTCCCGGAGTTCGCGTCGAGGTTGCCGAACACCATGGCTTGCACGGTGACTGCCGTGCCGAGCCGGTCGGAGACGCCCCGATTGCGTCGATAGGCCTTGGCGCGCGCGGAATTCCAGGACCGGAAGACGGCGGTGATCGCACCACGCAACTGCTCCCACGGATCCTCGGGTACCGCCGCGCGGGGGTCGCCCAGCACGATGTCGCGGTACTGCGCGAGGAAGCGCCGGTGCGTGTCGCTCGCATAGGCAGGGTTTCCGGTCTCGGCCAGCAACGCCCGCTCCACCGCGGTGTTCATGCCGAGATTGAGGACGGTGTCCATCATTCCGGGCATGCTCACCGCCGCACCGGAGCGCACCGACACGAGCAGCGGCTCGGTCTCGCTACCGAACCGGCGTCCGGTGCCGCGCTCCACGGTCGCGATACCGGCGCGCACTCCCGCCCAGACCTCGGCGCTCAACCCGCCGTGTAACTCGAACTCTTCCCACGCCTGGGTCGTCAGCACGAACGCGGGCGGCACCGGAAGCCCCAGTGCCCGGAGGTGATTCACGCTCCAGGCCTTGCCGCCGATACGTTCCCGCGGCAGCGCGCATTCCCCGTTCAGGTCGGCGACCGAATGGGTGGCCGCCTGGTCGGTACGGTCCGGCAGGCCCACGGGTCCTACTCCGGTCGTCATGTCGCTCCTTCGGTGTCACGGTGTCGGAAAAGCCACCACGCACGAGCGGGTGACAGCGGCGGGTTCAAGCGACTTCCTTCTTCATCTGCGCGGTGATGATCTTCTGGTACCCCGCGCCGAAAAGCCGCGGCAGCAAGGCGATGACGCGCGCGTCGGCGCCGATGAGGATTTGGGCTTTGTCCTTGCGGATACCCGCGAGCAGGGCTTGGGCCGCGGATTCGGGGGTGGTTTTGGCGAGGCGATCGAAATTGGCGGCGAGGGCGTCGCGGTCGCGGCCGCCGCCGGCGCGGGCCTTCCAGGCGATGCCGGTTTTGACCATGCCGGGATGGACGCAGCTGACGCCGACGGGATGGCCGGCGATCTTCATTTCCTGGCGCAACGCGTCGGTGAATCCCCGGATACCGAATTTGGTGGCGTTGTAAGCACTTTGGCTGGGGCAGGCGGCGAGTCCGAACATCGAGGACACGTTGGCGAGGTGGCCGTCGCCGGAGTCGATGAGCTGAGGAAGGAACGCCTTGGTGCCGTACATGACGCCCCAGAAGTTGATGTCGACGATCCACTCGAAGTCCTCCCAGCTGAGTTCGTCGACATTGGCGGTGAGCGAGACGCCGGCGTTGTTGATGAGCAGGTTGGCGGGGCCGAAATCGGCGTGTACGTCGTCGGCGTGGGCGTAGACGGCGGTGCGATCGGTGACGTCGAGCCGGTAGGCGCGCGCTTGCGCGCCCGCTTCGGCACAGAGCGCGGCTGTTTCGGCGACGTTGTCGAAATTACGGCCGGACAGCGCCAAACGCGCGCCCCGGTGCGCCAATTCGAGGGCGAGGGCGCGACCGATGCCCGCCCCCGCGCCGGTGATGACGGCGACCTTGTCCTGAAAGTTCTTCACAGTGTTCCTTACTTGGTGGTGTAGCCGCCGTCGGCCACGAATTCCGAGCCGGTGCAGTAACCGGCTTCGTCGGAGATCAGGAACAGCACCAGGGCGGCCAGTTCCTCCGGGGTCGCGGCGCGGGGCAGCGGCTGGTCGATGACCATCGCGTGCGAGCGTTCGGATTGCTCGGTCATTTCGGTCGCCACCACGCCGGGATGCACCGAATTGACGCGGATACGGTCGGCGCCGAACTCCTGCGCGGCCGCCTTCGTCATCCCGCGCACCGCCCACTTGGAAGCGACATAGCCGAGGATGTTGCTGAAGGCGATGAGGCCGCCGATCGAGGAGATATTGACGATCGATCCGCTCCCGGCGCGGCGCATCGACCCCAGCACGGCCTTCATGCCGAGGAACACCCCGATCTGGTTCACGTCGAGCACCTTGCGGAAGTCCGCTTCGGTGAGTCGCTCGATCGGATCGACGTGCACGATCCCGGCATTGTTGACCAGGCCCGACACCGGTCCGAACAGCCGTTCCGTCTCGGAAACCACAGCGTGCCAAGCGGTTTCGTCGGTGACGTCGAGCGGAAGGAATGCCGCGCGCGCACCGAGCTCGGCCGCGACCGCCTTCCCCTCGTCGAGTACGTCGGCGACCACCACCGAGGCACCCTCGGCGACCAGACGCCGCGCGAACGCCGCGCCCATGCCGCGCGCCCCGCCGGTGACGATCACCGTCTTACCGCTGACCCTGCCCATATCCTGCTCCTTGGTGTTCGAGGTCGGCGAGATGCTGGGCGGCCAGGTAGCCGAACACCATGGCGGGGCCGATGGTGGCGCCCGCTCCCGCGTAACTGTTGCCCATGACGGCGGCCGAATTGTTGCCCGCCGCATAGAGTCCCGGGATCGCGGCGCCATCGGCGCGCAGGACTCGGGAATGTTCGTCGGTGACCAGTCCGCCCTTGGTTCCGAGATCGCCGGGCACCATCTCCACGGCGTAGAACGGGCCCTGATCGATCGGTGCCAGGCAGGGATTCGGCCGCACGGTCGGATCGCCGTAATACCGGTCGTAGGCGGATTCGCCGCGGCCGTAGTCGGCGTCGTGGCCGGTGCGGGCGAAACCGTTGAACCGTCGCACCGTCGCGGTGAGTTTGTCCGCGGGCACCCCGATCTGGCCGGCCAGGGCTTCGAGGGTGTCGGCCCGCTTGATGATCCCCGCGTCGAAATACTTCCGCGGGATCGGTCTTTTCGGGAAGGTGCCGAGGAACAGGTACCGGTTCCGGAACCGCTGATCCATCACGAAATACGCGGGTACGTGCCCGACGCCGGTGGCATGCCGCTCGTACATGGTGTGCACCACGTCGACGTAGCTGGCCGATTCGTTGGTGAACCGCTCGCCCGCGGCGTTGACCATGATCCCGCCCGGCTGGGAGCGTTCGGCCAGGCAGAAGAACGGCGGACCGTCCGGGTTGCGCACCGAGGGGCCCCACCACGCGTCGTCCATCAAATCCAATGCCGCGCCGGCCGATTCGCCCGCGCGGATTCCGTCGCCGACGTTCTCGATCGCGCCGACGGTCCATTCGGTGCTGACCGGTCCGGTGAAGTACCGCTCGCGCATCTCGAGGTTGTGCTCGAAACCGCCCGCCGCCAGTACCACGCCACGGCGGGCCCGGATCTCCACCGGCGCACCGTCTCGCAGGGCCCGTACGCCGATCACCGCGCCATCGGCGGTGATCAGTTCGGACAGTGGCGTGTTCAGCCACACCGGCACCCCCGCGTCCCGCAGCGCCAGCCACAGTCGCGCCACCAGTGCCTTGCCCAGACTCAGCGGGATGCGCCCGCGTAGCCGGTTCAGGACCGCCTGCACGGCGACCCGGACCGCGGTTCGCTTGCCCTTCCAGGTCCGCCCGATCATGTTCAGGTCGTGAAAATCGCTGACCGTGAAGGCGATTCCCTTCGGGCCCGACATCGTCGGCTGGTTGATCAACGCCAGATCTTCGCCGAGTAGCCGGCCGTCGACGATCGCCGGTTCGATACTGCGACCCTGCGCGAGTCCACCCGGCTTCTCCGGGTGGTAGTCGGAATAGCCGCGATCGTAGACGAACTGCAGATGCGGGGTTCGCTCTTGCAGGTAGGCCATCATGCGCGGCCCGTTGTCCAGGAACGCGTCCTGCTTGGCCTGTGGGACCCTGTCGCCTACAACCTCTTTCAGATACACCCGGGCCAGATCGGGGCTGTCGGGCACGCCCTCGCGCACCAGCACCGGATTGTTCGGGATCCACACCCCGCCACCCGATCGCGCGGTGGAACCACCGAAGCTGGCGCTCTTCTCGATCACCACCACCGACAGCCCGCGATAGGCGGCCGTGAGCGCGGCGGTCATCCCCGCCGCGCCGGAACCCACTACGACAACGTCGAATTCCATGTATGTCCCTCGCTCAGTATCCGGCGCCGGTCAGCATGCCGCCGTCGACCACGATTTCGGTGCCCGTGCAGTAGCTCGCGGCGTCCGAGGCCAGGAAGACCACCGCCTCGGTCACCTCCGCGGGCTGACCCCAGCGCGAGATCGGCAGGCCGGCGAAGAATTGGCCGCCGTCGACGCCGGAACCGGCGGCCGCCGTCATGGGCGTGGCGATTCCGCCGGGGTGCACCGAATTGACTCGGATGCCCTGTTTGCCCAGTTCTCGTGACGCGGACTTGGTCACCCCGCGGATCGCGAATTTGCTTGCGCTGTAAGCGGAGAGACCGGCCGCGCCGATGAAGCCCTCGACCGAGGAGATGTTCACGATGGACCCGCCGCCGGATGCGGTCAATGCCGGAGCGGCCGACTTGATCCCGAGCCAGGTGCCGGTCACGTTCACGGTGAGGATCGTGCTGAAATCCCGCACCGGCATGTCCGCGATCGACTGGAACCGCAGTATCCCCGCGTTGTTGACCAGCACGTCCAGCCGTCCGAAGCGGTCCTGGGCCGCACCGACCGCCGCGGCCCAGTCGGTTTCGCTCGTCACATCGTGCCGCAGATAGTGGCAGGCGGGTCCGATCTCGGCCGCCAGTCGCCGGCCCGCGTCGTCCAGCACATCACCGAACACCACCCGCGCGCCCTCCGCGACGAACCGCCGCACATGCTCGGCGCCCATGCCGCGCGCGCCACCGGTGATCAACGCGACCTTGCCTGCCAGACGCCCCACTCGATCCTGATCCATGGCTCGAACGCTAAGTGCGCGTCCGAGACCGAAGCGGGTGCAGTCTCAGCCACCGAGACATCGGGCTGACCTCCACGCAAGCATCGGAAATATTTCTATTAGGCATACACAGACTTGGAGGCAGTGCATGAAGTTCTCGATGATCTTCGAGGCGCAGATGACCAACCCGTCCGCCGCTCATGAACGTCAGGTGTTACGTGACTGCGTCGAGCAGGCGGTCCTGGCCGAGGAGATGGGCTTCGACACCGTGTGGGCGGTCGAGCACCACGGCCTGAAGTGGTACGCGCATATGAGCGCCCCGGAGATCTTCCTGACCTGGGTCGCGGCCCGCACCTCCCGTATCCGGATCGGGCACGGCGTGGTGTGTATGCCGTTCAACTTCAACCATCCGGTGCGCGCGGCCGAACGCGCCGCCATGCTCGACGTGCTCTCCGGCGGCCGGGTCAACCTCGGTGCGGGCCGCGGCGCCACCCCACAGGAAACCTCGATGTGCGGTGTCGACCCCGACCGCACCTACCAGGAGGTCGAGGAAGCGCTGCGCATCATCGGTAGGGCATGGCAGGACCCGGAGGGCGAATTCGAGTGGCACGGTGAGCTTCTCGATATCGATCCGCACCCGCTGCTGCCCCGCCCCGTGCAATTGCCGCACCCGCCGCTGTTCATGGCGTGCACCAAGAAGGACACGCTGAAATTGGCCGCCGACTACGGAATCGGCGCGCTGGTCCTGGGTTTCGCGGGCATCGAGGAGATCGCCGAGCTGCGGCGCACCTATGACGCGGCCATTGCCGAGCGGACGGGGGAGAAGTTCGTCTCCACCGTGGTCAACGATCACTTCGCGGCGCTGTGCCCGACCATCGTGCTCGACGACCGGGAGCAGGCCCAGCAGATCGGCGCGCGCGGCCAGCGCTTCTTCGCTCAATCCATCAAGCACTGGTACGGCGCGGGCCCGGTCCCGGACGAGGCCGTCGACGCGAGCGTCGACGAGGTGGCGGGCATCAAGAAGGCCGCCGAAGAACACCTGGCCTACCTGCACGAGGCGAAGATCCCGGTAAAGCCCGGCGCGACTTCGGTATTCAACGTGGAGCACGCCTACGGCAGCCCGGAGGACGCCATCGCCTACGTGGAGCGCCTGCGAGCGGCGGGGGCGGACGAGATCCTGTGCCTGATCCAGATGGGCACGGTGCCGCAGGAGGCGTGTCTCGAAACCATCCGGCACTGGGGCGAGAAGGTCATACCGCACTTCCGTAACAGCGGCAGCTAGCAGAGGAAAACCGAAATGATCGATCTCACTGGCAAAGTCGCCCTGATCACCGGTGCCGCGCGCGGCCAGGGCGAAGCCGAAGCCCGCCTGTTCGTCGCGCTGGGTGCGCGCGTCGTCCTGACCGACGTACTGGCTGCCGAGGGCCTGGCTGCCGCCGAATCATTGGGCCGGGCCGCATGTTTCGTTCAGCACGACGTCGGTAGTGCCGAGGAGTGGGCTACCGCCGTGCGTACCGCCGTCGAAACGTTCGGCGGCCTGCACATTCTCGTCAACAACGCCGCCATCTACACCGCCAAACCGTTGACCGACACCAGTGCCGAAGAGCTGGAACGCATCCTGCGGGTCAATCTGATCGGGTCCTTCCTCGGTATTCAGGCCGTGGTCGGCCCGATGTCGGCGGCGGGCGGCGGTTCGATCGTCAACATCTCGTCGCAGGCCGGCCTGCAAGGTCTGCCGGGGCACGCCGCCTACGGCGCGTCCAAGTGGGCCCTGCGCGGTCTCACCAAAACCGCCGCCTTGGAGCTCGGCCCGGCCGGTATCCGCGTCAATTCCGTCCACCCCGGCCCGATCGCCACCCCGATGATCGGCCACCTCGGGCTCGGCACCGGCCCCGGCAGTTTTCCGAGCCTCCCGCTCGGGCGCGTCGGTCTCCCGGCGGAGGTGGGCAGCCTCGTCGCCTTCCTCGCCTCCGACGATTCCGCCTTCGTCACCGGGGCGGAGCTCGCCATCGACGGCGGGCTGTCGGCAGGTCCGTTCATCCCGCCGGCCGACTGATCCGGACATCCAGCCCAGACGCGGTCCCCGAGGCGGGATGCGCGGCGAAGAGTGAGGAGGCGGCGATGCCGTTGAAACCTGAGGCGCGGGCCATCGTGACCGCGGCCGACGCGTCGTTCCCGAAGCTGGGCACCGAAGTGCTCGACGCGGCCGAGGCCCGGCGCATTCTCGCCGCGCGCCCCGCCGTCGCGGTCGACCCCGTGCCGGTCCGCAAGGTCGAGGAGCGCCTGGTCCCGGGGCCGGAAGGCGCGCCGCCGGTCCGGGTCCGCATCTATCATCCGGCCGGCGCGACCGGTGAACTACCCGCCGTAATCTTTTGCCACGGCGGCGGATTCACCATTTGCAGCCTCGATTCGCACGACCAGCTGTGCCGCGCCATGGCCAACGGCGTCGGCGCGATCGTCGTCTCGGTCGACTATCGCCAGGCCCCGGAGCACCGTTTCCCGGCCGCCGCCGAAGACGCCTACGCCGTGCTGTGCTGGGTCGCCGAACTCAAAGCGTCGCTCGGCGGCGATCCCGCCCGGATCGCGGTGGCGGGCGACAGCTCCGGCGGCAACCTGGCCGCGGCCGTCACCCTCATGGCTCGCGACCGCAACGGCCCGGCCCTCGCCTGCCAGCTGCTCATTTACCCGATGCTGGACCCGGCCCGCGACACGGCTTCCTATCACGAGAACGCCCACGGCTATTTCGTCACCGCCGACCATCTGCGCTGGTACTGGGAGCAGTACCTCGGCTCGGACACCGGCACCGACAACCCCTACGCGGCGCCCGCGCGTGCCACCGACCTCTCGGGTCTGCCACCGGCCCACATCGTCACCGCCGAATACGACCCGCTCCGCGACGAGGGTGAGGCCTACGGAGACCGGCTGCGGGCGGCGGGCGTCGACACCGAGGTGCTGCGCTACGACGGCGAATTCCACGGCTTCTTCAGCATGGCCGATCAGCTACCCGATGCGAGAGAGGCTGCGAGCAAGGCGTATTCGGCGCTACGCGCCGCGCTGGGCCGATAGCGACCGTCGGAAACGGTCCTGCCGCCGGCCGGGCATTCTCCGCAGAGATGCCAGGTCGACGGCAGGGGTTCGAGAGAGCCGGACTCAGTGCGTCAGAGCGTGCGAGGCGCCGCGGTGCAGCGGGACCGGGTCGGTCTTCTGGGCGTTGTCCTTGACTATGCCCTTGGCGGCCGAGTTCGCTTGTTCCAGTTGAGGTTTGCGGTCGAAGACGGCCCTGGCCAGGACGCAGGCGAGATTGGCGTCGAGGTCATCGCGGACCAGAAGGAAGTTGGGGACGACGATGGTCTTGGCGTCGGCCGCGAGTCCATAGGTGGCGGCCGGGATGGTGCCCTCCTCGTAGACCGGGCTGATCTTCTGCATCGCGGAGGTGAGTGTGGCGATGTCGAGGAACTTGACCTGGTCGCGCGCGGAGGTGAACAGGTCGGTGATGCCCGGGGTGGGCAGGCCGCCGGAGAAGAACATGGCGTCGATGGAGCCGTCCTTCATCCCGTCCACGGTCTTGGTGAGATCGAGACGCTGAGCCGAGATGTCGCTGTCGGGGTTCAGGCCGGCGGCTTGCAGCACGCGGTTGGCGATCACCTCCGTGCCGGATTTCGGTGACCCGGTGGAGACCCGCTTGCCGCGCAGATCGGCCACCGAGTTGATGTTCGCGCCATTGCGCACGACCACCTGGGTGTAATTCGAGTACAGCCGCGTAAGCGCTTGCACCGGTTGCTTTTTCCCGTCGAAGCTACCGGCGCCGAGCACCGCGTCGGCGGCGGTGTCGGCGAGCGAGAACGCGACCTGATAGGTGCCCGCGACGAGCTGCTGGATGTTCTGCACGGAGGCGCCGGTTTCCGCGGCGGTGGCCTTCACGGTGCCGTTGGTGGCCTGCGAGATCTGTTCGGCGTAGGCGTTTCCGAGCGCGAAGTAGACGCCGGTGGCGTTACCGGTGGCGATACCGACCCGGGTCTCCTGGTGCACTTCGCAATTCACCTCCCCACCGGCATCGGCCTTCGGCGCGTCACGGCGACCACCGCAGCCGGTGAGCAGGCCGGCCGAGAGCACCGCGACGCCGAGCACCGCGATCACCCCCGCCGATCTGGACCTGACGAAACCCTTGGCGACGGTGTTCATGGCGTCCTCCTTTGTGACAAACCTGGGGCCTTGTTGCCGGCGGAGCCGGCGGGTCGGGTGAATACGGTGAGACCGACGGCCGCGACCAACGCGACCAGCCCGGCGATGATCGCGACGGGCTCCAGGTACAGCAGCGTAAGCCCGCCGATCGCGGCGAGTACGCGAGCCGGCGTGCCGGCCGGGCCGACGCCGAGGATCCAGCCGCCGGTGGCGGTGGCCAGCGCGGCCACGGCGAGGCAGGCGACCACCGTCGTCCACAGCACGCCGAGCAGGGCGCCGCGGCCGAGCAGGGATTCGCCGTTGGCGGTCATCACGAACACCACCGGCACCAGGAACGCGGGCAATGCGTACTTCAGTGTCTGCCACATCGTGGGCACCGTGCGTCCGCCGGTGATCGCGGCCGCGCCCACGGCGGCGAGCGCGGTCGGCGGTGTCACCTCGGACAGGACGGAGTAGTAGAAGACGAACATCGCGGCCGCGGGCGCGGGCACGTCCAATTCCAGCAGCGCGGGCCCGATGATGGCCCAGCCGATGATGAACGACGCCGTGACCGGCACCGCCAATCCCAGCATGGCGAGTGCGACAGCGGCGAAAATCACTGTCAGGGCGAGGATTACGGTCTGGTTGTCCGATACCGCGGCGGCCGCTTTGACCAGCAGCGCCGCGAGCTGGGCGCCGAGACCGGTCTTGGTGGTCATCGCGGTGATCACACCGGCCGCGGTACACACCGCGACCACCGGCAGCGCCGACCGCACCCCGGAGCTGAGCGCGGCGTAGACCTGCCGCGGTGACCGGGCGCGAGCGCGGGTCTTGGAATCCAGGAAGGCCAGCAGGAAGGCCAGGGCCGTGGCGTACACCACCGACTTCGTGGCACTGACCCCGATGAGCAGCAGCACCACGATCACGACCAGGGACAGGAAGTGGTAGCCGAAACGGCCCAGCAGCCGCCACACCGAGGTGGTCGCGATCTCCACCGGCCGGGTACCCAGTCGCCGGGCGTCGATCTCCACCGCGAGCAGAATGCCCAGGTAGTACAGCAGAGTCGGGATCAGCGCCCAGCCGAGCACCGTCACGTAGGAGACTTCGAGATATTCCGCGACGATGAACGCCGCGACACCGAGGGTCGGCGGGGACAGGATCGCGCCGACACCCGCCGCGGCCAGCATGCCGCCGGCCTGCTCGGGCGGATATCCGGCTTTGCGCAGGATCGGCCAGGTGACCGCGCCCACACTGACCGCGGTGGCGGTGCCCGACCCGGACACGGTGCCGAGCAGAAACCCGGAGGCCACGGTGGTACGGCCGGCCGCGGTGCGCGAACGCCGGAACGCCGACACCGACAGATCAACGAAGAACTGTGCGGCGCCGGAAAATTCGAGCACCGCGCCGTACAGCGTGAAGAGCACGATGTAGGTGGCCGCGACATCCAGTGGGGTGCCGAAGAATCCGCTCGCCGAGTTGTACAGCGCGTCGACCAGCTGCGAGAAGTCCAGTCCCGCATGGGCGATGGACCAGCCCTGCGGCATCAGGCCGCCGTAGTAGCCGTAGGCGACGAACACCAGGCATACCACCGGCAGCACCCAGCCGGTGGTGCGGCGGCAAGCTTCCAGCACCAGGAGCAGCAGTATCGTGCCCATGGCGACGTCGACCGGATCGAACAGCGCCTGCCGATCCAGGAAGTCGTCGTAACCGCCACCGCCGGAACCGATCTGGAACGGCAGCACCGGGTACAGGCATACCAGTACGGCCACCGCGGTCAGGGCCCAGTCCAGCGGTCCCGGGCCGGATTCCCGGTCCAGCCAGCGGATTCCGGACCGATAGGCCAGGAAGACCAGCGGGAGTGTCCCGGCCAGGAACACCACCAGGTAGTACTGGCTGCCCTGTGGTAGCGGGCGGAACACCTGCCACAGCGCCAGCAGCGCCACGACGAACGCGACGGTCGCGACGATCCGCTCCGGCCAGCCGGTCAGCTCCCGCGCCGGACGTTCCTCGTCGTCGACTTCGATGGCGTCCGGGAGTTGCCTTGGCTCATCCGGCAATTCGACCCGCGTGGTCTCGAATTTCCCGGGCTCCACCGGCACGGCCGCATCGTTTTCCGGCTCGATCGCGTCCGGCGGGGATTTCTTCAGCTCGGGCTGCTCGGATTGCTGCCGTCGCTCTGCGGACGGCTCGCCCCCCGATCGAGCGTCCTGCGAGTCCAACATGGCGCGACGATATCAACGCACTAGGTCAAGATCACAGAGTTTTCAAACTTGTGGTCCTGAACATTAACTGTTCCTTAGGTGTGGGGATGCCCACACTCGGATCGAGCCCGGTTGCCCGCCACCGGGCGAACATCGCGCCGGGAGTGACTCCGCCCATCGCGACCGTGGTCCGGACCAGGTGCGATTGATCAGCGAAACCCGTCTGTACGGCCACCTCGGCGGTCGGGCGGAAAGGTAACTGGACGACTGCCTCGCGCAGCGCGTGCCAGCGCCGCAGCGTACTCAGCGAACATCCCACGGTATGGGAGCAAAGTTGCCGTAACCGCCTGGGCGACAACCCCACTCGCCGCGCGAGCTCCTCGGCGGAGTAACCGTCCTCCAGTAGCTCGAGGGCTCGGCGCACCCGCGGGTCGAGCGAGGCGGTAGCGCCGAGTGCCCGGTCGAGCGCCGCGCCCAGCCGGTCCGGTTCGAGCTCCGTGCCGAGTCCGCTCAGCAGGCGCGTGGCCTGGGCGTCATCGAGGGCGTGGATACCCGGCGCACCCGCGAGCCGATAGGGATCGATCCAGAGCGAGACATAACCCGCCGGATAGCGGAATACGCGGAATGTCCGGGGCGACACCAGGATTCCCGGACCGGTGACGCTTGCTCCGCGCTCGTCACGCACCACCACCGGCGCACCCGTCGACAGCACCAGCTGCCAGGCCGGGTGCCGGAACCCTCTCGGTTCCACCGCGGAACTCTCGGCGATACAGGCGAACTCGGCCGCGACCGCGACGAACGTGGCGTTGCCGTTTCGTTCAAGACGCCAGGAGCGCGGCTGGTCGAGCATAAGCCCATGGTCGCACCGGCACCCCGGGCCGACCTACCGCATCGCACTGTGACGCTGTGCGCACCCACCCCGTCGACGTCACCGGTTGTCGCCGGCCGGTACCGAAGAAAGGCTCACCGATGAGGCTTCCGAAATCCGCGCACTCCGCGCACCCGTGGCGAATCCACGACATCGCCGGCGATTTCATCGTCGAAGACGTGTGGGCCATGCCGACCCCGGGCGGTCCGGACGATTTCCCCGAACTGGTCGACTGGTTCGCCTCCGACAAGAGCGACGCCGAGCCCGCCGCGAGCTACCGCTTGTTGTTCGCGCTCCGCTGGAAACTGGGCGCGCTGCTCGGCCTGGACAAACCCGGCAGCGGAGTCGGCAAACGGGTAGCCACGGTGCGCGACCGGCTGCCCGCGGATCTCCGCGAGGGCCCACGCGGTCCCGATCCGGCCTCGGTGCCGTTCACCTCGGTGTACCGCACCGACACCGAGTGGGTCGCCGAGATGGCCAACAAAACCGTGCACGGGCTCATGCACATCGGCTGGGTGCCCGACGGCGCGGGCGGTTACCGCGGCCAGATGGCGGTGCTGACCAAACCCAACGGCCTGCTCGGCAGGCTCTACATGGCGCTGATCCTGCCGTTCCGCTACCTGCTGGTGTATCCGGCTTTGATGTCGATGATCAAGCGCGGCTGGGCAACTCGTGCTGATCGGAGCGGGCGTCCGGCAACCTAGATCCCCGCCCCTCGGCGCTCGCCGAGTGCGGCGAGCGCGCGGTCGACGTCGGTGTCGGTGTTGTAGAGGTGGAAAGAGAAGCGCAGTCCACCGGCGCGGGCGGAGGCCAGCACCTCGGCCCGCTCCAACCGCTCCGCGGCGGCATCGGCGCCCGGAACGGTGACGATCGCCGACGCCTGCGCCAGCGGCTGGTACCCGAGATCCACCACGCCGGCGCGGAACCGCTCGGCCAGGCCGAGGTTGTGCCCGTGGATCTTCTCGATGGTGAGTTCCTCGATCAACTCCAGCGCCGAGGACGCGACAACCACGCCCAGCCAGTCCGGGGTCTGATCGAAACGCCGTGCGGTGGACGGCAGAGCGACCGGGCTGTACAGCTCGGCCCAGCGGTCCTCGGCCGCATACCAGCCCGGCCCGACCGGTCGCAGCTCGTCGGCGGCCTCCGGGGTGGCCGCGAAGAACGCGACGCTGCGCGCTCCGATCAGCCATTTGAAGCTCGCGCACACCCAGTAGTCGGCGTCGGCGAACCGTAGCGGGAACCAGCCCGCCGCCTGGGTGGCGTCGAGCAGGAGTTTCGCGCCGTGGGCCCGGGTCGCCTCGCGCAGCGACGCGGTGTCCGCGATCCGGCCGTCCGCGGACTGGACCACGCTGACCGCGACCAGCGCCGTCTCCGGTCGCACCTCTGCCGCCAGCCGCTCCAGCGGCACCGTGCGTACCGCGAGGTCGCCGCGGAACAGGAACGGCATCGTCACCGAGGCGAATTCGCCTTCGGCGACAAGCACTTCCGCGCCCGCGGGCAACGCCGCCGCGACGGGCGCGATCAGCGCCGAAACGGTGCTGCCCAGACCGATGTGATCCGCCGTCGCCCCGTCGATCAACCGGGCGAAAGCCGTGCGGATGGCGGGCACCAGATCGTCGTGCACCATCGGCGCGCCACGACCGGCGGCCCATCGGTCCTGTACTTCCCGCAGCGCCGCCAGCGCGCGCGCCGGCGGCAGACCGTGCGAGGCGGTATTGAGGTAGACGGTCTCGGGGGCGAATTCGGCGGGAGCGAGGGACATACCCCGAGCATGGCCTCGCGTCCGCGGACCGTCCAGCGCCACTACCGCCAAACTGGACCGATCTTCTGCCAATCGGCGTCAGCCGGTCAGCCCCGCGCGTGCTTCGGAGACACAGTCGGCCCACTGCCGGTCACCGAGTTCGGTCACTCCGGAGTCGGTCATGAACGCGCTGGACACCACGATCTCCGGGGCGAGCCGACCGATCCGCTCCAGACTGGACACCAGGGTGTCACGATCGCTGTGCCCCTCGATATAGCCTGCCCACCAACCCTTTTCGCCGAGCACCAAGGTGTCACCGGTGAACAGGTGCCGCCGTCCGGACACGGTCGCCAGAAAGCAGGCGCTGCCCGGTGTGTGGCCGGGCGTCGGAATGACCTCCAGCCCGCCGACCGCGAAATGCCGGGTATCGAACGGGTCGTCGACGGTGGTCTGGGTGACCTCGCCGGCGTCGGCCTGGTGGATGTGCAACTGCGCGCCGAACCGTTCCCGAATCGTGGCCAGCGAGGAGGCGACCTCGTCGCGATGACTCAGGTACTGGTGCGCCACCCCGCCCAGTTCGGCCATGTGCTCGAACTCGTGCTCGTGGGTGGTGTTGTAGAACAACACATTTCCCTCGGGTGAGGTCCACAGATAGGCGTTGGTGTGCAACCCGGGAAAGGGGCTCAGCGTCTCGGTCTGCCAGAGATCAGCGGAAATCTGTTTCATGACTTGCTCCGTCTCGATGCTGTCGCTCTCGAGCGTAGTCGCGCTCCCCGGGCGGGTCAGTCGGTTCCGGCGCTCGCCCACATATTCGTCAGCATCTGGTAGCTCGGTGTGTCGGCCAGTGACTGCGAGGACTCGTAGATGCGTTGATAGCTGGTCGCCGTGATGCGCCAGCGGCCGTCGGTGTCGCGGCGGTAGCTGTCGGTGTAGTAGCCCGCGCCGCGAATCAGGACGCCGTATTCGGTGGCGATCACGGTGTCCTCGAAAAGCCAGGAGCCGGTGGCGGTTTCGCCGTCGATCACGATTTCCGGATGGTTCGCCACGTGGGTGGTGACGACCGTCGGCCCGAGGTTCTGCCGCATGAAGCCGGTGATCGCGTCGCGCCCGTCGAACACCAGGGCTTTGCCCATCGCGTGGGTGCCGTACCGGCCTTCGGCGTCGACGGCGAGGGTGTCGGCGAACTCGTCCCACCGCTTCAGATCGAGGGTGCGGAAGTAGCGATACTTCAGCTGGCGGACGGCTTCGAGAGCGGCGAGATCCATCCGCACAGGCTCGCACGCGCGGTGGTCCCAGACAACCACTCTGCCAGCGCCGTTCCGGTGTTCAGGACGGGATGTGGACGAGCGCGTACCCGGTGTGCTGCGCCCCGGCATCGGCGATCCGCGCGCCGTCCGGCCCCAGCCGCCGCTGCCGCCCCGGCAGTCACCCACCTGGTTGCTTCCGGTGAGATTGGCCAGCACCGTTGTCGCGGGCCCGGACCGGATAGACCCGCTCGAACGAATCGTTGTGTGCGTGCAGCGGAGTGCCGCGCGACCAGCGGCGAATCCGCGTCACCCGGCAACCGGCAGGTGAATTGTCGATGAACAGTCCCGGTCAGCGCCCTGACGGCGGCAGCGCGCACGTCGGGCGGGGTACTCGCCGGATAGGCGCGGCCCGCGCCTGGAATCGTCGACACCGAGGAGTCTGCCGTGACCGAGAGTCCCGCCACCGGCACCCGCACCCACGATCCCGCCCTCGACCAGGAAACCGCGCTACGCTTCGCCGTCAACCGGCTGGAGGAGGAGTTCGCCGGCCTGGCCGACGAGGCCGCCATCGAAGGCATGCTGCGCGCCGCGTACGATCGCCTCGCCGCGGACGCCACCTTGGAACAGTTCCTGCCCCTGCTGGCCGAACGCTATACCCGGGAACTACTGCGCGCGGCCGCGGCGGAGCAGTCCACGTCCGCCGGGCACTAGGGCCTGGTCCAGTTGCCCGATCGTCGGGGTGCGGCCGGGGACCGAGGGATGTTTCAAACCTCGCTGTAGCGTGCGGGTTCGGCGTCAGCGCCCGGCTCGGTGGCGAGGATCGCCCGCAGGATCGAGCGCGCGGCCTCCCGCTCGGCGATATCGCGGTTCATGCGCTCCAGCTCCACACGGAGATCCTCGGCCATCTCCGCGCAGGTCGGCGCCAGATAGCGACCCTCGTCGACCATGCAGGGCAATACCTCGGCGATCACCCGGGTCGGCACACCGGCCGCGATCAGGATGCGGATGCGCCGCACCGATTCCACGTCGGATTCGCGGAACTCGCGGTAACCGCTGGCACGGCGCTCCGGCCGCAACAGCCCCTGCTCCTCGTAATAGCGCAGCCCTCGGACGCTCATGCCGGTCTTGCGAGACAGTTCGCCGATTCGCATGTGACCCCCGTCTCGGATGGTTGACTCTCACGTTGACGTGAGACTTTAGCTTAGCGCTATGAACGAATACGAAATCTCGAAACCATTGGCGGGCAAGAAAGCTGTGGTCACCGGCGGCACGCACGGCATGGGGCTGGCGATCGCGCAGTCGCTGCTGGTTCGCGGCGCGGAGGTGGTACTCACCGGGCGGAAGGAGGCCGGAATCGCGCAGGCGCGTGCGGAATTGAATACGACCGCGGCGCATATCGTCCGGTCCGACGCGACGAAAGCCGCGGATATCGAGGAACTCGGCCACCTTGTCGAGCAGCGCCTCGGCGGCATCGACTACCTGTTCGTCAATCACGGTATCGCGGAGTTCAAGACCCTCGACGAAGCCACCGTCGATCATTGGGATCGCGTCTTCGATGTCAACGCCAAGGGTGCGTTCTTCACGGTGCGGCGGCTCGCTCCACTGATCAATGAGGGCGGCGGCATCGTCTTCACGACGGTCTCCAATGACCGCATCTTCCCCGGGCTCAGCGCCTATTCGGCGGCGAAGGAAGCGGTTCGCGCGTTCGCGAGAGTGCTTGCCGCTGAGCTGTTGCCGCGCAATATCCGGGTCAACGCCGTCGCTCCGGGCTTCATTCTGACACCGAGCATGGGCGTGGCCGAACTGACCGAGGAACAACGCGCGAACTTCCTCCGTGACGGTAAGGAAACGACCCCGATGGGCCGGCCCGGAACGGTCGAGGAGGTCGCCTCGGCGGCCCTCTACCTGGCCGTCGACGCAACCTTCAGCACGGGTACCGAGTTGATCGTCGACGGTGGCTTCGCCCAGGGACTCGGCTGAGGCCGGATACCCGGCCCGCACCAGCGCTACCGGATCACCGGGACCAGTCGTGGCCCCAGTAGCTGTCGGCGGTGATTTCCTCTGCGGTATAGGCGGATTCGTCGACGCGGATGCCCTCGGTGCCGAACTCCAGGTCCCAGCCGCCGGGGGTGCGGACGTAGAAGGAGATCATCTTGTCATTGGTGTGTCGCCCCAGCGTCGAGGACAGGTGGTAGCCGGCCTTGCCGACTCGGTCCAGCGCCCGCCCGACATCGTCGAGAGCGTCCACTTCGACCATGATGTGCACCAGGCCCGGCCCTTCTTTTCCGCCGGAGGGGATCAGCGCGAGGCTGTGGTGCCGCTGGTTGACGCCGAGGAAGCGCACCCGCATCGGGCCGTGCTCCGGGGGAGTCGGCAGCCGGAACGCACCGCGGGGCCGGAATCCCAGCACTTCGGTGTAGAACCGGAACGCGGTCTCCAGGTCCGGTACCGGCAGCACCGCGTGGCCGAGGCCCAATCCCTCGGTGACAAAACGGTTTCCGTGCTGGTTGACCACGGGGGAGTGATCGAGTACCGGGCCGTGGAATACCTCGACGGTGGTGCCCGCCGGGTCGAGGAAACTGATCACCTCTTCGACCCGGCGGGCGTCGGCTTCCGCCACCGGCAGTTGCGTGACCTCGATCCCGAACTGCCGCACGGCGTCTCGCACCTGCGCCAGGGCGCGATAGTCGCGCACTTCCCAGCCGATGGCGAGCACCTTGTCGGCCGCGCCGGGCACCAGCACCAGTCGGGCCGCCCGCTCGTCCATCCGCAGATAGAGAGCGTCGGGGTCGGGGCCGGTGCCCTCCGCGAAGCCGAGGACGTCGAAGGCGAAGGTGCGCCACGCCTGCGGATCGCTGACCGCGACCCGCACATAGCCGAGCGAGCTGATTGTCATTGCCGAGTTCCTTTGGCTTTCGATGCTGTGGGCGGGGGAAGTGGTTACAGCAGGTCTTGCTCGCGAGTGTGTAAGGCGAGCGTGCCTGCGTCGACGGCGTCTTCGATGCTGCGCCGCAGAGCCGGACAGCCGCGGAACGGGCCGTCGCCCGCTTCGGGGCAGGTGCGTGCCGCGGCTCCGGTCCACTGCACACTGGTGTGCGCGGGGCTGAATTTGACTACGCTGACCTGGTTTCCGCAGGCCTGACAGCAGACGGCGACCATGTCTCAGCTGCCGCGCCGCGCGGCGAGATTCTCGGCGACCTCGGCTTCCCACGCGCTCACCGCGCGGGTGGTGTCGACCTCGAACTCGAAACGGGCGGTCATCTTCTCGTCGATTTCGCCGACATCCCGGTAGAACTGCTCATACCAGCGCCGCAGCTGGTAGACCGGCCCGTCCTCCTCGCACAGCAGCGGATTGTCGATGCGGGTCTTGCGCTCCCAGATCGCGACGTCCTGCTCGAAGCCCCGGCCGAGACCGCCGGCGAACCGCACCGCCATGGCATCTGCCTCTTCCGGCGCGAGGCCGGGCAGCTTCTTCACGATCGCGCCGTACTGCAGGACGAATTTCGTCGGCGTCACCGGGTAGTGGCAATTGATCAGCACCGATTCGACTGTCACGCCGCCGGTTTCGCTGACCAGGTTGTCGATCATGTAGGAGGGGCCGTAGTAGTGCGCCGCCGAGCGCAGCACAGCCTGCCCGCCGGCCTCTTTGGCCAGTTCGCCCTGCACATCCTCGCGGCCGAGCGAGGTCATGTACTGGCTGGCGATGTGGCCTTCGAAGACGTTCTTGAAGTAGGTGGGAAACGCGAAGTGCACGTAGAAGAAGTGCGCCATGTCGACCACGTTGTCGATCACCTCGCGGCAGTTCGCGCCCTCGATGACGATCTGGTTCCAGGTCCAGTCGCTCCACTCGTCGCTGAACGCGCCGTCGATCCGCGGGATGGTGACCTCGTCGCCGGGTGGGTTGCCCTCCGGGTCATGCCAGACGAACAACTGCCGGTTCTGCTCCAGCGTGGGCCAGGATTTGGTGCGCGCCAGCGGCGGCACCCGGCGGGCGTACGGGATGCCGGCGCAGCGGCCGTTCCCTTTCCAGCGCCAGTCGTGGAACGGGCAGGCGAGAGTGTCGCCCTTGATGGTGCCGTCGCCGAGGTTGCCGCCCATGTGCCTGCAGTAGGCGTCGAGCACGTGCAGGGTGCCGTCGCCGCCCGTGAAGACGACGAGCTCGGTGCCGAACGCCGCGACAGTGTGCGGCTTTCCGTCCCGGAAGGCGTCCGCGAGGCCGAGGCAGTGCCAGCCGCGGGCGTACCGCGCGGGCGGGGCCCCGGTGTCGATCACGCGTACCTGATCGTCGGTCATAATGTGTTTCCTCCGAAGGTATTTCGGTCAGGTCTATGACTGGCTGGGTTATTTCGATGCTGCGACCGCGGGCCGGGGACCGGTAGGTGTGGTCCCACTCATCGGGCGTTGCTCCAGCCGTTCGAACGCCGAGCGGTAGAACAGCAGCGGCGGCGCGTCCCGCAGTTCGCCCAGCGCGGTGACGTGGCCGACCACGATGGTGTGGTCACCGCCGTCGACCTCCTGGGCCAGCGTGCAGTCGATCCAGGCGAGCGCTCCGGTCAGCAGTGGCGCGCCGTTGGGGGAGCGCGTCCACTTCAGCTCCGCGAATTTGTCTGTGCCGGTTCGGCTCAGCTGCCGGCACGCCGCCTCCTGGTCCGCCGCCAGGATGTTCACGCAGAAGCGGCCGATCTCGCGGATGCGCGGCCAGGTGGTGGAGGTCCGGGCGGGGAAGATCGCGACCGCGAGCGGGTCCAGCGAGAGTGCGGAGAACGACTGGCAGGCGAATCCGAGCGGCTGCTCCGCGTCCAATGCGGTGACGGCGGTGACGCCGGTGCAGAACCGGCCCAGGACGGCCTTGAAGTCGAGGTCGACGGCCATATCGGCTGCCATCCTTTCACGACGAAGTTTCGACTAGACATATTCCGTTTCGCCATGAAAGTAAGCTGGGGCCGCGCGGGGGTGTCAAGGACGAATTCCGGCTACCGAGAAGATCCGTAGCGATCTACGTAGTTTCCGGGATTCGCCCGCTCGGCCGGGTCGGCACTGTGATGGGGAACACAAGTAGGCGTGCCGAAACCGCACATGCCTAGTCGAAATACTCCTAAGCTTGGACGCGCTACACCACTGGAGGTAACCATGACGGTCGAGATGCTGACCCATCCCGAGTCCGGCGAAGCGTGGACGGGATCGGGTCGAGCGGCCGCCAAGCCGGCGCAACCGCCGGTATCCATGATCGAGCGAATGACGTTGATACTCGACGCTTTCGACGGCTCCACGCCGACGCTCACCCTGCTCGGCCTGGCCGAGCGCACGGGACTGCCGCGCTCCACGGTGCACCGCATCCTGGACCAGATGATCCGCCTGCGCTGGCTCGCGCACGCCCCCGGCGGCTACCGGCTCGGCATGCGCACCCTCGAACTCGGCGGACTCGCCGCCGACCACAACGAGATTCGTGACGTGGTCAGCCCGCTGCTGCACGATCTGGCGCAACGCACCGGGATGGTCGGGCACCTCGGGGTGCTCGACGGTCGCGAGGTGCTCTATCTGGACAAGGCGGGCGGGCGCGGCAGCGCGAATGTGCCGACCCGCCTCGGGGGCCGAATGCCCGCGCACAGCACGGCTTTGGGTAAGGCGCTGCTCGCGTCGCTGGAGCCGAGCATCATCGAGGCGTCGTTCCGGGATCCGCTACCCCAGCTCACGTCCCGAACCATCTGCGACCGAGCCGAATTGCATCGCGAACTGGCTCGCATCCGGCATCGCCAAGGCGTAGCCGTCGACAACGAGGAGGCGGTGGCGGGCATCGCCTGTGTCGCCGTGCCCGTGCGAGGCCGGGGCGCCGCCGTGGCCGCCCTCTCGCTGACCGCTCAGATCAGCGGTGAGCGAACGGCTCTCGACACCGCGCGGCTGGCCCGGGTCCTGGTCGAAGTGGCGCACGAGGCGGGCCGCAGCCTGTTCCCGAGGCATGCGCGGTGGCGGTAGCAGGATTTTCCTGGTCAGGAATATGCCTGGCCGATATAGTCCGATTCGTGACTGATCGAACCGGGCGTGGCCGATGACCGACGCGACAGTGCCGGAGCTGCCGACCACCAGCTGGGCCGTACTCGGAATGCTCTCGCACGCAGAGGAATTGTCGGGCTACGACCTGAAGAAGTGGGCCGACTGGAGCCTCCAGTTCTTCTACTGGAGTCCGTCCTTCAGTCAGATCTACGCCGAACTCAAACGCCTGGAGAAGCACGGCTACGCGACCTCGCGCACCGTGCTGCAGGACGACGGCGTGCGCGGCAAGCGCATGTACGCCATCACCGAGGCCGGCCGGGCCGCGGCCGCCCAATGGGTCAATCACGCTCCCGTGGAAGCGCCCGTGCTCAAGCACAGCGTCATGCTCCGGGCCTGGCTCGGTCACCTCGCCGAGCCCGACCGCCTGCGCGGCATCCTCACCGAGCACATCGATTACGCCGAACGCATGCGCAAACTGGCCGAAATCGATGCCGAAGGCGCGGACGAAAACCCCGACTGGGCCTATCCCGGTGCGGTGCTGCGCTGGTGCGTCCGGCATTACGAAGCCGAACGCGACTTCGCCAAGGAACTGCTCGCCGACGTCGCCAGACTTTCCGCCGACGCCCCGAAGCGCCCGCCGAAACCCAAGGGCCGTCGCGTTTCCTGACCGCATCCGGTTGCCCGCCGCGCGCCCGCTCACCGAGATTCCCCCTTCCCATACTGTCTAGGAATATTTCTACTAGGCATATAGGAGGTGGTCATGCGGACCGAATTCGCGCAACAGCGCTCGCTGGATCCGATCGAGGCGGGGATCGCCGCTGTCGCCTCGGGCGGGCTGGTGGTGGTCGTCGATGATGAGAACCGGGAGAACGAGGGCGATCTGGTGCTGGCCGCGTCGATGGCCACGCCGGAGACCATCGGATTCATGGTGCGGCACACCAGCGGGGTGCTGTGCGCGCCGATGACCGGGGCAGAGCTGGATCGGTTGCGGCTGCCGCCGATGGCTTCGGTCAACGAGGATCCCAAAGGCACCGCGTACACGGTCTCGGTGGATGCGGCCGAGGGTGTCGGCACCGGAATCTCCGCCGCCGACCGTGCGCGTACCGTGCGGGTCCTGGCCGACTCTCGCACGCAGGCAAGGGAACTCACGCGCCCCGGGCATGTCTTCCCGTTGCGCGCCGACCCGGATGGTGTGCTCGGCCGGGCCGGGCACACCGAGGCAGCCGTCGATCTGTCCCGATTGGCGGGTTTGCCGCCCGCCGGCGTGATCGCCGAGATCGTGCGGGACGACGGCTCCATGGCCCGGCTTCCGGAGCTCATCGCCTTCGCCCGTACGCACGGCTTGCCGATCATCTCCATCGCCGACCTCATCGCTTACCGCAGGCGCACCGAACGCACCCTGCGCCGGGTGGTGCAGACCAGGCTGCCCACGCGGTTCGGGAATTTCCGGGTCCTCGGGTATCGCGACGAGGTCACCGGAACCGAAACGCTCGCACTGGTTTTCGGTCAGCTGGGCACCGACGGCGTGCTGGCCCGTTTGCACTCGGAATGTCTCACCGGCGACGCGTTCGGCTCGCTGCGCTGCGATTGCGGCGACCAGCTGGACGCGGCGCTGCGCCTGGTGGCGGAGGCGGGCAGCGGGGTGGTGGTGTACCTGCGCGGACAGGAGGGCCGGGGCATCGGTTTGCTGAACAAGTTGCGCGCCTACGAACTCCAGGATCGCGGTGCCGACACGGTCGAAGCCAACCTGGCGCTGGGCCTGCCGGTCGACGCTCGGGAGTACACCGCCGGTGCGCAGGCCCTCGCCGATCTGGGCGTTCGCTCGGTGCGGTTGCTGAGCAACAATCCCGCCAAGCAGTCGGGTCTCGAGGCGCATGGCATCGCCGTGCTGCAGCGGTTGCCCCTGCAGGCTGTGCCCACCGAACACAACATCCGCTACCTGCGGGCCAAACGCGACCGGATGAATCATCAACTCGCCGAAATCGACGCGGCACCGCAGCGGGCCACCTCGTGAGGTAGTCACGCGGAATCGGTAGCTGGAATGCCGCGGCCGGACCGTGCGCGGTGTCGCTACGGTGCCCGGCGCGGTGCGGCTTGGTGAAGCTTTTCCGGTTCTCGGCGTAGTCGGCACCGGGGCATCCGGGCGATTTGCCCCAGGATTGCCGAATCGTGCGCGTTTCACTATGGAGTATTTACGTTCGCGGCCGACGTGCCGTGCGCTGCTGGTTTCCTGATGAGGTCAGGCGGAGAGTCCGTCGGTTGGTGAGTCGGAAGCCGGGGACAGCGGTGCACCGAATACCTCTGCGGCAAGATCAATTTCGTTCGAGCTGGGCGTGGTCGGCGCTCGGCGGGCTGATCGCGGTCGTGGGTGTCGTCGTCTGGGTGGCACGCCCCGAACCGATCGTCTGCGAGGCGGCTCCCACCGCCACCGACATCATGGCCACCACGCAGAACGCGGTGCCGCCCGGCAGTTCCGGCGTCGCCACCAAGCGGACGACTCCGGTGGCGGCGCCGCCGGCGGAGTCGTCCGCCGCAGTCCCGGGAGAAGCGCGCTACTACTCGTTCGGTTCCGATGTCGCCTGCTCGTATCAGGATCTTCCGGTGGACGGGTTCTACGTCGGCATCTCCACCCACGAGTACAGCACCGCCGACCTCTGCGGCGCCTACCTCGACGTGCACGGACCCCAGGGCGACGTGCGCGTCCTCATCGCCGACCGCTGCCCGGGATGCGCACCGGGGCAACTGGATCTGAGTATCGCCGCCTTCGAGCGGATCGCCGACCCCGCACAGGGTGTTGCGGACATCCGCTACAGCGTCGTGCGCGATCCGGATCCGGCGCCCGAAGTGGGCTACCAGGTGAAGTCCGACTCCTCGGCGAGCTGGTTGGCCATCCTGTTCAGCAATACCGGAAATCCGTTGCGGCGGGTGGCGATCCGTCCGGCCGACGGCGATGACTGGCAGGAGCTGACCCGCGGCACCGACAACCACTGGACCATTTCCGGCGCGGGCGAGGGCCCGTTCGCGGTCCGCGTCACCGATCTCTACGACAACGCCACCGAAATTTACGGCCTCACCCTCGATCCGGGCCCGCACCGGACCGGCGCCCGCCTCTACACCACCGAACCCGCACCGGAACCGGCGATCGCCGATCCGACGACACCAGCGCCGTCGTCCGCACCGACCACACTGCCCTCCACTCCGGTGCGGCTGGAAACCGCGCGGGCATTGGCGGAATGCAAAGCGGGGATAGTCAGCGGGCGCTGAGCCGCGCGGCCAGTGCCCGGCCCGCCGCGCGGCCGGAGAAGATGCAGCCGCCGAGGAAGGTGCCCTCCAGGGCGTTGTAGCCGTGCACGCCGCCGCCGCCGAAGCCCGCGACTTCACCTGCGGCGTACAAGCCGGGGAGCGGTGCGCCGTCGGCGCGGATGACCTGGGATTCGAGGTTCGTTTGCAGGCCACCCAGGGTCTTGCGGGTCAGGATGTTGAGCCGGACCGCGATCAGCGGGCCCGCCGCCGGATCGAGAATGCGATGGGGTTTGGCTACCCGGCCGGCCTTGTCGCCGAAATACTGGCGCGCGTTGGTCATCGCCATCAGCTGGCTGTCTTTGCTGTACTTGTTGCCGATCTCGCGGTCGCGTGCCACGATCTGGCGTTCCAGGGTGTCGTAGTCCAATTGCGGGCCGCGGGCGATCTTGTTCATCCCCTCGACCAGATCGCGCAGGTTGTCGGCGACCACGAAGTCCGCGCCGTGCTGTTTGAAAGCTTCGACCGGCCCGGGTGCGCCTTTCGCGACGCGGCTCTTCAGGGTGAGTTTGAGATCCTTGCCGGTGATGTCGGGGTTCTGTTCGGAACCCGACAGGGCGAATTCCTTCTCGATGATCGACTGGGTGAGCACGAACCACGAGTAGTCCTCGCCGGTCGCCAGGATCGCCTTCATGGTGGTGTTGGTGTCGAAACCCGGGAAACACGGTGCGGGCAAACGCTTTCCGTGCGCGTCGAACCACAGCGAGGACGGGCCCGGGATGATCCGGATGGCATGGTCGGGCCAGATCGGATCCCAGTTCATGATGCCCTCGGTGTAATGCCACATGCGGTCCCGGTTGACGATCGCGCCGCCCGCCGACTCCGAGATGGCCAGCATGCGTCCGTCCACGTGCGCGGGAACGCCCGAGATCATGGTCCGGGGGCAGGGACCCAGACGATCCACCGGCCAGTTGCGCCGGATCAGCTCATGGTTGTGGCCGATGCCGCCGGAGGTGACGATCACAGCCTGCGCGCGGAATTCGAAGTCGCCCACCAGGTCTCGCGAGGATGCCTTACCGCGCTCCAGATCGGTGTCCGCCAGCACGCTGCCGCGCACGCCGACGACCGCGCCGTCTTCCACGATCAGCTCATCCACGCGATGCCGGAAGCTGAAGCCCACCAGGCCCTTTCGCTCGGCTTCCAGGACCGGCTCGGCGAAGACGCGCACGACCTCCGGTCCGGTGCCCCAGGTGAGGTGGAACCGGGGCACCGAATTGCCGTGCCCGTCGGCGAAACCCCCGCCGCGTTCGGCCCAGCCGACCAGCGGCGTCACGCGCAATCCCAAGTCGTGCAGGTAATCTCGCTTCTCGGTGGCGGCGAACCGGACGTAGGCCTCGGCCCACTGCCGGGCCCAGTGGTCCTCGTCGTCGCGGTCGAAACCGGCTGAGCCGAGCCAATCCTGCAGCGCCAGTTCATAGGAATCGTGGATGCCCAGGCGGCGCTGCTCCGGGCTGTCGACGAAGAACAATCCGCCCAGCGACCAGAACGCCTGTCCGCCCAGGTTGTTGCTGTTCTCCTGGTCCAGCAGGTGCACCTTGCGGCCGGCCTTGCTCAGTTCGTAGGCGGCCACCAGTCCGGCCAGGCCCGCGCCGACGACGATGACCTCGGCCGCGTCGGCGAATTCGGGGGTGCAGTTCTTCATAGCGATCCTTCGGTGGAGGGGATGCTGTAGGCCAGCACCACGTGGCAGAAAAGGTCGGCGCGCCGTCGCCGGACCTGGCGGCTGCGCGGTTCCATCAGGACTTGGACGGCGGTCCCGTCGTGCACGGCGACGAGCGCTTGGCCGAGTGCGATGGGGTCGGGCACGGCGCGCCCGACCCGGGCCAGGGCGGCCACGATCGTCGGAATGAGCGCGGCGACGATCGACTCCTCGCGGGCGGCCACCACCCGGCGCAGCGCCGGAGTGCGCAGCGCGTGCGCGGTGAACTCGGCGGTGATGCGAAACCAGGCTTCGTCGAGCGGCACCGCACGCACCAGGCGGTCCACCGCGGCGGCGATGTCCTCGACGCCGTCGACGGAGATGTCGTCGAGTGTGGCGCGCACATCGGCCAGCATGTCCGCGGATCGTTGTTCCCACATGGCGAGGAACAGCTCGTCCAGTGAGCTGAAGTTCGAGTAGAACGCGCCCCGGGTGAACCCGGCCCGCTCGCAGACGCGCTCGACCGAGGCCCGCCCGAATCCTTCCTCGGCGAACACCTCGTAGGCGGCCGTGAGCAGGCGATTCCTGGTTTCCACGCGCCTGCGGGTGACCCGCGGCGCGCCTGTTGCCGACGCCAACCGAACCTCCTCACCGTGCGACAGTTCGATACAGAACTGTATTCAATACAGAAATGTATCAGATGGGTGCGGGATGCGCGCCCGAATGGATAGCTGAGCATGAGGTTGCTCCTGGCGACGGCGCGGTGGGCACGCTGGAGCGGACGGACAACCGTTCGGCGCGTGCGCGATTCACTCCACGACTGCCGAGACCACCTGGGCGCGCCCGACATTCGGTGCTGGCGAGGCCGCCGCGTGCAACGATTGCGTGCCGAGCGGGTCTCGCTTGACTCCGATTGCTTGACGGTCACCCCGGCGATTCTTACCTTCGCGGATATACGGCCGAGTGATAGTCACTGACTATCGTCACACTCGGCCGCTCACAACGGCGTGAGTTGGGTGATCACGATGGTAAACCGGAAGACTATTCGTTTCGAAAGGTGGCGGGCGGCAAGGGCATTCGCGTTGCTGATCTGCACCGCCGCCGTCGCGGCGGCGAGCCTGGGCACGACGACGGCCTGGGCGAACCCCTGTGCCGCAGTGGATGTGGTGGCCGCCAGGGGCACGGGCGAGCCCGGATGGCTCGGCAGCGCCGTCGGCGATCCGCTGTATGAGACGCTGCGGCAGGCGCTTCCGGTGGATACCACGGCGTACTCGGTCGACTATCCCGCGAACCTGGCCGTGCCCTGGTCCGTCAGCGACGGCACCCGCGATCTGACCGCACACCTCGAGCAGCAGGCCGCGCGGTGCCCGGATCAGCGCTTCGTCCTCGTCGGATATTCGCAGGGCGCCCTCGTGGTGCACGGTGTGCTCGGCACGGGCAACGTGACTTCGCTGGGCGGTGTACACCACCTGCCCGGCTGGATCGAGCCCAGAGTGGCCGCGGTGCTGCTGTTCGGTGACCCCAACCGCCTGCTCGGCTGGGGTGTGCCCGGCGCCTATGGCTGGCGCACCGGAAACTACTGCACCGCAGGCGATCCGGTGTGCGGCGGCGGCCTCGATTGGGCCGCGCATTCGCACTACGGGTGGGCGATGTGGCCGGCCGCGGACTTCGCCGCCGGCCGGATATAGAACCGGACCGGGAAATCCGGGCAGTGGGGTCGGCGGCTGCCGACCCCACTGTGCCGCGTTACCAGTGCAGCCCGGGGATCATCCTGGTGACGCGAGCAGCGGGAGTGGGGAGCGCCATCAGTGGCAGCAGCACCGGGGCCAGCGTCGTCAGTGGACTACGGGTGGCGCTCGGCTTGCTGTCCGGCTTCGGCTCGACCCCCTGTGCCGCCCGGGATTCCCCGAACATGCGGTAACCCTGGTGCAGGATGGAGCGTTTCACCGACGGCATCAGCAGGTCCACCGCCTGGGCGAAGGTGCCGACGGGGGTGTCGATGCGATGCGGGCGCTCGCGCAGCGCGCGCAGCACGATGGCGGCGGCCTGGTCCAGGTCGTGCACCGGCAGGCTGCGGTAGAGATCGGTGGGGGCGATCATCGGGGTACGGACCAGCGGCATCCGCACGGAGGTGAAAGTGATTCCGGCGTCGCGGTTTTCGACGGCGGCGATCTCGGAGAAATTGTCCAGGGCGGACTTGCTCGCGACGTAGGCGGCGAAACGAGGCACCTTGGTCTGCACGGCGATAGAGGAGATGTTGACGATGTGGCCGAAGCGCCGCGCCCGCATGGACGGCAGCAGGGCCAGGATCAGCCGGACCGCACCGAAGTAGTTGACCGCCATGGTGCGCTCGAAGTCGTGCATGCGGTCGGTGGAGTTGACCACCGAGCGCCGGATCGAGCGGCCCGCGTTGTTGACCAGGTAGTCGACGTGCCGGTGGTCGTGCAGCACCGTCTTGACCAGCAACTCGACCGCTTCGGGATCGGTGATGTCGCAGGGATAGCCGAATGCCGACCCGCCGTCCGCGCGCACGGATTCCACTGCGGCGTCGAGGTCTTCGCGGCCGCGGGCGACCATGAGCACGGTGGCGCCGCGGCGCGCGACGGCGTGCGCGCTGGCCAGTCCGATACCGGAGGAGGCACCGGTGATCAGCACGATGCGGCCGGCGAAGGAGTCCCCGGAGCCGGGACGGTCCCGGTCGGGATCGAGGTTCGCCCGCCAGTACTGCCACAGGCGTTCGGCATAGCTGTCGAACGACGGCACGGTCAGGCCGGCCTCGCGCAGGTGTGCCCGGGTGGAGTCGGAGACGAACTCGGCGGTGAAGCCGACATGCGGGGCGACGGCGGCGGGAATGCCGGCCTGTTCGAAAAGGAAGTCGCGGACGGCCGGGACGCCGGGTAGTTGCGCCAGACCGCTCAGCGCGAACCCGCTGCCGGGCACGACGCCGACTCCGGTCGGGCCGCCCGCTGCCGTGGCGAGCGCGCGATAGATCTCATCGAACGGCTGCGGCTCCGGGTTGACCAGGTGGAATGTGCGCCCGTCCAGACCCGGGCGGCGGACCAATTCGACCATCGCGGCCGAAACGTAGTCGACCGGGACGATATTGGTGGCCCCGAGATCCGGCAGCGGCATCGGCAGCTCGGCGGGCAGCCCGGCCAGCTTCGCGATCGCGGGGAAGAAGTAGTAGGGGCCGTCGATCTTGTCCATCTCGCCGGTGCGTGAATCGCCGACGACGATCGCGGGCCGGTACACCCGCCAGCGCAATCCCTCGGCGTCGCGGACCAGCTTCTCGGCCGCGAACTTGGTGCGGTGATAGGGCGAGGTCAGCTGCTGACCGAGATCGAAGTCCTCTTCGAAGAATTTGCCCTTGTGGTCACCCGCGACGGCTACCGACGACACGTGATGCAGCACCGCGCCGAGCCGGCGAGCCAGCGCGATGACCGCTTCGGTGCCCGCCACATTGGCCGCGTGCGCCGTCGCCTCGTCCGCGCCCATGTCGTAGACAGCGCCCAGATGAATGATGTGATCGGCCGCGGGCGGATTGTCCTGCAGGCCGAGGTTCTCCGCCGTCAAGTCGCCGAGCAGCGCGAACAGCCGCTCGCCGCCGGGCCGGCTCGCGGCCAGCTCACCGAATTTGGCCAGCGACGCCTCGCGCACCAGGACGTGCACGATCGCTTCGGGTTCGGCGTCGAGCAACTCCTGCACAACTCGTCGCCCGAGGAAACCGGTACCGCCTGTAACGATGTAGGAAACCATCGCTCCTCCTGCTGTTGTCTTGATCGTCTTGTGGCACAACGCCGATCCGACATGCAGCAATGGATGCGGATAAGAGAAGCCGGGGAACACCTGCGGCCCGACTGATTAGAAACTGTAATAGCTCGGTGCAGGTGGCGGCAAAACGACACGGTGTGGAACTGGTCACCCTCTCCGCCCAGGTCAGAGGGTATGTGTGACAACGCTTTCCAGTTACCTCATGTGCGGGGAACTCGGCACCGGCCCGCCGTAGACTGGGCGATCGGTGGACGGGTGGTCCGGCCGCTTCGGATACTTCGGTGGTGGCGGTGGTGTACGGGGCGTCTACGACGTATCGGCAGTCGCAAGCGACGCTGCTCGATTACTGGTTCTGCCTGCTCGTCGGGCTGGTCTTCGCGGGCGGCGGAACCGTTGTCGTCCTGTCCGCGCTGGCCGCGATCGCCGACCGGACCAACCCCTCCTACGACCAGTTCGGCGCCGCCTTCGGCCTCGGGCTCGGCCTGCTCTGGACCGCCCTGGGCTGCGGCAGCCTCTGGCTGGCCCGCGAAATCCTTCGCACCACAACCCGTTTGATCATCACCCCGGCCGGACTCACGCACGTGCACGACGGCACCGCCACCACCTTCGCCTGGCCCGAAATCGCCCTCATCCAAGCCACCGGGGCCCGGCTCACCATCCTCCCCGGCCTGCGCGACCTCCACTCCATCCCCACCACCGACCTCGGCGCCACCCCGGAAACCATCCTCACCACCATCCGGCACTACTGCCCGACAGTGACGATCGCCAGGTAGTCCGTGCCTAGCCGGCGATGACCTCGTCGACAGTGCGCGCGATCCGGTCCCGGAAGATATTGGGGGAGAAGGACAATGCGTGCTCGCGGATGGTGTCCGAGTCGTAGTCGGCCGCACTGAATGCAGCCATGGCCTTGGCGAAGCCCTCGATGACGGTCTCGTCGGAGCCGTGCGGCACGTGTTCGCCGCTGACACCGGGGAGGACGGTGTCGAGCGCGCCGCCTGCCGCGGCGGCGAGCACGGGGGTGCCGCAGGCCATGGCCTCGACCGGCACGATGCCGAAGTCTTCCACGCCGGGCATCAGCACGGCGCGGGCGCGGCGGTAGGTGTCGAGCAGGACTTCGAAGGAGGCGGCGCCGAGGAAGGTGGTTTCCGGGCCCGCGATGGACTCCAGATAGGGGCGGAAGCGGCCTTCACCGAGGACGACGAGGCGCACGCCTGCCCGCTGAGCGGCGCGAATGGCGAGATCGGCGCGCTTGTAGGGGACCAGGCGGCCCGCGCAGAGGAAGAAATCGTCGCGGGCGATGGTGGCGTCGGGGGTGAAACGGTCGACGTGCACCGGCGGGTTGACGACGGAGGCGGGCAGTCCCCACCAGTCGTGGACGCGTTCGGCGACGGCCCGGGAATTCGCGATCACGTGGGTGAGGTGCAGAGCGGCGCGCAGTTCGTTGCGGCGGGTGAATTCGCCCAGCACCGAGAGGGCGGACTGCCCGAGGCGCCCGCCCGCTTCCTGGGCTCGGAAAGCGGGATCCCACGCCCAGCGGGCCGGTGAGTGCACGTAGGCGATGGTCGGGGCATCGGTGGCGAACACCGCTTGGGTGGCGAAGGCGAAATGGCTGATGAGCACCGCGTCGAATCGGTCGCGCAGCGGCAGTTTCCGGAAGGCGCGCGGAAGCAGGGGCATGAGGGGCGCGTGCGATCCGACCGCGGCATGCGCCTTGCTCAGCCAGGTGTCGTGCACTGTGTGCAGGGGCGGACGCACACTGTCGGATTCGACGATCGGCGCGAAGACTTCCGCACGCGGCCAGTTCTCGAAGAATTCGGCGACGCAGGTTTCCGAGCCGCCGAGTTCGGTGAACCGCTCGTGCACGAGCGCCATGCGCGGAAAACTCATCAGGATTCCAATCTTCGCGGCGCCGCGTGGCGGCGGATGGCCGGCGCCACCGGGCGGCCGATCAGCAACCCCTCGACGCTGCCCTGCTCAAGTGCTTTGCGGTAGACGATGGCGGCTTCCCGGCAAGCGCCGACCGTCTCGGCGATATCGGCCTCGGTGTGCGCGGCCGAGGTGACGAAGGATTGGCCGAGCACGCCGCGCTCCAGCAATTCCTGGAGGAACAGTGTCCGGAAGGCCTGGGACGGTTGCCCTTGTGCGTCGCAGGTGCGGTAGATCAAACATGACGGGCGGCCGAGCACCCGCAGGTAATCGCCGATGCCCAACTCGGCCGCGACGGCGTTGACGCCCTCGGCGAGCAACCGCCCGGCATGCTCCATGCGCGCGATCGGGTCTCCGGTCTCGTATTCCCGCACCACCGCGCGGAAAGCCGCCAGCGACGCCGTCTCCGGTCCATGCGTGGTGGACAGCAGGAACACCCGCTCCCGGTCGGTGCGCAGACCACCGAGTTCCATGAATTCCCGTTTGCCCGCGAGCGCGGACAGCGGAAATCCATTGCCCATCGCCTTGCCCCAGCACGACAGATCCGGCCGCACCCCATACACCGTCTGCGCCCCGCTCGCCGACCAGCGGAACCCGGTGATCATCTCGTCGAAGACCAGCAGTGCGCCGTGCGCGTCACACAGCGACCGAACCCCTTGCAGGAAACCGGGTTCCGGTTCGGCGAGCGCGGTGGCGGCTTCGAGCAGCACCGCGGCGACCGGACCGGATTCCAGTACCGCCGCCAGTGCCGGCAGATCGTTGTACCGGAACCGCACGGTGCTCTCCGACGGCGGAATCCCGCTGTTCATAGCGGTGGTCCCGATGAACCAGTCGTCGACGGAGAAGAACGGCTGATCGCAGATCGCGACCGTGGTGCGCCCGGTGGCCGCGCGCGCCAACCGCACCGCCGCGGTGGTGGCGTCGGAGCCGTTCTTGGCGAACTTCACCATGTCGGCGCCGGGTACCAGCCTCAGAAAATCCTGCGCGGCAAGCAGTTCCAGCTCGGAAGGCCGGCTGAAACCGACACCGTCGGCGATGGCCCGGCCAACCGCCTCCAGCACCGGTTGAAACCCGTGCCCCAGGGTGACCGCGCGCAACCCCATCCCGTACTCGACATAGCTGTTACCGTCGACGTCCCATACGCGGGCGCCATTGCCGCGCACCAGAATCGGCGCCATCCGCTCGGGATACTGGTCGGAACCGCGCGCGTAGGTATGTGCGCCGCCGGGTACCAGATCGTGCAGCCGGGCCTGTATTTCGTTGCTGCGCGTGAATCGGCGATGTCGGACGGGTGGTTCTTCGCTGGGCGCGGGCATGACAGGCTCCTCCGACGGTGGGTAACACACACGCGCACTCGAATGCCCGTCGCACCGATCGCGCTCGGAAATGGTTGGAAGGCGAATGCCGACGGGGTGGAAATTGCTGCGCGCGAGGGATCTACGGACCACTGTAAACCCGTCGGGTGGCGGTGATGTTTCGTTACCGGAACCCTGCGACATACCCGGAGGAACGCACGCGGGCCGCCGCCGGTTCACCCGGGTGCCGTAATCGCCCACAGGTCGTGATCCGCCCGGCGTCCGGTGGGCGCCACGAATTCACGCATCCGTCCTTCCCGGATCATCCCGACGCGCCCGGCTATCTCGGCCGCGACAGTGTCCTCCGGTTCGATCGCGGTGGCGATCCGGCACAACCCCAGCGTCTGGAAGCCTTGCGAAATCAGCAGGCGCAGCACGGTTTCCCAGATCTCGTCCCGCGGCGGCTCGATCCACACGAACATCCGCGCATTCCGGTCGAACATGTCCAGCTCGAACAGACGCGCCTCACCGGTGTACACCCCGTCCACCTCCACCGCCAGCACCAACCCGCCGGGCGAGCGCAATCCGGCGCGGGTCCTGAAGTACTCGCGGATCCAGTGCGAATAACCATGCCGCGCAGTCCAGTCCGACTCGGCTGTGGCCGGGGCCAGCCGGTCCCGGGCCCGGAGGCGGCTGTCGCGCCATCGGGACCAGTCCGAGAATCGGCGAGTACGAACGACCACCTCCGGATGCTCGGGGTCGCGCAATCGCAGCTCGGTGCGCGCGCGCAGCGGATCGGCGGAGTGCAAGGCCCGGCCCGCGAAGTAGCGCACGGTCGCGCGGGCCACCGTAGCCCGGCTCAGCGCGGCCACGTCCTGCTCGGCCACCTCCGGCACCGGATCGCTGCCCGCGTGCCGGGCGATCCAGTTCGCCGTCGCGCCTTCCGGTGGCATGTCCGACGCCAGGACCGCCCAGAGGTCGTGGTCGCGCCGCGCGCCTCCGACGTCGAAGTAGCCCGTCATCGACGCTTCCCGGCGCATGCCGAGGGCCGCCGCTCCGGCGGCAGTTCCCTTGTTGGCGGGCGAGATCGGGGCGGTGATCCGGTGCAGCCCGGCCCGCCGGAACCCGAAGTCCAGCATCATCGCCACGGCGAGCCCGCCGATGCCGTGCCGGGCCAGCCGCGCGTCCACCCAGATGCCCAGTTCTCCGGTACCGGCGCAGAGAGACCCGAGCTCGATCTGACCGGCGAACCGGCCGTCCACCTCGATCACCGTGCCGAGCCGACGCCCGGCCCGCGCGTCGGCGCGACTGTCGAGCACCTCACGGACCCAGAGCTTTCCGGTATGGCGCGCGGACCAGTCCAGCGGCGAAGACGTCCAGAACGGTTCGATATGGCGTTGGTCACGCAACCGGATCCGTCGCCACTGGGCGTAGTCGTCGAACCTCGGCGGCCGCAACACGACCGTCACGTTGTGCAACCGCGCCGGACCCAAGCGGATCCGGGACAGGGACACGGCACCGTGGGGCACGGTTCACTCCCTGGGTCGTTGGCGGCCTAGCGGCGTGGTGCCCAGCGCACCGTCGGTGGACACGGTCAGCCGCCAATAACTCCCGGCTGTGTCCTTGAGCACGACTCCGGCGTCGGGCCGGTCGGAAAGCCAAGCGCCACTGGCCAATACGGCCGCCCGCACCGCGCGGTCCGGGCCCTGAGCTTGGAAGATATCGGTGTCGCTGGCCCCGGCTCGCCCGACCATGGTCCCGGCGAAGAACGGTGTGCGCATGCTGTCACGGCTGATGACGGTCCAGCCGTCCGGGAAAATGGCCGGTTCCAGATCGTCGGTGTTGGTGGAGATCAAGTTGATCGCGGTGCCCTCGGGACATCCCGTGTGGTCGACCCGGATATCGGTGGGGGCCTTGTCCAGATCTTTGTCGAAGATGACGTTCGCCAAATACGGTTGCCGGCAATAGATCAGGTCCACCCCGACCGTCCGGGCCGCCACTTTGCAATTGACCATGCCGAACTGCGACGGCCCGCCGCGCTTGGCATCACCGATGGACAGGGCTGTCTCGGCCCCCTCGAACCACACATTGGTCAGCCACCAATCATTGGACGCGCCGTCGACTCGAATGTGATGGACCGTGGTGCGTGGATCTCGGTCGGACACGAATTCCACGTTGGTCAGGGCCAACCCGGCGTTGTGGTTGTTGCCCGTGCCGAGAACACCCACGTAATTGCTGGTCAACTTGGAGGCGGTCACATAATTCTGGATGCAGGAGGTGACGATCCCGGTGCCGAAATTATTGATGTCGCAGTTGATGAACGCGGTGCCCCCGGTGTCGCCCTCCAGCACCACCCCGCGCTGCTGCACGAATTTCGGATGGTTGTCGCTGAGATGGTTGCCGCGCAGCACCACGGCGTCGAAGGAGCACCGGAAACAGTTGTCCAGCAGCACGGCCGTCGAGGCCGGTCCCGACATGAAGACGCCGAGCCGGGAGAACCGCACCCGATTCTGTTTACGCAACTCGATGAGCACGACATCGGCCGCGCAGGTGATCAGCGAGACATCGCCGCCGTCGCCGAGCACGGTCGCGTAATCGGGCAACTTCGGGAACGAGGTCACCTTGTACCTGCCCGCGGGCAGGTACAGCACCAGCGGCGCGTCTCCGACCTCGGCGGCGCGCGCGATCGCGGCGGTGTCGTCGGCGAGACCGTCACCGATCGCGCCGAAATCCTTGACGTTGCGTGCCGACGGCGCGTCGGTCACGTGCGGGGACCGGAATTCCAGGCCGGGGGAATCGGAGGCGGCGCAGGCCGCCAGGGGTAGTGCGGCGGCAGCACCCAGCGCGGTGGCGAGCATTCTGCGGCGGCCGACACCATCGTCTGTCATCTCCGTGTTGTCTTCCCCATCAACTGTTTCAGGCCGTTGCCTGGTTTGCTGTACGCTACCGCGCCGGAAAGCCGATCGGCGCCGAATGTCGCCACCGCGCCGCGCAATTGGGGGATATTGGTGGCACCCAGTTCGACAATGCCCAGACTCTGCTCGCACAGCGGGCTGACGGCGATCGCGTCGGCGGCGTGGGCCACCGGCGCCACCTCTACCAGCACGTGGTCGAAGTCGGTGCTGAGTTTGGCCAGGGTGCCGGCGAACCGGTCGGAGGCGAGCAGGTCGGCGGTCTGCCCGTCCACCGCGCCCAGCGGCAAGACCGTGAGCCCGGTTTCCGGCCACGCGGTGAGCGCGTCGGGGATCGGTGTCGAGCCACGCAGCACTGCTGCCAGCCCCGGACCGGAATCCGCCCGCGAACTTCCAGCACCCGAGGTGTCGGCGTCCACGAGCACCACATTGCGCCCGGTATCGGCGAACGACTTCGCCAGCGCCTCGGCGACCTCCGGCCGCGAGTGCGGTGACAGACTCGTCAGCATGATGGTGCCCGCCTCGCCGTCGCGCAGCAGCCGGGTGCGAAGCCGACGGGTTTCGCCGACCGCGCCGGGCATCCCCTCGTCGAGGATGGCGAGAATCGGAATCCGGTCACCCAGGACGCCTTCGAGGTCGTTGGAGGTGCGCAGCGTCCGGTCGGTGCGATCCCGCAGGAACGCCGCCAGCCCGCCGAGCGCCAGACCGGCCAGCAGCCCGATCAGATAGATCCGGGTGCCCTGGGGTCCGGACGGTGTGGTGGGGAGCTCGGCCTTGTCGATCACCTCGACCCGCGCGGCGGGTGCGGCGGTCTTCTCGATCGTCTCCAATTCTCCGACCAATCGCCGGAAGTGCGCGACCACGGTATTGGCCAGGTCGCGGGCCAGTTGGGGGTTCTCGTCGGTGACCGAGACGATGATGGTGGCGGTGGCCGGCGGCGAGGACGCGGTGATCTTGCTCCGGAGTTCGGCCACCGACATCTTGATGCTCAGGTCATCGATGACGCGCTGCGCGACGGTGGCACTGGTGGCCAGCCCTAGATACGAGCGCACCCGACCCTGCGCGGCCAGCACGCCCTGATAGGAGTCGTTGACCGAGGTTCCGGTCGCCATGGAGACGTAGGTGCTGGTGGAGGCCACGTACGTGGTGGGCTGGCTGCGCAGGTACGCTCCCGCCGCCAGTAGGCACAGCGCCAGCACGGTGACGATGATCAGCCAGCGCCGTCGCGCGATTCTCAGATAGTCGGTCAATCCCATTGCGCGGAACCTCATTTCCCTACGGGTAGAGCTGGAACGTCGGCGGGCTTCCGCTGCGGTTTGGCGCGCCGCCGGAATTCTTTGACCGCCAGATAGATCAGCCACGCCAGCACCGCCGCCTGCAAGAATTTGCCCAGGTTCTCCATGCTGCCGAGGAAGCCGCGCTCGAACAGCGCCGAGGACCCGGTCATCGCCAGTGCGAGGACGACGAGCGGGAAGTGGCGCGCGTACAGCGATTTCGCCCAGGCCAGCAACAGCAGGAAGGTGAAGGCGACCCCGAGCGCCACGCCGGCGTAGCCGCCGATCACATAGCCTTCGTTGACATTGCCCTCGGCCAGCGACACCGACACCTGGCTCATGTCCACCGACGCGCCGCGGACCTCATTGGCCCAGGCCACGCCGGACTGGAACTTCTCGGTACCCAGCAGTTGACCCGGAATCAGGCTGCGCAGCCCGTGGCGCACTACCTCGGTCGTGGTCAGCCAATAGTCGGGGCCGTGATAGTAGGCGTCGGTGGCGGCTTCGAGCAGATCGAAGCGGCGCAGGATCGACAGGAACGGCCGCACCAGCGCCGGATATTGCGAATCGGTGAGGGCAGCTTCGGCTTTGGCGAATTCGGTGGTCTTGAAAGACTGTAGCCAGCCGAAGCCCCCGATCCCGACGACGCCGATCGCGCCGACACCGTAGGCCTTGGCGCGGTTCCAGCCGAGGATGGCGAACCGGACGGCGACCGCCATGGCGGCGCCCAGGATCGGGGTCTTGGATTCGACCGCGACCGTCCACAGCAGCTCGACCGCGAGCAGTGCGCCCAGCACCAGCACGGTGGTCTGTTGCCGCTCGGGACGCAGGAAGATGATCAGGCCCATGGCGGCGACCGTCGCGAGAATGGTGACGAAGCTGAGGATCGGATTGGCGGCGCCGACATCACCGGCCTGGCCGGCCGACCCGGTCGCGATCGTCGCGCCGCGGCCGAGCAGGCCCACGACGTACATGGTGACGAGCGCGGGAACGAAGTCGGCGTCGGTGCTGAGCGCGGGTTCGGCGGGTGCCGGTCGCCGGCGTGCCCAGAGCGCGTAGGCCACCACGAGCCCGGCGTACACCCACAGCCCGAACACCACGTGATCCAGCACCAGCGCCATCACGCGGTCGTAACCGAGATCGGCCAGGCGCGGGTCGGGGACGTTGTCGCCGTAATGGGTCCGCGGCTGCACGAGCAGCAGCACCACCGGCCGCGCCACATACGACAGCGACCAGAACGCGGCCTGAGCGATCAGGAATACCCGTGCGACGCCCGGGATTTGGAGCGCGGCGATGACTATGGTGACCAGCGCGAGGGCGATCAGGACGATATCGGCGCCCGCGCTCATGACGCGCTCGTCTCGAGCGCGGTGGCGATCTCCCGGGCCCGGTCCACATACCGGTGCCCGGCTCCGGTGATCCGGAGGTGTCCGGCCGCGGCGACGGCGGCGGCCTGGTCCGGGTGCGCGGCGCACCAGTCGAGGATGCCGCGCAGCTCGTCGGGGCCGGTGAACAGGAAGCATTCGACGGTGTCGCGCAACAGTTCCGCGTGTTCGTCGGTGCGCTCACCGACGAAAAGTCCACCGGCGGCCGGTACTTCGAAGGTGCGGCAGGTGTGGGTATCGCGGTTGCCGGAGTTGAGCAGCACCAGATTCGCCGTGATGCCCGCGACCACGGCCGAGTACTGCTGTCCGTAGACCGGTCCACCGACGGCCGCCCCCGTACCGCGCAACTCGGGTATCCGCCGCCAGCCGGGGCCGCGCACGATCATCCGGTCGCCGTAATGCCGTGCCAGATCGACCAATTGGTCGCGCCGGTCGGGACGGCAGACGCCGATGAAACCGGCCAGGAAGGTCCGGGTGGCGCGCCGCGCGGTGCGGTGATGCCAGGCCGGATCGTAGGCGCTGCGCACGAACAGCACCCGCCGCGCGCCACGCTGCTCGAGTTCGGGCACGTTGTGCCGTTTCGTGGTCACCACCAGGTCCCATTCGGATTCGTGCGCAAGATATTCCGGGCTGGTGTTCTCGGGATTGGCCACGTCATCCGGGCTGTAGTGGACGCGCAGCCGCGCGGGCGTGTCCAGCAGTCGCCGTTGATCCAGGTGGACGCCTTTGAACACGAAGAGCAGGTCCGGCCGGAATGCCGTTGCCGCCTGATTGATCTCGCTGTGCAGCCGTTCCACCCGCCAGGGTGCGCGCCGGTCGGCGAGCTTGGAATAGACCCACGGCGCCGAACCCCGCGCCGGCAGCGTCACCGGCGTGGAGTCGAGCACCACCACCTCGTGCCCCGCCTGCCGGAAGCCGTCCGCGAGCGAACGCGCGTTACTGCCGACCCAGTCGTCGCCGATATACAGGATTCTCACGCCGATCCCTCCCGTACCGGCGCGGTGCGCTCGCGCCTGATGAGCCACCGCACGCGCGTGAGATACCAAGCGGCCACGGTGAATTCGATGACGACGGTCCCGTAGATCAGCGTCCATACCGAATGGGTCCGGAACGCGATGCCCAGCGCGACCGCCGCGACGCAGGTGCCGAGTATCGCGCCGATCAGCACGCCGGTGGTGTCCTGGCGGACCGGCAGCAGCGCGGTGGTGACGAACGACGTCACGGTGGTGGCGGGCAGGATGAAGATCTCCACCCGCAACAGCGCGATAGCCGCATCGAATTCGTCGCCGAAGACCAGCGTGATCAGTATCGGCGCGGCCAGCCACACCGCGCAGGCCGCGATTGTCGCCGCACCCACGCACAGCGCGAGCGCCTGCAGGGCGTGCCGCCAGAACCGATGGTCGGCGCTGCGCCGGGCCATCCGGGGCAGCAGTGCGAAACCGATGGGGTCCAAGGTGGATTGGATGGCGCGGACCAGACGGTCGCTGGCCGAATAGAGGCCCAGCGACACCGTGTTCAGCACCGCGGAATACACCGCGGCGGCGCCCTGGCCGTACAGGGTGACCAGGAGCCGCGAGGTGAGAATCGGTGCGCCCGTGCGCAAGACACCGGCGAAAAGGTGCGGCCGGGCCGGCCTGCCGTACTTGCGAATCGAATCCCACCAGGTCAAGGCCACGGTCGGGATCGAGGAAACGAGCAGGCACAGCAGCGCCAGCTGGGCGCTCGGCAGCCGTGGCAACAGGGCGACCAGCAAAATCAGATAGCCGACGCGCCCGACCGCCTGGTAGGCGGTGGAGGTGCCGAACCGGCCCTGGCCGATCAGCAACCAGTCCTCCGAGACCGACCAGAACCCGCCGGCGAACAGGCCGAGCAGGATCATGTCGACCGCTTCCGGCAGCCGGATCACCAGGCTGAACAGCAGAGCCACGCCGAGTACGGCGAGGATGCTGGTGCGAATGGCGAGGTAGTCGCCGCGCAACTGGTTGATCTGCGCATGCCGTTCCGCTTCGGTGCGCTGGTCGGCCTCCTCGTGCACCCGTGCCGCGAGGAACTGCGTGATGCCCAGGTCGACGAGCAACGACCCGAGGAAATACGCCGACATGCCGATGGCGACCAGGCCCATGCCGTGCGCGCCGAGCACCCGGGCGATCAGCGGCACCGTCACGATGGTGATCAGATACTGGCCGTACTTGCCGAACATGACGTATCCGATATCGCGGAGCAGTCCGACCGCACCCTGAGAACGATGCGCGCCGCCCCCGGCCGGGCCGCGGACTTCGTCGGCTTTGCGATGCTTGGATTCAGCCACGGCGCACGCGCTCCAGCAAGGCGGCGACCGTGCGCGCGGTCGCGTCGATCGCGAAGTCCACGGCGCGGATCCGGCCGGCTTCGGCGAGCCGGGTCCGCAGCTGCGGATCGCCCAGCAGCGTGTCCAGGGCAGCGACGAGTTGCCGCTGATCCCCGCCCGCTACCAGCAGTCCGTCGACTCCGTCGTGCACGATTTCCGCGGGCCCGCCGGGGCCGGACGCGATGACCGCGCAGCCCGCGTGCATGCCTTCGACCACCACCTGCCCGAAGGGCTCGGGCAGCACCGAACAGTGCACGAGCACATCGGCGTCGCGCAGGTACGGACCGGGATCCTCGACATGGCCGGTGAACGTCACCGGCAGCGCGAGGTCCGCGGCGAGCCGCTCCAGCTCGGCCCGGTACGGCTCTTCGTCGAAGAATGTGCCGCCGATCAAAAATACTTGACGCGGTGGGACTTTGGTTTCGGCGAGCGCCCGCAAGAGTAGATCCTGGCCCTTCCAAGGGCTCAACCGGCCGACGACCGCGACCACGGCGTCCGCCGGCGCGCGCTGGGCGGGCCGTTGGAGATCGTCGCCTAGTTCGACACCGGGATAGGCGACCGCGGCGGGCTTACGACCGGTGGACAGCGTGGTGAGCGTCGCCGTGCTGTTGGCGAGATACCCGTGCGCTGCCAGCCGTCCGAGCACGCGGATCACCACGGTCGGCAGCCGCCCGAAGTAGTCGGCCGCGATCCGGTCATGCACCTGCCACACCAGCGGAATTCCGGCCCGCCGGGACGCGAGCAGCCCCATCACCAGCGCCTTGGTGCTCTCCGCGACCAGCACATCCGCCTCGCGCGCGGCGCCGCCGATCGACCAGCCGAGCCGCAGCAGCGCCACGAATCCGGCCGCCAACCGCAGCGGGCCCGCCCCGATCGTCATCGCGCGACTGTCGAAAGTGCCACGCAGCACTCGGGTTTCGACCCCGCGTGCTCGCATGCGCTCGACCATCGGCCCGTCCTCGGTATAGACAACACTCGGTTCGAACCCGGGCACTGTCGCCAGCGCCGATACCAGCCGCATGGTGGCCAGTTCGGCACCGGAGGGGGCGGCGGTATGCGCCAGGAAAAGAACCCGAGTGCGCTCCGCCGCCCGACCGCTACCCCTCACGAGGTCGCTTCGCGATGCTTGATTCGTCTGATATCCCGGTACATCGTCAGATGTCGCTCCGCTGTGACATCCCACGAAAAACTTTCCGCGTGCGCACGGCATTTCGCGGATTCCGGCAGGTCACCGTTGAGCGCACTGACGATTCGCGAACCCAGTGCCTCGGCGTCGCCGGCCGGGACGATCAGCGAAGGATCCAGTCCGCGAACCGAATCCGGCAGCCCACCGCAGTCGGTCACGATGGGAGCCCGGCCCGCCGCCAGCGATTCCAGGGCGATCAGGCCGAAGCCTTCCAGCGCGATGGTGGGCACGACAGTCAACTCCGCCGCCGCGTACAACGCGGTCAACTCGTCATCGCCGATATGCCCCGCGAAGCGCACCGATTCGCCGAGCGGTGCTGCCTGCGAACGCAATTCACTCTCGGCCGTGCCCGTGCCGACGATCACCAGCCGCGCGTCCCGATGCGCGGCGAGCACCTCGGGCCAGCACCGCAGCAGGTTGTCGATGCCCATGCGCCGTTCCAGCCGGCGCACGCACAGGATGGTTCGGACGTCGGAGTCGTTCGGCACCGGTGCCGCGGTGAAGCGAGTCAGGTCCACGCCGGGAGGGATCACCTCGATTCGATCGGCCGGCACGCGATAGTCATTACTCAGCACATCTCGGAAGTAGGGCGAGAGCACCACGAACCGATCCGCCCGCAGATACCGCAGCCGCTCGACCAGATACTTGGCGCGCGTGGCGAATTCGCGCTGCCCGGTGAGCCTGCTCTCGGCGGCCCAGGGCCCATGGAAGTGCACGACCAGCGGCATGCCGCCGCGCCGGTCCACGGCCGCCGGCCCGTACAGACAGAAATGCCGGTCGAGCACCGTGCCGGGACGCAAGTCGGATCGAGCGCGGAAGGCGGTGCGCGTCCTGCGCGCGGTCGAACGCCCCACCGGCCCCCAGGATTTCGCCCCTGGTGCGGGCGGTGCGTCGCCGAAAGCCGCCGCGGAGACCGACGCCTCGGGATGGCGAGCGAGCGCGAGAAACAGATCGGTGAAATACCGGTTGAGTCCACCGGGCGCCGAGCTGAACCATTCCGAACCGGTCATATGGACAGAAACAAACTCGGGCTCTGCCGACACCCCAGCCCCCTAATTCCTAGCCTCGATCGTCCCTGCGTATGAAAGGTTTCCGCAGCGCAATGCCGAACCAGCTTCCCGCGCAACAGTCTAGGTGAACGCGGCGCGCTGAGGTCCACAACAAGGGAGTCCGAGTACCCTGGCCCGCGATAGCTGCGCAGGTGTAAATTGCACAGCGAGTTCGAGCTCGCCGACGAGCCGACCCGCGGGGGGCCAGCGGGAGGATCAAAACTGTGGGGACTGGAACGTCAGTGGCACAGCGAACCGACGTCGCCGAGCGTGAAATTCGCGTACTCGTCGAGAACGGGGAGTACTGGCTGCGTAATCGTGGCGACATCGCGATGATGTCCGTCACCGTCGAACGGCTGCGCGCGCGCTGGCCGCACGCGCGCATCGGGTTGCTCACGCACCAGCCCGCCATCGTGCGTGGTCTGTTGCCGGAGGTCGAACCGATCTGCGGGCCGGACTGGAGCTGGCGGTCCGGCAGCTGGCTGACCCGCACGGCCGCAACGAAACTGGTCGGTCCCGCCGCCCTCCGGTGGCGCGCCGCCACCGACGGCCCCAAAGATCGGCTGCGGGCCATGCGAGCTGTCAACCGTAATGCCGCACCGGATTCGGGCGATGACACCGAGGAGATCCCAGAGGAGTTCCCGGTGCAAATCCCTGACGCGGTGCGCGAGGCCTCGCTGGTGCTCGCCCTCGGCGGCGGCTATCTCACCGATGTCGACCGCTATCAGGCCCATCGCACCTTGGATCTGCTGGAACATGCTCGCGGACTGGGGATTCCGGCGGCCCTTGTCGGCCAGGGCCTGGGCCCGATGCACGACAAGGAGCTGTGGCGCCGGGCCGGTGAGGTATTGCCAGGCGTCGATTTCATCGGCCTGCGCGAGGCCCGCCGTGGTCCCGAACTGCTCGCACAATTGGGTGTCGCCCGCGAACAGTTCCTGGTCACCGGTGACGACGCCGTCGAATTCGCCTACCGGCTGCGCGATCCCAGGATCGGCACCGATATCGGGGTGTGCCTGCGCGTCGCCGACTACTCGAAAGTCACCGCCGCCGCGCAGGAGACCCTCGGCAAGGTGGTGCGCGCCCGCTCCGCCGCACTCGACGCGGGGCTGATCCCGCTGATCATCTCCGAATATGCCTCGGAAGACCGGCTTTCCACGCTTCCGCTGCTGTCCGGCGCCGAGCGCGTGCGACCGCCGGTGGGGCGGGGCGCCGACGCTCACGACGTGGCCCGCCAGGTCGCGCGCTGCCGGGTACTGGTCACCAGCGCCTATCATCTCGCGGTTTTCGCCCTGTCCCAGGGCATTCCGGCCGTCGCGATCACAGCCTCGGAGTACTACGACGACAAATTCCACGGTCTGGCCGGGATGTTCGGCGCGGGCCTGCGCGTCGTCCACCTCGACGACTCGGACCTGTCCGAGCAGCTCACCGGCGCGATCACCGAACTCTGGGACGGGGCGCCCGCGCTGCGCGATCCGCTGCAACAGCGGGCGATGGACCAGATAGATGCCAGCAGAGCCGGTTTGGAGCGTGTCTTCGGGTTGGTGGAGGACGGACCGCTGCGACCGGTGCAACGGTTAGGGGGCTGAAATGTCAACGCTGTCCGTGGTCGTCCCGGCCTACAACGCCGGGCGCACCTTGGCGACGACACTGCGCACCGTGCTCGACCAGGATGCCGATTTCGAATTGCTGGTGCTCGACAATGCCAGTACCGATGAGACCGGTGAGCTGGCGCACTCGTTCGACGATCCCCGAATCCGGGTGCTGCGCAACGAGACCGTGCTGCCGATCGGGGACAACTGGAACACCGCGATCCGGGCGTCCCGCGGTGAGCTGGTCAAGGTGGTCTGCGCCGACGACGTTTTGCGCCCCGGCGCCCTGGCCGCTCAACTCGAAGTCATGTCCGACCCGTCGATCGCCATCTGCTCCAGTCGCTTCGAGGTGATCGACGAGGCGGGGGAGCTCTTGGAAACCGAGCTCGGGCTGCCCGGACTGCTGGGCCGGCAATCGCCGCGGGCGCTGGCCCGTGCCATCGTGCGCCGGGGGCCCGCCGATTTCGGTCCCACCGCCGCGGGCATGTTCTACCGCTCGCATTTCGACAAGGTCGGTGGTCTGCGCGGTGATCTGGTCTTCCCGATGGACGTGGATCTGTTCGCCCGCGTCGCCTCCTTCGGTGTCTTCTTCGGAATGACCGAAATCCTTGCCGCGTGGCGCAATTCGTCGTTCAATCTGTGCAGCCAGACGTCGACGGTGAGCAAGCTGACCGACATGCTGCGGTTCCATCACCGGCTGGCGGGTGACTATCCCGAACTCGTGTCCCGCGGTGACGTCCTGACCGGCGATGCCCGGCTGGCCCGTCAGGCCCTGCACCGTTTGCGGGTCCGCACCCTCGGGGCCGGCGGCGCTCGGCCCGGTGATTGAGCGCCGCGACGACACGAAATCGCCCGGACCTCCGCTGAGATCCGGGCGACGGCGCGCTTCGGCCGGGATCAGAGGGTCCAGAGCCGCCCGTAGGTGATCACGGTGTCGCCGCTGGAGCTGACCACCGCCACGAACGGGCGGATATTGGTCGTGCCCAGTACACCGGTGACCGTGCCGTGGAACGAGCCGAGCCGCAGGAATCCCTCCGACCCGGACGCCTCGCCGCTGGCCACCTCGACGGTCTTGATGCCGGGCCCGAATCCGACCTCCAGCTCGATGCCCGCGCGCGGGATCAAGCCGTCGAGTTTGAGGACCGAATCATTGCCGAGGTCGACGCCGAGGCCCGGTGTCCGGTACTCGAACCGGAGCCTGCCGTTCAGCGTGGCCGGAAATCCGACCTGATAGCCGATGGTGATCTTGCCGCGCCACTTGTCGGCGTCCGGCCCGGTGATGCGGTAGGCCGCCACCCCGTCGTGGAACCACTCCCGGGTCAACGGGTTTCCGTCCAGCGGCGGCACGAACTCTATGCGAGTATCGGATTGGATCGCCTCGACCGTACGCGAACTGTGGTCGACGATACTGTTGCTGCTGTCGATCGCCGCGGTGGCCGATCCGGTTCCGAGCGCCAATCCTGTGACCAGGACCGAAGCCAACGTGAACATACGCACACTCCGAGCTCGGAGCTTGGTTTCCCTCATCTGAATCCCCTTGGTATCCCCGCGCCCCGATGACGCCTGACGGTAGAGCGCGCGAGGCGACATTCCATCATCCAGCTTCATCAGGGTGGCAGTAAATAGTTGGTGTCATATCAACAGATCTGAGCCGAGCGAGCGACGAATCCGCTGCCGCGCAGCGAATTCGAGGTGTTCATCCTCCTTTCCGAGGTCCGTCCGGGTCGTCCAGGTACCACCGGCCCGCGAGTTCGGGAAAGCGCTCGCGGACCTCCGGTAGCAGGTCGGGTAGCGTCAGCAGGATCGAATCCGGTTGCGCCGACAGCAGTTCGGCCGGTGCGACGATCGGGACATCGGTGCCCGGCATGCGGCGGCCATGCTTGGCGGGGGACGCGTCGGCCACCGCGGTGAGCAGCCCGTGGTGCACACCCGCCAAGCTGAACAGCGCTACGGCGCGCGAAGCCGCGCCGTAGGCGTAGACCCGGCGGCCTTGCACGCACTGTGCTTCCAGCCAGCCGCGCAGTGCCGCGGCATGCGCGTCGGTGACCTGCTGCAGGCGTCGCACGGCGGCGATATCCAGGTGCCGCGCCTCGGCGGCTAGGACGGTGTGCACGCCGGCATCGGGTTCGGCGTCGCCGTGTACGGCGGCCAGCAGCACGGTTCCGCCGTACAGGTCGAACTGCCAAGCCGCGATCACGCTCATCCCGGCCGCGGCCAGCAACCGGCGCAGCACCGCGAGCGAGTAATACGCGAAGTGACCGTGCCGCAACGCGTTCCACTGTCCGGCCGCGACGATTGTGGCCAGTGAGTGGTATTGGAGCAGCAGCACGCCGTCGGGAGCGGTGGCGGCTGCCCGTTCGGCGAAGGCCGCTCGCTGGTCTGGTTCATGCATGATGCCGAAGCAGTCGAGCACCACGTCCGCGACTCCGCTCACTTCGCTGAACCGGTGCGCGCGCAAGAGCGGCACCCAGGTTCCGCCGTGCGGACTTCCGAACTCGCGCACCGTATTTCCGCGCAGCAGCCCGGCGACCCGCCGCACGGCGTCCGCGGCCTGCTCCCGCAACGCCAGTGGCTCCACCCCGCGCGGTTCCTCGGCCCTGGTGTCGTCCTCCGCCAGCTGCGCCAGCCCGCAATCCGCGCACGCATCCATGCGCAGCGGGTGTGCTGTCTCGCTCGCTTCGACGGGGGTCTCGGCGGGCGGAAAGTGGTCCGCCGCAGGTACTTTCCCCAAGTCCAGCACCGGTCGCAGCACGCTGCCCCCGCATCCCCGGCACACAATCACCACGGTCGACCCTTCCTCATGCGACGATGACGCGGTGCGTATCGAGCGATGCGATCTGGCGGATGTGCTGCTGCTGATCCCGCAGCCCCACCGCGATGACCGCGGCCTGTTCACCCGAACCTTCGACGCCGAGATCTTCGACGACTATCTCGACGCCCCCGGCACTGCCGCGAGCTTCCTGCAGGATTCCCAATCCCGTTCCGCGCGTGGGGTTGTCCGCGGTATGCACGGGCGCGCCGGGCGCGGCGAGGCGAAACTGGTCCGCTGCGCCAACGGCGCGGTGCACGATGTCCTGGTCGACATCCGTCCGCATTCGCCGACTTTCGGCCGGCAGCAGGCGTTCCGGCTCGACGACATCGACTTCCACACCCTCTACGTGCCGCCCGGCTTCCTGCACGGCTTTCAGGCGCTGTCGGCCTACGCCGATGTCTGCTACCGGATCGATCGTGCGCACGAGCCGGCCGAGGACCTGGGCGTCGCCTACGACGACCCCGAACTCGGTATCGAGTGGCCGATGCCGGTGAGCATCGTCTCGGCCCGCGACGCCGCGGCAGGCAGCTGGGAGCATCTGCTCAGGACCGTGTGGAGGGGGTGAGTCTGCGCATCGACTCGTCCAGCACGCCACTGTCGCGCAGCCGCTCCAGATGTGCGAGCCGGGTGAACCGATGGAAGAAGGCGTCGCTGGTGAGCCCGCGCGTGGTGTACTCCTGATACAGCTGCGCCGCGCCCGCGGGCACGCTCCACCAGGCTTTGAACCCGAGTTCGCGGCGCGCGGCCGAGAAGTCGACCCGGTACGAGCGCGGGTCCGGCCCGCTTTCGCCCGTGATCAGCAGTCGTGATCCCGGCACCGCCTCGACGACGGCTTGCGCGATCTGGGCGACGGTCAGGTTGTTCTCCTCGGTCCCGATGTTGTAGGCCCGGCAGTGGATCGCCTCGATCGGCGCGGTGAGGCAGCCCGCGAACGCCCAGGCGATATCCCCGGCGTGCACCAGCGGCCGCCACGGTGTGCCGTCGGAGAGAACTTTCACCTCGCCGGTGAGTACCGCGTAGCCGACCAAGTTGTTCAGCACGATGTCGGCGCGCAGGCGGGGGGAGAATCCGAAAGCCGTCGCGTTGCGCAGGAATACGGGGGAGAAGCTGTCATCGGCCAGGGCCGCGACATCGTCTTCCACCCGTACCTTGCTCTCGGCGTAGGGCGTCAGCGGTCGCAGCGGGGCGTCCTCGGCCACCAGCTCCGCGCCGCCCGCCCCGTACACCGAGCAGGTCGACGCGTAGAGAAACCGTCGCACGCCAGCCACTTTCGCGAGCTCGGCCAGCCGCACCGAGGCGTGATGATTGATGTCGTAGGTGATCCGCGGTGCGAGCGCGCCCAGCGGATCGTTGGACAGCGCCGCCAGATGGATCACGGCGTCGAAACCCGCCAGCTGTTCCGCGGTGACATCGCGGAGGTCGACCGCGAGGCCGGGCGGATCGCCCGGCAACTCGCCCAGCACGCATTCCGCGAAATACCCGGTGTCCAGCCCGACCACATCGTGGCCGGCGGCGCGCAGCACCGGGACCATGACCGTGCCGAGGTACCCCTGGTGTCCGGTGACCAATACCCGCATTCAGTTGCCTCCCAAGGCGATAACGGCTTTCTCCAGGACGAACGCTTCGGCGTGCTGAGCACGGCACTGCACCCCGCGCAACCGGGACAACCCGGTGAAGGCCTGCTCGTCGAACCAGTCCCGGCCGGCCTGGGACGGGTAGTGCTTGTGCAGCAGCCGCGCCTTCTCTTCGGCGACTTCGGTCGGCACCGGATGAAAGACGGTCGGGCGCGGTGTATCGGTCTCCCACTTGAGGATCTCGTAGCCCAGGATCAGCTGATCCCGGAACTCCGTCGGCGCCAACTCGGCGAGCAGCCGATGATCCTGGTGTGCGTCGCCGCGGTGCGGTGCGAACACCAGATCGGGTGCGGTGTGACCGCGAAAGGTATTGAGGGCGTTCTTGATTCGGTCCCAATGCGCCGGCGCGCGACCATCGGGAATGTCGAGTACCGTCAAGCCGAGGTCGGCGTGGGGGCAGAACGCCCGCAGCGCCGACAACTCCTCCTCCGCGCGCGGCGTGCCCGCACCGGAGAGCACCAGTGCGCGCACCCGCAGGCCCGGCGTGCGCCGGGCCAGGATGAGCAGCGTCGCGCCCATGCCGATCGCGATATCGTCGCAATGCGCGCCGAGAATCGCGATTTCCGCCACGGGCGCGGCGGACAGTTCGATCACCTGTGCTGCTCCCACACCATCCACGGCCGCTTACCGGTGCGGTAGGCGTCGTCGAGTTCGGCGCGTTCCTTGAAGGTGTCGGCCGGCTTCCAGAACCCGAGATGCTGGTAACCGAACAGTCGGCCCTGGCCCGCGAGCGCGCCGCACGCGTCGGCGACGAGATCACCGCCGGGGGGAAGCAGGTCGAACACCTCCTGGGTGAGCACGAAGTAGCCGCCGTTCTCCCACAACGGCATTCGCGATACCGGCATGATGTCCTTGACCTCACCGGCCGGGGTGACGTCCACGCAGTGGAACGACTGCTGCGGCGGCACCACCATCATCGAGGCGGCCGCGCCGGAGGCCTCGAACGCGTCGATCATCGTGTCCAGCGGCGCGTCGGTGAGCACGTCGGCGTAGTTGGCCAGGAACTTCTCGTCGCCGTCGAGGTAGGTGCGCACGCGCCGGAGTCGTTCGCCGATAGCCGATTCCACGCCGGTGTCGACAAAGGTGATCGACCAGTCGCTGATGTCCTCGCGCAGCAGTTCCACCTGGCCGTCGCGGATGACGAAATCGTTGGACACCGACTCGTCGTAGGTGCGGAAGAAGTTCTTGATGTGGGTGGCGCCGTATCCCAGGCACAGGATGAACTCCTTGTGCCCGTAGTGCGCGTAGTAGCGCATCACATGCCACAGCAGTGGCCGCGGACCGACCAGTTGCATAGGCTTGGGCATCAGGTCGGAGCCGTCGCGCATCCGCATGCCGTAGCCGCCGCAGAAAAGTACTACCTTCATCGCTGTTCCCTCCCCGGGAATCGGGTGTGTCCGGTGGACCCCGCACCGGTGGATTGGTCCGCATCGACCGACAGGTCCGCGTGATGCACGGTGGGCAGCGGATAGACGAGCTCGCCGCCCCAGTCACCGATGTGCCGCAGCTGCGCGGTGATCTCGGCTTCCAGATTCCACGGCAACACCAGCACCACATCGGGCCGGTCCGCTTCGATTCGCTCCGGCGGGTGGATCGGAATCCGCGTGCCGGGCGTGAATTTGCCGTGCTTGTAAGGGTTTCGGTCAACTGTGTAGTCCAGCAGATCGGGCCGGATGCCGCAATAGTTGAGCAGAGTGTTGCCCTTGCCGGGCGCGCCGTAACCCACGACTCGTTTGCCCGCGGCGCGCATGTCGAGCAGAAAGCGCAGCACATCCTGCCGGACCTGCTCGGCGTGCGGCGCCAAGCCGGAATATCCTGCGGGCGAGTGCAACCCGGCGGCGCGCTCCATCCCGAGCACTTCCTCGACGGACGAAGCGGGTTCCGCCACCGCTTCCGGTCGCGCCCAGAGCCGGATCGAACCGCCATGGGTGCCCAGCAGTTCCACGTCCACGACGGTCAGGCCGGCGGTCGCCAGCGCGCGCTGCGCCGCTAGCACCGTGTAGTACTGGAAATGCTCGTGATAGATGGTGTCGAACTGCCCGAGCCGGATCAGGTTGTAGGCGTGGTGCACCTCGATCGAGAGCCAGCCGTCGTCGGCCATCAGCAGGCGCAGTGACCGGGTGAATCCGCGCAGGTCGGGCACGTGGGCGTAGACATTGTTGGCGACCACCAGATTCGCCGGGCCGTGCGCGTAGCGCACCTTGGCGGCCGAATCCTCGTCCAGGAAGGCGGTTTCGGTGGGCACGCCCGCCGCGCGGGCGGCTGCGCCCACGTTCACCGAGGGCTCGATGCCCAAACACGGAACGCCGGCCGCCACCATATGCCGCAGCAGATAGCCGTCGTTGCTGGCGGCCTCGACCACGAAGGAGTCGGCGTCGAGTCCGAGTTTCGTGATGGCTTGCGCGACGAAAGACTCGGCATGCCGCACCCAGCTTTCCGAATACGACGCGAAATAGGCGTACTCGGTAAATGTTTCCTCGGGCGTGATCAGCGCGGGGATCTGCAATAACAGGCAATCCGCGCAGAGGCGCAGGTGTAGTGGGTAGGTCTGCTCGGGGAGATCGAGTTCCGCCGCCGTCAAGAATTTTTCACACGGCGGTGTGGCTCCGAGATCGAGAACGCTCGACAACCGCTCGGAATCGCACAGTCGACAACGCATGCAGCACCCACCATCGCCGGAGAAGTTTCTACGCCCGGCGCATCGCCGGCACGCCCGTTAGTTCGACCCGATCCAGTGAGACGTTACAACGAACGCCCTGCGTGTCGGGGGCGAAATCAACTGAGCAGTAGCGGATTCCGGACGAGTTGGGGGTGCTTCTGGTCGGTAGCATACCGACCGCTACCTCAATCCCCGCCGATCGTGACCCTATTGCCGACGCGCCGCGCACCGTCGAAGATCTGCCACCAGGCCATATCTCCGGTGCTCATCGATTTCCCTGCACGAGAGAAACCGACCGGCCGAATTTCCGCTATTCCATGGAACACTCTGCGCCCCAGTTCAATCCGCAGGTGAACCCGATTGTGTTCTGTAACAATTACCGGTTGGCCGCCGAATGACCGAACACCCCAGGCGGTCGATGCTTGCCGTGGGGACCGATCGATGCGGATCGGGGGTGACCAATTCTCTCTCCCAGGGGGAGGTGTGTGTTCAATGAGCTTCGAGCTCACCGACAACGACGATCTCGAGCTGTCGAGACGCTCTCGGGTCGTGCCACGCTCGGAACGCGAGCGCTGGCAGGCCGAATATGTAAGGCGCTTAGGCGCAACGGATTTCGCCGTGATCGCCGCGGCCGTCGGCTTGGCGCAGCTCATCCGCTTCGGTCGTCCGGCCGCCGAGCCGCTGGCCTGGTCGATGCCCTACGAAGTCGGCTACACCGTGGTTTCGGTGCTGCTGGCGCTGGCCTGGATGGTGTTTCTGGCCAGCGGCAACACCCGATCGCCGCAGGTGGTCGGGAGCGGCACCGAGGAATACCGGCGGTTGGTGTCGGCGACGCTGCGGCTGTTCGGGCTGATCGCGATCGTGTCGCTGATCATGCATGTCGAATTCGCCCGCGGATATCTGGCAATCGCGCTGCCGCTCGGCTTGTTCGGGTTGATGCTCAGCCGGCTGGGCTGGCGGGTGCACGCACGCCGGCGGCGGCGGGAATCCGGGGAGTATCTCGCCTCCGTGCTGGTGGTCGGTTCGCCGGAAGCCGCGAAGGCCATGGCGGCCGCGTTCTCCGAGGATCCAGCGTCCGGCTATCGCGTTGTCGGCGTGTGCATCCCGGACGGCCCGGCCTCCACCACCGAATACGAACTCGCGGCCTCCGGCCGGAACTTCTCGGTGGTCGGGGACGACCGATCGGTGCTGCAAGCGGTGCGGCACAGCCGTGCCGACACCGTAGCGGTCACCGCCACCGACTACCTCGGTCCCGTCGAATTGCGGCGGATGGCATGGGAACTCGATCCGCTCGGGGTCGAACTCATCGTCACCCCCGGCGTCGTCGACATCGCCGGCACCCGGCTCACCAACCGGCTCGTCGCGGGCATGCCGATGCTGCACATCGCCAAACCGCAATACGACCGCGCCAAGTCGACCGGCAAGGCGGTGTTCGACCTCTGCTTCGCGGGCGGCGTGCTCCTGGCCATCGCCCCGGCGCTGCTCGTCATCGCCTCGCTGGTGAAGCTGACCAGCGCGGGTCCGGTGTTCTATCTGTCGGAGCGAATCGGCCGGGGCGGCAAGCCCTTCCAGATGATCAAGTTCCGCAGCATGTACGTCGGAGCCGAGCGCGAGGCCGCGGCACTCATCGAGCAGCACGGCGGCAACCCGCTGACCTGGAAGCTGAAGGAAGACCCACGGATCACCCCGCTCGGCCGGGTGATCCGCAAGTTCAGTCTGGACGAGCTGCCGCAGTTCCTGAATGTGCTGCGCGGGGACATGAGCGTCGTCGGGCCGCGCCCGCAAGTTCAGCGTGAGGTCGACACCTACGACGCGGAGATCCGCCGCAGATTACTGGTGAAGCCCGGCATCACCGGACTGTGGCAGGTCAGCGGTCGGTCCGACCTGAGCCCGGCGGACGCGATCCGGCTGGACCTGTCCTATGTCGAGAACTGGTCGATGGTGCTGGATCTGCTGCTCATCGCCCGGACGATCGGCGCGGTCGCGAAGGGGGAGGGAGCGTACTGATCATTCAGACGCCGCGGGCTGTCGTTCTGGTGGGTTCAGCGCGGCAGAACGGTTGTCAGGATCTTCGCGGCGGTCAGTGCGCGGGTACACGCGTCGGACGGGTGCGAGTCCGCGACGCCGTCGAAAGCTGACACGAACACCGTCCTGGCGCCGACCGGGAGGATGATCTTGCAGTCGCTAGCGGTCAATTTTTCCTGGAGCGCCGGACGATCTCCCACGGTGATCTCGATGGTTCCGGTGTTGAGGCCCTCGAGTTCCCGGAATGAGAACGTGGTGGATTGGACGCCCAACCGGTTCGACTGCTCCGACGTCGATTCACGCCAGGCGCAGTATCGTGAGTCGTCTCGCCCTGTCGCAGTGGGAGTTTCGGTGTCCGGGTCCACACCCATTCGGCGAACGACGTCGGGGGTGAGCTCGGTGCAGGGGTCCCACGGCCAAGTGAGCAGTGCGGGCGGGTGCTGCGCCACGGGATGGCCCGGAATGGTGGCGCACCCGCCGATTCCGAGGGTCAGCACTGCGATCAGTAGTGATGTGAATCTCTTCCGCACCTTCGCTCCTGTCCTTAGGGGCGTACCTCGGGCGGCCAGCGCCGCGGTTCCACGTTGGCCGGTTTCCCGGTGCCGTCCGCACCCCAGTCGAACTCCGGTGGCGGCGGGCCCCACTGCCGCGGCTCGGTGAATTCGACCGGCTCCGAGCCGAAGTCGGCCGCCACGAAGCTGGTTCGACCCTGGAAGGCGAACCCGGCGAACACGGCCGCGCCCCGGAACTTCGCCGAGTTGAACCAGGCATCCCCGCGGAAGGTCGCCTCGCCGAACCGGGCGGCGCCCCCGAAGGTCGCGCCGCCGAACCCGGCGTCCCCGCGGAAGGTCGCTTCGTCGAACCGGGCGGCGCCGCCGAAGGTCGCGCCGCCGAACCCCGCGTCGCCGTGGAACACCGCTTTGTCGAACCAGGTATCCCCGCTGATGGTCGCGCCGCCGAACCCCGCGTCGCCGCCGAAGGTCGCGCCGCCGAACCGGGCGGTGCCGCCGAAGCTCGCTTCGCCGAACCAGGCGTCGGCGCCGAAAGTCGCCCTGCCGAACCAGGCGGCGCCCCCGAAGGTCGCCTTGTCGAAGCCGGCGGTGCCGCTGAACAAGGCTTTGCCGAACGCGGCGGCAGCGCGGAAGTGCGCTTCCCGGAACCAGGCCGCGCCGGTGAAGGTGGTGCCGTCGAAACCGGCGTCGCCATGGAAGGCGGCGCGGTCGAACCCCGCGTCGCCGTTGAATGTCGCGGCGTCGAATCGGGCGGTGCCGGAGAATATCGCCCGGCTGAGGTCGACGTCCTCCAGGTAGGCCGTGCGGAAGTCGAAATGGCTTGCCGACCAACTGTATTCGGCCTCCGGCCGCAGGTGATCGGCGATCACCCGAATGATGGTCGCCCGGACTTCGCGGTCGTTCTGCCGGTATTCGAAATGGTCCTCGTCCTCGCCGGCCTCCGCACCCGTGGCCCGCTTGCGCACGTGCTTGGTCTGATGGTTGCCGCCGAGTTCCGGACTGTAGGGCAGGCGCAGGTAGCCGCAGAGCACATCGATGCATTGCTGCCGGCGTAAGCCGTCGGCCTCGTCGGCCGCGCCGGCCATCGCGTACACCCCGGCGATGCGCACCGCGGCGTCGGTGGCGCCGAGCTGGGCCGCCGCCGCGCCGAAGCGCTCGACGAACCGGCTCTGCTCGGCATCACGCTGGCGGCGATAGGCGATCACCAACGCCACCACACCGCCGACTCCGGCGACGATGGTCAGCGCGACCTTGGTGATGTCGATCGGCGCGGCCGCCGCCTGATTGGTCGGGGTGTACCGGGCCACCACCTGGTAGGCCACGTACGCGATGAAGATCCCCGCCACCAGCGCGCACAGGACCGCCGGCAGCAGACCGAAGCGTTCCGCCCATCGCCGGATCACCTTGTTGCTCTTGCTGATTCGCCCCTGCGCCGTAGTCGCCGTCTTGGCTACCCTGCCGAACATCGCTCGCCCTGGCTAACGGGGAATGGAGACGATCTGGATCGATGTGCCCAGGGGTGCTCCGTTGCTCGTCGTGGTGAATGACAGGGTGCCGCTGCACCCGGGGATCGTGTAGGCCCCGTTGATATTTCGCAACTGGCTGATCACATCGGTGGACTGGGGGACGCGGTTGGGTGAGGCGAGGCGGATCGCCCGGGTGGCGGTGAGCAAGGCGTCATGGGTCAGGCAGGTGTAGCCATCGGCCTCGGTGACCCGGTAGCCGCCGGCGGTGAGCGCCTCGGCATAGGGCGGCCAGCCTTCGGGCGGATTGCCCTGGCCGTGCGGCCACGTGTGCGGGTCGGTGACCCCGGCGTAGACGATGGAGAGCCCGGCCTTGCGCAGTTCCTCGTGATCGCCGCGGTCGATGACGGTCAAGGCCGCGACTCCGCTCATGATCGTCAGTGGTCGATCACGACAGCCCCGCCGAGCCTTGAGGGATTCCAGGAACGCCGGGAGGTCGGTGACCCGGCCCGCGTAGAGGATGACCGCGGCCCCCGACTGACAGATATTGATCGTGACGGCGTCGAATATCTGCGGCCAGGTGTCCCCGGGCAGGGTGGCGCCGACGAAGGCTTGGTCGGGCAGATCGCCGATCCAGCCGCCGAGTTGGTCGCGGAAGGCTTTCTGCAGTGCGCCGGTGTAGAGGTCGCCGCGGTCTTCGGAGTTCTGATCCCACACCACCATCGCGGGTCCGGCCGGTGGGTGCGCGGTCAAGTGCCTGGCCAGCGCGGCGACGTAGTCGCTGGTGGTCGGGGTGGCCCGCAGCATGCCGGGGGTATTGGTGTAGTTCAGGTCGTCGGCGGTGGTGATCGCGCCGACGATGGGAATCTTGGCCTCGGAGAGCTTCTTGGCCGCGTCACGGGTGGGGACGACACTGGTGCCCAGCGCCACCACGGCCACCACGCGCCGCCGCTGGTCGGAATCGCCGCGAGTGTCGATCAACTCCTGGATCGGATCGGACCAGCGGGTCTGATAACTGCCCGGATTGGCCAGCAGCAACCGGATGCGCGGTTGCGGGTCGCCGATCACCCGGCTGGTATTGAGCCGCGCCTGGGCGGTCGCGGCGCCGATGAGCATTTGTTTGGCTTGGTTGCTGTCCAGCTGTCCGGGCCGGAAGCCCGGCTGCTCGGGGGCGGGTGGTTGCGACAGCGGGCCGAAAATCGCCACGGTGACGTAGTTTTCGCCGACTTCGGCGTTCTGGCGGGCGATCTGTTCCACCACCGGCTGGGACGCTTCGTCGAAACCGGTGAACGCACCGTCGGTGACGCCGATGCACTCACCGTCTTGCAGACTCAATCCCGCGGTGACACAGGGAGATTCGGGTTCAGGCCAGAAGATGACCACTGCGGCCAGCGCGACGGCGACGGTGACCGCGATGGCGACGCCCACGCGTGGATACCGGCGTATTCGGGCCCAGACCGGGCCCCACCACGGGCGCGGCTGCTGCTGGTCGGGGGGTTGCCCGTCCGGGCTTGGATGGAGTCTCTGTTCCCAGCCGGACAGCTCGGCGTCCAGTTGCTCACCCATCAGGCCGGGGCGAGTGAGGGCCAGGCACGCCGTCACGATCGCGCGAGTCGATTCCACGGTAGGCAAGGGGTAGCCGACGGTGATGGCGCGCGTCAGGACATTCGGGTCGACATGCGCGCTCTCGGCCAGACGTGCCTGATCGATCCCACCGGCCGCGGTGGCCTCGACAACCAGGCTGCGCAGGTCCTGCTTGAACACGGCCGCGGCGTCCGTGGCGTTCATCGTGGCCCCTCTTCGTTGCGCGGCACAGTCCGCGAAATCTCGATCATCGCCCCATCAACCTTCCTTGCGGTGGTTCCCCCCACCGATACCACCACAGTGCCACCGCGGCAGTCGCGCGCACGAGGTAAAATCAACGCGCACAAACATATTCGTCCAGGCATCCGCCCCTCGTGCAGGAAACCATAATTTCCCACTGCACGCATCATCGTCGCCGTAACGGCATCCGAAACCCGCCGCTGCCGAATCGCAGTGTTCCGGTGCCGTATTCGCAACGGTTTACCGCGGCTCCCACGGGGCATTTCGCAGATCCCTGCGAGACGAACGGAGACCGGTCTCATGTCGGAGATGAACAAGCGCAATCTGATCTACTTCGAAAACCCGTCCATGCGAGGGTTGTACGACAGCATGGAGGAGTGGCAGCACGCCAACGGCCGCCGGCTGCTGTCGATGAGTGTGCAGCCAGACGGTGATAACTACTGTTGTATCGCACTGACCAACCCGACCGAGGTCGTGATCACCAGCGAGGACGGGCACAACCACGCAAATGTCAGCCGCTTCGGCATGCTGGCGGTGGATGCGCAGTAGCCGCTGCCGAGACGCTGGGACATGGGTTCGAGACGGTCGCCCATGGAGGGCCGGGGGTCGTCCGGGTTCTACTTTTCTCATCACCGAGGAGGACCCATGACCCAGAACAATCGACCCTCGTACTCCAGTTTCGGCCTGGCCTGGCTGCTCGGCTACGGCGCGTTCGCGCTGACCTACGGCGATGATCCACCGGTGCCCGCCACGGTAGCGGCCGTGCTGTTGTTCGGTGGACTGCTGGCCGCGCTGATCATCACCGGCATCGGCGCGGTCCGGGCCCAGCGCGGCGCCCGCGGCCGCGAGGCCCTGACCGGCAAGCTGCTCGCCGCCGCGTGGCTGATCGGTTTCGGCGCGCTGTCCCTCGTCATCGAAGCGCTGAGCACGGCACTGAACGAGCCCGAGGTGCAAACCCTGCTGTGGCCGACCGGAGCGGGCCTCGTCGTCGGAATGATCTATCTCGGCGGCGGACTCGCCTACCGCGACTCGCTGCAGTACGCCCTCGGTGCCTGGCTGGCCGTAATGTCCTCGGCCGCTTTATTTCTGGACGGCGCAACCCTCTATTGGGCGCTTGCCCTGATCGGCGGCGGTGGCTATCTCGTTGCCGCCCTGCTGGAGCCGCGCCGGACCACCGCGCACGCCACACCCGATCCTTCGGTTACGTCGGGTGATACGGCTTAGAGGCGCCTGCGAGTAGTCAGCGGCCGGTTGTCCCGTCGATCAGTTCGCGGAGGATGTCGGCGTGGCCGGCGTGGCGGCCGGTTTCCTCGATCATGTGGGTGAGGGCCCAGCGGAGCGTGGGGGTGTGGCGGGTGGGGTGGGGGAGTGGGGCGGAGGGGTCGGTGTATCGGTCGAGGACTTTGTTGGCGTGGCTGACTGTTTCGCGGTAGCGGGCGACGACTTCGGGCACGGTGGCTGTGGGGGCGGCGTGGAACGTTGCCTGCCAGTCGGTGACGGTGTCTCCGAGGAACATTGCGCGCTCGACGTGGGTCAGGTGCGTGAGCAGGCCTAGCAGGTTCGTGCCGGAGGGGACCGCGGCGGTGCGGGCCTGGGGGTCCGGAGCGCCGTCGATTTTCGCGGCGATCGAGGTTCGCAAATAGTCGAGAAAGCCACGGAGGACTTGGATTTCGCTGGATCCGGTGCGGGGCGGCGGGGTGTCGTGGTGACGGGAGGTCGTCATGCCTCCAGCCTTGCCGAGCACCCTGGCATCGGGCACAAAATCTTGCGGTTCCGGCAAGATGGGCGCATGGACGCCGATACGGAGAACGTGCTCGACTCGGTGGGCCCGCGTTTGCGCGCCCTGCGCCGCGAACGCGGCATCACCCTCGCCGACCTCGCGGCGACGACCGGGGTGTCGGAGAGCACCCTGTCGCGTCTGGAGAGCGGGCAGCGCCGGGCCAGCCTGGAATTGCTGCTGCCGCTGGCGCGCACCTATAACGTCCCGCTGGACGACCTGGTGGGCGCGCCGCGCACCGGTGACCCTCGGATTCACCTGAAGCCGATCCACCGGTACGGGATGGTCTTCATTCCGCTGTCCCGCCGCCCCGGCGGTACCCAGGCCTTCAAGATGATCATTCCGGCGCGGCCGGAACCGCTCGAACCCACGCCGCAGACCCACGAGGGTATGGAATGGCTGTATGTGCTCAACGGCCGTCTGCGCCTGGTATTGGGTGAACGCGACCTGACCCTGTCGGCGGGTGAGGCGGCCGAATTCGACACCTCGTTGCCGCACTGGCTGGGCAGCGCCGACGGCGGCGCGGTCGAGTTGCTCATTCTGTTCGGACTGCACGGGACGCGTGCGCACGTCCACCCCGGCCGCGGCACGGACTGAACTGCTCGATACCCGCGAGATGGCTTGCACCACACCGTGTCTCGAACTCTTCCGGACCCGCCGGGCGCGGCGTAGGGTCCCTTCTTATACGGTACCGTATAACAGGAGGATCGGCATGACACTTCCCCCCGGGCAACGCGCTGTCGAAGGATTTCCGCGCTTCGGCACCCACCTGCATCACCCGCCCCCGGCCGTTCCCGCCGACCCGGTCATCGACATCGGCGGCGCGCTGACCGAGCCCGGCACCTTGTCCGTGGCCGACCTCGCGGCGCTGCCGCGCCGTGAGCTGCGAGCCGACTTCCACTGTGTCGCTGGCTGGTCGGCCACCGGACTGCTCTGGGAGGGAACGCCTTTCGCGACTTTCTACCGCACCCGGGTGGAACCGCTGCTGACCGCGCCGGTCAGTCATGTGACCTTCGAAGGTCTCGACGGCTTCCAATCGATCGTCGTGCTGGCGGATGCCTTGGCCGACGACGTTCTCCTCGCCGACCGCCTCGACGGGCAACCACTCGACGGCGACCACGGGGCCCCGGTGCGACTGGTGAGTCCCAGCCAGTACGGCTTCATCAACACAAAGCACCTGTGCCGCATCGGGTTTCACACCACCGAACCCCCGATCACCGACCGCTGGTCACCCCTCGCGTCGCATCCCCGGGCGCGAGTCTGGGAGGAAGAACGGCACCGCCACCTCCCCGGCCGGGTGGTGCGCCCGGTCTATCGGTCGTTGATCGCACCGATTCGCGCGCTCAGCGCCCGGGGCAGCCGCCCGCGCTGAGCCGGCCTACTTGGTGAACCACGAGGTGAGGATGTCGTCCACGGTCTTGGCGATCGGCAACTGCGGGGCAGGCTCGATACCGGGCTCCTCGGCAAGCGGGTGTCCGAGCCCGGGCACCGTCGTGACGGCGGCGTCGGCGCCCCGCGCGCGCAGTGCCGCGACCAGTTCTTCGGCGTCGGCCCGGAATCGCGGATGGTCCAGCTCCCCGCTGACCACCAACAACGCTGTGCGGTCACCGATTTCCCCGGCGCGGGCGACGAAGTCCAGACGATCGGCGACCGCGTGCGCGTCCGCGTCCCACGCGTAAGGACTACCGGTGAACTCCTCGATGAGGCCGACCACCGACCGTGCCCGGACCGCCGGATTCACCAGCGCCGCGCTCCGCACCGGCACCTCCCCGCGCGCGAGCGTCAGCAACGCCACCCCGCCACCCAGCGATCCGCCGAGGATGCTGATCGGTGCGTCGACAAGCGGCAACTGCTCCCGCAGCGCCGCCAAAGCGGCTGGGAATTCGTCGGCCGCCTCGGTGATCATCCATTCGGTGTAGGCGCGCAGCGAATCACGCCGGACGAGCTCGAGTCCGGCGTCCATGCTGCCGTTCACCATTCGCGCACCACAGAGCGGCATCCCCAGGTACACCCGCCAAACCGGCATTCCGGCCAGCGGCAGCGCGGCCGCGAACGCCGCGTCCGAACGCGGGGCGTCGAGCATGTGCCACGCCACCAAGAGGGGAGCGGCACCATCGACTCCCTCGGGCGGTAGCGCGGTGTAAGGGACGCCTGCGGCGGTGCCGGTGATCGGTTTCATGCTCGGATGGTAGGAGCTGCGGCCGGCGCTGGGCAGCTACTTCTGCTGAGGGTGAAACCCGAGGATCGCGCCGCGCTACCCGAGCGTCCATCGGCGGAGCTTCTCGGGGTTGCGGACGGCCCAGATACTAGTGATCCGGTCGCCCGCGATGTCGAACGCGACGACCGACGTGGTGATCCCGGCCAGCTGGACGATCAAGCCGGGCTGGCCGTTGACCATGCGCTCCAAGATCGTCGCACCGGTCAGCTTGCCGGCGAAGGCGACGAGGTAGCGAGCGATCTGTTCGCCGCCTTCGATCGGGTGCGGCGCGGCGTTGGCCAGTCCGCCGCCGTCGGCGATTCCGGTGGCGTCGGGATCGAGGAGTTCGATGAGCGCGTTGATGTCGTTGGCTTCCCAAGCCTGTTTGAAATCCCGGACGACACGCGCCTGCTGGGCCGTCGGCGGCGCGGGCGGCCGGGCCGCGCCGACCCGGCGGCGGGCGGAGGTGGCGAGCTGGCGGCAGGCGGCCGGGCTGCGGCCGACGATATCGGCCACTTCCGGGAACGGGTAGCGGAAGATGTCGTGCAGGATGAATGCTACGCGCTCGGCCGGAGTCATCGATTCGAGCACGACGAGAAACGCCATATTGACCGACTCGTCCAGGGTGACCCGGTCGGCGGGGTCGGCGCCGGGTCGCGCGTCCCACTCGTCGCGTTCGGGCAGCGGTTCTGGAACCCATTCGCCCACATAGCGTTCCCGTCGCACGCGCGCCGAGCCGAGCAGATCGAGGCAGATCCGGCTGGCGACTTTCGTCAGCCAGCCGCCGGGGGTGGCTATGGTCCGTTGCTGTTCCCGGGACATGGCGTACCAGCGGGCGTAGGTCTCCTGCACCACGTCCTCGGCGTCGGCGAGGGAACCGAGCAGCCGATACGCCAGGTTGATCAGCTGGCGGCGCTCGCTCATGATCGCGTCCAGGCCCGGATCGAGCGCACCGTCCGGCACCACGTGTTCGGTCGTCATGATGTCGCCGATCCTCCGTCATCGCACATACCGATACGACGAAACAGCCGACCGAATTGTGATGTGCCCGCGCTCACCTCACATTCCGGCGGCCGGCGTCGTCGGACTACCGAACCACGCCGAATGGAGGACACATGACTACCCACGATGCCGAACTCCGGGAATTCCTGGAGCACCGCGCCGAGGCGCAGCAGTCGAAGGATATCGACCGGCTCATGGCGCACTACGATCCCGAGGTCGTCTACTACGATGTCGTTCCCCCGCTACGGTTTTCGGGCACCGAGGAAGTGCGCCGGAATTTTCTGCGCTGGTTCGACGGTTACGAAGGTTCGATCAGCCTGGAAACGCACGACCGCACCCTGCTGAACAGTGGCGACCTGGCGTTCGCGAACATGCTGCATCTGGATTCCGGCGTTCGGAAAGGCGGCCTGCAGGCGTCGATCTGGGTGCGGGAGACCACCTGCCTGCGCCGGGCGAACGGGCGATGGCTGATCACGCACGAGCACGTCTCGATTCCGATCGACCCGCGGAACATGCAGGTCTGGCTGGCCTCGGACAAGGACCAATCGGCCTGACCAGTGTCGACTGCGGCGATTTCGCGCGCGTGGCAGGATCGCGCCATGGAGCCGCCATTGCAGTTCGGGTCGGAGCTGAGCGCTGCACTGGGTGTGCCCGAGGACATCCGCGGCGTGGACAGCAGTCCGCGGTCGCGGGTTTGGCGGGCTGAACTGGCCGGGACGCCGGTGGTGATCAAGCAGCTGGTCGGCGGCCGGGACGCCGCCGACGGGTATGCCCGCGAGGTCGCCGCGTTGCGGACCGCGGCCCGGGTCGATCCACCGGTGGTGCCCGCGCTGCTCGGCACCGATCCGCGAGCGCGGATGCTCGTGCTGGAGTACGTGGAACACCAAGAGCCGCAAGGTGATTGGTTGATCGAATACGCGACTGCGCTGGCCCGGCTCCATGCCGCCGCGAGCGACGGCGTGGCGGCCGATCTTCCGGTCTGGTCCGGACCGGCCGCCCAGGACGTCGACTCGTTCCTCCAGCTCGCGCACACGCTCGAGGCGACGATCCCGCCGGGCGTGCGCGCCGAACTCGAGGGTTTGGTCGAACGCCTGGCCCGGAATGAGCATCGGGCGCTGCTGCACGGTGATCCGTGTCCCGGCAACGACCTGCACACCGCAACGGGTGTGCGGTTCATCGACTTCGAACAGGCTGCCCTGGGCAACGGCCTGATGGAACTGGCCTACCTGCACATCGGTTTCCCGACCTGCTGGTGTGCCACCGCACCGGCTCCGGCGCTGCTGACAGCGGCGGAGAACGCCTATCGCACGACGTGGCGCGACACCACCGGCACCGAGGTCACCGGTGATCTCACCGACGCGTGCGCCGGTTGGCTGCTGCGTGGCGACGCCCTCGTCGAGCGGGCGCGGCGGCGAACCATCGACCACCTCGCCGAACTCGCGCGACGCGACTGGGAGTGGGGCACCGCCACCGCCCGGCAGCGGCTGCTGCACCGGCTCCGGGTGGTCGGGCGGATGACCGCGGAAAGCGGCGAACTACCGGAGCTGAGCCGCCTGGTGGCGAGCATGGGCGAACGCATGCGCACCCGCTGGCCCGGGCTCGAAAGCCTCCCGCGCGCAGATCGATTCGCCAGGCAGCTCATCGAATGAACGAGGGTCCGGTCAGCCGCGACCGAGATACGGCATACCCGTGGCCATGACGGTCAGGAACGGGACATTCGTGGTCAGCGGCAGGTCGACGGTTTGCACCACAAGGCGCGCGACGTCATCGGCGGCCATGGTCGGTTCCGGCCGGACGGAGCCGTCGGCTTGCAGCGCGCCCGCGGCGATTCCGGCGGTGAGTTCGGTCGCCGCGTTGCCGATATCGATCTGACCTGCCGCGATGTCGTAGGAACGGCCCTCGAGGGCGAGCGCTTTGGTGAGACCGGTGATCGCGTGCTTGCTGGCGGCATAGCCCACCGTGTGCGGCCGCGGGGTGTGCGCGGAGATCGATCCGTTGTTGATGATCCGGCCGCCCCGGGGCCGCTGATTCTTCATCAACCGGAACGCGGCCTGCGCACACAGGAACGAGCCGGTGAGATTGGTGTCGATCACCTGCCGCCAATCCCGCACCGCCACTTCATCGATCGGTGCGGACGGACCGAAAATGCCCGCGTTGTTGACGAGCACGTCCAACCGGCCCCACTGCTCGGTGATCCGCTCGAACAGCGCGGTGACGGCATCGGGGTCGGTGACATCGGACGGCACCGCCGTCACCGTGCCCGGCCCGGTGGTGGCGGCAACGGTGTCGTCGAGCGTCGCGGCGGTGCGCCCGCTGGCGACGACCTGGTGACCGGCGGCGGCCAGGGCGAGGGCGATGGCGCGACCGAGACCACTGCCGGCGCCGGTGACGAGAACGATCTTCGAGGTGGACACGGATCGAGGGTAGTGGCTCACGGCGCGGTGCCGGCCCTGCCTCATTCCGAGGAGTCGCGGAATCCATAGGCGGAACCGGACATCGCCGGAATCAGGTTGTCCGCGGTCGGCGCGAGGCCGGTGGGAATCTTCGGCAGCGCGTACGGATGCTCACGGCCGAGCCAGCCGACGAGTTCCTCGCGGACCGCGCACCGCAGTGTCCACACGTCGTCGGCATTGCGGGCCGACATGGAGGCGCGCACGATGATGTTGGTCGGCGTGCTGTCGGTCACCAGGAGATTCCAGCTGCGGCCGTCCCAATCCGGGCGTTCGCGCAGGTAGTCGTGCAGGTGCTCGCGCAGTTCCGCCACCGGCGCGCTGTGATCGAGATGCAGGAACACCGTGCCGGTGATCTGCGGCCCACCTCTGGACCAGTTCTCGTACGGTTTGCTGTTGAAGTAGGAGACCGGCATCGTCAGCCGGCGGTCATCCCAGATCCGCACGGTGAGGAAGGCGAGCGTGATCTCCTCCACCGTCCCCCATTCCCCCTCGACCACCACGGTGTCGCCGATCTTCACCGAATCGCCGAACGCGATCTGCAGACCCGCGATGAGGTTGCCCAGCGTCGACTGGGCCGCCACACCGGCGATGACGCCGATGACACCCGCCGACGCCAGCAGCGAGGTGCCCAGCGTGCGCAGATCGGGGAACAACAGCAGCATCGCCACCGCCGCCGTACTCAGCGCCAGGATCGCGGTCACGATGCGGCGGACCAGCGCGAGTTGCGTATTCAGCTGGCGTACCCGTGAGGTGTCCGCCGTCCGCACGGCGTAGCGGTGCAGCGTGTTCTCGGCCAGCGCGTCGGCCACCCGGACCGCGAGCCACGCCGCGGACATGATCGCCACCGCGGCGAACAGGTTCCGGATCACCTGCTCCTGCTCGAAGTCCAACTCCGCCAAGGGGAAAGTGCCGTGCAGCGCGGCCGAACCCAGCAGCACCTGGAGCGGCAGCTGGATCCGGCGCAGCAGACTCGGCAGGCGGGTACCCGGACGTCTTTCCGAGCTATATCGGAGAATGCGATCGATCAACAGCCCGGCCAGCACGGTCGCTCCGACCGTCCCGCCGAGAACTATCAGGGGTCGCAGTACTTCCTCCACAGTCGCGAACTCCTTGCCACGCAGTCATCTTGATCTCTCCAACGCCAGGCTACATTTCGGTAACGGAGAGGGAGGTCGCCGAGGACTCGAAGGCTCCCGCCTCCGCCGCGAGCGCGGCGCTGACGGCCGCGCGGTCCGGCAGGCGCGGGTCCGGCGGGGTGCGGAGCAGTACCAACTGGTGATAGAGCGGGGCGGTGGCGGCGATGAGCAGAGCGCGGGCGTCGACGTTCGGCGCGAGTTCCGCGCGCTGAATCGCACGCTGCACGATGATCTCGGACTGGGCGTATCGGTCTTCCCACAATCGCCGCAGGGCTCGCGCGGCTTCCTCGGAGCGGAACGAGACCGCGATCAGCGCCACCGCGATCGACGACTCCTCGCTCAGTGAGTCCTGGATCTCGTGATTGAGTGCCGCCAGATCGCCACGCAGCGTGCCGGTTTCGCGGGGCTGCCACGACTGCTGGGCGGCCGCGTCGAAGACGTCGGCGAGCAGCCCGCCGACGTCGCGCCAGCGGCGGTAGACCGTGGCGCGATGCACGCCCGCGCGGGCGGCGACGGCGTCGATGTTGAGCGCGTCGTAGCCGCGTTCGGTCAACTCCGCGCTGGCCGCTTCCAGTACTTGGGCTCGGATGCGGGCGGTTCGGCCACCGGGGCGGCGGGCCGCGGGAGCGGGCTGGGAACTCATCGTCGGTAATCCGATTGCTTGACGGGACGGGCCTTCGACGATACCTTAGTGCGACTGCCGTCGTATTAAGTGAGGTTGCCGATGTTCTTCGAAAGTGTTCACCCGGCCCTGCGGTCTTGGCCGGCCGCGTCGTCCTCGAATACTTCGGAGAGTGCACATGCCCACCCAGATCACCGCGCTCGCGGTCAGCAAATCCTTCGGCGGCACACCGGTTCTCGATGAGGTGACGTGCTCGCTCGCCGCGGGCGAGCGCACCGGGATCATCGGGGAGAACGGTTCCGGCAAGACCACGTTGCTGCGCCTGTTCGCCGGGCGCGTCACCCCGGACAGCGGCGAGATCATCGTCCGAGCCGACGGCGGCATCGGATACCTGGCGCAAGAGGATCCGCTCCCACCGGGACTCACCGTGCAGCAGATCATCGACCGAGCCTTGACCGACCTCCGGGCGATCGAAGGCCGGATGCGCGGTTTCGAGGCCGCGATGGCCGCGGGCGATGACTCCGTACTGGCCGAATATGGCGAATTGGCAAGCCTTTTCGAACTCCGTGGCGGCTACGACGCCGACGCGCGGGTGGAACGGGCCCTGCACGGTCTGGGCTTGGCTCTGGTGGACCGCGACCGCGCGGTGGGCGAGCTGTCCGGCGGCGAGCAGGTCCGGCTGCGGCTGGCCGCGGTGCTCGCGGCGGGCACCGAGGTGCTGCTGCTGGACGAGCCGACCAACCACCTCGACGACGACGCCCTGACCTGGCTGGAAGACCACCTGCGTACCCGCCGTGGCACCACGGTGACGGTCTCGCACGATCGGGTTTTCCTCGAGCGGGTCGCGACCAGCCTGCTCGAGGTCGACGCGGACCGGCGGCGGGTCATCCGCTACGGCAACGGATATGCGGGATTCCTGACCGAAAAGGCGGCGGCGCGGCGGCGCTGGGAGCAGGCGCACACGCAGTGGCTGGCCGACACGGCTCGGCTCCGGGAAGTCGCGGCCACCACGGCTTGCGAGGTCGCGCCCGGCCGGGCGATGAAGGACAACAACAAGATGGCCTACGACCGGGCCGGCGGGCGGGTGCAGCAGTCCCTGGCCGGCCGGGTCCGCAACGCCGAGGAGAGGTTGCGCCGCCTCCTCGCGAACCCGGTGCCGCCGCCACCGCCACCGCTGCGGTTCGCGCCCACCTTGCGAACCGGGAGCGCGCACGGCACCGTGCTCGAGGCGAGCGACATCGGTGTCTCGGGCCGCCTCGACCGGACCAGCGTGACGATCGCCGCGGGCGAGCGGTTGCTGATCACCGGTCCGAACGGCGCGGGCAAGACGACGCTGTTGCGAGTGCTGGCGGGCCGGGTCGTGCCGGACACCGGCGTCGTGCTCCGGCACGGCACGATCGGCTATCTCGCCCAGGAACCGCCACCCGCCGAACCCAGGCAAACGGTGCTGGCCGCCTTCGCGCGTGGTCGTGCCGGAACAAGCGAGCAACACGCCGAAAAGTTGTTGTCGCTGGGCCTGTTTCCACCGGAACAGCTCGCGACGCGCGTCGAGAATCTGTCCACCGGCCAGCGGCAGCGTCTCGCGCTGGCACGGTTGGTCACCGAGTCCGTCGACGTGCTGTTGCTCGACGAGCCCACCAACCATCTGTCGCCGGGACTGGTCGAGGAACTGGAAACCGCACTGGCCGGATACCGGGGCGCTCTCGTGATCGTCAGCCACGACCGCCGGCTGCGCTGCCGGTGGCGCGGTGCCCGGCTGGACCTGCGCACCGCGGCATCCGTCTGACCCTCTGTCGAACCATCCCCGCTCCCAAGGAGTTTCGCCGTGACCGCTGGTCCCCATCCGATCCCCGCCGACCCGACCGTCCTGCACCCGATGCCCGGCCAGCCCCGCGTGGTGCTGCTGAAACCGCTGATCACCTCGCCGCTGATAGCGGTGGGGGAGTACTCCTACTACGACGACCCGGACGACCCGACCGCGTTCGAAACCCGCAATGTGCTGTACCACTACGGGCCGGAAAAACTGATCATCGGGAAGTTCTGTGCCCTGGGCACGGGAGTGCGCTTCATCATGAACGGCGCCAATCACCGCATGGACGGCCCGTCGACCTTCCCGTTTCCGACCATGGGCGGTTCCTGGTCGAACCACTTCGACCTGCTCACCGGTTTGCCGGTCCGAGGCGACACCGTCGTCGGCAACGACGTGTGGTTCGGCAACGGCGCGACGGTCATGCCCGGCGTGCGGATCGGCCACGGCGCGATCATCAGCACCGGCTCCGTGGTCACCGCCGACGTGCCCGACTACGGCATCGTCGGCGGCAACCCCGCCCGTCTCATCCGGACCCGCTTCAGCGACCAGGACATCGCCCGGTTGCTCGCGGTGGCCTGGTGGGATTGGCCCACAGCGCATATCACCGAACACGTGCGGACCATCATGTCGGGCAGCATCGCCGAGCTGGAATCCGCCGCCGCAACCCTGAAATGAGCCGGATGCGGCGACCCGCCGACCCGCTGCGGCCGCCGACCCCATCGAGAAAGACTGTCTAAAAGCCGAATGCCTGTCCCAGCAGCTTCAAGACCGCGAGCGGTCCGAAGGTCAGCAGATATTCCAGGCCGTACAGAATCGCCATGTGCGAGAGTGCCTTTCGAGTGTCAGCTGAAGTAGCTGTCGAGCTGATCGATGGTCTGCATGCCGAAAAGGTCGGTGCCCCAGCCGTAGAGATCGCTGATGAACCGTTCCATCCCGCAGTCGGTCGGCTGGTAGCTGACATCGGCACCCTGCGCACGATAGGTATCGGCCAGTTCACGCGCGTCCCGCGCCGGGACCAGCGACATGAACGAATCATCCTTGGCACAGGAGGCGATGATGACCTTGCCCTTCGGCGTGCCCGAGCGCCCGAGCACGTTGTCGTCGAAGGCATGCTGGAAGGCCGGCTCATCGGCCGGACTCACGCCCGAAGCGAACAGCGAACGCAGCGGCAGGAAAGGCGTACCGAAGTAGGCGGGCACCTGGCACTGGGTGCGGAAGAAGTCGGCCAGGCCGCGCCCGGCCGGGGTGAGCTTGGCGTTCACCTCCATCTCGGGATACCAAGGTTCCAACCCGAGCAGCGTCGCCAGCGCGAAACCGGAACCGATGGAACCGTCGGCAACGCGCATGAATTCACGCGGCTTGACCACCATGCCCTCCAGCACGGTCGATTTGATATCGAGCTCCGGCGCGTACTCGGCGGCCAGCTCGGTCGCGAACCCGGCGCCCACCCCGCCGCCGGCGATTCCGAACAGCGCCACCTGCGCCTCGGGATTCAGCCCGGCGTCGCCCAGGCGCAGCGCCGCGCGTACGCCGTCGAGTAGGGCGTGCGCGCCGAACTTGCCCGCGAACACGCCGTGCGGCTTCTTGTCCGCGTCGTTGCCGACATCGGAGATCATGACGGCGTAGCCCTTGTCGAACATCATCGCCAGCGGTCCCAGCGCCGACCAGGCCGCGCCGTCCAGGGGTGCGCCCCCGGTCCACTGGGTGCTCGGGTGGCAATTCCAGCCGACGCTGTCGTTGGCCTCCTGGTAGCCGATCACATGTCGCCGCGAATTCGGTTGCCCGTCAACGGGCATGAGCAGGACTCCGGTGCTGACGAACGGCTTCCCGTCGTTGCCGGTGGTGACGTACATGAGCTTGTAACCCTCGACGTTGCCGGGGCTGACTCCACTGAAGATCACCTTGACCTTCTTGGATTTCAGTATGTCGCCGGGCTTTTCGGATCCCGTGAGCGGCGGTTCGGCATAGAACGGGTCATCGGCCAGCAGGGCCTCGAACGACTCCTGCGCCGAGGGCTGGGTCGCGCTGTTCAGGGCGGCGAGGGTGAAGCCGTTGAAGATACGTTCCGGACCCGGTGTGGACGGTGGCACCTCGTCGGCCGTGGCGACGCTCGCGGTCGCGGTGGTCAGCGCCAATGCCGCGGCGATCACCCCGAGCCGGTGGGTGATTCGTCTCATCTCAGCTCTCCTGACCCGTCGGTGTGACCGTCAGCTGCCGCGCCGCGGAGGTCAGCAGCTGCGGGATATTCAGCAGCGGCCGATGCGACTCGAGCTGCCTCGGATACGGCACCCGCATGGCGGCTTCCAGTGCGGGCCAATTGGATTGGACCTGGAACTGGTACTTGGGCAGTAGTTCGGTGGTGATGTAGTCCCAGCGCGCGTCGAACACCGACCAATTCCAGTCCGGCAGCGGCAGGGTGAGCCGGCCCGGGCGGCCGTCGGCAAGGGTGACCGGCAGCTGGACCGGATGGAATTCTCGTGGCGGCACGACGCCGGCCACCGACGGCGACCCGGCCGCGCCGCTGAGATAGGTGATGGCCTCGCCCACACTGCCCTGGTAACCGCGCACCTCGTCCCACTGCGCGCTCACGGCCCACTGCTGTTCCCGGCGCAGCAGCGCGCGGTTTCCGGCGGCGATCCGGTCCTCGTCACCGGAAGCGACATCGCGCCACGCGGCCATGATGTCCGGACCGAACAGCCCGGCGGCCTGGAACTCCTCGAGCGCTGAAAGTCCTTCCGACACATAGGCGTCATGCATGGGCATGAGATCGGAGAAGATGTTCTTCTGCATCACCAGGATCATCCCGTTGATGTGGCGCAGATCCTCCGGCGTGATGTTCGGTCCGGCCTCGGCCAGTGCCCGGAGCCCGGCAGGCAGCATCGCCACCGCCGATGGGCCGGCGGCGTTCTGTACCGCCCCCAGCACGGTGCGCGCGGCCTCGGAGATACCCGGCAGGTCGTAGCCGGTGCCCAGCAATTCGAAATCGACGAGGCCGCCGCCGAAATCGGCGCCGACCTGGCCGCCCATTCCGGCCCAACGCAATTCGCGATGGTCGAGCTGAAGATTCTCGTAGTACTGATAGGACTTGATCAGGTTGTCCCGATTGGCGGTCACGCCCGCTCGGGGATTCCAGGTCCGCAGGTCTATACCGGCTTTGCCGGTCGCGTCGACCAGCCAGTACTGCGACAACAGCGCCGCGTAGCGAGCGGGCTCGACGCCCTGCCGCCGGGCGCTGTCCAGCAACTCGCGCAGTCGGGCGGCCTCGTAGGGCAGGTCGGGGTGCACCCCGCCCGGGCCGCTCGCGGCGTCGCGGTTGACCAGCGGCAAGTCCAGGTAGCGGTCCAGGTCGGCGGTGGCGGCCGCCGGGGTGGCTGCCACGAGTCCCACGCCGACCGCGGCCGCCAAGATCAGCGCCGCGGTCCGCAGCGATGGGCCGATTCGCATCTACTCCAGCCTTTCTCTGTGCACCGCGGGACCCGAAAGTCCCGGATGCTCATGGATGGGCACAGCTGCTGGAGTTAGACGTTAGCTCAGGTAACGAGTAGGTAAACGCGCAGATCAGCGCGTTCACCGGCGACAATAGGCAATGCGCAATACCGGGCTTCCGCCGGCGCGGCGGTCGAACGCCCAGGTGGCCACACCATTCGACCGCCGGATGCCGAGGGCGCGCGCTATCGCGCGTTCATGAGATAACTCACCCGGTATCCGCGCGCCGCAACCCATCCCGCGCGGCCGCGAATCCGGCGTCGGCTAGACCGCCGATCGAGTCTTCTCTTGTTCGGCGAGCTCGGATTTCCACTGGCGGAACCCCTCTTCGGTGCGGCCGCGGCGCCAGTAGCCCGAAATCGAGGACGCCCACTCGGCCGGAACTCCGCGTTCCTTCCGGATATAGGGACGCAGTTCGTGCATGACCGCCTTGGCTTCGCCGTGGATGAAGACGTGGACCTGCCCGTCGAGCCAGGGCTCGGCGCGGACGGCGGCAGACAGCTTTTCGCCGGGCGCGGCGTCGCCGCGATGGACCCAGGTGAGCTCGACGTTTTCCGGCTTCTCGATCACCAGTTCGTCTGCGGGGCCGCCGACTTCGACGAAAACGCGGCCGACCGCGTCGGCGGGCAGGGCCGAACACGCCGCGGCGATGGCGGGAAGCGCCGACTCGTCCCCGGCGAGTAGATGCCAGTCGGCGTCGGCGCGCGGAGCGTAGGCGCCGCCCGGCCCCATCAGTTCGATGGCATCGCCGGGCTGGGCCGCGGCGGCCCATGGCCCCGCGACGCCTTCGTCACCGTGGTAGACGAAGTCGATCGCGATTTCCTGCGCTGCCTGATCGATCGACCGGACGGTGTAGGTGCGCACGACTTCGCCGTCGGGCTGGGGGAAGACCAGCTTGACGTAGGTGTCGGTGAAGCCGTTGGGCTGGAACGAGGCGAAGTTCGGGCCGCCCAGATTCACTCTGATCAAATGATCGGTCAGGCGGACTGTGCTCTGGACGGCGAGGGTGATGCGCGGGCGGGCCAAAGGATACCTCCGTATTAGGGTTACCTAACCGAGAGTAGCGGAGATTTCGCGCCATGCGAGTTTCGCGGCCCACCCGAGCCGGTGGTAGCGCTCACCAGGTAAGTCGTGACGGCACTGGTTCGGACTCCGCCGGGTGGGCCCTGACCTGCGCCGCATCAGGGTTCGCGATGCGTGCGGCGCTACGGCCGCGGTGTGCTCGAATCAGGAGAGCGGCCCGTAAATGGCAGAGGCCGGTGAGGTCGGTGGGATCGAATCCGGTGATCTGGCCGATCCGTTTCAACCGGTAGTCGACGGTGTTCGTATGCACATGCAGCTTCCGCGCCGATCGGTTGCGCTGCATATTCGTGGCCATGTGCACTTCGAGGGTCAACAGCAGGTCCGGGTGGGCTTCCAGCGAGTCGAGCACGGCGCTGAGATGGTCGCGGGCCGGGCCCGGGCGGGTCAACTGATACTCGAAGGCCAATTCGTGCGGCCGATACACCTTGCTCTCGCCGCCGAGCCGATGCACGATGTCGACGAGTTCGTGAACCTGCTCAGCGACCTGGGGGATCTGCGGGGGCGCCGCCGTCATCGCTACGGCCCGGACCGGCACCTGGGCCGCCGCGGACAATCGGTCGATCAAGCGATCCAGATCCGCGTCGGAAAACTTGGGGGCGGGCAGTAGCAGCGTCCCGCCGTCCACGCTCAAAAGCGACAACACCTTACCGTCGCAGCGGTTCGCCAGCTCCGCCTGCACCCGCCGCAACTTCCGGCGCGCGACCACATTCGCGTCCAGCGCGGAATCCAGTTCCTCCGGATGCGGCGGAAGTTCCAGTGCCACAACGTGATACTGCTCGGCGATTTCGATGCCGCACTCCCGGGCCATGGTCGAGGTGCTCTGCCCGCCCAGCAGTGCCGAGGTCAAGGTGTGCACGGCGGTGTGGTGTTCGCTGACCACCGAACGCAATTCGCGCACATAGGCCACGGAGACCGCCGAGGTGATCATGTCCAGAGCCTCCATCAACCGTAAGGCGACGCCAGCGACCGTGGTGTGGTCCCGCGTCGTGCCATTCGCCAGAATGAGGTCGAAGCCGAGTTTGAATCCTTCGTGGATGGCGTGGTGGATCGTATCGATCGGGATTCCCTCGCGCGCCCATCCGGCGGCCGCTGCCTGCACTCGTTCGGTGCGGCCGGGCAGATCCCGTCCGTCGAGCATGCTCCTGGTCAATTCCAGACATACTCGCGTTATGGTCGTTACATCACCGTGCAGTGCTTCGCCGGGCAATGTCGCGCACGGCACGACGTTCTCGATGAAATGACCGACCATTTGGCGGGAAATAGCCCGAACGTCCTTCAACGGGCTGGAAACCGGTCGGCCCGACGAAGTCAGAAACGGCTCGGACGAAGTTGCGACAGCCATGGTGATTCCTTCCCTGTCCTTATCGATCTTTTGGACAGAAGCCCAACGCTACCGCGAGTCCGGGTCCGGTCAGCCGGCTCTGCGACTGTGACAAGGGAGAACGGATGCCCTGCTGGTTTGGAGATTCCGACAATGCGGCCGACGGTGGTGGCGAGCACCCTCGCCACCACCGCCGACGACCCCGACCAGCCGATTACAGGCAGATACTGAACTCCACCGGGCCGAGCGGAATCGGTACGCAAACCTCCACCGAGCCGGAACTGGAGCCCGAGACGGGTGCGGGGGCGGCCGCGGCCGCGACGCCACCGCCGAAGCCGCCGGCGGTCAGGACGAGCCCGGCGACAATGAGCGGACGGATTATTCTGGAGTTCATACGTGATCCTCGGTTTGTCTCTATCTGCACCCCGGATTCGGGGCTATCACCATCAGATCACGGCGGGTTGATCCGCTCTCCTTCATTCGCATGAGTTTGGTTGAACCAATGGCTGTTTCGAAAAACGGTCGTAGCTATCCACAACTCCATTCGCGCGCGGTTCGCGACTAATCGAAGTTGCGACTGAGCCAGTCGATCGTCTGCATTCCGAGCAGGTCGGTGCCCCACTGATACAGGTTGGTGATGGCGGTGATCATGCTGCAGTCACTGGGCGCGTAGGTCACCTCGCCGCCCCCGGCCGTCCACTTGTCGGCCAGATCGCGGGCATCCGCGGCCGGGACGAGCGACATCGGGGAGTCGTCCCGGGCGCACGAGGTGATGAGCACCTTCGCCGCGGGCGCGGGTCCGTCGCCGAGAATGTTGTCGGCGAAGGCGTGTTGGAAGGTCGGCTGGTCCGCGGGCGGAATGCCGTTGTTGAACAGTGCGGCCAACGGTACGAAGGGCATCGTGAAGTAGGCCGGGGTCTGGCACTGGGTGCGGTAGATGTTCGCCAGTTCCAGACCGGCGGGGGTGAGCACGGAATCGATCTGCATGTCCGGGTACCAGGGCTCCAGGCCGAGCAGGGTCGCGAACGCGAAGCCCGAGCCGACGGAGCCGTCGGCGATGCGGAGGAAGTTGCGCGGTACGACCACCATGCCTTCGAGCACAACGGATTTCACGTTCAGTTCGGGTGCGTACTCGGCCTGCTGCTCGGCCGCGAATCCGGCGCCCACGCCGCCGCCGGCAATGCCGAATATCGCGATCTGCGTGGCGGGGTCGAGTTGCGCCTCCGGCAGCGCCAGTGCCGCGCGGGCGCCGTCGAGCAGGGTGTGCCCGGCGAACTTGCCGGCGAACACGCCGTGCGGTTTCGGATCGGCGTCGTTGCCGACATCGGAGATCATGACCGCGTAACCCTTGCCGAACAGCAACGCCAGCGGCCCCAGCGCCGACCACGACGCGCCGTCGAGGGGCGCGCCGCCGGTCCACTGCGTGCTCGGGTGGCAGTGCGCGCCGACGCTGTCGTTGGCTTCCTGATAGGCGACGAGTTTGCGTTCCGAGGGCGGGGTCCCGTCTTGCGGGATCATCAGGATGCCGGTGGAAATCACCGGTGTCACCCCGTCCACGCCGGTGGAGACGTACATGAGCTTGTAGGCCGCCAGGGCGCCGGGCTGGAAACCGGTGAACATCACCCGCACCGGTTTGGATTTGAGGATCGTTCCCGGCTTCGCGTCCGCGGGCAGCGCCGGTTCGGTATAGAACGGGTCGGTGACGGTGAGCGCCTCGAAGATCTCCGCCGGACTCGCGACCGTGCCGGACCGGAACGTCCCGACGACGTAGCCGTTGAAGACCTCCGACAGCGGCGGGGGCGGGGGCGACGGTGCCGCGGGGATCGCCTCGGCCCGAGGCGGTGTCGCGCCCGCCACCAGGATGGCGAGGGTGGACAAACAGGCGGCGAGCAGCAGAGTGCGCGGGGAAGCCATAGGGCGGGTTGCCTTTTCACGGTCGGCGGAACACTGGTCGGCGCAGATCACTGGAGGGCCGCCTCGACAGGCGCCGGGTCGGCGGGCTGGTCGACGACGGTCACGGACAATCCCTGTGCCAGCGACAGGAAGAAGGACGGCAGGTTGAACAGCGGCCGGTGGTCCTGAATCTGCTTCTCGTAGGGCGTGCGGAACAGCGCTTCCAGTTCGGGCCAATGGTTTTCCACCTGGTCCTTGTACTTGGGCAGGAGCTGGGAAGTGATGTAGGTCCAGCGTGCGTCCAGCACGGAGAAGTTCCAGTCGGGCAGGGGCAGCGTGAGGATCGCCTGCCGCCCGTCCGCCAGCGTGACCTCGCGCCGCACCTGGTCGAACAGGCGCGGCGGAACCACGCCCGCCACCGAGGGGGTGCCCGCCACGGTCGACAGATAGGTGACCGCATACCCGATGTCGCCCTTGTAGTTTCGGACTTCATCCCATTGCGCACCGATGGCTGTGGCCTGCTCGCGGCGCAACAGCACCGCGTTGCCGGCGGAGATGCGATCGTTGTCCCCGGACGCGATGTCCTCCCACGCACGATAGATCTCGTCGTCGAACAGGCCGGCGGCCCGGAATTCCGCGAGGGCGGGCAGACCGCCGGTGACATAGGCGTCGTGCATCGGCATCAGATCGGTGAAGATGTTCTTCTGCATGACCAGGATCATCCCGAGGATCCACTGGTTGTCTTCGGGAGTCAGGGTGCGCACCGCCCGCATCAGCGCGGCCAGTCCTTCGGGCAGCAGTGAAATCGCCTGCGGCCCCGCCGCGTCGGTGAGCGCGACCTCGAACTGATTGATCGCCGGTGCGAGGCCCGGCGCCGCGAAGATATTGTTCATGAACTGGAAGTCGAGCAGTCCGCCGGCGAAGTCCGCCCCGACCGCCCCGCCCATGCCCGCCCATTGCAGTTCCCGGTGGTTCAGCTGCAGATTCTCGTAGTAGGTGTAGGACTTGGCCAGGTTTTCCCGGTTCGGATCCGGGCCGGTGCGCGGGTCCCAGGTCGCGAGGTCGATACCCGCCTTGTCGCAGAGATCGACGAGCCAATATTGCAGTAGCAGCGCCGCATAGCGCGTCGGCGCCACGCCGCTCGAACGCGCCTCTTCCAGCAATTCCAGCAACTCGGCCTCGTCGTACGGCAGCGCCGGGTTGATGCCGCCGGGCCCATACGAGGCGTCCCGATTGAGCAGGGGAAGGTCCAGGTACTGCGTCAACGCGCTGTCGGCGTACGCGCTCGGTTGTAGCGCGGGCGCGAGGAAGAGGGCGAATGCTACCGCAGCGGACAAGGATCCGGATCGGAGACCGGCAAGCCGTGGCACATGACTCCTTTGGCAGTGGGAGGCCGCGCGGCACCCGCATCGCACCGATGCCCGCGAGATAGCACTGGACTATAAACGCACGTACAAGCACTGGCCGGGAGGTGGTTGGGGTGTCGTGTCCGGGCTGCGGGAGTTCAGTCCGCGCGGTGATGGCGTCCCGGCAGCGCCGTGGGCGGCACCGTCCGGTAGCAGAGCTCGGTGGTCGGCACGTCCGGATCCGCACGAAAATAGTCCAGGGCCATGAACATCGACTCCACGGAGCCGTACCGGCCGACGAGATCACGCAGCAAATCCTCAGTAGCTGTGCGCCAAGTGGTCATGGCAGCCCCATTACCCCTGCCGAGCGAGTTCAAACCTGCTGGTAACCACGAATCTTCCGCAACCGATCGAAATCCGCGTCCGATAGCAACCCCGTGCCAAGCCACGGCGTGGCTAACCCGAGCCGCGAAACCGGTGCGATGCTGGGGCGCTGGCGCTTCCAGACTCGCGGCCGGGGTCACGGCTCGGGGTCGCGGTGTCGAATTACCGGTCGGTGCCGGCCGGGGTGAGAGCTTCGCGCGTCGTGTACTTCTCGTGCAGGAAGAAATACAACTTCACGTACTGCCCGACGAGGATGGCGTTGATGATCGTGCCTTCGCGGATGAAATGCGGTGCCCCGAGGAACATCAGGCCGATTCCGGCCGACAGGGCGAGCAGGGTGCAGTCGAAGACGGTTTTGATGTTGCCCCACTTGCGGCCGGTCATCTGCTGGATGGTGTTGACGAACAGATCGATCGGCATCAAGATCAGATCGGCGCGGATCATCAGGAACAGGCCCAGTGCCAGCAACGCGTCGGCGAAGAACAGCAGCGCCAGGTTGGCCGCATACGGTTCGAGGTCGATCCACTCGGTGATCATCAGGTTGAAGTCGAGCAGCAGTGCCAGCACCAGCGCGGGGATCATCGACAGTAAGTAGCCGGCCTTGAATGCCTTTCGCCTGATCAGGTAGGTCAGGATGAGCATGATGACTTCGAGGATGAGGTTGAAATTGCCCTGGCTGAGCGGGGGCAGCACCAGCGTCATCGTGCGGGTGAGGCTGCTCTGCGGGGAGATGCCGATCCCGGCCCTGATGGCCAGGCTGAGGCCCAGCGTCAGGATGTAGATTCCGGCGAGGTAGCTGATCCAGCGCCAGACCTTGTTTCCGGTGCCGGTGACTGCCGTGTCTTTGTCGTGCCGCATAACGGTCGGTCCCTTGATCTCGGTAGCCGGGCTACTTCATGAACCCGAAGCGGTCGAGCGAGATGAACAGCGTCAGCAGTTTGTTGACCACCGGCTCGCCTTCGTTGTGGTGCCCCAGCTTCGCCAGCGCGTTGTCGATCGACCGGGTCGCCTCGACGAGTTCGGTCAGGGTCATGTCGGCCATCACGCCGTAGAAGTCCAGTGGCAGAACGGCTTTCACCTGTCGGTCTTCGGTGACGACGCAGCCGCCGACAAGACTGTCCAGCTGCCGGAGGTTGTCGCACATCTCGGCGCTGTCGGTACCGACGACCACAAAGTAGGCCGAGGGTGCGGGCCAGAACGTGGAGACCGCGCCGCGCTCGATCGAGACGCCTTTGAACAGCCCGTTGACCGTATGCCGCGCGCCGTCGGCGTAGCGCTGCACGACGGAGATCCGATTGAGCCGTACCCCCTCGAGTTCGGGCACGACCAGCCCGTCGCGGTACGGAACCCACACTTCCTGCGCGAATTTCAGATGCCCGCGCCCGTAGACGTCGAACAGCAGCACCTTCGCGCGAGTGCCGTCGCCGGAGATCTCCATCGGGGTGAGGTCGAGCTGTTCGGCCCGCAGATCGCCGAGGCCGGGTTTCGGTTCCTTGGCCAGGACCGAGTAATCGATCGCGACCGGCTCGAGCAGTACACGGTCCTTGGCGACGAGCTCGCCGCCCTTGAACACATAGCGCGGGTTGATCCGGGAGAGGCTGTCGGTGAGCACGATGTCGGCGAACCGTCCCGGGCTCAGGGAACCGAGGTCGCGGTCCTTGTGGAAGGAGCGCGCGGCATACAGCGTGCCCATCTTGATCGCCTGGATCGGCGGCATTCCCATCTCGACGGCCAGGGAGATCACCCAGTCGATATGGCCGTGCCGCAGGACTCTGTCGACCGAGATATTGTCCGCGCACAACTGGAAGTTCTCGGCTGGCCAGCGGCGTTTCACGATGGCGCGCAACATGGTTCGGATGACCTCGGGGCTGCCGACGCCGAACTTGATCTGGGTGTTCAGGCCGTAGCGGACGCTCTTCTCGATGTCGTCCTCGTTCCAGACGTCGTGGTTGTTGTCGACGCCGATCGCGGGCATGTAGTTGAGCAGCGTGTCCGACAGTGCCGTGACACCCCAGTGGCAGTTCACGAATCCCGCGTTCGCTCGCCCGAGCGCGGACTTGCGGAAGTCGTCGGCGTCGCCGGTCATATAGGACAGGTGGGCCAGCTCGCCCAGCCCGATGACCGGATCCATCGCCAGCATCGCCTCGGTGACTTCGGGCGAGGTCTTCTTCCCCGGCGCGAAAGCGTAGAGCCGGTAGGGGAGTTTGTCGTGCTCGGCGAACAGCGCTCGGGCGGCGTCGACCGCTTCTTCGCCTGCCGCGCTGGCGAAGTCGAGGGTTTCGCCGAAGACCGTGGTCGTCCCGCTGGGCACGATCGCCTCGCCGAACGCGGCGGGATGCGCGAGCTGCGATTCGAAATGCAGATGGGTGTCGATCAGGCCCGGGATCGCGTAGAGGCCCTCGCCGTCGAACTCCGCGCGGAACCGCACGATCGATTCGTCCGGGTTCAGCGCGATGATGCGCTGCCCGTGCACCAGAAGCGATCCGGGATAGACGGACTCGGTGTGCACATCGAGGATGTTGAGGTTGCGCAGCAGCAGGTCGGCCTGCTGCTCGCCCTGCAGGATGCCGAAGATCGTCCGGACGTGATCGTCCTGGGCGGCAATGTCTTCGGAGCGGGCGAGCGGGGTGGCGGTCGAATTGTGTTCGAGCATGGCGGTCCTCACGTAGATCTTCAGGTACTTACAGGCGCTGAAGGCTGATCCGCGCTCCCTGGTGCCTGGTACTGATAGAACTCGCCCGGCACCGTTGCTGACAAGCATTCGTTTTCGCACGTCACGTACACATTTTTCGTACACTTCGCGCATGCTCCACTCGCGACTGCTGCAGTACATCGACGAGGTCGCGCGGCTGGGGTCCATCCGCGCGGCCGGTGCCCGGCTGCACGTCGCGCCCTCGGCGATCAACCGGCAGATCCTGCTGCTCGAAGCCGAACTCGAGCAGCGGTTGTTCGAGCGTTTGCCGCGGGGGATGCGCCCGACGCCCGCGGGCGAGGCGCTGCTCGCACATATCCGGGGCACGCTGCGGCAGTACCGTGAGACCGTCGCGGACATCCGCGATCTCCAGGCACTGGGCAGCGGAGAAGTCGTGATCGCCACGATGACGGGTTTGGCCAGCGGCGTCGTCGCGACCGCCGCCGCGAGCTTTCGCACCCGTCATCCGCAGGTGCGGATATCGATCCGCACCATGTCGAGCCTGGACATCCTGCATGCGGTCGAGAACAGCGAGGCCGATCTAGGTCTCGGCTTCAATATCTCGGCGTCGACCCAGGTCGAGGTGTGCTGGCAGATGAACACCCGGCTCGGAGTCGTTGTCTCCCCGCATCATCCGCTGGTCCAGATGGATACGATTCCGCTCGCGCAGTGCGCACCCTATCCGCTGATCTTCGCCGACCGGTCCATGGTGATTCACGGCATCGTCGCCGAGGCCTTCGCCCATGCCGAGATCGACATTCAGCCCGCGTTCCACACCAATTCGATCGAGACGATGAAACGGCTCGCCATCTCAGGGGAAGCCATCGCGTTTCTCAGCGAATTCGACATCGCGGAGGAATTGCGAGACGGGCGCTTGGCCTTCCGGCCGGTGCGCGACGCGTTCAGCAACAACATCGTCTCGCTGGTGCGCCGCGAAAAGCACGGTCACGGGTTGGCCGGGTTCCTGCTCGCGGACGAGATCGTGGCTGCGTTGCGGCCCGGGGGACCGCCCGCACTTCAGATGGGAGCCGGTTCCTCGGTGACTTCGTAGATACCCGGCTTCGATTCCAGCGCGCGGACCGTGCGCGCGGCCGCCTCCTCGAGGGCGATGCGAGGCGATGCGGGCGGCGCGTCCGGGTAATACGTTCCGGGACCGTAGAACTGGCCATAGCGAAGCACCACGCCGTGCGCCGCCAGCACCGAGGTCTCCAGAAATTCTTTGGCCGCCTGGCCTTCTCCGGTCAACTCCCAGGCGACACTCTGCGCGAGGAACCGGGTGGCGCCCGCGGCGCGCGCCGCGGCCAGCAGATTCGTGGTGCCCTCCCGGCGGATCCGAGCGTTGGCCGCGCGCCCTTCAGCCAGGCGAGCCGGGTCGTCCGGGAGATCGGTGAGCTGATGCATGACCGAATCCGGCGCGTACGCGGTGACCGCCGCGACGAGTCCATCCAGGTCATAGGCGTCGCACACCACCGGTTCCGCACCGGCGTCGGCGAGCAGTCGTGCCTTCTCCGGGGAACGAGTCATGCCCGCCACCTCGTGCCCCGCCGCGATGAGCAGCGGCACCAGCCGAGTACCGAGCACGCCGCTGGCGCCTGCCAGGAAGATCCGCATGGTTACCGAGGCTAAAGGGTCACTCCGGAGACTTCCAACCCCGGCTACCGCGCGCATCCCGCGTTGCGACCTCACATCCCTCCCGGCTGCGTCGTCGGACTACGGAAACCACAGCAACTTTCGAACGGAGACACGATGACTTCGAGTGAATCTGAGATCAGGGCGTTCCTGGCGAGCCGTACCGAGGCGCAGCGGTCGAAGGACATCGATCGACTGATGTCGTTCTATTCCCCTGACATCGTCTACTACGACGCCGTCGCGCCCTTGCGGTTCACCGGGACCGAGGACGTGCGCCGCAATTTTGTGCGGTGGTTCGACGGCTACCAGGGGCCCATCGGTCTGGAAACGCACGACCTCAGCATTGTCACGAGTGGAGATGTCGCCTTCGCGAATATGCTCCATCTCGATTCCGGAAAGCATAAGGGCGGGATCGAGTTGTCGATATGGGTGCGCGAGACCGTGTGCCTTCGACGGGTGAACGGCCAGTGGTCGATCTCGCACGAACACATCTCGCTCCCGATCAGCCCGGCGAATTTCCAGGTCTGGTTCGCTTCGGCGAAGGATGCGCCCGCGCGGGGCGGCGGCAGAACCATCTTCGGACTGGCCCGCACCGGTCTGACGGCTCGGTTCGGCTTACGTGCGTTGGCGCGCAGAGCTTCCGGGCGGGAATCCCGCTGAGCCGACGGGCGGTCGCCCGCCCGTCGGCTTGTCGATCAGCGGGGGTACTCGGCGGCTCGGGCCCACACCCGGTGCTCGGGCAGGAGGGCGGCGAGTGCGTCGAAGGCGGCGGGCAGGGCCGATGCCGCCTGGACGCCCGCGGAGTCCTCGGCGATCCCGGCCGCGGTGATCGCCGCGGCTCCGCCGGGGGTGTAGGCGATGGCCTTCAGGTGGCGGTGCGCCTCCTGGAGGAGCAGGTTCAGGCGTGGGTCGGGAACCGTGCTGGTGATCAGCAAGGCGTCGAACTCGATGGAGCGGGCGGTGTCGAGGGTGCGCGACACCACGACTTGCTTTCCGCCCGAACCCAATTCGCCGCCGTGCGGGGCGATGACCAACGGTGTCATCGATTGCTCCCCGATGGTCGCGACGGTCGCGGCCAACTCGCCGAGGTCGGTGCTCTCGTCGGCGACGATGCCGATGATCCGCCCGTCGGTGGGCCAGCGCTGACCGAGCTGGGAAAGTGCCGGGGAGACAACCACTTTCGTCTCAGTGGTCGCACTACTGGGCAACTGCACACCCAAACCCGTTGCGACGGTTCGGGCCAGTTGCTCGTCGATCTCGCGCAGCACCGTGACCGCGCGCTCCTTGATCGCCTTCTCGTAGCACTTGCCGAGTTCGAAGGTGTAGGCCTTGGCCACATGGGCCTTCTCGATGTCGGTGAGGCTGGCGTAGAAGATCCGGGCCGAGCTGAAATGATCGTCGAAGGTGGCCGCCGCGGCGCGAACCTTCTGACCGGCCACGGCCTCCGGAAACTCGATCTGCACAGCCTCTTTCGACCCGGCGATGAACGGGCAGCCGCCGTCGAGACTGTTGGGCCGGTAGGGCGCGACACCGGAGTGCACCGCGGTCTGGTGCATGCCGTCGCGGAGCATGTCGTTGATCTCGGCGTGCGGCCGGTTGATCGGCAGCTGCGCGAAGTTCGGTCCGCCGAGACGAGTGATCTGGGTGTCGATGTAGGAGAACAGGCGGCCTTGCAGCAGCGGGTCGTTGGTGACGTCGATACCGCGAACCAGGTGACCCGGATGGAAGGCGACCTGCTCGGTCTGGCTGAAGTAGTTCGTGGGATTCGCGTTCAGGGTCATCGTGCCGATGACCTGCACCGGCGCGAGCTCCTCGGGCACGATCTTGGTGGGATCGAGCAGGTCGATGCCCTCGAACATCTGCTCCTCGGTGTCAGGGAACACCTGAACGCCGAGGTCCCACTGCGGGAACGCGCCGGCCTCGATCGCGTCGGCGAGATCCCGGCGGTGCATGTCGGGGTCGACGCCGGCCGCGATCTGGGCTTCCTCCCAGAGCATCGAGTGCACGCCGAGCTTCGGCTTCCAATGGAACTTCACCAGCACCGACTCGCCGCCATCGTTGATCAGCCGGAAGGTGTGGACGCCGAAGCCCTCCATCATGCGGTAGGAGCGAGGGATGCCGCGATCGGACATGTTCCACAGGGTGTGCGCGGTGGCTTCGGTGTGCAGGGTGACGAAGTCCCAGAACGTGTCGTGGGCGCTCTGGGCCTGCGGGATCTCCCGGTCGGGGTGCGGTTTGGCGGCGTGCACGATGTCGGGGAACTTGATGGCGTCCTGGATGAAGAACACCGGAATGTTGTTGCCGACCAGATCGAAGACGCCCTCGTCGGTGTAGAACTTGGTGGCGAAACCGCGGGTATCGCGGACTGTGTCGGCGGAACCGCGGGAGCCCAGCACCGTGGAGAAGCGCACGAAGACCGGCGTCTCCTTGCCTTTCTCGAACAGTGACGCGCAGCAGATCTTCTCCGCCGCGCCATTGCCCACGAACACTCCGTGCGCCGCCGCGCCGCGGGCGTGCACGGCCCGCTCGGGAATGCGTTCGTGGTCGAAGTGGGTGATCTTCTCGCGCAGATGGTGGTCCTGGAGCAGAACCGGCCCGCGCGGGCCCGCCTTCAAAGAGTGGTCGGTATCACTGGGCCGTGCGCCCTGCGCGGTGGTGAGATACGCACCCTGCTGGGCCACGGCGCTTTGTGGAAGACCGGTGGTCTCGCCGGTCGGCGTGACCGTTTCCGGGCCGGTCTGGTCCGGTTTCGGCGGCAGCGGATCGTGCGGCTCGGTCGGCTCTTCCACCGTCGCGGGTGCGCTGCCGGGCGCGCCGGGCACGGTGGGTCGCGGTGTGGATCCGGCCATCGAGAAACCTCCTTTGAGCGGACAGATAGGAGGGTGGTGCCCCGCTCGGCCGGGCGTAAACCGCTGTCCGCCCCGCCCGTCCGGTGTCCTCACTCCAGGAAGCGCATCAGCTCGGTGGTGACGAACCGCGGGTTCTCTTCGACGAGCCAGTGACCGGCGTGCGGCACATCGACCGCGCGCACGATGTTGGTCAGCCGGGGCGCCGCGGTGGCTCGCACCGGATCGATTTGTCCCTGGGCCGCCAGCAGCAAGGCCGGGACGCTGGTCGGTGCGACGGCGGTGGTGTCCCGCACGTCTTGGCCGAGACTGCGGTAGAGCTCGAAGCCGCCGGACAGCGCACCGGGGCGCCGGTATGTGCGCGCGTACTCGTCGATCTCGGCGTCGGTGAAGGGGGAGCGGTCCGAGGTGCCGCCGAAGGCTGTGCCGCCGAAGGAAACCTGCGGGTAGAACAGCGCCAGATAAGCCCGGACGTCGTCGCCGACGACGACTTCGGGAACGCGGGGCTGGGCATGAAACGCGATGTGCCAGCTCATGGTTCGGTAGGTGGCCGCGTCGATTCCGGGGCCGGGCAGCGGAAGGTCCAGGTAGGCGAGGCGTGCGGTGTCGGCGGGGAATTGGGCGGCGTAGTGGAACGCCACCGCCGCGCCGAAATCGTGTCCGGCGATGCGAGCGTCGCGCACGCCGAGCCGATCGGTCATCAAGGTGTGGACGTAGCGCGCCAGCGTCGCCTTGTCGTAGCCGGTCGGTGTGCCGGTGCTGTCGCCGAGACCGGGGAGGTCGACCGCGTAGACGGTGTAGCGCTCGGCGAGGGCGGGCATGATCTGCCACCAGCCGTACCAGGTCTGCGGCCAGCCGTGCAGCAGCACCAGCGCGGGGCCGCTGCCGCCCGTCACGTAGTGCATCCGTACCCCGTCGACGTCGGCGAACTCGTGCCGGAACGTGCGGTTGAACTCGGGGTCGTCGTGGGTGGCCGCGGCGTAGGCCGGTATGTCCCCGGCGGCGGGGGTGGAGCAGCCCGCCAGCAGAAGGACCGCCAGCGCGGCAATCGCTAATGTGCGTGCGGAGAGGGGGGTCGGGGGTCGCGTAATGCGCATCGGAGCTCCTTCTGTCGAGGAGCTCAGTGTCGGCAGACGGAGGGCAAACTGGCACGAGTTCTTGCGGTTTCGGCAAGATCTTTCGTGACCGGCTGGAGTTACGGGCCGTGCACTTCCGGCTCCGGATCCGCTGCCCGCACCGCGAGCCGGCCTGGGCCCGCGGACGCGATCGCCTGCTGAGCGCGCTGCCGGGGATGGCATCGCTCGGAGCAATCGGAGTGGATTTCCGCGGCCCGGATCGCGTCGATGACGCCGAGTTCACCTGGGTCGGAAAGGCAGTCGTACAGGTTCTGATAGATCGACTGCGGATAAAGGAGAGTCATCGGCCTAATCCCCTTCGATACTCGAAGCCTCGCGGCTTGTATCTCGGCAAAGTCGGCACCGAAAGCAATCCTCGGCCGCACCGATAGCACGTTGTTTGCCACTCCACCTCTCGACGACGGCCATGAAGGTTCAATACCCAGATGAGGACCGTTCCAACCTGGAAGATGCGGACCTGTAGCTGAGGGTGTGACGCTAGCGCGAATCTCCTCGGCGCAAGGCGCCTTTGACGCGCTGAAAAAGGCGCCGGAAGCGGGTGCCGGCCGCCGGTGCCGGTGCGGGCGGTTCGATGGCCGCGGCCGAGGTCGCCTGCGCGAATCGCACGTGCAATTGCTCGCGAACCTGCTCCGGGGTGTAGGCGCGGCGACGGCGTTCGGCGCGCGCGACGACCACTCCGGTCGCGACCACGCCGGCCGCACCCGCCAAACCCACTGCCTTCCACCACCTCATACCGCATAGGCTACTGCCATGACGGGGACGAGCATCAGTCTCGATCGGGCGCTCGAGCTCACCAGAACCGGTGACATCTGGCTGTTCCGTGGACATTCGGCGGCCGATCGCGCGATTCGCATGACGACGAACAGTCCGGTGAACCATGTCGGCATGTCGGTCGTGCTCGACGATCTACCGGCCTTGATCTGGCACGCGGAGCTCGGTCGATCGCTGCCCGACATGTGGTCGGGCAGCGCGCACCGCGGCGTGCAGTTACACAATCTGCGCGATGCCGTCCTGGTGTGGGCGCACCGCTACGGTCAGCGGGCGTGGCTGCGCCAATTGAACCGTCCGGCAACCCAACAGATGGAAGACAGCGTGCTGCGCACCATCGCCCGGCTCGACGGAACGCCGTTCCCGTCCACCGCCGGTCTCGCGGGCCGCTGGCTTCGGGGCCGGGCCCGGCTGCCGCGCCGCCGGCGCGAGGCCCGGCAACTGGAAAGCGCGTACTGCGCGGAGATCGTGGCCACGACCTACCAGTCGATGGGACTGCTGCCGCAACACCGCAGCCCCAATTGGTATGACCCCGGCCGGTTTTGGAGCGGAGACGAACTACGCCTGGACGGCGGCTACGAATTGGGCGGCGAGATAGCGGTTCGGATTCCGCCTAAGTCAGCCGATACGTGAGCATCGCGAACTGACCGAATCGCCCGATGTCGGTGAGTCGCAGGCGCGAGGACAGGATACGGCGGGGGAGCAGCGGCGCGCCGCCGCCGAGGGTCACCGGGGCGACCGAGGCGACGATCTCGTCGAGTAGTCCGGCATCGGCGAATTGCCCGACGAGTTCGCCGCCGCCGAACAGCCAAATGTTGCCGCCCTCAGCGGCTTCGGTCATCTCCCGGTGTATCGGCGCGACGTCGCCGGAGACGAAACGCAAGTTCGCGCCGGGAATCTCGGGCAATTCCCGGTGGGTGAAAACCCAGCACGGCGTATCGCCGTACCATTTCGCCCACCCGCCGGGTTCGTCGTTCGCCAGAATCCACTCATAGGTCGTCGCACCCATGCACATCGCGCCGACGCCGGCGCGGAACGCGGAGGTGACCTGCTCGGTATGTCCGTCGTCGTCGACCTCGAACAGCCAGTCCAGCGAATTGTTCCGGTCCGCCAGGAAGCCGTCGAGACTGGTCGCGGTGTAGTACACGGTTGCCATGCACGCCATCGTGCCGGATAAACCTGCCATCTCCGGTCAAGGTTCCCGGGTCGAAGGTCCCATCCATTTGGGACCAACGGATCGGTGCCGGAAGGGTGCCCGGTCGGCAGCGTGGAAAGCGGAATGATCCGGCTCCGAAAGGATGTGTGTTTCGGCATGATGTGCGACAACCCCGGCTTCGAGACCATCAGGGCGGCGGTCGGCCTGGCCCAGCGGGCGCCCTCCGTCCACAACTCGCAGCCGTGGCGCTGGCAGCTGATGAACGATCATCTGCACCTCTACGCCGACACCTCCCGTCATCTCACCGCGACAGATCCGCAGCAGCGCGCCCTGATCCTGAGCTGTGGGACGGTCCTGCACCACCTGCGGGTGGCGCTGCGTGCGCTCGGGTGGAGCAGCGAGATCGAACGTTTGCCGAATCCCGACGTGCCCGAACACCTCGCCGTCGTGCACCTGGCACCACACCGCTCCACCGCCGCCGATATCGATATGGCGGCGGCCATGATGCGCCGCCGCAGCGATCGCCGCCGATTCGAGCCCGGACCCGCCACCTATCTGAAAGCCGTGGCGCAGCACGCCACCCGATTCGGCGCGGCCGTGCGGACCGTGGCCGCCGACGACCGGCCCGCGTTGCGCGAATTGATCCGCCGGGCCGCCGAACAGCACGCGGACGACGTGCTTTACCAGATCGAACTCGCCGAGTGGAGTGGTCGCCGCGACAGTCGGGAAGGCGTACCCGCCCGCAACATCACGACCATCCGCACCGAGGACGCCCTGCCCGGCCGGGCCTTCAACGACCCCGTGCTGATCGATCCGCATCCCGCACCGGACGCGGCGACCTGGATGATGATCTCCACCGAGCGCGACGACCGCATGGCCCAGTTGCGGGCCGGCGAGTCCCTCAGCGCCTTCCTGCTCGCGGCGACCGACCTGGGCCTGGCCACCTGCGTCCAAACCGAGCCGCTGGGTGTGCCCGATCTACGCGAGGAGATCAGGTTCGCCCTGTGCGACGGACAGTATCCGCAGGTAATGGTCCGCACCGGGCGCACCGAGCACGCGGCTCAGCTACCGGAAACTCCGCGCCGCCGCCTCGACGACGTCCTCGCGCACTCTCTGGTCTAGAGCTTCGTCGTCCCAGTTCGTCGCGTTATCGGCACGTTTTGATCTTCGGAATCGAGGTATTCCGCGATCAATGCGACTCTTACGGATGCCGGGCGTTTATCGCCCGCAAACAGACACCTGGCTGCTCGCTCGGGCGGCGGCCGACGCCGCGTTTCCCGCCGACGCGCGGGTCCTGGACCCGTGTACCGGGACCGGCGCGCTCGCTCTCGTCGCCGCCCGCGCGGGCGCGGCGGAGGTCGTGGCCGTCGATGTCTCCCGGCGGGCGATCATGACGGCGTGGGCCAACAGCCGGCTGCACGGGCTGCCGATCGAACTGCTCCGCGGCGACTTCGCTCAGGTCCTCGGCGACCGCACTTTCGATGTGGTGCTGGCGAATCCGCCCTACGTGCCGAGCGCGGGACCGCTGCCCACCCACGGTCCGGCCCGAGCCTGGGACGCCGGTGGGGACGGACGAGCCATCCTGGATCAGCTCTGCACCCAACTGCCCCGGTTACTGGCGCCGCGCGGAATCGCGCTGATCGTGCAATCCGAGCTGTGCGGATCCGAGCGGACCCTCGATCTGCTCCGCGAGAACAAGCTGAAGGCGGCGATCGTGGATCGTCAGACGGTCGGCTTCGGTCCGGTATTGAGCAGGCGCGCACAGTGGTTGGAAGCCGCGGGCTTCATCCCGCCCGGCCGGCGCTATGAAGAGTTGGTGGTTATTCGTGCCGACCGCATCGAACGCTGAAGACCGTCGCCGGGTCACCCTCGTCAAGGGCGGACCCGCGCTGATCGAGGGACCGGTCGAGGTCGTCACCGAGGACGGCGCCGTCCACACTTCCGACCGGTTCCTGGTCGCGCTCTGTATGTGCCGGCGCAGCAAGAACTTTCCGTTCTGCGACACCAGTCATCGGAAACGGGCCCGCCGGACCGGCCAATAGCGCTCAGTTCTCGGCGAGCTCCCGCCGTAGCGAACTGCGTCCTTGCCGCCAGCTGTTTGTCAGCACGTGATCGGCGAAATGATCCGCGACCCAATTCGTCGCCTGGATTCCGAAGACCACCGATTCGGTCAAGTCCGGTTCCTCGGCCAACAGCGTTCCGATCACATCACGGCGCAGCACCTGTTCATGGACGGCGTCCGCCTCCACATGCTCGCTGTAGAACCGGATGCAGGCCGGGTCGGCGCCGAGACGTTCCAGGGCTCCGACCATGCGGCGCGATCCGGTCGGCGAGGTGATCTCGACCTCCGCGAATTGGCCGACCAGCGCGCCGCGCAACGCCCGGTGCAGGCCGAACAGCGACATCATGTTGACCTCGACCAGCATCGGGGCGGGCACCACGTCCAGATAACGCAGATAGCCGCGGTCGAGCCCGGCTCCCGCCAGCAGGTCCGCGAACAATTGCGCGTGCACCCGTTCGCCGCGCCCGCCACCGAACTCGTCGAACTCCACGGCGACCAGCGACGCCTTGGCCTGCCCGCGCACCCGCGGGATTACCCAGGCCTGCGGATCGGCCTCTTTGTGGTGATAGATGGAACGGTGCACGAAATACTCACGCACCTGCCACCATTCGCCCTCATCCAACAGAAATTGACTAACACCCGTCGACTCGACCGGCTCCACCAGCAACTGGTCGAGTTCGGCATCGATATCCGTGCCACCCGCCACCACGTCACGCAACGCGGCGAGAAACGGCCGCTCCAGAGTGGCCCGGAAGCGCAGCAGATCGGGATTCCACTCCCAGCCGGAATCGACCGCCTCGAATCCCCGATAGTGCAGCTCATAGCAGGTGTGCAGGGCCAGCTGCAGGTCGTCACCGAACGGATCGGCGTTCGGCTGATCCGGCAAGGTGACGGCGCTGTCCGGCGGTCGGCGCAATAGTTCCACCACCGCCGCGGACAGGTCGCCGCGCGGTTCCGGGAGAAACGACAGTGCCGTATCGCTAACGCTGGTCATGATCACCGGTTACCCGTTCGGCCGCTGTTAATCGGCGGAGTGATCGAACTCGGGAGCCTGGACGAATGTGACGTGCGATCGACAACGCTGGAAATCACATTTTGCTGGGTTGTTCGGGAACCGACCAGGACACCCGCTGGGCGAGTCGAGCCCGCCGGTACGGCTCGATTTCCCGGCGGTATCCGGGCCCGCAATGATGAGGCCGTGAAGCTTCTTACCGGCGTGACCGTGCGAGTCGCCGCTTGAACACGGTCGTGACACCGGGGATCGGACTGGCGCTGTTGTGCCTGGCGTTCGTGGCGGGGGCGGCGCTGATCTATCGGGTTGCCCGGCTCGGGCCGCTGACCGTGCCGCCGTTCGCGGCCGGGCGGGCCGTGCTTCAGCTGGCCGGTGTCGCCGTGGTTCTCGCTGCGGCGTTGGCGCAGCTGTGGTCATCGGTGCTGGTGTTGCTGGTCATGTTCGGTGCGGCGGTCGGCACCGCGGCACGCCGGGCCCGGGCGGGATGGTCGGCGGCGTGGCTGGCGATGTGCCTCGGCGCGGGACTGCTCGTGACGCTGCCGCCGATGCTGGTCAGCGGAGTCGTCCCGCTGACCGGTATCGCGGTGGTGCCCATCGGCGGAATCCTGCTGGGCGGCACCATGACCGCGACCTCATTGGCCGCCCGGCGGGCGCTGGATGCGCTGACCGAGCGGTGCGGCGAAGTCGAGGCCGCGTTGAGCCTCGGCTTCACCGACCGTGCCGCACGGCTGGAAGTGATCCGCCCGACCGCCACCGACGCGTTGCTGCCCGGCGTCGATCAGACCCGCACCGTCGGATTGGTCACGCTGCCGGGCGCTTTCGTAGGTGTACTGCTGGCCAGCGGCTCAGCGGCCCAAGCGGCCGCCGTGCAGGTGCTGGTGCTGCTGGGTCTGCTGCTCGCTCAATCGTGCGCTGTCGCGGTCACTGTCGAACTCGTCGCCCGGGGGCGAGTGCGCAGGCCCCGGCAACGCATCGGGCCGCGATAATCCCGGTCAGCCGTTGTATTCGCTGACTACATCGAGAACCCAGACGATGCCGAAGCGATCACGCAGCATCCCGTAGGCCGGTGCCCAGCCCGCGGGCCCCAGCGGAACGACGATCGTCGCCCCGTCGGCGAGCCGGTCCCAATAGCTGGTGACTTCCTCGACGGTCACACCGCGCAGCGAGACGAAGAACGAGTTCGCGCCCCGGTCGTAGTCCAATCGTGCGGGCACGTCGTAAGCCATGACGTGGAAGCCGTTGCTCGCGCGGACCTGGCCCCACATCACCTGCTCGGCCTCCGGTTCCGCTTGGACGTTCCCGGCGTCTCGATAGGTGATCACGGCGAGGTCGCCGCCGAACACGGACTGATAGAACTCCAGCGCCGCACGGGCGTCGCCGCGGAAGTTCAGATGGGTGGTGGTCGTGACGGACACGATGTGCTCCTAGCGTTCGATGTGCTGACCTGAGGAACGATCACAGTCGAAGCGGTCAGGATGTGTCCTCTTCTCCGGGCAGAATGCGAAATATGCCGAAGACCTCAGCCCGACTGCTCGCGTTGCTGTCGCTGTTGCAGGCGCGCCGGGATTGGTCAGGGGCACTGCTGGCCGAACGGCTCGCGGTCAGCCCCCGCACCGTGCGCCGCGACATCGATCGCCTCCGGGAAATCGGCTACCCGATCGCGACCGCGAAGGGCCCGGACGGGGGCTACCGGCTGAGCGCGGGCGCCGATCTGCCGCCGCTGCTGTTCGACGACGAACAGGCCGTGGCCCTCGCCGTCGCGCTCCGGACCGCCGCCGCGACGAGCGCCGAGTTCGCCGAAGGCGCGATCCGGGCCCTGAATACCCTGCGCCAGGTCATGCCCGCCCGGCTGCGGCACCGTCTCGACGCCGTCGACCTCACCGCCGTCGGGCCGGCGAACCCGCGGGTCGAGCCGCGGGTACTGCTGGCGGTCGGCGCCGCCGTGCACGACCGCGAAGTCTTGCGCTTCGACTACGACACACCGCCCGCGGCGGGCGCACCACGTCGGGTGGAACCCCATCACCTGGTTACCCGGGCCGGGCGCTGGTACCTCGTCGCCTGGGACCTCGACCGCGCGGACTGGCGCACCTTCCGCGTGGACCGCCTGTCCCCCCGCACCCCCACGGGCCCTCGTTTCCTCCCGCGTGCGATCCCCGGTGGTGATGTCGCCGCTTTCGTCGCGGCGCGATTCCGCGGCGCGGATGCCTCCGGCGACTGGCCGTGCCGCGGCGAAGTGATCCTGAATCTTCCCCTCGCCGACGTGTCGCCGTTCCTCGGTGACGGCATCGTCGAGGAACTCGGCCCGCATCGTTGCCGCGTCGTCATCGGCTCCTGGTCGTGGCCGGCTCTCGCAACCGCGATCGGCAGGTTCGACAGCGATATCGAGGTCATCGGACCGCCTGAGCTGAAGGCGGCCTTCGCCCACCTGGCCCGCCGCTATGCTGACGCCGCGGCCGACGAGTCCACCACGCACAGTATCCGGCATATCGGCGAATAGTGTTCCGCCGCAACGTCAATGCCTCCTAGGCGGGATGGCCGTGAACAGCCCGCGGCAGCGCGATTTGCCCATGAAGCGATTCCGGGCCACAGGTGCGAATTCATGCTGAAGGAGATGCGCCAGGGGCATCGGCCCGACGTACGAGTGTGCCTGCGCGATCCGGCCTTCTTCCGGCGGGCGCTCACCGAACAGCTCGCGGTCGCAACGCTTTCGAATAGCGCTGGGACCGGTTAAAGTCCCGAGGCCCGGCGTAACCGGTCGGCGAGTTCGATCGCGCGGTCGCGGAATTCGGCGGGCTCCTCGATGACGAAATCCGCGCCGATCAGGCCGACCTGCAGGACCAGCCATTCGAACGAATCCACCCGGGTGCTGAGCCGGCAGCGGTCCGGGCCCAGCGACTCGATCTCGCAGTCCTGAAACTTGAGCACGTCCGCGACGGCGGCGGCGGAGGTGTCGATGGTGACGACAGCGCGGTGGTGCGCGGCCGTCAAACCTTCGCGCAGGTACTCGGTGCCGGTCCGGGCGGGCAGCGGGCGAGGTGCGAAATGGCTGGCGGTCAGCGATATTTCGTCGATCCGGTCGAGGCGGAAGGTGCGCCAGTCAGCTTGCTGCACGTCCCAGGCGAGCAGGTACCAGCGCAGATGCAGGTGGACCGCGCGATAGGGCTCGACCCGGCGGTGGGAGGTGCGGCCGTCCCGGCTGGTGTAGGTGAAGGTGACGTATTCGTGTCGCGTGGCCGCGGTGCCGAGAACGGCCAGCGCCTCCGGCCGCACCGTCGGGGCGTTCTGCGGCGCGGCTTCCACGGTGTCGCGCAGCGCGGCCACGGCAGGCCGCAGGCGATGGGGCAGGAACTGGTCGAGTTTGCCGAAGGCGCGGTCGGCCGCGGGCGCGAATCCGTTGCCGTCCACCGGTTCTCGCGACGTCGTGGCGCCGAGCAGGGTCAGGCCGACCAGCGTGGCGACCGCTTCGTCGTCGTCGAGGACCAGCGGGGGCAGGGTCTGGCCGGCGGCGAGGCGATAGAAGCCGCTCGGTCCGGGCTGGGTGGAGACCGGGTAGCCGTATTCGCGCAGGCGCTCCACGTCCCGGCGCAGCGTGCGCGGGCTGATTTCGAGGCGGGCGGCCAGTTCGTGTCCGCTGAACCGCCGCCCCGTCTGGAGCTGGGCCAGCAGTTCGAGCATCCGGCGGGTGACATCGGCCATGACCCCATCATGCCCGCAAATGCGGCCAGGATCCGGCCACATCTGCCGATACCGTCGAGACATGACCGCATCATCCGAGCAGCACCGCGCTATTCGCATCCGCGGCGCGCGTACGAACAATCTGCGCCGCATCGACCTCGACGTGCCGCGCAACAGTCTCGTCGTCTTCGCCGGAGTGTCCGGTTCGGGCAAGTCGTCACTGGTGTTCGACACGGTCGCGGCCGAGGCGGGCTACCAGGTGAACGAGAACTATCCGCCGTTCGTCCGCAATCGGCTGCCGCGCTGGACCCGGCCCGACGTAGACCACATCGAGGGTTTGTCGCCGGTGGTGGTTATCGATCAGCGGCGGCTCGGTGGCAACGCCCGCTCCACCGTCGGCACCATCACCGACGTGTACAGCTACCTGCGGCTGTTGTTCTCCCGGGTCAGTACCCCGCACGTGGGGGAGTCGAACCACTTCTCGTTCAATGATCCGGCCGGCATGTGCCCCACCTGTACCGGATTGGGCGAGACCATGGCCACCGCCGTCGAGCGGGTGCTGGATCTGGACAAATCCCTGGAACAGGGCGCGGTGCTGCTGCCGGGCTTCGGCAACGGGCAGTACTGGTACCGGCAATACGCCGATATCGGGTCCTTCGACGCGACCACGCCCCTGCGCGAGTGGACCGAACGCGAACGACAAGCGCTGCTCTACGGCGGGGCCGCCGCGGCGGAACTGGGCACCCGCCCGCCGCAGGACTACGAGGGCGTGATCGAGCGGTTCGAGCGGATCTACCTGCATACCGCCGACAATCTGTCCGAACGCAAACAGGCTGTGCTGCGGCAGTTCACGGACACTCGACCGTGTCCGGATTGCCACGGCGACCGGTTGAACGAGGCCGCCCGCACGGCGCGGGTGCTGGACCGCACCATCGTCGAGATGAGCACGATGGAGATCGCCGAACTCGCCGATCTCGTCGTGGGTGTGACGGAATCGAGTGTGGCGCCGGTGGTGTCGGCGCTGCGGGAGCGGCTCGCCGCGCTCATCACTATCGGACTCGGCTACCTGTCGCTGGCGCGGCCCACCGGCACACTGTCCGGCGGTGAATCGCAGCGCATCAAGACGGTGCGGCACCTCGGCAGCAGCCTCATCGAGATGCTGTACGTCTTCGACGAACCCACCATGGGTCTGCACCCGCACGACGTCCGATCGCTGACCGAACTGTTGAAACAATTGCGGGACAAGGGAAATACCGTGCTCGTCGTCGAACACGACCCCGATGTCATGCGCGTCGCCGATCGAGTCGTGGAGATCGGCCCGGGGGCGGGCACCGCGGGTGGCGAGGTGGTTTTCGAGGGGCCGTTCGACGACCTGCTGAGCGCGGACACCCCGACCGGACGCGGACTCCGGGAGCGCCGCACGCCGCGCGCACACCGCACGCCCACGGGCAAACTACGGATCGACAACGCCACCCGGAACAATCTGCGCGGCCTCACCGTCGATATCCCTACCGGCGTGCTGACCGTGCTGACCGGGGTCGCCGGCTCCGGAAAGTCCAGTCTGGTCAGCGAATTGACGGATAGGTATCCGGCCACCCTGGTCGACCAGCGCCCGGTCACCACCAACCGGCGCTCGACTCCCATCACCTACGCGGGCATCGCGCCAGCGATCCGCAAACTGTTCGCCGCCCGCAATGGCGTGAACCCCACCCTGTTCAGCGCGAATTCGGCCGGCGCCTGCCCGACGTGCAAGGGACTCGGCATCATCTATACCGATCTGGCTTTCATGGACGGCCACGAAACGGTGTGTGAAACCTGTGGCGGGCGCCGGTTCACCCCGGAGGTACTCGGCTACACCGTGGACGGGCTGAGCATCGCCGACATCGACGACCTCACCATCGCCGACGCCGCGGCGCGGCTGCGCGATCCCGCCTTCACGCGCCCACTGCGCCATATCGAGGAAGTCGGTCTCGGCTATCTCCGGCTCGGGCAGTCGCTGACCACCCTGTCCGGCGGCGAATGCCAGCGCCTGAAGATCGCCAAGGAACTGACCCGCCGCGGCGACAGCACCCTCTACATCCTCGACGAACCGACCACCGGCCTGCACCTGTCCGATATCGACACCCTGCTCGATGTCCTCGGCGCTCTCGTCGACAAGGGCAACACCATGGTCGTCATCGAGCACAATCTCGACGTCATCCGCCAGGCCGACCACATCATCGACCTCGGCCCCGGTCCCGGTCGGCACGGTGGTCAACTCGTGTTCGAGGGCACCCCCGCGGAGCTCGCGGCCTACCCGGACTCCAAAACGGGTCGTGCGCTGCGGCGCTGACCGGTCGCCGCGAAGGCCGGGCTCGGGGCGCTGTTTGCCGGAAATAGGCGCGGGTATCGCGGGTGCGAGTCATCTACCTGTTCCGCAACCACTGCCCCCGCGCGTGACGACCCACAGGAGGAACCGACATCATGGCTGATCCGACCGCACTCGCACTGGTGTGCACGTTGCAGAAGTCACCCGCGGAATCCAGTAGCGAGCTCATCGCCCGGCACGCGCTGGACGCGCTGGCCCAGAGCGACGTGAAGGGTGAGATCCTGCGCGTCGTCGACTACGACGTGCGCCCCCGGAGTCAGCGCCGACGAAGGCGACGGCGATCAGTGGCCCGAGATCCGCAAACGCATTCTGGCCGCGGACATCGTGCTCGTCGCCACCCCGACCTGGGTCGGCCATATGTCCTCGGTGGCCCAGCGGGTGCTCGAACGGCTCGATGCGGAATTGTCCGAAACCGATGACGCGGGAAGGCCTTCCATGGTGGGCAAGGTCGGCATCGCCGCGGTCGTCGGTAATGAGGACGGCGCGCACAAGATCGTCGCCGACCTGTTCCAAGCGCTCAACGACATCGGATTCAGTGTTCCGGCGCAGGGCTGCACCTATTGGAACGGGGAGGCGATGGGCAGCACCGATTACCGGGACCTGGACTCCGTGCCGGACCAGGTCGCCACGACCACGAAGGCCATGGCGCGCAATGCCGCTCATCTGGCCCGGCTGCTGAACACCGAGGGCTATCCCGCCTACGAATAGTCCCCGGACTATCGGCGGGTGCCGGAGCCGCGATGGGTGAGCGCCAGCGCGGATCCGACCACGCCGATCACGCTCAGCGCGATCGCGATACTCGGCCAGCCCGAACTCTGCCAGTACACATCCTGGAGGGTGATCAACAAGGCCGCCTCGTCCACGATCAGGGCCAGCGCCACGCCCAGGGCGAGTCCCATCCAGGTTCGCGCGCGCGGACTGCGATCGACCATGCCGAAGATCGCCACCCCCGCGAGCAGCAGAATTCCCCAGAGGTAGTGGTGCAGGTGGACTCCGCCCGCGGAGACGTCTCCGACATCGCGGGTATCGATCTGGATCAACCAGGTCACCAGCCGCGCACCACCGAAGGTCACGGTGAACGCGAGCCAGGCCAGCACAATGCCGCGGCGGGATACGTCGATCTGGTTCCAGCGCCGCGGGAACCGGTAGCGGGCTCGATCGCGGGTTTCGGCCATGTTTCTGTGTACCAGACCGATGGGCCCGTACCGCTCACTGCCACATCCGCGGGTCCGCCGTGGGGTCGGCGTAGCGGGACGGGCAGCCGTGCTCGACGGCGTCGGGCCGTAGTTCGTAGTGCCAGGGTTCGTTGTCGTAGATCTGGCACAGTCCGTAGGCGGCGCCGTGCACGGACAACCACGCCGTGGCCGGGGCAGGCCCGAGGTCGACCGCGTCTCCGGAGACGTGCGCGGATGTTTCGGGCGCGGCGACCCATCGAGCAGCCGCCTGTTCCGAGCCGTACTGGGCGACCGCGGCCCGCAAGAGTTGTTCCTGTTGCGCCCGGGAACGCCAGCCACTGTTGACGACGAACTCGACTCCGTCGTCGGCGGCATCCGTCGCGGCGCGGCGCAGAGCCGCGCGCAGGGCGGAGTCGAGATTGGCCACGGACGGAGCTTCGTCGTCGAAGACGGTCACGCGGTCCGAATGCGGGCGAATCACGTCCCGGGCCATGTCGAATGATCGCGCGGCCGAGGAGGATAAGGACGCCAGCGAGTGAAAGACGACGGCACCGACCGGCGCCGCGCTGACGAGCACGGCGGCCGCGACGAGGATGGTCCGGATGCGCCGGCGGGGCGCTGTTGGTGCTGGTTGGCTGTGGTTCATGCACTTCAGTGCAGGCGATCCGATGTTGCCGGGTCGTATGCGGTTTCGGATACGCCGGCGATATGTTCCAGCTGGAAGAATCGAGCGCTATGCGTGTGTTGATCGTCGAGGACGAGCCCTATCTGGCCGAAGCCATCCGCGACGGCCTGCGCCTGGAAGCGATCGCCGCCGACATCGCCGGTGACGGCGACACCGCACTCGAGTTGCTGAGCGTCAACGCCTACGACATCGCCGTCCTCGACCGCGACATTCCCGGCCCCTCCGGCGACGAGGTGGCCGAACGCATCATCGCCTCCGGCAGCGGCATGCCGATCCTGATGCTCACCGCCGCCGACCGGCTCGACGACAAGGCCTCCGGATTCCAACTCGGCGCCGACGACTACCTGACCAAACCCTTCGCTCTCCGCGAACTCGTGCTCAGGCTCAGAGCGCTCGACCGCAGACGCGCCCACAGCAGGCCACCCGTGCGCGAGATCGCCGGACTACGTCTGGACCCGTTCCGCCGCGAGGTCTATCGCGACGGGCGCTATGTCGCGCTCACCCGCAAACAGTTCGCCGTGCTGGAGGTTCTCGTCGCCGCCGAAGGCGGTGTGGTCAGTGCCGAGGAATTGTTGGAACGAGCATGGGACGAGAACGCCGACCCGTTCACCAACGCCGTGCGGATCACCGTCTCGGCGCTGCGTAAACGCCTCGGCGAACCCTGGCTGATCACGACGGTGCCGGGCGTCGGCTACCGCATCGACACCGGAGGTGAGCGTGGATAGAGCACCCGGGTTGAGCGTTCGCCTCAAACTCACCCTCAGCTACGCCGGATTCATCATGTTCACGGGTAGCCTGCTGCTCGCTGCCGTACTGGTCTTCTACCTGTATTTTTTGCCAAATGATTGGATCAACACCACCGGCAACTTCTGGATCAACCGCTCGATCCTCCTGCGTGCGTTCGCCCCATTTATGGCCGTCGTGCTGCTCTTTCTGCTGGTCTTCGGCCTCCTGGGCGGCTGGCTGCTGGCCGGCTGGATGCTCACCCCGCTGACCCGCATCACCGCCGCCACCCGGATGGCGGCCAATGGTTCGCTCTCGCACCGGATTCGGTTACCGGGACGCAGCGACGAGTTCCGGGAACTCGCCGATGTCTTCGACACCATGCTCGCGCGCTTGGCGGCCCACGTGGCCGAGGAACAACGGTTCGCGGCCAACGCGTCCCACGAACTGCGCACACCGCTGGCCATCACCCAGACACTGCTGGATGTGGCGCGCGGCGATCGGGACCGCGACACCGACGAACTCGTCGACCGCTTGCATGTCGTCAACTCCCGAGCGATCGAACTCACCGAAGCATTGCTGCTGCTCAGTCGAGCCGATCAACGGTCCTTCACCCGCGAACACGTCGACCTGTCCCTCCTGGCGGAAGAAGCCACCGAAACGCTGCTTCCGCTCGCGGAAAAACATGGCGTCGCCCTCGAGACCGCCTGCCAGCCGGCCCACACCCTCGGCTCGCACGCCCTCCTCCTGCAGTTGACTACGAACCTGGTGCACAACGCGATCGTGCACAACCTGCCGGGACAAGGCATCGCGTGGATCAGCGCCGGCGCATACCCGGGGGCGACGGTACTCACTGTCGAGAACACCGGCGAGCTGCTCCACCCACAGTTGGTATCCACGCTGGCCGAGCCGTTTCAACGCGGCACCGAACGCATTCGCGGCGATCACGCGGGCGTCGGCCTCGGCCTGGCCATCGTGAAGAGCATTGTGCAAGCCCACGACGGTGCCCTCACGCTCACACCGCGTCCGGCCGGCGGACTCCGCGTCACGGTGCAACTACCCGGGTGGTAGCCGATCGGTATTGCGGCTCACCCTGTTTCGCCGCGCCGCAAGGTGAGGATCGCGATATCAGGTGGTGCCGCGACCCGGACCGGAGGACCCCACGCACCGACACCGCGCGTGGTGAAGAGCTGCATGTCGTCCACCCGATCGAGCCCGGCGACCGTGCCGTTGACCCAGCCCACCACATAGTTCAACGGCCAGATCTGGCCGCCGTGGGTGTGGCCGGACACCTGTAGGTCGATGCCGCGTGCGGCCGCGTCGGGCGCCTGCCGCGGCTGGTGCGCCATCAGCATGAGGAATCGATCCGATCGGTGTCCGGCCACGGCCGCCGCGAGGTCGGGGCCGTACGGGTCGGGGGCGTCGTAGTCGTATACGCCCGCCAATTCCAAAGTGGCGCCGTTGATTGCGATTTCGGTGCGCTGGTTGCGCAATGTCCGGACGCCCAGCGTCTCCCAGTAATCCAGCCACTCGGCGACACCGTCGACGTAACCTTCATGATTGCCAGCGACCGCGAAGGTGCCGTACTTCGATCGCAGGTCGGCGATCGGTGCGATATCCGGCCCGACGAGCTCGACCGAACCGTCGATCAAATCCCCGGGCAGAACGATGACGTCGGGCTGCTGGGTGTTGACCAGGTCGACCACTCGCTCGGTGAACGCCGCACCACGCGCCGCGCCGACATGGATGTCGGCAACCACCGCCACCCGCAGACCATCGAGCTCGGCGGGCAGTTTCGGCGAGCGCAACTCGACCGCCACGACCTGCGGAGTGTTCGCCTCGTGTACGCCGTAAGCGACGGTCCCCACCGCTGCCGCGACCAGCAGCGCCGACGAAACCTGTAGCAACAGCACACGATTCGAGAATTTCGCGAGCCGGGCGATCAACAGCACCACACTGATCACGAGCAGGCCGAGCAGCAGATAGAACATGACCGCGGCCCACGTCAGCCCGAGCCAGACGATCGGCCGGATCGGTTCGGGGGAGTAGGCGCTGCCCGCGCCGAGTGCGACGACGAGGGTCACCCACAGCACGGCGAGGACTATCGCGGCGGCCACCTTAGCGGGGCCGGGCACTCCGGTGGCCCGGATGAGGCGTCGGTAGAACAGCCAGTGCACCAGGGCGAGCAGCACGCCGCCGATGATCATTCGCAGCACAAGCCGCCCTTTCGATGTGCCTACGTCGACAGGTCCGCACGCCGACAACTTCCACGATGTCTCTGCGGAAGAATCCAGATCGGTAAGCCTAGTCGGGCCGCCGCACACCGCGACGTGTGCGTTCGGTCGTCAGCCGGAATACCGCGGCCACTCGTCGTCGCGCCGCACCAGTTGCCACACCACGTCGACGCCGCCGGGAGTGAGCGACCCGATCCCGCCACCACAGTTCGATGGCAGAATCGTTCGATGGCAGCCTCGAGGAGCGACCGCTATCGGAGACTCTCGACTTTCCTGGCTTCCCGCGGCGACATCGAGCTCTCCGCACTCATCGACACCGGTCGGCGTCACAGCGTGGGAGTCGGCGGTGGTTCGGCTGTTCTCGATGTCGACGGCGCGCCCGTGTTCGCCAAGAGGATCCCGTTGACCGATCGGGAGCTCACGCACTGGGGTTCCACCGCGAACCTGTTCGAGCTTCCGATGTTCTGCCAGTACGGCATCGGCGGCCCGAGTTTCAACGCATGGCGCGAGCTTGCCGCGAATATCGTTGTCACCCAAAGTGTTCTGGCCGGTGAAACACAGTCGTTCCCCATGCTGTACCACTGGCGGGTTCTGCCCGGCCGGTCACCGATCGCCGCCGAACACGCGGACATCGACGCGGTGGTTGCCGCCCAGGGCGGCAGTCCAGCTGTGCGCACCCGTCTCGAGGCGCTGGCCGCCGCCCGATCGAGCCTGGTGCTCTTCTGCGAGTACATCGCGCAGCCGCTGTCGGACTGGTTGCAGGAAGACGCGGAAAGCAAGGCGGCCGCAGTGGCACAACAGCTTTCAGAAATAGCGGGATTTCTGCGAGATCGAAAACTGCTGCACATGGACGGACACTTCGGCAACATCCTCGGCGACGAGCACCGGATCTACCTCAGCGACTTCGGGCTGGCTACCTCCCCGCACTTCGACCTGTCGACCACCGAGCGCGCGTTCGCCGAACGTCATGCCACCTTCGACGCCGACCACGCCGCCATGCGCTTGGTCAATTGGCTGGTGATCGATATCTGGGGAGTGGCGACGTGCCCTGTTACCCGCAATCAGGTGGTAACCCAGTGCGCCACAGGCCGAATTCCTGACGGCGTATCGCCGGTGGTTGCCGGAATCTTGGCACAGCACGCACCTGCCGCAGCGAAGATGAATGCCTTCTACTGGAAGCTGTTCGACGGCGACGTCGAGGCGAAATACCAGTCGGCATAGCGAGGTTGGGGCCGGTCTTCGGCGAGTACGCTCTGACGGGTCTCGCGCTCGGTGGTGGCGTCGCGCGAAGAGGCCCGGCCTGAAAGGTTTTCGGAAACCGATTGATCGCCGAGGTCCGGGCAGGGGGCGAGAAGGTGCCCTATCCGATCGGTCTGCGGGAATTGGCGGTGCTGCGGAGCGAAATGTTCGACCGTGCTTTTGGCGAGAGCGGTGTGGCGGGTGCTGGATTCATCACCTAGTGCGAGCGCAGTCGGCGGGTCCGCAGTACGCCGGTCAACATCGGAAGGGTGAATTCGCCGCTGCCCGTCTCTTGCCTGCCGGTGAGGAAAGCGTGGATCCGATCGAGCGTCGCCCGGCGTTCCTGCTCCGGCATCACCAGCATCCCCGCCCGGGTCGAAAGTGTTGTGACCAGGGAGTCGGCCGTGCGGCTTTGCCTATGCGGGAACTCGGCTTGTTCGGCCGCGCCGAACGAAGCGCTCACCTCGCCCCGGGGACGGTGCAGCCCAGCCGTCGCGGCACGCCAGCTACTGCGGGTATCGCGCGGGCCGATTGCCGCGCTCCCACTGACTTGCGCGAGCGCGGCCACCCAGTCGACCCGATCATCGACGACATTCCACAACCCCGCCAGCACGCCGCCGGGTGCGAGCACCCGCGCGATCTCAGGCCCGGCGACCGCCATCTCGAACCAGTGCAGAGCGTTGCCGGCCAACACCACATCGATGGACGCATCCGGCAGCGGTATCCGCTCGGCACTGCCCTGCACAGCGCGGACAGTCGGCAGCGCGCGCCGCAACCCGGCCAGCATCGCCGGATCCGGCTCCACCGCAACGACATCGGCGTCCAACGCGACCAACGTGCCGGTCAGCTTCCCCGTACCGGCCCCGAGATCCAGCACCCGCGATCCCGGCGCGGACTCCAGCGCCCACCGCACCGCGGCCGGCGAATAGTCCGGCCGGTGTTCGGCATACGCCCCCGCCACCGCCCCGAACGACGAGGCAAGCCGTTGCCGCACATCGCGTTCCATGCGCCCAGGCTATCCACGCCAGGACAACTCTGTGGTCGGAATCAGTGCTTCTGTCAGCAGTCAGGATCTGCCTTCTCGTGCGGTCGCAGTCCAACCCTCGTTGTGCCTATGTCGTGCTCTGAATCTTGGAGCTCTGCTCGACCTATCCCAGTCTCGCGTGTCCGCCGTCGAGCGCGGAGAACGCAACCTGATCAGCGCCATGCTTATCGCGCGGATCTCGCAAACCTCCAGCATTCCTGCGCGACTCCGCGGCTTCTACTCGGATTCTGCGAGTAGCCTGACCTCAGGCTCCATTGCCGAGGTTGCTGAGGTGCGGCCGCAGGAGGTTGGGAACGCGCACTCCGTCCGAGCAGCGGCTACCAAGTCTCACTACTCGACATTTCAACAACGATACGATCGGCTGCTGCCACTAGCGTGAATGAGGCTCGAATGTCGAAAAGCGTTGTATTGCAATACTACTCGGGCGAGCAAGCCCGAGAGATTCGAGACACGATCGCCGACGTGCAAGCCCGCGGGTACGTTGATGCCATCGCGACCGGAGACCCGTTCGAGTCCACCGAAGCTTTCATGGAGCGGTTCGTGGTCTATTCGCGGAACACTGGGTTTTCCATGGTCCTGGGAATCATCGATGACGAGCCCGTGGGGCAGGCGTTCGGCTGGCCGTTGGCTACTGGGACGCCGTGGTGGACCAGGCTGGTGCTCGCCCCGGGGCAACCTCCGCTAGAGGAATTCATCGTCGAGGACGGAACCAGAACCTTCGCGCTGAGTGAACTGATGGTCGACAAAAAACGTCATGGCCAAGGCATCGGTGGAATCCTTTTCCGTGCATTGCTGGCGGATCGCCCAGAACCCAGAGTGACGTGGATGGTGAATCCCACCAATACGAATGCCTATGCCATCTATCGGCATTGGGGAGCTGAGCGCTTCGGCAATCTGCGGCCGGGATTGAAGGGTGAACCGCAGTTCGACGTCCTGCTCCTTCGAAATCGAGGTCGTCAGCACCGTTAGTGCCCGGGCTGCACTGGGATTCGGTTCTCCCGCACGGGATCGGCCGTGCCCGCCTCCAGCGCGGCGGTTGTGAGTGCTCTCGGAATCAGCACGATGGCCTTCACTCCGCCGTAGTCGGAATCCGTGAGCCGAATCGTAATACCGTGGCGGGCAGCCAATTTCGCGACCACGAACAATCCGAGCCGGCTGTCTCCGGACAGGGTCGCGACGCTGAAATCCGGTGGCTGTGACAGCAACGCGTTGCGGGCGGTCATGTCCGCGGCGGTCATGCCGAGGCCCTGGTCGGAGATCTCGATGGCGATGCCCTTGCCGACCGTACCGCCGGTGACCTCGACGGACGAGTCCGGCGGGGAGAACATGGTGGCGTTGTCGGCCAGTTCCGCCAAGAGGTGGATGATGTCGGTGACGGCGGATCCGACGATCTGCGTCTCCGGCAGCTTGCGGACATGAATTCTGGTGTAGTCCAACGATTCCGCGGCCGCGCCGCGGACCACATCGACCAAGGGCACCGGATTGCGCCACTGTCGTCCCGGCTGTTCACCGCCGAGCACGATGAGGTTCTCGGAATTGCGGCGGGCGCGGGTCGCCAAGTGGTCGAGCTGGAACAGCAACGTCAGCCGGTCCGATTCCGTTTCCTCCCGCTCGGCTTCGTCGAGCAAGGCCAACTGGCGGTGCACCACCGCCTGGGAGCGGTGGGCGATCTTGACGAACACCGCGTTCACGCCCGCCCGGGTTTGGGCCTCGGCGACCGCCGCCGCCACCGCCGCCCGGTGCGCGCGATTGAAAGCGTCGGCGACGTGGCCGATCTCGTCGGCTCCGAAATCCAATCGGTCCGCGTCCTCATCGAATTCCTCGCCGGCCGAGAGCTGGCGGATGGTGTCCGGCAACCGCTCGTCAGCCAATTCCAGGGTCTCGCGGCGTAGTCGGCGCAGGCGCGCGATGAACTTGTTGGCCAGCACCAGTGCGCCCAGGAACGCCAGCAGCGCGAGCGAGAGCACGCCCGCCCCGGCGAACAGCGAGTTCCGGTTGAGTCGATTGCCTTGTTCGGTCGCTTCGAAATGCGCGTCGACGCTCTGGATCTCCCACAGGCTCAGCAGGTCGCGCCGGACTTTGCCCGCGACCTGCTGCCATTCGGTCAGCGTGAGCGGCAGCGGATCACCGGAGGATCGACCGGTGTCGGGTGCGGTGACCGGGCCACGCTCGAGGATCGCGTCCTCCATGGCGCGCAGCCGCTGCCATTCCGAGCTGGCGGTGATCGCCTTCCATTGGTCGAGGTGCGCACCCTGGAGCACCGAACCGACGTAGGTGATCTCGCCACGTCCGTCACCGATATACCCGGCCAACTCCACCAGCAGCTCCGGTGACAGCTCCCCGGTGAGCATCACCAGCGAACCCAATCCACTGGTCCGCGAGATGGATTCGGCGGCCCGGAGCGCGTGGACCGACTTGTACAGTTCGACCGCGATATGGGAATCGGGCGCGACACTCGCCGAGATCAGCCAGCCGTTGATGATGGCCGCTACCGCCATGCTGTACGCGGTGAAAGCCTCCGCGGCCGGAATCGTGCGCGCATCGACGGCGGCCCGCAAGGCGGGCACCTTCTGGCCGACGCCGACTCGGAAGAACCCGTCCTTCAGGTCCGGCCGCAGTTCCGACAGCGCATTGGCTTGGGCCACCACCGCCGCGTACCCCGCATCGGATTGCTTACGCGCCGCCGGCAAGGCGAGACCCGCCGGGTCGTCCCCGGCCAGGAACAGCAGCGAAAGCCTGCGCTCCTCCTGGAACGCCTCGATCATCATGATCGACGGCCCGGAGGTGCCGCGCGCCAGTTCAGCGAACCGATTGGCTTCCCGTCCGCTCTGCACCAGATAGGCAGATCCGCCCACCCCGATCGCGAGCAACGCGACGCTCGGAATAAGCACAATGACCAGCACTCTGGTCCGGACACTGACAACCCGCCGCCACCGTGCGGAGGTCATATTGAGGAATCTGCTGTTGAGCACCGAGTTATCGCCTACCTACACGTCTGGCTACCTGCCAGCGGTGCACGCAAAGCTAGTCACTGAAACGTCACTCCCGCAGCACTTTCGCCGATTGAAGCACCTGATCCTCGATCACCGACCCGTGTTCCGGTCTGTTCTGCACGCGAAAGGCGCGCGGGCCAGCATGTTTCGGATGGTCCGGTTGTCTGTCGCTGGGCGAGAAGGGGTTTGGCACATAGAAGAACCTCGTCCAAGCCTCAACGACCGTCTGGTTACGCAGGTGTCAGTCCAATGCCGACTCAGAACAGGCGATCACTCGAAGGCTCCGGCACGGGCAACGGCCGCATGCGTACGCCCTCCTCGTCGACGGCATCCTCAATCGCGTCGATCCGATCCTGAACGACCTCAGCGCGCGCCACCAGGTCGACTCGATCGGGCTCGGTGAGGCTCTCGGCACCGAGCTTCTCGAAAACGCAGGAGAGCACTGACCGTAAGTCCTCTAGTTCGCTGTCTGGCTCCACACGACCTCACCCTACGGCCTGACCCAAGGAAGACCCGAGCCTGCCGAATTGAGTGCATTCGGACAGGGCGTTATCGCAGGATGACTTCGATGCCTTTGTCATCGAAGATCTCCAAGAGCAGATCGAATAAAGTCTGCCCCGCAGCGACGGCCGAGTGTGTGAGCAGATGTTCTTGCGCTACATCGGAGTGCAGCCATTCCAGCGTGAACGGGCTGGAAGCGCCCCATCCTCCGCGCAGGCAGTCCCACAGCGCATCGAGATTCCAGCCGAAGTAGCCCCCGGGGCCGTTGATCGCCTCACCGAGAGCGCAGTAGAAGCTGGCGATGTCGGTGACAGCCTGTCCGTCCAGGGTGAAGACGTGACCTGGGGCGGAGTCCGGCCGGCCTCTGCGCTGATAGGCACTGGTCCAGAGCGCAACCGCCAACCACGCGGTTCTGTCCACGGTGTCGAGCCCGCGCCAGATATCGCGACGATTCAACCGGCCGTCACGGATGAGGTTCCAGACCCACTCGCCACCGTAGTGCGCGTTATCGCAGTACAGCGTCACACTGAGATCGACCAACCGTGAATCCGGGCTCGACGGGCGAGCCGCGGCGACCGTCATCTCGTAAACGAAATAGGAGCCCATCGATACACCGTTGGAGTCGAGAACGTCGAGGGCAGCGCCACCGAGCTGGACTCCGCCGACAGGCAAGGAGTCCAGGCAGTCGCTCAGCTTTCCCTGTAGGTGACAACCCACAAACTCGACCTCGAGCAGGTCTTCCGCTGCCTGTGCTGCGAAGAGTCCGCGGACGTCGTGGATGGCGCCCCAATGTTCGCCATCCTCATCACCTGTCAAGGCGCACATCCCCAAGCCATCGGCTCGATCGGCTGACATCCCTACCCCTTCGTGAGTTGCCTATTCCGGACTGACGCTGCTACGGCACCGGCTGGAATTCGCGAGCGCCCTGGGGGACTGTTGGATGGTTCGGACCACAGGAGTCCATGAGCGGAGGATTTTCTACCATGGCCGTGATAGTCGACGTCCGTGCACTGGGTACCGAGTTGGAGCGTTCGTATCCGGTCTATGTCCGCGGCAGGTTGAAGTTTCGCGTCAAACAGATTGTGTACGTGGCTTTTTCCCTCGACGAGACGGTGATGGGTTTCGCGTTTCCGAAGGAGGAGCGGGCCGCGCTGGTCGCGAGCGCGCCGCACAAGTTTCAGCTGCCGTCGGCATCGGATATGCGCTTCAACTGGATCCACTCCGACCTCGCGGCACTGGACGCGGTCGAGGCCCGGGAATTCGTTGTCGATGCCTGGCGCATGGTCGTCCCGCGGAAACTTTCTCGCGCCTACGACCTCGCCCATCCGCACGGGCCGGTCTGAGCGCTGAATCTGCGGCGTTTCAGGATTCGCGGGCTGCGATTGCGGCTTGGATCCGTCGTAGGGTGCGCAGGCCCTTTTTGGCGGCGACGCTGACCATGCCGTCGAAGACTGTCGCGCCGCGGTCGTGGGCCATGAGTCGTTCGAGGGTTGGTACGGCGCGGTCGTCGCCGGTCGAGCCCAGGGCGACAGCGGCCCAGTATCGCTGGTCGGGGTCGGTGCCGGCGGCCGCTTCGCACAGTCTCGGGATGATGTCCGGAGTGAATGTGGACAGTGCGCTGGCGATGTAGCCGATGCGGTAGTACCGGCGGTTCTCGAATTCGTCCCAGAGCGCGGCCAGGGCGGCGTCGCCGCCGATCAGTCCGAGGGCTTCGGCGGTGCGTTCGCGCATACCCGCGATCGGGTCGCGCAGCAACGGCGTGAGGGCGGGTACGACCGATTCGTCGCCGAGGGTGCCCAGCGCGATCACCGCTTGCTCGCGAGCCATCTCCTGCGGGTGGTCGAGCATCGCGAGCAAGCCGGGAACCGCGTCGCGGAAACCGAGCGCCGCGCAACCCATCGCGGCCCAGGCCTGGCAGTTGTACCGGGTGTCGGAAAGCGACTTCAGCAATGGGGCTTTCAGCGTGTCGTCGCCGAAGACGGTCACCCGGTTCAACGCCCGGCTGTAGAGCGATCGGTGGTAGTCGGGGTAGTCGCGGACGAGCGCGCACAGTGCTTCTTTGGCGGATGCGTCGCCGTCGCCGGCCCGCGCGAGCAGGAGCCGCAGATTGTCCTCGCGGGTCTCGAGATCACCGTCTTTGAGGAGTCGCGCATCAGCTGGATTCACCGCCCAACGGTACACGGCGACGTTCTCGCTACCGCGCCGCCGACGGCGACCGGCGAAAATCCTGTAGCCAGTCCGATGGCGAGCGTGCTGGCCGTGGCGGAACCATTGGTCGCGGCCTGGCTGGCTTGGCTACTACTCGGCCAGTCGCTCGGGCCGACGCAGATCGTCGGCGTGGTGATCATGCTGGCCGGTGCGGTGTCGGTCCAGTTGGCGATGCCCGAAGCAGTCCCTGCGTCCCTGGCCCAGAATCGGTAGCGCTCAATGTCGTTGCTGTTCCCAGGCTTCGGCCCACCGTGCTACCGGTTCGAGGCTGCCGACGAGTTTGTGCCCGATCGGTGTCAGTACGTAGCCGGTGGTGTTTTCCACGAGTCGCGCCTGGACGAGTTCGCGCAGCCGGGTGGTGAGCACGCTGGAGGAAATGTCGCCGCACGCCTCGCGGAGTTCACGGAAGGTGAGGGGCTGCCCGGCTCGGTCGAGTTCCCAGATCACCCGCAGGGTCCAGCGTCGCCCGATCAGGTCGAACAGCGCCATGATCGGACGGCCGGTGCTCGAGCCGCGCACCGGCTCGCCCGGGTGCGGGCCTTTCGCGCTCATGACTAGACCGAGTGATCGGGCAGCGGCGAATCTTCCATCCGCTGGACCATTTTCGCCATCGCCCGGCGGAGTGACCGATACGGCCGCAGATACAGCGTGACGTGCTGGAGCCGGCCGTCCGCCGTGTACTCCTCGTGCACCACGCCGTGCAATTCCTGGTCGTCTACCCGAGAGGTGAAGGTATACAACCCATCTCGCTCGCTGAGCCAGCGACCGGTCTGGTCGACCTTGTCGATGACCGTCGCGATGAGCGTGAGCATATGCACGGTCCGTGCGCGGCCGTGATAGTCGGCGGCGGGGCTGGAGAAGATCGCGTCCGCGGCCAAGCCGTTCGTCAGCGGTCTCGTATCGCCGCTCTGCCAGAAGGGGAGTACCAAGCCATCGACCATGCCTCTATTTTAGAGGCAAAGTCGCTGGTTCGCCGGGATCAATGTCGAAGCCCGGCGTCGGCAGTATCGAGGAAGTCCGCGATCTCGTCGTCGAAGCTGGGCCGACCGCCCAGATATTCGACGCTGAGCAGCAGTAGATCTTGGCCGACGCTGGTCGGCGTGGTGAAGTCGGCCATGAACTGGTCGAAGTCCGCCAGATCCTCGGCGCATCGGGTCACGGCGCGCCGGAAATAGGACAGCGCGACCGGCGCGCCGACCCACTCCAGCACGCCGTCGCATTGCTCCAGCCGATCGCGGCCCAAGTTGTAGATCAACTGCCCGAACCCGCCGTTTTTCACCTGATAGTCGAAATCGGCGGCGAGCACGGTGGTGTAAGCCAGGTCGCGGGTCGAGTCGTCGAGCTGCTCCGCATTCTCGATCCGTTGTGCCGCTCGTGCGCCGAGGCGCTGCAATCGTTCGTTGTACACGTCCACACGGCAAACCTAGTGGACACGAGTGAGGCTGTGGCGCAAGCGATTCAGTTGTTCGCCCGTTGGATGGAACGCTGGACCAGGCCGCGGAGGCCGGGAAGTTGAATGGCGCGCAGCATCAGTTCGCCGGCCCAGACATGGGCACGTGACGGTGGCGCGAACCGGACCATCCCTTTACGGGCCAGGGCCTGCCGTTTGTCTACTTCGGGACGCAATGACCGCTCCCAGCTGTCGAGCGCCGCGGGAATATCGGCTTGGTGGGCGGCCAGCGCGGTGCCGAGCCGGTCAGCGCCGTCCAGGGCGAGAGCCGCACCGTAGCCCGCGAAAACCGTTACGCACCAGGCGGCGTCGCCGAGCAGCACGACTCGGCCGCTACTCCAGCGGTCCATCACGATTTGCCCGACCGAATCGAAGTAGGCGACCGCGGGGTCCGCCTCGAGCTCGCGGAGAGCGTCGGCCACGCCGCGCCCCAGATCTCCGAACGCCGCGGTCAACGCGGCGGTAGGGCCGAGCGCCAGTTCGGCTTGAGAGTTCGGGCAGCGGTAGGTGAAGAACGCGGAAGACCGTTGTGGTCCCAGGTTCATCACCGCCGCCGTGCGGCCGGGACCGATAAAAGTGGTGCCGACGCCCGCCGGTACGTGCTCGGGCACCGTGTGCAGCGGGAACGCGCCGACCATGTGGCCGAGGTCGACGAAGTATTCGGGCTCGGCACCGAATACCAGCTCGCGCACTCGGGAATGCACGCCGTCCGCGCCGACGAGCAGGTCGGCTGCCAGCCGGGTGCCGTCGCTCAGCGTCGCGACGACGCCTCCGGAGTTCTCGGCGACCGCCGCTACGGTGGTGCCGAAACGAATGGCGACGAGATCGGCCACCGCGTCGTACAGCGTCGATTCGAGGTCGCCACGAAACAAGCTCAGCGCCCGATTGCCGACGGCGGCCTCGGTGACAGCCGCCGGAATTCTGAACTTCTCCCGCCCGTCCGCGTGCACGAGAACCGAGGTGAAGAACCCGATATCGCGCGGGGTCAGGGCCGGTAGCAGCCCGAGCCGCTCGGCGGCGGCATAGCCGGGGCCGTGCAGATTGACCAGGTAGCCGCCGCTGCGGCGAGCGGGCGCGCGCTCGATCACGACGACATCCCAGCCCTGCTGATGCAGCCGCAGCGCGGCGGCCAAGCCCGCGATTCCGGCGCCGACAACCAGCGCGCCCCGCGTCCCGGAGCCTTGCGGTCCGGCGTTTCCGATGTCTGCCAAGTGGCGCTCCTGGGTCGGTCGTTGGTCGGCGAATCCGTAACTGTCGCCGCTGTCGTCAACTAGTAGTTGACGATGGCCGGATCGTCAACCTATGGTTGACGAATGGAACGGCGAGCATCAAGACGCGACGTGATCGAGCGGGTGTACCCCTGCGGCGCGGACCAACCGGCGACGGCTCGATGCGAGCGAGCATGATGGAAGCGCCGCTGACCACCGGTGTCCCGTGCAGCAATGGTGTCGCCACCGGCCCGGTACGGGTTGTGCGCGGCGTCGACGATTTCGATACCGTCCGGCCGGGCGATGTCATCGTCTGCCGCAGCACCGATCCTTCGTGGACAGTGCTCTTCGGTATCGCCGCCGCGGTGGTGACCGAGACCGGTGGTCTCCTCTCGCACGCGGCGATTGTGGCCCGTGAGTACGGAATTCCGGCCGTGGTGGCGGCCAAAGGCGCGATGGCGATCCTGGCGAATCATCTAACGGTCTCCGTCGACGGGACCAGTGGCCGGATTCACGCCGCTCGGCCGGGGAGCGCCGGATGACCCACGTCTCCGATAGCTCGTTGCTCGCGCTGCATGCGATACGCCTCGGCGGATTCATCGACACGCAGGCGGTGGCGGACCGATTCCGAATGCCGGTCGGCCTCGCCGAGTCACACCTACGGGAATTCCGCGAGCGTGCGTGGATCAGCCGCTTCCGGTTCGGGCCGGACGCGGGCTGGTCGCTCACCGAGAGCGGGCGCGCGGAAAACGAGCGACTGCTCGCCGACGAGCTGGCCGCGTGCGAGGCAAAACCGTTGCTGGAGAACGTATATCAGATTTTTCTGCCCCTCAACGGCCGGTTGGTACAGGCCTGCACCGCCTGGCAGCTGACCATCTTGTCGGATGGCAGCATGCAGGACAACGACCACACGGACTCGCAACGGGACGAGCGGATCCTTGCCGAATTGCAAAGCCTCGCAGCGGAATTGCGACCACTGATCGCGCGGCTCACCGCGCGACTGGCTCGATTCTCCGGCTACGACGCCCGTTTCGCGGCCGCCGTGTTCCGGGCTGCCGACAACCCCGAGATGGTTACCGGCAACAATCATGATTCCGTGCACCGAGTGTGGTTCGAACTGCACGAAGATCTCATCGCGACACTGGGTATCGATCGTTCGGCTCCGGTTTCCGACCTCTGATACCACACCGCAGTCCGATTCCGCGTCATACCAAGGGGTTACAAAGAACGAGAATCCGGCGGCTACGTTCGGGGTAACGTAAATCGGCGTCCGCCCCGACATCGACCAGCCGGTGTAGTCAACAGGTGGAGGGTGGCGTCCCCGATCCAGCTCTGAGGAAAATCTATGACGACACCTGCCCTGGTCACAGAGTCGCTGCCACGCCCGCGGCGTGGCGCGGACGGAGATTACGCCCGGCTGTTGCGCCGGATCTCCGAGGCGGGGCTGATGGGCCGCCGTCCGGTCTACTACGCAGTCCGGCTCAGCCTCGTCGGGATCGCCTTCGTCGGCGGCTGGGCGGCGTTCGTCCTCGTGGGCGACTCGTGGTGGACGCTGCTGGTCGCGGCGTTCCTAGCGGTGATGTTCGCTCAGGTCGCGCTGGTCATGCACGATGTCGCACATCGTCAGGTCTTCCGGCTACGGCAGCCGACGGAGCTGGTGGGTCGCATCGTCGGCAACGCCGGTATCGGACTGGGCTACGGCTGGTGGCAGGACAAGCACACCCGGCATCACGCCAATCCGAACCACGAAGAACTGGATCCGGATGTCTCGCCCGACATCCTGGTCTGGTCCCAGCAGCAGGCGCGGGCCAGTAGCGGTCTGCCCCGGCTCATCGGGCGGGCGCAGGCGTACCTGTTCTTCCCGCTGTTGTTGCTGGAGGGCCTGAACCTGCATGTGGCCGGGGTTCGCGCACTCAGGAATCGATCGGTCAAGCACCGTGCCTTGGAAGGTGCACTGCTGTTCAGCCATTTCGCCGCTTACCTGGCCGTGCTGTTCGCGGTCCTGCCCGTCGACAAAGCCTTCGTCTTCCTCGCCGTCCACCAGGGCCTGTTCGGTCTCTACATGGGCTGCATCTTCGCCCCGAACCACAAGGGCATGCCGACCCTGACCGGCGACGACCGCCCCGACTATCTGCGTCGCCAGGTGCTGACCTCCCGCAACGTGCGCGGCGGCGCGCTCACCGACCTGGCCCTCGGCGGGCTCAACTATCAGATCGAACACCACCTGTTCCCGAGCATGCCGACCCCGAACCTGCGCCACGCGCAGGTGATCGTCCGCGAATACTGCGCCGAAATCGGCGTGGCCTACCACGAGACCGGATTGATCTCGTCCTACCGCGAGGCGCTGCGCCACATGCACGAGGTCGGTGCGCCACTTCGGCGCCCGGATGCCGAAGTGGCGCAATAGGTTCAGCCGCCACAGCCGATCTGCCGGGCTACTTGCGCCGGCACCCCGTGGCGGTTCACGCAATCGAGAGCCGACCCCACGTCGGTCACTCGCCAGTGCACCTGCCCGCCTTGCTCGGAGTACTGGAACAGGTACATGCTCGGCTGGGTCTGGCCGTCCGGCACGCTACGCGCCGTGGCGTAGGTGCCGGCGCACTTCGGTTGCTCGAGGTCGGCCAGAGGGAATCGCGGACCGCCGGTCATGCGCAGCGTGGTGATCAGGTATTCGCGGGTCACCACAGCGCACGGATCAGCTGCCGGTGCCGGGCCGGATGACGTCACCACCGGGGGCTTCGACACGGTCGGCACCGGGGGAGCTTCCGAGGGCGCGGGTGCAGTGGTGGTGGACGCGGGGGCGCTGACACGTGGCGAGGTGACGGCGCTCGACGCCGAAGGACCGGAATCGGCCGTGTCCACACCACCGCACGCCGTGAGGACTATCGCCGCGGTAGCCACCACGGCCGAGAACGCGAATCTGGTCATGATTTCCTCCCGATGGGCCACCGCGTCGGCGGCCACTGACAGGACAATCCGAACCGACGAGGTTTTCGTTTCAACCGCGAAGCATCTCCCGCGCGCCGACCACGACTACCACGGCTCGCATGACTCGTCGGCGGTTGTCCGGGTTGGCGGATTCTGCTGTGCCTGGAGCCACGGCGGGCGAAGTCGGGGCAAGATGCAGGGATGGCCGAAGAAACTGCCCGCGCGTTCGACGCGATCATTGCGCGTGCCGACCCTCCGGTGTGGATCGTCACCGTCGCGACCGAGGAGCGCCGGGCCGGGTGCCTGGTCGGGTTCGCGAGCCAGGTCAGCATCGAGCCGCGGCAATTCCTCGTGGGCCTGTCCACCGCCAATCACACCTTCGCCATCGCCGGTGACGCGAAGTATCTCGCGGTCCACATGCTCGACGGCGAGGATCTAGCACTCGCACACTTGTTCGGCGCCGAGACCGGAACCGAACTCGACAAGTTCGAACATTGTGAATGGGCTCCAGGCCCGCACGGTCTGCCGATCCTGACCGGGGCCGCGGGCTGGTTTACCGGTGAGGTCACTCAGCGCGTCGAGTTCGGCGACCACGTCGGCTACCTGCTGGCACCCACGGCGGCCGCCGCCCCGGCGGAGGACCGCAGCAGCCTTCGCTTCCACAGCGTCGCCGAATTGGAACCCGGGCACCCCGCCGGTTGACCGCACGGCAACTCGGCGATCGTGCCGAGACGGGACCTGTTCGGGCGCCGAAATTCGGATGACAGCGATCCGATCGGGCGATAGCTTCGCCGGGTGAATCGCCAATGGATCCTCGTCCGACGCCCCGCTGGTCTGGTCGATGACAGCAGCTTCGAACTCAGAAGCGGCCCTGTTCCGACACCTGGGCCGGGTGAGGCGCTGGTCCGGGTGGTCTGGCTGGGTTTCGATCCGACTCAGCGCGGCTGGCTCAACGATGGTCCGAATTACATGGATCCAGTGCCGCTCGGTGCGGTGATGCGGGGCCCGGGAGTCGGGCGGGTAGTGGCGTCCCGCAGCCCGGAATATGCGGTGGGAGACTGGGTTTGCGGGATGGTCGGGTGGCAGGACTACGCGATCGCCTCCGGTCAGGGACTGCTGGGGTTGAACGTGGTTCCGCCCGGCATCGACCCGAAGGCGATGCTCGGCCTCTTCGGTCCGACCGGGCTGACCGCCTATTTCGGCATGATCGATATCGGCAAGCCATCGCCCGGGGACACCGTGCTAGTGTCCGGCGCCGCCGGAGCGACCGGATCCATCGCAGGGCAGATCGCGAAAGCACTGGGGTGCAGGGTGATCGGGATCGCGGGCGGCGAGGTCAAGTGCGCCTGGGTTACCGACGTCGCCGGGTTCGACGCGTGTATCGATTACAAAGCCGAGGATGTCGAGGCCGGTCTGCGGAAGCTGGCGCCCGAAGGCATCGACGTGTTCTTCGACAATGTCGGCGGCACGGTCCTGGACGCCGCGCTGGCCACTATCGCCGAGCGCGCCCGGATCGTGGTGTGCGGCGGCATTTCTTCCGGATACGACGTCGGCGAGCCCCCGCCGGGGCCCCGCAACTACCTGCAACTCGGGCTGAAGCGAGCGCGGATGGAGGGGTTCATTTTCCTGGACTACGTCGATCGCTTTCCGGAGGCGTTCGGCCGCTTGCACGAATGGCTGAGTCAGGGACAACTCGTGTATGCCGAGGATGTTCAGGAGGGATTCGAACTCGCGCCCGCCCTGCTGCGCGGCCTCTTCGAAGGGCGCAACCTGGGTAAGCAACTGCTGCGCATCGCACCCGATCCGGAGGCTCCCGCGCCGGGCTGATACGGGAGTGGTCAGCGCGGCACCGTTTTGGTGCGTTGTCGTTGTGGTGCAGGGAGTTTCGTCCCCTCCGGGTGCGGACAACGGCGGCGTGTGCTTATGGTGCCGGTGTATCCAGCAGGTAAGTAGGAGAGGGACACGATGACGACGCACGCGGGACGGACCTATGTGGTCACGGGTTCTGCTTCCGGTATCGGCGCCGCGACCGCCGCACTGCTCCGGGCACAGGACGCGAAGGTCATCGGCTGCGACCTCACCGATGCCGAGGTCACCGCAGATCTCGCCACACCCGCCGGTCGCCGGTCACTGGTCGAGCAGGTCACGGCGTACGGGCCGATCGATGCCGTGCTCGCCATAGCCGGCGGCGGTAAAACCGGTCTGCTGGAGACGAATTACTTCGGCGCGGTCGCGACGCTGGAGGGGTTGCGACCACTGCTCGCGCAGAGCCTCGCGCCGCGCGCGGTCGCCGTGTCGTCCACCTCCGCGCTGGCCCCGGCGGACGAACGCATCGTCCAAGCCTGTCTCGACGGCGACGAAGCCGCCGCTGTCGCCCACCTCGCGGCCGATCCCGAGGCAGGCGGCCCGGCGGGTGGTTACGGGATCGCGAAACGCGCGTTGAACCGGTGGGTGCGCAGGGCCGCGCCGACCCCGGAGTGGGCCGGCTCCGGCATCGCGCTCAATATCGTCGCCCCGGGGGTCGTGGACACACCCGCGGCCGCCTACATCCTCACCGACGAGAACATCCGTCGGGCTGTGGAATCCGTTGCGCCACAACCCTTCGGCGGATTCCCGGGCCGCCCGGAATGGGTGGCCGAGCTCATCTGCTGGCTGGCCGGTCCGGACAACCGCTTCGTGACCGGTCAGATCATCTTCGCCGACGGGGGCTCGGAAGCAGTGGCGGTCGGCGACTTGCACTGGCGGTGAGGCCGGCGCCCTCGGGTGCGAGGATGAAACCGTGAGCGACGTGCTGAGCAGGAATCGGGTAGTGGTCTCCGGCCGGGCCGGTGCGCCGGTAGTGGTGCTGGCGCATGGCTTCGGTTGTGACCAGAACCTGTGGCGGCAGGTCGTGCCGATGCTGGAAGAGCATTTCACGGTGGTGCTGTTCGATCATGTGGGCTCGGGGAAGTCGGATCTGTCGGCTTGGGAGCCGGAGCGGTACTCGACCTTGGCGGGTTACGCCGAGGATGTCCGGGAAGTGTGCCGGGCGGTCGGGCTGGGACCGGTGGTGCTGGTCGGACATTCGGTGGCGGCGATGATGGGGGTCCTGGCCGTGGCGGCGGAGCCGGAGCTGTTCCGTGGCCTGGTGCTGCTGGCGCCGAGCCCGTGTTTCCTCGACGATCCGGCCACCGGCTATCGGGGCGGGTTCAGCGCCGCCGATATCAACGAGTTGCTCGAGTCACTGGACGCCAATTATCTGGGTTGGTCGGGTGCGATGGCGCCGGTGATCATGGGAAATCCGGACCGGCCCGAACTGGCCGCGGAGCTGGAAAGCAGCTTCTGCCGCACCGACCCGGACATCGCGCGTGTGTTCGCGCGCGTCACCTTCCTGTCCGACAATCGCGAGGATTTGGCGGCGGTGCGGGTTCCGACGTTGGTGGCGCAATGCTCCCATGACGCGATCGCACCGCCGGAGGTGGGAGAGTTCGTCCGGTCCCGCATCGCGGGCAGCCGCCTGGTCACCTTGACCGCCACAGGTCATTGCCCGCAACTGGCCGCACCGGCGGAGACCGCCGCGGCGATCACCGAGTTCGTGAGTAGTTTGGGGTGATGGGGTGCCGCTCGAACGAGCCGGAGCAAGACGCGGAGTTCGCCGCGCTGCTGGAGGACGACGTCGAGGACCTCTACGAAAACGCCCCCTGCGGTTACCTGTCGACGATGCTGGACGGACGCATCGCGAAGGTGAATTCGACGCTGCTGGACTGGCTCGGCTATCAGCGCGCCGACCTAGTCGGCCGGCGCTACTTCAGCGACCTGCTGACCGTCGGCGGACGCCTCTACCACGAGACCCACTTCGCGCCGCTGCTGCGGATGCAGGGCCAGGTCAGCGGCATCGCGCTGGAGCTGCGGACAGTCGCGGGTGACCGACTACCCGTCCTCGTGACCTCCCGGGTGACGACCGGCGCGGACGGCCAGCCGCTGTTGATCCGCAGCACCGTCTTCGATGCCCGCGAGCGCCGCGCCTACGAGATAGAACTCCTTCGGGCCCGCCGGGAAGCCGAACGGGAGCGGGAACGCCTGCAACGCTTGAACGCGACCCTGCAGCGCACTCTGCTGCCGCCGGCCCTCGAACCGGTCCCGGGCATGGACGTCGCCGCCCACTATCACGTCGCCTCCACCGACGAGGTCGGTGGCGACTTCTACGATCTGTTTCCGATATCCCCGGGCGTGTGGGGTTTCTTCCTCGGCGATGTGTGCGGCAAGGGCGTCGATGCCGCGATCATGACATCGCTGGTCCGGTACACGCTGCGCGCCGCCGCGGTCCACGACCCGGACCCCGCCGGAATCTTGGCGCATCTCAACACGGTCATGGTGCGCGCGGCCGCACCGGATACCACCCGGTTCTGCACGCTGCTCTACGGTCAGTTCGTCCTCGACACCGGCAATCCCGGCGGTCCGCGCGTGACGGTAACCCTGGCCGCGGGCGGGCACCCGCCGGCGATCCTGATGCGCGGTGACGGCTCCGCCGACTACCTGCCCACTCCCGGCGGCCAATTGATCGGCGTGCTCCCCGACGCGAGCATCGTCACCCGGACGCTCACCATGTATCCCGGCGACACGCTGCTGCTCTACACCGACGGCATCACCGAGGCCCGCACCGCCGACGGCTGGTACGGCGAAGCCGCGTTGCTGGATTTCACCCGCGTTCTGGCCCCGGCGTCCGCCACCGGCACCGTCGCCGCCCTGCGCGATCTGCTCGACACCCTGGCACCCGGCGTCACCGACGACACCGCGGTGCTGGCCGTGCATCTCGCCGCCTGAGCCTCAACGCACCCGGTACCGATGCAGGACGACACCCGACTTCTGGAATGGAACCGTCTCCATCAGGCGCAGATCGCGACGGAGGTCGTCGCCTGCGAACAGCGCCCGACCGCCGCCCAGGACCACCGGAAAGACGAGTAACCGGTATTCGTCGATCAGGTTCAGTCGGATGAACTCCTGAGCGGTTCCGATGCCGGCGAACAAGATCAGCGGACGGCCGGGCTGGTCCTTGAGGGCGGCGATCTCTTCGGCGAGGTCGCCGCCGATTCGCGTGGCGGGCTGCCAGGGCAGCTCAGGCTCCTGCCGGGAGACGACCAGCTTCGGGAGCCCGTTCACCTTGGGCGCCAGCATCTTGTCGCCGGGGGTGGTGGGGTTGCGTTCGGCATCCGGCCAATACTGGCCGAGCAGCTCATAACTCACCCGCCCGAAAATCTGGGCGGTGACGCTGTCCATGAGTTCGGCGAGGTAGAGGTCGAGGTCGGCGTCGTCGACCTCGATCCAGTCCAGATTCCCGCCGGGTCCCTCGGCCATCCCGTCCACCGACACCATCATCTGCAAGATCAACTCGCGCATACGGCTCCCTCATCGAATCGGCGCTTTCCAGGGAAGACGGGATCCGGGGCCGAAAATCATCGGTGACCGCACCGAGGGTTTCCCGCTAGATCAACTGGCTACCCAGGAAGCGGTAGATCCACGACAGGAGGCAGGGAACCATGACTATGCAAGACATCATCGCCCAGCTCCGCCAGGACATCACCACCGCCGAGGACGCCGGCGACGAGCAGACCGCCTCCCGGCTGCGCACCGAACTCGACAAGGCGCTGGAGCAGAGCGGCGAAGCGGGCGCCGAATAACCGCGCGCCATGCCCGCGAGCGACGCCGCCGCGCAGCAACAGCTGCGTGCGTACTTCGCTGAAAAGCCGCGATCCTTCGAAATCTTCACGCTGTTGAGTGAATTGATCGAACACCAGGGAGAGTGCGAGGTCAGCGTCGGTTCGCAGATCTCGTTCGGCAGCAAGCGAAAGTTCGCCTGGATCTGGCTGTACAACATCACGGGGAAGAACCCGCAGGGCACTGTGCAGATCATGCTCGCGATAGACGAGAAGATCGAGGAGCCGCCGGTCTATCGGGTGACGGCGATCGGGCAGCGGCGATGGAATCATCTGGTGGTCGTGCATTCGCTCGAAGAAGCGCGAGATCCCAAGCTGCACAGGTTGATTGAGCGGGCGTACCGGTACGGCAGTACATAAATCGATTGTCGTGGCCACCGTCGGCGGGCAGGATGCCGCACATGAATTCCTCCCGTTCCGCCGTGCTGCGCTGGCAGTTCGATCTGGTCTGGTCGCTGTTCGAATACCATCTCGAGCGGCTCGAAACGGCCGACTTCCTGTGGGAGCCCGCGGACTTGTGCTGGACCCTACGTCAGGACGGGGCCGGGGTGTGGGTTCCGGACTGGGCTGACACCGAGCCCGACCCCATCCCGGTCCCCACCATCGCCTGGATCAGCTGGCACATCGGATGGTGGTGGACCGTCACCATCGACCACCTGCGGCAGCAGCCCGCGCACGACCGTTCCGAGATCGTGTGGCCGGGGCCGGGGCCGGCGGTAGCCGAATGGCTGAGCGAGTTGCGCACCCAGTGGGTGCGGGTGCTGGACCGGATCGACGACACCGGCCTCGACGCCAAGGCGACATTTCCGTGGCCGGACGCCGACAAGTCCGTCGCCCACACGATCGCCTGGGTGAATGCCGAACTGATGAAGAACGTCGCCGAGATCGGCCAGTTGCGGCTACTTCGCGTGGCTCTCGGCGTAGGCGGCTCCCCATCGATCCAGCCAAGCCACGGCGGGCCGGAGTGAGGTGCCCAATTCGGTCAGCGAATATTCGACTCGCGGAGGCACCTCCGGGTAAACGGTGCGCTCGACGAGGCCGTCGGTTTCGAGCTCGCGCAACTGCCGGGTGAGTACCCGAGGGTTGACCGAGCCGACCAAGCGCCCGAGTTCGCCGAAACGGCGGCGACCGCCGAGCAGGTGCTTGATGATCGTCAGCTTCCACGCACCGCCGAGCACCGAGACGGCCACCTCGACGGGACACACTGTCAACGCGTTCGCTACCGGCTTACGCACGTAACGCTCCTACCTCTTCGCTTACCTTTTCGTCACTATGAGCTGAAAATGTCAGTACTTGGCACTGGACGGACTAGCTACGAAAGTAGCCCTATGACTTCGGCCGGACCAATGCTGTGGATACTCGCCCATCCCGACACCGACTCGCTCAGTCACTCGCTGTACCGCCACGGCGTCGGACATCTGCGTGCCACCGGGCACCGGGTGATCGATGTCGACCTCTACGCGGAGCGCTGGAACCCGGTCCTGAGCGAGGAGGACACGGTCGGCGCGACCGGGGATACGTTCTCCGACCGGCAACGCGACGCGACCCAGCGGCGGAAGTTGCCTGCCGATGTCCTGCGCCACCAGCGACTCGTGGCCGAATCGCACACGGTGATCGTGCAATTCCCGCTCTGGTGGTACGGCATGCCGGCGATTTTGAAAGGGTGGTTCGACCGCGTCTTCACCAATGGGTTCGCGTTCGGCATCCGCGACCGGGACGGCAAAGTCCGCAAGTACGGCGACGGCGGGCTCGCCGGTCGGCGCCTGCTGCCCATCGTCACCGCGGGCGATCGGGCCGATGCGCTGGGCCCGCGCGGGATCAGCGGAGACATCGACGACATTCTCTGGCCCCTGCTGCACGGCACCGCGCACTACACCGGCATGCAGCCGCTACGCCCGCATCTCATCGGCAGCGCCGGCCACGTCGACGCCGCCGCCCACCGCCACACCCTTGACGCGCTGACCGCGCGCCTGGACAGCCTCGACGTCGAATCGCCCATCCGCTACCGATCGCTCCGCGGCGGCGACTACACCACCACCCACGAACTGCGCCCGCAGGTGCGGCCGGGCGAACACGGACTCACCATCCACCGCCTCGACACCCGCGATCCCGCAGTGGCGCAACGACTCTGAGCGCTGCCTCAGCTCGACCGCGCCCCGGCAGCGGCATGCCAGTTCTCCGCCGAGCGGATGATGTCGTTGCCGATCTGTTCGAGGAACTGAGCGGCTGCCGCCAGCCGGGCTCCGGCGGGATGCTCGGCGCCGAAGGCGTTCGCGGCGCGCTGCGCGGCCGCGGCCAGTCGCTGATTGGCGCGGGCGCTGGCCACGACAGTCCGCAAGCCCGCGTCGGCGTCGATGAAATAGCGCTGCCGCCTGCTGTTTTCGTCGTGGCCGCGCAAGAGCATGCCTTGCGCTTCCAGCAATGTGACCGCCTGCGAGACCGTCGCGGGGCTGACCTGTAACTGCCGCACCAGTTCGGCCGCGGTGCGGCTGCCGGTCTCGGCGGTGTACAGGCAGGCCATGACGCCCGCGGCGGTACGTGGCACGCCGGTCGCGACGAGGGACGCGGTGATGTCGCGAACGATCGCGGCGGCCACTTCCGGTGCCGGACCGGTGTTTTCGCTGAGCCGCCGCACCTCGGCCGGGCGCGGCTTACGCCGGGCCCGACGGGTGGCGGCGAGCTGCGCCAGATCTGCCCGGTAGCGGCCGGGTCCGCCGTTGCGCGCGATTTCCCTGCTGACCGTCGAGGTGGGACGGCCGAGTTGCCGGGCGATTTCGGCATGACCCAAGCCCTGAGACAGGCCTCTGGCGATCTGCGCTCGGTCGGTTCCGGTGAGTCTGCGTCCTGGCACTCCGTCAGTATCGACTGCGCGGCATATCGTTGCAACGTCGGCAGATATTCGTGCATTAGCACTCAGGGTCGTTGCAACTACTAATTATGGTCTTCATCAGCGTATATATCGCCCGCACGGCACGCGATCCATTGCTTCGAGATTCGGGATATACCTAAGGTTCAGGCTAGGCCCAGAAGGTGGGCGAAGCACCCGATAGGAGCATCCGATGCGCGCAAGAGGCATCACCTACGACACCGGTTTCACCCCGAGTGGGCAAAGTTCGCGGTCCAGTTTCGATCCCGAGTCGGCGCGCCGGGAACTGCGCATCATCGCCGACGAGTTGCACTGCGACGCGGTGCGCATCACCGGCGACGACCCCGAACGACTGACCGTCGCGGCCCAGCACGCCGTCGACGCGGGTCTGGAGGTCTGGTTCTCCCCATTCCCCTGCGAACTGTCCGCCGACCAGTTGCTGCCCTACTTCGCCGACTGTGCGGTGCGCGCCGACGCCGTGGGCGCCGAGGTCTTCGTCGCCGGTTGCGAGCTGACGCTGTTCGGTACCGGTTTCCTGCCCGGCGCACATACGCTGGCCAGGATCGCGGCCTTCACCAGCGACGAACCGTCGGCCCTGGCGGGCTTGGCCGACGCCAACGCCCGGCTGAACGCCGCGTTGGCCGCCACCGCCGCCACCGTGCGAAAGCGCTTCCACGGCAAGCTGACCTACGCCGCGGGCACCTGGGAGGACATCGACTGGACGCCCTTCGACATCGTCGGCATCGATGCTTACGGCGATCCCGCGCACCCCGCCTACCGCCAAGGCCTGGAAGCGTTGCGCACCCTCGGGAAGCCGATCGCGGTCACGGAGGTCGGCTGCTGCACCTATCGAGGCGCGGCCGAACTCAGCGGATCGGGCTGGGACATCATCGATCACGACGCCGAGCCGCCGCGTGTCACCGGTGACTATCGCCGCGACGAGGACGAACCAGTCCGCTATATGCGCGCACTGTTCGACCTCTTCGAGGCGGAGTCGGTGGACACCGCGTTCTGGCACACCTTCGCCAGCTACCACCTGCGTCACCACCCCGACCCTCGATTCGACACCGACCTGGCATCTTTCGGCGTCTGCAAGGTCATGCCGGACGGCTCCCTCGCACCCAAGCGGGCCTTCCACGCCCTGGCCGACCTGTGCGGAGCGGCGCGGCCGAGTCTGCGCGGTCAGCGCGGCCGGGCCTGAGGTGTGCGGGGTGTCGGTGGGTGTCGGTAGCGTCTGCGGCGTGGACACCGGGGAACGAATCCAAGAGCTCGCGGATCGCATCGTGGCGCTGCGGGACGCCTACTATCAGGGCTCGCCGCTGGTCGCGGACGCCGAGTACGACGCGGTCGAAGACGAGCTGCGTGCCCTGATCGAGGCGCACCCCGAACTCGCGCCCGACCCGAATCCGCTGGAGCAGGTCGGTGCCCCCGCGGTCCTGCACGCGCCGATCCGCCATTCGCGGCCGATGCTGTCGTTGGAGAAGGCGACCAAGCCCGAGCAGGTCGCGGCGTTCTTCAATCGCTTCCCCGGTCAGCCGGTGGTAGTGATGCCGAAGCTCGACGGTCTGTCCCTGGCCCTGGTCTTCGAGGACGGCCGGCTGGTGCGAGCGGTGACCCGGGGTGACGGCACCACCGGTGACGATGTGACGATGCTGGTCCGCGCCTTGGTCGACGGCGTGCCCGAGCGGATCGATGTCCCGGGCCGGGTGGAGGTGCGCGGCGAGGCGGTGATGCTGCGCTCGACCTTCATCGCCTACAACACCGCGCATCCGGACAAGCCGCTGATCAATCCACGCAATGCCGCGGCGGGAACGCTGCGGGCGAAAGATCCGGCCACGGTGGCCGAGCGGCGGCTGCGATTCTTCGGCTTCGACCTGGATACCTCCGAGGGCGGCACCGCGGTCGACCTGGGCGAGGGGTTGCGGGCGCTGGGAGTCGCGGGTGCGCAGATGCGCCTGTGCGCCGATGCCGAGCAGGCCCAGGCCGCGATCACCGCGATCGAGCAGGGCCGCAACGAGCTGGACTACGACCTCGACGGCGCGGTGCTGCGACTGGCCGACCGAGATGCCTACGCCGCGGCCGGAACTCGATCCAACTCGCCGCGTGGCGCGCTGGCGTTCAAGTTCGCCGCCGAGGAGAAGACCACATTGCTGGCCGACGTGGTGTGGGACGTCGGCAAGACCGGCAAGATCGTCCCGGTCGCGTGGCTGGAGCCGGTGTTCGTCGGCGGCACGACGGTCACCCGGGCGACGCTGGCCAATCAAGAGGTGATTCGCGCCCGCGACATCAAGGTCGGTGACACGGTGCTGGTGCGGCGCGCGGGTGACGTGATCCCGTTCGTGGCGGGCGTGCTCGACGCGTCCAAGCGCACGGGGGAGGAGCGCGAGATCGTGCCGCCCACTGTCTGCCCCTCGTGCGAGCAGCCGGTGACCGAGCAGGGCAACAGCCGGGAACTGTTCTGCACCAACGTTTCCTGCCCCGCCCAGACGGTGCGCCGACTGATCCACTGGGCGTCGCGGGCGGCCGCCGACATCGACGCCATCGGGCAGGTGTGGATCGAGCGCCTGGCCGAGGCGGGCATCCTGGAGCGCCCGTCGGATTTCTACACCTTGACCAAGGAGCGTCTGCTCGAGTTCGATCGCATCGGTGAGGTGTCGGCCGCGCGCATGATCGACTCGATCGACGCCAGTCGTCAGGTCGGGCTGCGCCGCGCGCTGATCGGCCTGGCGATCCCGATGGCTTCCGACGGCACCGCCGCCCGCCTGGCCCGTGCGGGCTTCGGCTCGCTGGAAGAGGTCGCCGACGCGGGCGCGGAACGGCTGGTGGCGGTCGACGATATCGGACCGAAGGTCGCCGCCTCGCTGGCCGCGCATCTCACCCGCCTGCGTCCGGAACTGGAACGCCTGCGCGCGGCGGGCGTTTCCCTGGACGTCCGCGCGGAAGACTTACCCCCGGTCGTCGCCGCCGGGGCGCCGCTGGCCGGCAAGACGGTGGTGATCACCGGCGCTATCAGCGACCCGCGTTCCGGGGAGAAGGTCGCCCGCCCGACGTTCCAGCGCCTCTGTGAGAAAGCCGGCGCGACGGCCGCGTCCTCGGTCTCGGCGAACACCGACCTGCTCATCACCGGTGCGGGTGTCGGCGACAGCAAACTGGCCAAGGCGGAGAAGCTCGGCGTCGAGGTCGTCGACCAGGGCGAGATCTGGACCCTGCTGATCGCCGCCAACCTGGTCTAGCGGGCCGCTGCTGTCAGAGCGGTGGCACGCTCGTGACATGAGTTTCAGATTGGCGGCCTACGCCGTGTGCCTCGCGGACGGCCAGGTGTTGCTAGCGCATCATGTGCCGCGAACCGGGCCGAAGAATTGGACACTTCCCGGCGGGCGCGTGGAGCACGGCGAGGATCCGTTCGATGCGGTGATCCGGGAACTCGCGGAGGAGACGGGGTACGAGGGGGTCGTCGAGCGCCTGCTCGGTGTGGATTCGAGAATGATTCCCGCGAATGTCGCCCGAGCCGGGGTCGAGCACCAAAACGTCGGGATCTTCTATCGCGTCGCGGTGACTGGGGGCCGCCTGCGGCCGGAGCCCGATGGTGCGACGGCCGAAGCGGTGTGGACGCCGATTTCCGAGGTCACCGGTCTGCGCCGATCCGGACTGGTCGACGTCGGGCTCGCGTTGGCGGAAAGTCTTCCGGCCACCGGTCACGTCGCCGCCGTCCCGGTCGGCGGATTGATCCAGCACTGACATCATATGCCTTGACAGGAATATTCCCCTTGAGGCATAATCGGACGGGTGACACGCGATGTATTCGAGGTCCTGGCCGATCCCACTCGCCGCCGGATCCTCGACCTCCTGCGCGCGGGTGAGCGCACGGTCGGCGATCTGGCGGGCGAATTGGGGACGGCGCAGCCCAATGTGTCGAAGCACCTGAAGATGCTGGACACGGCGGCGCTGGTGCGCATCCGAGTCGACGGCCCGCGACGGCACTACGGGCTCGCCCCGGACCGATTGCGCGAGATCGACGTGTGGCTGGCGCCGTTCCGGGAGATCTGGGCCGACCGGCTCGACGGACTCGAGCGTTATCTGGACACCCTGCCCGACGACCCTGAGGAGTGATATGACCGACGTAGACCAGCGCCTCGGCGACATTCTGCGCGACGACGACCGCGTAGGCATCCGCTACGAACGCATGCTCGCGCACCCACCGGCGAAAGTGTGGCGCGCCCTGACCGAATCCGAACACCTCCGCCACTGGTTTCCGGCCGACATCCTCGGCGAACGCCACACCGGCGCCGAGCTCCGGTTCCGGTTCTGGCCGGAAGCGGTCGAACACGCGGATACGGAACTGACGGAGGCGGGCGTCGATCTGGACGATCCGGAGCTGCCCGGCCGGATCCTGACCTGGGAGCCGCCCCGCATCTTCGAATTCCTCTGGGACGACGAGCATTTGCGATTCGAGATCCTTGCCGAGGGAGCCGGATCCCGGTTGCTCTGCACGGTCTGGTTCGGCACGCCGGGTCCGCACGGGCTGCCCGGAACCGCCGCTGGATACCACTTCTGCCTCGACGCGCTGGTGGAAGCGCTCGACGGCCGGTCGGTGGGCTATCCCGATCCCGAGGTGTCCGCGGCCCTGGAGCGCCGATACGCGGAGGTCATCGGGACGACCTCCGCGTGAATCCGCGAAAGCTCACCCACACAGCGCGTGGGTGAGCAAGGTGCCGATGTCCACGGCGGCGGGCGACCCGGTGAAGGAGAAGGTGACGGCGCGCCCCGCCGCCGTCGCGCCGGAGATGGCGGTGAAGCCGACGACACCACCGACGTGGCCGACATACTGTGCCCCGCAAGGTAATTGGGCATAACCAACGCCGAGCCCGTAGGACATGCCGTCACCGTTACCCATGTCGACTCCGTCGAGCATCTGGCGCAGTTGGGTCTGCGGCACCACCTTCCCGGCTAGCAGCGCGAGATAGAACCGGTTGAGATCGGCACCGGTACTGACCAACGAGCCCGAGGTCCACGGCACCGACGGTTCCATCCGCGTCACGTCGGTAACCGTGCCCTCGAGGGTGGCGTAGCCGGTGGGATGCGGTGCGCGCAAACCGGTTTCCCCGGTGGCGGGTAGATAGGTGTCCGCCAACCGCAGCGGCGTGAGAATGCGATCGCGTAGTTCATCGGTGAAGCGATGTCCGGTCACCGCCTCGATCAGCATGCCCGCGACGATGTAATTGGTGTTGGTGTACGCGAACCGCGTCCCGGGGGCGAACTGCGCGGGAGACCGCAGGGCGAGGGCGATCTCCTGTGCCGGGGTGTAGGTGTGGCCGTCTCGCGCTGCGGTGTACTCGTTCAAGTGCGGGTATGCGGTCGGCTCGGGCAGTCCGCTCCGATGCCCCAGGATCTGGCGAACGGTGATCGCGTTTCCGTCCACGCCGTCACCGGCCAGAAGGCCCGGCAGATACGTGCCGATCGGCCGGTCGAGATCGATCCTGTTCTCCGCTACCAGCTGGAGCGCGATCGCGGCCGTGAAGGTCTTGGTGACGCTGCCGATCCGGACATGCTGGGGGACATCCGCGGAAATCGCTGTGCCCGTGGCGATATCGGCGAGGCCGGAGGTGGAGACGGCGGTGGCGCCGTTGTCGGTGAGTGTGGCGACGGCCCCGACCGCCCCCGAGCGGACCGCCGCGTCGAGGTCGCCGCGCACGGTGTCCATTCGCGCGGCGATCGATGCCGAGGCGGGTTCGGCCGTGCTCGTGGTGCAGGCGGACAGGAGCACGGCGGCGGTGCAGAGCGGAACAGTGAAGACGCGCAATCGCATGACCCGACGGTAGAAACGTCGGGCCCGCGATCACATCGGACCGGAGTACCGCAACGCCTCGGACCGGAGTACTACGGTCGGGTCGTGCGCATCGAACTGGCGACGATCATCGTGCCCGACTACGACCCCGCGATCGCGTTCTTCGTCGACGCGCTCGGATTCGAATTGGTCGAGGACACACCGTCTTTCACCAACGACGGCCGGGCGAAGCGGTGGGTGGTGGTGCGGCCGCCGGCGGCGGCGACCGGCATTCTGCTCGCCCGCGCCGACGGGGAAGCGCAGGCCGGCGCGGTCGGGCAGCAGGCCGCGGGCCGGGTCGGTTTCTTTCTGCGGGTGGATGATTTCCAGGTCACCTATGACCGGATGGCCGCCGCCGGTGTGCGATTCGTGACCGAACCCCGGCGCGAACCTTACGGGCGCGTCGCGGTTTTCCTGGATATCGCCGGGAATCGGTGGGATCTGCTGGGGCCGTAGCGAAAGGGTGCGACCCCGGCGGGGCCGCACCCTGGGTTCCCTTGCCGGTCAGGCCCGTTCGAAAACGCTGGCGTCCTCGAGCAGCGCCGCCCGGAGCATCCCCTCCGGCACGCCCAGCGCTTCGATGAGGGTCAGCGCGTGCGGCCGCAAACGGTCGACCAGTTCGTTGACGCCCCGGCGCACCGCCTTCGCTCGCTCGACGGACATGAACCGGTGCATGATGAACCAGGCCGTGTGCTCCTCGAGCAGCGAGTACACGTACAGATCGCAGACGTCCTCGGCCAGCGCCCGTGCTTCCGGATCCTCGATGTCGGCGATGCCGTCGATGAACGCCTCCAGCACGAGCCGATCGATATGCGCGGTTCCGGCCGCGAGGATGTGGTCCTGCGCGTTGTTGAACGCCTCGAACGGCCCGGTGTCCGCGGCGCGGGCCCGAAGTCGATGCGCCGCGGTGCGCACGAGATAGTCCTCGCGGTCGGCGAACAACTTCAGCTGCACCGAGCGCCGGGAGAGGTCGGCCTCGTCGACGGTCTCCCCGTTGCGGTCGCTGAGCGTCTGGATCATCTGGCGTACGCCGGAGCGCTTGCGCACCACATCCCCGGCCATGGTGGCCGCGAAACGGACCCACCCGAGCGCGTCGAGATCGCGAATCTCGTCGGAGTAGGAGGTGAGCAGTTCCTTGGCCACCAGCTGCGTCAGCACCACGTTGTCACCTTCGAACGTGGTGAACACATCGGTGTCGGCCTTCAGGGTGACGAGCCGGTTCTCGGTGAGATAGCCCGCGCCGCCGCAGGCTTCGCGGCATTCCTGGATCGCGCGGGTGGCGTGCCGGGTCTGGGCGACCTTCAGGCCCGCGGCGCGCTTCTCCAGCGCCCGCTGCGCGCTGGGATCGAGATCCTGGCCGGTCTGCACCAGATGCATGCGCCGCACCAGGTCGTTCTGCGCGAAGGCCAGCGCCCACGACTTCGCGACCAGCGGCAGCAACCGGCGCTGATGGCTGCGGTAATCCAGCAGGAGGGTTTCCGCGCCGCTGTCGGGATCGGAGAACTGACGTCGTTTCAACGCGTACCGCACCGCGATGCTCAACGCGACGCGAGCCCCGGCCGCCGCGGCCCCGCCGACGCTGACGCGCCCGCGTACGAGGGTGCCGAGCGTGGTGAAGAAGCGCCGGCTCGGATTCTCGATGTCGGAGGAGTATGCCCCGTCCGGAGCCACATCGGCGTAGCGATTCAGCAAGTTCTCTCGCGGAATTCGCACCTGGTCGAAGACGATGCGGCCATTGTCCACACCGGGCAATCCGCCCTTGAGTCCGTCGTCATAGGTGGTGACGCCCGGCAGATCCGCCCCGTGTTCGTCCCGGATCGGCACGAGCAGGCAGTGCACGCCCCGGTTCTCGTTCTGCGTGATCAACTGCGCGAACACCGCGGCTACGCGGGCGTGCTCGGCGGCTCCGCCGATGTAATCCTTGCGCGCCGAGGGGGTCGGGGTGTGGATCACGAATTCCTGGGTGGCCGGGTCGTAGGTCGCGGTGGTCTCGAGATTGGCCACGTCGCTGCCGTGCCCGGATTCGGTCATCGCGAAGCAGCCGAGCAAATCCAGCGACAGCAATCGGGTGATGTAGTCACGGTGCCGTTCGGTGCCGAGGTTCTCCACCGCGCCACCGAAAAGCCCCCACTGCACACCGGCTTTCACCCACAGCGACAGATCGGCGTAGGCCAGCATCTCCAGCCCGGTGACCGCCGCGCCGGGCTCGCTGGTGCCGCCGTTCTCCCGCCGGAAACCGCGCTCAGCGAGACCCATGCCCGCGATGGCCTTCATCTGGTCGAGCACGCGGGCCCGGGCGGCCTTGTAGTCGAGGTTGGGGTCGCCGGTGAACCGGTCGTCGGCGAGCTGGATCCGGGCTTCCTCCCGGACCGCCGCCCAGGGCCCATCCAGGGCCGCGCGTAGGTGATCTGCCGTAGTCGAACCGCCCGTAGTCATGTTTCCGACGATAGCCGCCGATACTTCCCGCCAAACGCTTCGAAACCCTTGTCACACCATTGAACGAGTGTTTAGTATATTGAACATGTGTTTAGCCAACAGCCCGTTCCGGAAAGACCCGCCCCCGCCGTGAAGATCTCGGACCTGTCGACCGCGGCCCGTATCCGTGATACCGCGATCGAGGTGTTCGGCGAACAAGGGTTCGGCGTCGGCGTCCGCGTGATCGCTGCCGCCGCCGGTGTCTCGCCCGGGTTGGTGAACCATCACTTCGGCTCCAAGGAGGGCCTGCGCGCCGCATGCGACGAGCGGGTGCTGCAGCTGACCCGGGACAAGAAGATTCAGACGATCACCGCCGAGAACGTCGGCAAGGGCATGCTGGCGGCGCTGTCCGAGGTCGAGGAATACGGCCCGCTGGTGGCCTACATGGTGCGCAGCCTGCAGGCCGGCGGTCCCCTCGCTGAATCCCTGTTCGAGCACATGGTCTCCGATGCCGAGGTCTACATCCAGACCGCCGTCGAGGCGGGCACCATCAAGCCCAGCCGCGACCCCGCGGCCCGGGCCAGATATCTGATGCTGCTCAACATCGGCGCCACCCTGCTGTGGACGCAGCTGCGCGAGCAGCGCGACGGCAAACTCGACTTCCGCACAGCGATTCGTGATCTCACCGATGAGCTCACGCCACCCGCCCTGGAGTTCTACACCCAGGGCCTGCTCACCGATTCCAGCGTGCTGGACACGGTGCTACCACCTGAATCAACGTAATAGGAGGACCGATGTCCGAGGTCATCGAAGTCCACGATCTGGTCAAGACCTTCGGTCACGTCACCGCTCTCGACGGGTTGAATCTGTCGGTCACCGAGGGCGAGATCCATGGCTTCCTCGGCCCGAACGGGGCCGGCAAATCCACCACCATCCGCATTCTGCTCGGGATTCTGCGCGCCAGCTCCGGCCGCGCCGGTCTCTTCGGGCGCGACCCGTGGTCCGACGCGGTTCGCCTGCATCGCGACATCGCTTATGTACCAGGCGATGTCACGCTGTGGCCGTCGCTGTCGGGCGGCGAGACCATCGATCTGATGGCCCGCATGCGCGGTGGCATCGACACCCGGCGCCGCGCCGAGCTGATCGAACGTTTCGATCTGGACCCGCGCAAGAAGGCGCGCACCTACTCCAAAGGCAACCGGCAGAAAGTCGCCCTGGTCTCGGCGTTCGCCTCCGATGTGCCGTTGCTGCTGCTCGACGAACCGACCTCGGGTCTGGATCCCTTGATGGAGCAGGTGTTTCGCGAATGCACCAAGGAGGCGCGGGAGCGCGGCGCCACCGTTCTGCTGTCGAGCCACATCCTGTCCGAGGTGGAGGCGCTGTGTGACCGGGTGACCATCATCCGCGCCGGGCGCACCGTGGAGAGCGGGTCGCTGTCGGATATGCGGCATCTGTCGCATACCGCTATCACCGCCGAATTGCTCGGCGACCCAGGCGATCTCAGCCGGATCCCGGGCGTCGAGGACATCGAACGCGACGGTGCGACCCTGCGCTGCCAGGTCGACGGGGAGCATCTCGGGGAACTGATCCGAGTGCTCGGTGACACCGGAGTGCGCAGCTTGACCAGCGCGCCGCCGACCCTGGAGGAGCTGTTCCTGCGGCACTACCACGTCGACGGCGAAGTCCCCGCCGGACGGACATCCGGGGAGAAGGTGCGAGCATGACCACCGTTACCGCGGAAAGCGCCACTGTCGCAAGGTATTCCGGCGCATCCACCGATTTCACCGGTACCACCGAGCTGCTGCGGTTGTTCCTGCGCCGCGACCGCGTGGTGCTACCGCTGTGGGTACTGCTGCTCGGCTTCATGCCGGCCATCCAGGTCCTGAGTGTCGAAGGCCTCTATCAGACCCAGGCGGAGTTGGATCAATACGCGGCCAGCCTGGCGAAGAGCCCGGCGCTGGCGGCCATGTACGGCCCGGTGTTCACTAGCTCGCTGGGCTCGGTCGGCACCTGGAAAGCCGGGGCCATGTTCACCATGATCGCCATCGCGACCATCCTCACCGTCATCCGGCACACCCGGGTGGAAGAGGAGACGGGTCGCGCGGAGTTGGTGGGAGCCACCGCGATCGGTCGCTACGCCGGACTCACCGCCGCGTTGATCATGACCTTCGGCGGCGCACTGGTCGCGGGAATCGTCTGTGCCGCGGCGCTCTACGGCGCGGACCTGCCCGCGGCCGGTTCCCTCGCCTGGGGTGCGGCGTTGGCGGGGTCCGGGTTGGCGTGGGCCGCGGTCGCCGCGGTCGCCGCCCAGGTGAGCGCGGGGGCGCGCGTCGCACGCGGCGTCGCGTTCGCGGCGCTGGGCGCGGCCTTCGCGCTGCGTGCGGTGGGCGACGCGGGAAATGGTGTACTGAGCTGGTTTTCGCCGATCGGGTGGTCGCTGCAGATCCGTCCCTACGCGCAGGAACGCTGGTGGGTGCTGCTTCCGCTGCTGGCTGTGGCGGTTGCCGGGACCGTGGCCGCCTATGGCCTGCTCCGCAACCGTGACACCGGATCTGGGCTGATCGCCGAACGGCCCGGTCCCGCTACCGCGGCGGCCGCGCTGTCCGGCCCGGCCGGGCTGGCGTGGCGGCTGCAACGCGGCTCGCTGCTCGGCTGGGCCGTCGGGTTCGCGCTCTACGGCCTGCTGATCGGCGGCGCGGTGAACAGCGTCGGCGACATGCTGAACGAGAACAGCACCGTGCGCGACCTGATCGAACGCATGGGCGGCTCGGGCGCGCTGGAGAACTCGTTCGTCAACTACGCGATCACCATGCTGGCCGCCGCGGCCGCCGCGTACGCTATTTCGGCGGCGCTGCGCCTGCACGACGAGGAGTCCACCAGCCGGGTCGAGGCCACGCTGTCCGGTGCGATCGGCCGCTCCCGATATGTGCTGAGCCACATCGGTTTCGCGCTGCTCGGCCCGGCCGTGCTGCTGCTGGTGGCCGGCGCGGCGATCGGCATCGTCTGGGGCGCGTCGACGGGAGAGCCGGGCAAACTCCCCGAATCCCTGGGTGCCGCGGCGGTTCAGATACCGGCGGTGTGGGTGGTCACCGGCATCACGGTCGCGATCTACGGCCTCGCGCCGCGTTTCACCCCGGTCGCGTGGGGCGTGCTCAGCGGGATGATCGTGCTGTTCCTGGTCGGGTCGCTGGATGGCTTGCCGCAGTGGATGGTGGATCTGGTCCCGTTCGTCCATCCGCCGAAACTGCCCGGCGCACCCTTCGAAGCGCGGCCGCTGCTCTGGCTCCTCGGTATCGCGGCAGCGCTGCTCGCCGTAGGTATCGCGGCCTTCCGCCGGCGTGACTTGCGCTGACCCCGAACAGAAGTCACCGCTCGAGCCGCGAGGTTCGAGCGGTGACTCGGGTCAGGGATTCAGTCCCAGCTTGCCCGCGAGCTTGCCCAGGTAGCCGCGCACCGCGTCGGCATCACGGTCAGGCAGTCCGAAGACCACCTCGGTGACTCCGAGCTCGGCCCACCGCGCCAGCTGCTCGGCGTTGTGCGCCCCGGCCAGCGCGATGATCTCCGGCGATCCGGTGCGGCCCTGCTCGCGCCAGATCCGCTGCAGCAGTTCGATCTTCGCGCTCAGTTCGCCCTCGGTCGGCGTGGTGATCCACCCGTCGGCGTTCTTGGCCAGCCAGGTGAAGGACTTCTCGCCGCCGGCCGCGCCCAACAGCACCGGGATGCTCTTCTGTACCGGCTTGGGCCAGGACCAGCTCGGTCCGAAGTTCACGAAATCGCCTGCGAAACTGGCTTCCTCGGTGGTCCACAGGGCGCGCATGGCGTCCAGGTGTTCGCGCAGCACGGTCCGGCGCTTGTTGGCGGGCACGCCGTGATGGGCCAATTCGTCGGTGTTCCAGCCGAATCCGACACCCAGGCTGACCCGTCCGCCGGACAGGAAGTCGAGCGAGGCAAGGGTTTTGGCGAGGGCGATGGGGTGATGTTCGGCGGGCAACGCCACCGCGGTGGACAGGGTGATCCGCTCGGTCACCGCGGTGGCGGTGGCGAGTGCGACCCAGGGGTCCAGGGTGCGCAGGTAACGGTCGTCGGGGAGGGTCGCGTCGCCGGTGGTCGGGTGCGCCGCGGCCCGCACCACCGGAATGTGAGTGTGTTCTGGAACATAGAACGAATCGAAACCGGCCTGCTCGGCGGTCGCCGCCGCGTCGGCGGGCGTGATGCCCCGATCACTGGTGAACAACACAATTCCGTACCGCACCGCGCACACTCCCATCGCCGAAACTGAAACAAGTTCTATCACGGTTGTCGTTCGGGGTTAAGGGCTTCGACTACCTTCGACGGTCATGGGTTTGGATACGTCCTCGGGAGGAGAGGAACCAAGAGCGCCGGTCGAACGGCGAACCTGGCGGGGCCGACTACGGCCGCGCCGCGTGCATATCCCGATGGTGAGTCAGGCTGTGGGCGTGCTCGTTGGCGATCGGCAGGCCACCGTCGACACCATCGTCTCCGCACCGGCGCCGCTGCAGCCGATCGATCTCAGCGACGACGCCCGGGTGGCCGAGGTGCTGGATCTCGCGGTCCGCGTGGGCGAGGTGGTGCTGGCTTCGGGCACCGGCGTGATGGACACGACCACTCAGGTCCGATTCATCGCCGCCACCTACGGCCTGTCCCGCTGCGATGTCGATGTCACCTACGACGCGATCCGTATCTGGGCCGACCGCGGCCTGATGCTGCCGCCGGCCAGCAGTATGCGCGTGGTGCGCCAGCGGTCGCTGGACTTCACCCGGCTGGCCGCGGTGGACCGGCTCACCCGCCGGATCCGCAATCAGGTGGTGCCGCCCGACGAGGCACGCGCCGCGCTCGACGAGATCACCAGAGCCGACCATCCCTACCATCGCTGGACCGCCACCCTGGGGTGGTCCCTGCTGGCCGCCTCGATCGCCGCGCTGCTCGGCGGCAATCTGATCGTGGCCGCGGTGAGTTTCGCGGCGACCGCCGCGATCGACCGGACCAACCGGGTGCTCAACCGGTACGGTCTGCCGTTCTTCTTCCAGCACATGGTGGGCGGCGCCATCGCGGCGACGCCGGCGATTCTGCTGGCGACTTTCGCCGAACCACACGGCATTTCGGCGGCGCCGACCTTGGTCATCGCCGCCGGAATCACCGTGCTGCTCAGTGGTCTGCAACTGTTCGGCGCGGTCCAGGACGCGATCACGGGCGCGCCGATCACGGCCACCGCCCGCATGCTCGAGGTGATGATGATGACCGGCGGCATCATCGCGGGTATCGCGATCGCGCTGCGGCTCGGGGAACAGGTCGGCGCGACCGTGCCCGCGATCGAGATGCTCTCCGGCCGCGACATCACCAACCTTCCGGTCAAGATCCTGGCCGGTGCGGTAGCGGCGCTGGCCTTCGCGCTCGCCTGCTACGCCGAGAAACGCGCCCTGGCCGCGGCCGCCCTCGGTGGCGCGGCGGGCACCATCGTCTTCCTGCTGGTGCAGTACGCCGGGTTCGGCCCGGTGGTCTCCTCCGGCGTCGCCGCGACCGTGGTCGGTCTGGCCGGTGGTCTGATGGCGCGGCGCGCGTTGACGCCCCCGCTGGTCGTCGCGGTCGCCGGCATCACCCCGTTGCTGCCCGGTCTCAGCGTCTACCGCGGGTTGTACGGGCTGCTCAACGATCAGTTGATCGTCGGCTTGAACCAGCTGATCAACGCGTTCGGCGTCAGCTGTGCGCTGGCCGCGGGCGTCACGCTGGGCGAGTGGTTCGACCGGACGCAGTTGCGTCCGCAGATTCTGAAACGGGCGGGCGCGCTGCGCAGACCGATCGTCGTGCGCCGCCCGCGCCGGATCCGGCGCGGCCAATCCGCCCATTGATCGGACGGATTCCACCGAAAGTTGGATATCGGAGATCGCGCCGAGTCGGTATGGTCAAGGGTAGTTAGGGTAACCAAAGTCGGTTGCCGCAGGCGCAGGTGGCCGGTGAGGTGGTTCGTGGTGGAACAGGAAATGTCCCAAGCAGTACCGTTTTCGGCGCAGATCCGGACCGCGACCGAGGCCCAGCATGCCGAGGCGGAGAACTCCACCTTCATCAGTGACATGCTCGGCGGCGGTCTGCCGATCGACTCGTATCATCGCTACACCGGTCAGCTGTGGTTCGTCTACCGGGCCCTCGAGGCGCGGTGGGACACCCTCGCCGAGGATCCGATCGCGGGCCCCTTCATCCGGCCGGAACTGGCCCGGACCGCCGAATTGGAACGCGATCTCGTCGCGTTGATCGGCCCGGACTGGCGCGGCGAGGTCGAGGCGCTGCCCTCGACCGCCGCCTACGCCGCCCGGATCGACGAGTGCGCCCGCGAGTGGCCGGCCGGATACATCGCCCATCACTACACCCGCTACCTCGGTGACCTCTCGGGCGGCCAGGTCATCCGCGGCACCGCGGAGAAGCTGTGGGATCTGCCGCGCCGCGGTGACGGCGTGCGCTTCTACGTCTTCGACGGCATCAGCAATCCGGCCGCGTTCAAGCGCGAATATCGCGCGCTGCTGGACGAACTCCCGCTCGACGACCTCGATCGCCGCCGGGCCCTGGCCGAAGCGCAGCGGGCCTTCGCCATGAACACCGCGATGTTCGGCGAACTCGCCGCCGAGTTCCCGGCGCGCAAGCCTTCCTGATCAGTTCTGGGTGCGCCATTCCCGGCACCGCGCCTCTCCCGGCGTCGGGAAGTCCATGCCGTTCAGCAACATCGCGCCTTGCCGGCGCGGCCCGCGCCGTTGCCTGCGTTCGCGCGCCAGCTTCCGTTCGGCCACCGCGCGCTCGTGCCTGATCACGTACACCAGTCGCGCGCCGGCGGCCAGCAACAGGATGACGACCGCATAGGTGAAAACATCGCGCACCGCCTGGAGCAGGCTGGAGGCGAGCAGCATGAACATGAACACCCCGGCCACAATGGCCCACCACGGCGTCTTTCCGGACATATCGAGCTCCCTTCCCGCATCCACCGTACGTGCGAGGGAGCTACGGCGACAACGAAATTCAGTGGGGTACACGGCGCGCTGCCAGAAAATCGGCCAGTCGGCAGAGCGCGGTGGCCATCGCCACGGCCGCGGTGACGCCACCGAGCACGTCGGTGGCGTGGTGATACCCGAGGCCGATCATGCCCACCGCGACACCGCACAGGACGAATACGGTCGCACCGGCGGCCCACCGGCGGACGCGTGGTGAATCCGTCAGCAACACAAAGGTTGTCGCCACAGCGACCAGGTGCACGGTGTGCCCGCTGGGATAGGCGAGGTAGTCCGCCAGCGGGCGGTCCCAGAGTGGTTTCAGCACCCAGGTGTTCACGGCGAGGGCGAGCTCGGGGACAGCGAACATCGTTGCCGCACGCCACCATCGGCGTCGGTGGACGAACCAGGCCACCGCCGCCAGCCACAGCGGTATCACTATGTAACCGTTGCTGGGGAAGACGAGCGCTTGATAGACGCCGCCGGTGTCGTCGAGGGTTCGGTGAACCGATCGAGCGATCTCGCGATCCACGTCGGTAGCGCCGCCGTCGGCCGGAAAGCTCAGCGGCACCGCCACGGTGAGTACCGCGCACAGCGTGACCACGATCAACCCGCCCAGGCCCAGCCGTTTGCCCAGAACCGTCACCCGTCGAAGTCAACCATGATCAACCGACGGGTCGGACGGCGGCGTTACGGCCCGTAGGTGAGCAGCGCGGTGATCACGAACCACAGCACCCAGGCGAAGGCGACGAGCATGCCGAGCAGCAGGGCGGTGCGCATGAATCCGCGGCCCATGTCCACCTGACCGGACTCCGCCGGATACAACTTCCACGGGCTGTACCACGGTGCCACGAGGACCCGCCGGCGTCCGCGCGCCGCCTCGCGCTCGGCGAGGGCGAGTTCTTCGGCGTAGGCCTCGGCCTGGGCCTGCTGCGGGCCGCCGTGCCACAGCGTGATGTCGATCGGACCGAGGAAGCCCTCGGCGAGGAGTTCCTGCGGGGCCGGCAGGTAGGGCAGGATGCCCATGGCACGGAAGGCGACCGCGACGTCGTTGGCGGTCCACAGGTGCTTCTCGGATTCGGTGAGCGCCTCGAAGTACTGCTGCAGCCCCTCCGGGTCGCTGCCCAGGATGACATCGAAACTCGGGTCGCTCCAAGCCTGGTCGACGGTCAGCTGCGCACCGCGCAACGGCACCACCAGCGCGACGCCGTGCACGGCGCGCTGGCCGAGTCCGCGGGCGGCCAGCCAGTTCTGCAGTGCGAAGGTGTGCTCGCGGGATTTCTCCAGCGGAGTGCGTTTGTCCCGGCCCTCCATGACGGCCGGTTCCTCGTTGATGGTCCAGGGGCCGTTGAGCGGAATCTCCAGCACGCCGTCCTGGCGAGCGACCAGCGCCTCGGCTTCGATCACCACGCAGCTGGTCGGAGTCCACACCACCGCGTCGAACTGGTGCAGCCGATCGTTCTGGAACAGGCTGCAGTTGATCGTGGCGACGCCCTTGGGGCTGTCGGGTTCCTTCCAGGTGCGCAGCCAGTCGATCAGTGCCCGTTCGGCATTCGTGCCCGCCGGGTTCTGGACTCGTACCAGCATGAGTGACCGCCCTTCAGTGTCAATTCACAACGCTCGCAACGCCCTCCATGGTCACGCTGCGCTACCGCCTCCGGGCGCTGAGCTCGCACTGCGGCCGTCAGTGCTCAGAATACGAGTCATCCGCCCCGCCGCGCCGCTGCCGCGGACCCGGCGTGTTCAATCCTCCGGTAATTCGGCGGCCAGTTTCCCGGATTCGACCGCCGCGACGAGTTCCGCGTGATCCGCTTCGGTCCGGTCGGCATAGCGCACCGCGAAGGCGGCGATCGCATCGTCGAAGTGCTCGTCACCGTCGAGGTAGCCGGCGGTCAAACGCGGGTCCAGCGACCGGGCGTGCGCCCGCGCCAGCAGCGCGCCCGCGAGCCGCCCGTAGTCGTCGAGGTCGTCCTCGGACAGCGTGGCCGGGTCGATACTGCCCTTGAAATTGCGGAACTGCCGCACGATGAACGGCAGTTCCCGGGGGGAGCTGTCGTGCGGACCGGTCAGCTCGACCGAGGTCCAGCCGAGCAGCAGATCGCTCTGCGCCTGAACCAGACTGGCGGCCTGCGCGATTCGCTCGCCCTCGTGCAGCACCGGCGGCACCGGCAGGAACGGCGAGAGCGCCGAGGGGATGGATTGCTTGAGTTGCAGCACCAGCACTTCGCCGTCGTTGCCGTGCAGCAGCGCCACGTAGCTGTGCAGGCCTACGCTGCCGGTGCCGACGATGCGAAAGGCGATGTCGGACACCGCGAATCGGGCCAGCAGATTGGCGCGAGAGTCGCGCAGGGTGGTGGCGTAGCGTTCCAGGCCGTCGATCACCGCTTCGGCGACCCGGTCCTCGACCGCGGTGAGCACCGGAGGCTCGCTGACGAATTTGTGTTTGTGTATCCCGGTTTCGTGGTCGTCGATGTGCGTCCATTTCGCGGCGACCTTGGCGCTGGTGTTCTTCCGCGCCTTCTTCGCCGCCTTCTTGAAGTTGTCCAGCAGATCATCGGCCTTGGCCTTGCCGATCACCGATTCGTCCGGCAGCGCGGTCCAGGCTTCGAGGAAATGCATCCGCGCCAGCTGCTCGGTCTCCAGGCGGTAGGCGCGGGCCGCGTCCCGGGCGGCGTTACGGCACCCCTCGGTGCTCACCCCGGATTCCCGCCCGGCCAGCACCAGGCTGGCCGCCAGCCGCTCCAGATCCCACTCCCACGGGCCGGACACGCTTTCGTCGAAATCATTGATGTCCATGATGATTTCGCCCTGCGGCGTGCCGAACAGGCCGAAGTTGGCGGCGTGCGCGTCACCGCAGATCTGGGCGTTCAGCCCGGAGACCGGGCCGCCGTGCAGGTCCGCCGCCATCAATCCGGCCGCGCCGCGATAGAAGGTGAACGGGCTCGACATCATCCGCCCGACGCGCAACGGCACCAGATGCGGCAGACGATTGGCGTGCGAAGCCCGCAGATAGGCCAGCAGGTCCGGGCGGTCCGGCCCGGTGGCGGCGCGGTCGCGCGCGGCCACCGGGGTCGCTTCCCGCAGCGCGCGGCCGCGGGCGCGGACCTCCGCTTCCGGAACGTAGGTGCGTAGATCGATACCACTGTCTGACACAACGGATCACGCTAGCGTGCGCGCATCACGGATGCTGTGTCGTTCGGGTCACGACACCGGCGTGATCGGCAGCCGCAACGCGCCGGGCGCCGCCGCCGGAACAGTCGGCTGCTTCGGCGCCACCGGGCTGATCCGCTGGTACGCCGCGCCCAATTCGGGACGCGGATCGGCCTCACCCTTGTTCGGCCAGAACGCCATCGCGCGTTCGGCCTGCGCGGTGATGGTCAGCGACGGATTGACCCCGAGGTTCGCGGTAACCGCGGAACCGTCGGCGACGTGCAGCCCCGGATGACCGAAGACGCGCTGATACGGATCCACCACGCCGGTGTCCGGGCTTTCGCCGATGACGCAGCCGCCGATGTAGTGCGCGGTGGCGGGAATGTTGAACACATCCATGACCATGCCGTGGGTGTCGCCGTTGACCTTGTCGGCGAATCGGCGGCCGACATCGTGCGCCAGCGGAATCCAAGTCGGGTTCGGCTCACCAGGGCCCGCCTTGGTCTTGAGCTGACCGCGCTTGCGGAACGAGGTCAGCGAGTTGTCCAGCGACTGCATGACCAGCAGGATCACCGACTTCTCCGAAGCCCGCCGCGCGTTGAGGCTGCGCAGGAACACCAGTGGATGCACCAGTATCGCGAGCAGGAACCGCAGGAAACGGAACGCGCCGCCGTCCACGATCGGCACCGACATCGGGAACAGCGCGTTCTGGCCCTTGCCGTAATGACACACCTCGATATGGGTGTCGGCTTCGGGATGGATCGAGGACGTGATCGCGATGCCCTCGGCGAAATCCATGCGTGTGCGGCTCACCACATTCAGGATCGCCTCCGAATTGCTGCGGGTCAGTTCGCCCAGTCGCGGCGACAGCTCCGGGAGCACCCGCTCGTCGCGCATCTTGTGCAGCAGTTTTTGCGTGCCGAGCGCGGCACCGGCGAACACCACCTGCTGGGCGGTGAAGGTCCTGGGCTGCTTGCGGATCCAGCGGTCCGGGCGGGCGGTGTCGATGGCGTAACCACCCTCGGGCAACGGACGTACGGCGGTGGCGGTGGTCAGGGCGTGCACCTCGGCGCCGGCCTGCTCGGCCAGGTACAGATAGTTGGTCGGAGTGGTGTTCTTCGCGTTGTGCGGGCAGCCGGTGAAACATTGCGCACAGTGCACACAACCGCGCCGGCGGGGACCGGCCCCACCGAAATAGGGGTCGTCGACCTCGGTGCCCGGATCGGCCTCGTTGAAGAAGACGCCGACATTCGTGGCGTGGAAGGTTTCGCCGACGCCCAGGTCCTCCGCGATTTCCTTGATCACCTCGTCGGCGGGGGACAGGCGCGGGTTCGGCGCCACCCCGAGCATGCGTTTGGCCTGGTCGTAATACGGCGCGAGCTCGGCTTTCCAGTCGGTGATGTGCGCCCACTGCCGGTCGGAGTAGAAGTTGGGCAACGGCTCGTAGAGGGTATTGCCGTAGATCAGCGACCCTCCGCCGACGCCCGCACCGGAGAACACCGCGCACTTACCGAGGATGCTGATCCGCTGGGTGCCGGTCATGCCCAGGCGCGGGGCCCAGATCGACTTGCGCACATTCCAGTTCGTTCTTGGCAGGTCGTCGGCGGTCCAGCGCCGGCCCGCCTCCAGCACCCCGACCCTGTACCCCTTCTCGGTCAGCCGCAGCGCGCTCACGCTGCCACCGAAACCGGAGCCGATCACTACCACGTCGTAGTCGAAGGCGGGCATGGCTTCCTTTCACTCAGCGAGCCGATGAGTGTGAATCGTTTCACGCTCGATTGCGCCCCGATAGAGATGTTCGGCCACCCCGCCCGGCTCCAGGGGCCATTACGCGACACCGGGACCCCGCGTGCCCGGATGGCGTTGCGCGCGCCCGTGGGGTATGCACGGGCTGTGACAACCGAACCCACGGGCGTGCGCGCGGTCCTCGCCGACCGCATCCTCACCGTCCCGAACGTGCTGAGCGTGATCCGGCTGCTCGGTGTCCCGTTGTTCCTGTGGTTGCTGCTGGTCGAGCACGCCGATGGCTGGGCGTTCGCGCTGCTGGTGGCCAGCGGTGTCACCGACTTCCTGGACGGCAAACTGGCGCGTCTGCTGGACCAGTCCTCCCGGCTCGGCGCCCTGCTCGACCCGTTCGTGGACCGGCTGTATCTGGTCACGACCCTGCTGGCATTCGTGCTGCGCGGGCTCATCCCGTGGTGGGTGGCCGTGATCTTGGTCGCTCGCGATCTGATCCTGACCGCCACCCTCACCGTCTACAAGCGCCGGGACCTCGACCCGCCCGAGGTGATCTACCTCGGCAAGGCCGCCACCTTCGCGCTCATGTCCGCGCTGCCCTGGCTGCTGGCCGGCCGAATGGATTGGGCCCTGGCGGGTTTCGGTCGAGCGTTCGGCGGGGCATTCCTGGTCTGGGGCACCGTGGTGTACGTCTGGACCGGCGTTCTGTACCTGGCCAAAGCCGTCGCCGTCGCGCGTGCCATACCCGCTGCGGCACACCACACCCGGTAGCGCGGCGGCCTTTCCCACCCCGCCGAATGCGCCGGCCTTCCATCCCCCATAGAGTTACGTGCAACCTTCAACAGGAAAGGACGGCTTGTGACCGATCTGCCCGACGATCTGCGCTACACCGAGGAGCACGAGTGGGTGCGCCGCATGGGGCCCACCCGGGTCCGGGTCGGTATCACCGATTACGCCCAATCGCAGCTCGGCGACGTGGTGTTCGTGCAGCTGCCCGAGGCGGATTCCGACGCCGCCGCCGGTGACAGCATCGCGGAGGTGGAGTCGACCAAGAGCGTGTCCGACATCTACGCGCCGCTGGCCGCGAAAGTCGTTGCGGTGAACCAGGTCCTGGTCGAAGCGCCGGAGACGCTGAACACCGACCCCTACGGTGACGGCTGGATGTTCGAGTTGGAGGTCGAAGACGTCGACGCGCTCGACAAGACGCTTGCCGAATTGCTGGATTCCGCAGGTTATCAAGGAGTTATCGGGGCCTGAAGGTCCCTTCCCAGTTCTCCCTGCACGGGCACGCCCTGGCAGGGTACGGTCAATGCCAACAGTTTCGCCGGGGTCTCGACGCCGGTGTACTAGCGCAGTGACTTCTCAACGACTCGGGCCCAGCGTTCGTGTCGGAGATGGCATCACCTGCTTGCATGGATAATCAGGTTCGAGGAGGAGAGAAACGGTGAGCGAGAACAAAGACCCGGGTTACCAGGAGACCGCGGCCGAGACGACGTCGGTCTTCCGCGCGGATTTCCTGAACGAGGTCGACGCGTCGCGCTCCGCAGAGGCGACCGGCGAGCAGCCGGTGCAAGGGGTCGAGGGTCTCCCGGTGGGTGCTGCCCTCTTGGTCGTCAAGCGCGGCCCGAACGCGGGCTCGCGGTTCCTGCTGGACCAGCCGACCACTTCGGCCGGCCGCCACCCCGACAGTGACATCTTTCTCGACGACGTCACCGTCAGCCGTCGGCACGCAGAGTTCCGGCAGGACGACGACACGTTCCAGGTGGTGGATGTGGGCAGCCTGAACGGCACCTACGTCAACCGCGAACCGGTGGACTCCTCGGAGCTGCAGAACGGCGACGAAGTACAGATCGGCAAGTTCCGGCTCGTGTTCCTCACCGGACCGCGCGCGCAGGTCAACGAGCCTTCGGCAGGTGCGGGCAGCTTATGAGAACGGCAGCGCCGACGATCTCGACGGGATCGTAGCCGTTGACGGGAGCGGCGCAGTGGGCTCGTGGCGGGATGTCGATCGGCTCCGTGCTCGACCTACTGCGACCCGACTTTCCGGACATCACCATCTCGAAGATCCGGTTCCTCGAAGCCGAGGGCTTGATCCGGCCCGAACGTACACCGTCGGGCTATCGCAGATTCTCGGTCGCGGACACCGAACGACTCAGATTCGTGCTGACCGCGCAACGTGACCAGTACCTGCCGTTGAAGGTGATCAAGGAACAGCTCGAAGCGATCGACAAGGGTGCGGCGACGCTCGGTGTGCGGGAAGCCCGCGCCCGGGCGTCCGCCGTCCCGGCACCCGAGGGTGAAGTTCGCCTCGCGCCACCGCGCAAACTCGGTGTGGTGCCCGGCGAGGTCTCGCCGGAGGAGTTGCGCTTCGATCACGAAATCCGCCTCACCCGGGCGGATTTGCTGTCGCAGGCCGGCATCGACGAGACCTTCCTGAACGACCTGATCCGCGCCAACCTGATCGTTCCCGGCCCCGCGGGCTACTTCGACGCCGACGCGGTGACACTGGCCCGAACGGCCAGCGCCATGGCCGAATTCGGGTTGGAGGCCCGCCATCTGCGCGCGTTCAAGCTGGCCGCGGACCGTGAGGCGGCGCTGGTCGCGCAGATCGCTGCGCCGATAGCGAAAAGCCGCGACGCCGGTGCGCGGGCCCGCGCCGAGGAAATCGTGCGCGAGCTGGCTGCGCTGTCGCTGACATTGCATACCTGCCTGGTCAAGGCCTCGGTACGGAACTCGCTGGGTAACTGACCGGTATTCGCCCGATTCGCGAGTCCCGTATTCCACCATGGCAACACGCCGATTTCGGCTGTGCACACCGATCGCAGAGGTGCTCCGAGTTCGCTTAGACTCGGGGGTACGGCGAGCCCCGCGGTAGTCATGCCGGGCGGCCGGCGAGTATGGGAGGCGTGTTCGATGAGTGAAATGCGGGTCATCGGCATTCGTGTCGAGCAGCCACAGAATCAGCCCGTGCTGTTGCTCCGCGAGGTGTCCGGCGATCGCTATCTGCCGATCTGGATCGGTCAGGCGGAAGCGACGGCCATCGTGCTCGAGCAGGAGGGGGTGACTCCGATCCGGCCGTTGACACACGATCTGATCAAGACGCTGATCTCCAAGCTGGGGCACACCTTGCAGGAGGTGCGGATCGTAGATCTGCAGGAGGGCACCTTCTACGCGGATCTGGTCTTCGAGAACGGCCTGCGGATCTCCGCGCGGCCCTCGGATTCGGTTGCCATCGCCTTGCGGGTGGGTTGCCCCATCTATGCCGAGGAACCGGTGCTCGAGGAGGCCGGGCTGGTGATGCCGGACGAGAAAGAAGACGAGGTGGAGAAGTTCAAGGAGTTCCTCGAATCGGTCTCGCCGGACGACTTCAAAGCGACCGACAGTTAGGGCATGCTCCCGGTAGGGGCCGGAGTCTAGACCACAGCTAGAGACTTTTACCGCGCGTCGCGCTTGGTCCGATGCTGCTGCTCCCGGGAGAATCAGGGGAGTAACCTCGGAAGTTGGGCGGGCCGCCAAGTCGTCGGATGAGGGCTGGGCGTCGAAGTAAGGGAGTGGTCAGTGGCAGAGCAAACGCAGGATGATGTCGTACAGCCTGGCCTGTTCCCGGACGACTCGGTGCCTGACGATCTGGTCGGTTACCGCGTCCCCAGCGCATGTCAGGTCGCCGGAATCACCTACCGGCAGCTCGATTACTGGGCACGCACCGGTCTGGTCGTACCCTCCATCCGAGGCGCCGCGGGGTCGGGCTCGCAGCGGCTGTACTCCTTCAAGGACATCTTGGTCCTGAAGATCGTGAAGCGGCTGCTGGATGCCGGTATCTCGCTACAGAACATCCGGATCGCGGTCGACCACCTGCGCAGCCGTGGGGTGGCGGATCTGGCCGGTATCACGCTGTTCTCCGACGGCACCTCGGTCTACGAGTGCACCTCGGCCGAGGAGGTAGTCGATTTACTGCAGGGCGGACAGGGAGTGTTCGGTATCGCCGTCAGCGGCGCCATGAAGGAACTCACCGGGGCCATCGCGAACTTCCCGGCCGAGCGCGCGTCCACGGTCACCGAGCGGCCCGAGGACGAGCTGTCGTTCCGGCGCAAGGCGCGGATGAACCGCAAGATCGGCTGAGTTCGTCCCGCGTGACGCACCAAACAGGGACCTGATGGCACGGAATTCGCGACGCACCACCTAAACTGGGCGGTGCGTCGCCGCCGTGCGGGAGAGTTCCGGTCTCACTTCGAGTCCGGGCGCCGAAGGAGCAGCACCTCCCCGTCAATCTCTCAGGCAACAGGGACCGTACGGGCTTCGGCGCCTCTGGAAAGCGGTGATTTCGCGTCACCCGCCGATGGGGAAAGGGATCACCGCTCCCGAATCTCTCAGGCTCCAACGACAGAGGGGGAGGGCAGGACCAGCCGTAGCGACTGTGCGCAGTCGCTCGACATGGTCAGCCGACCGCACCCGTCGACCAGCCCGACCTTGGAGCCGCCGTGATCCCGACTCGTACTTTCGCCGACCGTCATATCGGTCCTGATCAGGGCGAACTCGCCACGATCCTGCCCGTCGTCGGCGTCGGATCGCTGGACGAACTGGCCGGTCGCGCCGTGCCCGCGAGCATTCTCGACGAGATCGCGGGCAACGGCCTGGACGCGCTGCCGCCCGCTGTCTCCGAACACGAGGCGCTGACCGAGCTGGCCGCGCTGGCGCATTCGAACACCGTGGCCACGACCATGATCGGGCTCGGCTACTACGACACTCTCACGCCGCCGGTGCTGGTGCGAAACCTGCTCGAGAACCCGGCCTGGTACACCGCCTACACCCCGTACCAGCCGGAAATCTCGCAGGGCCGCCTGGAGGCCCTGCTGAACTTCCAGACCATGGTGTCGGAGCTGACCGGGATGGAGGTCGCCAACGCGTCCATGCTGGACGAGGCGACCGCCGCGGCCGAGGCGATGACGCTGCTGCAGCGGGCCAACCGCAAATCCAAGTCGGTGCGGCTGCTCGTCGACACCGATCTCTTCCCGCAGACGCGCACCGTACTCGAGACCCGGGCCGAACCGCTGGGCATCGAGATCGTCGAAGCGGATCTGGCCGCGGGCGTGCTGCCCGACGGCGAATATTTCGGGGTGCTGTTGCAGCAGCCGGCCGCGTCGGGGCGGATCATCGATGCCAAGCCGGTGATCGACGCCGCGCACGAGCGCGGCGCTCTGGTCGCGGTCGGGGCGGACCTGCTGGCCATGACGCTGATCACCCCGCCGGGTGAGCAGGGCGCGGATGTCTGTTTCGGCACCACGCAGCGTTTCGGTGTGCCGCTGGGCTTCGGCGGTCCGCACGCCGGGTATCTCGCGGTGCATTCGGCGCACGCCCGGCAGCTGCCGGGCCGGCTGGTGGGCGTCTCGGTCGACACCGACGGAAACACCGCCTACCGGCTCGCCCTGCAGACGCGGGAACAGCACATTCGCCGCGAGAAGGCGACCTCCAACATCTGCACCGCCCAGGTGCTGCTGGCCATCGTGGCCGCCATGTACGCCTCCTACCACGGCCCGGAGGGGCTGCGGAACATCGCGCGCCGGGTGCACGGCCACGCCCAGTGGCTGGCCGCGGGGCTCGGCGACGCCGTCGTGCACCAGAGCTTCTTCGACACCGTGCTGGTGCGTGTGCCCGGCGGTGCGGAAGCCATTGTGGCCAAGGCCAAAGGCGCGGGCATCAACCTGCGGCTGGTGGACGCCGATCACGTCGCCATCGCCTGCGACGAGGTGACCACCGACGGCCATGTGGTCGCCGTGCTGGATTGCTTCGGCGCGGAGGTCCCCGTCGGTCCGGAAGGCGCGCTGTTCCACGGCAGGCCGCGCCCGCACATCGAGAACCGCACCTCCGAGTTCCTGACCGCACCGGCGTTCACCCGCTACCACACCGAAACCTCGATGCTGCGCTACCTGCGGTCGCTGTCGGACAAGGATATCGCCTTGGACCGCAGCATGATTCCGCTCGGCTCGTGCACCATGAAGCTCAACGCCACCGCCGAGATGGAGCCCATCACCTGGCCCGGATTCAGCCGCGTGCACCCGTACGCACCGGTCGAGGACGCTCCGGGCCTGCGCAAGCTGATCGCCGATCTGGAGGGCTGGCTCTGCGATATCACCGGATACGATCGGGTCTCGTTGCAGCCCAACGCCGGTAGCCAGGGCGAGTACGCGGGCCTGCTGGCGATCCGCCGCTACCACCTGGATCGCGGTGACACCCACCGCGACACCTGCCTGATCCCGTCCAGCGCGCACGGCACCAACGCCGCCTCCGCCGCGATGGTGGGCATGCGGGTGGAGGTTGTGAAGTGCCGGGACAACGGCGATATCGACTTGGACGATCTGCGCGCCAAGATCGCCGACCACGCCGAGCGGCTGGCCTGCATCATGATCACCTATCCGTCCACGCACGGGGTGTACGAGCACGAGGTCGCCGAACTGTGCGCGCTGGTGCACGAGGCGGGCGGGCAGGTCTACGTCGACGGCGCGAACCTGAATGCCTTGGTCGGCTTGGCCCGGCCGGGCAAGTTCGGCGGCGATGTCAGCCACCTGAACCTGCACAAGACCTTCTGCATCCCGCACGGCGGTGGCGGTCCCGGCGTCGGACCGGTCGCGGTGCGCGAGCATCTGGCGCGGTACCTGCCCGGCAACCCGCTCGAGGCCGGTTCGCACGCGGTGTCGGCGGCCGAATTCGGTTCCGCCTCAATCCTTCCCATCACCTGGGCCTACATCCGGATGATGGGCGCGGACGGCCTGCGCCGCGCCACCCTCACCGCGATCGCCTCGGCCAACTACATTGCCAAGCGCCTCGACGAGCACTTCCCGGTGCTCTACACCGGCGACAACGGCATGGTCGCGCACGAGTGCATCCTGGACCTGCGGGAGATCACCAAGCGCACCGGCGTCACGGTCGACGATGTGGCGAAACGGTTGGCGGACTACGGTTTCCACGCCCCCACCATGAGCTTCCCGGTGGCGGGCACGCTGATGGTGGAGCCGACCGAGTCGGAGAATCTCGAGGAGATCGACGCCTTCTGCGACGCGATGATCGCGATCAAGGGTGAGATCGACCAGGTCGCCGCCGGCGTGTGGCCGGTGGCGGACAACCCGCTGCGCGGCGCCCCGCATACGGCGGAATGCCTCGTCGGCGAATGGGATCACCCATACAGCCGGGAGGTCGCGGTCTACCCGCGCGGTGTCGGCCACGCCCGCGCGAAGGTCTGGCCGGCGGTCCGCCGCATCGACGGCGCCTACGGCGACCGCAACCTGGTCTGCTCCTGCCCGCCGATGGCGGACTACGAGAACTGAGTGCCCGGCCCGCCCTGCCGGTCAGGGCGGGCCGCTGTTCAGAGGATGCCGGCGCGGGCCGCGGCCAATGCCGCGTCGGCGGATTTGTGGGCGTCCTGCGCGGTCGGCGGTTCGTGCGTGACGAAGATTCGGTAGTAGATCGGCGCCAGTGCGAAACGGATCAGTTCTTCGCCGTCGACGGCGGGGGAGAGTTCGCCGCGCTGCACCGCACGATCGACGATGACCAAAGATTGCCGGCGGCGGGCGGCGATGAAGGACTGCAGGGCGGTGGCCGCGGCCGGGTTCTGCATGCCCGCGAGGATGAACGCGCACCCGATCGCACCGCCCTGGGGACTGGCGAATCCGGCGCGCACGGCTTCGGCGAGCGCGCGCAGGTCCGAGTCGACGCTGCCGGTGTCGGGGATCGGAATGGGTTCGGTGGCTGCCAATTCCAGCGCGTCGGCCACCAAACCCTCGGGGCTGCCCCAGCGGCGATAGATCGACGTCTTGTGCACGCCGGAGCGTTTGGCCACATTCTCGACCGTCAGGCCCTGGTAGCCACGCTGGGTCACTTCCACCAGCGTCGCCTGTCGCACCGCGTCCCGGACACGAGCACTCCGGCCGCCGGGACGGCGCTGGGTCTCCACAAACAACTCCCGCTCGAGATCAGATCACACTTGAAGGTTTGATCCTTCCTGCGTGGCAATTGTCGCTGCCCGGTTGCGGGCCGCGAAAAAAGGGGTTACGGCGTAGTGAGCGCCCGCACCATCGCGGTGCCGAAGCTCAGGTCGTTCGAGGTCGCGAGTTTGGTGTAACTGCCACCGGTTTGCTGCGCCACGTCCTGCAAGGTTTGGGTGCCCGGACCGCCCACGACGATGATATCGATACGCACCGGCTTGCTTTTATCGATGGCGGCGACCAGATCGGTGAGCAGTTTCTGGCCGGTGATCGTGGAATCGTCGTCGGGACCGTCGGTGATCAGCAGAATCGAATTGCTCTTGCCCGCCACGTAATTGCCGACCGCGTTGCGGTAGGCGGCCAGCAGGGTCGGATAGGCCTGGTCGGTGCGCGACCCGGCGGCCTCGACATCGTCGAGTGCCGCGTTGACGGCCGTGCGCTGATCATCGGTCAGCGTTTTGGTCGGGGCCAGCACGTCGTAGGGGGTGGTGCCGTCGAGATTTTTCGCGAAAGCCCAGACGCCGATCCCGAAATCGGGCGGCATCACGTTCATGGTCGATTTCAGCGCCCCGATGACTGTGGCGAGCCGGGTGGCCGAACCGTCGATGGTCGACATCGAGGAGGACGTATCGAGCAGCACCGTGGACTGCACGCCGAGTACCGGATTGTCGAGGGTGGCTTGCACTTTCTCCAGCGCGGCGCGGGAAGCGCCCGGACCGGTCACCGGCGGGGTGGCGGTGAATCCGGCGGCGGTGAAGAACGGCGCCTGCTCCGGCGCCCGCAGGTATTCGGCGAAGACGCTGGCAATGAGATTCTGCGTCTGGTCCACCCACGGGCCCGACATCGTCGCGGCCGGATAGTCGGCTACGGGCGCGGAACCGACCGGCCGGAACATGGCGATGCCACCGTGCGCGCGCACCTGCTGCTCGGTGGCGGCCACCGCGTGGACCGTGGCTTTGGTGGGTTCCGGCGCGGCGATCGCGCTCAGAGCGGTCGTGGTGTCAGCGTCGGGTGCGCCCGCGGCGAGCCCGGAGACGGCGGAAACGACCTGCCCGGTTCGCGCGGCCTGCTCGGTGAGCGGGTCGGTGCCCGAGGTCGCGGCGGCGACGGCGGTGGCGACGGCGAGGCCGGCGTCACCGCCGGGTAGCGCCAGCTTCAACCCACCCCAGTTCGGTAATCCGATGGTGCTGAGCGAACCCTGTTGCAGGGCAGGCAGATCCGCCCAGGTGGTCTGCGCGGCCTCGAGCGCCGCGCGTAGTTCTTCGGGAACGGCGAGCACGATCGGGCTGGCCGCGATCGGCGTCGGATCGCCTTCGATCAATCCGGGAACCCGCGCCGCCTCGATGGCCCGGGACGAATTAGGAATCCACAGCGCGGGCTGCGGGCCGAGCACGCCGTTCCAGGTGCCGCCCGCGGTGAGTCCGGCCACCATGTCGGCCGACGGCCGGGCGGTCACCACCACTTTCGCGCAGTGATCACGCACTTGCGGTGTGCCGGCGTTGTACTTGTCGGCGACGGCTCGCACCGGCGCCTCGATGTCCGGGTCGACGGTGACGAACAACGTGGCGTCACCTTCGACGCACTCCGAGGCCGCGGCGGAATCCTCCTGCGCGGCTCTGTCACTCAACTGAAACCATGCGAAAACCGCCCCGGCCAGCAACAACACGGCCACCACTGCGATAACCGGACCTTTGCTGACACCCCTGGATCTGGCTCCGCTGCGATGTGTGCCCACGGCGCACAGTCTATGGTCATGTCCGGTTTATCGGTCGACCGGTCAGCCCCAGCACGGTGCGCACACGAGCTGCCGTCATGCACTCGATGCATGACGGCAGTCCATGCCGCACCGGCGTCACTCGCGGATCATGCGGCCGCGGTCGAACTCGTGCCCGCCCCAGACGCCGGACTGGCCCGTCTCGGCGGCGAATTCACCACAGGCCCGGCGGATCGGGCAGCCCGCGCAGATGCCGCGCGCGTACTCGAAGTCCTCCGACGGATACGGGAACCACGCGTCATGGTTCGAGTCGCCGCGGCACGCGGCCCGGTGCCAGTCGCGGGTGTCCGAGAGAGGCAGCAGGTCCGCCAGGGTCGGTTCGGTGACGTCGCCGGCCGTACGTCTCAACTCGGTTCGGACGGTCATGTCCTTGCTCCTTTCTCTCCGGCGGTGGCCAGGTCCTTCCAGATCCGGCGTTGGCGCTTGGCCAGGTGGTTCGGCGCCTTCGGTATCCACAGCAGCCGCATGCCCGCCTCTTCCGGGGTGTGGTCGGCCTTGACCGAATTGCACGGCGCGCAGCAGGCGATCAGGTTGCTCCAGGTGTTCGGGCCACCCCGGCTGCGCGGCCGGATGTGGTCCACGGTGCGGGCCCACCCGGCGCAGTAACCACACCGGTGGCGGTCGCGCCGCAGCACGCCGGCCAGGGTGGCCCGGCTTTCGTCGTGCACCAGCGTGGTGTGCTCGATGAACACGTACCGCCGCAGCCGAATCGTTTCCGGTAGCGGTATTTCCCATTGCTTCGAGCGGATCGGGAAATACGGTTCGCGGTCGGCGATCGATTCGGCGGCCCCGCTCATCAGCAGCACCACCGCACGATCGGCACTGATCTCGTCGAGCGCCTCGAAGGAGGCGTTCAAGACCAGTACCGGACTGTGTATCCAATTGTCGGCGGTCAACACCACCGAATCGGTGGCACGGCGGAACGGCATGGGGCTCACCATGTTTCGGGAAGTGTGGGACGAATTCGTGGAGTGCGCCGGTCGCGAACAACGCAGCGGCGGTGGGACAGGCGGGTCTAGCGACCGACCCGGAGGAGGACGGGCCGCGGATCGCTGATCCGCTGTCCGTACGCGCCGATCTCGGTCGTATGCTGCGAATTCTTCATCTCGTGCGATTGCACAGGCCGTCTCCTCCTTCCTCGATAGTCCAAAAGATCACCCCGCCGATCGGGGTGATCATCGTCTGAATCCATGGTGGCACACAGCACCCACCGTTGTCGGCTCATTTTTTGCCGACCGGTAGGTGCTGTCTTGAATTGTGTTGTAGATCAGGCCTTTTCCAGCGCGGCGGCGCCGAAGGAGACGTTGAACCGGTCGCACCAGATGGAGACGCTGGTGTACTTCGTCAGGTCGGTACCGGCGGGGATGGTGTAGTTCTGACTGCCCTTGTTGCCTTTGAGCTTGCCCAGGTCCAGGTACGCGCCGTCGTCGAACACGCCCCAGCCGTCGCGGCCGTCGATGACCGGCGCGTCGGTGAGCCAGACGTGCAGGTCGGGACCGTCGGAGGTGTCCAGGTCATCCAGGCGTAGCACGTGGCCGCCGTCGGGGAGTTTCAGGACCACCAGACTGCCGGAGGTGGAGTGTTCATGGGAGATGAAGCGGCCGATGGACAGCGGCGACGGCATCCGGGGTGCGGCGGCCGGGCCGGGCCCGACGACGGCGGTGGGTTCGGCCTCGTTCACCGTGGTGTCGGTGACCAGCTTCCATGGCTGGAAGAAGGCCAAACCCGCCCCCAGCGCCAGGACCAGCGCGGCCGCGACCGCAAGAGCGATCTTCTTCCGTCGAGGAGTCCTCCACGCGAACGCCATCTCATCCTCCCGGCACTCGACCTGACCATGTCCGACCATTCAACCGCGTCGGGGCCGGACACGCCCAAGAGACGGTTCAGCCGAGCGGACTCCGGCCGAGCACTACCCGCCCGGTGAACTGGAGTTGCTTGGCCCGCGGCAGCGGATGGAACTGGCCGCCATGGATATCGCGATAGTGCATCTCCAAGGCGCAGGTCCGGGAATAGCCCGCGCCCCCGACGGTTTCGATGGCCAGACGCACGGTCTCGATCAACTTGTCGGCGGCGACGGTCTTGCGACTGAGGGTGCGGGCGGCGTAGTCGTCGGTATTGGCGAAGCGGAGATTTTCCGAGCCGTCGAACATCGCCTCGATGATGTCCGTGGCGGTGATGTAGCTGTTCATCATCTCGCCGGCGAGTTGGTAGACGTGCGCGTCGGTGCGCCCGTGGACCAGCCTGGTGGCGAGTTCGACCGCGGTGTCGGCGATTCCCAGATAGGCGGCCATGACCAACGGCAGCGCCGCGCCGATCACGACATTGAGCAGCGGCGGCCAGACATCCGCCGGGCGAGCCATGGATATCGCGGCGTCCGGGACGAAGACATCCTCGAGCACCACGGTGTGCGATCCGCTCGCCCGCAAACCCAAGGTGTCCCAAGTTTTTTCGATCCGCACACCGGGTGCGGAAAGCGGGATCGCACAGTGCAGCGCCTGGGCGCCACCGGGGGCGTCGTCCCAGCGGAAGCTGGTCACCAGCACGGTACCGACCTCACAACCGCTGGCCGGAGCCTTGCGGGCATGCACCCGATAGCCGCCGTCCACCCGCACCGCGCGCCCGTTGGAGCCGACCCAGTCCGAGGCGCCGGTGCTCACCAGGATCGCCCCGGCCGCCACCTTGCCGAACAGGGCGGTCGCGTCCTGCCCGTTGTTGTGCCGCCACACCTGGGTGGCCACCAGGTGCGCGTGCATCGCGAAAGCCACCGCGGTGGACGCGTCGTGGCGGCCCAATTCCCGGATGGCCGCGCCCATTTCGGCGTGGGTGGCGCCACCGCCCCCGAATTCCGCCGGAACCAGTGCGGCGGTGAGCCCGCTGGTGCGCAGTTGGTCGAAGGCGGCGGCATTGATCTCACCCGTCCGGTCACGGTCGGCGACCTCGGGGCGCAGCACGTCACCGACCGACCGGGCGCGGGCCACCCAGTCGGTGGCGGTATGGGGATGGGCAGCAGTTGTCGTCATGCCCGAGTCCTACGGCTCGCCTGCACCGCCGGTTCAGCCTGCGAGGTGTTGTCTCCGGCCACCCAAGGGTGGACGCCGGGAGGGTGTGACCCGGCGTCCGGCCGTGCTCAGAGGTTGCCGACGGTGTGTTCGAGGCGGCGGGCGACGAGCTCGCGGGCCGATTCGCGCAGGGCGGGTCGGTAGCCGCTCGGGTACACCGGGTCGCCGGGGGTGTAGGTCTTCAGGATCTCCTTGGCCAAGGTGATCTTGTGGACCTCGGTGGGCCCGTCGGCGATGGCCATGACCTGCGCGTAGTTCATCATGTCGACGAAGGGCAGGTCGGTGCTGACGCCGATCGCGCCGTGCAGGTGCATGGCGCGCTGGGCGATGTCGTGCATGACCTTCGGCATGGCGACCTTGATGGCGGCGATGTCGTGGCGGACCTTGCGGTAGTCCTGTTCCTTGTCGATGCGCCACGCGGTGCGCAGCACCAGCAGGCGGAACTGCTCCATCTCGATCCAGGCTTCGGCGATCTTCTCCTGCGTCATCTGCATGCCGCCGAGCACGCCCTTACGCATGGGCCGCGACACCGCGCGCTCGCACATCATGTCGAAAGCCTTGCGCACCATGGCGACCGTGCGCATGGCGTGGTGGACGCGGCCGCCGCCCAGGCGGGTCTGGGCCACGATGAAGCCGAGGCCCTCCGCGCCCAGCAGCGCGTCGGCGGGCACGCGGACGTCGGTGAAGCGCAGGTGGCCTTCCTTGTCGGAGAAGCCCGGCACGGTGAAGTTCCGGACGATCTCCAGGCCGGGAGTGCCGGCGGGGACGATGAACATCGACAACCGCTGGTGCGGTTCCGCCTCCGGATCGGTCACCACCATCACGATGTGGAAGGCGGCGTATTCGGCGGCCGAGTTGAACCACTTCTCGCCGTTGATGACCCATTCGTCGCCGTCACGCACCGCCCGGGTCCGGAACGCGGTCGGATCCGAACCGCCGGTGGGCTCGGTCATCACATAGCAGGACCCGATCTCACCATCGAGCAGGGGCCGCAGGTACTTCGCCTTCTGCTCGGGCGTACCGAAGTGGGCCAGGATCTCGGCATTGCCGGAATCGGGCGCCTGACAACCGAAGACCAGCGGGGCCCACTTCGAGGTGCCGATGACCTCGTTGAGCAGAGCCAGTTTCACCTGTCCGTAGCCGGGGCCGCCGAGTTCGGGGCCGAGGTGGCACGCCCACAAGCCCTGCTCTTTGACTTTCTCCTGCAGCGGTCGCATCAGCGCCCGGATCTCCGGGTTCTGGCGGTCGTAGGGTTCGGGGTAGATCAGGTCGAGGGGTTCCACCTCGGCCTCGACGAACTCCGCGACCCAGTCCAGTTTCTTCTGGTATTCCGGATCGGTGTCGAAATCCCAAGCCATGACTAGCCTTTCGTCTTCTCAGTGGTGATGCCGTCGAGGAAGGTGGCGGCGAGCAGGTCGGCGATCTCGCCGGGGGAGTGGTTGCCGTCCGGGCGGTACCAGACCGTCACCATGTTCAGCATGCCGAGCAAGCTGTTGGTGATGACGTGGTCGGCGGTGCGCAACAGACCGGCCGCGTAACCGTCATCGATCACCCGCTGCCAGCAGTCCTGCACGTCGTCGCGCAGGTCTTGCAGCTGCACGGCGCGTTCGCCGGTCAGCGCGGTCACATCGCGCAACTGGATCGCGACTTCCCGCCGGTGCGCGATGATCAAACCCGTATAACTGTGAATCAGCTTGTGCAGCTTTGCGATCGGGTCGTGGCCGCTGGCGGCGATCCGCTCGGCGTCCTCGCGCATGAGCTGGATGTAGTCGCGCAGGATCTCCCACAGCAGTTCTTCCTTGGAACCGATGTGGTAGTACAGCGCACCGCGTTGCACATTCGCGCGCTCGCCGATCTCCGCGACCCCGGTCCCGTGAAAACCCTTGTCCGCGAACAATTCCACCGCGGCCTCGACAATCCGTTCGCGCGTGTCTCCAGCCGTGGATTCCGAAGCGGGCGGGCGGCCGCGCCGGCGCGCCGTAACCGGGCGGCCGCCCTCCGTCGAATCGCTGCGCGACGCGGTTGTCATCGCGGATCCAGGATGATCTTGCTGACCCCGTCGGCCCGCTCGGCGAACAGCTGGTAGGCCGCCGCGCCCTCCGACATCGGCATCCGATGGGTGACAACGGCTTCCGGCCGGAGCCGCCCGGCCGCGGTGAGGCGCAGCAACGCGGGCAACTCGTACTGGATCGAGCACAGCCCGATATGGAATTCCAGCTCTTTCACCTGTGCGAGCGGCATATGCATCGGGTACGCCGAATTCTGGTTGACCCCGATCACGCTGACTCGTCCGCGCGGCCGGACCGCGCTCATCGCCAGTTTGATCGTGGCGTCCGCCCCGACCGCCTCGATCGCGACTTCCGCACCGCCGTCGAGCATTTCGCGAATGGCCGCCTTGGGATCGTCGGCGTCGACCGGCTCGGCCCCGAGTTCCGCGGCACGAGCCCGGCGTTCGGCTACCAGATCCACACCGAGGACCCGTGCCGCGCCCATTGCGAAGGCCGACTGCACCGCCATCAGCCCGACCGGCCCGAGCCCGATGACGACCACGTGGTCGCCGGGGGTGATCCGCGCGCGCCGCGCGCCGTACCAGGCGGTGGGCGCGTTGTCGGTTAGCACGATGGCGGCCTCGTCGCTCACCCGATCAGGAAGGCGGACAAGGTTTCCCGCGGCGTGCGGCACGGCCAGGAACTGCGCCTGCGCGCCCGCCAGCGCACCGCCGAGCCCGTAGCAGGCATCGACCGGCAGCGGATGGCGCTCGCACCCGGTCACCAAACCCTGCCGGCAGTTCAGGCAGCGAGCGCAACCCGCGGACGCGGGCACGAGCACCCGATCGCCCACCGCGAAGCCGTGGGCGTCCGGTCCGAGCTCGACGATCTCACCCGCCGCCTCGTGCCCGACGCTGTACCCCGTGCCCTGGACGAAGCCGTGCCCGCCGTAGATATGCAGATCACTACCGCAGATCCCGGTGGCGGTGACCCGCACGATCGCGCCGTCGGTCCCGGGCAGCTTCGGATCGGCCACCTCGCTGTAGGAAATCTGGCGCGGGCCTTCGTATGTGAGCGCCTTCATCGCCAGCCGCCGTCGAGCGCGAGCGTCGACCCCGTGCAGAACGCGGACGCGTCGGTCGCGAAATACAATGCGGCGCCGACGATATCGGCGGGCTGGCCGATCCGGCCGAGAGCGTTGTGGCCGCTCATGTAAGCGACCATCTCCTCGGTCCAGGCCTTGGAGATATCGGTGGCGAACGGCCCGCACTGGATCGCGTTGACCCGCACCTTCGGTCCGTAAGTCTGTGCCAGCCCGGCGGTCAGGTTGTTCAGCGCCGCCTTGGCCGCCGCGTACGGCACCGCCATGGGCTCGGGGTGGGTGGCCTCGATCGAGGTGATGTTGACGATCCGCCCGCCCGCACCGGCCGTCATCCGCGATCCGACCAGCGCCGAAAGCCGGAACGGCCCTTTGAGATTCACGCCGATGATCTTGTCGAACAGCGCCTCGGTGACCTCGTCCAAGCTCGGATAGAGCAGCGACATGCCCGCGTTGTTGACCAGCACGTCGACGCGGCCGAACTCCGCATAGGCCGTCTCGACGAGCGCACCGCACTGCTCCCAGTCGCTGACGTTGCAGGCGACCGGCAGCGCCCGTCGCCCGTGGGTGGCCCGCACCTCCTCGGCCAACGCCAGGCAGTCGTCGAGTTTGCGGCTGGCGATCACCACATCCGCGCCCGCGGCGGCGAAAGCCAGCACCATCTCGCGCCCCAGCCCCCGGCTGCCGCCGGTGACCAGGGCGACTTGATCCAGCAACGGTTGTTCCGGCATCCGACCTCCCGAGCCAATAATGTTCCGATCAGTACATTAAATCGGGCACGGGTTAGAATCAAGAGGTCGACCGGCCGACCGCCGTCACCCCCCTGGCCGCAGCCGGACACCACCGGAACAGATTGCGTGCACTTTGTGTCGACCCGACGCGCGGACCAGCGTCTACCGACGGGTAACATTACGAGCGTCTTATTTAAACCGGTTCTTCTCGACAAGTGAGGCATGAGATGACAGAGCGGATTCAGGTCGGTGGCCTTCAGGTGGCCAGTGTTCTCCACGATTTCGTCGAGAACGAGGCGCTTCCCGGCACCGGCGTAGATTCCGCGGCGTTCTGGGCGGGCGCCGAGCAGGTCATCAACGATCTCGCACCGCGCAACCGCGCCCTGCTGGCCGAGCGCGACGAGATCCAGGCCAAGCTCGACGCATGGCACGCCGCGAACCCGGGCGCCGGCTACGACAAGGCTGCCTACAAGACCTTCCTGACCGAGATCGGCTACCTGCGCCCCGAGCCGGCCGATTTCCAGATCACCACCCAGAACGTCGACGACGAGATCGCCGTGCAGGCCGGCCCGCAGCTGGTGGTGCCGGTGATGAACGCGCGCTTCGCGATCAACGCCGCCAACGCGCGCTGGGGCTCGCTCTACGACGCGCTCTACGGCACCGACGCCATCTCCGAGGACAACGGCGCCGAGAAGGGCACCGGCTACAACAAGGTGCGCGGCGACAAGGTCATCGAATGGGGCCGCAACTTCCTCGACGACGTCGCCACCCTGATCACCAGCTCGCATCTGGGCTCCACCAGCTACCGCATCGTCGACGGTGAACTCGAGGTCGGCCTGGAAGACGGCACCACCATCGGCCTGGCCGATCCGTCGCTGCTCGTCGGCTACCTCGGCGATCCGGCTGATCCGACCTCGATCCTGTTGAAGCACAACGGTCTGCACATCGAGATCCAGATCGATCCGGAATCGCCGATCGGCTCCACCGACACCGCCGGTGTCAAGGACATCGTGCTCGAGTCCGCGGTCACCACGATCATGGACTTCGAGGACTCGGTCGCCGCGGTCGACGCCGAGGACAAGACCCTGTGCTACCGCAACTGGCTGGGTCTGATGAAGGGCACCCTCGCCGAGGAAGTCGCCAAGGGCGGCAAGACCTTCACCCGCACCATGAATCCCGATCGCGTCTACACCGCGCTCGACGGCAGCGACCTCGTGCTGCACGGTCGTTCGCTGCTGTTCGTGCGCAACGTCGGCCACCTGATGACCTCCGACGCGATCATCGATGCCGAAGGCAACGAGGTCCCCGAGGGCATCATGGACGGCCTGCTCACGTCACTGATCGCCAAGCACGCCCTCAACGGTGACACCGAACTGAAGAACACCCGCACCGGTTCGGTCTACATCGTGAAGCCGAAGATGCACGGTCCTGACGAGGTCGCCTTCACCAACGAACTCTTCGGCCGCATCGAAGAGGTCATCGGCGTGCCCGCCAACACCCTCAAGGTCGGCATCATGGACGAGGAACGCCGCACCACGGTGAACCTGAAGGCGTGCATCAACGCCGCGTCCGAGCGCGTGGTGTTCATCAACACCGGCTTCCTCGACCGCACCGGCGACGAGATCCACACCTCCATGGAGGCCGGGCCGATGGTCCGCAAGGCCGAGATGAAGTCGCAGCAGTGGATCCTGTCCTACGAGGACTGGAACGTCGACACCGGTCTGGCCACCGGCCTGCCCGGCAAGGCGCAGATCGGCAAGGGCATGTGGGCCATGCCGGACCTGATGGCCGACATGCTGGTCCAGAAGATCGGCCACCCGAAGGCCGGCGCCAACACCGCATGGGTGCCCTCGCCCACCGCCGCCACCCTGCACGCCACGCACTACCACCAGGTGGACGTGTTCAAGCAGCAGGCCCAGCTGGCCAAGGGCGGCCCCCGCGCCACCGTCGACCAGATCCTGGAAATCCCGCTCGCACAGAACACCGACTGGACCGCCGAGGAAAAGCAGCAGGAGCTCGACAACAACTCCCAGAGCATCCTCGGCTACGTGGTGCGCTGGATCGACCAGGGCGTCGGCTGCTCCAAGGTGCCCGACATCCGCGACGTCGGCCTGATGGAAGACCGCGCCACCCTGCGCATCTCCAGCCAGCTCATGGCGAACTGGCTGCGCCACGGCATCGTCACCGAAGACGAGATCATCGCCAGCCTCCAGCGCATGTCCCCGGTCGTCGACAAGCAGAACGCCGGCGACCCGAACTACCGCCCACTCTCCCCGGACTTCGCGGGCAGCATCGCCTTCCAGGCCGCCAAGGAATTGGTGCTCGAGGGTGCCAAGCAGCCCAACGGTTATACCGAGCCGATCCTGCACCGGCGTCGTCGTGAGGCCAAGGCTGCTTGTAAGTGAGTGCTGTTCGGTGAGTGAAAAGTAGCTCGACGCAGCTCTTTTCGACTCGAGGCCCCGCACCGGAGAACCCGGCGCGGGGCCTCTTCCATAACTGGAGATCAGCTCGAATACTGGCTCGTCACGCTCAAAACGGTCACACGCGGGGTATGCAATCAGTATCAGCGATTCATGGCTTACCAGTGGTTCGCCGCCGCGCTCGATAACGGACCGGGGCTCGGCCCATGGATGACCGGACTGGTCACGACAGACGCAACTCGTGCCCGACACGCTCCGAGCGGATGATTTCGTCCGCTCGGCATTGCCTCAGCGACACTGTTGCGCTAGCGGCGATCAGGTCAATTATCGAATTCGAGGTGCTCGAACAGGATTTCCTCGAATCTGGCTTTCATTTTCTCCGCGGTCACGACGTCGATCAGGTCGGACGCGTATTCGAGGACGCCCCAAAGGGATTGGGGGCGGCCGGTGGGGGATGGGACTTCGGAGAGGACGAGAGAGATGTCGAAGTCGGCGGGGGTGGTGGTGGGGACGGGGTCCCAGTGGGCGGGGAGGCCGGAGCGTTCCAGGTCGGCGGTCGGGATGTTTTGGAATGCCAGGCGCAGACGGAGGTGCGGGCGGATTCCGAGGTGGTCGGTGAGGAATTCGAAAGGGAGGTCCTGATTGTCGAGGGCGGCCAGGGTAGTGCGCCGGACCTGGGCCAGTAGGTCGGGGAAGGCCGGTGCTCCGGTGAGGTCGGTGCGCAAAATCAGGAAATTGGTGAATCGGCCGATGGCGGATTCCATTCCCGGTTCGGTGCGGCCGGCGGTGGGTGCGCAGATGGCGAGGTCGGGGCCGAGGCCGAATTCGGTGAGCATGAGCGCGTATGCGGTGTGTACGACCATGTAGATGCTGGCCTCGTGGGCGTTGGCGAAGGTTTCCAGCCGGCGATAACGCTCCTCGTCCACGCCGATGTACACCTGGGCAGCTTGCGGGTGCGGCGCATCCGGTGGTCGGCGGAGTGCCGGGGCGGGCTTCGGCAGGCGTTCGAGAGTTGTTGTCCAATAGGCGAGTTGGGCGTCTAGCGGGTTGGCGTCGAGATGCCGGATCAATTCGTGCTGCCAGATCGCATGTGCGGCGTACTGGATGGGTAGGGGCTGCCACTCCGGCTGCGCGCCGTGGCCGCGAGCCCGCAGGGCGGCGGCGAAATCCTGGATGAGCGGGGCCGCCGACCAGCCGTCGGCGGCGATGTGGTGCAGCATGATCAGCAGTGCACCGGAATCGCCGCTGGGGTAGAAGCGCACCCGCAAGGGTAGTTCGGTGCGCAGGTCGAAGGGCTGGGCGATGTCTTTCGCGATCGCCGCCGGGAGGTCGTTCGCCGGGACGGTGGCGTAATCGATGCTGCCGCTGGGCAATATCCGCTGGATGCCGGGGAAGACGGTGCGCAGGATTTCGTGGCGGGCAACCAGATCGGTCAGTGCGAGCCGTATGAGGTGTGGGCGGGTGGGTTCGATCATGCGCAAGGTGAAGACATACGCCCGGCCGGGGCCTCGGGTCCGGCGCTCGCTGTCGTTGAGCTCGAGCAGTCGCCGCTGCGGGAAGGAGAGCGGGACGAGATCGAGATGATGGGTCCCGGCGCGGGTGGGCAAACCGCTGCGGTGGATCGGGACAGCGGCCGCGAGTGCGGCGACTGTCCGGGCCTCGAAGATCTGCTGCACGCTCAGGTCCGCGTCGAGCACGTCGCGGAAGCGGGAACGCAGGCGGACCGCACCGAGCGAATCCCCGCCCAGGGTGAAGAAATCGTCGTCGACGCCGACCTCGGGGAGTTCGAGTACCTCGGCGAACAGCGCCGCGATGGCGGACTCGCGTTCGGTGCGCGGCGCCCGGCCGGTGGCGCGGGCGGTGAAGTCCGGGTCGGGCAGAGCCTGGATGTCGAGCTTGCCGTTGACGGTCAGCGGCCAGGCGGGGACCGCGGTGATGGCCGCCGGGATCATGTGCTCTGGAAGCTGGCCGGCGATCTGCTGATACAGCTGCGCCGCGTCGACATCGCCGGTCAGGCGGACATAGGCGAGCAGCCGGTTGCCGCGGGGGATCACTCGCGCCTCGGCGACGCCCCCGAGCGCGCTGAGAGCGGCATCGATCTCGCCCAATTCGATGCGGAACCCACGCAACTGCACTTGTTGGTCGGCGCGGCCGAGGTATTCGAGATCGGCGCGCCGGCGGCCGAGATCGCCGGATCGGTACATGCGCGATCCCGGCGGGCCATAAGGGTTGGCGAGGAAGCGGGTGGCGGTCAGCCCCGGGCGGCCGCGGTAGCCGCGCGCGACTTGTGGTCCGGCCACATACATTTCGCCGGTGACGCCGGTCGGCACCGGCTGTAGCCGGCTGTCGAGAACGTGGACACCGAAACCGGGAAGGCCCTGTCCGATAGTCGAGGATTGTGGTGCCGCGCCGTGTAATTCACTGATTGTCACGTGCACGGTGGTTTCGGTGATGCCGTACATGTTCACCAGCTGCGGGCTGTCGGCGGCGTGGCGGGTGTGCCAGTCGCTCAGCTTGCCGGAATCCAGTGCCTCGCCGCCGAACACCACATAGCGCAGGGCGAGCGGATGCCCGGGCCCGGCCTCACGGTCGGCTTCGATCAGTTGCTGGAAAGCGGAGGGTGTTTGGCTCAGTACCGTGACGCGCTCGCGAATCAGTAAGTCTCGGAACAAGTCCGGTGAACGCGAGGTCATGTGATCGACGATCACCGCGGTGCCGCCGGTGCACAGCGCACCCCACAGCTCCCACACCGCGAAATCGAAAGCGAAGGAGTGGAATACGGTCCACACGTCCTCGCCGCCGACCTCGAACCGCGCGAGCGCGTTCGCGAACAGGTGCACGACGTTGCGATTGGTGACCGCAACGCCTTTAGGAGTGCCGGTGGAACCCGAGGTGTAAATGACGTAGGCGAGGTCGTCCGGGTGCGCGGCCGCGCTAGAGAACGCTAAATCCGTTGTCCCTGAATTGGATTCGACGAGTACAACTGGAAGGTCGCCGACCGGCAGTTCGGCCCGGACCCGGCTGGTGGTGAGCACACAGCTCGGCGCGGCGTCGGTCAGCACGAATTCGAGCCGCCCAGTGGGGTAGGCCGGGTCGATGGGCAAGTAGGCAGCCCCTGCCCGTAGTACCGCCAGTAGCGCGACCGGCACGTCCGCGGTGCGTTCGAGGGCTACGGCCACCAGGGCTCCCGGGCCGATTTCCTGCTGGGCCAGGCGGTATGCCACGTCGTCTGCGTGCCGTGAGAGTTCGGCGTAGGTCAGGGTGGCTGTTCCGGAGCGGACCGCGATCGAGTTCGGGTGCGCACGACACTGCGCGTCGATGAGCTCGACGAGCGTGGTGTCCTGTTCCGGCACGCCGGGACTGCTCGATTGCTGGAGCAGTGCTTCGCGTTCGCCTTCGAGGAACAGATCGATGTCCCCGGCCACGCAGGCGGAGTCGGTGGCGATGCTGGTCAGTACTCGCAGCAGCCGTTCGCCGATGCGCCGAACAGTAGGTTCGTCGAAAAGGTCACGCGCATAAGAAATTGCCAGGGGGAGTTCACCGGCGGAGTTGTGGTCGACCGTGATGGTGAGGTCGAACTTCTCGGTCGGGTTGGGATTATCGAGAACCGCTGCCCGGACACCGGCAAGCTCCACGTCGGCTCGGGGCAGGTTCTGGAAAGCCAAGGCGATCTGGAACAACGGCGACCGTGCCGGGAGGCGCTGCGGCGCAAGTGCCTCCACCACGTCCTCGAAGGGCACATCCGCGTGCGCGAAAGCTGCGGCATCGGCGTCGCGCTGCCGAAGTAGCAGCGCGGCAACCGATTCGGAGAGATCGACCCGAGATCGCAGAACCAGTGTATTGACGAACATGCCGATCACGCCGTCGATTTCGGCCTCACCGCGTCCTGCGATCGGCGCGCCGATCGCGACGTCCGCGCTGCCCGACAGCCGGGCCAGCAGGATCGCCAGCCCAGTGTGCACGACCATGAACAGGGTCGAGCGATGCGTCTCGGCGACCGTGCGCAACCCGCGCGCGGTCGACGCGTCGACAGTGAAACGGATGGTGCTGCCCGCGTAGGACGGCCGCCGCGGGCGGGTGCGATCGGCGGGGAAAGTGGATTCCACCGGCAGCTCGGCCAGTTCGTCCCGCCAGAAGTCCAACTGGGTGGCGGCGAGCGAGCCCGAATCGGCCAGGCTGCCCAGCAGCTCGCGGTGCCAGCGGGCGTAATCGGCGAACTGCACCGGCAGCGGAGACCACCCCGGCTCGATGCCCGCCGTTCGTGCGGCGTAGGCGAGCATGAAGTCCCGCGTGAGCGGGCCCATCGACCAGCCGTCCGCGCTGATGTGATGCACCACGAAGACCAGTACGTATTCGGTATCCGCCGCCAACTCCAGGACGGCGACCCGCAGCGGCGCCGCGGCGGTGACGTCGAATCCGGTCGCGGCGAGCTCGTCGATGCGGCGCGACACTGCTTGGGCCGCAATCGGTTCCGGCTCGATCATGACCTGCGTCGCCGGCAGGATCTCCTGCCGCGCCTGACCGTCCCGCTCCGGGTAGCGGGTGCGCAGCACCTCGTGCCGAGCCACCACATCGGACACCGCGGCCCGCAGCGCGGGGAGGTCGAGGGTGCCGGAGAGCCGGAGGGCGACGGGAATGTTGTAGGTGGCCGCGGCCGGGTCGATCCGGTTGAGCAGCCAGATCCGCTGCTGGGCGGGCGAGAGCGGAATCGGATCGGGGCGCGGGCCCGCGATCAGCGGCGGGCGCGGCCGTGCGCCCGCACTCCGCGTCACAAGTTTCGCGAGTCCGCTCACCGTGGACGCCTCGAACAGCAGGCGAACCGGAAGCCGCGTGCCCGAGGTGGCGCCCAGACGCGCCATCACCTGCGTCGCGATCAGCGAATTGCCGCCGAGGGTGAAGAAGTCGTCGTCCGCGCCGACCCGCTCCGCGGCGAGGACCTCGGCGAAGACCGACGCGACGAGCTGCTCGGACGGAGTCGAGGGCGGCCGGTATGCGCTCGCGGCGAATTCGGGCCGCGGCAAGGCATTTCGATCCAGTTTGCCGACCGGGGTCAACGGCAGCTCCGCGAGCACGACCACCGCCGCGGGCACCGTATGCGACGGCAGCCGGCGTGCGGCGAAGGCGATGAGCGTGGCGGCGTCGGGCGATCGCTCCGGCTTGGTGCGCACGTAGGAGACCAGGACTGTGGCGCCGGAGTCCCGCTCGTGGCCGAGTGTGACGGCGAACTCGATGTCCTCGTGGGCGCCGAGGACGGCGTCGATTTCACCGAGTTCGATCCGGAACCCACGAATCTTCACCTGGAAATCCGCGCGCCCGAGGTAGTCGAGCTGCCAGTCCGTGGTCGCCAGTGCGTCATTGCCGGTCTCCTGAACCGCGTACCAGCGGACCAGGTCGCCCGTGCGATACATCCGCGCGCCCGGCGTTCCCCACGGATTCGCGACGAATCGTTCCGTGCTCAGCCCGGGGCGATGCCAATACCCGCGCGCCACACCCGCACCCGCCAAATACAGTTCACCGGTGGCGCCCGGCGGCACCGGCCGCAGCCGCTCGTCGAGCACGTACGCGGCGACGCCTGGGACCGGCGTGCCGATGGTGACGTGCTGCCCGGCAGTCAGTTCCGCGAAGGCGGAGATGATCGTCGTCTCCGTCGGGCCGTACCCGTTGAGAAAACGGCGCCCCGGCTGCCAGGATCCGAGCAGTTGGGGTGTGGTGGCTTCGCCGCCCACGGACAGCGTTGTCAAATGGTCGAGCCCACCGGGATCCAGCGTGCCGAGCACCGCAGGGGTGAGGATCGCGTGCGTCACCTCCTCGGCGCGCAGCAGCGCGCCCAGCTCCGCACCGCCGATGACATCCGGCGGCGTGATCACCAGGGTCGCGCCGACCGCGAACGCGCACATCCATTCCAGCACGGACGGATCGAAACTCGGCGAGCAGATGTGCAGCATGCGGTGTTCCGGTCCGAGCCGGTACCGGTCGATGGCATGTTCGAGCAGGCCGCCCAGCCCCGCATGGATGACGGCGACGCCCTTCGGCAGACCTGTCGAGCCGGAGGTGTAGATCACGTACGCGACATGGGAATCGGAGAGTGGTCCGAGACGATCCGCATCGCTCACCGGATCCGGCGACCGATGCGCTAGTGACGCCGTGGTCGAGGGGCTGTTCAGGACAAGCCAGTCCACCGCGTCTGGCAGTGCGTTCGCGAACTCGCCGGACGTAATGCCCAGCATCGCACCGGAATCTGTCAGCATATGACGCACTCGATCGGCGGGATATCCTGGATCCACCGGCACGTAGGCCGCACCCGTTTTGGCCACCGCGAGGACGACGGCCACCATCTCATAGGAGCGCGGCAGCGCCAGTGCGACAAGCTTCTCCGGGCCGACGCCGTGATCGATCAACAGCCGCGCCAACTGTGACGAGTACGCGTCCAGCGCACCGTAGGTCACCGAGCGACCGGCGTAGCGCACCGCCAGGCGATGCTGCCCGCGTGCCCGGCCGCGGGTCAGCAGATCGGGCAGCAATCCGCAGGGCGCGCTGACGGCCGGGGTGTGGGTCAGCCGTTCGTATTCCGGACGAGACAGCAGCACCGCGTCACCCACCGGCAGCTCTGGCCGCTCGGTGAGTGTCTCCAGCATCCGGACGAAGCGTTGCGCGAAGACCGAGACCGTGCTGTCGTCGAACAGGTCGCGCGCGAATCCGAAGACCGCACGCAATCCGGCGGGATCGCCGTTCGCCGCGTACTGCTCTCGAATGCTCAGTGCCAGATCGAATTTCGCGGGCTCATCCTCCGGCTCCAGCAGCTCGAGGGTCAGACCGGGCAGCTCGATGGCGGCGTCGGTGAAGTCCTGCAGCGTCAGCATCACCTGGAACAGTGGGTGCCGGCCTGGGGACCGGGGCGGGTCGAGGTCCTCGACCAGCCATTCGAACGGCAGGTCCGCATGCGCGAATGCTTGCAGGTCGTTCTCCCTGACGGTGCTCAGCAGCTCCGCGAAACCGGTGCCCGAGCGCACCCTGGTCCGCAGGACGAGGGTGTTGACGAACATGCCGATCAAGTCGTCGAGTTCCGCGGCGCCACGACCAGCGACCGGGGTGCCGATGGCGATGTCGTCGGTGCCGGACAGGCGCGACAGAAACGCCGCGAAGGCGGCGTGCAACACCATGAACAGCGTCGCATCACGACCGCGTGCGAGGCCGAGCAGGGCGGCGTGCGTGGGTGCGGGAATGACGAAATCCACTCGCCCGCCATCGAAGGACTGGCTGGCGGGGCGGGGACGAGACCCCGGCAGGTCGAGTTGATCCGGAAGCCCGGCCAAGGTTCGCCGCCAGTACGAGAGCCGCTGTCGGGCAGGCGATTCCAAGTTGTCACCGGCACCGAGCAGTGCGCGCTGCCGGAGTGCGAAGTCCGCGTACTGCAGCGGCAGCGGGGTCCAGTGCGGCTCGTGTCCGCTGCCGCGCGCGGCGTAGGCGCGCATGAGGTCACGGCTGAGCGGACCGAAAGACCAGCCGTCCATGCCGATGTGGTGGGCCACCAAGACCAGGATGTATTCGTCGCCACCGACGTGCAGCAGCCGGGTGCGCAGCGGTGGCTGGGCGGTGACGTCGAAACCGGCGGCGCCGGCTCGGCGCAACTCGTCGCGCACTTGATCCGGGCCGATCGAGAGGGGCGAGAGGTCGACGCTCACCTCGTGCGGATCGAGGACTCGTTGCACCGGCTCCGCGGTGGGCCCTTCGGGTTGCGGGTACACCGTGCGCAGCACCTCGTGCCGGGCGATGACGTCGGCGACGGCCAGGCGCAGCGCGGGGATATCGAGTGCACCCCGCAGGCGTAGCGCGACCGGGATGTTGTAGGCGGCCGAGCCGGTGTCGAACTGGTTGAGCAGCCACATGCGCTGCTGCGCGTGCGACAGCGGCAAACGCTGCGGCCGGTCGTGCGCGACCACGGCGGGGCGGTCCGCCGCCCCCGCGAGCGCGGTCGCCAGCGCGGACACCGTCGGTGCATCGAAGACCAACCGCACCGAAACCCGCTTGGCCAGTGCCGATTCGAGCCGGGCAGCCACGCGGGTAGCGATCAGCGAATTTCCGCCGAGCTCGAAGAAGTCGTCGTCGGCGCCGACGCGCTCGCAACCAAGTACCTCGGTGAACACGGCGGCGACGGCCCGTTCGAGCGGTGTCGCCGGCGCACGATAGGCCCGCGCACCCAACTCCGGATGTGGCAATGCTCTTCGATCCAGTTTGCCGCTGGCGTTGAGCGGCATGGCCTCCAAGAAGACGACGGCGCTCGGAACCATGTACGACGGCAACGCCTTACGCACATGCGCCTGCAGCGCGCGCTCGTCCACCGTTGCGCCGGGCCGGCGGACCACATGGGCGACCAGCCGATCACCGAGGTCGCCGTGGACCACGGTCGCCGCGGCGCGGGACACATCATCGTGTGCGCGCAGTACTGCCTCGATCTCACCGGGTTCGATGCGCTGGCCACGCAGCTTGATCTGGAAATCGGTGCGGCCCAGGTATTCCAGTACGGCGGGACGGCCGTCCCCGCCGAGCGTCCAGCGGACGACGTCACCGGTGCGGTAGAGGCGCGCGCCGCCTGTGTGGGCGACGAACCGTTGCGCGGTCAACCCGGAAGCGCCGAAGTACCCGCGAGCCAGTTGCACGCCTTCGAGATAGAGTTCGCCCGCCGCACCCACCGGGACCGGTCGCAGGCGGCGATCCAGCACGTGCATCCGGGTATTGGCGACGGGCGTGCCGATCGGGATTGTCGCACCCGAAAGGTTTTGTGCGACAGATGCTGTCACGACGGTGGCTTCCGCGGGGCCATACCAGTTGACGAGCTTCGCGTGTGGGAGGGCCGCGGCGAACCGCGTTGCCGTCCCGGTTGTCAGCGCCTCACCCGCGGCGAATACCCACCGCAACGATTTCAGCCCCGAGCCCGTCGCTGTCTCTAGAAAGGCCTCGAGCATCGATGGCACGAAATGCACGGTGTTGATGCCGAAGTGATCGATCGTCTGCGCCAGATAGCGGGGATCGCGATGACCATCCGGATCGGCGATGACCACCGCCGCGCCGGTCTGCAACGGCCAGAGCAATTCCCACGCGGAGATATCGAAGGTGATGGGCGTCTTGTGCAGTACGCGGTCACCGGGGCCGAGCGGATAGGTGCGCTGCGCCCAGCGGAACTGATGGACCAGTTGCCGGTGAGTGAGGACTACACCCTTCGGTCGTCCCGTCGACCCCGAGGTGTGGATGACATAAGCGGCGTTGTCCGCCCGCACGAGGGGAAGGGACTCGCTCCGGTCCGATTCAATGACATCGGCTCGTAGGACCGGTATGTCCCAGGAAGTCGTGAAACCGTCTGCCGCCGTGGTCAATACGCACACCGGTGTCGTACTCGACAGCACGTGCCCGATCCGTTCGGCCGGATCGCTCGGATCGATCGGCACCGCGGCGCCGCCCGCACGCAGCACCGCATACAACGCGACCACCAGATCGACGCCGCGCCGCATCGCCACCGCCACCGGTGTTTCCGCACGCACCCCCTGGGCGACCAGCACCCGCGCCAGCCACCGCGACCGGGCATCGAGCTCGGCATAACTCAGGGTGGCGGACCCGTGGATCACTGCGGGCGCATCGCCGGACCGCGCCAGTTGTACGTCGAACAACGTCAGCAGCGTCGAATCATCAAGCAGTTCAGGCACTTCGGTCGCATTGCGGGCCGTCAGCGCGACACGCTCGGTTTCGACAAGTGCGTCGATGTTTGCCGGGTCTGCCTGCGGATCGGCGGTCAGGCGGCCGATCAGCATCGACAAGCGCTCCGCCAGCGCGGTCGCGACCGGCTCATCGACCAACTCGCGCCGGTACCGGATCGACACCCGCAGCCGACTGCCCAAGCCGACCAGCACGGTGAGTGGGTAATGGGTGTCGGTAACCGCCCTCACACCGGTGACCTGAAGTCCGCCGGGCGCGGTGGTCCGCAACGCCACATCGGCGGGAACCGCTTCGAAGACCAGCAACGAGTCGAACAGCGTCTCGACGTCGGCAATCCGCTGTATCTTGCTCAACCCGAGATGATGGTGTTCCAGCAGTGCGGCTTGCTCGGCTTGCAATCGCCGTAGCAGCCCGGCCACGGTGTCCGCCGCTGCCAGGCGCACCCGCACCGGAATCGTATTGATGAACGACCCGACCATATCCTCGACACCGGCCAGCTGCGCAGGTCGTCCTGACACCGTCGCACCGAAGACGATGTCGTCGCGATCCACGGTGCGCCCGATCAGCAGCCCCCACGCCGCCTGCACCACGGTGTTGACGGTGACCTCTGCCCGCAGCGCCGCACTTCGCAGCCGCTCGGTGTCGGTGTCTGTCAGCTCGAAGCCCACTTCGCCGACACCGCAGGAAGTGCCCTCAGCAAGGACACCCGCCCCGCTGGCAGCTTCGTGGCCGGTGCCGACAGCATCGTCGCCGTTGCCGTTACCCACACCGGTGCCGGTGCTGGGTCGCGTCAGCGGTGTCGGTTCTGTGAACCCGGCCAATGCGGTCCGCCACGCTCCTTCGGCGGCCGCTGCGTCCTGCGACGCGATCCACGCCAGATATCCGTCGTAGGACCGGGCGGGCGGCAGGGCTGGGGTATCGCTGTCGAACGCATACAGCGCCAGCAATTCTCGTGCCAGCAGTGGCAGCGACCAGCCGTCGATCAGGATGTGGTGGCCGGTTACCAGCAGACGGTGCCGGCCGTTCGATCTAAGCAGTGTGAAGCGCAGGAGCGGGGCGGTACGCATGTCGAAGTGAGCCGCCGGATCGGCCGAGACGAGCGGATCGAAGTCGCCTTCGGAGTCGAGATCGATTACCTGCCAAGGCACTTGAACGTGGTCGAGCACTACCTGAACCGGAGTGCCCGTGCGGTCTTCGGTGAAGGCGACGCGAAGATTCGCATGGCGGTCCAGGATTCGCTGCGCCGCGGTGCGCAGGCGGTCCGCGTCCACCTGCCCGTCCAGATCGAGAGCGAATCGCATCAGGTAGGCGTCGGATTCGGCGAGCCGCGCGTGGAACAACATGCCCGACTGCATCGGCGTCAGCGGCCAGACCTCGACCATGTCCGGGTAGCGCCGGCCCAGTTCGGCGGCATCGGACGGCTCGAGTGCGGGCAGGCTGGCGATGTGCGCGGCGGGTTCGTCGAGTCCGCTCGTGAACTGGGCCAGCCGCTCGACGGTGCGGTGCTCGAACAGGGCCCTGGGCGTCAGCCGCACACCGCGCTCCGCGGCGCGGGCGACTGCCCGGATGGCCTGGATGCTGTCGCCGCCGAGGGCGAAGAAGTCGTCATCTCGGCCGATCCGGTCGAATCCCGTCACCTCGGTGAATACCTCGGCGATGGTCGCTTCACCCGGCGTCGCCGGCGCCCGGAATTCCGGACGGGTGAAGACCGGCTTCGGCAGGGCGGCGCGATCCAGTTTGCCGCTCGCGTTCAGCGGCAGCGCATCCAGTTCGACGATGAGCGAGGGAATCATGGCGGCGGGCAACGTGTTCGACAGGTTATCGAGCAGCTCGTCGTGATCCGGCCGGGCCCCGGGGGCGGCCACGATGTAGGCGACCAGCCGATCGCCGAGATCCGAGGGCACGACCGCCACCGCTATTCGTCCGACGCTCGGTTCGGCCAGCAAGGCGGATTCGATCTCGCCCGGCTCGATGCGCTGGCCGCGCAGCTTCACCTGGAAGTCGTTGCGGCCCAGGTACTCCAGGACACCGGCGCCGTCGATCTCGCGCCAGACCACGAGATCGCCGGTGCGGTACAGGCGGTCGCCGGTACCGAACGGGTTGGCGACGAACCGATCCGAGGTCAGGTCGGGGCGGCCGAGGTAGCCGCGCGCCAGCTGGACGCCCGCGAGATACAGCTCGCCGGGGACGCCTACGGGAACCGGGCGTAGTCGCGAATCCAACACATAGGCACGGGTATTCCAGGCTTGGCGGCCGATCGGCACGGTGTCGACGATCGGGTCCGCCGCCCAGTGGGTGGCGCTGACGGTGACTTCGGTCGGGCCGTACAGGTTGTGCAGGCCCGCCGTGCTCAGTGCTCGAAATGCCGCCACGGTGTGCGGGGACAGTGCTTCACCGATGGCGAAGACGTGGCGCAGGGTTCGGCATTGCTGGCTCGTGGCGACCGTGTGGAAGACATCGAGCACCGACGGCACGAAATCGGTGACGGTGACCTCGTGCTCGGCGATCAACGCCGCCAGGCGAATCGGATTCTGATAGTCCGCGGAAGAGGCCAGCACCATGCGCGCACCGGCCAGCAGCGGCAGGAAGGAACCCCACAGCGAGACATCGAAGGTGGTGGGTGTCTTGTGCAGCCAGACATCCCCGGAGTGCAGGGCGAAAGTGTCCAGCATCCAGAGCATTTGATTGGTCAGTCCCGCATGGGTGACTGCCACGCCCTTGGGTTTGCCCGTCGACCCGGAGGTGTAGATGACATAGGCCGTATTGCTGCCGCGCAATGCCATTCGACGTTCGCCGGCTACCGGTGTGCTCGCATATCCGGATAGGTCGAGGGTGTCGACCTCGATTCGGTCGATCTCCGCCGGCAGGGTCACGCGTTCGTCCGAATCGGTCAGCACGCCAATCGGATTCGCGCCGCGCAGCACGTGCTCGGTGCGCTCGGCCGGGTGATCGGGATCGATCGGAACCCATGCGGCGCCCGCCCGCAGCACCGCGTGCATGGCTACCACCGAATGCAGGGTTCGTCGCATGCACAGCGCCACAAGGGATTCCGGCCCGACGCCGCAGGCGATCAGGTGTCGGGCCAGCTGGTTCGCGCGTCCGGCGAGCTCGGAATAGGTGAGCGATGCCCCGTCGCACTGCACCGCGATCGCGTCCGGCGTACGGTCCGCCTGCGCATCGAGCAGGGTGGGCAGCAGCACCTCGGGGACGTCGAAATCAGTAGCGTTCCATCTGTTCACCACCCGCGCGGTTTCCTCGGGTTCGGTGAGCGGCACCGCCCACACCGGGTCGTCGCCGTCCGCTGTGAGAAATCGCCGCAGGAATCCGAGGAACCGGCTGTGGTGGCGGTGCGCGTCCTGCTCCGAGTACACGTTCGGATTGGTCTCGAAAACCACCCGATGCCGCTGCTTTCCGGCCGCCCGATAGATACTGACCACCAGGTCGTCCACGGCGCCCGTGGACAGCACATGCACCTGTCCGACGGCAGCGCCGAGCCCGAGTTCGCCGTCCAGCGGGGAAACATTGATCCACGGACCGAACCCGCGGGCGAGGCGGCCCGCCTCCGCCAGATCGCGGCGAATGTCCTCCGCGCGGTAGCGCTGATGCCGCAGCGCCCCGCTCACCGCGTTGCGCACCTCGCGCAGCAGATCGGACACCGTCGCGGTGTGCGTGACAGGCAAGCACAGCGGCACCACATTGGCCACCATGCCCGCCGAGCGACGCAGCAGGGCCGTCGTGCGGGCGGCGACGGGCAGGCTCAACGTCACCCGGGGCATACCCGTGACCTGCGCCGAGTAGGCAGCGAACGCCGCGATGCACAGCACCGAATCCGAGGTCTCCAGCCGCGCGGCCGCCGCCTCGAGGCCGGAGTCCGCGGGCAGGTCGGCTCCGATGATGCCGCTGACCGGCCCGGGTGGGGCGGTCCGCCCGCCCAGGCTACTGCCCTCCTGGAACCCCGCGAGCCGTTCGCCCCAATAGTCCCGGTCAATGTCGAAACGGGTGCTGCCGCGGTAGGCGAGGTCGTATTCGACCAAGGCATGGAGTTCGTCGCTCACCACCGGCTCGCGCGGCTCGCCCGCGATGGCTGCCGAATACAGTGCCGCTGTCCGCGTCAGCAGATTCATGGCACCGAATCCGTCCATGACGATGTGATGCGCCCGGATGAACCAGAACCACCGCGTCGCACCGAGCCGCAGCACCGCCATGCTCACCAGCCGGTCGCTCAGCACATCCAATACCTGCCCGGTGGCCCGTCGCATCCAGGCCCAGGCGGCTGCTTCCGGATCGACGGCGGTCCGGAAGTCGACGTATTGCAGTTCGTCATCCGGTCGCGGCTGCACGACCTGCCAGATTCGTCCGCCGCCCTCCTCGAACCGGACGAACCCCGACCCCAACTCGATACCCGCGGCAATGGCGGCTTCCCGCAACAGTTTCCGATCCAGCTCCCCTTCGAGGTCCACGTAGGAGGTGATATTCATCGGCACCGCGGGATCGAGCTGACAGGCATGCCACACATCGACTTGCGCCGCGGTCAACGGCATTCTCTCCCGCATGCTGCCCAATCACCTTCTCCTCGAACGCACACCAGCCGGAGAAGAACGCGTGCAGCCCAAAAGCGCCTAATAGCACAGACATTGGAGCCGGACTTCGCCCGGGCGAGGCAACAACCGGCCACGCGTGGTGAATATGTTCTGAACAGTACTGCTCACACGGTGGCTCGACACGCCCCAGAATGTGGGGTCCAGTGCACCGGTAACGGTGCTCCAAGCGGCGGCGATCCAGTAAGAATCAGCGTCCGGCGGTGCGCGACCAGTTCCAGCCCTGTCAGGTGTTCGCTTCCAGATCGGCGCGAATCGAGGCGGCGATCTGGCTTCGCCGGGATTCGGGCAGCCGCTCGATGGCGGGCAGCGCATCGGCGGACAGTCCGCTCAAACAATCGAGATCGAGGTCCAGTTTCACCCTACGGCCGCCGCTTGCCTCGACGATCTTGCCCGCCAGTCGGCGATAAGCCAGAATCCGTTTCACGCGTACTGCGCGTAGGTCAGCTCCGCGGTGCGTTGCAGGTATCCGTTCCCGCCGAAGAGCGCCGCCAGCTGGGTGGCCACGAACACCGTGGACAACACGGTCAGCGCGCCCAGCGGCAGCCCCAGTCCAGCCGCGACCACTGCTTCCGCTTCGTGTTGTCGATGATCTGCGGCTTTCTACATCTCAGCAATGCACGGAAATGCCGCAAGGTGCGCGGTGGCTGAGTACGGATGATGTTCCCATGCGGGTGAAGACCCCGAAGACGTTGACGGCCTGGGCGGCCAGGAGTCGGAGGCCCGGACTTCGCGCGGATGGGTAGGCAGCCGACATGCCGACCACGCCATGGGTTCGGCGGCATTGGGTGGTGCCCCGCTTGTGTCGCTATGTTCATAGGGTTGCTGTTCGTATGCCGGGTAGATGTGGAGTGAAGTGCGATGCACTGGGATCAGATGGCTGCCACACCTGAGGACTTGCGTACTCGGACGACGCGGCTGCGCGGTGGTGCAAGCCAGACCGTCGTCTTGGAGTCGATCCTCGCGGTAGCGGACGGACCATGGCTGGGCGACCTGGATGTCGACGGCCGCGGCACCGCCGAACTGCGTATGCACCTAGCGGGCTGCTGCCGGTTCGCCGCAGTGGTGACCAGTGCCGGCAAACTCGGCGAAGTCCGAATGACCGACGCGGGCGGCGAGCGCACCCTGTCGACCAAGCTCGCGAACCGCCGCGGCTGGGACACCGAAAAGATGCCCAAGCCCCCGAGCTGGCTCGACTACGCCCTGAACTGGGTCAGCACTGCCAGCCTGTCCGTGGACCGCCGGGCTGTCATCGAATGGCGCCTGACCGGCGCCGACCGCAAGCTCGCCGGCATGGACGACACCATCGAGAGCATGCGCGCGAGCCTGCACGAACGAGAACATCTCCGCGCGCAGCTGGCCGCCGAGATCGCCGCTCTGCGCGCGGAAATGGACTCCCTACACCAACCCGCGCTGTAGCTCCACCATCGTGGCTGTTCACTCGACGAAATTCGAATTCGCAACAACCGGTTAGTAGTTCGCGGTTTTCCGGTGTTCACAGGTAATCGCTGTTGCGGCGCTGAGCGAATCGGCCAACCTGCTGCCGGGCGAACGCACTGATCTGCCGATCACGTGATGTCCGTAAGTGAGACGTCGTGCCCGCCGGGCCGCTTACCCCAGTCAGATGGCGGTCGCGTTCTCGGGCGTGCGTGACGGCGCCGATCGACCCATCGCCGCGGTAGATGCTGTCGTGGTGAGCCGCCCCGGTGGACCGGGCAGCCAGGTAGGTGGCGAGCCGGTGACGACGTACCTGCGCCCGGTCATCGGCCGACCGCGGGCTCGGAGAGATCCTTCCGAATCGACCCTCATCACCGCGGAATCTTCCTGGCCCATGGTCGGATACAGCCGCACAACCGCGACCATCAGGCTGGCCGAGCTGGCTGAAACCAATTTTTTGGAATGTTCGATCCAGATAAGGTAGCGTCCGGTACATGGGCAGGGCGAAAGAATTCGATCCCGACGCTGCACTTCGGACGGCGATGGATCTGTTCTGGCGCCAAGGCTACGAGGCGACGTCGATGCAGGATCTCGTCGAGCACCTCGGGCTCGGCCGGGCCAGTCTCTACGCCACCTTCGGCAGCAAGCGGGAGTTGTTCCTGCGCGCGGTCGAACGCTACGTCGAAGACACCCGGGCGGGACTGCTCGATCAATTGTCCACGCCGGGCTCGGCCCTGGCTGCGGTGAAGACGCTGGTGCGCTGGTACGCGCACTCCGCGCTGGCCGATCACCAGTACAAAGGCTGTTTCATGACCAATACCGCGGTGGAACTGCCCGCCGACGAGGATGTCGGCCGCCTGGTCGCCACCGGCCTGGAAGGCATGGAAACCGTACTGACAACCGCGCTTCTGCGGGCCAGGCGCGAAGGGGAGCTGCCCGATCGCGACCCGGTCGCCGTGGCGCGATTTCTGGTCACCCTGCTGCAAGGCGTCCGCGTCATCGGCAAGACCGCACTGCGCGAGCGCTTCCTCGACGACACCCTCGAGGAAGCTCTGGCTTTCCTCGGCTGAAGACTTCGCACCGCTCATCGCCCTAACGCATGTCTCTTTTCTGGACCAATCATTCAATTAAAGGAGCGTTTCGATGGTTTCGACCACCGTCCCCACCGATGCTGAACTGGCCGCGTCGCTGGAGGGCGAATTCGCGAGTCGGCACGCCCAGGTCAACGGCACACGTCTGCACTACGTCACCGGCGGCAACGGCGACCCGTTGATCCTGCTCGGTGGCTGGCCGCAGACCTGGTGGCAGTTCCGTAAAGTCATGCCCGCCCTGTCCCCGCACTTTCGAGTGATCGCCGTCGACCTGCGCGGAATGGGCGGCTCGGACAAGCCCGAGGACGGCTACGACAAAAAGACCATGGCCGCCGATATCCATGCCCTGATCGGCCATCTCGGCCACGAGTCGGCCTTCGTCGCCGGACACGACATCGGAGCCTCGGTCGCCTACCACCTGACCGCCAATTTCCCCCGGGCCGTCCGGAAGCTGGTCACCCTGGATCTGGGCGTGCCGGACGAGTCGTGGCTGACCATCCCGATGCTGCCCGCCAGTGACGAGCAGGTCGCCGCACTGCAACACGGCCGCGGCGGCTATCCCTGGTGGTTCGGACTCAATCAACTCCAGGAGCTGCCGGAGCGGTTGCTCGACGGGCGATTCCGCCTCCTCATCGACTGGCTCTACGGTCACATGCTCGTCGACCAGGGATCGGTGTCGGAGGATGCGCGCCGCGTCTACGCCCAAGCCTACGATTCGCCGGAGGCGATTCGTGCCGGCAACCGCTGGTACCAGACCATGCGCACCGACGTCGCCGATCTCGCCACCTACGCACCGGTGGACGTACCGATTCTGACGCTAGCCGGCGAGGACACCTACCCCCTTCTGCTCGCGCAAATGGCAGACAAGGGTTCCAACGTGCGAGTACTCGCGGTACCGGGCAGCGGTCACTACATCGCCGAGGAGCAGCCCGAATTCATGGTCCGCGAACTGCTGTCGTTCTTCGGCAGTACACCGCGTTAATCGCCCGGTTACGCAGGCGCTCTGAACCTCGGCTTCGAACGCACTGTACTTGTCAGCGACGTCGGATGTGCGGATGAATATCGCTCAGGGACAACGCAATACCGGACATTCGCGACCACTTTCGGGATGGCGGTTCGAGCTACCGTCGGCCGGATTGATCCTGCGCTTGAAGCTCGGCGCCGAGGCCAACGCCAGCGACCGGGTCGAGGTACTGGCCGCGTGCCCAGCGGCCCCGGGTCTCGTCCGCAGTCGAGGCCGATGCTGTACACGAATACGGGCGGGCGGGAGACTCAACGGCGAGCCCTCTCCCGCCCGGCGGCAGCACCGGCGCGGTGAGATCAGCCGGTTGAGAAACGCGCCGGGCTATCGAGCATCATCGCTTCGCCTGCTATCCGCTGGGCATTACCCCTTCTGGTTTTTCGGATGCTGGGGAGGGTCCGAGTCCGAGGTGGCCTGCGAGGATGGCTATCTGGTCGGCGAATCGTTCGAGGAATTCGGTTGAGCGCGGGTCGGTGTTGCAGACACCTTCGATGATATGCGGCAGCGTGGTTGGTGCCATCGTCGCGGCCATCAGCATGATCACCAGGCATGCGGGGTCGAGATCTTCGGGCAGGCGACCTGCTTGCTGCAGGTCGCGCAGTTCGTCGATGCTGTCGGCGAAGGGGCGAGTGTCCGACGGCGATTCGGATGCGGTATCGCGGTTCCCGCGGTATTCGAGCCCGTTCCAGGCCAGCAGGCGCACCCCGTCCGGGTTGTGCAACGCCTCCAGTGCATAGCGGCGCAGTTGTTCGGGCAACGGCGCATCCGGCGAGACGAGCGCGCCCTGGCGCTGCTGCCACTGTTGCGAAATCGCTTGATAAAGGCCTTGTTTGCCGTCGAAGTAGTAGGAGATCAGCTGCACGTTCACTCCGGCGCGAGCGGCGATCGCGCCGATCCGGGCCCCGGCGTACCCGTGTGCACCGAACTCGGCCATCGCCGCGTCCAGAATCAGCGCACGCGTGCGTTCAGGATCGCGTTGGCGCTCCTGGGGGGCGGGCGACCGGCGGGGTTTGGACGCGGACATGCCGCTGATCATACAACCGGTCAGCACTATCAAATAGATGGTTGTCAGATTCAAATGAATGTTTGACACACGGTTGATGCGCGGCGGATCATGAAGTCACGGATCCGGCCGACGGGCGGCCGTAATTCATACGGGAGATCGAAATGTCAGTCAGGACAAGAGTTCTCATCGCTGGCGGTGGTGTCGGAGGCTTGACTCTGGCGCAGACGCTGCACCACGGGGGGATCGACGTAGCCGTCTACGAGCAGGACCCGACGCCTCGCACGCGTAACCAGGGCTACCGCATCCACATCGACCCGACCGGCAACGCCGCCCTCGCCGACTGCCTCACACCACAGGTGCTGGATCTGCTGCGCCGCACCAGCGGACGCAACGGTGACCTGGTGACCACGTTCACCACCGACCTGCAACGAGTATTCGCCCAAGAATTCCCCGACATCCCCGACGCTCAACTCACCGCCGTCGATCGCAACACTTTCCGCCAGGGGCTGCTCAACGGCCTCGATGAGATCGTCGAGTTCGGGCGCTCGGTATCGGGTTATCAGGTGCTCGACACCGGCCGGGTCAGGGTCGAGTTCCCCGACGGCAGCAGCGACGAGGGAGATCTGCTGATCGGCGCGGACGGTGTCGGATCGACCATCCGCCGCCAACTGCTGCCCGACGCCGCGGTCGACGACTTCGGGCTGCGCTGTATATACGGCAGAACGACCCTCACCAGCCCATTGTCGCCCGAGGAATTCGAGCGTGGACTGTGCTGGATATCCGCCGACAGCACCTGCGGTGCCGGATTCGGCACCGTGCGCTTCCGCACCCCCAGCGAGGAACGGCCGGACTACCTGATGGTCACCCTGGTCGCGACCCCGCACCGTCTCGGCGTCACCGACGAGGTGTTGTTCGGCATGTCGTCGCAACAGCTGTGGAAACTGTCGGCCGACACCATCGCCGACTGGCACCCCGTCATCGGTGACGTCTACGCCCGCTCCGATACCGATACGTTCTTCCCGATCACATTCCGCATCAGCGGGCGGATACCAACCTGGGAGCCCGGCCCGGTAACCCTGCTCGGCGATGCGATCCACACCATGCCGCCCACCGCCGGCGCGGGTGCGAACACGGCCCTGGCCGACGCCGCCACTCTGGCCGGTGAAATCCTTTCCGCCGCAAGGGGCGAGAAGACGCTGACCGAAGCTGTCGCCGCGTACCAGGCAGTCATGCTGCCCCGCGGCCGCCAAGCCGTCGACAACTCCCGGCACATGGCCGCCCGCATGTTCACCGACTGAGGTGCCCGGCGCGAACCCGTGCACCCGCAAGACATCCCGCAGGGTCACGACCCGCTCCGGTCGGCCGGCCATCAGCACAGCGCCGCCCGGCGGGCGGTAGTAGGCGGTATGGGCGGGGGTCCTCGGCGCCGAGAGGGGCGGCCCACGCCAGGTCCGCGACAGTCGGCGACCAGTTGATCCTCGGGCCATACAGCTGCCGGCGTCGGCCGGTCGGCGAGGCGCTGATCGTGGGCGACGATGGTGCTGTCGCCCACGGATCGACGCAACGACTGAAGCCATGCGCCGTTCAGCGCTGTCGAGCCGACCATCAGCCAGACGCTGTGACGAGGTAGCTGATAGTTGCTGCACCGCAAGCGAATTCGGCCCCGAAGACCTGGTATGGGAGATGCACTGATCTGTCGGTTGCGCAGCGGTGGCAGTGGATCCGGCTACCGCGTTGGGCGATCCACTGCAGTGCGTTAGCGAGACGCCAGCCGAGCGTGACCGCCAGAAATCATGACAGTCAGCCTTGCATCTACGTATACATATGCTTATAGTGAGTTTATAACGACTTCCAAGATACTCAAACGCCTTCTACCGCAAGGGAACTGAGCATGAGCGAAGCTCTCCACACGATCACCACGCTACCGACAGCGCGTCAGCCCGGCTGCCCGTTCGACCCCCCGGCCGAGCTGATCGAGGCCCGTCGGCAGGGCCCGATCAGCCACTACACCTTCCCCGGCGGAAAACCCGGCTGGCTGGTCACCGGACACGACCTCGTCCGGTCCATCCTGTCCGACGCGCGATTCAGCTCACGCAAGGAGCTGATGCTCCACCCGACCATCGACTACTCGGGCTTCGAGATCCCACCGGCACCGCCCGGTGAGTTCCTGCTCATGGACGAGCCGCAGCACGGGCGTTATCGGAAACCGCTGGCGAGCAAGTTCACCGCACGGCGCATGCGACTGCTCACCGAACGCGTCGAGCAAATCACCGCCGACCGGCTCGACGCCATGGAAAAGGCCGGGCCCCCGACAGATCTGTTGGCGGCGTTTGCCAGACCCATCCCCGCCATCCTGATCTGCGAACTGCTGGGGGTGCCCTACGAAGACAGGGCCTCCTTCCAGGACAACGTGGAGTCGTTCATGGGCGGGGAGATCAGCGACGAGGACCTGATGGCGGCGGTTACCGCGACGTACGAGTACCTCACCGAGCTGGTCGCCGCCAAGCGCGCGAACCCTACTGACGACGTGCTCAGCGAGCTCACCGACACCGATCTGACCGATGAGGAACTACGGGGCATGGCCCTGGTTCTGCTGGCGGCAGGGTTGGACACCACCGCGAACATGCTGGCGCTGGGCACCTTCGCGCTTCTGCGCCACCCAGACCAACTCGCCGCGCTGCGCGCCGATCCCGCGCTCACCGACCAGGCAGTGGAGGAATTGCTGCGGTATCTGAGCGTCGCCAAGACCTCCATGAGAACAGCGCTGGAAGATGTCGAGTTGGCCAGCCAGACGATCAAGGCCGGGCAGGTGGTGATTGCGTCGTACCACGCCGCCAATCACGATCCCGACCGCTTCGCCGATCCCCACGTGTTCGATATCCACAGGCGGGCCGGCGGACACCTTGCCTTCGGCCACGGCGCTCACCACTGTCTGGGAGCGCAGCTCGCCCGCGTCGAAATGCGCGTCGCGTTCCCCGCCCTGATCAGCAGATTCCCCACACTGCGCCTGGCCGTATCGGCCGACGAGGTCGCCCTGCGCCCGGAAACCGCGGATATCTTCGGGGTGAAGAGCCTCCCGGTCACCTGGGACGTGTGACCGCGGATCCCTGCTGCCGAACAGGGCAGGGCGGGAATATCTCGACGAGTTCTGGAGGACCTGGAACTTCCTTGCAGGCCGACGGCGAGGTCAGCCTCTCGATGTTCGAAGATCTCGCCGACCGGTTCGAGCAGGCCGCGGTCCAGGGAACCCCGGTCCGCGAGATCGTCGGGCCGGACCCGGGCCAATTCGCCGGAACACTTGTCCAGAACTACACCGACGGCGGCTACGTTTCCGCCCGGGTACGCAAGAAACTGATCGAGGCCATCGCGCACGCCGAAAAACAGAGCGCCCGCTGACGGCGTCGTCACCCGACGTCCGGTAATGCCCCCGCTTACAAGGCTGTTCGGACCGGCCGGGCCGCGGCCGGCTGAACGCACCATCATGCCGATTATGTGTTATTCGCTCCATCGCGGGAGCCTAGAGAGTTGGGGAGTAGGTCCGTTAACCTGCCCGGCTCGGCTGCCAGTTCCGCCGTTGGGCAGCCATTTTGATACGGTTTCGGGTCCATCCTCTCGCATGGAAGGAGCGACCGTTCGTGGCGTCCACTCCCGCTGGCCACGCCCGTGGTCGCAGTGTGTCGAGGAAACCCGCAAAGTCCAGTCGCCGGGATACGCGAGGCAGGCCCGAGACGCGCCAGCGGCTACTCGACGCCGCCTTCGACGCGATTGCGGAGATGGGTTTCGGTCGAGCCCGCCCTGAGCATGTGTGTGAACGCGCCGGCTATACGCGGGGGGCGTTCTATTCCAACTTCACCTCGATGGACGAGTTGTTCCTGGCGATGATGGGCCGCGAGGCGACGCGGTTGATCGCGGTGACGAGCGCGGCCTTCGAAGAAGAACCGGCGACTGAACTCCGTGAGGTCCGCCAGATCGTCGAGCACATGCTGAACGCGGCGCCCTTGGACGGCAAGTGGTTTCGCATCTATTACGAATTCAGCGCGCATGCTCTGCGCAACCCCGAACTGCGCGCCGTCATCGCCGAGCAAATGCGATCGATCAGTGCGGCATTCATCCCGGTCCTGCAAACACTTCTCGCTCGCGCCGGACGGGTAGTGACCGACCCGCAAGCGCTGGGAATGGCATTTGCCGCAGTACACGAGGGCACCGCGACGCAATGCCTGATGGAGCCTGACAATGCCGCCGTCCGGGAGCTACGGGCCGACTTGTTCACGCGCGTCGTTCTGTCCTACAGCGTGCCCGACGAACAAGCCGACCGTACCGCCGGCTAAGCCACGCCTTCCATTCTGAACCCCCTCCAGCTCTTATAACCCCAGCTCAGAGCTGCGTTCCTGGGGCGCGCCGCCAGGTCGCGAATCGGCGTTCAGCCCGCGTTCTTAACGATTCACTTTTGTATCGAACCTGTTGAGTATAGCGATACACTAGTGTATCGTTCGCGCAGTGATCAGCATCACTCCTGGTCAACGGTGTGCTGGTCGTCTCAACCGTCTCCGCTCCGAACACGCATTAGGAATCGACGATGAACCCTTGTGTCAGTCCTGCCTTCACATCGCCAGCAACAGATCGGCATCGTCGAAAGGTGTTCTCCCGTCCGCGGTGGGGCCGGTTCGGGGCGTGGCTGGGGGTGGTCGCGCTGGCGTGCGGCGCGGCCAGTGGTGGCGCGACGGCCTCGGCCGAGCCGGTGATCCATGGTGGCCAGTACCCGGTCACCTTCGATGTGGGCACGGCCATCATTCCGTTCTTCTTCCCCGAACAGGTGCCGCCGGGCGCGAATGATCCGACCTGCAGACTCACTCCCGAGCGTCCCCGTCCGGTGATCCTGATCAACGGCACCGGTGTCAATCAGGCAGCGAACTGGCGGCTCGGTGCGCCGTTGCTGCGCAACAACGGCTACTGCGTGTTCACCTTCAACTACGGCAATCCGAAATGGATATCGGAAATCCCCGTCCAGGCGGTCACCGATATCCGCGACAGCGCACGCGAACTCGCCGCCCAGGTCGACAAGGTCCGCGCCCTCACCGGCGCCGACAAGGTCGACCTGGTGGGATCCTCACAAGGCGGCGGGTTGCTGCCTAACTACTACATCAACATCGCCGGTGGTGACCGTTACGTCGACAAGCTGATCGGGCTCGCACCCAGCAACCATGGCACCACCGCCAACGGTCAGGTCTTCCTGCGCAAGTCTTTTCCCCCGCTCGGGGGCGCCGTCTACGGCGTGCTCGAAGCGCTCCTGCCCGTGCTGACCCAGCAGATGATCGGGTCGGATCTGATCAAGCAGACTTTTGGGCAAGGCGATACACGCCCCGGCGTCACCTACACCAACCTGGTCAGCCGATACGACGAGGTCGTCACGCCCTACACCAACCAATTCCTCAACGGGCCCGACGTCTCCAACATCGTGCTCCAAGACAGCTGCCCAGACGACTACAGCGATCACATCAGTATCAACTTCAACGAACGCCCCTGGCGGTTCGTCCTCAATGCCTTGGACCCCGAGCGCGCCACCCCGGTGCCGTGCATACCGCAGGGGTTCCTCTTCCCAGGCATCAATTGAGCCAGCCCGTGTGCCGCGCGAGTCCGGAAAAGGCAGCGGCTCTGCTGCATACACGTCCAGATAGACACTTTGTGGAGAAGTCATGCCAACCCTAAATCGAACCCTCGCCGGTGCCTGCGTGAGCCTGGCAGGGGCAATTCTGCTCGCACCCAGCGCCTCTGCGGCCCCGGCCTATCACGAATACGTCGCCCTCGGGGATTCCTGGTCCGCGGACTCGACGTTGTCGAACATCTCGACCCAGCACGTGCCCCTGGGGTGCGGCCAGAGCGCCGGCAACTATCCCAAGCAGGTCGCGGCCGCGCTCTCAGTGGCGGTCTTTCGAGACGCGACCTGTGGCGCGGCCACCACAGTGCATATGACTACACCGCAGCGACTGCCGGGCTCGACCAATGCGCCGCAATTCGAGCGGCTCACGCCCACCACCGACCTCGTCACCGTAGGGATCGGTGGAAACGACGCGGGCCTGGCCGAGGCCATTACCTCCTGCCTCACGATGGATCCGACGGCGTCGCCGTGTCAAACCTCCTGGGTGCCCGGCGGAGTCGACGCCATGTCGGCCAATATTCGTGCCGCCGAACCGGCGGTGATCGCCGTGCTCAACGGAATCAAAGCCCGCGCACCACACGCCCGCATCCTGTTGCTGGACTACCTCAAATCTGTCGGCGAGCGTGGATGTTTCGCCAGTATCCCGATCTCCGACACCGATGCCGCATGGATCGGTCGCAAGAAGATCGAACTCAACGCGATGCTCGCGCGCGCCGCCGCGGCCACCGGTGTCGAACTGGTGGACACCTACTCCACCAGCGGCGGGCACGACGTGTGTCAGCCGCCCGGGACTCGCTGGGTCGAAGGATTGATCCCGATGTCGCAGAACCCGCCGGGACCGGCAGTGCCGTTTCACCCCAACCAACTCGGCGCCGATCACCAAGCGAGCAGCGTACTGGCCGCGCTCGGTCAATGATCCGATCTCGTTGTCGAGCGCCGAAACTTGACGTTGGCCGGGGTACGGCAGCAGGCGTCGCATGCCCCTGTCGGTGGTCGCCTCGACAACGGACTTCGAGTCAGACATCTGCTCCGATGAGCCAGTGATTGGTCAGGTTCTCAGTTCGAACGAGATCGCGGCGCGCGACGACGATGACGAGATCAGCGAGGGGAGCTCTCGACATTCGTCGCAATGTCGCAGACACAGCGCATGCCCCATTCCAGATCGACCTGCTCGGCGAAAGCCTTTGCCCCGCAGTCCCTATGAAAGGAAGCTAATGACCCGCACCTACCTCGTCACCGGCAGCGCCTCTGGAATCGGCGCCGCGACAGTCGATTACCTCCGTGCTCGAGGAGCCCACGTGATCGGTGTCGACCGACATAAGGCCGACATCGCCGTCGACCTCGCTACCAACGAAGGCCGGGCGGAATTGGTCGCCCGAACCCGCGACCTCACCCACGGGAAACTTGACGCAGTCATCGCCTGCGCCGGTGTGGGCCTGCTGGATCCAGTCACGATGAAGGTCAACTACTTCGGCGCCGTCGCGACTCTGGAAGGGTTGCGGCCACTGCTGGCCGCGGGCACCGACCCACGCGCGGCCGTGGTCTCCTCATTCGCCGCGCTCCTGCCCTCCGACCCGCAGCTCGTCGAAGCCGCTCTCGCGGGTGACGAGAGCACGGCAATCAAAATCATCGAAGAAGCCATCGCACAGGGCGACTCATCGTTCAACCCCTACTCCTCGGCGAAGTACGCACTCAATTGCTGGGTTCGCAGACAAGCGATCACCGAGCAATGGGCCGGCGCCGGCATAGCTCTCAACGCCATCGCACCCGGCACGACCGTCACTCCGTTCATTCAAGCCATGCTCGATACCCCCGAAGGGCAAGCCCAGATCGATAGCAGCGTCCCGATGCCATTGAACGGTCACGCCACTCCCCAGCAGGTCGCACCGCTGTTGTCCTGGCTGACCTCCCCGGAGAACACCCACGTCACCGCCCAAATCATCTTCATCGACGGCGGTGCCGACGCGGTCGTGTGCGGCGATCGGTCCTGGTAGGACGCAGCTTGCATTCAACGGCTTTGGCTCGGTCGTGGAGTCGATGACGGCGGCGTCGAAATCACCAAGGGCGCGGGCGTCGCTCTTGAGATAGCGGCGGAAAGCTATATCGAGATGAGCGCTCGCACCCGCGTCATTGTGCCGCGCCAGGGAGCCGGGCATGGGCGCATTGCCATGACTCAGATGTCCGGTAATGCCGCTTACAAGGCTGTTCGGCGCGGCGAGGCAGGGCTGGGTGGTGCACGCTGATGCCTGACTGGTCGGCAGGTCCATCACTTGCCGGAGGCGACACGATCACCTGGCAGTTGGAAGCTTCATGCCAGAGCACTTGGCCGTCGACATGCTCACCTCGGGCGGGGAGCGGGGCGCCCTGGGGCAGGGCTGTGATTCGCAGAAGGCCTACAGCATTCGGCGCTTGATCAAGGTCGATGAAGACACCAAAAGGCTGTCGCCCGATCACCGTGCCCGTCACGGAGCTGCCGACTGGCAGTAATTCCACCGTGGTCGGCCACGCACGGCGTGCTCTTTGTCCCAACCCGTCGTCCTCAGGCCATAAGTACTCATCCACCGCCCGATCATGACACTCCCGAACTGCTGCTGTCGCGGCACGTATGGGATGTGAGAGCCCTATGAGGCACATCCGATAATGCCGCTGGTCGCGCGTTGGTCAGCCGTTCAAATTGATTGGCTGGCAAGGCTTGCCGCCGCGCTGTAATGCCGATGGTCGAGTCTTCAGGACCGCTCGACTACGCAGCGGGCATGTCTCCGAGTTGGTCGACCGCGGCATCACAGGTCCGGGATGGCAGAAGTGCGGTCGCCGTGATGGAGTGGGTCCGTGGCGAAGAGCAACACCGGCCCCGTGTCCTACTCGGCCAAACTACAGTTGACCGTGGACGGAGAGGTTGTCACCGACCACGGCGAACTTACTGAACGCCAATACCTTTGGCTGTTCGCCAAGAGACCGGGAATGTACATCGGCCGGACCACGCTGCGGGGCGTGACCAGCTTCCTCGACGGTTATCACTACGCCGCACACCGATACGGTGGAGCGGGCTTGAGCGGCTTCCGCGAGTGGCTGATGAGCAACCACCAGGTAGGGGTGAACCTCATCTGGTGGGCCCAGATCGAGCAGATCGCGCTCCCAAGCTGGGATTTACTCACCGATCTGACGCCCGAGCAAGAAGCACACATCCTCGAGGTCCTGTTCGATCTGCTTGATCGATTCCTCATCGAACGTGACAACGAGACGTCCAGCATCGAATTCGTCCGTGTACAGGATTGATCGAACGGCTCGAGGCGGCCGATGGTCAACCAGTCGTGTTGATCTGGGATCCGTTGAACGTCCGCTCCTGCCGCGTGGCGGGGATTCTGCGCGGCCAGACACCAACTGCGACTCAGCACATCCGCTCTTGCCGAGTTGCGGATGGTACCGCGGACAGCGCGGACCGCCGTTTCAAATACCTCTCGTCCGAACTGGATCGGTCGCCGGTTGTGCTGGCAGACTTCGTGATCGGGAATCCCACCGTCAGCTTGGATCCGCATAGTCACTGCAGAGTAGATCGGCATGTGTGCGATCGTGTCGTACATGGATGAAGGGGTGAGGTCGTCGGCGGCAGTACAACGGCCCTTGTTGGTGATTGATACCAATATGGTATTTACCGATCGGACACTGCAGTCGCCACCCTGGAAGGCCTTAGCCCTCGCGGTTGCGGCGGGGGAAGTTGAGGTCGCCTTCCCGGAGGTTGTAGTGCGGGAAACGGCACGGCACATGTACATCGCTGCCAAGGACGCCCGCAAGGAGCTGGAGACGGCAATCAAACTGATCGAACAGAACTTGGAGGACTCGGACCTCGCTGATGACTGGCCCGTTCTATCGAAGCTCCCGAGGATCCGCGAGTTGCGCAACTCCGAGGGGCTCAATCAAGATCGCGCGCGCCAGCAGTTTCGGGAGCGGTTGGCCAGCATGGGTTTTGGTACTTCACCGATACCAGCACCACCTCATGAGCTGATCGTTGAATGGTCGTTGCGCTCGCACCCCCCGTTCGATGACACCGATAAGGGGTATCGAGATGCTCTGATCTGGTGGACCTTCATCGAGATCGCGAAGGCCGACCGTGGGCGGTGCGTGGTGTTTGTGAGCAACGACAACGACTGTCTCACGAAGGGCGAGTCAACTCCGAAGCCAGAATTGGCGGAACACCTGCATCAGCTTGGCCTGACGGCTGCTCGATTCGCGCGCCAGATCGATGAAGCTCTCACAATCGCTCAGCGCGGTACCCAGGCTGAAGCCGCGGCCGCAGAGCTGCCCATGAGTCAAGTGCTTGCGCTGCTTCAACAGCCGATGGAGGACGCATTGATGAACCTTCTCGGGACCGCGCTTGAGAGCGCAACGCCTGACGGTGGGTACGAGGAGTTGATCGAGGGTGCGCGACTGATCCCGGGCATCGAGTCACCGACAGTGTCCTCGATCGAAATTCCCGAAACACTGTTCCAGTCAACACGAGACGGTTACAACGGCAGTGCTCTCATCGGGACGGGCCGCACCGCTGAGCTCATGCTCGGCTACGAAGGATTTCTGTACAAGTCCGACTTCTACGCGCTGAGTGACGATGAATTGGATCAGGTGGCAGTCCAGGATCCCGACTGGAACAAACACATGATGGAGGTCGCTGGCTACCTAAACGTGGTCGCCGAGTTCTCCTTCTCGATCGAGCCAGTGGACGAACGCGTGCTCGCGGTCGAAATAACCCGTGTGCGTTTGGCTACAGACCAGGACGAACCGGTCCTTCTGTAGTTTTTCGTCAAGGCCCGAACCCGACCGGACCTGTCGACCAGCGGGTTTGTCGACCAACAGCCCGCTGAGCGCCTCCGTGGCTCAGTCCGGCGCCGCGGTGAACGCCCGCACATCAAACGTAAGACGTTCTGCATCACATCGGTACTAGCTGACTTGAGCGCCGGCGAGTAAGCGGTAATGCCGCTGCGCGGGCGACCGCAAACGCCCGCTTCTGCCGAGTTGAGGGCGTTTCCGACACGCAAGATACTGCTGCCGTGCAGTATCGTTCGCAGTCGATGCGCCACGACAGCGGCATCTTTTCCGGGGGTATGGCTCGGCTCCCGCCGAGCCAACCTGATACCCGGTGTGAGAGTCCGGCCCCGCGGCGATCACGGACTTCGGGCTCGTTGGGCACACGATGGCGGAGGACTCGGCGGCTCCGGCACGAGCTCAACCTTATCGGCAGAGTTGCGCCTCAGCACGACGACTCGGTCCCCAAATGATTCACGCCATCGCCGAGCAGGGCATGATCACGCGGTTGCGGCGATATGTCCAGTCCCCTGACCAGCGGTATCCGAGAGAGCGTTCGGACGCTAGAGTAATTGATGCAATATCTTGACGGACGAGATGCTAATTTTGACGAGCTGTCAATCACCCTGCTCGCACGGTCATGGGAAACGGAGTGGCTGGTGCGTTCATCTGCGCGGTGCGAGTGAACTATTGGTAGCTGAGTTTGGTCGCTGAGGCTGCGCACTGCTCGTTCGGAGGTCCCAGCTTAGATCACGGAGTCAACTGCCAATGGACAAAGACATAACCTCCAAAGCGGACGTACCTTCACAGCTGTCAATATCTCAGCTCGAAACATGGAAAAGTCAGGGCTGGATAATAATCGAAAATTTGTTTCCTCTATCGAGGATAGCGTGCGCCGCCGAAGAAATTTGGCTAGAGCTGCCATCTCCATCCCAGATTGCCTCGAATGATCATTTGCGAGAGAAAGTTTCGGGCGAGTTTTCAGGTATGGCCACCTTTCCATTCAAAGGGTTAGAACTCTGCCATTTAGCCACTGATCCTGCAATTATGTCCGTTGCCTCACAACTGCTAGAGACGACCGCGGTGCAACTATATCAAGCGCAGATTTGGGCCAAATACTCAGGCGTCGCGAGGTATGAACAGACGCACCACCGGGATTATGCAAAGAATACGGCATTCGGGCCACGATTGGCGGACGGTCGCTGCGAGTTTGTCGGCATGTTCGTCTTTCTTGAGGACGTATGCCAAGCTAATGGCCCGACGGCTCTCGTGTCTCGCGAGATTTCAAGCCGCTATCCACTTGAGCCGGCACGTTTTAGCTGCGACGAGGCTCCTGCTCTCTACGATAACGAGGTATTGGCAGTAGGTCCTGCGGGCAGCGTCCTCGCCTTTGCAGGCGACGTATTTCACCGGGCAACAGAGTTGGTAGGTATCCATATAACCAGGCGATCCCTCAAGTTGGCGATCAAGGATATCCAAGCAACTTGGGTCACTTACTATCCCGGGCTACGCGTCGGACATGAGCCCGAATGGTCTAATTTCGTCCGCGAAGCAAGTGTCGACGAGTTAAAGCTGCTTGGAATGCATCGCAAACTGTACGAATACTATGATGAGCTCCTTTCACGGTACGGAGTCTGTGCGTGGATGGAAACATGGAGGTCTGATGGCAACGAACAGCAGGGGTGAACAGCGCAGTGCGCACCCGGGCATTCTCCCCGAACGAGAAGTCAAGAAGTTGTGCGATACCAACTTAATTACCCGGTCAAACAACACTCCGGTAATCACTCGTCAGACGACGGTCGAGCTTCACGCTAGCGAGATCGCTTGGTTTGGAACTCGGTCACCAGTTGAGCGACGGCATGTTACGACCGACGGGAAAATCACCATCAACTCGGGGGACATCGTGTCCCTAGTAACACTTGAATGCCTAGCTTTCCCAGGAGATCTGTGTGCGACAATCTTTCCCCGTGGACGACTCCTTGCGTTGGGATTGTGGTCGTCGGCTACCCATGTTGACTTTTCGTTTCGAGGGCATCTTCGAATCATATTCATTAACCTGGGGCCACACACGCTGACTATCCCTGTCGGTGAGCCAATCGGCAGACTTGAGATTACTCGCCTGGGTGAGACTGGTACGTCCGGATATCTTGGCGTGAATTCTGATCTAAGGAATGCCAATAACCAGAGCGATTACTTGGTCGCCGGTACCAACTCGACTGCCCTAACTGCGCAGAACGGCACTCTTACCCTATGGTCGTTTGCGGAAAGATTGGCGCAGACGGAACTGCGACAGGAAGTCATCCTTAAGTCAATGCGTCGGCGGCGCAAGTTTTTCACCGTAGGGGTTGTTCTGATATTGATCGGACTCCTGGGTCTTCTAGGCTGGGCAAGCTGGAAATTGATCAGCCAGTTTCTCGATAGCAAATTCGGCGCAAGCTTTGGCGCGAGCTTCCTAATGATATTTGCGTCAGCACTCGTTGCGTACCTAGCAAATAGATATAGACCGTCACTTGTTTCCTGGGTGAATCTACAGGAGGCAGAGGTTGAATCAAAATCTTAATGTATACTGGCGAGTTGCCTAATGAATAACTCTGCTTACCTAAAGATCCGCCGAACACGCAAGCTTGCCCACGCCCGCGCGAATAGCGTGCCTAGAGATCTTATGAATGCTCTGAATGTAGTTCAATGGCTTGATGGGGAAACACTCGGGAGCGGAAATGTTGCCAGCGGTCGTGGATTTTCGGCGACAATGCGGGACTACGAGTCCATGTGGGGCAGGTCAACTGTAGTAACGGACGCTCGGGTGGCTCATGACAGAGCTGGAGAATCTCTATTCGACCGCCGGCCTTGGTATCATGCCACTTGTTCCGCCATGATAATAAATCCAACTGCACGTAAAATGCTGTTAACGCTGCATCATAAGTATCATACATGGCAGCAATTCGGAGGCCATCCAGATGGTGAGCAGGCGCCAATTTTGACCGCTCACCGAGAGGCTTTAGAGGAATCCGGCCTTAGTGATCTAAAATTTTTTCCGACGCCAATCGACGTGGACATTCACGATGCCGAATGTCCTCTAGGTTGTTCGAACAAGCACATAGATGTTTGCTTCGCTGCAACGACGACGAGTCTTGAGGCCAGGGTATCTCCAGAGTCAGACGCTCTGCGATGGGTGACCATCGAGGAGGCTGCGGAGATGGACGCTACTGACCGCGTTTTGCTGCTTGGGCTGCTCTCCTTCGGGTTGGCCGGCATCCAAGTCTGACAGAAGGGACCCAATGGCGGGTCCCGTCAGTCGGAGACTGCTTCCACCGCAAGATCCCTCTTAGAACTAGAACTAAGCGGGTCTTGTTCATGTTCTCCATCCGCGCTCTGCGCGACCGGCCAGCTGAGACCTGCGGCCATCGCGTTTGCAAGGCAAGGCTGATGCCGCCGGGCAACATCCTGTAATGCCGCGTTGCGCGCATTGGTCGGCTGTCCAAACCGGTTGAGCCAGAGGCTTCCAACACGCGCTACTCCCGCTGAGCGTTTGCTGGATAGAGCCAGTTCGGCGTCCGCAAAGCAACAAGACCGCGAGACCCGCTGGGCGCGGTCCGCAAACGGTCACACCGACGCACTGTAATGCGGCTGAGCGTTTGGTAGGGTGGCCGCCGCGCATTCGAAGTAGTTGCAGGTGCTCGGGCAGCAGCCGCGACGCGACGGTGCGGATCAGGTGCCCGCCGAGGCTGATGTGGAGGCTGCGTGGGTTGGCCCAAACGGTCACCACGCGCCCGACGCAGGCGTGCAAACTGACCCTCTGCCGGCCATTGGCGAGGTTGATCTCACCGCTGGCCGCCCACGCACTTCGAGTTCCACCGCGCCCTCGCCCGAGGGGACCGGTGCCGGTTCGATGACGGGTGAATCGCTGGCATGGACGAAACGCGGTGACAACTGGGCCGCCAGCGCGAGGGTGGTGCTCGGGATTGCGAAAGTCGACGCCGGCCGAGCATGGGGCGATCAGCAGCGCGATCAGTCCGGCCCGCTCCCAGCTGCGGCGCGCGGGCGGCAGGCCGACCGGCTCGGGGACGGCGGAGGTGTCGAGCAGGGCCTGGTCGGCGCTGAGCGTGGTCACCGCTGGAGCATGACCGGTACAGCGATGAGGGCCCTGGGCGGCTGCTGGCAATGTCCTGTGAACGCGGGAAGAGACCGAAACGTTGCACTTCAGGTGCCTTTCTGTCAGCGAACCGGAAGGTTCTCGCGTGGCGTTCCCGCCCTTTGCCTGGCTTGCGGCAATACGGCCTCGTCGACACTCATAGCTTCTTGGCATCGTCTGCGCACAATCAGGTAGTCGGCTACTCGTGTAGGCATCCCGGGGAGCTACCTACGCTGGCCGAACAGTCGGCGTTTGTGCGAGCCGGTTGGGTAGTTCGGAGTCGGGCCGCGCGGAATCCACCCGCGCACCGACCCTGCGATTGTCGGGGTAACACACGAGAACTGTTGTGCGACTACACGATCCGAGCCGTACGGCTCTAGGCAGGGGAGAACCACATGCCTGACTTGATTATTCTGCGGCTCGCGCCGTCGAAGCCGATGGACCCGAATGCGTTCCGGACGTTGCTGACCGACTTGACGGTAAAGGCATGGGACCTCGGCTTCGCCGACAGCACCGAGGGCGAACCGCTCGGCGCCGCGTCGGGACTTGCGGACCCGCATTTGCCGAGCACGACGAACAACAACGTCAACATCAACAACACGCAGATACTGCAGCACTACATCGACGTCACGAAGCAGCCGCCGCTCGGCTCGTCGACCACCACCAGACACCTGGAATCGGTGGCGACCGCGGTGATCGTGGTGAGCGGGTTGCCCGCCGGCCATCCGGAATACCCCAACGCGACCTCGTTCGACCTGCGGCTCGAGCTCAGCCGCACCGATGTGGTGATCAGTCATCGCCGGTTGCACTACAACGTCGAGATCAGCTCCCCGCCGAGTCTGTCGAGCAGCCAGAAGAAATATTTCGAGATGCCGACCAGCGCATACGTCACGCTGCCCGCATCGAATGCCGGCCTGGACCCGAACCTGGCGTTCGTCGACCTGCCGGAGAATGGGCAACCGCCCGCTTTCGCGCAGCTGGTGAAGGCGATCGATCTGGTGTTGGCGAAGGACCCGGGTGGCGCGAACGGCACGGTGCTCGGCATGGCCCCGCTGACGCCCGCCCAGAGCCGTCAGGTCGCCGCCGAAATCGTCTGGAACCGAACGGCATTCCCGACACCGCTGCCGGATCAGGGGCTCGGGCAGGACCCGTTCGGCGCGCTGTACACCAAACCGCCGGTCGATGTGCCCGCGCCGATCCTGCCGGAGTTCAGCCAGGACGATGTCGACAAGGCAAGGGACCGTTTCGAAGCCGAGCTCAACGGCTATTACGGCACTCGTGAGTCGGATACGTTGCGGCTCGCCGGGTTCGTCTTTTCGGCGGCCGCAGCCGTCGATGAGGAACGACAGAGCATCGCGGCGGCCCGCGCCCGGCTCGACTTCCCGTTGATCACCGGGGCAGGCACCCCGACGACGACACCGACCTCCGGGGTCGTGCTGACCGAGACCGGCGGTCTGGTACCGAATTTCGTGGTCCCGGCGGCCTACTTCTATGCGCTGGCCGCGCAGATGCCCCCGCAGGTGAACCCGCAGCAGCGCTACGACATGGCCCGCTACGCGCTGGAACCCCAACTGCTCACCGCCCTCGAGGCCGCCGTCGACGGCGGCCTCATCGTGGTGCCCGCCGCGCCGTATACCGTGCCGGGCGCGGTCAAGCTCACCCCGAATCAGGTGGCTCGGCGGCTGCACGCGCTGGGGACCGCGGCGGGCACGCTGACCGCGGTGCCGCTGACCGGGTCCGTCGAGGTCCTGGTCAAGGACTGGCTCGCGCACACCGGGAAGACCGTGAGCATCGACGTCGACTTCTGGCGGCCGGAGGTGATCGCGCATCCGGCGGAGTACCTGGAGTTGCTGCTGGAGGCCATCACCGCCAACGAGGCGCCGCTCATTGCGGCGATCAAGGCGCCGCCGCTCAGTGTCGGAACGGTCGAGCAGCTGGTCGCGGTCACCCATCAGCGGTGGCGGCAGTTCTTCGCCGACCCGGCCAAGAGCGCCTTGCTGCCGCCGTTCACCGCGCCGGGTACGCCCGCCGAACGCACCGAGGCGTTCATCCGACACCTGCGCCGTTTCTTCGCCGTCGAGGCCGGGCCGGGCGGCGGCTCGACGCCGAATGTCGGAGGGCCACCGGCTCTCACCCGGTCCGAGGCTGATGTCTTCGAGGACTTCGCCGCCGCGTACGCCTTCCACGCGGGCACCGACTTCACCTTCGCGGCCGATCCGGACCTGACCGCGCTGGCTGCGGCCAGCGCGGACGTGCTGCCTGGCGATGCCACCGGCCAACGGTGGCTTGTCTTCGCGCTCAACGCGATTCGGGAACTGTGGGTGGTCACCGATATCGGCGCGGGCGAGCTGCGGTTCTCCTTGATCGAGGCGCTGTACGCGCGCGGCTTCACCGCCGCCGCACAGATCGCGCGACTGTCCACCGCGGACTTCCGGTTCGCGCTGACCGGTTCGGTCGCCTACGAGTCCGCCGCGGCGATCTATGCGAAAGCGACCGAGTACGAGCCGTATCCACCGGAGCAGCCCGGCCCCTTCATGCCGGTGAACCCGGACGGTGCGCTGGTGGATTGTCTTCCGCCCGAGCATCTTTCGCCGCTCGGTCCGGTGGCGTATCTGCACCAGCTGCTCCAGGTGTCGGCCGCGTCGACCTGTGCCGATCCGTTGAAGCCTTACGACGAGGACAGCCTCGAGGCGCTGGTCGCCGACCGCCGCGGTCCGGTCGGCGAGCTGCATGCGACGAAAGCCGATCTGACGACTCAGCTTCCGGTGATCGACCTGGTCAACGAGAGTCTCGAGTCGCTCGTGACGACCACGCCGGGCCACACCGCGGGCGCGGTATACGACACGGCCGGTGACGAATTGGCCGGTCACCGCCTGGCCACCGACGGCAAGGTCGGGGGCGACCCGTGGGCGCACGACCCGGACACCTTGTTCGCGGCGCTGCCCGAGCATTCTTCGCCCGCGGCCCCCGTCGCGGTGCCTGGCGCATACGACATCCTGCGGTCCGACTTCACCCATCCGCAGCTGCCGTACCCGCAGGCCCTCGACGTCAACCGCAGCCACCTGCAGGCGATGGGGTCGAGCAGGTACGCGATCATGCGGCATTTCCGCAAGGACATCACCGAGTGGGCGATCGACGCCGAGCACGAGCCGGACACCTTCCGGCGGCATCAGTGGCGGTTGCCGTTGCGGTTGCCGATCGCGCTCGAGTACCTGCGGATCTCGCCGGAGGAATCAGAGCTGCTCTACCGCAACGACATTGCCGAGGAACCGACTGAGGGCCGGCTGGTACTGCGTGAGGTCTATGGCTTCCCCGAGTGCGGAGAGGGCGAAGAGGACTACGACTGCGATTGGCTCGAGGTAGTCACCCGGGTGCCGGAGTTCCTGCGGCGCACCGGACTCGACTATTGCGAGTTCCTCGCGCTGTGGCGCTCCGATTACGTCCCGTTCGGGCCAGGAGGCGAATCCGAGGGCGAGGGCGAGTATCCCGAGTACCCGGACTGCCAACCGTGCTGCCCGGACGACCTGATCATCGATTTCGGCGATCACGGCACAGCAGCTTCGCTGCGCAGGCTGGCCGTCTTCATCCGGCTGTGGCGGCGGCTGAACGAAAACCATGGCACCGCGGTCTCCTTCGACCAGCTGGCCGATATCTGCACCGTGCTGCGTTTGTTCGACGGCTCGACAGTCAACCCCGACTTCCTACGCCAGCTGTGCGCCCTGTTCGTGCTGCGCGACCTGTTGTGCCTGCCACTGACCGATCCGCACGCACCCGCCGAGCCGACCTACGACGCGACCGGCGCCGACCGCACCCACCTGCTCGCGCTGTGGGTGGGACCGGATGCGGCGCACTGGGATTGGGCCGTGCGCACGCTGATCGACAGCGTCGCGGACACCGCGGAACGGGCTCGTCCCGAGCTCGCCGCCCAGCCCGAGCTGGCCAAGATGATGGCGCAGAACCTGACGCCGCTGTCCCGGCTGGCCGGATTCGTCCCGGATACCGAGACCGACACCTGGTACTTCCAGCCGACCAGCACCGTCCGGTTCGCTGAGGTGCTGCTGAAGATCTACCTGTCCGAGTTCACCGTCGGCGAGGTGCTGTTCCTGTTCGCCGATCTGCATCTCGACGGCGACGACCCGTACCCGTTGCAGCCGCTGAACGAATCCCTCGCCGACCCGCTTCAACTGCCCGACGACAGCGACGAACACGGGCTGTGGACGCTGCGGGACAGCTTGCTCGCCGCCACCGCCGCGGACCCCGAAAGCTGGACCTGGTCTCGGATCACTGCGGCACTGACCGACGGATTCGGTTACCTGCCTACCGTTCCCCTCGACGCGCTGCGGACCATCGGCGAGCGGTTCTTCCCGTCGGTGCTCGAACGCGAGGGCACCACCGTGGCCGCGGACCGGCGGCGCTTCACCGTGCCGCTGGGCGCGGCCGACACCACGCCCGCCATGTGGAACGCCGAGCCGGACGGACCGCTGCATTACGACACCGGGACGCAAACGCTGTGGACCGGGCTCCCGCTGGACGACGCCGGGGTAGCCGAGCGGCTCAGCACGCTGCGCCCACTCGGCCCGGACGAGCGACGGGCGGTGTCGGAGTTGTACTTCGGGCCACGCGCGGCTCTGGTGCCGTTCGCGTTGCTGTTCGAATCGTTCGAGGCCGCGGTGCACCGGCTGGTGCACGAGCCGGACGAGGCGGCCCGATTCGCCTTTGTGCGTGAGCAATTCGCGCTGTTTCACGCGCGCTGCCGGATCATCTCGGTCCATCTGGCCGACCATGTACGCGACGCTGCGCGACAGTCCGCACCCACGGTGGGCGCGCGCGAAGTGGCCCGGCTGCTGCGCTCGCTGCACGGTGACGAGAACGCCGGAATGACCGACTGGGAAGACGATTCCGGCAAGCCACCGGCGCTGACTTGGCCGACCGCACCCACCGGCGGCGCGTTCGCCGCGCTGCTCGGTCTGGTCGGCACCGGTCTGGTCGGCCGATTCGCCGTCGACGGCACCGATCCGGCGTGGCGCGAGCTGAGCGGACCGCTGACGATGTTCGGACCGGGCCGTGACGCCTGGAATGCTCCGGTGCCCACCGTCATTCCCGCCATGGACCTGACCCTGACCACCGAGCAATTGCGGCTGGTCGCCGTGCGTAACGGGTTCGCGCTACGCGACGAGGACGGCGAACCACTCTTCGGCGCGCAGCCTTTCACGGTCACCCTGTCGGGCACGCTGCTGGTGGAGCACGCCGGGCGGTACGAGTTCGCCGCGGGCACACCGACACCTGAGAGCCAAGCCCCCGACTGCGAGCACTGCGACGACCTACGGTGGCGGATCACCCTGCGCCGCGGCCAGCGCTCGTGGATTCTGGTGAACCACAACTGGCCCGGAGAGGACGCGCCCGACTGCCATTCGGCACCGCTCGAACTACGTCGCGGCGCGTACGAGATCGTCGTCGAATTCGACCAGCCGGAACCGCGTTTCGACGAGGCGGAAGAGGTCCGGCCGCGGCACACCGGATTCCAGGTCAAATACACCGGTCCGGACACCGACGGCAACCTGATCGCGGTGCCGCATCGGCGGCTGTACCGGAACACGGTGGACGCGCCGCTGGATACGTGCCTTGGGCATATCGACGGGGCCGCACTGCACTACCTGCGCGACCGCTACACCTCTAGCCTGCGGGACATCCGGCGCACCTATCAGCGGGCGTTCAAGTCCGTGCTGGTCGCGCACCGGCTGCGGCTGTCCGCCGCGACCCTGCCCAGGGAGCCGCAATCCGAGCTGGGCTACCTGCTCGACCACGCGGAAGGCTTTGCCGGCCAGACCCATCCGCGCACCGGCCCCGCCGAGTTCGGTACCCATCGCGCCTGGTTCGACCTCGATCTGCTGCCGGTCACCGACCCGTACCGGTCGCCGTCGAACGACCAGCGGGCCGAGATGAGCCCGCGTCGCCAGGCGGCCCTGTTCGACTGGTGGGAGCGGCTGTACGACTACACCGAGCTGCGGGCCGAAACCAAGTCGGCCCGGGAAAAGCCCGCCTGGCGGGTGTTCTTGGAGGCCGCGGAACGGCAGCCCGACGACCCCGCCCAGTTGGTCCGGCACCTCGGTGTCGACGTCCGGCACGCACCCCTGGTGCTGACCTACTTCGATGCCACCGGCGACTATCACGTCGCCACACCGGATCTGGAGGCCGAGGCGTGGGCGATCCGCGTCTGGCACGGCGAGATGTGGCTGGACCGGCTGGACCGCTGCTTCCGGGTGCTGCACATCGAGGACGCGAAACCGGCTCGCTGGGCGGCCGATCGGCCCGAGCTGGCGCCGGATGCGGGCAACACCAACCTGACCCGGTTCGTGCGGGACGGCTGCTTCGAAAACGGCGCGCCTCGACGGTATCTGGACGTACAGGCGCTCGACGACGGACTGCGGGTGCGGGCGCGCGACGCCCTTGTCGCGTGGCTGTGCGGGATGAACCGGGTGCCGCTGCCGTTCGCGCCCGGCCGATACGCCACCCGGGCACGAGATCTCAGCGACCTGCTGCTGCAGGACGTGGAGACCGGGACCTGCGAGCGGGCGAGCCGGATCGAGGACGCGATCAGCAGTGGGCAGGCATTCGTGCAGCGGGCCAGGCTCGGCCTGGAACCGAGCCTGCCGGTGAGTGCCGCGTTCACCCAGCTGTGGGACAGCCGCTTCGAAACCTTCCGCACCTGGCAGTGCGTCGCCGAACGCGAGGTGTACCGCGAGAATTGGATCGAATGGGACGAACTGGCCAAGGCCCGCCGGGTCGAGGCGTTCACCTTCCTGGAGGAGGAACTGCGGCGACGCAGGTTGACCGTCGCGGTCCCCGGCGGGCTGGAGTGGTGGCCGGATCAGCGGCCGCCCGCGCATCCAGGGCTCACCGTGCTGCAAGCCGCCGAGCCGTCCAGGATCAGCGTGCTGGTGCCGCGTTCGGATCCGACGGACGGAGATTTCGCCCGTCCGCTCGACGAAGGCCTGAACCTGCTCGGCGAGCCGACGGCGGATGCCCGCCAGTCCTGGCTGGCACCGATCATGCGGGAGTTGCCGAACGGCAACGGAAATGGCGATGGCGGTCATGACGGCGACGGGGGCCACGACGGCGATGGTGGTCATGACGGCATGGTCGACCACGATGACCACGGGGAGGCCGACGGCGACGATCGGCGCGGAGCTGACGGCAAGAAGGAGCTTGCCGGTGGTCGCGGTGGCGAGAACCAGCCCGCCGTCCTGGCCGGCGAACTGTCGGAATCGGAGCAGGAGCGGCTGCCGCTGTGGATCAAGTCGGCCGTGCGGCTCGGCACCCGCTTCGTGCGGATCGCCGCGGCGGGTACTCCACTGGCATCCGCTGGATTCCAGGTCTGCGAGCATGATTCGACCTGCTGCACCTGCGACGGCGTGCACGAATCGCTGGTCGACGAGTACTACTTCTGGCTCGAGGACGGCCAGAGCTACCAGCCGATCACGCAGGACGCCGATACCGGGCACACCGAGGGCGACGAGACGTCGGACTGGCATCGGGCGGACAAGCTGCCCGCGCTGCTGGACTGGCCGACGAAACCGGTTGTCCACCTGGTCTGGTCGCGCCGCCGAGACGGCAAGTTCGAGCCGCCGCGCCGGTCCACCGAACCGGTGACCGTCGGGTCGGCGACGTCCGCGAAGTTGGCCTTCGCCGGGCGTACCGGAGATTCGTTGCGATTCCAGGTGATCGGCGGCCAGCGGCCGACCGGCTACGAGAAGGACCCGACGCCCCCGGGTTTCCGGTACGACCTGGCCACCGACAGCGCGACGCGCGTGCCACTCGTCGACGAACCGCCGGTTGTCACGCCGGGCGAAGAGATCGGCGGATTGGACGCCTACCCGTTCTTCGCCTACGTGTGCCCCGGTGCGCCGGTGCAACCGCTGACGTTGTTCTCGGTGGCGCTGACCGTCGGCAACACCCTGCGAGCAGACTGCCGATTCGAGGCGGCATTGAAATGGTATGAGCTGGTCCGGATTCCGGGCTCGACCGACAACACCTGGTCGGTATGTGTGTCCACCGACGGCGGCGTCGACGTCCCACCGGTCGGTACGGGCAACCATGACGGCGACGGCGATCATGGCGGCGAGGGCAACGATGGCGGTCACGGCGATAACGGTGGCGACGGCAACCATGGTGGCGAGCGTGTCCGGCGCGGCCGCCGTGACCAGACCTGCTGCCCGACCAGCGCCTACGGCGACGATCGGGCGCGGGACCGGGCCATGTTGCTCCGCTACCTGGAGACCATGCTTGTGTGGGCGGACACCCTGCGGGCCCGCAACAACCCGGAGTCCGTGCGTCGCGCCGAGGTCATCCTCAGCGAGGTCGACCGCATCCTCGGCGTTCGCCCGGATGTCGTGCTCGCACAAGATGATCCGGACCCGGACACCATCGCGGACTTCCGGCCGCGCCGGGCACCGCTCAATCCGCGATTGCTGGCGCTCTACGATCGCACCGCCGACCGGTTGGCCACCCTCCGCGAATGCCAGAGCAGCAAGCGATTGCGCGCGGGTAAGCCCACTATCGACATGCCGTACTTCGGTGACGATCCGCGCCGGGACGGCCGGCAACTGGCGGGCTGTGACTGCGGCGGCGACTGCTGCGCACAGGACTGTGCCGCCTACCGATTCACGGTGCTGGTGCAGCGGGCGCGAGAGCTGGCCGGTGAGGTGCGTGGACTCGGCGGGCAACTGCTGGCGGCGCATGAGAAGGCCGACGCGGAATTCCTTGCCGCACTACGTCAGACGCAGGAACGCCAGCTGACCGAGCTGACGCTGCGACAGCGTGAGCACCAGTGGCGCGACGCCGACTGGCAGGTGCAAGCGCTCGGCAAGACCAAGGAGGGCGCGCAGGCCCGATTGCGCTACTACCGCAACCTGATCGCCAATGGCTTGAACGCGGGCGAGATCGGCTACGAGTCGTTGACCGGCGTATCCATCGGCTCCCGGATCGCGGGCAACGTGCTCGAGGCGATCGCGCAAGGCATCGGCGGCACCCCGGATCTCTGGATCGGTGTAGCCGGTGTGATGGGCACGCCGCTGATGTTCCAGCAGCTGCCGATCGGCGTGAAGCTCGCCTCCGGCTTCTCCACCGGTGCCCGGATCATGAACTCGCTCAGCGAGATCGCGACCAGCGGTGCGGGTTTGAGCAATACCGAAGGCGGCTGGGATCGCCGGCTCGACGAGTGGCGGCAGCAGGTCGACGTCATCAGCATCGAGCTCGAACAGATCGAGCGGCAGATCCTCGGCGCCGAACGCCGCCGCGATATGGCGTTGACCGAGCTGAACAACCAACAGCGCCAACTGGAGAACGCCGCCCGAGTGCAGGACTTCCTGCGCGACAAGTTCACCAGCCACGAGCTGTATCTGCATCTACAGCAGGAGACGGCGGCTCAGTATTTCCGCATGTACGAGCTGGCGCGCTGCGCGGCCCGGCAGGCCGAGCGGGCGTTCAATGTCGAACGCGGCTACACCAGTCGATCGTTCGTCGGCGACGCCGATTTCGACAATCTGCGCGCGGGTTTGCTCGCGGGGGAGCGGTTGCAGCTCGCGGTGGCCGAGATGGACAAGGCGTACCTGGATGAGAACTGCCGGGAATACGAACTCACCAAACATATTTCGCTGCGCCAGGCGTTCCCGCTGGCGTTCGTGCACCTGCAGGCGACGGGCCGCGCCGAGATCGAGGTGCCGGAATGGATGTTCGATCTCGACTACCCCGGCCACTACCTGCGCAGGATCAAGAACGTCACGCTGACCATCCCGTGCGTGGTCGGGCCGTATACCGGCGTGCACTGCCGGCTCACCCTGCTGAGCAGTCAGACCCGAGTCGATCCCCGGCTGGCCAAACCGCCGGTCGGGTGCTGCGACCCGGTGCACGAATTCGAGTGCGGCTGCGCCGGTGTCGACAACGGGTACCCCGCCACCATCGAGGACGGCCGGGTGCTGCGCGCCTACGCCGCCACCGAGGCCATCGCGACGTCCACCGGTCAGAACGACTCGGGCATGTTCGAGTTGAACTTCCGGGACGAGCGGTATCTGCCGTTCGAGTTCGCCGGCGCAGTGGGCCGGTGGCGCATCGAATTGCCGCCGGAGACGAACTATTTCGATTTCGACTCGCTCAGCGATGTGGTACTGCACGTGAATTACACCGCACGGGAGGGCGGCGACAAGCTGCGTGCCGCGGCGCTCGAGTCGGCCCAGGGCCGGCTCCCCGGAGATGGGTTGCGACTGTTCGATGTTCGGCGCGACCTGCCCGACGCCTGGCAGCGCATGTCGGTGCCGACGCCGGAGGCGCAGCCGTGGAGCCGCAAGCTCGACCTGCGACTGTCCGGCGCGATGTTCCCGTTCGTGCCCGCCATGCAGGTGCGGTGGGTGCAGGCGATCCAACTGTTCGTCGAGGCGCCGTGTGCCGACCCGAGCGCGAATATCGTGGCCAGGTTCCGGCCGGTCAGGCACGACCGGTGCGGGGCGGACTGCGGGTGCGGGTGGATCGACGTGCATTGTGTCGCCAGTAGCGAATACCCGGCGCTGTACTGGGGTGTCGTCGAGTTGGCCGGGACCAGGCTGGGCCCGCTGACGCCGGATCGGCCGGAGCTGATCGGCACGATCGAGTTCCCGGACTCGCTCGGCGAGGTGTGCGACGCCAAGGTGGTGGTCGGCTATTGCGCTGAGCCGTGGCGTTCCTGCGGCAACGGTGACCGGTGCCCGTGCGGCGGGCGCGGCACCGGGTGCGGCTGCGAGGGGCACTGATCATGTGGACCGAGAACACAGACAAGAAGGCCGAGAAGCCGTCCACAGCGGCTGATTTCGGCGTCCGCCCGCCCGCGATCGTGCTGCCGAAAGGCGGCGGTGCGATCCGGGGCATCGGTGAGAAGTTCACCGCGAACCCGGCCACCGGGACCGGCTCGCTGAGCGTGCCCATCGCCACCAGTACGGGCCGGGGCGACTTCGGTCCGAAGCTGGCGCTGTCCTACGACTCCGGTGCCGGCAACGGTCCTTTCGGCTTCGGCTGGAGCATGTCGCTGCCCGCGATCACCCGCAAGACCGACAAAGGACTGCCGAAGTATCACGATGCGGCGGAGTCCGATGACTTCGTGCTGTCGGGTGCCGAGGACTTGGTGCCGGTGTACCGGCCTGGTCCCGACGGCACCGCGGTGCGCGACGAGGTGGAGATCGACGGCTATCTGGTACGCCGCTACCGGCCTCGGGTGGAGGGCCTGTTCGCCAGGATCGAACGCTGGAGCCGGATCGGCGTCCCCGCCGACGTGCATTGGCGCTCGATCTCGATCGACAACATGCTCACCCTGTATGGGCACGACGACCGCTCACGCATCGCCGACCCGCTCGATCCGCGCCGGATCTTCACCTGGCTGACCTGCGAAACACGGGATGTCATCGGCAATGCCGTGGTGTACGACTATCGGGCGGAGAACGGGCACGGCGTCGATCTCGGTCGCGCGCACGAGCGCAATCGCGGTGCGGCCGACGACCGACGCCGCACCGCCAACCGGTATCCCGCTCGCATCAGATACGGCAACCGGACGCCGCTGCTCGATGCCGACGGGCAGCGTCCCCGCACAGTGGACAGCGCGCAAATGGCGGACACGGACTGGATGTTCGAGGTGGCGTTCGACTACGGCGAATACCACCCGGACAGGCCGAAGCCCAGTGATGCAGGGTCATCGGCGGGCTGGAGTGTGCGCCCGGATCCGTTCTCGTCCTATCGCTCCGGGTTCGAGGTCAGGACGCTGCGGCGCTGCCGTCGGGTGCTGATGTTCCATCATTTCCCGGACGCCGCCGAGGTCGGCCGCGACTGTCTGGTTCGCGCAACGGAATTCACCTATTCGGCGGACAGTGACCCCGCCGTTCCGGTGTACACATTTCTGCGGGAGGTGACCGAAATCGGCTACCGGCGCACCGCCGACGGCTATCACCGCCGGAGCATGCCGCCGGTCGCCTTCGAATACGGCGTGCCGGTTGTCCAGGACACTGTGCGGGAGGTCGACGCCGCGAGCCTGGAGAACCTGCCGGCCGGCGTGGACGGCCGCGCCTACCGTTGGACCGATCTGCATGGTGAGGGCCTGCCCGGTGTGCTGACCGAGCAGGCGGGTACCTGGTTCTACAAACGAAACCTGAGCCCGCTGGCCGACGACTCGTCGACGGCTCGATTCGGACCGCGCGAAGTGGTTGCGCTGGCGCCGAATGTGCCGCCGGGCGCCCATTTCCTCGATCTGGACGGCGACGGCCGACCCGACGTGGTGGTGACCACCGGCGCCGATACCGGCGTCTATCCGCATGACGACGCCGAGGGCTGGCTGCCGTTCCGTCCGTTCGCCGCACGGCCCACCCACGCGCTGGACGATCCGGGGTTGCGCTTCGTCGACCTGGACGGTGACGGCTTCGCCGATCTGCTTGTCCCCGAGGATGATGCGCTCGGCTGGCATCCGGCGCTGGCCGGGGCAGGCTTCGGCGAATCGCACCGGGTGCCGTGGGCGACGGACGAAGAACACGGTCCCCGGGTCATTTTCACCGATGGCACCGAGACCATCTCGCTGGCCGATCTGAGCGGCGACGGTCTCCCCGATCTGGTCCGCATTCGCAATGGGGAGGTCTGCTACTGGCCCGGGCTCGGTTACGGCCGCTTCGGCGCCAAGGTGACGATGGACGACGCGCCTTGGTTCGACAACGCGGACCAGTTCGAGGACAGTCGCATTCGGCTCGTCGATATCGACGGCAGCGGCACCACGGATCTGGTGTACCTGCACCGCGACGGAATCCGGTTGTACTTCAACCAGTCCGGCAACGGCTGGAGCCCACCGCGTAAGCTGGACATCTACCCGAGCGTCGACGAACTGGCCACCATCGTGCCCGCCGACCTGCTCGGCAATGGCACCGCCTGCCTCGTCTGGTCCTCGGTCGCGCCGGCCGAAGCAGGACGGCCGATGCGCTACGTCGATCTGATGGGTGGCCGGAAACCGCACCTGCTGATCGGGGTCAGCAACAACATGGGGGCCGAGACTCACATCGACTATGCGCCGTCGACCCGCTTCTTCCTGCGCGACAAGCGCGATGGCAGGCCATGGCTGACCAGGTTGCCGTTCCCGGTGCAGGTGGTCGAGCGGGTATCGGTCTACGACCACGTCAGCCGGAACCGGTTCGTCACCGAGTACGCCTATCACCACGGCTACTTCGATCCGGTGGAACGCGAGTTCCGTGGCTTCGGCATGGTCGAGCAGCGAGATACCGAGGCGTTCGGCGCCTTTGGCGACGCGGACAACGCGGCGATCGAATCGCACGTTCCGCCGGTGCTCACCAAGTCCTGGTTCGATACCGGCGCGCCGGGTCCCGCGGATCGTTTCGAGCGCGAGTACTTCCGGGAGCCAGGGCTGACCCTCGACGAGGCGCGAGCGTTGCGGCCGGCGGCCACCACGTTGCCGCCGGGCCTCAGCCCGGAGGAGCAGCGAGAGGCCCATCGGGCGCTGCGCGGCACCCTGCTGCGGCAGGAGATCTACGCCGAGGATGCCGGACCCGAGGACAGTGCCGCGCGCAGACAACGCGCGCACTCGCCGTATTCGGTGACGGAACACAGCTTTACGGTCCGCATGCTGCAGCGTCGCGGCGACAATCGGCACGGTGTGTTCCACACGCACGGGCGTGAGGTGCTAACGCTGCACTACGAGCGCGACCCCGCCGATCCGCGCGTCCAGCATGCGCTCACCCTCGAGGTGGACGATTTCGGCCTCGTCCTGAAGAACGCCACGATCGGCTACGGACGCCGTGCGCTGCTGCGCACCGTAGATGCCGCTGGACGGGTCGGTCAGGTGCCTAATCCCGCTCTCGCGGAGTTGTCTCCGGACGATCGCCGTAAGCAGACAACGGCGCTGCTCACCTACGTCGAGCATCGCGTCACCAACGCGGTCGACAGCGTCGACGCCCATCGCGGGCCGCAGCGCGGTGAGTCGAAGACCTTCGAGCTGACCGGGTACCAGGGGACCGGGCCCGACGGCCGCATCCAGCCGAGCGATCTGGTCGAGCTGGATCCTGCCGCACCACAACGACTCCGGCACCGCTTTATCGACGAGGTGCCGTACGAGGCTGCGGCGACAGCGAATCCGTGCCGTCGTGTCGTCGAATGGCAGCGCACCCTCTACCGCCGCGACGATCTGACCGATTTGTTGCCGCTCGGCACCGTGCAGCCACTCGCGCTGCCCGGCGAGAGCTACCGGCTCGCGTTCACCCCCGGCCTGCTCGCCCAGGTCTACCGCCGCCCGGTGGCCGGACAGCCGCCGGAAGTGCTGCTCCCGGACCCTGCCGCAGTGCTCGGCGGCCGCGGCGGCGCGGGCGGCGGCTATCAGGACAGCCGAACGCTGGTGGCCGCCGGACTGTTTCCGGCCGACGATGCCGAAGGCCACTGGTGGTTGCCGTCGGGGCGAGTGTTCTTCAGCGTCGACACCGCCGATACCGCAGCGGCGGAAGCGGCGCAGGCCCGTGCGCACTTCTTCGTGCCACGCCGATATCGCGACCCGTTCGACGTCGATATCGTCGCCGACTTGGACGCGGATGATCTGCTGACGGTGCGCACCGTGGATGCGCTCGGCAACAACGCCACCGTGCTGGCTGCCGACTATCGCACCTTGCAGCCCAGCACAATTCGCGATCCGAACGGCAATCGGTCGGAGGTAGTGTACGACGCGCTGGGCATGGTGGCGGGCACCGCGGCCATGGGCAAGCAGGCGCCAGCACCGGTCGAGGGCGATACGCTCGACGAGTTCGTCAGCGACCCTGCGGAATCCGACCTCGCGGCGTTCTTCGACGCGGCAGACCCTGAGGATGCGGCTCGCGTGCTGCTGCATGGTGCGAGCATGCGGGTCGTCTACGACCTCGATCGTTTCCGGCGCACTCGGCTGGCACATCCCGCCGAACCGCAACGGTGGCAACCGATCTGCGCGGCCACCCTCGCGCGGGAAACCCACGTCAGTGATGCACAGCCGCCGGGCGGCGGCCGAATCCAGATCGGCTTCGGCTACTCCGACGGCTTCGGCCGGGAGATCCAGCGCAAGGTGCAGGCCGAGCCCGGGCCGGTGACAGCGGACGGCCCGATCGTCAGGCCGCGGTGGGTCGGCAGCGGCTGGACGGTCTTCGACAACAAAGGCAATCCGGTCCGAAAGTACGAGCCGTTCTTCAGCAGCACATTAGGATTCGAGTTCGGGGTGCGGGCAGGCGTGAGCCCGGTCCTGTTCTACGATCCGATCGGCCGGGTGGTAGCCACCCTGCTGCCGAATCAAACCTACCAAAAGGTCGTCTTCGACCCGTGGCGTCAGCTCAGCTACGACGCCAACGACACCTGTGCGCCATGCGGCACGCAGACCGGCGATCCCCGAACGGATCCCGATATCGGCGGCTACGTCGCCCGGTACTTCGCGAGCCTCGATGATCCGGCCGCTTGGCGGACTTGGTACGCGCAGCGCGTCGACGGTTCGGCGGGGGAGCAGGAGCGCGTCGCCGCGGAAAGGGCGGCCGAACACGCTGACACCCCTACCGCCGCGCATGCCGACGTGCTCGGCCGCACCGTCCTCACCGAGGTCGGCAATCGCATCGTCTGTGCCGGACACGAACTGGACGGCACGTCGGAAACACTGAGCGGGCGAGTCGACTTCGACATCGAAGGCAATCAGCTGGCGATTCGTGACTCGGCGCGCCAGGATGATCCGCTCGGCCGAGTGGTGGTGCGCAACGCCTACAACATGGTCGGCGCGCGTATCCACGTGCACAGCATGGAAGCAGGCGCGCGCTGGTTGCTCGACGATGTCGACGGCACGCCGATTCGCGCCTGGGACAGCCGCGGCCATCGGGTCGTGACCAGCTATGACGAATTGCGCAGGCCGCTGCGAACCACGGTGCGCGGCAGCGTCGCCGACGGTCCCGGCGCCTCCGATCCGCGCACCCTCGATCGCGACGTGGTCGTCTCCGCCGTCGAATACGGTGAGCCGCCGATCGGCGCGGACGCCGAATCCGAGGCCCGCGCACAGCGACTGAACCTGCGCACCAGGGTCTATCGGCAGTTCGACGGGGCCGGCGTGCTCACCAACGCACGGCTGGACGCCGCTGGAAACCCGATGGAGGCCTGCGATTTCAAGGGCAACCTGCGGCACACCACCCGTCGGCTCGTCCGCGACTACGTGAATGTGCCGGACTGGCAGGTTGATCCGGAACTGGACAACGAGAGCTTCGAGGCCAGTACCTGTTACGACGCGCTCAACCGGCCGATCCAATCGCTCGCCCCGCGCAGCAGCCGGGCAGGCACGGCGCGCACCGTGTTGCAGCCGGTTTTCAACGAGGCAGGATTGCTCGACCGGGTCAGCGTGTGGCTGGCACACCCGGACGAGCCGACCGCCTTGCTCGATCCGGCCACCGAGCCGCCAGATCCGGTGGGCGTCACAAACATCGGCTATGACGCGAAGGGGCAGCGGCTGTTCGTCGACTACGTGAATGGTGCGCGCACCCGTTACTCCTACGACCCGGACACCTTCCGGCTGACCCGCCTGCGGACCGGTCGTCCTGTCGGCGACGACCTCCAGGATCTGCGATACACCTATGATCCGACCGGCAATCTCACCCATGTCCACGATGCGGCGCAGCAGTCGACCTTCTTCCGCAACCGGCGGGTGGAGCCGAGCAACGACTACATCTACGACGCGGTGTATCGGCTGCTCCAGGCCACCGGCCGGGAACAACTCGGCGGACCGGCCGACCAATACCTAGTTGATGACGTCACCGTGCCGGTGGATCATCCCGGCGACGGCAATGCGATGGGCGGCTATCTCGAGCGCTACGTCTATGACGCGGTCGGCAACATCCTGCGCATGCAGCATCGCGGTATGAACCCGGCGCATCCAGGGTGGACCCGCGGCTATCGTTACGCCGAACGCAGCGCGCTCGATAGGGGCAGTGCCACAGCAGAGTTCATTGTGAGCAACCGGCTGAGCAGTACGACGGTTGAGCGAACGGGTACTCCGGTCGCTGAGCTGGAGCCGTATAGCTATGACTCACACGGCAATACGACTCACCTACGCCGGGTGACGGGCGACTCGATCGAGCCGGATCTGCACTGGGACTACGGCAATCGGCTCACCCGGGTCGAACTCGGTGGCGGCGGGGCGGCGTACTACGTCTACGACGCGGCGGGTCAGCGACTGCGCAAGGTGTGGGAAAAGGCACCCGGCCGGGTCGAAGAACGGATCTATCTCGGCGGAGTCGAGGTGTTCCGCAGGCACGCCGGTCCGATCGGTGCCGACACTGCGACGCTGGAGCGGACGACGCTGCACGTCACCGACGATAAACGGCGTATTGCCTTGGTGGAGAGCCGCACTCGAGATACCGCAGGCACCGATCCGGCACCAGAACGCACTATTCGCTACCAACTCGCCAACCATCTCGGCTCCAGCGCACTGGAACTCGACGATCAGGCGCGGATCATCTCCTACGAGGAGTACGCACCGTACGGCACGACCACGTATCAGGCGGTCCGCAGGGGCACCGAGGCACCGAAGCGCTACCGCTACACCGGCAAGGAACGCGACGAAGAGAGCGGGCTGTACTACCACGGCGCCCGGTATTACGCGCCCTGGCTCGGGCGGTGGACCGCCTGCGACCCGGCGGGGCTGGTCGACGGTCCGAATCTGTACGCCTACGTCGGTGCGAACCCGGTCAGAAAGGTGGATGCCACCGGCACGCAGGACGGTGACCCGCCGTTGTTCGATCCCGGCGATATAGACAACGCGCTCAGCCAGGGCGAGGCGTCGTGGGAGCAGCGCGGCAAGGTATCGGAGATACCGGGCACGATGGACATCGACGAGGCGAAAGCGGTAGGCGAGAAGGGGATTTCGCAGGAGGAGGCGTACCGCCGGGCGACCAGTGTGGAGGATCGGCAGTTCCTGGAATCGATCACCAACCGCCGGACCAAACATGTCCGGACCGACATGCGTCCGATGCAGTCCCGACCCCCGGTCTCGGTGACGAGCAATCCGAACGTCTTGCTGGACCGAAATTTCGGTGAGATCTCCGAGATGCGCGAGATATTCGACGAGGCGCTGGCCAAGGTCACCGACCCGAACAAGCTGACTCCGACAAAGCTGAAGGCGGCCATCAACGCCAACATGCGCGACATCATCAAGAATGGAACCAGTGACGCCGCGGTCAAGGTGCGAAAGGCGATCGGCGACTTGGGCTTCCAGAATATCGAGGGCAAGGGCTGGACGTTGCCCGCGGCACCGCGACCGAACGGGACGCCACAGGTGCCCGCGACCACGCCACCCGCACCTGCGCCGAAACCGGCCGCACCGAAGCCCGCCGCGCCGAAGGCACCATCGGGCGCGACCGGTGCCGCCGGAGCCAGTGCACAGGAGGCGAAGACATTGGTCGCCGCCGAAGCAAAGGCACTGGCCGCCACGGGGCCCAGCGAGGCCGGATTGCTGGCCCGAGTCGGCGGTGGTGCGAAAGTGCTCGGGAGGGTAGCGGTCGTGGTGAACGTGTACTTCGCCTACGAGGGCTACAAGGAGGGCGCCAAGCACAGCGAGGGCGAGGCAGTACTCAACTTCGTCGGCGGACTCGGCGGTCTTCCCGAGTACGGCACCATCTTGCGACAGGGCGGGGAGTTCGGCTCTATGGTCAGCAAACCGGGGAAGCTGTGGGACGCCATCAAGGGCGGCTCCAGCCCCCAATCGATCGGCATGGGCATGATCTTCGGCTCGTTCCGCTGAGCCTGCCGCTCGACAGACCAACGGCCGCACGGATCCGTGCGGCCTTGCTAACCGGATCATGCAAGTCTGCTCCGGTTTCCCATTTCGACACCAGGCGTACGTGGACGCCTAGGTAGGCGGCGAATGCGCGGATACTCATCCACTGGGCATCGGGCAGTTTGCGGACTTCGGTTCCAGTCCAGGGCCGAACCAGACTGATCATCGCGAGCGGCGTTCCTTCCACATTGGGTGGGGTTCGGTCCGGATGATCGGCGCGGAGCGGCTGAAGGTCAACGCCCAGAGATCATCATCTCGGGCGTCCGGAACGTCCTCAATTGCCGATGTGCGGTCGAATTGACTGCCGTTCGGCTGGCTTGCCGGAGGGATGAGCCGGCCGGTCATGAAAGCCGAACCATTGGTTGCTGATGCCTGTGTCAACGGCGCTCAACCAACCTCGGTAGGAGTTCGTGCGGACAATGCGCCACTCTCGGAGGAAGGCCAGCAGCCACAGGGCCGGGATCCCTTGCCCGAACTCGCAGTTCGCCGGAGAGCGTCGAGATCTCCGTGCTCGACTCCCAAGGCGACCTCTACGTTGCCGGTCGAGTCATCACGGGCACACCAACCTGCAGTTCTGAACACCGGTCGCCAGAGAGCAACGCCCCGCGAATCACCTCGTGCGCGGGGCGTTGTCCACGGTGGCGCTGCGAACAGCGCACTTGTAACAACCGTTCGCTCTTGCCGCTGCGCGGGCGTTGAACGGCCGACCGGATTGGTTGGCTGGCAAGGCTTTCCGCTGCGCGCACATGCTCCAAACGGGCCGCTGCGGACAAGCTGAGCCGCGGTCGGCGGAACGCACCATCATGCCAGGGTGGAGCGATGGCAACTCGGCGATGGTAGGCATGGAGGAGACGGTCCTTCGGCAGACCGGAGTACGGGGAGGGAGAAGCGATGGCCGCGATAGCCAGGTTCGGTGCGATTGCGCTCGACAGCCGGGACGCCCGAGGTCTTGCACAGTTCTACCGAGCGTTGCTGAATTTCGAAATCCGTTACGAGTCCGACGATTTGGTGGTTCTTCGCGGATCGGGGGTGACGCTGACGATCGAACGGGTGCCTGACCACATACCGCCGCAGTGGCCCGGCAATGCGATACCCAAGCAGATGCACCTGGATCTGTTCGTCACCGACCTCGACGTCGCGGAAAAAGCGGCGATCGATTGCGGTGCGGTCAGAGCGGAATTCCAGCCCGCACCCGATCGCTGGCGCGTGCTTCTCGACCCGTCGGGACATCCGTTCTGCCTGACGGTGCCACCCGGGTCCGCGTAGGCGCACATGGGCATTCCCTACGACGCCCTGCCGGACCTCATCGGTTTCCTCCGATCCTTAAGGCTCGGCGGGAGAACAGAACCGCGAATGCCAAGTCGTCACGGTCTCCGGCCGGATTCGGACGGTTCTCGGCGGGTATCGGCCGGTTTCGGAGATGGCCGGTTGGTCTCGGTCGGCATCGGCGAACCGGACCGCGAGCAGCAAAGTCACGAGGAGAATGCCGGCGCCGATGATCACGCGACCAGCGAACCAGCTGAGGTTTACAAGCTGTTCCAGAATTCGATCAGCATGCCGGCTGCTCGAGCCGGATCGTCGAGCATCCACCAGTGGCCGAGCCCGTCGAGTTCGACAGTGCGAGCGCCGGCCCGTCCGGCGGCTCGGCGGCGCAGGGCGGAGCTACCCGCGGTGAGGTCCTGCGTGGCGATGGGAACCAAGCCGGGTGTGGCAGCGGCCGCGGGCAGATCACGGCCGCGTTCGATCAGCACCGCCGGGGGCACGGACCGATACAGCGCGAGAATCGCTTTGCCCATCTCCGGACCCTGCTCACGCGCCACCTCGCTGGCCGTCGGCTCCGGGATGCCCCACTCGGCCATGCGCGCGGCGCGTTCGTCGGCGTCCCCTGAGAAGATCTCCTCGATGTTGCGCTCCCCGGCGCCCGGTGTTTGCCAGACCTTCGCGAGGTCGTGCCAGGTGAAGTCCGGCTCGTAGCCGCCGATGGTGTCGCTGACCCAGCTGCGGATCAGGTCGGGGCGGGTCATCGCCACCTCGAGGGCGTACCCTCCGCCGAAGTCGTGGCCGACAACGTGGGCGGGGGAGTCGAACCGCGACAGCTCGTCGATCAGCCAGTCCCGGTAGTCGTCGAATGTGGCCCCGAAACCCGGGGGGAGCGGCGAGCCGAAACCCGGCGGCGACAGCAGGACCACCTCCTGCTGCTGGGCCTCGGGCAAATGGTTGATCAGGGGCGCCCACACTGCGGGGGTTACCGGGACGCCGTTGACGAAAGCGATGGTCATGTCCCAAGGACACCATCGGGCAGCGGCGGCCGTCCAAGACCCCTTTCGCACCTCGCCATGCAGTAACCGCATGGCGAGGTAGCCTGCGATCATGCTCCCTGACCTGGATCTGCGGCTGGTCCGGTACTTCCTGGTGGTTGCCGACCAGCTGAACTTCGCTCGTGCCGCCGAGGAATTGCGGGTCGCCCAGCCCTCCCTGAGCCGCCAGATCCAGCGGCTGGAGAACGCACTCGGTGTGCGCTTGCTGGAACGCACCAGCCAGGGCAGCCGGCTCACCGCCGCCGGTGCGGCGTTCCTCCCGCGGGCGCAGCAACTGGTGCACAGCGCTGAGCAAGCGGTGCTCACCGCGCGCGCCGCGGCGCCGGTCCGCACGATCACCATCGGGTACGCGGACGATCTCGTCATCACGCCCGCCGTCCGCGACCTGCGAAACCGGTTTCCCGGGGCCCATATTCGCACCCGTCACCTCAGTTCCCAGGACGCCGGTGCGCTGTTGAACCGGCAGGTCGACGCACTGGTCATCCGCGCACCGCTGCCGATACCGGCCGACGACCTCGCCGTGACGACGCTCTACACCGAGCCCGTGGTCGCGCTGATGTCCAGCGCGCATCGCTTCGCAGGCAAAGAGTCCGTCGCCGCGACCGACCTCTGGCCCGAACCACTGGTCGGCTGTATCGGTATGGGCAAGGACTGGATCGGCTTCTGGCGGCTGGAACCCCGAGCAAACGGTGCTCCGGCCCCGGTGGGACCCACCCTGGCAGACACTTACGACGACAAGCTCGAAGCCATCGCCGAGGGCAGCGCCATCGCTGTCGTTCCTGCCGGTGACCGGCGGTTCACTTTGCGTCCCGACGTGGTCGCTGTTGCTGTCGATGGGGCCGGGCCGAGTCAGGTCGTCGTCGCGAGCCGGGCCGACGAGACCAACCCGCTCGTCGCGGAATTCGTCAATTCCGCGGCGAACCTGCTCGTCCGCGAGAGCTGACCCGCGATACGGCTCGTGCATGACGGGGTGCGAAACGGGTCTTGGACGTGGGCGTCGGCCGCCGGTTTGCTAGCCGCTATGACCATTGACTACCGCGCCCAGACCGTGCTGCTCACCGGAGCGAGTTCCGGTATCGGAGCCGCTTTCGCCAGGACCCTCGCCGCGCGCGGCGCGAACCTCGTGCTCGTCGCCCGGCGCGCCGACCGGCTGACAGCGTTGGCGGACGAACTCCGCCGCACCACCGATGTCCGCCTGGACGTGATCCCCTCGGATCTCGCCCGAGAAGGCGTCGCCGGCGAACTCCAGCAAGCGGTCACCGAGCGGGGCATCCGCATCACCGGCCTGATCAACAATGCGGCATTCGGGTCGTTCGCCCCGTTCATCGAACTGGATCCCGACCACCTCTCCGCCGAGATCGCCGTCGACGCCCTGGCACCGGTGCGGTTGACGGCCGCGTTCCTGCCCGGGATGGTGCACGCCGGTCACGGCTTCGTCATCAATCTCGCCAGCGTTTCCGCCTACCTGCCCTCGCCCCGGATGGCGGTGTACAGCGCGACGAAGGCCTTCGCGCTCAGTTTCACCGAGTCACTATGGACAGAGCTACGCGGCACAGGTGTCACCGTGTTCGCGGTGTGCCCCGGCGCCACCGCCACCGATTTCACGACGGGTATGGGGCCGGAAGCGGCGGTGCTGACCGCCGGAAAGGTACGCAGGCCCGACGACGTCGTGGCCACTGCCCTACAGCATCTCGACCGGCGCGACCCGGGCCCCATCGTCATCGACGGCCGCGCCAACCAACTCGGCGTGCTCGCGAGCCGGCTCCTGAGCCGCCGGCGAAATGCCCTGACCATGGCGCGCGTCTTCGACCCGGCACGCGGAACTGCCCGGTGATTCATTCCGGAAACGGTCCCCACGGCGAGTCGACCATTGTCGGCCCTGTCATCGGCAGACAGGTCCCGGAAGTTGCTCCGGCGAAACGGTTTTCACGGCAGGCCGGTACCGTTGTCGGCGTGGTTGACCAGTCCGGTCTGGTGGGCGATGACGACGAGTTGGGCGCGATCGCGGGCGTGTAGCTTGTTCATGGCGCGCTGCACATGGGCGCGGACGGTGAACGGGCTGACGAACAGTTGCTCGGCGATCTCGTTGTTGGACAGTCCTTTTGCGACAAGCAGGGTCATTTCGCGTTCTCGCGGGGTGAGTGCGTCGAGTTTCTCGGAGGCGTGCGTGGTCGCGCCGTCGGGTGGGGTCGCGAGAAAGCGGGCGATCAAGGTGCGGGTCGCCGCGGGGGAGAGGAGGGTCTCGCCGTCTGCGATGGTGCGCACGGCAGCGAGCAGTTCCGCTGCGCCGATGCCCTTTCCGATGAAACCGCTCGCGCCCGCGCGAAGTGCTTGTGCGACATAGTCGTCGGTCTCGTAGGTGGTGAGGATGAGGACTCGGCTGTCGCGCAGGTGCGGGTCCGCGCAGATCTGTGTGGTGGCGGTGATGCCGTCGGTCTCGGGCATCCGGATGTCCATGATGATCACGTCCGGGTGCAGTTCACGGGTGAGCCGCACCGCTTGTGCGCCGTCGGCGGCTTCACCGACCACGCTGATGTCGTCGGCGGTGTCGAGGAGCGTACGGAACGCTTGGCGGAGAAGGGCCTGGTCGTCGGCGAGGAGCACTCGAATTGTCATGGGGAACCACCATTTTCCGTGTCGCCGGTCGTGTTCGCGGATGTGAGCGGCAGGTGGGCGGAGACGATGAAGCCACCCGCCGGGCTGTTTTCGGTGCTGAGCCGACCCCCGACCGCCTCGGCGCGTTCTCGCATACCGATGAGCCCATAGCCCGACGGCCGGTCCGACCCCGTACGGCCCGGCTCGTTCGATGCGCTCGCTGCCCGTGAGTCGGGTCCGTCGTCGGCGACGGTGATGCTGAGCCGATCGCGGCTCCAGGACAGGCGAATTCGAGCGCGGCTGGTCCTGGCGTGTTTGCCCACGTTGGTCAGAGCTTCCTGGATGATCCGGTAGGCGGTGAGATCCACGCCTGGCGGAAGTGGTTTGGGCGCGCCCTTGGTATCCGTCGTTACTCGCAGCCCCGCACGGTCGAACGACTCCAGCAGCCGGGGGAGCTGTGACAGGCCGGGTGACGGTTCGGCGGACGTGTTCGCGTCCCCGGCCTGACGCAGCAGTCCGACCGTGGCGCGCAGGTCGTCGAGGGCGTTTCTCGTGGTCTCGATGATGTTGTCGAGGTTCGAGCGAGTCTGTTCCGGCTGGGAGTCGAACACGTGCGCGGCCACAACGGCTTGGGCGTTGGCGAGGGTGATCTGGTGTGCGACGACATCGTGCAGCTCGCGGGCGATGCGCACCCGTTCCTCGGCGACGCTGCGCCGCGCCTCGCTCTCCCGGCTTTCCTCGGCGCGCAGTGCCCGCTCTTCCATCGCAGCCAGGTAGGCTCGCCGGCTCTGCGTCGCGTTGCCGAGCGCCCCGGCGATCAGCGGGAGCGCCGCCACCGACAACAGCCTGCTGCCGTCCTGCCAAGACAGTTCGTCGAGCAGGGGAGTCACCGCGACCAGCAATGCAACGGCGGGTAGCAGGACCGCGATCGTCACCCTCAGCTCGGTGTGCAATGCCAGCGCGTAGGCGGCGATCGCGACGGGCACCACGATGAACGGGGTCGACAGCAGACCCAACGGTGCGACCAGCATCCCGCACGCGGTGGTTACCGCGACCACGACTACGGGCGCCCGATGCCGCACGGACAGCGCCGCACACGAGATACCCGCGACGACATAGGTGGCGATCGGCGGCCATCCGAGCGTGTTGTCGGGGTGCAGGATTCCGCCGGACAGGCACAGTAGGAACGCTGGCGCGAGGACGATCGCCTCGCGCCACCACACCGGTCGTGGTGCCGCCTGGTGGGTGACCGGGGAACGCTGCTGGGTCGCCAACACTTCGCCCAACATACGCGTCCGAGCCGTCCCGCAACCGCGAGGCGTTCGACCCGGTTCGTATGCACCAGGAGCGCGCGGTCGTCTAGTGCGACAGCACCAGCGGCAATCGGTGACGAGAGACGATGCCCGCGGACGGCTCCGGTGGAACGGTTGCATTCAGAACATTTCGCGTGGCGCGAACCCCCCGCCGAGTCGGGAGTCAAGGCTGACGAGGAGCCGAAGTCTATGCAGCAGAACACAACCGACGGTGCGAGCGCCGGTATTCACACGAGGTGGAGCTGGCGACTGCTCGGCCTCGTAGCGATCCTGGCCCTGGTGAACTTCGTGGTGGACTCGGCGATCGGCGCACCGCTGATCGTCCTGCCCGAGATGCTCGACCATTTCGGCACCGACCAGGCGGCGTGGCTCAACGCCACCGCGATGCTGGCGGGCGTGATGTGGGCCCCGTTGCTCGGAAAGAGTGCCGACATATTCGGAAAACGCAGAGTCCTGGTGCTGGCCTTGCTGATCAGTTGTGTGGGTGCGCTGATCTGCGCGGTGGCCCCGACGATGTGGATATTCGTCATCGGGCGCATGTTGCAGGGAGCGGCGTTGGCGGCCATGTTCCTTTCGGTCGCGATCGTGCGAACCGTCTGCACCCCACGCCTGGCCATGATCATCGTCGGCATCGTGACCACCGGCACCGCGATCCTCAACGTCGCCTCCCGTTTCCTCGTCGAGAAGCTGGCCACCGAGTTCGGCTTCCAGATTCTGTTCCTGATCTCGGCCGCTGTGGCGGTGGCGATGGCTGTCAGCGTGCGTTTCTCGGTTCCCGAATCGCTCGTGCGGACGCCGGGCCGGCTCGACATCTCGGGTGCGCTGCTGCTCGGCGGCGGTCTGCTCGGTGTGCTCGGCTACATCAGCATGGGTCCCGATCTCGGTTGGTCCGCTGCCGGCCCGCTGGCCCTGCTGCTCGGCGGGGTCGTGGCGTTGGTCAGATGGTTCACGGTGTCGAGCCGAAAGCCCGACCCGCTGATCGACGTCGGAAACCTCGGCAAGCCACTGCTTCTCACGCTTCTGGTCGTCTTCCTCGGTGCGGGTTCCTACCAGAGCATGCTGCAACTCATCCCGCTCATCAGTGATATCTCGACGGATCAGGACCTGGGCTACGGACTCGGCGGTCACGGGTCGGTAGCGCTGCTGCTCGCGGCACCCGCCGTCGGCGTCATGCTCGGCGGTCCGGTGGCCGGCTGGTTGGGTACGCGCATCGGGCCCGCGCGGACCTTGGCCGGGGCGGTCATGCTCGGAACCGCGGCCACTATCGGAATGTTTCTCGGTGCGTCCCAGCTGATCGCGGCGCTGTGCTTCGCGTTTCTGCTCGGTGTCACGGTCGCGGCGTTGGGTGCGTCGGGTTTCAACATGGCGGGCAACTTGGCGTCGGCGCAGCGGCAGGGCATCGTGTCCAGCCTGGTCATGGTGATGGTCTCGACCGGGGCCGTGGTGTTCAACTTCGTCGGCGCGGCTGTTCTCGCATCGACCACCGTCGTCGCGGACGGCGAGACGGTGAACTCGGTCACCGGCGTATTCAGCTATATCGCGATTGCCACCGCGGCCTTCGCGATCGCAGCGGTCGTGGTCGTCGTTCTGGTGCGAACCACACGCCCGCGGCATCAGATGCCCGCGCCCCAGGCTGTCGAAACGCACGCGTGAATTTCCCTCAGACACAAAGGAGTTGACATGAAACCCAGAGGAACCGTGCTGATTTCCGGCGCGAGCATCGCGGGTCCCGCGTTGGCGTTCTGGTTGCACAGGTACGGATTCGAGGTGACGGTGGTCGAGAAGTCTCCCGGAGTACGCGGCGGCGGATACCCGATCGACGTGCGTGGCACCGCCGTCGAAGTCGCGCACCGGATGGGCATTCTGCCGCAGCTACAGCGAGCCCATATCGACACGCGGCGAGTCACTTTCCTCGATGCCGACGGCAGCCTGGACGCCGTCGTGCATCCGCAGGTCGTGGCCGGGGGAGTCGACGGACATGACCTCGAGGTCCCGAGAGGGACGCTGACAAACATCCTCTACACAGCAGTCCGCGACGACGTGGAGTTCGTCTTCGACGATTCCGTCGAATCGCTCACCGAACACGAGCACAGGGTGGACGTCACCTTCCGCAGCGGGGCCCAACGCAGTTTCGACCTTGTGGTCGGCGCCGACGGATTGCACTCCCACACCAGGACTCTCGCCTTCGGCCCCGAACAGAACTACTTCCGCTATCTCGGCTACTGCTTCTCGATCTGCACCATGCCCAATACATTCGGACTCGCACACGAAGCAGTCATCTGGAACACCCCCGGACGAGCCGCCGCTCTCTACGCCGTCGGCGACAGCGACGATGTACACGCCCTCCTGACCTTCGCTCACTCCGAACCAGCGCACGAAGTTTTCCGCGACACCGAGACCCGACGTGCACTGATATCCACGCACTTCGGCGACGACGGATGGAAGGTGCCGGCAATCGTCGACGCCACGTGCGGTTCCCCGGATGCATTCTTCGACACCGTTGGTCAGATCCACCTGCCGCAATGGTCCACTGGGCGGGTGGCCCTCGTCGGCGATGCCGCCTACGCCCCGTCGTTCCTGACCGGGCAGGGATCGAGCCTCGCGCTCGTCGGCGCCTACATGCTCGCCGAATCCCTGGCCGCACACGACGACCACACCACCGCGTTCACCGACTACGAACGCGCCAGCCGCCCATTCATCGAACTCAACCAATCGCAGATCGCCACCGGCGCGGCGGCACTCTTTCCCACCACGGCCGAAGCCTTGCAAGCCCGCAACCAAAGACTCCGCGACCTCACCACGTCGCCCCCGGCCACTGGTCGCCCAGCCCACACCGCCCTCACACTGCCTGAGCTCAGACACATGGCCTCGTGATCGCCGATGCCCGCGGACGTCATCGACCGAGGTGAAGGCGTGCGCCGGGATCGGGCCGCCGGTATAGAACAGCGCCAGATCCGGCGCCTTTGTCGCTGTCCCGGCATGTAATCGAAGTGGTGGGACGGCTCGCCCAAGCGACCAGAGCGCACTTCGCTAACGCCTCGGTCGAGTCCATAACGCGGAGAATCAGCGGTTCTGCATCTGGCATCAAGTGCGCATCTGCGCACCTATTGGCTTATCGTGGTGAAGTACCAGTCCTCCATCGATGGGTTCGTCATGCTCGAAGTGCTGCGAAATCGCAGCTTCCGCCGCTTGTTCACCGCCCAGGTCGTGGCCCTGGTGGGCACCGGGTTGCTCACCGTGGCACTCGGCCTGCTGGCCTACGACCTGGCTGGTGACGCTGCCGGTGCGATACTCGGTACCGCCTTGGCGATCAAGATGGTGGCCTATGTCGCTGTGGCGCCTGTGGTTTCGGCCTTGACCGACCATGTACCGCGCCGGACCCTGTTGGTTACCGCCGACGCCGTGCGCGTCGCGATCGCGCTGCTGTTGCCGCTGGTCGGGCAGGTGTGGCAGATCTATGTGCTGATCTTTGTCCTGCAAGCCGCCTCGGCGACGTTCACCCCGGCGTTCCAGTCGGTGATTCCGTCGGTGCTCGAAGCCGAACGCGACTACACCCACGGACTGTCGCTGTCGCGGCTGGCCTACGATCTCGAATCGCTGGCCAGCCCGATCCTGGCCGCCGTATTGCTCACCGCCATCAGCTATCACAGCCTGTTCGTCGGTACTGCCGCCGGATTCGTCATCTCGGCGCTTCTGGTGCGCGCCACCGCACTCCCTCGACTGGTCGCCGCCGACCGAGCGACGCCGTTGCTCCGCCGGATCACCGCCGGCGCGCGAATGATGCTCGGCCGTCCCGTCCTTCGTGGCCTGCTCGCCCTCAACCTCGCGGTCGCGGCAGCCACCGCGCTGGTGGTCGTGAATACCGTTGTCTACGTGCGAGATTTACTGGATGGCTCCAACACCTCGGTAGCGCTGGCGCTGGGTTGCTACGGCGGCGGATCGATGGTGGTCGCGTTGCTGATACCTGCGCTGCTGACTTGCGTCCCTGACCGAAGCCTCATGCTCATCGGCGCCGGCGTGCTGCCCTTCGGTCTGGTCTCGGCCGCGGTGATAGCGCTGGCCGAACCGGCGACGGGTGTGGGCTGGATGCTGCTGGCATCGACCTGGATTGTACTAGGAGCGGGGACTTCCTTGATCAACACCCTCTCCGCGCGGCTGCTGCGTAGACAATCCGATCCAGGCAACCGCACGGCGGTGTTCACCGCGCAGTTCTCGCTGTCGCACGCGTGTTTTCTGGCGACCTATCCCCTCGCGGGATGGCTCGGGGTCCTGGCCGGTCAAGGGGCGGCCGCGCTGCTGCTCGCGGTATTGGCAACCGCAGCAACCGGATTGGCGGTGAAAGCTTGGCCGGCCCGCGAACCTTCCACCCGCGCGTCGGCGGTCGCGGCTACGGTCTGAGCCGTGCTCATTCGTGGGATGGTTCGCCGGTCACCAGGTGATCAGCGAGATTGAGTCCCTCGCGGATGAGCCGGGCCAGGTGCCCGTCGTGGATGCGGTAGACGATGCGCCGGCCCTCGCGGCGGGTGTCGACCATCCCGGTGAACCGCAACTTGGCCAAGTGCTGGCTGACCGCGGTGCGCGACGCTCCACACGCCTCGGTCAACGCGCTGACATCGGCTTCGCCGTTGGTCAGGATCCACAGGATGTGGAGCCGAGTGGGGTCTGCGAGCATCCGGAACGCACCGGTGGCGGCTTCGAGCCGGGCAGGGTCGGGTGCGACCGCGTGTACCAAGCTGGCTGCTGGGGTGCGGCGGGGCCTGCCGGTCATGCCCACCACCCCCTCTCTCCTGCAGATCGCCGCGGTCATGTCCTTCTACCCGAGGGACGACCATTGCCGTGAGTGTATCCTTCACCGCCACCTCGGGCGCTCACGCTCGCCGATGACGCACAGCCATCCTCGATGAGCGGTGAGAGTTACAGACTGAGCAGTCGCGCTTTCTGATCGGCGGACGCGTGGGCCAGGTACCCACCACTGAATCGCTCATCTGCGGTGACCTCCTTGCCGATCGGTGCCGGTAGGGAAAGATCGCGGGAAAGGTCGGACAGCTCGATCTCGGCCAGCAGCAGCCCGGCGAGATCGCCATGAAACTCGTCGACGACGAAGGTGTCATCGCCGATCTGCCATCGGCGGCGCGTTTTTCGCAGCGTCGCGGCGGGCAACTGGCCAAGCTGTTCGTACTCGGCCTGGTCGAGGTAGATGTTGGTGATCGCGACGGTCGAGGGGACGCTTTCCTCGGGACGGACTTTCTGGCAGAGCTTGTAGACGACCTGCGAGTCGACCTCGACCCGCCGCAATCGGAGCCGGGTCCCGACGATGTAGCGGTCCTCGATGAGCCGGGGCGCTGTGGCTCGGGCCGGCATCCCGGAAAGCAGGAATCGCCTTTCCCTTTCGAGCTGGGCGTACTTTCCCACTCCTGGCTGACGGAGCCAGTTCACCACGTCCTCGTTCACGCCTGCGAGATTAGTGCTGCTTACGAGCGATTGAACGACCGCGGCCCGCGCGTTCGCCGATGCCGCGTACCAGGTTGTCTCGCTTCGGCCAGGCCACGCGGATCGCTTGAAGGAGTGCGGATCTCGGTGCTGCTCAATCGAAGGTGTAGGTGACGCCTGTCAGTTGTTGGGAGGTCGCCCATAGAGCCGCGGCGAGGTCGGGGTCGGCGGCGGTGCTGGGGGGCTGGTTGTGGGTGGGGTGGCCGCGGAGTCTGCCGGCGGGAGGGCCGTAGAAGTCGCCGCCGCGTGCGGTCGGGTCGACGGCGGCACGCAAGGTGGACAGGGCGCCCATGTCGGGGGATTGCATCGTCCAGTCGGTCATCCACCGATTGCGGGGTTGGTTGAGAAACCGCAGCACCGCGCCCATGTTGTAGCCGAAGTCGGTGCGCGCCATGCCTGGTTGTGCGGCCATCGACCGCAGCGTGGTGTCGGTGCCGTCGAGGCGACGCTGAAGTTCGAAGGTGAACAACAGGTTCGCCAGCTTCGAGGCCCCGTACGCACGCAGCGGCCGGTATTTGCGACGCTGGTAGAGCAGATCGTCGAGATCGAGGAATGCGAACCTCGCTGCGCCGCTGCTGACGGTGACTACGCGCCCGGCCGGAGCCGCGAGCAGCAGATCCAGCAGCAGCCCGGTGAAGGCGAATGGCCCGAGATGGTTGGTGGCGAAGGTGGTTTCGAATCTGTCTTCGGTGCGGGTGCGTTGCCGGATCAGGGTGCCGGCGTTGTTGATCAGCAGATCGATGTGGTCGCATTCGGTGCGGACTTTCGCTGCCGCGGTGCGCACCGATTTCTGTGCGGCCAGATCCAATGCCACGATCGGCAATTCGGCGGCTGGTGCGCTCCGGTGGATGAGTTGTGCGGCGGCGGTAGCCTTCTCGATGTCGCGGCAGGCCAGTACCACCCGGGCGCCGTGCTCGGCGAGCATCCGCGCGGTGGCCAGCCCGAGCCCCGCATTGGCGCCGGTGACGACCGCGGTGCGTCCCCGTAGGTCGGGGATGTCGCTGACGGTCCACGGCGTCGTTCTACTCACTCGATTCCTCACTGTCACCCGAAAGCCCTTGGCCGCACGATCTTAGAGAAGCTAGGCGCAACCACTTCCGACGCACCACGACGACGAGGAACGCCGTCTCCGAGCGTGCGGAAACCTGTGTTGTTGCGATGAATTTCGGCGGCTCGGGCCGTCGATACCGGTATGCGATTGAACGGTAAGAATGCGGTGGTGTACGGCGCGGCCGGCAAAATGGGTGGTGCGGTGGCGCGGGCCTTCGCGCGCGAGGGAGCCTATGTGCACCTGGTCGGCCGGACCCAGTCGACGCTCGAAGCGGTAGCGGAGGAGATCACAGAGTTGGGCGGCCGCGCTACGGCCGCTCGGATCGACGTGTTCGATCAAGACGCGGTGGAGGCTCATGCGGATCGGGTGGTCGAGCAGGCCGGCAGCCTGGACGTGTCCTTCAACGCGGTGGGCATGAGCGCGGTCCAAGATGTGCCGCTGGTGGATCTGAAGCTGGAAGACTTCATGACGCCGATCCTGGATTCGGCGCGTTCGCACTTCATCACCACGACAGCGGCTGCCCGCCGGATGGCGGCACAGGGCTCCGGCGTCATCGTGTTGCTTTCCGCTTCGGCCGCCGACGAATCCCGCCACCGCATGGGAGGTTTCAACATCGCCTGCGCGGGCATCGAAGCCCTCAATCGCAGTCTCGCGGGCGAGGTCGGTCGCGAGGGGGTGCGGGTGGTGTGCATCCGCCCCAACTTCACACCGGAGACCATTCCCGGTCTGCGCGAGGACGATCCGCAACTTCAGCCACTGCTCCGTGACACCCGCCTGGGTCGTCTTCCCCGGTTGGCCGAGGTAGCCGAGGCGGCGGTCTTCGCCGCTTCGGCGGGAGCCGGCGCCATGACCGGTGCGGTCCTCAATCTGACATGTGGTGCCTTGGTCGATTGAGCCGCGCGGAAGCGGGGCGGACCGGGATGGTGTCCGCCGACGAGTGTCGGTACCGGCAGACATAATGCGGGACATGGAAAACGGTGATGACAAGGCCGCGCCCCGTCCCGTCCCAGCTGTGAACAACTGGGCGGTGGGTTCGACCTGCGTCGCGGTCGTCGCGGCCGCCTACCTGATCGCCTGGCTGGTGCTCGAGCCGGAGCCTGCGGCTCGAGCCAAGAATTCGTATGTCACTCCGCCGGTCGCCTATCCGGTACAGATCCCGGGGTGTGATGTCGTGGAACCGCCGCGGGAAGCGCGATTGTCCGGCGTGCTGTACTCCGTGACGGACGAATACGACAATCCTTCCTATCCGTGGTTTTCCGGTCCCAAGGCCGCCGCGATGACGCGGGCGCTGCGCGCTCGGCTCCCCGGTGCTGCCGAGATCGCCTTCGCCCCGGTATCGCGCTCGCTGGTATTCCAGCCGATCCTCGGCGATTCCACGAAGAACAAGGAATTCGGCGGGTACAGCGAGGCGCGGGCCACGCTGCTGCGTGGTGACCGAGCGGGCAGTCTGGCGGTGACCGTGCGCCGGTCCGATACACCGATTCCAGCGTGCGTCGCCGGCGCTCTCGACGAGCGGCGCCACCTACCCGACGGCACGATCGTCGACATCCAAGACACCTGGTATGAGATGAATGGGGCGCGCACTCTCTCGCGCGGCGCGACCGGTTATCTGCCTGACGGTTCCGTCGTTCACGCCTATGCCACCGATGACGCCGCCGACGTCAACGGCCGTACCGGAGCCGTCACCTTGGCCATCGACGAACTGGTCGCGTTGGTGACCGACCCCGGGCTACGTGTCAGTGCGCCGGTTCCGCCCGGCACGCCGGGACCGGTCGAGTCCTGCGGTATCTACGCGGCACGTTCTCCTGCCATCGACCAGGCTCAGGCGCGTCGATGGGATGCGGTGCTGGCGCGGATTCCGCTCGACGGTGTGACCCTCGACCGGCCCCTGGGGGCGCTACTGCCAGAGCAGTGGGGCGGCGTGTGCCAAGTGGTTCGAGTCAATACCCCCGGCCGGCAATCGCGATTGAGCATCACGATCAGAACCGGGCAGCCCCTCCCGCAGGACTCCTCCTACGACAGTGCGACGCGGCGGCTGCCGGACGGGACCGTGGTCGAAACCCACGAAGAGCCGAGCGCGGCGCTGGCCTCCCCGCCGCGAAATGATCGCGCTGTCACCGTCACCCGCCCGTCCGGGACACGGATCTGGGTTTCCTTCGCCGACGCCCCCGCCGAGCTATTGCCGTTGACTCAGCTCGAGGAGATCGCTCTGGATCCGGGACTCGAGGTTTCGCGATGAGAACCATGCGTAACCTCGGCGGGCGGGGTCGAACGAGATGGCTCGTCATCGCTGCCCGACCGGGCGGATGATGATTTCGTTGATATCGACATCGGCGGGTTGGGCGATGGCGAAGCTCACGGCGCGCCCGATGCTGTCCGGGGAGATCGCGTTGGCGCGGTAGGCGACCATGAGGTCGGCCGCGTACGGGTCGGTGATGTGGGTGGCGAGTTCGGATTCGACGACACCGGGCGAAATCGTGGTCACCCGGATTCCCGGGCTCGATTCTTGCCGCAGGCCCTCGGTGAGGGCCCAGGCGGCGTACTTGGTCGCCGAGTAGATCGCCGAGGTCGACACGACCTCGTGTGCGCCGATCGACGCGATCGTCACGACATGTCCCTGTTCGCGCGCGGTGAAGTGCGGCAGCACCGCGGCGATGCCGTTGTACAGACCGCGGACATTCACCTCGAACATCTGGTCCCACTGGTCGACCAGTAGGGAGTCGAGTCGCGAAAGCAGCATGACGCCGGCGTTGGCGACGAGGACGTCCAAGCGCCCATGAGTGGTGACGATATCGTCGACTACCGCGCTGAACGCGGCGCGATCGGTCACGTCGAGTGCCTGCGCCTGCGCGTCGAGCCCCGCTGCCTCGAGCTCGGCCACGATGGCTTTCAGGTGATCGGTCCGACGCGCGGTCAAGATGACCCGGTGACCTTGTTCGGCCAATTCTCGCGCCGTCGCGGCGCCGATTCCGCTGCTTGCTCCGGTGACCAGCACAACTTTGCGTGCGGCGGCGGAGTCGAAGGAGATTGCTGATGTCATGACTCCAGCCTGGATCGGCCGGTCTGCCCGAGGAAGGCACCGGCCCACCTGGGAGTGCCGCACCCAGGCTGCCCTACGCCGCCGCCATTAATCTGGGGTCATGTCGCAGAATCCGCTGGGGGATTTCCTACGCGCACGACGGGCACAGGTCAGCCCTCGATCGTTGGGGCTACCCGCCCAGAACAACCGTCGGGTGCCGGGGCTTCGGCGCGAAGAAGTCGCGACGATGAGCGGGCTCAGCGCCGACTATTACGTCCGCCTCGAGCAGGGCCGGGAACGCAACCCGTCAGCGCAAGTTCTCGAGGCCCTCAGCCGAGTCCTGCGACTCGACGACGACGCGCGATTGCATCTGTTCCGGATCGCGGGGCTGGGCCCGCGCAACCAGTTGAGCGCAGCGCCCGAACACGTCGACGCGCAGTTACTGCGGCTGATGCGGATGTGGCCGGACAACCCCGCGCTGGTCCTGGGCCGGGCCTATGACGTGCTCGCTGGAAACCCTTTGGCTTACGCGCTGTTCGATGGTTTCGAGTACGGGCCGAACCTGTTGACGAAGGTCTTCCTCGATCCGGCCGCGGCGAGTTTCTACCCCGATTGGGAAATCGTGGCAGCCAACACGGTCGCCGGCTTCCGTGTACTGCACGGAATGTTTCCAGCGGATCGCCGGATCAACGAGGTCCTGGCCACCACACGGATGCACAGCGCGGCATTCTCCGACTTGTGGGAGCGTCACGACGCTCGAGGCAAGCGGCTCGAGACCAAGCGGTTCGCGCATCCTGAAGTAGGTCGAATGACGTTGAGCATGCACGCTTTCGACGTGAAAGCGGTGCCGGGGCAGGAATTGATCGTCTACCACGCCGAACCCGGTTCGGCCAGCGCCCACGCGCTCGCCCTGCTGGGCGCGCTGTCCGCGACCCGGGCCCGGGAACAAGACGCTACCCGGGGTCAGGATCTTCGCTAGCGAGCTTCCGAGAACACCGTTCACTATCGGATACGCAAAGCCGAGGAGATTATGGCCGGTATCACGGTAAGTAAATTGTGTACTTCTCCGGATGTGCTCGGAAATAGCCGTGAGTGAGCCGGAAGTCGCATCGAGTAGTGAGATGGCTCGGCAGTCTCTGCTCTGATGGGTCCACCGCCGCCCACTCGGTCTCGAGCTGACCTCGCCCCGAACGGCCGCCGGCCGACCGCCTGAGGAGACGTCTTCAGGCGGCTCAGGGTCCTGCCGACCTGCGGTCGGTCGGAGTTCGGGGCGTCGAATAAAGCTGGCCGACAAGCGGATCGGTGCCAGGGCTGGGTGTGTCTGACGGGGGCACACCCAGTCCCTGTGCTGTGGATCAGTTCGGTGCCGGGGTTGTCAACATCTCCAAACGCGCGACGCGTTCGTTCGCCTTTGTCACAACCGGCGAGGTGGGCCACGAAGTCCTACTCGCCGGTAACGTTGGGTTCCTGCCCAAAGTCGTGTGCAGGAAAGGAATTACGATGTCTGTCGCAACCTCCTCCGAACCGTTCCTGACCTCCTCGGGCCGGCCGGTGTCCAGCCCGTTGAAGGATGTGCGGACTCTTTCTCGCCAAATGGTCGGCCATTTCATCGAGAACGTCGTGCCGTGCGCGACCTTGCCCGGCGAAGCACTGCACGGTGATGTAACGACCATAACGCGAGTGTGTCTGGAATTGACCAGGAGCATGCTCGACGGACAGGATCTGCCCGGCCGCACCGAACGAGTGCAGGCAGCGGCCGCCGGATGGGCGCGCGAGGGAATCCCGATCGATACGATCCACCACGCCATCCACGAAGGATTCAAACTCGGCTTCGACCTCATTCTGGCCCATGGCACCACCCGGGACCACGCAACCATCGCGGGGGTCGCGCTGCGGTTGATGGAGGCCCTGAACATGATCACCTCGGCGGTATCGGTCGCCTATGTGCGCGAATTGCGTTCGGTGATCAGTGAGCATCACACCGCCGTGCACACGCTGACCTCGGCGCTACTGGGCGGCCAGAGCACGTCGACGATGGCGCGGGAATGCGGCATCGAGGTAGCCGACCAGTATCACGTTGTGGGGCTGGAACTTCCACGACATCCGGACGAGTTCGATTCCAGGCTGGATGCGAATGTGGTGGCCCGGCGCAAGCTTCGGCGAGTCCAGGCGGAGCTGGCCAACCGGTGCGGCGGAAAAGTGTTGTCGCTGTTGAGCGTCGATGGGGGCACGCTGCTGCTGCCCGCTCCGCGGTTCTCCGATTCGGATCTGGACGAACTGATCGTTCAGCTGTCGGCCGCGGCCCAGGTGCCGGTCCGGGCGGTGGCCATGGCCGCCGTGCCCGCGGACATCCCGAAGGTGGCCGAGCAGGTCCACGAGCTCGTCGATATCGTTCATCGCCTCGGCGGCGAAAGCCGGGTATATCGCCCGAATGAGTTGGCGTTCGAGTACCAGCTGACTCGGCCGGGCCCGGCCCGCGACTATCTGAGTTCGGTGCTCGACTCGCTGGAAGCCCATCCGGATCTGCTACTGACCCTCGAAGTGCATATGGCGACGAATATGCAGCGCAACCGGACTGCTCGCAGGTTGCATGTGCACGCCAACACCGTCGACTACCGACTGAAACGGATCGCGGAGATCACCGGCTTCGACCCGACGGACCTCACGGGTTTGTGCCATTTGCGGGCGGCGCTGCTGATCCGGTCACATCGCGGCCGCGCCGCCGCACGGACTCGCGGTTCGCAATGTCTCGACACCTTGGCGGGATGATGCGGCGGCGGGCTACCGGGTTCCTTCGCGAGAAAGTCTGTCACCGGCTTCCAGCGGCTGCGGTGCCGTGGTGTCCGGGCCGCTGTCGGTGTCGGGCGCGGGAAGCAGCGCGACGGTGATGGCGCCGAGCAGGGCGGGGGCCATGAAGGCGAAGAAGCCGGCCCGGGGTGAGGTGAAGAACGTGGTGGCGGCGGAGAGGTAGGACGGGCCGGCGATGGCGCCGAGGCGGCCGACGCCCAGGCCCAATCCCAGTGCGGTGGCGCGGAGCCGGGGCGGGTAGTAGGCGCTGATGTAGGCGATGATGAGGTTCTGGCAGCCCAGGGATCCGAGTCCGGCCAGGGCCGAGATCGCCAGCAGCAGGGGGCGTGGCTGATTGGTGCTCAGCACCAGCAGAGCCACGGCGGCGAGGGAAAAGGTCACGGCGGTAACGAGTTTCAGATAACCACGGTCGGCCACGATCGCCATCAGCACTCCGCCGCAGGCGGCCCCCGCGGTGAAGGCGATCATGAATTCGAGCGAGGAGTTGAGGCTGTATCCGTTGCGCATCATGACCGTCGGCAGCCAGGCCGTGGTGCTGTACACCAGGGTCATGCTGGCGAAGGCCGCGATCCAGAACAGGACTGTAGCGAGACGTGTTGCGGGCGTGAACAGTTCGGCGACGTAGCGGACCTTCTCGGTGGTACCGGGGTGGGCAGTGGTCGAGGGGACGATCCAGAGGATCAGCGGCACCAGGACCACCGGGAACGCGCCGATGAGAAACAGGGTCTGGAAGTGCACCTCGGACAGGAGGACTCGCCCGAGCAGGGCTGAGGCGGTGCCGCCGATTCCGATGGAGCCCATGGCGATGGCCAGATGCAGGGTCCGGCGGTTGCGAGGGGCATGGTCGGAGACCAGCGCGGCGACCAACGGCGCGAGCGCACCGACCCCGATTCCGGTGCCGATTCGTGCCGCGCCGAGTTGGGTGAGATCTCGTGCGGCCGCCGCGGCCAGCATCGATGCCGAGATCCAGCACACGGCAACGATCAGCGGTGTTCTGCGGCTCCAGCGGTCAGCGGCCCAGCCGGCCAGGATCGAGCCCAGCGGCATACCCAGAGCCGTCAGGCTACCGAGGGTGCCCAGCGTGGTGACCGATGCGCCCCAGGAGCGGTCGTGGAGCAGACTGGGGCCGATCGTGCCCAGGGTGAACAGGTCGTAGCCGTCGACGAACAGGACCAGACACCCGAGCAGGAGAATCCCGGCCCGGTGCTTCTTCGCTGGTGTCGTGGATGTCGTGGTGATTGCCATGGTCGTCTCCTTTGACGTGGCGTGGGTCCGGCAGCACCGAGCAGGTACGGCTGGTCTGTCGTCAGTTGTCGTGTCCGATCGCGCGCCGGAGGATCTCGGCTGGGCTGCCGGGGTCTTCGGCGGTCCAGGCCAGGTGCTGGTCGGGCCGCACCAGAACCAGGGCACAGGTGGGGTCGTCGAAGAGGGTCAGCGGCACGTCCTGCGCGCGTGCGGCGTCCGCGAATTCGGCGACCAGGGGATCCGCCAGGTCGCCGAGCAGGGTGAACTCGGGGCCGAGGTGGTCATAGAGGGAATCGCCGGGGGCGAGCCAGCGGTGGGTGAGGCGAGCTCCGGCTCGGTCCGATACCACCGGTGAGTTCTGGTAGGTGTAGCCCAGTACCAGATCGAGGCTGTGGAATTCGCTGTCTTTGGCCTGCTGGACGGCTTGGGCGACCGCGGGGCGGGCCGCGTCGAACTGCGCGGGTGGGCCGAGTAGACGTTCGTCGCTGAGTTCGGGTGCGAGAGTCGCCATGTTGCGGGCCGCCGCGGCGATGGTATGCGCGGCAATCGGTTTGCGTTCGGCCTCGTAGCTGTCCAGCAACCCGGCCGGGGCCCAGCCGTTGACTACCGCGGCGAGCTTCCAGCCCAGGTTCACCGCGTCACCGATTCCGGTGTTGAATCCGTGGCCTCCCCACGGCGGATTCAGGTGCGCGGCGTCACCGGCGAGGAAGACTCGGCCCGCCCGGTAGTGATCTGCCAGCAGGAGTTTGGCTTTCCAGGGGTCGGTCGCGACAATGTCGGCCTCGATATCGGCACCCACCAGTTCGCGCACGATGCCCAGGGTGTCCGCGGCGCCGTGCTCCTCGGTGACGCCTTGCGCGATGCACCACCACATGTCCTCGAGATCGAGTCGGCCGAGCACACCGGGCCGGCGGGGATGCAGCACCCAGTAGTGCACGGCGGGGCCGTGCGGCACCTTGTCGGCGAGTCCCGGGGCCCGGAAGACGATGTTGAAGTTGGGCCGCTCGTCGGCACTGCCTGCATAGCGTGCGCCGATGCTGTCGCGCACCGCACTCCAGGCGCCGTCCGCGCCGACCACGAAGTCGGCGCACACGGATCGGGTGGTGCCGTCGCTGTGTTCGATCCGCGCGGTGACCTGGTCGGTGGTCTGCGACAGGCCGGTCACGGTCCATCCGGTCAGCAGTGTCGCATGTGGTGCGGAGTCGACGGCTTCGCGCAGAACCTCTTCGATGACAGGTTGTGGTATCTGCTGGCCGGCTTCAGCGGCGATGTCGGCACCGGTGAGGTCCAGACCGAAACAGCCTGAGAAGCGGGTGATTTCGCGTCCCAGCAGGCTGGTGGTGAAGATCGCTTCATCCGACCAGCTGACCGGTAGCGCCGCCCGGGCACGGATGCGGTCGGACAGACCCCACCTGCGAAACAGTTCCATCGTTCGCGCGGAGGTCGTTTTCGCGCGTGGACGCAAGGGCGAGACGGTTTCCCGCGGCTCGACCACCAGCACGGCGACCCCGTGGTGCGAGAGTTCCAGAGCGGTTGCCAGTCCCACGGGACCGCCTCCGGCGACCAGGACGGGGACGTGGTTGATCGTGTTGTTCATCGGTGCTCCTGGCGCGGGAGTTTCCCGGGACCGGACCGCCCCGGAAACTTGTTCACTTGTTCAGCGGTTGGTGGAATGCGCACCGGTCATCAGTGCGGCCAAGTCGTCCGGTTCGAGGAACGACGGTGGCGGTGGCGGTCCCCACGCGTAGAGACCCTGCAGTCCCTCGAGCACCTGGGGTGACCACAGCTCGTCCTCGGGGATGGTGTCCATATCGGAGTAGTACTCGGAGAAGTTTCCTGCTGGATCTTTGAGGTACCAGAAGAAGTTGGCGCCGGCGAAGTGTCGACCCAATCCCCAGGTGTGGCGTTCGGGGTGGCCTTCGAGCATGCGGTGTGCTGCGCGACCGACGTCGTCGATGTCGTCGACCTGCCAGCTGGTGTGGTGCATGAAGTTGACCGGCGCCGCCATGACCAGCACGTTGTGGTGTTCGACGGAGCAGCGTAGAAAGGCGGCTTTGGCACCCATGTAGTCGCTGATCTTGAAACCGAGTCCGTCGGTGAAGAACCGGCGCGTGGTGTCCAGGTCTGTGCTGCCGATGACGACATGGCCGAGTTTTCGCGGGCGTACCGGCTCGGTGCGAGCGATGAACGGCGCGCGCCCCCATCGGTCGATGCGGTCGGGCCCGTTGTAAGGCGTGGCGAGAACGGGCGGATCGATGGTGATTCGCGGTCGAACGGTGACGACGACCGGGGTGCCGGTGACCGGCTCGATCGCGCGTACCGAATCGGCCGTGTGATGGTGTTCGACGTCGTGGGCGCCCAGCCGAGCCGCGATGGCGGCGATGTCGTCGGAATCCGCTGCGGCGACGGCCAATTCGAGCAAGCGGCGGGTCGGCGCGTAAGCGATGCGCAGTTGCTCGCCACCATCGCGGGTCGCGAACAACCCCTCGCCGCGGTGTTCGAGACCGAATTCGGTGTAGTAGGCGATGGTTTCGGTGACGTTCGGGACGCCCACCGCGACCGAAGCGAGTCCATGCAGTGCCATGACCTGACCTACTTCCTGTCCGCCGCGGCCCGGAACCGCTGGTGCAGTTCGCCGATGCCTTCGATCCAGCTGTCCAATCGCTGTCCGGGCTGAACGAACCGTTGCGGGTCCCGCCCGACGCCGACTCCGGCGGGTGTGCCGGTGAAGATGACATCACCGGGGTAGAGGGTCACCGTGCGCGACAGCGCGGCGATCAAGGCGGGCACGCTGAAGATGAGCTCGCCGGTGCGGCCTTTCTGTAGCTCTTCACCGTCGAGACCGCATCCCAGCTCGAGATCGTCGGGGTTGTCGAACTCCTCCGGTGTCACCAGCCACGGGCCCTGCGGGGAGAATCCTGGAAATGACTTCCCGAGTCCGAATTGTGGTGCGGGCCCGCGTAACTGGGAGACGCGTTCGGAAATATCCTGCCCTGCGGTCAATCCGGCGACGTATGTCCAGGCGCTGGCGATGTCGATCTGGTGGCCGGTCTGTCCGATGACGACCACGAGTTCGATCTCCCAGTCGACGTTTCCGCCGTCGGGCAGTGTCACCTCGGTATCCGGACCGGTGAAACTCGAGACGTATTTGGTGAATACCGGCGGGAGCCCGGTGGGTGCTTCGAAACCGGATTCGCCGGCGTGGGCCCGGTAGTTCAGGCCGACGGCGAAAACCTGGCGCGGCATGGGGGAGGGGGCGCCGAGCGCGGTCCGGTCGAGGGCCGTGGTGGCGGCGCTGTCGATATCAGATCCGTGTTCGGCCGCCCAGGCGGTGAACGCGGCCCAATCCTGATAGAGCGCGGGCAATTCCGGACCGAATCGCCCGGAGGAAGCGGTCGCGATATCGAGCAGGCGTTCATCGCCCGGTGGGCCGAGGACCATAGTCGCCCGGTTGTCGGAATTTGCGATCCGCATCTGAAACCTACCCTCTGTGACTGCTGAGTTCTGGATCACAGCGATGGTAGGAACGTGTCCTGGATCGCAACAGTGCTGTCCTGTATAACAGGACCTGAAACGGTTGATCAGCCTTTTCGGGGCGATCGATGCAGACCGTGCCGAACCCGGATCGCCGCGCGGGATCGAGTTCAGGCGTCTCGCAGTTCGAGTTGCCGCGACACCGTGGCGGCTGCGGCTTTGACTTGCGCTTCGACGGTCTTCAGTTCCGAGCGCGGAACTCGGGACGCGAGGGCGGCGATACTGATCGCCGCGCATACCGCACCGGATGCGTCGCGAATCGGCGCGGCGACACCGAGGATGTGGTCGTCCAATTCTCCCTGCGATAACGCGGCACCGCGTTTCCTGATGTGCGCCAAGCGGGTACGCAGCGCTTCGGGGTCGGTCAGAGTTTTCGCGGTGAAGCGTTCCAGCGGTCCCTGTTCGAGGATCGCGGTGACCTCGTCCGGATCGGCCCACGCGAGCAGCACTTCTGCGGCCGCGCCGGCGTTGATCGGCAACACGTGCCCGCGTTCGTAGGACAGGCGCACGGCGTGCTGTGCCTCGACCAGATCCAGGCACACCACCGAGCGACCCGACCGCCGGGTCAGCAGGACGGTCTCGTTCACCTGTGCCGCGAGCGCCCGCATGGCGGGCAGCGCGACATCGGACAGGCCCAGGCCGGCACGGGCCAGCCGGGCCAGCTGGAAGATCCGCGGCCCGAGCCGGAACCCACCGGCCGCTTCCTCGATGAATCCCGACCCGGTCAGACTCTGCAGGTAGCGATAGGTGGTCGAACGCGCGACGCCCAAGCGGGCCGATATCTCTATGCCTGACCAGACCGGTTTGTCGGCGCTGAACAGCAGCAAGATGTCCAGGGCGCGGTCCGCGGTGGAATTGCGTTCGCGATAGGTACGGGGTGGGTCCGCGTTGGTTGCCATGCGGCTCACGATATCCATCACTCCATGTCCTGTAAATCAGGACGTTGCTTTCGAAATACAGGACTCGCGATTTAGCGTGTGCCTACCGCGCTCGAAGACAGGAAGCAGGTGGGCCGATGGCGGCGAAGATGCCGACAAGCACAGCCGATGTCGTGGTGTGTGGCGCTGGGCCGGTCGGCCTGACGGCGGCCGCGTTGCTCGCGGCGCGAGGCGTCGATGTCGTTGTACTGGAACAGAATTCCGGTACCAGCGACGAACCCAAAGCCATCAGCATCGACGATGAGTCGCTGCGCGTCTACCAGGCCGCGGGCATTGTGGACCGGGTTATGCCGGTGGTGGTACCGGGCACCGGAACGCGCTACTACGACCGGCACGGTGAGGAGTTGTTCCACGCCCGGGGACCGCGCCCGTTCCGGCTGGGATATCCGTTCAAGAACCCCTTCGCGCAACCGGATCTCGAACGCGTACTCGCGGAAGCGCTGGCTGAGACCGGCAATGTCGAAATGCGTTTCGGCGCTCGCGTCGTCGGATTCGACCAGCATCCCGAGCATGTGTCTGTCCACGCGGTAACGGCCACCGGTCGATCGGTGGTTCGCGCGCGGTACGTGCTGGGCTGCGACGGTGGCCGTTCGGCGACCCGGTTGTTGCAGAACATCGATATGACCGGCCGCAGTTATCCGGATGTCTGGCTGGTGGTCGACACCCTCGAGGATCCGCACACGCAACGCTTCGCGATGCATCACGGCGACCCCGTCCGCCCGCATGTGATCGTGCCGGGTCTGAACGGTCGCTGCCGCTACGAATTCCGGCTCTTCGACGGCGAGGGAACCCCGGACCAGAAACCTGATTTCGCCTTGATCGAGCGGTTGGTGGCGCCGTACCGGCGGATCAGCCCGCGCCAGATCGAACGCGCGATCAACTATCGGTTCAATGCCGTGGTCGCCGACCGATGGATGATCGGGCGATCGTTTCTGCTCGGCGACGCGGCGCACATGATGCCGCCATTCGCCGGCCAGGGGCTGAACTCCGGCCTGCGTGACGCGTCCAACCTGGCCTGGAAGATCGCCGATGTGCTCGCCGGACGGCTGGACCCGTCGATTTTGGACACATATCAGCGGGAACGATATCCGCACGCGCTGGCCACCGTCCGGCTCTCGGAACGGCTCGGGCGTGTGGTGATGACGACTTCACCGCGGTTCGCTCGCCGCCGCGATCAGCACATCGAACGCGCCCTCGCCACCGGGCAAGGGCGCGCGTTCCTCGAGGAGATGCGCTACCGCCCGTCCGCCCGATACGACAGTGGGCTGCTTTCCGCCGGAGACCGGCCCGAACTGGTCGGGATCCCGATCGGACAGCCGCTGGTCTTCGACACCGTTACCCACCGTCTGCGTCGGCTCGACAGTGTGCTGGGCAACGGCTGGGCGCTGCTGGGGATCGACGTCGGGCGGACCGACTGGACAGCCGTCGCCGCGGTGCTCGAACAACTCGACGCTGTCTCGATCCAGGTCTCGACCACCGAGCACATGCCGCGCACCGATCACCGGGTCGTGCTGGACGTCGACGGCGGCCTGCTGCGTGAATTCGCCCCCTACACAGGGCGTTTCGCCCTGATCCGTCCCGATCGTGTCGTGGCCGCCGCCTGGCCACCCCGCGCTTCCGCCGACCTGGTCGAGCGGGTCCGCTCCTGGACCCCTGCCGGAACCGCGTCGATCACCTCTCCAGAAAGGGCCCTGACCCATGGATAAGCCGCAACGTGTCGTCCTCGAAGAGCACGACGCCGCAGGAACATTGACCCGCACCGCGGTCTCGCACATCGGGTTCTCCGTTCCCGATCTCGCCGCAACCGTCCAGTTCTACAGTCGTGTCCTGGGACTTGTGCTCCAGGAGGAACGCTCCGACGGCAGAGTGCGACTGGGCTGGGGCAGCGGACACCATGTCATCGAACTGGTCGAAGGACCGAAGGCGCTGCGCCACTATGGATTCGAAGTCCGGGACCTCGGCGGGGTAGCGGCTCTGGCCACCCGCCTGACTGCCGCCGGGCACAGCGTCGAATCCCTCGACGCGGACTATCTCGACGCCGCCGTCGGCACTCCGCACGGCATCGCGGTCGCCGACCCGCACGGCACCCCGATCCATTTCCACACCACGGTGCGGCGGCACGGCGAATCCACCGCCGACACCGGACGACGGCCGATCAAATATCAGCACATCACACTCGGTACCGACAACGTCGAGGCCATGGTCGCCTTCTTCGTCGACCAGGTCGGGTTCCGGATCTCCGACCAATTGGACGACGGCAGATTCGCGTGGCTGCGCAGCGACCGCGACCACCACACGCTGGCGGTGGTCGACATCGAGCGGGGCGGCGATATCGACCACTACTCCTACGACCTGTCGCGATGGGAGGACTTCAAGGCGTGGTGTGACCGGCTCACCGACGACAACGTCGATGTCACCTGGGGGCCCGGCCGGCACGGCCCGGGCAACAACCTGTTCGTCTTCTTCGACGACCCCGCCGGCAACCACATCGAACTGTCGGCGGAGATGGAGCAATTCCACGACGACCGCGCCACCTACGTGCCCCGCCGATGGAAACCGGTACCGCACACCGTGAATTTGTGGGGCGGCCAGCTCGCCGGTTGGCGCAAGACCAGCGAAGGAATGAACCGATGACCTACGCGACCTATGAACACGACGGCCGGCGACACGTCGGCGAACTGCGCGGATCATCGTTGGTTCCGCTGGCCGGGATGACCGAACTCGGCGCCGGCACCACCCCGGAACTGCTCCGTGCGGCTGTCCGCGATACCACGGCGGCGGTATCGGTCACCGAGGCGCGGATTCTGCCCGTCGTCCCGCGTCCCGGCAAAGTGTTCTGCGTCGGCCTCAACTACCGCGAACATGTCACCGAATCCCGCCGTGAACTGCCCACATACCCGGTGCTGTTCCCCAAATTCGCCGACAGTCTGCTGGGTGGCTTCGACGATATCGTCCTGCCCCCGGAGTCGGCGCAAGTCGACTACGAAGGCGAACTCGTGGTGGTCATCGGCCGGTCGGGACGCCGGATTCCCGAGGAAGATGCCCTCGACCACGTCCTTGGCTATAGCGTGGCTAACGATGTCACGATGCGCGACTACCAGTACAAGACACACCAGTGGATGCAGGGCAAAGCCTGGGACGCCTCCACCCCGGTCGGCCCCTACCTCGTCCCGCCCGACACCGTCGACCTCGCCGAAGCCGGTATCCGGACGGTGCTCAACGGTGCGAAAGTCCAGGAGTCGGACCTGTCGATGCTGATCTTCTCCATTCCGCGTCTGATCGCGACCATTTCCACGTTCACCGCACTGGCGCCCGGCGACCTCATCCTCACCGGCACGCCGGGCGGGGTCGGCTACCGCCGCGACCCCCAAGTGTTCCTCACCGACGGCGACACCATCAGCGTCGAAATCGACGGAGTCGGCGCCATCCGAAACACCGTCCGTACCACCGAGAGTCGCGCATGAACGCCCCCAGGCCGGAAGCACCGGCCATCGCCCGCTCCCTCACCCTGCACCTGCGCGGTGACTGGGGAACGGCCAACCTGCACCGCGTCTGCGGCTGGATCTCCCAAGAACTCACCGATCGCGCCGGCCCGGACACCCGCGTCGCGATCTGGAACAGCCGCGGCTTCGCCGATGCGGTCCGTGCCGTCGGACGCGGTGAGGTCGATCTCGCCCTGACCACTCCGGCCGCGTTCGCGGTCGCCGCACTCGACGGTCGTGGCGTCTACCAGGACGAGTCGTTCCCGCACCTGCGGGCACTGGGCGTAGTGCCGCAGCGAGACCGGCTGGTGATGGCGGTGCACCGAGCGCTGGGGGTGACCACGTTCGCTGAGCTGCGCGCGGCCGAACCCGCACTCACACTGGCGACATCGATCAATGACGGGATCAACCACGTCGGGCTGGCCGCGCACGCGCTGCTCGAACGCGCCGGGATCGACGTCCTCCGATGGGGTGGGCGATTCCTCGAAGACGAGCGCCCGTTCGAATCGTTCGATCATGTGCTGGCCGGGCGCGCCACCGCGATCGTTCATGAAGCGGTCATGCTGCCGCACTGGCAGCAGTTCGGCGGCGACTTCCACTTCCTGGAAGTCGAATCCGAGGTGCTGGAGCAGCTCGACACCGATTTCGGGTGGCCCGCTGCGACCGTCGCCGACCACTACTTCCCCGGCCGCAGCGCATTTCGCACCCTGGACTTCTCCGACTTCCTCGTGCTCACCACCACCGAACTGGCCGAAGACATCGCCTACGCGATCGCGTGGATTCTGGGCGAGACCCGCCACATCATCGAGCAGCAGTACCGGCACATCCCGCCTGATCGCAGCCCGATCACCTATCCACTGGACCCGGTCACCATGGGCCGCGCTCCGATCCCGCTCCATCCCGGGGCGCAGCGCTACTACAGTGCGCTGCCCACAGCCTGACCGCATTCACCAGAGAAGGAGGTGGCCATGAAAGTCATCGAGGACGTCGTGGTCATGGGAACCGACAGCCCGTTGCGCAGCATCGAACGCGACGAGGAGCAACTGCTCGCGTCACCACACCCCAGCAAGGCGCCGATCAAGCTGTGGCGTGACCAGCCGCCGCTGAACGTGGTGCATTTCCCCCAGCAGTTCCGCGCCCAGCCGTTCGCGCCGCCGCGCGGAGTCTACGAAAGTGAGCACATCCGGGTCGAGTGGCAGACGATGGACAATCGGCAGCCGTTCTACCACCGCAACTGCGACGTCGACGAAATCTCGTATCAGATCGCCGGTGAGCGCACGCTGATGACCGAACTGGGTGTCATCGAACATCGGCCAGGCGAGTTCTCTCGCATTCCGCGGGGAGTGGCACACGACAACTACGGCCGCAAGGAAAGCCATCTGCTGTTCTACATTCCCGCACCGGTCGCCGAGGTCGGCCCGAGTGTGGGTGAATCCCAGCCGCTTTCACCGCCGTTCGACGGTTGGCGGGCCGGTGCGGTCAACGAAGCGGTCACCCAGTGCATGGGAGCCCGCGGCCACGACATCGCGGTATTTCCCATCGATGAGCAACTGCTGCTCGACCAGGTGCACCACGAGAAGGAACGTATCCAGGTACTGCGCGGCACCTCCGACCACGCGACCACTTGGCTGTATGGCACCGACCGATTCCGGCTCGGCGTCCACCACGACGCCGCCGGGAACCAGGGCGTGCGCTACCGGCGGCTGCTCGACGGCGACACCGTCCACTACCAGGTCAGCGGATCCCGCACGCTGATCTCCCAGCGCGGCATCGTCGATCTCGCACCCGGTGATTTCGTCCAGATTCCGCTGGGCGTGGCCTACGCCAGTGTGAACGACGAACCGGGGGAGTACATCACCCTGCTGTCGCATCGGGAGTTGCCCCAGGTCGCCGACACCACCCGAACCGCTGATCCCTGGTCACCCGAGCGGCTCGCCGCCGCCCGCGCAAAGGCCGGCCGATGACCGTCATGCTCGCTGCCCGTGCCCACCGCGGCTCGGATTCTGTTGTGCTGGAGAAGATCCCGGTACCCGTCCCGGGGCCGCTCGACGTCGTCGTCGAGATCGCCTCGGCGGGACTCGCGCCCGGGATGATGCGGTTGCTGGCAAGTGGTGCCTTCAAACATCTGCCCACGACTGTGGGGCATGAGGCCGCCGGCACGATCGCTGCCCTCGGCTCCGAAGTATCGGGAATGACTGTGGGGCAACGGGTTCGAGTTCACCCGAACCTCAACTGCCGCGACTGCGCGTACTGTCGCACCGACCGCGACATGATGTGCGCCCAGCAGGCCATGATCGGGCACGCAGCCTTCAGCAGGGCGCCGATGCCGCTCTACGACCGCTACCACGATGGCGCGTTGGCCGAATACATCCGGGTTCCACACTGGCTCATCGACAAGTTGCCCGACAACGTGGGCTTCGATGTGGCCGCCAAGGTCCACGATCTCGCCAATGCCGTGCGTGCCCTCAAATGCGCCGACCTGCCGCTCGGGGCCACGGTGATCGTCACCGCCGCCACGGGCACCATGGGTACCGCCACGATCAAACTCGCTGAGCAGTACGGGATCTCGCGGCTCATCCTGGTCGGACGCGACGCCGAACGGCTCGAAGCGGTCCGGGCGCTGGCAGGTGAGGTGGCCACCGACACCGTCGCCATCGACGACCTCGACAGCGAGTGGGCGGGGACCGACGGGCTCACCGCACGACTGCGCGAACTGGCCCCCGGCGGAGCCGATGCGGTGATCGATTTCATCCCCGACGGCCCCGCGACCGGCCAGGCCATGGCCGGGTTGGCGACCGGCGGAACGCTGGTGCACATGGGTGCCAACCGGACCCCGCTGCCGTTCCCGCCCGCCGCGATGATGATCAACTGCTGGCGCTACGTCGGCACCCGCTCCTGCACCCGCAACGACGCCCACGAGGTTCTCGCCCTGCTCGGCGAGGGCGCCCTGCACGTCGAGGAACTGATCACCCAGCGCTTCGCGCTCGCCGACGTGGTGCGAGCCATCGACGCGATGCAGCGCCGCGACGAACCGATGTGGATGACCGTGGTCAACCCGTAACCGGCTGAGCCACAAGTTGTTCCAGGAAGGACGCTGACATGATCATCACCCACTACGGGCACGCGTGCGTGCTGCTTGAGCTCCCGTCGCGGGATCGGCCCGCCCGGATCCTGATCGATCCAGGTAGCTACTCCACCGACTATGCCGGGCTGCGCGACCTCGACGCCATCCTGATCACCCACGCTCACCCCGACCACCTCGACGTCGACGGCGTCACCGCCCTGGTCGAACACAATCCGAACGCGCAACTGCTGCACGGCCCGGCCGCTGCGGTAGCGCTGGCGGAGCGCGCGATCTCGGGCCGGGTGGTCGAGCCCGGTACCACCGTGAGCGTGCGAGGCATCCGGATCGTCGTCACCGGGGGAGAGCACGCGTGCATCCATCCCGATCTGCCCGGTTCGGAGAACAACGGCTACCTCATCGCCGACACGGTCTTCCACCCCGGCGACTCCTTCGATCTACCGCCCAGCACAGCCGACACCGTGTTGATACCGGCGGGAGGTCCGTGGATGAAGATCGGTGAGGCGATCGACTACCTGCGTGCCACGGCACCGCGGCTCGCCATACCGATTCATCAAGCCGGACTCGCCCACGCCCACCAGCAAATGCACTACGGGCTGTTGCGCAAGCTCGCACCAGAACCCACCGAAGTCCTCGTCCTGGACCACGCCACGCCGTACACCGTGCGCGCCGGCGGCCCAGAGTGATGCGCCCGGAACAGGTTTCGGTCGTCCAGGCGAGCCGGGCGCTGGCCGCGGCGGGCCTGGGCGACATGGTCTGGGGGCACGCGTCGGTACGCGACACCGACGGTCGTGGGGTCTGGATGAAGGCCTCGGGGTGGGGATTCGAGGAAATCGACCACACAAAGGTCGTCCTGGTCGGCGCGGACGGGACCGTGGTCGAAGGTCACGGCCGGCGCCATCTCGAATTTCCGATCCATACCGAGATCATGGCGCTGCGCCCTGAGGTGACCAGCGTCGTGCATACCCACGCACCAGCGCTGAGCGCGTTCGCCTCCCTCGACTGTGAACTGCGCGCCATCTCCCACGACGCCGTGCCGTTCACCTATCCGCAGCTGCCCCGGTTCACCCGAACCGGCGCGCTGATCGCGGACCGGGAACTCCGCCGTGCCGTGGCCGAACGATTGGGGGAGGCCAACGCCGTGCTGCTGCCCAACCACGGCGCGGTCACCGTCGGACCGGATCCCGCCACCGCGGTGATGTACGCGGTCTTGCTCGAACGTGCCTGCCGCACACAACTGTTGGCACAGGCGGCCGGTGGACCGAACATCTGGTCCCACGAGGTGGAAACCAAGCTCAAACAAGAACAGGTCTGGAACCCTGCCCAGCTGGCGGCCGGATATCAGTACCTGCTGCGTCGCGCTGAATCCGGCGCAGGCACAACCGAATCCGCTCAGCAGCCGTGATTTCCGCCGGACAGTGGCAATCACCGGAGGGGCGACGGCTTGTCATGCCGTTGCCCCTCCGCCATTACTGGACGGTCAGCCGCAAACATTGGCGGTATTCATCGAGAAGTGAACCGAGCGCGCCGGCATCGGTGACCGCTCCGAAGATGTAGCGATCGGGCCGAACCAGCACCGCGTGCATGCCGGTGGCCGCGAACCACTCTGTCCACTGCCCGGTGTGATCGGCCAAGTCCGCGGGGTCACCGCCGTGGATCGTGAAGGGGCTTACGTCGATTGCGGACAGTTGCGAGCTGAGCGTCGCCCCGAGCATGTTGGCAGAGCCCGCGGAACCGATCAACAGGGCCGCCCGCCGGCCGACGACTTCATCGAGAAGTACCGATCGGCCTTCGTGGACGACCGGGTACTGAGGCGCCAGCGTTCCTCGCAGCCCAGCACGATCCATCGTGCTCACGGTGACACCGGCGCCGAGTACCGGAAGCGCTGTACTCGGCAGCACCACAGCGGGATCCGCGCCACCAGCGATCATGCGGGCATCGCGTGCCGTGGCCTCCGCTTCGTCGAGTACGCAGATGACCCGGCCGAGTTCGACCGACATGGTGATCGCGTGCTGGAGGTGCGTGCGGCGTTCTACGGTGTAGGTATCCAACAGCCCGGCCTCGGATTCGCCGCGGAGGACGCGGTCGAGTTTCCACGTCAGGTTGGCAGCGTCACGCAGACCGGAGCACATACCCTGCCCGGCGAACGGCGGCATGAGATGAGCCGCGTCACCCGCGATCGCCAGGCGCCCGCGCTGCCAACGTTGCGCCCATCGGGCACTGAAGGTGTACACGCAGTGGCGCTCGAGCTCGGTGTTTTCCGGTGTGCGGCCCCATGGTTCGAGCAATCGCCATGCGGTCTCGGCGGTGTCGAGCGTTTCCCGGCTTTCGGCGGGCAGCCGCATGAACTCCCACCGTCGTCGTCCCGGGCCGCCCGAGACGATGGTGGTGGGGCGGGCCGGGTCGCACAGCTGCCAGTTCTGTGGCGACCATTGCTGGTCGTCGAGCGGAATAGTGTCGATGATCAACCAGTCGAAAAAGAAACCGAGATCGCACATTTCGGTCTCGAGGTGCTCGCGTACGAGACTGTTCGCGCCATCGCAGCCGATGACGAACCTGGCCCGGGACGCATCGCCGTCAGCCTGCGACAGCACGACATAGTCGTCGTGTTCTTCGATCCCCACTACTTCGGCTCCACGCCGCAGCGTAACCTCCGGCATCGCCGTCACCGCTTGCGCCAGAACCTGTTCGAGCTCCGGCTGCGAGAAGAAGCTCGCGGTCGGCCACCCGCTCGGCCCGATCCCGGACCAGTCGATCCGCACCAGGGCCGCACCGGCCCGATTGCGCCACTCGTAGTGATCGGGCACCGGCTCCGAAATCGCCCGAATTTCCTCGGCCAACCCCATCGCTTGAAAGACGCGTCCGATCTCATCATCGAAATGCACCGCGCGCGGCAGTGGATACGGCCCGCGTTGCCGTTCCAGGACAAGAACGTCGTATCCGCGCAAACCCAGCATCCGCGCCGTGGCCAATCCCACCGGTCCCGCCCCGACGACGACTACATCGTGCATACCTCGCCGCTGTGGCGCCATTGCCTCACCTCTTCAGTCAAGTGGACGAGTGAGGCAATAGTAGGAATTTGTTCTACATTTCGACATCGTTGTCCTGCATGGAGAGACATCGGTCGAATTGGACTGGCAATGCTGCCATTGCGCAGGGGGGTGACTCCCTTCGCCTGGCTACTTCGGCGTCCGCAATAGGCCGTGTGCGATAACGTCGGCGGCGGTTTCGAGCAGGTCCCGCAGTTCTGCCTCGGTCCGGCGCAGTTGATCCGGTCGCCAGTTGAGGCTGATGATGCCGTTCCACGTGGCCAACAAGACGGTGGCGACCTTCGAAGGATCGATCGGACGCGCGATGCCGGCGTCGATTCCAGCGCTGAGTGCCTGGGCCAGACGATCGTTCTGTCGCTTGATGTTTCGCGCCAGGCGTTCGGACAGCTCTCGTCCGGCGGAGTATCCGCCAGGGGCTGCCGGGGCCGCGAGCATGCGGAAGTACTCAGGATATTGCAGATAGAACTGCAGGTACTGTTCGGCCACGGCGTAGATCTGTTCGGCCGGTCCCCGATCTGCGGTAAAGGCCAGGTCGATGAACCGGCGGTCGAGATCGAGTGCGCGATCGACCACGGCGGCGTGCAAACCGGACTTGGATCCGAAGTGGTTGTAGATCGACCCGACCGCTACTCCCGCTCGCTCGGCGATCTCCTCCACGGTCACCTCGTCTGCCGGTCGTTCGCTGAAGATCTCTCCGGCGGCGGCCATGAGGGCGTCGATGGTGCGTTGTTTCCGAGGATCCACTGAGTCCGCCTCTTGCAATCGTTGCAATAAGTTCCGTCGGTGCGTAGCGTAGCGCGCAGAGTTCATGTAAGCGTTGCAAGAACTCGTGGGGAGAAAGCTCATGGACATCCATACCGGCCTGGTACCGCCGCGCACGCTCCGCCCGTTCCAGCGGCAACGATTCGCCCGGTTGCCCGATTCGCCGCTCCGCCCCCACCCGTACTTCGCGGCGCCGGCGTGTGAGGTGCAGACGGACTCGGCCGCACTGGGGCCCGTTCGGGTGCACTACCGCGAATACGGCAGCGGGCCACCGCTTTTGCTGATCCATGGCCTCATGACCACCGGCTACTCGTGGCGCTACGTGCTCGAGGGGCTCGGCGCGCGCTTCCGGCTGATCATCCCCGACCTACCGGGCCACGGCCGCAGTAGTCAACCGGCCGTGCCGCTTTCGGCACCGGTGATGGCCGCATGGATCGGCGAATTCCAGCACGCGCTCGGAATACGGGGCTGCGCCGCGGTCGGCAATTCCCTCGGCGGATACCTGGCGATGCGCCACGCTCTCGCCGAACCCGGCGCATTCGCCCGACTGGTCAATATTCACGCCCCGGCATTCCCGGTGGCACGGATGCACGCCTTGCATGCGGCCCTGTCGCTTCCGGGTGCGCCGGCGATTTTCGGATGGTGGGTGCGGCGAGACCCGATGCGCTGGTCCCACCGGATCGTGAACTACTACGACGACACGCTCAAATCCCTCGAGGAGGCCCGCGAATACGGCGCACCGCTGGCCACCGCCGCGGGCACTCGCACCTTCGTCAGCTACTCGAAGGATGTGATGGCGCCGCGCGAATTCGCCCGGTTCACTCACGAACTGCGGCGGCGACGGGCACTACGGCAACCGTTCCCGATGCCGTTGCAGCTCATCTATTCCCGGCAAGACCCGATGGTGCCGCCCGCTACCGGGACGAAACTTGCTGCGCTCCTGCCTGATGCGCAGCTACACCAGCTGGACAAGTCATCCCATTTCGCTCAGGTAGACAGTCCAGCCGAAGTCACCACCCTGCTACTCGACTTCCTCTGACAGCCGGTACCTGGTCAGGCTCGGTCCTTTTCGGCGGACCGAGACTAATTTTCCGGAGTTGATCTGGAGCCTGGCGCCGAACGTCGGTATCGGTGCGGCGAACCAATCCGGCATGGCTGTCGGTCCGAATAACCGTCAGTAAAGAACCGTGCGGACATGACAGGAGGAAGATTTGCGGATACGTCGATCAACCACGGTAATGGCAGGGATCGGTCTACTGGCGGCGGGGGCAATCGCGGTCGCACCGGCCGCTTACGGTGCAGACCATGCATATTACGAGTGCGACAATATCAGCAGCACAGGCACAGAAAACGCGGACGTGCTGGGCTCGGACTGCAAAGCCGGCGCCGGCTCGCCGAAGAAAAAGAAGCCGGAAGGTCCTGGCATCATAGCCAGCAGCAAAGACAGCCGAACCGCCTACATTTGCAGGGAAGTAGCGCCGGACGTCCCCAAGACTGTCCTCGGGACGGACTGCAAACTGGAATCAAATCTTTTGCTGTAGCTCGATCGGCCGAGCGCGGCGAGGAATCCCACCTCGCCGCCGCGCCCGCTCAGTGCGTCATTCGAACTTCCCCTTGGCCCGAGCCAACCGCAGATCGTGCCGAATCTGCTCTGGCACCATGCGATCGCAGTGGTCGCGAGCCGTTACTGTTTGGGGATCCGATGAAATTCTCCCCCTCGAAGATAGAGGGAAGTGGGTTTCCCGTCGGCATCCAGCTCTTGGTAGAAATACTCGTATGTGCCGGAACTGGAGGGATACCAACTCCCTACATCGCCGTCTTGATGGAATGCATATCGCCCTTTCTTGTGCAGCTTGCCCTCACTGACGCAATCGAAGCCATCCAGCTTTCGGCGCGCATGATAGTTGGCGAACTCCTCACCGCTGAATTTGTATGCGAATGCCTCTACTTCCTTGCCTTTGTACCAGCCGGCGATGGCGTTGTAACCCTTCTCGCGACAGTACGTTTCACGTTGCTCGATGATTTTGGCGTAGTCGGGTGCGGCGTGTGCCGTGGGTACGAGTCCGGTATTGCATACCGCAGTGGTCAGGAGCAGAAATGTCGCGACCCGTGTGATCGCGCAACGCCTGGATCGTGTGCGGCGGGTGAACGATTCGAGCAATTGTTCCTCCTGGTGATGGTTGCATTCGGCAAGCTATCGCGATACTCCACGGTTTCTTCGTCGCTGACGCGTAGAAGGATGGGTACGTTCACCACACCTGAATTTGGTTGACTGACACCGCTATTTCGAGTGGTTGCCGGTGAACGCCACTGAGACGCCGAGCCCGATCATCGAAAAGCCTCCCGCCGTCCCGAGGATCTTTTCGCGTCGCGGAGACCGGCTGAACCAGTCGCGCAGGTGGGCGGCGAGCACCGCCCAGAGGCTGTCCGACACCAACGCGATCACGACGGCGATCAGACCGAGCAAAAAGATCTGGAGCTGGACCTGTCCGGCGTCTCGGTCCACGAACTGCGGTACGACGGCGGCGGCCAGGATGAACGACTTCGGGTTCGACGCGCCGACGACGAAGCCCTGGCGTACCGAGGTACGCCAGGGCAAGGCGAAGCGTTCCGGATCGAGGTCGCCCGCGCCGAAGGTGCCCCGGTGCCGGACAGCGTTGACCCCGAGGTAGATCAGGTAGGCCGCGCCGGCGATTTTCACCATCCAGAACGCGGTGGCCGACTCGGCGACGATCGCGCCGAGCCCGGCCGAGACCAGCACCAGCACAGTGAGCAGGCCGAGAGTGTTGCCGGCCACGCTGGCCAGCGCGACCGACCGGCCGTGGGCGAGGGCTCGGCCGATGGCGAAGACCACGCTGGGGCCGGGAATCACGATAATGATCAGGGCTGCCACGCCGAACGTGATCAGCTGTTCGAGGCTGAGCATGTGACCACGCTAGTGCCCACACAATGCGGGACGCGTGGTCAAGCAGAGATCGGACGAGGTATTGGTTGAAACGCCTGGCCACCGCTGTCTGCGGCAGTCCTCATCCGAAGTACAGGCCGATCGCGATCGTGCCCGATGCGCCGGCCACCGCGACCGAGGCGAACAGGGCCGCCGCCCGCGCGCTGCTGTGGTGGTCGGCCAGGACACGGCGTCCGCGGTAGTGGCCGACGAATGCGAGTACGAGCAGACAGACGGAGCTCACGATAGGGGCTGTCGCGGAGGGGATCCCGGGACGCTGGGCTGCGTGATGCGCCAGCAGCAGCGCGACGCACATCGCGGTGGCGGCCGTACGTCGCCACGCCAGCGCGGTCCGCTCGGCTTGCAGTCCCGGGTCTCGAGGGACCGTGCTCATCCGGTGGCCACTGCCACGCCGGCCATGATTCCGACGGCGGCGACCAGCACCGCCAGAACCACCATCAATCGAGACCCCGGCAGGGGGCGATCGTGCCGGATCGCGTCGTCGACGACGCACCACCGCCGGTAGGCGCCCACGGCGACGACCGTGGCGAGAACCAGCACGCTCGTCGCGATGAGGGTGCGCAACAGCGGGGTGGCGAAGGTTCGCGCCAGTTCATGCATCGCCACCCCACCGGCCAGCAGTGCCAGCGCGGTGCGGATCCATGCCAGGAAGGTGCGTTCCGCGGCAAGGGTGAACCGGTAGTCCACCGGCGCGGGCGGTGGTTCGCGTTCGGCAACCGGGGGTGGCGCGAATAGTGTTCTCAGCCAAGACATTTCGTTTCCGATTCGGATATCGCGGCGCTGTCGCGAGCGTACGGTCGGTACAGCACGGCCGATCCGATGCCATTGACGGCGGTCAGTACGACGGTGACCAGGAGAAGCGCGCCCTGGAGCCCGATGGCATCGCCGAGAAATCCGGTGAGCAGGGCGTACCCGGCGTAGGCGAGGCCCTCGACCATCGACACCGACACCGCGAAAGCCAGCGGGCGCAGCCGCGGTGCCACCACGGCCATGATGAGCGGCCGATTGACCACGGGCACTTGCCCCTGCAGGAAGCCGAGGAGCGCGAAGAGCACGGCATAGCTCGCGATCGAGCCCCACACCAGCTGTGTGGTGAGCAATCCGACCGCGGCGAAGAGGATCTGGCTGGCCTGCAACATCACGACCCGGCCGCTGCGGGGGAGCGCGCGATGGATGGCGTCGTTTACGCGACCGCCGACGATCGTTCCCGAGAGGTAGCCCGCGGCGAACGGGAGCGCGACGACAGCGGCCGCCGCGGTGCTGAATCCCCGGTCCTCGACGAGGAATACGGCGCCGAAGCTCATGATCACGTTCTGGCCGGACAGCGCCCGCTGCCACAGAATCAGCCGAAACGACTCGATCCCCAGCAACTCCCGCAGTTCCCGTCGAATGACACGAGCCTTACCCTCGAGTTTTTCGAGTGGTTGGGCGGGTGCGGGTCCCGGGGGTATCGCGTCCTGCTGTGGATCGTCGAGAAACAGCACGATCAGGATGCCGATGAGCAAACAGACGCCGCCGGAGATGATGTAGCCGTAGCGCCATCCATCCGCGGATCCGGATAGCAGACCGAACAGTGGAGCGCTGCCGCCCGCGATGATCGCGACACCGCCGTAGAGGACTCCGGTGGCGCGGCCGCGCCGGTCGTCGTCGTAGATGTCGCCGAGGATGGACAGCGCGATCGGCCCCGCCCCCGCGAAACCGGCCGCGGCGATGCCGTAGAGGACGACGAATTGTAGAAAGCTGGTGGAGAATCCGGCGAAGATCACCCACACGCCCCAGAACCCGGAACACACCGCCAGTACCGTTTTGCGGGGGTAGCGGTGGGCCAGCAGTGCCCACGGGAACGCGGCGAACACGCCGACGGCCTTGGACACCGCGACCACGGTTCCCAGCGCCGCCGAGGAAAGTCCCAACGCTTCTCGCATAAGCGGGAAGAGCACGGTCGTCAGACTCGATTCGGTGTTGTCCATCGCGGTCGACGCGGTCAGCAGGCTCAGCGTCCGGGCCCGGCGTGGCCGGTGTGCGGGCGCGACCAGACCGGTGGTCTCGGTGCTCATGGAAATCCTCTCGAGCGACGACGCGGCATTGCGTCCGGTGCGGTGTTTCGGGTGGACCCGGGTCAACCGGCGCTGGGAAGTTCGGGTCATGGCGGCTGACGCACAGCCGAGCGATGGTGACGGCAATAACACCACGGTTGGGCACAAAGTTCAATAGCAGACATGATGTCTATCATTGGCCGCGATGTGTGGACAGAAAAAGCGGTGACCGTGCGTGGTCACCGCTTCGGGGTTGGGTTACGCCAGGTCAGGCCGGTGGTTCATCCTCGAATCCCATGGCCCGGAACCGGCCGTGCAGCGACAGGGCGCGCAGCATCGCGGCGATATCCTCCAGCGGGATCGGCGGCGGGTCCGTCTCGAGCCACCACTGCAGGATCGCGGTCTGCTCGCCGACCCACGCCCGGGCCAGCACGTAGAGGTCCATCTTCGGTGTGACGCCGAGATTTTTCGCCCGCGCGGCGAAAGTGGCCGCGGCGACCGCGGTGCGGTCTTCGATGTAGCGCCGCAGTGCCCGGCCGTCGCCCTCGCCGCGCAGGATCACCCGGTAGGCGTCGCGCTCCTCGGCCGCGTGCCGGAACACCTCGAGTACGGGTTTGCCGGTGAAACCCACCTCGCCGGGGTCGGCCAGGGGTTCGAGGCGGCGGTTCAGATCCTCGATCAGGTCGGTGACGATCTGCTGCAGCAGATCGTCTTTGTCGGTGTAGTGGCTGTAGAACGTGGCTCGGCCCAGGTCGGCGCGGACGGTGATGTCTTCGACCGTGACGTTGGAGTAGCCACGTTCGAGTGTCAGGGAAACCAGAGCCTCGCGCAGCGCGCGGCGGCTGCGCCGGACGCGACGGTCTTCGGGCGGCACGGTTCGACCTCTCTCTCGGCGTGACTTGAAGAGTCAGCATAGCGGCCGTTGACACGGCGACAGTAAATAGACATCATGTCCAATATCAGTCACTGCGTCACATTTGGAGCCTGTCGATGAACCTGGGCGGTTATCTGACCCGAAGCGCCACTTTCTGGCCCGAGCGCGAGGCGCTCGTGTGCGGCGCGGCGCGATGGAATTACCGCAGGCTGGAGGCTGAAGCGAACCGATTGGCTTCGGCCCTGCTGCGCACCGGCATCGCGCCCGGGCAGGCCGTGGCCACTTTCGCCGCCAACTGCGGCGAACTGGTCGTGACCGAAATGGCGCTGTCCAAGGGCGGTTTCGTCCGGGTGCCGATCAACGCCCGGCTGGCGGGCGGGGAGCTGGCGCACGTGCTGCGTGACGCGGACGTGCGCGTTCTGTTCGTCGATACCGACCATGCCGCCGCCGCCCTCGCCGCCGTCGCCGCAGCCGGAATCGATTGCGCCGTCTTCGATTACGCCGGTGCGGCCGCAGACGCCGGAAACTACGGGAAGTTGCTCGACCAGGGCAGTGACAAGCCGATTTCCGTCGACGTCGATGAAAATCATCCGGCGGTCCTGAACTACACCTCGGGCTCGACCGGTTCGCTGAAAGCCGCGGTGCAGACCACCGGAAACCGGCTGGCCAATATGCGCAAACGGTTGATGAGCCCCGGCTCCGCGCCGCACCTGAACGAGCGCTACCTCGCTCCCGGGCCGATCACCCATGCCTCGGGGATGGTCTTGCTGGCGGTACTGTCGCGCGGCGGGGCGGTGGTGATCCTGCCCGCCTTCGAGACCGGAACCTTTCTCCGCACCATCGAAACCGAGCGCGTCACCGCCACTTTCGTGGTGCCGACGATGTTGAACATGCTGATGCAGCACCCGGCGATCACCGAGGTGGATCTGTCCAGCCTCACCTGTCTGGGTGTCGGCGGCGCGCCGGTGTCACCGCAACGGCTGCGGGACGCGGTGGCCGTTTTCGGGCCGATCGTCATGCAGGGCTACGGGCTCGGCGAGACCACCAGCGGCATCACCATTCTGACCGCCGAGGACGTGGTGCGCGGCATCGACTCCGATCCCGAGTTGCTCAGCTCCTGCGGCCGCCCGGTCTTCGACACCGAGGTTCGCGTTGTCGACGACGCCGGAATCCCGGTGCCCGCAGGGGAAATCGGCGAAATCGTCGCCCGCGGTCCGGATTGTGTGCGCGAGTACTGGCACGAACCGGAGCTGTCGGCGGAGACGTTCCGGGACGGGTGGGTGTACACCGGTGATGTCGGCTACTTCCGCCACGACGGCTATCTGTTCATCGTCGACCGCAAGAAGGACATGATCATCTCCGGTGGCTTCAATATCTATTGCAGCGAGGTCGAAGCCGTCCTCTACGAACATCCCGCGGTGGCCGAGGTCTGTGTGGTCGGCGTGCCCGACGAGCAGTGGGGCGAAGCGGTCAAGGCAGTGGTCGTGGCCCGCGCGGGCACCGACCCGAGCGAGTCGGAGCTGATCGAGCACTGCGCCGCCAGATTGGCTCGGATGAAGAAGCCGCAGTCGGTGGACTTCGTCGCCACGCTGCCGGTCAACCGCAACGGCAAACTCGATCGCCGCGCCGTGCGTGCCCCCTACTGGGCCGCCACCGCGCGCGGCGTCAACTGAAATCGGAGCCATCGCAATGCCTTTCACCCTCACTCCGAGCTATGCCGACAACCCGCGGCTACAGGATCTGGTCGAACGACTGCGCACCTACCTCGACACCGAGCTCGCCGAGTACGAGGCCGGACTCGGTCTCGCCCGCGAATCGCGCTACACCCGCCAGACATTGGAGCCGGTGTGGCGGCGCAGCCGCGAGCTCGGCTTCTACGGCATCCACCTGCCCGCCGAATATGGTGGCCACGGCTTGAGTTTCACCGAACTGGCCGCCCTGAAAGAAGAGATCGGCGCCTCCCCGCGCATTCTCGCGACCTCGGTGCTCGGAGACATGGGCGGACCGCTACGGGTCGGCTCGATCTTCGAGCATGCCACCCGCTACCAGCTGGAGAAATATCTGCTGCCGGTGTTGCGCGGCGAACGCGCCTGCTGCTTCTCGCTCACCGAACAGGACGCCGGTTCCGACGTGCGCGGCATTCGCACCACCGCGACCCCGGACGGCGACGGCTGGCGGCTCAACGGCCACAAAGTCTTCTCCAGTGCGGGACCCTTCGCCGACTTCTCGGTCCTGATCGCCCGCATGGCCGACACCGACACCTACTCCGCGTTCCTGGTAGACCTGGACGCGCCCGGATGCACAGTGGCAGAAGGGGATCTGCCGATGTCGGGGGAGCACATCGAAGCCGACATCCTGCTCGACGACTGCTACGTCGGACCCGAACAGCTGCTCGGTGAAATCGGTCAAGGTCTGCGCATCGGATTGGGCCGGGTCACGGTCAACCGGCTGCTGCACTGCCCGACCGCACTGGGCGGCGCGCGGCGTGCGCTGGCGTTGTCGGTGGACTACGCCAAGACTCGGATGGTCAACGGGGCGCCGCTGGGCATGCTGCAATCGATCCAGCATCGCCTGGCGGACATGGCGGCCGACTATTACGCCGCGCGATCGATGACCTACGACGCGCTGGCGGCACTCGATGCCGGTAGCCGGCCCCGAGTCGAGGCGTTCTTGTGCAAGTTGTTCGTCGCGGAGAAGGCGTTCGACATCGCCGACCACGCGGTCCAGATCCACGGCAAAGCCGGTGTGGTGCGCGGCGGCGAGATCGAATCCCTGTTCCAGCGACTGCGTATGTTCCGCATTCTGACCGGATCCTCGGAGATTCAGCGCAACGGCATCGCCCGCGAACTGCTCCTCGCTTGACCCTGTTTCGCCGACGATCAAGGAGGCCCGTGCCTGGGCCTTCGAAGGGATACCGACACGATGACACGAACGCTGCGCAACGACGACATCATTTGGGGCCGTGGGTTTCTCGATCCCGCCCACGTTCGCCACAACGCGACCGCGGTGCGCGAAACAGGACCCACCCGGGCGGTTTGGCGCGGCGCCGGCGACCCGCGGCCGTTGCCGAGTGCTCCGATCGATCTGTCCGACATCTCCCTCGCATGGACCCATGGCCGCACGGTCCCGCTGGCGACGGCGCTGGCGGAATCCGAGACCGACGCCCTGCTGGTCATGCACCGCGGCCGGAAAGTCTACGAGACATACCTGCACGGCTACCGGGCGCACGAACCGCATCTGAACGCCTCGGCGGCCAAGTCCTACCTCGGCTTGCTGGCAGCCCTGCTGGAAGACCAAGGCCTGCTCAACCGGGATTCGCCGGTCGCGCACTACGTCCCGGAGTTCGCCGGGACCGGCTACGGTGACGCTACGATCGACCAGCTCCTGCACATGAGCACCGACGTCCGTTTCGGCAATCGCCCCTACGATCGGGTGCTGGAGGCCCACCGCTATTGGGCGGTGGTGACGCCGTCGCTGCGGCCGCAGGGCTATCGCGGTCCCACCACTATCCTCGACCACCTCGCGACCGCCCGCGCCGCCGGCCCTTACGGCCGCGAATTCCGTTACGAGAACGGCAATGTCGAAGCGCTCGCGGAGGTGCTGCGCCGCATCACCGGAATCTCGACGGCCGAGCTGTTCAGCACGCTGCTGTGGTCGAAGATCGGCACCGCCGAGGACGGGTGCTACCTGCTCGATTCCGCGGGCACGGAGATGGCGTGCGGTGGTTTCGCCGCGACCGCCTCGGACGTCGCGAGGCTGGGGGAGATGTTGCGTTGCGGCGGCGCGGTCGGAGACCGGCAGATCGTTCCCGCCCGGGTGGTCGATGCGATCGGCCGAGTGTCCAGCGGCCCGGCGGCCCGGGTCCGGCTGCCCCGCGACAGTGCCGACGCACCTGCCTCGTTGAGCTATCGCGATTTCTGGTGGGTGCTCAACGACGGGTACGGCTCCTATATGGCCAGCGGAATCCATGGCCAGCGTCTGTTCATTTCCCCCGGAACCGACCTCGTGATCGTCCACTACGGCGCGCATATCCTCTCACCGTCCGCGCCGCAGCCGCCATTGGCCGGACTCTTCGCGCAGATCGCCGCGGTATTGATGGGCTCGGCAACACGCAACTGACGGCCGGCGCAATGGCTGGCGTGTCGGCCTGATCGCCACCGGCAGCCGGTGTTGAATTGTGCGGAGCCTGAAAAAAACGGCTGGCAGAACATCACGAAGCCATGGTGGATGATGTGAAAGGCCGGGACGGCATGGGTTACGCGAGTTATATCGAAACCGCGATCGCCGTCGGTTGTGTTGTGGCGATCGCATTACCCGGGCACACCGCCGCCGCACCGCCAGACCGAGACAGCGTGCTGCACGGACTCGGCCTCGAATCCTCCGGTACGCCCCCGCCCGCAGGTCTGACACCCGAAATCGAGAAATTGTGGCGCGGGGTGCAGCCCACTCCGTCAGGCGACCCATTCCTCGATACCTGGCCCGCTGCATCGACACACCGCGCGGCCGGTGAGGTGATCGGGCGACGGGACCTCACCACTGCCACCGCCATGCAACTGCCGATTCCGATCCGCGAAGCGGTCCAGGTGAGGTACGCCACCCGGGATTCGGCCGGTGCGCCCTCCTTCACGACAGCGACACTGCTGAAACCCGTCGACGATTGGCGCGGTGCGGGCGATCGCCCGGTGCTGGTCCACGCTCTGCCGATCAACTCGCTGGGCCTGCGGTGCGCGCCCGGTTATCGGACGGCGCACGGCGGCGGCGGCGAGATGGCGGGTTTCAACTGGATCCCACCGGTGACAGTAAAAGCACTCGCGCGCGGTTTCGCGGTCCTGGTACCGGACCACGAAGGCCCCAGAATGGCGTACGCCGAGCCTCGAGTGACCGGTCAGGCGTTGCTCGATGGCATTCGGGCCGCTCGCTCGGCGTTCGGGTCCGAATTCGATGACAGCCGTTACGCGCTGTTCGGCTATTCCGGTGGGGGACTGGCGGCTTATTCCGCGGCGATGCTCTTGGAGGAGTATGCGCCGGAACTGCGCTCGGTGATCGAGGGTGCGGCGCTGGGCGGGATCATGACCGACTTGCGTCGGGTCGCGGAATTGTTCGATGGCCGGGTGCAGTCCGGGATCCTGATGGCGGTCGTGCTCGCCTTCGCCCGTGAACACCCCGAAATCCTCACTGCGATGAACGATTTGGCGAAGTTCGGTGCGACCTCACCGCTCAAGGATGTGTGCGGTACCGAGGAAGCCTTGCTCGGCGCGGTGGGAATCCCGCTCGAACTCGCGTCCAAATATGAGAAACCCCTCGACAGCGCGCTCGCTGACAAGATTTTCCGCGCTACCGACCTTCGCGGCAGAAAGTCCGCATTCCCGTTGTATATCTTCCACGCGAAAAACGATCAATGGGTTCCCGCATCCGGCGCGACCGATCTGTATGCGGAACAGTGCGCGCTGGGCGTATCCGCGACTGTGCAGATCAGCCCGGGGGAGCACATCACCGGATCGCTGACCACCTTCCTCGGTGCGATGGGTTGGCTAGACGAGCGGCTACAGGGTGTCCCAGCCCCGAACGGATGTCCACGCCGCTGAGGTGCCGGCGGCGGGGTCGGTCTATTTGAACGATGGTACAAGTTGTACTATCGTTCAAGTATGTCGACGGAAAATTGCGTCTTGCCGCATGCCGGGAAGCCTGGTGCCGGAGCGCGGGAGTGGTTCGGCCTGGCACTGTTGGCGCTGCCGACCGTGCTGCTCGGGTTGGACGTCACGGTCCTGTACCTGGTGGCGCCGAGCATGGCCGCGGAGCTGAATCCCACTGCGGCACAGTCCTTGTGGATCATGGACGCCTACGGCTTCTTCATCGCCGGCTTCCTCATCACCATGGGCACACTGGGCGATCGAATCGGCAGGCGGCGTCTGCTGATGATCGGCGTCGCGGCATTCGCGGCCGTCTCGGTCGTCGCGGCATTCGCCCCGAGCGCCGAACTGCTGATCGCGGCACGGGCGTTGCTGGGCGTCGCCGGTGCCACGCTCATGCCCTCGACGCTGTCGCTGATCAGCAATATGTTCAGCGACCTACGCCAGCGGGCGGTAGCGATCGGTGTGTGGGCCACCATGTTCGCTCTCGGTATGGCGGCCGGTCCGATAGTCGGCGGCGCGCTGGTCGATCGATTCTGGTGGGGTGCCGCCTTCCTGCTCGCGGTGCCGGTGGCGATCGCCGTGCTGGCGGGCGCGCATAGGTTGCTGCCGGAATACTCGACGCCTGGTGCCGGCCGGCTCGACCCCCTCAGCGTCGCGCTGTCCTTGGCCGCCATCCTGCCGGTGGTCTACGCCGTGAAGCACTTCGCCACCCACGGGGCCGACGTATCGACGCTGCCGCTCGTACTGATCGGAGCGGGTTCCGGAATTGCCTTCGCGCGCAGGCAACTTCGGCTCGCCTCCCCGCTGCTGGATGTGACCTTGTTCGCCGATCGCGCCTTCTCCGCCGCCTTGACGGTTCTGCTGATCGGGCTGGTCGGCGTGGGCGGCACGATGTATCTCGTCACCCAGTACTTGCAGCTGGTCGAAGGGCTCTCCCCGGCGGTGGCCGGATTGTGGATGGGCCCACCGGCGCTGGCGATGTTCGCCGCCGCCATCGGCGCCCCCATCGTGGCCAGGAGCATCCGGCCGGGGACGGTCATGGCGGTCACGCAGGGCCTGTCCCTGGTCGGATACGCACTCCTCGCCACCGCGGACACCGGCAGCGCGGGGCGGACGGTGGCGGGATTCGCCTTCGTCTATCTGGGATTGGGAGCTATCGCCGCGCTGGGCACCGACATCGTCGTCGGCGCCGCTCCGGCCGCGAAGTCCGGATCGGCGGCGGCTTTGTCGGAAACCGTGCAGGAACTCGGGCTCGCCGTAGGAGTCGCCTTGCTGGGCAGCCTGACCGCCGCCAGCTACCGTGCACAGGTTCAGCCGCCCACCCAGGTGGCGCCCGAGGTCGCCGCCCGTGTCGCCGACAGCCTCGACGGCACCGTGGCTGTCGCCGCCCAACTCCCGCCGGAGACCGTGCACGGCGCGCGGGAAGCGTTCACCACCGGGATGAACATAGCCTCCATCACCGCGGGAGCCGCGATCGTGGTCGTTATCATTCTGTGCGTGGTTATGCTCAGGCACATTCGTCCCATCGGGGAAACCCGGCCGGGCTTGCCCGGACCTGAGGGTGCGTAAGGCTATGGGGGACAGCGAATCCACGGACGGGCGCAAAGCCCGAGGGCACAAACGCCGAGCCGAAATCATCGAGGCCACCTTGGCGGTCGTACAGCGGGACGGCGCGGCCGGTGTCACCCATCGCACCGTAGCCAAGGAAGCCGGTATACCGGTCAGCCTGAGCAACTACTACTTCGCCAGCCTCGACGACCTACTGGTCGCCGCCCTGACCAGCATCGCCGAGGCTTATACCGCGCGCATCCGCCACATCATCGACCACCGCGACGACAAACTTCGCGGCCTCGCTGAACTCATTGCCGAATCCGCGGGCCCCGGCCGAGACCGCGCCCTGGCCGAACGCGAACTCTCCACGCTTGCCGCCCGCCGCCCCGCTCTCCGTCCCGTCGCCCGCCGCTGGCGCGAAAGCGTCGCCGAACTCGCCCGGCACTGCACCGACGACCCTGATGCCGTAACCACTGTCGTCGCGACCTCCGACGGTCTGTGCGCCGCCATCCTGATCGACAATGCGCCCGCTGACGCCGACTACGTGCACGCCGTCTTGCGGCAAGCGCTCGGCGTGAAAAGCGAAGCGTGACAGGCACTCCCACCTCGGAGAACAACCTGCGCCGATCATCGGGCATGCGCCTATAGACGAAATTCGACAGCTGCCGTTCCGGAACCGGCATCGCTCCTATCGAGGTCTCGGCTTGGGCTCTGCGTCGGTGATGCACGCCACAAACTGACCGAATGAACTTTCTGGTCATTTAGTCTTCACGTATGAGTGATTCAAATGAAAAGCGGGTTCTGGTGGTCGGAATGGGTGTCAGCGGATTGGCCACGGCCGCCCGGCTACACCGGGCGGGATGGACGCCGGTTGTGGTCGAGCGGTCACCGAGCCGACGCTCCGGCGGCTACTTCGTGTTGCTGTTCGGGGCGGGACGAGCGGCCGCGCGCCGGCTGGGGATTCTCGATGCCATGCACGACCGCACCACGACGACACCGACCCTCGATCTCGACCGCCGCGGACGTATCCGCCCCGGCGTTTCGATGAGTGATCTGCCCGGTCAGCCGTGGATGATGCTGCGCGGCGACGCGGAAAGGGCCGCGTACTCGGTGCTTCCCGACGAGGTGGAGATCCGTTTCTCGACCGTGCCGACCTCGATCGAGCAGGACGGCGACGACGTATGGGTGACACTGCGCGACACCTCGGCAGATACCTCGGTGACCGAGCGATTCGACCTGGTCGTCGGCGCGGACGGAGTGCGATCGACCGTGCGCGCCTTGGTGTTCGGGCCGCACGACCGATACCTGAAGCGCCTGAACTACATGATCGCCGCGTTCCAATTCCCCGGCACACCCACCGATCTGGTGCCCACCCAAGGCGCGACCCTGTTCGAGCCGGGCCGCTCGATGTGGGTCTTTCCGTTCGCCGACCACGATCCGACGGTGCTGCTGACCTACCGCACCGACGATGTCGACGCCGAGTTCACCCAGCCCCCCGCCGACAGCGTTCGCGCTGCCTTCGGGCCCGCGCCGCTCAGCGGCGTCCTCGCCGAGGCGGTGGCCGCGCTGGAATCCGCCGACACCATGTTGTTCGATTCGGTCGAGCAGGTGCGGATGGACAGCTGGCATCGCGGCCGGGTGGTCCTGGTCGGAGACGCGGCGTGGTGCGTGAGCCTCTATGCCGGAATGGGCGTCTCGACTGGTTTCGCGGGCGCGGATCTGCTCGGCACCATGCTGGAGCGGCACCGCGATATCGAGACCGCACTCAGCGAATGGGAAGCCGCGCTGCGTCCCTATCTGACCCACTACCAGGACAAAGGCATCGATCAGCGCCGAATCTTCGTGATGGACAATCGGTTCCAGATCATGATGCGCCGCGCGCTGCCACTGTTGTCGCGGACCCGGCTCGGCAAGCGGATCGCCGACTGGGTGATGGACACCGCTGACATCATCGAATTCAAGAATGCCGATATTGTCGGCAAGGTACTGCGCGGACTTCCGCCGACCGGCCCACACGAGAGGATCACCGTTGCCTGATCTGCCCGAGCACAGTTCGCCCAAGGCCGCGCGTATTCTCGCCGCTGCGGGCGATCTGCTGCTCAGCGTCGGCAGTAAAGGGATGACGATCGCCGACGTGGCCCGGAAGGCGCACGTCGGCAAGGGCACCGTTTACCTGTATTGGAAGTCCAAGGAAGACCTTCTGCTGGGCGTGGTCGGGCGGGACTACATCGCCGTGGCCGACGAGATCATCGCCGCGGTCTCCGCCGATCCCGACCTGGCCCGCCCGTCCCGGCTGTGCCCCTTCCTGCTGCGTGTCATGGCGGGGCATCCGTATGCGAATGCCCTGATGGCCCGGGACGAGGAACTACTCGGCGTCATAGCGGCGGATCCAGCGATCACCCGGCTTTTCGACACCCTGGGGCCCGACGCCATGATGCATGACGTCCTGCCGATGTGGCGTGCCGATGGCATGGCGCGCACCGACTGGTCGGCGGCCGACCAGGCCTTCGCCCTGCAGGCGCTGACCACCGGATTTCTCGCGACCGCGGCCGACCGCTCGACCCGGTCCCTGGCAGTCGACCCCGAGACGGTATTCGCGGCCGCCGTCACCGCCCTGCTCGGCCCCGACGCCGCCACCGCCGAGCAGGTGCGGTCCACCGCGGAGAAGGGTCTACGTTCGCTCGCCGAGCGGCGCGCGGACGTGTGGAACCACATCAGTCCCGCCTGATCGACAGCCGGCTATTTGCTGACGTCGGTGCCGAAATATTCATCGGAAATCTTCGCCAGCGTACCGTCGGCGCGCAGGGCCGCCAATGCCTTGTCGACGTCGGTCATCAGCGCATCACCTTTGCGCGCGGCAAACGCCTGCAGGCTGGCGGCGCCGGTTTTGCCGGCGATCCGCACGCTGGTATCGCCGGTTTTCTTGGTGTATTCGGCGACCGCGAGGTTGTCGTTGACGGTGGCGTCGACGCGGCCGGCCTTCAGCAGCTGGATGGCCTGCACGAAGCCTTCCACCGCTTCGATTTTCGCGCCCGCATTCGTGGCGACCTTCGCCCAGGTCGTGGTCGGCGACTCCGCGCAGGTCTTGCCATTGAGGTCGGCGAGCGAGGCGATGTCGTTGTTGTCTGTCCGCGTGACAATCACACCCTCGGAGAAGGTGTAAGGCTGCGACAGCGCGTATTTGTCCTTGCGCTCGTCATTGACTGTCACCTGGTTGGCGATGAGGTCGAAGCGTTTCGACTCGAGTCCCGCGAAAATCGCGTCCCACGGAATCTGCACGAACTCGACCTTCTTGCCGAGCTTTTCGGCGACCGCCTGGACTACCTCGATGTCGAAGCCGGTGAGTTCGCCGTCGGAGCCCTGATAGCTGAAGGGCGCGTAAACGCCTTCGGTGCCGATCTTCAACACGTTGGGGTCGGCACTGCCACAGGCACTGAGCCCGGTAGCGGCGAGGACGGTGAGCATGACGGCGGCGACCAGGTTGTGACGCACGGGTTCCCTCTCTTCGGTGTGCGGACAGCAAATACGTCCGCGCACCACGCAAACGACTCAGGCAACTCCGAGGCGATCTGTCAGACAATATCCCCCATCGTGCGCGCCGAGTGCCGCTACGCCGAACGCGATGCCTCGGCCGGTCAAACGCCGCAACGCACTGCGGCCGACCATTGCACCGGATCCGATGAATACGCCGATGTGGTTTGCGACCTCGACCGCCGGGTAGATCTGCGACGACTCGCATGCCCGTGCTGGAGGAGGACCGATGCCACGCTCACTTGCCGCTCAAACGGAAACCGACCTCGGCGGCGCATTGAGTGTCTTGACGCTGCAGCGTCGCGACCACCAGCGGCTGGAACTGCTCTTGGACCGGGTCGAGTCCAGCAGCGGTAGTGAGCGCGGTGCCGCGCTGACCGCGCTGTGCCGGCTGGTCTTCCCGCACGCGTTCGCGGAGGAGGCGGTGTTGTGGCCGCTGGTTCGCCGGACGCTGCCCGACGGCGCGGAGCTGACGTTGCGGGTGGAACAGGAACACCAGGAGATCAACGAGCTGTTCACCGAACTCGAAGTGACCGACCCCGGCAGTCTCGAGCATATGCGGCTGTTCGAGCGCATTGCCGAACTGCTCCGGCAGGACGCGCGCGACGAGGAGGATGTCCTGCTGCCGAAGCTGCAGGAGGCGCTGGACCCGCGCGCGTTGCGCCGGGCCGGTGTGCTGTGGCTGGCGGTCCGGTACACCGCGCCCACCCGACCGCACCCCACCGTCGCCCGCCGGCCACCGGGAAACGCACTGGCCGCGCTGCCGCTGACGGGGCTGGACCGATCGCGGGATCGGCTCGACCAGGCTTCGCGCCGAGCGCCGGCGCCGTTGGCCGCCGGATGCCGTGGCGCCAGCCGTGCTCTCGCGACGGTGGCCGGGGCGGTCGAACACCTGCCCCCGCTGCGCCGCGGCGAAAACCCCACGACAAGGACCTGATATCTCCGACGGACCTGGAAGGGAATTCCATGAGTTACATCGATAAAGCCAAGGAACAGCTGACGGATCTGGTGGGCAAGGTCATCGACTCCGGCAGCGGCGGGGGCGCGCAAACCGTCACCATCAGCCGCCCGCGGGCCGAGGTTGAACAATTCTGGCGGGATCCGGAGAAGTTGTCGCAGGTGCTCGGGGAACTCGCCGAGGTCCGTTCGACCGAACCCATGCGTTACGAATGGGTTCTGCACCGCGCGGACGAGGAACCGATCACCTGGGACACCACTCTGGAGACGGAGCCGGACGGTCTGCGTTTCGTGCGGGCCGCCGGTAACGGTGATCCAGCCGAGCCGGCGGAAATCCGGGTGACGTTCCGGGACGCGCCGCGCGAGCTCGGTACCGAGGTGACCCTGCGGGTGAAGTCGCCGGTACCCGATTTGCTCACCGGCGCCGCGACTTTCAAGGCGCTCTACCGGGCCCGCGCACTGCTGCAAACCGGCGAGGTGCCCACTCTTGCCCACAATCCGAGCGCGCGTGCGGCCGCGCACTGACCTAGGAGAGACGACACATGCGTGCACTCTGTTGGAACGGTGTCAACGACCTGGCGGTGGAAACCGTGGACGACCCGTCACTGCTCAATCCGCACGACGTCATCGTGCGGGTCGGGCTGACCACCACCTGTGGCTCCGACCTGCACTTCATCGACGGCTATCTGCCCGGTATGCGTGCGGGCGACGTCTTCGGGCACGAGTTCATGGGCGAGATCGTCGAAGTGGGCCGCGAGGTCACCACGCGCAAAGTCGGTGACCGCGTGGTGGTTCCGTCGTTCATCGGCTGCGGGTCCTGCTGGTTCTGTCAGCATGAATTGTGGTCGGCGTGTGACACCACGAACCCGAATGCCGAACTGCAACAGCCGGTCTTCGGATACCCGACCGGCGGGATCTACGGGTACACCCACCCGTTCGGCGGCTATCAGGGATCGCACGCGCAGTATGTGCGCGTGCCGTTCGGTGACGTCAACTGCTTCGCCATTCCCGAAGGCATCAGCGACGAGCAGGCCCTGTTCCTCTCCGACGCCGTGCCGACCGGCCTGATGGGCGCGGACTTCTGCGACATCGCGCCCGGTGACACGGTCGCCGTATGGGGCAGCGGTGGCGTGGGACTCATGGCCGGGCACACCGCCCGCCTGCTCGGGGCGGGTCAGGTCATCGTCATCGATCGCTTCCCGGAACGACTGGCGCTGGCGCGCAAGCAGTTCGGCGCCGAGACCATCGATTACACCGCGGTCGACAGCGTGCCCGAGGCGCTGCGCGAAATGACCGGCGGCCGCGGGCCGGACGCCTGCATCGAGGCGGTCGGCATGGAAGCGCACGGCACCGGAATACAGCAGATCTATGACCGCGCGAAGCAATTGCTGCGATTGGAGACCGACCGCGCGACGCCGCTACGCGAGGCGATCATCGCCTGCCGCAAAGGCGGAGTGGTGTCGGTACTGGGCATCTACGGGTTGACCGACAAGTTCCCGATGGGTGTGGTGACCAACAAGGGTTTGACGATCCGGTCCTCCCAGCAGCACGGTCAGCGATACGTGCCGCGGATGTTCGACTACATCCAGCAGGGCGACCTCGACCCGTCGTATCTCATCACCCATGACCTGCCGCTGGAAGACGCGGTGCGCGGCTACGACATTTTCAAGAACAAGCGGGAAGGTTGCATCCGGGCGGTATTCCGCCCATGAACGAGAACCAGCGCCGCCTGGGCGGTTACGCGGCGACGATGACGCTCTACGCGATTGTCGTCGTCGCCGTCGCACTCTGGGGCAGGCTGACCGATCGGCACCTCCCGCGAGACATGACGGTGCGGGAGTTGATCACCACCGCGGCAGCCGCCCACAAACTTTCCCGCACGGTGACCAAAGCCGCTGTCACCAGACCCGTGCGAGCCCCGTTCACCGAGGAGACCGGCGCCGGTGGTCCCGGCGAAGTCATAGAGCGGCCGAAGAGTGCGGCCGGCATCCAGCACAGCTTCGGCGAATTACTCAGCTGCCCTTTCTGTTTCGACGTCTGGGCGGTCACCGCTCTCACCGTCGGGCACGTCTTCGCGCCCCGGGCGACCCGCCTGGTGGCCGACGGGATGGCGGCCCTGGCCGGCGCCGACTTCCTGCACCTCGCGTACGCGAAAGCACAACAGCTGGCCGAAGGTTAGTTCGAGGGTTCGGCCCGCAACGGAGGTGTTCATGTACGACCAGTTCACGGTGGCCGAGGATCGGCCCGTCTCGCCGGCGCATTCGCGCATCGCATTCGCCGACAACCTGTTGCGGGCCGCGACTCCACCGGAACGCATCGCCGAGGTGGTCGGGGAGATCGTCGGCGACCACCTGGAAACCGGCCCGATCGCGGTCGGCCCGGGTGGGTTCTGCTCCGTGATCGCCGCCGGCCGGACCGAGCGCGTGCAGGTCCTGCCGTCGGAAACGGACTGCTGCGAGATGGCGGTGCTGGTGCCGCTCACATTACGGATTCAGGCGGGCCTGGGTGGGATCTCCGCCCAGTACCTCGCCGCGGCCTGTGTGCGGACGCGGGTCACGCTCGTGCCCGACGCGCCGTGTGCGCTGGTGATTCGGCATCGGCTGATCACCCGGGCGGATGTGTCCACGAAGGTGCACGCGCAGAACGTGATCGCTCGCCTCGCCGAGCCCTTCGCGCGTTTGGACTACCTGGTCGCCGATCAGGTGGTCGACTACGTCAACACCTTGGTGACCAGCCCGCGGGTGCGCGAGTTGAGCCGCATCGACGTTGCCGAACTCATCGAACGGGCCTGGGACACCGGTCTGGTCACGGGCCGCGCGGTCGGCTATCCGTGAAGGTGGTGATCACGGGGGCGAGCGGCAATGTCGGTACGGCACTGTTGAATACGGTGCGCGCGGAGGGGTGGGAGGTGGTGGGAATCGCCCGTCGCCCACCCGCGGCGGACCGCGAGCCCTACACCGGAGTCCGCTGGATTCAGTGCGACATCGGTGACCCGTCGGCCCTCCCGGTGCTGACCAGCGCGTGCACCGGGGCCGACGTGGTCGTCCATCTGGCGTGGGCGATCCACCCGCGAACCGGAGATCCGCCCCCGGACCGGACGAATCGCCTCGGCACGGCCCAGGTGCTGCACGCTGCCGCGGCCAGCGGGGTAGCGCATCTGATATGCGCCTCGTCGGTGGCGGCCTACACACCCACCGCACGGTGGCGACGAGTCGACGAGCAGTGGCCGCGGTCCGGCATCGCGACCAGCGCCTACAGCAGCGGAAAGGTCGTCCTCGAGCAGCAACTCGATGCGTTCGCCCGCGCGCATCCCGCGATACGCCTCGCCCGGATCCGTCCCTGTGCCGTCACGCAGGGTGCCGCTGCTGCCGAGCTCGCCGACTGGCTCCTGAGCCGCTGGCTGCCGCGTGCGGTCATCGGTCATCGCCTTCTGCCGGTGCCGCTGTGGCGGGATTTCCGGTTACAGCTGGTGCACGCCGAAGATGTGGCTGCCGCGATCCGGCTGATCATTCGCGAAAAAGCGACGGGGGCTTTCGATCTCGCCGCGGAACCGGTCCTTTCGGCGCCCATGCTCGCCACCATCTTCGGCGGATTCCGGCTGCCCGTGCCGCGGCCCCTGTTGACCGCCGCCGCATGGGCAAGCTGGCGGCTGGGCTTGCAACCGTTGCACCACGGCTGGCTCGACCTGGCCGACCAGGCGTGCCTGATCGAAACAGGCCGGGCCCGCCGGGAACTCGGCTGGTCACCGAAGCACGACGCCATTGCCGTGGCCGCCGAACTGGCCACCGGGTTACGTATGCGTCAGCATGGCGACAGTCCGGTGCTCGCTCCGCCGCGAGCGCCGTTTCGCGTCGGATCTCCGACGCACCAGAGCCAGGCCGCTGCCGAATCCGAATGAAAACGGTTCCTGCGCAACGCCGAACTCGCTCGGCCCCAGGCGATTACGTCAAGAGGCCCCGCACTGGATATACACGGTGCGGGGCCTCTTCAGATCACTGTGCGGGTTCTCAGCAGTTGCTGGGCGCCGGTTCGCCGCGGAAGCGGGCATCGATCCAGTTGATCGCGGCCGGTGCGCCGAGTACCGCGGTGCTGAGGTGGTCGGGGCTGGGGAACAGCTCCGACAGCACGGGCAGACCCGCCGCGCAGTAGCGCGCCACGGTGTTGTCGATGGAATCGACGGGGATCAGCGCGTCCTGCGGAGCGTGCCACTCGTAGACCGGCGCCATCGGGGTGCCGTCGTAGAGTTCCAGGCTGTTCGCTTCCACCACCTGCCGCGCGTTCGAATCCTCGATCAGCGACGTGGATTTGGCGACGTCCATGACGCCGCGGCCGGCGCCGGCCATCAGGATGTCGTTGGTGCAGCCGTTGGCGATGCTGGCGCGGACGGCGAGCCCGGCCGGGCTCATGTGCTCACTGATCGGCAGTTGCCGCGGGTATTCGCGTTCGAGGCCGATCGCCGCGGCGAGCGCCAGTCCGAAGACCGGGTGACGCTGGTACCCCAGCTCTTCGATCATCTTCACCAGGTTCATCGGCACACCGCCCTCCGCTGCCCCGACAATCCGCAGCTCCGGGGCGTATTCGCGCTGCAAGGCGGCCGCCCACCCGGTGGCCATCCCGCCACCGGAGTACCCGAGCATCGCGACGGGGCTGGTGTCGAGCCCGAGTTCGGAGACGCGTTGCGCGGCGCGAATGCCGTCGAGAGTGATCAGGCCGCCGAGGCGGGCGGCGCCGTAAGCGGCGTTCGGGCCGAGATGATCGGGCAGCGCGATGGACCAGCCGCGCAGTAGGAGGGCGTTGAGGACGGGCGCCTCCTTGACGAACAGATTCGGGTCAGTGGTGTAAAGCACATGGGAGACAGCGCATTGGGTGCCCAAGCCGTTGATGATGTGCTGATAGGACAGCAGGGGCGCCCCGGCCTGGTGGTTCATCGGGGTCAGCACCGTCGTCGTGGCCGCGATCGGCTCACCGGTGGAGTTGGTCGACCGGAACTTGATCAGTGTGACGCGGGCACCGGGGAACGACAGGAGCGGCGGCATCGGACGGGTTGCCAGCACATCGCCGGGTGCCGCGGACTCGAGGTCCGCCGGCGCGGAATAGAACGGATCGGGGTCCGGCGTCGGATAGAGCGGCTCAGCAGTAGCGGTCGCGGAAGCCAGCGCGAGCGCGGTGACCGCACCCAGCGCAGCTAGTGAGAGGAACGGTGCCGACAAGGAGCGACGAACGACGGACATGAGCACGATACGTAAACCCTCCAAGACTCGCGTGATTGCCCGGACTTTGCCGTCCGAGTATTGCCTGGTTGGGAAGCTGCCAGACCAGGACACGCCGACGCCGCCGGCGAACAGTGCGCGAGCATTTGAGTTCAGGAACGGCGGGCCGCCCCGAGGGCTAGCCGCTCGCCAGCTGGGTGCGCATGTCGATCAGGTGGTGGCGCAGTTCGTGCAGAGTGTGCACGGCGAGCCAGCGCAGCGACCGCTCTTCTCGCGCGGGGAAGTTGTAGATCAGGGTGCGCTCCCAGTCTTCGTCCGCGAGGCGGTCGAGCACATTGGCGAACAACTGCGCGGCGTCCCTGATCTGCCTGCCGACATCGGCAGGCTGTTGGTCCGCGTACCCGTCGTGCTCGACACGTTCGTCGCGACCCATCGGGGTGGCTTCCGGGGTGTCCCACCGGCGGGCCGCCAGGGCACGTTCCCGTTGCACCAACAGCACGTCGCGCATATGGCACGCGTATTCGAGCGGGGACCACACCTGCGGTTCCGTTCGTTGCCGCAACTTCGGCGAGTCGGTGCCCAGCAGGTCGGCGAATTCGGCAGCGTGGTCTCTGGTCTGGGCCGCCACCTCGATCGCACCGGACAGGTCGTAGACGAAACCACAGTGCGCACAGGTATCCACGCAGCGGGAGACTAGCAAAGGACGCGGGTGCCCAGCTACGTATTCGCCGCAGTGGCAACGGGTATCAGGCAAGCGGGTCCGAACAATGCTTTGAGATCTCCGAACAGTGCCGGAGTCTTGTGCACCCGGAATCTCGGGTCTATCGCCAGCTGTGTCGTCTTGTTCCCGACCAGTGCGATGCGCACTTCGGTGGACCCGGGGTGCCGCTGCAAGACCTCCCGAAGGGCTTCGACATTGGGACGGGTGCACGCGTGCACGGGGAGGGTGAGGGTGATCGGGGCGGAGGATGGTCCGTTCTCGCCCAGGCCGGGTGTGGAGATCTCGGTCGCGAGGATCGACGTGCGGCCCTCGCGGATGGTGACAGTCGCGGTGACGAGCAAGATGGAGTCCTCGGTGAGCGTGTGCTGGTACTGACTGTAGGTCGAGGAGAAGACCAGGATCTCGGTGGCGGCGTCGAGGTCGGCGATCTCGACGATGGCCCAGGGCTCGCCCTTCTTGCTGACGCGGCGATCGACCGCCGCGACGATGCCGCCGAGGGTGATCCGCTGGCCATGGCGGACCTTTCCGGCGTGCACGGCCGCGATCGAGGTGTCGGTGCGCGAGGTGAGCGCCGCCGCAACGCCTTCCAGCGGATGACCGGACACGTACAGCCCCAGCATTTCCCGTTCGAGCGCGAGCTTGTGCTTGGTGTCCCACTCCTCGTCGGGCACCTCGACGGTGAACACAGAGCTGATCGATTCGTCCCCGCCGAAAAGATCGAACTGGCCCATCGCCTCGGCCTTCTTGGTGCTCATCGCCGCATCTATCGCTTCGGCGTGCACCAGCAGCAAACCCTTGCGGGGATGGCCCAGCGAATCGAATCCCCCTGCCTTGATGAGGGATTCGGTGACTTTCTTCGAGCACGCCTGAGCGTCGACCTTGGCCAGGTAGTCGGAGAAATCGGTGAACTTCCCCTGCTTCGCGCGGGCGGTGATGATCGCCGACACCACAGTGGCCCCTACGTTGCGCACCGCGCCCAGACCGAAGCGGATATCGCCCCCGACCGAGGCGAAGTCGGCGCGGGAGGCGTTGACGTCCGGTGGCAGCACGGTGATGCCCCGCTTGCGGCAGTCTGCCAGATAGACCGCCGACTTGTCCTTGTCGTCACCGACGGAGGTGAGCAGGCCGGCCATGTACTCGGCCGGATAGTTCGCCTTGAGGTATGCGGTCCAGTACATGACCAGGCTGTAGCCGGCGGCGTGCGACTTGTTGTACGCGTAGCCGGCGAACGGCAAGACGGCCTCCCACAGTGCGGTGACCGCGTCCTCGCTGTAACCGTTGCCGCGCATGCCTTTTCGGAAGTTCGCGAACTCGGCGGCCAGCACTTCCGGCTTCTTCTTGCCCATGGCCCGACGGAGCAGGTCGGCCTGACCGAGCGAGTAACCGGCCACCCGCTGCGCGATCTGCATGATCTGCTCCTGGTAGACGATCAGCGCGTATGTCTCGCCCAAGATGGCGCGCAGCGGTTCGTCGAGCTCCGGGTGGATCGGCGTGACAGCCTCGCGGCCGTTCTTGCGGTCCGCGTATGCCCAGTGCGCGCCGACCCCCATCGGACCGGGACGGTAGAGGGCGTTCGAGGCAATGAGGTCGTTGAACTCGGTCGGTGCCATACGGAGCAGCAACTCGCGCATGCCCGCTGAATCCAGTTGGAAGACGCCGAGATTGTCGCCGCGGGCAAGCATCGCGTAGGTAGCGTCGTCATCCAACGCGAGGGCGTCGAGATCGAGGTCGATGCCGCGGTTGGCTTTGATGTTTTCCAGGGCGTCACCGATGACGGTGAGGTTGCGCAGGCCGAGGAAGTCCATTTTGAGCAGGCCGATGGCCTCGCAGGACGGGTAGTCCCAGCCGGTGATGATGGCGCCGTCCTGGGCGCGTTTCCACAGTGGGATGGCGTCCATGAGCGGTTCGGAGGACATGATGACCGCGCAGGCGTGCACGCCGGCGTTGCGGATCAGCCCTTCCAGGCCGCGGGCGGTTTCGTAGATCTTGGCGACATCGGGGTTGGCGGCGATGAGTTCGCGGACCTCGGCGGCTTCTTTGTACCGCTCGTGGTCGGGGTCGGTGATGCCCGCGACCGAGATGTCTTTGGCCATGATCGGCGGGGGCAGTGCTTTGGAGATCTGGTCGGCGATGGCGAATCCGGGTTGGCCGAACAGTACGCGTGCGGAGTCTTTGATCGCGGCTTTGGTTTTGATGGTGCCGAAGGTGATGACCTGGGCGACTCGGTCGCTGCCCCATTTCTCGGTGGCGTAGCGGACCATTTCACCGCGGCGGCGGTCGTCGAAGTCGATATCGATATCAGGCATCGAAACACGCTCGGGGTTGAGAAACCGTTCGAACAGCAGGCCGTGCGGGATCGGGTCGATATTGGTGATGCCGAGCGCGTAGGCCACCAGCGAACCCGCGGCCGAACCACGCCCGGGGCCGACGCGGATACCGACCTCGCGTGCGTGGTCGATGAGGTCACCTACGACGAGAAAGTACGCGGGGAAACCCATCTCACAGATGACGTCGATCTCGTATTCGGCGCGCCGGACGTAGTCTTCGGACGCACCGTCCGGGAAGCGCCGGTCGAGACCGCGCATGACCTCCTTGTGCAGCCAGGTCGCTTGGGTCTCACCGTCCGGCACCGGGAAGAGCGGCATCCGGTCGCGGTGTTTCCACACCTCGTCGTAGGACTGGACGCGTTCGCCGATGAGCACCGTGTTGTCGCACGCGCCGGGCACCTCGGCATCCCAGATCGCCCGCATCTCCTCGGCGGACTTCAGGTAATAGCCGTCACCGTCGAACTTGAACCGGGTCGGATCCGAAAGGGTCTTGCCGGTCTGAATACACAGCAGCGCCTCATGATTGGTCGACTGATCCTTGGTGACGTAATGACAGTCATTGGTCGCCAACGGCGGAATATCGAGCTGCTTACTGATATTCAGCAACCCCTCCCGCACCCGCCGCTCGATCGACAGACCATGATCCATCACCTCGAGAAAGAAATTCTCCTTACCGAAAATCTCCTGCCACTTCGCCGCCGCCTCCAACGCCTCGCGATCATGACCCAGACGCAACCGCGTCTGCACCTCACCCGACGGACACCCCGTGGTCGCGATGATGCCCTCGGCATACTGGGCGATGATCTCCTCGTCCATACGCGCCCACTTACCGAGCTGACCCTCGATCGAAGCGAGCGAAGACAGCTTGAACAAGTTGCGCAAACCGGTCGCGTTCTCCGCGACCATCGTCATGTGCGTGTACGCGCCCGAACCCGAGACGTCATCGCCCTTCTGGCTCGGATCGCCCCACAGCACACGCTTGGTGTCGAACCGCGACGCCGGCGCGATGTAGGCCTCGATACCGATGATCGGCGTGATGCCGTGCTTCTTCGCGGAGTTGTAGAACTCCGAAGCGCCGTACATGTTTCCGTGGTCGGTCATGCCGACCGCCGTCATCCCCAGCCGTTTCGCCTCCGTGAACAGCGGAGAAATCTTGGCGGCACCGTCGAGCATGGAGTACTCGGTGTGATTGTGCAGATGCACGAAGGACGAACGACTCATGATCAGACCACCCGCTCCATCTTCGGTTGTCGAGCGCCGCTTCCGCGCTCGGCGATTTCCGGGGTATATGACCAGCTAGACTCCGGTCCTGTCGAACAATCGACACGCGTTGGCAGACAACCAATGGATGTGAAAGCAGGTGCTCGGGTTGGATCTGGACCTGTCCGCGGTGCGCGCGATGGTCGCGATCAGCGAGGAGGGCCAGTTCGGGCTGGCCGCGGCCGTGCTGGGTATCAGCCAGCAGGCGGTGTCGAAACGGATCGCGAAGCTGGAAAGCCAGCTGGGCGTCCCACTGTTCGAACGCCGAATCGGCAACGCCGCGTTGACCGCCCACGGCGCGCGCTTCCTGCCGCACGCACGCTCGACCCTCGCCACGGCCGATGCCGCGATCGCGGCGGTGCGCGACTCGCGCATCCTGCGCGTCGCCGTGCACGGCGCCCAGATCGCCGACGCGAACTTGATGCGGTTCTACCTCGAAAAGCACCCGGACGCCGACATCGAACTCATCATGATGGGACCGTCGACCACTTCCCGGGACGCCGTGATCGACGGTCGGGTGGATGTCGCCTTTGCCCGCGGTCACTGGCGCGCCCGTCCACTGCCGGCGCACGTCACCGCGGTGCCCGCCTATCTCGACGCCCTGCATCTGCTCGTCGGAAAGGGCCATCCGCTGGCAGACCGCGACCATGTGAAGTTCGGCGAACTCGGGGCATGGACCGCATGGGTACCCGGCGCCGGCTTCGGCTCCGAAGTCAGCGACTTCTACAGCCGCCTCAGCGACAGCTGCGGCATCACGATCACTACCGAAAGACACCCCGGCGGGATCGGATTCGCGAACGTGGTCGACCGCGTCGCGGACTCCACCACCCTGGTCACCTTCGGCGGCGAGGGAACCACGACTCCGTGGCATCCGAACATCCGCCGCATTCCCATCGTCGACCCCACGCCCGCCTACCCCATGGCACTGCTGTGGCGCGAGCCGACCGCCGCGCATCCACAGCTCAGCCCTTTGATCGACTACATCAGCGGTTGTTACAACCGCGACGCGGTCGGCGCGATGTGGATACCGGAGCCCGACCGCGCGTTGTTCACACGGTGAACGTCACGCTCGCGCGCATGCGCAGGTCTACTGTGCATCGGGTAATCCGAATGCATGGGTGATCCGTTGGCCGCCAACGCATCCGGGTGGTCAAGCTATGATGTGGTCGGGGCGGATGTGGACAATCACGCGCTCGACGTTGCGTCGCTGCTCGTACGGATAGGTATCCAGATCCAGGTACTTGCGCGCCAACCGGTCCAGGAATGCTTTCCCGGGGTCCGGCTCGATCATCACGACGTGGCCGCGGATTTCCAGATAGCGATAGGGGTCGTCGGGATCGAGGATCGAAACCGACACCCGCGGATCGCGCCGGATATTGCGATATTTCTGCCGGTCCGTGCCGGTGGAGATGAGCAGCCGCCCGCTGACCGGGTCGAAGTCGAACCACACCGGGTGTGATTGCGGCGCACCGCCGGGTCCCAACGACGCCAGGTGGGCGAAGGCTTTCTTGCCGAGTATGCCGATGTGGCTGTCGAGGATCGTGGCGGCCCGCGTGTCGCTGCCGCTCGTTCTCCGGTTGATGTCGTCGACATCGCCTGTCCTGTCGCGGAACTCGGCCACTGTTTCTCCTCGATGTCGTGATGTGGAGCCGAAGTGGGCGATCACACCCTCTCGCGAGAGATCACGAGCTTCCGGATTGTCAGTATGTTGACATGCCCAGTCTGTGTCAAGATACTGACATGAGTCAAGAGGAGACCGTGGGTGAACTGGAGCAGTCGGTGGGTTACGTCCTCAAACAGGCCCAAGCCGCCCTGCACTCCGCGATGGACGCGGTACTGCGCCCACTGGAACTGACTGTCGCGCAATACGCCTGCCTCGAACTACTCGGCCGAAACCCGGGAATATCCAACTCCGAACTCGCCCGCGGTGCGTTCGTCACCCGGCAATCCATGAACCTCGTGCTGCGCGGACTGGAAACCCGCGGCCTGCTCAGCCGGCCCGGCCAACCTCCCCGCGGCCGCGCACTACCCACCCAGCTCACCAGCGCCGGACAGAAGAAACTCCGCGCAGCCAGCGTCGCCGTACGCACCATCGAACGACAAATGTTCGCTCCGCTGTCCGCGGAACGACAACACCGACTGCGCGACGATCTGGTCGCCTGCATCTCCGCGATGCCACCGGCCACGTGAGACCCGTTCAGCGGGGCGGCATTTCGCGATGTGCGTCGAGCGCGGTCGAGTTGTCCGGTGGGTGGAATTCGCGCAATGGGTAGCGACTATGCCATTGCCGCCGGCATCGGCTCGGGTGTTCGGGGACGGTTGACCTGCCGCAGTAGCGCGAGGGCTTCCTGGGCGGGCGACCCGGCGGAGGTCGTGCACACGATCAGCGCTTGGCCGGGGGCACGGGCGATCGAGAGGGTTTGCTGTGTCACCGTCACCGGGCCCACCACGGGATGGTGCAGTTCGTAGGACGCCGCGTCGCATGGTGCCACGCGGTGGTCGCGCCAAAGCGTGACGAACTCGGGGCTTTTCATCGTAAGCTCGCCGATCAGTTCCGCGAGCAGTGGATCGTCCGGGTACTTGCCGACAGCGATGCGCAGGTTGCCGACTATCGCGCGTGCCTTGGTTTTCCAGTCCGCGTACAGCTCCCGGCAATGCGGGTCCAGGAATAGCATCCGGCTCATATTCGGCCGCCGCGCCGGGTCGTCCGGGCCGCGGAAGTCCAGGTGCCCAGCCAGCAGGGCGTGGCCGAGTGCGTTCCATGCCAGCACGTCCGTGCGCCGGCCGAGCACCAGTGCCGGGACACCGTCGACGGCGCGGAGCAGGTCGCGAGTCTCGTCGACGAGCTTCTCGGGGCGGGGACGACGCACCCGTGGGTGGTGGCGGGCGGCGTCGGCCAGTCGGTCGAGGTGTTCGCGCTCGTGGTCGTCGAGTCGTAGCGCGCGGGCGACCGCATCGAGTACCTCGGCCGACGCCCCGCGGGACGTACCTTGTTCCAGCCGTGTGTAGTACGAGACGCTGACCCCGGCCAGCTGGGCTAATTCTTCGCGGCGCAGGCCTCGGACTCGCCTGCGCGTGCCGGTTTCGCGCAAGCCGACGTCCTCCGGCTCGAGCCGCGCGCGTCGAGCTCGGAGAAAGTCGCCGAGTGGGCCGGGTCCGTTCATCTCTTCAGTATCCGGGGCCCGGCACGAGCCCAGCCACACCCTGTCAGGGGTAGGACAACGCGGGAGTGGTTCGCGCCCGATCGCACGGACAGACTCGGCCACATGGACCAGTTTCCCGAACAGATCATGCTCGGCGACGTCACCGTCACCCGCATCAAAGAGTATTACGGCTCCGTCGAAATGACTCCGGCGCAGTTCTTTCCGGACAGTCCTGCCGATTCGTGGCACGAACACCGCCACGAATTGGCGCCGGACTTCTGGAACCCGGAAACGGATGAGTGCCACTCCACCATTCAGTCCTGGTTGCTGCACAGCGAGGGACGCACGATCCTCGTCGACACCGGCGTGGGCAACCACAAGGAACGGCCCTACGCGCCCGTGTGGAGCAGGTTGGACACCAACTATCTCGACAATCTGGCCGCCGTCGGCGTGCGGCCCGAGGACGTCGACATCGTGGTCAACACACATCTGCACATCGACCATGTCGGCTGGAACACCCGGCTCGACGGCCGAACCTGGGTGCCGACCTTCCCCAACGCCACCTATCTGATGCCGCGTCGGGACTTCGAGTTCTGGGACCCGGCCAACGAATACACCTCCGTGCTCGGTCGCGGTAACCAGAACGTTTTCGAAGACAGCGTCGCACCGGTCCAGCAGGCGGGGCTGACCCACCTGTGGGACGGGTCGTACCGAATCGACAAGAACTTACGACTCGACCTGGCTCCCGGCCACACGCCCGGCTCGTCCGTGCTCACCTTGCAGTCCGGCGGCGATCGAGCGCTGTTCGTCGGGGATCTGATGCACACCGCGCTCCAGGTCATGGAGCCGGAGACCAACTCCTGCTTTTGTGAGGATCCGGTCGAGTCCCGGGCCACCCGCTACAAGCTGCTGGGGTCCGCCGCCGACAGCAACGCGCTCGTCTTCCCGGCCCATTTCGGCGGCCACGGCGCGGTATCGGTCGAGCGCAGCGGGTCGCGGTTCGCGATCAAGGGGTGGGCCGGTTTCTCCCGGATCTCCTGATCAGAAAGGAAGCAATTCCCATGGCTCAGTCCACAACTCCGGTTGTCGAAACCCCGGCGGGCGCCATACGTGGCCACCGTGACAGCTCCGGCGAGCTCTACCGCGGCCTCCCTTACGCGGCAGCCCCGATCGGCCGCGGCCGTTTCGAGCCACCCGCGCCGCATCCGGGCTGGTCCGGTGTGCGCGATGGCACGCGGCCCGCGCCGACCGCCCCGCAGCCCACCCGCGATTTCGGCCTGCTCGATATGACGCCCTACTTCGGACCGGGTTGGGTACGCGGCGCGGAGTACCTGACCGTCGACATCCGCACCCCCGCCGCCGACGGCGGTGCACGTCCCGTCATGGTCTTCGTGCACGGCGGGGGGTTCGTCAGCGGCTCCACGCGCGCCGCGATCTATGACGGCGGCGCCTTCGCCCGCGACGGCGTCGTCCTGGTGACGGTGAACTACCGCCTCGGTGTCCCCGGCTTCCTCGACCTGGAAGGAGCTCTGCCCAACCGCGGACTGCTCGACGTGCTCGCCGCGCTCGGCTGGGTGCACGACACGATTTCCGCCTTCGGCGGTGACCCGGAGAACGTGACCGTCTTCGGCCAGTCCGCCGGTGCCACAATTGTCGGCGGGCTGCTCGCGACACCGGACGCTCGAGGTCTCTTCCGGCGGTCGATCATCCAAAGTGGCAGCGGCACAGGCGCTTTCACTCCGGAGCAGGCGCGCCGGGTTACCAGTGCGGCAGCTGCCGCACTGGGTATCGAACCAACCGCCGAGGCGTTCGCCACGATCGCGGACGAACGGTTTCTGGCTGTTCTCCCGGCACTGACCGACCTGGACCTACGCACCGGCACCGCCACGGACCCATTGGTCGGTTTGAGCCCGTTCAGCCTGGTGCTCCCGGTCCAGCCTGCCGATGGTCTCGGCGACGGCCCAGCCGATGAGGTCGACCTGTTGATCGGCACCAACACCGAGGAAGGGCGTCTTTATCTCGTGCCGGCGGGCACGCTGGAGTCGACGACAGAGGCTGACCTCCGCGCTGTCGCCGCTCGAGTGCACCCGGACCCGGAAGCCACGGTTGCCGCGTTGCGCTCGGCACATCCGGACGCGACACCGGGCGAGTTGCGCTCGGTGCTCCTCGGCGACGCCTTGTTCGGGGCCGGTGCGGCGCGTATGGCCGGGGCCCACGCCGGAATCTCGGGTGGTCGAACCCACGTCTACTCATTCGGCTATCGCTCGACAGCCCTGAACGGCCGCCTCGGCGCCGCCCATACCGTCGAACTGCCGTTCGTGTTCGACAATGCCGACGAACCGTGGCTGCACGGGGCCACCGGTCTGCTCGGACCCGGCGCCGCCCCGCGTGGCCTCGCGGCCCAGATGCACGCCGCCTGGGTCGCATTCGCGACAACCGGAGACCCGGGCTGGCCGGCGTATGCCCCACAGCGACCAGTGGTGCGGAACTTCGGCTACTGAGCCGCTCGGCATCCGAGCAGCCCGAAACGGCTTTGCCCGCTTGGGGCCCCGGCTTTCACGCGGCGGCCCTGACCTTGATGCCCGCGTTCGCCCCGCGCACGTTGCGTTCATGCCATAGGACGTACGCCGCGGTCACGATGAACAGCAGCAGGTAGCAGCCTGAGTAGAAGGGGACGGCGAGGTGGGCCAGCCAGGTGGGGAGGTTGTCGCGGGGGAGCATGAACAAGCCGAGGCCGATGGGGTGGGGTGCGTCTCGCATGGGCGGTCGTTCGGGGTAGTTCCACCACCAGCAGAAGCTGATGAGGAAGACGAGGATCGGCAGCGCCCAGCGTAGGTGCACTCGGGTGGTCCGCGCGTAGTGCAGCGCGAGGACGAACAGCGGGACGAACCACACCCAGTGGTGTCCCCAGGAGAACGGGGACAGGCACGCCGCGGTCATGCCCGCCAAGGTGATCGACAGCAGGACCTGCCCGCAACGATAGGCACGAACGCTCGCGGCGAGTCCCAGCAGGACCAGCGGGGTGGCGACGGCCAGCCACATCCAGGTGGGTGCGGCGTACACGGTCGCTGTGGGACTGTGTACGGCGTAGCGCTCGATGTCGTAGAACCGCAGCATCTGTGCGAGGAATCCGTTGACGGATTGATTGGCGGGCGAATCGACGGGGCCGACCCGGCCGGTCGCGTCGAACTGGCGTCCCCAATAGGTGGTGGAGTCGGTGGGCCGGATCAGGAAGCCGATGCCGACCGTGGTCGCGAAGGCGGTCGTCGCGATCCAGAAGGCCCGCCACTGGCGGGTGCAGGCGAGATAGACGAGGAAGAACCCGGGGGTGAGCTTGATGCCGGCCGCGATGCCGACGCCCGCACCACGCAGCGTGGCGGTGCGGGCGCGGGTTAGATCCCATACGCAGAGCAGGACCAGGAAGATATTGATCTGCCCGAGCCAGATCGTGGTCCGCACTGGTTCGAAGGCCGTGCAGAGCACCGCTAGGAGAGCGGCGAACAGCCAAGTGCGCCAAGTATTCCGGTAGTTCAACGCACGTAGGCAGACGGCGACCAGCGCGATCAGCGCGACCATGATGGCGACCCACCACACCGCCTTGGCCACCACTGGAACGGTCAGGGTGAACGCGACGAACAGCAGCGCGGCGAACGGCGTGTAGGTGAACTCCATGTCGAAGAAGACCGGAGTGTCGTACAGGCTGACTCCATAGCGGACGGCTTCGCCGCCGGCGGTGTAGACGTACTGGTCGACGTCATTGTTGAACAGGCCGTAGTAGGGGCTCCCGATCGGGATGGCGTAGATATGCCAGACCAGGGTCGCCACCGCCGCCAGCAACGCGGCTATGAGCATGCGGGTCGAGATGTCGTGCCGTGGTGCGCGGTCGTCCACCGTTGTCGTCATTCTCGATCCGGATCCTCGGGTCTGGGCACACAGTGCGCTATGCGACCCGTCGGCAGGCTGTGACGGGCGGTTTACGTTGGATGGTAGGACCTTTCGCCGCTCGTCCGGTAACGGGGCTCGCCGTCTGCCGACTGGGCGGGTTCGACCGCGGGTGGGACCGCGCACACGGTACCCGGCCGGTAGCTGCCGGTGGCGGATTGTGGTTTCGTGTGGTTGAGCAGTGGTTACCGCGATCCGTTACCCTGGTCGCTGCTAGAAAGATCGCTCGAGGTTAGGAAAACATGGGAAGCACCGCGCTCGATATTTTCGCTTTGCTCATCAACCGCGCCGCGGCATTCTGGAATTGGATGGCCACTGGCTCCGCCGGATTCCCGCCGCTGTGATGCCGAGCTGAGCGAATCTTGGCGAAACCCCCTGGTCGGTAACCTCGTTCGAGGATATGACCCGGGGGTTTTCTCATGCGGGGACGCGGTCGTCGTCGTATGTTGTGGGACATGAGCGTTGGTGGCGAGCGGATTCGCACACCGCGCTGGTTCGTGGGCACCATGGGTTTGCTCACCCTGGTCGTCGCGGCCCTGTGCCTGGCCCTGTGCTGGGTGCTCGCCGCGCAGGGCACTTTCGTCGCCAAAGCGCTGCTGTGGGCAGCGTTGGTGGGGTTCGGGCTGGTGTCGGCGGCGCTCGGACTGATCGGCCTGATCCGCTATCACGCGATCCAATTGTGCCTGGCGGCACCGCTGTTCATCGGCGCGCTGGCCGCGCTGGTCTGGTACGAGATTCCGGAACGGGCGGGGTGGGAGATCACCCGCGGCATCCTGGAAGACCAGGCGGTCGACTGTGTGAACCCGGGGGAGCGCACCCGGTTGGGCGTCTACCTGGTGCGTTTCGTCGAGCGCCGCGACGGCGGATGCCTGTTCTATATCGACGGCGGTGACCTGGATCGGTCCGGGTTCGCCTACTTCCCCGATAATCCGCCGCCGGTGCTGGGGCGGCCGCCGGGGCCGGGCATCGGATACGAAGACTTCGACGGCGATTGGTATCGCTTCACCGAGAACACCTGAACTCACCCGCCGCACGGCTGCTGAACGTTAGCCAACAGCCCGGTGGGTTACTGTCGGTCCGCTGTGTCTGTTTGGGGGCATGTGAAACGGAGGAGCGATGGGTCTCGGATCGGTGTTCGTCAGCGAAGCAGTCGGTACGGCAGTGCTGCTTCTGCTTGGCACCGGAGTCGTAGCCAATGTATTGCTGGTCAAGTCCAAGGGTTTCGATGGCGGATGGCTGCTGATCAGCTTCGGCTGGGGCCTGGGTGTGATGGCCGGTGTGTACCTGGCGTTCAAGACCGGCGCGCACCTGAATCCGGCAGTCACCCTTGGCATTCTGACCAGCGGCGCCGATGATTACGCGCCGGGCATTCCCGTGACCTTCGGTGCCACGGCGACCTATCTCGCCGCGCAACTGACCGGGGCCTTTGCCGGTGCGTGCCTGACCTACCTCGCTTACAAGAAGCATTTCGACGCCGAACCGGACGCGGCCAAGAAGCTCGCCGTTTTCGCCACCGGACCCGAGATCCGCGACTACCGCTGGAATCTGCTCACCGAGATCATCGCGACCTTCGTGCTGGTGCTGGTGGTGCTGTCGTTCGGGAACACGCCGTCGGGTCTCGGCCCGCTCGCGGTGGCGCTGCTGGTTGTCGGTATCGGCGCTTCGCTCGGCGGACCCACCGGTTATGCCATCAATCCCGCCCGCGATCTCGGCCCCCGGTTGGCGCATGCCGTCCTGCCGGTCGGGCGATCCGCTCGGACGCCGGTCGCGGCCGGCGCGCACCCGCAAGCCGATCCGGGACCGGCGCGACCGGCCGGGACCAGCGATTGGAGCTACGCCTGGGTGCCGGTGCTCGGGCCCGCACTCGGCGGCATCCTCGCCGGTGTCGCCGCACAGTTTCTGTTCTGAGCGATCAGCTCGGGCGCGGCTCGATCCACAGCGCCTCAGCCAGCGCACAGAGGCTACCGTCCGCAGTGGCGAGCGCGACGCCGACGGTGTACTTGCGGCCCGCTCGATGGGCCGCCCACGCATACGAAATGTACTCCGCGCCAACGGAAACCGGCCGCAACTGGGTGCCGGTCAGCGCGGCGGTCACCGCACCGGGGCGCATACCGCGCATGGTCATCGCCGCCCACCCGCCGGGGCAGTCCAGCAGGGACCAGACGTGTTCGGCGCTGAGCTCGCCTCCGGCCCCGCCCAATGCCGGGTCCGGACTCCACGCACCCGCGATCAAGTCGTGTCCGGGCAGCTTCGAGGTGAAAAGGCGCATACCGCGCCCTGGTTCGCAATCCGCCCCGCAGCCGAAGCAGTCGCCACGCGAGCGTTCGGGGGAGGACAGCGCCGCCGCCGTGGCGGCTTGCGCCTCGGCCCAGGACGGTGCGGGCGGGGCCGCGATGGTGACCGTCGCCTTCGCGGTCTGCGCGAGCAGCAGACCGTCGGCGTTGCTGAGCGCGCGCCCGCCGGACTCGGTGGCGGTGATCGTCAACGGCGTCTCGACCGGCACCGGAGCCCGGAAGTCGACTCGCAACTCCGTCGGATCCTCCGAGTTCGCGGCGAGCACTCCGGCGACGTACCCGCCGAAAGCCACCTCCGGATAGCCGTGCGCATACCCCGGGATACGGACCGCCGCCTCAACCATGAACCAACCCTTCGCAACTCCGCCACTCCCGCTCGACCCTACCGAGGAGGTCCGACAGTCCCCGCGTGGGCGGTCTCTCCTTCGGGTCGTTACTGGCTCGGCTGTGGCAGATCGATCTGACAGTCGGTGACTTTGGGATTCATGCCGAGGTAGTTCAGCGGCCCGGCGAGAATGGTCACCGCGATGGTTCCGGTGCTCGCGCAGTTGTTCGGTGCGTCGGTGTAGTAGTCCCGCTGCGCGCCGGCGATCGCGCCAATGATCAGCCACCCGAACACCACTACCGCGAGCAGACCGGTGATCCTGGAGCGGCCACCGCCGCGCATCCGCCGGCTGTCGCGTTGATAAGTTCTCATTGTCGAATCTCCTTGTTGCCCAATGGGTGACACTGTCAGGTCGTCGGCATCGACTACATTCACTCCGGCAAGAACCGTCGCACAGGCCGGTAGGTTGCTGTGCTACTGCCGAATCCGGTACCCGTTGCCCACTGAATCGAGGCCCGGGTCGACGATCACGAGATCGTTCGAGCCGATGACGCTGGTGATCGGGTGCTGCGCTGATGCTCGGAGCCTGCGCTGGCGAGGGTGTCTATCGAGTCGCGTTGCCGATGACCAGTGCGTGGACGACCTCCAGCAGGTCGGCGTCGAGTTCGGCGGCGATCTGCGCGGCGGTGGGCATCCGCCCCAGTCGCCGGTCGAGCGCGATGGTGGCGGGGCCGATCGAGTGCCGAATATCGGCGAGGCGCTGCGGCATTCGCGTCACCGATCCGGGCGCGCGGAAATGCGAACGGACGGCATCGGTGACCACGGGTACCGCCGAGTGCAGGAATGGCTTGCTGCCATCGTGCCGATCGATAGCCCTCGTCATGCCCGATCGCGCGGCCCGCAGCAATTGCTCGAAGGCTGGCCCACGGCCGTCGAACCTGCGAGCGATGTGCTCGGCCAGCGGGAGACAGCTGGCGAGCAGTTCCTCTCGCACGACGATTCGACGAGGGTCGTCGTGCCGCAGCTGGGCGAAATCGGCGAACAACTGCTCGATGGCGTAGAAGCCGCCATTGCCCTCGTTCTTGCCTGGCGCCGGGCGGAGAAGGGTCGTGGTCGACTGGGGGCTCATGGTGTTGCCTCGGATCCGGCTGAAAGGCGATGGCGGTCTTGGATTCCCTCAGTAGACACTGTTGCGCAACTAATGTCAACGCTGTAGGCCTACACTATGAACATGACTACTTCCCTTGTGGCAGGGGCTTTTTCAGCGGAGCCCACCGGTACGGCCGTCGCACTCAGGATCGTGCGTTATGTCCTGCGAGAGCGGATGTCAACGTCGTAGCCCTACACTGACTGTGTGATGGCAGAAACTTCGCGAACTCGTTCGAAGGGCAAGTCCAGTCGAGTCACCCGGGACATGGTGCTGGCGTCCGCGCTGGAGATCGTCGATCGTGAGGGTGTGGAGGGTCTGTCGATGCGGCGGCTGGCCGAGGCGGTGCAGCGGGATCCGATGGTGGTCTACCGGCATGTGCCGAACAAGGCGGCGGTGCTCGACGGGGTCGCCGAAATGGTGTTCGCGCAACTGACCGTCGATCCCACCGACCCGGACTGGGTCAATCAATTGCGCACTGTCGCCAGAGAATTCCGGCAACTGGCCCTGCGGCATCCGAAAGTGGTGCCGCTGCTGGTGACCCGCCCGTTGTCGACACCGCTGGGGCAGCGCCCGCAGTCGGTGTTGCGGCCGCTGGAAGATGTGCTCGCGCTGCTCACGCGGGCCGGTTTCGCCGGCCCCGACGCCCTGCACATCTATCGCGCGCTGTTCGGATTCCTCTACGGGCACGTACTGAACGAACTCCAGGAAGTCGTGGAACGGCCGGAAGAAACCGACGACCTGCTGCGGCTCGGCCTGCATCGCCTCCCGGTAGGCGATTTCCCGCTGCTACGCGGTCTCGCCTCCGACCTGGCTTCCTACGACGGCGCCGCCGAACTCGAACGGGGCCTGGACATCTTGCTGGCCGGTCTCGCCGCCACGCTGCCCTACCCCAGCAGGTAGCCGCCACGTGCAACGGGCTCGGCGACCCCGCTCGCCGAGCCCGCACGCGATTTTCTCAGCCGAGGCTGAAGGGCTGACCCCACAGGGTCACCACGGAAACACCGTGCGCGCCACGAACTTTCACCAGCACGAAAGCGCGTGCCTGGGCGTAGCCCGCGCATCCGTCGAGCGCCAGGGTGGCGTCGGTCCAATTGACGCTGCCGGTGGGGCCGCGGAAGGAATTGGCGCGGCTGTGCTCCTCGTTGCCGTAATCGTCGGGAGCCTCGAAATCGAGGAGCATGTGCCGCCCGGTCTGACCGGGACCGAGGGTGAGCCTGCCGCCCGCTCGCGAGGACACGGACACATTCTCGTCGCTCAGGCTGGTACTGCCGTTGCCGGTGAGACTGCCGCCGCCGATGTCGACTTGGCAGCCCACCACATAGCCCGGCGCGATCTTCGCGCCGACACTCGACCGGTCGCCTCCGGTGAGTTCGACGTGCGCGGTACCGGACACCCAGGTGTTGCGGTGCAGGGGCGTGCTGGCCAGAGAGGGGTTGATGGTGGCCGACTCGCCGACCAGCCGGACCGTGATGGTCATGCCGTTGGGCAGGTCACGAATGATCTCGCCACCGGGCAGCGGAATGAAGGTGTCGGCGCTCGCGGCTCCGGCGGACAACAAACCGATTGCGGTGGCGGCAGCGGCGAGTCCGGAGACGGCCGCGCGGTTTCTACGGTTGAACATGAAGATTTAACCCTTCGAGGGTTCGGTGCGGATTGATGTGCTGACTACGCCGCCGGCTCAGCCGATGCTGAACGGCTGCCCATAGAGGGTCGTCTTGGTGTGACTCTCGCCGATGATCTCGAGGTTGGTGTACGCGCGAGCCTGCGCGTAACCGGCGCAGCCCTCGATCGACATCTCCACGTCGGTGTAGTCCACGGAATACGTTCCGGGCTTGACGATGTCGGCGCGCTCGAGCTGCACGAACCGCACCTCGCCGGGCTTGATCCGCACCCCGATCGAGCCGCTGATGCTGGCCGACTGGAGGGTCGCGCCACCGGACGCGCCCAGCGAGACGGCGTTGTCGGCGATGCTGACCTGGCAGCCGATGATGTACCCGGTGTTGAGCTGGGACGCACCGAAGGTGGCGGAGTTGTTGCTGCCCGGGTTGTTCGAGGGGCCGGAATCGGGCCCGACCTTCCCCTCCGGTGTCTCGGTGACCTCGGCGACGACCATGCCCGAAACCCACACGACGCGGCCCGCGCCATTTGCCGCCAAGGACGGCGATACCAGGGCCCGCTCACCCGTGCGGGTGATGACGGCGCCGGGCGCCACCTTGTGGCCGTCCGGCAGCGGCACGAGAACGTCGGCCGTGGCTGTGCCCGGTGCGAACAGTCCGACTGCCGCGACCGTGGTGCCCAGGATTCCGAAAGATCGCGTGAGCAAGCCGGATCCGGTGCTCGGATTAGTTGTCATCTCTTCCTGACTTCTCTCGGGGTATGCCCGAGGCAGTGGTGCCATCAGTACATGCGTCCAGCAAACTCACGCCGGGCGCATGCAAGGAAAATTAGCCTAACCTGATTGGCACTGACTATGCCGGGTGCGCTATGTGACTCCCGGTTCCGCGCGTCGGGACCGCCGAGATGCGGCAGCCGGCAGGAAGTTTCGAGACGATTGCGGGCTACCTGCCCGCGCGCGCCACGGCGAGTGTCCCGACCTTGTGGTCGGTGATCGAGGACAATGATGCCGAAGGGGGAGGCGTGGTTCTTCGGACGGAGGGGCAAAGTCGTTGGGGCGCTTGGCGTATTTCCTGCGGTGGCGACGGTCAGCCGGGCGTCGTTTCCATGCGCTGCGTCCCGATGACGGACAGCAGCCGCAGCGCCTGTTCGGCGGGCGAGCCGGGGTTCGCGGTGTAGAGGATGACTCGCTGGTCGCGGTCGGCGATATCGAGCACATCGCGGTTCACCGAGATGGGGCCGACGAGCGGATGGTCGAAGGTCTTGCAGAGGGTGGGGCCGTCGGTGACGTCGTGCGCTGCCCAGAGCTCAGCGAATTCCGGACTGCCGGAGCGGAGCTCGCTGATCAGGGCGGTCAATTCCGGGTCGTCGGGGTAGCGGGCCGCGGCCGCGCGCAGATGCTGTGCGGCGGTGCGGCTGAACTCATCGGCGTCCGAGATCCCGTAGAGCCGACGCCCCGCGCGGTGCGGGCCGAGGAACGCGCGGCGGAGGAGATTGCGGTCGCGCCGGGACAGCGCGGAGAAGTCTTCGAGCAGGGCGGCGGCCAGGTCGTTCCAGGCGAGGACCTCATAGGCGGCCGAGAGCACGAGCGCGGCGGTGTCGGGCAATCGGCGCAGTAGGTCCAGGATGCTCTGGCGGACCTCCCGTGCGGGTCCGGGCGGCGGCCCGGGCGGAACACCGGCGAGGTGATGCAGGTGATCGCGCTCGGCATCGGATAGTCGCAGGGCGCGGGCAAGCTGGGACAGCACTTCTCGGGTGGGATGCGGGCCGCGGGCCTGTTCGAGCCGGGTGTAGTACTCGGTCGAGATGAACGCCAGCTGCGCGACCTCCTCGCGGCGCAGCCCCGGGGTGCGGCGGCGTTGCCCGGCGGGAAGCCCTACGTCGGCAGGGGTGATGCGTTCACGTCTGCTGCGCAGGAACCCGGCCAGTTCTCCTCTGTCCACCGGTTCAGTGTGTCAAGGCGGGCAAATCCATCCAGGCACCGCCGGTACCTGGATAGGTCCGGCGGACGCGGACAAGCTCGGCGATATGACCAACACACCATCCACGACCCCCGGTTTGCTTGTCGGCAAAGTCGTCTTCCTCACCGGCGCGGGCCGCGGCATCGGCGCGGCCGCCGCACGATTGTTCGCCCGGGAGGGCGCTCAGGTGCTGCTCGCCGCCCGCACCGAGACTCAGCTGAAAGCGGTCACCGAGGAAATCCGCGCGACCGGCGGCACGGCCGACTATGTCGTCTGCGACCTGGCCGACCCGGACAGCGTCCAAGCCGCTGTCGATCGGTGCGTGCGGCGCTACGGCCGGCTCGACGGCGCCTTCAACAACGGTGCGACGGGCCAGCCACCCGGTCCGCTGGACCAGTTGTCGCAGGCCGATTTCGACCATGTCTGCGCCGTAAACCTCAGGGGCCCTTGGCTGGCCATGACCGCGGAGATCGCCGCCATCCGCGCCACCGCGCGACAGGGGGCGATCGTGAACACCTCCAGCGTCGGCAGCCTGATGGGCAATCCCGCGCTTCCCATCTATGGTGCGGCGAAGCGAGCTCTGAACAGCCTGACCGAATCCGCCGCTGTCACCTATGGTCCAGAAGGCATCCGCGTCAACGCCATCGCGCCCGGCACCACGCTCACCGAGATGCTGCACGAGTGGGATGCGAAGTCGCCGGGCACGATCGACCAGCTCAATGCCCGAACCCCCTTGGGCCGGGCGGCCGCTCCGGAAGAGATCGCCGAGGCCGCCGCCTGGCTGCTGAGCGATCGTTCCTCCTATGTCACCGGGACGGTCCTGCGGGTCGATGGCGGAATGCGGGCATGACTTTCCGACCTATTATTGACCGATTGGTCTAGAACTGCGTATCGTTCCGGCCATGGCAAGGGCAAAGGAGTTCGATCCGGACACGGTGTTGGAGCGTGCGCTGGAGCTGTTCTGGGAACGTGGCTACGAGGCGACCTCGATGGCGGACCTGGTGCGCCACTTGGGAATCGCCAAAGCCAGTATCTACGCGACCTTCGGCAGTAAGCAGGAGTTCTTCGCCAAGGCGCTGCGGCGGTATCTGGATATCTCCGACCCGCAGATCATGAACGAGTTGTCGCAGCCGGGTCCGGTAGTGCCGGCGGTACGAGCGCTGGTGTGGCGCTATGCGACCGAGGCGGCCGAGGACGAGCGTCATCTCGGCTGCCTCGTGGTCAACAGCGCGGTCGAGCTCGCCGCTCGGGATCGGGGCGTGGCGCGGCTGGTGGAAGCCAGTTGGGCGCATCTGGAAACAACACTGACCGCCGCGTTACTGCGGGCCCGAGCGCAAGGCGAGCTGCCCGCGGATGCGGATCCGCGCGCGTTGGCGCGGTTCCTGCTGGTGTTCCTGCAAGGCGTGCGAGTGCTCGAACGCACCCCGGACGCGGCCGTTCGATTACGGGACGCCGCGCGGGTAGCGGTGTCGGTCCTGGGCTGACCGGGTTCATTTCCGGCATCCCTCGGTCGCGCCGTTTTTTCGGCTTCAATTCAAGACCGATCGTTCTAGAAAGAGTGGGGAAGTATGTCAGCGACAGAGATGACCGGAGCGCTGCCGACGGCACGCCGGGCCGAGGCGGCGTTCGCGGCGCTGGCAGCGGTGCAGCTGGTGATGATCGCCTCGATCACCATGCTGACCGTGGCATTACCTCAGCTACAGCGGGATTGGGGCTCGAGTTCCGCGGAACTCGTGGTGCTCGCCACCTCCTACAGCGTCACGTTCGGGGCGTTGCTGCTCGTGGCGGGTCGCGCCGCCGATCGGTACGGTCCGCGCCGCACGGCGATCGGAGCGCTGGCGGTCTTCGCGGTGGCCTCGGTCGCCGCGGCCGCCGCGCCGGGCATGACGGTCCTGGTAGCGGCCCGGCTCCTCCAGGGAGTCGGCGCGGCGTTCGCCGTGCCGGCGGCAATGGCGCTGATCCCCGCGGTGTTCGCCGACTCTGGCCGCCGGATCCGCGCCACGGCTGTATGGGGTGTGCTCGCGGTCACCGGAGCCGCTGCGGGAACGGTGATTTCGGGCTTCCTGGTCGACGCGGTGTCGTGGCGGTGGCTGTTCATGCCCGTGGCGCTCATCGCGTCGGGCGCGGCCGTCGTCATCGCCGCGCTCGTTCCGATAGATCCGCCCGCGCGGTTCCCACATGCGGCGATAGCTCCGGTGAGCACCGTCGCGGTCACCGCCGGTCTCACCGCTCTGCTCTATGGTCTCGCGGCGGAATCGCTGCCCCTGGCCGGAGCGGGGCTGCTGCTGCTCGCGGGATTCGTTGTGACGCAACGCCATTCCTCCGCGCCGTTGCTTCCGGTGCTGGCCATTCCGGGACGGGCGGGGTTGGCGGCGATCCTGATCTCGGCGGGGGCCAACGCGTCGCTGTACTACTTGCTGACTCTGTATCTGGCCTCTGTGGGATACAGCCCGGCGGGCATTTCGGCGGCCTTCGTGCCCGCCGCGATCGTGGTACTGCTCGCCGGTCCGGCTGCGGCTCGACTGCTCGGCCGCTATGGCGCCCGTGCCGTTCTCGTCACCGGCCTGCTGCTCGCAGCGGCCGGCACGGTGCTGGTCAGCACGCTGGGTCCGTATCTGGGTCTGCAACTGGCAGGGCTGCTGATCTTTCCCTTCGGTGTCGGACTTGCCCTTTCGGCGGCGATGGCCATCACGATGGCCGCCGCAGGTCCCGCGCGGCAAGGCTCGACCGGTGGGCTGGCCAACACCGCGATGGAGACCGGCCCGCCGCTCGTGCTGGCTCTGGTCGCGCCGCTGGCCCGGACCTACGGCGACACCACGGCATTCCTGGTTCTCGCCGCGGCTCTGGCTGCCATCGTCCCGATCGCCCTGCTCGCTGTCGGCCGCGCTCGCTCGGACGGCTGAGCCGAAACCGCGCAGCCATTCGGTTTTCTGGTCCCAAAATCCCGGCTGAGCATCAACGACGTGGCATCATCTCCGAACGGAGAGTCGTTTACATTCCATTCCGAGCGAAGGGGATCGATTCTGACGCCCAGCGAGTTCGTGTACACCGGCCGGGACAACCTGGAAGCGATGTCCGGCGCCGTCAACTACAACCGGTTTCTGATCGACTGTGTCGACAAACACGTCACGTCGCCGAACCTGCGAATCCTCGACTTCGGTGCGGGCAGCGGAACTTACGCCGATATGTTGTCCGCGCGACAGATCATCCCCGACTGCCTCGAGCCGGACACGGAGCTGCGAAAGCTGCTGCATGCGAAGGGCTATTGCGTGGTCGAGGATGCCACGCGCAAGTCCGGCGCCGATACCTACAGCCTCATCTACACCTTCAATGTGCTCGAGCACATCAAGAACGACCAGGAGGCCTTGGAGCAGATCGCTTCCCGGTTGTGTTCCGGCGGCACGCTCGTCGTCTATGTGCCCGCGCTGGAAATCCTGTTCACCTCGATGGATACCAAGGTGGGTCATTACCGGCGCTATCGCCGCACCCAGTTGAACCGCATCCTGCGCAACGCGGGATTGGAGGTCGTGGAATCCCGCTACTGCGACCCGATCGGCTTCTTCGCGACACTCGTGTACAAGATCGCCGGAAGTGACGACGGCACAATCAATCCGCGTGCGCTCCATTTCTACGATCGGCTGGTCTTTCCGCTCAGCAAGGCATTGCAGCGCATGACCGGCAAACTGTTCGGCAAGAACGTCTTGGTTGTCGCCACCAAACCCTGAGGCCGCCGCACAGCGAGGCCACCGACGCGTCGCGCATCGTCCCTCATCAACGACAATCGAAGGAGCTGACAATGGGTAAGACGCGAAGTGTGCTCGGTGTGTCGCTATTGATCGCCGGAGCGGCCACGATGACGGTGGTCGCCGCCGCGCCCGCGGGAGCCGAGCCCCGGGATTGCACGCTGCACCGTTCGCCGACAGGTGCGGCGGCGCATTGCGGCGGGGACGGCACCTACATTCTCGAAGTCGACTGTGTCGGCGTGAATTTGGCCGGTGGTCCGATCGTGGGGACCTACAACAAGTCGGTCACCGGCTTCGCTGATCCCACGCCCGGCCGGGAGCTCTACACCCACCCCGGCCGGGACTGCATGATGCCGGTGACATTGGGGCAGATCGGGTTCGCACTCGACGCCAGGATCACCCCGTTTCCGACGCGGCCGGGTCTGCCGTCGAATGCTTACGAGTACGACCCGGGTCGATAGGCGCAACCGGCGCCGCCCCTGTACTGAGCCGGTTTCCATTCCCCGGCAATCCTGATGTCGAGAATCCCGGCCCGGCTCCGTCCCAGGGGCACAGCGGCGATCACGGGCCGCCCGACGAAGGAGAATCACCGCCATGCGCAAGCTCATAGTCCAGCAGTGGGTCACCGCGGACAACATTGTCGCGGAGGAGGACGGAGGGCTGAGTTTCGTCTCGGTGGAGCCCTTCTCGGAGACCACCGACCAGGTGTTCAAGGCAAGCGTGCTGGGTCTTATCGACTCGGTTGACACAATGATTCTGGGCGCGAACACCTACGCCCAATCGACCGGCTGGGCCGATGCCGAGGATCAGGGTGAGTACGGCGAGAAGCTCAACAACCTCACCAAGTTCGTCGCCTCGTCGAAACTGGACGACGCGCCCTGGGGCGACTTCCCCGCCGCGACCGTAACCCGCGACCCGGTCGCCACGGTCCGCGAACTCAAGGACCAGGACGGCAAGAACCTCTGGCTGTTCGGGAGTTTGACACTCATGCGCTCGCTGTTCGACGCGGGCCTCGTCGACGAAATCCAGATGCTCGTCTGCCCGGTCACCCGAGGCAAAGGCACACATCTTTTCGACGATCGGCGAGACCTGAAGCTGATCGAGGCCGCCTCGTTCGCCAATGGAGTGATGCTCGTGCGCTACGCGATAGCGAAGTAACCCCCCGCGTACCCGGCGGCGGGCCGTTGGCCAGGGATCGGCCATCCCTGGTCAGCGTCACGTATCTGCGGAGGTTCGCCCGCCGCCAGCGGTCCGCTTGCTCCGGCCGCGGTGATTCAAACGACCACGGCAAGCAATGTCGTCGCCGCCTCCGTCAGCTCGGGATCGCCACGAAGGTCAGCTCGGGCACGCGCCTCCTCGACGGTGATCCCGCGACTGGCCAGACGCCAGAAGGTGTCCTGGTCCATGCGAACAACCGCGGCGGGCTCGTCGACCTGCGCGGTCGTGAGCTCCCAGCGCGCACCGTCGGATACCGCCGACCAGTGACCGCCCGCGGGGCCGCTGATCTCGAAACGCACAGTCGTGCCCTCGGGCCGCGCCTGCTCGCGTAGTGCCCACGGCAACGCGTGCAGAAAAGTCACGAGCACCGGGCCCAGCAACGCGGCGTCGTCCGCGCCGGGGCGCGACACCGCGTCGCGGATCTGCTGCTGATGGACCCAGAATTCGGTGTATTCGCGGGCGATATCGAGCCACGCCGGACTGGTACCGAGTCCCGCCCAGGAAACGTTGAGCCGTGCGGGTTCGGTGAGATCGACGGTGGTTGCCCAGACCGAATCCAGTTGGGGGCCAAGATGTGCCAGTAGATCGGTGAGCACCCGGGGGCTGCCTTGGCGCATCGCGCGCACGAATTCCTCGTTGACGCGCGCCAAGTAGGACGGCAGGGTCTCGTCGTCGGCGAACACCGCACCGGTGTGCCCGTCCCGGCTGCCGGAGATCCGTCGTAGGTAATCGTTGAGGATGTGCGCGGCGATGTCGGCCACATTCCAGCCCGGACATACGGTCGGCTGCTGCCAGTCGGCGGCGTCCAGAGAATCGAGCAGCTCGAGCAGCGCCTGCCTTTCGCCGCGGAACAGCGGGCGGGTATCGAGGGGAATCATGAGTGCGCAGTCAACCGCACGCGGGCCTGACGAGCCACCGATTTTCGACAACCGGAGTCCGGCACGCCTTGACCGATGTCAACATGCTGACATATGGTGATTTATGTCAGGATACTGACACGTACAGAAGGAGCACCATGCCCGCCACCGGTCCCGATTTCCTCTCGCTCCAAGCGCGCGATCTCGCGGCTTCGCAGGCGTTCTACGAGCGGTACCTCGGCCTCGTCCGCTCGCCGGCCGGACCGCCACACGCCGTCGTCTTCGCGACCGAGCCGATCGCCTTCGCGCTCCGCGAGATCATTCCCGGCACCGATCTCAGCACCGTCGCGCACCCCGGCATCGGAGCCGCGATCTGGTTGCACGCCAACGACGTTCAGGCCATTCACGATGCGCTCGCCGCCGACGGTCACACCATCGTCTCCGCGCCGATCGACGGCCCCTTCGGCCGGACATTCACCTTCGCCGACCCCGACGGCTACCAGATCACCCTGCACGACCGTGCCTGATCGAATGCCACTGGACATATACCGCCGCGAAATAAGCCGGGGTCGAAGCGGCAAGCGTCACCGATGAGTTCGGTGATCCGGGCTCGTCTCAACGGACATGAACGCAGATATCTCGCAGGGCGAATCGCCGATCCGGCTCTACATGTCGATGTCGCTGGACGGTTTCATCGCCGGCCCGGATGACCGTCCAGGGCAGGAACTCGGTCGCGACGGCGGGCGGCTGTTCAACTGGCTCGACGATCGGATGTCGGACGGCCCGAGCGGGCAGGTGTTCAGCGAAGCCTCGGCCACCGGGGCGGTGATCTCCGGTCGGCGCACCTTCGAGTTGGCCGGGCGCTGGCAGGGCGACCACCACGACGGCGTGCCGATCCTCGTCCTCACCCATCACATCGACGACGACGATGTCCCGCCGGGCAGCGCGCGGTTCGTCACCGATGTCGGAGACTGTGTCGCGCGCGCCCGTGCCGCCGCGGGCGGCCGTCCCGTGCTCGTGCACGGCGCGGGTGCGGCGCAAGCGCTGCTGCGGGCCGGGTTGCTGGATGAGATGGAGATCCACCTCGTGCCGGTTCTACTGGGCGAGGGACGCCGGTTGTTCGACAGTCTGGGGCCCGACCACATCGAGCTCGAGTTGATCCGGCGGCTGGAAGCCCGCGATGTGACGCACCTTCGCTACCGCGTGCTGCGGGATCAGCCCGGAGATCAATCCACTTGATCGGTGCGCGGGTGTACTGCATCGTGATCGCATTCTGTGCTCGGCACCGCTGACTTGTCGGCCACAAGCCGGTTGGGCGTGCCGCAGTCGTTGGAGAGTAGAGAGCGGAGTTCATGTTCACCCCTCCTTCCGCTATCGGTGCGGCGGCGATCGCGGAGGTGGTCGCGGCGCAGTGGCTGCCCGACATCGCCGAGATCAGTTATCTGCCATGGGGATTCGGCGCGCATCATTGGCGTGCGACCGGCCGGGAAGCCGTGTTGTTCGTGACGCTGGATCAGCTCGAGCCGCGACACACCGCGGCGTCTTTGGAGGCTGCCTATGCCGGGGCGGCCTCCTTGTCGGACGCCGGTCTGCAGGTGGTGTGCCCGCCATTGCTCGCACGGTCCGGACGCTTCACCGTCGATGTCGGCGCGGGTGTGCTCAGCGCGACGCCGTGGCTGCGCGGCCGCAGCCCCAGCAGCGCCGAGGCCGGCGAGCCCAGCCATGTGCGGCAGGTCGTCAGCGCGCTGGCTGCTCTGCACGCCTCGGCTCCGCCCGCCGGTCTGCGGTCATGGACCCCGCAAGTAGGTGCCGACTTTCCCGATCTCTTGCGCGCTCGCACCGCCGAACCATGGACGAGTGGTCCACTGGCCGAATCGGCCCGCAACGCTCTGGCCGCGCACCACGATCACATCGCGGACTGGACGCACCGCTACCTGGAGCTGTCGGAAACCGCCCTGGCCGAACGAGATTCATGGGTACCCACCCATGGTGAGCCACACAACGACAACCAGGTCGTGACCGCCGACGGCCTGCGCCTGGTCGACTGGGAGTCACTGGCGCTGGCGCCACGCGACTACGCCGACCTCCCGGCTGCCGCCCTGCCGCATCCGGACCCCGCAATGGTCGAACTCTTCGCCTTGGACTGGCGCCTGGCCGAAATCGCCGAGTACGCCCGATGGTTCGCCGGCCCGCACACCGGCACCGACGACGACCACACCGCCCTGCAAGGTCTGTATGAGGAATTGGCGCCGGGCGTGCGATAGACCCGCTACCGGATCAGCCGATGCCGAGGCCATGGCATACGGTCTCCGGATGTCCGTTTCACCCGATTCCGCGCCGCCCGTCGCGGCAGCCCCGCCGACGCGCATCACCGAGATCGACATCCTGCGCGGATTCGCCCTGTTCGGCATCCTGGTGGTCAATGTCTTCGTCGCGACGCAACTGTGGGACTTCGGCAACGCCCGCGACTTCGAGCAGTCGTCGCGCGACAACGGGCACTGGGTACTCGCGATACTCGACGCTCTGTTCTCCGGCCGGTTCTACCTACTGTTCGCGTTCCTGTTCGGATATTCGTTCACCCTGCAGATGGCGGCGGCGCGGCAGGCGCGGGTCTCCGAGCGAGCTCGGTTGCTGCGACGATGTGTGGCCTTGGGCGCGATCGGGTTCGCGCACGTGTCCCTGTTGTGGCTCGGTGACATTCTCACTTTGTACGCGGTCCTGGGCCTGGTTCTGATCGCCTGCCGTCACCTGCGCCCGCGCACCGCCTGGATCGCCGGCGCCGTGCTCTACATCACATCGGTACTGATGCCCGGTATGGATGCGGCCTTCTACGCAGTCTGGAACGTGCTCGACTTTCCGAGTCTGCGAGCGGATTTCACCCGCGGCTTCGCCGAGACCCTGGATGCCCAGACGACGGTCGGGCCGAAGTTCATGCTGCTGAACTGGTTCGGGCAGGCCCTGCCGAGCCTCGGTTTGCTGCTGATCGGCATGGCCGCGGGTAAGCGAGGAATCCTGCACCGTCCCGACATCCTGTACCGGTGGGCGCCTCGAACCGTGCGGGTCGGTCTGCTTGTGGGCCTGCCGGTTTCGCTGGTCACTTTCGCCGACACCATGCGGTGGATAGACCAGCCCGAGACCTGGTCGGAACTCCAGGCTCTCGTCAACCCGCTGATGACGTTGGCCTACGTCGCCGCCATCATGCAGGTGGCGGTCTACGCGCCGTTCCTCCGGCGCTACCTCGAATGGCTGGCTCCGGCAGGGCGAATGGCGGCGACGAACTACATCGCGCAATCGGTCGTGCTGATGGCCCTCTACTCCGGTTACGGGCTCGGCCTCGCCGACCAGGTGCCGCCCACAACGATGCTGGCACTGGCGCTGCTGACCTTCGCCGCGCAGGTGGGGTTGAGCGGGTGGTGGTTGCGGGGTCATCAGTATGGGCCGGTGGAGTGGATGCTGCGCTGCGCGACCTACCTGACGATCCCGTCGTGGCGGAAGCCGGGCTGAGCTACGCCGAGGCTCAACCTGCGACCTGTCGTTCGTCGAAGTCAGAGCGCGGTCGTGGCTAAAGTCGCTGCCATGGTGAGCATTTCGCGCCCGGCTGCGGACCCGCGCAGATCATGAAGCCGGTCACATAGCGGTCGTACCGTTCGGCGTTCTGCACCATGCGCAGGCCCCGGTCATCCGCTCGCATTTCCGCCGCGGTGGTCAGAAATCTGAGTTCGATCACGTCCACCCACCAGTGCGGCTGAGTGAACTTCCGGTATCTGACCTCGTAGACCAGAGTCATCGGAGCGGGCGCGGCGGTGACGTTCAGCCACTCGTCCTCCCAGATCCTCTGGAAATCGGGACCGACGACGGCCTGGTATCCACTCCACTCCAGGTAGCCGCCCGCGCCGGGTTTATCCTCTTTGGCCACCGCGGCCGACACTCCCATACCCATGAACGCGGCGACCAGGCCGAGGGACAGCAGCGTCATGGTCGCGGAGGCGGTGGTGACGGGGGCGCGACGGCGGGCCAGCCTGGCGCGCAGTCGGCGCCGCGCCAGCCGCCGGGACCGATTTCTTCTGAGCAGTGGTAGTTCGACACGAAGCCAGGACCACATCGCCGCCGCGATCACCAGGGGAATGGCCGCCAGAATGACGAGCTCGAGCCGCACAGAGGGCACCAGGAATCCCATCGGCGGGACATAGATCATGATCGCGATCGCGGTCGTCACCATGTAGACCGGCAGCACGTGAATCGAGCGCAGTACAACGCGCACGATCGGCAGCGCGCTCCGGGCTATCGACCACAGCGCCACACCGATACTCGCGACCAGCAGCGCGAGCGCGGCCCGATTCGATTCCAGGAGTACGCCGATACCGCCCCCGGCGACATTGTCCCACCACTTGTACATATTGATCTGCGCGACGACGAAGGTGCACGCGGCGACCGCCAGCAGTGGCAGTCCGACCGAACTCAGGCGCGTGCTCCGCGACGGTAGCTGCAACGCCAGGCGCAGCCGCTCCCGCTGGAAAGCCCAGAAGCCATGCCGCCGAGCGTTGTTCAACTGAGCGATGCGCTCGACCTCACGATGAACCGCGTCTTCGAGGACCGCACGATCGGCCTGCGTCAGCACGCCGCCGCCGTCCTCGGTGACCTTCAGCAGCGCCTGTAGCACTTCGAAGGGTTGTTTGCGGGCGTTCCGCACGCTGTAGGCGCCGGCGATGAACGCCGCCAGGACCGCACCGACGCCGCTCAGAAGTATCTGCCACCACGACCCCACGGCGAGAGATCTTCGCAGACCGCGGAATCGGAGCGACGAGTGGTCGCCGGGCCGGGCTCTTCGTCAGCCGTAAGACGCCATCGCGGGACTGGGGTCCGAAACGGCTGCGGTCTCCCGGGTTTCGGGCAATTCGATGGCATCGGAGGTGCAGGCGAGTGCCATCGAGCGGTGCGGGTAGACCGCTATCGCGCAGTCCGGACGGGTCAGCTGCAGTGGACGTGCCGCGGGACCGGTCGCGATGACCGCGAACACCGTATGCGGCCAAGCCCTGGCGTTGGCTTTCGCGAGGACGCTCACACCGGCGGCGTCCATGAACCACACGCCGCTCAGATCTACCAGGACACGGCTGGGATGGTCGTCGAAGATGCACTCCAGCGCGGCGGCCAGGGAAGGAATGGTGTGGGAGTCGACTTCTCCGGCTACGACGAGGATTCGCCCGGAATCGTGCTCTTCTTCGAGCTCGACGGTGATCGTTCCTGATCTACAGAGCATCGGTAACTCCTAGATAGGTGGAGGTCACTTCGTCTTGCACAGCGGGCTATCCGTCTCGGCACCTGCTCAGGTGAGCAGCGTATTCATAATGGTGCCCGCGCTGGTCGCGAGCAGACCGCCGATCATGGCGCCGGCCACCATCTTCGGTGACTCCAGCCAGCTGCCGGTCCATTTCTCCCAGGCGAACCTCGCAGCCGCGAAGACAATCGCGGCAATGCCGGACCCCAACACGAGCCAAGTCAAATAGCTCAACATCTGCTGGAGTTGCTCCGCCACCGGCGGTGCCTCCGGGGAGGACTTGCTGATTTGTGCCAAAACGTCGAACGCGGTGATATCGACCATCGCCAATGCTCATTCCGCTCGAGTCACAGTGACGACCTTCACGACGAATGCTACCGATTAACCAGCACGATCTATTTACACCGTCCGGTGATAAACCAGGGCCACGGATCACCGAGTGCGATTCAGGGAAAGCGTTATTCGACGACGGCCTTGATCCGTTCCAGCGTTTCTCGCATGCCCTGCCGGTTGGTTCGGTCGCGTGCTCGACCGGCGATCAGCCAGTACAGCCGCAGCGGCGGGCCCTGCCATATCTCCGTGGCGGGCCCTGCCATTCGAACTGTCACGCTGTCTTGCATGTTCGTACGTTAACCGCTTCCGCGGGGCGGCGAGAGTTGCAGAGAAATGTTTGCATAGATGAGTTTGCAAAGGCTACTCTGCAACTATGCCTGACGAGATGCCGCCGCCCAGAGAGATCACCGACGCGGCCGCACTGCGCGCATTGGCGCATCCCCTGCGGCAACGCATCCTGCGCGCGCTGGCCGAGAACGGGCCCGCGACCTCCACCGCACTCGGTGCCTTGCTGGGGGAGAACACCGGGGCGACCAGTTACCACCTGCGCCAGCTGGCCGAACACGGGTTCATCGAGGAGGCCCCGGAGTTGGCGAAGGGGAAGGAGCGGTGGTGGCGTTCGCCACCGAAGGATCTGCGGTACCGCATGCACGGCGACCAGTCGCCAGAGTTGCGCCAACTGCTGGAAGGGTTGTTCGCGCAGCACCTCGCCGAGGACATCGCGATGTTCCAGCAGTTCGAGGCCGAACGCGCCGAACTCGGCGAGTGGGCCGACATCATGCCCTTCTCACGGGGCGCGGTCTACGCGACGCCCGCCGAAATCGAGGAGTTCTTCGAGGATTACTTGCTGTTGCTCAAGCGCTTCCAGGCCACCCATCAGCGGAACCGGCCCGGCGCCCGCCGCGTGCTGACCCGTTTTCTGGCTTTCCCGGCGCCCGGCGCCACTTCGGCCGAGTAGGACCCCAAATGCTTTCGATCGTTCGACATATCGCCGTGCTCGTCACCCTATTCGCTGCTGTCTGCTGCGGAATGCCCTCGGCCTACGCGCAGGATCACACGACGGTGGAGATCACCTTCGCCCGTGGTGACGGGAGCACCACGACCGGCACGGTGCACGCGCCGGCCGGCTCCACCGGCCGACCCGGTGTCGTCCTCGTGCATGGATCGGGTGACGGCCGGTCCGCGCATTATGTGCAGACCGCCGAAGCGTTCGCGCGCGCGGGCGTCGTCGCGCTGCGCTACGAGAAGCGCACCGAGGGATATACGCCGGCGCATCGCGACTATTCGCTGCTGGCAGATGACGCGCTGGCAGGTCTCGCCGCACTGCGAAGCCGCCCGGAAGTCGATCCCGCCCGGGTGGGCCTGTGGGGGTTGTCCGAGGGCGGATGGGTTGCGCCGCTTGCCGCTTCGCGGTCCAGCGACGCCGCCTTCCTGATCACCATCGGCGCGAACTCGGTCGCGCCGGCCACACAGCAGGCATGGGCGAACGAGACCAGATTCGGGGCCGGGGGAGTGCGTGGATCGATGGTCGATGCGCTGGCGCGCAACGGGATTCGTCATCTGGTCGGAGCCGGACAGTTCGCGCAGGCCGACTACGATCCGATTCCGGTACTGGAACGACTCCGACTGCCGGTGCTCGCCATCTGGGGCGAGCACGATCGGCTGACCCCGCCGGGTGACAGCCTGCGCGGTTTCCGATCCGCGTTCGACCGAGCCGGTAAAACCAACTACACGCTGGTCACTCTGCCCGGTGCCCAGCACGGCGGCCAGCCGACCACCGACGGCTTCGACAAACTGCCCGGCCTGGCGCCCGGCTACGGCGAACTCATGGGGCAGTGGGTGCACGGGCTGCCCGGTTCGGCTACGCCGCCACGGGCGGATCCGCCTGCGGCGCAGGGGCACTCGGTGCGCGATCTCGCGCCGCTGGCCTGGTGGGAGTCGGCCGCGGTCAACCTGGTGCTGCTGGGCGGAATCGTCCTCGCGTTCCTCGGTTACGCGCTGACCGGCGCAGTGCGCGCCTGGCGTCTCCCGGACCCGCGTCCCGCCCGCATCATGGTCTCGGCGGCCACGATCGGGATCATCGGCACCGTCGTCCAGCTCGGCTACATCCTCACCACCCGCGCCACCTCCTTCGGCCCCCTGCTGTTCGGACGGACCCTGCCGTGGCTGGCGTTGCAGCTGGTCGCCGTGTGCGCGGTGCTAGCGCTGGGCCTGGTTCTCGTGCGGGGACGCCGCACACTGACCGGAGCGACCAGAGGCGCGCGGACCCGTTGGTTCGTAATGGCCGTCAGCGGAACCGGTTTCGTGCTGTGGGCGGTTTACTGGGGTCTACTGCTGCCGTGAACCGGTCGACTCGAGCCTGCTGGAAGTAACCGAGTCCCCGCGAGAGGGTCGGGCCGAAGGTCTCGAATCGATGTGACCTTCGGCCGGTGTTCCGAACACCTCGAGTGGGCACGGTGGAGGGAATCCATCGATTCGGAGGGTTCGTATGCGAACGGAGCATGTGGCGCACACCAGCCCGATTGCCGCGTGGAAGTCCCTGTGTGCGGGCAATCGGCGGTTCGTCACCGGTACGCCGCGGCGCCGCACCCGGGCTGCCCTTGCGGGACTGGTCGACGGGCAGCGGCCCTCGGCGGTCGTGTTCGGCTGCGGAGATTCGCGGGTCGCCACGGAGATCATCTTCGATCAGGGACTGGGGGACATGTTCGTGGTCCGGACCGCCGGGCACGTCATCGATAGTGCGGTGCTCGGGTCGATCGAGTACGGCGTAGCGGTTCTGCGCGCTCCGCTCATCGTGGTGCTCGGCCATGAGAGGTGCGGAGCGGTCGCCGCCGCCCTCGACGCGCTCGACAACGGCGTCGCACCGGGCGGGTTCGTCCAGTGCGTCGTGGACCGCGTCACTCCCTCGATCGTGCGGGGTCGGCGTGCCGGGCTGACCGAGGTCGAGGAGTTCGAAGCCCGGCACGTCGAGGAGACCGCGCGACTGCTCATGCGCCGCTCGTCCACGATCGCGGACCGGGTCGCCGTCGGTGACCTGGCCATCGCGTGTGCCACCTACCGTCTCGGCGACGGCCAGGCCCAGCTCCGTAGCGCTATCGGCGCCCTCGATCAGCCCGGCGTCGAGCCGCCGCCGACGAGTCGGGAGTGCACCTGACGGTTCGATTCACCCGTGGTTTGCCGTAAGGATTCGGGGGCATCTTCGAGTCAGGCGGGTGAGCCCGCGCGGCTGGTGCGAGTCGCGGTTGGGGTAGTGGGTCGGACAAGGAGGCTCGATGAGTTCGGTTACGGGTTCAGCAAGCGCGGCGGCCGGGGAGGTTCGGTGGTGATCGATCCGACGATGGTGACGGTGGGCGTCGAAGAGGAGTTCTTGCTGGTCGATCCGGGCACGGGAGCGCCGGTCGCGAAAAATACCGAGGTCGCCGCTACCGCCGAAAAGCTCGGCGTCGAGCTGCAACTGGAATTGACCGCCTGCCAGGTGGAAACCAGCACCGCGATCCATACCGATTCCGCGGCGCTGCTGAAGGAACTGGCCGGGTTGCGGCGTGATGTGGCGCGGTGCGCGCAGGACAACGGCGCTCGACTCCTGGCGGTAGCCGTCCCGCCGACGGTGCCGCAGCAGTTCCCGGTCACCGACACCGACCGCTACCGGCGTATCGCGGACAGGTTCGGGATGGTCGCGCATGAACAGGGGTTGAGCGGTTGCCACGTGCACGTCGGGATCCCCGATCGCGAAACCGCGGTCCAAGTCAGTAATTATCTGCGACCGTGGTTGCCGGTGTTCTTGGCATTGACGGCGAACTCCGCGGTCTATCGAGGATCCGAAACGGGATATGCGAGTTGGCGCAACGTGCTGTGGCGCCGTTGGCCCAGCGCCGGTCCGCCGCCCTACTTCGACTCCGTCGCCGAATACGACGCTCTGGTCGAGATGCTTGTCTTCAGCGGCAGCGCCCTCGATTCGAAGATGGTGTATTGGGACGTGCGGGCGTCGGAATCCTTTCCCACGGTGGAAGTCAGAGTCAGTGACGTACCGGCGACCGTCGCCGAAACCGCATTGCTGGCCACCCTGGTTCGCGCGGTGGTGATGACGGCACGGCAGGCACTGGAGCAAGGTCACGGCGCACCGCAGGTGCCGCAGGAAGTGTTGCGTGCGGCCTATTGGAACGCCGCGCGCTACGGACTCGACGGCGATGGTCTCGATCCCGTTTCCCGCCGGATCGCGCCCGCCCGCACGCTGGTGGCCGGTCTGCTCGACTACGTCGACCCGGCGCTGGAAGCCCTCGACGAACGAGAGTTCGTCCACGAGACGCTCAGTTCGGTGCTACATCGAGGCAATGGGGCAAGGCGGCAAATAGCCGCATTACGTCGGCACGACGACGTCGCCGATGTGGTCGGCGAGCTGTCGGTCGCCACTCTCGAGGGCTGTCGATGAGACTGCACAGCGGTTGTCATCACTCCCCAGAGGCATCTCGATCCCCTACCCAGGCTGGATGAACTCTCGTATCGCGTGGTCCTAGCGTCGTCCGCATGATGATCCGGCGCTTGGGCCACGACTTCGCGTACACGTTCTTGGGGCTGCCCCTCGCAGTGGTCAGTTTCAGCCTCCTGGTGCCACTGCTCGCGGCGAGCATCGGCACGATGGTGATCTTTCTCGGCATTCCGCTGCTGGCGTTGACGCTGCTGCTCGCGCGTGGCTTCGCCGATATCGAACGCGTACGCCTGCAGCAGTTGACGGGGCAGGCGATCCCTCGCCCCGGTTACGGCAAGACAGTCGAGGGGTCGGGATGGTTTCGCCGGATCACCGCACCGATCAGGCAGAGTCAGAGTTGGCTGGATCTGCTCTATCCCGTCGTCAACCTGCCGATCGCGATCGTCACGTTCGTGCTGCCGGTCGTCTGGTGGTCGATGACGTTGGGTGGCTTGACCTTCTGGTTCTGGGGCAGATTCATTCCGCACGGCGACGACCACGACATCTTCATCGAGACGATCATGGGCACGGACACCGCCCACAACCGGACGATCCTCTACACGATCATCGGAGTCATAGCGCTGATTACCCTGCCCGTCGTCCAGCGAGGCAGCGCCGCCCTGCACGCCGCTTTCGCCCAGACTCTGCTCACCCGGCTCGCTGTCATGCAGGGGCGCTTCGATGATGTGAGCCCAGCTGTTTGTTCCGGACGGACACGGGTAGCCGGTGTCGAGGGGCCTACCGTAGGAGACGAGAATGCCGAAAACTACGAAGGCCGGCAAACCGATCAAGAGCGAGCTGCCGAGCACTCTCGTTAAGTCCGAGTCCAAAGCGCAGCGCACCTTCGCCGAAACCTACGACTCCGCGATCCAGGAGTACGGCGACGAGCAACGCGCGCATCGAGTGGCCTACGCCGCGCTCAAACACAGCTACGAGAAGGTCGGCGATCACTGGGAACCCAAGGAGCGAAAGGGACCCTCCGACCCCCGCGCCGAAAGCGGAGGGCCGAACGCCAGGGGAGAGACCGCGGAGGGCGTCGACGCGAATGCCAGTAAGAAGCATCTTCAGGATGTGGCGCGCAGACTCGACATCGCAGGACGTTCCACGATGACCAAGGATCAGCTGGTCGACGCCATCAAGAAGGCGAATCGGCGCGAAAGCGCGGCAGCGCGCTGAGGGTGGCTCGGTGCTCGGCCTGTGGGCGTCGAGCCGGAAGCTCCGCCGCCGTCCGCCGTCCGCCGTCCGCCGTCCGCGCCGCCGATGCCTGCGTAGCCGAGGTGGCGGTGGCCGACGCCGGTAGCCCGGCGGGCGGCGTGGTGTGCCTGCATCGCGACGGACCCGGGATGCGCTCGGCAAGGCATCGGCCGTGCGACCGAGCGCATCCGGCTCGCGGAATTCGTGGGTCGTCAGATTCGCGCCGGACCCCGGCCGACTAGCTTCCGGAATTCCTTTCGCGCATCGCGCGCTCGCCCGTGACCTCGACATCGTCATCGGCGAGCGGTTCCGGCTCGCGCCACTCCTCGGCCCGGCTGGATCGGTTGCCGCGCAAAGTGCCCTGGAGTTCGTGCGCCAGTTCGTCATCCTGTTTGGGGCCGTGTTTGCTGTTTCCTCGTTCCATCTCTGACCTCCTCGGATTCATCGCACTTATCGATGCGAGCTGCCACGCCTTCTGGTGTTTTCTCGGCGGAATAAAGGCGGCTCAGCGATTCCGAAACGAACGGGCCGTCCCGCTCGCGCTCATGATCCCTTCAGCGGATCGTGGCCTAGCGACATCAGTCGGTGTCGCCAATGCGCTTGTCCGGCAACCGGTTCCAAGTCCGATCGACGGGTGGCGGACACCTCGTCCACCACCGCGCGCATGGCCTCGATATCGTCGGCGACCAGATCTGTGCGCCGTTTACCGAGGATCGCCAGCACTCGGCGGCCGAGCTGCGGCCCCGAGTGGTCTGGTAACGCTTCGGTGTCCGGGCCCGCGCTTTCGGTGCGTAGCCAATCCCGCAACTCGCGGGAGGACATGTTCACGACGCGGTGGAACTCTTCCCACAGATCGTCGTCGACGTGGGTCTCCGCCAACGCGCTCACCCCATTCCCAGTCGAGTTCGGAGATCGTCCGGTCGGTACCCGGCGACCATCGCCATCCGGGCCCTTTCGATTCGATCGGCATCTGGCATGCATTCCTCCTTTCGTGCGGGCGCCTGTCGACTACCCCGAGGCCGCACAGCAAAACCCGTAGCTCCCAGGCACAGGCTTTTCGAGCACTTGTTCGATGAGGTGCCGGTTCGCGGTCTAGACAGGTCAATGGGCGGATGCGGCGGCACGCCGGGAGTTCGAACCTGCCGGTCGTTTCGATCGCGCTGCGCGCAACCGGTGAAACCGGCACACCGCTGCGCGATCGTGGGGGCATGACTTCCACTACCGCATCCTCGATTACCGATGCCGAGCTCGACGCCGTCTTCGCCCCGATTTTCGACCGGATCGCCGTCGGTGCGGTGGCGCGGGAGGTCGACCGGAGATTGCCGTACGAAGAGGTGACCTGGCTGACGGAGGCCCGGTTCGGTGCGCTGCGGGTACCGGTCGAGTTCGGTGGGTACGGTGCGAGTGTGCGCCAGCTGTTCCGGCTGCTCATCGACCTGGCGGCCGCGGAATCGAATCTGCCGCAGGCGCTGCGCGTGCACTGGTCGTTCGTGGAGGATCAGCTGCTGGCCGAGCCGGGGCCGCAGCGGGAGCGGTGGTTGCGGGCGGTCGCGACGGGCACCCTGGTCGGTAACGCGATCACCGAACCGGGCGTCGGCGCGGTCGACCGGTATCACACCCGGTTGACCGGCGACGGTGACCGGTTGCTGCTCAACGGTGTGAAGTACTACAGCACCGGTTCGCTGTTCGCCGACCACATCCTGGTCGCGGCCGACCAGGACGGTGCGCGGGTCGGGGTATTGGTCGACGCGGACGCCGAGGGCGTGGTGCAACGCGACGACTGGGACGGTTTCGGGCAGCGACTCACCGCCAGCGGCACCACGGAGTTCACCGATGTCGTGGTCGCACCGGACCGCGTCCTCGGTCCCGGCTACGGTGTCGCGGGCCCCACCTACGGCACCGCCTACCTGCAACTGGTGCAGCTCGCGGTGCTCGCCGGAATCGCCGCCCGCGCCGAACGCGACGCCAGGGAATGGGTGAGCGCGCGCACCCGTACCTACACCCACGCCGCGGCTGACCTGCCGCGCGAGGACCCTCTTGTGCAGCAGGTGATCGGCAAGCTGTCGGCGGCGGCGTTCACCGCCCGGGCGGCAGTCCTGGCCGTCGCGGACATTCTGGACCGGGTCCTCGACGCCGGAGCGCAGGACCCCGAGGATCTCGTCGCCGCCGAATTGGCCGCAGCCCAAGCGCAACTCGGAGTGATCGACATCGTGCTCGCCGCCACGACACAGCTGTTCGAACTCGGTGGCGCCTCGATCGTGTCCGAACAGCTGCGTCTGGACCGGCACTGGCGCAACGCGCGCACCGTTTCCGTGCACAACCCCGCCCTCTTCAAAGCCCGCGCGGTCGGTGACCACCTGCTCAACGGCACCGAGTTGCCGTTCGGTTGGAGCGCGGGCGAACGCCGCACCGGCGCAACGGAATCGGTGACACGATGAGCAAACTGATCCGGTTCAACGCGTTCGACATGAACTGCGTCGCCCACCAGTCACCGGGGCTGTGGCGTCATCCCGAAGACCAGTCCCACCGCTACACCGACATCCGCTATTGGACCGAACTGGCGAAGCTGTTGGAACGCAGGCGGTTCGACGGCATCTTCATCGCCGATGTCCTCGGCACCTACGACGTGTACGGCGGCGACGACACGGCCGCGTTGCGCCAGGGCGCGCAGACACCGGTCGCAGACCCGCTGCTGCTGGTGTCGGCGATGGCCGCGGTGACAGAGCACCTCGGATTCGGGATCACCACCGGCACCGGATTCGAGCATCCGTTTCCGTTCGCCCGCCGCATGTCCACCCTCGACCACCTCACTCGCGGGCGACTCGGCTGGAATGTGGTCACCGGGTATCTGCCCTCCGCGGCAAGGAATTTCGGGGACGATGATCAACTCGACCACGACGAACGCTACGACTGGGCCGACGAATACCTCGAGGTGCTCTACAAGCTCTGGGAGGGTTCGTGGGAGGACGACGCCGTGCTTCGCGATGCCGACCGCGGCATCTACACCGATCCCGCGAAAGTGCATCACATCGGGCACTTCGGCAAGCACTACACCGTGCCGGGGATCCACGTGTCCGAACCGTCACCGCAGCGCACACCGGTGATCTATCAGGCCGGCGCGTCACCGCGCGGGGTACGGTTCGCGGCCGAGAACGCCGAAGCGATCTTCATCGCGGGCCCGTCCAAACGAATTCTGGCGCAGACGGTTTCACGGATTCGCGATGCGCTCGAGGCGGCGGGGCGTGGGCGGTACGAGGCGAGGATCTACGCGCTGGCCACCATCATCACCGATGAGACGGACGAGGCGGCACGGGCCAAACACGAGCAATATCTGTCCTACGCGAGCGTCGAAGGGGGACTGGTGTTCATGTCGGGCTGGATGGGTATCGACCTGTCGCAGTACGACCTCGACGACCCGATCGGTGATGTGCGCAGCAACGCCATCCAGTCCGCGGTCGCCGCGTTCCAGGAGTTCGACGATGACGGCCGCGAGTGGACGGTGCGGGACATCGGTCGCTGGGCCGGAATCGGCGGCATGGGACCGGTATTCACCGGTTCGGGAGAAAGCGTCGCCGACTTACTGCAGGAGTGGGTTGCCGACACCGATATCGACGGGTTCAACCTCGCCTACGCGATCACTCCCGGTACGTTCGAAGATATTGTCCGCCACGTGGTTCCGGTATTGACCGAACGTGGGGTATACCGCACCGAATACGAGCAGGGGACATTGCGCAACGCGTTGTTCGGTGCGGGCGACCGGCTCCCGTCGCACCATCGTGGCGCCGGATACCGCGTCGGTGCCGCGCATTCGACCGTGCTGCCGCGGCCCGAGCCCGTGGCGGAACCAGTGGGTAGCTAGGGATCAATTCGCGCTGATCGCAACACTCTTCATCGGGTGACGGTCAGCGCAGTATTCCACTATGACATCGCAGACTCCCGTTTCCCGCTCCACTCGTTCGGCCGCGGTAATCGGCGCCGGCCAAGCCGGCGTCACTGCGGCGCTAGGTCTTCTCGACGCCGGTTTCACCGTCACCCTCTACAGCGATCGAGATCAACGCTCGCTGCGCGACGATGTGCCCGCCACCGGCACCGCCCTGGAATTCGGCGAAGCGCAGCAGGCCGAAGCCGCGCTCGGGCTCGACAGCTACACCGGCCGCGCACCCCGTCACACCGGGCTCAGTGTGCGCATCGCCGGGCCGGAGAACGCCGAGCTCATCGCGTTCGACGGCACCTTCGACGGGTATGTCGGGGTCGCGGTCGATACCCGGCTCAAGGCCGACGAGCGGCTGACCGCCTTCCGTGCGGGCGGCGGCGAATTCGTCGTCGACAATGTCACACCACAGTCGCTCGACGCGATCGCCGCCGCCAACGATCTCACCCTGGTCGCCACCGGTCGCGGCGGATTGTCCGACCTCTTCCCGATCGACACCACCCGCACCGTCTACGACAAGCCGCAACGCTCGCTGCTCACCGTTACCGTGACGGGCCTCGGCTACGACTCCGGGGTGTTCGCGCACCGCGGTCCCGCCGGGGGTGCGCACAGCCTGTTCTCCATCCTCGCCGAACAGGGCGAAGCGTGGTGGGGGCCGTACCTGCACAAGGACGTGGGTCCGAGCTGGGCTTTCCTGGGGTGGGCGCGTCCGGGAAGCGACTGGGAAACCCGTTTCGCCGCAGCGGATTCCGCGGAATCGGCGTTGCGGATCGTGAAGGACCTCTACCGCGACTACATCGACTGGGACCTGCCGGAGGTGCAGGCGACCCAGGTGATCGCCGAAGACCCGCACTCCTGGCTCAAAGGCGCGGTCCGACCGGTCGTGCGGGCAGGTGTGGGACGCACCGAGAGTGGCCGCGCGGTCGCGGCGCTCGGGGACACCGCCGTCGCCTACGACCCCGTCGCCGGGCAGGGCGCGCAGAGTGGCCTGATCCAGGCGCAGCGGCTGGTGGCGGCCGCCGCCGTCCACGACGGACCCTTCGACGAGCAGTGGATCGCCGACCAGTACGCCGCGTTCCTCGCCGCCCGCAGCGACGCCGCCGCCAAGGTGACCCGGTTGTTCCTCAGCGACCCGGAGTTCGCCGATATCGGTGGACAGTTCTTCGCCACCGCCGCCGTCGACCCCCGCTTCGCCTCGGCGCTGGTCGGGCTGCTGCACCGGCCGCAGCCCTTCCTCGACATCGACACTCCCGCCGACGCCGCCGCGTACATCACGCAGGTCACCGGTGTGGACGCGGGCGAACTGCTGGCGAAGTTCACACCGGCGGGCCGCTTCGCGCGTTCGACGTTCGCGCCGGTCGCCGTCGGATAACGACAACCCCCTTTCGCATGCGGTGGGCCGGCCCGCCGCACGAACTCTGGAGCAAGCTATGACAACCGAGCGGATCGCAGATCGGATCCAGTTCGCCTACTGGGTCCCCAACGTGAGCGGTGGCCTCGTCACCAGCGATATCGAACAGCGCACCGGCTGGGATTACGAATACAACAAGAAGCTCGCGCAGACCGCGGAACGCAACGGCTTCGACTACGCCCTGTCCCAAGTCCGCTACACCGCCTCCTACGGCGCCGAATTCCAGCACGAGTCCACCTCGTTCAGCCTGGCGCTGCTGCTGGCCACCGAACGGCTGAAGGTGATCGCCGCTATCCATCCCGGGCTGTGGCACCCCGCGGTGCTCGCGAAATTCGGCGCCACCGCCGACCACCTCTCCAACGGGCGGTTCGCGATCAATGTGGTGTCGGGCTGGTTCGCGGGGGAATTCCAGGCCCTCGGCGAACCGTGGCTCGAGCACGACGAACGGTACCGGCGCAGCGGCGAATTCCTCGAGGTGATCCGCAAGATCTGGACCGAGGACGAGGTGAATTACGGCGGCGACTTCTACCGTATCCGTGATTTCACCCTCAAGCCGAAACCGCTCAACACCCCGGAACGGCCCAATCCCGAACTGTTCCAGGGCGGTAACTCGACGGCGGCCCGACGCAATGGCGGCCGACACGCCGACTGGTATTTCTCCAACGGCAAGGACTTCGACGGCGTCACCGAACAACTCGACGACCTGCGCACCGTCGCCCGCGAGAACGAGCGGGAGGTGAAATTCGGGCTCAACGGATTCATCATCGCCCGCGACACCGAAAAGGAAGCGCGCGATACGTTGCGCGAGATCATCGAGAAGGCGAACAAGCCCGCGGTCGAGGGATTCCGGGACGCGGTGCAGCAGGCGGGCGCCTCGACCAGCGACCGCAAGGGCATGTGGGCGGATTCTTCCTTCGAAGATCTGGTGCAGTACAACGACGGTTTCCGCACCCAATTGATCGGCACCCCCGAGCAGGTGGCGGAACGGATCGTCGCCTATCGCGATCTCGGCGTCGACCTGATTCTCGGTGGCTTCCTGCATTTCCAGGAGGAGATCGAATACTTCGGTGCCAAGGTGCTGCCGTTGGTCCGCGAACTCGAGGCGGCCCGGGTTCCCGCGGCGGTGGTCGGCTGATGACCGCGGCCACCGCCCATCGCATCACCTCCGCCACCGAGGCCGTGACCGTCGCGGCCGAACTCGCCCGCGAGTTCGCGCCCGCCGCCGCGGTCCGCGACCGCGACCGCGAATTGCCGTACGCACAACTGGACCGGTTGGCATCGTCGGGCTTGCTCGCGATCACCGTGCCCACCGCATTCGGTGGGGCCGATCTGGGGCCCAGCACGGTGGCGGAGGTGGTGCGGCTGCTGGCGGTGGCCGACCCGAATATCGCGCAGATCCCGCACAGCCATTTCGTCTATCTGAATCTGTTGCGCCTGGCAGGTACCGCGCCACAGCAACGCGAATTCTTCGGAGCGGTCCTCGGTGGCGCGCGCATCGCGAACGCCCAGTCCGAACGCGGCGGCAGGACCATCACCAACATTTCCACCACTGTGCGTCCGGTCGGCCACGAATTCCGCATCGACGGCACGAAATACTATTGCACCGGTTCACTGTTCGCCGACCTGCTCGCCGTACTCACCCGGCTCGACGACCCCGACGCGGGCAGCGGCCTTCCCGCAGGCGAGTACATCGCATTCCTGCCCGCCCGGACGCCAGGCGTACGGATCGTCGACGATTGGAACGGTCTCGGCCAGCGCACCACCGGCAGCGGCACCGTCGAATTCGACAATGCACGGGTGCGGTCCGAGCAACTCGTTCCCCGCGCGAAAGCCCTCGCCGGACCCACCGCCTACGGGGCGTACGCCCAGCTTCTGCATGCCGCGATCGATACGGGCATCGCGCGTGGAGCACTCACCGCCGCAACGGAATTCGTGCGCGAACAGGCCAGGCCCTGGTTCGAGGCCGGCGTCGACCGCGCCATCGACGACCCCTTACTCATCCAGCGATTCGGCGAATTGGCAGTCACGGTGGTGACGGCCGAGGCGGCCCTCGCGGCCGCGGGAGCCGCCGTCGATTCGGCGATCACCACACCGGACCCCGGCGAACACACCCTGGCCGCCCAGGCGTCCCTCGCCGTCGCGACGGCCAAGATCGTCGCCGATCGCGCGGCGGTCGACGTATCGTCCACCCTGTTCGAAGTAGGCGGAACCCGCAGTGCCGCAGCAGATCTCAACCTCCACCACTTCTGGCGCAACGCCCGCACCCACACCCTGCACGACCCCGTCCGGTGGAAATACCACCACCTCGGCCGCGCCCTACTCCACAACACCCCACCACCCACCCACGGCACTTTCTGAATCCCGGTCGCGGAGGTCAGTGGATGGGTAGCCAGTTGCCGTGGAAGCCGGTGGGGACGCGAACGGGGAGATGGATTCGAGCCAGCGGCTGTGCGGTGAGGTCGGTGGCGTCGAGAATCATCAGATAGCTGGTTCGGTCGGCGTGGTTGTGGGCCAAGGTCCTCGTCACCATCTCGCCACAGTGTCGGTACGCGGGTGCCGGTGACCGGGCCGCTGCGCGAACGCCCAGTACAACGTTCAGCGAGCAGGTCGGAATTCGACGAGCAATGCTGCGAGTCCGGGTACGCTCATCTGATCCCGAAACGCTCACGGCCAGTGCGCGTCCCGAGGTGCGTGTGGTTCGTTTCTGCTGTGTCCTGCTCTGCCTTGGGAGGTCGTCGTGCGTGTCGGTCGATTGGTATCAGTTGTCGCCGCGGTGATGCTCGCCGCGCTCATCTCCGGCGGGGGCACTGCCGCCGGGCAGAGCGATTACGCGCAGACCGGGCTTACCCTGCACAACCAGTACCGGGCGAAGCATGGTTCTCCCGCGATGACCTCGACCCAGAACATGAACAGCCGGGCGCAGCAATGCGCGAAGTACTACGCCACCAAGGGAACGATCGATCACAGCTGTCCTTACAAGAACGGGGCGGGGGAGAATCTCGTTGGGGGACAGGGCAACTGGGGCGCTGTCTCCTTTGTGCAGATGGCCACGAAGATGTGGTATGACGAGGTCTCCGCCTACGACTACAACAACCCCGGGTTCAGTATGCAAACGGGCCATTTCACGCAGTTGGTGTGGAAGGCCAGCACCGGACTTGGTATCGGATACGCCTCGGAGGGCGGCTACACCGTCGCTGTCGCTCTTTACAATCCGCCAGGCAACATGCAGGGACAATTTCCCCAGAATGTGCCACGTCCGCGCTGACCCGGGCCTCTTGAATCAGGGTTCTGGAGCTACTCGTCTATCTGGTGCGCACGTTGACCTCGGGATGCGCGCTGGAGCTCGGCGACCGCGGCCGCCGCGGCGTGCACGGCGCTGTTGATCGAGATCTCGCCGCGCATGCCGGGCGCGGCGACCATATCGCCGACCAGGTAGACCCCGTCGCCACGCTCGATCGCCGGCCGGTCCCGCCAGGTCTGGCCGGGCAGGTCGAGGGCTCCGGTGCGGCCTTTGGCGACAGCGGTGCGGGTGAACGTGGTGCGCTCGGCCCGCCCCGGCACGACGGCGTCGGCGAAGGCAGCGAGCCTGGCCTGGGCGTCGGCACGGGATTCGTTGTCCCGCACCGGCATTTGCAGCTGGAACAGTGACTCCCCGGCCGGGGCGATGGTGTCGTCCTGCATGGTGTAACTCTCGTGGAATCCGCCCTCGTCGAGGTCGAAGACGAGGTTGCGGTCGCGGCGATCGGAGTGCACGGCCAGGTCGAGTAGCGCGGCATGCCCGCTTGTCCAGCTGAGACTCTTGTCCGCGAGCAGGGCGCGCGCCGCGGCCAGCTCGGTGGCGATGATGACGGGTCCGGCCGCGGTGGACACCTCGCCCACCCGAGCGCGGGTCTCGATCACGACGCCCAGTTCGCGAGCGCGCTCGCCCATCCGGTCGACCACCGTCTGCCAACCGCCGCGGACCCAGCGCACCGCCGGCACCCGCGGTCCGAACACCCGCTGGAACAACTCCCACACGAACGCGGCCGACAGTCGCCCGGTATCGGCGTCGTAGGTCACCGCGCTGATCGCGTGCGCCAGCTGCGCCGCGGTCCGCTCACCCCAGCGACCGGCCGCCCAGGTGTGGAAGTCCAGGTCGACCGGCGCCGTCAGGAAGGCGCGGGATTGCGCGCGCAGCATCCCGACCGGGGGAGCCTTGCGCACCCGCCGATCGATCCGGAAACCGATCCGCGCCGCCTGGCGGGGGCTGGGCAGGCCGAGTCCGGCCACGAAACCGCGTTTCCGCAGCCAGGTGTAGTGCGGGCCATCGGCGTAGAAGACGTGCGCGCCTTCGTGGGCGATGTAGGGTGCCGCCGTCGCACGCCCCCGACCGCCGAGGGTCTGGTGCGCCTCGTAAAGCCTTACCGCCGCGCCGGATTCGGCGCAGGCGATGGCGGCCGTGAGTCCCGCGAACCCGCCGCCGATGACGGTGATGTGATCGGTCGCCATTGTCCTGTCACTCCTTCTCGTTGGATGCGGCCAGCCGCGCCGCGATGAGTTCCGCGCTCGCCCGCAGATAGCGTTCGCTGTCGAGCCCGGCGGGGTGCACGCCGTCGAAGATGTCGCGGATCAGCCAGAAATGGGCGATGGCCCCGACCAGCACGGCCGCTGCGGCGTCCACGTCCAGGTCGTGGTCCGGGCCGGCGAGTTCGGCGAGCCCACGTGCCACCACGGAGGTCACGACGCTGTACTCCTCGCGCTGGAACACCTCCAGCACGCTCGGTGCGATCGTGTTGTCGCGCATCAGGATCCGGGTGACGTCGCGGTCGTGCTCGAGGCGAGTCAAACCGATCCGGCACAGCGCCAGTACCTTGTCCACTGTCGCCGCACCGGGGGCGAGCTCTTCGAGAAGTCCGGCGATCGAGAAGTCGGGCTCGCGGAACCGCTCCCACTCGCCGCGGTCGACCAGCCGCGACCGCACCGCCTCGAGCAACAGCGCGTCCTTGGAGGGGAAGTGCCGGTACAGCGCACCCGATCCGCCCGAAAGCCCTGCCGCCGACTCGATCTGCGCCACGGTGGTCCCGGCGAAACCCCGCGCCCCGAACAGCCGCAACGCCTCGGTGATGATCCGCTCCCGAGCGGGTGATCCCACCGCACCTCCTCTGTAAGTAAGTACCTACTTACAGTTGCAGAGCCGACACGGCGAAGCAATGTTTCCAGCTGGATAACCGGCTCGATGAGAGGAAGCTCACCGACCCCTGCGGGCGGCGTACGGGCCGAAAGGCTCTATGACACAGTGGAACCGGAGGAAGTCTCGTCCACATCGGCGATATCACGAACTGTGCTCGCCGTTGTCTCGGCGGCAGTCAGATCGGCGAGGATTCGAAGGGCCGCCTCGGAGGGGGAGCCCGGTTCGGCATTGAACACCGCGACACGCTGCCCCTCGTCCTCCGGGAGAGTCATGAACTCGGTCCTCAGCGTCATGCCACCCACCATGGGATGGTGGTAGATACGGGCGGCGCCACCGCAATCGCCCACCGTATGCGCGGCCCAAAGTCTCGCGAACTCGGGACTGCCGAGCGTCAATTCGCCGATCAGGCTGCCCAGGGCGGGCGCGCCGGGGTACCGCCCGGCGATCAGTCGCAGGTCGGCGACTGTGGACCTGGCCTTCCGGGGCCAGTCGTCATAGAGCTCACGCGTGTGCGGATCGAGGAATACCAAGCGGGCGATATTGGGCCGGTCGCCGGGGCGGTCCGGCGCGTCGAAATCGAGGTGACCGGCCAGCAGAGCGTGTGCCATCCGATTCCACGCGAGGACGTCGGCGAAGCGGCCCATGACCAGAGCGGGCACGTCCCCGAACGAGTCGATCATGAGCCGTACCCCCGGCCGCACCCGCTCGGGCTCGACTGCGCGGCGGCGACCCTTCGGCGTCGGCCGGGCCAGCGAGTACAGATGAGCACGCTCGGCCTCGTCCAAACGCAGGACGCGGGCAACGGCATCGAGAACGGCGTCCGAGGCATTGGGGCTTTGCCCTTGCTCGAGCCGGGTGTAGTAGCCGGCGCTCACCCCGGCGAGCTGAGCAAGCTCCTCGCGGCGCAGGCCCGGAACCCGGCGCCGCCCACCATAGGGGCGAAGCCCGGCATCGCCCGGTTGCAGCCGGGCTCGCCGCGATCGCAAGAACTCACCCAGCTCGGCGTGTGTGCTCATACCTACCAGTGTCGAGGATTCGCGGCCGGCGAGCCTGCACCTGCTGGATATACCCAGCGCGGGTGTACATCCAGCGGAGGCCTGGGTCCGGCAATTGCCCTGCCGCAGGCTGGTTTCCGGCACACCAGCCACGATCTGGACCGGAGAAAGAGGACACTATGAAGATTCTCGTGATCGGCGCGACGGGGACGATCGGCAGCGCCGTCGCCGAGGCCTTTACGGCACGCCATGACGTGGTGCGCGCCGCACGCCGCGGAGCGGTGCGGGTGGACCTGACGGACACCGCAACCATCGATGCTCTGTTCGCGCAGGTCGGAGCAGTGGACGCAGTGGTGTGCTGCGCCGTGAGCGGCGGACTGACCCCACTGGATGTCTTGTCCGACAGCGAATTCTGGCGCGGTCTCGACGGAAAACTTGTCGGGCAGGTGAATCTGGTTCGGCGCGCGCTCGCGCACATACGAGACGGCGGCTCGCTGACCCTCACCAGCGGCCGGTTCGCTGAGCCGGTCCCTGGAAGCTCGCTCGGCTACCTGATCAACGCGGGCTTGGAGGCATTCGTGCAGGCCGCGGCGACCGAGATGCCGCGCGGCGTGCGTCTCAATATCGTCAGCCCCGGCTGGGTGCGCGAGACCCTGGTCGGCCTGGGCATGAATCCTGCCGACGGCACCCCGGTCGTCGACGTCGCCCAGGCCTACATCGACGCCGTGCACGGCGATGCCCATGGCACGACAATCGACGTGAGCAGGTCGTGAAGGCGCTTGCTCACGGTGGCCTGCACGACGGCGAGCGGTGGTCGTAAGGTCGGTTGGTCCGGGGCGGTTTCCGAGATCGGCACGTGGGGCGGCGGGGTCTGCAACGGCGACGCTCGGCTTACCATCGACGTCGAGCAGGTCGACTATGCCCGCAATTGGGTCAGCAGCACACTCATGATCCCGATCTCCTGGCTCTGGGCCTGGAACATGGCGCGGGCCGCTTCCTTGACGGGCCCCGCTCGCAGGAGTTCATCGGCGGCTTCGGCCATGGTGGTTCCGCCTTCGTGGTGGCGAATCATCAGCTGCAGGAACAGGATTTCCGCGTCGCGGCCTTTGGCGGCCGCGAGTGTGTCTAGTTCGGCCATGGTGGCCATGCCCGGCATCGTCGTATCCCGGAGTGTGGTCGTCGCGGGCGAATGATGTTGTGGCGCAGTCCGTTCGGTATGCATCCAGGCCATCGGACGGGATGACAGCGGTGCCGCGTTGGCCAGGCGCAACCAGCCGAGCATGGTGCCGATTTCCATGCGCTGGGTGTCGGCGAGTTGCTGGGCCAGCCGCCGTACGGCGGGGCCGGCGCCGGGATCCAGACGCTGCACCATGAGCAGGGCCTGCTGGTGGTGTGCGGTCATATCCTGCGCGAAACCGACCTCCACCGTGTTGAGAACGGTTGCGGCCGTGGGGGTTTCCTCGAAGAGGAGCGGGCGCAGGGCCGCGCCGAGAACCAGCAGCGTGAATCCGGCCGCCGTCAGCGCGGCGAGCCGGATCCATCCGGGGATGTTCCGTTCCACGTTACGACCCGACGATGGACTGCTGATTCTCCGGCGCGGTGTACACGTCGTTGTCCAGTTGGAGCGCCATGAAGCCGTTGTCGGAGCAGGTGACGAACAGTTGGTTGCCGCGCCATTCCGGCGGCGAGAGGCACCAGTCGGTGGAGACATCACCGAAAGCGACGTGGCCGGAGCGCTGGGTGAGTGCGTCCCACGGGTTGAACTGGCCTTCGAGCACGGAGCGGGCCAGTGACGGCGCGGTCATGAACGGGACGCCGATGAGGGAGGCCAGGGCGTGCGGGGAATTCCACAGTTCCAGGTTGCGGCCGGTGCGGGCGGGCGGGTTGAAGTAGGCGATCTCCCGGATGGCGAACGGATCGCGGATATCGAAAACCCTGATGCCGGAGGAAATCCAGCCGCAGGCGAGCGCGGTCGGGTTCGCAGCGCGGTCGGCGGCGCAGTAGTGCGATTCGTAGGCGAAGATGGAGCCGCCCATCGAGGAGCCGATATTGCTGTCGATGTGTTGCGGCAGATTGATTTCCAGCTTGACCTTCGCCGCGACTTTGGGCTTGGTGTCGTCGGTGATGTCGATGAGTTTGACGCCGCCGGAACCGCCTTCGTCGACGGTGTACAGGTACGGCTTGCCGTCATAGGTGACCGGGACGCTGTGCTGGGTGGCCCAGCCGTCGGTCCAGAAGGTGCGGCCGATGTGGTGCACCTGCGGGTTCGGGTCGCGGCGCTGCACCGCGCTGATATCGAGCACGGTGAAACCGGCGAGCGCGGACAGATACATGCGGTTGCCGTCGGGACTGATGCCGAAACCGTGCGCTTCGATGCCGGTGAGTCCCTGCCAGATGACGCGCGGATGCGCGGGATCGGTGAGATCGACGGCGCTGACGAAACCGGGGGCGATACCGGAGGCCCAGTAGGTTCGGCCGTCGGGAGAGAAGCCGCCCTCGTGCGTCGTGATGGGCAGCGGCATCAGCAGATTGGTACCGGGGCCGGGGTTGAGCAGGCGGGGGTGAGCGCAATCGGAGATGTCGTAGACCGAGAGGTAGCCGACGCCCTCACCGACTGGGACACCGGTGCCGACGAGCAGTTTGCGCTCCGCGTTGACCTTCAAGCTTTCCCAGGTGCCCGCGAGCATGGCGGGTTCGGTGAGCGTGGCGGTCGGGCGCGGACGGGCCGGGTCGGAGACATCGAGAACCTGCACGCCGCGGCCCTCGCTGATCAGGTCGCCGGGGAAGAAGGAACCCAGGTAAGCGCAGTGTTCGAAGCTCGTGGAGGTGATACCCGCACCGCGACCGGCGAACTGGCCCAGCATCGACATATTGCAGCGGTAGCCCAGCGTGGAGCGTCCGCTGGTGCGATCGGCGGCCGGAACATCGCCTTGCAGACCGGGTTCCGGCATGGATCCCGGTCCGCAGTCGGCGCGCGGCACCGCGGTGCGGCCGACATCGAGGAGTTCTTGGACCGCGGTGCCGATATCGGAGTGCAGGTCGGCCGAGGCACTGTCCGGCAGCAACATGGCCGCGAGCACGCCCGCGGTGAGCAAGGCCAGCGGTTTCATGCGGCGCGGTCTCGTCGGTGAACGCATCGTCGCGTCTCCCAAATTTTCGTCGGTTCGAGTGCGTGCACACAGCCGACTCAGACAGTTGGCGTGCGAACTGACTGAATGGTAGTAACTGCCGGTAACTTCGGGCGCGGTTTCTGGGGATTCGCACCACAATGTGGGACGACCCCGGTGCGGACACCGGGGTCGTCCGACAGGGGGTGTCACAGACTGCCGAAGAACTCCCGGATGTCGGCGACAACGAGTTCGGGTGCCTCCAGTGCGAGATAGGCGCCGCCCCGGTCGAATTCGGTCCAGCGCGCCACGTTCGCGTCCCGCTCGGCCCAGCGGCGGATGGTGACGTCCCCGGCGGACAGCGCGAACGCGGTCGGCACGGTGACGCGCTCCTTCGGGCCCCACGCGGTCGGATCGTGGGCGACGTCGTGGTAGCTCTGCGCGATGGAACCCGAAGTGCCGGTGAACCATTGGATGCTCGCATCGGTGAGCATGCGATCCTTGGGAATGGCCTGCTCGGGGAGTTCCGCGCTCGAGTCGCTCCACTCCTTGAACTTCTCCACGATCCAGGCGAGCAGGCCGATGGGGGAGTCGTTGAGGCTGTGCGCGATGGTTTGGGGCCGGGTCGACATCATGATGTTGAACGCGAATCCGTCTTGCATGAACCGCTCGACGGTGGCCATCCGCGCCTGCTCGGCTTCGGTCAGTCCCTCGACATCCTCGCCGGGCATCGCGACATAGGCGTTGACGTGCAGGCCGATCATCCGGTCGGGCACCTGCCGGCCCAGCTCGAGTGAGACGTTGGCTCCGCCGCCACCGCCGTGCGCGCCGAAACGGTCATAGCCCAGCCGATCCATCAACTCCGCGAAGACCGAGGCGACCCGCGGGACCGTCCAACCGGTGCTGGTGAGCGGGGTGGAGAACCCGAAGCCCGGCATGAACGGCACCACGAGATGGAAGTCCCGCGAGAGCGGTTCGAGGACATCCAGCAGCCCCATCGCCGCACCCGGATTGTCGTGCAGCAACAGCAGCGCCTGCGCATCCGGCCGCTCGCTGCGGATGTGCTTGAAATGGATCGGCTGGCCCTGGATTTCCGTGATGAACTGCGGGAACTGGTTCAGCTCCGCTTCGACCTTCCGCCAATCGAATTCGTCGGCCCAGTACTGGGCGAGGCCTCGCAGGTAGTCGACCGGGACGCCCTTGCTCCAGTCGGCGCCGGGCAGCGCCGGCGTCCAGCGCGCCCGGCCGAGGCGGTCGCGGAGATCGTCGAGGTCGGCCTGGGCGATGTCGATCTGGAAGGGGCGGATGTCGTTCACGATGATCTCCTTGGAACGGAATGTTTTGTTCTGTTATGAGAGTAGCAGAATGATCCGTTCCGTTTCAAGAGGTGATCTCAGGCTGTTCGAGCCAGCAGCATCCGGTACGTCCCGAGCAGCTTCGTCCGGAGTAGCGCGGCGTGCTCGGCGATCTCGGACTGCCGGCGGACGTAGGTGGCGCGCCCGGCCGGGGTCTCGATGGGAATCGGTTCGTAGCCGTAGCCGGTGAGGTCGTACGGGCTGGCCCGCATGTCGAGTTCGCGGGCGGTGCAGGCGAGTTCGAAGGTGTCGAGGATCAGGTCCGAGGGGACCAGGGGTGCCAGCTTGAAACCCCATTTGTAGAGGTCCATATTGCCGTGCAGGCAGCCGGGCTGCTCCCGTTCGATCTGATCGGCGCGGGTCAGTGGCTGGGCATTGCGCCCGACAGCGTCGGGCGTGAAGAAGCGGAAAGCGTCATAGTGCGTGCAGCGCAACGACATCGACTCGACCACCGCGTCGGTGCCCGCGTGACCCAGCCGCAGAGGCACCTGCTGATGGCGGACATCCTCGGTGCGGTAGACCATCGCCCACTCGTGCAATCCGAAGCAGGACAGCTGAGCGGGCCGGGAGGCGGTGGCGCGCAACAGGTTCGCGGCGAACTCGATGGTGTCGCGGCGCTTCGCGAGGAAGGCCGGATCGGCGGTGTAGCCCGCGTCGACACGGTGATAGCCACGTGCGCCGTCGTATTCACGCGCGCCCGCGAGGACGATGCCGAAACCCGGGTGCCAGCGCCGTAATTGGGCGGGTTTGTGCCCGTAGTAGGTGAACAGGAAGTCGATCACCGGATGCGACGAGCCGGCGGCCCGCCGGTCGAGGTACGGGCCGACGAGCTTGTCGAGGCGGGCGCGGTGCTCGACGGCACGCGCCCGCCACTCGACCTCGGGCAGAACCTGGACGGTCATTCGGCCACGCGGTGGGTCCCGTCGCGCACGGTGCCGACGAACTCTTCGACCAGATCCTCCAGCGCCACGATGCCGATGGTGTTGCCGTGGTTGTCCACGACCCGGCCCAGGTGGCTGCTGGTGCGGCGCAAACGGGCCAGGGCCTCGTACAGCGTGGTGACCGCGCCCATCGTCGGCAACGGACGGATATCCGTGCGCGGGATGGGCGTACTCGGGCCCGCGTTTTCATCGGCGACCTTGTCCAGCACATCCTTGACGTGCAGGTAGCCGACCAGCGAGCCGTCGTCGGCGCGCACCGGATAGCGAGAGAACCCGGTCTCGGCGACGGCGTTTTCGATATCCCCGAGGGTGGTCCCGTTGCCGCGCAACGGCACCGAGCGGGTGGTGGCCAGCGGCACCATGACATCGGCGATGGTGCGATCGGAGGTGCCCAGCGCCTGGGTCAGGCGGCGGTGTTCCTCCTCGTCGAGCAGACCCTCGGACCGGGACTCGCCGATCATCTCGGCCAATTCGACGCTGGAGACGGTGGCCTGCAGCTCGTCCTTCGGTTCGATCCGCAGCATGCGCAGCGACAGGTTGGCGGCGAAGTTGTAGATCGCGATCAACGGCCGCGCCAGCCGCAGCCACGCCAGATGGATCGGAACCAGCAGCAGCGCACTGCGTTCCGGGCCGGCCAGCGCGATGTTCTTCGGAATCATCTCGCCGAACAGGATGTGCAGGATCACCACGATGGTGAGCGCGCCGGCGAACGCGACCGGATGCAGCAGCCCCTGCGGCAGGCCCAGCAACTCGAACGGGCCTTCGAGCAGGTGCGCCACCGCGGGCTCACCGACCCGGCCGAGCAGGATCGAGCAGATGGTGATGCCGAGCTGAGCCGCGGCCAGCATCATGGACAGGTTCTCCCCGGCGCGGATCACCGTGTCGGCGTTGCGTTTGCCCTGCGCCGCAAGGGCTTCCAGGCGGTCCCGACGTGCCGAGATCAACGCGAACTCGGCGGCGACGAAGAAGGCGTTGGCGGCCAGCAGTACGACCGTGAGCACGATTCCGAACAGATCACCCATGACTGTGCTCCGCGTGGTTGTACTCCGCCTGCGTCAATTCGGCCTGATCCGCCTGGTTGGCGTCATCGATGAGCTGCTGGGTCTTGCGGTCGGCTTTGCGTTCCCGCGCCTCCAGCGCCTCACCGGTGACCGGGATCAACCGCACGCGGTCGATCCGCCGCCCGTCCATCCGCTCTACCCGGGCGATCCAGCCGCCCTCCTCGGTCTCGTACGGATGCCGGTGATGGGCCGGCGAATTCGGCAGCACGACCTCGTCGTGCACGACCGGGATCCGGCCCAGCCGAGTGAGCACGAGCCCGCCCAGGGTTTCGTATTCGCCCTCGGGCGCGTCGTATCCGGTCGCCCGGGACACCTCGTCGATGCGCAGCAGACCCGAGCAGTCCCAGCCGTCGGCGACCCGGCGCACGTCGCGTTCCTCCTCGTCGTGCTCATCACGCACGTCGCCGAGGATCTCCTCGATCAAGTCCTCCATGGTGACGATGCCCGCGGTGCCGCCGTATTCGTCGACGACCAGCGCGACCTGCATGCCGTCGGCGCGGACGCGTTCGAGCACTTCGTCGCCGTCGAGACTGGCCGGGACGATCGGCACGGGCGCGGCGAGCCGGCGCAGCGGAATGGTGCGGCGGGCGCTCACCGGATGCAGGAACGCCTGTTTGACGTGCACGACGCCGAGGGTGTTGTCCAGGTCGCCGTCGATGACCGGGAACCGGGAATACCCGGTGCGTCCGGCGGCTTCGAGCAGGTCGGCGATCGTGTCGTCCTGATCCAGGGATTCGATCTTGACCCGGGGGGTCATCAATTCTTCGGCGCTGCGCTCACCGAACTGCAGCGAGCGGTCCACGACCTGCGCGGTGCGCTGATCCAGCGCGCCGCGCAGTGCGGAGGTGCGTACCAGCGAACCCAGCTCCTGCGGGGATCGGGCGGACCGCAATTCCTCGGCCGGTTCGACACCGACGCGGCGCACCACCCAGTTGGCGGTGTTGTTAAGGAAATTGATCATCCACTTGAACATCGTGGAGAACGCGACCATGGGGCCCGCGGTGAACCGCGCGGTGGCCATGGGCTTGGCGATCGCGATGTTCTTGGGCACCAGCTCGCCGTAGATCATCGACAGCGAGGTCGCCAGGACGAGCGCGAGAGCCAGCGAAATGCCTTGTGCGACACCTGCGCTGAGCCCCGCCGCACTGAACAACGGTGCGAGCAGGCGAGCCAGGATGGGTTCGGCGATGTAACCGGTGACCAAGGTCGTGATGGTGATGCCGAGCTGGGCGCCGGAGAGCTGAAACGACAGCGTGCGATGCGCTTGGCGGACCATGCGGGCCCGGCGGTCGCCGTCGCGGGCATGGGATTCGACGGTGCTGCGTTCGAGCGCGGTGAGGGAGAATTCCGCGGCGACGAACAGCGCGGTGCCGGCGGTCAGGGCGATGAACCCGACCAGACTGAGCACGGTGAGTACGACTGACACGATCAGCACCACCCGTCGCGGCCGCGTTGGGAGGGGTCGTCGGAATCGGCAGGGACTGTTGCGGGATGGAGGGCGCCGGGTTTGTCACCCGGCTCGGTAGAGGAGCCCTCCTTGGTGGCGCCCTTGGACGCGGGTGACAACTTGTTCCTTTCGGCGGGGGAAGAGCCGGATGTTCCGGCTGTGCCAATGATGGTACCGGCCCACGCGAGGCGACGCGTGGGCCGGTAACCGAATTCCGCGGGTGTGTCGAGCCCGAGCCCGACCAACCGGGTATTACCAGCCGCTGGGCAGCGGACGACCCTCGGCGAAGCCGGCCGCGGACTGCACGCCGAGCACCGCCTTGTCGGTGAACTGAGGCAGGCTGCGGGCGCCGGCATAGGTGCAGGCGCTGCGCACACCGGAGCAGATGTGATCGATCAGGTCCTCGACGCCGGGACGCTCCGGATCCAGACGCATCCGCGAGCTGGAGATGCCTTCCTCGAACAAGGCTTTGCGGGCCCGGTCGAATCCGCTGTCGGTGGCGGTGCGCGCGGCGACCGCGCGCTTGGAGGCCATGCCGAAGCTTTCCTTGTAGCGGTTGCCGTCGCGGTCGGTGCGCAGGTCGCCGGGCGATTCGTAGGTGCCGGCGAACCAGGAACCGATCATCACGTTGGCCGCGCCGGCCGCCAGAGCCAGAGCCACGTCTCGTGGGTGACGCACGCCACCATCGGCCCAGATGTGCACGCCGAGTTCCTTGGCGGCGGCGGCGCATTCGGCGACCGCCGAGAACTGCGGCCGGCCCACGCCGGTCATCATGCGGGTCGTGCACATGGCGCCGGGACCGACACCGACCTTGATGATGGTCGCGCCGGCGGCGGCGAGATCGCGCACGCCCTGGGCGGACACCACGTTGCCCGCGACCAGCGGGACACCGAGGCCCAGATCGGCCACGGTGCGCAGCGCTTCCAGCATCTTTTCCTGATGCCCGTGCGCGGTGTCCAGCACCAGCAGGTCGGCGCCGGCGTCGACCAGGGCCTTGGCCTTGGCGGCGACGTCACCATTGATGCCGACGGCGGCGGCGATGCGCAGCCGGCCGTTGGCGTCGACGTTGGGCTGGTAGATGCCCGCGCGAACGGTGCCGGTGCGGGTCATCACGCCGGCCAGCGTGCCGTCGTTCTTGGTGAGGACCGCGAACTTCGCGCGGCCCGCTTCGAGCAGTTCGAAGATCTCGCGCGGCGAGGTGTCGGCCGGCGCGGAGACGAAGTCGGTGTTCATCACGTCGTGCAGGCGGGCGAAGCGGTCGACATCGGTGCAAGCGGCTTCGGTGACGACGCCGACCGGCTTGTCGCCCTCGAGGACCACGACGGCGCCGTGCGCACGCTTGTGCATCAGGGCGATGGCCTCGGACACCGAACGCTCCGGGTCCAAGGTGACCGGGGTGTCGGCGGTGAGCGAGCGGCTCTTCACGAAGGCGATGGTGTCGGCGGCCGCGCTGATCGGCAGATCCTGCGGTAGCACCACGATGCCGCCGCGGCGGGCGACCGTCTCGGCCATCCGGCGGCCCGCGACCGCGGTCATGTTCGCCACGACGATCGGGATGGTGGTACCGGACCCATCGACGGTCGACAGATCTACGTCGAACCGGGACGCGACATCCGTCCGATTCGGGACGAGGAAGATGTCGTCGTAGGTCAGGTCGTAGGGCGGCTGATGGCCAGGGAGAAACTGCACTTGACCAATACTAACCGGCTTGCCGGAGTTCCGCGCAATCGCCCGGCATACCTGCCGCGACGATATGGTCTAGCGGTTGGAGTGGGTGCCCGTGGGTGGGCTGTTCGCGGAGTGTGGCATGGACGATGGGGTGCGGAGCGGCAGCTCGTGGGAGTTGAGCGAGCGGGACGGCGGATATCTCGCGGCGCGCTGGTGGCAGTGGGCGTTGTCGGCCCCCGCCGATCGCAGTCCGGTCGCCGACGAGACCGGCGAGCACGCGGCCTGGAATCAGTCCGCGGAGGTCTGGTTCCTCGCGGGTACCTATGGCGGGCGGGTCGTGCGCCGGTGCGCCGTGCCCTCGGGAAGGGCGCTGTTCTTCCCGGTGATCAATACGGTGCACACGATGCGGGTCTCGAAAGAGCCGCTGACCATGGACGTCGTCTCGGCGAAGGCCTATCTCAACGGTGTGCCGCTCGAGTTGCGTGAGTTCGTCTCGCCGCCCTTCTGGGCGAAGGTGCGGCCGCTGCGGGCCTCGCTGAGGCGTCGCCGCGCCTGGGGACTGTGGGCCGGGCTGGCTCCGCTGGTCCCCGGACATTACGTGCTGGAGATCAAAGCGAGCACCGGCGGCGGGTTCTGGGTCGACACGACCTACCACCTGACCGTCGACTGAGCCTTCAGGTCTCGGCCTGGGTGCGGGAGAGTCGAATCGTGGTGGCGCACATGACGATTACGGCTACCGCGATGGCGATGATCCCCAATCCGCTGGTGCGCAAGCGCTCGTCGAGGACGGTGAGGCCGAGGAAGGCCGCGGCCAGCGGCTCGGTGATGGTGACGGCGGGCAGTGAGGCGGCCAGCGGGCCCACGTGGAAGGCCTGCTGCTGGAGGTAGAGCCCGACGAGCCCGGCGGCGACCAACGCCCACGTCTGCCAATCGACGAGCAGAGGGAGAAAGCCGCGCGAGAACTGGCCGGCGACGCCGGCGGTGAGGGCCGCGGCCAAGCCATACAGCGAACCACCCGCGGCGCCGAACAGCAGGGCGCGGCGGGTCGGGTCGCTACGGAGCCCGGCAAGCACCGCGATCGCTATCAGCCCCAACAGGATCGCCAGCGGCCACAACCAATCGCTCAGCGCCGCAGTCGGATTGCCTTCGGTCGGGTCGCCGATAATGAGAAATCCGGCCAGCGCGGCAACCAGCGCGAGCGCCATGCCCCAGGTGCGAGCGGAAACCCGGCGAGCATTGAGGCGCGCCGAGAGCGGCAACGCGAAAACCAAAGCGCTCACCAGAATCGGCTGTACCAGCAGAACCGGTCCGAGCGCGAGCGCGGCCACCTGCATGGCGTAGCCGCCCGCGTCCCCGATGATCGCGGCCCACCAGCGCGGGTTCCGCACCAGCGAACCCAGCAGAGACGCACCCTCCGGCACCGCCGCGGCCGCCCGCTGCTGAGCAACGGCAGCGACCGCGAACAGCAGGGCAGCGACAAGCGCGCAGAGGATGGCGGCTAGCGGATGATGTGGCACGGGCACAGTGTCCACCGCGCGATGCGCTGAGGTGATCAAACTCGAACGCGATCGGCGCGTCCTGGTTGAGTGCCTGGATGCCGATTGCTCGGAGCCCAGGGCGCAGATCACCGCGATGGGCAGCAAGTCGTAACTGTCGGGCAGGTCGAGGCTGTTCTCGCCGCGCGCCTGTTGTCGCGGGTGTTCGGCGACATCGGTGGTGCGCAGCTCGAGTATCGAGGCTTCCAACGCTGAGCGGCAACATTTCGGAAAGTGTCGCTCAGCGTTGGTATACACCGTATTCGGGCCGGGGCCTACCAGCGCAGGCTAGTTTGCTCCGCGGTTGCGGTGGGCCGGGGAGCCCTGGGGGCGACCGGCGCGGCGACGCGCGTTTCCGGGCGTGTCAGTGCCACTCGCGCGCGTCGCGCGACCGGTGGACGCGGCCCCGGTGGAACGGCTGTGGGCACCAGTCGATTTGGGCGCGGTGGCGGTGCGAGCGCCACTCTCAGCACGCGCGGGAGTGCTCGTACCGCGGACTGCACCGGCGGTGCGGCCAGCGGATCCTGCGCCACGGCTCGCGCCGCCAGTGGACCCGCGCGTCGCGCCCGAGCGGCCGGAACCTGTTGCGGGACGGCCGGATCCGTCGGAACGGCGCGAGGACGCGTAACCGTTGGAGTCGGCGCTGCCGTCGCGGCGGGGTCGGCCGCCGCCGGTGGAACGGCCGCCGGTCCTGGGCGCGTTTACCGCGGGCGCGGCCGCCGGTGCGATCGGCACGCCCGAAGGCTGCTTGGCACCGGTGATCTCGATCAGCTTTCGGTCGCCCGGTCGCACCGTCACGCCGACGACGTCGACGCCCGCCTTGCGGGTCATCTTCTCCACCTCGGCGCGCTCCTCGGTGGTGACCAGCGTGACGACCACACCGTCCTCGCCGGCGCGCGCGGTGCGGCCCGCGCGGTGCAGGTAGGCCTTGGACTCGGCGGGCGGATCCACATGCACGACAAGGGAAATGCCGTCGATGTGGATGCCGCGCGCGGCGACGTCGGTGACGACCAGCACGGGAGTGGTGCCGTCGGCGAACGCGGCCAGGGTGCGTTCGCGATTGTTCTGAGCCTTGCCACCGTGCATCGCGCCGGCGTTGACGCCCGCACCGCGCAACTGCTTGGCCAGACGGTCCGCGCCGTGCTTGGTGCGCACGAACATGATGGTCAGGCCGTCACGGGCGGCGATCTCGGTGGCCACCGCGCGCTTGTCGAACTTGTCGCGCACGTAGAGCAGGTGGTGCGACATGGTCGAGACCGAGGCCGAGGCGGGCGCGGTGGAATGCGTGACGGGGGAGTGCAGGTACTTCTTGACCAGTTTGTCGACGTCGCCGTCGAGGGTGGCCGAGAACAGCAGGCGCTGACCGTCTTTCGGGGTGCGATCGAGCAGCTTGGTGACCTGGGGAAGGAAGCCCATGTCGGCCATGTGGTCGGCTTCGTCGAGCGCGGTGATGCGCACGTCGGACAGGTCCGCGGAGCGCTGCTTGATCAGGTCTTCCAGGCGACCGGGCGTGGCGATGAGCAGATCGACGCCGCGCGCGAGCCGGTCGGCCTGGCGCTTGATGGGCGCGCCGCCGACGACGGAGGCGATGCGCAGGCCGAGCGCGAGCGCGAGCTCGTCGAGGGCGCGTTCGATCTGGGTGGCCAGCTCGCGGGTGGGCACCAGCACGAGGCCGCGCGGGCGGCCGGGCTTGGCGCCGGCATTACCGGCCAGCAGGGTCAGCATCGGCAGGCCGAAAGCGAGGGTTTTGCCGGAGCCGGTGGGCCCGCGTCCGAGGACGTCTTTGCCCGCCAGCGCGTCGCGGCAGGTGGCGGCCTGGATGGGGAAGGGCGCCTCGATCCCGTTGCGGCGCAACGTCTGGACGAGGACGGCGGGTAGTCCCAGCTCCGCGAAGGTCACGGCGGGGGCCGTGGTGGCAGGAGTCGAGGGGGTCAAGTGGTGCCTTTCGTGTTCAGCGCAACTCGCACTGTTCGGAGTCGGTGAACACGGTTGAGGTTCACCGCACGGTGCGCCGTTTTCGGGCACTCGTGGTCGATAGCGAAGATCGGGGTCGGGCGGTACATGGTCCAGCCGAACGTGGAGAGCCGATCGAACCGATCGAGCCGGAGTCAGCTTCGGAAAAGCCGACCGATCTCGACCAGCCAGGGTACCGCGACGGCGAGCGTCGGCACCACCAGGATCGCGGCGGAGCCCAGGTAAGCGGCCGACGCGAGACGCAGATCACCGATCTGTCCGCTCAAGCGCTGGATACGGATGAGCGTGGTCGGCCCGCCCGCGGCGAGCGCGCCCTGCGGCGCGGTGGACTTGGCGCACGCGACCAGCGCGCGCGCCAGCGGCTTGGGCCCGGTGACCTTGACCGCGGAATCGTCGGCGAGTAATTCGATGAGCAATTTGACCGAACCGAGCGCGGCTTTCGAGCGCACCACCCGCGGAAACGCCTCGTGCACGGCGGTGAACGCTTCGAGCACCAGATCGTGGCGGGCGCGCAGATGGGAGCGTTCATGGCTGACGATCGCGGTGACCTCGGCGTCGTCGAGGTTGGTCAGCGTGCCTTCGCTGAGCACCACCCGCTGGCGTAGCCCCGGGAGGCAGTAGGCGATCGGTTCGGTGGCGGCGAGCACCCGGATATCGGCCGCGCGCCGGTGCGGACCGCTCTGATCGAGCAGATCGACCAGCATGCGATGCCGGTTGCGCCGCCGCCGGGTATGCACGCCCACCCGGATGACGGAGAAGATCAGGCGCGCGCCGACCAGCAGCGTCAGTGCGAACACCGTCACGTAAGCCAGCCACAGCGGCAGCCCGAGCACGTCGATCTCCGCGGTGGGGGAGGTGGTCGGGCGGCCGTCGGGTCCCGGCACCAGCAATTCGGCCGCGATGGCCAAGCCGGAACCGAACGCGGAGAGCACGGCGGCCAGCGCGATGGCCTGCCACAACACGAGTGCCGCGCGCGGTACCCGGTAAGGCCAGGTCGAGCGGCTCAGCAGAGCTGGAGCAGGCCCCGCGAGAAGCAAAGCGAGTCCGGCGAATACCGGCGCGGTTGCGTTCATCGACTCAGCTCACTGCGTTGTGGGGCCTGGGACGCGAGGAGTTTACGTCCCCTCGTTGTCTTCGAGCTTAGCGAGTGCCTCGCGCAACGCGTCGGCTTCGTCGCGTCCGACCTGCTCGACGAAGTGTACGAGTGCCGCTGCGCGGCTGCCCTTTTCCTCCGCTTGCTGGAGCGCGTCGAACATCAGGCTCGCCACGAGCTCGTCGCGGGTGTGCACCGGCGCATAACGATGGGCCCGATCATCGCGGCGCTGAACCACCAGGTTCTTCTTCGCCAGACGCTGCAGCACGGTCATCACCGTGGTGTAGGCAAGCTCGCGACGTGCGGCCAATGCCTCGTGCACCTGCCGTACCGTTTGCGGTTCGTCGCTGGACCACAGCTGGTCCATGACCGCTTTCTCGAGTTCACCAAGTCCTGCCATCCCACAAGTTTACGGACTCAACGACACAATTGCGTACTACACGATGTCGTAACTGTCTGATTGCTGTGTGGGATTCGTCATAGTCCGGCCGACACTGTATTACTTCACTCGCGTGGACGCCAAAACATGCCGCGTGCCGATCGGCACGATCATGGGACGCCCCGAGACCGGATCCTCGAGCACCGTCGCGCTCAACCCGAAGACCTCCTGCAACAATTCGGCACTGATGATGTCGCCGGGCGCGCCCTGGGCGATGATCTGCCCGGCGCGCATAACGATCAACTGATCGCTGTAGCGGATCGCGAGATTCAGATCGTGCAGCACCATCACCACGGTGCGGCCCATGTCGTCGTGCAACCGGTCCACCAGATCGAGCACTTCCAGCGAGTGCGCGAGGTCGAGGTAGGTGGTCGGCTCGTCGAGCAACAGGATGTCGGTGCCCTGGGCCAGCGCCATGGAGATCCAGGCACGCTGGCGCTGACCGCCGGAGAGTTCGTCGAGCGGGCGGTCGGCGAGATCGGCGATGCCGGTCTGCTCGAGCGCGGTCAGCACCTCGGCCTCGTCGGTCGCCGACCACTGCCGCAGCCAGGACTGATGCGGATGCCGACCGCGAGCTACGAGATCGGCGACGGTGAGACCCTCGGGCGCGACCGGGGTCTGCGGCAGCATGCCGACGACTCGCGCCACATCCTTGGTCTTCATCGACGAGATCGCCTTGCCGTCCAACACTACTCGGCCCTCATGCGGTTTGAGCAACCGGCCCAGCGAGCGCAGCAGCGTCGACTTGCCGCAGCCGTTGGGTCCGATGACGGTGGTGACGACGCCGGGGGCGATGTCGAGGGTGAGCCCGTCGACGATGACCCGGTCGCCGTAACCGAGGGTGACTTCCTCGGCGGCCAGTCGGTGATCGGGATTCGCGGTGGTCATGACAGGGTCGCCTTCCGATTCATACGCACAAGCAAATACAACAGGAACGGTCCGCCGCACGCGGCGGTGAGGATGCCCGCGGGCAGGTCGACGGGAAACAAGGTGCGAGCCGCCACGTCCGAGCCCACCACGCCGAGGGCGCCGACGAGCGCCGAGCCGACAAGCGGTTCGCCGGGGGTTCGCAGCAGGCGCCGCGCGATCTGCGGTGCGGCCAGCGCTACGAACGAGATCGGTCCGACGGCGGCGGTCGCGATCGAGGCCGCCGCCACGGCCGCGCCGATCAGCAGCGCCTGCTGGGTTTGGATGCGCACACCGAGTACCCGGCTGGTTTCGTGGCCGAGGCGCAGTGCGGCCAAGGTGCGCGCCGAGATCAGCGCGACCGCGGCGACCAGCGCCAGCGCCAAGGCGGTCGGCACGAGTCTGCCCTGGTCGACGGCGTTCAGCGAGCCGGTCAACCATTGCTGCGCCCGCATCGCGTCCAGCAGCGACGCGCGGGCGACCAGCCAGCTCAGGGCGGCGACCATGACCGCGTTCACGCCGATGCCGACGAGCACCAACCGCAAACCGGTCGCGCCGCTTTCGCCGGTCCGGCCGCGGCCCCAGGCCAGCAGATAGATCAGCATCGCGGTGAGCAGACCGCAGGCGAGCGCGGCCAGCGGCGCGCCGATGGTGGCCGCGAAACCCGTTGTCGCGCCGGTGCCGACGATGACGGCGACCGCGCCGACGCTCGCGCCGGTCGTGATGCCGAGCATGTCGGGGCCGGCCAGCGGGTTGTGCAGAATCGACTGCGTGATCGCGCCCGACATGCCCAGCGCGGCGCCGACGAGTACCGCGGTGAGCGCGCGCGGCAGACGCGATTCCAGGACGATGAACCGCTGCGAGCGGGTCCCGCCGCCGGACAACACATCGAGCACCCGGCTCAGCGGGATCGGCGAATCGCCTTGTGCCACATGCCAGCAGAATGCCACCGACAGCAATGCCGCGAGCATGACGATGATCGTCACCATCGCGGGCCGCCACACCAGCGATATCGGCCCGACCCGGGCGGCAGGCCGAACATTCTGCAGCACAGTGTGTTCCGTGACCGTCACAGGCTCACCAGCTTCCGGCGGCGCACATGAGCGATGAAGAACGGTGCCCCGATAGCCGCGAGCATAACGCCGACCTCGAGTTCACCCGGCCGGTTGACGACCCGGCCCGCGATGTCGGCGACGAGGAGGAGCAGCCCGCCGAGCAGCCCGGAACAGGGGATCAGCCAGCGGTAATCGGGTCCGGTGAGCACGCGCGCGAGATGCGGCACGATCAGCCCCAAGAACACGATCGGACCGATCGCGGCGGTGGCCGCGCCGCACAGCAGGACGATCGCGGCGAGACCCAATGCCCGGCTGCGACCGATGTGCACGCCGAGACCGCGCGCCACCTCGTCACCGAGGGTGAGCAGGTTCAGGCCGGGCGCGGCGGCCACCGCCAGGACCGAACCGATCATCAGGAACGGCAATACCTGCCAGAACACCTGGGCGTCACGTCCGGCGACAGTGCCGACCACCCAGAATCGGTAGGTGTCGAGTGCGGCGGGGTCCAGCAGCACAACGGCATTCGTCATCGCTTGCAGGAACGCGGCTACGGCAGCGCCCGCCAGTACGAGGCTCAACGGACTGGCCTTGCCGCCGCCCAGCGAGGACGCGCCGAAGACCACCAGTCCGGCGAGCAATGTCCCGGCGAAGGCGAAACCGATGTACTGCCGCGGAGCAGTGAAGCTGAACAGGTAGACGCTCAACGCGGCGAGAAAGGCCGCCCCCGAGTTCAATCCGAGCAGCCCGGCGTCGGAGAGCGGGTTGCGGGTGTAGCCCTGGATCAGCGCGCCGGTGATGCCGAGCGCGAGGCCGCACACCAGGGCGAGTGCCGTGCGGGGCAGCCGGAGTCCGCGCACGATCTCCTCCGCCGTCGACCGCGCGGGGCATTCGAACGGCCCGCTCGCGCAGGTCAGCGCGGTGTGTACGGCGTCGTAAACCGTGGCCGGAGAAAGGGATCGGGTTCCGACGGCAATACTCGCCAGCGCCGCGAGACAGAGCAGCGCGGCGCTGAGGAGAAGTCCGATCCGGCGTCGTCGCCTGATCGTGCCGAGGAGTGTCACTGGGTGGAACTTCTCCTGACTGATTCAACATTCACTCTTGCTAGGTCTGGTAAGGCTAACCTATGTTCGGTGTCGACCCACAACGGAGCCGACACCGAGGAGGTTCGATGCTCGAGCCCATGACCATCCGCTCGCAGCAGCCGTTCGACCGCGCCTGCACCCGATTGCGTGCGCTGCAACCGGAACATCCGCGCGTCTACGCCGTTGCCGACATGGCTGATCAGGGCAAGCGGCGCTGGTGGCAGCTCGCCACCGGGCTGGGTGAGGGTCGCATCGAGCTGATGTACCGACGGCATGCCGCGGAGATGATCAGTGCGGACATCGCCGCCGAAGTCGTTGCGACGGCGCTGATCCACGCGGTGATCGGCCGGGTGAGCGCCCTGCTGATGGTCGAGGGCCGGGCCTGGGATCCCGGACTCGAGAACCTGTGGATCCACAACGACAACGACGGCGGGATCGACTGGGCGGGCTTGGTGGACACCACGATTCGCGTGCTGCCCGGTGATCGCCTGGCGGGTGAATCCGGCGTGGTGACCTTCCCCTGTGAGCGGGCGATGTATGTGTGGCTGGCGCATCGCTGCGCCTCCTCGCTGACGTTGATCCAGCAGGCGCTGGCGCGGTGCGCCGGTCTGGGGGCGCGGCGGTTCTGGGCGCTGGTCGGTGAATCCATTGTCGGCGCAAGCACTTACGTGCCGGAACTGGCCCGCACCAGCCCGGTCGAGGCGGCCCGGCGCGGTCAGGGGCTGCTGATGGCACTGGAGGAACGCGGCTTGCCGGTGCGGCGCAGCCCCTCCGTCGTGCCAGACACTTGCCAACTTAGGTAAGCCTGACCTATACTCGTTTTCGGCGTTCGGATCGAGCGGGAGTCCCGAGGGCTGCGGTCGACTCCCCGTTCCTTGCCGCGGCGGGCTCCACCTTCGGGTGGGGCCCGCCGCTCTGTTTAGGCTCTGAGTTATGACCGACAAACCGCTTGCGCCCACCTCGATCGGCGAACTGACACCCGAGATGATGACCAAGTACAGCGAGGGCACCTTCACCGATCTGATCGGGCTGCGCTTCACCGAGGTGGGGCCCGACCGGGTGTGCGGCGAATGGGTGGTGAAGCCGCACCTGTACCAGCCGGCCGGGATTCAGAACGGCGGCGTGCTGTGCACCGTCATCGAATCGCTGGCCAGCACCGGCGGTCAGTACTGGTACGGCGACCAGGGCAATGTCGTCGGCGTCAACAACAACACCGACTTCCTGCGCGCCGTGAGCGCGGGCACCCTGACCGCCGAGGCCACGCCGATCCACCGCGGGCGGCTGCAGCAGCTGTGGCAGGTCGTCGTCACCGACGAACAGGACCGGGTCATCGCGCGCGGGCAGGTGCGGTTGCAAAACCTGCCCAAGCGAAGCTGAGGCCGACGCTCGTCCCACACCGGCGGCACGGGCGTGCCAGAATGTCCGTCACCCATCCCTTCCGACCGGCGAGGAGCCCGGATGCGACTGTCACCGCACGAGCAGGAGCGGCTGCTGCTCAGCTACGCGGCCGAACTGGCCCGGCGCCGGCAGGCCCGCGGACTCAAGCTGAACCACCCCGAGGCGGTCGCGCTGATCACCGATCACGTGCTCGAAGGGGCCCGCGACGGACGCACGGTCGCCGAACTCATGTCCTCGGGTCGCACCGTGCTCGCGCGCACCGATGTCATGGCGGGTGTGCCGGAGATGATTCACGACGTTCAGGTCGAAGCCACCTTCCCGGACGGCACCAAGCTCGTCACCGTCCACAATCCGATCGGATAGCGCGTGATTCCCGGTGAATACCTGTGCGCCGAAGGCGCTATCGAGCTGAACGCCGGCGCTGAGCGACTCGCGCTCGAAGTCGTCAATACCGGCGATCGACCGGTGCAGGTCGGCAGCCACGTGCATTTCCCGCAGTCCAACGCCGCCCTGGAATTCGACCGCGCCGCCGCCTACGGGCACCGCCTCGATATTCCCGCCGGCACCGCTGTGCGCTTCGAACCCGGTCTGGCCCAGCGGGTATCGCTGGTTCCACTGGGCGGCACCCGGGAAGTGCACGGCATCAGCCTGGACCCGCCCGGCCACCTGGATTCGACAAGGTAGGACATGACCGAACTGAGCCGTGCCCGTTACGCCGAGCTGTTCGGGCCGACCACGGGTGACCGAATCCGCTTGGCGGACACCGATCTGCTGATCGAGATCACCGAAGACCGTTCCGGCGGACCGGGTCTCGCCGGTGAGGAAGCCGTCTTCGGCGGCGGCAAGGTGCTGCGCGAATCCATGGGGCAGTCCCGAGCCACCCGCGCGGACGGTGCCCCGGACACCGTGATCACCGGTGTCGTGATCATCGACCACTGGGGAATCATCAAGGCGGACCTCGGTATTCGAGACGGGCGTATCTGCGCCATCGGCAAAGCCGGCAACCCCGACACCATGAGCGGAGTGCATCCGGACCTGGTGGTCGGCCCGTCGACGGAGATCATCGCGGGCAACGGTCGCATCGTCACCGCCGGGGCCATCGACTGCCACGTGCACTTCATCTGCCCGCAGCTGATGGAGGAGGCGCTCGGCGGCGGCATCACGACGCTCATCGGCGGCGGCACCGGTCCGGCCGAAGGCAGCAAGGCCACCACCGTCACCCCCGGCTCCTGGCATCTGGCCCGCATGCTGGAGGCGCTGGACAGCTGGCCGATGAACATCGTGCTGCTCGGCAAAGGCAACACGGTCAGCGCCGAATCGATGTGGGAGCAATTGCGCGGCGGCGCAGCGGGTTTCAAACTGCACGAGGACTGGGGCTCCACCCCCGCCGCGATCGACGCCTGCCTGCGCGTGGCCGACGCCAGCGGTGTCCAGGTGGCGCTGCACTCGGACACGTTGAACGAAGCGGGATTCGTCGAGGACACCCTCGGCGCCATCGCCGGGCGCGGCATCCACGCCTACCACACCGAGGGCGCGGGCGGCGGCCACGCACCCGACATCATCACCGTCGCTTCCCATCTCAATGTGCTGCCCAGCTCCACCAACCCCACTCGGCCGCACACCGTCAACACTCTCGACGAACACCTCGACATGCTGATGGTGTGCCACCACCTCAGCGCCTCCATCCCGGAGGACCTGGCGTTCGCCGAAAGCCGCATCCGTCCCTCGACCATCGCCGCCGAAGACCTGCTGCACGACCTCGGCGCGATCTCCATGATCGGCAGCGACTCCCAGGCCATGGGCCGCATCGGTGAAGTGGTCATGCGCACCTGGCAGACCGCGCACGTAATGAAGAAGCGCCGCGGCGCCCTGCCCGGAGACGGCGCCGCCGACAACGCCCGCGTGCGGCGCTACATCGCCAAATACACGATCGCGCCCGCGGTCGCGCACGGCCTCGACCACGAGGTCGGCTCCGTCGAAGTCGGCAAACTCGCCGACCTCGTGCTGTGGGAACCGGCGTTCTTCGGCGTGCGCCCGCACGCGGTCCTCAAAGGCGGCATGATCGCCTGGGCCGCGATGGGCGACGCCAACGCCTCCATCCCCACCCCGCAGCCGGTCCTCCCGCGCCCCATGTTCGGCGCCGCCCCGGTAGCCGCAGCCGCCACCTCCCTGCATTTCGTCTCCGAACACGCCATCGACGACGGACTCGCCGACCGCCTGAACCTGCGCCGAAAACTTGCTCCCGTCAAGAATGTTCGCGCCGTCACCAAAGCCGACATGCCGCACAACGACGCCATGCCCCACATCGAAGTCGACCCGGACACCTTTACGGTCCGCATCGATGGTGAGGTGTGGACCGAGCAACCCGCGACCGAACTTCCCATGGCGCAGCGCTACTTTCTGTTTTGAGCCTGATTGCCGCGTGGGCGATGGAACGGGGTGCGACGCAGGCCGCCAGGGACCTGACCGGTATGCGGTCTTGTGCAGCGGTGCGGTAGTCGACTTCGGAAAGTCGATGGAACCGGTAGCGACTGGGTCGCGTCGAAGTAAGTAGGACCGGCTGAACGCGGCCTGGGGCGGAGTCAACGCCGGACTGGTGTGGACAGCGCTTGGGCGAATCCGGCGAGGCGATGGACGACCTCGCCGGATTCGTGAGTACGACAGGAAGGTGCACACCGAGGCTGCGAAGGTGTAGCGCGGCTTTGGACGCAACGGAACCGGCGCGAGCGGGTGCGCGTCCTAGACTATGGGCATCTATGACGGCCTGGGAGCGGAGGCATTGGTGGGACGACGGACAACAGCGACGGTAGCGGCGCTGGCCGGGGTGGTGCTGGTGGCTTCGGGGTGTGGGTCGAAGACCGAGGGGAAGGGTGGGCCGACTGCCACAAATACATCGGCGGCTACAGCGACGTTATGGGACCCGTGCACGCAGGTATCGGATCAGGCGCTCAAACAGGTAGGAGTGAAGCCGGAAACCAAGGAGTCCGGGGTGGCGGGCGTAGAGGAGCCGGGGTGGAAGGTGTGCAGCTGGAATAACGCTGACTTCGACCTGGTCGTTTGGTCGACGACGTTCGGCATAGATGACTTCAAAAAGAAGGACGGAAATACAGATTTTAAGGACATCGCAGTCGCGGGACGAAGTGGTGTGACATACCACCGCGCACGTGATACAGCCAACGAGGATTGCGACTTGGTCTTTCCAGCGGCGCAAGGCGCATTTAGCATTTCGATCTACAACCGTGCATCTTCAACTAATGTCGAGCCTCCCTGCCAGAGAGCCAACAAGGCTGCAGAGGTCGTCGTGCCGCTTTTTCCGCGCTGATAGGAGATTGACATGGCAATGGGTGAGGAGGTAACGCGGTGGAAGTTTCTCGCAGAAGAAGCTAAAGCGGGCCGACTGTATTTGGATCAGTCTGTAGCCAAAGATTGCCGCGATGCTTGCAATAAGCAGATCGATCTTTATGACGGACTTCGCAGAGACCTGAAGAACCTGGAGACGGTCACCGGACTTGGCAATTTCAAGTGTGCCGAGGCCCTGGCTCAGATGCTCGGTCGCAAGGCCATAGGCGGCGAAGGCAACGTTGACGCCGCGTTGATGGACCATATCGAAGTTCTCAAGCTTATCCGCGACACCATCCAAGTTTCCGTGGAAAAGTACGAATCTCAAGACAAAGTCAACGCAGGCGAACAAGACAAGCTGTTGAGCTGATCGGGGGACTTCATGGGTCTGCTATTCGCGGGAATTGCCGCTGCACTTTGGGAGTCGAGTAAATCCGGACCACCGGACGTCGGGAAGGATGAGAGCCCCGAAGCAACGCAGGCGCGCAACCGGATTCAGGAGCTGGTGGGCGATAGCGGTCTTGAGTTCCAAGCGTCGAAGGTGCCGGAGTCAACGTATGAGAATCCGGAGAAACTGGATGACCTGTACGAAAGAGTGCAGGTGATGGATCCGGGCACGGTCAAGGCGCTGCATGAGCGTTGGGAAGGTTTACGCAACCAACTGAACGACGGGTTCGTGAACTTCGGTCTTGAAATGACCAAGGCCATAGAGGCCAAATGGCAAGGAGAAGCGGCCAATTCGGCGGCGACCGGTATCACCGAGTACGTGAAGAAGTCGAGCACCATGGTCGATTCAGTCGCTTTGGTGTCGGAGAAGGTGAAGCTGGTCCGCTCGGCCATCGACCTCACCAAGCCCAATGTCCAGCAAGCGCCGGATACCACTCTGACCAGCAATATCGCCAGCTGGGTTCCGGGCCCCACCTGGAAGCTGAACGAGCATCGGGAAGAGTCGTACCAGTCGGCGGCGGCGAATATCGTGAAGAACGTCTTCTACCCGGCCGTCAAGGAGGCCGACGATAAGGTGCCGTTGGTGCCGAAGCCGTACAACCCGGTGCAGGACACCGCGGTACCGGGGCCGGTGGTTCCCAAGACGCCCTCCGACGGCACGCAACCACTGTCCAGCGGCCCGACGGCGCCCAACAACACGGGTGAGCCGAAGACCGAGGCGAAGCCGGAGACGACCCAGCCGGATCCCAGCGCCGCTCCGCAGAGTACGACCGATCCGTCGACGAACCCGGCCACGACCGACGCTCCGACCACCCCGGCGGCTACTGTCCCGGCCGCCGCCGAGACACCGAAAGCGACTGACCCGAAACTCGGTACGAATGTCCCGGGTTCAGGTGTTCCTGGCTCGAATGTCCCCGGTTCAGGTAGCCCCGGTTCCAATGTGCCCGGTTCGAGTATCCCCGGCTCCGGGGTGCCGCGCTCGGGCGTCCCAGGTTCCGGCACACCTGGCACCGCGAATCCTGGGGCGGGAAAAACAGTCTCGGGTACCCCCGGTTCTACTGCCGCTGCCGCGCAGAATCCGAACCGCGCGGCCGCGGCCCGCGCCGGCATGTCCGGTATGCCGGGCATGGGCGCTATGGGTGGAGCCCGCGGTCAAGGTGATGACGACAAGGAACATCAGACCAAGGACTATCTGATCAACCAGGAGAACGGCGAGATCCTGACCGGATTGGATCCGGAGCATCGCGTGAAGACGGTCCCGCCGGTGATCGGCGAATGAGCAAGCGCGAGTGGACGTTCACACCGCTGGCGTTCAAGGTGCTGTGGCGGGCGGCTGACCGGGATGTGCTGCCGTACCCGTTGCAGTACCGGTCGACCGCGGACACGATCGCCGATTACGACAGAGCGTGGAAAGCTGAAGCGGCGGCGCTGCACAAGCATTTCGACGAGAGCATGTTCGCCGCGTTGCGGATCCTGGCGGAGCCGGAGGCGCGCATCGAGGTCGCCGGCAAGGTGGGGACGGAAAAGTTGCGGGTGCACGCGGCGGTGCACTATCAGCATGCGGTGCTGTTGGTGCAGGAGCCGACCGACGCGCCGGACAGCGGCGGCAAGGTGCGAATGACAATGCTTCCAGCGCACGAGATTTCCCGCCGCGTGCTGGCTCAGCTGCCCAATACGCCGCGGGGGAGCGGCGAGGGCATCGAAGTGTCGCGGCACGATCTCGAAGAGGACGGCCCCTTCCGCGGTTTCCACGACGACGCTCCGGTCTCACCACGCAAACTCGCCGCCCGCTTCTTCGAACGCCCTCGCGGCGCGGTCGTGCATGTCGCGGTGTACGCGGGCCCAGCTTTCGACAAACGCCCCGCACCGTCTCGCGGTTTCCACATCATGGACTACCCGGATGGCCGCTACATCGTCCGCAACGGCGGCACACTGAAGGCGTCGCCTGCCGACCGCCCACTCCTCGCCGCCGACCTGGACCGCATCCTCGCCATCACCGTGGAGGCGCACCGCGAGGAATCCGACCCGGCCTACCGAGCCCACGCCTGATCAAGGGGCCCATAGCCGCTTCGGGCAGCTGGACATCGTTGCGCACCTGATCTGGGGACGTGGCCGCTGCGGGAAGGAGCGCGTCGTGCGGTTGATTGGCGGGGCGGGATACGCTGCGGTGATACGCCGCGCCCACCGCCTCGCCACCCTCACCGGCGCTGGGACTCGACAATCTCGCCCACGCCAGTGAACATGGCGTGCCAGCGTTGCGCGGGTTCGCGAGGTTTGAACCGCGTTTCGCGGCTGATCGGCAGAGATGGTCGAAAACCGTTGCGCGCCTGATGATTGTTGCGTCAGGTTGCCAATCGACCTGAAACAACTGAGCAAGTATCGCAGCCCACTTGGCAGTTCAAGCGGCTGGTGCCGGTCATCTACGTATTTCCGATCCAGCCAGATGATAAAGAACTCCCGAACGTCCGGGAGTGCCACACGGCCAGCTGCAAGGCGGCGTCGGCGTGCCGCGCGTGTTGCCGTGACACACGTTCGTTGAGCGACCTCGAAGATCATGTCTTGCGGTCTATCTCCGCTGGTTGTCCGGCGGCCGGAACGTGTTGCGTGGCTGAGTATCCGGTCGTGGCTGCTTCCGGCAGCCGGAACCTGTTGCGCGCTCCGTCAATGGACCGGGCCGCTTCCGATAGGTGGACGCGTTGTGCTGCTGATCAACGGCCCCGTGCGGAAGACGTTGCGCCCCCGCTCGATCAGCGCGTGGACCGTATCGCCTCCAGCATGATGTCGGCGATGCCGCGCATGCCGGTGGGGGTGGGGTGGTAGGGGATCAAAGTTTCGGTGGCGAGGACCGGGTCGAACCAGCGGACGCCCTCAGGTGCGCACATATCGTGGCCGATGGCTCGGGTGCGGGTGTCGATGTAGGTCGCGTCGTGGGCGGCGGCGCCGGCGGCGACAATCGTGTTGAGGCGGTCGAAGGCGCGTTGGACGGTCGCGGCGTCGGTCGGGCGTAGTCCGATAAGTTCGGGGCAGCCGCCTTCACGGACGTACAGTGGCCAGCCGTCGACGTACACTTCAGCGTTCGGGGCCAGTTCCGAGATGCGTTGCAGTGCGGTGGAGTATGGCGCGGCGATGGCGTCGATATCGGCGTCCCAGGCTGGGTCGGCGCATGGTCGTGCTCCTGCGGTGTGGCAGTTGAGCACGTATCTGGTCATATTCGTGTCGTTGGCTCCGATGTGCACCGTCACCAGTTTGGTGTTCGGGCCGAGGGCGTCGAATTGCGGTGGGACACCGGGGCCTTGGGGCGTGGTGAGGTCCTTGATCTTGGCTGAGCTGCAGGTGCGGTCGTCCAGGCGTACGCCCAGTGCCTCGGCCACCAGTTTTGGTGTGTTCGCTGTCGACCGGATGCACTGCAGTGGGGCGCTCGGGTCGAACTTCTGCACGCCGGTCGTCGCGGCGCCCGAATCTCCGAGCGCCACGTACTCCGCGCCGCCGTCGGCGGGTGCTGCCGTGGCGTTCGGTGCGAGCATCATTGGGCCCGTGCTCAACAGCCCCGCCGCTATCGCCGCCCACAGCTTCCGACTGCCACTCATCCTGATGCTCCGCTCCGCATGAGCGCCTCAAAGTGAGACGCGCTGGTTCCGCTTTGGGACCCTACTATCCCGGCCTGCACTCTGGTCTGGATTCGGCCTAATCACGAAGAGGATTGTTGCCAGGTTCCAGACAACCTGCCTTTCGAACCGCGACCGGTTTCCGCGCCGCACATCGGAGACCTGCTCGAGCGGCCCGAGCGCCGTGCTCCGGTGGCAGACTGGCGATCATGACGAGTGCTGAATGGGCTGAAGTCGACAGCTACCTGGTGGAGAACCTGGTCCGGGACCCGGAGACCGCGGCGGTGCTGGAAGAGAACGCCAAGGCGGGGCTGCCCGCGATCGATGTGTCCGCGCCGCAGGGGAAGTTCCTGTATCTGCTGGCGCGGTCGGCCGGGGTGCGCCGGGTGCTGGAGGTCGGCACCCTGGGCGGTTACAGCACGGTGTGGCTGGCTCGGGCGGTCGGCAAGGCCGGACAGGTGCTGACCTTGGAATACGAGCCGCGCCATGCCGAGGTGGCGCGGCAGAACCTGGACCGGGCGGGTGTCGGTGACCGGGTGGAGATCCGGGTCGGCGCGGCGCTGGACAGTCTGCCGGTGCTGGCGGAGGAGAACCCGGAACCGTTCGATCTGGTGTTCTTGGATGCCGACAAGGTCAATAATCCGAACTATGTGCGCTGGGCGTTGCGGCTGACCCGTCCCGGTTCGGTGATCATCGTCGACAATGTGGTCCGCCAGGCGGTCTCGCCGACGCCGGCTCGACCGACCCCGCGATCCGCGGCAGCCGCGAAGTCGTCGAATTGCTCGCCGCCGAACCGCGTTTGGATGCCACCGTGCTGCAGACCGTCGGCGCGAAGGGCTGGGACGGGTTCGCCTACGCCTTGGTTCTCGACTAGGGAATCAGCACGACCTTGCCCATCGTCGCCCTGGTTTCCAGGGCGCGGTGGGCGCCGGCCGCGTCCGCGAGCGGGAAGCGCTGGACCGCGGGCCGCAGCCGACCGGCCGCGGCCTCGGCCAGCGACCGGTCCTCGAGTACCCGGATATCGCCTCCGGCGCGCTGCATCATCGGTGGCCCGAGCACGACTTGCGAGGTGATGCCGCGCTCTCGCTGTTCGCGCTCGGAGATGCCGAGCGGCCCACCGGGGAAGCCATAGACCACATGGTGTCCGCCAGTGCGCAGGAGATCGACTGCGGCCCTGGCGATTTCGCCGCCCACCGCGTCGAACACGACGGTGGGCCGGTATTCGCGTAACCGCTCGTCCCAGCCCGGCCGGAGATAGTCGACAGCGAGGTCCGCGCCGTTCTCGGCGACCCGCGCCACCTTGCCGGGACCACCCGCGAGCCCGATGACGTAGGCGCCCGCGTTCTTCGCGGCTTGGACCAGCAGGGTGCCGATGCCACCGGCCGCGGCGGTGACGACAGCGACACTGTCCGGTCCGAGGTCGGTGAACTGCAGGATGCCCATGGTGGTCCGGCCGGTCCCGATCATGGCGATCGCCTCGGCGGGGTCCAGATTCTCCGGAATCACGTGCAGCCGGGCGGAATCCGCGATGGCGAGCTCGGCGTAGCCGCCGGGCGCGGACCCAAGGTGGGTCACCACGCGCTTGCCGAGCCAGGACGAATCAACCTCGGCTCCTACCGATTCCACCGTTCCGGCGACTTCGCGGCCCGGGATCGTCGGTAGCTCGGGCAGCGGGTACGGGCCGGGCCTGCCGTGCCGCAGGGCGGTGTCGACGAGGTGCACTCCCGCCGCGGCCACGGTGATCCGCACCTGGTGCGCGCCGGGCGCGGGGTCGCCGACGGTTTCGTATCGGAGGTTCTCGGCGGGGCCGAAGGCATGGAGCCGGATCGCGTGCATGCCCCTGAGCTTGCAACCTCGAGGGAGGTTGGGGTCAAGCCTGCCGGAGCCGCGCCTCGAATCCATCGCAGAGCGTGGTCAGCCCGGCGTAGAGCAGGTCCTCCTGGGTCAGGTCGCTGACGCCCTTGCCGATCAGGTCCGCCAGGGCTTCCGGGACCGGCGTGGTGGGGCTGCCCTCCAGCAGGGCACGCAGCCCGTTGGTCTCCTCGGGCTGAATCTTCTTGCGCTCCAACAGGTCCGAGCTGATATGCGGGAGGGTCGCGCCGGAGATGAAGTTCCACACCGAGAACGACATCTGCATCGCTTCCCGCGCGGGCACGCCCAGTTCGCGGAATCCTTCGACCAGCCAGGCCAGGCAGGCCAGTCCGTGCGGGCCGAAGCTGTAGCGCGGCATGGCGAAGGTCAGCAGCACCCACGGATGCTGCTGGTAGAGCGCCCAATCGATCTCGGCGGCGATGCGGACCCGGTCGCGCCACGTCCAGCCCTTGCCTTCGGTGGGCGGGTACGGGTTGCGCCGGGCGACCTCGTCGGTCATCAGCGCGATCAGTTCGTCTTTGTTGGCCACGTGCCGGTACAGCGACATGGCGCCGACGCCCATCCGCTCGGCGATGCGCCGCATGGATACCGCGTCCAGACCCTCGAGGTCGGCGAGGGCGATCGCGGTATCGACGATCGTGGCTCGGGTGAGTTTCGGCTCAGTCATCCCATGTCTCGTTGTTCGTTTCGATGACGCATGCGTACACTGTACCCTTGGTCGTGCGTACGCCGTACGCGAGCAGCGAGAGGAAACCCTTCGATGACACAGGTGCAGTCGCCCACCGGCACGCGGCGGGCGTGGCTCGGATTGGCGGTATTGCTGCTACCGGTGCTGCTGGTCTCGATGGATGTCTCGGTGTTGTTCCTGGCCATGCCCACCCTGACCGTGGACTTGGACCCCTCCGCCACCCAGGCGCTGTGGATCCTCGACATCTACGGCTTCATGATCGCCGGCCTGCTCATCACCATGGGCAATCTCGGCGACCGCATCGGGCGGCGGAAAATTCTGCTGGCCGGCGCGGCGGTATTCGGCTTGGCGTCCGTGCTGGCCGCGTTCGCGCCCAGCGCCGTGGTGCTCATCGTCGCCCGCGCGCTGATGGGTGTGGGCGGCGCGACACTGTTGCCGTCCAGCCTCGCGCTCATCTCCAGCCTTTTCCCCGACGTTCGGCAGCGCGCCGCCGCGATCGGCGTATGGACTGCGTTCTTCGCCGGTGGTTCGGCGGTCGGCCCGATCATCGGCGGGCTGCTGCTGCATCACTTCTGGTGGGGATCGGTGTTTCTCATCAACCTGCCGGTGCTGCTGGTGCTGCTCGCCCTGGGGCCGGTCCTGCTGCCCGAGCATCGCTCCAGTGCGCTGGGGCCGATCGATCTGCCCAGCGTCGCGCTGTCCATCGGCGGCATCCTGCCGCTGATCTACGCCGTCAAACACGCGGCGGCCGAGGGGATCGACGTCGAGGCGCTGGCGCTGGCCGTGATCGGCATCGTCGTGCTCACCTTGTTCGTGCGTCGGCAGACCCATTTGACCGAACCGCTGCTGGATTTGCGGCTGTTCACCCGGCCCGCGTTCTCGGTGGCGATCGGGTCCAGCCTTACCGGCATGATGTCGCTGGCCGCCCTGGGCTATCTGACCAGCATGTACCTGCAGTCGGTCACCGGGCGCGACCCGTTGGCCGCGGCACTGCTCGGTATTCCGAGCGCGGTGGCGGTGTTCATCTTCTCCATGAGCGGCGCTCGGTTGGGCCGCCAGATCGGTGTCCGATCGACGTTCGTGCTGGCGCTGCTGCTCGCGGCGCTGGGCAACCTGATGCTGCTCGGAGTAGGTGTGCACGGTGGAATTGGCTGGTACATCGCCGGATCCACCATCGCCGGTATCGGCTACGGCCTGGCCTTCACCCTGGTCTCCGATGTCGCGGTGTCGTCGGTGCCCGCGGAACGCGCCGGTTCGGCGGTCGGCATCTCCGAGACCAGCTTTGAACTCGGGAACGCGCTCGGCCTGTCGCTGCTGGGTTCGCTCGCGGCGCTGGTGTTCCGTAACGGCGGCGACTATGCCGAGACCCTGGGTGAAACGTTGCACGAGGCCGGGGGCGATGCCGCGCTGGCCGAGCGCGCACGCGAATCCTTCGTCGATGGTATGCATCTGGCGACGACGGCGGGCGCGGTCATTCTGCTGGTTATGGCGGTGGTAGCGCGGGTGGCGATGCGCAAGAACACCGTCTTGGGCGACGCGCACGCGCACTGAACTGCGGCCGGATAATCTCTTCCCGCCTGCCGCGACGGTGCGATGTTCGAGTTTCTACCCGATGTGGCAGGCAAAAACTCCTACGGCGCAATACATTTGACGCGTGACTGAGACACAGCCCATTGCCAACGGGCGACCGCTCGCCGAACGGGTCGCCACCCGGCTGCTCTATCCGACCTCGCGCCCCGACGAAAAATCCTTGCACGACGCGGTTTCGGGCCGCATCGTGCTGATCACCGGGGCCTCACACGGCATCGGTAAGGCCAGCGCACGCAAGCTCGGCGCGGCCGGTGCCGTGGTGCTGTTGGTCGCACGGTCGACGGCGGACTTGGCCGCCGTCGCCGCCGATATCCGGGGCGAGGGCGGTGCGGCCCACACCTACACCGTCGATCTCACCGACTTCGCCGCGGTCGAAGCCCTCGCCGGCACGCTGCTCAGCGAACACGGCCACGTCGACGTGGTGATCAACAACGCGGGGAAGTCGATTCGCCGCCCGATCGACGAATCCTACGACCGCTTCCACGATTTCACCCGCACCATGGACATCAACTACCTGGGCCCGGTCCGCTTGCTGCTGTCCCTGCTGCCGCACATGCGCGAGCGCAAGCAGGGCCACATCGTGAACGTCGCCACCTGGGGTCTGCTCATGCCGCCCACGCCCCGGTGGTCCGCCTACGGCGCGTCGAAGGGCGCCTTCGACACCTGGCTGCGTACGGTCGCCACCGAGATCGCGGGCGACGGCGTCACGACCACTTCCATCTATATGCCGCTCGTGCACACCCGGATGAGCGCCCCGACCGATTTCAGCAATATCCCGGGTCTCACCGTCGACGAGGCCTCGGATCTGATCTGCCACGCCGTCACCGCCCGTCCCCGCGAAATCGCCCCCTGGTGGCAAGCCCCGTTGCAAGCCTGGACCGACCTGAGCCGCAGCCAGACCGCGCGCTTCATGGAGCGGGCTTTCCGCCGCGGGCGAGCCTGAAAACGTCGTCCGGCGACCGCGCGGTCTGACCGGGGCGCAGGGTACGACACGCCGGAGCATAGGATCGTGCGGTGCACAAGAGCTCCGCGACAAATTTGGCGATGTTGTTCGCCCTCGCGGATTCCCGCCTGCCGATCGGCGGGCACGTGCATTCCGGCGGGGTCGAGGAAGCCGTCGCCTCGGGCCTGGTGCGTGACGTGCGGACCGTCGAGTTGTATTTACGGCGCCGGATCCGGACGTCCGGGTTGGTGGCCGCGTCCCTGGCCGCCGCGGTGTGCGCGGGGGAGTTGACGGTGCGGCGCGCCGAGCTCGAGGCCGATGCCAGAACACCGTCGCCCGCGGCGCGGACCGCTTCCCGGGCGCAGGGCCGTGGATTTTTGCGATTGGCGAAACAAGTGTGGCCGCACCAGGATTGGGCCGCGCTGGGTACGCGGCCGCATCTGTCCACGGTTTTCGGCGCGGTCGGCGCGGCCTGCGGGGTGACCCCGGAGGAGATCGCGGGTGTTGTGGTCTACACCACGCTGACCGGCGCCGCGACGGCCGCGCAACGGCTGCTGGCGCTCGATCCGGCGTCGATCGCCCTGTGCACAGTGCGGCTGGCCGAGCTCTGCGATCACACCGCGGCAGCGGCTGTGACCGGCCTGGCGGCACTGTCGGATCCGCTGCAGGACGTGCTCGCCGAGCGACATCTGCACCGCGAAATGCCGCTGTTCGCAAGCTGAGATTGTCACCGAGAGAAGGAGATTCACCATGCCCCCGCACCTGATCGACGGTGAACCGCACGATCATTCGCAGGACCGCCCGAAGCGGCAGCGCACGCCGGGCGAAGCGCTGCGGATCGGGATCGGCGGTCCGGTCGGCTCCGGTAAGACGGCGCTGACCGCGGCGCTGTGCCGGCAATTGCGCGAGGAGTTGTCCATCGCCGTGCTCACCAACGACATCTACACCACCGAGGACGCCGACTTCCTGCGCCGCCACGCCGTGCTGCCGGACGAGCGGATCACCGCCGTGCAGACCGGCGGCTGCCCGCACACCGCGATCCGCGACGACATCACCGCGAACCTGGACGCCATCGACGACCTGATCGCCGCGAACCCGCCGCTGGACCTGATCCTGGTCGAGTCCGGTGGCGACAACCTGACCGCGACCTTCTCCTCCGGCCTGATCGACGTGCAGATCTTCGTCGTCGACGTGGCCGGCGGCGACAAGGTGCCGCGTAAGGGTGGTCCCGGCGTGACCTTCTCGGATCTGCTGGTGATCAACAAGACCGACCTCGCCCCGCTGGTCGGCGCGGATCTCGGTGTGATGGAACGCGACGCCGCCAAGGTCCGGGAGAGCCGGCCCACCGCCCTGATCTCGCTCACCGACGACCCGGCCGCTACCCCGGTCCTGGCCTGGGTCCGCGAACAGCTGCGCCTGATCGCGCACGCCGACTCGCACGCCGCCGATTCCGCTGTTGCGCACTGAGTTACGCATCGTGGCGGCCCGCGGGTCGTTACCGGAGATCCACGCCGTCGGCGGGCTGTCCGCCCGCCGCACGGCGCCGGATCAGGTGCACCTGATCGGCACGGCCGCGACCCCGCTGGGCGGCGACGAACTCGACATCCGCATCGTCGTGGGCGCCGGCGCCCGGCTGACGGTGCGTTCGGTCGCGGCGAGCATCGCGCTGCCCAGCGTGGCCACGCCGTTGTCGTCGGCGCACTGGCATTTCGAGATCGGCCCGGGAGCGGAACTGGATTTCGATCCGGAGCCCACCATCGTCGCGGGCGGCGCGCGGCACCACACGCGCACCACTGTCCGGTTGGCCCCGGACTCGCGGGTCCGGATCCGCGAACGCGTCCAGATCGGGCGCACCGGCGAGGACACGGGTGAATGGCGCGGTGACTTCCTCGCCGACCTCGCCGATGTCCCGCTGCTCCGGCACCGCCTGCATCTCGGCAGCGACGCGCCCACCGATGACCCGCTCGCCGCTCCTCGTGCTCTCGACAGCGAACTGCGCTACCCGGATCCCCGCGCCGCCGAGACCCACGGCGTCGACGGCGCCCTGCTGCCACTGGCCGCGGGCGGCAGCCTCTATACCCGCGTGGCCCGCACCCTGGCCGCTGCGACAAATTGACTGGATGCGCGGGCACACAACCGTTTACGGTGGGACCGGCACAAGACGGGCCGGAGATGATCGGTTATCCGTCACGCAGGAGATCGCGGGTTCGATTCCCGCCGGAAGCGCAGGCGTCTTCCGTGGTGTAGTGGTGGCACACCTGCCTAAAAACCCGGTCGCACCAGCACGCCCGTCTTGTGCCGCAGTCAGAGCTGTTGTGGGGCGGCCAGGGTGCCGAGCAGATCTTCGGTGTAGGCCCTGAGCCGGACCGCGTCGGCGGGGTCGAGTGTGGACAATGACAACGGGACCGGTTTGCCCCGGTCGATCGCGGTGAGCGGATCCGCGGGCGGATGGTCGATCCATTCGACGATGGGCGCTACGGCGCTCTCGACCGGGCGGGCGAAGAATCGCGCGAGTGTACTGATCACGTTGTGCACCATGGGGTTTGGATGGTTCTTGCTGCCGGTGCGGGTGAAACCGGGGTGGTAGAGCACGTAGCGGGTAGTGGTGGCCAGTTGGGCGTAGCCGACCCCGGCCAGATCGTTTGCGCGGCCCGCTTGTAGTTGGGCGCGGATCATGCTGTAGCCGCGGGACAGCTGCGGGTCGTCCCAGCGGACGGCACCGGCGGTGGCTCCCACTCCCGCGACATTGATGATCACCGGGGACGAACTGCGGTCGAGTAGCGGTTGCAGGTACTGGGCCAGGAGATAGCGGCTCAGGTAGTACAGGGCGAAGGTGTCTTCCAGGCCGTCGGCCGTGACACGGCGCTTCGGATTCAAGCGGTTGGCGAACAGGCCCACAGCGTCGACGGCGGTGTGTACTTCAGCGATTTCCCGCGCGACTCGGCGGACCTCGGCGACCGAGGACAGATCCGCCTGGATGAACCGCAGGTTCGGATCTGCGGCCTGTTCCAGCAGCGCCGCGCCCTTGCCGGCGTCGCTGCCGATGACGGTGACGCGGTCTCCGTGTGCCAGGCGGCCCAGGGCGGTGGCGCGCCCCATTCCGCTGGTACCGCCGGCGATGATCACCGTTTTGGGATTTCGGTTCGGCACGGTCGTTCCTCCCTATGCTGGCTGTGCTGACACAGTCAGCCTGGATCGCGTTGCGCCGGACCGAAAGAAGGCACTGTGATGTCCGATAGGCACATCGATGTTCCCGCTGTGCTGGCATTCCAGCTGCCGCGCCCGGTCCCGGCGGCGGAATTGGCCGCGTGCCCGGTCGGGCAGTTGCTGCACCGCATCGGGGACAAGTGGACGCTGGTGGTGCTGGTGCTGTTGGGCGAACGCACCCACCGATACAACGAACTGCACCGGGCTGTCGAAGGCATCAGCCGTCGCATGCTGACCCGTACCTTGCGCACCTTGGAAGCCGACGGGCTGGTACGCCGTGAGGTACATCCGACCGTGCCGCCCACGGTGGAATACAGCCTCACACCGCCGGGACTGACGCTGCTGGAGCGGCTTTCGGCGCTGGCCGAGTGGGCGGTGGAGCATGACGCGACCAAAGCCGCGCAGGTAGCTGTGCGGTAACCGGCTCGGCAACGCAAAGGCGGGATTCCGACGACGTTGTCGGAATCCCGCCTTGTATGCGAGCACTATCGAATGCGGAGCGTGTTCAGTCTCCGACAACCCGCGACGGTGCGTTGTACGCGTTGACCGCGCCGACCACACCACCGGCCGCCGCACCGACCACCGCGGCGGGCACGGTGATCACGGCCGCGCCCATCGCCGCGCCCAGTGCCGGTCCGGCGAAGATGCCGACCGGAATGAACGGCGCGCCGACCACCAGGCCGAGCACACCGCCGACGAGCGCGGAGGTGACCGCGATCGGCGCCGCGGCACTGGCACCCGCGAGAGCGCCGACGGCCGCGGTGCCGACCGTCTGACCGGCGATCCGGTCGGACCGGCTGCGTTCCATGCCGACCGAATCGAGGAACGTCGCCAGATTCGCCTCGGCCATGGCCGAGTTGTCGTTGATCTGGATCGCCTGCTCTTCGTTGATCCAGTCCGGCGTCGGCACGGTGACATCACCGAAGCGGAACTGCCCGGGCGGCGGCGCGATCGGCGGCACGGGTGCCACCGGAACCGGCGGATGCAGCACGCCCACGGGCGCGAGGTACCGCTTGTCCGGGAGCGGACGCGACCACTGCAGCGAGCTACGGGTGTTGTCCGGAATGTCGAGGCCCTCGTACGGCATCGCATTCGGGACATCGGCCGCGGGCCACTGCGCGTGCTGCGTGGACGTGCCGGCCTCGGTCGGGTCGGCGTTCGCGGTACCGGAGCCGACCAGCGCGAGCACCAGCGGAACCGCGCCCGCCGCGACCACCGGGCCGATCTTGGACGGCGGGGCCGGAGCTCTGTGTTTGCCTGTGGGCATCAATCGCCTTTCCTCAGAGAAGTGCATGTTCGACGTCTCACATTCGGATCCGCGCGCGACATGGATGGGTCGCTGCGGAACCCGATTTCACAAAATTCTTAGCCAAAAATTAGCTGAGTAGCCGAAATATGCCTGTGGCCGGACCGATCCGCTTGTTCGCGAATCTGGCCCGGCCACAACAGTTGCGGGTGTGCGGATTGAACCTGCGAGAAAAGCCCTAGCCGACTTGGCGTTCGGCGGTCGCGCGCCCGGGGGCTCGACCGTTGCCGGGAGGCGCTCCCAAGGCGGCCGCGAGTTCGTCGGCCTCTTCCTCGTCGGAGTTGACCTGTTCCAGCGCGAGCCGGGCGAAGACCCACTGCTCGGTTGCCGCCATCTGGCCGCGGCTGCGGCCGAGGAAGGACACGAACCACTGGATGACGGTGATCAGGCGACTCCGGTAGCCGACCAGGTAGTACAGGTGCAGGCCCAGCCAGGCCAGCCAGGCCAGGAACCCGCCGAACTCCAGCTTGCCGATCTGGCACACGGCGTTGAACCGCGAGATCGTCGCCATGGAGCCCTTGTTGAAGTATTTGAACGGCTTACGGTCTTCGGGCCGTGCGCCTTTCAGGCCCGCCTTGATCGCCTTGGCCGCGTAGGTGGCGCCCTGGATCGCGCCCTGCGCCATGCCGGGGACGCCGGGGACCGACATCAGATCGCCGACCACGAAGACGTTGGGGTGACCCTTGAGGGTCAGGTCGGGCTCGACGACGACGCGTCCGGCACGGTCGACCTCGGTGCCCTCGGAGCGTTCGGCCAGCATCTTGCCCAGCGGGCTGCCCTGCACACCGGCCGACCACACCTTGGTGGAGGACTCGATACGCCGGATGGTCCCGTCGGAATCCTTGACCGTGACACCGTGCGCGTCGACATCGGTGACCATGGCGTTCAGCTGGATCTCGACGCCCATCTTCTCCAGCTTGCGCTGGGCTTGGCCGCCGAGCTTGGGGCCCATCGGGCCGAGCACAGCGCCCGCGCCCTCGACCAGGATGACACGGGCGTCGCGCGGATCGATATTGCGGAAGGTGCCTTCGAGCGTGCGATCGGCGAGTTCGGCGATCTGCCCGGCCAACTCGACGCCGGTCGGGCCGGCGCCGATCACCACGAAGGTGAGCAGGCGGTCCCGCATCTCCTGGGTCGTCGCCAGCTCGGCGCCCTCGAACGCGCCCAAAATGCGGCCGCGCAGTTCGAGCGCGTCGTCGATGGTCTTCATGCCGGGCGCGTAGGTGGCGAACTGATCGTTGCCGAAGTAGGACTGCTGCGCGCCGGTCGCCACGATCAGGCTGTCGAAGGGGGTGACCGTCTCCTGGTTCAGCAGCAGCGAGGTGACCGTCTTGTTCTGCAGGTCGATGTCGACGACATCGCCGAGCAGCACCTGCGCGTTGCGCTGCTTGCGCAGCACCAGGCGGGTGGCGGGCGCGATCTCGCCGACCGACAGGATGCCGGTGGCCACCTGGTACAGCAGCGGCTGGAAGAGGTGGGTGGAGGTCTTGGAGATCAGGGTGACGTCGACGTCTGCGCGCTTGAGGTGCTTGGTGCCGAACAGGCCACCGAACCCCGAACCGATCACCACCACCTTGTGACGACGGTTCTCGACAGCTTCTGTGCTCATCGCCGGTTGCTCCTCGAAAGACCTGGGGTTCGTCCCCCGCGAACGGTAACTGACCAAGCTCAACCGTAGTCGGTTGTGCGTGAACCCGATCCACTGGGCGCTTGAACAGAATACGATGAACCCCCTCGTTCCTGGAGGTTTGTCATGGTCGGCAAGGTCCGTGTCTCGGAGAACACAGCGCTTATCGACATTCCGGACGAACATGTGATCGATCGGCTGCTGCGCCGTCTTCCGGAGCGGCCGCGCGTACTCGCCTCGCCGCCCGCGGCCAGTGCGGCGACCGCGGTGCGCGGCGATATCGGACTGCCCTACCTGGGGCGTTCACTGCAGTACCTGCGCTGGGGTCCGGCGGAGCTGATGGATCGGCATCGCCGGTACGGACCGGTGGCGATGGCGCGATCGCTCGGTGTCGAGCGGGTGCTGGTCACCGGGCCCGAGGCGATCGATCAGGTGCTCGGTGTCCGGCGCCGGGATTTCGGGCAGGGCTGGAACTATTTCATCGGCCCGTTCTTCGGGCGTGGGCTGCTGTTGCTCGAATTCGACGAGCACATGTTCCATCGGCGGATCATGCAGCAGGCCTTCACCCGCGAGCGGCTCGAAGCGCACCTCGGTGCGCTGGTGCCGGTGGCGCGGACGGCGGTCTCGAAGTGGGTGCCCGAAGGTGCGGGCAGTGCGACTGTGCGCCTGTATCCGACGATCAAGGATCTGACCCTGGAAATCGCGGGGGAGACGTTCATGGCCGTCGATGTGGGCCCGCGCAGGCGCGAACTCATCGATGCGTTCATCGCGTGCACACATGCGGGGCTTGCCTTCATCCGGTATCCGGTACCGGGTGGACGCTGGCGCGCCGGGCTGCGGGGACGCCGAGTGCTCGAGCAGTACTTCACCGAAATGCTGCCGGCGAAGCGGCGTGTCGAGTCACCGGATTTCTTCTCCGGACTGTGCCATGCGCGCAGCGCCGACGGCGCGGTGTTCAGCGACGCCGACGTGGTCAACCACATGATCTTCCTGATCATGGCCGCGCACGACACCACCACGACGACCGCCACCGCCGTCACCTATTACCTGGGCAAACACCCGGAATGGCAACAGCGGGTGCGGGCGGAGGTACTGGCCGCGGGCGAGCTCTCGACGATCGACGAGCTGGATCGGCTGCCCGACCTCGATCTGGTGATCAAAGAAAGCCTGCGGTTGATGCCGCCAGTGCCCGCCTTCGTGCGCCGGGCCGTGCGCGACACCGAGATCCTCGGCCGCTACATCCCGGCGGGCACCCCGGTCGACCTGGCTTATCACGTCAATCACATGCTGCCCGAGTTATGGACCCGGCCGGAGGTTTTCGACCCCGAGCGGTTCGGCCCGCACCGGCGTGAGGACAAATCGCACCGGCTGGCGTGGGTGCCGTTCGGGGCCGGGGCGCACAAGTGCATCGGCATGCACTTCGGGACGTTCGAGGTGAAAACCCTCGTCGCCGAAATGGTGCGCGCCTACGAGTGGAGCCTGCCCGCGGACTATCGGATGCCGTGGGGTTTCACCACGATTCCGTTCCCGCGGGACGACGCTCCGGTGACGTTGCACCGGCGGGCTAGCGCCCCTTGAGCAGCATTTCGGCGACCTTGGTGTCGGTGTCCGCGCCCTCGGTGTAGCCGCCGTCCGCGCCCAGCGAGCTCATGATCGCGAGGGTGTAGCGCTCATCCGGGCCCGCGAAGCCGACCGAGTTGACCACCCAGCCGCCCTCCTCGGCCGACCAGCCGTTCTTCAGGCCGGGCCGCATCTGCGCGCCCGCGCCCCAGACGCCCCAGTGCTGGTTGTAGTCCACCGAGCGCATCCGGTCCAGCAGATAGGCGCGGTCGTCGGGGTGCATGCGGGTGAGCACGTAGTCCATCAGGCGATCGAGGTCGGCGACGGTGCACTTCTGGAACGACCAGTCCGGGAACAACGCGGTCGTGGTCGGCTGCGGCACCAGGCTCACCATGCCGTTGGCGCGGAACGCGTTGTTGAAGGCCATGCGATCGAAGCCGGCGTACTTCTGCCAGAGGATATCGGCGGCGGTGTCGTTGGAGGTGGCCAGCATCGACTCCAGCAGTCCGCGGTCTTCCGGGCTGAGCGCGATCGCGCCGACCCGGGCGCGGTTGAGCAGGTCGACCGCGATGGCGAGTTTGATGGTGGAGGCGGTCCACACCGGGTTCTCCGCGTGCTCGTTGGCGTAGACGCCGCCGGAGACGCGGTCGCGGACGATGTAACCGGTGACGCCGGGGCGGGATTTGAGGTAGGCGTCGACGCGATCTATGCGGTTGCTCAGATCGGCGTCGAACCCGGGGATCACCCGGGTCAGCGCTGGTGGCGCGGCCTGGGCGTGCGGCAGCAGCGCGGGCGCGGTGGGAAGGAGGACCGCCGCGGCGGCGAGGACACAAGCGGATGCGGCCACGCGGGGAAGTGCACCGGTGCCGGCGAAGGGGTAACGCACGAGGGAACACATTGGCACATCGGCCCGCATCACGCACGTCTTGAGCTCGGCGCGGCGCTGTGTTATTCGCGACGCTACCGATTCCGCAATCCGGTTCGGGCCGAGCCGAATTCAGCGGAAGGCGGCCAGCAACTCTTCGACGGTGCGGCCGTTGAGGCGATAGCAGTGCTCGAAAGCCTCGGTGTGCCGGTCCCGCGGCCAGGTCTGTAGGACAACGGCGCGGCCGTAGAAACCCGAGTTGACCAACTCCCAGCGATCTCCGACGCGGCGGACCGTGAATCCGGCTCTCGGAACCAGGGCAATCACCTTCGCAGTCATTGACGCGAACCAGCCTTTCGATCCAGCTTCCCGTCCTCCCCGGTTGAGCACTGTCGCACATCGATTCGCGCGAACAGACGTGACACGGCCGAGAAAAGCGTTCGCGTGTGGCTTAATTCACTCACTCGGGCCGGGCCGGTGTGGTTGCGGGGGAGTCGCTGGCGTATAAACAACCAATGCCGCTGCACATCCACCGTGCCGAGCGCGCCGACATCCTGGCCGATTCGCTCGCCGCGCTGTTGGCGACGCCGCTGACCGACCCGTTCGCCGCCGACGTGGTGGCGGTACCGGCCAAAGGCGTGGAACGGTGGCTCACGCAACGACTTTCGACGGTGCTGGGGGTGACGGGGCCGTCCTCGGCCGACGGCGTCGCGGCGAATATCCGGTTCCCGTCACCGTCCGGCCTGGTCGCCGAGGTCCTCGCGGCGGCCGGTGGTGTGCGGCCCGAGGATGATCCGTGGGCTCCGGAACGTCTCGTCTGGACGCTGCTGCGGGTGATCGACGCGGCGCTGTCCGAACCGTGGTGCGCGGTGCTGGCCCGGCACCTCGGTGCGACCGAACCGACCGGTCGTGACCATCGGGTCGGCCGGCGCTACGCCACCGCCGCCCGGATCGCGGCCCTCTTCGACAGCTATGGTGCGCAACGCCCGGCCCTGATCGACGAGTGGGCGGCCGGTGCGGACACCGACGGCGCCGGCCACCCGGTCCCCGACGATCTGCTGTGGCAACCGGCGCTGTGGCGCCGGTTGCGCGCCGAGGTGGGTGCGCCCAGCCCCGCCGAACGCCTCGAAGCCGCCTGCGCCCGTCTGCGTGCCGAACCCGCCGCTGTGCAGCTGCCGCAACGTCTTTCGGTGTTCGGCGCCACCCGCCTGCCCGCCGACCAGCTGGCGGTGCTGTCCGCGCTGGGCGAAGGACGCGACGTGCACCTGTGGCTCGCCCACCCGAGCCCCGCGATGTGGTCGACGCTCGCGCAACTGCCGCCGGCGAGCTCCCGGGCCGCGGACACCACCACTACCGCCGTCGACCACCCGCTGCTGGCGGGTTTGGCCCGCGACGTCCGGGAACTGCAACAGCGTTTGCACGCGATCGGCGCACCGATTCTGACCGGCGAGCAGCCGAATCCGAAAGGGCCAGGACAGGATTCGCCGATTGGCGTCCAGTCCGAAAGCGAAAGTTCGCCTGCCGTGTCTACGGTGTCGCCGCACCCGGCTTCGGGCGAGTCCGGCTCGACGCTGCTGAGCGCGATTCAGGCGGGGATTCGCGACGACCGGTGGCCGCCCGCGCCGGGGGCGTACGCGGCGGATGGCAGCTTCCAGGTGCACGCGTGTCACGGGCCGACGCGGCAGGTGGAGGTGCTGCGGGAGTGCCTGCTCGGTCTGTTCGCCGCCGATCCGACGCTGGAACCGCGGGACGTGCTGATCATGTGTCCGGAGGTCGAGGCGTACGCGCCGCTGGTGCGGGCGGCCTTCGGAGCCACGGGATCGGCTGAGGGCATGCGGGATTCGGCGCATCCCGCGCATCAGTTGCGGGTACGGCTGGCCGATCGGGGGCGCGGGGTCACCAATCCGATGCTCGCGGTGATCGCGACCCTGCTGGAACTGGCGGACGGACGGGTCACGGTGACCCAGGTGCTGGATCTGGCCGCATCCGAAACCGTGCGCCGCCGTTGCGGTTTCGACGACGACGCGATCGAACGGTTGCGGGAGTGGGCCGCGGCGTCCGGGGCGCGATGGGGGATCGGGCAGCGGCAGCGGCAGGCATTCGGGCTCGCCGATTTCGCGCAGAACACCTTGAACGCGGCCGTCGACCGGATCCTGCTGGGTGTCACCGCCGACGAAAGTGCCGACGACTGGCTGGATTTGGCTTTGCCCCTGGGTGACGTGGACTCCGGTGACGTGGATCTGGCGGGGCGCTTCGCCGAGTTCGTCGACCGGCTCGCGGTGTGCCTGCGCGACCTGCGGGGACCGCGTCCGGCCGGCGAATGGGCCGCGGTGCTGGCGCGTGCGCTCGACCTGCTCACCGACGTACCCGACCGGGATGCCTGGATTCGCGCGGAAGCCCGCCGCGAACTGACCGCCGCCACCGAGCACGCCGGAGACGTGCAGCTCCGGCTGCCCGATGTCGGTGTGCTGCTGGCGAACCGGCTCGCCGCCCGGCCGACCCGCGCGAACTTCCGCACCGGTGAGCTGACCGTCGCCACCATGACGCCGATGCGGTCGGTGCCGCACCGGGTGGTGGTGCTGCTCGGACTCGACGACGATGTCTTCCCGAGGGCGGGCGGTATCGACGGCGACGACGTGCTGGCCCGCCATCCGCTGCTGGGCGAACGCGATCCCCGCAGCGAGGACCGCCAGCTGCTGCTGGACGCGATCATGGCCGCGCAGGACAAGCTGCTGCTGTTCCATACCGGCGCGGATCCGGTCACCGGCACCAAGCGCCCGCCCGCCATCCCGGTCGCCGAGATCCTCGACGCCGTGCGCGGCTATCTCGGTGACGACGCCGACAAGGTGCTGATCCGGCATCCGCTGCAGAGTTTCGACAGCCGGAACTTCCACGCGGACAAGCCGTTCAGCTTCGATGCCGTCGCGCTGGCCGGTGCCGTGGCCGCCGCCGCGCCGCCGCGTCCCCGCCCGGCCTTCCTGCCCGCGCCGCTGCCCGCTCCCGACCTCGCCGATGTCGCCCTGAACGACCTGATGTCCTTCGCCGAGCATCCCCTCCGCGCGTTCCTGTGGCAGCGCCTGGGCCTGCGCGTGCCCGAGCACGACGAGGACATCGCCGATCGCCTGCCGATCGAACTCGACGGCCTCGCGAAATGGGAACTGGGCGAACGCATGCTGACTGCTCGCCTCACCGGCGCCGACCCCGCCGGTCTGCGCGCCGCGGAATGGCGGCGCGGCACGCTGCCTCCCTTCGGCCTGGGCGGCGCCGTGCTCGACGACATCGAGCACACCGTCGACAAATTGGTGCGTGCCGCACTCCCCGAATACGAAAGTCCCGCCCGCGCGGTCGATATCGCCATCGATCTCGGCGGCGGCCGCCGGCTTACCGGCACGGTTCCCGAGGTGCACGGCGAGACGCTGGTGCGCACCACCTTCTCCCGCCTCGCCCCGAAACACCGCATCTCCGCCTGGGTAGCCCTGCTCGCCCTCGCCGCCACCGAGGACCGGTCCTGGCGCGCGGTCACCACCGGTCGCGGCCAATTCCATCGTCCCGCTTGGCGTTCCATTCTGACCGCCCCCGATCGCCCCGCCGCCGTCGCCGCCTTGCGCGAGCTCGTCAAACTTCGCGACGCGGGCCTGTGCGAACCGCTCCCGATCACACCCACCGCTACCGCCGCGTACGCCGAACGCCGCTTCCGTGGTTCTTCGGTGGAGGAAGCGATCACCTCCGCCGAACGCGAATTCAACGGCGGCCCCAACGGTCCCGCCGCATTCGGTGACCACACCGACCGCCACCTCCGCTACATCTGGGGTCCCGCTCCACGCCTCGACGACCTCATGTCCGCTCCCGCCCCAGCGGGCGAACCGGGCGAGACCACCCTGTTCGGCGCGCTTGCCCGCCGCCTCTGGGTCCCGCTTCTCGCCGCCGAGACCCAGGGGCAGCCGTGATCGCCGTGAGTCGCTGTCGTGCGGGTGACGGCATGATCAACAAGGACACGCGGGCGGGGGTGCCGAGCGGCCGGGGCGGCGGATGGTTCGATCGGGGTGGGTTGTGCGTTGCCGAACGGGAAGTGGGGTCGCCGATGCCTGGTGTCGGGTGGTGTAGCCGATGACTGTGCAGGATCTGGCGTTCGCGGCCGAGGAGTTGGCGGAGCCGGGGCGGTTCGACGCGTTCGGGGCGCTGCCCAGCGGGACCACCGTGCTGGAAGCCAGTGCGGGAACCGGGAAGACACATGCCATCGTGGGATTGGCGGTGCGGTATGTGGCCGAGCTCGGGGTCGATGTTTCGCAGTTGTTGCTGGTGACGTTCAGCCGGGCCGCGACGCAGGAGTTGCGAGAGCGAGCGCGGGACCGGTTCGTGGTGGTGGCGGCCGCGCTGGCGGATCCGGAGTTGGCGCGGGCGCACCGGGACGAACTGGTACGGCATCTGGCGCAGACGGATCCGGCGGAAGTGCGCCGCCGGCGGGAGCGGTTGCTGGTCGCGTTGTCTGATTTCGCCGCGGGCACCATCGTGACCACGCACAGTTTCTGCCAGCGAATGCTCGATGAACTCGGGTTGGCGGGTGAGCACGATCCGGGCGCGCGACTGGTCGAAACCGTCGACGAGGTCGTGCTGACCGCGGCCGACGATCTCTACCTGCATCGGTACGCGCGCACCGAACCACCGTTCTCGCTGAAGGAGGCGCACACCCTGGCGCTGGCCGCGGTGCGCGACCGGCATGCGCGCCTGGCTCCGGAAGGGGACGGCGCGACCGGGCAGCGGGTCGCGTTCGCCGCCGCCGTGCGCGCGGAAACCGAACGCCGCAAACGACTTTCGGGCCTGCGCGATTTCGACGACCTGCTGGTCCTGCTGCACGACGTGCTCGCCGATCCCGAGCACGGGCCGCGCGCCCGCGCGCGCATCCGCGACCGGTACCGCGTGGCGCTGGTCGACGAGTTCCAGGACACCGACCCGCTCCAGTGGGACATCCTGCGGCTGGCCTTCCATGGGCACACGACGATGGTCCTGGTCGGCGATCCGAAACAGGCCATCTACGCCTTCCGCGGCGCGGAAGTGCTCAGTTACCTCGACGCTGTCGCGCACGCCGACCACCGCTGCGAACTCGACACCAACTGGCGCAGCGACGCCGGGTTGCTCGCCGCCCTGGATCACCTGCACGGCGGAGCGGCGCTGGGGCACAAGGAGATCACCGTCTATCCGGTGGCCGCGACCCGGCCGTGGACGCGCCTGTCCGGTCCCGCCGACCTCATCACGCCGTTGCGGGTGCGCTGCCTGCCGCGCACCGGAGCGGGCGCGCTCAACAAGTCCGGCTTCCCCGCGGTGGGCCGGCTGCGGGCCAAGGTCGCCGAGGATCTGGCCGCCGACATCGTGCGCCTGCTCGAATCCGGGACCTCGATCGCCGAGGGGCCCGCTCCGGACGCGCGATCGGCGCAAACCGGTACGCGTCCCGCCGGTGCGCCGGCGGACGCCGACACCACGCTCGGGGTACCCCGTCGTCCGCTCGGGCCGGGCGATATCGCGGTACTGGTGCGGACCCGGTCCCAAATCGACGTCGTACGAGCCGCTTTGGACAAGGTGGGCGTCGCATCGGTGCTGGCGGGCGGTACGAGTGTCTTCGCGACCGGCAGCGCCACCGATTGGCTGTGGGTGCTGCGGGCGCTGGAACAGCCGCACCGCTCCGATCGGGTGCGACTGGCGGCGTGCACTCCGCTGTTCGGTGTCACGGCCGCTGAAATCGACAGTGGCGGAGCGGATCTGGTCGGCCGGGTGAGTGCGCAGCTGCGTGACGCCGGTCGGTTGTTCGCTCGCGCCGGTTTCGCCGCCGTCTTCGAAAAGCTCTCGGCCGAAACGGGTCTGGCTCAACGCCTGCTCACGGTGGAGAACGGGGAACGCGAGCTCACTGATCTGCGCCATATCGCCCAACTGCTGGACCAGGTGGCACTCACCGAGGGATTGGGCTTGACCGCGTTGACCCGCTGGCTCACCGATCGGGTGCGCGACCCCGCCTCCGGCGCGGTGGCCGACCGCAGCCGCCGCCTGGACCGCGACGCCGCCGCCGTGCAGATCGCCACCGTGCATGCCAGCAAAGGGCTCGAATTCCCGGTCGTGTACCTGCCTTTCGCCTGGGACAGCGCGAAGAATCCGTACCCGGCGACGCTGCTGTTCCACGATGACACCGGCGCCCGCGTCCTCGATGTCGGTGGCCAGGAGGCCCCCGGTTTCGCGGAACGCAAACTGCGCAGCGAGGCCGAGGAGGCGGGGGAGGAACTGCGCCTGCTCTACGTCGCGTTGACCCGTGCCATGTGTCAGGTCGTCGCCTGGTGGGCGCCCGCGATCACCACCGCGGCGGCGCCCCTGCACCGGATGATTCTCGGCCGTCCGGACGGCGGCGACATCGTCCCGAACCGCGCCTCGGTGCCCGCCGACGCGGTTGCGCTGCAAAAGATTTCGGCCTGGGCGGCCACGGCCCCCGAGGCGATCTCGGTGATCGGTGTGGATACCGCCGAAGCGGTGGAACTCCGCCGCGTCCGCGACGATCGGAGCACCGGCGACCTCGCCGCCGCGCGTTTCGATCGCGCGCTGGACCAGCACTGGCGGCGCACCTCCTACTCGGCGCTGACCGCCGGCGCCCATGACATCGCGCCCGGCGTCGAACCGGAGGACGAGCACGGCGCCACCGACGAACCCGCCACCCCGCTGCTCGACGACACCGAACTGCCCACCGCCGCACCCTCATTGATGAACGCGCTGCCCTACGGCGCGGATTTCGGCACCCTCGTGCACGGTGTCCTGGAGATGATCGACCGCGACGCACCCGATCTCGCCGTCGAGGTGCACACCCGCTGCCGCACCGCTATCGACGAACTCATGGCCGACATCGATCCGGCCCTGCTCGGCACCGCTCTGCTCGGCGTGCTGCGCACGCCGCTCGGATTCGGCACGCTCGCGGATATTTCCGGTCGCGACCAACTCAACGAGCTCGAATTCGAACTGCCCCTGTCCGGCGGCGACACCCCCGCGGCGCGTGCCGCCACACTGCGCCAGATCGCCGATCTACTGCGCGAATACCTGCCCGCCGACGACGAGTTCCGCCCCTACGCCGACCACCTGGCCGGCCTGGACGATATCCCGCTGCGCGGCTACCTCACCGGCAGTATCGACGCCGTACTGCGGGTGACCGACAACGCCACGGCCGCACCGCGTTTCGTCATCGTCGACTACAAGACGAACCGGCTCGGCCTCGGCGACCTCACGGTCGACCACTACACCCGCGACCGCATGTGTGCCGAGATGCAGCGCTCGCACTATCCCCTGCAGGCGCTGCTGTACTCCGTCGCCCTGCACCGTTACCTGCGCTGGCGGCTGCCCGCCTACGATCCCGCCCGTCATCTGGGTGGCTGCTGCTACCTCTTCGTTCGCGGCATGATCGGCCCGGAAACCCCACCCGGGCGCGGCGTCTTCGACTGGAACCCGCCCGCGGCCCTGATCGTCGCCCTGTCGGATCTTCTTGCCGGAGAGGCGAAACGGTGCGGCACCGATACTTCCGAAGGGTGACGCGATGACCTGGACCCAGCTCCTGCCGTGTGCTCCGGCCGACAAGGAGTCGGTCGGATGACGTCGATCCAGCTGGCACAGCGCGGGACCGGCCTGCTGCGGACCTTCAACGAGGCCGGGGTGCTGTCGGCCGCGGACGTGCATGTCGCTGTGCGGCTCGGCCGGCTCGGACGCGAGGAGTCCGAGCAGGTGCTCTTCGCGGCCGCGCTGGCGGTGCGCGCCGTGCGGTCGGGGTCGGTGTGCCTGGAGCTGGACCGCATGCGCGAGATCGGCATCGATGCCGATGAACGCTGGGAGGCGGGAACGGGCGTCGATCCGGCGACGCTGCCCTGGCCCGATATCGAGGCCGTGGTGGCCGCGCTGCACGCGAGCCCATTGGTGGTCGGCGGTCGAGCGGGTCCGTTGCGGCCGTTGCGGTTGGTGCCGGGTGACCGCGTCGGCGGTCCGCTGCTGTATCTGGATCGATACTTCCAGCAGGAGCAGACGATCCGGCGCGTGCTCACCGAACGGTCGGTAGGGCACCCCGTCGTCGATCCCGCGCTGGTGCGCCAGGAACTCGACCGCCTCTTCGACGGCCCGGCCGGTGTCGCCCCGGACCGGCAGCGACTGGCCGCGGCGCTGGCCGCGACCCACTGGACCACCGTGGTGGCGGGTGGCCCCGGCACCGGGAAGACCCACACGATCGCCCGCATTCTGGCGCTGCTCGACGCGCATCAGCGGTCGAACCCCAAACTGCCCACGCTGCGCATCGCGCTGGCCGCGCCGACCGGCAAGGCCGCGGCCCGGCTGCAGGAGGCCGTGCGCGAGCAAGCCGAACCGCTCGGGTTGCCCGAGCTCACCGCCTCCACCCTGCACCGCCTCCTCGGCTGGCAGCGCAGCCGTAGCACCCGGTTCAAATACCACGAGTTCAACCGCCTGCCCTACGACGTGATCGTCGTCGACGAAACCTCCATGGTGTCGCTGACCATGATGAGCAGCCTGCTGGCCGCGTTGCGCCCCGACACCCGCCTGGTACTGGTGGGTGACCCCGACCAGTTGGCCTCGGTCGACGCGGGCGCGGTGCTCGCCGACCTGGTCGCGGGACCCGTTGCCGGGGAACCCAATCCGGTGCTGGAGCAGGTGCTCGACGCGGATTCCGGCGAGCAGCACGCGGAATCGCTGACCGCGCTGGAGCGTACCCGCCTGCGCGGCGGTATCGTCCGCCTCACCCGCGGTCGCCGTTTCGGCGGGAAGATCGCCGATCTCGCGGTCGCGGTCCGCGCGGGCGATGCCGACACCGCGCTCGACCTGTTGCGCGCGGGCGGGCCCGAATTGTCCCTGTGCGGACCGGAGGACACCAAACCGGTCCGCGCGGAGGTGATCACGGCGGCGCGTGCGGTCACCGACGCCGCACTCGGCGGTGACGCGGCCGGCGCGCTGACCGCGCTGGAATCGCATCGCCTGCTCTGCGCGCACCGCCAGGGCCCGTTCGGTGTCGAACGCTGGGATCGGATGGCCGCCGACTGGGCCGCGGCCGGGGGAGCGGGGTCCGAATCCCCCCTGGCCCCTTGGTATCCCGGTCAGCCGCTCTTGGTCACCGCCAACGACCACGAGGCGCGAATCTACAACGGTGACACCGGCGTGATCGTGCGGCTGCCGGACGGCTCACTGCGTGCCGCACTTCAGCGCGGTAGCGAACCGTACCTCGTGCACCCCACCCAATTCCCGGCCGTGGTCACAGTGTTCGCGATGACCATCCACCGCAGCCAGGGCAGTCAGTACGACACCGTCTCCGTGGTGCTCCCGGAACCCGAATCCACCTTGCTGACAAGGGAACTGCTCTACACCGCCATCACCCGCGCGCGCCGTCACGTCCGGATCATCGGCACCGACGAATCGATCCGGGCCGCCATCGCCCGCCGCGTCCTGCGCGCCAGCGGCCTGTCCCGCGACATCGGGTCGTGAACGCTGATGCCTCGGCGTAACGGGTAGCGCGGCTCAGCTCAGGTCGAACAGCCGGGCGCCGTTGTCGTGCAGCACCCGGCGCAGCCACTCGTCGCCGAGATCGAGTCGTTCCACGGCGTAGACCTGATGGGCGTAGGGGTAGGGGATATTCGGGAAGTCGCTGCCGAACAGGATGCGGTCGCCCAGGTCGAGCAGGCGAGGCCGTTCGGACGCCGGGTACGGCGCGTCCTGCTCGCTGAAATCGGTCCAGACCATGGTGGTGTCCAGGTACACGCCCTCGTATCGCTGTGCCAGGTCCAAGAATTCGGAGTATTCGGGCGTGCCCATGTGCGCGACGATCATCCGCAGTCGCGGAAACCGCCGCAGCAGAGCGGCGATGGGCTCCGGTCCGGTGAACGTCCCCGGGGCCGGACCGGAGCCACAGTGGATGAGCGCCGGAATCCCCGCCTCCTCCAGCAGGCCCCACACCGGCCGCAGCAGCGGATCGCCGGGGTGGAAGTCACCGACCTGGATGTGCACCTTGAAGATTCGTGCACCCGCCTCGAGTGCCGCTTCCACATAGGAGTCCGCGCCGTGTTCCGGGTAGAAGGTGGCGGCGGGCAGGCAATCGGGTGTGCGCGCGGCGAAGTCGGCGGTCCACTCGTTGAGCCAGGCCGCCATATCCGGCTTGTGTGGATACACCAGCGAACTGAAGGCGCGAACACCGAAGCCGCGCAACGTCTTCAGCCGGACCTGCTCATCGTCCCGATAGGTGATCGGCCACTCGCGACCGGTCAGCGGACCCGCCGAATCGAAGTACGCCCACACCTTGCGCATGACCTGCTCCGGCATGAAATGGGTGTGGACGTCGACGATGCCCGGCAGCCCGAGCCGGGTGCGGAGCTGGGGCAGGTAGTTGTCGTCGCGGTCGGCGGTCACCGGACCTCCTGGGTGGGGCGGGACATCCCGCCGACTGGGTAGAGCGCCCGGGCGAGTGCGGCGACCCGGGTGATGAGGCGGTCGAAGAACAGGTCGGGATCGGTGCCGATCACGATGTCGGCGTTGGGTTCCCGGCCCCACATGCCCGCCCAGTCGGCGACGGTGGCGCCGCGGGTCACGGTGCCGGCGAGCTCCACGTCGACGGTCGCGGGCCGGACCGCGGCCAGCGCCGGATCGAGCGCCACGGCGGCGGCGAACGGATCGTGCATGTGCGCGAGGTAGCCCTGGTTGTAGAGCCGATGGAACTCGAAGTAGAACCGCACCGCGTCACTGACGTGGCGCACGATCGGGTTGGACGCGGTCGACCGCGTCCCGGCCGGATCGGTCTCGGAGACGATTTCCGGCGGCAGGCTGCCGGCGAGCTCGGCGAGCCGTGCGAGGTGGCTCGGGTACATCTCGATGGTCTCGGTGATGTCGAGCGCGCACACGATCGGCCGGGACGGGGCCGTGCTGAAAGCGTCGAAGACCTCCTTGGCGGCCTCCGGATCGACGTGCACGTTCCACTCGTTGGTCGGTGTGGTGTTGCCGGGTTGGTTGAAGGCACCGCCCATGATCACCAGGCGGCGCAGCAGGCGCGGCAGAGCGGGTTCGATGCGCAGCGCGAGCGCGAGATTGGTCAGTGGACCGGTGCACAGGCCGATCAATTCGCCCGGATGCGCCCGAGCGAGTTCGATCCACATGTCCACGGCGGATCGGTCCGAGAGCGATCGCGCGGACTCCGGCAGCACGGCATATCCGACGCCTTGCGGGCCGTGGGTATCCTCGGTGGTACGCAAGGGAATCGCGACGGGTTCGGCCGCGCCCAGCGTGACCTCGATATTCGGCGCGCGGCACACATCCAGCCAGGCGAGATTGTTCGCCGCCACTTGCGCCGCCGGTACGTTCCCCGCGGTCGACGCGATCCCGACTATCTCGGCCTCGGGAGAGGCCAGCAGATACAGCAGGGCCAGAGAATCGTCGATTCCGGTGTCGACGTCCACGATGATCTTCTGCCGCACAGCTCGAGCCTAGCCGCCTGGGCGGATGGACTCGCGCAGGAGACCGTACGTGCCGCATCCAGCGACTGGCACGAACGTCTTGGACATTCGTCTTAGACGTGCGCTAGGGTGTCCGGATGGGAAACCGGGAAGATCTACTGGCGGGGGCGCGCAAGGCGATCATGGAGCGCGGCGTCGCGAAAACCACCGCTCGCGATATCGCGGCCGCGGCCGGAGTCAGCCTCGCGGCCATCGGCTACCACTTCGGTTCCAAGGAACGCCTGATCACCGAGGCGCTTTCGGAGGCACTGGGCACCGGTATCGGTGACGCGATGGAGGCGCTGATCCGTCAGACCGCCGGCCGCCCACTGCCCGAGGCCTTCGCGGCCATGGTGGACGGCCTTCCCGCCGTGTTCGCCGACAACCGGGAAGCGATGCTGGCCAGCCTGGAGAACATGCTGCGCGTCGCACGCTCGTCGGAATCCCAGGCTTTCATGGCCGACAGCATCCCGCAGGCCCACCGCGATATCGCGCAGTCGCTCACCGAGACACACCCGGGTCTGACCGCGGAACAGGCCGAAGAATTGGCCGGCCTGTACTTCACCCTGGCCCAGGGGATGTCGGTGCTGTGGGTGATGAGCGACGGCAAAGCCCTGCCGGCCGGATCGCGGCTGGTCGCGGCGATGACGGCCTGCGTCGCGGATCCGGCCGCGCCTTGAGCAGCGCGGATTCGGCTGGTGGATGGCCCGTCAGTCTTCGCTGCTGTAATCCCCGGGCGGCAGCGACCACAGCCGACGGAACGCGACCACCGCGATGACCAGCGCGGCGATACCGGCGATGCCGGCGGTGAGATGCACACCGTGCAGGAATGCGTCCCGTGCCGCCCGCAGTACCGAATCACCCAGCGCGCCGGGCAATCCGGCGGCCACGTCGACCGCCCCGCCGAGGGTGTCGCGGGCGGATCGGGCGGCCTCGGGCGGCAAGTCCGCGGGCAGTGCCGAGGCGAGATCGCCGCGGTAGATGGCGACGCTGATGCTCCCCAGGATCGAGATGCCCAGCGCGCCGCCGAGTTCGGCGCCCGTCTCGGAGACACCGGAAGCCGCGCCGGCCTGCTCCGGCGGCGCGGAGCCGACGATGATCTCGGTGGTGATGCCGAATACCGGTGCCAGCCCCAGCGAACAGACCACCGAGGCGGCCATTGCCATTCCGTAGCCGCCGTCGGCGGTGAGCAGTGTCATCATCAGCAATCCGACCCCGGCCAGCGCCATCCCGCCGCCGATCAGATAGGCGGGCCGCACCACGCGCACGACGCGCGGCGTCAGCTGGGAGCCGACGATGAACCCGATACCCGAGGGAGCCATCACCAAGCCGGTCGCCAGCGGTGTCATCCCCAGCACCAGCTGGAAATACTGGGCCACGAACAGGAAGTAGCCGAACGCTACGAAGATGCCGATCATATTGATCAGCAGGGCGATCCGGAACGTGCTCAACCGGAACAACCGCAGATCCAGCATCGGATCGGCGTGGGTGAGCTGCCGCCGCACGAACACCGCACCGAGCACGAGGCCGGCGATCAGCGCGCCGACGGCGGCGAGGCCGAAGCCGTCCTGCGCGATCTTCTTCATCGCGAAGACCAGCGCGATCATCGTCGTCACACACATCGCCGCGCTCAGCGGATCCAGCTTGCCGGCCGCCGGATCCCGGAACTCTGGCAAAACCTTCGGTCCCAGCACGAGCAGCAGCACCATGACGGGCACCGCGAGCAGGAAAACCGAGCCCCACCAGAAGTTCTGCAGCAGGAACCCGCCGAAGATCGGGCCCACGGCGCCACCGGTCGAATACGCGCCGACCCACACACCGACCGCCACCGACCGCTGCCGGGCATCACGAAACATGTTGAAGATCAGCGACAACGTGGACGGCGCGACCGTCGCCCCCGCGATTCCGAGCAGTGCCCGGCACACGATCAGGGTCTCGGCGCTGGGCGCGAACGCCGCCACGATCGACACCACGGTGAACAACGCCGCCCCGACCAGCAGTATTCGCCGCCGCCCGATCCGATCGCCGAGCGTGCCCATGGTGATCAGCAGTCCCGCCACCATGAACCCGTAGACATCGATGATCCACAACAGCTGCGAACTCGTCGGATGCAGATCCGAACTGATCATCGGGACCGCCAGGTGCAGCACGGTCAGATCCATCGAGTAGACCAGGCAGGCCAGGGCCAGCACCATCAGCCCGACCCATTCCTTGCGTCCGGCGCGTGGCGCGACCACGGCGGCACCAGAGGTGTGATCGCTGGTGGTGGACACAAGAATTCCCTTCGATGGCCTGATGTATCACCATCTCATCGCCCACCGACAGGTTGCGCAAAGTATTTTCCGCGCGCCCGCTCTCGCGCTAGCGGCTGTAGACCGGCCAGGCGGCCTCGTCGCCGCCGTACTCGGGCGCGGGCCAGAGGTAGTCGGGGTACTCGGCGAGAGCCGGAGCGGCGGTGATGGTGTTGCCGCGGTAGACGGCGGCGGCCAGGCTCGGCGGGGTAGGGTTCGAGTGGCGCGGGCTACGGTCCGGCGCGGACAACAGCCAGGAGGCGGTGCGCGCCAAGGACGCTCGCACGTCACGGCCGATGCCGTCGAAGACCCGGGCGACGAGCGCGTCGATGATTCCGGCGGCCAGCAGGTAGCCCGAGGCGTGATCGAGCGCCTGGGCCGGCAGCGAGCCCGGCACCGACGGCGCGCCTTCGGTGATCGAGATTCCGGTCGCCGCCTGCACGATGCTGTCGAAGCCGCGGCGCTCGGCCCACGGGCCCGACTCGCCCCAGGCGCAGATCCGGCCGTGGACCAAACCTGGCCGCACCTCGATATCGAGGCCGGCGCGTTCCAGCGCACCCGGGCGGTATCCGGTGACCAGCACGTCGGCGGAGGCGAGCAATTCGTCGAAAGTGCCCCACTGCGCCCGGAGATCGAGCAGCGCAGAGCGTTTGCCCTGGCAGGTGTCGAGGTACTGCCAGGGGATTTCCGGCAGCTGCGGTGGGTCGATGCGCAAGACCTCCGCCCCCAGCAGCGCCAGCGCACGAGTCGCGACCGGCCCGGCGATCACTCGGGTCAGGTCCAGCACCCGGACGCCGCGCAGCGGCTGGAACGGGGTCGGGTCGGACCGGTATCGGGGCGCCGCGCGATCGGTGCGCGGCTCGATCGCGACCAGCGGTCCGTCGGCCGACGCCTGCGCCTGGGGCTCCGCGGCCCATTCCGCTTCGGTGCGCACCCGCACCGCGATGGCGCCGACCGCGGCCGCGTTCTCCTCGATATCGGCGGCCCGGGTCATCGCCAGCATCGCGACCGCGAGATCCTCCGGCGCTTCGGGGGGCAGGCCGAGCGCGGCCAGCAGCCGGGCGCGGTGGTGCGGATAGTTCGCGTGGGTGCGGACCCAGCCGTCGAAGGTGGGGAAGAAGCCGGACAGGTCGCCGAACATGGGCACCTGACGGCCGTCCACCCGTAACAGATCGTCGCTGCGGAAGGCGGCGTTGATCCGCCCCGGATCGATCCGATGTTGTACCGGCGCCAGCCGATTCGCCTGCCGATGGCGGTTCGCGGCCGCGGTGAGCGCGGACACCGATCCAGCGGCGAGGGCCCAGACCGGAAGTGTCGCAGCGAGATTGCTGCCGGGATCGGGGCCGGGGGCGATAGTGGAGCCGGGTACCCCGATTCCGGTTTCGTAGTCGTGGACCAGTCGTGCATGCGCGATCACCTGGTCGACACTAGTCGTGCCGCGCGTCTGTCGGGGGTTGGTGAAATGCTTGCGTGTTACTTTCTTGAACAGGAGGACTGGGACGTGGACAAGGCGATCACCGGCACGGACTGGCTGCGGGTGTTGCGAGCCGATCCGGCGCCGCGCCATCAGCTGGTTTGCTTTCCGCCCGGCGGCGGTTCGGCCGTTGCGTACCGAGAGTTGGCGCGCCGCTTCGGGTCCGGCGTTTCGGTGGCCGCGGTGCAGCCGCCCGGCCGCCAGGACCGGCTGGGCGACCCGGCCATCGGGGACTTGCACGAACTCGCCGATCACATTGCGGCGGAACTACTTCGGCAGGCGCCACTCGCTGGCCTGTCGCTGTTCGGGCACAGCATGGGTGCGACCGTGGCCTACGAAACCGCCGTCCGCTTGGAACGCGGCGGGCAGGAGATCGGCACCCTGTTCGTATCCGGCCGCCCCGCACCGACTTTCGCCGAACCCGGCCGCTTGCATCTGGCCTCCGACGACGCGCTGATCGGTGATCTGGAACGGCTGGCCGACGATCCCGCCTCGGTCGCCATCCTGCGTGCCGAGCCCGCGCTCGCCGAACTCGTCCTGCCGACTGTCCGCACCGACTATCAGGCGGTCGAAACCTACCTCCATCGCTCGGCCGACCCGCTGAACTGCGACGTCGAGGCTCTGGTCAGCACCGAAGATCCGACGACGAGCCAGGATCAGGCGGCCGAGTGGCGCGCCCACACCATGGGAAAATTCCGTTTGCACACCTTCCCCGGCGGCCACTTCTACCTCGACGAGCAGTCCGCGGCGGTCGCCGAAGTCATCATCGAAACGCTGAGATGAGCTCCACGGCAACACCTCTCGGGGGCGAGGCCGGATTCGGTGCGCCGGTTCGGTCTCGCCTAGCGGCCGGGCGAACCCGCCGGTGTTCTCGACTCGCGCAGTCGCCAGGCAAAACCCGCCCACGAAACCACGACGCAGACCGCGACCAGACCGCGTACCAGGCCGAGCGCTGAATCGGGGTAGATCACGCCGGTCAGATAGTGATCGATGAACCCGCTGGACGGCAGTCCCTCCTGCCCGGCTCGCCGTCGAGCCCAGTCCTCGACATAGGTGAGCGGGCAGTCGTACCCGATCAGCACCGTGCCGAAGCCCCACCCGACCGCGATCAGGTGCAGCCACATGGTGCGGGGCCAGCGCCACGCCGAGAACCCGCCCACCACCACATAGGCCACGAACGCGAAATGCGCGGCCGCCGTGGCGTCGGCCATCAGCCGGTACAGCACAGCTCCAGCTTAGGCGGATTTCACCAGGGGGAGGGCCGGTAGTCCTTGAGGAAGACGCCGAAGATGTCGTTGCCGTTCTCGCCTTGCACGATCGGGTCGTACACCCGGGCCGCGCCGTCGACCAAGTCCAGCGGCGCGTGGAAACCCTCCTCGGCCAGGCGCATCTTCGTGTAATGCGGGCGCTCGTCGGTGATCCAGCCGGTGTCGACGGCGGTCATCAGGATGTTGTCCTCGTCGAACATCTCCTTGGCGCTGGTGCGGGTCAGCATGTTCAGCGCCGCCTTGGCCATATTGGTGTGCGGGTGCCCCGGGCCCTTGTAGGCACGGGAGAACTGGCCCTCCATGGCGGAGACGTTCACGATGTACTTGCGCCGCGCCGGCGCCGCCGCCATGGCCGGACGCAAGCGCGAGACCAGGATGAACGGCGCCACCGAGTTGCACAGCTGCACCTCGAGCAGTTCGGTGGGATCGACCTCGCCGACGGTCTGCACCCAGCTGTTGGTGTGCGCCAGATCGGGGACCAGCCCACCCGCGTCGATCGCGATACCGGCCGAAATACGTTCCGGGGTGGCCGATCCCGCGACCAACGCGAGTTCGGCGACATCGGCGGCGGTCAGGGTCGGCGCGAGCGAGGCGGTCAGGGCGGTCGGGTGCGCCTGCATGGTCTTACCGAAGGTCACCATCTCGGGCAGCGCGCCGACCGGCAGCGGACCGCTCTCGGCGTCGACGAGGGCGCTGTAGGCGCCGGGCGAGCGACGCACGGTCTGCGCGGCATTGTTGATCAGGATGTCGAGCGGGCCCTGGGCGGCCACGTCGTCGGCGAGCGCGACCACCTGCGCCGGATCGCGCAGGTCGATGCCCACGATGCGCAGCCGGTGCATCCAGTCGCCGCTGTCGTCCATGGCGGCGAAGCGGCGGATGGCGTCGTTGGGGAAGCGGGTGGTGATGGTGGTGTGCGCGCCGTCGCGCAGCAACCGCAGCGCGATGTACATGCCGATCTTCGCGCGCCCGCCGGTGAGCAGGGCCCGCTTGCCGGACAGGTCGGTGCGGGCGTCGCGCTTGGTGTGGCTGTCGGCCGCGCAGTCCGGGCAGAGCTGGTGGTAGAACGCGTCGACCCGGGTGTAGCGCTCCTTGCAGATGTAGCAGGGGCGGGCCCGGAGCAGTTCGCCCGCGCTCGCGCCAGCCGCGTTCGAGCTCAGCGGGATGCCGGCGGTCTCGTCGTCGATCCGCTTCGGTGAACCGGTGGCGGTGGCCGCGACCACCGCACGGTCCGCCTGGGAGATCGCCGCGCGGGCCTCGGTGCGGCGGCGCTGCTTGAGCTTCTTGAACATGTGCCCGACCGCCCGCTGTACGGCGAGGGAATCCGGATGGTCCTTGTCGAGCTGCCCGGCTTGTTCGAGCACCCGCAGACAGGTCGCGAGCTCGGTGGAATCGATACTGCTTTCGGCCATCGCGGGTAGAGGAGTCCTTCGTGAGCTGGGCAATCGACCACCCATTCTCGCAAACCACCGCCGGGGCTCCCAGCTCGGGCACCTCTGCCACCGGGACGGAATGACCTAGGTCACCCCGAGTTGAGGGCGTTGTCGCTGTCGTGCAGGTCCTCGATGAAGTTCGCGATCGCCTCGGCGACGAGCAGGGGTTCGGTCGAGGGCAGCCAGTGATCGGCCGGAATCCCGCAGCGCCACAGGCGATCCACCCATCGGGCGCTGCCGAAGTACAGGAACGGCGGTACCAGCACATCGGTGGTGTCGACGACCAGCTGTACCGGCACCGCGGTCCGGCGCACACGCGGCCACAGCAGGTGCTGGGCCAGATTCGCACGCGCGATGCGGACGCCCGCGACCAGATCCGAGCGCAGCGTCGGCGCGATCGGGGCGTAGGCCCGCGGGATGCCGCCGAGGCGTTCGATCAGCCAGGTTCGCACCCGGGGCGGGTAGGCGAGCCGGCGTGCGGCGGTCTGCGCCGAGGCGGGACCGTGCCGCCAGAATTTCCGGTCGGTGACCAGTTGTACAGTTCGCGTGGGGTGAGCGGCCAACTCGCGCAACGTCATTCCGACATGATCGAGGTTGGGGCCGGAGATCGCGGTGAACGAGGCGATGCGGGTGTTGGCGCGCTCGTCACATACCGCCTCCCACGCCTGCACCGCGCCCCAGCCGTGCCCGCAGACATGCACCGGGCGGCTCGGGCTCACGGCATCGAGCACGGCGAAGAAGTCCGACGCCAGCCGATCGAGCCGATATTCCCGCAGCGCAACCGGTTTCGCGGACCGGCCGTGCCCGCGCACGTCGTAGGTGATGATGCGGAAGCCGTCGGCGAGCAGCGCCGCGACCTCGGCCCACACCCGGTGCGTGTCGGACAGGCCGTGCACGAGAACCAGTGGTTCGCCGGCCGGATCGCCCCATTCGTACACGGCGATTTCGCCGTTCGCTACGGGCACCGAGGTCTGTCGCCGCGGGCGATGGGTGCCGGGCCGTGGGGTGCGTTCGCTCATGTTCTTGCCTCGATCGATGGGCCGGCGCGTGCGTGTCGTACCGCCGGTACGCTCGTTGATAGTGACAGTGCGGATGTCCTGAATCAATAGCTCGGCTGCTCGACTGATATGACCTGGGTCACGCCGTGGTGCGGCATCGGATTCGGGTGAAATCTGGAGGCGTACCGCCGGTACGGGTACGCTCCGGGCGTGCCCCGCTCCACCGGCCGATCCGCATCGGAGGCCATCAGCCGCGCGCAGATCGTCGACGCGGCGATCCGCCTGCTCGACCGCGACGGCCCGAGCCCGAGCATGGACGACATCGCCCGCGAGGCCCGCATCACCAAACCCCGGCTCTACCGCCGGTTCGCGGACAAGGCCGATCTCTACACCGAGATCGGCAACCGGCTGGCCGAATCCGCCGCCACCGCCGCGGGCAGCGACCTGACGCTGATCCTACAGCCGCCCAGGCTCGCCGTGGCTCGTGTGCTCACCGCCTACGCCGACAGTATTCTGGCGCACCCCAACGTCTTTCGCTTCCTCGGGCGGGCGCAGGTCACCCAGCCGTCCGGCGGTTCGGCGCTGCAATTCGATTTGGGCCGCGCCGCCGCGAGCCGCTTCGCCGTCCGGGCGCGCGAAATCGCCGAATCGCTGGGTATCGATTCGGCGGGGATCGACTATCTGGCCCGTGCCGTGGTCGGGGTAGTGGTGTCGCTCACCGACCTGTGGCTCGGTGACGCCGGCCGCCCGGAACCCGCGCGCACAGCCGAATTCGTCGAGCAGGCAGGCGAATTCGTCTGGGGTCTGGTCGAGGGCTTCCTCCGGCGCCAGGGCATCGCGGCCGATCCCGACACCCCCGTCCTCACCCTGCTGAACGCGGTCGACCGGTCCGGCCACGGCGTGGGCTGATCCCGCCCGGCGCTGTCCGGGTATCGAAAACCCCTGCGACGCACGTACGCTGGCAGTTCGGCGCCGAGGCGAGGAGTTCCCTGCGATGAACGACCCCGTGGCGGGCTTGACGGGTACGCTGACATCGCCGATCCGGGGAGCCGGGATGCTCGGTGAGGTCCTGGTGGCGATTCGCGGGGGGACGGAACTGTACATCGCGCGTGCTACGGAGCCGATTCCGGCGGGGGCTACCGTGCTCATCATTTCGGTCAATCCGGGGCGCATCGTCGACGTGGTGCCCTGGATCGAGCTGGGTTCGACGGAAATATAGATGCGCACTTCGGCTAAGGGAGATTTTGGTGCTGGGCTATCACGTGCCGGATCCGGACGAGGCGATGCTGGTCAGCGGCGCCAAGGTCAAGGACAACGCGCCGTTCAAGGTGATCATCGGACGCGGCGCCTGGGTGGTCCCGCTGTTCCGCAAGGTCAGATATCTGTCACTGGCGATGTTCGAGTCCGAGATCAGGGAGCGCTGCGTCACCAAGCAGGCGATTCAGCTCGATGTCCGCGCGGTGATCGCCTTCAAGGTCGCCAACGACACGCAGTCGATCGTCAACGCGGCGCAACGGTTCCTCTCCGAGCAGGAGCAGGAGATGTCGGTGCTCACCGGGCGCATCTTCTCCGGTCATCTGCGGTCCATCGTCGGCTCGATGACGGTCGAGGAGATCATCCGGGAACGCCAGAAGCTCGCCGACGAGGTGCTCATCGCGTCCAAGGTCGAAATGGGCAATATCGGGCTGTGGGTGGATTCGTTCCAGATCCAGTCCATCGATGACGGCAACCTCGGCTACATCAACGCCTTGGCCGCGCCACACAACGCGGCGGTGCAGCGGGACGCGCAGATCGCTCAGGCGCAGGCCGCGCAGCGCGCCGCCGAAGCCGAACAGGAATCAGAGCGCCGGCGGGCCGAATACGCCCGGGAAACCGCCGTGCTGAAGGCGCAGTACCAGCGCGATATCGACAAGGCGAATGCCGAAGCGGCGCAGGCGGGCCCGCTGGCCCAGGCCATCGCGCTGCAGGAGGTGCTCACCGCGAAGGCCGCCCAGGCGCGCAAGGAGGCGGAACTGCGCGAGCAGCAGTTGCAGGCCGAAATCGTGAAACCGGCCGAGGCGGAGGCCGAGCGGGTGCGCATTCTCGCGGTGGCCGAGGCCGATCGCACCCGGATCCAGGCCGAGGCGGCGGCGTCGAACAACCGCATCGCACTGGACCAGTTGCTGATCGAGCAGCTGCCGGAAATCGTCAAGCAGGCGTCGGTCGGACTGTCGAACGCCAATCTCACCGTGCTCAACGGACCCGACGGCGTCAGCGAAATGGTGAACGGAATGGTCGGTCAGGGATTGACCGTCTTCAACTCGCTGCAAAAGGCGCTTTCGAACAACGACGAGGAAAATCGGAGCTAAAGTGCTGGGGGACGGTCGGTCGGCGGAGCCGGCCGGGGGTGGGTAGAGCGAGTTCACGGCGCGGCGAGGAGCGGGTGTTTTGGTGTCCATCGGGAAATTGGTGTCGTTCGACAGTTCTCGGGGTTTCGGGTTCATCCGGCCGGAAGACGGCGGCCCGGATGTATTCGTGCACGTGAACGACATCGGCCTCGACGAAGACGAACTGCGCCAAGGCCGGGTTTTCGAATTCGATGTCACCGAGGGTGACCGCGGGCCGAAGGCGGTCAATCTGAGCGCTGTCGGCGGTCAGCCGATTACTCCCGCGCCCCGCCACAAGAAAGACCGCACGGCCACCGCGGGTCTGACGGCCGCCGAGCACAAACGCCTGATCACCGAACTCCTGCTGGACGCGAGCCCCGCGCTGACCGCGGGGGAGATCCTCACCATCCGGGATCGCTTGACCACCTTCGCCGATCAGCACGGCTGGCTGGACTGAGCACCGCGTCGGGCGCGACCCCGGCCAACCGTGCCGCGCGGGTCAGTGGGAGGCCACGGTCCGCCTGGTCGAGGCGAGCCTGGAGAATTCCTGTCGTTCCGCGGCCCGGCTGTCCGCCTGCCGCTTCTTGAGGAACTTCGTGGCCGCCGCCGCGATACCGGTGACCGCGAGGGTGCGTAGTGCGGTGCCCATCAGCCCCGACTTGTGGTGCGCCATGCCGAACCGCCTTTCTGCGCGTCGCCGCGCATATCGAAGAGTTCTCGAGCGTTACCGCAGTCCAGGTTAGCCATCTTCCCGCGCTGGCCGCATCGGCGCCGGTAGATAGCTCTTTCCTCGGATTAGCCAGGGGACGGCAGCGCGTTCTCGGCGCACTTGTCGGACCCGGCACATACGATCGAGCGAAACGCACCGATGAATGTGCGCCGCTCACGACGTCGACATGGGTGATGACGCACCGATATCCGAGGAGGAGCGCGTGGATCTGCCGGTGATGCCACCCGTGAAACCGATGTTGTCCAAGTCGGCGCCGGCCGTGCCGACCGGCCCCGGGTTCAGCTACGAGCCGAAATGGGACGGTTTCCGCTGCATCGTGTTCCGCGACGGCGACGAGGTCGAACTCGGCTCCCGCAACGATCGCCCGCTCACCCGGTATTTCCCCGAGGTCGCCGAACTGCTGAAGCAGGCGCTGCCGGAGAAGTGCGTGGTGGACGGTGAGATCGTGGTGGTCACCGAGGAGGGCCTGGATTTCGACACCTTGCAGAACCGGCTGCACCCCGCCGCTTCGCGAGTCGCCAAGCTCGCCGCCGAGACGCCCGCCAGCTTCGTCGCGTTCGACCTGCTCGCCCTCGGCGACAAAGACCTGACCGAGGAGCCGTTCACCGAGCGCAGAAGGCTGCTGGAGACCATTCTCGACACCGAGCCGGCCCGCGTGCACCTCACCCCGATCACCCAGGACCCGGCGGTCGCGCAGGACTGGTTCACGCGTTTCGAAGGCGCGGGTTTCGACGGTGTGATGGTCAAGGCCGACGCCGAGCCCTATCTGCAGGACAAGCGGGTGATGCTCAAGGTCAAACACGAGCGCACCGCCGACTGCGTAGTGGCGGGGTTCCGCTGGCACAAGGACGGCGAGGGCGTGGGTTCGCTACTGCTCGGGCTGTTCGACGAGGAGGGCAACCTGCACCACGTCGGCGTCGCCAGTAGTTTCACCAAGGCTCGGCGCGCGGAACTCGTCGACGAGCTGAAGCCGTTGCGCGCGAACGCGTTGGAGAATCATCCGTGGCGGCAGTGGGCGGATATGGCGGCCCAGGCCAAGGCCGACGGCAAGATGCCCGGCGGGGTGAGCCGCTGGACCGGCGGCAAGGATCTGTCCTGGGAGGCGTTGCGTCCCGAACTGGTCGCCGAGGTGCGCTACGAACACGTGCAGTCGGGGCGACTTCGGCACGGCGGCAGGCTGGTTCGGTTCCGTACCGACCGCACACCGGAATCGTGCACCTACGCCCAGCTCGAAGAGGTCGCACCGGCCGAGCTGAGCGCCATCTTCAGTGAGGCGAGGAAATGAGCGCGTCGATCGAGCTCGAGGTCGACGGCCGCACCGTCGCCATCAGCAACCCGGACAAGGTGTATTTCACCCAACGTGGCGAGACCAAACTCGATCTGGTGCGCTATTACCAGGCGGTCGCGGAGCCGTTCCTCGGCGTCGTCCGCGACCGGCCACTGCTGCTGGAACGCTATCCCGATGGGGCGTCGGGCAAATCGTGGTTCCAGAAGCGGGTGCCGAAGACGGCGCCGGACTGGCTGCACACCGTGGAGGTGTCCACGCCCAACGGCACCACCAGCGACGCGCTCGTCGCCCACGATCTCGCGCATATCCTCTGGGCGGTCAACCAGGGCTGCTTGGGGTTTCACGTCTGGCCAACACATGCGGGCGCGGAAGCGCGCAGCACGGCCCCGCCCGTCTTCGATGCCGCCGGGACCGAACTCCCGCCCACCGGCATCACCGACGAGCTGCGAATCGACCTGGACCCGTCGCCCGGTATCACCCTCGACGATCTGAAATTCGCCGCCGTATGCACCCGGGAGCTGTGTGCCGAACTCGGCATCGACTCGCGGGTGAAGACCTCGGGGTCGCGCGGCCTGCACATCTACGCCCTGCTGGAACCGAACTGGGACGGCTACCAGGTCCGTGCGGCCGCGGTGGCGCTGGCTCGGGAGCTGGAACGCCGGCATCCCGAGCAGATCACCGCGTCCTGGTGGAAAGAGGAGCGCGGCAACCGGGTGTTCGTCGACTTCAACCAGAATGCCCCGCACCGCACGGTTTTCGGCGCGTGGTGCGTGCGGCCCAAGGTCGGCGCGCAGGTCTCCACGCCGATCGCCTGGTCCGATCTGGACGCGGTGATACCGGAGGAGTTGACCATCGCCACCGTGCCGGCCCGGGTGGCCGAATCGGGTGATCCCTGGGGTGATCGCACACCGCAATCCATCGCACCGTTGCTGGAGATGTCCGAACGGGATATGGCCGCGGGATTGATGGACGCGCCCTGGCCGCCGGTCTATCCGAAGATGCCGAACGAGCCGCCGCGCGTGCAGCCGAGCAAGGCCAAGAAGGAAAGCTCCTAGGAGGTCCAGCGGGCCCAGGTGCCGGCGCCGCCGCTCGCCTCGCAGACCAGCGCGCGGCCTTCGGCGCTGCGGCCGGTCTTGGCGATCGACGGATCGCAGGTCTCGCCCTCGGTGTAGCGGCCGGTGCCGACGTTGTACGGCCCCGACCACTCGTATTTACCGGACTTGGACAGGCACAGGAGTGTGCCGCCGTCGGAACCCGAGCCGATCAGCCCGGCCTGCGATTCCGAGCAGGCCGCACCCTTACGCACCGCCGCGGCGGTAGTGGACGGTGCGCTCGACGCCGCGGTGGTGGTGGGTGGTGCGACGGTCGACGGGGCCGCGGTGCTCTGCGGTACGGCGCTGCTCTGCGGGGCCGTCATCGACTGACTGGTCACGGCACCGTCGGTTTTGGAGATCAAGTCGTCCAACGTGTTTCCCGACATGAACACCAGCCCCGCCACCGCCGCCGCTTCGGCGAACCCCAGCAACAGGGCGAAGGTCGCCATGCTCTTGCCCTTGGGGTGGGTGAACGCGATCATGCCGAACACGATGGCCACCGGGAACACCATGATCAACGCGGCCACCAGCGCGACCACGGCATACGGATTGACGATCGGCCGGCGCTCCTCGCCGAACTCGAGATCCTCCGGCTGCACCTGCGGCCAGCGCTGGTCACCGCGGGCAGCCGCGACATCGCGCTCCCAGCGGTCTTCCTCCGGTAGCTCCTGCCGCCGTCGCTCGCGCTGCCACTCTTGTGTCCGTGCCATCAAGGTCCCTCTCGCATGAACCATTCGCGCAGGTGCCTCGGGCTTAACCGAACCCCGCCCCGATTTCGACCCACAATAGGTGCCCATGGCAACGACTTCAGCCGGAAGTGGGAAATAGCGGTCACCGTGGGGGATACGCTGGTATTGCCACCCATTTGCCGAATCCGCTAGGAGAGTGCCATGTGGGGCGATCGCAGTTATGCGGAAGAAGAACAACAGCTGAGAAAGCAGCGTTGGCATGCCCAGGCGGGAGATCTGCTGGGCGATAACCACAACCTGCCGGGCGCGGTGCTCTGTGCCTTGGGCATCGTGGCTGTCGCCTGTGCGCTCACCGCGGCTGGATACGGCTACGAAGGCTGGGCGGTCGTGAGCGCGATCATCGCCGTCGCCATGTGGCTGGCCGGGCTCGCCGTACTCACGTTGGAACACCGCCGGCACGGGCGGATGGAGATCGAGCACAATCGGCTCGGCCATCAGCCCGGTTCTCGATCTGCCCGGCGCTATAACGCAACGCGGACGCGGTACCAGCGGAACTGGCGCTCCTACCGGTGACTCAGCCGTCCTCGACCTTGGGCATCGTTACGGTGACCAGGGTCATCAGCATGTCCGTGAGCATGTGGTGCACCTGGCCGCGATCCAGCGTGCCGCGCACGATCCATTCGCGCCCGGCCACTTTCACCAGTCCGCCGTAGGCGCGTACCAGTGCCTGCAATTGTGCACTGTGTGCCGAATCGGCGAGTCCGACCATGATCAGCATGCGCTCGGCGGCCGCGTCGTCGGCCTCGTCCAGGATCTGCTGCACCTCCGGATCGTGGCCGACACCCTCCAGGCTGGTCACCTTCACCCAGGTGCTGCCGTGTTCGGAGATGGTGTCCAGCAGCCACTGCACACTCGCATCGACACGTTGGCGGGTCGTGCCGGTCGGGGGCGTCAGGACCTCGGGGCGGGGCAACGTCACCATCCGGCGTACCACCGCCAGATACAGGTCGCGCTTGTTGCCGAAGTAATGGTTGATCAGGCCGCGCGCCACCCCGGCGCGCTGCGCCAGTTCGGCGGTCGAGACCGCCGCGTACGGCCGTTCACCGAACATGTCGATGGCGCAGGCCAGAATCTGCGCGCGCCGCTCGTCGGGCTCGAGCCTGCGGCGGCGCGACGCGGGCGCGGTGTCAGAGAGCCCGGGCAATGAGATCCTTCATTACCTCGTTGCTGCCCGCGAGGATGCGCAGGACACGGGCGCCGGTGTAGAGCTGCGAAATGGGGTACTCCGTCATGTAGCCGTAGCCGCCGAACAGTTGCAGGCAGCGGTCGACAACGATACCGAGTTGATCTGTCAACCAGTACTTCGACATGGCGGCGGTGGGGATATCCAGTTCGCCGCGCAGGTGCTTGTCGATGCAGTCGTCCAGGAAGACCCGGCTGACTTTCGCGATGGTCGCGCATTCGGCGAGCTCGAATTTGGTGTTCTGCATCGCGAACAGCGGCTTGCCGAAAGCTTCGCGGCCCTTGGTGTATTCGACCGTGAGCGCGACGGCTTTCTCCATCATGCAGACCGCGAGGATGCCGGTGACCAACCGCTCCTGGGCCAGCATCTGCATCATCTGATAGAAACCCTGGCCTTCGGCCTCGCCGAGCAGGTTCGACGCGGGTACGCGCAGTCCGTCGAAGAACAGTTCGGCGGTGTCCTGGCCCTTGCCGCCGATCTTGCTGAGAATGCGGCCGCGCTTGAATCCGGGCGTATCGTCGCCGACCTCGGCGAAGATCAGCGAGACACCGGCGGCGCCCTTGGTGGGGTCGGTTTTGACGGCGATGATGATGCCGTCACACAGCCAGCCGTTGGAGATGAAGATCTTCGAGCCGGTGATGACGTACTCGTCACCCTCCCGCACGGCGCGGGTCTTGATGGCTTGCAGGTCGGAGCCGGTGCCCGGTTCGGTCATGCCGATGGACAGCACCATCTCCCCGCTGGCGGCCTTGGGCAGGACGCGGCGCTTGAGCTCCTCGGAGCCGAAGTGGTGCAGATACGGCGCGATGATGCCGCTGTGCACCGACATGCCGAGGGAGCCGTCACCGGCCGCGGTCTGCGCCTCGATGACCGCCGCCTCGTGCGCGAAGGTGCCGCCGCCGCCACCGTATTCGGTGGGGATGGAGGGGCAGAGCAGGCCCAGTTCGCCGGCCCGGTTGTAGAGATGCCGATCCGGATGGCCCTGGGCGACGAACTTCTCCTCGTGCGGGACCACTTCCTTCTCGAAGAACGTTCGAGCGAGTTCCCGTACCGCTTCGACCTCGTCGTCACTCCACACCGCGCGTGCCATGCTCGATCCTTTTGCTCGACCCGTCCGGACTCGATGCCGGTCTACGACAAAGGTTCCACCACTATTGGCAGACTGTCAACAAAGTGGGGGTTACGCCGACCACGCAGCACGCACAGCGTCGTACACCTCGGCAGCGGGATCGGCGGTGATCTGGTCGTTGCCCTTGTCGTAGTCGTAGAGCTCGCCGTAGCGGCCCCAGTCGATGGCCAGATCGAGCTGGCGGCGGGCATCGTCGGGGGAGAAGCCGCGCCGCAGCAGGTCCAGGAAGAAGCTCGCCTTGAGTGAGCCGGCACGGCTGCCGGCCAAGCCTTTACAGATGGTGCGCACCAGCGGCGCGCGCCGGGCGGCCTGCTCCGCGAAGATCTGCTTGGACTCCTGGATATCGGCGCCGGCGAAGCGGCGGCCTATCTCGGTGAGCTCGACATCGCCGGCCTCGACGGTCGACAGGCCGAGCATTTCGGCGGCATCGACCAGCGGAAACAGGTCGTCGAGCTCGAAGTTGAGTTCGCCCGCGATGACCGGAAGGTCGACCCGCCCGCCCGCCGCGTAGACGAGCTCGGCCAGACCGGCGAGGCCGCCGGGCGAGGCATCGGGCAGCGGCCGGGCCGTCGGGGTGGCGGTATCGGGTTCGGGCCCGGCGGGCTCGGTGTCGCGGCCCGTCAGCAGCCCGTAGATGTGGTCGACCAGGGCATCGAAGGAGGGGGCGCGCTTGGCCCGCGGGCGCGGTTCGGTGATCGGGATTTCGGCGATGATGCGGCCCGGGTTCGAGCCGAGCACGAGGACACGATCGGCCAGCAGCACCGCCTCCTCGATGTTATGGGTGACGAGGCAGACCGCCTTGGAAGGGAAGGAGTCGCCGGCCCAGAGGTTGACGAGTTCGGTGCGCAGGTTCTCGGCGGTCAGTACGTCCAGCGCCGAGAACGGCTCGTCCATCAGGAGCAGATCCGGTTCGAGCACCAGGGCGCGGGCGAATCCGACGCGCTGGCGCATACCGCCGGAAAGCTCCTTGGGATAGGCGCTTTCGAACCCGTCCAGGCCGATCAGGTCGATCGCCGCGAGCGCGCGCTCACGGCGTTCGGCGGGCGCGACGTTGCGGGCGGCCAAGCCGAGTTCGACATTGTCCTGCACGGTCAGCCACGGCATCAGCGCGAAGGACTGGAAGACAAGGGCCGCACCAGGATTGGCGCCGTTGAGCGGTGTGCCGCGGTAACGGACCTCACCGCTGGTCGGTCCGATCAACCCGGCGATGATGCGCAGCAGCGTGGATTTGCCGGACCCGGAACGGCCCAGCAGCGCGACGACTTCGCCTTCGCGCAATTGCAGATCGATGGTGTCGAGCACCCGTAGTTCGTCACCCCCGGTGCCGGTGAAAGACTTGCTGACGCCTCGAATATCCAGCAGCACATCGGCTTCGGTCATCGGTAGATCTCCTGTCGGCAGGGCATGGGTCACAACGAGTACCGCCGTTCGGCCAGGGCGTACAGGCGCCGCCAGACCAGCCGGTTGAGCGCGACCACGTAGACGCTCATGACGAGAATCCCGATCAGAATCCGTGGCCCGGACCCGGCGCTGGTGGCCTGGGCGATATAGGCGCCCAGGCCGGTCGCGACGAGGGTGGTCGAGCCGTACTCGACGACCTCGGCGACGATCGAGGCGTTCCACGCGCCGCCCGCCGCGGTGATGCCGCCGGTCACATAGCTGGGGAAGATGGCGGGCAGAATCAGCTTGCGCCACCACAACTTTCGCGGCAGGCGCAGGCTGGCGGCAGCCTCGCGCAGGTCATTCGGCACGGCGCTGGCGCCGGCGATCACATTGAACAGGATGTACCACTGCGAGCCCAGTGCCATCAGCAGAATGGCGGCCCAGTCCACACTGATGCCGGTGGCCACCAGCACGGCGGTGACCATGGGGAACAGGAAGTTCGCCGGGAAGCTGGCCAGCACCTGCACGATCGGCTGGGCGAGCCGCGACACCCTGGGGTTCAACCCGATCCACACGCCGATCGGTACCCAGATCAGGGAAGCCAGCACCAGCAGCACGAGCACCCGCAGCAGGGTGCGCAGACCGAGCCCGAACGCGTGCGCCACCTCGTCGAAACCGACGGTGGATTCGAGGTAGGACCACACCCGGTAGCCGCCGTAGGTGACCGCCGCGACCACGAGCACGCCGAAGGCCCAGTCGCCCGCGCGCCGCCGCCGCCGCGAGGTCCGCAGCGGATACTCGGCCAGCCCGAACACGCTCATCACGCGGTCCAGTGGCGCGACGACCCGTCCGAGGATCCGGCCGAGGAGCACGGGAATGTGCGAGCGCCGCAACAGATTCAGCACGAGACTGCGCGGCGCGTCCGGGCCCTGGGAGTCGCCCATCCGGAACCGCTCGGCCCAGGCGGTGATCGGACGCCAGAACACGAAGTTCACCCCGATCACGAGCAGCACCATCACGCCGACCGCGATCAGCACCTTCGACAGGTCCTGCTCGGCGGTCGCGGCGGCGACGTAGGAGCCGATACCGGGCAGCGCGTAGTCACGGTTGTGCACCGAGATCGCTTCGGAGGCGACCAGGAAGAACCAGCTGCCGCCGAAGCTCATCATCCCGTTCCAGACCAGCGGGATGATTCCGCTGGGCACGTCCAGTCGCCAGAACCGCTGCCACCGTGTCAGTCTCAGGCTGCGGGCCGCCTCGTCGAGTTCGCGGGGCTGCGAGGTGAGGCTGTGGTAGAAGCTGAACGCCATGTTCCAGACCTGCGCGGTGAAGATGGCGAAGATGGACGCGCACTCCAGGCCGAGCTGCGAACCGGGGAACAGGGCGATGAAACCGGTGACGGTGAAGGAGAGGAACCCGAGCACCGGGATCGATTGCAGGATGTCCATCGCGGGCAGCAGCGCCGCTCGCGCCCGGCGCAGCCGGGCCGCCGCCGTCGCGACGACGAAGGTGAACAGGATCGATGCCGCGAGCGCGATGAACATGCGCAGTAGCGACCGGGCCGCGTAATAGGGCAGTTGTCCCGGATCGGTGGAAACCGCCGCGGGCGCGGTGGTTTCGTCGAATGGGACGTCGACGGTCTGCGAGAGTCGTACCAGCGACCAGATCAGCACGGCCGCGCCGGCGAAGATCACCACGTCGGCGAGCGGGCTGCGCGGCCGCGCCAAGGCCGACTCGCGGGTGGGGTAGAAGCCGCGGGCGTTCATGGGCTACGACCGCCCCGCCACATTGTCGACGGTGACCTGCCAGCCCGCGCTGGTGACCGAGGGTTCCAGACTCAGCCGGCTCACGGCGGCCTCCATCTGCCGGTCGTCGCGCCGGTCCCCGGTCAGCTCGGCGCGCACCTCCACCCGGCCGGGGATGTCGATGTTGGCGCTGGAGACCGAGACGAGCCGGAAATCGGTACGGGTCAGTGCCTGCACCAGCAGCACGCGGACGTGTGCTTCGTGCTCGTCGTCGGTGACCGCGGTGAAGGAATAGGTGGCGGGCTGTTCCTCGTGTGCCTCGGGCCGCCGGTCCACCTTCCGGGCCGCCGCGCGCAGCGCGACATTCACCACCACCACGGCGACGGTGCCGATCACCGCGGTATCCAGCATGCCCGCTCCGGCGAGTGCGCCCACCGCGGCCGAACACCACAGTGTCGCAGCGGTATTGAGACCCCGCACGTTCAAGCCGTCCCGGATGATGACACCGGCGCCGAGGAAGCCGATGCCGGACACGATCTGCGCGGCGACCCGGGTGGGGTCGGCGACCGCGCCGTGGAACCCGTTGGCGGACAGGAGTACGAACAGGGTGGATCCGGCGGCGACGAGGGCGTTGGTGCGCAGGCCCGCTTCCCGGGCCCGGAATTGGCGTTCGAAGCCGATCGCGGCGCCGAGGCCGACACCGGCGAACAGCCGGATGATCATCTCTACTGTTGACATCACGCACTCCTGAACCGAGTCGAGCGCACCATCGAACAGCGGCTACGAGAATGGTCCCGTTCCGGTTTCCGCGCCGAAGGTGACAAAGAGCGAATAGCTGGCAATCGGACTGTCTGCGCCGGGCATCCGGCTCACCTCCTTCGGCTGTTCGTGCGCACGCCGATGCGCGCCGCATGGCCAATCGTCGCAGAGCTCGGCGGAGGAACCCGGCAAACCCGCCGGTGAGGACCTCTCCTTGTCAGACCTTTGGCACTTCACGGCGTGAACCCAGCAGAGCGGGGAGCCAATCGGGATCACCCCTTAGGCCGGGGAGATCTGTCCTGACCCGGGGCGTCTCTCGACGTTCGGGGTCGCTGGCCTGTATCCGTGAAGGAGCCTCAGCGAACGATCGGCACCTTTCGGATGCCAGTTAACCTCGGCGGTGGTACGAACGCAACCCGAATTATGTGTAGATCGCGCGATAGACCGTGATGGTCGCGACGATGTGATCGACGATCTGCTCGCGGGTGGCCCGCAGCGACCCGCTCAACCAGGCGGAGAACATGCCCGCGTTGCCACTGGCCATGGTGACCGCGGCCAGGCGGCGGCGCGTCGGATCCTCGATGTAGGCGAACAGGTGATCCTGGATCAGCCGGGTGAAGGCTGGCATGACCGCGATGGTGGTCTGGCCCAGGCCGGTGCTGGAGTACGGCTCGACCAGGAACAACCGGGATTTGCGCGGGTCCTCGAGCACCTTGTCGACCAGCACGTCGGAGAGCTCACGGTCCCGGGCCGGATCGTTGGCCTCGGCGAAAGTGGTCATCGGACCGAGGAATTCGTCCGCGACCTGACGGTAGAGCACGTCCAGGAGTTCGTCGCGGCTGCCGAAACTCTCGTAGAAGTAGCGGTCGGTGAGGTTGGCGCGGCGGCACACCGCGCGCATCGTCACTCCGGCGGCGCCGGACTCGCCGATCAGGTCCAGCGCGGCTTCCAGCAACGTGGCGCGCCGCGCCTCCCGTCGCTCGTTGAGCGTCGTCCCGCCCCAGATGCGGGGGCCGCCGTCGGCTGATTCCTGGCCTGTTTGCACCGCACCACAGTAATGGGACCCGCGCCGCCACCGGCCGCTGCGGGTCCTGTGCCGGCGCACCGGCCCGGGGATGACCAGGTGAACCGGCGCAATTCCCCGCTACACACCACGTTCCAAGGGCAGACCGCTATCGCGCCAGGCGGTGACGCCGCCCTCGAGGGTCGCCGCGTCGTAGCCGTCGCGCCGGGCGAGCACGGCGAAGCGACGCGACACTTCGCCGACAGGGCAGACGAACACCAGCGGACGTGAGCGCGGAAATGGCATACCGTGGGCGAGCATGTCGTCCAGTTGATCGTCGCGAATGTTCAACGCGCCGGGGACGTGCCCGATCCGGTACGCCATCGCGCCGCGGGTATCGACGATGACGGGGCGGCCGGTACCGTCGAGGTCCGCGAGTTCGTCTGGGGACAGGCTCGGCGCCGCGGCCAGTTCCGCGGCGGTGACGGGCGGTCGGCGGTCGGTGCGCCCGAACAGTTCCGGACGGCGTTTCTTGATGTAGGACAGATACGGCTCGAGCCGATCACAAACGATCACGACCGCGATGATCGGTCCGTCGCGCTCCGGAACTTCCAGTGCGCCCAGTGTTTCCAGCGCCGCGGCGTATGCGGCGCCGCTCGTCGGACCGGCCAGCACGCCGTACCCACGCACCAGTTCGAGAGTCGCGTCCACCGCCCGGCTCGCCTCGACGGTGACGATGCGGTCGTAGAAATCGGGCTGGAACAAGCCGACATCCCACATCTCGGTTTCCGAGCGAATCCCCGGTATGAAGTCCGAACGCTCGGAAACCACGGCGACGCTGCGCAATTCGGGATTGTGCTTGCGCAGGTAGGTGGCCGCGCCGCGGCTGGAGCCGGTGGTGCCCAGGCCGCCGACGAGATAGTCGACGCGAGCGATGCCGTCGGCGGCGAGATCCTCGTGGATCTCGCGACCGGTACCCAGGCAGTGCGCCTCCACGTTCTTCTCGTTGGTGTACTGCGAGAGATGGTGATAGACGCCCGGTTCCGCCGCCATGGTGGCGGCGATCACCGAGTAGACGTCATTGGGTGTGGTCGGATCCGGGCACTCGGACAGCCCGGGAAGTTCCACGATGTCGGTGCCGAGCAGTTGCAGCAGATCACGAACTTCGGCGACCTTGATCCGGTTGGTCACCGCCCGCAGCCCGATCCCGTGCAGCGCGCCGAGAACTCGTAGCGCTTTGGCGGTATTGCCGCTGGAAGCCTCGATGAGGCGCTGTCCCTGCGCGCCGAGCCGGTCCAGTTCGTCGCGGATCATGGCCCAGGCGACGCGGTCCTTGACCGAGCCGAAGGGGTTGTGCGACTCCAGTTTCGCGTACAGCTCGACGCCCGTGAGCCGATGCACGGCGGGGTCCAGCCGCAACAGTGGCGTGTTACCGATCAGCTCGGTGATGTGGTTGTAGGGCATTACGGGGCACCGGTGGGCCGTCGTGGCGTCTGCCGTCCGCTCGGCGGTGGCGGTACCCGCAGGGGAATCCGGCTTCCTGGGACGGCAGGGAGCGAAGCCGGTGGGGAGCTGCGGTGTGGTTCGTAGTCGAGGTCGCGGCAAATCTGAAAACCGCCCGCCCGCTGTATGACCGCGAGTTTGGCGGGCAGCGGATGCATGGACGCCGGGGCGGCGGACAGGTCCGAGTGGTAGGCGGCGGTATTGGGGAAGATCACCAGATCGCCCGGGCGGGGCCGTTCCTGCAGCCACACCTTGTGATTGGTGATCATGTCTCGTTCCAGGCACAGTCGGCCCGCGAAATACACGCCGACATAGCCGGTTTCGGCATCCCGGTTGAGCAGCGGCGCGGAGTGGAGCGGAGCGACGGTGGCGCCGCCGGGAGGAGCCGCGGCCGGGCTAGATGCCGAGCCGCGCTCCGGTGCACCGGCCGGAATGAGCACCGGATCGACCATGACCTCCTGATCGGCGGGCGTCACCGAATCCCGGCTCAGGTCGACATTCACCAGCACGGTGCCCTCGGCGAGATCCTTGACGAACACCACCCGGGCCACCGTCACCCCGGCGTGGTCGACGAGCGCTTTGCCGGGCTCGATCCAGAGGTCGAGCATATTGTCGGCGGCGACCTGGGCCACTGTGCGCCCGCCGTGCCGCTCCAGTGGCGCGGACAGCACGTCGGCCAGCATGTCGTGCGCCGCAACGGTATTGGCGTACTTGTGGAAGACCGGAGTGCCGTGTATCGCGCCATCGGCGAGGTGATAGCCGAAGGTGTTACCGGCCCAGGTCATAGGTTCGCCGCGGCCCAGCAGCGCCGCTCGCAGAGCTTGCACGTAGCCGTCGAACGCGTGCACGTCGGCGGTGAACACCTGGCGGAAGCCGCCACCGATATCGAGCACGGACGGCGTCAGGCCGTGGCCATAAGCCTGTTCGATCAGTGCCAGGCAGGCGTCGATGGCCCGGATTCGTTCCGCGATCTCCCCGGAATCGATGTGGAAGGCGAAGCCCAGCAGGGTAATTCGACTCCGATGCGCGGTCAGCAGATGGAAGGCACGGTCCAGGTGCGGGAGTGGCACACCGAACCGGCTCACCGGTGTCCCGGGGAAACCCGAAACCCGCAGCAGCACCGGCACTCTCGCGCCATCACCGGCCAGCTCGGTGATGCGCCGCAATTCCCACAGGTTGTCGACGTTGATGGTGGCGCCACAATCGATGAGGTCACGGAGGAACACCTCGTCTTTGGGTCCGGTCGCCTCGATCCGCATGGTCCCGAACCCGGCGCCGACCGCGCTGGCGAGTTCCTGCGGGGAGGCGACATCCACCGCCGCCCCCGCGTGCTCGGCGGTGCGGACAAAGGCTCGCGAGCGATTCACCTTGTGCGCGTAGCAGATTCGGTGCCGGGGCAGTTGCCGATCCAGTACCGAGCGAAGACGCTGCAGATTCTCGGCGTAGACCTGCGGGAAGACCAGGTGCACAGGGGTCCCGAACCGGCCCAGGGTTTCGTCGAGGGCGTCGCGCGTGTCGAGGAAGGCGCGGACCAGCGGGTGGATCTTCGCCGGCAGCGCGGGCGGACCGCTCATACCGCGGATTCCGTCGTGTGCTGCGCGGGCTTGTCGGCGACCGGGTTGTAGCCGCCGTCCCGAATCGCCTCGAAGGCCCGGGCGCGGTTGCGCGGACTGCGGAACTCGGCCACCACGCGCTTGCTGATCAAATCGATCTCCACGACCTTGATGCCCATGTTCTCCAGCACCCCCGTAATGGTGCGGACGCAGTGCCGGCAGTTCATGTCCGGGACGTAGAACACCTGGTCTTCCGCCGAGGCCGGGTCGTCGGCGGTGAGCTCGTCGAGTCCGCTTGCCACCTGGACGATTTCGCAGCGTGTCGAGAGCTTGTCGAACACCGTGATGAACTGATCGACCACCAGCGGCAGCAGGGTGTAGTGCGCGCCGTCGAGCTGATGCGGCATCGCGGCCAGGCAGGCGGGGCGGGTGCCCGCGGGCAGGAGTGCGTATTGGCGGGAGATGAGGTCGAGGTCCTCGTGATACTTGGCGATCGCCTCGGCGACGGTGAGTCCCTCGGTGGCGGTGGCGCGCCGCATGACCATGTGCGCGTCGTCGATGGTCGCGTCCTTCATCGCCCGCAGCGTCGCTACGGTCTCGGCGGTGTAGCGCACGGTGCCGTCGGGCTGGGCCGTGAGAGTCACCGGGATCATGCCGCGGCGATAGGTCGAGGCTTGGAGTTCCCAGTACCACCGCGTGGCCACCGCGGCGAAGAGGCCGGAATCATGCATGCCCTGCGCGAATTCGGCCGCACCGCGATACGGCGTCTGGCGGGCCAGCAGTGCGTGCTGGGCCAGCGCGCGCCCGGTGGCTTCGATGCCCACGCGGAAGATTTCCAGCGGGTCGTGATCGGTGGTGGTGCCGTCGAGGATCGCGTGTTCACGGGGACCGAGCGCGCCGATACGTTGCGCCAGTTCGGTATTCGCGGCCACTGCGTGCCACAACACCAATCCCGCCTCCCGGGCGGCGATCGGCATGATCGGTCCCAGCCCGTCGGCCCGGTAGTGACCGGTGTTGGGGATGCCGGCGCTGTCGGTCCAGGTCATCCGGTGGGTGGCGCTGGTCACCTGATACGAACGGCACGGGCGCATGAACCGCTCGAGGTACAGCCGCTGCGAATAGGTGAGGTGGCTGTTCGGCTCGGTGCGCAACGCCGCACCGCTGTATTCGATGCGGAGCTTCTCGGGCACCGGCAACGGGGTCGCGAAGAGTCCGGGCTGGGCCAGGCCGGCCAGGATCCGAGACGCGGCTCGCCGGTCGTAGCGCGGCACATCGGTGGTCATGCCGCCGCCTTGCCGATGCTCGGCTCTGGCATGACCAGCCATGTGGCTGTGCTGATTTCTCGCTCGCGGTGCTCGCTCACGAAACCTCCTCGGCAATCGTCTGTACGCACGCGGTGAAACGGTCGATCTCGTCGAAGGTGTTGTAGATGTGGGTGCTGACCCGGACGGAGTCGGTGTCGGCACTGTCACCGGGTCGGCACTGCAATCCGGTGCGCACCAGGAAACCGAGCTCGCTCAGCACGAAACCCAGATCGCTGGCGGTGATTCCGGGCAAGGTGAACGAGACGATGCCGTACCCGACGGCACAGGAGGCGTAGGCCGGACCCGGCAGGAACTCACAGCCGGGCACCCGGCGTAATCCGTCGAGCAGGCGCGTCGTCAACTCGCGGTTGTGCGCGGCGACGGCCGCCATGTCGAAGGATTCGAGCACCTCCAGCGCGGTGCCGAGCGCGAGTACCCCGGGGATGTTGTGGGTGCCGCCTTCCAGTAGTTCCGGCATGCCGGCCCGCGTCAACCCGGCCTCGGTGAGCCGCACCCCTGAGTTGCCGCCCGGCAGGAACGGCAGCAGCCGATCGTGAATCCTCCGGTGGCAGTAGAGGATTCCGGTGCCGGGTGCGCCGAACATCTTGTGCGCGGCGAACACCGCGAAGTCCGCGCCGAGTTCGGTGACGTCCACGGGCAGGTGCCCGCCGCTCTGGCTGCAGTCGAAACACAGCAGCACCGCCGGATCGATCCGGCCGCGAAGTTCCGCCAGGGTGGTCAGCCCGCCGAACACGTGATGCAGGTGGCTGGTGGTGATCAGCCGGGTGCGGGGGGTGAGTTTGGCGAGAATATCGTCGGTGTCGGCCTCACCGGTCCGGGTGGTCCGGTAGCCGACGAGTTCGATGCGGCGACCGAAGCGGGCCAGCAGCTGCCGCAGATGATGCCAGGGGTAGACGTTGGAGGCGTGATCGCGCGGGTTGTAAAGGATCTCGTCGCCGTCGGTGCACTCGGCCAGGCCCCAGGACAGCGCGACGGCGTTGAGCGCCGCGGTGGCGCCGCCGGTGAAGACCACCTCGTCGGGGTGCCGCGCCCCGATGAACGCGGCGGCGCGGGCGCGCACCCGGGACAGGCGAACACTGAGCCCGGTGGCCCACGGATAGGTGCCCCGGCCGGCGTTGGCGGTGCGGGAGGCGTGATAACCCTGGATGGTGTCGATCACCGGTCGCGGTTTCTGCGTGGTGGCCGCGCTGTCCAGATAGACCTCGCTGGATCCGGCCAGGGCCGGAAACAGCGCGCGAACGGATTCCGGAATGTGTGGCGCTCGGGTGGGCGCGGATGGGGGCAACGAACGCTCCCTTCACAGGATGCGCTGGACCCAACCAACGATACGCACTTCCGGCGTGTCGTTCGAAGGTTTCTGGTGGACAAGAACTTTCATTGACTAGCCTGGTTGTCATGCCGCTGAACCCAGCAGAACGCCAAGAGTTTCTCGCCCAGCCGCATATCGGGGCGCTGTCGGTCGACGCGGGGCCCGGCCGCGGGCCGCTCACCGTGCCGATCTGGTATCAGTACCGGCCCGGCGGCGAGCTCTGGCTGGTGACCGGCGCGGAATCACAGAAGATTCGAGCCCTGCGCGCCGCGGGCCGCTTCACCCTGATGGTCCAGCGGGTAGAGCCGACTGTGCGCTACGTGTCCGTGGAAGGTCCGATCCTGCGTATCTCGGAGATGACCGACGAGGAGCACCGCGAGGTGGCCGCACGCTACCTGCCCGCCGATCAGGTCGACGGGTACCTGCGGGCGGCCGAGGCGTTCGGCGCCATGGTCACGGTGCACATGCGGCCCGAGCACTGGCTCTCGGCCGACCTGGGCGGCGACAACTACTGACCACGGGTCGCGCTAATACCGGCCCTGGATGTACTCCGCCAACTGCTGACGTTCGGTCGCCAGTTCGGAGATCGCGCTCTTGACCACGTCGCCGATGCTCACGATGCCGATCAACCGGCCGTCCTCGATCACGGGCAGATGCCGGATCCGGTGCTCGGTCATCGTCTTCCGCAGTCCGTCGACCCGGTCGGCGGGCGTGCAGGTGCGCACCTCGTGGGTCATGATGGCCGACACCGGGCTGTCGAGCACCTGCGCGCCGTACTCGTGTAGCCGCCGCACCACATCGCGTTCGGAGACGATGCCCGCGATCGCGGAGTCGTCGGGCGAGACCACCACCGCTCCGATATTGTGCTGGGCCAGAATGCCGAGCAAGGCTCGGACCGTGGTTTCGGGCGTCACCGTGGCGACGTCATTACCCTTGCGACGCAAGATCTCCGCTATGCGCATCATTTCCTCCAGATGGCCGGGGATTTCAGGATCTCGCGCCGGTGTGCTCGATACCTAGGGTTCCGCGCATCGACTGCGCAACAGATTCGCGCGGAAGCTTAAAGCCGGCGTGCGACGGTGCGGTCCAAATCCCGGGCCAGCAGGGCGATGGAAGCCTGCGAGATGCCCGCGGAGGTGGCCAGATCGACGGAGGTGAGTTGCGCGATGCGCCGCAACCGGTAGTCGACGGTGTTGGGGTGCACGTAGAGCTGGCGCGCGGTCAGCTGCCGGTTCATATCGTTGCCGAGGTAGGCGCGCATGGTGTCGAAGAGTTCCGGGTGCGCGTCCAGCGGATCCAAAATGGTGGCGATGCGCCGGGTGGCCGGACCGCCGCGGGTCAGCTGGTATTCCACCGCTAGATCGGCCATTTGGTAGAGGCCGGGGGACCGGCCGCCGACACGCACCAGGTTCAGCAGTTCGTGGGCCTGATCGGCGGCGTCGGGTATCTGATCGGTGTCACTGGTGACCAGTGTGGCGGTGAGCGGGACCTCGGCGGCCGTGGCGAGTCGCTCCAGCGCCGGGGCGTCGGGGGCGGGCGCGTCTTCGACATTCGGGACGAGCAGGGTGCCGCCCTTGGTGGACAGCAGTGCCAGGGCCCGCGATTCGAATACGGTGGCCAGCCCCGACTGTAGTCGGCGGAGCTTGCGGCGCGCGGCGACCTCGGCGTCGACGCGCGGATCACGCTCGTCTGGATGCGGCGGAATCGACAGCGCCACCACGTGATACGACTCGGCGACCGGCATTCCGGCCTGGCGCGCCAGTGCGGAACTGCCGCGGCCGCTGAGCAGCGCGGAAGCCAGAGTCTGTGCGGCCGTTTGGTGTTCGCGGGCAACGAGGTGCTGCTCCTCGACGTAGGCGTCGGAGACCGCGACGGTGATGGCTTCGAGCAGTTCCAGCATCAGATCGGTGGCAACGAGGAGTTCTTCGACGTCGTCGGCCTTGGCCTGCGCGGTCACCAGGCCCAGCGCGATCCGAATGCCTTCGTGGTAGGCACGCAGAATGGTGCCCAGGGGCACGGCCTCCCTGGCCCATTGGGTCGCGGCCTCGCGTACCTCGGTCAAGCGTTCGGCATCGGGGACGGCGCGCCGGTCGAACATCTCGGCGGCGAGCGTGAGCACGCTGCGTGTCAATTTAGTGACATCGCCGCGCAGTTGCTCGCCCGGGAGCGTGCGGCACGGCGCCATACAGGTAGCGAAGTAGCCGACCATTCGCGAGGCCACCCGATCGGTGTTCTGCAGCGGCACCGAGGCGGGCCTGCCGCCGATTTCCAGTGCCGTAGCGGGTAGTTCGGTGGTCAGGTCCAACGCGGAGAAGGTCATAGGTGTCGCTTCCAATGCTGCATCAGGCGTAATAGAACTGCGCCCGAATCGTTGCATCACTATACGAAAAAGTTATGAACGTGGGGAAGCTTCAGTGAGATCCGTCGGACCGCAAAACCACTGTGTGCGGCTCGATTTCGCCGGATATGCCCTGGCTATCGGTTGTCAAGGGCACCAGGCGATTTCGAGGCTATTCGTCGTCCAGGCCCGCGGACAGATAGGCGGCGGCGGCCAGCCACTGGCGGCAGGAGGGACCGTGCACCTCGTGCACGTAGAGGATTTCGCGGGCCCGCCGGTAGGTGAGACTGCCGGGCTCGGCCGCGCATTCGGAGTTGAAGTCGGCTGCGGGGAGCCGGGTCTGGAGACCCGCGGCGCTCGCCGTCGCTACCCGGTGGGGAGTTCTGAATGCCTGGTTCATGTCGACCACCCTCGCGTCTGGCGATGGGGAGGCGATGTGATGGCAACGCCGGCGCGAACTCCCTGCGTGCCTCCCCGGTTAACTGCATTCGATTTTATGCGTCTGCGCCTTGCAGATGCAAGTACATTTGCACGCTCGACCGAGGCGGCTGGAGATTTACTGGGGCATAACAAAAAACAGTTCCGACCGGTTGGTCGGAACTGTTGTGATCGGTGTGGGAATCAGGGCTTGCGCGCGACTCCGCCGTACGCCGAAATCGGCCGGCTCTCACCGACCTCGGTCGCGTCGGCGCGCCACTCGGTGATGGAGACAAAACCGGGCTCCACCATTTCCAGCCCCTCGAACGCCGCCCGGATCATTTCCTGCGGGCGCGGAATATATGGCGTACCACCGGTTCCGGTGTAGTTCTCGCAGAGCGTGACATAGGCCTTGCTGTCGTCGGTGCCGTCCCACAGGACCAGATAGCTGCCCGAGGGCACGGCGGCCATCACGGTGTCCACGATGCGCCGCATGTCCTCGTAGGTGCGAGCGTGGCCGAGCACGCCCATGAACATGACGCCGATCGGCTCCTGGAAATTCAGCACGTTCTTCGCGTCGGCGATGATCTGCTCGGGGTAGTGGTAGTCGGCATCTATATAGGTGGTGACGCCCTCGGCGGTGGTGCTGGTCAGTAGCGCGCGGGCGTGGGTCAGCACCAGCGGATCGTTGTCGACGTAGACGATTTTGGCTGTGGGCGTGACGCTTTGGGCCACCTCGTGGGTGTTCTGCATGGTGGGCAGGCCGGTGCCGATGTCGAGGAACTGGCTGATGCCGTGCTCCTTGGCGAGGAACTTCACCGCTCTGATCAGGAACTGTCTCGACTGCACGGCCATGGTGCTGATGTCGGGATCGACTTCGAGGCCGGCGTCGCCCGCGATCCGATCGATTTCGTAATAGTCCTTGCCCCCCATCCAGTAGTTCCAGATGCGAGCCGAATGCGGGATATCGGTCCGGATCAGTGGGGCGTGGTCTTCAGGCATGGCGGCTGACTCCTCAGCGAGCGGTGTAACCGCGGCACGCCGCGAACGGGTGTCGCGAATGGCTGGTGCATCCGATGTGCACTGTGACAGTACAAGATTCAACTTCGCGAAGCGGGGCGGATGGCCGAGCTGAACACGGCTTTTTCGGGCGTGTCGAGAATGGCTCCTATAAAGCCGACCGGTAGGTATGAAAATCCTGGTGCGCCATGGTGAACTTCGTGCTACCGTTCGAATGTCGGTGCAAATGCAAGAACATTTGAGAGTGCAGATGCAAAAACCGGCCTCGAAGGATCTCTACACTGCGGAACCGAGGAGTGGGGAAAATGTCTGACACCACCACACGCACCATCGAAAGCGCCTGGCGTAAGAGCTCGTTCAGCGGCCCCAGCGGCGGCAACTGCGTCGAACTGGCGCAGGCCTCCGGCGGTCTGGTGGCCATGCGTAACTCGCGTGACCCCGAGGGTGCGATGATCTTCTACACCCGTCCGGAGATCGACGCGTTCGTCCGCGGCGCGAAGGCAGGAGAATTCGACGATCTGACTTGCTGAGCGGTAACATTGCGGTCGGTGCGGTGTGTCTCTAGACGGCGCGTTTGTGACACACTGGTGGGCAACCTCGAGTATCGGAGACGAACTCCATGATCGCAGAACCCGATGACGACGGTCGTGTGCAATCGGTTGTCGCGGAACGTGGTCCGACTGTGCTTCGGATCGCGCTCGGCGGACAGTTACGAAAACTCCGGGAGAGTTGCAACATCACCCGGGAGGCCGCGGGCGACGCGATCCGTGGATCGCACGCCAAGATAAGTCGTCTCGAGTTGGGCCGCACCGGCTTCAAAGAACGAGACATCCGAGACCTGCTGACGCTCTACGGAATCACCGATCCCGAAGAACGCGAGCGGTTCCTCGATCTGGCCAGGCGGGCGAACGAACCCGGCTGGTGGCATCGCTACAGTGACCTGCTGCCGTCGTGGTTCGGCACCTACCTCGGCTTGGAGCAGGCGGCGAGCAAGATCCGTACCTACGAAGCGCATTTGGTGCCGGGGCTGTTGCAGACGCCCGACTATGCGCGGGCCGTGCTGTCGCTTGGAAGCGACGACGCCGATACCGATCGGCGCGTCGCCGTGCGGCAGCACCGCCAAGAGTTGCTGTACCGCGTGGATCCGCCGGTGCTGTGGGCCGTGATCGATGAAGCCGCGCTGCATCGACCGGTCGGCGGCCCGGGTGTGCATCGCGATCAGATGCGGCACCTGTGCAAGCTCGCCGCCCTGCCGAATGTCACCGTGCAGGTGCTGCCTTATGCGGCGGGCGAGCATGCGGCCGCGGGTAGCTCGTTCAGCATTCTGCGCTTCTCCGAGCGCGAGCTGCCTGACATCGTCTACCTCGAACACCTCACCAGCGCCCTGTATTTGGATCGCCGGCAGGATCTCGAGATGTATCTGACCGTGATGGACCGTTTGAGCGTGCAGTCGCTGCCACCGGACAAGTCCATCGAGCTGATCACCAACTACGCGGCGGATCTATAGGCGTAATCGCCGCGCAACCATACATACGCAAGAGTGCGGGCGACCGATCCGGTCGCCCGCACTGTTGTCGTATGCGGTGGAAGAGGCCGGCTGTCAGCGGGCCGAATTGGTAAGGGTGGCGGGCGGGTCCGCTGAGCGCGTTTGATGGTCGCTCGGGCCCACATCGCAGACTGGGTGAATTGTCCGTTATCCGCGCGAGTCGGTCGCGGCCGTCGCCGGAGCGGGCCGCGTCACGCAGGATCGTCACCGAGCCGCCGAACGCGTCGGTGGTGTGCCGGTGCGGGCGGCGAAGAGATCTCTCGGGTGTCATGCCGGCGCTGGTGAGCGCGTGCGAACCCGATGGTCATTGCGGCACAGCGGTATTCGACCCCCGTGCCGTAGTCGGCGTCTACTGCTTGATGCAGCTGGACGCGATGCGCCAGAACGTCGACGGCTGCAGGACGTTCATATCCCAGTCGTCGGCCATGGCATGCGCCGTGGAAACGATCCGATCGATATCGAAATCGTTCCTGGTGGCCGCGCCCGTGGACTCGACGGCATGGATGACGAACGCGACTGCGGTATCGCGCGAATGTGCTGCTTTTCGGTGGCCGCTACGGGCCGACGATGTACTCATAGTTGTACCGTTCGCTGGCTGGTCGGCCAATGCGGCATCGGCGAAGCCGAGCCGGCCGCCGTAATGTGGTTGGTTCATTCGAACGCCCCTTTGGTCTGGCGGCAGCAAACCTTTGGCAACACGACCATCGGCTCGCTCACGCGGCCTCCCCTGGTTGTCCCCTGTAAAGCCCTGCGGGTCTGAGTTTAGGGCTGGCGGCCTTTCAGATGCAAGTACATCTGCACTATCGATTGCATTCGCACTTGGTGCTTTTCACGATTCCCGGCGGTTTTCCCGACGTCCCGACCGGGTGGTTTGGTTGACATTCCCGAGACCATGAGACGAATTCGTGACTAGGCCGGTGATGGCCTTGCTGACCAGGGTGGGATCAGGCCGCAGGGGTTCGGTTGTCCATGCGGCTGAACGTGTTCGAGCCGGTGTTCGAAGAAATGCGTCAATCCGGATTGCCGCCAATAGCATTGGTTAATTTATAGTTATTCAGCGCTCCGGGCCGCCGGGATTACACGAGGCATCCACCGTCGCCTGGTATCCGACCGCCGGCCGCCAAGGCTCGAGATTCCAGCTCGGCTTGTTCGGCTGTACCAGGCGGGCCCATACCCAGTGACAGATGAATTGGTCGCGCATCCCCGGCGTCTCGGCGTCCGGCGCCCCTCGAACCACTTCCTGCCAGGCCCGTTCGTCGGATCCGGGATGGCTGGTCTTGCGCCCGGCCGGTGCCGGGAAGACCAGCAGCCGCGGACCGTCGACGGCTTCGGTCCATTCGACGCGCTCGATCAGAGGGAGACCGGCGTAGGGATCGACAGGGGGAGTAGCGGCCGTACGGAGGGGAGCGGCAGTGGGCGACGTGATGGTCGGCGCCGGCTCCGATACCCGTTCCGCGTCCGAGCCGCAACCTGTCAGCGCGAGGACAGCGGCCAGCGCCGCGGCACCGAGCCACAGGTGTTTCGGCACAGGTGGTCCTTTCGCTCTGTCGAACACCCGAGCGTAGTCAGCGGTCGCCGCCACCGATTGTGGTGTCTTGATCGACCGCCCCGATCGGGGCAATAGTCGGTCGGTGACGCGGACTCGGATCACGGCAGGAGTGGCGGGTGTCGTGCTCGCGCTCGCGGTGGCCCTGGCGCCGCCGGCGTCGGCGCAGTCCACCGCGCCCGGAGTGGTGACCGACGTGGCGGCAGCGCCCGAGCACGTGCGGGTCACCGGCGCGGCCTCGGAGCGGCGGATCACCTATTGGTCGCGCGGGCCGCGCGGTCCGATGCAGAGCACCGAGATGGTCTATCTGCCACCGGGACCGCCCCCACCGGGCGGTTGGCCGGTGGTCGCGTACGCGCACGGGACCGTCGGCATCGCGGACCACTGTGCGTTCACGCTGCAACCGCGGGCGTACTACCTCACCGAGCTGTACCCGGCACTGCTGCGCGCCGGTTTCGCCGTGCTCGTCTCCGATTACGTCGGGCTCGGCACCCCGGGCACCCATCCCTATCTGGACGGACCGTCGCAGGCGCGCAGCGTGATCGACGGTGTGCGCGCGGCCCGCGCGGTGGCGCCCGAGTTGAGCGATCGCTGGGCGGCGCTCGGGCAGTCGCAGGGCGGGCAGACCGCGCTGTTCGCCGCACACCTCGCACCCACCGACGCACCGGAGCTGCGACTGCGTGGCGCGGCGGCCACCGGGCCACCGTCGAACCTGGAACTCGTCGCGCCGCTGCTGGGCCCGTGGGTGCCGCGGCTGCCCTTGCGGATGAGCACGGCCTACTTCGCCATGATCGTCGCCGGATTACGGGCTACCGCACCGGAGCTCGATGTCGACAGCTATCTGACCGACACCGGGCGGGCGGTGCTCGAGGTGGTCGAGTCGAATTGTGTCAACGAGGCCGACGAACTGGTCCGCGCGGTGGCGATCGGGGCGATGCTGAACCGGCCACTGCGAGATCCGGCGCTGAGCGCGGCGGTACACGCGATGCTGCGAATCCCGATCGAGGGCCACTCCGTCCCGCTGTTCCTGGGGCAGGGCGCGGCGGATCTCGACGTGCCGGCTCCGCTCAGCGCCAAGCTCATCGCCGAACTCCGGCTGGCCGGGGCGGACCTGCGGGCCCACGTCTATCCGGGTGATCATTCCGGTGCGGCGCGCCAGGCTTTTCCGGATGTGCTGGCATTCCTGCGGGGCGTGCTCGATCGGCCGTGAGGCGCTGTCAATTGGGGACTGTTCCGAGACCGCGTGGTCCGCTCGCACAGGCGGGGTACCTCAAACTTGTGAATTGCCAACATATTCGCGGCCGCCCCTGCCGCTGGTCCGCGTCGCTGACCGAATATGATCACGAACGTTGAATCTGGGAGAGGCTATGTCCATGGGGAATTCCCTACGTTCGGAGAGAAGACCATTGACGCGGGCGGTGGGCGCGTTGGTGCTGGGGATCGTGATGGTGCTCGCCACGGCGGGCGGGGGGCACAGCGCACCGCTGTATCCGGCACCCGACCCCGACCCGTTCTATGCGACGCCAGCTGATCTGGCCGAGAAGAAGCCTGGCGACGTGCTGGGCGTGCGCGCCATGCCGCCGCTGCTGATCTTCCCGGACACCACCGTGACCCTGGTGCGATTCCGGTCCACCAATTCCGAAGGCAAACCGATCGCGGCCACCACCACGGTGCTCACGCCGCGCGCGCATCGGCCCGACGGCCCGCTGCTGTCGTTCCAGCACATCATCAACGGCCTCGGCGCGGAGTGCTCGGTGTCGCGGGTGCTCTACACCAGTGACCCGAATCTGCTCGTGCGCGAGGCGCCGGGCTGGAACATCCTGCTGCAGCGCGGCTGGAGCGTGGCGCTGCCCGATCACCTCGGCCCGCAATTCGCTTACGGGGCGGCCAAACTCGGCGGTCAGATCACCCTGGACGGCATTCGCGCGGTCAAGCGCGTGGACGAACTGCGGTTGGCCGCGAGCCCGACCACGATGATCGGTTACTCCGGTGGCGGCATGGCCACCGCCTGGGCGGCCGCGCTGCAACCGAAGTACGCCCCCGAACTGGAGATCGCCGGCGCCGCGATGGGCGGGGTGCCGATGAACCTGGTGAAGATGATGGAAGGGCTCGGTCTCGGTGCGCATCCGGTGTTCGGGCTGGCGCTGGCGGCCGGTTTGGGACTGGAACGGGAATACCCGAAGCGGTTCCCGCTCAGCGATCAGCTCAACGAGCGTGGACTGGCTGCCCGGGACGCGATCGCCAACAGCTGCACCAACGACATCATCGCCACCGGCGCCGGGCGCGGCGCGATGGACTTCGCGAAGACCACCTCGATGATCAACGACGCCGAGGCCCGCGCGGTGGTCGAGGAGAACAGCCTCGAACTCTACGACGGGGTGCCGGAAATGCCGGTCTTCGAATGGCATTCGCCGATCGACGGGCTGGTGCCCGTCGACGCGATCGTGAACACCGACAAGCGCTGGTGCGCGGCCGGGGTGAAAGTGCAAGCCGAGCAGATTCCGGTGCCGGACCATCTGACGGCCGCGGTGCTCGGCATCCCGGCGGCACTGGGCTGGCTGGATGCCCGCTTCAGAGGGGAGCCCGCGCCGAGCAACTGCTGACGCACAGCACCTTCGATGGCACGAGATAGTTGCGATTCGGCCATGACACCGTCACCCCGGGCGTAAACCCGGATCCGGCGGCGCCGTTGCGGCTAGCCTGAATTTCCTGTGCCTGGTTCCGCAGTGGCATTCGGGGGGCTGGCACCGCACAGATCCGAAGGCCGCGACGTTCCGGGGCACAGGGACATCGACGTCGCAACCAGGGGCTTGTGCCATGAGAAGTACGCGCGCTCTGCTTTTCGCAGTGCTGTTGTTGTGCCCGCTGTTCGCGGCGCCGGCGGCCGCTCAACCACCGGCGCCGCCGCCGATACCCGATCTCTCCGGTGGCTTGCTGCCCGGTATCCAGCAGTGGATCGATCAGGTGATCCCGCCGCCGCCGATCAACCCGGTCCCGCATCCGAACGCACCCGAGCTGGTCGACTCCGCCGGGGGCGAACCGGGCCTCGCGGCGCTGTGGCAGGCGACCCTGCCCAGCAATGTCGGCGACGCGATGTTCGACGCCTGGCCCGCCGGCTTGGCGGACTATTCGCCCGGCGAGGTGATCGAGGTCCGCGATGTCACCGCGACCGCCGGTGCGCTGGTGCTGGTGCCGTTCCGGCAGGCCCTGCTGTTGAAATACCGCACCACCGACGCGCACGGACGGCCGTCGTTCGCCACCGCGACCCTGGTGATTCCGCACGGCGCCTGGACCGGCCCGGGCGACCGGCCGGTCGTGGTGAACAATCTGCCCATCGACGGTCTCGGCCGCGACTGCACTCCCGGTTACAGCCTGGCGCACGGCTGGGCGGCCGAGGTCAGCGCGACCGACTATCTGCCGCCGACAACACAATTGGCGCTGTTGCGCGGCTACGCGGCGCTGATTCCGGACCATCAGGGCCCGTGGATGGCCTACGCGGAACCGTATGTCGCGGGGCACGCGATCCTGGACGCTGTCCGGGCGGTGCGCGGGTGGCTGCCGGACGAGTTCGGCGCCAGTTCCTTCGGCATGCTCGGCTACTCCGGCGGTGCCATCGCCACGCACGGTGCGGTGAAGCTGCTGGCGCGGTACGCGCCGGAACTGAACGGCGTGGTCGTCGGTGCGGCGCTGGGCGGGGTGCCCGCCGACTATCAGATTCTGGCGCGCAGCATGAACGCCAACCTGGCCTCGGCGGTGTTCATCGGCGCCACCTTCGGCGTGGCCCGGGAGCGGCCCGAAATTCTCGGCCGGATGAACAATCTGGCGCAGTGGCTGTCCACCTCTCCGGCAAAGGACCTGTGCGGCAGTATCTTCGGCGCCGCCGGGGTGCTGATGCTGCCGATCGACATCGCGGCCAACTTCCCGGATCCGCTGAACTCGGAGTTCGCCGCCGAGATCTATCGGGTGACGCGGATGGAGGGCATGAAGTCCGCGGTACCGCTCTACATCTACAACGGGGAGCAGGAGTTCTGGATTCCGGCCGAAGGCGCCCGCAATCTGTATCGCGAGCAGTGCGCGCTCGGGGCATCGGCGGTGTATCGCGGTGTGCTCGGTGAACACGTGGTGGGCGCGGTACTCGGCTATCCGGAGGCGATCGGCTGGCTCGACGAGCGCCTGCGCGGCGTGCCCGCCAGATCTGAATGCTGAAAGCCGGTGCGGGCGTGCGCTATTGCCTGGTCATGACGGTTCGCTGGGCCGGGCCGGACCAGCCGCACGGTAAGTCGCAGGTGGCCGCGATGGTCACCACGATCTCTCCGTTCTTGGCGGACGGCGCGCGGACCTCCGCGGCGCGCGCCGGGTAGCCGCAGGCCGGGCACTTGCCGAAGTAGTTCAGAATCTCTTTGACGACCGTGGCCGGCGCGTCTCCTTCACTCATATTTCGACAGTAGGTGACTTTAACCATTTGTGCTGTGGATCACAGTGGTTTGCGTCGGTGTCACAACGCCGAAATGGGGTGAATCGTGAAAGGCGACAACGGGTTCGAGGGTGTGGCGGGCCCGGCCGAGTATCGGTAGGGAACAAACGCGGCGGACCCGCCACCGGCCCGGCTCCCACGCGGCGAACGAGGAACCGAGCGCTCCACGAAAGTAGGCCACCCGCAACGCATTCGGCGCTGCGGCGGCCTGATGCCGGAGAATCCATCACGGCCGCGCGAACACGTTTGTGACAGACCACAATCCGGACGGATTCACATCGGGAACAGGCTGTGCTTGCGCGGGTTGGGGCGGCGGGTCGCGCTCTTGTCGCGCAGCAGGCGGAGCGCCTTGCGGATCTCGAGCCGAGTCCGCGACGGTTCGATGACGGCGTCGATGTACCCGCGCTCGGCCGCGGTCCACGGCGTCGCCACGGTGGCGTTGTAGAAATCGATCATCTGAGCGCGGACCGCCGCACGCTGATCAGGCGGTGTCACGGCCAGCTGCTTGCGCCCCACGATGCTCACCATGGACTCCGCGCCCATGACCGCCAGCCGGGCGGTGGGCCAGGCGAAGTTGAAGTCCGCACCGAGCTGTTTGCAGCCCATCACCGCGTAGCCGCCGCCGTAGGCCTTGCGGGTCACGATGGTCACGATCGGTACGGTCGCCTCGATGAGCGCGCGGAACATGCGGCCGCCGCGCTTGATGACCTGATTGCGTTCCTCGTCCACGCCCGGCAGCACACCGGGAGTGTCCACCACGTAGATCAGCGGGATATGGAACGCGTCGCAGAGCCGGATGAAGTAGGCGGCCTTGTCCGAGCAGGCGGCGTCCAGCGCCCCGCCGAGCACCAGCGGCTGGTTCGCGACCACGCCCACCGGGCGGCCGTCCACGCGCGCGAATCCGGTGATGAGGTTCTGCGCGCTGCCGGCCGCCAGCTCGTGGAACGCGCCGTCGTCGAAAATGCGCAGCAGGATGTCGTGCATGTCGTAGCCGACCTTGTCCGAATCCGGCATGAACCGGTCCAATTCGAGGTCGGCGCCGGTGATTTCGGGTTCCAGCCCGGGGTTGAGCACCGGCGCCTGCTCCAGGCAGCTGGTCGGGAGGTAGCTCAGATAATCCCGAACCCAGGCGAAGGCGTCCCGCTCGGTCGCGGCGACATGGTGCACGGTGCCGTTGGCCTGCAGCGCCTGGGCGCCGCCCAGCTCCTCGGCCGTGACCTCGGAACCGGTCACGGCCTTGATCACCTCCGGACCGGTCACGAACATGTAGGAGTCCTCGGTGGCGACCAGGACATCCATATTGATGGGGCCGTACACCGAACCCGCCGCGCATTTGCCGAGCATGATCGCCACCATCGGCACATAGCCGGACAGGTCCTCCTGCCAGCGGCACATGGTGGCGTACCAGGCCAGGGAGGTCACCCCGTCCTGGATGCGCGCGCCGCCGGAGTCGTTGACGCAGATCACGGGGCAGGCGTTGTTGAAGGCGAACTCCATGGCGGCGCCGACCTTGCGGCCGAACATCTCGCTGACCGACCCGCCGTAGACGGTCTGGTCGTGCGAGATGACCACCACCGGACGGCCGTCGATGTAACCGCGGCCGGTGACCACGCCGTCACCGTACATGGCCTCGCCGCCGCCGGGCTTGCGCACCAGTGCGCCTAGCTCCACGAACGAGCCGGGGTCGAGCAGCATGTGCACGCGTTCCCGGGCGCTGGGTATGCCCTTGGATTTGCGTTTCGCGATGCCGGTCTCGCCCGCGGGTTCGGCGGCGAGTTCCAGGATGTCCCGGAGGTGATCCAGCTTGTCTCGCGTAACACTCATGTGCTCTGTGCAGCCCTTCGAACTGTCGTCGGTGGCGGCCTGTGCTGCTGCCGGAGTCGACGGTAGCCCAGGTGCGGCGACCGATGCTATCGGTGTACCGGGCGCCGGGACGATCTCGTTCCGCGGCGGCCTCGGTCTGGGTGCCGAAATATTTCGGCAGGCGCTTGCCGCGCGCAGCGGGACGAGTCCTCGTGATCTGCTTGTGATTCGGCCCAATTCGGAGTGTCGCGGCTGGTGAGATGCCTTATTCCGGTGTCGATCGGAAGCCTGCCGGGGCGATCCGGCCCTAATCTCGGACCCACCTCGAAAGCCCGAGGGAGACAAAGGAGTTATTCGTGCCGACCAGCTTGACCGATGCGGACATCCTGCGCGAACTCGAACCGGCCGCCGAACGCCTGCTCGAGGATCACCTGCGCAAGGCCAAGGCCTGGAATCCGCACGACTACGTGCCCTGGGACGACGGTCGGAATTTCGCTGCGCTGGGCGGGGTCGACTGGGAGCCGGACCAATCACGACTGTCCGAGGTGGCACGGGTGGCGATGGTGACCAACCTGCTCACCGAGGACAACCTGCCCTCTTATCACCGCGAGATCTCGGACTCGTTTTCGCTGGACGGCGTCTGGGGAACCTGGGTCGGCCGCTGGACCGCCGAGGAAAATCGCCACGGGATCGTCATGCGGGATTACCTGGTGGTGACCCGGGCGGTGGATCCGGTAGCGTTGGAGCAGGCTCGCATGGCGCATATGACCACCGGCGTCGCGAAACCCGAGAAAGGACCTCAGTTTCTGCGTTCAGTGGCTTATGTGACATTGCAAGAGTTGGCAACTCGAATCAGTCATCGCAATACCGGAATCGCCTGCGGCGAGCCCATCGCCGAAGCTATGCTGCAGCGGATCGCCGCCGACGAAAATTTGCATATGATCTTCTATCGGAATCTCAGCGCCGCCGCGCTGGACCTCGCACCGAACGAGATGCTGCGCGCGATCACCGACATCGTCACGCGCTTCCAGATGCCCGGCCTCACGCAGCCCAACTTCCGGCGCAATGCCGTCCTGCTGGCCAAGCACGGCATCTATGACCTGCGCCAGCACCTGGACGTGGTGGTCCGGCCCGTGCTGCGGGCCTGGAATGTGTTCGAGCGCAACGATCTTACCGACGATGGTGAGCGCGCACGCGACGAACTGCACGCCTACCTGGAAGAACTGGATCTCAAGGCCCGCCGGTTCGAAGAGCAGCGCGATCGCGCCGCCGCCAGAGAAAAACAGCGGGCCGCCGTCCTCCTATGAGCAGAAGAGTCCCACAGACAGCCGCGGCGATCCTGGCCATCGCCGCGGTTGCCGCCGCGCCGGTGATCGCCGAAGTCCGTGCGCAGCCCACTGATTCGGCCCTGGACCAGACCGCCACGCCGACCCCGCCGCCCCCGGTCGACCCCAAGATGACCCGCACCGGCTTGCTGCGCACCGAACCGGTCGGCCCGCGCCGGGAACGACTGCACATCGCCTCGGCGGCGATGCGGCGGGTGATCACCGTGGACGTGCTGCGCGGCACCGGTGACGGCCCGCGACCGGTGCTGTACCTGCTCGACGGTGTCGACGGTGACCCCACCTCCGCCTGGATCACCAAGGGCCGGGCCGCGGAGTTCTTCGCGGACAAGCCCGTCGACGTGGTGCTGACCAGTGGCGGCACCGGCAGCATGTATTCCGACTGGGTGCGTCATGACACCGCGCTCGGGCTGAACCGGTGGGAGACCTTCCTCACCGACGAGTTGCCGCCCATCGTGGAATCGCTGCTGCGCTCGAACGGGAAGCGCGCGATCGCCGGCGTATCCATGGGCGCGCAGGCCGCGGTGATGCTGGCCCAGCGCCATCCAGGACTGTACGGCGCGGTAGCCGGGATGAGCGGATGCTATTCCACCGCTGATCCTTTGGGTCATGCCGTCACCACCATCACCGTCGCTTCGCGTGGCGGGAACGTGGAAAACCTCTGGGGCCCACCGAGTTCCCCGGAATGGGCGGCGCACGATTCGGTGCTCAACGCCGAAAAATTGCGCGGCGCGGCGATTTATCTCTCCGCCTCGAGCGGTGCGCCGACCGCCGCGGATCTGGTCGCCATCGCGAACTCGCCCTCCATCGGCGAAGCGCTGCGGATGGCCGGCGGCGGGACGGTGCTGGAAGCCGGTGCGCGCCAATGCACCGAGCGCTTCGCTGCCCGCCTGACCGAACTGGAGATCCCGGCCACGGTGGAGTATTCGCCCGAGGGTATGCACACCTGGCCCGATTTCGAAGCGCAGTTGCCGCGTGCCTGGCGGGTGCTGGCTACCGCGCTCGGCCTATAGCTGTGCCGGGAAGCGCATTTCCGCGGCCGCGTAACCGAAGAGCCGGCGGCCCTCGGCACGGGCGTCGATGGCCACGGTGGCCTTGCGGTGGCGTGGGTCCCGGGAGGTGATCCGGCCGCGGAACTCGATCGGACACGGCTGGTCCACCGGAATCCGCAGCGCGTGCGTGTAGTGGGCGAATTGGGCCCGGAATCGCAACACGGCGGAGGGATCACCGGACCAGGCGCTGAGATAACCGGCGGCGAGACCGAGCTTGAGCATGCCGGGGGCGATGACGGCGGGGCGATCGGCGGACCCGCCGAGGACGCGCGCGTACCGATTCAGATCGGTCCGGGTCAGGTCGATGATCTGCGCGGGCAGCTCGGTGCCGACCCGTAGCTCGTCGAAATCCACTGTGGTGCGCGGCATTCGGAGGGATACCGGTCGGGTGCGGGCCGCCGGACGCACCGGATTCAGCGTGGCTCGCCGGGCGGGTCCCGGCGCACCGTCGCCGGTGCGGGCGAGCAGCGCGGTGGAACCGGTCAGCACCACCGCGCCGCGCTGGTCGGTGAGCACGGTTTTGATCGCCAGCACGTCGTAGGCGGCGAAATGCCGGAACGATTCGAAGAATGCCCGGCAGGTCAGCCGGTCACCGGCGACCAGGGGCCGCACCGGATCGAGCACCTGGTCCGCGTGCAGTATTCGATCCGGATCGTAACCGGGCACCAGCGAATCCAGTATTTCCCGTTGCGCCTGGGTGAGAATTACCGAACCGAAAGTCGGCGGCGCGATGAGCGCGGGGAAACCGAGCGCGGCGGCGGCGCTGTCCCGCCAATGCGCCGGGTGGAAATCGTGGACGGCGAGGGCGAATTCGCGAATACGTTCCCGGGTTACCCGGTAGCTGGCGGCCGGAAAGTTCCGCAGGGTCACCGGTGCGCCCGCGTGGGCGAATGCGGCGGCGAGATCACTCATGATTTGCTCCTGACTTCACTCGGGTCCGAAGGGCAGGGCGAGCAGCGGGACCTGCTCGGGGGTGAGGGTGCCGCTGACGGCTACGCCGGCCGCGGCGAAATCGTCGGCCGCCCGGTCGATGTGGTCGGCGGAGGTGACGACCACCGCGTCCTGGGCACCGATCTCGTGCATGAGCCGGGCCGAATGGGCAGCGTTCTCCACGGTGCAGGTGGCGTCCGGCTCCAAATGGATCCGCTCGGCGGGAATGCCGTGCGCGATGAGCCATTCGGCCATCGCGCTCGCCTCGGTGACACTGTTGCGGGGATTGCCGCCGGTCACGATGATCGGCGCGGCCGGGGCCAGCAGCGCCTGCACGAAACCGGTGCGCAGCCGGGCGATCAGCTCCGGGCGCATCGCGCCGTCGGGCAGCAACCCGTAGCCGAGGACGACGATCGCGGTGCCGGGACCGCGGAATCCGAGCTGGGTCGAGGTTGTGGGGGCGGGGTCGGTGACGGCGGAGCCGGAGTTCTCGGCGTAGGTGGCCGGAGCGCTCAGTAGTACCGCGGTCGCGCCGGCCAGGCCGGCGGCGACGCGTAGTGCCGGGCGGTGGCGGAGGGTGAACGAGTCGAGCATGGCGATCTCCATTGATTAGCCACCGAGTGGCTGCGATGGCTGGAATTACTTCGTCCATGATTGCGCCGGGGGCGGCGAAGTTGACCCCGCTTTTTCGGATATCGGGAGAATTCACCGTTGCGGGACACCGGTTTTGGGACAGTCCGCACATTCGGTGGAACCGTGCTTCAGAACGGCACTGTGTCCGATCCCTGTCGCTGTGCGATGACTTTCGTGAGGTGTCCAGATACCCCGTTGTTACATCGTTTTCCGGGGTTCGGAGTTCTAGCGTTCTGCGCAGTCGTTCACAGGAAGGCTAGTTATGAAACGAAGTACCTGCGGCCGCTCGGCCCGTTGGAAAGGGACCGGCGCCGCGGTGGTGATGGGTGTATCCGTCCTCGCCATGAGCTTTGCCGGAGTTCCGGCGCAAGCCGAGCCCGCACCCACCGAGCAGACTCTGGCCGAATACATCCAGGCGGGCCTCAAGGCGAGGCCGGTCGCCGATTCGGGCAGCGGCTCCGGATCGTCGTGCAACTCCGGTAGTGGCGCCGGCTCGGGCAACGGCTCCGGCGACTGCTACGGCGGTTCCGGCTCCAGCTCCGGTTCCGCTGGTGGATATGCCAGTGACACAGTAGGTTACGGGCCCGCGCAGTCCTCGTGGCTGGCCGCGTTCGGCTACGGCCTGCTGAACCCCGACGCCGCGCCGCCGGGCACCAACGACTGGAACTGCAAACCCACCGAGGCCAATCCGCGACCGGTGATCGCGGTGCACGGCACCTGGATGAACGCCTACAACGGCTTCGCCTACATGGGCCAGCCGATGAAGGACGCCGGCCTGTGCGTCTTCACCTTCAACTACGGGCGCTCCAACCTGCTCGAGGGCGGCGGCCTGGGTTCGGTGCTGCCCGGCGTGATGGGCACCGGCTATATCCAGGATTCGGCGAAGCAACTGGCCACCTTCGTGGATCGGGTGCTGGCCGCCACCGGCGCGGAGGAGGTCGACATCGTCGCCCATTCGCAGGGCGGTTCGATGTCGAACTGGTACACCAAGTTCGATGGCGGCGCGGCCAAGGTGAAGAACCTGGTCACCTACGGCGCCACGCACCACGGCACCAGCCTGGTCGGCATCGGCGCGCTGGGCCGAGCGGTCAACAACTTCGGTATCGACATCCTCGGCTTCATCGAGATCTTCGTCGGGCACGCCGGCATCCAGCAGACCATCGGCTCGGATTTCGTGAACCAGTTGAATGCCAACGGGGACACCGTTCCCGGGGTCGATTACACCATTGTCGCGACGCGCTACGACGAGATCACCAACCCGTACGATCTGACGTTCCTGAAGCCCGGACCGGGTGCGACCGTCAACAACATCCTGCTGCAGGACGGGTGTGAGCAGGATCTGTCCGACCACCTGACGGTGATGTACTCGCCGCGGGCACTGTCCATCGCGCTGCGGGCCATCGACCCGGCGGGTCACCCGCAGCTGACGTGCACGTTCAACCCGTGGCTGATCGGGGGTGGTGGCTCGCTCTGAGACCTGGTGCCCGCCGCGCATCCATCGAACCCTGACTCCCCGAGGGTTGCGCGGCGGGCGCCGATCGCCGGATGCCGCAACCGGACAGCGCTGCCCCTCGCGCCTGTTCCGGCCCGCATGATTCGGCGGCCGGCCCACCGAGCGGAATCCGCACACGTGCTCCGCTCGGTGGGTTCCGGCGTTGTTCCCTTCGCTGAGATTAGGAGTAGGCGATGCGAGCCCTTGCGGTCGCTGCCGTTTCGATTGCCCTGCTTGCCTGTTCGCCCGGAGCCGGGGTCGCGACACCCGGTGAACCCGCCGAACCTATTCCGGCGCGGGCATTTTCGGATGCACGCCCGGCACCGAACGGCTCCCACCTGCTGAGCGCTGCCCAGGGCGCGGGCCGGGTGGTGGACCTGACCGTGCACTCGGCGGCGATGGCGCGGCCGGTGACGGTCGCGGTGCTGCCCGCGGCGGATCCGGCTCGGCCCGCGCCGGTGCTGTATCTGCTCAACGGCATCGATGGCGGCACCGACTACGGACGGTGGACCGAGGGCAGCAATTGGCTCACCAAAACCGATGCGGCCCAGTTCTTCTCCGACAAGCAGGTCACCGTGGTGACTTTGATGGGCGGGCAGGGCAGTTTCTACGCCGACTGGCTCGCCGACGACCCGGTGCTCGGTCGGCAGCAGTGGACGACGTTCCTGACCCGGGAACTACCGCCCATCGTGGATTCCGCGTTCAACGGCACGGGCGCCAATGCCGTTGCGGGACTGTCGATGGCGAGCGGCGCCGGGTTCCGACTCGCATTGGCCGCGCCGGGGTTGTATCGCGCCATCGGTTCCTACAGCGGCTGTATCCGCACCAGCGACGCCCGCGGCCAGGCGATCGTGGATGTCGTGGTCGCCGCGCGCATGGGCAACGCGCGGAACATGTGGGGCCCGCCCACCCATCCCGCCTGGGCCGCGAATGACCCCTACTTGCACGCCGAGCAACTGCGCGGCATCACAATGTATGTGTCCACCGGCACCGGGCTGCCGGGCCCGCTCGACACCCTGGACGCCCCCGGTGTCGGCTTCAATCCGATCAAGCTGGTCGATCAGCTGCTGATCGGTGGCGCGCTGGACGCGGTGACCCTGCGGTGTACCGAGCAGCTGCGGGATCGGTTCGCGGAGTTGGCGATTCCGGCTACCTTCGACATCCGGCCGAGTGGCACCCATTCCTGGGGCTACTGGCAGCAGGACCTGCACAACTCCTGGTCGCTGTTCGCCGCCGCGCTCGGCCGCTGAGCTATCCGGGACGCGGTGGTCGCGCGCGTCATGGCGACCCGGTCCAGGCGGACGGGCGCCTCGGCGACCACGCCCAGCGGACTGGTGTCAGTGCGTGGTCCCGTCGACCACCATCAGCCGGCGCATACCTGGCCACGCCGCTGACCAGAGTTGGTCGGGGTAGCGGCACTTCCACACCGAGACATAGCGATTGACGCCCGGATAGCCGAGCCGATCGTCGAGCCGGACGAGCTCGACGGTTTCGGTGAAATCGAGGCCGAGCGCGGTCTCGGGGTGGTGGGTCCCGACGTAGAGGATCGTGGTCGTGGTGTCCGGCGGCGCGGCGAAATAGCCGTAGCCGCGATTGGTGCTGTAGACCGCCGGCAGTCCCAGACGCGGACCGTAGTGGTCGAGAGCGGCTGCCTGCCAATAGTTCTGGGTGACCAGCACCAGTCCCGGTAACTGCTCGGTCGGCACCTGCCGGTAGGCGTCGTCGACGCCTCGGACGAGTTCGTTCCAACCGCTCGGGCCGTAAAGCCGGACCCGCCAGTCGATTTGGGAGAACTTGTCGGTCGGCTCGCGCATGTCGGACCGGGGCAGGGGCAGCGCGACGACGGCGGTCACGCAGATGGCGGTGGCGGTGGCGGTCAGCACGACACCGGCCGTCCGGACCGCCCGCGGTACACCGACATCGGCGAGATAGACCGCGCCCGCGGCGAACAGGCCGGGAAACGCCGAAACGATGTAGTAGGGCCGCAGTCCGCCGCCGATGATCCCCGCCAGCCCGGCGATCACCACCGGTATCAGGAAGCGATAGGGCTCGATTCGCGGTGACCGGATGCCGGCCCACAGGCCTGCCAGGAGCAGCACGCCGATCGGTCCGGTGAGTAGGACGATCTCCCACGGCAGGGCGGCCAGGCCGGCGAGGGCCGCCTGCTCCTCGCGCACCACCGCACCCATCGCCACCTGCGGCCAGCTGTTGGCGTGCTGCCAGAGCGTGGCGGGAATGACGGAGACGGCGAGCAGGCCTGAGCCCAACCACCATGCGGGCCTGCGGAACACCTCCCGGGGGCCCAGGATCGCCCAGCCGAGAGCGAAGGCCGCCCACACCATCGGGACCAGCCACTTCACCTGGAAGTCCAGGGCGGCGACGGCACCGGCCAGCACCAGCAGATAGTCGCTGTGGGTGCGGACCCAGCGGATGAACAGCCAGCTGATCAGTGCGGTGAGGGTCGCCTCGAGCGCGTAGGTGCTCAGCATCGCCGACTGCGTGACGGCCGCCGGTGTCACGGCGTAGGCCAGCGCGGCCAGTGTCTGCGGACCCCGGGCGCCGCGGAATTCACGGGCGATCAGGGCGCTGACCACGGTCGCGGCCAGCGTCATCAGGAGCGCGGGCAGGCGCACCGCCACCGTGGATCCCGGCGCGAAATGGTCCGCGAACGCCGCCAGCAGCGGTACCACCGGGCCTTGATCGGCGTAGCTCACGGCCGGGCGCCGGCCCGCGGCGATGAAATACAGCTCGTCCGCGATGAAGTCGTAGCGATCGAGGCGCACGAACAACAGCGACCCGGCGATCAGAACGATCGCCGAGACCTCCCACCAGGCGAACGCGGGCAGGGGATCGGCGGCGCTGTGGCGACCGGCGCTGAACAACCGCCCATGCCAGGGTTCCGCCCGCTTCCTCATCGCGGTTCTGTCTTCCCGGGCAGCGCGAGGGTGAGCCCGCCCATGGCGATCGCGACCACCGCGATCGCCGAGAACATGGTGATGCTGCCCGGCAACGTGTGCGATCGGAAGAACACGGCACTCAACAGCGCCAGTCCGACGCCGTTGCCGATCTGCTCGATCGTCGGCAGCAGACCCGAGGCGCCGTCCATCTGACGTTGATTCAGTCCCGCGAGCATGAGCGGTTGCAGCTGCACACCGAACAGTCCGACGCCGAGCCCGGACAGGAAGATCGGCCCGGCCGCGAGCCGCAGGTCCACCACACCGCCGGTGATGTGGAGGTAAGCCGCGCCGATGGCGACGCACACGCCGTAGGCGGTGATGCCTACGGCGAGAGTCCTTACTCCCCAGCGTTGGACGAGCCACGGGGAGGCGAGCGCGCCCGCGCCCGCGCCGAGCGCGAACGGTGTCATCGCCAGACCGGTGCGCAGCGGGGAGAAGTGCAGTTCGTCCTGAAGCGTGATCGAGACAGCGAAGACAAAGGCGGTGAACAGGCCGAAGAACGCGGTCACCAGCACCGAGCCCACAGCGAAGCCGCGGTCGGCGAACAGATCGAGCCGTACCAGCGGGGCGGCGGCGCGGCGTTCGTAGCGCAGGAATACCAGCGCGAGCGCGAGAGCACCCGCGACGACCGCCACCGGCCCGGCCCGCCAGCCGTTCTGGTGGATGTCGGCCAGGGCGTAGAGCAGTGCGAACAGGCTGATCGTGGACAGTACGAACCCACGCGGATCGAACGGTTGCCGCTCCGTGGGTTTGCCCAGCCGGAGAAATCGGAAAGCCAGGGCGAACGCGAGCAGACCTAGTGGCACGTTGATCAGGAACACCGAATGCCAGCCGGAGCCGGCGATGTCGGCGGTGATGAGCGCGCCGCCCACGATCGGCCCGAGCATTCCCGCGAAACCGGCCACGCCGCCGTACAGCGCGAACACCAGCGGGTGGCGTTCCCGCGGAAAGCTGGCGGTCAGGATGGCGATGGTCTGCGCCGCCATCCCCGCGCCGGTGATGCCCTGAACCACCCGGGCGGTAATCAATTCGACCGTGCCGGTGGATATTCCGCACCACACCGACGCCGCCGTGAACGCGACGACCGAGCTGAGGAACATGGTGCGCCGGCCCACCCGCTCACCCAGACGCGCCGCGGTGAGCAGCGTGCAGGCGAACGCCAGGGAGTATCCGGACACCACCAGCAACTGCGCCGACGGGGACGCGCCCAAGTCCGCGGTGATACTCGGTAGCGCGGTGTTCACGATCGTCACGTCGATCATCTGCATGAACACCGCCACCAGGCAACCGGTGAAGGCGAGCCACGCGGCCAGCTCCCCGTCGGCGGGCCACCACAACCGCCGCGGCGTCCGAGTCTCGGTCATCTCGGACTCCGACCGGTTCGAGCCGTGGCAGCGGCGCATCCGAGGGCGACGATCGGGACGAGGGATTCCGAGGTCGCATCCGGCACGACGGCCAGTCGTTCAGCAAGCATCCGCCTCACCGCCGGGTCCCGCTCGGTCGCGGCGAATTCCGCGCGTATGCGCTCGGCTCGCGTTCGGTCGTGGTGTCTCGCCGATCCGACGGGAAGAACCCCGCGGGATCCAGAGCGCCTGCGCTGAACAGGCCCGCCAGCGTTGTGCGGATGCTCGCGGAGTCGGGCTGCTCGCGGTCCAAGGTCGGCACAGTAGCGCCGGTTTCCCCGGTGTCACAGAGGGTCTGGTGGATATCGCCCGACAGCACGGGGTGCGCACCGACTTCGAGGAACACCCGGCTGCCCGCGCCGATCAGGCTGGTGACGGCATCCGCGAAGCGGACCGGGCGGCGCACGTTCGCGCACCAATACTCGGCGTCCCAGTCTGCCTCGGCGACGGTCGCGCCGGTCACCGTCGAGTAGAGCGGGATTCGCGGACGCTGCGGGGAAAGGTCCGCGAGGGCGGTACGCAGGTCGTCGAGGATGGGGTTCATCAGCGCACTGTGATAGGGCACGTCGACGGGCAGTCGACGGGCGGGAACACCTTGCCCGGTAAGCCGTTCGGCGATCGCGTCCAGCCGGTCGGCAGTACCGGACAAGGTCAGCGCGGTGCCACTGTCGATCGCGGCGATGTCGGCGGCAACGTCGTCCGCGACGAGTTCGAGGGCTTGGTCGAGGGTGAGACCGGTCGCCAGCATGCCGCCGGAACCGGCGGTCGTGGCCTGCGCGCGGGCCCGGTGATGGGTCACGCGCACAGCGTCTTTCAGTGACAGCATGCCGCTGACGCAGGCAGCCGAGACCTCGCCGGCGCCGTGCCCGACAACAGCGGCCGGGCGAATACCGAATTCGGCCAACTCCTCGACCAGCGCCACTTGGACCAGGAAATTGGCGGCCTGGGCGAACTCGGTGGAACTCACCCCGGCATCCAGCTCGCCGCGCATCAGGAGTTCCTCGATGATCGACCAGCCGGCCAGCGCGCGGAATTCGGTGTCGATCACATGCGCGGTGTCGGCGAAGGCGCCGTCGGCGCTGAGCAGGTCGCGCGCCATACCCCACCACTGCGGGCCCGTGCCGGAGAAGACGAAGACCGGCTCAGCGCCGCCGCGGGTTACGGTCCGTGTCGCGTCCCGCCCCGCACCCGAGGCGAAATGTCTCAGCTGCCGGATCATCGCGCCGCTGTCGTCCAGGAGTATTCCGGTGCGGAACGGATGGTGGGCCAGCCGGGTCCATGCCGCTTCGGCGAGCCGGCCGGGATCGGCGCCCGCGCTGAGCAAGTCGGCGAATCGGCCCGCCAGGGCGCGGACGGCGGGAGCGCTGCGGGCGGACAGGGGGAGAACGCCATAGTGCCGCGGCGGCCGCGCGACCGGTTCCCGGCGGCGGGCGTGCGCGTAGCGCCGATAGCCCCAGCGATCCGCCGGAATTTCGGGAACCGCGTGCTGCTCGCCGGCGACGAACTGCCAGAAACTTTCCGGTGCGTCGATTCCACCGGCGAAACGGCGGCCGATTCCAGCAATAGCGATGTCCGACACGACATTCCTTCCGAACACGGGCATGGGAATTCAGCAACTCCGCGCTGAGGCCGGCAATGGTCAGTGGCCGACCGCAGTGCCCGGGGCGGTCGGATTCGGTCTACGGTACGCACCGGCGGGCGGCCCGAGAATGCCTGTGCGGCAAGATATTGTCACTGCACAGCGATCTCCGGACATGACTGTGAATCACGACAAATTGCCGGATGTTCGCGTTTCCGCAGCGTCGTACGCTGCGGATGGTGGCGATTCACAAGGTGGCTGCGGCACCGCTTGTGTAGCGGGCGAAGGTTCGAGTAAGCCACCGGCAAATGCGCGGCGCAATCGGTACTGTCTGGCGCGCCGGCCGTTGCCGGAATTCGTGCAAAGCGAACGGCCGCATTATCGAGGAGAAGTAGCCGTTCGCGCGCCGGATTCGTGTCCCGGAGTCCGGGATGGAGCTGTGCGTGGCCCCTCGTTAGGAGTATTCGATGAAAATGCGCACCTGCGTGCAAGTATTCGCCGTGGTTGCCGCGTCGGTATTGGCGGCCCCACCCGCCGTGGCCGAGCCGGACCGCGCCGCGATCACCGGGTCCTGGCCCAAGGGCGAGCGCACCGTGCAACTGCGCGTCTACTCGGCGGCCATGCGTCAGGACATCATGGTCGACGTGCTGCGGCCCGCCGATCGCTCGGTACCCAGCCCGACGCTGTATCTGCTGAACGGCGGTGGCGGCGGCCAGGATTCGGCCACCTGGCAGAAGAACACCGACGTGCTCGGGTTCCTGTCGGGTAAGCAGGTGAACGTGGTGCAGCCGATCGGCGGCAAGTGGAGCTACTACACCGACTGGCGGGCGCCGGACCCGAAACTCGGGCTCTACAAATGGAAGACCTTCCTGACCGAGGAGCTCCCGCCGCTGATCGACGCCGAATTCGAGACTACCGGCGCGAATGCCATTGCCGGACTGTCGACTTCGGGAACCTCGGTGTTGCAACTGCCGATCGCCGCACCCGGGCTGTACCGCGCGGTCGCCGCCTACAGCGGATGCGCGCAGACCAGTGATCCGATCGGGCGGAAGTTCATCGAGCTGGCCGTGGAGAGTTGGGGCGGCGGCAATACCGTGAACATGTACGGTCCACCGGATGATCCGATGTGGGCGGCCAACGACCCCTATGTACACGCCGGGCAACTGCGTGGGCTGGAGTTGTACGTCTCCACCGGGACCGGCGTGCCGGGCATGTACGACGTCTACAACGGCACGCACATGCAGCCGGGACCGCGCGGCTTCGTCAATCAACTGGTGCTCGGCGGAGTGATCGAGGCGGCCGTCAACTGGTGCACGCACAACCTGCGGGACAAGCTCGATCGGCTCGGCATTCCCGCCACCTTCGACTTCCAGCCCACCGGCTCGCACTCCTGGGGCTATTGGCAAGAGGCGCTGAAGAACTCGTGGCCGGTGCTCGCCCGCGGACTCGGTCTGCCGGAGCGCTGATCAGCTCGCGCGGTACGAGCGGGCCACCAGGGCCGAACGCAGATACCACAATCCGGAGGGCTGGGCCGGATCGAAGCCGGTGAGCTGGGCGATGCGCTTGAGCCGATAGTCGACGGTGTTGGTGTGCACGTGCAGAACGCGGGCCGTGCGCTGGCGGTTGAGATTGTTGGCGATGTGGCGCTGCAAGGTTTCCAGTAGTTCGGGATGCTCGTCGAGCGGGTCCAGCAGCGAGCCGAGGTATTCGCGGCCGGGTCCGGGGCGGGTCAGCTGATATTCCAGGGCCAGTTCGTCGAATCGATAGAGTCCTGGCACCGCTTGCAGGCGCTGCACCATATCCAGCAGTTCGTGGGCCTGGTCGGCGGCGTCGGGGATCAGATCCGGCGTCGCCTGCACCAGGGTCGCGGTGATCCCGACCTGCGCGGCCTGGGAGAGCTGCACCACCAGCGCGTCCAATTCGGCGCTCTCGAACATGCCCGCGGGAATCAGCACCGTACCGCCGTCCACGCTGAGCAGCGACAAGGCGTTGTTGCCACAGCGCGTGGCGAGTTCGGCCTGCACGCGCCGCAGTTTGCGCCGTGCCACGACCTGGGTGTCGACCGCGGGGTTGGCTTCCTCGCGGTGCGGCGGAATGGCTACCGCCACAACGTCATACGACGGGGCGACGGAGATGCCGCATTCACGAGCCATGGTCGAGGTGCTGTGCCCGCCGAGCAGCGCCGAGGTCAAGGTGTGCACGGCGGTGTGATGTTCGCTGACCACGGCCCGCAGCTCTCGCACGTAGGCGACGGAGATGGCGGAGGTGATCTGGTCCAGCATCTCCAGCACCATTTTCGCGCCGTCGACGAGGTTGTCGTAGTCCTTGATGTGGGCGTTGGACACCACCAGATCCAGGCCGATCTTGAAGCCCTCGTGAATGGAGTGCTGGATGGTGTCGATCGGCACGCCTTCGCGGGCCCAGCCCGCCGCCGCGTCCTGCAGCCGGGCGAGCTTGGCGGGAATGTCGACCCCGTCCAGCATGCTCACCGCGAATTCCAGGCAGACCCGGGTGATCGTGGTGACGTCGCCGGTGATCGCGTCGCCGGGCAGCGTGCCACACGGCACCACGTTTTCCACGAAATGACCGACCATCTGGCGGGAGAGCGAGCGTACGTCCTTGAGCGAGGACGACATCGGTTTGCCGGACAAAGTCAGGCTCGGACGAGCCGAACTGTCGACGGTCATTGAAGACTTCCTTCCACCCCCGAAATTGCTGTGTGGAGCATTCACACTAACCGCAGTATGCCCGGCACGGATCGATTCGGTGTGCAATGTGCGATCGAATAGCTGTTCAGCAGGCGAATTTGTGATCATGCACAGATTGCGTCGAATCAGGCGGGGCACGGGTGAATTCCGAGTCGTCCGTTCCGCGGCCGGTACCGGTAGTATCGCCCACGGCGGGCCGGCACCCCGAAAACCGGGGGCTTGCCCGGCATGTGCCGGGCGCGCATGGTGGGAACCGGAGTGGTGCGACGAGCGGATAGGAGCAGGCGTATGCGACCGGCTCTGCGATGTCTGGTCTGGGAACTGGACAACACCCTGTGGGACGGCGTCGTCTGCGACGCCACCGGCACCATGCCGAAAGCGGATGCGCTGCGCACCCTGCGCACGCTGAGCGACCGGGGCATCTGGCATGCCGTCGCCAGTCGCAGCGACCGCGCACGCACCCTCGACGCCCTCTACCGGCACGGCCTCTATGAGATGTTCTCCGCCATCGAAATCGGCTGGGGCCGAAAGTCCTCCGCGATCGTCCGGATCGCGCAAACCCTGGGTCTCCCGTTGGACGCGATCGCCTTCGTCGACGCCGAACCCATCGAGCGCGCCGAAGTCACCCGGGCTTTGCCGCGCGTGCGCTGCTACGCGGCCCGCAACGTGGACGTCCTCACGGCAATGCCGGACTTTCGCCCCGTGCTGCATTCGCGGCCGACACCGACGCCGCCGATCGGATTCGATCGCGTCCCGGCGCTGTAGCCGGAACCGTGCCGACCTGTTTCCCCCGCGCGACCTTCGCGCTCTACCTGGGAACGGTCAACGGGGGTGGCGCCCGGTGAGTCGCGGAGCTCGCCAGGTGCGCCGCGGTCAGCCGATCATGGAGCCGGGGAGTGGCATGATGTCGAGGTCGCGCAGGCGGACCGGGTCGGCGATCACCTCGTAAGCGGTAACGCGATCGTCGGCCACTGTGATTCGCAGGGCCAGCACGAGTTTGCCGCGCGGGGCGACGATGATCCCGACCGCGCCGTCGACCACCGCGATCCCGGCGACCCGCGAACGGCGTTGCAGGACAAGTGTTTCCTTCGCGACCGCCGCCGCGCCCCGGACCACGACCGCCATCCCGGCGGGCAGCGCGGCGGGATCGGCGGTGCGGACCACATCGGGCGCCAGCACCGCCAGCAGGGCGGCGAGATCGCCCTCGCGGGCAGCCGCCAGGAACGCCTCGACGACCTGCCGCTGCCGGGCGAGCTCCGCGCTCGGAGCGGTGGACTCGCCGCGTGCCCGGAGCCTTGCCCGGCTGGCCAGCTTCTTGGTGGTCGCGGTGCTGCGCCCGACGATCGGCGCTATCTCGTCGAAGGGGACCGCGAACATATCGTGCAGGACGAAGGCGACCCGTTCATCGGGGCCGAGCGTAGTCAGGACCACGAGTAGGGCACGCCCCACCGAATCGATCAGCACCGCTTCGTGTTCGGGCTCGTTGTCATAGGCGGCGTCACCGGCCGAGTCGAGCGGATCTTCGCGCCGCGCCGCGCGTGCGCGCAGCATGTCCAGGCAGATCCGGGACACCACGGTGGTGAGCCACCCGGCCAGGTTCTCGATCGTTCCGGCGTCGGCCGCGGCGAGACGCAACCACGCCTCCTGGACCGCGTCCTCGGCGTCGGCGGCGGACCCCAGCAGGCGATAGGCGACGCTCCGCAAGTGATCGCGCCGGCCTTCGAAGGACCGCGCCAACAATTCCTGCCCGCTCACTCGTCACCTATCGCCGTCGGTATCCGTCATCTCGGTAGCGGCCGGAGAACTGCCCCGGAGCCGACCGCGTCCACCATCGCAGACGCCGGGCAAATCGAACCCAGGAGGGTCCCATGCATACCACCTATCTCGTCGTCACTGTGCTGGCCGCTCTGGCCGCCGCGATCGGGCTCACCCTCTATTTCCTGCTGGCGGTAGCCACCATCCTGCGCGCCCGGTATTACTCGCACCTGGGCTACCCGATGCCCTACCTACTCGCCGCCGCCGCCTCCGCCGCGCTGTTCGGCGCGGCCTGAATGATCGACGGTCTCCCGTTGTTTCCGGGAAACCCGGACTGCGCGAAGAAGCGGCTCGTATGTTGGGAGGGCGCGGTGCGGATGGGAGTCAGGCTATGGCCACGGATGAGCTAACTGCGGATTATGTGATCGTGGGGGCCGGATCGGCGGGTTCGGTACTCGCGAACCGGCTCAGCGCGGATCGCGGCACCCGGGTCGTAGTGCTGGAGGCCGGGCCGCCGGACAAGAACAAGTTCACGCATATCCCGGCCGCGTTCTCGAAACTCTTTCGCTCCGAAGTGGATTGGGACTACCTGACCGAGCCGCAACCGGAGCTGGACCACCGGCAGATCTATTGGCCGCGCGGGAAGATGTTCGGTGGCTCGTCCTCGATGAACGCGATGATGTGGGTGCGCGGGTTCCGGGCCGACTACGACGAGTGGGGCCTGCTCGCCGGCGAGGAATGGGGCTTCGCGGCGGCGATCGCGCAGTTCCGGCGGATCGAGAACGTCCAGGACGCCCAATATCCGGACGAGGGGGCGACCGGGCCGCTGTACGTGTCGAAACAGCGCAGTCCACGGGCGTCCACGGCGGCCTTTCTGGCAGCGGTGCGGGAAGCCGGGTACACGGTCGAGCCGCCGAATCGCCCGCGACCCGACGGATTCAGCCAGACCATGGTGACCCAGCGCCGCGGGCGTCGCTGGAGTACTGCCGACGCGTACCTGAGACCGGCCATGCGGCGGCCCAACCTCACGGTGCTCCCGGAAGCGCCGGCAACCCGGGTGCTCTTCGATGGCAAACGAGCCGTGGGTGTCGAATACCGCCGCGGCGCGGAGACATACACGGTTACCGCGCGCCGCGAGGTGGTGCTGTGCGGCGGCGCGATCAACAGTCCGCAACTACTGATGCTCTCGGGCGTGGGAGACATGGTGGAACTGGGCCGGCACGGCATCGCGACCGTGCAGCACAGCTCGGAGGTGGGCGCGAACCTACAGGATCATCTCGTCGCCGGCATCGGCTACGGCGTTGCGGCCGATTCCCTCTTCGACGCCGAGAAGCCCAGGGAACTCATCGACTACCTGGTTCGGCACCGTGGCATGCTCACCTCCAACGTCGGCGAGGCGTACGGATTCGTGCGTTCCCGGCCCGACCTCGAACTGCCCGACCTCGAGCTGATCTACGCACCCGCGCCGTTCTTCTACGAAGGCTTGCGGGATCCGAGCGAACACGGCGTCATCCTGGCGACTGTGCTGCTCCGTCCACGCAGTCGCGGCCGGATCGGTTTGGCGGCAGCCGATCCCACCACCAAACCGGTGATCGATCCCGGCTACCTCACCGACAGCGCGGATGCCGACCGCGCGGCGATCATGGCGGGCCTGCGGGTGTGCGCGGATCTCGCCGCTAAGCCGGCCATGAAATCGATCCTCGGACCGCTCATCTATCCGCCGAAGTCCCCGCCCGATCTCGAAGCCACCCTCGAGCTCGCCCTCAACGGCTACTCCCATACCCTCTACCATCCCGTCGGTACCTGTCGTATGGGTACGGACCCCGCCAGCGTCGTGGATCCACATCTGAAAGTCCGTGGAGTAGAGGCACTGCGAGTCGCCGACGCCTCGGTCATGCCACTGCTCATTCGTGGCCACACCTACGCTCCCGCCGTTTTCATCGGCGAGCAAGCCGCGGGATTCATCCTCGCCGATTAACTCCGGCGGGGGAGGGGACCAGTCGATAGCCCTGTGGGACAGGGGAATCGACTGGTCCGCAGGTTTGTTCGATGGGCGCGAGTGCCAGGGCTCGACTTACGGAACAGCGCGAGGTATCGGCCAGGTTTGACGCTTTGAAACCTGACCGCCTCCGAACCTATGTTGAACATCCCATAGTGTAGATATGCGCATCTAACTATGTATAAGCAGTTTATTGCCATGCAGACACGGGCTAATTCGAGTGCCCAGCGGCAAGTTTGACACCACGCCGAAAAACCGCGCCGAGAGCCGACAGTGGACTCTGCGCGGCTCGGGCAGAGCGGGTCACTGGCTCGGAGTGTGCGGGTGCACATCCGGCCTGGTGTGCCCGGAAAACTGCCTCGGCATCCGGCCCGGGAGCGGTAGCGTGGCCAGCGACTTGGCGGCTCGAGTGGAGGTGGCCGATGGGTTCGGGGTGTGTGCTGGTCACCGGTGGTAGCCGCGGGATCGGGGCGGCGGTGGCGTTGGCATTGGGTCGGCGGGGCGAGCGGGTTTGCGTCACGTATCGGAAGGATGCGCAGGCGGCGGAACGGGTGTGCGAGGAGATCGGGAGAACGGGGGGTGTGGGGCTGGCGGTGCGGGCCGATCTGGCTGAGGCGGCGGATATCGAGGAGTTGTTCGGGGCCGTGGACGCGGAGTTCGGTGGATTGACGGGGCTGGTCAACAATGCCGCGATACTCGAAAAGCAGTGCCGGACGGAGGAACTCGACGTCGAGCGGTTGCGGCGGGTGATGACGGTGAATGTGATCGGGCCGATGCTGTGCGCGCGTAACGCGGTGCGGCGGATGTCGACGAGGCACGGCGGGGGCGGCGGGGCGATCGTGAACGTGTCCTCGGCCGCGGCGCGGCTCGGGTCGCCGGGGGAGTATGTGGACTATGCGGCCAGCAAAGGCGCGCTGGACACCTTCACGCGAGGGCTGGCGTTGGAGGTCGCGGGGGAAGGGATTCGGGTCAATTCGGTGCGCCCGGGATTCATCTACACCGAGATGCACGCCGATGGCGGGGAGCCGGGGCGCGTCGATCGGATCGGGCCGACGCTACCGATGGGCCGGGGCGGGCGGCCCGAGGAGGTGGCCGAGGCCATCGTGTGGTTGCTCTCGGAGCAGGCCTCGTATGTGACGGGCACGTTCATCGATGTCGCGGGCGGGCGTTAGCGCCATCTACTTCAGGACGCGCAGTGCGGACTTCTCGATGAGGTCCGCGATCTCGGAGTAGGAGGCGTAGCCCATACCGGCGCGGACCAGGGCGCCGGCGTAGAGGAGTTCCAGGGATTCGATGATCTCGAGGTCGGGCTCGGGGCCGAGCGCGCGGATCAGGCGCTTGCGGATTTCCGCGCCGATCCGGATGCGCAGGTGCTCGACATCGGGGTCGCGGCCGAGCAGGGCGCTGGTGACGGCGCCGGAGAGTTCCTGTTCATCGGCGACGAGCATGGCGATGGTGCGCAGTTCCGCGATGACCCGGACGGCGGGGTCCGGATCCTCGCTGGCGGGGGACGGGTTGGAAACGAGGCGGCGCCAGAAGATTTCGGCGACCAGGTGTTCCTTGGAGGAGAAGTAGGTGTAGGCCGTCGCCGTGCCGACGCCGGCGGCGGCCGCTACCAGACGAATGGTCATGCCCGCGAAGCCTTCGCGGGCAAGCACTTCCACGGCCGAGCGAGTCAGCTTGTCGACGGTGTCGGCCTGCTTGCCGGTGAGGCGGCGGCGGGTCGCCTCCATGATGATGGGGGTGCCGTCGATGGACTGCGCTTCGGACATGTGTCTGAATCCTACTCGGTCGCGTGCTGGGTAAGGACACTGCCGGCGGCGGCGACGCCCGCTCGCCGTCCGTAGAAACTGCCGTCGCCGAGCGAGGCGCCGCTGACGTAGCCGCCGGTGGCGATGCCGGAGGTGCACCGGCCCGCGGCGAACAGGCCCGGTATCGGGTCGCCGGAGACGTGCAGGACCCGCGACTCGAGGTCGGTGCGCAGTCCGCCGAGGGTGAAACCGGCGGTGAATCCGCGCATGTCGAACGCGGCGAGCGAACCGGTCAGCGGACGAACCCATTCCGGCTTCTTGCCGAGCAGTGGATCGGATCCCTTGGCGGCGTGCAGGTTGTAGCAGTCGACGGTGGACTGCAACGACAACTCCGGCAACCCCATATCGGCCTCGAGTTCCGCGACGGTCTCGGCCGCCCATTTCGGTGGCTGCCGGAAGAACGGAGTCGCGGTTTCGGTGGCCAGCGCCTCTTCGTAGGCGGTTTCGTCGATGACGAGATAGGCCTGGTTGTCCTGCTGCATCAGCGTGAGCTGACCGATGCGCCCACCGTAGGTGTCCTCGGGCACGTACCGCTGCCCGCGCCCGTTGACGAGGATGCCGCGCGCCAGTAGTTGCGGGTCGCCGAAGAAGGCGACCTCGGTGGCGTCCATGTGCGCCAGATCCGCGCCGAGCGCTTGAGCCAGCCGGATGCCGATTCCGTCGTGCTCTTCGATGGCGGCGGCGGGCCGTCCGATCAGCCGCGGCGCGTAATCCTCGATCATCTGCTGCTGGTAGGCGAAGCTGCCGGTGGCCAGCACCACGCCGCGTTCGGCGCGGATGGTGACCTCTTTGCCGAACTGGGTGGCCAGCACGCCGGCCACGCGTCCGGTCTGGTCGACGATGAGCCGCCGGATCCGGGTGTCGTATTCGGCTCGGACGCCGAGCGATTCGGCGGTCTCGGCGAGCGGCTTCATCAGCATGTATCCGCCGCTGCGCTGTCCGATCTTCTTCTCGCCGTACTGCGGAACATGTCCGCGGGGAGCGGGTTTCGCGATCGTGTTGAACGGTGCCGCGTTCTCGCCGCCGGAGTACATCAGGCCCTCGTCGTGCGGCGGCTCCCAGCCCGGCTGACCCCAGAACGCTTCGCGGAACGGCACTCCCGCGGCCACCAGCCAGTTGTAGTGCTCGACGCTGCCCCGGCAGTAGTCCGCGATCTTGGCTCGGTCCGCGCCCGCGCCGATCGCCGCGAGCAGGAACTTCTCCATGTTCTCGGGAGTGTCCTCGAAACCGAGCGCCTGCTGCAGCGGAGTGCCGCCGCCCAGGTAGATGAATCCGCCCGCCATCGCGGCCGCGCCGCCCCAGCCGCCGGTGCGCTCCAGGATCAGCACCTCGGCGCCGGCGCGGGCCGCTTCGATGGCGGCGCAGACCCCGGCGATGCCGTAGCCGGCGATCACCACGTCGGCGCGCAGGTCCCAGTCGGTGATGTCCGCGGCGGGCAGGGGACGAATGGTGGCGTCGGCCATGGTCGGTGGATCCTTACTTCTCGGTGCTCTCGGACTGCTCTTTGCGTGCGGCCTTCTTCTGCTGGGCCACAATGGTTCCCACCAGAATGTCGAGTTTGGTGCCGCTGGGCCAGCCCACATAGTGACAGAGGAACAAAGCGATCTCGTGCAGTTCGGCTTCGGTCAGTTCCTTGTTGCGCAGGGCCGCGCCGATCTGGATGCCCGCGGTGTCCATGAGGTTCTGCGCGGTCAACGCGCCGAGCAGCAGCAGACGCCGGTCGCGGATGCTGAGGCCTTCGCGCGACCAGACATCGGCGAAGAGATGGTCGGCGGTCATCGCGAAGTGGTCGCCGGGATAGTTCTGGAATTCGGTGCCGTAGACCTCGGCCATCTTCTCCAGCCCGCGGCGGCGGCGTTCGTCCGCGGAGCCGTTGGTGTTCTCACTCATGGCAATTCGCCTTTCGAAGCTGTGGGTTCACGGTGTGCGCCGTTCCGCGACGGCGGGGCCTTGCCCGACGCCCAGGCCGGGACCGAGGTGTTCGAGCGCGAGCTCGGCCAGCGGGAGGGGCACGTCGAGGCGGCCGGCCAAGTCCAGGGCGAGCGCGAGATCCTTCTCGCCGAGGTCGCGGACGTGCCGCAGAATCGGCAGCCAGAAGTCGCCCGGCTCGATGGATGCGGTGCTGTCGCGCAACATGATCGCCCCAGGTCCGCCGGTGACGGCGTCGGAGTGGCGCACCACCTTGCCGAGCTCGGTGATGTTCAGACCCGAGGCCTCGGCGAGGCGCTGCGCCTCGGTGGTCGCGGTGAACGCGATGAAATGCAGCAGATTGCGCGCCAGCTTCATCCGGGTGCCCGCACCCACCGGCCCGGCGTGCACGATCAGGTCCGCGAAGGTGCCGAACGGCGCGCGGACGCGCTGGAAGGCGGCCTCGCTACCGCCGACCATGACCGCGAGCCGGCCGCTCGCCGCCCCCGCCGCGCCGCCGCTGATCGGCGCGTCCACGAATTCGACGCTGTGGGCGGCGCATTCGGTGGCGAGTTCTTCGGCGGTGCGGTCGCTGATGGTGGAGTGCACGGCGACGACGGTGCCGGGTTTCGCGGTCTCCAGGACACCGTCGGGGCCGCTCAGTACCGATCGCACCTGCTCGTCGTTCACTACGGCGATCGAGATGACCTGGCACTGCTCGGCGAGCTGCGCGGCGGACAACGCCGTAGCCGCACCGGAATCGGCGTACGGCCGCATCGCGTCGGCCCGCATGTCGCTGACTGTCAGCCCGCCCTGCCACGCCAGCAGGCGTTCGGCCATGGGGGCGCCCATATTGCCCAGCCCGATGAACCCGACCCGATCCGTCATGCCCGGAACACCTGTCCGCCGTCGATATTGAAGATTTGACCGGTCACCCAGCTCGCGTCGTCGGAGAGCAGGTACAGGCAGGCGCCGACGAGATCCTGCGGCGTGCCCATCCGCTTGAGCGGCAGCCGGTTCACCATGTCGGTCACGATCTGCTCCGGCGTGACGGCCTTGGTCGCTTCGGTGTCGATCGGCCCGGGCGCGATGGCGTTGATCCGGATGTTGTTGCCGCCGAGTTCGAAGGCCAGCTGCTGGGTCAACCCATTCACGCCGACCTTGGCCAGCCCGTAGAAACTCGAATAAGTCCAGGCGGCCGTGGAGGACTGGTTGACGATCGACCCGCCCTTCCTGCGCATGTGCGGCCATACGGCGCGGGTCACGTTGAGCGCGCCGTCCATGTTCACCGACATGAACTTCTTGTAGTAGTCCCACGGCACGGTCAACAGCAGGTTGAGTTTCATGTCGCCGTAGATGGCGGCGTTGTTGACCAGATGGTCGATGCCGCCGAATTCCGCGACGGTGAATTCGGCCAGCTCCTTGGCGGAATCCGGATCGGCGACGTCGCAGCGCGCGAACACCGCGGTTCCACCGTCCGCGGTGATCTTCTCCGCCGTCGCCTGCCCGCGCTCGGTATTCAAGTCGGCGACAACGACTTTCGCGCCCTCGGCGGCGAGTGCGGCGGCGTAGGCCGCGCCGATACCCTGCGCGGCGCCGGTGACGATGGCGGACTTTCCGGTGAATCGGGCCATGGGGTGTGCTCCTCTATCTAGGTCTGTCGGCGGTGTTCGCTGGGCGCTGAGCTCACCCCGCGGCGGTCGAGATCAGCTTGGTTTCCAGGTACTCCTCGAACCCGGCGACACCCATTTCCCGGCCGATGCCGGACTGTTTGTAGCCGCCGAAGGGTGCGTCGGCGGAGTACCAGATACCGCCGTTGACGCTGAGCGTTCCGGTACGGACCCGGTCGGTGACATGCCGGAGGCGAGCGGGATCGGTGCCCCACACCGAGCCGGAGAGCCCGTACGGGGAATCGTTGGCGATGCGGATGGCGTCGTCGTCGCCGTCGTGCGGGATGATCACCAGCACCGGCCCGAAGATCTCCTCCCGCGCGACGGTCGCGCTGTTCGGGACGTCGGCGATGAGGGTCGGCTCGATGAAGTAGCCCCGGTCCTGTCCGGCGGGCCGGCCGCCGCCCACCACGATCCGGCCGCCTTCGGTCCGTGCGATCTCCAGGTACCGTTCCACCCGGGTGCGCTGACGCTCGGAAATGAGCGGCCCGCACACGGTGCCGGGGGAGTTCGGGTCGCCGGGCTTGATGCCGCGCAACGTCGTGGCCGCGACTTCGATTGCCTCGTCGTAGGCGGCGCGTGGTACCAGCAGGCGGGTGCTCAGCGCGCACCCCTGGCCGGCGTGCACGCTGACCGAGAACGCGGTAACACCCACGGCGGCAGCGAGATTCGCGTCATCCAGGACGATGGCCGCCGACTTGCCGCCGAGTTCGAGGAACGCCTTCTTCAGGTTCGCCGCCGCGCCCCGCATCACCGCTCGGCCGGTCTGGGTCGAACCGGTGAAGCTGATCATGTCGACCCGCGGATCCTCGGTGAGGATCGACCCCAGCGCATGGTTGGCCGAGGTCACGATGTTCACCACCCCGGCCGGGATATCGGTGTGCTCGGCGATGACGACGCCGACCGCGGCCGCGCACCAGGGCGTATCCGGAGCGGGCTTGAGCACCAGCGTGTTCCCGGCGGCGAGCGCGGGACCGAGCTTGGCGAAGTTGATCTGGTGCGGGAAGTTCCACGGCGTGATCGCGCCGACCACGCCGACAGCCTCCCGGCGCACGACCCGGTGGCTCGTGATGCCCATCGGTGCGGCAGTGCCGAGATCGGTTTCCCATGGGTAGGTTTCGGCGAGTCCGGCCGCATACTCCAAATCCGCGATCGGCCCCTCCAGCTGTGGACCGCGGGTGAACATCAGCGGTGCGCCCGCCTCCGCGACCGTAATCGCCCGCAGCTCCTCGATATTCGCCTCCAGTGCGGTGCGCAGCTGGCGTAGGCAGTGCGCGCGGAAGGCGTGATCGCGAGACCAGTCGGTGTCGTCGAACGCGGTGCGCGCGGCGGTGATCGCGGTATCGAGGTCGGCGGTGTTCGCGTCGGCGGCCTGGCCGAGCACCTCCTCGGTGGCGGGGTTGATCGTGGCGAAGACGCCGTTACCCCCGTCGATCAGCTTGCCGCCGACCAGCATTGGCGCACTATCGGCGGGCAGAAGGCTGCTCATGCAAACTCCGATCCTGTCTGGACACGTGTACGGAATATAGTCCGGACTGCGGAAACGATGCAAGAACGAGTTACAGGCAGTTCGCGCGGCCGGGGCGGGTGGTGGTGTGCGCCAACGGGGTTGGCCGATTCCGTTCGAGCGTTCCGGTCTGCGCCGAATCTTCGGCTATTCCCAGGGAATCGTTGTCGAAGCCCGGGGTCGCTGGTACCGTCCAGACACATGTCCAGCTATGTGTCTCCCACTGGCGTTCAGGGCCTGTCGATGAGCGAGAACGTGTTCTCGCAGGAGGGGTGTGCGTGATGACTGCCGCGTCAGTGGAGCCGCTGATCTTCGACCCGTACGACTATCGCTTCCACGAGGATCCGTACCCGACATATCAGCGCCTGCGTGCCGAAGCCCCGCTGTATCACAACGCGGAACTCGGATTCTGGGCGCTGTCGCGGCATGTGGATGTCACCAACGGTTTCCGCGACGCCGCCCGGCTGTCGAGTGCCAACGGCGTCTCCCTGGATCCCGCCGCCTACGGCCCGCACGCGCACCGGGTGATGTCGTTCCTGGCGATGGACGACCCCCGGCACCTGCGTCTGCGCCGCCTGGTCTTCAAAGGCTTCACCCCCAAGCGGGTCGCCGAGATGGAGGACCGCATCCGCGAGCTCACGCTGTCCTACTTGGAGCCGGCTCTGGCGCGCGGCGGTTTCGACTGGATCGACGAGGTCGCGGGCAAACTCCCCATGGACGTGATCTCGGAGCTGATGGGTGTCCCGGCCGCCGATCGCGCCGAGATCCGCAGGCTCGCCGACCTGGTCGTGCATCGCGAAGACGGCGTCCTCGACATCCCGATGGCCGCCGCGCAGGCCTCCATGACCCTCATCGGCTACTACGCCGACATGGTCGCCGAACGCCGCCGCACTCCCGCCGACGACCTCACCTCCGCCCTGCTCAACGTCGAAACCGACGGCGACCGGCTCACCGAGGAGGAAATCATCGGCTTCATGTTCTTGATGGTCGTCGCGGGTAACGAGACCACCACCAAACTGCTCGGCAACGCCCTGTATTGGGGCGCGAAGAACCCCGGGGAGTACGCCAAGGTCGCCGCCGACGATCACCTGGTCTCGGACTGGGTCGAGGAAACGTTGCGCTACGACACCTCGAGCCAGATCCTGGCCAGGACCGCCACCACCGACATCGACTATCCGTACGGCACCATCCCCGCCGGCGCCAAGGTGCTGTTGTTGATCGGCTCGGCCAACCGTGATCCCGAGGTTTTCGCCGACGGCGACGACTTCCGGATCGAACGCCCCGACAAAGCCGCGCTCGCCAGTTTCGGTGCGGGCGTGCACTTCTGCCTCGGCGCGCACCTGGCCCGGCTGGAAACCAATGTCGCACTGCGCGAATTCGCCGCCCGGGTCCGCGGCTACGACGTCGAGGACGCCGGGATCGAACGCGTGCACTCCAGCAATGTCCGCGGTTTCGCGAAACTCCCCATCACCGTGGAGGTCCGGTAAATGCCCCGTTTCGAACCCAATCCCGACCGCAGGCCCGCCCTGGTCGCCGGAGCCTCCTCCGGTATCGGGGCCGCCACCGCGATCGCGCTGGCCGGTCTCGGCCATCCGGTCGCGCTGGGCGCCCGCCGGGCAGACAAATGCGAGGAACTCGCGGCGAAGATCACGGCCGACGGCGGAACAGCTTTCGCGCACCGGCTCGACGTCACCGACGCCGCGTCGGTGGCGGAGTTCGTCAGCGCCGCCGAGCGCGAACTCGGGCCGACCGAGATTCTGGTGTCCGGTGCCGGTGATATCGAGTTCGGGCCCGTCCACGAGATGGACCCGGAACGGTTCATGCACCAGATCGGCGTGCACCTGGGCGGCGCGCACCGCCTCGCGAACCAGGTCCTGCCGGGCATGATCGCAAGGCAGCGCGGCGATTTCGTGCTCATCAGCTCCGACTGCGCGCCCGAGCCGCGGCCGCAGACCGGCGCCTACAGCGCCGCGAAGGCCGGGCTCGAGGCGATGGCACTGCAACTGCGGATGGAACTGGAGGGCACCGGCGTTCGCGCCTCCCTGGTGCGCCCCGGCCCCACGCTGACCGGCATGGGCATGAACTCGACCCCCGAGGTAGTCGGCCCGATGCTGCAGGCCTGGAAGGACTGGGGTTTCGCCCGCCACCCCTACATGCTGCGCGCCGAGGATCTGGCCGCCGCGGTGCTGGCCGTGGTGAGCGCGCCGCGCGGTGCGCACCTGGTGCTCGTCGAGGTGCAGCCGGAAGCGCCGCTGCGCAAACAGGATTAGGAGCCGAGAGTGAGAATCGTGGCCGATCTGGACCTGTGCCAAGGGCACGCGGTCTGTCAGGACGAGGCGCCCGAGGTGTTCAGCGTGCCCAAACGCGGCAAGGTCGAAATCGCCGACCCCGCGGCGGATTCCGCTGAGGTGCAACGCGCCGTTCGCTATTGCCCGACCCAAGCCCTGTCGATCGTGACCGAAAACCGAACCGAAGGAGCCCGGTGATGACCGGATACACCCGCACCGAACTCGACGAGATGGTGCGCCGCTGGGTGGTGGAGAACCAGCACTGCGAAGAGAAGGGCGACTGGAAACCGCTCGCCGAGATGTACACCATCGACGCGACCTACGGCTGGAACTACGGACCGACCCAGGAATTCATGGCGGTCGGCCGGGAAGAGATCCGCGAGCTGGCGCTGGGCCAGGAAATGCAGGGGCTGGAGGGCTGGACCTATCCGTATCAGGAGTTCGTCGTCGACGAACGCAGCGGCAGCGTGATCGGCCTCTGGAAGCAGATCAGCGAGCGCACCCGCGCGGATGGTTCGCACTACTCCCCGCAGGGCATCGGCGGCAGTTGGTTCCGCTACGCCGGAGACTTCCAATGGTCCTGGCAGCGTGACTTCTTCGACTTCGGCAACGTCTCGGCCATGTTCATGGAGATGATCCAGAACAACGCCCTGTCCGACGGGATGCAGAAACGCATCCAGCGCTCGATGTCCGGCCCGCTGCCGGGCTGGTACCGGGTCGGCGAAGCACCGGCGTCGCTGTGGTGAGTACTTTCGACCAGCTCGACCGGGCCACGCTCGCCCGGCTGGTGCCCGAACTGCTGCTGTGCGGGCACCTCATCGACCGCTCGGGCATGGCGCACTGCATCGCCGCGTTCGGCCGGCCCGGCATGACCGCGGTCGCCATCGAGGAATGGCAGGTGGCCAGCCCCGTCTACACCCGCCGGATGCGCCGCGCCCTCGGCATCGAAGGCGACGGCGTCGACACGATCTTCAAGGGCCTGCAACTCGATATCGGCGCGCCACCGCAGTTCATGGATTTCCGATATCGGGTCGATGATCACGATCACGGTGAGTTCTGGCTCGATCACTGCGGCGCGCTGCTGGATGTGGAGCCGATGGGGCCGGAGTTCGTGGTCGCGATGTGTCACGACATGGAGGACCCTACCTTCGACGCGACCGCCCTGGCCACCAATCCGCACGCGCAGGTCCGGCCCATCCATCGCCCGCCGCGGACGCCCGCCGATCGGCATCCGATGTGTGCCTGGAAGGTCACCATCGATCCGGCCCATGAGCCGCCGCCGATTCCGCCGAACTCGGACCTGCTGGCGAATAGTGTTGCGGCGCAATTGGAGTTGCCTGATATCGACCCGGGAGACGCGGGCATGTCCGACTACGCGGGTCCGCTGCTGAGCGACCTGCGCTTCGAGGACTTCTCCAGGTCGGCGCTGATCCGCCTCGCCGACGAGGTCTGTCTGCAACATCACCTGCTGACGCTCGGTTTCCTCGTCGCGGTCCGTGCCCGCACCGATCGAGCCACCGAGATCGGCCGCAAGCAGTTCACCGGTATCGCCGGAATCACCTCCGAACGATTGCGCGCGGCCCTCGAACTCGGCGACGACACCGCGGCCCTGACGACGGTGCTGCGATTGCACCCGGCCTGGAATCCGCTGTCCTACACCGGCATCAGCATCACCGAGACCGCGGATTCGGTGCGTATCCGCCTGCCGCGCAGAAGCGGCGCGCAATCCGACGGTGTCTGGCCCGCCCTGCTCGACGCCGGCCACCTCGCGCCGCTGGAGGCGATGGCGCGCGGGGTGAATCCGCACTCCTACATCCGTGCCGTGGACGCCGACGAGTTCGGCTGGAGTGCCGAAATCGCCTTCGCGGCAGAGCCTTTCCGGGAAGCTACGGAGGTGGCGATCACCCGTTTCAGCAAGGGTGCCGCCTTCACCTTCACCGACCGCGGTATCCCGTTGCCGCTCACCGTGGTGTAACGCAAGACAAGGAAGAACCATGGCCAACAATTTCGCCGACCTGTACGAGCACTCCGCCGACGCGATGCCGGACCGGGTGGCCGTGGTCGAAGGCGACCGTACGGTCACCTTCGCCGAACTCGACGCCGCGTCCAACCGCCTGGCGCACTACCTGGCGTCGGTGGGTGTGCGGGCGGGTACGCACGTCGGCTTCCAGATGCACAACGGCATCGCCACCATGGAGACGCTGATCGCCTGCTTCAAGATCCGCGCCGTCCCGATCAATATCAACTACCGCTACCGGGCCGACGAATTGCGCTACGTCTACGACAATGCCGACCTCGAGGTGCTCGTCTACCACGACACCTACGAGGCCGGGGTGCGCGAGGCCGCGCCCTTGGTCGACTCGCTGCGTGAACTGCTCGTCGTCGGCGAAAACAGCGGTGCGGCAACGTCGTACGCCGATGCCCTGGCCGCCGGTTCGCCGGAGCGCGATTTCGGCCCGCGCAGCGCCGACGACCTGTTCATGATGTACACCGGCGGCACCACGGGCCTGCCCAAGGGCGTCATGTGGCGCCAGGAGGACATGTGGCGGGTCCTGGGCGGCGGCATCGACTTCTACACCAACGAGCCGGTCGCCGACGAGTACCAGCAGTCCCGGGTCGGTTCCGGTAATCCGCAGGCCACCTGGTTCGTGCTGCCGCCGCTGATCCACGCCGCCGCCATGATGCCCACCTTCACCGCGCTCTGGTCCGGCAACGCGGTGATCTTCGAGCCGAAGTTCGATGCGCAACGGGTCTGGGAGGTGGTGGCGCGGCGTAAACCGCAGGTCCTGGTCATTACCGGAGATGCCATGGCCCGGCCGCTGATCGATGCCTACCGGGTACGCCCGGTGGAGTCCTCGGTGCTGGCGATCGGTTCCGGCGCGGCCCTGCTGTCGCAGTCGGTGAAGAACACCTTGCTGGAGATGTTTCCCTCGACGGTGGTCACCGATTCCATCGGTTCCTCCGAAACCGGTTTCGGCGGTATCGGTTTCGCGCAGAAGGACGACAACCCCAGCCGCGGTCCGCGGGTGCAGACCGGGCGCGGGGCAGTCGTCGTGGACGACGCGGGCCGCCCGGTCGGGCCGGACGAAGAAGGCTGGGTGGCCAAGACCGGCGCGGTACCGCTGGGCTACTACAAGGACCCGGTCAAGACCGAGAAACTGTTCAAGACCGTCGACGGCGCTCGCATGGTGATCACCGACGACCGCGCCCGCCAGGAAGCCGACGGCTCCATCACCCTGCTCGGCCGCGGGAACATGGTGGTCAACACCGGTGGGGAGAAGGTGTTCGTCGAAGAGGTCGAGGCCGTGGTGAAGGCGCACGAGTCGATCTACGACGCGGTGGTGATCGGCGTGCCGCACGAGCGGTGGGGCCAGCAGGTCGCGGCGGTGGTGTCCGCCGACGGGAAGCTGGAGTTCGGCGATCTCGAAGCCCATGTGCGCAAACATCTCGCGGGATACAAGATTCCGCGCCGGGTCTGGCTGGCCGATCAGGTACTGCGTTCCCCGAGCGGCAAACCCGACTATCGCTGGGCCAAGGACTTCGCGGCGGCCAGCGAGCCGACGTATCAAGTGGATTGAGCGATGTCACGATCGCCGAGCCGACCGTCCGCACCCGAGCGCCGCGCATCTGATGGAGGCTGATCCGATGAACACCACTGAAACCCAGGCCACGCTACCGGCCCGCATCACACCCGAGCTGATCGATCGGCTGACCGCGATGGTCGCCGCGAGTGACGCCGATCCCTATCAGATGATCGAGGTCTACACCGGCGCGGTCGTCGGCACGCTGCCGCAGTCCCGGCCCGCGGACATCACCACCGCCTACGCCAAGGCTCGCGCGGCGCAACGGGAATGGGCCGCCTGGCCGCTGAAGCGCCGGCTCGAGGTCTTCGAACGCGCGCACGCGCTCCTGCTCGCGGAATGCGAGACCACCGCCGACCTGATCCAGATCGGCTGCGGCAAAGCGCGTCGCATGGCCGTGGAGGAATCGTGCGACGTGCCCATGGTGATCAGCCATTACCTCAAGACCGCGCGCAAAGTGTTGCGCCCCAAGCGTCGCGGCGGTCCGATGCCGGTCGTCACCAGTTCCACCGAGGAGCACCGGCCCAAGGGCGTGGTGGCGGTGTTCGCCCCGTGGAACTTTCCGTTCGCCATCGCGCTGTCTGATTCGGTTCCGGCGCTGATCGCCGGGAACGGCGTAGTGCTCAAGCCGGACAACAAGACCGCGCTGTGCGCGCTGTTCGGCGTGGAACTGCTGTACCGGGCGGGGTTGCCGGAAGGTCTGCTCCAGGTCGTGTGCGGTGAAGGCCCCGAGGTCGGTCCGGCGCTGATCGACAACGCCGACTTCGTCATGTTCACCGGTTCCACCGCCACCGGCCGCATCGTCGGCGAAGCCGCGGGCCGCAACCTCATCGGTTGCAGTCTCGAGCTCGGCGGCAAGAACCCGTTGATCGTCTGTGCGGACGCCGATCTGGACGCGGTGATTCCGGGGGCGGCCTTCGCGGTGTTCGCCAACTCGGGTCAGGCCTGCATGCACATCGAGCGGATCTACGTGCACGAGAGCCGTTACGACGAATTCGTGCGCCGATTCGTCGCCGCGGCGGAGGAACTGAACGCCAAGATCGGCGCCACCTATGACTACACGCCCGAATTCGGGTCGCTGGTGTCGGTGCCGCACATGGAACGCGTCGCCGCCCACATCGAGGACGCCCGCGCCCACGGCGCGACCGTGCTGACCGGAGGCAAACCACGCCCGGATATCGGGCCCGCGTTCTACGAGGCCACGGTGCTCACCGAGGTCACCCCGGAGATGACGCACGCCACGGTGGAGACCTTCGGCCCGGTCGCCGCCGTGTACAAGTTCGCTGACGACCAGGAGGCGATCCGCCTGGCCAACGACACCGATTACGGTCTCAACGCCAGCGTGTGGAGTTCGGATCTGGCCCACGCCCGGCGGATCGCCGCTCAGCTCGAGGCCGGCAACATCAATATCAACGACGGCTTCGTCACCACCTACGCGGCCAAGGCCACGCCGTCGGGCGGCGTCAAGAACTCCGGCGTCGGCGCCCGGCACGGTGACCACGGCCTGCTCAAATACACCGACACCATCAATGTCGGCGTGCAGAAACGTCAGATCATGGCGGCCCGCGACGGCATGCCTTACCAGAAACAGTTGCAGATCACCCTGGCGTCGCTGCGGCTCATGCGTCGAACTCGTTTGCGCTGAGTCGTACCGCGCCGGCCCAATAAGGAGGCAGCCATGGCGGCTCCGTCTTTTCCGACCGGATTCGATTTCACCGATCCCGAACTATGGGAGCAAAGAAGTCCGGTAGCGGAATTCGCGTTGCTGCGTCGCACCGCACCGGTGTGGTGGAACGCGCAACCCGATGAGACCTCGGGTGGATTCCGGGACGGCGGCTACTGGGTGGTCAGCCGGCACGAGGACGTGAAAGAGATTTCCCGGAACTCGGAGCTGTATTCCGCCCAGCGCAAAGGTGCGATCATCCGGTTGCCCAATGACACCACCCAGGAACAGATGGAGCTCACCGGCGCGCTGCTGGTGAATATGGATCCGCCGAAACATTCCCAGACCCGGCGCATCGTCTCGAAGGGTTTCACACCGCGTGCGGTCGAGGGCCTGCGGGCGGCGCTGGCCGAACGCGCCGCCCGTATCGTGCACGAGGCCAAGCGTTCCGGCGGCGGCGATTTCGTCCAGCAGGTGGCCTGTGAGCTGCCGCTCCAGGCAATCGCGGAACTGCTGGGCGTGCCGGAGGTGGACCGGCACAAGTTGTTCGACTGGTCGAATTCGACGCTGAACTACGACGATCCCGAATACGGCGACCCGACCACGGCATTCGCGGAGATCATCGGTTACGCCTGGAACATGGCCGAGCAGCGGCGGGCCTGTCCGGTAGGCGATATCGTCAGCACGCTGGTGCATGCCGGGCTCGACGGTGAGGCGCTCGGGTCCGACGAATTCGGATTCTTCGTGGTGCTGCTGGCGATCGCGGGCAATGAAACGACACGCAATGCCATTACGCACGGTATGAAAGCGTTCATCGATCACCCCGAGCAGTGGGAGCTGTTCCGGGAACAGCGGCCCCGCACCGCCGCCGATGAGATCGTGCGGTGGGCCACGCCGGTGAACGCCTTCCAGCGCACCGCGACCGCGGACGTGGAACTCGGCGGAGCGCAAATCAAGGCGGGGGAGCGGCTGGGATTGTTCTACAGTTCGGCCAATTTCGACGAGGACGCCTTCGCCGATCCCTTCACCTTCGACATCCTGCGCGATCCGAACCCGCACGTCGCCTTCGGTGGAACCGGGGCGCACTACTGCGTCGGCGCGAATCTCGCCCGGATGGAAATCGATCTGATGTTCAACGCGATCGCCGATGCGATGCCCGACATCACCGAAGTCGCGGAGCCGGTGCGGCTGCGGTCCGGCTGGATCAACGGCATCAAGAGCTGGCAGGTCCGTTACGAGTAGGCGCCGCGACGCTCAGGATGACAAGCGTTTGTCATCCTGAGCCGAGCGCGGATCCGGTGCTATTTCCGTCGGTGATAGCGCACGGTGCAAGGTTGCTGCAACTGCACCACCATCTTCGAGTGATCGTTGCGGTAGCTCTCCGACGGTTGCGCCATTTCGAACTCCCAGTCCCGCAGCAGGATCGAGAAGATGGCTTTCAGCTGCATGAGCGCGAACGCCGCACCCACACAGCGATGCCGCCCGGCGCCGAACGGAATCCACGTCCACCGATTGACCAGGTCGGCCTGATTGGGATCGATATACCGGCCCGGGTCGAAGGCGTCGGGCTCCGGGAAGTCCTCCGCAAGCCGGTTCGACACCGCCGGCGTCGCCGCGACCAGGTCCCCGGCTTCGATGCGGTGCCCGCACACCTCGAAGTCCCCGCGCGCCACCCGCATCAGGATGATCAGCGGCGGATGCAGCCGCAGCGTCTCCTTCAGCGTCGCCTCGAGGTTCGGAATCTGGCGTAGCGCACCGAAACTGATGTCGGAGCCGTCGGCGTAGAGCTCGTCGAGTTCGGTCACCACGGTGCGCATCAGCTCCGGATGGCGCAGCAACTCGATCACCGTCCAGGCGGCGGTGCCGGAGGTGGTGTGGTGGCCGGCGAACATCATGGAGATGAAGATGCCGGTGATCTCGCTGGCGCTGAAGCGGGGCTTGCCGTCCTCGCCGGGCACCGAGACCAGCACGTCGAGCATGTCGCGATCGTCTTTGGTGGCGGGCGGATCGGCCTTGCGGCCGTCCATGATCTCCTGCACGAGCGCGACGAGTTCGACGCGCGCGGCGTCACGGCGGCGGAAGCTCTCGATCGGCGCGTAGGGGTCGACGTAGGCGAGCGCGTCGGTACCGCGCTCCAGGTCGTGGTAGAGCCGGGCGAAGCGGCCGTCGAGTTCGTTGCGGAACTTCTTGCCGATCAGGCAGGCCGAGGAGGTGTAGATGGTCAATTCGGCGAAGAAGTCGAGCAGGTCGATTTCGCCGGACTCACCCCAGCTTTCGAGCATGTGCTCGACTTCGCGGGCGATGGTGGCGGCATGTCCGCGCATCTGCTCGGCGCGCAGGGCCGAATTGTGCAGCATTTCCTTACGGCGTTCCGGGGGCGCGTCGAAGACCACCCCGTCACCGAAGATCGGCTTCATGAACGGATAGGCCGCGCCCTGATCCAGATCCTCGTCGCCGGAACGGAAGAAGAACTCGTTGGCCTCGGCTCCGGACAGCAGGATCACGCGTTTGCCCGCGAGGTCGAAGGCGCCGACATTGCCGCATTCCTCGCGTACTCGGCGCATGAGACCGATGGGATCCTCGCGAAATTCGTCGAGGTGGCCGTGCTCCGGCTCCGGCCCGGACGCGTCACGCAATGAAACCCGGCGGGGTTTGACCAGGGTCATGGGAAATCCTCCCGATAAGACTGTCCGAAACGACAGATGGACACCTGTCTGGACAGTACTATGGGTCCGATTGGCGGGCAAGGTGATTCACCAGGAGAGCCGATGGGTTCGACAGCGAAGACCGGGACAGATCCGAGCGTGTGGCGGGAATTCGCCCGCGTCACCTGGCAGGTGTTCCGGCTCAAACTCGCGGGCGCGGCCCTCGTGCTCTTTCTCGTGGCCCTAGTCGTGGTTGTGCTGGCGATGTTCTCGGGACGGTTCGTCTCGAGCGTGAGCATCACCGTCGAAGCGCCGCGCAGCGGGCTGGTCCTGAATCCCGACGCGAAGGTGGCGTTCCGGGGTGTGCCGATCGGGCGGGTGGCGGCCGTGGAACGAGTCGACGGGCGGGTGCGGTTGCGCCTGGACATCGACCCCGGCGAGCTGCGCCTGGTGCCCGCCAACGCGCGCGCCGACATCCGGTCCACCACGATCTTCGGGGCCAAATACGTGAATATCACCGCGCCGGAACAGCCTTCGCGCGAGCCGATGCGGCCGGGAACCGTGCTGCGAGCGGAGGCGGTGACCGTCGAATTCAATACGGTGTTCGAGCATTTGACGCAATTGCTGGCCAAGGTCGATCCGGTCCACCTGAATGCCACCTTCACCGCCTTGGCGACCGCGCTGCAGGGCCGCGGCGACAAGCTCGGTGAGCTGCTCACGCGCTCGGAGTCCTATCTGGCCGAACTCAATCCGAGCCTGCCCGCGCTGCAGCGCGACCTCGCTGCCGCCGCGGCGGTGACGAACCTGTACGGCGACACGGTCACGGACCTGCTGCGCACCACCGGCAATATGATCACCACCAGCGGCACCCTCGTCGACCAAGAGGCGGACCTGGACGCGGTCCTGGTGAACCTGATCGGGCTCGCTGCCTCCTCCCTCGCCGTCCTGCACGAGAACGAGCAACCGCTGATCACCGCCCTGGACCTGTTGCGTCCCACCACCTCGCTACTGAGCACCTACGCACCGGTATTGGGCTGCGTGGTCACCAGCCTCGCCGAGACCATGCCGTTGGCGGAGGGATTCGTGGGCGGGATCATGCCCGGCGCGATCTTCCGCGCCAGCTTCCAATTCGGATCCCCGCCGTACCAGTACCCGAACGACCTGCCGAAGGTGAACGCCACCGGCGGGCCGAACTGCCACGGCGTGCTCGAGCACGTCGAGGGAATGCACTCCGACTATGTGGTCACCGACACCAACCAGGGCAAGCCGTTCACGCCTTCCACCGCGCTGGTGCCCAACGCACCCAAGGTTTTTCAACTGCTGTTCTCGGGTCTGCCGGGCGTCCGCGGATAATCGCGCCGCGCTGCCGGTGTCAGCGGGCAGCGCGGGCTCCCACGGCCGCCGCGACGAGCACGGTGATGCCCTCCGCCACGGCGGTTCCGCCGAGCGCGTGCGCCGCCGACGCCGTGGTCGCGCCGGCCAGGCTGAGGAACACCGTCCCGAAGACCGCGATCCCCACCACCACTCCGAGTTGCACATTCGTCACCAGGATCCCGCTCGCGTCGGCCGCCAGTTCCATCGGCACCTTGGCCAAGGTCCGGGTCATCAGCGGGCTGAACGCGAGCCCGTTACCAATCCCCATGAGCCCGAACAACAGCCACCCCACCGGGCCGAAATCCGAGCCGTCCCGCAGCAGCAACCCCAGTGTCACCATCGAGGCGGCGGCCAGTACCAGTCCGGCCGGAATCATCCCGGCGTGGAACCGGACGGGGATCCGATCCCAGCGCAGACTCGCCACCGCGAACGTCAACCCCATCGGAATGAACAGCAGTCCGGCGTGCAGCGCGCTGTAGCCGAGCGTGCTCTGCAGATGGATCGCCATGACGAACATCCAGCCGCCGAACGTCGCCATGATGACGAACAATGTCGCCGCCGTGAGCAACAAGCCCGGGGCCCGCAGCGCCCGCTGTGCGAACAGCGGAGCCCCGCCCCGCGCGGCGACCCACCGTTCGATCGCCACGAACCCGGCGAATCCGAAGACGCTGGCTCCCAGCAGAATCCAGCTCCACAGCGGCCAGTCCTGCTCATGGCCCAGCACCAGCGGCAACACCAGCAGCAGCACCGACAGCGTCAGCGTCACCAGTCCGGGCACGTCCACCTTGCGCTGGAAACGCGGCCCGGCGGTGGGCAGCACACGCGGTGCGAGCACCAGCAGCACCACACCGATAGGGACGTTGACCAGGAACACCCCGCGCCAGCTCGTACCGAACAGGTCCACGTGCACGATCAACCCGCCCAGCACCTGTCCGACCACCACGCCACCGGAAATGATCGCCGAATACATGCTCAGCGCCTTCGCGCGGGCAGTACCGGTGAAGGTGCGCTGGATCAGCGTCATCACCTGCGGCACCATCGCCGCGGCACCCACACCCTGCACGAACCGGAACACGATGAGCGAGGTCTCGTTCCACGCCAGGCCGCACACCAGCGACGCGAGCGTGAACAGGCCCAGCCCCGCGATGAAGGCCCGCCGCTGCGACACCCGATCCCCGAGCCGCGCGCCGGTCACCAACAGCACCGCATAGGCGATGACATACCCGGCGACGATCAACTGCAGTGCCGAACCGCTGGTGTGTAAATCGTTGCGAATAGACGGAATCGCTACGTTCACGATGGACGAGTCGAGCACCGCCATGAACTGCCCGGTCAGGATGACGGCGAGAATAGCGAAGGTGCGGCGGGAATCCAGCGCGGGCGCCGCCACCGGCAGGTCCGGCGCCACCGGCAAAGTCTGTGTCATGTCTCGAAGCATGTGCGAGCTCGGACACCGGTAACAGGAGCCCAGCAAAACTAGTACTGACACCACCTGGATAACCGGACGGGTTTCGGCGACGATCGGAAGGTGACAACAGTGGGAGACGCGCGGGCTCTGGGCAAGGCGCAGCGCAAGGAATTGGGTGCGTTCCTGAAATCCCGCCGTGCCCGCATCGCCCCGGAAGACGTCGGCCTGCCGGTGGGTCCGCGCCGGCGTACCCCAGGGCTTCGGCGCGAAGAGGTCGCTCAGCTTTCGGCGGTCGGCGTCACTTGGTATACGTGGCTGGAGCAGGGCCGGAGCATCAATGTCAGCGTCCAGGTCTTGGACGCGGTCGCCCGCACGCTGGGCTTGGACGCCGCCGAGCGCTCCCACGTCTACCGCCTCGCGGGCGTGCCGACGGTCCCGAGCCCGCACACCGAAACCGGTCTGCCCGAAGAACTTCAGGTCATCCTGAACCACCTGGAACCACTACCGGCGGTCCTGCTCAGCGCCCGCTACGACCTGCTGGCCTACAACGATTCCTACGAATCACTGTGCCCCATCCACGCGGTCGGTGACGTGATGGCCGACGTCAACATCGCCAAGCGAGTCTTTCTGACGCCCAAGTGCTGCAACGCCTACCACCACAGCTGGGACGATCTGCGCCGCATGGTCGCCTATCTGCGCGGCGCCTACGCCAAGAACCTCGCCGACCCGAGCTGGCAGGAGTTCATCAGCGAACTCTGCACCGGGAGCCCGGATTTCGCGAAGCTGTGGGCACGCAATGACGTCGCGGTCCCGATCGGCCGGGTCAAATCCGTGCGCAACCTGGCCGTCGGCGACCTGGACATGTTCGTCACCTCGATGTCACTGCCCGCGGTCCCGGGCGCCTGGGTGCAGATCTACACTCCGACCGACGATGACGCCTGGACGAAACTTCATACGCTGCTGGCGATGTCGGAGCAGGAGCGGGCGAAACCGTGGCTCGACCACCGTCGCACCGACCACCCCGAACTGCTCGCGGGATAGGGCCGGACAAACACTTCGATCCGGCCCGGCGCTCAGGCCGTCAGGGCGGCGGGTACGGGTCCATTCGGCGGAGCCGCTGCCGATGGCTGCGTTGCAGTTCGCTCACCCGGCTGAGGAAACTCGCGATCATTTCGAGTTCGGCGGGTTCGTACCAGCTCACCATCATGTCGTAGGCCTCTTCGAGCAAGGGCGCGATGAGGTCTCGTATACGCCGGGCGGCGAGATCGGTGGCCACGACGATAATGCGGCGACGATCGGTGGGGTGTAATGAGCGGGCGATGTAGCCTTGCTTTTCGAGGCGGTTGAGCATGATCGTGGTGCCGCCGGGGGTGAGACCCAATTGTTCGGCCAGCATTCCGGGTGTCGTGGACTTCGCGTTGCCGAGCAGGACGATTTCCAGCGCGCGTCGATCGGTGTCGTTGACGCCCAGTAATCGGATCGCTTCACGGGCCAGATCCTCGACGGTCGCGTGATGCAGCTCCATGGCCTTTCTGAGCTGTACCGCGATCGGAGCCGCGTCGGTTGATGTCGGTCGCACGGTCCTCCACCCTCGAACGCTCGAAAAATGAAACGTCACAACAAGAGTCACCGCTATGGCGGGACGGACATGCACTGTACGACACAGTGGCCGGGGACTGGACTGAGCTGTGGGTAACGGCTCAGTCCAGCCACTTGCCCTATGTCGTCACCGCGCACGGTCACGCCATGGTGGTCGCCCCGGGGTTCAGACGACGGCCGTGGTGGTCAGGGTCGGGGACGGATCCGGGAAGCAGGCGGTCGCGACATTGCCGACGATCGCGACCTTGGTCGTCATGGTCATGCCGGGATTGGCGTGGCTGGTGCCCGCGTACTTGGTCGTGATCGGGGTACCGGCGGCACCCGCGGTGACGTTGATGGTCACCGCGGGTGGGGTGAAGGTGGTGCCGCCGGGGATCGGACCCGGCACGGTCAGAACGACATTCCCGCCCGTGATGGCGACGGTGCCGGCCACGGTGCCGCCGGAAGCGGTCGCCGAGACGAGCGTCGAATTCGTCGGGGCCGGGAAGGTCGTCTTCAGATTGCTGATGTTGGTCACCGTGAAGCCCGAGGCGGAACTGGGCACCGTGGAGGGACCCGGGGTGAGAGTGATGGCCACCGCGGACCCGGCTGCCACCGAGCTCGGCGCGGTGCCGTCGACCGAGGTGGTCATGCTCGAGGTCTGTCCTATGCCGAAGATCGTTCCCCGGCAGCTCATATTGACGCTGACCGAGGCGGCATTGGCCGGGGTAGTGAGACAGAAGAGCGTGGCAATCGCCACGGGAGCTACGACGCCGGCACGAATCAGCGTGGATGCGGAATAACGCATGACTATCTCCAAAATGGTGAAGCAATGGTACCGACTCGGATCTCGAGCGGAAACCGTGAGATCTGAAATGTAACCTGTTCTCATGCGTTTGTGGTTCAGTTCGGAAATATCTGATCGAAAACTTCGGATTGAAGGGGCTGCTCGGTTTGTACTTATTCCCGGATAAATATCTATGTCGGAAAGCAATTCAATAGAACTTGGGAATTCGCCACGCCGACCCGGGCGTCCGCGGCATGGCGGGGCCGAACGCCGTCGGCTTGACCTGCACCATGGTTGAGAGCTGTTCACAGCGGACTGTGACTTCATCACACACCGTGGTGTGTGGTGGCGATCGCGGGAGGAGAACGTCCGCGGACACGAGGACGTACCCGAATCCGTTCTGGCACAGAAGAAGAACTACAGCCAGACAATCATCGGCATCCATCCGCTCGCGCCCGGAGTGATGCTGGTGCATACCGAATGGGCATGGCCCGATCACGTCTTGCCGGGCGCTTCGGCGGGGGAGGACCGGCGTGGTCTCATCACTGCGGTGCTCGTGAAACGGTCCGGCCGCTGGTTGATCCGGGCGGTGCACAACACGCGACTCAACGGACTCGATGACTTCACACCGGTCACCTCGTGACGTGCTGAGCTGATCGATCAGTCCTCCGCGTCCGCTCGCCGGTACCGGCCTACTTGCCGCCGTGAGTTTCGAGTTACCCATTTGTGGTTTGCCGCCGCTTCCCCATGCTGGAATCTCCGTCTCCCATTGCCCGCCGGACCGATCGAGCGGGCAATGGCAAGTCTCGAGCATTTCGCTACGCCGGAATTCGGGTTCAGTGACTCTGCTCTTTGTTCGTATGGCAATGAACAAAGTGCCCCCGATCACTCCGACGGTGACCTCAGCGGAAGTCGGCCGCGTGATCGGCCGCCCACTGCGCGAACGTATGCGACGGGCGACCGGTGACCTGCTCGACTATGGTCGACACCTCCGGCTCGTCGGCCGCTCCGGCTTCCCAAGCGCCCAGGACGGCGTCGATCGCGAACGGCGGCATGGTGTTCCGCAGTTCACTGCGCGCCTGTTCGACGGAGATCTCTCGAATGCCGATCTCGCGGCCGATCGCCGCGCCGATCTGGCGGACCTGCTCCCGCAGGGTTAGTGCCTGCGGGCCGGGAACGGCATAGGCCTGACCCTCGTGCCCCGGCACGGTGAGCGCGGTCACCGCAAGCGCGGCCAGATCCTTCTCGTGCACGGGGGCGGTGCGCGCGTGCGGATACGGCAGGCGCACTACGCCCTCCTCGCGAATGGACCGCTGCCACCACCACAGCGCGTTCGTGGCGAACATGCCCGGCCGAATGAATGTCCATGCCAGCTCCGACTTTTCGAGGGCGGATTCGACTACGGCATGCATGACGGCGATCGGATTGCGCTCGGGTTCGCTGTGCGTTACGGCTCCGGACGACAGGAGCACCACGTGCCGCACGCCGGCCGATTCGGCAGCTGCCACGAATCCGTCGATACCGTCGGGTTTGGCGTAGAGGAATACCCGCTGCGCTCCGTCGAGCGCGGCGGGCAGCGTTTCGGGACGTTCCAGATCGGCCGCGACCACGTCGGCGTCGGCCGGGAATCCGGCTGTGCTGGGTTCTCGACTCACCCAACGCACCTGTGCCCCTGAGTTTCTCAGGCTCACCGCGACATGGTGGCCGACATTTCCGCTGGCTCCGAAGACAACTGTCGTCATGGCCGCAGCGTAGGCCGATCGACTAACCGAAGGTAAGGACATACCCGTAGGTAAGCTCCTGGCATGACGGTAGGTTCCCAAGTCCCGCAGCAGGTTTGGCACGGGGTGAGTGACGCATTCAACGGTGCGTGCCCGGCCCGCGAAGTGCTCGAGCACATCACCGGACGCTGGGGCATCCTTATCCTGACCGCACTGGGTGCCGGGTCGCTGCGGTTCTCCGAGCTGCACGCCATGATCGGCGGCATCAGCGAGAAGATGCTGTCGCAAACGCTGCGGATGCTGGTCCGGGACGGACTGGTCGCACGGACCGTCGAGCCCACGACACCGCCGAAAGTGCGCTATGAGCTCACCGAACTCGGCCACGGGCTCACCGAATCGCTGCGACCGTTCCTGGGCTGGATCCAGCGGCACACGGTCGATGTCGTGATCGCTCAGCAAAACTACGATCGCGAGGCCGATTGAGTACCCACCGAGTGGTGAGTACCTGAACTCTTTGCCCGTCAGTTCGCTTGGGCGTGAGGCGGTTTCGCCGCTGCGCTGCCTAGGGTAGTTCGCTTAGAACTGCGCCGAGCGCGGCCATCGCGGACTCGAGTTGGCGGTCCGACAGGTATGGCGCGGGGCCTAACGTAGGTATTCGCCGCGAAAGTCGGTGGATACGCCGCGGTCGGCAAGCCCGCGATGCAGCTCGGCTGCTCGGGGAGTGCGCAATGCGAGGAAACCACCGAAGTGCGATCGTGCAGCCGTGCGGTCGCGAGTGATGAGGTCGGGTCGCGGGTCCAGTTCATCGAACAGTCGGGCGAGTAATTCGTTCTGGTGCAGGGATATTCGATGCAGGAACTCCGGTGTGAGGCCTTGCTCGACGAAGAAGTGGAAGACGTGGCTAGCCCGATAGTGACTGGTCGGGTCGTAGGTGGCACCCGCGAAGCGGGCCGCACCCGGCGCGTAGCCGACCCGTTGGTCTTCGTGGGTACCGGCCAGATCGGCGAATTCGGCGTACCAGCCGGTGACAACCGGGCGCGCCGACCGAGCGTGCGGCGGCAACCGCAGAAAACAGTTGCCCTCACCCAACTGCAGGTATTTGTAACCGCCACCGACGACCCAGGCGGAATCCAGGCCCATCGCCGGTACCGAGAACGGTGTCACGCCGAGCGCGTGGTAGGCGTCCACCAGCAATTCCACCCCGTGCCGAGCGCATACGTTCGCGAGTTCGCCGAGTCCGGGCACGATCCGCCCGGTCTCGAACAGGACCGACGACACCAGTACCGCGCCGGTACGCTCGTCGACCGCGTCGGCCAGTCGTGCGGCGAGGGTGTCCACCGGATCCGGCGGCAGCCGGACCACGTCGATGCCCTCCTCCGCGAGCCGCGCGAGTTGCCTGCGTACGCTGTGGAATTCGCCCGTGGTGGTGACCAGCCGTGGGCGACTGCGCAGATCTACGCTGGACAGGAACCGGACGAGCAGTTCATGGGTATTGGCGCCGAGAGCGAGGTCGGCGGCCGGATCGTCCAGCAACCGACGGAAGCCGGCGCGCACCTGTTCGGCCTTCCCGAAGGCGCGCTCCCATTTGCCGTCCACCGCCTCGGCCGCGTCGTCGAAGGCCTCCAGGTGGCCGCGCAGCGCGACATCTGGCCAGGCCTGGTGCGAATGCCCGGTCAGGAGCAACCGCTGATCGACGCGGAATCGAGAATAGTGCGCCGACAACCTATTCGGACTGCCGCGCAGATCGTCGAGGGTGGTCACAGTGCGCTCCGGACGGCCCACAGGTCGCCGAACACCGGCTGGAAGAGCGTGCCGCGCAGATAATCCGCGCCCGAGGAACCGCCGGTCCCCGGCTTGTCGCCGATGGTGCGGCGCACCATCATCACGTGCCGGTACCGCCATTCCTGCAGGCCCTCGTCCAAATCCACCAACCGCTCGGCCACCTGTGCCGGGCCGCCGTCATCGCTGTAGACGGCCAGCAGTATCCGATGAATCTGCGGCGACGACTCGGCGGCGACACGGACATCACGTGCCAACTGCTCGGCAGGTATCGGATAACCCTGTTCGGCCAGGTAGCGGAGAAACGAGTCGTACAGTGAAGGCCGCGACATCGCGGCAAGGATCTTCTCCCGCGCCGCACCGCCTTCGGGGTAATGCGCGAACGCTCCCGCGTCCCGGCGGCCCAGCACCGCTTCCAACTCGCGGAACTGCGCGGACTGGAAGCCACTCGACGCCTCCAGCCGCGCGCGAAAACTGGTGAACTGACGCGGGGTCATCGTCTCCAGTACGTCGATCTGCGCGACCACAACTTTGAGGATATTCAAGATCCGGCGCAACGTATGTAGCGCATGAGCCGTGTTGCCGGCCGCCAATTTCCGCTGCAACTGCGCCAATTCATGCAACAGCTGTTTGAACCATAGTTCGTATACCTGGTGGATGACGATGAACAGCATCTCGTCGTGCTCGTCCGAGCGCGGATGCTGCGCGCCGAGCACATCATCGAGCGCCAGATACGAGCCGTAGGTTTGGGAGGGTGAGTGGGTAGCACCGCGATTCGGAGAATGATCAGCCATATCTTCGATTGTGCAGGCGGTGGCGAGGTCGGATCACCGCATCGGGCTCAGCAGGCCCAGGTCCGGGACGGACGCACGATCCTGCTCAGCGGACCGGCCGATCCAGCATCCGCAGGCGCCAGGCGCGCGAGAAACGGTGCCAGCGGGCGCGTTTCGCTGGATTCGATCGGCCGCCGCCATTGTGGTTTACAGGTGGCTAGCCTACTGTAAACCGCTATGGCGAAGGCAGCGATGAATCCCGGACGGCGGACACTGGCGGGCCGATCCGCCGAGACGGTGGACCGGCTTTTGGACGCAGGACTCGAGGTGCTGCGCGAGCAGGGGTACGAACAACTGTCGATGCGGGAGGTGTGTCGGCGGGCGGGTCTGACGCACGCGACCGCGTACGGGTACTTCTCCGCCAAACAGCATCTGGTCGCCGAGATGTATTGGCGACGGATACAGCAGTGGTGTGAGTCCCCGCTGACCGCGAGCACACCGGCACAGCGCCTGTCGACAGTGTTCACCGAGTTGGGTGAATTGGCCGCGGCCGAACCGGAATTGAGCGTCGCTGCCTCGGCTGCCGTGCTGAGCCGGGACCCCGATGTCGCTCCCGTCCGCACGCGAATCGGCACGGCTATGAGTGAACGGGTCCGGCTTGCCGCCGGTCCCGACTGCTCGGAGGCGGTCCTCGACGCGCTCGACATCGCCGTCAGCGGCGCGATGGTGCAGGCGGGGATGGGCTATTGCACCTACCAGGAGATGGCAGCGCGGCTGACCCGGATCGCCGAACTGCTGCTGGCGGCCAACCCTTCCGAGAGCTGAGCGCACCGGGGAGTTGTCTTCACGACGCGGGCGCCGCCCAGGTGAAGCCATTACCGGAGTGCATGCCGAGATGACTCCCCGTGACAGTCCGTTGTGGCCGGTTCCGGCCGTCGAGCAGTGAGGTAGACGATGAAAGTCCCAGAGAACATGCCATGGACGATGGCCCAGGCCGCGGACCAGTCCGGTCGTGTGGCCGTAGTGACCGGTTCCAACACCGGCATCGGGCTCGAGATCGCCCGCGCGCTCGCGGCACGCCATGCCACAGTGGTCCTGGCTTGCCGGAACCAGACCCGCGCGGCCGCGGCGCGAGACGATATTCTCGCCTCCGCACCAGATGCGAAAGTGTTTGTCGTCCAGCTGGATACGAGCAGTCTCGAGTCTGTCGCCGCCTGCGCCCAGGTGGTGCGCGAACGGTGGCCGGTGATCGATCTCCTGATCAACAACGCCGGTGTGATGGCCCGCGAGCATGCCTACACCGTCGACGGATTCGAAACCGACTTCGGCACCAACTTCCTCGGCCACTTCGCGTTGACGGGCCGGCTGATCGATGCGGTCACCGCGGCGCCGGCGGGTCGGGTCGTTACGGTTAGCAGCATTACGCATCGTCGTCGCAACGCCGGTCTGGACTTCGACGACCTGGCCTGCGAGCGCGAGTTCGACCAGGCTGTGGCCTACGCCCGATCGAAGATGGCTTCGATGACCTTCATGGTGGAACTACAACGACGGCTGACCGCCTCCGGCGCACGGGCCCTCTCGCTCGCGGCGCACCCGGGCGGTGTCCGGACCAACATCCTGCAACAACAGAACTGGCTGATCCAACTGGTCTACCACCCCCGCATGACCGGGTTGACCGGCTGGTTCACCCAGAGCCCCGCCGACGGAGCGCAACCGATCCTGCGCGCCGCACTGGATCCGAACGCCCGAGGAGCGGACTTCTTCGGCCCCGGCGGACGCTGGGAATTGATCGGAAAGCCTGTCCCGGTAGCGATTTCGCGTCGCGCGCAAGACCCCGCCACCGCGACCCGGCTCTGGCGGGCGGCCGAAGAACTCACCGGCGTCCGATTTCTGCACGAGTTCTCGCGTTCGGACACGGACCCGAGCACATCTCCAGATCCTGACCGAAACGGGCGGAAGCGGTGAAGTTCTCCCTCACTACCGCCTACCTACCCATCGAGTAGATAGTCCCCATCCCACACCGGCATTACCCCTATCCTGACGATGCCTTGGATGTACTACAGCGCACCACACCCCGGAACCATCACTTGCCTGGTGGTGCATAGGTAGCGACGTCGGAAAAGTACTTATAGGCGACTGATTCGGTGCACCCTCCCCGAGCCATAACGTAGTTCTCATCAGCAACACCAACCGAGAACTACCAGCTCAAAGCCCTTGGAGGACACCATGAACGAGCTCGTCGCCCAGTACCTGGAAGCCTGGAACACCACCGACGCCGCCGCCCGCGAAGCCGCCATCGCCCGGGTATTCACCGCCGACGCCACCTACACCGATCCCATGGTCGACGTCACCGGCCACGACGGACTCGAAAGCGTCATCGCCGGTGTGCAAGCCCAGTTCCCGGGCTGGACCTTCCGCCTGGCCGGACCGGTCGACGCCCACCACGACCAGGTCCGCTTCACCTGGGACCTCGGCCCCGCCGACGGACCCGCGATCGTCGTCGGCTTCGACGTCGCCGTCGTCACCGACGGAAAGATCGCCAAGGTCTACGGCTTCCTCGACAAGGTCCCCGCCGCCTGACACCCCGCGAAAAACATTCCCTTCATTGCCTTTTCAAGAAAGAGCCCCACCATGACCAGCACCGCCGCCGCCCCACCATGCTCACCACTCTGATGACCCCCGGCCCCAAGCTTCTGCGGCTCTCACTTCGCCTGGACGCAGTCGTCACCGGCGTCAACGGCCTCGCCTACCTCGCCCTGTCGGGGCCCTCGAGTCCCTGCTCGGTCTGGATCGCGCCATCGGCATCCCGATCGGCATCTTCCTAACCCTCTACGGCATCACCGTCGTCGTCATCGCACACCCTGCCACCCCCAACATCCCCGCCGCCCGCGGCGTCGCCACCCTCAACACCACCTGGGTCGCGGTCAGCCTGATCGTCCTGTGCACCGGAGCACTCGACCTCAACCTCGTCGGCTCCATCTGGACCGTCCTGCAAGCAGTCACGGTCGGAGGGTTCGCCGCCCTGCAATACTTCGGAATACGCAAGGCCTCCTGACCTCGAACACCCACCCCCAACGCGGCACCGGTCACCGGTGCCGCGTTGACGCATTCCCCAACGAGCGGGCTTGCGCCGCAACCCGCACGGTCCCGTCGATCACGGCGTCGGCAGACCGGCCGAGCACGCCAGAGATGGTCGCGCATAACCGATCTGGCACACCACTCTCGACTCGAAGACATGGCATGATGATGCGGTGGGGAGGGGATTTCGCATGATGCGAGCGCCTAGCGGCCTATCGGAATGTCATGAGTCAGGGGGATGGACTGTGCCGGTCTATGCATCCGCTCGCATCGTGGCAGTTTACAAAAAGGAAGAGTATGACTGAATTCAAAGTTGCTCCAGATGATCTGGAGAAAGCGGCTACGGCATTACGAAAAATTGCCGAGGAAAACCCCAAAGCTGTTACCTATGCCAAGGAATGGATGAATCTGGAAGACAATGCTGGCGCAATCCTGAAGGATATTATCCAAACACTGAACGAAAATTGTTCCAGGCTTGCGTATAACTACGAGCGTTTGGGCGTGATCACCACTTTGTCGGAGCAGGAATTGCGGAAAGCGGCGCAGATGTATCGGACAACCGACGCGAAGAATGCGGCCAATCAGGACGCGCTATATGTCAAGGGGGAAGGCGAGTGACCGGAGCTCCGATTGAAAAGTGACTGTGCCGGATAATGTGGATTGGTTCCCCGGCTCGAATGTTGCCCAGTTTATCCTGGGTGGTGACTTGCTGAGCATCACCGGGGTGGTCAATCAGATAATCGATCTTGTTACGGGCTGGAACGCAGTTGAATCGATAACCAGCAATTTCGGTGGAGATTGGGAGGGGCTTCGCAAGTCTGTTGATGCGGTCCGGAACTTGGCCGAGTACAACATTGCCTATAGTGCGGCAGTAAAGGCCTCTGCTGCCCATTTCAACTCTTCCTGGCAAGGTAAAGCTGCTACTAGTGCCATCGAGTATTTCGACAGCTTGTGTACGGCCCTGGAAAATCAGGCTGCTGCCCTGGGTAAAGTTGCCGAGGAGATAAACACTTTTGCTGAAGCATCGTACCTGATGATTCAGGCCATGAATAACATAGTTCAAATGATCGTTGATCTCGCGATAATTTTGATCGCGACAATCGCTGCGTATGGTACTGGAGTTGGAGCGGCGGCATCGGCGGTCAGTGCTGCTATTACGGCGTCAATGATCGCCAAGGTCGCGGCGGCGCTGAAAATAATCGGTGAAAGTCTTGTCATCGCCGAAGGGGTAATGGGACTGATCATTACCGGACTCGCCGCATCTCAGGGTGAGGACAAGTACACGGAGCTTCCTACCCTCGGGAAGTCCTACAACCACAGTGTGGTGTAATCATGGTCCCAGATAACGAGCCGATGCTTGACACTGTTGACGGCGATATCGGCATGTCACGCCATATTGCGAATGCTCTCGATGTCATTGCTGACCGCACTCTCGACAGTAATCTTCGGGATCAGCTGCGGGAAATTTCCAGTGGCCAAGGCAGTATTCGAGACCTAGTGCACAACGAGGGGTTCGTCCGTCTCGCCGAGACAGTGGTTGCGCCCGCCATAGCAGAACTGAAATCGCTGACGCCAGAAGAGATGCAGCGCCTTGTAGATCAAGGCAATGCGGTCCTGGAGCGGTATCGGAATCAGACTGCGGACGGGCCCCAACAGTCGGAACAAGACGCGAATAATATACCGCAAAGTGGAAGTCTTCGCCGGGACGAGTCGCCTAACCCGGTCGGATTCGGTCCACCAGATCTTGCGCGAGATTCTCAAACTTTGCCGGGAACGCGGAAGCCGAACCGCGACAGAATAGTCGGTCCGGATGACGACCCGGACGAAGACGACGTTTACTTCCAGGAGCGCAACCGGAAGGGCTGGCTACTGTGACAGAAGAAGATGACCGAAGCCTCGGCCCGCCCATGACCTATCAGCGGCCAGAGACGAACGCGACCGATGTGGTAATCAAGTTGCGACGGTCATCCGGAATCCCCGCGCATACTGCGCCTGGGTGGTTGAATCGAGTGCGAGCCATGGCGCCCGCGCTCGAACTCGAGATCGACCAGCCGCTACCGCCGCTGTGTAGCAGGCATGGACGGCCGGAGATTTCGCGTCGTCCGATACGGGTTCCCTTCTTTGACTCGCATACCCGTCGCCGATCTGCCTCGGCTATGCCTGAACTCTCGGCCGAAACCATGCTACGCCAGCCAGAGTTCCTCCAGAAAATAGTCTCGACCGTTGTCGTAGGGGAATGGCCGGTATGTGACCGCTGCGTACGTGCCGTCCGGCTGGGTCACCGTATCGCGCAATTCTTGTACGCAGTTATGGCTGCCAATCTCGTGGCGTTCGTGATTGTTGCGGCGGTGAAGTTCGAGCCTCTGATCATTCCGATTTCGGCTGCGCTGTTTCCGGGTTCGCTCCCGATCGGGCTGTTAGCGGCGGTGTGGATTGCCAAGAAAAGATCCGAATCGGTTGTATTCCGTCCTATCTACGATGTCCGTTTCATTTTCGCGCAGGCCCATCCGCGCTTTCGAGCAGCCATCGAGGAAGACCCGCGCTTCAAACCGCCACTTGGTTGATGAGACGGGTCTCTGTCTCCCACTGAAGCGCGTATAGGGCGATTCGACCACGGTGTTGGTGGGGGCGCGCGACGGGCTTGCCGCGTGCTTCGGCGCATCCAACGCTACGCAACCCGCGTGCCGGTTACCCGACGTTGGACGCGCCGGTCACCCGTAGCCCCCCGCATCTGCAGATTTCGTGTTAGTGCGCCCGCCTCCGTGGTGTTTCCACGCTGCCCGGTGTGCGCCATCGTGGCGCGGGCAAGCTGCTGAGAGCGCTCAGCCTTCGCCCTCGAGAGTCAGCACAGCCAACGGAATCGGCCGGTCGATCTTGGATTGGAAGTCCGCCAGCAGCGGGTTGTTGGCCAGTACCCAAGCCGCGAACTCGTCGTATTCCGCGCCTTCGAGCGCTTTACCGGTCGCCTGATAGGTCTTGCCCCGGTATTCGATGGTGACCTGTGGGTTCGCCTTGATGTTGTACCACCAGGCGGGGTATTTGTCCTCGATGAACGAGCTCACGTACATGGCGTTGTCCCGGTACAGCGGCCCGAGGGGAGTGGTGTGCCGCTTGCCGCTCTTGGCTCCCGTGGTGGTGAGCAGGATGAGATCCGCGCCGGCGTAGGCGCCGCTCAGCTTGCCCGAGTTCTCCCGGAACTCCTTGATCACATCGTCGTTCCAGCTGGCGATGCCGCCCTCTTGGTCCCACGCCTGGTTCCACGGCGCGTTCGGATCGTTGTAGTCGGTGATGTCGGCCAGATCCGGCTGGCCCGCGGTCGATTCGGTTTCGCTCATGGTTCGAGTATGTCGGGGAAATAGGACAGTCACGGTCCTAAGTCGACGAGAGATTCCGAACCGTTTCCGAAGACGACCGTCCCGTCGCTGCTCCTTGCGACGGCGTCCTGCTCATCCATCAGCTCCGGCGTCAGCCGCGCGTTGTGTTCAGAAACTCCAGCATCTGGCCGGCGACACGCGGTGCGGTCTTGCCCTCGGGGCCGAAATGGTCGAGGCCGGGCAGGGTTTCGAGGGTTGCGTGCGGCAGAGTGGAACCGAGGAGCGCGAAATCGGTGCGACCAGTCTTGGTGCGGCTGCCGATGAGTATCTGTGCCGGTGCCGTAACGTCGGCGAACTCGGCGAGACGACCGTATTGGGCGGCGACTTGTTCGTGTTCGGCCAAATTGGCCGCCAGGAGAGGTCGCATCCGCTGCCACTCGGCTCCCCGGAAGCCGACTCGCAGCGCGCCCCGCAGATACCAGTGGGGCAGCTTCGCCACTATGGCCGGTGCCCCGCCCGCGCCGCGTACGAAGTGCGCGAATGCGCCGTACGGATCGTCGGCGGCCAAGCGGCGGCGATACGGCTCCATCCACTCGGTGGGGAACGGGCGGACCGCGACGCCGGGCTCGTAAACCATGACATGGCTGAAAACCCCTGGCGTACGGGCGGTTTCGAGGGCAACGAGGCCGCCGTAGCTGTGTCCGAACACAAGCGACGCCCCGGTCGCGGCCTGCACCGCGCGCAGGTCCGCTACCTCGGTATGCAGCCCGTAGCCCGGCCCCTGTGGGCCGCTGGCTCCGCGACCGCGCCGATCGACCAGGTGGACGGTGAGGTGGTCCGCCAGCGCGGTGGCAAGCGGCAGATAGTCGTCGGCCGTGCGCAGAGCTCCGCCGACCACGATGAGGCCAGGCCCGGATCCCTTGGTGCGGTAGCAGATTCGGGTGCCGTCGACCGAGGCCACGGAGTGCTCGGACGGCTGTGTCGTGCTGTTCATGATCTTCTCCGGTTACGGGTTGTCCAGTGCTGCCAGCAAGCGCGCGGTGTACTCGCTGTATTCGGCGTAGGGGACCTCGCTGTCGGAGACGAGCATGGCCAACCGGTCCTCGAGTTCGGTCTGCGCCGATGCCACCAGCCGCCGGCCGGTATCGGTAAGACCGAGTTGACGCCGATTCCCGCCGGCCGGATCGGGCCCGACCTCCAGAAAGCCCTCTGCGGCAAGCGTTGTCGCCATCCGGCTCACCGATGGCTCGGTCACGCCGAGCGCCTCGGCCAGCGCCCGCTGCGTCGTCATCCCGAACTCTCCCACCAAGCTCAGCGCCAGGAACCGACGATAGGAGATCCCATGTCCGGCCCGCAGCAGCCGATCGGCTGCCCGATCCAGCCGGGCCGTCAAAACGTGCAGATCGATACTCAGGTTCCGCTCCACGCCACTAACTTAACAAACTAAGTTAGCATTGCAAGTATCGATCCGGCCCATGCCGCCGGGTGCTTCGCGATCGCGGCGGCCATCAGTCGCGACGCGTCAGCGGGACGTATCGAGATAGCCGCGTACCAGTTCGCGATCGAGGTCAGCGCTGACTGCCAGCGCGAGATCGACGGGATCGGGCCGGATGTCGACCTCGGTGAAGGCTTCATCGCGCAGGGCACGCAGTTCCCGGTGTCCTTCACCGGTGATCTCGTAGACAGTGCGGGCGAACAGCGCCCCGTACAGCGAGCCGGGTTTGACCCGTGACCAGAGATCGGCCCGATCCAGACGAGCATCACGGCGAAGCGGGTGGCCGTGCATCGGCCCGCAACAGTTGGCTACCGAACGGTGGCCGAACATCGACCAGCTGAACGATCAACGCGAAGCAAGCGCACCCTCCAGCGCCGCCCTGCGGGGAACAGCAGCAATGGCAGCGACAAGCCGTAGACGACAACGATCCCCGCGAGTACCGCGGCTTCACCCACCGCCTGCACGACGAACAGAATCATGAACGGCACACAGATGGCGACCACCACGCTGAGCAGCGCCATGGACGACCATTGCTCGCGCTCCCACGCCTGGAACGCCCCTACCGCCGATAAGACACCCACGAATGACGCCGCCAAAATCGTGAAATGCCCCAGAGCGCTGTCTCGCCAGCGCGTAATCCACTTGTTCACACTCTCGAACCTAGCGCGTGCCCAGCTGCTGTGCGCCGCGGCCGATTCCGCGCACAGCCGCAGTGACCTCGCCTTTTCTACGACCTCGATGACAGCGGGCGGAAGGCCTTGTCACAACCGCGGTGGATATCCGGTCCAAGTTGCTGACACCCATCTGGCTACTTTGTCGAGAAGAGGATCGATTATGGGCATCAGTGACGCCAAGGCCATCGACACACTGGAGGATCTGCGTCGGCATCTGCAGTGGGCAATCGAGCTGGAGCATGCGACTATCCCGCCCTATATGTGTGCGCTGTTCTCACTGGAGCCGGGCGGCAATGTCGAAGTGGCGCAGGTCATCAGCAGCGTTTTCGTGGAGGAGATGCTGCATTTGGCGCTGGCGGCCAATCTGCTGAACGCGGTCGGCGGGGAGCCCCGGCTCGACTCGCCCGAGTTGCTGCCCGCGTATCCGCATCCGCTGCCGCACGGTGATCAAACCGTCCACGTGCAGCTCGCGCCCTTCGGTCCCGAAGCGCTGGAGCTGTTTCTGAGCATCGAGCAGCCCGCCGCTCTGCGGGCGTTACCCGAATCCGAGGGATATCACACGATCGGGCAGTTCTACGCCGCCCTCGAACTCGGCCTGCGCACCCTTGTCGACACGCTCGGCGAGCAGGTCGTCTTCTGTGGCGATCCGAACCGGCAGCTCGATGAAATGCACTTCAACAGTGGTGGGGGACGAGTCATTCCGGTGCACGATCTGAAGTCGGCGCTGGCCGCGCTGGCGGAGATCGTGGAACAGGGCGAAGGTGCGGCGCGGACCCAGGTATGGGACGGCGAGAAGGACGTTTTCCACCCCGAGCGCGACCAAGTCGCCCACTACTACCGTTTCCTGGAACTGCGGGAAGGTCGACGTTTTCAAGCCGGTGACACTCCGCGATCCGGGCCGACGGGCGAGCCGATCACCTTCGACCCCGACAAGGTTCTGCCGATGCGCCTCAACCCCCGCATGGCCGACTATCCGGTGGACAGTGCGGTCCGCCGGGCACAGGAGCAATTCAACAACACCTACTGCTTGCTGCTCTATCTGCTGGAAGACACCTTCAACGGCAATCCCGCACAGATGCGGGACGCGCTGGGGGCGATGTACGCCTTGAAGTCCCAAGCGCAGGCGCTCATGGCGATGCCCAGTGGTGACGGCCACACCACCGCGGGCCCGACCTTCGAATACGTGGCACCCGAAGACCGAGCATAAGCGGACACGTGGCTCGCGCCGTCACAGATCGATCGCCCGCCCTGTCCTTGATGTGGCGGGGTCGCACCGGCGCCCCGTGGCATCCGCTCGAACGGAAGGATTTCAGCATGAAGATCGTCGTTATAGGCGGTACCGGGCTGATCGGCTCGAAGCTCGTCACGCGTCTGGGTGAGCACGGCCACCAGGCGGTGCCGGCCGCACCTAACACCGGCGTGAACACCATCACGGGCGAGGGCGTCGAAGAGGTCCTGCAGGACGCGAACGTCGTGGTCGATGTCTCCAATTCGCCGTCCTTCGCCGACAAAGATGTCCTGGAGTTCTTCCGGACCTCCACGACGAACCTTATGGAGGCGGCCGGGGCGGCCGGCGTCGGACATTACGTCGCCTTATCGGTGGTGGGAGCCGACCGGTTGCCCGAGTCCGGGTACTTGCGGGCCAAGGTCGCGCAAGAGGAATTGATCAAGGGGTCGGGACTGCCGTACTCGATCGTGCACGCTACCCAGTTCTTCGAATTCGCAGGTGGCATAGCCGATTCCGCGACCGTCGAAGGCACAGTGCGGCTTTCGAGCGCGAGTGTGCAGCCGATCGCCGCGGCGGAGGTGGCGGCGGCTGTGGGGCGCACGGCCGCGGGCGCGCCGATCAACGGAACCATCGAGGTGGCGGGCCCGGAGGTTTTCGCCCTCGATCAGTGGATCAGCACCGTGCTGACCGCGCGTTCGGATCCGCGCACCGTGGTCACCGATTCCCAGGCCCGCTATTTCGGGTCGCTCCCGAAGTCCGAGCTGCTGCCTGGACGGGATGCGCAACTGGCGCAGACACGACTGTCGGAATGGCTGTCCCGCAATTGATTTGATCGCGCGGGCGGCCCTCGGGCCGCCCGCGCATGCTGTCTCCATTTCGAAGGGAACGAAATCGATGCTCAATCCGTCCGAACGTCAGATCGCGACTTCGGTTCTCGTCATCGGCACCGGCGGCTCCGGCCTGCGCGCGGCGATCGAGTTGGCCGAACGCGGGATCGACGTACTGGTGCTCGGCAAGCGGCCCAAGGCGGATGCGCACACCACGCTCGCCGCCGGTGGCATCAATGCCGCGCTGTCGACGATGGATGTCGAGGACAGCTGGCAGCAACACGCGGCAGACACGATCACCGAAAGTTACCTGCTGGCGCGGCCCAATACGGTCCGGATCGTCGCCGAGAACGCCGCGCGCGGAATCGAAGACCTCGAGCGTTGGGGTATGCCGTTCGCGCGCGAATCGGATGGGCGGATATCGCTGCGATTCTTCGGCGCGCACACCTACCGGCGCACCGCGTTCGCCGGCGATTACACCGGCCTCGAGATCCAGCGCACCCTGGTTGATCGGGCGGCGCAACTCGGTATCCAGATTATCGACACTTGCTATGTGACTCGGATCCTGGTGCGCGACAACGTAGTATTCGGTGCCTACGGTTTCGATCTCGACAGCGGCGAACGTTATGTGTTCCGATCCGACGCGGTAATCCTCGCGGCGGGCGGGCATACCCGGATCTGGCGTCGCACCTCCTCGCGGCGGGATGAGAACACCGGAGACTCGTTCCGGCTCGCCGTGCTCGCGGGCGCCCGGATTCGAGATCCCGAGCTGGTCCAGTTCCATCCGTCCGGTCTTGTCGCACCCGAGAACGCCGCCGGCACATTGGTTTCGGAAGCCGCACGCGGGGAGGGCGGCATCCTGCGCAACGCCGTGGGCGAGCGATTCATGTCGCGGTACGACGTCGAGCGAATGGAACTCTCGACGCGCGATCGGGTCGCGCTCGCCGCTTATACCGAGATCAAGGAAGGCCGGGGAACTCCGAACGGGGCTGTGTGGCTCGATGTTTCGCACCTACCGCGCGAGACGATCATGCGGCGACTCCCACGGGTCTACCAAACGATGCTGGAGCTGCAAATGCTCGACATCACCCGTGATCCGATCGAAATCGCACCCACCGCCCACTATTCCATGGGCGGCGTGTGGGTCCGTTCCGAGGACCACGGCACCGGTGTCGAGGGCCTCTACGCGATCGGCGAGGCGTCCAGTGGCCTGCACGGCGCCAACCGGCTCGGTGGTAATTCGCTGATCGAACTGCTCGTCTACGGCCGGATCGTGGGCGAGGCAGCGGCGCGGTATTCGGTCGAGTTGTCCGCGCAGCAGCGTTCCGCAGGTGCGCTCGCCGAGGCGCGAGCCGAGATCGATGGACTACTGGCGGCTGATGGGCGCGAGAACGTGCGAGCGCTGCAGCGTGCCGTGCGCAACACCATGACCGAATACGCAGGCGTGGTGCGGGACGAAGCGGGGATTCGACAGGGACTGACCGAACTCGGCGCGGTGGAGGATCGGATTTCCGATATCGGCGTGCACCCCGATGCCGCGGGCTTCCAGGATCTGGCACATGTCTTCGACCTGAAATCCTCGGTGCTCGCCGCACGCGCCACCTTGGACGCCGCCCTCGAGCGACGCGAATCGCGTGGCTGTCACAACCGGTCGGATTACCCCGACCTCGATCCCGCGCTGCGGGTGAATCTCGTCTGGTCCGGTCCCGGACAGCTCGAACGAGAGGAGATCCCCGACGTGCCCGCCGATATAGCCCCGCTCATGCGTGATGTGCCGACGGCTGGAAAGCTGGTCGAATGATCGCGTCATGAATACACCGTCGGACGCGGAGCTGGGCCGGGCCATCGCCGAGTTCTCCCAGCTCCGCGGCCGGTTGTTCGGCATCGCCTACCGAATGCTCGGCAGCGTTGCCGACGCCGAGGACATCCTGCAGGACGTATGGGTGAAGTGGCAGTCCTATGACGAGCGGGATGCGGTGCGGGATTCGACGGCATTCCTGGTCACCATGACCACTCGGCTGTCGATCAATGCCACCCAGACCGCCCGGGTGCGCCGGGAAACCTATGTGGGTCCTTGGCTGCCCGAACCGGTAGACACCAGCGCCGATCCTTCGCTGGGCGCGGAGCGGGCCGCGGTATTGGAGACCGCGGTGCTCGTCGTCCTGGAGAAGCTGACGCCGACCGAACGGGCGGCATTCGTCCTGCGCGAGGCGTTCGACTACCCGTACGACGAGATCGCCGAAATTCTGCACATGAAGCAGCCCGCCGCCCGAAAGCTGGTGAGCCGCGCCCGGCAGAGCATCGAATCCGACCGGCACACCCCGGTGGACACGACCGATCAGCGTCGTTTGCTCTCCGCATTTCTCGTGGCCGCCCGCGCCGGTGATTTCGATGCCCTCGAGACGCTGTTCGCCGACGATGTCGCCAGCTACTCCGACGGCGGCGGCAAGGTGCGAAACGCCTCGCGCATCCCGGTATTCGGACGTCTCCGGGTGGCCAAGTACGTGACCGCCTTCGCCTCGCACTTCTGGACCGGCGTCACCCTCGACTGGGTCGACGCCAATGGTCGCCCCTCGGTGCTGATTCGCCGCGACGGAGCACCGATCGCCTGGCTCACCGTCGGCGTGGCCGGCGACGAGCGTATCGACCGCATCTTCTGGGTGTTCAACCCCGCCAAGCTGACCCGGATCACGCAGGTCGTCGCGGCTCGAGGAGATTCCACCGCCGAATGAGATCGTCGGGGTAACAGTATGTTGGGATGATGACTGTCGATACCCGCGGCGCGCGCCCGACGGCCGCCGTCGTCACAACCGATCAGGACGCTGCTCTGGCCGCGATCACGAAAGTGTTCGAACGTCTCGAATCCGCTCTCGCGGCAAAGGATGCTGTCGCGTTCGACAGTGTCTTCACCGATGACGTGGTTTTCATCAACCCGGCGGGCTCGATCTTTCTGAACTGGGACGAACTGCACTCCTACCACCTGGCCGCGATGCGAAACGGCCCGGACGCCGAGGCGCACTACCAGATTCTGGCAGCCCGGCTGCTGGCAGGTGGACATGCGATCGTCAATGTCGAACAGACGCTGCGGACGCCGGATTTCTCGCTGACCAACCGCGGAACATGGGTTTTCGTGGAGCGAGACGACAGCTGGTGGGTCTGCTCGGTGCACAATACGAACGTGGCGGGCAGTGCCGGAGGGCCTGCGGCTGACACTGTCAGTGACTGATCCCTTGCTTCGCTGACGCCGCCACCTTGCCGTCACCATCACGACGTCGGCATTCGCCGGTACGGGAATCACTCGGCGTGCACGCACGGGTCAGGAGGATCAGTACGTCGGCCAGTTACCTGGTGTCATGAGTTCGAGGAGGTGTCCATCCGGATCGCGGAAGTAGATGCTACGTCCGCCACGTACCCAGTTGGTCCGGCCCTCGATCGGGATGTCGTGCGCTCGCAGGTGAGTTTCCCACTCGGTCAGTTGGTCCTCGGAGACAGCGAAGCATACGTGGAGCCGACCGCTGCCATCGTGCGGCGGGATCTCACCGTTCGGCAGTCCCGGTCCGGACAACACCTTGGGTGCGAGCGATCCGCCACGGCGAAACAGCAGCAGCACGTTGTCGCCCCCGATATCGAACGCGCACAAAGGATCCGCGTCCAGAATCGGATTCAGTTGCAACACATCGGTATAGAACTCACGGGCCCGATCGAGATTGTCGACATACAACGCAGACTCGATGATCCGGTCAAGTTTCGGCACAGTTGGTTTCCTCCTCGAATGTGGTGTCGAAGCCATCGTGCGACCTCGAGTCCACTCGAGGTCCAGTGTCGCGTGCCTCACACCCGCCGTCCGCGCCGGCTGACCACCTCCGCAGCCCATCGCTGCCGTACCTGTTCGCCCCCGCGTCGGCGTCCGCCAAGAAGTGCTGTTCGGCTCCTACATTCGGACCGTCCTGCTGGCCCTCGCCGCCGTGATCGCGGGGACCACAATTTTGGTGCCGTGCACCGCGATTTTCGACCGTCGGCGGCAGCGCGAGTTCCTCGGGTAGGCGTCGACGTCTCTTTGCTGCTGCCGCGATGTCCGCAGGCACTTCGCGGTATCCAGAACGTGATGTGTTGTGGCCGTGCGGGGTTGGCAGAATTAGTGGTGTGACGGCAGGGGATGCGCAACGCGCGAGCGAGGGTGCCGACGTTTCACCGCGGCCAGACCCGGATGAACACGAATCAGGGGCGACATCAACGGCTTCCCAAGGGCAGTCGACCGAGGAAGCCGCGGCTTCGCCTGTGCCGGAGGGGAACCGGTCACCGGAATCGGCGCCGCACACGGCCCGTCCCCAGCAGACGGCCGCGCCATCCGGCGCCAAGTGGATGAAGGCCGCCACGGTAGCGAGTGCTACGGGGACGGTGATGGCGGCGTTCGCCGCGATTGGCGCGCTCTATTTCTCCAACAGCACGTTGAGCGCATCCAATGACCAACTCGGTTTGACGCGCCAGACCGCACAAACCGAGCTGCTCAAGTCAGCTGCCGAGCAGTTGGATTCAGACAAGGACAGTGTCCGCCTCAGCGGGGTCTACCTGCTCGAACGCCTTGCTCAGGACTCAAAAGCCGATCAACCCACCGTCCGGCGGTTGCTCGAAGCATTCATCCGTACCGAAACTGCGAACAGGCCCTGCGAAACCTCCAGACCAGAAGCGCCGGTGGACACCCAAGCCGCCTTGGACGTCATCGCGAAGTACATCACTCTGCCGCACCCGACACCGCGGGTGAACCTGCAGCGGGCCTGTCTGGCCCAGGCCGACCTGTACAACACCGATCTCACCGGTGTGGACTTCGCCGGAGTGAACCTCACCGGCGCTGTGCTCAACGTCTCGAAGTTCCACAGCGCGAACCTCGAGGGCGCCCTGCTCCAGTCCTCGCATACGGTTGCCACTATCTTTTCGGACGCGAACCTGTCCAGCGCGAACATGGCCGGTGCGAATATGGCCACCGCGAACCTCACCGGCGCTGATCTCGACGATGCGAACCTCCGAGACGCCCGCCTCTCCGAGGCAAACCTGACCGACGCCACCCTTTCGAATGCGAATCTCGAAGGCGCGACCCTGTGGAATGCGAACCTTACCGGCGCATATCTGCGCAGCGCGAACCTGATCGGCGCTGAACTTCTCAGTGCGAATCTGACCCGCGCGGACCTCATCGGCGCGCAGCTCCACGGTGCGAACCTCAACGACGCGCGGCTCGATAATGCGATCCTCGCCGGTGCGGACCTGACCGGTGCGGACCTGTCCGGCGCCGATCTCACTGGCGCGAATCTTGATGGCACCAATCTCACTGGGGTGGTACACGACTCCCAGACCCGGTGGCCTGATGGATTCACCCCACCCTGATGACCGCAACCTCCAGCGGGGTCCGCGAGACCCCGCAGCCGCAATACTCAGCTCATGTCGCTACTGCGCGCAGATTGAACCGGCCAGCGCCCTACGGCCCGACCGCAGACTGGGCTCTGCGAACCGGCCGGTGCCGCCGCCGATGGGGATGAGCTGTCGAAATCGTTTGCTCCAGCGCGTTTCGGCCCGATATCGAACCGGCGGCTCGTCGCATATCTCAGCGGGATCGGCGCGCGGACCGTCACCATCGCCGCCGCGTGGCAACCGATGCCGACCCGGTGGCGTCTGCCGCCGCCCGCAGGCGACGCATCCTTGCGAGTTGAGTCAAAAACTGGCCGGTTCACCACCTTTGAGTGCGTTCGACGATATCTTGGAGGTGATTTGCGACATAGTTAGGAGTCCATCTCCTCGTGAGTACACCGCCAGGACCAATCGGACATGGGAATGACGGTCCAGTTGCCGACGAGCCCAATCCGGTGCCCACGCCAAATCCCCCGGCATCGTCTGCCGTGCTCGAAGCGTTTGCGCTGGAACGATATAAGTACATCCTGCAACAGATCCACGCACTCAACGAGAACGTCTACAAGTTTCTTGCTATCTACCAGACGCTAGCGACAGCCATCGTAAGTTCGGGACTTGTCCTCTTCGTGAGTTATAAGAAGCTGGAACTTGCGCCCGAGACCGCCCGAGCCGCCATCACGGGGCTGATGTGGCTGGAAACCGTGGTCGCCGCCTTCACGATCGTGCTGATCGTTATCGGAGTAGTCTCCTGGATCGACTACCGGAACGAGGAATGCGAACTGACCAATGAAGTGGTGCATGAAGGCTTCCGGAAGCCGCCGAAATTCGGCAACATGATCCGGTGGTACGAGACATACATCATCCTCTTCATCGCCGCGTCTACGGCCTTTATGTGGATCTATGCGCACATACTGATCCTGCCCAAAATGAAATGAGGTGGGTTGATGATCCCAGGACGGGACTGTATCGGAGTGGGTGTGGGTGCCATGGTGTTCGACGCCAGCGGCAAGGTCTTCTTGGCCCGACGTGGCCCGGCGGCCAGCAATGAGGTTGGTAACTGGGAGTTCCCCGGCGGTAAGGTCACCTTCGGCGAGCGCATCGAGGACGCCATCCGCCGGGAGTTCCGCGAGGAGTACGGGATGGAGATCGAACTCCGCAGTCTGATCGGGCTCTTCGACCACATTCTGCTGGCCGAGAACCAACATTGGATAGCCGCCACGTATCTTGCTCATCACCGCGGTGGTACACCTCGTATCCGGGAACCAGAAAAGTGCAGTGAGATCGGATGGTACGAGCTGGCCGCACTGCCCACGCCGCTCTCCCAGATCAGCCAAAGCAATCTCGACAAGTATCTCCGTGCCGAGACTCGAGTCGAGCAAGGACGGCGTGTCGACTCGAGGTGACACGCCATTTTATCCGCGCGCTGCTGTGCTACGCAGATAAGTTGCGCGCGCCCTCCAACACTGAGGTCCGGACTGGTCCCTGCTGGACTCGAGAGTGATTTCTGATGACTGCCCCGCCGTAGCGCCACATCGGGACGAGCCCTTCTCTCTGGCTGGAATTCGGGAGGTCATCATCGGCTGACTACACCACCACGGCTGTTCCGCAACAGCGTTCTCGGCCCTGCGACCAACGCACTGTCTTGCCGCCTATCGCGCGATCCGGGAACGGCTACGGGACTCACTCGGGATCGAGTGCCTAGATGACCTCGCGAGGAGCGCGCCCGTTGTTGGCTGAGTAGTCGCCGGCCTCAGCACAGATGCAACCCTTGGCAGACCTCGTGGGCTGAGTGTCCGATGATCAACAACTCAGCGACCCGATCGCCGTATTGGTCCAAGAATTCAGCGGCCTCGGCACGCATGGACTTTGGAAGATCATCGAGTATCGCCGGCCCGGCCGCCGTCTCGATCGCCTGCTGGTCGCCTTGGTCTTTTTCGGCGATCTTGGTCACCGTGTAGCTACAGGTCGAACACGAGATGGTCATCTCGAGAGCTCCTTGTGCATTGGATGCAGCCGACTATCTCGGAGAACAGGCGCTCGGCACGAGCCCGTCGATCATTGTGTCCCCCGACCCTGTTCTCATGCAGCGAAACTGAAGCCGCACCAGGGTGAGCACGAGCGTCTGCCGAGCGCCAGCGCTGCTCGCTCACACCGCTGAGTGCTCGGTCAGCGGTCGAATTCACTGCGTATCAACTACAAATGCCGGTGCGCACGGGCGAGACGCCGAAACAAAACATGACAGCGGCTGGCCGGGCTCGCCGATCAGGTGATTCCGGGACGGGCAGAGTGCACCGCCTTCGGGCGCACCGCCACAATGAAAGGCCGGGCAGCACCTCGGACCTGCCCGGCAGCACCTGGCGGGCCAGGCCCGCCATCGGCTGCGGCAACCAGCGAACCTTACGCGCGGGACCGAAAGATTCGCCCCTTGCGAAACAATCCAATCTGCTTGCCGGGAGCCACATTCCATCAGTGTCGGTGGGCTGTGACATCCTGACCTGTTCTCGCATCTGCGGGACGCGTCGGCGACGACACACCTTCTTCAAGGAGCACCAGATGACCGAGCCGTTCCTCGCCCCTCAGCCCAGCTACCTGTTGGCCGCGCCGAAGAAGCAGAAGAAATGGGTGTGGCTGGTCGGCGCCCCGGTGCTGGCCCTCGCCGTGGCGACACCCGCATGGAACAGCGCTCAGGCAGCGGCCGACGTCGCTCGGCCGGATATCGCGGCGCCTGTCTCGACACTCGCGGTTGAATTCGTCCCGGCCGAGGGAGACATCACCTCCGGTCAGCGCAACGCCATCCGGTCTGCCCAGCAGTACCTCGACTACTCTGCTTTCTCCCGCAGCGGTCTGATCCACCAGCTCGAGTACGAAGACTTCTCCACCGCAGACGCTACGTTCGCGGTGGACAGCTTGAATGTGGACTGGAACGAGCAGGCGGCAAAGAGCGCCGAGCAGTACCTGGAGTACACCTCGTTCTCTCGGTCCGGACTGATCGATCAGTTGGTGTACGACGGCTTCACACGCGCCCAGGCGGAGTACGGAGTCAACGCCGCCTACTGACATCTCTTTCGGCGGCAGGCGCGCACTCCAGACCCCTCCGGGGTGAAAACTATGGCCAGTGCCGGAGTACCTGATGCCCGTTGGCGGGAAGTGAGCACTGCGGCGCGCGGCCGGTCGCAGTGCTCACGTGGGCGCGGCACGTCAGAGCGGTCGACGCACGACCGCCCAGGACAGACACGAGGGCATCGCCCGCGATGTGTCCAGGCACTCTTGGAGGCCGGAGCCGAGCCCTTCGGCGGGAAGACCCACAAGAGCTTGTGAGATGCGTCCGACGGCAGGCACAGCAGAGATACTCCGCCTACTCGGGCAGTGAACGCTTGATCAACCCCACCCCTGAATGACCGCATCAATCTTCCTGGACGAACACTAGACAGCTGGTGGGGCAGGCCAACTGGTACTTCGCTACACGGAAGGCAGCGCGGTAGACCCCGTTCCGATCGCGCTCATCGATCGCGTCCCCGACAGAGTGCGCCCACACGCCGATACTTATTGGATGGTCGATGTTTTTCAAACGATCACCGCACGGATATTGAAGAACGCTGCGGTCGACCGCGTGCTTGTCGCTGTTGATGGCATCGACGGCAGCGGAAAGACCACGTTCACCAACGAATTGGTGAAGCGGCTTCACACTCGGGCCGTCATCGTGCTGCACGCCGACGATTTCCTGAACCCGTCCGCGATCCGGCACGCGCGGGGCAGGCAGTCACCACAAGGCTTCTGGCTCGATTCCTATAACTACCGCGCTTTGCGCCGTGACGCCCTCGATCCGCTACGGCCCGGCGGTGATGGCTGGTATCGCACCGCTTCCTACGACCCTGCCACCGACACCATCGTCTGTCCGATTGCTGGTCTCGCACCGCGCAACGCTGTGGTCATTGTCGAGGGTATGTTCCTACATCGAGACGAACTCGCCGACCTCTGGGATATGTCTATTTTTCTGGACGTGCCGTTCGAGGTGACCGCGCGGCGGATGGCCGGACGCGATGGCACTCACCCGGACCCCAAGCATCAGACGATGCGGCGCTACGTCGACGGTCAGCGTCTGTACTTCGCGCGGTCGCAGCCATGGACCCGAGCTGACATCGTCATCGACAACACTCGATTCGACCAGCCGCGCATCATCGACCCGCAACATGCCCACTCCGCACACTGACTCGACCACTGTCTACTTGATCGCCCATGGCGTCGACGGGGCGCACGGCGCACATCCTGTGTTGGCACGACCCGTGCAATCTGGGTGCCTCAGTGTGTGACTGCGAAAAGTAAACGGGCACAGATCATCTTAGTATCGGCAAGGCACCAGAAATGCCGATGAGCGTCACCTGATCCGCTCAATCGGCCGAGCTGATCAGAGGCCGGGCGGACGCACCGACAACCGAATCGGCCACGACCAGCTGACGCGACAGGAGGCGTCGCCGCACGCCGGTATCGTGATTGCAACAATGTTCGTCGCGGCGAGCTGCTGGGTGTCAGCGGGGCCGAATGGATTCATGAGCGTGCTGTCGGGCGGCCGCCGGGGCGGTCAACGGAGTGAACGGACTGTGTCGTGAGCGAATACGACGTCTTCCTCGCCGATTGTCCGGCGCGGACCACGCTGGCTCTTGTGGCCGACACGTGGTCTGTCGTGGTGATTTTCGGACTCGGTTCGGGACCGCAGCGCTACAGCGAGTTGCGTGATCGCATCGGGGGTATCAGCAACAAGATGCTGACGCAGACCCTGCGCAGGCTGGAGGCGTCCCGGCTGGTCGAGCGTCGCACTTTGGCCACCGCCCCACCCGGGACGGAATACAGCCTCACCCCGCTCGGCAAGAGCCTGCTCGAACCGGTGTCGTTACTCGCGCGCTGGGCGGAGGAACATGCCGAGGAACTGGCATCCGAGCCGTAAGCCTGATCTGCCGTGGGGCACCGGCTGGTGCCCCACGGCTTCCTACCTTCGACGGCATGAGAATCTCGATCTTCGGAGCCGGCAATATGGCCGAGGCTCTGGGCACGAAATGGGCCGCACACGGGCACGACCTGATGATTACCGGTCGCTCTCCCGAGAAGGCCGCTGCCTTGGCGGAACGTCTGAACGCACAAGTAGGCAGCTTCGCCGAGGCGGCGCACCACGCCGAGGCTGCTCTGATCGCGGTGCTGTATCAAGGTATGGACTACACCCTCGACCGGATCGGCGACGGCCTGGACGATAAGCCCATCCTCGACTGCAACAACCCGGTCGAAATCAAGGACTTCACTCTCACGACCCCACCGGGCACGTCGATGGCGCAGCACATCGCGAAAAGGACCGGCGGGCACGTGGTCAAGGCTTTCAACCTCTGCCACGCCGATGTATGGCGCATGCCGACAATGACTTTCGACGGCCGCCCGCTCAGCGTGCCCTTCTGTGGCGACAATCCGACAGCGCTGGGGGTCGCTACCAGGCTCATCGCGGACGTCGGTGGCGTTCCACTGCCGACCGGCGATCTGCGGCATGCGCAGTACCTGGAAGCCACCGCCGCGATCATCATCGCCCAGTTGTTCGGCGGCCGTCCGACACGCACTGTGTTCAATCTGGTCAACGATCAGATACCGGCGAATTCGCTGCCCCAGTAGGTCGTCGCATACGAACCGGGACGTCGGCGAGGCAACGAAAGCGGCCACGCCGACCTCTCGTCATGAGGCGCTGAGCCGACCAACCTGCCGGACCCTGAAGAACAAAGGCATCCAGCATTTTCGAACATCCAGCCCTGGCGTAGGCCCGGCCGACATGAACGGCCCGTGTGTCCCTACTCGTGCATGAGGTCGCTGCGTCGGTCGCTTGCATGAGCACGCGGGCGGGCCGGTGTGGGGTGGCGGTGCCAGCAGATGGTGGTCGGTGAGTGCCGGGCATACCGACTCAACTCCAGCTAAGTGAGCTGTGTCACATGAATGAAACACTTTCGGCTCATGCGGTGTCTTGTGCCTGAACCGTTCCTCGAACAAGGAATCCAGCATGAGCAACAAGTACGAGATCGTTGTTATCGGTGGCGGATACGCCGGCGTTATGGCGGCCAACCGCCTGACGCAGCGTGCGGACGTGACGGTGACTTTGATCAATCCCCGCCCGGCCTTCGTCCCGCGCCTGCGCTTACATCAGCTCGTCAGCGAAACCCATGATGCGGTCGTCGATTATCAGAACATCCTGGCCGAGAGTGTCCGGCTGGTGGTCGACAGTGTCACACGGATTGATGCGGCCGAGCGCAGAGTGATACTGGCCGAGGGCGGCACGGTCGGCTACGACTACCTGATTTACGCGGTCGGCAGCGGCAGTTCCGCGCCGCGGGTACCTGGCGCGGCCGAATTCGCTTACCCCGTCGCGACTTTGGAGGCGGCGCAACGGCTCCGGTCAGTGCTCCTCGATACGCCCAAGACCGCGGCGGTGACGGTGATCGGGGGTGGACCGACCGGGATCGAGACCGCGGCCGAGCTGGCCGATCAGGGACGGCCGGTCACCTTGGTGTGCGGCGGTGCACTGGTTCCGTACCTGCACCCCAAGGCGCGGCGCACAGCGCGCAAATACCTCGCCGAACTCGGAGTGACCGTCATAGAAGGCTCCGACTCGGCTGTTACCGCGGTGACAGCCGAGGCTGTGGAGCTCGGTGACGGCAGGACTATGGCGAGTGCGGTCACAGTCTGGACGGCGGGCTTCGGTGTGCCCGACCTGGCCAGCCGGAGCGGGCTGAGCACCGATGCCGCCGGGCGGCTACTCACCGACGAGACACTGACCAGCGTCGACGACGAGCGGATCGTCGCGGCGGGCGACTCGTCGGCACCGTCGGACTTGCCGTTCCGGATGAGCGCCTACGTCGCCTACTGCTTGGGAGCGCACGCTGCCGACACCCTGCTGCACCGGATCGCGGGTGAGCAGCCCGCGCCGGTCGACCTGTCGTTCCCCGCCATGTGCCTCAGCTTGGGCCGGGATGCCGGGATCTACCAGCTCGGCCACAAGGATGAGACCGCCATGCGCCTGTACTTCAGCGGATTCGCGGGCAAGAAGCTCAAGGAATTCGCCTGCGAAGCGGGCATCAAGCACTTGGCGACCGAGGCGCGTAAACCCGGCTCACACCATTGGTTCAAGGACGGCAAGCACCGGCCTGCCCTACTGCGGGCCCGGCGCGACAACGCGGCCGCATCGGTTGCGTAGGACACCGATAATGCCAACGTCGCGCAGGGCGACGATGATTCGACCAGCCCTGCGCGGCGGCGCCCCCGCGGACGCCGCCGCGCAAAAACTTGCATGGAATACCTGGCGACGACTGGAGAGGACACCATGAACGCCACGCCCGGTGGGCGGCGGACAGCGGATCGGAACGGCGGCGACCACGCCACGGTCGCGGCGACGGAAACGTTTCTCGCGCACCGCAACCTGCTCTTCACGGTCGCCTACGAAATGCTCGGATCCGCGGCCGACGCCGAAGATGTTCTCCAGGAATCCTGGCTGCGATGGGTCGGCGTCGATGTGGGGCAGGTGCTCGACCAACGCGCCTACCTGGTTCGGATCACGACCCGGCAAGCGCTGAACCGGCTGCGTACTATGCAGCGCCACAAGGAGTCCTACGTCGGCCCCTGGCTGCCCGAGCCGATCCGCACCGCGCCGGATGTGGCCGAGGATGTCGAACTCGCCGAGAGTGTGTCGATGGCACTGATGCTCGTCCTCGAGACGCTCTCGCCGACCGAGCGCGCCGTGTTCGTGCTGCGCGAGGTCTTCGATATCGGCTACGACGAGATCGCGACCGCCGTCGACAAAACGCCCGCGGCCACCCGCCTGATCGCCCACCGGGCCCGCCGCCATGTAGAAGCCCGTCGTCCGCGCATGGTGGTCTCCCGAAGCCAGGCCGGGGCGGTGCTGGAGTCGTTCCAGCGTGCGCTCGAAACCGGGGACCCGCAGGTTCTGCTCGCTGTACTGGCACCGCAGGTCGTCCTGATGGCCGACGGCGGAGGAGTAAAGCGAGCCGCCCTGCAGCCGATCGTCGGCGCCGAGCGGGTGGCCCGCTACCTCATCCACGGTGCCAGGAAGGCCGGTGTGGTCGTCGCCACGCGCCCCATCGTCGTCAACGGCGGCCTCGCTCTCGTTGTCCGTATGAACGGAGAGATGAACGGCGTCATGGTCTTTCGCCTCGAGGATGCCGGTATCACCGGCCTCTACTACGTGCGAAACCCGGCGAAACTAACCCACGTCGACTCTGAGACTCCGCTCGCTCTGCGATGATTCGAGAGTGTGAGGCCAGCACCAAGCCGATGAGCCCGACGCCGAGCCCGGCAATGGTCAAGGGCCGCAATGGTTGATCGATTACCAGCCAGGCCAGCAGTGCGGTTACCGCGGGGGTCGCGAAGAACAACCGGCCGACGCGGGTGGCGTCCCAGCGTCGCAACATCGCGTTCAGCAGCAGGAACGCGCCCATCGAGGTGACCAGCACCATCCAGGTCATCGAGGCGGCGAAACGCGGCAGGTCCCAGATCTGGAATTGCCCGGTCGAGATGACCAGCACCGCGGCGATCGGTGCGCTGGCCACCGTGTGTACGGCGGTCGACGCCCGCGAATCCACCTGGGGCACATACCGTTTCTGATAGACGGTGCCGATGCTCAAGCCGAGCAGGCCGATGACGCACAGTAGGAGCCCGGTCGCGGAGAAGCTTGCCTGGCCGGCGACCGCGAGGGCGACGCCGAGACCGCCGATGCCGAATCCGGCCCACTGGCGGGCGGTGACCGTTTCGCCGAGGAATCCGGCGAAGAGCGCGATCACCACCGGATTCAAGCCCTGTACCAGCGCGATGATGGCGGCCGAGACATCCTGGCTCATCGCGGTGTAGAACGCGCCGTACTGCACGATCTGCATGAGCAGGCCAGCGATCACCACGTGCCGCAGTTCGTTTCCGCGCGGCCACCGCGCGCCCACCGCGTAGGCGTACAGCAGCAACAGTGCGCCGGCGATGGCGTAGCGCGCGAGTAGCACCAGCATCGGCGGGGCCGCGCCCACGCCGACGATCCCCGCGATGAAGGCACTGCTCCACATCAGGACGAACAACGGCTGCATCGCAATAGTGAAGTGTGCCTTCATCTCTCCTCCGCACTAACCGCCCAAGGTGGTTACTAACGTGCCAGCCAGGGTAATAACCTGTCAAGGTGGTTATTATGGAGACATGTTCTCCTTCGTCAGCGGGAATCTCGCCCTGGACTTCGCGGGCACCGTGCAGCACAGGTCTACGACACCCGTCGAACTGCTCGGCACACCAGCCGATCTCGCCGAGTGGGTGGTCGACGCGGGCTTGCTCGACGCGGCCTCCGGCTGTGACGAGGCTGTTCTGGAGCGCGCGGTGCGGTTACGCGAAGCCGTCTACCGGCTGGCGGCGGCCGCTACCCGTGCCGAACCTCTCGGCACCGCCGACCTCCGGATCGTGAACGACTGCGCCGACGGTGAACTCCCCACCGTTGCATTGCGATCCGATTCGACTGTGGCGCGCACGGGGAGTCCCACCACCGCGTTGAGCGCGATCGCGCGTGCCGCCGTCGAACTCCTGGGCGGACCTGACAGATCCCGAATCAAGCAGTGCGGGCGGCCTCCGTGCACCCGTCTATACGTGGACACCTCGCGCAGCGGTACCCGGCGCTGGTGCGATATGACGCTGTGCGGCAACCGCGCCAAGAGCGCGGCCTTCCGCGCCAAACACGGCGCGCACTGACATGGTTCGCGGCAAACCGAACCGCAGCCCAACGAACCGGGCGAGTTAGGTAGTGGGGCAACGACGCTGAGCCTGCGCGCTCAGGCTCCGCCGCCCGGCCGTGTTGTCACCCGCGCACCTCGACCGTATTGTGCACGTCCACTTCTAACGAGTGTCAAACGATGTGTGGCCCATCCGGTTACGGTTTCTCCATGGTGTGGCTATGAGCAATTCGAATGATGTTCATCACGAGGTGGCCGGGAGTGCGCCGTTCCAGTTGGCGGTGCGGGTGGGCTTGGTGGCCTATGGCGTAGTTCACCTGCTGGTGGCCTGGGTCTGCGTTCAGGTCGCGCTCGGTGACCTCGACGGCAACGGGGTGGGGAAAGCGGACAAGACCGGTGCGCTGCAGAACCTTGCGGAGAACTCCGGGGGCGAGCTCGTGCTCTGGCTCATCGCTGTCGGGCTCGGGTTCGCCGCGCTGTGGCAGTTGCTCGAGGCCATCACCGGTGCGCGAAACAGCCGGAAGGAGAAGCTGCTCCGCGCAATGAATTTCGGTGAGGCGATCCTGTTCGGCTACCTCGCCTACAGCGCGGCCAAGCTCGCGAACGGGTCACCGGCCTCATCGACCGACCAGGCGCAGCTCGGTCTGATCGGCAGTCTGCTCGGCCAGGACTGGGGCAAGCCGGTGGTGATCGTCATCGGGCTCGCCATCGTCGTCGCTGGGCTGTTCGTCGCCCGCCACGGCTGGTCGAGGCGGTTCCGTGAGGAGCAGGACTTCCGCACGGCGAGCCGGTCGATGGAACGGGTTGTGGTCCGGCTCGGGCAGGTCGGGTACGCGGCGCTCGGTGCGGTGTACGCCGGCGCCGGGGCGCTCGTCGTTGTGGCCGCCGTGCAGAGTCAGCCGCAGAAGGCCACCGGGCTGGACGTGGCGCTGCGAACCTTGGCGACACAGTCGTACGGCACCGTGCTGCTGCTCGTCGTCGCGGTCGGCCTGGCCGCCTTCGCGATCTTCACCTTTCTCGACGCCCGGTTTCGCAAGGTCCACTAGCCTCCCGGCACCGTGATTCGGGGCGTCGGTTTCCGAGCTCTGCCGCCACCCGCGTTCGAGATGTCGGCGTCTGCCGCCGTAATGACAAGTTGCCGGGCGGATATTCTCTCGGGCCGAGAAGGGCACGTCGAATGCTGAGATATCTATCCTGTTGTGTCGAATAGCATTTCATGGCTCGGGCCGAAGGTATTGGGCCGCCGTAAACGCGGTGACCTGGGGTGGAGCGTCTGGGGTGGCGAGTCGAGTGCATGACATTGCGGGTGAATCGGGTCCGTTCGAACTCCCCGTTGTGCTCAACGGCATTTTATGTCCTCTGTGGCGGGCGAATAGCGTCGAATTCATGGAATGGAATTATTCTTCGGCGGAAGAACTTTCAGCTGCGTTGCGTGCCGGTGCGGTGACTTCGGTGGAACTCACCGACGAGGCGATCGCCCGGATCGAGCGGGACGACCCGGTGATCAACGCAATCTGTGTGCCGGACTTCGATCGTGCGCGGCTGGCCGCGCGCCGTGCTGACGCCGCGCGCGCCCGTGGGGAGGACCGGCCGTTGCTCGGTATTCCGGTGACGGTCAAGGAGTCCTACAACATGGCCGGGCTGCCGACTACCTGGGGTATGCCGCAATACGCGAACTATGTGCCGGCCGAAGATGCGGTGCAGGTGTCGCGGTTGAAGGCGGCGGGCGCGGTGCTGCTCGGTAAGACGAATGTGCCGATGACGTTGCGAGATATCCAGAGTTTCAACGAGATCTACGGCACCACCAACAACCCGTGGGATCTGGCTCGCACGTCGGGTGGGTCCTCCGGCGGATCGGCGGCGGCGTTGGCGTGCGGATTCGGCGCACTGTCCATCGGCTCCGACCTTGCCGGATCACTGCGCACGCCGGCGCATTTCTGCGGGATCTACGCGCACAAGCCGACTGTCGGGCTGGTGGCGACTCGCGGCATGGTCGCGCCGCCGGCCCAGGCGCTGCCGGTCGACCTCGACCTCGCTGTCGTCGGTCCGATGGCGCGGACCGCCCGCGACCTCACGCTGCTGCTCGACGTGATGGCCGGACCGGATCCGCTGACCCACGGCATCGCCTACGACGTGGCACTGCCGCCCCCGCGTCACGAGCGGCTGTCGGACTTTCGGATACTGATCGTCGAGGACCATCCGCTGATACCGACCGGCGCGGCGGTGCGGGCGGGCGTGAATCGGGTGGCGGAGGCGCTCGTCGACGCGGGCGCACGAGTGGAACGGCACAGCCCGCTGCTGCCCGATGCGACCGAAGCGGCGACGCTCTACCTGCTGCTCATGATGTCGAATGCCGCTGCCGGTATTCCCGTCGACGAGTACGAACAGCTACGGATCCACGCCGCCGAGTTGAGCGCGGACGACGGGAGTCTCGATGCGGTGCGGCTGCGCGGCATGGTGCTCAGCCACCGCGGCTGGGTCGAGGCGAACAACCGTCGCGAATTGCACCGGCAGGGCTGGCGGCGGTTGTTCGCCGAGTTCGATGCCGTGGTGTGCCCCGTCACGCCTACTCCCGCCTTCCCGCACGGCCAGGACGGCGATCTGGAGAACCGGCACATCGACATCGACGGTGTCGCCTACCCGTATTTCGACCAACTCGTGTGGGCCGGTGTGGCCACGATGCCCGGCCTGCCTGCCACCGCCATACCTGCGGGCCGGTCACCCGAGGGGCTGCCGGTGGGAGTACAACTCATCGGTCCGATGTTCGAGGACCGCACACCACTGCGGTTGGCCGAACTGCTGGAGCAGGAGATCGGTGGCTTCCTGCCACCGCAGTAACCGCGGAAATCGCCCCTGGCGACCTGAGAATCCTTGCAGGAGAACGCGTCCGCACACTGAGTGCGCCGCAGATGCCCGTCTCTAGGCGAATCGGCTGGTGAGCTCGGCCGAAATCTCGTAGTGGCGCACGAGGAATGAGCGTTCGTCGAGCTTCTTGCGCCGGAGCCAGCCGGTCACCTCGGCGTTGCATTTGCTGGCGTTGCACGACGCGCACGCGGGGACGACGTTGCCGAGGGAGTAGCGGCCGCCACGTGAGATGGCCTGCACACAGTCTTTCTGCAGCGCCGGGGCGGGGGAGCGGCAGTAGGCACATCCGCCCCAGGAGGTCTTCAGGGCGTTCCACTGCGCGTCGGTGAGGTCGTGAGTGACGCGCGCCATCCGCTTCTTGCGCTTGCGCGCGGCGCGCACCTGTTTGCTACCGCCAGTCGGCACGGTGGTGAGAGTACGCGACGCGCGGGTCGGCAAGTCGGAGGCTGGGCGGCCGATTTCTGCCCCGGGGCAGGCTCTTTCGGGGCCGCAAATTCGGTTGCGGGCCGGTGGTGTCGTTTTCTAGGCTGACCGCCATGTCATGTCACGTTGCCCCCTACTTTATTCGTCTGCGCAGCGCTCGGGCTCTGGCCCGCTAGCGGACGCGGAGTAACCACTTCGGCGTCCGCGAGCGCGCCCAGGGCCCTTCGAGAATCATTCGACTCGAAGACCCGAAGGGGCAGGCGCTGTGGCGCAAGATTTCGCATACCGGAACTACTCCCATACTCAAGGGAAGATCAAGAACAGCGGCGGTGGCCGCCTGTCACGAGATAGCAACGGGCACAAGCTTTCCCGGAACTTTCTGGTGAATCCAGAGGTTGTGGCGAGGATGATCGCGGTCGCCGATCCCAGCGGATCGGTGGTGGAACCCTGGGCAGGGGAAGGCGTGCTCACGCTGGCACTGGCACGGCGTGGGGCGCGGGTCACCGACTACGAGCAGGATCCGCTGCCAGCCGCGAAGTTGGCGGCACGCACGCGTGCCGAGAACCGAATACACGTGGTGCGCAGCGATTTCGGCAAAGCCAAAGTGCCGCGTGAGCCGTTCGCGGTGATCGGGAACATTCCCCTCGCGGCGACGACACGGATTGTCGACTGGTGCCTGGCGGCACCGACGCTCACCTCGGCAACTCTGCTGATCCAACAGGAACACAAGCGCTGGAGCTTGGAAACTGCCGTCACCTGGCCATGGTTCGACTGGCAGCTGCACGGGCAAGCGGATCGCGACAGTTTCCGGCCCGCGGCCGCGGTCGACGCCACGATCCTGCATCTCCGTCGCAGAGCGGAACCGATGGTGCGGGAACGCGACTCCTACACCGAACTGGTGCGCCTGGGCTTCACCGGAGCGGACGGCCCGGTACACGCCGCACTGCGCGCACGTCATCCAGGCGTGGACCAGGCGCTGGCCGTCGCGGGCGTCGAGAACGGCGCCGCGGCCGGTGACGTGCATCCGGACCAATGGGTGCGGCTGCACGATCAGTTGGTCGCGTAATTCGAACAGACGCCGCCCTCGTGAGGGGGCGGCGTCTTTGACCATCTGCGGGCCACTCCGAGGTCAGAGGCGATAGGGATACACGGCAACACTGTCTGCTTCGACAGTGACCTCTATCCAGCTGCCGTCGTTGTCAGAAGGAATCGGCGATGCCAGATCGAACAGAATTGATGACCCACCCATCTGGAGAATGGCGGCACCGTCCTCGGTCAGACGCAGTTGCCCGCGGATGATCAGCCGGTCGCCTTCCTGCCAGAATCCCGGCTGGGAAGTTGCGGCCGGTCGCGTGTTGCGGCCCCAGAAAAGATCTTCGTCGACGGTCCACTCGACGACATGTTCACCGACGGATTCCTGCGGATCGCCGCGCCAGAGCGCCTCCACGGTTCCCACGGAGGTGTGTACCCGAACTTTCAACGGCCGCTGCGCGATCTTCTCGGTGCGTACCAGCATTCGCATATGGTCCACCATGCACGTTCGCGGTTCGTGCTGCGGAGGGCGTGGCCACGTTGGCGCCCGGCTACGCCGGATGATGTCGTCGGCGAGCCGCGTGCCGCCTGTGGCCGGCAGCGCAATCGAGGAGGAAGATCGAATCCGCCACTGCGGAACCGGTTCACCAAACCCTGCTGAAGGAGATTCGATGACCGGCGACAAGACCTCGGCCGATGCTGCGAAGCGGGCCGCCGCGCCGGGCGATCAGCCACTGGCGATCGAGGTGCGCGGCGCGCGGGGACACAATCTGAAGAACATCGATGTGACAGTGCCGCTGCGCACGCTGGTCGCGGTGGCGGGAGTGTCGGGGTCGGGCAAGTCGTCGCTGGCGATGGGGGTGCTGTACGCGGAGGGGTCGCGGCGCTATATCGAGGCCTTGTCGACCTATACGCGCCGGCGCATGGCGCAGGCGCCGCGCGCGGCGGTCGACAGCGTCGAGCACGTGCCCGCGGCCTTGGCATTGCGCCAGCGGCCCGGTGTGCCCGGGGTGCGCAGCACCTTCGGCACTTCGACCGAGCTGCTCAACGTGTTGCGGTTGATGTATTCGCGGCTCGGATCGCACTGCTGCCCCAACGGCCACCGCCTCGACCCGACCATCGACGTGGCACTCGATCGCGACCTGACCTGCCCGGTGTGCGGGGCGGTGTTCTCTCCGCCGGGCGCGGAATCGCTCGCCTTCAACTCCGATGGTGCGTGCCCGCGCTGCGCGGGCACCGGGGTGGTGCGCGAGGTGAACGAGGATGCGCTGGTGCCCGACCCGTCACGCAGCATCGACGAAGGCGCGGTCGCGCCCTGGTCGATGTTCGGGCTGACCGTGATGCCCCAGGTCGTCGCCGAAATGGGCGTGCGCACCGACGTGCCTTACAAAAAGCTGCGCGCCGCCGAACGCGAGATCGTGCTGCACGGGCCGCCCGAGAAGCGGCATATCAAGGTGCCCACGAAGAACGGCAAGCTGTTCGAGATGGACTTCACCTATCGCAACGCGGTGCGGTCGGTGCAGGAGGCACTGAACAAGGCCACCAGTGAACGCGGTCTGACCCGGGTCGACAAGTTCATCAGCGCTCAGGTGTGCCCGGACTGCCACGGCACCCGGCTCAGCGACAAAGCCCGCCGATCACAGGTCGACGGTATCGATCTCGCCCAGGCCAGCCAGAAGTCCCTCGATGAACTCGTCGCCTGGGCGCCCACTCTCGAGCAGACCCTGCCGCCCGAAATGCGGCAAATGGCACGCAATCTGGTCGACAAGCTGCTCGAGATGGCGCGTCGGCTGCTCGACCTCGGGCTGGGATACCTCAGCCTGGACCGGGCCGGGTCCACCCTGTCGACCGGCGAACGCCAGCGTGTGCAACTCGCCCGCGCGGTGCGCAACCAGACCACCGGGGTGCTCTACGTCCTGGACGAACCGTCGATCGGCCTGCACCCGTCCAATGTCGACGGCCTGCTCGGCGTCATGCGGGATCTGTTGCGCGACGGCAATTCGGTGGTCTGCGTCGACCACGACGTCCAGGTTTTGCGTGAGGCGGACTGGCTCATCGAGATGGGTCCCGGTTCCGGCGTCGAAGGTGGCCGCGTGCTGGCCACCGGTAGTCCCGCCGACCTCGGCGAAAACCGGTCATCGCTGTTCGGCGGATTCCTCACCGGCCGCGAACCTGTCGTCGTCCGGGACCGTGCGAGTGCCAAAGAGATGTTCGATCGCGGGCGCATCCACCTCTCGACCCGCCCGCTGCACACCGTGCACGCTCTGCGAGCGGACATCCCGCAGGGCCGGGTGACCGCGGTGACCGGCGTCTCCGGTTCGGGTAAGACCACTCTGATCCTGGACAGCCTCGTCCCCGGACTCACGGCCCACACTGCGGGCCACCCATTGCCTGATCACGTTGTCGCCGTGGATGCTGCGGGAATCAGCCGCGTCGACATGGTCGACGCCACCCCCATCGGCATCAACGTCCGCTCCACCGTCGCCACCTACAGCGGCGTGCTCGACGATCTGCGCCGCGCCTACGCCGCCACCCCCGCCGCCGTCGATCGCGGGCTGAAGGCCGCGGACTTCTCCTACAACACCGGCTCGCTCCGGTGCCCCCGCTGCGAGGGCACCGGCCAGGTTTCTCTCGACGTGCAGTTTCTGCCCGACGTCGACATCGACTGCCCCGAATGCGGCGGCACCCGCTACGCGCCCGCCGCCGGCGAGGTCGAACGCCCGACGGGCGCTGCGGACAACGGAATCTCGTTGCCGGATCTGCTCACTCGCACTGTCGCCGAGGCCATCGATCTCACCGCCGATATTCGCCGCGTCCGCACCCGATTGCAAACACTCATCGATCTCGGCCTGGGATACCTCACCCTCGGCGAAGCCACTCCCGCACTCTCCGGCGGCGAAGCGCAACGACTCAAGCTCGCCACCGAACTCGGCCGGGACCAGACCGACACCCTGTTCATTTTCGACGAACCCAGCGTCGGCCTGCACCCCCTCGATATCCGCACGCTGCTGGCGGTCATCGAGCGCCTGAATACCAACGGCGCCACCGTCATCGTCATCGAACACGACCTCGACATGATCGCCAACGCCGACTACATCATCGACCTGGGACCCGGGGGCGGCACCGCGGGCGGGCGCATCGTCGCCACCGGAATTCCGGACGACATCACGGGCGATCCGCAGAGCATCACCGGCCGCTACCTCAACGACCACCTGGGTTTCCATCGGGATAACCGTGCCGCGGCACGCGCGACTCGATCGGCGTCGACTGGTCGAAAGACCGGCGGCCGGTAGCCGGTTGCGGGTGAGGACGCACGAGCGGCACTCCGGATAATCCGCGCGCGCACAGCATCGTCGTCGTGGTGATCGCCTGATCTTTGGCGATCGGACGGCCGGAGTCCAGCCATTGCCGTGCGGTGAACCGGCAGATTCCCACCAGGCCGGCGGCGAGCATGCGGGCTCGGAACAGATCGGCGTCGAGATTTCGGGCCAGCAGCCCGGCGACCGCGAGGATGCAATCATCGATCGCGTGGTCGACGCGCAGGCGCACGGCTGGTTCGCTCGGCACCTCGGTTTCGAAGACGAGGCGGAACCCCTGCGGGTCACTGTCGATGAAATCGAAGTAGACCTCGACGGCGGCTCGGGCGCGGTCGGTCTCGGCGCTCAGGGCGACTCGGACCCCGTCGACCAATCGGTCCAGGCGCACTTGGAGCACCGCCAGGTAGAGGTCGAGTTTGCTCGAAAAGTGTTTGTACACGGTCGGTTTGCTGGTGTCGGCCCGGTCGGCGATCTCGTGCATCTGAGCCGCGTGATACCCGCAACGCCCGAAGACGTCGCCGGCTGCCGCCAAAATCTGCTGGCGCTGCGCCGCTCGCGCACCGCGATCGGCGAGGTCGCGCGCCCGAGGGACCGCAGCACGCTCGCTCCACATCGCCTGTGTCATGCCGTCCTCGCTCATTACTCGACGCACCGAACTCTCGTTACGGTTCGGGAACAGCGTGTCGACATTGTTGGCGACATGTCAACGAGATGTGAGAAATCTGTCGAGCGGGAAACATCGCTGGCCAGAAGGCCGCTAGGTCATCTTCCGGGGGCGGTGAGTCGCCGGACCGCGAGCACGGTGGCCGCTCGCCGCTCGTCCGCGTCGGCGCCGTCATTGTGCAGCGCGTGCACGGCGGCAGTGCGTGCCAGATCGGTCAGCAGGGTCAGCAAAGTGAAGGGATGGAAGAGGTCGGTGACGAGTCCGTCCTCCTGGCCGCGCCGGATCTCGGCGATCTTGGGTGCTACGGCTTCGCGAATGGCCGCGTCGGCGGCGGGGATGCGGGTGTCCTCGATTTCCGCCCAGGCCTGGAGCCGGGCGTTGTCGGGGTTGTGCAGATAGTGGTCGAACAACCTTCCGGCGTAGGCCGGCAGATCCTTGGCGTCGAGCGCGGTTTCGGAGGTGGTGGTGTCGGCCCACTGAGCGGTCACGGCCGCGTACAGCTCGTCTTTGCCGGCGAAGTACGCGTAGAGGCGTTCTTTGCTGGCGTTGGCCTCGGCGGCGATTCGATTGATCCGCGCGCCGGCGATTCCGTAGCGGGCGAACTCGGCTTTGGCGGCGGCGAGGATTCGCTCTCTGGTGGCGTGTCCGGCGGAGCGCATCCCGGCATCCTAGCTTGCCGAACCGTTTGGTTCGGGTATAGATTCCCGAACCAAACGGTTTGGGAATGGAGCAGCGATGAGTGAGACGAGCCAGAACTGGCGCGAGTTGGCGGCGCTGCCGGGCGGCGTCGCGGTGACCGACCTGGACGCCCTGTGGCATAGCTCGGAACCGGTGCGCGCCGAGGACATCTTGGGCGAATGGAAGGGATCGGCCTTCCAGACCGGCCACCCGCTGTGCCGGGCGCTGGCACGCAGCCGCTGGTACGGCAAAACCTTTGTCTCACTGGCGGAAGCCAAGCCGCTGATCTGCCGGGCCGAGGACGGCACGCTGTTCTCCGATACCGCGCTCGGCGGCGGTGGTGAAGCCTCTCTGTGGAATATCGAGTTCCGCGGCGAGGTCACCGCGACCATGGTCTATGACGCCCGGCCGGTGTTCGATCACTTCAAGAAGCTCGACGACGTGACGCTGATGGGCATCATGAACGGCCGCCCCGACCTGGTGCTCGCCGACGGTCAGCACTTCTACTTCCTGCTCGAGCGAGCCTGAGTTGCCCGACACCCACGCCGCCATCTCCCGGGACCCACGGCGCGACTTCACGATCGAACCGGTCTTCGTCGACGAACCCCGCGGGCGGGAGGTGCTCGTCCGCATCGTGGCCTCGGGCATCTGCCACACCGACCTGATTTCCCGCGCGATCGGCGCGCCGGAGCGCCCGATCCTGCTCGGCCACGAGGGCGCGGGCGTGGTGACGGCGGTCGGTGCCGAGGTCGCGGATATCCGCCCCGGCGACCATGTGGTGCTGACCTACCGTCATTGCGGCGCCTGCCGGAACTGCCGGCTCGACCGCCCGGCCTACTGCGCCGAATCGACGCGACTGAACCAGTTCGGCGCGCGGCCGGACGGCAGTCCACGAGTCACGATCGGCGACACCGTGGTCCGGGACGGATTCTTCGGCCAGTCCAGTTTCGCGGGCTACGCGCTGGCCGCCGCGGACAACGCCGTCGTCGTCCCGGCGACGACGGATCTGGCGATCGCCGCCCCGCTGGGCTGCGGATTCCAGACCGGGGCGGGTGCGGTACTCGAGGTGCTGCGTCCGGAACCGGACGCGGTGCTGGTGATCTACGGGGCCGGAGCGGTGGGCATGGCGGGGTTGCTCGCCGCGCGCACCCGCGGCGCCACGGTGATTGTGGTCGAAACCTCGGCGCACCGAAGGGCTCTCGCGCTCGAACTCGGTGCCGCGCATGCCCTGGATCCGGCGGACGCCGACCCGGTGGCGGCGGTCCGGGACCGCACCGGAGCCGGAGCCACCCACGCTCTCGACACCACCGGACGCCCGGAGGTTCTCGCCGCCGCGGTGGCGAGCCTTGCGATCGGTGGCACGGTCACCGCGGTCGGTCTGGGAACCGGCGTCCCGCCGATCGACGTGCGCGATATCGTGCTGTCGGGCAAGACGATTCGCGGTTGTCTCGAGGGCGACGCGGTTCCGCGCCGCTTCATTCCCGAACTGCTGGGGTTGTATGCGGCCGGACAGTTGCCGCTGGATCGCCTGGTCCGGGTCTACCCTTACACCGAAATCAATGCGGCCCTCGCCGATCAGCGAGCGGGGCACGTCGTCAAACCTGTTCTGAGTTGGTAGCACGCGAAGCGCCGCGGCTGTGGCCTGCCGCGCCACAACCCCGACAGACAACGCCGGGTAGTCGATCCGGCGCTATCGCCGTGCCGCCGCCTCGACGACCGGTTCCGTCAATTCGCCGGGCACTACGTCGAGTTCTCCACGCGGCGTGTCGTTTTCGGCCTCTGGCTCGGTGACCTCGACCGGCGCACCGCGCCGCGCCAGCCGACGCAGCGGACCCGGCGCCCACCAGTAGGCCTCGCCGAGAACTCGCATCGTCGCGGGCACCAGCAGCATCCGCAAAACGGTGGCATCGATGACCAGTGCCGTCACCATGCCGATCGCGATGTACTGCATCATCACCAGTTCCGACAACGCGAAGGCGCCGCACACCACGGTCAAGATCAGGGCCGCGGCGGTGATGATCCATCCGGTGCGCGCGATGCCGGCGCGCACCGCCTCGGTGTTCGTCGCACCGTTCACCCGCGCCTCGTGGATGCGGGCGAGCAGGAAGACCTGATAGTCGGTGGACAGCCCGTAGATGACCGAAATGATCAGGACCAGAACCAGTGCCATGATCGGTTGCGGTGTGAAGCCCAGGAGTTCGGCGCCGTGCCCTTGGACGAAGATCCAGGTGAGAACGCCCAGGGTGGAGCCGAGCCCGAGCAGGTTCAGCAGCCCGGCCTGCAACGGCAGCACCAGCGACCCGAAGGCCAGCACCATCAGCACTGTGGTGAGCAGGAATGCCAGCGCGACCACCCAGGGCATCCGGTGCAGCAGCGCGTCCACACTGTCCTGCTCCACGGCCGACTGACCGCCGACCAGCACGATCGTGCCGCTCGGGGTCGGCATGGCGCGCAGATAGTCGATCGTCTCTTCGGCGTCGTGCGCGTTCTGCAGCACGGTCGAGGTGGTGAAGACGCCCAATTGTGCGGGTGCGTGCAGCGGGGAAGGGAAAGGTGCTTTCAGCCCGGGTGCCCGGTTCGCCGTCTCCAGCACGACATCCATGTCGGCATCGGCGCGAGTGATCACCACGAGTTCGACCGGGTTGATCTGGCGCAGCGGGAAAAGCTCGTCGAAATGCTGCTGTGCCGTGCGCGTCGGGTGCTCCGGTGGCAGGAAGCGTTCGGAGATGCCACCGAAGGCCACATCGCGCACCGGTGCGATGAGCACCACCAGGATCGCCACCACCGGCACCGCGACCAGGATCGGCTTGCGCATGACCGCCCCGGCGATCCGGCCCCAGGGATTGTTCCGCTGTTCGGTGCCGGCGCGGCGGGAGTGGAACCGATTGAAGCCCAGCCGGTCCACTCGCCGGCCGAGTACGACCAGGACGGCGGGCAGCACGGTGACCGATACGGCCGCCGCCAGCGCGACCGTCACCATCGCGCCCAAGGCGAACGAGCGCAGGAACCCGTGTGGCAGCAACAGGATCGCGCCCGCTGCGGCCACCACGATGGTCGCGGAGAACACCACCGTGCGCCCCGCGGTCGCCACCGCACGCCCTACCGCGTCGGGCACCTCGTGGCCCGCGGCCAGCTCTTCCCGGAACCGGCTCACGATGAACAGCCCGTAGTCGATGGCCAAGCCGAGGCCGATCATCGAAACTACCGGGGAAACAAAGGAATTCACTTCCATGAAGGTGGTCAGCAAGCGAACGATGCCCCACGCGCCGAGTACCGTCAGCCCGCCGACGGCCAACGGTAGCGCCGCGGCGACCACCCCGCCGAACAGGAAGAACAGCAGCACCGCGACCGCGGGGATCGCGACCAGCTCCATGCGGCGCTGGTCGTGTGCCATCGTGTCGTTGAGCGCGAGGGCGACCGGTTGTCCACCCGCGACCTCCATGTCGAGGCCCGGCAGCGGAAGTTCGGCCGCGATCTTCCGATAGTTGTTCAGCACGGTCGTGTCGTCGTCGCCGCGCAGTGCGATCGAGGCGAACGCGTGCTCGCGCTGCTCGGTGCCGAAGATCTCGGGCACCGCCAGCCCGGTCTCGGTGGCCCAGTAGGCGCCGTTGATCTTGGCGATCTGGTCCGGGAACTGGCGCGGCAGACTGTCGAGGTGGCCGACGACAGCGGCCGCGAACCGCGGGTCGTCGACGGTGCTGCCGGCGGGCGCGTGGAACAGCAGCAGTACATCGGCGACGTGGTCGTAACCGAACGCGTGGCGCTCGAGCCGGAGCGCCCGCGCCGATTCCGAGCCGGGGTCGTCCCACCCGCTGACGCTGAGGTGATCGTGCAGTCCCAGGCCGTAACCGCCGAGCGTCAGCAGGCCGCCGACCACGACCACGATGACGGTGAACCGCCGCCGGACGATCAGTTCTATCCAGCGGGTGAACTCGCCCGGCATCGTAGCCTCCCAACCGTGAAATTCTGGCCCGGCACGGAGCGCCGGTCACTGAAACATAGGCAACCGCAACGGTTTCCACAGCGACTGATCCGACGCGTTCGAGATCCCACAATCTCGATGTGACCGGTTTGTGAACTGTCCCTGAAGTAGCGAGGGCCAATGTGATGGCCGTTAATGTGGGCCCATCGCCAGCTGGCCTATTCACAAGACGCCGGAAATCGATGGCGCTCACACCGATCCGGCCCCGGGAGGACGTTTTGTCGGATATCGCAATTGTCGGCATAGGGTGTCGATTCGCAGGCGGAATCGACTCGCCGGATACTTTCTGGGACTTCGTCCTGGATAAGCGCGACGGTGTGGTGGATATGCCGCCCGAGCGGTGGGACTTCCGCCGCTATTACGACCCGGAGCCGCGCACTCCCGGCCGCAGCTACACCAAACGCGCCGCCTTCATGACCACCGATCCGTGGGAGTTCGACCCGGATTTCTTCGGCATCTCCGCACGTGAGGCGACGGTGCTCGACCCGCAGCAGCGCTTGATGCTGGAGGTGACCTGGGAGGCGCTGGACGACGCCGGGATCGCCCGGCACGCGTCCGGCGGCTCGGTCGGTGTCTATGTCGGCGGTTTCGTGGTGGACCAGTCCGTGATCGGCGTCGTGGGTCCCGCGCTGTTCCACACCGATATGCACACCCCGGCCAGCGCGTCCTACACCATGCTGTCCAACCGAATTGCCTACGCGCTCAATCTGGTCGGGCCCGCGATTACCGTCGATACCGCGTGTTCGTCCTCGCTGGTGGCGTTCCACCTCGCGTGCCAGGCACTGGCCAACGGTGATTGTGACGTGGCGCTGGCGGGTGGTGTCAATGTGATGCTGCAGCCGGAGACCTTCGTGCTGATGTGCAAGGGCGGGTTTCTCGCCACCGACGGGCGTTGCAAATCCTTCGATGCCGCCGCGGATGGTTATGGTCGCGGCGAAGGCGCGGGCATGGTGGCGTTGAAGAAACTCGACGACGCGGTGCGCGACGGCGATCGGATCTACGCCGTGGTCAAGGGAACCGGGGCCAATCAGGACGGCCGGACCACCGCGATCACCGTGCCGAACGCGGATTCGCAGGAGTCGCTGGCGCGTGCGGTGTGCGAGCGGGCCGGGCTGGCGCCGGAGTCGATCACCTATGTCGAGGCGCACGGCACCGGCACGCTGGTCGGCGATCCGGTCGAATTGCGGGCGCTGGGCAGCGTTTTCGGTGTGCCGGAGAAGCGAACGCGCTCGCTGGGCGTCGGCTCGGTCAAATCCACTCTTGGGCATACCGAGGCCGCGGCCGGTGTGGCGAGCGTGATCAAGGCGGCGCTGGCGATCCGGCACCGGATCATCCCGCCGCAGGGCTGGCTCGACAAACCCAACCCGGACATCCCTTTCGACGAGCTCGGCCTGCACGTGCAGGTGGAAGCCGAACCGCTGCCGTCGGACGCTCCGCCGATGACGGTCGCCGTGAACGGGTTCGGCTACGGCGGCACCAACGCGCACGCCATCCTGCGGGAATATCGACCCGCCACCGTCGTCGAATCCGCGCCGGAGCCCGAACACTATGGTGTGCTGCCGATCTCGGCGCGCAGCACCGGCGCGGCCCGTGCGCTGGCCGGGCGCTTCGCCGAACTGATCACCGCGGGCGCGGAACCGGAGCGGCTGGCCGAGGCGGCCTGGACTCGCATGGCGCACCATCAGTTCCGCACCGGCATGCTGCTCGGAAACACCGACGAGTTGGTCCGGGAGCTGCGCGCCTTCGCCGGCGGCGAGGGCCGCGACGCGGTGCGCACGGTCGTGACCCGGACCGCCGAACCGGTCTTCGTGTTCTCCGGTATGGGCCCGCAGTGGTGGGGAATGGCACGGGAATTGCTGTGCGCGGGTGGCGTTTTCGCCGAAACCGCCGAGCAGATCGACGCCGAGTTCCGCGCGATCGCGGGGTGGTCGATCATCGAGGAGCTGCGGCAGCCGAAAGAGCGGTCGCGGGTCACCGATACCGAGGTCGCGCAGCCCGCCAACTTCCTGGTGCAGGTGTCGCTCGTGCGCGAACTCGCGCAGTACGGCATCGAGCCGGCGGCCATCGTCGGCCACAGCGTCGGCGAGGTGTCCGCGGCCTATGTCAGCGGCATGCTGTCGCTGTCCGACGCGGTTTCGGTGGCTTACCACCGGGCCCGTTTGCAGGCGACCACGGCCGGTTCCGGCGGCATGCTCGCGGTCGGCATGTCACCGGAGCAGGCGCTCGAACTCGTCGCCGACGACCCCCGGGTCGATATCGCCGCCATCAACAGCGCCAGTTCGCTGACTCTCTCGGGCGATGACGACCGCCTGGACGAGATCGGCGAAAAGCTCACCGAGGACGGCATTTTCGCGCGTGCCCTGCTGGTCGAGGTGCCGTATCACAGCCGGCTCATGGACCCCATCCTGGACGAGTTGCGCGCGGTGCTCGCCCATCTGCGTCCCCAGGCGCCGTCCGTTCCGCTGTTCTCCTCGGTCACCGGCACACAGGTCACCGGCCCGGACTGGGACGCCGACTACTGGTGTGCCAATGTGCGCGAGCCGGTGCGCTTCGCCGCCGCCATCACCGAGCTCATCGCGGAGCGCCGGGTCTTCCTCGAGGTCGGACCGCATCCGGTGCTGTCCGGCAATATTCGGGAGGTGCTGCTGGGCGCGGACGTGCACGGCACCACGGTCCCCACCCTGGACCGTAAGCAGCCGGACTCGGACAGCATGCGCCGCACCCTGATCGGCCTCTACGGCGCGGGCGTGCTCGACCTCGACACGCTGTTCCCCGCTGACCGACCGGCCACCCGGCACGTGCCGCTGCCGAGGTACCCGTGGCAGCGCACCCGGCTGCACTCGGCGCTGCCGCTGTTCGAACAGGCCCGGCTCGGCAGCCCCGGCAGCTACGCCATGCTCGGCGACCCGGATGTCGAGGGCCGGCCGGATTGGCTGCTCCAGGTGGGCACCGAACTGCTGCCCTGGCTGGCCGATCACGTGGTCAACGGCGTCAAGATCATGCCCGGCGCGGCCTATCTGGACGCGGCGCTCAGCGCCACGGCGAAACGGCTCGGCGTCGAGCGTGTCGCGGTGGAGCAGGTGCGTTTCGTGGCGCCGCTGATCATGGGGGCGCCCGATGTTCCGTTGGTCGCGCTGACCGTGGAGGAGGCCAGCGGCCGCTTCATGATCCGCTCGCGCTCGGCCACCGGCACCGCCTGGACCCTGCACGCGACCGGCCGCATGCTCACCGGGAGCCACAAACAGACCAAGGTCGAGGTCCCGGACATCGACGCGGGCGTCGATGTCGATCCGAAGCTGTTCTACAGCGGCTTGGCCGCTGCGGGACTGCAGTACGGCCCATCCTTCCAGCGCGTGCGGACCGCGCGGGTCGGCAAGGATACGGTGACCGCGACCGTCGACGGCGGCATCGCCGCGGGCTCGGGCCATTTCGCCCATCCCGCCGTGGTCGACGCCGCGATGCAGACCGCGGCACTGCTGTTCGCCGAATCGCGGGTCGACGAGGGCACTTTGGTTCCGGTCGGCGTCGCGGCCGTGCGCATGGTCGCACCGCTGCCCGAGCGGATCACCGTGGTCGCACGGCGCGATCGCACGGCGCGGTTGCGCGCCGATGTGGATCTGCTCGATGACGAGCACAACCTGGTCATGCGGTTGAGCGGATTGCAGATCGGCGCGCTCACACCGGGGCAGGACCCGCTGCGACGGATGGCGGATTTCTTCTACCTCGAGACCATGCAGCAACGCGAGCCGCTGGATCCCACCGCACTACCGCAGGATTCGGTGCGCACAGTGGTCGTCGCGCTCGGCGGCGCCGACGGCCGCGCGCACGCGCTCGCCGAAGCGATTCCGGGCGCCCGGCTGCACCTCGCCGGGCTGCCCGGCGACGAGCCGGAGGCGGGGTTGGTCGAGGCGCTGGCGGCCGCGCGGGCCGAGGGCTCGGATCGGCTGCACGTCGTCGTGGTGGCGGGCGCCGCGACCGACGACCTGACCGAGCTGTGGACGTTGAAGCGCATCGCGGTCGCCGTCCACACCTTCGCCTACCCGGAGGGCGCCGAGCAGGCGCCGGAGAAGTTCGGCGACGGCCAGTGCCACGTCACCTTGGTGACCGAGCACGCGTTCGCGGTCCCGGACGACCCCGCTCCCGCGAACTCGACTCAGGCCGCCCTGGCCGGTGCGCACCGCGTGCTGCTCAACGAGCAGACTCCGCTGCGGTGGCGGCTGATCGACGTGGCGGCCGAGACCGAGATCGCCGACCTGGTCACCGAACTCGCTGTCCCCGGGGCCTTTTGGAGCGACAACACCGACGAGGTCGCGTTGCGCTCGGGCACTCGCTGGTCCCCGGTGGTGACAAAACCGCTGCCGGATCGACTGGAGGCGCTCGACACCGCGGAACCACTGACCGACCCACAGGCCAACTTCGCGCTGGAGTTGCCCCGCACTCGCGTGCTGTCCGCGCTGGCGTGGCGGCAGTGCCCGCGTCCGGAGCCGGGCGCGGGACAGGTCGAGGTGCGGATGAAGGTCATCGGCCTGAACTACAAGGACCCACTGAAAGTCATCGGGCTGCTCGGCGAACGCGAGTTGTCGCCGACCTACTTCGGCACCGTTCCCGGTATGGAGGGCGTCGGAGAGGTGGTGCGGGTCGGCGCCGAGGTCACCGATCTCGCGGTGGGTGAATTGGTCGCGGTCGCGGCCAAAGGCATGATGCAGCGTTACGTACTGGTCGACCGGCCGCGGGCCATCGCGCTGCCGCCGGACGCTGATCCCGGATATTGCACCAGCACAATCGCTTTCGGCACCGCCGAATACGCGCTGCTCGATCTGGCGCGCTTGGAGCCGGGGGAGACGGTGCTGATCCACGGCGCCGCCGGCGGTGTCGGCACGGCCGCGATCCAGGTCGCCAAAGACCGTGGCGCGCGCGTCATCGGCACCGCGAGCACCGACGAGCGGCGAGCTCACGTGCTCGCGCTCGGCGCCGATCACGCGATCGACTCGCGTTCCCTGAATTTCGTCGACGACGTGCTCGCGCTGACCGGCGGCAAAGGCGTCGAGGTCGTCCTGAGCAGTGCGCCGGGCGAGATCCTGCGGCAGAACTTCAATGCCGTAGCCGAATTCGGCCGCATCGTGGAGGTCGGCAAAGCCGACATCTACACCGGTGGCCTGCTGGAGATGGCCAACTTCGACAAGAACGTCGCGTACTACTCGATGGATCTGGACCGCCTGGTCGCGGTCGACCCGCAGCGACTGATCAAGCTGTTGCAGCGGATCTACGAGAAGGTCCTCGCAGGCACCTACAAACCCCTGCCGTACCGGATGTTCGAGACCGACGAGGTGGCGACCGCGTTCGAGGAGACCATCCGTTCGACCGGCTTGAACCGGATCGCGCTGCGGATGGATTCGGCCTTGCCCGCCGTGCGTCCGTACTTGCCGCAGGTCGAGATCGACGCGGGCGCAAGCTATCTGATCACCGGCGGTTTCGGCGGTTTCGGTCTGGCCATCGGGCGCTGGCTGACCGTGCGCGGCGCCCGCCGGCTGGTACTCGTCGGGCGCAGCGGTGCGAGCACCGAGGACGCTCGCCGCCAGCTCGAGGCATGGCACGCCGCCGGTGTCGAGGTGGTCCAGGAGCAGGCCGATGTCACCGATCCGGAGGCGATCGCCGCGATCGTGGGCCGGGCCGACCTGCCCGACCGTCCGTTGCGCGGTGTGTTCCACGCGGCCGGCTCGGTGGCCGATAATCGACTGGACGCCATGACCTTTCAGGAACTGGACATCGTGTACCGCCCCAAGGTGCACGGCGCCCGGGTGCTGCACCAGGCGGTCGCCGACGCCGGAATCCCGCTGGATATGTTCGTGCTCTGCTCCTCCGGTGGTTCCATGTACGGCATCTACGGCCAGTACAACTACTGCGCCGCCAACGTCGCGGTGGAAACCATGGCGCAGGAATGGGCGAAGGCGGGGGAGCGGGCCCTGTGCGTCGGCTGGGGGCACCTGTCCGGGGCGACCGGCGGGATGGCCGCCGACGAGACGGCGGTGAAGTACCTCGATCTGGTCGGTTTCGATCCGATCGACATGGCCGATGCCACCGCGTATCTGGAACAGACACTGCGCCTCGGTATTTCGCGAGCGGGCATCATCCCGACCGACTGGGCCAAGCTCACCGGCACCTTCCCCCAGCTGACCCGCACCGGTCGCACGCTCGCGCTCGCGCAGGTCTCCGCCAAGGACACCTCGGAACTGGCGCAACTGCGGGCCGAAGTGGCCGCGATCGAGGAGGGCAAGCGCGGCGCCTTCGTTGCCCGCAAGATGGCCGAAGAACTCGCCGTGGTCATGGGCGTGCCGGTCGAATCCATCGACATGACGGTCCCGGTGCCCGAATTGGGCCTGGACTCGCTGATGGCGGTGGAACTCGGGGCCCGGGTGACCAAGACCCTCGGCATCGATCTGATGTCGTTGCAGATGGGTCGCTCGTTCAGCCTGGAGCAGGCCGGCCCGAAGGTGGCCGAGCTGATTCTGGCCGCGGAATCCGCCCACGGCCCGGCCCTGCCGGACCCGGCCAGGGTGGCCGCCGAGGCACCCTCGAACGGTAGCGCCGCCCCGGCGCCGGTGCCCGTAGGAGCTCCCGCGTGACCGGCCCTCGTCGGAAAGAGGTTGCACCATGGTCGATTTCGGCCTGATCGACGAATGGGAGCCGGCGCCGGGCCGGTTGACCACCTGGACGGCGTCACCGGAATCCGCCGCGCGGGCCCGGTCGGCGCCGGTCCATCCGGCACCGCCGTCGCACCAGCAGGAACAGTACCTGCGGGCGGCCGCCCAGCATGCGGCGGCGGAGTTCCGCTATTCGGGCCTGTGCCTGGTCACCGCCGAGATCCCCACCGGTGACCTGGACCGCGACGCGATGACCCGTGCGATCAACGCGTTCCTGCTGCGGCACGACACCTTCCGGACCTGGTTCCGGATCGGGGTGGGTGGCGTGATCGAGCGGCACCTCGTGCCCGAGGCGGATGTCGACTTCGTGCCGATCGATTGTGGCTGGGTCGACGACTCCGCCACAGTTCGCGACCACGTACAGAAGACCACGCCAGGTCCTTTCGACTGGGACTGCTTCACCTTCGGGGTGCTCGAGCGGGAGGGTTCGACCACGCTCTACCTGGCGGTCGATCACCTGCACACCGACGGTTTCGGGCAGTATCTCTCCGGGTTCGATCTCGCGTTGCTCTACGCCCGCGAGGTCTGGGACGAGATGCCGGACATGCTGGCCCCGGCCGCCAGTTATCTCGACTACTGCACGGCCGAGCGGGCCTACACCGGGCAGATGTCGCTGACTTCGCCCGGGGTGCGGAAGTGGCTGGAACTGATCCGCGGAAATGGCGGCAGCCTGCCCGCGTTTCCGCTGGATCTGGGCAAGCGCACCGATATCTACAACCGGAGCGCGCACCGCACGGTGACGCTGTTCGACGAGGACACCGCCGCGCGCTTCGAGCGGCGCTGCCGCGCGAACGGCGCGGAGTTCGTCGGCGGCATTTTCGCCGCGGCGGCTCTGGCCGAACGCGAAATCACCGACAGCGACTACTACTTCGGCATGACCCCGGTGACCACGCGCAGCACCGCGGCCCAGCGCGCCTCCGTCGGCTGGTATGTCACCCTGCTGCCGGTGGCGTTTCCGCTGGGGCGCGCCAACTCCTTCGACCGGACCGTCAAACTCGCCCAGCACGCCTACGAGAACGGGCTCCGTCTCACCACCACCTCGTTCCAGCGGGTGGTCGAGCTCTTGCCCGCCGATTCGGATCTGGACCTGAGTCCAGGCTGGGCCTGTCCGATGATCTCCTACGTCGATGCCAGGGAACTGCTCGGCAACGAGGTCTTCGACATGGCGTCGTGCGGGCTGTACGCCAATCGCGCTGCCTCCGAACATGTTCTGATCTGGATCAACCGGCTGGCGACCAGAACCACGCTGAGCGTCATCTATCCGGACACCGCGGCCGCGCACGGTTCGGTGGATCGCTATGTCACCCAGCTCGCAGCGGTCTTCGCCGCCGCCGCCCGGGAGGAGAACCGATGAGGGACACCATCTTTCGCGATCCGGTTATCCCCGACGGGGAGAAATCGGTCTATGCGGTCAGCATCGCGGATCAGGCGCCGGCCTTCGACCTGGTCAGCGTCATCGGTCACGACGGGCCGGACTACCGCTCGATCGTGCACGCGGGAGCGGTCACCGGTGAGTTCACGATCACCGTGGAGCAGCGGTTCCAGCGGGCGGGCGACCGGCTCCGCGTCGCCGGCTACCGCGCCGAAACACGTTCCGGCACAAGGGTGGTGAGCCGGGAGGAAGCGGACTTCCTCGGTACCGAGCATGTGCAGATCGGCGTCGGCGTCGGTCCCTTCCCCGTCGATCTCATGCCCTTGGCGGGCGGGCTGACCCTGCTGCGCGGGCTCGACTTCACCGAGGGAGCGGAGACGGAGATCGCGCTGTGGCTCGCGTTCTCCGTGCACATTCCGGTGAGCGCGAAGATCGAGCAGCGCACCGTCATCGAGGTCCCGGCGGGCCGCTTCGATTGCTGGCAGGTCCGGCTGCGACCCCGGCTCTCCGGCCTGAACCCCATGCTCGAAAAGCTGCTCAGCGGTTTCCTGCCGCCCGCGGTCGTACACGTCGAGGCGGCCGCACCGCATCGGATGGTCCGATTGGGCTTCCCGACCGGGCCCATGCCGTGGAACCCTCGCGGGCTGATGGAGCTGGTGACCTAGAAGTCAGTCGCGGTGGTAGCGCAGTTCGTAACGCGCGCGGTTCTCCGCGGCGCGACGGCGTTCGTCCTCGTTGGCCAGTTCCGGGTCGAGTCCGTGCTTCAGCAGAACGTGACGCCGGTAGACATAGGTCAACGCGATGGTGAAGAAGACCAGCGGCAGATAGACCAGGGCCGCCATCGCCAGACCCATCCACGCCGGGCCCGGAACCAGCAGGAACAGGCACAACAGCGGAATGGGCGGAACCAGGAAGCGCACGAAGAAGCGCCGGGTGGCGCCGGGCCCGGTCTGATCGCGCAGCACCCACTCTCGCATCGAGGGCGGCAGCGTCGCACCGGCGATATAGCGGACGCGCTGGAGCGGGTTGGGAGCGTGTTCAGCCATTGCTTTCTCCTGTGGATACGTGCTGCCGGGCGGCGTCGTTGACCCGGGTCAGAGCGTCGCGTAAGTGCTCGAGTTCGCGCAGGCTCACGCCCAGACGCTCGACCACGGCTCCGGGGATGCGCTCGGCTTCGCGCCGCAGCGCGCGGCCCGCGGGGGTGAGGTCGACGACGAGCGATCGCTCGTCGCCGGGGTCGCGACGGCGGGTGATCAGCCCCGCGCCTTCCAGTCGCTTCAACAGCGGCGACAGGGTGGGGGACTCCAGCTGAATCGCCTCGGCGATCGCCTTGACCGACATCGGGGCCTCACCCCAGAGCGCGAGCATCACCAGATACTGCGGGTGTGTCAGTCCCAGCGGTTCCAGCAGCGGCCGGTACACCGAGAGCACCGAGCGGTTGGCGACCGCCAACGCGAAACACACCTGCCGGTCCAGGCGGAGCGGGTCGTCGGCCGCTGCATCGATTCGAGCCATGGCAGCGATGGTACACGAACAGTTAATACACGAACTGTTCTGGCATGCTCGATCTCGGTGCCGATCGCCCCTGCTGGAATGCGTCCCCGGCCTCGTAGAACGATCTGACCAGCGCGTTGCCCGGCGGCAAGTCGGTCCCGTTGGGCCGGAAGGCGAAGTGCACGAACACCACCAGCACACCGGCGCCCCGAGCGCGCGGAAGCAGTTCGGTCAGTGGTGGCACGACCACCCGGGTGAACGGATAGCCGCCGGTGATGCCCCGTTGGACATCACCCACGATCAGCGCTGTGGCCACGACAGACTCCTACTCGACCGCACTTCGATGACGTCCACCCGGCCAGCGTAGGAGACCGTTGCCTGTGGTGGTGCCGATGAACTCCTACCGCTTGCCGCGACGCCTGAGCATCAGGAAGAGCATGGGAGCGCCCACCACCAGAATCAGCACCGCGCCGCCGGCGGCCAGCACCATGGGCGAGATGCCCTCGGATTCGCTCGACGAAGCAGCCTGTGCGCCAGGGCCTTCGGTGGCGGATTCGCCGTTACCGCCGAAGGTTTCCGCGGGCGTACCGGTGGACCGGTAGGTGGGGCCGGGTTCCGGGGAACCGGAGACGCTCAGCTCCACTTCGATCGGAACCGGGACGCCGCGCGCCTGCTCCGGCTCACTGCCGGGGCTCAGCTTGACGGCGATGTAGTACCACCCCGCGACCGACTGCTCCCGGAGCTTCACGACGTCGGCCTCGCGGTTGCGGTAGCGGATCGGGATGGTGGCGACGGCGGGATCATTGGCCGGCAGGACCAAGTCGCTACTGGTGTAGGCGGTCGTGTCGTCGTCGATTTCGGTACGGAACGGCGTGTACAGCGTGGTGCTGACATTCGAGGTGTACGCGCTGCCGCGCACGTTCGTCGCGCCGAAGTGCACTCGGTAGGCCAAGCCCTGGCCCCACTCCAATTTCACTTTGTAGAACACGAATTCACCGCGTTGCAGGGTGTCGGAGTACAGGCCGGATCCGTTCAGCGTCGTCGCCACGTTGAACGAACCGCCGCCGACCACCGGCTGGACCGGAGTCGTGGGCGTCTCGAATTCCACCGGAGTCGTCGCGGCCGGTGCCGGGCCCGCATCCGAAACCGGTGCCTCCAATCCGACATTCATTTCCAGCGTCAGCGTTTCGGGCGAGTGCTCACCCACGTGCGCCCATTCGAGGGTGAAGTAATAGCGTCCGCCGCCGCGGCACCGATCGGTGCTCGGGCTGCCGGTTTTCGGCTCGGCGGCTTTGGTGAACACGGTGCCGACGGTCAGGGCGGCGCCATCGCCGGAACGGGACTGCGATTCGTTCTCGTAGACGTTGCAGTCATCCCCGTCTCGTCCGAACACGCGCAGGTCGAGCCGGTTGACCGAGGACGACGAACCGGAGGTGCGGCGCGGGAAGGACACAGTGCCGCTGAAGTACGCGGTCGATCCCTCGGGGATGTCGACGGCGTAGTACCGCCGGCTCTTCTGATTCAGTACGTCGAGGTATTGGCCGGGTGTGACGACCGGGGCATCCCGGTACCGCTCGGTGCCCTGGACCCGGGTCCCCGCGGGCGCGTAATTCCGCAATGCGGTGGCGCTGACCCGGGGGAGCACCTGCTCGAGCGTGCTGCCGTCGGCGGCATCGGTATAGGTTCCGCCGGTGGTCTGCGCGATGCAGGTCAGCTGGGTGCGAGAGGCGGCGTCGACGCCGAAACCGATGGCGTGCATGACAATCTGGTGGCCCTGCTTGCCCACCTCACGCGCGACCTCGCAGGGATCCGGCGGCGAGCAGGTGTCCAGGCCGTCGGAGACCAGCACGATCGAACTGCGCCCCTCCCGGGGCAGCGACTCGGCCGCCTTGCGCAGCGCCGCGCCGATCGGAGTGAAGCCGCTGGGCGTGATCTGGTCTACAGCACCGGTCAGCGCTGATTTGTCGATCGTTCCGGCGGGACGCAGCACCTTGACGTCTTGGCAACCGGCGGATTTCTCCGCGTCCGTCGAGCCGGTTCCGGTGCCGTACACCGTCAATCCGACCTTCGCCGCCGAGGGGGCGGCCGTCACGAAATTACGGACCGCTGTCTTGGCCGCGTCCATTTTGGTGCCGCCGCCGGGGTCGGCCGCCAGCATCGACCCGGAGGCGTCGAGCACCAGCATGGTCGGCGCGTATTCCGGATTGTCCTGGCCCCCAGGCGATTCCTGGGCCCAGGCGGGGGCGGCGCCCGGAAGCAGGCCGACCACCCCCGCCGCGGCGAGACCGATGAGCTTCGCGCTGAAGCTTCTGGAAACAGGCGACACGTTATCCACACTCCGTTCCGCCGCATCCGGACTTATACGGCGTACCGGACCCTACTGCAACTAAGGTTGCAATAGCGATTCGAGCAGTCGGGCCAAATCGCCTGTGCCGCTTACGCTGTCACGTTCTGCCCGTCGCGGCGAATCTCGACGATCGGCAAGGTCAACGCCGCGGGCGAGCTCGCGGGCACCACCGGCTGCTTCGGTGCCACCGGCGCGATCCGCTGGTATCCGGCCTCTTGCGGCGGGCGGGCGTCCTGCTCGCCCTTGTTCGGCCAGTACGCCGCGGCCCGCTCGGCCTGCGCGGTGATGGTCAGCGACGGGTTCACACCGAGGTTGGCCGACACCGCCGCGCCGTCCACGACGCTGAGCGTGGGATATCCGTACACGCGGTGGTACCCGTCGATCACGCCGTGCTCGGGGTCCGCGCCGATCGCCGCGCCGCCCAGGAAATGCGCGGTCAGCGGGATGTTGAAGATCTCGCCCCAACTGCCGCCCGCGATGCCGCCGATCTCCGCGGCGACCTTGCGGGTCACCTCGTTGCCGGCCGGGATCCACGTCGGATTCGGTTGCCCGTGGCCCTGTTTCGAAGTCAGCTTGCGGCCGAACAGCCCACGCTTGGTGTAAGTGGTGATCGAGTTGTCCAGATGCTGCATGACCAGCGAGATGATGGTGCGCTCGCTCCAGTTCTTGGTCTGCAGCATGCTGAGCAGGTCGATCGGGTGGCGCAGCACCAAGCCGAGGAACCGCAGCCAGCGCGGGATACGGCCGCCGCCGTCGACCATGAGGGTTTGCAACAGGCCCATCGCGTTGGAGCCTTTGCCGTAGCGGACCGGCTCGATGTGCGTGTCGGGAGTCGGGTGGATCGACGAGGTGATCGCGACGCCCTTGGTGAAATCGACGCCGGGGGTGACCTTCTTCGTGGCCGCGCCGACGATCGACTCGGAATTGGTGCGGGTCAGCAGGCCGAGGCGGTTCGACAGGTTCGGCAGCACGCCCTTGTCACGCATGGCGAACAACAGCTGCTGGGTGCCGCGGGTGCCGGCCGCCAGCACCACATGCTGGGCGGTGTAGGTCTTGGGCTGTTTGCGCACCCAGGCGCCGGTGCGGCGGGTGTCGACGTCCCAGGTGCCGTCGGGCAGCGGGCGGATCCCGGACACGGTGGTCAGCGGAATCACTTGCGCGCCCGCCTTTTCCGCGAGATACAGGTAATTCTTCACCAGCGTGTTCTTGGCGCCGTACTTACAGCCGACCATGCAGTCGCCACATTCGACGCAACCGGTGCGCTCGGGGCCGACACCACCGAAGTAGGGGTCGGCCACCGTCTCGCCGGGCGTACCGAAGAAGACGCCGACCGGGGTCTGCACGAAGGTGTCGCCGACGCCCATATCGTCGGCGACCTTCTTGAAGACCTCGTCCGCCGGGGTCATGTGCGGATTGCGCACGACGCCGAGCATCTTCTGTGCCTGCTCGTAGTACGGGGTGAGCTCGTCGCGCCAGTCGGTGATGTCGCGCCACTGCGCGTCCTTGAAGAACGGCTCCGGCGGCACATAGAGCGTGTTCGCGTAGTTCAGCGAGCCGCCGCCCACGCCCGCGCCGCCCAGAATCAGTACGTCGCGCAGGAGGTGGATGCGCTGGATGCCGTAGCAACCCAGCGCGGGCGCCCACAGAAACTTGCGCAGATCCCAGCTGGTCTTGGGCAGCTCGTCGTCGGCGAAGCGCTGACCGGCTTCCAGGACGCCGACCTTATAGCCCTTTTCGACCAACCGCAGTGCGGTGACGCTGCCGCCGAATCCGGAGCCGACGATGAGTACGTCGAAATCCGTCGCCCGCTGGTCCATGTGCAGAACTCCTCGATGCCGGTCTTCTGTGACTGCCGGTAACACTACTCTCCGGTAGTGGCGCGGCTCACGCCTGGGTTTTCCACCAGTCCACCGTGGCCGTTACGGCCACGTCCAGTGGTGTGGGGCGCAGATCCAGACGCTTTTCGCTCGCACTGGAATCGAGCACGAACGGCGCGCTGCCCTGATAGCTCATCTCCGCCAGCTCCCGCATCGCCGGGCTGACCAGACCGATCGCCTTGAGCATCCAGGGGCTCAGTGCCATCACCTGCGGTTTGCCGACTCCGGCGGCACGCCCGATCAGGTCGATCAGCTCGCGCTGGGTGACGGCCGGCGCCGACGGTGCGTGCAGGAAACTGTTCCACAGCGACTCGTCGGCGGCCGCGCGGATCATGGCCGCGGCGAGATCGGGGACGTAGGTGAACGAGTGCGGCACGTCCAACCGGCCGAGCGCCTTGGCCTTCTTACCCGCCACGATCGGCCCGAACAGTTGCTCGCCGGACAGCGAGTTGCGCACGTACGGTCCGAGGAAGTCGGCGGCGCCGACGCTGATCGTCGGTGTGGCGTGGGCTTCGCGGGCACGTACCAGATCGGTCCGGACGCCGGGCTTGCCGAAGTCGGCGGTGCGCGGCATGTTCTCGGTGATCGGCCGGTCGACCCGGCCGTAGGAGTAGAGATTCTCGGCGCAGACGACCACGGTGCCGGTCTTGCCCGCCTCGTCCAGCACGGTCTGCTGCGCGGGGATCAACTCCGCGCGCCAAGCCTTGGCGGAGTACTCGGAGGCGCCCGCGCAATGGTAGACGGCGGCGGCGCCCTCGAATTCGCCCGCGAGCTGCTCGGGCCGCGTGGCGTCCACCCGGCGGCGCTCGACGAGCGGATGGTCCGGACCACCGCCGGAGCGGGTCAGCACCCGGACCTGCTTTCCGGCGGCGGCCAACTGCTCGGCGAGGGTGCTACCCACGGGCCCGGCTCCGGTGACGATGTGCAGGTCGGACATGATATTCCTTTCGAGGGGCGCAGGCGCCCTTGGGTTTTCAGTTGTTGAGAGCGGTGCTCTCTGATGTGCACAGCATGCCTCGCTGTCCGGCCGCTGTCAAGAGCGATGCTCTCTATTGTTGACAATGCTCTCCGGTTATTGCACGGTGTCTGGTATGCCGACCACGCCCCGCGCCCGCGCTCGCGCGCAGACCATGGAAGACATCGTCCGCATCGGACGGCGACATCTGGCAACCGACGGCGCGGCCGCGCTGTCGTTGCGCGCGGTGGCACGGGATCTGGGCGTGGTGTCCTCGGCGGTCTACCGCTATGTGCGCAGCCGCGACGAACTGCTCACTCTGCTCGTGGTCGACGGATACAACGCACTCGGCGACGCGGTGGACGCCGCGCTCGTGGACGCGCCCGACGATCCGAAGGAGCAACTGCGCGTCCTCGCCCGCACGGTGCGGGTCTGGGCCCGTGCCGAACCCGCCCGGTATGGCTTGCTTTTCGGCACGCCGGTGCCCGGGTACGACGCGCCCGTCGAGCAGACGACCGCGCCGGGCACCCGGGTGATCACCACTCTCCAGGTCCTGTTCGCGCGCGCCTATGAGCGGGGCATGCTCACGGCCCCGGAACCGCTGCCCGGCGTATCCCCTGCGCTGGCAGGCGATTTCGCGCAAATCCGCAGTCAATTCGATCTCGGGCTTCCCGATTGGCTGATCGCCCGCGGCGTCACCCTGTGGGCGTCGCTGTTCGGCCTGGTCAGCGGCGACGTGTTCGACATGTACGGCACCGACACCTTCACGGATCGAGACGAGCTCTTCGAACTGCAAGTCGACGCGCTACTCGACATGCTGGGATTTCGGCGCTGAAACACGCTGTGTCCCAGCCTTGATGCATGGTCACAACTCGATTGTGTTGTGGCACAGGACACTATTGCCCGACTTTGTGGCGACCGTTACTGTTACCCGCGAGTAAGGCAGGGGCGTTGTCTGGGACGCCAGAAGTGAGCGGGGATGTATGACCAAGCGGCGGCGCTTATTCCGGACCTTGATCGCGCTGGGAGCGGTCGTCGTCGTCAGCACCGGGCTGGTGTCCGCGCAAGCGACGCCCGACGGTGGTGCGCTCGGTGCCGCGTGGACCGCCACCCATGACGGACCCCGGACCTACCCGCAGGTGCACATCGAGTGGGACGTGCCGATCACCATGAGCGATGGCACCGTACTCAAGGGCAATGTGTACCGGCCCGCGGACGCGGCGGGCGTGCCGATCGCGGAGCAGACCCCGACCATTGTCAGTCTCACTCCGTACACGAAACTCGTCAGCAATCTGGCCGACTCGGCCCAGAGCATCCCGGTCCTCAGCGACCTGCTGGTCGAGGCCCTGAAAGGGTTCGATCTCTCGGCGTTCGGTCTGGGCGGGGTCACCGAGATGACGCGGGCGCTGCCTGCCGGCCTCGGCCGGGTCTTCAGCGTGGATCGCAAACTCGTGCAGAGCGGCTACACCCAGGTGGTCGTCGATGTCCGCGGAACCGGGTTCTCCCAGGGCATCTGGCAGGTCTTCGGGGAGCGCGAACAGCAGGACGGCGTCGAAGTCGTGGAATGGGCGGCCCGCCAGCCTTGGTCCACCGGCTCCGTCGGCATGACCGGGGTCTCCTATTCGGCGATCAACCAGCTGCAGACCGCCGAACGCAAACCTGAAGCGCTGAAAGCGATCTTCCCGGTTGTCCCGGGCAGCGACCTGCTCCGAGATATCGCCGCGACCGGCGGCGGCGTGGGCATCGGCTTCCTGCCGATGTGGCTGCTGGCGGTGAACAGCGCCAAACTGGTCCCGAACGTCCAGTCCATGCTCACCGGCAGCTTCGACTGGAAATGGCTGGCCGACCGCGCCGCCGATCCGCTCACCTTCTTCAATTATCTGCTCGCCGCGCTGACGATCCCGAGCATCGCCGAGGTCCCCGACTATCTGCTGGGCCTGCTCCAGGACGATTCGTTGATCCGCACCGCCTGGCTCGGGCAGCCGGAACGGATCGAGATCCCGACCTTCATCTACGGCGGCTGGCACGACATCTTCACCTACTCCTCGCCGCGCGCCTTCCGAGCGGTGAATGTGCCTGCGGGACAGAAGAAGCTGATCATGGGAGACACCTATCACCTGACCTCCGGCAGTGGTCTGGGACTGCCCGGCGGCCCGCCGCGGCTGGACGTGCTGCAGCGCGCGTGGTTCGACAAGTGGCTCAAGGGCATCGACAACGGCATCGACGACTACGCCGACGTCACGGTGTGGCAGCAGGGCGGCGGCTGGACCAGCACGACCGAATTCCCGCGTCCCGGCATGGATTACCGGCGCATGTACCTCAGTCCGGAGGTGTCGGGGACCGCGCGCAGTGTGCACGACGGCAGCTTGACCGCCGCGCCCGGGGGAGCGGCACGACTGACGGTCGCGCCAGGGCTCACCGGCGTCTGCTCGCGTGATTCCGCTACCGGCACAGCGGGTCTGACCGCGGCACTGGATCTGTGCGCCAAGGACGACCGCATCAACGAATCCAACGGCCTCACCTTCACCAGCGCACCGGTCACCGAGCCCACCCAGATCTCCGGACCGATCGCCGTGCACCTCAATACGGTGCTGGACGCCACCGACGGCTACTGGGCGGTGACGGTCAACGATGTCGCTCCCGACGGCCGATCCACCGTATGGACCAGCGGTCAACTCCAGGCTTCGCTGCGGAAAGTGAACGAAGCCAAGTCGACTCGCTCGCCCAACGGCGACTACACCGACCCGTACCCGATCCTCACCCTGGCCGACCGGCTGCCGCTGGTGCCCGGCGAACCGACCATTGTCGACATCGGACTGCCCGCCACCGACGGCATCCTGCAGCCGGGCCACCGCCTGCGCATCGACGTCTACGCGCTGAACTTCCCCAGGGGGCTTCCGCTGCGACCTTTGCTCAACGAGAGCGAACTGAAGCCGCAGCACCTCGAACTCGACCCGAACAGGCCGAGTTGGGTGAACATTCCGGTCAGCGGCAACCCGGGCTGGTGATTCCGTCAGCTGACAGAACCTCGCGATTCGTGATCGGAAAACCACCGCCCCCGAGCAGCGCACTGTAGGCCGTGACGGCAGCGGCGCACTCCTCGTGGAGCGCGCCGGACACCATCACGACCGGGGCTAGATGACGACGGCTGCGTGAACGCATCGAGTTCCTTTCCTCGTCGAGCGGCGTGCCGATCAGTTCGGGACTGTCACGGGATCCAGGCAGCTGGACAGGGCATCGACGAACGAGCAGGCCTTCGGCGCGCGGGTCGGGCGATACGTGCGCGGCACACCGCCGGCTCGGGTGATCGCGGCGTAGGCGGGAACGGCGTCGGTCGGCCGGCGGGTCAATGCCGGGTCGGTCAGCACGTCGACGGTGTACAGCCCGAAACGTGGTGTGTAGGAACCCCACTCGTAGTTGTCGGTGAGACTCCAGTAGTTGTAGCCGATGAGGTTGATGCCGTCGGCCTTGGCGCGTTGCAGCCAGTAGACGGTGTCGCGCAAGGAGTCGGCCCGGGTATACCCATCGGCTCGCGGGTGGCCGTTCTCGGTCGGCATCCCGTTCTCCACGATGTAGAGCGGCTTGCCGGGGAAGGCGCGGGCATAGTGTTGCAGCGCGTAGTAGATGCCCTCGGGCTGCAGCGGGTTCTTCCAGAGTTCGTCGAAGCTGAATCCGCCGGCGAGGCTGTCGGGGGAGATGCCGTAGTAGTAGTCGATCCCGATGTAATCCAGCTTGTGCGCGATCCGCGACATCATCGCGCCGCTGACCAGATCGTCGGCGGCTGGGATATACGCGACATTGCTCGTCACCATCGCACCCGGCTGCACCTGGTGGATGTAGTCGTAGATCGCGTTGTGCGACTGAGCGAGACGCTCGTTCATCGCGGGCGCGTCCAGCGCGGCGATGCCGCCGTGCCGAGTCTCGTTGATGACGTACATGGCGGGCTCGTTGAAGGTCACCCACAGCGGATCGGCGGGCGCGTAGCGATCGACGACCTTGCGCGCGTTCGCCAGCCAGTCCTGCACCATGCCGGGATTACCCCAGCCGCCACGATCGACCTCCCATCCCGGATACACCCAGTGGTCCAGGGTCAACATCGGCCGCATCCCGGCAGCCTGGATCGTGGCGATCACATTGTCATAGAACCGGAATCCGTTCTCGTCCCACGCATCGGGCGCCGGCTGCACCCGCGCCCACTCGATCCCCATCCGATACACCTGCACGCCGAGATTCGCGGCCAGCTGGATGTCGGAGTGATACCGGGTGTAGAAGTCGATCGACTCCAGATACGGATCCTCGGTCTTGCCCGCCGCCACATACCGCGCCCAATTACTGTCCGGCGCGTGCCCTTCGGCCTGATATCCCGACGCCGCGACACCCCACAGGAACTCGGGGCCGAACGGCTCCACCTCCAAGGGTGCAGCCGGCCGAGCCTGGACGGGCGCGGCAGACCCGACCAGTGCGGCGGCAGCGGTAGCGGACAGTGCAGTCAACGCCTGACGGCGGCTGAGGGATCGCATGAGTCTCCTGCGGGAATTCGTTGGTCGGCCGCGCAGCCGGCAGCCGGATCCACTTGTCCGGCAGCCTAACTGGTCGAGCGTCCGAATTGGGCGGGGATGGCTGGTCAATTGTGCAGTCACCCAGGCTCTAATCCCGTGTAGCGGCTGCGGCGGGTTGCGTGAGAGATCCGCCGGGGGAGTGGGGTCTCCAAGGGCTGGGTTGCACAAGAGGGGGAGTGGGGTTGGTCGTGGGAACGCTGGTGCGCGGGGAGTGGAGGAGCGCTGAGGTGGTCGGCACGGCCTTCAAAGGCTTATTGCCGAGGGAGACTTGGAAGGTTCAGGCTTGCATGGACGATGCAACATCCCTGTAACTAGATATGCGCATCTAACTATGTATCTTATAAGGCCCAACCTAACTCGGGGTACTTCAGCAACGACGCTCCAGTTCCAGAAAATGGGAACCGGCACACTGAGGGAAAGGGCAGACCGCCCTCGGTTCAGTCCGGGATCGTGGCGGTGGCGACCAGATAGCCCTTGGGATCCCGCCAGGCCTCGCCGGCGTGGTAGGTGAACCAGTCTTCGATGTCGGCGGTGAGGTCGTTGAGGATGGCGGCGCGGTTGGGGTTGTCGGGTGCGATGCCATCGAAGGTGAAGAGGGCTTCGGCGAACTGGATGAGGGGTTCCGGGGAGTCGAAGACGAGGGCGTTGTCCCGGCGAAGCAGCTGCACGGTGCCGAACGTTCGGTCCATGAGCGGCGCGAGGGTGTCGGCGTCGACTGTGTACGGTGGCGCGTCGGCGGGGTCGATACCGTAGGTGGTCGCGTGGGCCAGGATGAGCTCGCGCAGGCGAGGGCAGGTTTGCGGCCGGTTGACGACCACGGTGACGATGCCGCCCGGTTTGGTGGTGCGGCGGAATTCGGCCAGGGCCGCGGCCGGTTCTGGTACGTGATACAGCATGTGCCGGGCCGTGAGAACGTCGAAGGTGTTGTCGTCGAACGGCATCCGGGTGGCGTCGGCGAGGATGCCGCGCACGCCGGGGATGATGTCGGCGGCGGCGACCATGGCCGGTGAGGTGTCCACGCCGACCAGCGGCCCCTGGTGCCCGGCGGCGGCGAGGCTCGCGAGGAAGCGGGCGTCACCGCAGCCGATATCGGCGAGATACTCGGTGCCGGTGAGGTTTATCGCGGCTAGCACGTCGGCCTGCGGGTCGTGCGGTTGCTCGGAGAAACGCCGATGGGTGTCGATCCGCACCCGCAAAGCGGTGGGATCGGAGTACTCGGCTTCGAGCCGGCTGCGCGCACCCGTTGAAGATTTCATCGGTGGTCCTTCGGTCCAGTGGCCGTGGTGACTCCGCGTGCTATCTGGCGCGAGCGTACCCCGCGATGCGGCTATGGAAACCGTTTTCGCCAGCTGTGGCAGGGGCGAGGATGGTTCCGATCAGGTACCGCCTGCGAAGCCCCGCTGCCGACGCCGGGGCCACCGTGAGTAGCCAGAGATCCGCCGTCGGCGCAGCACTCTGGGGGAGAGTGGCCGCTTCTGCCGAGTGGCGCGCGTCGCGGAACGGCGGCCCAAGCTATCGTCAGAACCGCAAGTCTCTGATTCCGGAATCTAATTGCTGCCCTGCACGCACTTCCCGAATTTCGCTGAACTTATCCGCAGCTTCGAAACGTCTGCGGCTGCCAACGCAGTGACCCGAACCGAAAGGATACGAATGGATCTCCCGAGCAGGAGCCGTTTCCTCGTCGCCGCGGTGCTGGCGTTTGCGGGCGCGGCGAGTTTTATGCCATGTTCCGCCACAGCCGACCGCATCAATATCGGCGACGGCTCCGTCTACGAGCAGGAGATCGGATACTCCCGAGCGGTTCGAATCGGCAACACCGTCGCAGTCAGTGGCACTACCGCGGCATTGCCGGACGGCCAGGCGGTCGGGGGCGAGGACATCGGCGCCCAAACCCGAGAGGCATTGCGCCGCATCGCGTCAGCTCTCAGCCGAGCCGGTGCCGGCACCGAGGACGTCGTCCGCACCCGCGTCTTGCTCACCGATATCACGCGCTGGCCTGAGGTCGCCGAGGAGTACTCCAAAGTCTTCGGAAATGTCCGTCCCACGTGCACGCTGTATGAAGTGAGCGCTCTGATATCCCCATCTCTGCTCGTTGAAATCGAAGTCGATGCCTTTATTGAGGGCAATACTCGAGCGCGATAGGCACTGACTCGCAGTACCTATCGAGCGTCATTCAATTAGGCAACTGACCCTAGCGGCGAGCTCACGGGCTACTGATTGTCAGGCCGGCGGTAGTGCAGCGAAATGGTGCTGGAGCCGGGAAAGGTGGTGGCGGTGGCGAGTTCCCAGCTCGAGGCGTAGTCCTCTTCCGTCCCGCGTTCGCACGCGGTGTTCATAGGAGACGACGCACTGCCTCGACGACGGAGCGGCGACGGTCCTCGGTGGTCTCGGTGGCGGGCGTGCTGGCGGCGTTGCTGGGGTTCCACGCCAGGGCGATGCTCAGAACGAGGGTCAGCAGCGTGGTGGGTGTGAAGCCGGAGCCGATGTTTTGCGTCTTCTGCACAGTGGCAAGCGCTGCCAGCTTGGCCTCGTGTGCCGGCGTCGAGTCGGTTGGGTCCTGATCGCCACGCTCGAGACGGTGCCAGGTGGCTAGTCGGATGACCTCGGGATGGGCCTGGCAGTAGTCGAAGAGCTGTCCGGCGTACTCGGGGAGGTTGTCCGGGGTGAATGGCACCGAATTGAGGCCGTGGGTGACGTGGGCGTCGAAGACCGCGTCGAAGAGTTGGTCTTTGCTGCAGAAGTAGATGTAGATGAGGTTTTTGTTGGCTGCGGCGCTCTTGGCGATCCGATCCACCCGCGCTCCGGCGATTCCGTATGTCGCGAACTCCTCGGTGGCCGCCTGCAGGATTCGGGCCTTGGTGGCGTCGGCTCGGGACATGAGGCCATCGTAGTTGCGACTAGTTCGTTGGTTTCCGGGCTCGTCCCGCCGTGCTATCCGATTCCGAAGAAGCCGAAGGCCGCATCCGAGGCGAACAGCAGCACCGTGCACCACAGCGCGACACCGGTCATCAGCCAGCGAATAAGCGGCCAGCGGGGAATGCCCAGCGCGCCACCGAGCAGGGCTGAGCCCCAAGTGCCGAAAAGGGCAGGCCCCAATATCCCGAAACCCACCACGCCGAACCGGGCAAGGATTCGCCGTGCCCGCTGCCCCGCGGCGCCGGACAGTCGGGTCTCCGTCGCGGGTGGTTCTTCGGAAGTGGGAGCCCGTCCTTCGGTATCGGCCGCGGAATCCGCCCGTATCGCAGCTGATTTCCAGCGGGCGCGCCAGGATCGCCAGTGCAGTCGAGCGCGCTCCATGGCGAACACCGCGAAGACGACACAGCACGCCGCGCCCAGTAGCACCGCGAACAGCGCGACCGGGCCAGGCAGTGACAGTGAAAGACCGACGGGGATCGCGGGGGTGCCCAAGGCAAACCCCGCGAGCAAGGTCCAAACGAACCGCATGCGGATTCCTTCCAGCTGTGTCGCGCTTGTCATCGAATGGCTTCGAACCACGCGCCTAACTAACTGGTTAGTATCTTTGCATGGAACCCATCGACACGGTGCTGGACGACTTAGCGGCCGGTAAGTATCTGCTGCTCACCACTTTTCGCCGGGACGGCAGACCGGTCCCTACCCCGGTCTGGGTGATGCGTGATGGCGAGGCCTTGGCGGTGTGGAGCGCGGCGGACACCGGAAAGGTGAAGCGAATCCGCAACAGCGGCCGGGTGACGGTCGCCTCGTGCGATTGGCGCGGCAAGCCGCTCGGTGTTGCCGTTCCCGGCTCGGCCGAGGTGCTGACGCCGGGTGAGAGTGCGTACTTCACTGGTCTGATGAAGCGAAAGTACGGGCTGGCCGCCCGGATCGGGCTCGTGGGCAGCGCGCTGCGCGGCGGCTCGGAGCGCATGGCGGGTATCAGGATTCGGCTGGACAGGTAGGCGGTGTCGACCCGCAACGTCGAGGCTGTCGCCCGCATCGGGTCGGCCCCAGATATCGGCCCGCGTCGGCCACCTCGGTTATCACCCGCGCCGGGCCAGTTCAGGGTCCGGCAGCGGGACCGCCTCGAGTAGTGCGCGGGTGTATTCGTGCTGCGGATCGCGGAAAAGCTGTGCGGCTGAGCCGGTTTCGACGATCTCGCCGCCGCGCAGTACCACCACCCGGTCGGCGACCTGGTGCACTACCGCGAGATCATGGCTGATGAACAAGCAGGCGAAGCCGTATTCGGCGCGCAGATCGGCGAACAGGTCGAGCACCTGGGCCTGCACCGAGACATCGAGGGCGCTGGTCGGTTCGTCGGCGACGAGCAGACGCGGGGACAGGGCCAGCGCGCGGGCGAGTGCCACGCGTTGGCGTTGCCCGCCGGAGAGTTCGCCGGGGCGGCGGGCCGCGTAGTCGCGCGGCAGGCGCACGGATTCCAGTAGCGCTCCGACCTTTTCGCGCAGCAGGGCTCCGGAGGCGGCGCGGTGCACGATCAAGGGTTCACCGATCGCCTCTTCGATGCTGCGCCGGGGGTCGAGGGAGGCGGTGACATCCTGATGCACCAGCGCGACGTGCTTGCGCAACGCACGCAGGTCCCTTCGGGTCGAACCGCCGAGCGCGATACCGGTCAGCTCGACCCGCCCGGTATGCGCGGGTACGAGTCCCAGCGCGACCCGACCCAGTGTGCTTTTGCCGGAACCGGATTCGCCGACCAAACCGACCACCTCGCCCGGAGCGAGTGTGAGCGAGACATCCCGCAAGGCCTGGAAGTCCTTGTCGCCGGCGCGGCCCTGGTAGACCACGCTGAGATCGCTGATCCGTAAGACAGGCTCGGACTCCGCTTCCGAACTCGCGGCCACATCGTCAGCGATGTCATCACTTTCCGGCGAAACCGCGGAGCCCAGCCCGGGCAACCGCGGCACCGCGGCCAGCAACTCGCGCGTGTAAGCCTCTTCGGGCGCAGCGAACAGCCCATGGACGGTCTGCTGCTCGACCACCCGGCCCGCACGCAGCACCACGACCCGGTCCGCGATCTCGGCCACCACACCCAGGTTGTGCGTGATGAAAAGTACCGCGGTGCCCTGGGATCGGCGCAACGCTCGCAGTAGCTCGAGAATCTCGGCCTGCACGGTGACGTCCAGTGCGGTGGTCGGTTCGTCGGCGATGAGCAGATCCGGTTCACCCGACAGTGCCAGCGCGATGACCACCCGCTGCTTCTGTCCGCCTGACAGCTGATGCGGATACCAGTCGAGCCGGCGTTCGGGCTCGGGGATCTCCACCATCCGCAGCAATTCGACGGCACGCGCGCGGGCCGCCGCCTTCGACAGCGTCCCCGAACCGGTCCGAGCGTGGTGCGCGCGCAACGCCCGGACGATCTGTGTCCCGATCTTTTGCACCGGGTTGAGCGCGGTCTGCGGTTCCTGGAAGACCATCGCCGCGCGTATGCCCCGCAGCGCGTGGAGTTCGGCCTCGGCGGCCCCGACGACCTCGGTGTCGGCCACTCGGACCGAGCCGCTCGCCGTGGCCCCCGCGGGCAGCAGACCGAGGGCGGCGCGCGCCGTGAGCGACTTCCCGGATCCCGATTCACCTACGAGCGCGACGACTTCACCAGGCCGCACCTCGACATCGACGCCATGCACCACCGTGCGTGAGCCGAAGTGCACCCGCAGATTCCGGATCGCCAGCACCGGCGCGGCCGGTTTCGCTCCCGTATCGGGCTGATCAGTAGCTGAATCCGCTTCGAGCACTGATGTTTTCATGCGATCCTCCTGGCCCGGCCCAGCGCCTGAGCGATCAATAGGAACCCGAGCGTCAGGCCGGAGACCACGAGCAGCGGCCCCACCGCGAACGCCGGGTTGGCGTCCAGATAGGCGATGGAATCGGCGATGGTCCCACCGAGCGAGGGTTCCGGCGGCCGCACTCCGATACCGATGAAGCTCATCGCCGCCTCCACGAAGACGGCGAGCGACATCGACAGTGCCAGCTGCACACCGAGCGGCTCGAGCACGTTGGGCAGCACGTGTTTGCGCAAGGTCCACCAGGACCCGGCGCCGATCACCTCGGCCGCCTCGACGTACGGCTGTTCGCGGACGGACAGGATCGCGGTGCGTATCTGCCTGCCGAACAGCGGGACCTCGACCGCGACGATCACGATGATCACCGTGTGCACGCCCGGCCCGGTGACCGCCGCCAGCGCGATGGCCAGGATCAGCGCCGGAAACGCCAGCAGCAGATCGAACACCCGCTGGGTGATCACGTCGGCGAGGGAGTTCAGGCTCGACAGCAGCCCCGCGAGCGAGCCGAGCACCGCACCGAGCGGGACCGCGACGAATCCGACGAACAGATTGATCCGGATGCCGTGCAGCACTCGCGCGAACAGATCGCGGTTGACGTTGTCGGTGCCGAACCAGTGCTCGCCGCTGGGTCCGAGCAGGTTCGCGGCCGGAATCTGCTGGAGCGGATCGTATTTCGCGATCACGCCGGCCAGCAAGCCGAGCAGCGCGATACCGCCGACCAGCAGCACACCGGCCAGACCCTGCCCACTGCGCAGGGCATGCCATTGCGGACGCACCGGCCGCGAATCGGCGGTTTCCACGGTTTCGACAGCCAGCGCCGTATCCAATACCTGACTCATGCCTTGCCTCCGATCCGGATCCGCGGATCCAGATAGGCGTGCACGATGTCGGTGGTCAGCTGGATCGCGACGAACACCGCCACCGAGAACAGCAGCAGCGCCTGCACTACCGGATAGTCGCGCCGGTTGATGCCCTGTTCGATGAGCTGCCCGATGCCCGGCCAGGCGAAGGTGGCCTCCACCAGCACCGCGCCGCCGAGCAGTGACCCGGACTGGATGCCGAGCACGGTCAGCATGGTGGGTAAGGCATTGCGCAACGCGCCGCGCGTCACGATCTCGCGGTGCGAGATGCCCAGCGACCGCGCGGTGAGAACGTAGGGTTTGCCCAGCTCGGTGCGCAACGCCTCGGTGAGAAACCGGGTCAGCGCGGCACTCACCGGCAACGCCAGGCAGATCGAGGGCAGCAGCAGGTACTGAACGGTGATGTCGGGTTGGGCCGCGAACCCATCCGGTGGGATGCCACCGGCCGGCAGGATCGGAACGGCGATTGCGAAGACCAGCACCAGCAGCACTCCGGTGACGAAGGCCGGTACCGCGACGGCGACCGTATTGGCCGCGGCCACAAGGGCATTGAGCCAGCGCCGCTCCCACAGCACCGCCGATACGCTCACCCCGAGGCTCACGAGTACTGCGAGCACCAGCGAAGAGCCCGCCAGCACAAGGGTATTGGTGAGACCGCGGGCGATCAGCTCACCGATCTGCCCGCCGATGATGTAGGACCGGCCCAGATCGCCGGTGCACACCCCGTGCAGCCAGCTCACGTACTGTGCCGGCACCGACCGGTCCAGCCCGAGTTGGTGCCGGATGGCGGCGATCGATTCCGGCGTCGCGTCCGGTCCGGCCAGGGTGCTCGCCGGGTCGCCGGGCACCGCGCGCAGCAGCAGGAAGATCAGCACCGAAGCGCCGAACAGGACCGCCGCCGCCGAGGGCACCCGGCGCAGCAGATACGCGGTCATGCCAGGAACGCCTCCGTCAGCACGGATTCCCGGCGCTTGGTCCAGTCGAAGCCGTGCAGCTTCCTGGTCTGCGCGCCCTGCGGGAACCGGACGCCGATCTCGATGAGGAACAGGCTTTCGAGTAGTTGGTCGCTGAGCTCCTGGTAGGCCCTGGTCGCCTCGGAGCCGGTGCCCTGCTTCAGTTTCCATGCCCCATCGGCGGCCGCGACGTAGGCGGGTGACTCGTAGCGGGAAGCGTTCTTGCGCGCGTTGAACGGGTACGCGCTGACCGTAAGCGTGGACGGCACGAACTGCGCCCAGGAATGATCGGTGAGCCACAGACCGGGGAACTGCGCTCCGATCAACTGCCGGACGAAGGTGGCGTTGTCGGTGGGCACGAGTTCCACCTCGATGCCGATCTCGGCCAGGTCGGCCTGCACGATCTGCGCGGACGCCTCGTGGGTACCGGTTGTCGAGCTGTAGGTCAGCGGGATCTTCGGCGGCTTGGGCAGTTGTGCGAGCAGCTGCTTCGCCTTGCTCAGATCGCGGGCGTAGCGGGTATTGCGCGCGGCGTCGAAAGCCGGAGAGTTCTTGGGCCACGGCACGTTCACCGCGTAGCCGGCGCCGCGGAAGACCTCGCTGACGATCCGTTCTCGATCGATGGCGTAGGCGATGGCCTGGCGCAATCGCAGCTCCGACAGTGCCGGATCCTGCACGTTCACACCGACATACACCTGCAGTTCCGCGCCCTCGAACGGGAAGGTCCGGAAGCCGTCGGTCTTGCCGAGGTTTTCGACATCGCGGTAGGTGATGCCGTCGGCGTAGTGCAGCTGCCCGGACTTGAGCGCGTTGAGCTGGGCCTGGCTGTCCGGGATGACCGACAACTCGACCCGGTCCAGGTAGGGCCGCTCGGGCACCCAGTAGGCCGGGTTCCTTTCGAAGACGATCTGCGAGTTCGGGACTCGCTGCACGAAACGGAACGGTCCGGTACCGACGATCTTTTCCCCGGTGCCCAGCTGATCGATGGATTCCCGGTCCAGAATCGGCACGGTGTCGAGCAGATCGAAGATATTGCCCAGCGGGTGCGCGAAGGTCAGCACGATCTTGTGCGGGTCGCTGGTGTCGAACCCGGTGATGGCGGCGGCGGTGCTCTTGAGCTGCGCCGACCACTTCGCGTCGGCGTAGGTGCGCAGCGAGAACTCCACGTCCGCGGCGGTGAACGGCCGCCCGCTGTGGAACTTCACGTCGTCGCGCAGCTCCAGGGTGATCGAGGTGCCCTCGGGTGCGAGCGTCCACTTCTTCGCCAGCAGCGGCTGCGGCTCCAGCTTGTCGTGCGGGTAACGCACCAGCGACTCGAACACCAGGCCCACGACATAGGGCGTGGTACCGGTGTTGGTGAGGATATTGGCGGGCACCAGGTCCAGCAGGACGCCGTACCTCAGTGTGCCGCCCCGCACCGGGGCGGCGTTGTCGTCGCCGCCGCGCTGCTGGTTCACCGCGGACGTGCAGGCGGCCAGCGCACCGGTGCCCAGGATCGCGAAAGCGGCGATCCCGGTGTTGCGCAGGAAGTTACGGCGGCCGATGGGCGCGCCAGGAGTAGAACTCATGGTTGACGATTCCTCGAGAGATGGAGCGCCGCGGGGGGCAGGGCGGACGCTGGTGACGCCTGGACAGGGCGATCAGGGACGGCAGGCGCGGACCCGGCGCGAACAGCGACCGCGGCCACCGGCGGCGGGCGGTGCGCAGAGTTGGTCCGGGTGCATGACGGTGAAGCTAACACCCCCAGCAAGCCCCTGGCACCGGTTCCACGCACCGTGCGTCAAAACATGGTGACCTGAGGTTTTTCCAGTTTCTACTGATCCAATGCCTGTGCCACCTCATGCCCGCGGCTACGAGTCCTTCGGTGGACGGATCGGGCGCACCACCGCCGACGCCACGCCCGAGTGGACCTACCCGCCGACCGCCCCGGCCGACGCGCCGAACATCATCGTGGTGCTGGTCGACGATATGGGCTACAGCGATATCGGCCCGTTCGGCTCCGAGATCGACACCCCCACGCTGAATCGGCTGGCCGCCAACGGGGTTCGACTGTCGAACTACCACACCACCCCGTTGTGCTCGCCCTCGCGCGCCTCGCTGCTCACCGGAATCAACGCGCACCGCGCGGGTTTCGGGTTCGTCGCCAATGCCGACCCCGGCTATCCGGGCCTGCGGCTGGAACTTGCCGACGATGTGCTCACCCTGCCGGAGATCCTGCGCGGCAACGGGTACGCCACCTACGCGGTCGGCAAATGGCATCTGGTGCGCGACGCCACGATGAACCCTGCGGCGCACCGGGATTCGTGGCCGACGCAGCGCGGGTTCGACCGCTACTACGGCTCCCTGGAAGGCCTGAATTCGTTCTACTACCCGAATCAGCTGGTGTCGGATTCCTCGGTCGTGGACGTCGAGGAGTATCCGGAGGGCTACTACCTCACCGACGATCTGACCGACAAGGCGATCTCCTATCTCAAGGATCTGCGCGCCCACGACGCGACGAAACCGTTCTTCCTGTACTTCGCGCACGTCGCCATGCACGGCCCGTTGCAGGCCAAGCCGGCCGATCTGGACAAGTACCGTGGCCGCTACGCCGAAGGCTGGGACAAGCTGCGCCAGAGCCGGTTCGCGGCGCAGCTGGCGGCGGGCCTGTTCCCGGCCGGGACACAACAGAAGCCGCGCAATACCGAACCCGGTTACGAAGCGGCGGAATGGGATTCGCTGACCGCGGCCGAACAGCGGCGCTTCGCCCGGTACATGGAGGTGTACGCGGCGATGGTCGACAGCATCGACCAGAGCCTGGGCCGGCTCCTCGACGTGGTCGAGGAGTTCGGCGAACTCGACAACACCATCGTGGTGTTCACCTCCGACAACGGCGGCACCGCGGAGGGCGGGCCGGAGGGCACCCGCACCTATTTCGCCGAATTCGCGCACATCGACGATCCGGACTGGGTCGGTGACGTACCGCACGATGAGGAGCTGATCGGCACCGCCGAGCTGGGCGTGCACTATCCGCGCGGCTGGGGGCAGGCCTCCAACACGCCGTTCCGCTTCTACAAGGGGCAGACCTTCGCGGGCGGCGTCCGGGTGCCGTTGCTCGTGTCCTGGCCCAAGGGGCTGCCGCGCACCGCCGAGGACAACGGTATCCGTCAGGAATACGCCTACGTCACCGATCTCGCACCCACCCTGCTGGATCTGGCCGGGCTCCAGCGGCCCACAGTCCGAAACGGGCTGCCCGCCAAGGACTTCGACGGCGTCTCCGCGGCCGACCTACTGCGCGACCCCCGCGCTCTGACCCGGCACACCGAGCAGTACTCGGAAATGACCGGCCATCGCGGATTCTACCGGGACGGCTGGAAACTGCTGTCGCTGCACGAACCCGGACGCGCCGTGGACGCCCCGAACTGGCAGCTGTTCGACGTGCGCGCGGACCCGACCGAGCTGCACGATCTTTCGGAGCGGTATCCGGACAAGGCCGCCGAGCTGGCCGCAGCCTGGGACGAATCAGCTTGGAACAACACCGTTTTCCCGCTGCTCACTCGCCAGGACCTGGCGCGCCGCCGCCCCGAGGAAGCGCGCTTCGCCGCACCGCTGCGCCTGCTGCCCGGCACCCCGACCCTGGAGCGCTACCGTTCCCAGCGACTGATCGCCTTCCGCGACTTCACCATCGAGGTGCACCTGGGCGGCTACCGGCCCGGTGACGAGGGTGTCCTTGTCGCACACGGTGACCCGCTGGGCGGCTATCTGGTCTATATCGAGGACGGCCGAGTCGTGCTGGGCGTCAACAGCTACGGCATCTACGGCACCGCCGCCGCCGAGCTGACCCCCGGCCTCCAGCGCATCACGGTGTCGGCGGCGGTACGCCCGCGGCTGCGCTGGGACTTCCGGATCGAAGCCGGCGCACAGCACGCCGAACTCCGCGATCAGGTACAGCTCGTCGGCATGGCGCCGTGGACCGGCATCTCGATCGGCGTCGACGCGCGCGGCCCGGTGTCCTGGAACCTGCGGAAACGCCGCGGCCCGTTCCGCTACACCGGCGACCTGCGCGCGGTCACCTACACTCCCGGGCCGATCCAAGTCCCGCAGGCCACGATCGAGGCGGTGGAGCGGGAAGCGGAGTTCGTCGCCGAATAGGGGTCGAAACCCAAGGCTCAGTCCGTCACCCGCCGCTGAGCCATCAGCAGGCCGATGATCCCGGCCTCCTGACTCTGCGTAGTGATCATGTCGCGCGCGGCCTGCTCGACCGGGCCGCCGGTGGAGAGTTCGTCGAAGGCCTGAGCCATGGCGACCCCGCCCTGATGATGGCGGTACATCAACTTCAGGAACATCACTTCGGCTTCGGCGCCGCGTGCTCGGCCCAGGGCGTCGAGGTCGGCGCTGGTCGCCATGCCGGGCATGGTGGTGGACGCGCCGTGGTGCTGATGACCGGCGGGCATCCATGCCATGGGACGCGTGTTGGTCGACGTGACCCCGGCCAGCCGTAGCCAGCCGAGCATCATGCCGATCTCCAACCGCTGAGCGTCGGCGATCTGCCCGGCCAGTTGAACGACCGCGGGATCGGCGTCGGCGGCCAGACGCTGCACCAGGACCAGCGCCTGCTGGTGATGCCCGGCCATATCCTGCACGAAGCCGATCTCGGTGGGTGTCAATACCGTTGCGGGGGAAGGGGGCTCGGGGATGGCGAGCGGTCGCAGGGCAGCGCCGAGGACCAGCAGAAGCAGTGCCGACGTCAGGCCCGCAATGCCGAGCACGATCCTCCGGGTCATGAACCGACCGTCGAACGCTGATCGGCCGGTGGGGTATACACCTCGGGCGACAACTGCAAGGTGAGCAGGCCGTTGTCGGCGCAGGTCGTCCACAGCTGATTGCCGCGCCACTCGGGGGCGGAGAAACACCAGTCGCTGGAGAGGTCACCGAAGACCACGTCGCCGGTGCGCGAACTGTGCGCCTGCTCAGGATCGAAAGCGCCCGCCTCGATGGCTTGCAGCACCGACGGTGCGCTCAGCAGTGGCAGGCCGATGATCGAGGCCAGCGCGTGCGGAGAGTTCCACAGTTCCGCGTTCTGCCCGGTCCGCGCGGGCGGGTTGTAATAGGCGATTTCGCGCACCCGCAACGGGTCGCGCACGTCGAACACCCTGATGCCGGAGGAGATCCAGCCGCACGCCAGCGCCGTGGGATTCACCGGGCGGTCGGCGGAACAGTAGTGCGCGTCGTAGGCGAACAGTGATCCGCCCATCCCGGAGGCGAGTGCGCTGTCGCGATGGCGCTGCAGGTTGATCTCCAGTTTGATCGTGTTCACCACGCGGGGCCGGGTGTCGTCGGAGATGTCGATGAGTTTGACCCCGCCCGAGCCGGCCTCGTCGGCACTGAACAGGTAAGGCACGCCGTTGTAGGTGACCGGGATGTTCTGCTGGGTCGCCCAGCCGTCGGTCCAGGTGAGCTGGGCGATGACCGGTACCTGAGGGTCGGGGTCGCGGCGCTGCACCGCGGAGGTGTCGAGGATGGTCAGCCCGCCCATGTTGTTGGCCAGGTAGAGGCGGTTGCCGTCAGCGCGTAACCCCATGCCGTGCATGGATTGGCCGGGCATGCCCTGCCAGATCACACGCGGGTCGGCGGGGTCGGTGAGGTCGACGGCGCTGACGATGCCGGGGATGACGCCCGAGGCCCAATAGGTGCGGCCGTCAGGGGAGAAGCCGCCTTCATGTGCGGTGATCGGGACCGGCAGACGCAGGTCGGTGCCGGGTCCGGGGTTGAGCAGGCGCGGGTGCGCGCAGTCGGAGATGTCATAGACCGAGATCAGCCCGGCCCCGGTGAACGCGGGAGCTCCGGTGCCCACCAGCAACTTTCGCGCGGCGTTGACCTTGAGACTCTCCCAGGTTCCGGCCAGCATCGCCGGTTCGGTGAGCGTGGTCGTCAGTATCGGATTCGCCGGATCGGCGACGTCGATCACCTGCACGCCCTGTGCGGGACCGAGCAAGTTGCCGGGAAAGAAGCTGCCGAGATACACGCAGTGCTCGAACTGGGTCGAAGTGATCCCGGCGCCGCGTCCCGCGTAGTTGCCGATGCGGCTGATGTTGCACCGGTAGCCCTGGGTGCTGCGGCCGCTGTCGCGGTCGGCGGCCGGGACATCGCCCTGCAGGCCCGGTTCGGGTAGTGCATCGCCCGCGCAGACGGCGCGGGCGACGGCGGTGTCGGCGAGGTCGCGGTTCTCCAGGACGGTTCCCGCGGCGGCGGGTTCCGCGGCGCCGAGAGCGGAGGGCACCAGCAGCACGGCCGCCGCGGCCAGGAGCAGGCGGGGAGGTCTCATGTCGTACTTTCGTGTCGGGTGGCCAGGGTGACCAAGGCGGCGGCGGTTTGGCGGCAGAACTGCTCGCCGTCTTCCTCGCCGCGGGTGAGGGCGCGCAAAAGGGTTGTGCCGCGCAGGAATTCGAAGATCAGGTCGGGATCGCAGCCCGGCAATGCCTGACCCGACTCGATCGCCGCGTCGATGGTGGCGCGCAGCCCGGCGCGGGCCAGGCCCTCGCCGCGTTCGCGCAACCTGCGGTAGCTCTGCTCGTCGTCGTGATAGGCCGACAGCAGGCCGGGGATGCCGGATCTGGCCGCGGGATGGGTAGCGGCGGTGAAGAACAGGCGGGTCCACGCGAGCAGATCGGCTTCGATATCTCCCGTCGCCTGCGGGACGACACCAGCGTCGAGGGCGAAGATCGCGTCTTCGACGAGGTGGGTCTTGTTCGGCCATCTCCGGTAGATGGAGGTGGCGACGACCCCGGCCCGGCGCGCGACCCCCTGAATGGTGGTGGCTTGAAAACCTTGTTCCACCAGCAATTCCTGGGTGGCTCGCAGCACCTGGTCGTCCAGTTGCGGGTCCCGCGGACGTCCTGGTCCTGACCGAGCCTCGCGGCGTTCACTCACCGGTTACTCCTCCTTCGATGTGGGCCGAGCGTATCTAAGCCAGGCGTGTATTCAAAAACGCGTCATGGTGTATTTGAATTGGCCAGCTTGGAACATGGTCGTGCAGAGCGATCTACGCTGAGCCGAGCGCACACGACAGATCTACCGACATACCGAATCGACTGCGCCGCAGCGCAGATGATCGAGACGCCGGGCACATCCTGCCGATGACCCGGCCTGCCGGACTCGCCGTGATCATCGCCGACCTGATACGCCAGGTCGGCGCTGCTGCCGAGTGAAAGGGAGCGCCTATGACGCACGGAGCCGACAATCGCATCGTCCAGGAGTTCTCCGTGGCCGACGCCGCGGCGGGCCCCTACGGAATCACCGCAGGACCCGACGGCGCGCTCCGGATCACCCTGGTCCACAGCGGCGAAATCGCTCGACTCACCGTCGACGGTGTGCTCGACCGCTATTCGGCAGGTCCCCGAGGATGCCGACCGACGATCATCATCGCGGGTATGGACGACGCGTTGTGGTTCACCCGAACCGGCGACGACCACATCGGGCGTATCACCACTGACGGTGTCGTGACGGCGTTCGAATTACCGTCGGGCAGTGGACCTTTCGGTATCTGTCCAGGTCCGGACGAGGCCATGTGGTTCACCGAAATGAACACCGACCGGATCGGCCGCCGCACCCCCGACGGCCGGATCACCCACTACGACCTCCCGGTGCCGGGCGGATTCCCCTCCATGATCACCCGCGGACCCGACGGCGCACTGTGGTTCACCCTCAACCAGGCCGGCGCCATCGGCCGTATCGACCTCGGCGGCGACATCACCCGGTACTCGCTACCTGACTCCGGCGCACCGGTAGGTATCACCAGCGGCCCGGACGCAGTATGGTTCGTCGATATCGCCGCCGGCCGGATCGGCAACATCGCTCCCAACGGCACGATCAACACGTTCCCATTGCCCGACCCGACAGCGAAACCCCACGCCATCACCGCGCTGCCCTCCGGTGACTGCTGGTTCACCGAATGGGGAACCAACCGCCTCGGACGAATCGACCCCACCGGCGCCATCACCGAATTCGACCTGCCCGCAACGGTATCCGAACCACACGGCATCACCGTCGGACCCGACGGCGCGGTGTGGACAGCACTGGAAACCGGAGCAGTCGCCCGCATCGTGCCCTGACCACCCGATCACAGCCCATCCCGCGGCGAGTCCATCCGATCGAGACGCCCTGACTCGCGCGGGCCCGCGGAATCGAGGCGAATGCGGGCTCGACTTGGCCCTTGTCCGCTGCAGTCGGTCCGGTGGCGGAGCCGGGGAACGCTGCGATGCTAGGAGGCTCGCGAGTCGTGGCTCTCGCGATGGGCGAGGACTTGTTCCATATGGGTTTGGGCCCACTGCCTGAGCCCGCGTGTCAGGTGGTGGAGTGAAAGTCCGAGGTCGGTCAGCTCGTAGGTGACGGTGACCGGGACCGTGGGTGTCACGGTGCGGATGAGCAAGCCGTCACGTTCGAGAGCACGCAGGGTCTGGGTCAGCATCTTCTGGCTGACGCCAACCAATAGCCGAGCCAGCTCGGAGTAGCGCATCGCCTTCGGAGTGGGCGATGCACCGGACTGTGCGGATGTGTCACCGCCCAATGCACACAGGATCAGCACGACCCACTTGTCTGAGATCCGGTCGAGCAGCTGACGGCTGGGGCACACCGCCAGAAACGCGTTGTACTCCGCCTTGGCTTGCGCTTTTTCGCCGGCCTTCGTCGTTGCCACCTGATTTCGCCTCTCGCCTTCTGGGTTGTTACGCACTTCAAAGTGCCTACTTCCCGGCAGGAAGTTCCTCTCCAATACTGGTGCAAGGGGGCTGGAGACACCACCCCTGGCATGAAGTGAAAGGCACCACGATGAACACGCCCCGCACACCTCTTCCCGGTGGAACCTGGACGCTGGGTGACTCGCCCGTCACCCGATTCGGCTACGGCGCAATGCAACTCGCCGGCCCGTGGGTCATGGGCCCGCCCGCCGACCACGACGGCGCCCTGGCCGTGCTGCGTGAGGCGATCAGCCTCGGGATCACCCACATCGACACCAGTGACGCCTACGGGCCGCACATCACGAACGAGTTGATCCGCGAAGCGCTGCACCCCTACCCGGAATCGCTGTTCATCGCCACCAAGGTCGGTGCCACCCGCGACGCCCAGGGCGGCTGGCCCACCGCCCGGCGCCCCGAAGAGCTGCGCAAGCAGGTCCATGAGAACCTCCAATCGCTCGGAGTCGAGACCCTCGACCTGGTCAACATGCGTATGGGCGACGCGCAGGGCCCCCAGCCCGGCTCGATCACCGAAGCATTCGAGACGCTTGCCGGCCTTCAGCAAGAGGGACTCATCCGCCACCTCGGCGTCAGCAACGTCACCGGCACGCAGGTCGCCCAAGCGCGCAGCATCGCCCCGATCGTGTGTGTACAGAACATGTACAACCTCGCCCATCGCCACGACGACGACCTGGTCGACCACCTCGCCGCCGATGGCATCGCCTACGTGCCGTTCTTCCCACTGGGAGGCTTCACGCCGCTGCAGTCCGAGGCTCTCTCACGGGTCGCGAACCGACTGGCGGCGACGCCCATGTCGATCGCGTTGGCTTGGCTGATGCAGCGCTCGCCGAACATCCTGCTCATCCCCGGCACGTCGTCCATCGCTCACCTGCGCGAGAACATCGCCGGAGCCGGGCTCCTCCTCTCCGATGAGGATGTGGCCGAACTGGACACCATCGGTCACTGACCACTCGACCCTGGCTCCGGTGATCAGCACCGTCTCGGTCTAGGTCATGACGCTCGGTCCTGGCGGTACAGGACGAGGTGCTCGTGGTACAGCACGCCGTCGCGGATCTCCCCGGTCGCGGTGAAACCGAGGTCGTCGATGTAGTCCAGATGATTTCCGGTCACCGTGTAACGGCCGGTGTAGGCGCTGCGGCGCGAGCCCCGGGCTTCGTCGTAGCGACCGTCGGCGCGCAATTCCTGCCGGATGTGCCCGTCGCCGGTCACCCACATGCCGACTACGTCTGCTCTGTCGATGGTGTTCTTCGAATGCATGACTCGATTCTGTCCAGGTCCTGACAGCGCGAACAGGTCGCGGCCCGCCTGGGTGCCGCACACCCTGGCAAGGCGCGAAACCAGGTGCGGCGGTGCCGCTGCCAGGGCTTGGGTGGGTGTATCACGCCCACCTACGCATCGAAATCAACGCCCCCGGCACGTTAGGGTCGCCGCAGTCACCGATGCCCACGCCACCGGATGACAGAGTCGGCCAAGGTCTCTCGGGGCCCGCGCAATGAGCAATGCCGTCCTGCCTACCGGTGCCTCCACGCGGCCGGGTGGAGGCACCTTCGTCGTTCCCGGGTAGCGCAGAGTCCGCCGCGATCATGGAATATCGTGCGGGTCATGATCACGGATGACTGGTTGGCCGACACCCGAACCTCTTATGACACGGTCGCGGTCAGCTATGCCGACCAAGTGCGCGGCGCCCTCGCCGGACACCAGTACCTTCGCGCGGCTCTGGCGTTGTTCGCCGACAGCGTGCGGGCCGCTGGCGGCGGACCGGTCGCGGACGTCGGCTGCGGCCCCGGTGAAGTCACCGCCCACCTGCATAAGCTCGGTGTCGACGCCTTCGGTATCGACCTCTCCCCGGCGATGATCGACGTGGCCCGGCGCGACCACCCCGGCCTGCGGTTCGAGGTGGGCTCGATGACGGAACTGGACCTGCCCGTCGCTTCGGTGGCCGGCCTGCTCGCCTGGCAGTCGTTGATCCACATCCCAGACGACGAGGTGCCGACTGTATTCGAGCGCTTCCACCGAGCATTGCGTCCCGGCGGACCGTTGCAACTCCTGTTTCACGTCGGCGACGAGTCGCTGTTGAAGACGGAGGGCTACGGCGGTCACCCGATGAAGGTCCATGTCCACCGCCGCCAGCCGGACCAGGTGGCATCCTGGCTGCACGATGCCGGATTCGTGGTCGAGGCCCAGATGCTGCTCGACCCGGATGCGAAAGCTCAGCAAGCGATTCTTTTCGCACGCAGTAAGTCCTGACTTCTGCATATATCGGGCTCCCACTGGCCGGGTGTGGCGGGTGATCAGCTGGCACTCCGGACGCCAGTGGGCGGGCAGCACCCGCCGACAAGCTGCGGATCGGCCAACCTGGCCACCGCGACCGGCGGGGCGCTCACCACGCGATCGGGCACGAACCCCGGCCACGGCAACGTGCACAACGCGATCGCGATACCGAGCCGATCAGCCGGACCACGCCCGCGCCCCGGATCGACGAACGCCAGATCCGCCGGCGAGAGCGTGAAGAACCGGAACAGCTCCTCACGGCCGATCTCCGGGAACTCCCGCAGACGCGCCAACTCCTCATCCGCGAACACCCGCGTCGCCACGAAACCGACCTCCCACACCAACCAATAGCGCTGGGAGACAAGCAAACCAGTAGTCCGCCTCCACCGGAGGCCGAACCGGACCTCACCGGCAGTCGCGCTGCGGCTACGCCATATCCGTTGGTTTTTCGGCGGTTACTACCGGAACCCCGTTAGCTGAGCTGAACGGGACACCTAGCCCGTGGATTCTGGGTGTCGCCGCCATTTTCGCGGGTGCGGCAATCGCAGCTGCCGTTGCCGTGGCAATCACAAGGCGCGGCTGGCGCCTGATACGAGAACCTGCCAATACGAATGCAAGCAAAATTCCAGTGCCACAACGGGAGGAATGATGAGGGTTGCGGGAACGATCAGGGAGTGGCATGTTGAGGAAGGCTGGGGTGTGGTCGACTCCCCGGCTACGCCTGGCGGGTGTTGGGCGTCGTTCACCTCGGTGATGTCGGACCGACGGCACTTCATCGCAGGCGAACACGTCGAGTTCGACTTCGAACCAGCCGAACAGGACGGCTACGACTTCCGCGCCCAACGCGTCTGGCTGGCCGGGACTACACCTGTCCGGCCGAGCAACATCAAGACCTCGCCCCCTACCACCGCCAAGGCGTGGGATATCGACCCGAATGGCACAGTGCGCGAACTGTAAACACGGTGCCATGGCCCCGGCGGAAGCGCTTCGCATATGAGACGTGAAGCGCTTCCGCTTTCCGGAGCAGGAAGAGTCAACGGCCGGTTAGCTCACCGCCCGCGGCGACTCTAGCCTCCACATCGAACGCGCAACTGTGATGGTTCATATCCATCACACGAAACGTGGGCGCGCGTGTTGGGTGACTCGGCAATACCGCGAGGCTGAGGGGCAGGAGTCGGCCACTGAGAACGGGTGCGTCGAGGCGGACGCCTTCTCCGAGCACCCCGACGCCGACAACTGGTCCCGGCATCCCGTTAGCGGCTGGATCATCGTCCCGACTGGTCACCTACGGCCGCACGGATCTCCGTGCGGCCGTAGGTGATTGTCAAGTTTGCATACGTTCATCTGGATAGGGAGTAGCGTGCGACGATCGTACGAGCGGCTTCGTCTACGGTGTGGCGCGTTTCCTCGCTGGTAAGCGACCAGTTGCCGTGGACGAGGCGGGGCCAGAACACGACGGTGGCGATCATGCCGAGGAACTGCGCCGCTGCTACGTCGAGGTCGTTCACATTCGCGGTTCCTGCTGCGTTCGCCGCCTGGAAGAAGCGCCGGAGCGCCGCCAGGACGGGCATCGTGCCGAAATCGAAAGTCCGATTGCGCAGTTCGGGGAACCTTGCGGACTCGGCGATCACAGCCCGCATCAAGTCCGCTATTCGGGGCCGGGACAACAGCTCCGCATACGCCGTTCCGAGACTGACCAGGCCCGCATGGAAATCGCCGGACGGCGGCTCCAACGGCTCGGTGTCCGGCGAGTCGCCCGCGGCGAGCACCGTTGCCTCGAAGAGCTCCGCCTTGGTCGGAAACTGTTTGAACAATGTCGCCTTCGAGACGTCGGCGCACTCGGCGACCCGGGCCAATGACGTCCGGTCGTAGCCGAGTTCGAGGAACAGCTCGGCGGCGGCGTCGAGTATCGCCGCACGGTTGTCGGCGGCGATTTGTCGGTGGTACGCAGAGGGTTCGCGTGGCATGCGAACCATTATGACGTAAAGGTGAGTCGGTTGACTCACGACTATCTGGTCGCTACTCTCAGAGAGGTGAGTCGAATGACTCACCTCTCACGTGCCCGAGGAGTAGCAATGGCGAAAGTGATCATTCACGCGACTGTGACCCTGGATGGATTCATGGCCGACGTGGACGGAGGGGTCGATTGGATGAACGGATTCCCGTCGGCCCCCGGCGACGAAGACGTCGTCAACAGGGTCACCCAAGAGCTCGGCGCCATCGTCGGAGGCGCGAACAGGGCGCAGACCATAGACGCGGGAGAAGTTCCCTACGGGGGCATGCTCGGGGTGCCAGTGTTCCTGATGACCCACAGTGCTCATGAGCCGATCGAAAAGGACGGCGTCACATATACATTTGTCGTCGACGACATCGCACAGGCTGTTGAATCCGCCAAACGGGCCGCGGGGGACAGGTGGGTCAGCCTGTTGGGCGGCAGCATCTCGAGGCAATGCCTCGAACTCGGGCTGGTCGACGAGATCCAGCTGCACGTCGTGCCGATCCTGCTCGGAGAAGGGATTTCACTGTTCACCGGTCTGCGTAAGCGCATCAAGCTGGAGCGTGTCGAAACATCGGCATTCGCCAGCGAGGCACACCTTCGATACCGCGTTCTCGCATAGGTTCACAGCGGTTCAGTGACCGCCCGCTGATGCACCTACCAGATTCCTGGGATGATCGATCGATCCGAAGCGGCCAGCGCAGTCCGGAAGATCAACGAGTAGAGGTCATGAGTCATTTCACCGTCGGCAACGCACCATATTGCCGATTATCGGGCAGGTAGCCACCCGCTGTAGACGTGTATCGCGTTCGCGCAGCGGCCTTCCGCCGCTACCCCTCGGTGCCGGCAAACTCTCCCACGGCCAGCGCGACCGGGTTCTTCTGATCATTTACGAGGGCGGATGCGACGGTCCAGCGTCCGTCGGTGTGAAACTTCTCGCCCTGTTCCGGTGACACCGGGATGGTCGTCTCATGATCCTGTGAATCGCAGATCACGATGTCGTGGGCAACCCCCACGGTTTGAGACTTCGCAAGGTCTTCCGGATTCTCCGCCACCCTGGCGTTCACCGCGGCGGCCTCATTTCCCGCACATACGTACTTGACGGCGACATCGATTTGTTCGGCGGACACGAATTGCACATCGGTGATCTGGAGTACTGGGTCCTTTTCGCATTCGCCTCCGCGCCGCCTAGGAGGGCAAGGAACGCACCCATCGCGACACCCGAACCAGCAATGGCGCGCCTGGTGATCTTCTGCATCAACACACTCCCAATCGTTGAGTCCATCACGTCAGAGGGGCGAGGCGCCCGAACTTACTTCGTCAACACGGGGGTCGGCGGATGGGTCGCCCGGATGTTGCATCAAGGGAAGAGCGTCGCCGCTACAACTACCGCTGAGGTCGCGTCGCGTGGCACGCGTTCGAACCCGCCAGGTGGCAACCCCGAAGACCACACCCCGGGGATCAACTCGGCGGGCTGAATACGAACTGCCGATCCCGGAACGTTCGACCGGGGACTTCTGCTAGCACCACAAGCAGTCGCATGGACGTGGGTTGCAGGTGTGGAAGCGAGGCGCGGATACGGTGGCAAGTTAGCTAATACCTGCGTCGCAGGGTCAGTCGCCTTCCATCCTCAAATAGCCGCCGTAGGGCTCGGCCTTGGCAGATTCCAAATAGTCGCCGATCTTTCCTTTCCGGACGGTCAGCGAGGCGGAAATGTCGGCCCAGTAACCGGGCTTCCAGTTGCCGTACTGTTCTGTGCGGTAGAGGTCTTTGATCGGCGTCATGGTGGCTTCCCACGGCTGATCGGTGCCTGGGCAGGAGACCCACGTGGCGGTGTAACCTACGAAATCTGGCTGGATCGTCGGCTGCTTGCCGCGGATCGAGATACGGTTGGTTTCACCTTTCTGTGTACAGGTGTAAGTGCCTCCCACCTTGAGCTTGCTGGTGTCGGACTGGATGCGAACCTTGTCCGGATCGATCGTCAGTTTCGCCCCCGAGGGTCCCGCAGCCGCATGTTGGATTGGCGCCATCGGCCATGGCGTAGCGTCCGCCTGGGGCAGTGTGCTGGCCGCTGCGGCGATGAACACTGTGGCCAGAGCAGCGAGAGGTTGGTGTCCTGATCGCATCGCGGTTCCTTTCTCGGCGGGACGAAACACTAGGTATTCGAGGACGGGCAGCCCCTGGATGGACGCAAGATCGAGATCGGCGCCGAGATTCAACCGGTCAGTGCGGAGCGGACCGTCGCCGTTCCCGGTATCGAACACACCCTCATGCCGCGCGGTCTACCAGCGGGGTGCCATCCGGTTGCTACACCGTGCCGAATAATCGGTGATTCCGAATGACAAAGGATGAGTGGGACGAACTGAAGGAGGCCCATGATTTCAGGACGCGGTATATGCACTGCCGTTCTGGTCGCAGCGACGGTAGCGAGTGCACTGTTATCCACAGCTCAACCCGCCTTCGCGGATACGTCACCCTCGACGGAGAACGCGATACGCAAATGCGAGCAGTACGGCGGGGAAGTCACGTATGCGGACTGCGGGAAATCGGTCCTGAAAATCAAGAATTTACCAGCAGGCAAGCGCTGTTGCCTCTGGATCGCGTGACCTGGCGATGATCTGACGTCACTGGTCGACGACGAGGCCTGCTGACAACCCACCCACCGAGGGTTGTCGAACCGGTACCCGGTCCACCACACCAGTTGTTGCTTTCATTGGCGCTAACCGTGTGTTTCGGGCTGGCCAGCGCGGGTGCGTGGAAGATGGCCGAAGGAGCCGTCTGCCGGCCACCCACGGTGCGCGCTCTTGCTCACCGCGCTGGCCGCGATCGGTTTGCCGAGTCCGCAGGCTCATCAACGTAAAAGCGGTCTCAATCGGCCTCGCGGGGGCTGACTTCAGTTGGAGCAAGTGAGCGATAATGGCAGCCGCTGGAGAGCCTCCCGTCGGGCACCGGGGCCCGATCCTGGCAGGGAACGGGCCCTGCCGCCAATGCTAAGTAGCCGCTGTGCGCGCCGAGCGAAGCGGTCACGCGGAGGTAGCCGGCGAGATCAGAGCCGTTGGCCCTCAGAACATCCGCTCCTGCCGATTAGCGGGTATCGGCTCGTTGACTGCGGACCGATCCCGCAGATGGTAGGAGTTCCAGATGGCTAGCTTCGCCCTGCTGTTCGCCGTCACCATCGACTGTCCGGACCCGGCAAACCTTGCTCGGTTCTATCTGCATTTCGTCGGTGGGCATTTGCACTCGTCTAATCCAGATTACGTTGTGCTGACCAGCGGCAACAACGTCCGCCTGGACTTTCAACGTGTCGCCAACCGCCGGTCACCTCCATGGCCTGACCGCGCCGCGCCGCGGCGACTCCATCTCGACTTCAGGGTCGAAAACCTTTGGGAAGCCGAACAATTCCTGGTCAGCAACGGGGCTGAGCTCGCCTCCCAACAACCTGGCGGCGAACGCTTTCGTGTTCTCCTCGACCCTGCCGGTCATCCCTTCTGCATCGCCACCGACGACGCAGCAGACGTTCCCACCCGGGATGTGGAAGCGGCCCGCGACGACACTCTGTAGTGCCACCTTCCGGGCGATCGGTGAGCCGTAGCCGTTGGCCGCCAGTCGGTCTCGGAACATCCGATAGTGCCGATTTCCGCGCGTTTGGTCGGTCTATAATTGTTGGCGGACAGTCGATCTCGGTGTCGACCGCTAGTGCGTGAATCTAGCCACCGATCCGGAAAGATCTCCGAGTGACCACGGCGAGTCCCGGTCCATGATCTGCTTCAGACTAGGCCGCGTCGGCACGGCCCGGCCTCCGCAGAGAGGATCCCGACGAATGGCCAACCCTGAATTCGAGTTCTGTGAAGCGCTGGTGGAGAACATCAGAGACCAGATCACCTCCAACAGCACTGAGGCAGAGGTCAAGGAACTGATGCTCGGGATCGCCCGTAACCAGGGCAGTTTCAGCGACCAGCGCACCGCCTTCGTCAACGAGAACGCCCCCGAGATCTATGCCTTCATCACCGATGGGATGGGCACTCAGGCGATCTGTCAGGCGCTGGGCGTATCCCCATAGCCCCAGGGGGACGACGAGTAGCCCGGCGGGTATTTTCCGCCGGGCTACTCGCGGTCCTACGCACAAACGGGTGTGGAGCATCTCGGCCCCGGCAATGCGCCATCATGCCGATTTCGTGCGTCGCCCAGGAGGTGAACGTCCGAAATCGGTCAACGCACTTTGTTCGGCACCAGGCCTTCACGACACGTTTCTCGACACCGTGTGGCAACCGATCCAGGACGTGTGGGCGGCCGAGCGGGAGCTGGAGAACGGAACGATTCTCGACGTGCGCACTGCTGCTCAGACGGGCTTCTAGTAGACAGGGGCCTTCACATGGTGGGGACGCTAAACACGTCATCGAGGTTAGTGAGCTCGGCCACCACCTGGATCTCGGCGGCACGGCCGGGCTGCGATGTCGCGGTGACTCCGTGGGTTCCCCCTGGCCCGGTGTCGCCGTCAGGAACCATGGTGGTCACCTGCGGAACGGTGGACTCCTGCCCGTTGGCGACGACGAAGATGTGGTACTTGCCCCGGGTGTGGCGGGACTGATCACAGTGATGCGGCTGGCGCTTTCCACCGTGTACTTCTGCACGTCGAATTGCTTGTTATAGACATCTTCGAAGAAGACCCGGCTGGTTCCTTCGAATCCTGACCCTGTCACGATGACCTCGGTACCACCACTTGCCAGGGCCTCGTCGGTACTCAACTTCGTGATTTCAGGCATCGTCTGTACTTCCTCACATCCATCAGGCCGCTTGGGGTGACGCCGCAGCACCTACAGCGTGACATCCCCTCGCGGATCAGCGCAGACGATTAGCCGAATCGCCTTGAGCTGCAATCAAATACGGCCATCTCAACCTCTCGGACCCCGACTTCGCCTCAATCCAACCCTCCTCGGTGTCCCACTTACGAACGGTCGGCATATGAACGTCCGCACATGCCGCTGAGCGCGCGCCGGTGAACGCACGATAGTGCCACTATCGGGCACGCTCAGCGGATCGCAGGGTGGCCGATAAGGTGTTGCCGTGGAAGCGAACTTGGGCAAGGGCGATGGTTGTGAATTGCCTGCAACCGCTGTCCTTTGGCTCAACGACGATCCGCAACCGGGGATCGTCCTGGTCGAATTGGCAGACGCGTACGGCCGACCTCACCAACTAGTCGGCAAGTCCGCCATGTTCGGTGGGGAACTGTTTCCGACATCGACCTATCCCTGCCCGACCACGATCGAGTGCACGATCGAGGACGTCAACGACGGCATAGCTACCGTCAGCACATGGTGGTTGTCCGGTGGACCCGACGATGTGCCCTTCGTCTTCGACGTACGACTGGACATTCTCGGCCCAACCGACCGCCGACCCCCGAGCCTCTGATCTGGCGTCAACATCCGCTTATCGCTCGAATCGCGCGCAACTCATCGAGTTTCGGAGTGGGTGCTCGGCGGCGACTTCGAGCATCCGCGAAACCGGGATGTCGAGGGAGTACGAGCAGAGCCGGATCGGGCCGTGGGGCAGCCGCAGTTCGCCCAGGCCGCGCTGAGCACGCTTGCGTTGGGGTCGAGCCGGCCTTCTCTATGTCGAGAAATCGCGATCAGTTCCGTCTCCCGAGTGAACACTGCCGACAAGGCGGCCCGGACCGGCAAGGACTGACCATGAGCCATGAACCTCTCGGCCTATGCGAAGGCGAGTCAGCTGACGACCGTCTGGATTCGACCGACGCATTAACAAACTGGTCCACCCCGGACGAGTCACCATGAGCTCGGTCGGAACCACTGGGTGAGCCGGCAGGTCACCCAGTACCGGAACATTCAACCAATCGAAGGAAACCCACAGATGACCATCAAGCTGGAGAACATCGGCATCACCGTCCGCGACATCGAGGCCACGATCAGGTTCTTTTCCGACCTCGGCCTCACGGTCCTCGGCCGAGACACGGTCAGCGGTGAGTGGGCCGACACCGCTGTCGGCCTCGACGGCAATCATGCCAAGATTGCGGTACTCCAGACTCCGGACGGCTCCGGGCAGATTGAACTGTTCGAGTACATCCATCCAGAGGCAATCGACACTCCACCTACGCTGCCCAACGAGATCGGCATGCACCGCATCGCCTTCTCCGTCGACGACATCGACGAGGCCCTCGCGATCGCGGCCAGGCACGGTCACTACCCGCTCCGGGGCGTGGCCAACTATGAGGGCGTCTACAAGCTCACCTACCTGCGCGGGCCGAGCGGAATCCTCGTTATGTTCGCCCAAGCACTCACATCGACGGCAACTGACGAGTAGCCAAAAGTGAGCGATAGTGCCGCGTGGCGAGCTTGGGGCCGTCTGACCTGTACCTCATGCTTGCCACCGCGACAGCCGTAATCACCAGTGCCGGTGCGTTTTTGGTCCGCACCGAGGCGCTTCGTCCATCCTTCGCGGTGATGGGCGGAGCGTCACAGACTGCATCGGGCCTGTTCCGCGGGGGACTTCAGGTTGACGAGGTAGTCGGCGACGATATCGTCGACGCACTTGTTGGTGCCGTCTACTGCGATGGTGTGCTGCTGACCGTCGACGGTGAGCAGGCTGCCGCCCAGGGTGTCGGCAAGGCGCACGCCGCCGTCGTACGGCGTGGTCGGATCACCGGTGATCGAGATGGTCAGCGTGTCCGATAGTCCGCTGATGCCGGTGGCGTACGGGTAGTCCAAACCCGGTGCGGCCGGCCAGGATTCGCAGGCGTCCCGCGCGCCCTCGGTGCCGAGTCCGGCATCGGTGAACGGCGCCACCTCCTGGACTCTGCGCTTGAGTTCGGCTTCCTCTTCCGGCGTGTTGCGCTGCTCGTCCATGCACTTGATCGCGAAGTTCGCTTCGGAGAAGTTCGGGTGGACGCCGTCGGGTCCGCGCCCGCTGAACACGTCACTGATCCGCAGCAGCGTCTCCGGCGATCCGTCGCGAAGTTCGCCGATACCCTTGGTGATGATCGGCCACACCCTCGAGTCGAACAGGCCCGCTGTCACCGCGCCGTAGGCGGCGTCGAAATCCATGCGTCGACCGTTCGCTGTCACGATCGGCTTGTCGATCAGTGGTCGCGCGATGCCATGGAAGACCTCGACGGCCCGGCTCGGGTCGGTTCCGAGCGCACAGTCCGGCGTCGATGCGCAGGCGACGGCCATGTCGTCGAAAGCTCGCTGGAACTGCCGGAATTGAGTCACCCGGCGTTCGGCCGTGCCCAGATGCGGGTCGATGCCGCCGTCGAGCACCATCGCCCTGACCTTGGCCGGGAACATCTCGGCGTAGACCGCGCCCAGCCTCGTGCCGTAGCTGCGCCCCAGGAAGGTGAGCTGGTCGTCACCGAGTACCGCGCGAAGAATGTCCATGTCGCGGGCCACGTTGCGGGTCCCGACGCCGGCGAGGATATCGTCACCACCGGAGCGCTGCGAGCACCGTTCCACGATCGTCCGGGTCTCCGTCTCGGTCCAAGATCCGGAACCGGTCAACACGGTCGTACTACCTTGTCCCGCATCGATTTCCGCGTCTGAGAAGCAGTCGATCGCGGGGGTGGATGCCGCGACCCCGCGTGGATCGAAACCGACCAGGTCGAAGTTCTCTGTCACTGGGCTCTTGCTCAGCGATCCGGCCGCGAGCGCAGCCATCCCCATCCCCGCTCCGCCGGGGCCACCGGGATTGAGCACCAGCGACCCGATGGGTTTGCCTCTGGCAGGCGTCTTCAGGAGCGCGACCGACGCCGTCTTCCCTTCGGGATCGTCATAGTCGAGTGGCACCTGCGTACGCGCGCACTGAAAGTTGGGGTCTCGGGTGAAGGTGTCCCGGTCGGCGGAGGTCGTCGCATATCGCTCGCACGACTCGAAGTTCAGGGTCTGATCGTAGAACCGTTGGAGTTCGATCGACGGCTCGGGCTCGGGGCTTCGTGCACCGGGGGGCGTAGAGCCGGAACCGCACGCGCCGAGAGCCACGATCATCGTCGACGCCACCGCCATCGTGGCAGCCGCGCGCTTTCGTCTTGATCTGAACATGGGTATGGAGCTCCTATCGGGAAAGACAACGTGAATGGTGGGAAAGGTCGGCGTCAGTCACGCAGGCCGAGACCCACGCGGCGCAGGACGTCGAGCTGAGCTGGGTTGTAGAGCTCCAACATCACATCCACCACGTCCTGTTTCGTGCGTGGGCCGCGGACGGTGAGTGCCCCGAACAGACCCGGGTGCTTCTCCGCCAGTGCCGCGATTTCCGGAATCATGCGGCGAGCGAGATCGGCTCGAGTCGATTCGTCGGCATCGGCGGGCAATTCGTCGAAATCCGCTCCGGCGGGGGTTCGAAGTAATTCGCCGTACGCGGCGAGGGCCGGCGGGTCGAGCACTCTGCTCAGATATGTAGCGAAAGACCGGTCGGCATCGGTCAGACCACCGTTTCGACTCGCCAGGGCGATGTCGGGTGGCAGATCCGGCCGGGCGGAATCCCGCATGATCGAACCCAATTCGGCCCGCGCCCGCTGCAAGCGTTCGATCGTCGCCTCCAGTTCAGCGTCCAGCGCGCGCAGGGAGTGCTCCGGATGATCGATCTCGTTGCCCATGGCCGCGACCTGAGCCAGCGAAAATCCGAGAGCCGTCAGCCGCTTGATCTGCAACACCCGGAGCAGATGTGTGACGCCGTATTGCTTGTAGCCGTTGGACGTCCTGACCGGCTGGTCGAGGGCACCGACGTCGTGGTAGTACCGCACCGCCTTCACCGTCGCGCCCGCGAGTTCAGCGAGTTCGCGAGTGCTCCATCCCATGTCGTCTCCCGTGCCTGGTGCCGGTCGCTGTGGAGCACATTCTGAACCGTGCCCTCGGGGCAGAGTCAACCGCTGCGTGAAGGTCGTGCGCTGCATGGCCCTTCAGGAGACGGCGGCGGTGAGTTGCGCGACGATGCCGGCCATCGCCCCGTGACTGGTCATGGTCATGCGTAGTCTGCCGCCATGGGTGAGGACTCCCAGGATTTGCTCGTTCTCGACCTGGGTGCTCATCACCGGACCCCAAATCGCCTGCGCCAGAGCGTCGCCTCCGGTATCGCCGGGCATTCTGCTCGCGCAGCTCCTTGAGTTCCTTGGCGGCATCGGTATCCACACCGCCGTACTGGCGTCGCCAGTTGTACATCGCCGCCGCCGAGATCCCCGGCTCCGCGGCGATATCTTCCCCGGACTTACCCGCCGCGGCCAGCTCATCGGCGCGGCGCAGCTTCCGCACGATGTCCTCCGCGGAATGCCGCTTGCGTCCTGCCATGTCACTCAGTGTCTCTTCCAGCCCTGACCAGGGCCAACAGGACTCCAATACCGAGTGGTCTCATTCACTGGGGACTGGCCACCCGCGCTGACCCCCTGTGAACGACACCAGTCGGCCGTCTCAGCGCAATGAACCTCTGCATACTCGTGTCTCTTACGAACACGTGTTCTCGGCAACCGATTTCGCGGTCACCTTGGGTTGGTGAGCTGAGTCTGGTCGTTCCGCTGCTGTAGGGCCGCTCGGCGTCAGGTGGTCAGCTGGGTGGTTCGGCGTCGCGGACGAGGAGGGCGAGCTGGACGCGGTTGCTGAGGGTGAGTTTGGTGAGGGAACGGCTGACGTGGGCCTTCACTGTCGGCTCGCTCATGAACAAATCCTTGGCGATGTCCGCGTTGGACAGTCCGCGGGCGACAGCGTTGACGACATCGCGTTCCCGTTCGGTCAGCGCGGCCAGTTTGCGGCGGGCCTCGGCAGCATTGGGATGGGCCCGGGTTGCGAAGGCGTCGATCAGTTTTCTCGTGACGCGGGGAGACAGGATGGCGCTGCCCTCGGCCGCCGCGTGCACAGCGGCGATCAGGTCGCCGGGTGTGGTGTCCTTGAGTAGGAAGCCGACTGCCCCGCACCGTAGTGCCGTGTGCACGTAGTCGTCCAGGTCGAAGGTTGTCAGCATGACAATTTTTGCCCGCTGATCGGTGCGGCGCAGCTCGGTGAGTGTTGATAGTCCATCCATGCCGGGCATCCGGACGTCCATCAGCACCACGTCCGGCCGGTGGGTCGCTGCGGTTCGCACGGCCTGGCGGCCGTCGGCCGCCTCAGCGACCACTCGGATATCCGCACTGGACTCCAGGATCATCCGCAGCCCGGTGCGGACCAATTGTTCATCGTCGACTATCAGGACCCGGATCATGCGGGCTCTCCGGTCGGCAGCCAGGCCCGGACGCGGAAGCCACCGCCTGCGGTCGAGCCGAAATCCAGTCCGCCACCCAGCAGTTTCACTCGCTCGGTCATGCCGATGAGGCCGAGCCCGCTGCCGGGTAACCGGTCGGCCCGCTCCAAGCCGGGTTCGTTGCTCACCTGTACCTCCAGGGCGTCGGGGTGATAGGTCATCCGGATCTCGGTGTGCACCAGGCCAGCGTGTTTGTGCACATTGGTCAGCGCCTCACGGACCACCCGGTGGGCAGTGTTCTGCACCATGATCGGCAGTGGGCGCGGGTCACCGAGATCCATCCGGACGACGGGTACGCCCACCAACCGGGACTCGTTGAGCAGCAGGTCGAGTTCGGCGAGCGTGGCCGGCGGCGCCAGCTCTCCCGGTGCTTCCTTCAGCACCCCGAGCACCTCGCGCAGTTGTGCCAGCGCCTCCCGGCCCGCGGTCCCGATCAGTCTCGCCTGCGCCGCACTGTGCTCGTCGAATGTCCCCGTTTCCAGCGCTCCAGCATGCAACACCATCAGTGAGACCCGGTGTGCGACAACATCATGCATATCCCTGGCGATCCGGGCTCGCTCCTGCGCCCTGGCCTGCTCGGTACGCGCGGTCTGCTCTCGTTCCAGCTGGGCTGTCCTGGCCCGCAGTCCGGCCACCACCTCCCGCCGCGCCTTCAGAAGCAGCCCGAACAAGATCGGACCCCAGCCGAAGATCACCGTGACCCCGCAGGTGGCCCCGAGCTGTTCGGTGTCGAGTCCGAACCGAAGCTGGTTGATCAATTCCGGAGCCAGGAACACCACGGTGATCCCGCAGCCGTAGCCGAGCACGTGGCGCAACCCAGACAGCGTGTTCGCCGCGGTATAACCGGCGACCGCGTTCACCGGCCATAACGCGGCGTTCACCGGCCAAACCAAGAACGGCAGCGCCAGCAGCGGCCACGGTAGCCGCGGTGACAGCACGATCGAGACGAACACGACCGGCGCGAGCAGCGCCGCCGGCCACGGGTCCGGCGTATGGGTCGGCAAGAAAGTCAATCCGACTACGAGCGCCGCGGCGAGGTAGACCCCGGCATGCCGGACCCGTTCCACACCTTCATTCACGTCACGACTGTAGCGACGTCCGGGGTACCGGAGCCGCATCCGGATCGAAAGTATGTGGCACTTTTCGCATTTCGGAGGATGAACCGCTGGGGCCGGCCGCCGAGCATGGACGACCATGAACGACACACAGACAGCCGTGCGCGCCATCGGGCTGACCAAAATTTACGGCAGCGGCCAAGCGCGGGTGGTCGCGTTGGACGAGGTGGACGCAGCGTTCGGGCACGGTGAGTTCACCGCGATCATGGGGCCCTCGGGCTCCGGAAAATCCACGCTGATGCATTGTCTGGCCGGGCTCGACCAACCGAGTGCGGGCCGAGTATTGCTGGGTGATGTCGAGTTGACTGGACTGCGGGATGTCGAGCTGACCGAATTGCGCAGGGACCGCCTCGGGTTCGTCTTCCAGGCGTTCAACCTGCTACCCACGCTCACCGCGCTGGAGAACATCGAGCTGCCCTTCAGTCTGGCGGGCAGGCAACCCGATTCCGAAGCCATCGATCGCGTGGTGGCCGAGCTCGGGTTGTCCGATCGGCTCAGCCATCGTCCCACCCAGCTCTCCGGTGGGCAGCAACAGCGGGTGGCGGTGGCGCGTGCGCTGGCCACCGGGCCGGAAGTGGTGTTCGCGGACGAGCCCACCGGCGCATTGGACTCCGCGGCCTCCGCCGAGCTGCTGGAACTGCTACGCACCACGGTGCATTCGCTCGGGCATACCGTGGTCATGGTTACCCATGAGCCGAGCGCGGCGGCCTACGCCGACCGAGTCCTGTTTCTCGCCGACGGCAGCATTGTGGATGAGCTGCGCGAACCGACAGCGGATCAGGTGCTGGCGCGGATGTACTCGCTGGACGGGCTGCGCTGATGCGGACAGCGTTGATCCGTGACTTGCTGGCGAATCGGGGCAGGGTGCTGCTGACGGTGGTGGCCATCGCGCTGGGCGTCGCGGCCACGGTGGGCAGCTGGATAATGAGCGATTCGATTGCCACCAGTCTGAGCGTGCAGCATACCCGCGCCGATGTGGGGGTATCGGTGCAGATGAACTCCACCGGACCGGCATTTTCCGCGCCGGACATAGCGCGGCTCGCGGCCCTGCCGGAGGTGGTTCGGGCGACCGGGGTTCAACGCGGACGCGCCGGTGTCGTCGCCCCGAACGGCAAACTGGTTGCCTCGGCCACCGTGCCCGAACAGGCCGGCACCGGCTGGGATGACACCGGCCGGTTCACGCTCACCGCTGGACGGGCACCGCATGCCGGGGAAATCGCGGTGGAGCGGGCTACGGCCGAGGCCGGGGGGCTCGTGTTGGACAGCGACGCGACAGTGCTGCTGTCCGAGCAGCGCCGACTGACCGCTCGGATAGTGGGGTTCTTCGACTACCGGACGCTGGGCCCGCAGTCTGCGGAGTCCGACGACGAAACGAGCGCTGACCAGGTCCCGGTGGCCGCGTTCGCCGCCGACGAGGTGGCCTCGGTCCTAAGCGGCGACCTGGTTCGGATCGAACTGGCATTGCGGCCGGGCGCCGACCCGGTCGGTGTTCGAAATCAGGCCGCCCTCCTGGTGCCGCAGGGCCATGCATTCACCGGGGACCAACCGGCACAGGCGGCAACTGACGAGGCGAAGAGCGAGGCCAACGACCTCAGGCTGGTCCTACTGCCACTGTCCGGGATCATAGTACTGGTCGGCATATTCGTCATCACCAACTCCTTCACCATGCTGGCTACCCAGCGGATCCGGCAGTTCGCCCTACTGCGCGCGGTTGGCGCGCACCGGCGCCAGATTCAGGCGGCCACGATCCTGGAGGCGGTGGGTCTGGCACTGGTCGGCGGCACCCTCGGGGTGCTGGCCGGGGTGGGGCTGGCACCGCTGTTGTTGGCAATCATGCGGCCGGATCAGCAGATCGTGTACGCGGGGTTTCCGGTCGCGGTGCTCCTCGGGTATGCGGTGGCGCTGGTGGTGACCATCCTGGCGGCCTCCGGTGCCACGCGGCGCGCCGGCCGAGTGTCCCCGCTGGCCGCATTGCGCCTGGACGCGGTGTCGCCGGTCGCCGAGCGCGGCCTGCGGACCTGGGTGGGGACCGGCGCTGTGCTGGCCGGGGTGGGGCTGGTGCTGCTGACCGCAGATCCCAGCGCGGACAACCAGTCCCGGATTATCGGCTTGAGCGGAGCGGTGCTGAGCGTGATCGGGGTGGTGATGCTCTCGCCGCGGCTGGCCGCGGTCGGCTTACCCCCGGTGCTGCGGCTGGTCGGCCGGTGGTCCGGTCCGGCGCTTCGACTGGGTGTGCGCAACGCGGCACGCAATCCGCGGCGCACCGCGGGAACCGGAATCGCGATCACCATCGGCCTGACCCTGGTGTGCGCGTTCGCCACACTGAGCGCCACGCTGGATTCGCTGGTCGGCTCCAGCGTGCGGGACAACGTGCCGGTGAGTACCACGATCCTGCGCTCCGCGGCCGGCGGTGATTCGGTGCTGGACCCGGAGACACTGCGGGCGATCGCGGCGCTGCCCTCGGTACGGACGGCCGCCGCCACCCGGAATGTGTACGCCGATATCGATCATTCGGGCGGCACCGACATTCGCCAGGTGTCCATCGTGGAACCGGAGGCCATCGGTTCGGTGCTGACCCCCGAACTCATCGCCGGTAGTGCCGATCTACGCTCCGGCATCCTGGTGTCCCGGAATCAGGCGGACATGCTGGGGTTGGCGGTGCGCGATGAGGTGACGTTGCGGCTGCCGGGCAGCACACCGATCCGCAGTGTGGTGACCGGCATCTACGAGGCGACCGAACTGCAATCCAGCGTGTACCTCGACGTGAACCGAGTCCCGCAGCGGCTGCAGGACCGGATCACGCTGATCTATGCCACCGGGGTGGACCCCCAGCAAGCCCGAGCCGCGATCGAGCGCGCGGTCGGCGACCGACCCGACATTGCCGTGCTCGATCGTGACGTGCTCGCCGATGACTATGTCCGCGCCCAGCGCTTCGGGTTCGTGCTGCTCTACGCCATGTTCGGGCTCGCTATCCTGGTCGCGGTATTCGGCGTGGTCAACACGCTATTGCTGTCTGTGTGGGAACGGATACCCGAGATCGGCATGCTGCGCGCCATCGGGGCGCAGCGTCGTCTGATCCAGCGGATGATCACCGCAGAGAGCCTGCTGATCTGCGCTTTCGGCGCGGTACTCGGCGTTGTGGTCGGACTGTGGGCTGGCATGGTCATGCAGCACGTCGTATTCGGTCAACGAATACTCGACGCCACCATCCCCATGGGCACGATCGCGCTGGCGCTGCTCGGCATGGTGACTGCCGCAGTACTCGCCGCGTTCTGGCCCGCGAGACAGGCGTCACGGGTATCTGTTCTAGCCGCCATTGCCCGATGACCACGACCGCATACGGTTCCGCCCCAAACCGGTTGAGTGTCAACCGCGTAGCGCCTGCCGCGAACGCACCCGCCGCCTATGGTGTCCCGCATTTTCGGTTCGCGTCGATCAGATTCCTATGAGCGCCAGCGGGCGAAGCGGCCGCAGAACAGCCGAGAATGACGACGCAGGCCTGTGTGAGCCTGCGGCCGGTGATCGACTACGCGGATGCTAGGTGGAAAACGTTCGAAAAACGTTCACCGGCGGCCTGCAACGAGGCTGCTGGTCGGCGTTTCGGCTGGTAGAGCGTCACTCAAGTTGAGTCTTCGCTGGATTCGCAGCATCCAGGCCGGCGCCCACCAGCAGGGATCGCCGAGTAACTGCAAGACGGCGGGGACCAGGAGCATGCGCAGCAGGGTGGCGTCGATGAACAGCGCGGCGATCATGCCGAAGGCGATGTACTGCATCATGATCGGGCCTAGCGCGATGGAAGTCGGGTCAGGCGCTGGTTTTGCGCCGTGAACTGCGAAAACGGCGAACTCGTCGTGGCCTGTTGTTTCCCATTGAAACGCAGTGGTTCTACTGGTGTGACGGGAGAATGACGGGCCACTGCGTATACCGGTACGGGGTATAAACGCACAGCCGTGTGGTGGACGTCGATGACCCGGCGTCCACAAACACCCCTGATTGGTGGAGCTGCTACACATTGGCCTCAGTGCCTCCAGCAAATTCCTTATAGCAACCCTTGCGCGGAGCTGGATGAGCATCACACTCTTGCTGTCCCGTGCCGGCGATCTTGTCCAAGATCGCTAGGTCCACTGGCCGCGTAATGGGTATGGGTTTCGGTCACTTGGCCGAGGGCGCGCGTCGGCATTACCAGGCATACTGCGAGATCACGGCCGCTGAGGCTGAATTCGTTCGCGAAAACGTTCGCAGACGTTCGCAGTGAGCGGGATGCTGCTGGCGTGTCGCTGAGCGACACGCCAGAGCATTTTCGGAATCAGCAACTGGGCAGCGAACTGTTTCACGGCGCCGCGGCCAAGGTCGCCGGCCACGTGTTCGCTATGACGCCTCAATTTCGGATGCGCCCCATCCATCGTTCGCTCGTACGCCCTACCCTCCGACGCCGAGTTCGGCCGGCCCCGCCTCGTCCGACGCCGATGCAAAAGCAGCATCGGAGAACTTGTGTCAGCCCCACCCCGTGAACTTGAGCCTCGTCGATCGTCCGTCAGCTAGTGAGTAGCTGCCGCAAGTGAATCTCGCCTCGACAACTGCCCTGTGTGGGGTGTGTGCCGGAGGGGGGACACGACCACTACGCCCACGCGCTACATCGTCAAAAGCTGCTGGTCATTGATGTATAGCAGTGTGCATGCGCGACGCAGGAAGGAAACGCGCCGCGGAGCCCCGTGCCAAGCCATACCGCGAAGCATGTCGACTACCGCGTAGCTCCGTTCCCTCTCCCCGAGCATTGAATAGACAACGCGACCGCCACTCCGACCCGCGGTGCATCAGATTGAAAGACAGTCGCAGTCAGTGCGCGGCGAGATCGAGTACAGCGAGACAGAGTGGGCCCTCTTGGTGGGTGAAGGGGTTGTGCACGACGAGGTCCAGCGACGCGGACTCCAGCACCTGGATGGCCGATGCCGCGCCCAGCCGCGGCAGGGCACCCGCTTGGCGTAATACCACGGCGAACAGGTATGTACGTTGCAGCGGTTGCAGTTCCAAGTGTGCGTGGGCAATCGGATCAAAGGGGGCCGCCATTATGGGGCTGGTCTCACGAATCCCCATTGGATCTTGAAGGGCGGTATGGAACGCATCGACGGCATCTGCGTCTACCCGCAGTCGTCGCATCAGCGGCCTTGTGAACATGGGCAGGTACCAGTCCGGCATGCCCATTCTAATCCGGTTGTGAACGCGGGTCGCTATAGCCGGCAGATCCTGCGGCTCGGCTGCACCGAAGGCGATGTCCAGCATATCGTTCCAGCGACGGCACCCACGAGTTGCGGGATCAGTGTCGAACCATATTTCGAGGTCTCGCAATGCGGCTGTAGCCACGCTGTCCGTCGGAAACAGCTGGGTGTAGACAGATAGCTCTGCGCTCGGGTAGGTGTGACCAAGCTGGGTGTCAAGGGCATCCTTGGCGAGTATGGCCTTGAACACCGCGTCGGGCACATTCCAGCTTTCTCGGTCCAGCACCGACTCAAGGACCTGATTGTGCTGGAAGTGCACTAGGTGGCCGAGTTTTGGCACGAGTGCACGAAGGACGCCGTCGTCACCCCTATTCTCCTCTTTGGCCCACAAGAGAAAGTTCCGATCTTCGCGAAGCGCTGCATCGCTGTCGGCCTCGTGACGGAGCATCTCGGCGATGGCAGAGTACCGGGAAGCGACTGTCGCGAGCGAAGACATGACGTGGTGCCGGAGCTTGCTGGCCGTTCGACGCCCGTCGGAATTTCGAGTCAGCCGCGCGAAGATATCGTCGCCGAAGTGATCACACAACTGTTCCCAGTTGTCGGCGACGAGGTCTATGAGGATCTGATCTACGTCACTAAAGAGGACAGTCAGTTCGACGCCGGGCGCGCCGGAGTTGCCCCGCGTTTCCACGATGCCGTCAATCAATGTGAGGTCGCCGAGCGCGAGCATGCCGATCCACGCTAGTCGTCGGCGCTCGTCGAGTTCAGGGCCGTAGGCACACAGATCCCGTTTGATCTCCTCACGCAGCCATTTCATCTCTGCCGAGCGTGTGTCGGTGCCCCCTAGGTCGTTGCGGGCCTGCTGGTCGCGGATGATTGCTTGAATGAGCCCGATGAAGGCGTTCCGGCGTACCTCGGTGTCCGGATCGCTCTTCCATTCCGCCATGACGTCGATGAGGTCCGGCGCAAGGAGCGGGCTGCGTGCGAGTTCGAACGCCAGGACTTCGCGCAGCTCTGGCTCGAGGTGCTTAAGCAGGTCGAGGGTTTTGTCAAGGATCCGGAGGGCGGCTTCGTCGGTCCTGGCGCAGTACGCGCTGAGAATTGCGGCCGGAATGGTATCCGGAACCCCCGCAATGATGGGCCCAGGGTCGTGGATAAGTTTTTCGGCGAACTCCTGGACAGATGGCTGCCCGGGCCAAGCGGCGATGACCGCAGGGACGTGCCACATCAAGAAGTCTGGGCTAACGTCCGTGCACAGCGCTGCCAGTTCGGCCGGGTCGTAGCTTGCAAGCACCTCTCGCATGGCGTCAGCTTCAGCCTCCGGCTCCTGGACGGTATTCTCGAACCGCTTCCAGGCATCGGCGATGGCGTCGGCAACGACGACGCGATTCTCGCTCGGACCATGTGTGTTGAGCTGGCGCAGCAGGGATACCAGGACGGCGAAGCCTTCCGTTGGACCGAGCACGTCGACGGCTACGTAGGCCATAGGTGCGGCCTGAGCAAGGTCGCCACGGAGCCGGTCGGCGAGAACAGTCTGGACGCGCTCGTCGTTGGTGTGCTGCTCGACCAGCGCACGTGCCGCGGCGTATGGCCTCCAGCTGTCCAAGCCTTGCAACAGCACCGTTTGCGCGTCGGCGGGTTGCAATGTTGTGGCGAGACCAGCGACGCCGTGTGGCGAAGTATCTTGCACGTTGCCCTCCACGTAGGAGCGGAGAACTCGCGCGAATTCCGGATCGTGGCTCCATACCTTCGGGATCATGCCAATGTCGTACAAGATCAGGCCGCGTTCCTCCGGATCTGCGAGCTCGGCGGCCACCCAGTCCTTGAAGCGGAGATTGTCGCTGAAGGCGTTGCAAGCCAAGTGCCATGCCAGATTGCGGTCGCCGCCACTTTCGCCGTTGGTCGTCAAAGTCTCATACGCGAAGTCTGCCGCTTGCGAGTCCCCGGTGGCGGCCAGGTTGACGAGGTCCTTGCCAGGCCACGGTGCGGAGAATTGGCCCTCTTGACGAAGCAATGACAGCAGCCATTTGCGTTCCTCTGGCCGAAACAGCGCGGCATCACCATGCGGGCTGCCGCGTTGCAGCAGGTGCAAACCAACCAGCCGAAGTGACATGGACGGCTGAATACGTGCCCAGTCGATCAACCTCAGGGTCTCGGGTGCGTCATCCCAACCCCAGCCGAGAGCGAGGATGGCAGCTGCCTGGGTCGCTGAGGATGGTCCGGTCTCTGTGAACGCCATCAGCCGCTCCAGCAGTTGCTGCTGGCCACCGAATCGACCGGCGATGGCCAGCGCTGCATTGACCTTCACGTTGTCTTCTGGATGCCGAACACCCCGGAGCAGGTACTCGGCAGCGACCTCGTCGGCGATGGCGAGATCACGCAGGAGCCACATAGTCGGTGAGGGGTCCGGGCGGGGCGCGGTCAGCCAGCGCTTCATGATCGGCAGCAGATGGGTTTGCGCAGTGTGGCTCGCGAGCGTGCCGGCAAGCGCTGTGATGAGGTTCGCTCGATGACGTAGCGACGGATGGGTCTCCACCCGGTCGACGAGCTGGTTGATATATCCAGACTGGGATTTCGGAGTGAGCTTGACACCGGCGGCGAGGCCCTCGGCGAGCAGTTCGTATCCGTCAAGGTCCGCCCATCGTTGGCTGCCCGTATCAAGGGCTGCGGTAAGCAGTGGCTCGGCGGCGTGAGAGCTGACCTGCGCAGTCAGCAGCGCGAGGAGCACATCTCGCCAGGCTGGATCGTGCACGAACCTCTGCATTACCTCGACCTGCACTTCGGCAGCGAGCGTGGCGAGATACTGGCCAGCCAGGTGGTCGAGCACCACTCGGTGAAGGAAGCCGACGGCACCTGCGCCATGCGATACGAGCAACCCGAACTCGTCTTCCGCCATGGCGAGCACAGCGTCGGCAATCCGGCGGGCCTCGGCATGCTGATAGCCCAGGACGGTGTCGTCGGTCATCGACTCCACGATGAGCGTGCGCATCTCGGGCTTGGTGACAGTGCCGGACGGATCCTTGACACGAAGACGGTAGGCCACTGCGCCGAACAACGCGGTCACCTCGGTGGCAGGCAGCACAGCCCCGCTGGCTTGCGAGGCACGCTGCCGCATCTGAGGATGCTTCTCGATGAGCAACTCGACTAGGCGAGCGTAGATCTTGAACCGTTGACGGGGTAGGGATTCGCCCTGCCACGTCGCGGCCAGCAGGGTCAGGAAAAGCGGCGACCTGGAAAGCTCGGCCAGTTCCGGGATGGCATCCAGTTGGTCGAGGAATGGTTCGACGCCGACCGTCCACATCAATGGTCCGGCCGGAGAGGCTTCCGACTGCGCGACAGGCTGAAGGATCCCGGCCACGATCGTCCAGCGCTGCCGATCGGTCAGTGGCGTGATCTCAGCCTGGAACCAAGGACGCCTCCAGTTGAGCCGGTCAACCGCATAAGGGCGTGTGGAGAGAATCGCCGACGCGCTGGTGCGACCTAGAAACGCTTCAATGATCCCGAGGGCGCGTTCGGCTGCGCCGACGTCGCTCCATTCATCGACGCCGTCCACCAGCAGAAGCAAGCGGTCGTCCCGTAAAGCGTGCTGGACCAGCGGCCAAAGGTGGGTGGCGCTCTGCGATTTCAGCCATGCCTCCGCGGCCGAGACGAGCGAGTTTTCGGTAGAGGCTTCAAGGTGGCGGCATAGAAACCCAAATGGCAGCCAGATCGGAAGGTCAGTCCCATGTTTCCTTTGCAGGGCGATGGACTGCGGTTGGGACGACAGCAGGTCCGATGCGACGAACCGCAGAAGGCTGGACTTCCCAGCTCCTGGACGGCCGATCAGTAGTTGATATTTCCCGTTGGCCAGCCATTCGTCAGCCGCAACGGCGCCAACCGTCGCTGGAACGGTTTGGTTTCTGCGCTTCATTAGGCGGCGTGCGGATCTGAAGGACTGTCGGCGGGCACCCAGTCGCGAGGCGATGAAAGTGTGTCCATCGCCTGAGCTTTCCGCCGGGTGCTGGTTTTCGACGGGCGACTCAGACTGTTCGGCGTCGACGACATCGGCCCGTTGGCGGTTGGGGTCGACGTCCAAAATGACGAACTCGCCACCGGGTTCTGGTTCTTCGCTCAGGTGGACTCCGCCCTGTGCAGAGAAGACTGCGCGGTAGAGATGGCCAAGCCCTGCACGGAGGTCTCTGGCGTCCTGGTTCGACAGGTTATTCGCGAGGGCTTCGGCTGCGTCCGAGCCACAGAATCGTTCGACCCAGGTGCGGCCAAAGAAGTCATCGACGATTCGTGGCTGGTACTTCAGCAGGGTAGAGACCTCCTGCACACCCCACGGAACAAAGGTGATCTCAATTTTGGCGAGACGTTCGGTTTGCTTGCGGATCGCGTCGTCCAGCTTGGTGTCCTGCAGGTCGAACGAGGTAGCAAAGTAGAACGCTGCCGTCCTGTCCGCCCATTCACCCTCCAGCAGGTCGTCGACAGCCTTTGTGATCTTAGCTGCGGTCAGCTTTTCGATCCGCCGAGACTGCAGGGTTACGTAGTCCCTACCGCCGGACTCGCCGTGCTCCAGGTCTAGAGGGAGCCGAGCATAGGCGTCGATTCCAGCTTGGGCTTGGCCTGGTACACCGAAGAGTTTGGCGAACTGGACAGGTCGGACGGTGTGCAGCAGCCTCAGAAACAGGCGCTCGGCGTCTGCCCATTCCAGTTCACGGATAGGCAGCACTTGAGCCCTGGTGTCGATCGGTGGCCTCGGCAGCGGCCCTGTAGGGGCAGACCACAGGAGCGCTTCCGTACGGTCTCGGCCACCTGCTTCGTCCGAGAACGCGATCGTCGTCATCCTCCGCTGCCTCCCGCCTCGTCACCGTCAGACGACCATAGTCATTGCGACCGCCGGGAGAACTGGGTCGGCACCATGCCAGAGTGACCCGCCCACCGAATGGGTTCCATATTATGTCTCGCTCATCTGCTGCCGGGCAATCAATCTGCTCCTCCTGAACCCATCGACTGCCGGCCCGTGTGAAATTGCATCTTCTGCCGGTTTGCCAGGTGTGCCGGTTGATGCGTCATGGACTTGAGCTCATTCGCTCGAGCCAGTCGGCGCTCGATGAAACGCGCGTAGATCGCGCTGCGATGAGATAACTGCACGCACAACCCCGCCTGCCTTCCCCACAGGACTGTCTATGCCGCCTCAGCTGTCGCCGAAGCTCAAAGAGAAGACCGCCGACGCCTGGAACACGGCGCTCAGTGGGCATCTCCATCCCGGCGAGGTCGTGTGGGCCTTCGCGAAGACGAATAACCTGAGGCCCCTGATCGACGGTATCGCCGTCACCAATGCTCGCATCATCGGATTTCTGAGCAGCGACGTAGCCGGCAAGGGGCCCAAGGTGGCCGTTGACGCTGACGAAATCAGCGGTTTCGAGGTTGTAAAGAAGTTCGCGAGCAAGGTCTTCGTCGTGACCTCACGCACGCGAGGCGAGATCTCGCTCGGGACCGTGCCCGATGCCGAAGTCGACTTCATCAAGTATTTCGTCCATCAGCTGGCTTCCGCTGGTTACCCACAGCAGATCAGAGCGGCCGCCTTCACTGCGCAGGCCGAACGAGCCCAACAGGAGCAGGCACGGCAGGAAGGTCGCCGCGAAGTGCGGAGGATCGGCCGCCCACTCAGCGACAAGGAGTGGGAGATACTCCACTCCCACGCAGCGGCGACCGAGCTACCGTGGTTCGTGATCAACCCCGGGGGCGGAACAGGTTTCCTCGCCGCGTTCGAAGATCGCCTCATAATCGCGAAGGTCAGCGGTATGGCCAGCCTCATGGCGGGTTCGTTCGGCGGCGGTCGCGTAACGACCTTTTCCTACACCGATATCACCAGCATCGAGTACAACAGCGGGATGGTGAACGGTGTCCTTGAAGTCCTCACTCCGAGCTACCAGGGGACCGCGAACCATGACTTCTGGCGATCGTCACACAAGGATCGCAACAAAGCATCCGACGATCCATGGACGCTCTCGAACTGTCTCCCCCTCAGTCGGCCCGACCACAAGCTGGCCCTACCGCTGTTGGTTGAGCTGCAACGCAAGGTCGCCGAAGCGAAACGGCCTAATGTCGGTGTGCAATCACCGCAGGAGCAGTCACAGCCTCCATCGAGCGGGTTGACCGACGAACTCAAAGGCCTGTCGGAGCTGCACAGCCAGGGAATTCTCGACGCAGCCGAGTTTGCTGCTGCGAAACACGCAACCATCGCCAAGTACTCGGGATGACGCGTGCTGCAATGCACTTCGACCTATACGCTAGTCCACCGTGGGTTTAGCCCCTGATAGGCGAAACGCCGCCGGGGAGTACCTGGCGGCGCGCTTCGATTGCCTGTAAAGCGTGGCCAATGACGGTGCGGCAGAGAATCGGTGGAACCTCGCAGGCTTCGACTACGACTACCGGATGTGGTGCGACGCGTGTATGGGCACTGCCGCCGTCGCGGCTGATCTTGAGGTTCCCCCGGCTAATCCGGAGAGCGGATTATCTGGTTCCGACCGGAACCCGTTGATGGTAACTGGATTCGAATTCATCCGGTGATCGCCAACCCAGCTTCTTCTGGATGCGCTGGTTGTTGTACCAGCCGTCGATGTAGGCGAACAGTGCGTTCTCGGCCTCGTCACGGGTCCGCCAGGACCGCCGGTAAACCAGCTCGGTCTCGAGCGTGGAGAAAATTCTCCATCAACGCGTTGTCATAGGAGTCGCCGACCGATCCCATCGATTGCGCAATCCCGTTGTCGGCCAACCGGGCCGAGAACTTGAATGCCGTGTAGGTCGACCCGCGATCGGAGTGATGGACCAACTGCCCGTCGCGGACATCGCGTGACCAGACCGCGTATTCCAGCGCGCCGAGCACCAGCTCGGTGTCACAGCGGTCGGAGGTCTTCCAGCCCACGATCCGGTTGGAAAACGCATCGCGCACTGCCGCCAGCCAGAACACGCCTCGCCCGCACGGGATCCGCGTCGCGTCCGCGACCCACAACCGGTTCGGCTCGGCCGCGGTGAAGTCACGCTCGACCAGGTCCGGGGCTGGGGTGGCCCGCGGGTCCTGGCGGGTCGACGGGCCGCGCCATTTCCGGCGCAGGAACGCACCCTGCAAACCCGCGCCCCGCATCAGCCGCTCGACTCGCTTGCGGCCCACCCCGATCCCGCGCCGAGCCAGCATCGCGTGCACTCTCGGCGCGCCGTAGGTGGCGCCGGAGCTGGTATGGATATCGACGATCTCATCCAGCAGATGCTCGTCTTCGAGTTGTCGCGCCGAGGGCTGCTCCGCGCGGCGGCGCCATTCATAAAACGTCGAGGAAGGAACCTCGAGCACCCGTAATACGAGCTCGACCGGGTAGTGCGGGTGATCTTTCACAAACCGCATGATCACCGCCGGGTCTGGTCGAGCTCCGAGGCGAAATACGCACTCGCAGAATGTAATACCGCATTGACCCGCTCGAGCTCAGCGACCTTCTTCTTCAGCGCCTTGTTCTCCTCGACCATGTCGGTCGTGGGCCGGTCGGGCCGCTCGCCGGCATCTGCGTCGGCTTGGCGGATCCAGTTCCGCAGCGCTTCGTGATGGACCCCCAATTGCGCGGCCAGCTTCCGGATCGTCGGTTTCGGATCCGACTCCCGATACAGCCTGACCGCCCGCGCCCTCAACTCGTCGGGGTATTTCTTCGGTGCCGCCACTGATGAACTCCTTCCGGTCCTATCGGACCACAGGTTGGAGCTCTCCAAGAAAGAGGGGGAACCTCACCGAGTTCCGCAAAGCGGCCGCGAGGGCAAAGGTGCCCAAGCACTTCACCTGGCATGACTTGCGGCACTTCTATGCGTCTGCGCTGATTCAGGCCGGAGCGTCGGTCAAGACCGTGCAGGTGCGCCTGGGTCATTCCGATGCTAATACGACGCTGCGGGTCTACACGCACCTGTGGCCAGACCAGGATTCCCACACGCGTGAGGCCATCGAGACACTGTTCGCCGCTGAATCCGAGCCTACCCCCGAGGGGTACGGGGGTACGAGCGGCGACGGTACCGACGGGAGACGGGACACAGACGGGACGGGCGCGTTGGAATGAGCCGCCGAACTGTCCTCACAAGTGCCCGCAGGTGCGTCATTCCGGATGCGAGCGCGCTCCTCTGGCACCTCACGCCGAGGGTATGCGCAACCTCGTCTGGACGGCTTCTTTTCGAACTAGCTGCTCGATTCGGCAAGTGCACCGGAACGGGCTGGACCAGGGCGTTCATCGTCGAGAATGGGTTCGCCGAGCCCGATGCGGCGTTGGATCCGCTGCATCCAGCCCGGCGCCCACCAGCAGCGGTCGCCGAGCCACTGCATGACGGCGGGCACGAGGAGCATGCGCAGCAGGGTGGCGTCGATGAACAGTGCGGCGATCATGCCGAAGGCGATGTACTGCATCATCACCAGATCGGAGAAGGCGAACGCGCCGGTGACCACGAGCAGGATGAGCGCGGCGGCGGTGATGATGTTTCCGGTCTGGGCGGTGCCGATGCGGATGGCGTCGCTGGTGCTCGCGCCGAGGGCCCGGGCTTCGACCATGCGGGAGATCAGGAAGACCTCGTAGTCGGTGGACAGTCCGTAGATGATCGCGATGATCAGCACGAGCATGTTCGACTGGATGGGTTGCGGGGTGAAGTTGAGCAGGCCCGCGAGGTGGCCGTCGACGAAGATCCAGGTGAGGATGCCGAGGGTGGAGCCGAGACCGAGGGCGCTCATGAGTGCGGCCTTGATCGGCAACACCAGCGAGCCGAAGGTCAGGAACATCAGCACGGTGGTGAGAAACAGGACCAGGGCGACCATGATCGGTATGCGGTACAGCAGTGCGTCGATACTGTCCTTCTGCATGGCGGGCATGCCGCCGACGAGCATGGTGACGTCGTCGGGGACGTCCATCTTGCGTAGGTAGTCGATGGTTTTGCCGGCTTGGGCGGAATCGACGAGCAGGGTGTGGGTGCGGAAGACGTCGCGCTGGATCGTCGAGCGCGACGGAATCTTGAACTTTTCGGCCAGCCCGGGTGCTTGATTGGCCTGTTTGACGACCGCGCCGATGCCGGTGTGGTTGTCCGATATGAAGACGAGTTCCAGTGGGTCGGAACGCTTTTCGGCGAAGGCGGCGTCGATCGCTTCCTGCGCGAGCCGGGTCGGATTGTCCGGCGGGAGATACCGTTCGCTGAATCCGCCGAAGATCAGGTTGCCGACCGGGACGGTCAGGAACAGCAGCAGCACGCACAGGGGGACCGCGAGCTTGCGCGGGTGGCGCATCACCCACGCCGTGGAGCGTTCCCACAGCCCGTTGTCGGTCTTGCCGGTGGTGCGGGATCGCTTCAGCCCCAGCATGTCTACGCGCGGTCCGAGGATGGCCAGCATGGCGGGCAGCACGGTGATGGCGGTGAGCGCGGCCAGCGACACGGTGGCGATCGCGCCGTAGGCCATGGATTTCAGGAAGGCTTGCGGGAACAGCAGCATGCCGCCGAGGCTCACGATGATCATCGTGGCGGAGAACACCACGGTGCGGCCGGCGGTCATGACGGTGCGGCGCACCGCGTCCGGGGTGTCGTGGCCCGCGTCGAGTTCTTCGCGGAATCTGCTGACGATGAACAGTCCGTAGTCGATGGCCAGGCCGAGCCCGATCATCGTGACGATCGGTTCGACGAAGGAGTTGACTTCGGTGAAATTGGCGACGAACCGTACCAGTCCGTTCGCGCCGATCATGGTGAGTCCGCCGACGATCAGTGGTAACGCGGCCGCGACGACGCCGCCGAAGATGAAGAACAGCAGCAGGGCGACCGCGGGCAGCGCCAGGATCTCGACGCGGTGGATGTCTTCGGCCATCTTGTCGTTGAGTGTCCCGGCGAGTGGTTGCAGACCGCCGACCCGCACGTCTATCCCGGGAATGGTGAAGGCGTCCTTGACCTTCCGATAGCTGCGCATGATGTCGGTGTCGTTCTCACCGCGCAGCGCGATCAGGGCGATGGCCTTGGTTTTGTCGGGCGTGGTGGCCGCGGCGCCGGTGATTCGGGCGGTGACGGCGGGCCAGTACGTGGCGTTGATGCCGCCGATCTCGCCGGGGCGTTCCCGGGGGAGCCGGTTGAGGCTGTCGATGACCGCGGCGCTGAACTGCGGGTCGTCGACGGTTTTTCCGGCGGGTGCGGTGTAGAGCACCGCGACATCGAATTCGTGGCTGCGGCCGAAGGCCGCGTCGGCGATACGGGCCGCTTCGCTGGATTCGGAACCGGGGTCGAACAGTCCACCGGAGCTGAGGTGATCGGCCAGTCCGGCGCCGTATGTCCCGAGTGCCATGAGCGCGGCGGTGACGAGGCCGAGCACGAGGAACCGGAGCCGCGAGACGAGCGCGCCCCAGCGCGCGAACATCAGCGAACTCCGTGCGTGGTCGAGCGATATTCGGTGCCGAAAGCCGAGGAGCCACTGTGCATCCCACCAAAGGTACCGATCTTGACGCGACTGCCGCCTCGTGGCGTGGTGCACACGACGAGAATGGTTCTCGCCCTGCGGGTTCCGCGACAGAACCGCGCAGGGCGTGCGCAGAGGGTCAGCCGCGGAACCACATCGGCCGCAGCACCGGGCCGTCTTCGGGCAGCGGGATCAGATCGCCCTCGATGACGAAGCCGCAGCGAGCGTACAGCCGGGACGAACGTTCGGTGCTGGCCTCCAGGTAGGCGGGCAGGCCCGCGTCGGCGGCCGCTTTGGCGCGTTCGGTGACAATGGCCGCGCCGGCGCCTTTTCCGCGATGCTCGGGCAGGGTCACGATCAGTTGGAGATAGCGGTGCGGGAATTCGTTCGGATGGGTCTGCTTGAGGATGCCCATCAGTGCGCGCAGCCGCCGGAAGGGCGGGAGCGGGATTTGTTCGTAGCGCTCGCGCATCTCGGCGGCCTCGCGCTCGAGCCGGTCGCGGTCGTGCACCGTCTGCCACAGTGATACCGCCCAGATGTCGGTGCCGTCCCCGGCGACCCAGACTTCGTCCTCGCGCATCGCCGCCTCCACCATGCCGCGCGCGTGCTGGTTGCGGTATTGCTCGGCGATGTCGGGATGGTCCTTCATCACCCAGCTCAGGACCTCTTCGTCGACGCTGGCCTCGGCCATGACGCGTGCCACGACGTCGAGTTCGTCCAGTTCCGCGCGATGGATCCGCACCTGTGTGCTCATCTGCAACCTCCGATGTGAACGGTGTCTACGAACGCCAAGATAGGGCGCTACCGACGCCATTACGACAATTTCGTCACACTGGTAGGTGTGATGAAATTCGAGGTGCCGGCCTGTGCGGTGTGTGGCGCGGAGTTCGCGCATCCGGCGCGGGGCCGCCGTCGCCGGTACTGCTCGCGGTCCTGTCAGGCGCGGGCTTACCGGGCCCGGCGCCGTCCCGCGCCCCCGGAGCGGCGCACCGCGCCGCCGCGGCTGACGACCGTCGCGATCGTCCGCGCGGCCGTGGCGCTGGCCGACCGGGAAGGCTTGGAGGGCTTGTCCATGCGCCGTCTCGCCACCGAGTTGGGTGTGGCGACCGCAGGCCTGTACCGGCATTTTCCCGACCGAGACCGCTTGCTCGCCGAGATGGCCGAGCTGACCCTCGCCGAGATCGCTCCGCCGGCGCGTCCAGCGGATTGGCGCGCGAGCCTGGCGCACGAGGCGCGCGGCGAATGGCAGCTCTATCGGCGGCACCCATGGATGCTTCCGCTGCTGGCCCAAACCCGCCCACCGGTCGGTCCGGTGCTCATCGATTCCCTGGAGCGACCGTTCACGGCCCTGTATCGACCGGGGATGTCGGCGCGAACCCTGCTCACGATCTACCTCACGGTCTCGGGCCTGGTCCAAGGCTTGGCGCTGCTGGTCGTCTCCGAACGCCGCCCGCTCGGCCCCGGGTCCACCGCTGAGCAAATGGCGGCCCTGATCGGCCCGGACACCCACCCGACGCTGACCCGCCTGATCGAGCTCGAAACCGGCGGTCCGGACCTGGATCTGGACCGCCTCTTCGAAAACAGCCTGGCGCTGCTCTTCGACGGTATCGCCGCCCGCTACTTCCCTGACGAGGGAGCGTGAGCCCCGACGATGCGTAGCGCCAGGTCTACGTAGTGGTCACCGAGTTCTTCGGGCGTCCAGGCGCCATCCTCGCGATACCAGCGGGCGATGTCGATGCCGAGGGAGAGGATGGCGACCGCGGCCATGTGCGGATTCGGGTGGTCGAAAGAACCTTCGGCTACGCCCTTTTCGATGAGGGCGCGGACTTCGGTGTCGATGGTGTGGCGGATGTCCTTGATCTCACGTTGATGCTCGGGGCTGAGCGCCGCGAGTTCGTAGTTGATGACGCGAGCGACGGTGTGGGCGCGGGCGTGGTGGATCGCGAAGTCCCGGACCAGGGCGATCAGCTGCTCGGTGGGGTGGGTCGAGGAGGCGAGCGCGGCCCGGATCCGCGCCTGGATGTCCAGATGGCCGGTGTGCGAAATCTGGTAGAGCAGTTCCTCTTTGGAACGATGATGCACGTAGATCGCCGCGGTGCTCAAACCGGCGATCGAGGTGACGTCGCGGGTGGTGGCGCCGTGAAAGCCGCGTTCCGCGAAGGCGATCACGGCGGCATCCAACAGTCGCGCCCGCGTCTCGTCCGCTCGTGAGCGGTCCGCTGATTCGATCATTCAGACCGCCAGCACCAACTTGCCGGTATTCGCGCCGGTGAACAGCATGTTCAGGGTCTCACCGAACCGCGCCACCCCACCCTCGACCACATGTTCGCGAGTCTGGATCCGCCCCTCGGCCAGCCATTGCCCCAGCTGCGCACCGGCTTCGGGGTAACGGTCGGCGTAGTCGAAGACCACGAATCCGGTCATGGTCGCCCGGAACACCAGCAGCGACATGTAGCGCGAGGGCCCCGGCGGTGGCTTCTGCTCGTTGTAGGCCGAGATCGCTCCACACAGCACGATGCGCGCGCCGCGGCGCAGGTTGGCCAGCGCGGCGTCGAGGATCTCACCGCCCACATTGTCGAAGTAGATGTCGATGCCGTCCGGTGCGACCGTGCGCAGTTGCTTCAGCACATCACCGGCGCGGTAGTCGATGGCGGCGTCGAAACCCAGTTCCTCGGTGAGCATCCGGCACTTCTCGGCGCCGCCCGCGATACCGATGACGGTGGCGCCCTTGACTTTCGCGATCTGACCGGCCACGCTGCCGACCGCGCCCGCGGCCGCCGAGATCAGCACGGTGTCGCCCGCGCGCAGCTTGCCGACGTCGAGCAGGCCGAAATACGCTGTCATGCCGGGCATTCCGAGCGCACCCAGCCAGGTGGGGCCGGAGGCGAGGCCGAGGTCGACTTGCTGCACGCCGCGGCCGTCGCTGATCGCGTATTCGGTGACGCCGAAAGTGCCGCTGACCGTGTCGCCGACGGCGAAATCCGGGTGCGTCGACTCGACGACCGTGGCGATATCGAGCGAGCGCATCACCTCGCCGATACCGACCGGCGGCACATAGGAGCGGACATCGTTGAGCCAGCCGCGCATGGCCGGATCCAGGGAGATGAAGGCGACCTTCACCAGGATCTGACCTGGCCCGAGGTCGGGCAGCTCGGTCGTCGTCAGCTCCCAGGTGTCGGCGGTGGGCAGACCGGTCGGCCGTTCGGCCAGGCGCACCTGCTGGGTTTTCGTCATGCACAACTCCTTGTCGAATCGGTCTGGTATTTCAGGCTTTCCGGCCCCAGGATGGGTCGCGGCGGCGCAGTTCGCGCTGTGCGATGGTCCGCTTGTGTACCTCGTCGGGACCATCGGCGAGCCGCAGGGTCCGCACGTGCGCGTACATGCTCGCCAGCGGGAAGTCATCGGAGACGCCGGCGCCGCCGTGCACCTGGATGGCGCGGTCGATCACCTTCAGCGCCATCTGCGGTGCCGCGACCTTGATGGCGGCGATCTCGGTGCGCGCGTTCTTGTTTCCGACGGTGTCCATCAGGTACGCGGCTTTCAAGGTGAGCAGCCGCACCATCTCGATCTCGATGCGGGCCTCGGCGATCCAGTCCTGGATATTGGCCCGATCGGCGACGGGTTGACCGAAAGTGGTGCGGGCCTGGGCCCGATCGATCATCAGATCGAGGGCGCGCTCGGCCATGCCGATGGCGCGCATGCAGTGATGGATGCGGCCGGGACCCAGTCGCGCCTGGCTGATCATGAATCCGTCACCTTCACCGGCCAGCAGCGCGCTGCGCGGCACCCGGACATTGTCGAACACGACCTCGGCGTGGCCTTCGCGGTCCTGATAGCCGAAGACGGGCAGACCGCGCACGACGGTCACGCCGGGGGTGTCGAGCGGGACGACCATCATGCTCTGCTGGCGATGCACCGGCGCGTCGAAGTCGGTCTTGCCCATGACGATCAGCACCTTGCAGTTCCGGTGCAGCGCGTTGGAGGTCCACCATTTGCGGCCGTTGAGGACGTAGTCGTCGCCGTCGCGGTCCATCCGCAACTGGATGTTGGTGGCATCGGAGCTGGCGACTCCGGGTTCGGTCATGGCGAAGGCGGAGCGGATATCGCCGGCGAGCAACGGCGCCAGCCATTCCCGCTTGTGCTCCTCGGTGCCGAACAGCGTCAGCACCTCCATATTGCCGGTGTCGGGCGCACTGCAGTTGGTGGCTTCGGGCGCCAAATGCGGGCTGCGGCCCATGATTTCGGCCAGCGGCGCGTATTCGGAGTTGGTCAGGCCCGGGCCCCACTCCGGATGCGGGTGGAACAGATTCCACAGGCCGCGCTTCTTGGCTTCGGTTTTGAGTTCCTCGAGAATCGGCGGCTGGAAATGCGGGTCACCGGATTCGGTCATCTGCGCGTGCAGGATCGGTTCCGCGGGATAGATCCGCTCGTCCATGAAGGCGAGCAGTTCGTCGCGGTATCGGCGGGCGGGCTCGGAAAGCTCGAACATCTCTACTCCTGATCGGCGGGGGAGGTCAGCTGGCGTCGTGCAGGGCGGCGATTCCGGCGCGCAGCAGCGGATCCACCATGTCGCCCACGGTGGCGAAGCCGGAACCCACGGTCTGACCGTGCAGGTAGCGGTAGTGGATGCCCTCGGCGATCACCGCGAGCTTGAACGAGGCCAGCGCGACATAGAAACCGATGTGGGTCAGGTCGCGGCCGGTGTGGCGGGCGTACCGGTCCAGCAGCTCGGTTTCGGTGCCGAAGCCCGGCGCGGTCGCCACATCGGTAACCCCGGGCATCCGGAATGCGCCCATGCGCTGGTAGACCAGCAGCAGACCGATATCGGTAAGCGGGTCGCCGAGGGTGGCCATCTCCCAATCCAGCACCGCCGCAACGCGATCCCGGTCATCGATGAGGACGTTGTCGAGCCGGTAGTCGCCGTGCACGATGCCGGTCGCCGATTGCGGTGGTTGCTGTTGGGCGAGCAGCGCGTGCAGTTCGTCGGCGGCGGGCAGGTCCCGGGAATGGGAGGCGTCGAGTTGCTTTTTCCAGCGGCGCACCTGGCGTTCCAAAAAGCCGTGCGGTCGCCCGAAATCCGTGAGTGCGACCGCGGCCGGATCGACGGTGTGCAGGGCGGCGAGGGTGTCGATCAACCCGGTCGACACCGTGGTGGTGCGTTGCGGACCCAGCGCTTCGAGTTCGGCCGCGCTGCGATACGGCGTGCCGGTGACGAATTCCATCAGGTAGAACGGCGCACCGATGACATCGGTGTCCTCGCACAGCGCGTAGGTGGCCGGCACCGGGACGCCGGTGCCGGCCAGGGCACTGATCACCCGATGTTCCCGGGCCATGTCGTGGGCGGTCGCCAGGACATGACCCAGCGGTGGTCTGCGCAGCACGAACGCGGTCGTGCCGTCGGTGATTCGGTAGGTCAGGTTGGATTTGCCGCCGGCGATCAGGTCACCTCGCAGCGGACCTTTCGCCAGGTCCGGCCGATTGACGGCCAGCCAGCCGGTGAACCGGTCCAGATCGAGGCCCGGTAGGTCGCCGTTGTCCGGTGAACCAGTCATCGGGGCACCTCGAATCGGGTCACAGCGTGGTCCTTTCGGAGTCCGAGCGGTCGAAGCGGGCGACCGATTGCCGTCGGCGTATCCGCTCCGGCTCAACTTACTGAGCGCTTACTAAGTCAGCTGCCACCTTGCGTGACGCGAGCCGCCTCGTCAAGGGTGCGGTCGATTCCGCTGGTAAACCCGGCGACGGGGGCGAGAATGCTCGACATGACTGGCTCTGACCCGAAAACGGTGCTGCATCGCTACCTGCGTTCGGCCCGCGAAGCGATGCTGTGGAAGCTGGATGGCCTGTCCGAGTACGACATTCGCCGGCCCATGACCCCCACCGGCACCAACCTGCTCGGCCTCGTCAAACACCTGGGCTCGGTGGAATACGGATACTTCGGTGACACCTTCGGCCGTCCCGACGACGAACCCATCAACCAGCACGATTTCGTCGCCGACCCCACCGCCGATATGTGGGCCACCGCCGACGAATCACGCGCCGACATCGTCGCGTTCTACCACCGGGCCTGGGCTCATTCCGACACCACGATCGACACCCTCGACCTCACCGCCGAGGGATCGGTCCCCTGGTGGAACCCCGAGCAGCGCACGGTCACCCTGCATCAGATCCTGGTGCACGTGACCGCCGAGACCCACCGCCACGCCGGCCACGCCGACATCATCCGCGAACTCCTCGACGGCGCCGCCGGCCTGCTGCCCGCCAACACCAACCTGCCCACCGACGACCCGGATTGGTGGCAGCGCTACCGCGACAAGCTGGAGGATGTCGCGAAACGCGCTACCGAGCAGTACTGAGTCTGCCCGAACATATTGCCCCGGTTCAGGATTCGGCGTCCTGCTCGGATATCGCCAGGGCGCTGCGGCGTGCGAGCACTTTGGTTCCCGGGCCCGAGGCCGCGCCGGGGCCGGGCCGGGCTGTCACATTCGTCGCGGTGGCCGGTTCTCCGCAGGCCGAGCAGCAGACCTGCGGGGTGAACTGGTGCCCGCAATCGTTGTGCGCCAATCGGACCGGGGGCCCGCCCACGGGTGTTGCCCACTTGTCGCCCCAGGCCATCAGCGCCATCAGGACCGGGACGAGCTCCTGGCCGGCGGTGGTCAGGTGGTATTCGTAGCGCACCGGCCGCTCCTGATAGGGCCGACGCTCCACGATCTCGTTGGTGACCAGCGCCTCGAGTCGTCTGGTGAGCAGATTGCGGGAGATGCCGAGATTCTCGGCGATGTCGTCGAACCGGTGCAGGCCGAGGTAGATGTCCCGCACGATCAGCGGCGTCCACCATTCCCCGACCCGCTCCAGGGATTGTCCGATCGAGCAGTGCATCTCCGCGAAGCTGGTTCGTTGCATGCATCAAGTATAGAGGGTTGATTGATTGAACTCAGCAGGTATACGTTGTGGGCGACAGAGTTCAATGAAAGGACTAACTGATGCCGTTCGTGGAATTGTTCGTTCCCAAGGGCTCGCTCGACCAAGACCGCCGCGAGGAGATCGGCGGCCGGCTGGTGTCGGAGGTGATGCTCGCGGAAGGCGCGCCCGACACCGAAGCGGCGCGCTCCATTTCCTGGCTGGTGGTCAACGAGATCGACGCCTGGTTCGTCGGCGGACGTCGGCTCCCCGCCGGTGAGAAGCCGAAATACGTCGTGCGCGTAGGGGTTCCGGCCGGATCGATGAACGACGAGAAGCGCGGCGACATCGTGCGCCGAGTCACCCGCGTCCTGGCCGATGCCGACGAGGACCCGGCGCGGTTCGCCGAGGCCGCCACCGCGTGGGTGCATATCAACGAGATCCCCGAAGGCAACTGGGGAGCGCGCGGGGAGATCGTGCGGATCGAGGACATCGTCTCCTTGGTCTCCAGCTAGGGCCTAGCGTGGGCGGGCATCCGGCGTCCGCCCACCCCTGGCGCCGACTTCCGCGTGTCTGTCCGGCCCGGCTCAGGTTCGGACGCCAGACTGGGGTAGACCGCCGACCTCCGGCACCGAAGGGCCCCATGACATATCTCGCCGATCCCCGCGTCGACGCCTACATCGACGCGCTGCCCGAGTGGCAGCAAGCCATCTGCCACGAAGTCCGCGCGCTCGTCCACGCCGCCGACCCCGCGGTCGTGGAGACCATCAAACGCACCAGACAGCCGTATTTCGTCCTCGACGGCAATATCTGCGCCCTGCTCGCGGCCAAAACCCACGTCAACGTCTTCCTCTACGACGGTGCGATCGTGCCCGATCCCGAAGGCATCATCACCGCCGGCCACGACAACAAAACCGCCAGGACCGTCGCGTTCCGAGAAGGGGAGAAGATCAACGCCCCCGCACTCACCGCCATGTTCGAGCAGATCATCGCCAACAACCGCGCGGGCGGCTGGCGCAAGATCAAGCGGGAGCGGGACGCGAACTAGCGCCGCGCCCAATCCCGTAGCGCCCCAACAGCTGCGGGGAAATAATCGATCGACGCCACGGACTGTCCGGCCCTACGCTGCCCCCATGTGCGTCTACCCCAGCCGGACCCACTCCGTGTGCTCGGCCTGCCGGGTCTCCTACAAACATCCGATCGCCCACGGTCCCAACCACTGCCTGCGCTGCCATGCCGAACTCATCGACGCCGGCCCGCACCTGGAGGTGCCCAGGCGAGTCGACCGGGCTGGCTGGCGCGCGCTCGCGGCGGTCCTCGACTCCGGGCTCCACTTCCACGGCGGATGCTGCGGCACCGGGCCGGGCTATCGGCCCCCGCACACCGGCCGCCGTTCGCCAACGCCTGATTCTGGCCGACCGTACAGGCATGTCGATCGCGGCGGCACTGGCCACCGCGAATCCCACCGTCGTTGCGGCCCAAGAGCATTCGATCCCTACCGCGGCTCGAGGATCACGATCGGGATAGTCCGGGGCCCGCCGTGCTGTTGATAGAACTTGTAGTCGGGGACCGTTTCCACGAACCGGCGCCACAGCTGTTCGCGCTCGGAAGCATTGGCGAGACGAACTCGTACTCGACACGATCGAGCGCCGAGTTGGATGGTGGTGTGCGGTTGCGCGAGCAGGTTGTGCAGCCAGGCGGGATGGGTCGGTTGCCCGGCCTTGGACGCCGCGACTGCTGTCACCGCGCCGTCGGTGATGTAGACCAGCGGGGAGGTCCGGCGCACACCGCTTTTCGCGCCGACATGATCGAGCAGCAAAATGCGCGCGTCGCGTCGGCCAGGGATGTGCCCGCCGATCCTGCCGTTCGACCATCGATAGCAGCGTACGTGCACCTTGGTGAAGCGGCGCCCCGCGTAGATGCCACGTCGATTGGCGAATCGCGCTCCGGCGGAAAAGAACTGGGCGAGTAACGACACGCCGCCAGTAGACATCAGTTCATCGGAGGTGTGGGGCTTTGCGCCACGGCTCTGGTATTCGTCCTTTGAAATGGATCGCGTGCACATCGATTCAAGGCTCACCACGCCACACCAGATCGGCAGCCCCGCATATTGTCGGTGGCTGCTCGTAGCGTTCGCGGAATGAACTGGAGAGCGTGGTTGGAGCTATGGAGCGAGGAAAAGATCGCCGGCAGTGCTCCTGGTGAGCTGGAGCCGGAGATCGTGCGGCAGCGCTGGCTCGGATACGCCCCGGCCGCCGAGGCCGACATCGAAGCGGTCGAGCAGCGTCTCGGTCTGAGGTTGCCGCCTTCCTATCGCGGCTTCCTGCTGACCACCGACGGGTGGCGCCATGCCGGGGAATTCGTGTCGCAGATGCGGGACACCACCAATCTGGGGTGGCTGCGTGACCTCGAACCGCACTGGGAGTCGTGGGCCGATCTGATCGCCGAGCCGCCAACCGGCGCGCCGGGGAACCCGTTCGATCGCGGGCTGCTGATCTCGCTGCACGCCGACGCCGGGGTGCTGTTCCTGGACCCGGGCGACCGTGACGGGAACGGCGAGTGGGCGGCCTACAGCGTGTTTTCCTGGGCCGAGTCCCCGCAGCGCTACCCGTCTTTCACCGCCCTCATGGAATCGCTGTACCAAGGCTTTCATCAGTTACGTCAGCCGATGGGTAAGACTCGTGACAGCTGGGATCTGGTGGTGGAACAGGCTCGGGGCGAGGCTCTTTCCGGGGACATCGACACCGCCATGGCGCACTTGGCGAAAGCCCAAGAATTCGGCCGACCACGTGCCAAAGTTCTACAAGTCCAGCTCCAGATGTTCCTCGCTACCTCCTCCCCGTACGAGGCCTCCAGGCTGCTCTCGCATCTGCTGCCGCCGGAATCCGCCCCGGATGGATTCTTTCCCGGTCCGCTGTTCACCGAAGACTTCCTGCCGTGCATGTTCCTGCACCACGAACATAAGGAACCCTGGTATGCCTCCGCGCTCGAGACCGCTCAGTACCTGGCAGATCGCGCACACGCCGGACACCGCCAAGCCCTCGCCATCGCCCAGCGGCACGCCGCCGATGAGCACTCGGGGTATTCCGAGCTCGAAGTTGCCCAACTCCTCGAAATGACTCAGAACGACCAAGGGTTAGAGATTGGACGCGCCATCGACGAGCACCGAGCGCGGGTGCGGCAGCCCGGCTATCGGCATTCCTACGGAAACCAAACCTTCGACACCGCGGTGCGAGACGCGCTCGCTGAACACCGCTCCGACCCCACCGCGCTGTGGCACGCGCTCGGGGAGGCGATGCCGCATTGGCAGCCCCGTACTCCGGACCACATCGCTCCGGTCGCGCTGCTTGCCGACCCGGTGGTGGCGTACAGCCTCACCCCGGAACGCGGCCGTGCGTTGTTGAGTAAACCGCGGCGCGGCCGCTGACCCGCGTGTGTGCGCGACCGCGCCCCTTCGCGTGCCGGTACTCGGGGTTCCGGTAGCAATCGCCGAAAAAACAACGGATATGGCGTAGCCGCGGTGGGCTGCGGCTGAATTGCGGGTTCGGCCTGCGATGATCGCCGGTTGCTGGTTGGCTTGGCTCGCAACGTTATTGATTGGTGCCGGAGGTCGAGGTTCGTGGCAACGCGGGTGTTCGCGGATGGGGATTGGCGCGGCCGCGGTCGGGCTGATCAGCTCGGGATCGCGATCGCGTTGTGCACGCTGCCGTGGCTGGGATTCGTGCCCGACCGCGTGGTACCCCCACCCTGACGAGAAAGCAATCCCTGACCGATGCGAGTAGACCTAGACCGCGCCACCCAGGCGGTACGCGTAGCCACAGAGTTCGATTGGACCTGGACCATCGAGGACCTGCCCGGCTTCACCGAACGCCTCGGCTGGCAACTGAGCGATATCGATCAGCTCGCCCCGAAGATCACTACCGATTTCGATATCAACCGCACCGACGCGACGGCCTTCCTCGACCGCGTCGGCCAACACGGTGCCGCGCGCGCTCTGGACGCGATCTGGTTTTACGCCAGCGACGTCGTCCTGGATGACCCGAGCGTCGAACCTGCGATGTCGGAGGCCTTCGAGGAACTCGCTCAGCGCGTGTTCGAGGCGGTAGGGCAGCGGCCGACAGGGGCGTGGACCAAGCCGACCCGCGGGTTGCGCTGGGACCTCCGCCAAGTCGCTATCAAGATAGCGACCGACGGCGAAGCCGTCGAGGTACGGCTTATCAGTCCAGCGCATCAAGCGTGGAATGACGAGAACGACAGGCAGCTCGAGGAAGAGCAGGACCTTGATTCAGGCACAGGCAGGGTTTGGCATTTCGACTGATGAACCCTGCGTCGCTCTGGTGCACCCTTCGGTTCCGGCCAGCGGGATCTAGTGATAGCCGCTCAACAGTGCCGAGGAGCGCCCGAGTGGCGCGGTGTGAGTCGACCCGGGCGACCGTGGCCTCAGCGCAGGAGTTCGGCGGTTAGCGCGGACAATCGGTCGGCTGCCGCGGGGTCGAATGGTGCGCTGTGTACGTCGACCGGGTTGTCTTGCATGAACGCCGAAAGGGGTGCGGCCGGCGGGTGGTCGAGGTGTCGGAGGATGCGGTGCAGGGCGGCTTCGACCGGTTGGCCCTGTTGGCGCATGCGGGCCACCAATTCGGCTGTGGCGGCGTCGTATTCGCCGGTGAAACCGGTTGCGGTGAGGCCGGGGTGCAGGAGGACGTATCGGATGGGGGTGTGGGGGTAGCGGCGGGTGAAGGCTACGGCGAGCAGGTCGCTGAGTTTGCCACATTGGCCCATGACCTCGTCCGGGTTGTAGGCATGGGCGAATTGCAGGTCGTCCCAGCGGATTCGGGATAGGTCGCCGCCGGGGCCGGACAGGTCGAGGATCACCGGGGCGTCGGCCTGCTCGAGTTGTGCGACGAGGCCGTGCCCGAGCAGGTATCGGCTCAGATAGAACAGCGCGAAGTTGGCTTCAAAGCCCTCTGCGGTGACCGATCGTGTCGCACGGAAGTATCGCGCGCCCAGGACGAGAGCGTCCACGCTGTGATGCGTCGCGGTGATCCGGTCGATCACTCGTTGAGTCCGGTCTACCGAGCTCAAGTCCGCCTGGATGAACTCGACGCGCGAGCGGGCATCGAGCTCGGTGGCGGCGTCGAGAACCGCCTGCCCTTTCGCGGCGTTGGTGCCGATGACGACCACCTGGTCGCCCCGTCGGAGGTAGGTCAGCGCGAGCGCCTTACCCATGCCATCGGTCCCACCGGAAATGACCACGGTCTTCACACGAATCTCCTCTACGAACACACTGACCAGTCTGCTTAACTAGACTCACGAGTCTATACAGACTCGTGAGTACAAGTAAACAGGACCGCGTGTTCAATAGGTCTGCTATCGGCCTTAGGATGAACCGATGAGCGCGCCCCGCGGACGTATCGACAAACAGCAAGCCGTGCTGACGGCGGCATTCACCGTGTTCGCACGCTCGGGATACGCCCAGGCCCGAGTCGACGAGATCGCCGCCGAAGCGCAGGTCGCCAAGGCCACCGTCTACAACCACTTCGGCGACAAGGAAACGCTGTTCCGTCAAGTCGTGCAGGCACTGTCCGACACCGCCCTCGCGGCCAACCTCGCCGCGGTCGAGCACCTGGTCGACAACGACGACCTCCCGGCGACCCTGCGCGAGGTCGGATTTCAACTCGCCCGGTGTTATTGCGCCGAGGAATCGCGCGTCCTGCGCCGCCTGGTCGCCGCCGAAGCCGCGCAGTTCCCCGACCTGCTCGACATCGTCGGTGCGGTCCCGCGCCGGGTCACCCAGGCGCTCGCCGACCGGCTGGCCCGCCTCGCACTGGCGGGCAGCCTCCACATCGACGACCCCGAAATGGCCGCCACCCAATTCACCGCCCTGCTCACCGGCGGCTTGGACAGCCGATCCCGGCTCGGCACCCGCGCGGTTCCCGACACCGAAATCCGCACGGGCACAGACGCCGCGGCCGCGACGTTCCTCAAAGCGTTCGGGGGCGCGAACCACTCCTGAGCCGCCAGTACCGTTGGAAGCTCACCTATTCGATGGCCGGTGATACCGCAATCGCTCGACGACCGGCGCGTCGGAGAATCGGAACAGGTCGAGGTCGCTCTCGGCCCGCAGCGACCACGGCACCCAGGACGGCACCACGAAAATGTCTCCGGTGGCCAGCGCACGTTGTTCGGTGCCGAGTACGACCTGCCCGTTGCCGCTGAACACCTGCCAGATCGAGGAGCCGACATCTCGGCGGACCGCTGATTCGGCCGCCGCCCGCAGCCGATGGAACTCGCAGCGGATGGTCGGCAGCACATCGCCGCCGGTGGTCGGATTGGTGTATTTGATCGCCGCGTGCCCGGGTTCGAGGGTTGCCGGATGCCCTTCGTCCTGCAGCAGCAACTGCTCGCGCAGCGCCCGGTCGGTGTGTTCCCAGCGGTAGGCCGCGATCGGGGTCGCCTCGCGTGCGCCGGGCGCGGAGAGCGGGGTGAGGCCGGGATGGCTCCACAATCGCTCCGACCGGGACACCGAGGGGGTGGAGGCATCGCTGACCGCGTCGGGCCCGAATTCGAAGAACCCCAGATCCAGGTCATGGGCAAGCGGCACATCGAGACCGTCGATCCACGCCATCGGCTGATCGGTCTGGTTGTGGTGGCCGTGGAAACACCACCCCGGCGTGATGAGCAGATCGCCGCGGCGCATGGCGACCGGATCACCGTCGACGACCGTCCACACCCCTTCGCCCTCGATGACGAAACGGAAAGCGTTCTGGGCGTGGCGATGTTCGGGCGCGGTTTCGCGAGGACCGAGCCACTGGATGGCGCACCACAGGGTGGGGGTGGCGTACGGAGTGGGTGCGAGGCCGGGGTTGGCCAAACCGATCGCACGCCGTTCACCGCCGCGCCCGACCGGGACGAGTTCGCCTGAGCGGCGGGCGATGTCGAGCAGTTCCGACCACTGCCACACGTGCGGGACCGCCGCGGGTGCGGGACTTTCCGGCATGAGGTTGCCGGTCTGGGTCCACAGCGGAGCGGTCGAGTTGCGCGCGAAATCGGCGTAGAGACGGTCCAATTCGGCGCTGGCGTCCGGGGTGGTGTTGTTGCTGGTCATGTGAATCCTCCGGTGCGGGATGGGGTTAATGCGCGAGAGGTGCGGTATCGACGGCGCCTCGGCTGTCGGCGAGTACGGGCTGACGGCCGCGCAGCGCGTAGACGGCTACCGCGCCCGCGATCAGCGGTACGAAGAACAGGAAGTAGAGGCTTTTCGGTGCCCAGTCGAGGTCGATGAGCGCGCCGGCGATGATGGGCGAGAAGATCGCGCCGACGCGGCCGATGCCGATGATCAGGCCCACGGCGGTCGCCCGAGCCGAAGCGCTGTAGTACATCGGACCGATCGAGAACATGCCGGCCATGACGGCACTGGTCGCCATGCCCAGGACGACCGCCGCGATCAGCGCGGTCGGCAACGACCCCATCGACAGGGCGTAGAGCGCGAACGCGAAACCCGCCACACCGAACAGGGCGGTCAGTGCGGGGCGGACACCGAAACGCATGGCCAGCGGACCGAACGCCAACGCGCCCACGATCCCGCCGGCGCTGAAACAGACCCCGGCCTGCACCCCGTCCGCGGTGCTGAACCCGCTGCTGGTCACCAGTTTCGGTGTCCAGGAGTTGGCGAAATAGAACCCGGCCATCAGTACGAAGAAACTGAATCCCAGCAGCAGCGTGGTTACCGAGGTGGGGCCGGTGGTGATGTCGCGCCAGTGTGCCGCTGCCGCGTTCTTGCGGCTCGACGCCGGTGGCAGTTCGGTGAGTTCGGGTAGCCGCAACCGGGACAGGATCGTGTTCGTGCGGGCGAGCGCGTCGCGCGGGCGGCGGGTCAGCAGGAAATCGACCGATTCCGGCAGCACCGCGGCCGCGAGCAGCGCCGTGCAGAGCGTGGCGATCGCACCGGCCGCGAACACCGCGCGCCATTCGAAGTGCGCGAGCAGCACTCCCGCGGCGATGCCGCCGAGGGTGCCGCCGATCGGCTGGCCCGCGGTATAGAAGCTGATCGCGATCGAACGATGGCGGGCCGAGGAGTACTCGGCGACCATGACGTTGAGGCAGGCCTGCAACGTGCCGATGGCGATGCCGGTGACGACCCGGACCACGAGCAGCATCACGAAACCGGTCGCCAGCGCCGACAGCGCCATCCCGGCGGCCACGACCACCGCGGCGACGACGATCGTGCGGCGTCGGCCTGCGATATCGGCCACTTGGGCGACCAGGATGGATCCGGCGGCCATCCCGAACAGCGCCGCGCTGAGCAGGATTCCGAGTTGCGCGCCGCTGAGCGACCATTCCTCGGAGATGTGGGAGGCGCTGAACGCCAGCGCGAGCACGTCGAACCCGTCGAGCATGTTCAGCAACACGCACACCGTCACCACCGCGTACTGCAATGGCCGCATCGGCGCGGACTCGATCCGCGATTTGATGTCCACGGCGGTGCTCATTCGCTCGCCGCGCGGAAATCGAGGTGCGCGCCGGGCCGGTCGGCGTAGTCGATGGCGTGGCGGGCGCTGACCCCGACCTCCAAAGTCCCGATGCGGCCGATCTCGAGGCGGATCGAGCTGCCGTGCCGAAGTGGTCCCACGCCGGCCGGTGTGCCGGTCGCGATGACGTCGCCGGGGTGCAGGGTCATCACCGAGCTCGCGTAGGCGACCAGTTCGGCCACCGAGAAAATCAGCTCGGAGGTGTTGGTGTGCTGGCGCAATTCACCATCGACCCAGCAGCGCAACGGCAGGGTGCCGGGGTCACCGACCTCGTCGGCGGTGACGATCCACGGGCCGAGTGGAGTGAAGGTGTCGAAGGACTTGCGGGTTGAGCGGTCCTCGGTGGAGCGGACGGTGATGTCCAGGACGCCGGTGTAGCCGAAGACGTGGTCGAGCGCTCGCCGCACCGGCACGTGCCGCGCGGTACGGCCGATGACGACCGCGAGTTCGCCTTCCTGATCGGTGCGCTTGTCGGTGTAGGGCAACTCGACGGTGTCACCCGGGCCGATGACCGAGGTGTTCGCCTTGAGGAAGACGCCGTACTCGGCGATCGTCTTCTGCTCGCGCATCTCGACTTTGTGGTCGAGATAGTTGACCGGGGCGGCGACGATCTTGCCGGGCCGCGGCAGGGGAGCACGCAATGCGGCGGTGGCCAAGGGCTGGGCCGGGCAGCGCGACAGGTCCAGAGCGGCCAGGTCCGCGACGCTTCCGCCGCGTTCGAGCCAGGGCAGCCAGGGTCCGCCGGAGGGGCCGGCGCAGGTAGGTAGCAGGTCGGTGATGTCGTGGACGCCGGTGTCGGTGACGATCGCGGCACGGTCGCCGTCGAGAACTGCGAGACGCATGGGATAGTGACTTTCGTTGTGGCAGTGGGTAATTCAGGCGACGGCGCGGGATGTGTGCCGCATGAGGTCGAAGACGGGGCCGCGATAGAGCCAGTCGGCGTAGTCGAGCAGATCGCCGGTGTCGAGTTTGGCGAGCAGTTCGTTGCGGAGCAGGCGGTGCATGCCGCGGGCGTGACAGAGTTCGCCGAACAGGCGTGCCTTGGTCTGCACCTCGGCCGTGCGGGGAATGCGCGCCCGGGTGAACCGTTGGATGACCGCGGGCCAGTCGGTGGCCTGCGGGGTTTCGGCGACGAGCAGTTCGAGGGTTTTGGCATCCTCGAGGGCCTGGCAGCAGCCTTGGGCGAGATATTGCAGCATGGGGTGGGCGGCGTCGCCGGTGAGCACCAGGCGCTCGGTGGCCCAGTTCTGGGCGGGTAGCCGGTCATAGAGCGGCCAGCGGCGTTGCTTGCCGATATGGGCGATGGCCTCGCGCACCCGGGGGTGGCAGCCGGCGAAAGCGGCGTCGAGTTCGTCGACGCCACCGCATTGGTCCGCACCGCGCAGGAAGGACGGTGATTCGAAGACCGCCACCTGGTTGAGGATGTCGCCGGCGCGCAGCCGGTACTGCACCAGATGGCTGCCGGGGCCCACCCAGACGACGACGTCGTCGAGCGCGCGGTCGGCGGCACCGGCGGCGCTGACGGGGATGGTGCCGCGGTAGGCGACGTAGCCGGAGGGAATGAGATCGTCCCCGACGAGGGCGCGGCGGTGGATCGAGTGCAAGCCGTCGGCGGCGATGGTCGCCTCCCCGCTGAAGGTGCGCCCGTCCTCGGCGACGACCGTCGAGCCGCCGTCCTCGACGTGCTCGACCCGGACTCCGGTGCGCAGATCCGCCCCGGCCGCGCGGCAGGCGTCGAGCAGGATCGCGTGCAGGTCCGTGCGGTGGATCACCACGTAGGGCGCTGCGAAGCGAGCGGTGAATTCCGCGGTGAACGGAAGCCGGCCGAGCTCCGCCCCCGAGATCGCGTCCCGCATGACGAGATTGCGCGGCAGGACTCCGATCGCCGTCACCTGTTCCAGCAGACCCCACGAGTCCAAGATTCGCGTCGCGTTCGGGCCGAGTTGCAGTCCCGCGCCGATCTCGCCGAACTCGGCCGCTTGTTCCAGCACAACGACCTTTTTTCCAGACTTGAGCAGACCGAGTGCGGTGGCCAGACCACCGATTCCGCCGCCGACCACCAGCGCGCGGTCGTTACCTGAGTCACAGTTTTCCATGCGGGAGAGTGTGGGCCTGGCGGGTCCGGCGACGGAATATGATTCCGCTATGCGAAATCCCCCCTTGCCCGAGCGACCGGCCACGGCGGTGGGTTCGCTCGACCGTGGCCTGCGGTTGTTGCAGTTACTGCGCGACTACGGCAGCCTGCGGGTCATGGACGCCGCGGCCCACCTCGACATCTCGCGGTCCAGTGCCCATCGTCTGCTGCAGACCCTGGCCTACCGCGGTTTCGCGGTGCAGGACGACGCGCACGTCTACCTGCCCGGACCGTCGCTGGACGCGGCGCCGGCGCGGCTGGCGTGGACCAAGGGTTTCCGCGCGCTGTGCCAGCCGCATCTGGAGGTGCTGTCGCGGCGCAGCGGTGAATCGGCGAACCTGATGATCCGGGTCCGCGACAGCGTCCGGTTCCTGGGCACCGTGCGCGCCCAGTCGATGTATGCCACCCACGATCGCGACGGTGTCGTCATGCCCGCGCACCTGGCGTCGGGCGGCAAATCGTTGCTGGCCCTGCTGCCCGAGGACGAGCTCACCCAGCTCTACCGATCCGGCCGCGAGCCACTGCTCACCGACCGCGAATTCCATGCCCTGCGTGCCGATTTGGCGGCCACGCGGCGGCGTGGCTTCGCCGTCAATTTCGAGGCCACCGAACGAGGGGTGGCCGCGGTGGGCACGGCCATCGCCGACCGTGACGGTGGTGCGATCGGCGCGTTGTCGCTGTCGTGCCGCGCGGATCGCTTCCCCGCACTGGTCGGCCGGACCCTCGCTCCGCTGGTGCTCGACGCCAAAGCTCAGATCGAGCAGGATCTCGCCATCATCGATCTGGGCATGAACAGCTGACCGCGGCTGCCCGCGTTCGTTCGAAAGACCTGGTCAGTAGACAACTTTCGCTGATCTGTCCGAGCAGCAGGCTGCTCGGCGAAGGTGTCGGCTACCCAGGGCTGTAGCGCAACGGACAGTATCGGCGACGATCGATCACCCGCCCGGCGCGCGGAATTCCCGCCACGCCACATTCGGCGAGCGGAGCGGAGTCTGGATGTCGAGAATGTGGTGCGGGCTCCGTCCCAGGGGTACAGCGGCCATCGCAGGCCGCGACCACCGCTCATTGCGATCTGGAAAGGACCGCCGACATGGCCGTCGCCGAAGACCTTGACCATGCCACCGACTCACCATTGGATTGGGTCGCCGAGCAAACCCGCGTCTATATGACCTCGGGCGGCACCGAGGGGCACGTGAACGACGGAGTGCACGCGCTCGTTTTGGCCACCACCGGGCGCGCCACCGGTCAACCGCGCCGCACCTGCCTCATCTACGGTCGCTCAGGTGAAGATTTCGTCGTCGTCGCCTCCAACGGCGGCGCGGCTCACGACCCGGCATGGTTCACAAATCTCCTGGCCGACCCCAGCGTCGGAGTCCAGGCCGGCACCCGCCGATTCACCGCCCACGCCCGAGTCGCCACCGCCGCCGAGCGCGAGACCCTGTGGCCGCAGATGGCCCAGATCTTCCCGCTCTACGACGAATACGCGCAGCACACCGACCGGACGATCCCGATCGTCGTGCTCACGCCGCAGGCCGAATCTCGGTTCTGACAGGCCGAGGCGGGAGTCAGACCGGTGTGCCAGGCATCCGGCCTGACTCAGCCGAGTGTGGAAGTGTCCGGCGGAGCATCGAATTCGGTCAGAACCACCGAATCCGGGCCGTTGTCGCCCGGCTGGAAGCCGCCCGGGCGCGAGTGCACGAACATCAGGTCGATGTAGGTGTCGTCCGAGAGATCGGCGAGCGGTGCGAGGGATATCCGGCGTCGACCGCCGAACGGGTCCGCGAGTTCACTTTCCAGCGACCCGCCGAAGTGATACCTCCACTGCTCCAGCGTTTTTCCTCCGGGGCGATCCGGCATCGACCGCAGCACGGCGGGCGAGTAGGTGGTCAAGTGAGCGATAATCCGTACTTGCCCCACCTTGGATGCCTTCCCGTATGCAGCTCACCTGCTCGTCAGGCAACTGCCTCCGACGAGCCTACCTGTGGGGTCCCAGTGGTCCAACGAAGTTCGGGATGTGCGCCGGTAGAGGATGATTCGGCAGTTCCGGATGCGATAGTGCGGCTGGGCTGTCGATGAGGGCGGGCCGCTGGGCGCTCGAACTCCGCAAAACCTGTTGGCGAACCACGGCGACCGCTGTTACCTTTCGGAGGCCGTGCAAGAGACCGAGGAGGTGGTATCCGTGAACGCACTATCGACATGGGTGCTCCCCTCGTGGGTCATGGTCGGGCGATAGGTCGTCGTCCGGGAGCGCCGTTCACCAGCGCTCCGAAAGGCAACACCTGTGAATTCTCCGCAGTCCACCCCGTCGTCGAACGCAGCGATCGAGCGCGATGTCACCGCCGGTGACGTCTCCGGTCTCCGGTCACGGGCCTCCAGCAGCGAACGCACGCCCCTGACGTTCGATGTGATCATTGCCGGGTGCGGGCCGACCGGTTTGATGCTGGCCGCCGAACTGCGGCTGCACGATGTGCGAGTCCTCCTTCTGGAGAAGGAACCTGAGCCCGTGTCATTCGTGCGCATAGTCAGTCTGCATATGCGCAGTCTCGAGCTGATGGCGATGCGCGGACTGCTGGATCATCTGCTCGAACGCGGACGGCGGCGTCCGGTCGGCGCAATCTTCGCCGCCATCCCCAAACCCGCGCCTCAGGGCCTGGATTCGGCGCACGCCTATCTGCTGGGCATTCCGCAGCCGGTCATCGTTCAGCTGCTCGAGGAACATGTGATCGCATTGGGCGCGCAAGTCCGACGCGGTTGCGCGGTGGCCGATTTCGAGCAGGACGACGAGGGCGTGACCGTCGAGTCGGCCGACGGGGAGAAGCTGCGTGCGCGCTACCTCATCGGCTGTGACGGCGCGCGCAGCACGGTACGCAAACTGCTCGGCGTCGGCTTCCCCGGCGAGCCCGCACGCAACGACACCCTCATGGGTGAGATGAAAGTGGGTGTGCCGCAGGAAGAGATCGCCGCCATAGCGGGTGAGATCTACGCGACCAATAAGCGTTTCCGGGTCCAGCCCTTCGGCGAGGGGTCCTACGGCGTCGTGGTCCCCGCCGCAGGAGTCAGCGATCGTGCCGAGCCGCCGACCCTCGACGATTTCAAACAACAGTTGCGCGCCTTCGCCGGAACCGATTTCGGCGTGCACTCTCCGCGCTGGATGTCCCGCTTCGGCGATGCCACTCGGCTGGCCGAGCGTTATCGAGTCGGGCGGGTGCTGCTGGCCGGCGACGCGGCGCACATCCACCCGCCCACCGGCGGACAAGGCCTGAACCTGGGCGTTCAGGACGCGTTCAACCTCGGCTGGAAACTGGCCGCGCAGATTCGCGGTTGGGCGCCGGAATCTTTGCTGGACACCTACCAGGCCGAACGTCATCCGGTCGCCGCGGACGTGCTGGACAACACCCGCGCACAAATGGAACTGCACTCCACCGAACCTGGGCCACAGGCGGTGCGCAGGCTGCTCACCGAACTGATGGACTTCGACGAGGTGAACCGCTATCTGATCGGGCAGATCACCGCGATCGACATCTGTTACGACTTTGGGGAGGGCCCCGACCTGCTCGGCCGCCGCCTGCCCGACATAGATCTGAAACAGGGCCGCCTCTACGGTCTGCTGCATCGCGGCCGCGGCCTGCTGCTGGACCGCACCGGACGCCTGACCGTCGGCGGTTGGTCGGACCGCGTCGACTACCTCGCGGATCCTGCTGCGGCACTGGATGTTCCGTGCGTCCTGCTGCGCCCCGACGGCCATATCGCCTGGCTCGGTGACGATCAGCGGCACCTGGACGACCACCTCACTCGCTGGTTCGGCAAGCCCGGCACTGATTTCGCGACTGAGCAAACGAATGCCTGTGCGAAGGATCGAACGGCCGATCGGGACTGACCATCGGAAGGATGTGCGGCGGCCAGGCCGACACTGCGCGCCATGCGAATCGACTACGGGCGGGTTCCCGCCCGTAGTCAGCAGCCGCCACCTCAGGCAGCGGTCGATCCTGGTGGGCGAGAGGGCTACTCGTTCACCCAGCGCCACTGGATGGCCGACCACGGCTGGGCTCGGGGGAGGAGTTCGTCGACCGCGGCGACGACGCCCGGCCAGGCCGAGGGAATGTAGTCATCGCCCGACAACCAGCCGCCGGGCTTGACCTTCGGCCGCCATGCGGTGATGTCCGCGGCCACGCTCTCGTAGTCGTGCCGGGCATCGATGTGCACCCAGGCGAGGGAGGCGTCGGCGAACAGAGCCGCGGTGGCCTCGGAATCGCCGACCACGAGTAGAACTCGGTCACCGAAGCCGCAGTCGATCACATTGCGATGCAGTAGACCCGCGAAGGTGCCGCCACCGGCGGAGACCGCCTTGCCGTGCGCGTTGATGCCGCGAACTCCCTCCGGTCCGCTACCGCGGCAATAATCGACGCCGACGACGGTGAACGCTTTACCGCTCTCGGCAACGACCTCCGCCAGCGAGCACAGACTGCGACCGAGATAGTTGCCGACTTCGACGAAGGTGCTGCCCGCGGGAAAGTGCGCGACCGCTTCTTCCTGGGCATCTCGCCAGGTGAACCACCCGGGTATGTCCTGCCAGCGCTGCACAGGGACGTCGGTGTCGGGGTTACCCGGATTCGACAGCATGCTTCGACGTTACGGTGTCCATCGGGCCGGGTGCGGAATTTCGAGGGTGTCGGCTGCTGAGCGGTCCGGATCTGTTTGGGCCGTCAGGTTTTCGGATCAGTCATTCGGCGCACGTCGCTGTCCCAGGTGGTTCGATCCGCATCAGGCGGTTCCGCGACGAGTGTGTGTTCCAGCGTGGCAAGGATTTCGGACAGTGCCGCGCGCTTGTCCGCCGGGAGCGTGCCGATCATGTCTGCTTCGTGTTCGAGCAGTCGGCGCACTGTCGTTTCGATGAGTGCGTGGCCGGTATCGGTGAGCTTGACCGCGACAGCACGGCGGGATGCCGTCGACGGTGCTCGTTCGACCAGGTCGGCGGCCTCGGCCCGGGCGACGCGCTGGGAGACAGCGCCCGCGGTGATCAGCGTCCGGAGGCCGATCTCGCGGGTGGTGAGTTCGTAGGGCGGGCCGGCGCGCCTGATCACACTGAGCAGATCGAGTGTGGACGGATCGATCCCGAGTTCGGCCAAGGTGCGTCGCCGATCGTCGGCGAGGATCTTCGCGATTCGCCAGATCGGCGTGATGATCTCGATGGATTCGGTGCGCGCGCCGGGCAATTCGCGTTGCCAGGCCGCGGCGATATCGGCGGCGGGCCAGGTCGGGAGCTGACCTATCGGATAGCGGTCGACTTCGAAATCGTTCGATGGCCCGAATGGCCGACGAACTGGGTGCCGACCTCGACGTGGTGGTCAACATGGCGGGCGGCAACACCGATTTCACTGGCTCCGGTGCGCAGCGCACGCGGTTGGAAGACGTGCACGCCGCATGGCGAGCGAACCTGGACGCCAATCTGCTCAGCGCCGTACTCACCACCACGGCCGTCCTGGACAAACTGCGCCCCGGCGGCTCCGTCATCAACATCGGTTCCATCGGCGCGGAATACGCCGGAAACTCCTATGGCGCGGCGAAAGCGGCACTGGCGGCCTGGACCGCGGGCCTGTCCGCCCAAGTCGGCCCGAAAGGCTTGACCGCCAACCTGATCGCGCCCGGATACATCGCCGAGACCGACTTCTTCCACGGCAATCTCAGCGACCAGCGCCGAGCGGAGTTGATCGCCGCCACCCACAACGGAAGGCCGGGCCACCCGGACGATATCGCCGAGACCACCCATTTCCTGGCCTCCCCGGGCGCACGCCACATCACCGGACAAACCCTGCACGTCAACGGTGGTGCCTACACCACCCGATGAGCCTGCGGTAATCGAAGCCCCGAAAGGAGTTGACCCGGCTCGCAACCGAATTGAGCCGCAATATCTTCGGAGTGGCGCGCCTCACACCCACGTGCTGTCACAGGGGGAGTGTCCCGGTCATCTAGTGACCGTCCAGGAATTCCCCAGCACAGTGAGGTCGATGTCATGAATGAGCATTCCGCGTACCAGAAGGTCGCGCTGATTACCGGAGCCAACAAGGGGATCGGGCGCGGCGCTGCCGAGCAACTGGCGGCACTCGGTATGACCGTCCTGGTCGGCGCGCGCAATCCGCAGCGTGGGGCGGATGCCGCCGCGGCGATACGGGCCATCGGAGGTGACGCGCACGCGGTCACCCTGGATGTGACCGATCCCGTGACGATCGCAGCGGTCGCCGAGCAGGTCGAGCAGCGCTTCGGGCGGCTGGATGTCTTGATCAACAATGCGGGCATCACCGGGTCCGGGCAGGTGGATCCGGACCAGGCCTTCGATCAGGTACCCAGTACGGTCGATCTGGATCTGGTTCGGAAAGTGTTCGAGACCAACGTGTTCGGGGTGATCGCCGTGACCAATGCCTTGCTGCCGCTGTTGCGGCGGTCCGCTGCCGCGCGCATCGTCAACGTCGCCAGTCATGCCGCGTCGGTGACCTTGTTCAGCGATCCGAACGGTCCCTTCGCCGAGCTGCTGCCCTCGGCCGCCTATACCCCGTCCAAGACCGCGCTCACCGCGCTGACCGTGCAGTATGCCAACGAATTGCGCAAGGACGGCATCCTCGTCAACGCCGCCGCGCCAGGGTTCGTGGACACCGACAGCAACAACCACACCGGATTCCTGACGGTCGCACAGGGCGCGGCGGTGCTGGTGCGGCTCGCGACTCTCGGCGCGGATGGGCCCACCGGGGGCTTCTTCAGCGAGGACGGGCCGCTACCTTGGTAGCAGTAGACAGGTAATTAGCTAATTGCCATACTAGCGGCGTGCTCGATACGGATCTGGTCAAGGCGCTGGCCAACGACAAACGTCTGATGATCTTGGAGTGGTTGCGTGAACCCGAGCGGCATTTCCCGCCGCAACGCGACGGCGACCTGGTGCGCGACGGCGTGTGCTCGCTGTTTCTCGCCGACAAGCTCGGGGTCAGCCAGCCGACCTGCGGCGAGCATTTGAAGATCCTCGCCCAGGCCGGTCTGGTTCGCGGCAAGAAGATCAAGCAGTGGGTGTTCTATCAGCGCGATGAAGATCGCATCGCGCAGGCCAAGGAGTTGTTGAGCGGTGATTGGTGATACGCGGAACGATGTCGCGGGGCCGACGGCCGACGCGTATGAACGCGTCGTGGCCGATCTGGAGGCGGCCGGAGCGAACTATCGGCTGATCGACCACGCGCCCGAGGGCCGCACCGAGCAGGTCAGCGCGTTGCGCGGACATGATCTCGCGCTGGCCGCGAAATGCCTGATCGTCATGGTCAAGATCGGCAAGAAGCAGACCCGGTATGTGCTGGCGGTGGTGCCCGGTGACGCTCGCGTGGATCTGCAGGCGATCCGCGCCCTGCTGGGCGGAACGTATGTGGGTTTCGCGAGCAAGGACAAGGCCGAGGAATTGGCCGGCAGCGTGAGCGGAACCGTGCTGCCGTTCAGTTACCACCCCCGCCTCGAGCTCATCGTGGATCCGGCGCTGCTGCGGGCGCCCGAGCTGTATTTCAACGCTGCCCGGTTGGACCGCTCGATCGCACTGGCCACCGACGACTACACCCGGGTGGCCGCGCCGCGAACCGCACCGATCACGGCCGCGCCCTAGATCGAGGGAAATACACGACACAAGGTGTCGTAATTCGCTGGGAGGCTTACTACCACGGCGTCAGACAGCGGCTGCCGAGCCGAGGTGACGGACGTACTTTCGATGAACCGAATGGAGCTGATGTGGTAGCGGAACGAACGGCAGTCAACCCGGTGACGTGGTCGGTGGAGATGGGTTTCAACCAGGGCGAGCTGGTCTCCGGGCACACCCGGACCCTGTACTGCTCCGGGCAGACCGCGATGAGCGAGACCGGCGAACCTCAGCATGCCGGTGACATGGCGGCACAGTTGGCGTTGAGCCTCGACAATGTGGAGGCGGTGCTCACCGCGGCCGGTATGACCCTCGCCGAGCTCGTCCGGCTCAATGTCTACACCACCGACGTGGATCTGCTCTTCCAGCACTACGGCGTGCTGGCGGCGCGGCTGGGTGCGGCGAAGGTGGCGCCGGCCACCACGATGCTCGGGGTCACACGGCTGGCGATTCCCGGCCAGCTGGTCGAACTCGAGGGCACTGCCGTCGCGTGATGCCGCCTCGCCGCCTCCGGCAACACTGCCGGCGGCGGCGAGGCCCGTGGTGTGCGGTCGGCACGGCAGGTGTGGATCGACGCCGGCGGGTAACTCGATGCGCATGCGGAATCCATTAGCCAGAGTTGCTCGCCGGGTGGCCCAGCGTCCCTGGGTCATGCGCGCAAAACCCGCGATCTTGCGGCTGGAACGCGGGGTGCGCCGAATCAGTCAGGGCCGCAGAGGAATCCTGGATGTGGCGGGATTGCCGTCGGTGCAGATCACGGTGCCGGGCCGCAAAACCGGTCTGCCGCGTACCACCTCGCTGCTGGCCGTGCCCGAGGACGAACGGTTCCTGGTCCTCGGATCCAATTGGGGCAGTCCGAAACATCCGGTGTGGTCGGCGAACTTGCGTGCCGCCGAGACCGCCGAAGTCTGCTACCGCGGCCGATGCGGCGCGGCCACCGTCACCGAGATCACCGGTGTGGAGCGCAAACGCGCCTGGGATCTGGCCGTGGAGTTCTGGCCCGGCTACCAGATGGAATGCGAGCTTTCCGGTGGGCGGCACTTCCGGATCTTCGAATTGCGCCCGCGCTGAACACTATTCACCGTGCGCCCTCGCGTGTCCAGAATTCGGGCGTGAGGCCCAGGCTTTCCAGCCACGATTTCTCGCCCTGGCGCACAATCGATTCGGCGTTCGCGGCCAGCAGCTCGAGCACGTCGGCTTCGGGTCTGCCACCGAGGGCTTCCAGTACGTACACCACTTTCTCCGGGGCGACGGTGAGCGTGTACTCGAACTCCCCGCCCTGTCTCAGGTGCTGGCCTTCGATGACCAGCGCCCCCGAATCCCGCACGCTCGCGGTGATATACAAGCCGTCTCGACTCCAGAGCGAGACCGAACCAGTGCTCATACCCCAGCGTAGGCCCGCTGCGGTCAGGACGCGGTGTCCTCGGCTCCGGGGACGTCGAGCTGTTCGGCGATGGCGGCGGTCAGATCGTTGAGTGAGCGGCCGCCGTTCTGCGGCCAGCCCGCCTGCTGCTGGGCGGCGCGATCGCGCACCGCGCGGCCCGCGCCGGGGCCCAGCAGCTGATCGAGAATCGCCATCAGCATCACTTCGTTCTGCTGGGTGCGGCGATCGATCCAGTACAGCGCGGTCGCGGCATCGACGGTCTTGCCTTCGAAATTGACGAACGTCAGGGCCATGAGCTCCTCGTCTCCGGGTGGGGGATGCTGTGCGCCGGCGAACCAGCCGGCCGGGTCGATGGCGCGGCCACCCACCCGGCCGGGCGCGGTCCACACCTCGACATGGGCGTGCGGACCGCTCGAATCACCATGGGAGTTCACAAATCCGATGAGCTGGCCCGCCCGGACCGGATCGCCGCGGCGCACGGCCGGGTCACCGTGTCCGATGACGAAATCCGCGCCGACCGCGGCCTGGCAGTCCAGCCACACCCATCGCCCGAACCCCTGGACCTCGGTGCGCTCGGCTCCTTCCACGCACACGCCGTCGGCGGGTGCGTAGCAGGGCGTGCCCACCGGCGCGGCGAAATCCAGCCCATAGTGGAACCCGCCCGCGCGCGGCCCGAAACCCGAGGTGATCGTGTAGGTCCCGGCGGCGAGCGGCCAGAACCGGGGCGGCAGCGCATCTGTCACAGGGCGGGAATGCCCGCAAGACGCCCGCTACAACCCGAGTTTGGTCACCGCGTTGTCTTCCAAGGGGTTGGCGGTGCGAATGTAGTTGTGCACGGTGCGCGGATTGGTCCAGCGGCCCTGGCGCATGATCTCTCGGTCGGACGCGCCGCCGAGGGCGGCCTGGGTGGCGAAGCCGGCGCGCAGCGAGTGGCCGGAGAACAGGTCCGGATCCAGGCCCGCCCGGGCGGCATAGCGTTTGACCAGTTCGGCGACGGCGCGGCCGGACATCGCCTCGGCACCGATGCCGCCGTGCCGGGTGATGGCGGGAAACAGTGGCAGGTCAGGGTTTTCGGTCAAGCGGGTGCCGGTGAAACCGTGGCAGCGATGCAGGCTGGTGTCGGCGGCGGGCGCGTGATCGAGCCAGGCCCGGATCCCGGGCGAGCCGGTGTTGGCGTGGATTTCCAGCAACTGGACCCAGTCGGCGAAGGCGCACACCGGGCAGGTGCGGGGATGCCGGCCGCGCGGCAGCGCCACCCGCTGCTCGGCGACACCGGTGGGATCGGTCTTGGTGGTCGGAAGATGCACCAGCAGCAGCGGTTCGCCGGTGCCGTGATCGAGGCTGACCCGCACGTCGGCGACGCGCAAGCCGGCGAGTTCACTACGGCGCAGGGCACCGGCGAAACCGATGAGCAACGCGAGCGCGTCGCGGCGGCGGGCGGGTTCGGTGGGCCAGCCGGGGACGGGCAGACCCGACAGCAGCTGGTCCAGCGTGTGCAGCAGGACCGGGCGTTTACGGGTCGGTGGGGTGCGGCGGGTGCGGCGGATACCGCGCAGGGTCAATCGGACCACATCCGAGCGGGTCGGCGAGGGCAGCCCGTTGGCGGCATGCACCGCGGCGATCGCGGCCGACTTGCGTTCCAAAGTGGCCGGGCTGAAAGCCCATTCGCCGTTCTCGCGCCGGGCGTCGGCGGCCGCCGCCAGATAGACGGCCACATCCAGCGCATCGGCCGGGAGCGCTTGCCGCTGTTCACCGGCACACCATCCGGCCCACGCGATCCAGTCGGTGCGATAGGCGCGCAACGTGTTCGCCGACTGCGACGCCTCCAGATACCGGCGCAGCGACCCGGCCTGCACGTCGTCGAATCGTTCCCGCACCAGCCGCAGCGCCGCAGCGTCCACCAGCACACTGCGCACGCCGCGGCGCAGCTCGTCGCGCACCAGCTCGGGTACCGCGTCCACCGCACCGCCTTCCACGTTTCCGGTTGCGGTCCAACACTATGCGCTCGACAGCTCCTTCGACAGAAACGCCAGCACCGTCAGCCACGTCCACCCGGCGACGATCGCGATCCGCTGCCACAGACCGCCGGTGTCGACCAGGTTCGGCGCCTGCGCGAATCCGCTGCCCGCCACCATGAAAGCCACCCCGAACACCAGGCCCGAGGCCAGCGAATAGCCCATCCAGAGCCAGCCGCGATCGCCCGCGAACACGAAACACGCCGCGGTGAGCCCGAGCAGCACCAGGACCGAGAAGATGTTGTGCAGTGTGCTGTGCAGGGTGGTGTGCGGGGGCGCGGGGACCCCGGGCGGATACCCGCTGACCGGATCGGTGACGAACACGCCCAACCCGAGCAGCCCGATCGCCCACAGCCCCACCAGCATCGCCGCCACCACCGCTCCGGCCCGCCACAGTCCCACCGCGAAGATCAGCCCCAGGACACCGCACACACCGAAGGTGAGGCTGGCCGTCCAGCCCCACGGCCCCAGCGACAGCGCGCTGACCGGATGCCGCATCGGGTTGTAGCCGTCCCGCAGCGCACCCTCGATCAGGAACGCGACGATGAACAGCGGTCCCGTCAGGAGGCCGCACCAGCGGCTCACCTTCATCATGTCGTCCACTATGGGATCGGGCGCGGGAAAGTTGGTGTGGTTTGGCGAGTTTCGCCGGGGTAGGAGTATGGGTTCAATTCGTCACTGTGCGGAATCCTCGCCGGTGGGCAGGCCGAGCAGGCGAGCGCTGTCGCGCCAGAGGATGTCGGCGAGTTTGTCGTCGCGGGCCTGGACCGACGGCTCGATCCAGGCGAGCTTGCCGCGGCGCACCGCGGCATAGGTGTGGCCGGGGGGCGGGGTCTCGAGCCGGAACACCAAGTCGGCCAAGGTGTTTCCGGCCGCCGAGCGCGTGTTGAGGGTGGGGCTGAAACGGCGGGCGGGCCAGCCCACGGGTGTACCCATGACCTTCCAGGCGATCCGCAGCGGCAGCGCGAGTTCTTCGGCCAGCCCGGTACCGAAGACCTGGCCGGGGTCGTAGGCGAGCACGGTCAGGTTCGGGTGCCGTTCGCGCACCGCGCGCACCGTCAGCACCGCGCACAGTTTGGCGGCGGTGTAGGCATGCTGGCCGGCCTTACGCGCGTCGGACTCCCGGTCGGGATCGCGATCGGGGTGGGCGAGCAGTTCCGCGTCGGCGTGCCGGGGCGGGACCAGGCTCGTTGCGGTCGCGGGGTCGTGGGTTCCGCTGGTGGTCAGTGTGACGATCGCGTCCTCGGCCAGGGCGGGCAGGAGCAGCCGCAGCAGCAGATAGTGGGCGAGGTGATCGACCGCGAAGGTCGTCTCGAATCCGTCGACGGTGCGGCCGTCGGCGTCGGGCCGGATCAGCCCGGCATTGAGCACGAGCGCATCGATCGGTGTGTCGCCCAGATCTTCTCGGACCGCGTCGGCGAAGCGTCGTACCGAGGCCAGTTCGGCCAGATCCAGGGGGAAGGTGTCTACGTCGGATTCCGGGCGGCGCGCCCCGAGAATGACCCGGGCGTTACCGCCTTTGAGCCGTTCGGCCGTGATCGCGCCGAATCCTGAAGTGCCGCCGGTCATCACCATGGTGGTCATGAGCGCTCCCTCCGGAGCTGGTGTTTCTGTTGCCGCCTCAACCTACGCCCGGAACGACAATTCGCGGTCTACTCAGACGAACGGGCAGCGATTCCGGACGATCGGACCGTATCCGTGCCCTCGATATCGGCAATCGACTCCGCGCGCCTACCGATAGTAGTACCGTCGCGAATGTCGTTATGCGGGAAGGACATCCACAGATGATGATTCGGCAGATGGCAGCAGGGCTCCTGGCGGCGGCGGGCGCGGGCGCGCTGGTCTTCGGCGCGCAACCCGCCCAAGCGGACCCGCTTCCCCAATTCGCGCCCTTCGGCACCACCCTCTACAACTTCGGCAACGCCAACTTCTGCGCGGGCGCGATCAACGTGGCCGTCGAAGCCGCCCCGCATCGCCCCGGTTTCGTCCGGGCCCACGTGCGCGCGCTGGGATATCAGCGCGGCCCGTGCGGTAACCAGGTCTCGCTGGGCTGGGTCGGTTCGGCCGGTGCCCGCCACCACAATGTCTACGTGCACGCCGCCGCGACTCCGGGCGAGACCGTCACCGCCGACCTGTGGGTGGGCATGGGCCCGGCCAAGATCATGGCCGCCAGCTGGCCCATGCAGGGCACCTTCGCCGAGTGGTACCTGCTGGTGCCCTGACCTCGCTGTTCAGGCCTCGGGGATCTCCCGGCCATAGGTTTCGATGGTGATGCTGTCGGGATCGGGCCCGCCGCGGTCACCGGTGTCGAGGCTGTCGATGGCGGCGATCTGCTCGAGGGTGAGGTCGAAGTCGAAGACATCGAAGTTCTCGGCGATGCGCTCCGGTTTGGTCGATTTCGGAATGGCCGAACGGCCTTCCTGCAGATGCCAGCGCAACATCACCTGCGCGGCCGTCTTGCCGTGCTGCGCGGCGATCTTCAGCAGCGTCGGATCGTCGAAGGTGTGCTTCTCGGCACCGGAATAGGCGGTGATGCCGCCGATCGGCGACCAGGCCTGAGTCAGGATCTCGTTCTGGTTGTCGAGCTTCTGCACGTCGCGCTGCTGGAAATAGGGGTGCAGCTCGATCTGATTCACCGCGGGCGGCACGGAGATCGCCGACAGCAAACGCTTCAGGTGCTCGGTCATGAAATTACTGACACCGATCGCACGAACCTTGCCCTCGGCGAGGAGCTTCTCCAGCGCCCGGTAGGCGTCGATGGTGCGGTCGAACTCACCGGACAGCGGCTGGTGCAGGATCAGCAGATCGATGCGGCCCACACCGAGCTTGGCGGCGCTCTTGTCGAAGGCGTGCAGGGTCGCGTCGGTGCCGTAATCACTGATCCAGACCTTCGTCTCGACGAAGACCTCCGCGCGGTCCAGCCCGGAACTGCGGATACCCGCGCCGACCTCACGTTCGTTGCCGTAGACGGCGGCGGTATCGATGTGGCGATAGCCGACCCGCAGCGCCTCCGCGACCGATTCGGCCGTCACCTCCGGCGGCGTCTGGTACACGCCCAAACCCAGCGCCGGCATGTCGACGCCGTTGTTCAACATGATCGTGTTGGTGGTCATGCCTCCACGGTAGGGGCGACCCGGCGCGGCGGAGTTATCCCCGGCAGTGGCTAGCCGGGAGCCTCCGTGGCTCGCAGCCGGGCGTTGAGTCGAGCGGCCTCGCGGGTGAGATGTCCGCGTTCGGGCAGGTTGGGCGCCGCATGGGCGGCTTCGGTGTAGAGGCGCGCGGCGTCGGCGAGATCACCGGCACGCTCGTGCAGATAGGCCGCGGCGGCGGCATAGCGGGGCAGCGACGGGTCGAGTTCGGCCAGCGCCGCCAGTCCGGCGTGCGGGCCGTCGGCCGCACCGAGCGCGACGGCGCGGTTGAGGCGGGCCACCGGGTTGTCGGTGAACCGCAGCAGTTCGTCGTACCACTCCACGATCTGCACCCAGTCGGTCTCGGCGGCGGTGCGCGCGTCGGCGTGCAGCGCGGCGATGGCGGCTTGAGTTTGGAACTCGCCTAACCGATCTCGGGCCAGAGCGGCCTGCAGGATATCGACGCCCTCGGCGATCAGGCGGGTGTCCCACAAGCCGCGGTCCTGCTCGGCCAGCGGTACCAGGCTGCCGTCGGGACGAGTGCGGGCCGGGCGGCGGGCGTGGTGCAGCAGCATGAGCGCGAGCAGTCCCGCCACCTCCTCGTGTTTGATCGCGGCCGCGAGCTGGCGGGTGAGCCGGATCGCCTCGGCCGCGAGATCGATGTCGCCGGAGTAGCCCTCGTTGAAGACGAGGTAGAGCACGCGCAGCACCGTCGCGACATCCCCCGGCCGGTCCAGGCGGACGCCGGAGACGGTGCGTTTGGCGCGGCTGATCCGCTGCGCCATGGTGGCCTCGGGCACGAGATAGGCCTGCGCGATCTGTTTGGTGCTCAGACCGCCGACAGCACGCAGTGTCAACGCGACCGCCGAGGCCGGCGTCAGATCGGGATGCGCGCACAGGAAATACAGCTGCAGGGTGTCGTCCATGGTCTGCGCGGGGCCCGGCGGCGGCTCCTCCTCGACGAGTTCCTCACGCCGGCGCCGGGAGGTGTCGGCGCGGGCGAGGTCGAGGAACTTGCGCCAGGCCACCGCGACCAGCCAGCCCTTGGGATCGCGCGGCGGGTCCTGCGGCCACACCCGCACCGCTTCGAGCAGGGCCTCCTGCACGGCGTCCTCGGCCGTCGCGAAATCCGCGCCACGGCGACCGAGAATCCCGATCACCGTCGGGGTGAGCGACCGCAGCAGAGTCTCATCCACCGCGCGCTACTCCGTGATGGTCGGGGCCGAGGAGTAGAACGGGCGCAACTCGAGCCACTCGTGAATGGGCTTGCCACCCGCACCCGGCGCCGCGGACAATTCGGCGGCGAGTTCGAGGGCACGCTCGTAGGTGTCGACGTCGATCACCATCCAGCCGGCGATCAGATCCTTGGTTTCGGCGAACGGACCGTCGGTGACCGGCGGCTTGCCCTCGCCGTCGTAGCGGACGAAAGTGCCCTCCGGGGACAACGCCATATGGTCGACGAACTCGCCGGTGGTTTCGAGCCGGGCGGCGAAATCGGCCATGTAGCGCAGGTGGGCCGAGACCTCCTCCGGCGTCCACTGCTCCATCGGCACATCGTTGACCGCCGCCGGCGCGCCCCGATAGTGCTTGAGCAACAGGTACTTGGCCATCATGGTCTCCTCGATGATCTCGACACCGGCCACAATATTGGGTGGACCGAGAGCCGGGATAGCCGGAAGATCATCGAAATGACTTCGACACCACAGGAACGGCTTCGGCTGGTCGGCCGCGAGGAGCCGGCTGTGCCCGCGCTCTCGTGGGTGATGAACCTCGACGATTCCGATTCCCCGCGCGACATCATCGACGCGCTCGGTCTCGCGCCCTACATCAGCGGTGAACAACCGCACGCGGTCGCCGTGGAGCTCGACGGCGTGAAACCCGACGCACCGCTGTGCCCCGAAGATGCCCGGGTCGTGCGGACCAGCGACGACGACGGCACGGTCGCCACCCTGTCGGTGGGTGAGGGGTGGACCCTGCGCGTCGTGCGCCGCGGCAACGGCAGCGCCGCGCTCACCGTCTGCGCGGTCACCGAGAAACTGGCGCGCATCGTCATCGAGATCTGCGGCGCCGACGCCACCGTCGCACCCGAAACCGACCACAGCCAGGTGTCGATGGGCTTCTGGCACAGCGGACCGCACGGCCCGCTGCGGCGCGAACGCAACATCCACGCCGCGGCGTGGACCGAGATCGACGGCAACTACGGCACCGACGTCGGCGCGGCGATGCGAAGGTTGATGGCATTGCGGGCCGAAGACGTCAGCGGCCGGCTACTGTTGCTGCACGGCCCGCCCGGCACCGGCAAGACCTCGGCGCTGCGCGCGCTCGCCCGCGAATGGTCGCAGTGGTGTCAGGTCGACTGTGTGCTGGACCCGGAGGTGTTGTTCGCCAACCCCGGCTACCTCATGGAAGTCGCGATGGGCGTCGACAGCTACGACGAGAGCAAACGCCGATGGCGGCTACTGGTCCTCGAGGACTGTGACGAGCTGATCCGCGGGTCGGCGAAAGAGTCCACCGGGCAAGGGCTTTCGCGTCTGCTCAACCTCACCGACGGCATGCTGGGTCAGGGCCGCGACGTGCTGGTGGCGATCACGACCAACGAGAATCTGTCGCGGTTGCACCCGGCGGTCATCCGGCCCGGGCGCTGTCTGGCGCAACTCGAGGTCGGCCCGCTGGCGCCCGCGGAGGCCAAGGCGTGGCTCGACCGCGAGCTCGGCGACCGGGCCAAACCGGTGGTGGGGCCGGAGGGGATGACCCTCGCGGAATTGATCGAGGCGCGTGAGGAACGCACACGCATCCAGTCGAGCCCGACCCCCGGATACTCGGACGCCGGGTATCTCTAGATCGGCAGAAGACTAGCGGTCCGTGCCGGAACTGCGAGTAGCCAGTTCCGCGCGGGCCGCGGCGAACCAGGCTTGGGTCTCGACCAGTCCCGACTCGATCTCCTTGCGCGCGCCGGCGAACCCGTAGAGGGCTCCGGCGAACCTGGTCAGCACCGAACCCTCGTGCTCGTCGAGTTCTTCGAGCAGCGCGGAATCCTGCAGCAGATAGGCGACACCGGCCATCTCGCCCGGGGTCCAAACCTCGCGATAGTCGTCCCAGCCGTGCTGGCGCACCGCGACGGCGCGTTCGACGAGCGTGTCGCGCAGCGCGGTGCGATCGGCGTCGCTGGGGCGCCGGGTTTTGAGGTGGTCCCAGCTGATCGGTTCTGCGTCGGACACGTCGGACTCCGTTCGTCTGGGGGGAGGGCGTGTGGGTCCTGCGCAATCTATCGCGTTGGGGTTTTGTCTGGCGCACTGCGGCTGGCACCTACCGGGTGCACAGTTTTGCGCCGGTTCCGTCGCGGTTTCGTTTCGTATGCCGCAACCAAACGTAAACGAAATAGTCCCGAGGTAGTTGGAGGGAAGGCGAATAGCCTGACCGCCGATAATGTTCACTTATCGGGGGTCAGGACGACACGGTTCAGCGAGGGGCTCCTTTGGGGCGACACGGTTTTCGTTTCGTATAAATACGTAGTAAGTGACGAAACCAACGCTACGATTCAACGGTGTCCAGCGTATGCAACTATCCCGGATGTGTCCGACCCATCACGCGCGGCGGCGGACCCGGCCGCCCCTCGGAATACTGTGACCATCCAGACCACACGCGATGGCGTGCGTGGCGGGAACGTCAACGGCTGCAACAGGAGTCGGAGGTACCCGACGCTTCCGTCACTGTGACGGCACCGGGGCCGGTGACGGCGGCACGGTTGCGCGCCGACGAACTGCTCAGTCAATTCCGGCTGCTCGCCGACCAATTGGGCAACAACCTCAATGCCGCCGTCGCGGAACTGTCCACGCTCGCCGACCCCTCGGTGGCCGAGGCGCAGGTCCAAGCGGTGCAAGCCGACGCGGGGCGGCGGATCGCGGAAGCGGAGATCGCCACGGCCGCCGCCGAACAGGCCCGTCGCGAGGCCGATGAGGCGCGAGTCTCGGCCGAAGCGGCCGCCGAGGACGCGGCCGATGCGGCCGAACAGGCGGAAGCGCTTGTCTCGGAAGCGAATACGGCCCGCGACGAGGCGCTGCGCGAGGTCGAGCGAGCGACCAAACAGGCGGCCGACGATGTCTTCGCCGCGCGCAGCGAAGCCGAAGCCGAGATCCGCACTGTCCGCCGCGAAGCCGCCGAAGACGTCACCCGCGCGCGCGAACAGGCCGAAGAGGAAATCGAGAAGGCGCGGCGCAAAGCCGCGGCGGACATCGAACAGATCCGGCGCGAAGCGACCCAGCAGATCACCGCCGCCGGAGCCGAACGGGATCTCGCGGTCCAACGCGCCGCCGACGCCGAACGCGCCATCGAACGCGCCGAACAGGCCGCGGCCGAACGCGCCGAAGCCGCCAACGAGGCCCGCGCGGAATGGCGGCGCGTGCGCGCCGAACTCGACGCCGTCCGAAGCGAACTCACCGAAGCCCGCCGCACCGCCGCCACCGACCTGGCCGCCGCCCGCGCCGAAGCGGCCACCACTATCGAACAGAACCGCGCCGAAGCCGCCCAGCGACTCGAAGCCCTCGACCAGGCGCGCGCCCAAACCCAAGCCCGCGCCGAACGCGCCGAAGCTCAACTCGACGAGCTACTCGCCGAAGCGCGCCGGGTGTCGGAGCGGGATGCGCCGCGCGCTGCGGGGTGAGGGGTTCGGACTCGTTCCGGCTGTGTGAGCGAAGGTTTCAGAACTCGACCGCGTCGCGGACGATCGGGCAGGTCATGCAATGCCCGCCGCCGCGGCCGCGGCCGAGTTCCGCGCCGACGATGGTGATGACCTCGATTCCCTGCTTGCGGAGTTCGGTGTTGGTGTGCGTATTGCGGTCGTAGGCGAAGACGACGCCCGGTTCTACCGCCACGAGGTTGTTCCCGCTGTCCCACTGCTGGCGTTCGTTGGCGTAGTAGCCGCCGCCGGTCTCGACCACGCGCAGCGCGCCGAGACCCAGCGCCTTCGCGACGACGGTCAAGAACGGCTCGGGTTCGTCGACCACCTCGATCGGGTCGCCGGGGCGCAAGGAGTACGCGTGGATGCCGTAGACGATGTCGGGGAACACCGTGACCAGGTCACGGTCGGCGAAGGTGAACACGGTGTCCAGGTGCATCGCGGCGCGGAGCTTGGGCATGCCGGCGACGATCACCCGCTCGGCCGCCCCGCGCTCGAACAGCGTCCGGGCGACCTGGCTGATGGCCTGCCGAGACGTCCGCTCGCTCATCCCGATGAGAACGACGCCGTTGCCGATCGGCATGACGTCACCGCCCTCGAAGGTGGCAAGACCCCAGTCCAGTTCCGGGTCACCCCACCAGATCTGGGCTCCGGTGAAATCGGGGTGGAAGGTGTATATCGCCTTCATCAACAGCGTTTCGTCGTGCCGGGCAGGCCAGAACAGCGGATTGAGGGTCACTCCGCCATAGATCCAGCAGGTGGTGTCGCGCGTGTACAGGGTGTTGGGCAGCGGCGGCAACAGGTACTCGCGCGCTCCCGCCTGCCCGTCGGCCAACGCACGGTAGCCGCGCCCGCAGTCGGGCACGTCGGCAACGGCGAGCCCGCCGATGAGGTAGGTCGCCAGCGTGCGCTCATCGAGTGACTCCAGGTAGCCGCGCGTGTGATGAATGAATCCGAGCCCGACCTGATTGGCGATGACGGTGCGGTCCAGGATCCAGTCCCTGGCTCCGGGCCGGGCGAGCGTTTCGGCGAGCAGATTGTGGAACTCGACCACCTCGACGCCGCGATCGCGGAGTTTGGTCATGAAATCGAAGTGGTCACGCTTGGCGTTCTGCACCCACAGCACATCATCGAAAAGCAGGTCGTCGCAGTTGGTGGGGGTGAGACGCTCGTGTGCCAGCCCGGGAGCGCACATCAGGACTTTGCGGAGTTGGCCGACCTCGGAGTGCACACCGTAGGCGGCCGACGGCTGGGTTGCGGTCATGTTCTGTGCCTCCTGAGCGTGATGGTCACGGTGGCTAGATGGAAATCAGTCCGGTGGCCAGCCCGATGAGCCCGGCGACCGCGCCGACGATCGAGACGACGAGCAGGATCACCTCCCAGCCCTGGAAGTACTTCTTGCCGTGCTCACGGCGGGCCAGCACGAACAGGATGGTGCCGGGGGCGTAGATGATGAACGACAGCAGCAAGAACTCCAGGCCGGCGGCAAAGATCATGAACGTGGTGTAGAAGGTGGCGATCGCGGCCACGACGAGTTCCTTGCGCCGGTCCTCCGGGTGCAGATCGGTATAGGTCTCGCGGGTGATCGCCAGTTTCAGTGCGTAGGCGGCGGCGAGCAGATACGGCACCAGCGACAACGAGCTGCACAGTTTGAGCGTGAAGGTGAACGCGTCGTCGGAGAACAGGGTCGTCACCAGCACCAGTTGAACGAGAGCCGTGGTGAACGTCAGCGCCACGACCGGGACGCCGTGGTTGTTCACCCGAGCCAGAAACGAGGGCATATCGTCATCGGCCGCGGCGACGAAAAGGACCTCGGCGGCCATCAACGTCCAGGCCAGGTACGCGCCCAGGACCGAGACGATCAGGCCGATGCTGATGAACCAGGCGCCCCAGCTGCCGACGGCGGATTCGAAAACCGGCGACATCGAGGGCTGCTGCACCGAAGCCAGCTGTTCGCGCGGCATGATGCCGAACGACACCATGGTGACCGTGGCGAAGATCGCCAGGACACTGAGAAATCCCAGCACGGTCGCGCGGCCGATGTCGGAACGCTTGCGCGCGTATCGCGAATACACGCTCGCGCCTTCGATGCCGAGGAAGACGAAGACGGTCACCAGCATGGTCGAGCGGACCTGCTCGAACAGCGACTCCGAGTACGCGTCCCCGCCCCAGAAGTTGTCGGCGAAAACGCCGGCGTCGAAGTAGAACAGCAGCACGATGATGAAGACCAGAATCGGCACGAGCTTGGCGATCGTGACGATCTTGTTGATCGCGGCTGCTTCCTGGACGCCACGCAGCACCATGAAATGGAATGCCCAGATGAATACCGTGGACAGCAGGACCGCCGGAATGGTATTTCCCTCACCGAAAATCGGAAGAACCTGTCCGAGTGTGGATTTGATCAGCACCCAGTAAGAAACGTTGCCGACGCACGCACTGGCCCAATAGCCGAATGCGGAAAAGAAGCCCGGGTATTCTCCGAAGCCCTCCTTGGCGTAGGCGTAAACGCCCGCGTCGAGTTCTGGCTTGCGGATCGCCAAGGCTTGGAAGACGAAAGACAGCATCAACATGCCTGTTCCGGCGATCGTCCACGCGATCAGTGCGCCGAAACCGCCGGTGGCCTGCCCGAAGTTGCGCGGCAGCGAGAAAACCCCGGCTCCCACCATCGAGCCGACGACCATCGCCGACAGGGTCAGCAGCGGCATTGTTTTCGCGGGTGATTCCTGTGTCTTCGCCATGCGAACTCCCCGGGCCATCTGGTGGATGTAACGGGATCGAGCCAGGTGGAACTGTAATAGGAGATCACCGGGGCAGAAAGCGGAGAGAGGAATAGGCGGTATCTGTAGCCGGATCGTGACGACTGCGAACAATCCCTGCCGGGAACAGGCAGGCCGATAACGGGTGGCGCGACGCTTGGTGAACTACTTTCCGCGCCCACGCCGCGAGCGTCTGGTGTAACGCCGAGTTCCCGAGGTCACGGTGCGGCGGAGACCGCGCCGGGCAAACCGGTCGGTTGGTCCTGGGACACACGGAGGACGACCGACGCACCGGGAATGCGGGCAAACCGTGGGTTATTGAGAACGAGCGCCCCTACCATGGCTTTATGCCCGAAAACGATGGTGTGGGGCGTGTGGATCCGAGGGTAGCGGGCGGGCGGCAAGCGGTGCTTGCTTCCGGGGTGGTGACGGTGATTCTCGGTGTGGTGATCGCGGTTTGGCCAGAAAAAACGATCGCGGTCGCGGAACTGCTGTTCGCGTCGTATCTCCTGATCAATGGCGCGTTACAGCTGTGGATCGCCCTCGCCGCGAAGTTTGCTGTTGCGTTGCGAGCTCTGGTGTTAGTAAGTGCCGCGATCTCGGCCTTGCTGGCGGTGCTGTGCTTGAACGGCGGCAATTCGGTCCTGCTGCTGGCGATGTGGCTGGGGATCGGCTGGTCGGTGCGGGGGATCACCCAAGCCACCGTCGCCGTGTGGGACGACCGCCTACCCAACGTCCGTCGCCACGAACTACTCGGCCTGTTCACCCTGGTGCTGGGTATCGCGGTGCTGGCCCTGCCGTTCGAGGCGCTCGAGTCGCTGGCGCTGGTCGGTGGTGGCGGACTGATCGTGCTGGGGATCTTGGAGCTGCTCATCGCGGGTGTCGGTGCGGTGGTGGGCCTTCCGGGTCCGGCGCGGGTACTCGCGACGCGCGGGGGATGACTGGCGGCGGATTCACCCAGCGGGTTCACTGTCCTTATGGCACCTACTGATCAACGTCGCAGTTCGGCACGACCGCAGGCACCGGCGACGATGCGGTCACCGGCGGAACTGATCGTGGTCACCCACGGTGCGGGCACACCGATCCAGTCGATCGCGTTGCGCGACAACCTCGCCAGCGCGCAGCGGCTGAACACGCTGCTGCCACTCGATGCGCGTCTGCGCCGGATCTTCGGCCCGCCCAACCGGTTACCGGGGCGGCTGGCCGGCACCGAGCAGGAATCCGTCGGCGCGGACTACCTGAACTATTTCGCGGTGGACGGCGCCGGCTACGACCTCGAGGCGATCGCCGAACGGCTGCGCGCCGACGACGCGGTCGACGGCGCCTACGTCAAACCCGGGGCCGAGCCACCGCTGGCGCCATTGCAGGCCACGGCGCGGTCGGAGGCCGACGCACCGCCGGTGACCCCGGATTTCCGTGCGCGGCAAGGATATCTGGATTCCGCGCCCGGCGGGATCGACGCCCGGTGGGCCTGGACGCAGCCCGGTGGGCGCGGCACGGGCGTACGGGTGGTCGATGTGGAGGGTGCGTGGCTGTTCAGCCATGAGGACCTCACCCAAAATCAGGGCGGTGTGATCGGCGGCCAAGCCACCGACGACGAGGGCTGGCGCAATCACGGCACCGCGGTCGCGGGCGAAATCAGCGGTGATGTCAACGCGTTCGGAATCACCGGTATCGCACCGGATTCGGTGATCCGCGCGGTGTCGATCTTCGGCGCCGGGTCGGCCGCGGCGATCCGCACCGCCGCCGACGCCCTCGCTCCCGGCGATGTCATCTTGCTGGAACTGCACCGCCCCGGTCCGCGCCACAACTTCGGTGACCGCCCGGACCAGGCCGGCTATATCGCCATCGAGTGGTGGCCCGACGACCTGGCCGCCATCCGCTACGCGCACGCTCGCGGGGTGATCGTGGTGGAAGCGGCGGGCAACGGCGGGGAGAATCTGGACGCCGCCCTGTACGACACCCGCCCGACCGGTTTCCCGTCGACGTGGCGCAACCCCTTCCGCGCGGAGGATTCCGGGGCGATCGTCGTCGGCGCGGGTGCGCCACCACCGGGCACTCACGGCCGCGATCACGGCCCGGCGCGATCACGGCTCGCGTTCTCCAACTTCGGCAGCCGCGTCGACACCCAGGGCTGGGGCCTGGAAGTCACCACCACCGGCTACGGTGATCTGCAGGGCGGCGATGATGAAACCTATTGGTACACCGACACTTTCAGCGGTACCTCCAGCGCCTCGCCCATCGTCGTCGGCGCGATCGCCTGCTATCAGGGCATCCGGGCCGCGGCCGGTGGCAGGTTGACGCCCACTGAAATGCGCGCCCGCCTGCGCGCGACCGGCTCACCGCAAACCGCCGCACCCGACCGTCCGGTCAGCCAGCGCATCGGCGCTCTGCCCAACTTGCGCTCCCTGATCACCTGAGCCGGGATATCGGCTGAGCCGGACATCATCGAGTGCGGGGATATCACCTGAGCCGGAACATTATCGAGTGCCGGGACATCGCCTGAATCGGGACATCGCCGAGTGCCGGGATGTCGCCGAGTGCCGGGACATCCGCCGAGTACCGGATATCGCCGAGTTCAGGATGTTGGCGGCGGCGATTTCTCAGCATTCGCCGAGCCGCCGCTTTGGACGCGACCGCCGATTTCAGCCGGGAGGACCATCTGATGGCGCTGAACTACGTGGCCCGGCGCTGCGGTGTGGTGGCGACGACCGACGAGCTGGATGCGAAGGCGCGGCGCGAAAGGATCGCGGTATTCGCCCGGCGTGTGGAAGGTAGTTTCACTCATCCCGTGCTCGGCGTGCGGCCGATAGGCTCGCCGGATGGTGCCGCACCTGATCTTCGGGATTCCGACGCACGGGTTGTTCGTGGCGCTCGGAGTGGTCGCGGCGTCGGTGGTGTTCGTGCTGGAGTGCCGTCGTCGTAACGCGCTTCGCGAGGAATCCTTGGTCGCGGTCACCGGGGCGCTGGTGGGTGGGGCGCTCGGGATGCGGTTGTCGAGTCTGGCGCAAACGCTCGACCCCTACGAGAGTTGGATGTTCGGGGCGCGCAGTGTGCTCGGCGGCCTGCTCGGGGCCTACCTCGGGGTGCTGATCGCGAAGAAGATCATCGGATACAAGGAACGCACCGGGGATCTGTTCGCTCCGGCGGTGGCGCTCGGTATGGCGGTGGGGCGCATCGGATGTCACCTGACCGAAGCGCCCGGCCGGCCGACAGAGCTGCCGTGGGGCGTGCACGCACCCGGCACCGTGCCTAGTTGCCCGGGGTGCGCCAGCGGAGCGGCGATGCATCCGAGTTTCCTGTACGAGATCGCGTTCCAGCTGGCCGCGTTCGCGGCGCTGCTGTGGGCGCGGAACCGGGTCAGCGCCCCTGGAGAATTGTTCACGCTCTATGTATGCGCGTACGCGATCTTCCGATTCGCGGTGGAGTTCACCCGCGCGAACGAGACTGTGTGGCTGGATCTGACACGCCCGCAATGGTTTCTGCTCCCGGGTCTCGTGCTGGTCGCGGTGCGGCTCGGCCTCGGATACCGGCGCGGGCACTACGACGGGCTGCTCGGACGCAAGGTCCCAGCATGAGCACACCACCGCCGGAACAGCAACCGCCGGAACAGGCTCCGCATAGCCGGCGACCGGAACAACCGCCGCAGCAACAACAGTCCCAGCAACAGTTGCCACCGCGAGAGGCTTCGCAGCAACAGCAGTCACCGCCACAACAGTCACCGCTGCAGCAGCACAAGCCGCATAGGCAGCCGTCGCTCCAGTCGCCCCAGCAACAGTCGTCACCACAAGGGCAGCAGACGCATCGCCAGCTACCGCACCGACAACCGGCCGCGCCTGCGCTGGATGTTCCGCTGCTGGTCGGGATGATGGTCGTCGGCGCGGTGGCGTTCGTCGGTGCGAGCGTGGCGGCGGTGATCTTCCTGGTCGGCGAGGTGTGGAGCCTGGGCGCCTTCGCGGTACTCAGTGTGGTGGTCGCCTTCGGCGGTGGCCTCGCGTTGGTCTCGATCCCCAGGACCTGGGCGCGCGGACTCGGTCTCGGGTTGATGATCGGGTGGGCGTTGGTGGTGTTGTTCACGGCGGGGCTCTGTGTCGCCGTCCTGCAGACGTATTGATGACTTTCCCTGACGAAAGGCCGCACGATGAGCACACCTGAGCCGCCCGGTGGCTGGGAGCCGACGCAGTATCCGCCGGGCCCCCAGCCGCCGGGCCCCCAGCCGCCGGGCGACTGGCAGCCCTATCCGCCGCCGGGGTGGCAGGGGCCGCCGCCGAAGTCGAACGACGGGCTCGTGCAGGTGCTGATGGCGTTGACGGGTGCGTTCGGGTATCTGCTGGTCAACTCGGTGGCCGCGTTCTTCCTGTTCATCACCGCGCTCGAACACAGCACCAACACCGTGCCGATCGCGCTCGGCGCGGTCGGGGGCGTGCTGCTGGCCTTCGGTGGCGGCACCGCGCTGATCCTGCTGCGCAAGCCGTGGTCGAAGGGGCTCGGGCTGGGACTGATGATCGGGTGGGCGCTGATGACGGTGTGCACGGTCGGGTTCTGCACCGGCGTCAATCCGACGATCTACACCGCATGAGTACCGGGATGCCGCTGCGCGGGGACCGAATTCTGCGCTATGTGAACGCTTTCTGCCCGCGCTGCCACGAGGAAGCGCCGGAGACGCCGTTGCCGCAGGTGCCGCGGCTGTCGGGGTGGCTGGCCGATCGCGGCGGGAAGGTGTTCCTGGAACGCGGGTGCGCCCGGCACGGGATGGTGCGCACCCTCTATGACGAGGACCCGGATCTCCTCGAGTATCTGGAGCAGTGGACCGCGCCGACCAAGGCGCATCTGCCCGATACGCCGGGAAATTTCGATCCGGTGCCGTCGGCGTATTTGCGTGGACTGCCGGAAATGCAGACCCAGCACACCTGCATTCTGCTCGAGGACATCATCGACAGCTGTAACCTGCGCTGCCCCACCTGTTTCGCCGATTCGTCGCCGGATCTGCGCGGCGTCGTCGCGGTCGAGGACGTGCTCGCCAATGTCGATCAGCGGCTGGCCCGGGAAAACGGCAAGCTCGATGTGCTGATGCTCAGTGGCGGCGAGCCGACGCTGCATCCGGAGTTGGCGCGGCTGCTCGACGAGTTGACCACGCGACCGGTCACCCGGATCCTGCTCAATACCAACGGTGTGCGCATCGCCCGCGACGACGCCCTGGTGGAATTGCTGGCTCGCCATCGTGAGCGGGTCGAGGTGTATCTGCAATACGACGGCAGTTCCGCGGCCGCGTCCCGGCATCATCGCGGCGGCGATCTGCGCGCCCGCAAGGCCGAGGCGCTGCGGCGGCTGTCTACGCACGGCATTTTCACCACGCTGGTGATGACCGTCGCGCTCGGCGTCAACGACAGCGAGATCGGGGACGTGGTGCGCGTCGCCCTGGCCACCCCCTTCGTCGGCGGGGTGTCCATTCAGCCGCAATTCGGTTCCGGGCGTTCGGGTCACATCGATCCGATGGACCGGCTGACCCATACCGGTGTGCTGCGCCGCCTCGGCCCGCAAACCGGTGGACTGGTCACCTGGCGTGACCTCACCGCGCTGCCGTGTTCGCATCCGCACTGCTGCTCGGTGGGTTATCTGTTGCGTGACGACGCCGGGCAGTGGCGTTCGCTGGTGTCGCTGATCGGGCACGAGCGGTTGAAGGACCAGTTGGGCTTGGTGTCGAATCGGATCGCCGACTCCGCCATCCCCGCCGAATTGCGCACGGCGGTGCGGGAATCGCTGCTGGGTCTGCTGTCGGAGCAGTCCTCGCTGTCGCATCCGGAGATCGGCCGGGTGTGGCAGAACATTTGCGAGAACTGCGATCTGGGCATGTCTACCTTGCTGACTCTGGCCTCTTCGGCGCTGCCGGGCCGGCGTAAACGGCTGCGGACGCTGCTCGGGGAACGCGTCGTCCGAATCACGGTCAAACCGTTCATGGATATGTCGACGATGATCGAGGAACGTCTGACCCAATGCTGTGTGCATGTCGGCACGCGGGCCGACGCCGACCAGTGCGCGCCGTTCTGCGCGGTGCAGGCCTGGCCCGCCCTGTCGCGGCAACGCCTGTCGGCGGCCGCCCCGGCCGGTCGCGCTCTGCTTCCGGTGGAGGTCCGTTGATCACCGAGTGTGCGGCGTATGCAATGTGGCAGGGAGTGCAATGACCGAGCAGCGGGGGGTCTATTACGAGCAGGCCGCTCGCCAGCCGCCGCCCGACCCGCTCAACCTGTGCATCTTCGCGACCGTCGCACTGCTGACCTGGCTGATCGGCCCCTGGGCGCTGACCGGGTTCGCGCTGCTCGCCTTCACCGCCTACTGGCGGGCCTGGCGCCAGGGCCTGCGCCGCAGCAAATGCTGGCTCCGCGACACCCGCCTGGTCCTGCTGTATCTGGCCGCGCTCGCCGCCCTCGGCGTCTACGCGGCGCTGCGGTGAACCCGGCACACGCACACTGTTTCCGCGCCGGCACCGGAACGCCGCTGGTGCTGCTGCACGGTTCGCACGGCACCGAAACGGAGTTGATGCCGATGGCCGGTGACGTGGCGCCCGGGTCGCCGGCCCTCGGTATCCGCGGCACCGTGCCCATGGAAGACGGTTACAGCTTCTTCCATCGGTTTCCGGATCGCCGGGTCGACGAGGCGGATATCGCAGCCCGGGTACCGGTGCTGGCGGACTACATCGAAACATCCTGCGCCGGCTACCGGCTCACCGAGCCACCGGTCGCGATGGGATTCTCCAACGGTGCGATCATGGCCGCCGCCCTGCTGCTGACCCGGCCCGGTCTGCTGGCGGGAGCGATCCTGTTGCGGCCGTTGTCCCCGTTCACCGGGGCTCCGCGCTGTCGCCTGGACCGGACGCCAGTCCAGATCATCGACGGCGCGAAAGACCACCGGAGAGCAGCCGGGGACGGTCTGCGGTTGGCCCAACAGCTAAATCGTGCGGGAGCGCGGGTAACCCATCATGTGCTGCCCGTGGGTCATGCGCTCACCGCCGAGGACGCCGAGCTCGCGCGAGTCTGGCTGCGAGCCACACTCGGGCGGTGACGCCGTATCTGGGCCGGCGGGCGATGAAGCACGACTGATTCGGCGTGTGGATAGCTGATTCCGGCGAGGGTGCTACGCCCTGACCATGGTCCGCGCCGAAGTAGGGGCCGACGGCGCCGTCAGCCCCTACGAAGGCCTGAAATCCTTATGCGGGAATGGAACTGACCAGGCCGCCGTCGACGATCAGATCCTGTCCGTTGATGTACCCGGCCGCGTCGGATGCTAGGAAAGCTACCGCGGCAGCCACCTCCTCCGCGCGGCCGAACCGGCGTGCGGGGACGCGGTTCCGGGACGCGGCGGCCACCTGCTCGGTGAGTGCGGCCTCCGGGTACATGGGTGTGTCGATGTAGCCGGGACTGACCGAGTTGACCCGGATGCCGCGCGCGGCGAGATCGGCGGCCAGGGTTCGGGCCAGGTTGTGCACGGCGGCCTTGGTGGCCGAGTACACGGTGAGGATGTCGACGCCCCGATGCAGGGTCCAGGAGGCGTTGATGACGACAGCGCCGCCGGCAGCCATGAGCGGCAACGCTTTCTGGATCGTGAAGAACACGCCTTTGAAATTGACCGCCACCGCGTGATCGAAATCGTCCTCGGTGATCTCGGTGCTCGGTTTGAACATCCCGACCCCGGCGTTGGCGAAGACGATATCGAGCCGACCGTACCGCTCGCGGATGGTCTGGATCAGGGTGTCCAGCGCGGACAGATCGGCGACGTCGGCGACGACGCCGAGCGCGTCTTCCCCCAGTTGCGCGACCGCGGCGTCCAGCCGGTCGCGGTCGCGCCCGGTGATGACGACGTGCGCGCCTTCGTCGAGCAATTGGCGGGCGGTGGCCAGGCCCATACCGCTGGTTCCGCCGGTAACCAGTGCGATCTTGTCGGTGAATCGAGTCATGAGACACAGCCTGCGGGCGGCGCGGACGAGGAAACAGAGCCGGCTGATCATGGGTCTGTCACCACCACGCACCGGTCCCTTTCAGCCGGTGCGGAGTTGTTCGACTGTCAGCGACTCCAGCCGCGCCATGGTGTCGGTATCGGGCGCGGGGTTGTGCAGGACGATGTCGTACCCGGGATGGTCCGGCAGGGGCAGCCGGGTGTATTCGAAGACCAGCTCGCCGGCGTGCGGATGGGTGATGAATTTGCGGCCCTGCGCCGTCTCCGTGACATCGTGCGCGGCCCACAGCTCGGCGAATTCTGGACTGACCGCGCTGAGTTGGGTCACCAGCCGCTGGAACTCCGGATCACCCGGATGTTTGGCCGCGTCCGCGCGGAACCGCGCCACGATGTCCGGCGCCGCGGCATCCCAGCGGGTGAACGCGGCGCGGTAACGGCTGCTGGCGAAGAACGCCACCAGGCAGTTGTGGTCTCGGTCGCTGAGCCCGAAAACCGTGCGCGCCATACTGTTCACCGCCGCCAGACTCCAGTGTTGGTCCAAAATGTAGGCCGGGAGGGGTAACCAGCCCGCCAGCAGGCGGTGCAGTCCGGGGTTGAGCGGACCGACGGAGCCGTTGGTGGCCGACGGCGGGTTGAGTCCGGCGAGACGATACAGATATGTGTGCTCGTGGGCGTCCAGGCGCAGTGCGTCGCCGATGGCGTCCAAAACCTGTGCGGAGACTTTGATGTCGCGGCCCTGCTCCAGCCAGGTGTACCAGGACACCCCGACGCCGGCGAGCACCGCGACTTCCTCGCGCCGCAGGCCGGGTGTTCGGCGCTGCCCCGCATCCGGCAGGCCGACATCGGCCGGTGTCAGCCTGGCCCGGCGGGTTTTGAGGAAGTCACGGAGCTGATCTCTGCGGTCCACGCTTCCAGCGTATGCGGGCGACCGGATCACGGTTCACATCCCGGCCCGACCGCTGCAGCGGCGCACCGTCTTCCGGCCGCGGAGGTGTCAATCGGCGACCGGAAGACTGGAAATCGTGAACGGCAGCTCCGGCGCCTGACCGGATACGAACCGGTTGTATTGACTGTTGACGACGAGGAGGCGTCCCTGCCCGGTCAGCGCGGCCTGACTGGGATGGCGGAATCCGCCCGGCGGGATGAGAGTTTCCACAACTCGAGCGCTGGTGAGGTCCTCGTTCATCGCCAGGACGGCGACCCGGGGTTCCTGATCGCTGGCGGCATAGAGATTGCCCTGTGTCACGAAGACGCGCCGCCCGTCCTCGGAGATCAGTGCGTCCGCGCTGGGCAGCGGCTCGGTTTCCACCTGGGTCACCGCACGGGTAGAGCGATCGATGCGCCAGAGCTGACCGGTGTTGCTCTGCACAGCCAGCAACTGTCCTCCGACGGCGAGGATCCCGTTCAGATTGTGCTGGCCGTGCACCCACTCGATGGGCGTGTCCGCCACATTCAGCCAGGGCTCCAACCGCCAGCGGCCGTCGGTCTCAGTGATCCGGTAGATGACGGGAAGGAAGGAATCGGTGACATACGCCGAACCATCGTCGGCGATGGAAACCTCGTTGACGAAACCGCCTTCGAGACCGTGCAGTTCGGCGAGCAGTTCGGCGCTGGCGGGATCGTAGATGCGAACGGTGTTGCTGCCGGCGCCGTTGACGAACAGCCTGCCCGCCCGATCGAACGTCATCCCGGAGGTCAGCTCACGCCCGTCCGCCCCGTCCGGCGACCACAGTTCCACCTCCGGTCGATCGACATGTCCGCGGTAGATCGCGCCACCGGCCGCGCTGCCGACGAAATAGTGGCCGGTCGCGGCGTGGTAGGCCAGACCGGTGGGGAACGCGCGATCACCTGGGATCACGTAGTGGTCGAGTGGGGCGGGCGGCGATTGGGCGGGGGAGGTGGCGGTGCACGCCACAGTCAAGGTGGCGGTCACACCGAGGAGGAGGTGACGGATACGAACGCGCATAGCGGCGGTCCCTTCGTGACGAATCGGCCTCTCTATCGTCAGCGGTGTGCGCGGTTTCTCGGTATGACCTCGGATCCAGGGTTTGGCACACCCAGGATCGCCGCGCGGCGGGTGCTGTTCCGCCATCGCGCCACCACTCCGCCGAGCAGACAGGTGCACTGATTCGCCGGGCAAGGCGGGCACGGCTTATCTCCGCTGCAACAGCGCGCACATGCGCGGCCGATCACCCCCGCCCGGCGCGAGCGGTGAACGCCGGGACAACGGCAGGTGGAGGGTGCGGGAGGGGGTATTGAATTCTGCGGGCGCATCGGTGCGCACCCGTGGGGCCGCGTCGGGCGGACGCCGGGCCGGTTCGGTGGCGCTGACCTGCGCGGCAGCGGCACCGACTGCGATTCGAGAGGGGTTCTGGCGCAGGGGATTACGAGCCTGGCCCGGCTTCGCGGTGGCTGGCGAGACGCTGGATTGACGGTAGGGTTCGGCGCGGTTCGATCATGTGGCGGGTTGTGCGCGCGAGGAGAAACGGTGGCTGTCGAGACTGTCCGTGAAGAACAGGCCATGCGCCGGTTGACCGACAGGCTGCTGGAGACCTATGCCGAATCCCATTCGGTGGAGGAGATCCACGCGGTGGTGGGTGCGGTGCGGACGCGGTTCGAGGGGCATCCGGTGCGCGAGTTCGTGCCGATCCTGGTGGAGCGGATCGTGCACCGCGAGTTGGCGCCTCCGGCGCAGGGCAGTGTCATCGAAGAAGCGGCCGCCGCGGTGGAGCAGTCGAACGCGGCGTTGTCGCGGGCCGACCGCCGGCGGGTCGCGCGCGCGGGATTCGCGCTCGACCGGCGCACGGTGGGTGTGGCGGGGGCGGTCGTCGTGGTCGCCGTCGTGGTGGTGGCGCTGACGGGGCGTCAGTCCGAACCCGCGCCGTCGGCCGGGCCGGTTCTACCGGCGCTGACGGTGGTGCGCGGGGTGGTCGGTTCGGAGAAGATGGCCTTCTTCGAAGACTCCCGGGTGGTCGAGGCGCTGGCCCGGCACGGGTTGCGGGTGAACGCCGAGCCCGCCGGTTCACGTCAGATCGCGACCTCGGTGGATCTCGGCGCCTACGATTTCGCGTTCCCGTCGAGCAGCCCGGCGGCGGAACGAATTCAGCGCGCCCGCAACATCAACACCAAGTACACGCCGTTCTCCTCGCCGATGGCGATCGCCACCTTCCGGCCGATCGCGGACCTGCTGACCGCCGTGCGCGTACTACAGCCCGGTCCCGTCCCGACCTTCGATGTGGCGCGCTATCTGGAGTTGGTGCGCAGCAACACCGAGTGGGCGCATCTGCCCGGCAACACCGTCTACCCGGTGCGCAAGAACATCCTGGTCTCCACCACCGACCCGCGTACCTCGAACTCCGCGGCGATGTATGCCGCGATCGCGAGTTTCGTGGCCAACGATCGCGCGGTCGTGCAGGGCGAACCCGCCGAACAGGCGGTGCTGCCGACGTTGCAGCGACTGTTCGCCGGGCAGGGTTATACCGAGAACTCCACCCAGGGCCCGTTCCAGGAGTACCTGTCGGCGGGCATGGGTCCCTCGCCGCTGGTGCTGATCTATGAGGCTCAGTTCGTCGAGGCCGCCGTCCAGGGCAAGACCAATCCCGAGATGGTGTTGACCTATCCCTCCCCGACGGTGCTGTCCCGGCACACGCTGGTGCCGTTGGGCGGCAACGGTGATCGCGTCGGACGCCTGCTGTCCAGTGACCCCGAATTGCAGCGCCTGGCCGCCGAGCACGGTTTCCGCACCGGCGACGCGACTCAGTTCTCGAAGGTCGCCGCCGAGCATCGTGTGCCGGTGCGGACCGAGCTGATCGATGTCGTCGACACCCCGACCTATGACACCCTCGAGCGTCTGCTGGACGCGGTGGCCGCCTCCTACAACTAGACCTACCGGCAACACCCTCCCGCCGGGGGTTGCCCGCTGAGCAGTATCGATGGATCCTTAAGGGTTCTGCCGAGTACCCCCCGATGTCCGATTCGAGTAGCCGGGCACTCGTGGTTTCGACCCGGTTTCATGACACGGTGCGTGGGTAGGGGCTGGACAGGAAGGAGCCTCCGCATGAACGGGATTCACACCCAGGCACCCGAGCGGACGTGCGGCCCGGCGAGCACGATCGGCACCCACGCCATGCTGGTGTTCGGTACCGGAGCCGACTGCTATCTGTCGAATCTGCCGAAATTCACCGCGCCGCACAATTTCCAGGTCATGCTCGCCGTCGAACTGGACGAGCGCGGCACCCGCGCGCTCGAAGCCGACCAGCGGACCGGATTCGCCGGACCGCACACCTTCGTGCCCGACGAGTTCGCCCTGACCGAGCTCGATCCACGCCGCGCCCAGCCACGAAAAGAATTGCGCGGCAGCCTGTTCCGGGGGCACGTGCACCGCGGCGGGCAGGTGCTCGTAGGCGAGGTGGTGGCCGACATCAGGCAGGTGGTGCACTTCGACGAGTTCGCCCCGATCGCGCGGCGCGGGCACGAGCGGCTCACCCATCTGTGTTTCGGACGCCCGGATCGACTGTATGTGGCGCACCGGATCTGCCGGCGGCCCAGTTTCGATCAGATCGTGGCGGCGCGCCTGGTTCCGGGTTCGGTGACCGATCTGCTCGGTGACCCGGCCACCACCGATGACGCGCACGAGCTCGGATTCGAGACCGCGCAGCCGATCATCTTGGGGCAGCGGCAGTTCACCGGTCAGCGGTTGCGGGCCGGGGAGATCGCGGTGGCGGCGTTCGGGTCGAGCGCGGAGCAGCCCGGGTTCCTGGCCGAGCTGGCGGTGGAGCGTCAGATCTACCTCGAGGTCGCCGACCTGGGCTGAGCGCCGTCAATACCCCGCAGGTCGCGTCCCGGGGATGATCACCCCCGGGACGAAGCGGGCGGGATGTCACTCCCCGGGAGGACGCGGGGCCCGCGTGGCGGCCACTACCGTCTGAGTATGTCCGGCACCGTCGAATCCCCCGCCCCCGCAACCAGTTCCGGGCGGCGGATCGCCGAGATCGATATCCTGCGCGGATTCGCGCTGTTCGGCATTCTCATCACCAACGTGGTCGTGGCGACCACGTTGTTCAGCATGAACGGCACCCGCGAACATCTGCGATTCCAGTACGAGGGGCCCGCCGATCATTTCGTGCACGCGGTGACCGAGGCGTTGTTCGAGGGCCGGTTCTATCTGCTGTTCGCGTTCCTGTTCGGGTATTCGTTCACCTTGCAGATCGCGGCGGCGCAGCGGGCGGGAGTGTCGGAGAAGGCGCGGCTGCTGCGCCGGTGCGCGGCGCTGATGGCGATCGGGCTGGTGCACGTGTACTTGCTGTGGATCGGCGACATTCTCACGCTGTACGCGTTGTTGTGCCTGATCCTGATCACGCTGCGCAAGCTGCGCCCGCGCACCGCGGTGATCACCGGGGTCGTGCTGTACACGGTGTGGACGATGCTGATGTTCCTGCCGGGCAGCGGCGACGGCAGCATGTACGAGGCGCTGGCGTTGTTTTTCGACTTGCCGGGCTGGCACGCCGACTACGTGGGCAGTCCCGCCGCCACCCTCGAGGTGCAGACGGCGTTGTTCCCGTGGTTCCTGCTGGTGATCTGGCTCAGTCAGGGCGTGCCGAGCCTGGCGATGTTCCTGCTCGGGCTGGCGGCCGGAAAACGCGGACTGTTCGACGACCCGCAGACGGTGCGGCGCTGGACTCCGCGCGTGCTGGTCGCCGGATTCGGGCTCGGGTTGCCGATCTCGGCGGTCACCTTCGCCGCGACGATGCACTGGTTCGACCCGCCGAACTGGTGGGGTGGTCTGCAAATGCTGGTGGCGCCGTTGATGACCTTCGCCTATATCGCGGCGGTGCTGGTGGCGGCCAGGGCGGCGCGCACCGCGCGGTTCGCGGCCTGGCTCGCGCCGGCGGGGCGGATGGCGGCCTCGAACTACATCGCGCAGTCGGTGGTGGTGATGGTGCTCTACACCGGTTACGGATTCGCTCTCGCCGACAAGGTGCCGCCTGCGGCGGTCGTCGGGCTGGCGCTGCTCACCTTCGCCGCGCAACTCGCAGTGAGCGGCTGGTGGTTACGCCGCCACCCGTACGGCCCGGTGGAGTGGGCCCTGCGGGCGGCGACATACCTGTCGGTTCCGGCGTGGCGAAAACAGCGCTGAGGGCTACTCGGCGGGCACGCGGCGGCGATCCCACCACACCAGCAACGGCTCCACGACGCGGGCCGCGACCGGCCCGGCGATCGCCATCAGCAGCACGTAGGTCGTCGCCATCGCCGCGAATTCGGCGGGTACCGCCCCCGCCGCGACGGCCAGACCGGCGATGACGATCGAGAACTCCCCGTGCGCGACCAGGGCCGTGCCCGCGCGCGCCCGCCCGTAGCGTGAGGCGCCGGCCCGTTTGGCGGCCCACCATCCGGTGCCGATCTTGGTCACGATGGTGACCACCGCCAGCAGCAGCGCCCACCCCAGTACCGGCGGAATACTGGCCGGGTCGGTGCTCAATCCGAACAGCACGAAGAACAGCGCCGCGAACAGATCGCGTAGTGGTTCCAGGATTTTCGTGGCCGCGTGCGCGGTCGAATCCGAGATCGCGATACCGAGCAGGAACGCCCCGACCGCCGCGGAGACCTGCACCGCCGAGGCCACCCCGGCCACCAGCAGCGCCGAGCCGAGCAGCTTGAGCAGGAAGATTTCCCGGTCCTCGCTGTCGACGATCATCGACACGTAGCGGCCGTAGCGCAACGCGATCACCAGGACCACGGTCACCGCGAGCAGGGCGATACCGAGGGTTTTCATGCCCGCCAGGAATCCGGCTCCGGCCAGTACCGCGGTCAGCACCGGCAGATATCCGGCCATCACCAGATCTTCGAAGACCAGGATCGACAGCACGGTCGGGGTTTCCCGGTTACCGAGGCGGCCCAGATCGTTGAGAACTTTCGCGATGATCCCGGAGGACGAGATATAGGTGACCCCGGCCATGGCGATCGCACCGGTCAGCCCCCAGCCCAGCACCAGCGCGACGATGACGCCGGGGGTGGCGTTGAGCACCACGTCGACCACACCGGCCGCCCACGAGCGGCGCAGTCCGGTGACCAGTTCGCTGGCGCTGTATTCCAGACCGAGCAGCAACAGAAGCAGCACCACGCCGATTTCGCTGGCCAGATGGATGAATTCGTCGACGTGCTGGAGTTCGATCAGGCCGCCGGTGCCGAAGATCAGGCCGCCGATCAGATAGAGCGGAATCGGCGACATGCCGATGCGGGCGGCGACTCGGCCGAGCAGTCCCAGGCCGAAAATCACCGCGCCCAGCTGGATCAGAGCGAGGGCGGTGTGATGTGCGACCATCGATCAGCCGTCGGTCAGGATGGTCGCCGCGGCGTCCAGACCCTGGGTCGTGCCGACCACGATCAGCAGATCGCCGGCGGTGAACAGGAATTCCGGGCCCGGCGAGGGGATCGGGTTGCCCGCGCGCATCACCGCGACGATGGATGTCTTGGTGCGGGTGCGCATCTCGGTGTCGCGCAGCGCGCGCCCGTCGAAGGGCGAGCCCTTGCGGATCTGCAGTTGCCGGGTTGTTACTCCGTCGAACTCGCGGTGTTCCTCACGCAACTGCGCCACCAGTTGGGGCGCGCCGAGCAGGTTCGCCAGCACCGCGGCCTCGTGCGCGGACAGCGGGATCTGTTCGGTGACATCGGGATTGTCGGATTTGGAGAGTATGAGGTCTATCGATCCGTCTTTGTGATCGATGATCCCTATCCTGCGGCGGCCTCGCCCCAGCGAGAACTCCTTGCGTACACCGATGCCGGGCAGGGGGGTCACCTCAACGTTCACCTCACCAGGTTAGCGGGACCGGGCCGGATGCTCCGAACCCAGGTGTCCGATTTGTCTGATTGTATCCGCGAGTTTGCTCACGTCCGGGTGATTCGGGCAACAAGAACCGGCCGGCGGCACCCCCTGCGTGCCACCGGCCGGTGCCGAGGATTATCCGGCATGCCGAAGCCGTTACGGCCCAATCGGTTCCGCGAGTTCCCGCCGGGGCGCGGGACATGATCACTTCTTCGACCGCCGCCTGCGGCCCTTGGCGATGAGTTCGGGGTCGAAGCCCGGATCCGACCACTGTTCGGCCAGTGTCATGCTCAGCTCGCGCCCGGCCGCGATGTGGGTGAACGCGCACGCGGCGGCGGCGTCGGCGCGTCCGGCGGCGATGAGGTCGTAGAGCTCCTGGTGTTCGGAGCACTGCTCGGCGGGATCGCGGGTCGCGGTGAGCCGGAACAGCCATTCGGTACGCGCGGCGAGGGGACCCATCAGGTTGCTCAGCAACGGGTTCGCGGCCAATTCGATGATCTCGGCGTGGAAGGCGGCGTTGGCGGCCGCGATGCGCGGGACCTCGCCCGCGGCGGTGGCGGCGCGGGCGTCGGCGAGGCGCTTGGCCAGCGGGGTCAGGGTCGCCGGGGTGGCGCGCTCGGCGGCCAGCCGGGCGGCCAGCGACTCCAAAACCTCTCGGATGTCGAACAAGTCGCGCACGTCGGCGGGGGAGAAGCTCGCCACCAGCGCGCCCTTGTGCGGCACCAGCAGCACCAACCCCTCGGCGGCCAGCATCCGCAGCGCCTCACGCAACGGAATCCGCGATACCGCGAGTTCGGCGGCGAGATCGCGCTCGACCAACCGGGCGCCGGGTCGCAGTTCGACTTCGACGATGCGGCGCTTGAGCACCTGATACGCGTGGTCGCGCAGCGAGGGGGCAGTCACGAGACCCCACAGTAGTGCTCGCTCGCACGGGTTTTCACAGCCGAAACACGGCGGGAATCCGCACGCCACACACACCCGCAAAGTTAACGGTATACCAATAACTGGAGGTGACCGTGACCGCGATACTGGAGTTGACGGGCGTCGGCAAGACCTACGGCGCGGTGCGCGCGCTGGCCGACGTGGACGTCACGGTGCGGGCCGGCGAGGTGCACTGCGTCCTCGGGGAAAACGGGGCCGGCAAATCGACCCTGTGCAACGTGGTCTTCGGCGGGGCCACCCTCGACGCGGGCCGGATGCGACTGTTCGGTCAGCCCTACCGACCGCAACGACCCGCCGACGCGCTGCGCCACGGAATCGCCATGGTGCACCAGCATTTCAGTCTGGTCCCGGACTTGACCGTGGCCGAGAACCTGGCCCTGGGCGAAGGCTCCTGGATGCGGGTGCCGCGGCGCGCGCTGGCCGCCCGGGTCGAGGCGCTGGGTGCACGGTTCGGCCTGCGGGTCGACCTGAACGCCCGGGCGGGGCGGCTCTCGGTCGGTGACCGCCAGCAGGTCGAGATCGTGAAATGCCTGCTGCGAGATCCACGTCTGGTGCTGCTCGACGAACCGACCGCGGTCCTGGGCCCCGCCGAAATCGCCGCGCTGCTCACCACATGCCGCCGCATCGCCGAATCCGGTCGCGCCGTGGTCCTGGTGACACACAAGCTCGGTGAGATCGAGAAGGTGGGCGACCGCGCGACGGTCCTGCGTGGCGGACGTGTCTCCGGTGCGGGGCCGTTGGCCGAATTCACGCGGGACGCGTTGGTAGAGCTGATGATCGGGCGACCCGCCGCGAGCTTGAACCCGGCCCTGATCCTGGGCGTCGGCGCGACGAGTCCGCCTGCGGACGGGGCGCATCCTCCCGAAATCGACCACAGCAGCCCTGCGGTGGTGTCGAGCGACGGGCACTCGGGCGGGCCGGATCACGACAGCGCCGTAGCCCCGCCGAGCGGGGAACGGCCTGCCGGAGTCGACCACGGCAGCCCTGCGGTGACACCGACGGACGGCCCCGGCATCGCTCCGGCACCCCGAGTCGACCTGGCCGACAACGTGGTTCATGTCACCGGATTGCGCTTGATCCGCCCGCAAGGAGGTGCCGCGCTGGACGGTCTCGATCTGGTTCTGCGGCCCGGCACGATCACCGGCATCGCGGGTGTGGAAGGCAACGGTCAGAGCGAACTCGTCGCGGTGCTCAGCGGTGCTCGACGGCCCGACGCGGGCACCTTCGAACTGGACGGCACCGATTTGACCCATGCCACTCCGGCGGCCCGCACCGCAGCGGGGCTCGGTGTGATCCCCGAAGATCGCCATCACGAGGGCTGCATACCGGCGATGAGCATCGCCGACAACCTCTTTCTGGGGCGGCTGTCGGACTTCCGTCGCCGCGGACTCTTGGATCGCAAGGCGCTGCATGCGGCGGCCGCGCAGGTGATCGCAGGCCACGACATCATCGCCTCCGGTCCGGGCGCCCCGGTCGGCACCCTCTCGGGCGGCAACCAGCAAAAGGTCGTGGTGGCCCGCGAACTCGCCCTGAACTCCCTGCGTTTCCTGGTCGCCGCCCACCCCACTCGCGGCCTGGACCTCGGCGCGGTGGACAGCGTCCTGGCCCGGCTGCGCGCGGCCGCCGAATCCGGTGTGGCGGTGCTGATCGTCTCCCACGAAGTGCCCGAACTGCTCACCGTGTGCGACCGCGTCCTGGTCGCCTACCGGGGCCGTCTGCACGGTCCCGTCGACCCGGCCGACCCCTCGGCCTCGGAACAGATTGCTCATCTCATGCTCGGAACCGCCTCATGAACCCGCTCACCGCGCGCCCCGCCGCGCCGACTCCCGGCCCCGCCGCATCGACTCCCCGGCTGCACATGTTGCTGCGATCGAGTGCGACCCGCCGCGATATCGCCGTCTACGGCGGCGCGGTTCTGGTCGCCCTGCTGGTCGGCCTGGCGCTGGTGGTGGTGGGCGGTGCCGACCCGGCCACGGCCGCGAACGCGTTGTGGGCGGGCATGTTCGGCTCACCGTACGGATTCGGGAGCGCGTTGAACGCGGCCGCGGTGCTGGCGTTGATCGGCACCGGGTTCACGATCGCCTATCGGGCCGGACTGGTGAACGTGGGCGCGGAGGGGCAGCTGGCGTTGGGCGGGATCGCGGCCACCGCCGTGGGTGTTACTGTGCCGCAAGGTATTCCGGCGTTGGTGGGGGTGCCGCTGGTGCTGGTCGCGGGGTTCGCGGCGGGGGCGGCGTGGGCCGGGATCGCGGCGTGGCTGGCGGTGTGGCGGGGCACCAGTGAGGTGATCACCACGCTGCTGCTCAACTTCGTCGGGTTGGGTGCGGTGACGCTGGTGGTGCACGAGCAGGGATTGTTGCGCCAGCCGGTGACCTCGGCCGATACGTTGCCGCAGTCCGAGCCCTTGGCCGAAGGCGCTCGGCTGCCGCTGCTGGGGATGACCGATTCGCCCGCGACCATCGCGGTCGCGCTGGCGGGAGTGGCCGCGGTCGTCGTGTCGATTGTGTTGCGCCGCACCGCGACCGGCACTCGGCTGAGCGCGGTCGGATTGTCCGCACCGGCGGCCGCGCGCCTGGGCTTGCCGGTGTCGTGGCTGCGTTTCGGCGCGCTGTCGGTGGCGGGCGGGCTGGCCGGGGTCGCGGGCGCGGGTCTGGTCGCGACGGTGCCGTTCGTGCTGGCCGAGCACTTCACCTCCGGTTACGGATTCGCCGGGCTGGTCGTGGGTCTGCTCGCGCGGGGATCGCTGAGCGCGGTCGCGGGGATCTCGCTGGTGTTCGGGCTGCTCGCTTCGGGTGGGATCAATGTGCAGCTGGCGGCGGGGGTTCCGGCGTCGAGTGTGCAGGTCGTGCAGAGCGTGCTGATCATTCTCGTCGCCGGTGCGGTCATCCTGCGTAAGGGCGGTGCGCGATGAGTGCGATCGGTGAACTGCTCGATGGTGGTGTGCGCCTCGCTGTTCCGCTGGTGCTGGCTTCGGCGGGGGAATTGGTGAGCGAACGGGCCGGGGTGCTCAACCTCAGCGTGGAGGCGATGATGCTGACCGGGGCGTTCGCGGGTGCGATCGGCGCGCACACCAGCGGCAGCGCCGGCGTCGGGGTGCTCTGCGCGCTGATCGCGGGACTGCTGGTCGCGGTGTTGCAGGCGGTGCTCAGTGTGACCTTGCGCGCCGATCAGATCGTGACCGGTATCGCCGCCAACGCGCTCGCGCTCGGCGCAACCACCTATGGTTCGCGGCTGTATTTCACCGGCGTCCGCACGGTGCCCGGTTTCGACCGGCTGGAAATCCCTGTGCTGCACGACATTCCGGTAATCGGCCCGGCCTTGTTCGGGCAGACACTGCTCGGCTACCTCGGTATCGCGGTCGCGATCGGGCTGGCGCTGCTGTTCGGTCACCGCACCGGTCTGGGGCTCGCGGTCACCGCGATCGGGGCCGATCCGGTGACCGCGGATCGCTCCGGTCTGCCGGTCAGGCTGATCCGCTACGCGGTGGTGCTGCTGGCCGGGCTGACCGCCGGTCTGGCCGGTGCGCACCTGGCGCTGGCCGACGTGCACGCCTTCACCGACAACCTCACCGCCGGAGCGGGTTACCTCGCCGTGGTCGCGGTGATCGCCGGCCGCTGGAAAGCCTGGCCGACCATACTGGCGTGTCTGCTCTTCGGTATCGCGCAGGCGCTGCAGTTCGCGGCGCCCTCGTTCGGCTGGCATTTGCCGACCGCGGTGCTGGTGATGTCGCCGTATCTGCTCGCCGTGCTGGCGGTGAGCGGACTGGTGGGAGCCTCCCGCGCGCCGGCGGCGCTCACCCGTCCCTTCCTGCGAGAGGCCAAGGCCTGATGACGCTGATCCTGACCCGATCCGAGGTGCTGGCGATGATCAGCCTGCCCGAGGTGATCACCGCGGTGCGCGCCGCGCACACCGAACTGGCGCGTGGGCAGGCGGTGCTGCCCGCGCCGCCGGCGATGCGGTTACCCGGTTCGGATGCGACGTTTCTGGCGATGGCCGCGAGCTCCCGGGCCGCCGGGCTGGCGGCGGTGAAGTTGCTCGCCGATATCCCGGCCAACCGGGACCTCGGTTTACCCGCCCAGCGTTCGGCGATCCTGACCCTGGCCACCGCCGACGGGGCGTGCGAGGCGCTCATCGACGGCGCCGCGGTCACCCGGTTGCGCACCGCCGCAGCCTCCGCGGTCGCCACCGCCGCGCTGGCCCGCCCCGACAGCCGGGTGCTGGGGTTGATCGGGGCGGGGGCGTTGGCGCACACGCACCTGGAAGCGCTGCGTGCGGTCCACCGGTTCGATCGAGTGCTCGTATGGAGCCGCAGCGCGGCCACCGCGCGCGCGTTCGCCGAGGTGACCGGCGCCCACACCGCCGAGTCCGCCGAGCAGGTCGTGCGCGAAGCCGATGTGCTGTGCACGTTGACCCCGTCGAAAACCCCTGTGGTGCAAGGCGCGTGGTTCCGCGACGGTCTGCACGTCAACGCGGTCGGCGCGCCGCCGCGACCGGATCATCGCGAGATCGACACCGAGGGCATCCGCCGGGCCAGGGTCGTCGTGGACAGCCGGTTGACCGCGGGCCACGAATCCGGGGATGTGCTGATTCCGCTGGCCGAGGGCGCGATCGAGGCCGGGCATTTCGCGGACGAGATCGGAGAGGTCCTCATCGGCACGAAACCCGGTCGCAGTGGCCCCGCCCAGATCACCCTCTACAACTCCCTCGGCGTCGGTCTCCAGGATCTGGCGGTCGCCCGGTTGCTCATCGATGCCGCCCGTGCGCGCGGCATGGGCACCGAGATCGATTTGGCCCGCTGATGGCTGAGCTGCTGTTACGTAATGCCCGGCTGTGGGGTGCGCGGGCGCTGACCGACCTGCATATCGTCGACGGCCACATCGCCGCCGGCGGTCTGGACGACCTGCGCACCCCAGTATGTCGTGGCGATAGTTCGCGCGTCCCATCCACGGCGGCCGATGATCCGGCGACGGTGGACCTCGGCGGGCGGCTCGTGCTGCCGGGCTTCGTCGACGCGCACTGTCATCTGGACAAGACCCTCTGGGCGGGCCCGTGGGTGCCCAACACCGCCGGGCCGCGAATCCAGGACAAGATCGCCTACACCCGGGCCCGGCGCGCCGAGTTCGGTGTCCCGTCGGTCCCGCGGATCACCGCGCTGCTCGAGCGGATGGCCGCGGCGGGGACAGCGCACGTGCGCACCCACACCGATATCAGCCCGGAGATCGGACTCGACGGCATCCATGCCGTACGGGCGGCGGCGGAGTCCCTGGCCGATCGCATCACGGTGCAGCAGGTCACTTTTCCGCAGTTCGGCATGCTGACCAATCCGGGGACCGTCGAGTTGATGGACCGGGCCCTGCGCAGCGGGGCCGCGCAGGTCGTCGGCGGCATCGATCCGGCGGGCGTGGACCGGGATCCGGTCCGGCACCTGGACACCGTGTTCGGCCTGGCCCTGACCCACGACGTTCCCCTGGATCTGCACCTGCACGATCGGGGCGAGCTGGGCGCGTGGGAACTGGAATTGATCATCGAACGCACCCTGGCCACCGGCATGGGGCACCGGGTGACCATCGGGCACGGCTAGGCGCTCGGCGAAGTCGGGGAGCGCCGGCGAAACGAGCTGATCGCGGGACTCGCCGAGGCCGGGATCAGCGTGGTGACCTGCGCGGCGCACAACGATCCGCTGCCGCCGATGCGGGCGATGGCCCGTGCCGGAGCCACGCTCGCGGCCGGCAACGACGGTGTGCGTGACCTGTGGTCGCCCTATGGTGACGGCGACATGCTGCACCGGGCCCATCGGTTGGCCGAGCGGCTGGATTGCTATAGCGACGACGAGATCGAACTCGCCTTGCGCGCGGCGACATTCGGTGGCGCGGCGGCTCTGGGGGTGCCCGACTACGGCCTGGGTGACGGAGCCCGCGCCGATCTGGTGGTGCCGGCGGCCCGCAGTGCCGCCGAAGCGGTGGTGACCCGCGCGCCGCGCACGCTCGTGGTGCACGCCGGACAGGTGGTCGCCCCGTGATACACGCGTGAAATCCGCTGGTAATCCAGCACTTCTACCTTAATGGCATACCACTAACTGTGAAGGAACATCCATGAAGAAGCTCGCCGTCGCCACCCTGCTCGCCCTGGCAGCCGGCACTCTCACCGCCTGCGGCGGATCCCCGGGCGCCGCCGACGGCAAACTCGCTGTCGGCGTGCTGTTCCCCGGCTCGCTGTCCGACGACGGGTTCATGCAATCGGGCTACGAGGGCTATCAGCGCCTGGAACGCGGCCTCGCCGACAAGGTGGCGTTGACCAAAGTCGAACAGGTGCCCGCCGCGGACTATCAGCAGGTGCTCACCCGCCTGGCGACCGGCTCCGATCTCGTCGTCGCCTTCGGCGGCCAAACCGACTCGGTGCTGCGCCAGGTCGCCCCCGCCTTTCCGAAGGTGAAGTTCGTGGAGATCGGCGGCCCCGCCGACGCCGCGCCGCTGGCCAATCTCGCCTATTACGATCCGGTCCAGGCCGACGGCGGTTTCCTGGCCGGGGCCTATGCCGCGCTGGTGTCGGCCACCGGCAAGGTGGCCTTCGTCGGCGGCATGGAACTGCCCGCGATCGTCAAGACCGCCAAGGCTTTCGAGCAGGGCGCCAAGCACGTCCGGCCCGAGGTGACGGTGCTGCCCCCGCAGTACGTCGGCGACTTCAACGACGTCGCCAAGGCCAAGCAGGCCGCCCAAGCCGACGTCGGCGCCGGAGCCGGTGCGTTCGGCCAGCAACTCAATCTCGGCCGTCAGGGTCTGGCGCAAGCCGCCAAGGAAGGCCAGGCGAGCGTGGTCGGCGGTCCACTGGTCAAACCATGCGGTTCCGAGGCCGGATACGCGGGATATGTCAAAAGCGACACCGGCGCCCAACTCGAACACGCGGTACACGCGGTGCTGGACAACACCTTCAGCGCCGAGCAGGTCCGGTTCGGGCTGGCCTCGGGCACGGGCGCGACCGACATCGTCCTGTGTGCGGCCACCCCCGAGACCAGCGCCGCCATGGACAAGGTGAAAGCCGACCTCGCCGCCGGCGCCGTCATCATCGAATAAGCCGCCGCCCGCAACGGCCGCTTGCGGTGCGGGCGTCGCGGATCGGTGAAACACGGGAATAACCCGGCCCACATCGAGTTGAATCAGCGCATGACCAGTGCTGAGTTGTTGATCGACGCCTTCGGCCGAGTCCAGCAGAACGTGCACGGCGCGGTCGCCGACCTCACCACCGAGGAGCTGGCCGCGCGCCTGGACCCCGCGGCCAACTCCATCGCCTGGCTGCTGTGGCATCTGACCCGCGTGCAGGACGACCACGTCGCCGAGGTCGCCGGCCGCGAGCAGGTGTGGACCTCGGCCGGCTGGGTGAAACGGTTCGACTTACCGTTCGAGGAAACCGACACCGGCTACGGCCACGACGCCGCCGACATCGACGGCCTGCGCGGAATCACCGCCGAACTGCTCCTGGGCTACTACGACGCCGTGCACGCCGCAACCCTCGACTATGTCCGCGGGCTCACCGACACCGACCTGTCCCGGGTGGTCGACACCCGGTGGGACCCGCCGGTCACCCTCGGTGTCCGGTTGATCAGCGTGATCGACGACGACATCCAGCACGCCGGGCAAGCCGCCTTCATCCGTGGAGTCCTCACGCGCCGCCGGTGAAATGTGCGCTCGCGCAATCACGGGCCAGGGCGCGGGCTTCGCCGAGCCAGCGGGTGCGGGTTTCGGGGGTCGAGTCGGTCACCGTGCGGAACACGGTGCGCCGGATGTCCTCGACGCCGATGTAGGGCAGGACGCAGGCGGTCCAGATCCGCTCGAGGGGGTCGCCGAAGATCGTCTGTTCCCGCTCGACGGTGGTGTCGGAGGTATTGAGGATCAGCGCGCGGTCCGCGCGTAGCAGCCCGCTGGGTGTGCCCGCGGCCGAGTCGAGTTTGTAGGCGACGGCGGGGGTGAGGACGCGCTGGATCCAGCCGGACAGGATCGCGGGCGGCATACCCCACCAATTGGGGTGGATGAACACCAAGGCATCGAGTTCGAGCAGTTCCCGCTGGTGGCGGCGCACCAGGTCGTCGGTGACCGGCGCTTCGGCGACGGTCCCGGTTTCCGCCGCGCCCAGCACCGGGTCGAAGCCTTCGGCGTACAGGTCGTGCGCGATGACATCGACTGCCATTGCCCGCAATTCGTCGATCACCGCGTCGAAGAGCGCGTGGTTGAAGCTGCCGGGGACAGGGTGAGCCAGATACACCGCGATACGCATGCCGACCACTGTGCCGCACGCCGAATGTCACACCACGCGCCGCTGTGTCGTCAACTCCGCGACAGACCGCAAACACAGGAGGTTGGCAATGCGGATCGCGGTAATCGGAGCGAGCGGACGGATCGGCCGTGAGGTGTCGGCCGTCTTACGGCAGCGAGGGCACGAGGTGGCGGCGCTCACCCGGTCGGCGGGTGTGGATGTCTACAGCGGCGCGGGACTGCCCGGCGCGTTGACCGGAGCGCAGGTGGTGATCGACGCGACCAACGCCTCGACCACCGACACCGCGGCGGTGCGCGACTATTTCCGCACCATCGCCCGCAACATCCAGCAGGAGTCCGTGGACGCCGGGGTGCGGCGGATCGCGCTCGTGTCGATCATCGGTATCGAGCGTTTGCCCGCCGGGCATTACGCGGGCAAGCTCGCCCATGAGCAGGCCTATCAGGAAGGACCGGTGCCGGTGCGGATCCTGCGGGCCGCCCAGTTCCACGAGTTCACCGAAATGATGCTCGAGTGGACGACCCAGGGCGACACCGCCGCCGTCCCGAAAACGCGCACCCAGCTGGTCGCGGCCCGCACCGTGGCCGAGCACCTCGCGGAAATCGCGGTCGCGGAGCAGGCCCCCGACCGGCTCGACATCGCCGGTCCCGAAGCGCTCGACCTCGCGGCCGCGACCGCGAAACTGGCGGCGCGGCGCGGATATCCACGCCATGTCGAGGAAATCCTCGACACCACCGACCCCAACCATCGGGCGCAGGCCGACGGCGCGCTGCTGCCCGGTCCGGACGCGGTCCTCGCCGGGCCGAGCTTCCAGCAATGGCTGGACCGCACCTATCCGGCGTGAGCCAGCGCAGCCCTAGTCGCGCACGATAATGCCCGCGTTCTGGGCGAACGCGGGCGCGAGATCCATCAGCTGCCCGTAGTTGACGGTGGCCCCGCGCAGCGCGTCCAGGCCGCTGGCGATATCGATGGTCCGGGCGCCGCGCAGGTCCACATCCTGCAACCGCGCCCGGTCCAGCGCGATACGTGTCAGCGTCGAGCCGGGAACAGTGATTTGCCGCAGCGCCGACTCGGCGAAGTCGACATCACGCAGCACGCAGTCCACGAACTGCACCTCCCGCAGATTCGCGTTGCGGAAATTGACCCCCTCGAATTTGCAGCCTTCGAAACGGATCCGGCGCAAACCGGCGCTGACGATTTCGACCCCCGACCATGCCGAATCGACCAATTCGGCGTCCTGCCAATCGGTTTGGCCCAGATTCGTGCCGACCAGCCGCACTCCGCGCATCCACACATCGGCGAAACGGGTGAACCGCAGACTGCCCTGGGTGACGGTCGACTCCGTCAGCACGGACTCGGTGAAACGCGAACCCCGGCAATCCGGGGCATCGAAATGGCAGCCGGCGAGATGGAGGTTGTCGTATTCCTGATCGGCCTCGAGCTCACCGTCGAAGGGTTGCAGGTGACGGGCGTAGGGGAGATCGGTCAAGGCGCGCGGCATGACATCGAGCCTAATCCTCGTCGAAGGCCGGTGATGTCGGCCGTGCCGGGTGCTGATGGTAGCCCTGACAGGGTCTCCCTAGCCGGGCGCGGCCTGCACCAGACTGGGTGCATGCGCTATCGACTCTTCGGCTCGACCGGACTGCGGGTCTCGGAAATCATCTTGGGCACCATGGGTTTTCGTGATCCCGAGCAGGCACGGCCCGTGCTTGCCGCCTATGCCGAGGCGGGCGGCAATGTGCTCGACACCGCCTCGGCCTATGGCACCAGCGAGGAGGTGCTCGGGCAGATCATCGAGCACCGGGACCGGTTCGTCCTCGGCAGCAAATACACCCTCACCCGCGACGCCGCCGACCCCAACGCCGCGGGCAATCACCGCAAGAACTTGACGTTGTCACTGGAACAGAGCCTGCGCCGGTTACGCACCGACTATCTCGATATCTACTGGGTGCACGTCTGGGATCGGCACACTCCGCTGGAGGAGACGATGCGCGCGCTGGACGACGCGGTGCGCGCGGGCAAGGTGCTGTACCTGGGTGTCTCCGACGCACCCTCCTGGGTGGTCGCGCGCGCGAACACGCTGGCCGAATGGCGCGGCTGGACACCGTTCTCCGGGGTGCAGGTGCCCTACAGCCTGCTCTCCCGCGACATCGAACGCGAACTGCTGCCGATGGCGGAAACCCTGGGTTTGAGCGTCACCGCGTGGGCGCCCCTGGCCGGCGGCAAACTGACTGTCAGCGCGTCGAGCCGGCGAGTCACCCCGGCCGATCTCACCGACACCGAACGCGCGGCGGCCGCCGCGGTCGCCGAAGTCGCCGCCGACCTGGGCGCCACCCCCGCCCAAGTCGCACTCGCCTGGACTCGGCACCGCTCCGCCGCGGTCCTACCGATCATCGGCCCCCGCGACGTCACCCAGCTACGCGACAACCTCGCCGCCCTCGACCTCGAACTCCCCGCCGCCGCGATCACCACCCTGGAATCGTCCGCACCGTTCGAACGCGGCTTCCCCGCCGATTTCATCGCCGAATGTGACGAGTCGGAATTCGTCTACGGGGCTGCGGCGACGAGCGTGCATCCGCGGTGAACGGGCCGGCCGCAGACTTTGGGGCCATCGGTGGGTGCAAGCGAAGGGTTCGCTGTAGAGCAGCAGGCGGCCGCGGATGCCGTCGAGTAGGTCTTCCAAGCTCGTCTTCGGTCCGGCTTCGGTAGAAGGAGCTCGTCGTGTCGGCTGATCGGCGCTCGCGGTGTGGCTCTAAGGGTGTTCGCCCGATGCCATCGTCGGACTCGGTCCGGGGGTGTGGTCCAGTGCTTTCCTGCACCGGCCGCGCCGCGTCGCGGTAGACGAAGTTCATCTCGGCGAGCCGCGCTGCGACCGAGCCGGGCTGGTCAACCGATTTTCCTGCGGCGGCGTGATCCCCGTCATGCGCCGCGACCGGCGCTGTCGGATTCCGCCTGAGCCAAACCGTTGACATCTGTCGTGAACCCGATTTGCCCAGCTCGACGGCGGGGTAGCGGCGTCGGCGGGAGGACGCTCGGCGAGCCCGGGACGCGGGCGGCTCGACCACACCTTTACCCTCGAATCATGCAGTCCTGGTCCGATCTCGCCATCCCCGCCGTCCCCGGAGCAGGGCCGCCGTTGCGGTTGTACGACACCGCCGACCGGCAGGTGCGGCCGGTCACCCCCGGGCCCACGGCGACCATGTACGTCTGCGGCATCACCCCCTATGACGCCACCCACCTCGGGCATGCCGCGACCTATCTGACCTTCGACCTGGTCTACCGGTTGTGGCGCGACGCCGGCCACGACGTGCACTACGTGCAGAACGTCACCGACGTCGACGACCCGCTGTTCGAGCGCGCAGCCCGCGACGGCTTGGACTGGCGCGAGCTGGGCACTCGCGAGATCAACCTGTTCCGCGAGGACATGACCGCGTTGCGCATCGTGCCGCCGCGCGACTACATCGGCGCCATCGAATCGGTGGACGAGGTGGTGGAGCTGGTGGAGAAGCTGCTCGCCGCGGGCGCCGCCTACACCGTCGAGGACGCCGAATACCCCGACATCTACTTCCGTGCCGACGCCACCGAACAGTTCGGCTACGAATCGGGCTACGACCGGGCCACCATGGAGCGTTTGTTCGCCGAACGCGGCGGCGACCCGGATCGCCCTGGCAAACGCGACACCATCGACGCCCTGCTGTGGCGCGCCGCCCGTCCTGACGAACCGTCCTGGCCCGCCCCCTTCGGCGCGGGACGGCCCGGCTGGCACATCGAGTGCGCCGCGATCGCCCTGAACCGTCTCGGCCCCGAATTCGATATCCAGGGCGGCGGCAGCGACCTCATCTACCCTCATCACGAATACTCCGCCGCGCACGCCGAAGCGCTCGGCGACACCCGCCGTTTCGCCCGCCACTACGTGCACGCCGGTCTGATCGGTTTGGACGGCGAGAAGATGTCGAAATCCAAGGGCAACTTGGTGCTGGTCTCCAAGCTGCGCCGCGCGGGCACCGACCCGGCCGCGATCCGACTGGGCTTGCTCGCCGGCCACTACCGCGCCGACCGCATGTGGACCGAGGCGGTACTCGCCGGCGCCGAACGCCGCCTCGACCTGTGGCGGCGCGCCGCCGCCCGGTCCACCGGCCCGTCGGCCACCGATACCGTCGCCCGCCTGCGCCAGCACCTGGCCGACGACCTGGACACTCCCAAAGCCCTTGCCGCGGTGGACAACTGGGCCGAACAAGCCTTGTCCTACGGCGGCCCGGACGCGGACGCCCCGGCCCTGATCACCGCCACCGTCGACGCCCTGCTGGGTATTCAGCTCTGACCCTGGCGCGTCGGCTACAGCGTGCTGGTGGCATGCGCGTCGGTGGCATTCGGTCGGTGAGTGCACCGCGGCCGCAAGAAGCTCGACCCGACGCCCGGCATACGAACTCCGTCCCGGGCTCGGCATACGACCTGGTTCCGGTGCGCCGAGGACGCGTGGGCTTTCTCGGCGCACCGCCCTTGTCGCGGAACGTGTTTCATGGTGGGCTGCACGCGTGTGCAATCTGGATCCTCGGCGGCTGATCGGGCGGCGAACGGTATTGGGCGGGGTGCTGGGGGCCGGGGTGCTGCTGGGCGCCGGGCGGTTGCGGGCCTCGGCCCAGCCGGGTGACCCGCGCACGGTCGGTGCGCGGCAGCGGTTCTTCGGGGTCGAGAACGTCGATCCCGAGACCGGTGCGGTGCGCTCGGATCGGGTCGTGCTGTCGTGGGTGGGCTGTGCGACCTATGCGGTGGCTTTCGCCGGTTCGGTCCTGCTGCTCGATGCGTGGGTGCCGCGGCTGACCAGCTCCGGCTACTCCCCGGCGACACCGCAGGATCTCGCCGATCTGCGGCCGGAGGCGATTTTCATCGGGCACGGGCATTTCGATCATGCGGCCGACGCGGGCCGGATCGCGCAGGCCTGCGGTGCGGTGGTGCACGGGACGGCCGAGCACTGTGCCGCGATCCGCGCGCAGGTACCGGACCCGGCGTTCGCGACCGTCGCCCTCGGTGATGCGAGCACCCCGATCGGGCAGCGGCACGACTGCACGGTCGGGGCGGTGGCGGTCACCGCGATCCGGCACCTGCATTCCGGGCCGACCGCGCCCGATCGCGACGATCCGGCGTCCCCGTTCATCCCGGCGCCGGAGTTGTGCGCGCTGGTGCGGCATCCGCCCGCACTCGAAGGTGTGCTGCACAACCTGCCGCGCCTGCTCGACGCCGAGAACGGGGTGCTGCTCTATCAGTTCCGGGTGCCCGGGTTCTGCCTGGTGTGGCACGACTCGGCGGGCCCGCTGATCGAGAAGGCCCCGCAGGTGCTCGAGGTGCTCGCCGGTCTTCCCGCCACCGATCTGCATGTCGGCACGATCCAGGGCTTCAACCAGTTCACCAACGGGTTGCGCGATCCCCGCACCTACATCGAGGCGCTGCGGCCGTCGCTGTTCGTGCCGACCCATCACGACAATTGGCTACCCGGGCTCACCTCCAGCGCCGCCGCCTACGATCCGCCGCTGCGGGCGGAGCTGGCGCGCCTGCCGTCGGATTCGCGACCGGAACTGCGTTCGCTGCATGATCCGGCCGACTACCTCAACCCCGCCCGTCTCACCTTCCAGCTCTGAGCGAAGCCCACCGTTGCCGAACCGTGTCTGAAACACCTCCACATCAAAGTTTGCTGGACATACGCTGGCGCGGTGGCATCGGTACCGTCTCCCATGCTGGCGACCGCAGGACGGCCGCCCGATCAGCCGGGCCGCTGGGCGATCGAGATGAAGTGGGACGGCATCCGCGCGGTCATCCGATGCGATGGCGACTCCTGCCGGTTCTTCAGCCGCAACAACCGCGACATCACCCGCTCTTATCCCGAATTATCCAGTGCGCTAACCGAATTGGCGGCCGGACGACGCTTCGTGATCGACGGTGAGATCACCGCCCCCGAACCCGGCACCGGCGCGCCGTCCTTCGGGCGGCTGCAGCGGCGCATGCACGTCCTCAACCCCTCGCCGGCACTGCAGCGGGAGGTACCGGTCGAATACTTCGCTTTCGATTTGCTGGAACTGGAAGGAGAGTCGCTGATGAGCTTGCCGTACCAGGAACGCCGAGACCGGCTCGCCGCACTGGACCTGGAAGGCCCCGGCGTGCGCACCTCCCCGTACTGGGTCGATGTCGATGTCCCGACCATGGTGGCGCTGGCCCACGAACATCACCTCGAGGGCATCGTCAGCAAGCTGCTCACCTCGACCTACCGTCCCGGCACCCGCTCCCCGGCCTGGATCAAAACCCCGTTCCGCCACACCACCGAAGCCATCGTCGCGGGCTGGCTCCCCGGCAGCGGCCGCTTCTCCACCACCTTCGGCTCACTGATCCTGGGCGCCTACGACGACGCCGGCCGCCTGGTCCACATCGGCAACGTCGGCACCGGCTGGACCCTGCCCGCCCGGCGCGCCCTGCAAACCGACCTCGACCGAATCGCGCGCTCCGACAGCCCCTTCGACATCGACCCCCCGGCCGTGGTCGCACGCACCGCACACTGGGTCGACCCCACCATCGTCGCCGACGTCGAATACCGCGAGGCCAGCCCCGAAGGCCTGCGCCACCCGAGCTGGCGCGGCATTCGCATCGACAAATCCCCGCGAGAAGTGAAGACCCCGCTGACCAGAGCCTGAGACCGCGACCTCGATTCGCGAGCCCGCCACCCGTGCGGCAGGGTGGATCGCACCATGACAGACAACGACGACATCGCCGAGACCGGCCGCTGGCGCCACGGCGTGCGACTCGCGCTGTACGCGGGGTTCCTGCTCGCCATGTTCTACTTCGTCGCGGTCGCACGAATCATCGACATCGACGCCGTGCGCGACCTGGTCGCCGAGACCGGCCCCGCGGCCCCGCTGGTCTATGTGATCGTTTCGGCGGTGCTCGGGGCCGCGCTGATCCCGGGCCCCCTCCTCGCCGCAGGCAGCGGATTGCTGTTCGGTCCGCTGCTCGGCACCTTCGTCACCCTCGGCGCGACGGTCGGTGCGGCGGTGCTGTGCGCTTTCCTGGGCCGGCGAGCCGGACGCCGCAGTGCCCGCGGGGTACTCGGCGCCGAGCGCGCGGATCGCATCGACGCACAGATCGCCCGGCGCGGACTGTGGGCCGTGGTCGGCCAACGCTTCGTCCCGGGCGCACCGGATGCGTTGGCCTCCTACACCTTCGGCGCGTTCGGTGTGCCGATGTGGCAGATGGCGGTCGGCGCGTTCATCGGTTCGGCGCCGCGCTCATTCGTCTACACCGCCCTGGGCGCCTCGATCGGCGACCTGTCCGCACCCCTGGCCTACGCCGCGATCACCGTATGGTGCGTGGTCGCCATCGTCGGCGCCTACGCCGCGCACCGCGGAATCCGCAGCTGGCGGCGCGAACGCGGCGCGGAATCGGCCCAGGCTTGACCGCGCGCCGATATGTACACGTCTGAGACAGTGATCTAGATTCGGTGTACATGGAGCACATCGAATTGGACGCACCCGACGGCCCGATCCACGCGGTCCTGGCGCGCCCGCAGGGGGAGGGGCCGTGGCCGGGTGTGGTGATCCTGCACGACATCACCGGCGACAGCGCGGATCTGCGCACCCACGCCGGCATGCTCGCCGAACACGGCTACCTGGCGATCGCCCCGAACCTGTTCTCCCGCGGGCGCACCCGCTGTATGCGCTCGGTGATGCGCGCGCTGTGGTTCACCGGCGGCAACAGCGAAGCCGACCGCGAACCGGTGCGCGACATCCTCGCCGCCCGAGACCGCCTGCGCGCCGACCCGGACTGCACCGGACGCATCGCGATCAGCGGCTTCTGCATGGGCGGCGGTTTCGCCCTGCTGTGCGCGCCCAAGGGTTTCGATGCCGCGGCCCCGTTCTACGGCGGCCTCTACGGCGATTACCGCACACTGCTCGACGGCGCCTGCCCCGTCGTGGCCTCCTACGCCGGCCTGGATCCCTCCCTGCCCGGCGCGCCGGCGAAACTCGAGCGCGCCCTCACCGAACTCGGCGTCGCGCACGACATCAAAACCTACCCGCGCACCACCCACGGCTTCGCCAACACCTTCCCCGGCGATCGCCTGCTACGAGTCACCGGATTCGGCCACAACGCGGCCGCGACCGCGGACGCCTGGCAGCGGGTGTTCGCGTTCTTCGACCAGCACCTGCGCGAGCGGCCTCAGCCGAGCAGTTCGTCGACATAACACCAGCGCCACGCCTCACCCGGCTCGATGCTGCGGATCACCGGATGGGCGCTCTCACGGAAATGCCCGGTGGCGTGATTACCCGGGGAGGAGTCGCAGCAGCCGATCTGCCCGCATGACAGGCACATCCGCAAATGCACCCAGGTCAGCCCCTCGGCCACACATTGCGCGCATTCGGCCGCACCGAGTGCTTCGGGAGCCAGCGGCGCGGCCCGCAGATGCGCGCAGTCATCGGCCGAGGTGGGCGCGGACAAGGTTTCGACGCGATCGTCCTCGGTTTCGTCGAAACGATCGATCATCGACTCCTCCAGGTCGAGCCGCGCCAGCACATGCTGCAGGATCTCGTAGTCCATGCCGCCGGCGTCACGCACCCGCAGCACCGTCTCGCGTTCGGCGGCCAGCATCGCCAAGCGCAGCCGCCGATATTCGGCGGTGGGAGTGGCCTGTTCGGCTTCCGAACGCCCGAGACGTTCCCAGGCCGCATTGGTTTTCCAGGCGACCCGTTCCCGCAGTGACTGCACCACCGCCTCCGGGGTTTCGGGAGTGACCTGCGCGTCGAGCACCGCCAGCCCCGCCGTGGTGGCCTGGGAGAGCAGACTCGCCTTCTGCAACGCGTCCTCGGCCCGGCTGGGTCCCCGCAGTTTCAGGGCACGCACCAGCCACGGCAACGAGGTCCCCTGCAACAGCAGGGTGCCGCCGACCACCACCAGCGCCAGCAGCTTCAACACCGCCAACTGCGGTGTGTCCTCGGGCAGCAACAGCACCGCCGCCAACGTCACCACCCCGCGCATCCCCGCCCACGACACCACCGTCGCGTGCTTGACCAACGACTGATCCGCGGGCACGGTCGTCATCCCGAGCCGATCGAACAGCACCGCCCACGGGAACACCCACAGCGGACGCGCCAGCACCACCGCCGCCAGCACCGCCAACGCCGTCAGCACCAGCGTGCGGTGATCCAGACCGCTACCCCAGGCGTCTTCCACGATCCGGCGCACCTGCAACCCGATGATCAAGAACACCGAGCTCTCCAGAATGAACTGGATGGTGCGCCAATTGGTGCGCTCGGCGATCCGGGACGCCGCGCTCTGCCAGACCGGCGCGTTGTGGCCCAAGATCATCCCGCACACCACCACCGCGATCACCCCGGAAGCGTGCACCTCTTCGGCGGGCAGATAGGCCACGAACGGCGCCAGGAACGACAGCGTGGTGTCCAGGACCGGATCGGTGATGCGCCGGCGCAGAAATGCCAGCAGATAGGCGACCACGATACCGACCAGCGCGCCACCCCCGGCGGCGAGCAGGAAGTCACCGCCCGCGTTCCACACCGACACCGTGCCCGCCGACGCCGCGATCGCGGTACGCAACGCCACCAGCGCGGTGGCGTCGTTGAACAGCGACTCGTCCTCCAGAATCGTGACGATCCGGCGCGGCATCCCGATCCGGCGGGCCACCGCGGTCGCGGCGACCGCGTCCGGCGGCGCCACCACCGCACCCAGCGCCACCGCCACCGCGAACGGCACCGGCAGCAGCCACCACACCACCGCCGCCACCACAAAAGTGGAAAACAACACCAGCCCCACCGACAGCAGCGCGATAGTGCGCAGATTGGCGCGGAAATCCACCAGAGAGGTGCGGATTGCGGCGGTGTAGAGCAGCGGCGGCAGCAACCCCAGCAACACCACCTCGGGATCCAGATGCACGACGGGCATGAACGGCAGATACGACGCCGCCACACCCGCCAGCGTCAGCACCAAAGGCTCGGACACCCCGAACCGCCGCGCCAAGGCCGCGAGACTGGCCGCCGACGCCACAAGAACCACCAGGCCGATCGCCATATGCACCGCAGCATTCTCGCAGAGCGTGCACACCGCCTCCCACTCACCGGCATACCGGCGGCGAACCCCACCGCTGGTAGTTGACATGTACCGCAGTGCCCGAAGCGCGGGTGCGAGTACCGTTCGCGCGCAATGCTGGTCCGCACACGCAAGCCGGTCGGCACAAGGAGGTAGACGTGGAAGAGGAGTTCGCGGACTGGCGGGCCAACGGCCGCCGGTTCACCCATCGCGGCCACCAGATCTTCTGGCGTGACAGCGCTTTCAGCGGCACCATGCCCACCGAGGACAACCCTGGCACCGAACGCGCCCTGCTCTGCGTGCACGGGTTCCCCACCGCATCCTGGGACTGGCATGCGATCTGGGCCGGACTGTGCGCGCGATTCCCCCGGGTCCTGGCCCCCGACATGATCGGCTTCGGCTGGTCGGCCAAACCCCGCGACTACGAATACTCCATCTACGACCAAGCCGACCTGCACGAGCAACTGTTGCGCGACCAGGGCTTGCGGCGCGTGCACCTGCTGGCCCACGACTACGGCGACACCGTCACCCAGGAACTGCTCGCCCGCGACACCGAACGCAAACGCTCGGGTGACGACACACTGGTCATCGAATCGGTGTGCCTGCTCAACGGCGGCCTGTTCCCCGAAACCCATCGAGCGCGACCGATCCAGAAACTCCTCGCCGGGCCACTCGGGCCGATGTTCAGCATGCTGGCCACCGAATCCACCTTCCAGCGCAGCCTGGCCGCCGTCTTCGGACCCGACACCAAACCCGCACCCGCCGAACTCGACCAATTCTGGCTGCTGTGGTGCGGCAAACACGGAAAACGCAACGGCCACAAACTGATCCGCTACATCGACGAACGCCGCAAGCACCGCGACCGCTGGGTCGGGGCCCTGATCGACACCGACGTCCCGCTGCGCTTGATCGACGGCCTGCTCGATCCCGTTTCCGGCGCGCACATGGTAGAGCGCTACCGCGAACTCGTCCCCGCCGCCGATGTCGTGGAACTGCCGAAGGTGGGCCATTACCCGCAGTTGGAGGCACCCGCGGAAACCTTGGAGGCATTCCTGGAGTTCCACAGCAATCGCGTGCCCTGATCCTCGGCGCCGCTTCGGATGTCCCGCACTGGATGTTCCCGCCGGATGTCCTGCGCCGGAGGTGTCGCGCACCGGATGTGCCGAGCTTCGGGAGGGGTCCCGCACCAGATGCGCCGCGCTACGGCAAAGGTGGCGCTGGGCCGGGGCATCACCTCTGTCCCCGGGCTGTATGTCCGTCCCCGGGCTTTATGGCGTTCCCCATAGACTGGCGACGTGGCAGCTACCCGCCGACCCCGCACCGGACCCGCTCGACCGCGTACGCCCGACGCACGGCAGCGGATGATCGCCGGCGCCATCGACTCCCTGCGCGTCCACGGCGCCAGCGGCACCAGCGTCGATCGCGTCCTCGCCGCGACCGGCGCACCACGCGGATCGGTGTACCACCATTTCCCAGGCGGCCGCACCCAGCTCCTCGGTGACGCGGTCACCGCCGCAGGCGCGGCGATGAGCGAATTCATCGAACACTGCACCCGCGACAACACCCCGGCCCGAGCCCTCGACCAGTTCGCCGCCCTCTGGCGTAAATCCCTGCGCGACAGCAACTTCCGTGCCGGATGCCCGATCTTCGCCGTCGCCGTGGAATCCAACGACGAAACCCCCGAACTCGCCCGCGCCGCCACCGAGATCTTCGCCCGCTGGCACACCGCCCTGACCGCCCTGCTCCTGCGCCACGACATCCCCGCCGCCCGCGCCCACCGCCTCGCCACCCTCACCGTCGCCGCCGTCGAAGGCGCCATCGCCCTGTGCCGCATCCAGCACAGCACCCAACCCCTCGATGACGCCGTCGAAGAACTACGCGCCTTTTACACCACACCCGGACCGCAGACCACGGACGCGGGTTCCATCTGATCAGGGGCGGGGCAGCGATGACATTCCCGGGTTGGATGGCGATGCGCTACCGCATCTCACGGGGACTTCCTAGCGTTCAGGTACGAAGCGCTGTGACGTTATACGCTTCCTCGCGAACCTTCGGAAAGTGCAGTAGGCGTGGACAGTTCGGCCCGACAGGGAACGAGGCAACGATGACACCGGACCCGCTTCGGGCCTGGCACGACAGGATCTATTTTCTCCTGCTCGGCCTGGGAGATATCGATCTGAAGGACAGTGGTATCCGGCTCGATCACTCTCGGCGCTCGCTCGCGGAGCTGGAGCCCGTACTCCTGGAACGGTTCGCCACACCAGGGCACTTGTCCGGGCCGATGGTCAGCCAATTCGTCGCGGGCATGATTGCCTACATCGGTGAATCCCTGATGCGGGTAGCAGGCGGGCAATGGGTCTGGGGACCCACTCGATCCGCTTCGGACGGGCCGGTCGCTTCCGCTGATCCGGTGCTCGAGCTGACGCCCGTGGCACCGATTGATCTGCTGAGCGATGTCGTTACCGACCGATCCGGGAACCGGCTGACCGAGACCTACGATCGCTGGGCACACGCTGTCGAGGTACACCGGCACAGCAACCCGTCGTGGCAGCCGGAGAAACAGCGCACGATGGCAGACCCGCCCGCAGAAGATACGGACGCCGTCCGTGTCTGGTTGACAGAGCAGGAAGCGGAATTCCCGGCGTGGGTGACCGAATACGGGGCCGGGTTCGTGTGGGACTTCGATCCGGCGTCCCTTGCCGCCGTCGAGGACGTGCTGCGCAGGAACATGACCGTCCTGGAAGAACTCGCGGAGCCGCAACACAGGAGACTGCGCGACGGCGCGGCCTGGTATGTCGGTGAGACATTCCGGCGTCGGCTGGGTGGACGCTGGCTCAAACTGGGGCGCGCCGGTAAGCGCAACTTTCCGATGCTCAAAGGTCTCGGCTCCCGGCAAACGTTCCAGCTCACGCCCGTCCTCGCGTTGGAAACCGCCCTTCAGACCCCCGGCAGCCTGTCCAAACGCTTCGCGACAGTGGCGGAAGGATGATCCGGGCCGGGACAGCTGACGCTGAATGATCGCTGCGACATCGAGCCGTCGACTCCGACCTCGGAGTTCACGCCGGTCGGTAGCGGATCGGCCGACGGCCGCGGCTGACCCCCGATGCCGCGACACGGCACGGCGGTCGCCCGTAGAGTCTGCCCATGGCGGTCCAGTTAGAGCTGCACTCCGCGCCACCGTTGCGGCTGAGCCCCGAATGCGTGGTGTACAGCGGGCACGCACGCCTGTTCCGGACCGCGATGGTCATGATCCAGACCTCCAGCGCGCCGGGCGAACAATTCGGATTCTTCCTGCCCGAAGTCCCCGCGCTCACCGCAGGCACCGCAGAACCGCAGCTGTGGGCCGAAGCGTCGCTGATGACGGCCATTGCCACCTCGACCTCCGGCAGCTTCCCGTTCGGGGTCGAAAAAGTACACGCCGCCTACGTACCGGACCCACGCGGCGGCAGCGACCGCTGGCTGAATCTCTCCGGCACCGCCCACATCGGACGCGAGATCCGGATCGGCTATCGAGTCACCGTCCAGAGCACCTGAGACCGATCAGCCGACGACCGCGGCCGTCTCCGTCGATTCGGTGCCGGCCGATTCCACGGCGTCCACCCGCACCCAGGTGCTGTTGACCGCGGCCGTGCCGGAAAAAGTGTCGGTGAGTGCCGGGTCGTGCAGCACATTGACGTTCTTGCCCGGCAACGATGCCGCCAGCAGCCAGCCGACACCCGGTTCCTGATGACCCCAGCCGTGCGGAACAGCGATCGTGCCGGGACGGATCTCATCACTGATCTCGACCGGCACCACGATGGACCCGGTCCGCGAGGTGACAGTGACCGGCACGCCGTCGGTGAGACCGCGAGCCGTCGCGTCCTCGGGATGCATCAACGCGGTGCAGCGGTCCTTGCCCTTCACCATCGAAGGCACATTGTGCAGCCACGAATTGTTGCTGCGCAGATGACGGCGACCGATCAGACGCAGATCGAACTCGTCGCCGCCGGCCCGCCCACCCTGCCGCACCTCGTCGAGCAGGGCGCGCGCGGCCCGCACGAAATCCGATGGCGCCAACCGCACTTTGCGGTCCTTGGTGCCGATCAACCGAGGCAGCCGCGGCCGCAGCGGACCCAGATCGACCCCGCCCGCACTCGCGCGCACCTTGCCGACCGTCAAACCCTTCAGACCACGACGCAGCACACCATAGGGACCCGCCGCGATACCCAACGCCGACAACCGCATCGGACTCAACTGCTCGAAAAGCCGATTGATCGCACCGGTAGTGAAACCCCGCGCGGGCAACGGCAGCAACTCGGTCACCAACCGAGCCATGATCTCCCAATCCTCGAGCCCGTCGGCCGGCGGATCGAAGACACGAGCGTTGTAACGCAAATTATTGCGAACACTGAACAGGGGGAGTAGCACATCCAAATCCTCGCGCTCCAACGGCGAGATCGGCGGCAGAATGATATCGGCATGGCGAGTCGTCTCGGTGACGTACATATCCACCGCGACATAGAAATCCAGACCAGCCAAAGCCGCGGCCAATTCACCACGGTTCGGCGTGGACAGCACCGGATTGCCCGCATAGGTCACCATCGCCCGGATGCTGCCGTTGCGGATCTCGTCGGTCAGCACCGCCACCGGCAATTCGGTCCGGAACGACTTGTACCGCCCCGAACTATCGGTCCACGCGCCATGCCCCATCGGCAGATACTTACCGAAGCGAGCCGCATCGATCGGCGGGGTCGCGAACATGTGCCCGCCTGGCCGGTCCAAATTTCCGGTGACCGCGTTGACCACATTCACCAGCCAATGCGTGAGCGTGCCCGTCACCTGCAGGCACACCCCGAGCCGGGCATACAGCACCGCCGAACCCGCGGCCGCGTGCTCACGCGCCAACCGGCGAATGACCTCCGCGTCCACACCCGCCATCGGCGCCGCCCGCTCCGGAGTGAAATCGGCGACGAGCGCGCGGATCTCACCCCACCCCGAGCACTGTTCCGCGATCGCCCGCTCATCACACAGCTTCTCGGTGACCAGCACATGCAACATCGCCAGCAGCAGATACGGATCCCCGCCCGGCGTGACAGCGACATGCTCATCGGCCAGCCGCGCGGTCTCGGTGCGCCGCGGGTCGATCACCACAACCTTCCCACCACGCGTGCGCACATCCTTGATCCGCAGCTTCGCCCCCGGCATCGTCGTGATCGACCCATTGGACACCGCCGGATTAGCACCCAGCACCACCAGCCGATCGGTGCGATCGATATCGGCCACCGGCATCAACAGATTCGACCCGAACATCCGCCACGCCACGAACTCCTGCGGAAACTGATCAATCGAGGAGGCAGTGAAGAAATGCTTGGTCAGCAACGCCGCCCGCAACAGCGCGCCATAGATCACCGAGGAACTGTGCGCCGCCGGGTTACCCAGATACATACCGATCGCGCTCGGTCCATGCTCGCCGCGCACCGCGCGCAACCGCCGCCCGATCTCGGCGAAGGCCTCGTCCCAGCCGATCGGCACGAACTCGGAACCCACCCGACGCACCGGAGTGCGCAGGCGATCCGGGTCGTGATGCAGCCCGCCCATCGCCGTCGCCTTCGGACAGATGTAACCCTTGGACAGGACATCGTCGGGATTACCCTCGATGCGGGTCACCTGCTGGTCCTCGACGGTGACCAGGATTCCGCAGTGGGCCTCACACAGCGTGCACTGCCGGGCAATAGTCGTAGCGCTCACAGGCGATCACCTTTTCCCTCGGTGACCCCAGGCTACCCTGAGTGACCCAGACGGTACAGGCACCCTATTCAACCGTCACAGTGACGCTTTACGTTGGGGCGCAGTGTGATACGGGGGAGCGGCGCGTCCGGCCGCTACCGACCCAGCACTGTCAGCACACTGCGCGCCTGATGATCCGAACCCAGCTGATTCGGATGGAACGGTACCGCCGGACCTGCCGGGTCACTGGTAAGCGGCACCAAACCCTCACCCCAGCGCACACCCGGCGGCTGACACGCATCATGACCGTGACTGCCCGCATAGGTATCGACATGCTCCACACCGTTGATCCGCGCCACCCGCGCCAACATCGCGTTCAACTCGATCAGCCGATGCCCCAACCAGACCGCATCCCCATCCGAGATCGGGATCTCCGGAAAACACCCGCCCTCGACGCCCACGATCTCGAAATAGTTCAGCAGCAGAATCCGCGCCTTCGGCGACCGCTCCCGAATACCGCGCAACACCGCGCCCACCTTCGGCTCGGCCAGCGCGATAGCCGCCGACATCCGATCCACACCACCCGCCGTGAACGACGTCAGGCACGGCGTCGCCGCCGGATCCGCAGTGATGCAGCCCAGCACCGCCGCCGCCAACCCCGCGTCGTTACCGCCGATCAGCACCGTCACCAAATCGGTGGACGGACTGAGCTGATCGAACTGCGGGGGATTACCCGTCGCCGGCCTCGATACCTGCGGCCTGGTCATATCGTCGGTGACCGCACCACCACACGACGCGTCCCGGAACTCCGGCACCGCCAACGCCGCCGCCACCTGCCGCGCATAGTTGCTACGGCTCTGCAAGCACGACACCGGCGTGAACTCCGCGGTCAGCGTCGACGGATTCAACGTCACATCCGCCGCCCACGAATCACCCAGCGCCACATACTCACTGAACGCCGGAACCGCCTCCGCCGTCGGCGCCACCGCCGACACCGTTCCGAAACCCACAGCGACACAGACGAACAACGCCAAAGATGTCTTCTTCATGACCCTCCAGACATGCGCCCCGACCTGAGCCCACGCCCAGCGAACGTGAAACTACCAGCCGGTAATCGGTCTCCGCAGCAGAAACCGAATAGCGTTCGGTCAGCTTCGGCGCAGAAGCGTTGGAAGCCGCCTAAGCTCCAACGGCCGCAAATCACTCGCCGACACGCTGTAGCACGGCCCACCGGCTGACCTGAAATCGACGTCGAGGAGGCAGCCATCATTCCTTTAGCTCTCTCACACAAACCATTCCAGTTCCCACATTCCGTCACAGTGACGTTTTGAGCGAAGGTGGCTGAACCCCGAAAGAGAGGGATGCGGCGGCGAATAGTCGTGCAAATCAATATATTTCGCTAGATAGCACATTTGGCAGGAATATTTCCTTTGGGCGATAAATGACGCAGAGCGAATCAAACCGCATCACTCGAGATGCACAGGAAGGCGCGCAAAGCCTAGGAGAGCCAATGGGCTAGAGACGTCAGCGGTCGTACGAAACAGTGCTCGCAACAACGTAGTTCGCGAACCGCGCCAACCCCGATCCCAGCAACGTTCCCGAACCGATAATCAACATTATGTCATGTCGGAGTTATAGGAGCACAACAGCTGAAGTTCGTCGTACTACTGCCCCGAGCGACACCGCTCCCCTGCAAACACCGAACGGGTGCACGGAACTCCGTGCACCCGTTCGGGATTCGATCAGCGAGGTCAGTTGTAGACGGCGCCGAAGGACGGGATCGAGATGGTGCCCAGTTGGTACTGGTAGCCATCGGGATGAGCGTCGGAGACCGGGACCGACCAGCGGTGCCACAGCGAACCATAGACGGCGGCCACGATCATGCCCGGACCGGTGTCCAGGGCACGGGTGCGGATGGTCGTGTCGACCGGGATGTCCTGGTGCTCGATGAGGAGGTCGGTGGCACTGCGCCCGTTGGAGACGTTGTACCAGATCACCTCGAGCTTCGCGCCGGTCTGGTTCGGCGCGATGGTGCCGGGGCCGCCGAAGAAACCGAACCGGAAGCCATCGATGCCCAGCGCGACACCGGACCCGTAAACACCAGGGCCACTACCCCGCCCGATATCGGACTGGGCGGGAATCTGGAACGGCTGAGCCGGCAGAGCCGCCTTCTTGGTGTCGGGCAGCTGCTTCGAGGCGATGAGCCGCTCCACCGCCGCGGTGGCGGCGGGGTTACCGGTGGCAGCTTTTCGCAGCTGCTGAACGGCGGAGGTCCAGTCCACCGTCGGCTCGTCGGCGACAGCGGGAGCGCCGCCACCGAGCACGAGCAGAGCGGCCGCCGCTACTGCGGCGGCGAGACGGATCGAACGCACACGATACATAGCCGAGTTCTCCTGAAGTTGGGGGTATATCACGGAGCAAGGCAAACCGAACGGGACGCACGAATTGCCGAAAGCATGCCAGCAGGGGCGCATTGCCACGGTCCCGACACGCCGGAGGGCGCGGGAACGAATGCCCCGGTCCGCCCGCGATGCCCCCGGGCGTCACAAGTGATCTTGATAACTCGCCCGTATTCCCTTGTGCCACAGTGCCCTTCCCCCATCAGGCGAATTCGTGATGAACGCATGATCAACTAGCGTTGACGGGTGCTTGGACATTCTCATGCGACCAGTGGGGCCTTGGCGTGGTCGGGAGCGGCAGCGTTGCTGCCCGTAACAGTGCTGAGTTATCCCGCCCTGCAAGACGCTACGGGCCATATCGGCACGGTGGAGCTGGTGCTCGGGGTATTTCTGACCGCCGGCGCGGCACTACTCCCCGACGCCGACCACCCGAAGAGCTCCATAGCGCATGTGCTGGGGCCGGTTTCGTACTTCCTGTGCGTCCTGATCAGCAAACTGTCCGGCGGACATCGGCGCGGCACGCACTCGCTGCTGTTCGTGGCCGTCGCGACCTACGCGACGTGGGCCGGCGCGCACTGGATCGGACGGCCGTTCACCCTCGCGCTCGTCTTCTTCTTACTGGCCCTGGCTGTTCGCGCCCTGCACCTCTGCCCGCCCGGTGACAGCTTCCGGACCTACGGCACCGTCATCGTGCTCGCGGTGTCCGGCACCTTCGTCATGGACCACTACATCGCCGACAAACCCGCCTGGCTGCCGTTCTGCGTCGGCCTCGGCTCGCTGACCCATATCCTCGGCGACTGCCTGACCGACCGCGGCTGCCGGCTGTTCTGGCCACTCGACACCCGCGTGCGCTTCCCCATCATCGAGCGCACCGGGAACAAGTTCGAAACCTGGGTGCTCTCACCGCTCTTCGTCCTCGGGACGATGGCAGTCCTGTGGTACTGCATCACCCAGCAGCCCTGACTCCCCCTTTTCGGGCCAGTCCCCTGAGGTCAAAGCTGGTCTTTTTTGCGGAACGTTGGTGCTGTCTGGCGTTGGTGTGTGGGTACTGCATGCATAGATACGCATAGCCCAATTTAGGCATCTAGTTTGAAAGGGCAAGTGCAGGACGCTATCCGGGTCGGACCTGGGCCCCTTGGAGCCTGAATATTCCGGCTGACTTCTCCCCCCGTCCCAACACATCATCTTTGCTCGATCGGCCATGTCGCTGATGCAGCCTCCCTCCCCCGAACAATCCGGACCGATCACAATACGCAGCGAGGGGTCTGACAAGCGCGCCACGACCCCCACTCTCCCCCAGACCTTGACTCGCGGGCGAGTTTCCACCCTTCCTCTCAATGAGGTTTTTGTGAAGGGCCGTTGTGAGCTGTAGGTGGCGGCAGAGTGATGAGACAACCATATAGTTGGATGCGCATATCTACAAACTAGGATGTTTATGACAGCTGTAGTTCTCTGGCAGAGCGGGCTTACTTCGATCGAACTACTACGGTGCGGCGGAGCCCGCAGGACGCGGAGCCACTCCCTTGACTACCGAGAAAGCGTTGCGGCGCAACGCTCTCCCCCACTATTGATCAGAACAGCTGATCAGGATGCGCATCGGCTTCGGCTCGCACGTCATCGGCGAACTGCTCCTCCAGGTCGGCATCGTCGCCCGCGCTGTGGGCGGTGTAGAGCAGCAGGCAGCCGCGGATGCCGTCGAGCAGGTCTTCCAGCAAGTCCAGGGCGGGGCGGACGGGGTCCAGTCGGCTGATCCGGAATTCGGCGAGCAGGGCGGCCCGGGTAGCGCTGTCGACCTCGTATTTTCGTGCCTGCTCCTCTATTTCGGCGACGCGGGCGACGACGGCCCAGGGGGCGGGTACGTGACCTTCGGAGACGGCCATGGCTTCGGCGATGAGGTCGGCGACGACCTCGGTGGGGGTCTCCCCCGCTACCAGTCGTTCCAGGACCATGGTCGGGGTGTCGACTTGGAGGGCTTCGAGTTCGTCGGCCTCCACGACCACTTCGGCGGTCGGGATGCCCGCGAGCTCGCCAGCGACTTCGGCCGCGGCGTAGAGCCAGTGCGCGGCCGCGACCGAGGCCGAGGCGGGGTCGAGTTCGGTGAAGAGTTCCAGGGATCCGAGCGGGTCGGCGCGCAGCAGTTGGTCGGCGGCTTGGACCTGGGCGGGTGAGACGTCGGGGCGGGACAGTTCGACGGCTTGGCGGGCCCGGCCGGAGAGGTCACCGAGTTCGGCGTATTCGATGGCGCGTTGTTCGCGGTCTACTTCGGCGACAATCGTTTCCGTCAGGTGTTCGACGTCGATGCTGTGCAGGGTGCGGCCGACGCGGTGCGCGGATTCGACGACGCCGCTGTAGGAGACGACGAGTCCCTGTTCGGTGGGCAGGTTGGGGTGCCGGATACCGGCTTCGACGTCTTTGAAGTTGCGGCGTTCCTCGGCGCGGCGCCAGGCTTCGCTGTTGGGGACATCGGGGTCGCCGGCGGCGCTGGCGGGGTGGGTGTAGGTGCGCCACTGGAAGCGGGACAGGGTCGTGAGATTCGATGCCAAACCGGTTGCCTGATCCGGACTTATCGAGGGCAGCACGGCCACCGTCTCGGTCAGGTCGCCGCGCCCGGTCGCCCAGATGGCGACGAGGGCGTTGCGGTCGGCGTCGAATGCGTATCGGGTCACGCCGCACAGTGTCGCCCATCGGCTGCTGCCGTGCCTGCGCAATGCGGTCCTTTGGCGTTCGCGCGGCGGCGATTCCATGTCGAGTGGGTGGGTGCGCCGGGGTGCCGGGAGTTCGCGGTGGGAGAATCGGTGGCGGTGTATCCACTGGCTGAAGGACTGAGATGACTCTCGATCATGGTGACCCGGGCGACGCGCCTTCGATTCCGCAGCCGACCGGGCCGGTGGTGAATGCCACACGCCCTTCGGCGGCGGAGGAGGCGAGAACGGTCGCTGCGTCGGGTAATACGGCGACGCTGGCCAGTTTGAGCGAGGACGGCGGGCCGTGGGCGTCGTTTGTCACCTATGGGTTGCTGGCGGGGCAGCCGGTGCTGTGTGTGTCGCGGATGGCCGAGCACGGGCGGAATCTGGCGGCGGATCCGCGGGCGAGCATTTCGGTGGTGGCGCCGGAGATGCCGTCGGATCCGTTGGCGGGTACGCGGATCACGCTGGCCGGTGTGGTGGAGCGGCCCGAGGGTGCGGAGGCGGTGGCGGCGCGGGAGGCGCATTTGGCGGCGGTGCCGGCGGCGAAGTACTACATCGATTACAGCGATTTCGCGCTGTGGGTGTTGCGGGTGCGGCGGGTGCGCTGGGTCGGTGGGTATGGGCGGATGGATTCGGCGAGTGCCGAGCAGTACGCGGCGGCGGAGCCGGATCCGGTGATTCCGGTGGCGGCGCGGGCGGTCGAGCATCTCAATGTCGATCACGCGGATGCGTTGCTGGCGATGGCGCAGCGGCTGGGCGGGTATCCGGATGCCACGGAGGCGGGGTGTGAGCGGGCTGATCGTTATGGTTTGGATCTTCGGGTGGTGACGCCGCGTGGGGTGGCTCGGACTCGGGTGGGGTATGCGGAGCCGATCGATTCGATCGACCAGCTTCGTGCGGCGACAGTCGAATTGGCGCGGCGCTCGCGAAACGGCTGATGTCGGGTAGCGCCGCCTGACTGTGTGGCGGCGTTCGCAGTGGGGTGGGCTGGCGGTCTGCGGCCAATCGGGGCGATCTCTTGACGTGCCCGGGCGGCGGGTGGTTGGTTGAGTGCGTGAAGTTAGAACACGTTGCAGTCTGCGGCTCGGGTGCTGGGGTACCGGGCGATCGGCCCGGGGGTCGCCGATGAGCATTGCGCGGGGTCCTATCTTCCAGCTCTGCTGGGTGGTGCCGGATATCGAGGCGGCGACGCGGGAGTTCAGCGCGCGGTACGGCATCGAGAAGTGGTTGACCATCCCGGACGTGCGCTTCGGCCCGGAGCTGTGCGAGCACCGGGGTGCGCCCGCCGACTACACGATCACCGTGGCGCTGGGGTACGCGGGTGGACAGCAGTTGGAGCTGATCGAGCCCAGGTCGGGGGTGAGCCTGTATTCCGAGCATCTGGAGCAGGCGGGCCCGGGGCTGCATCACGTGGCGTGGGTGCCCGCTGATTTCGAGGCCGCGGTCGCGGAGGCGAAGGCCGCCGGAGCGGAGATCGTGGCGCAGGGGGCGTTCGAGGGGGCCGGAATGGAGTTCGTCTATCTGGCGGGCGGGCCGATCGGCTCCTATGTGGAGTTGATGCGGTTGTCGCCGGAGATGCGGGCGATGTTCGACCGGCTCGTTCCCGAAGGACACCGCAACCCATGGACCTGACTCTGCCCGTCGCGGGCCGACCGCCCCACTATAGAAAGGCTGCACATTGCGATTCACCTATGCCGAGGCGATGACGAACCCGGAGTACTACGTGCCGTTGGCGCAGGCGGCCGAGGCGGCCGGGTATTCCTCGATCACGGTGGCCGACAGCATCGCCTACCCGAAGGAGTCCGACGCCACGTATCCCTATACCCCGGACGGGAATCGGGAGTTCTTGGAGGACAAGCCGTTCATCGAGGCGTTCGTGCTGTCGGCGGCGATTCTGGCTGCCACCACGACGTTGCGGGTGACGCCGTTCGTGGTGAAGCTGCCGATCCGTCCTCCGGTGCTGGTGGCCAAGCAGGCGGCGTCGCTGGCGGCGTTGAGCGGTAACCGGTTCGGGTTCGGTGTGGGTATCAGTCCGTGGCCGGACGACTTCGAGATCCTGGATGTGCCGTTCGAGAAGCGCGGCGCCCGGATGGACGAGTGCATCGATATCGTGCGCGGGCTGTGTGCGGGCGGTTATTTCGAGTATCACGGCGAGTTCTACGATCTGCCGCCGATCAAGATCAACCCGGTGCCCACGGAGCCGCTGCCGATCCTGGTCGGCGGGCACAGCGCGCCGGCGCTGCGGCGGGCCGCTCGTTGCGATGGCTGGATGCACGCCGGCGGTGACGGCGAGGAACTGGACCGGTTGCTGAGCAAGCTGGACACGCTGCGTCAGGAGTATGGGACCCGCAAGGATTTCGAGGTGCACGTGATCTCGCTGGACGGGTTCACCGTGGACGGGGTCAAGCGGCTCGAGGACAAGGGCGTCACCGATGTGATCGTCGGGTTCCGCTCCCCCTATACCCGGGATCAGGACACCGAGTCGCTGGACACCAAGATCGCGCACCTGTCGAAGTTCGCCGAGCGGGTCATCGCGAAGACGTCCTGACAGTCAGGGGTTGAGGGCCGCGCGCGTCGCCTCGTCGGCGGGCAAGAACGATTCGATGGCCAGTTCGGCGACGGTGACGTTCATAGGTGTCCCGAAGACGGTGGTGACGCTGAGGAACGACAGGTCCCGGCCGTCGTGGCGCAGGCGCAGCGGCACCACCACCTGATCGGGTGCGGGCAGGACGAGTTCGGTGTGGCCGCCGGGGTATTCGCGGAGTTCGGCGTGTAGTTCGGCCAGCTCCGGTGACCCGGTGGCTTCGATCTGGCGGGTGAGCCGGGCGAAGATGTGGCCGCGCCATTCGGGCAGGTTGAGGATGCGCGCGGCCAGCCCGTCGGGGTGCAGGGTGAGTCGCAGCGCGTTCACCGGTGGAGTGAGCAGGGCGGGATCGATGCCGGTGAGCAGCAGCGCCACTCCGGCGTTGGCGTCGATCATGGTCCAGGATTGGTCGATGGCCAACGCTGGGTAGGGCTGATGGCCGTCGAGGATTTGGCGGACGGCGGCGCGCACGGGCGCCATTTCCGGGGTGTCGAGGGCGGGTTCGGCGAAGGCGGGCGCGTATCCGGCGGCCAGTAGCAGGCGGTTGCGTTCGCGCAGCGGGACCTGCAGGTGCTCGCACAGGTTGGCCAGCATGGCGCGGCTGGGGGTGGCGCGGCCGGTTTCGAGGAAACTCAGATGGCGGGCGGAGGTGTCGGCGCGGGCCGCCAGTTCGAGTTGGCTCAGGCGGCGTTCGAGCCGCCAGTGCCGGAGCAGGTCACCGGCTGTCAGAGTACGCACGGGGTGCACTCTATGAAGTTCTCCGCCGGGTGGCCATTACCTGCGAGGTAATGCTCCTCGGCGCGATTTCGCGGGCTTCGAACTCCTTTGTTGCGGAAAGGCATTCGTGTCGTCCGGCTGTTGCCACCGCTCCCGGGGTCCCGTACCGTACAACCATTAGTTCAGTCACTAAACTTAATGGGGTCGCCATGCGCCAGCCAACCCGCGCGGACAAGTTCTCCTTCGGCCTGTGGACAGTCGGCTGGCGGGGTGTGGATCCCTTCGGCGAGGCCACCAGGCCCGCACTGGATCCGGTCGAGGCAGTGCACCGGCTGGCGGAGCTCGGGGCGTACGGGATCACCTTCCACGACAACGATCTGTTCCCCATCGACGGGAGCGAGGATCAGCGCCGCGCACACGTCGACCGGCTCGCCGCGGCCCTGCGGGATACCGGCCTGGTCGTACCGATGGTGACCACGAACCTGTTCACCCATCCGGTGTTCAAGGAAGGTGGGCTGACCGCCAACGACCGCGGCATCCGGCGCTACGCCTTGCGCAAAGTACTGCGCAACGTCGAGCTGGCGGCCGAGCTGGGTGCGCGAACCTTCGTCCTGTGGGGCGGACGGGAGGGCTCGGAATACGACAGCGCCAAGGATGTGCGCGCGGCGCTGGACCGGTATCGCGAAAGCTTGAACCTGCTGACCCAATTCGTGCTCGACCGCGGCTACGAGATCCGTTTCGCGCTCGAACCCAAGCCCAATGAGCCGCGCGGCGATATCCTGCTGCCCACGGTGGGGCACGCGCTGGCGTTCATCGCCTCCCTCGAACACGAACAGCTCGTGGGCGTCAATCCCGAAGTGGGACACGAACAGATGGCGGGCCTGAACTTCACCCACGGCATCGCCCAGGCGCTCTGGCACGGCAAACTGTTCCACATCGACCTCAACGGCCAGCGCGGCATCAAATACGACCAGGACCTGGTCTTCGCGCACGGTGACCTGATGAACGCCTTCAGCCTCGTAGACCTGCTCGAGCACGGCGGCCCGGACGGCTCCCCCGCCTACGAGGGGCCGCGGCATTTCGACTACAAACCCAGCCGGACCGAGAACATCGACGGCGTCTGGCAGTCCGCGGCCGCCAATATGCGCAATTACCTGCTGCTCACAGAGCGTGCCCGAGCGTTCCGCGCCGATCCGGAGGTGCAGGAAGCGCTCCACACCGCGGGCGTCACCGAACTGCGGACTCCCACCTTGGCTTCCGGCGAAAGCTATACCGAATTGCTCGCCGACCCGGCGGTCGCCGACTTCGACATCGATAAAGCGAGCGAGCGCGGCTACGGCTTCGTCCGCCTGAACCAGCTCGCGCTGGAACATCTGACCGGTGCGCGGTGAACCGGCCATGACACTGGTCGCGGGCGTCGACTCGTCCACGCAGTCCTGCAAGCTCGTCGTCCTCGACGCGGAGACCGGCGCTCTGGTCCGGCAGGGCCGCGCCGCGCATCCGCCGGGGACCGAAGTCGATCCCGAGGCGTGGTGGCAGGCGTTGTGCGCGGCCATCGACGCGGCGGGCGGTCTCGACGATGTCGCGGCGGTCAGCGTCGCGGGGCAGCAGCACGGCATGGTGGCGCTCGACGAGGACGGGCGGGTGGTCCGGAAAGCGCTGTTGTGGAACGACACTCGATCCGCGGCCGCGGCCACCGCACTCACCCGGGAACTGCCCGCCGAGCAGTGGGCCGAGCGGGTGGGGATCGTGCCGGTGGCTTCGTTCACCGTCAGCAAGTTGCGCTGGTTCGCCGAGCACGAGCCGGCCGACGCCGCCCGCACCGCCGCCGTCTGCCTGCCGCACGACTGGCTCAGCTGGCGTCTGCGCGGTGACCGGGACCCGCGCACGCTGACCACCGACCGGTCCGACGCCTCCGGGACCGGATACTACGACGCGGTCGCCGATCGATACTGCGACGATCTGCTCGAGCTGGCGTTCGGACGGTCGGATGTCCTGTTGCCCAGGGTGCTCGGCGCGGTCGAATCGACTTCCGGCCCGGCCTCGGCGCGGCTCGCCGCCGGCGCCGGGGACAACGCCGCGGCCATGCTGGCGCTGGACGCCGGATCGGACACGGTGATCTCGCTGGGGACTTCGGGAGTGGCGTGCGCCGTCACCGAGCACCGGCCCGCCGATCCGTCCGGGATCGTCGCCGGCTTCGCCGATGCCACCGAGCGTCACCTGGCGCTGGTGTGCACGCTCAACGCCGCACGCGTGCTGGAGGTGACCGCGCGGATGCTGGGGGTCGACCTGAAGCGGCTCAGCGAGCTGGCCCTGTCCGCGCCGCCCGGCGCCGACGGCGTGGTGTTCGTCCCCTATCTCGATGGCGAACGCACACCCGATCTGCCGGATGCCACCGGCGCGCTGCACGGGCTCACCTCCGCCAACACGACCCCGGCCACTGTTGCCCGCGCGGCGGTGGAAGGCATGCTGTGCGGTATCGCGGCCGGGCTCGACGCCCTCACCGCACAAGGCATCAGTACCGGCGGAGTCCGGTTGACCGGCGGGGCCGCGGCCGCATCGGCGGTCCGGCACATCGCGCCGGCGATCTTCGGTGTGCCGGTCGCCGTGCCGCCGACCGCGGACTATGTGGCGATCGGCGCGGCACGCCAAGCCGCCCAAATGTTGAAGGGATCCCAAGAGTTGCCGCGCTGGACCCAACATCTCGGCCCTCTCCGCTGGTACCGGGCTCCGGCCGACACACAGATCCGGGAGCGCTATCACGCCGCCGCCGCGCTTTACCTGACGCGGTGAGCACCGCGACCAATTCCGGTCACCTGCAACAGGTCCGGCTCGGCAATCTGTGCACGGTCCTGCTGAGCGTGGTGGACCGTCCCGGTTCCCGGGCCGAGCTGGCACAGCGCATCGGACTGACCAAGGCCACGGTCGCCAGTCTGATCGAACCGTTGCTCGCACAGCAGATTTTGATCGAGGACGCGGCCACCACCTCGGGACGCGGGCGACCGTCCAAACCGCTGCGCTTCCACCCCGCGGCCCCGATCGCCCTCGGCGCGGAGATCAACGTCGGCTATCTAGCCGTCACCGCGACCGGACTCGACGGCACGGTCCTGTCGGCACGCCACGTCGAGGTCGACAACCGCCGCCGGTCCGCCGAGGACCTCGCCGGTCATTTGATCGAGCTCATCGCCGACGACGAGGCCTCTCGCGGGCGCAGGGTGTTCGGCGCGGGGGTGGCGGTTCCCGGCATCGTTGTCGGCGACACCGTGGTGCGAGCACCGAATGTCCCGGGGTTGACCGGCGCTCGACTGGCCGATCATCTGCGCGCCGGGCTCGGCATCGACCTCATCGAAGTCGACAACGAAGCGAATCTGGCCGCGCTGGCGCATGTGTGGCCGCACAAACTGGCGGGCGACGACTTCCTCTACGTCTCCGGCGATGTCGGAATCGGCGGCGGGCTGGTGACCGGCGGGACGCTCTACCGTGGCGTCAGTGGGTTCGCGGGGGAACTCGGTCATATCACCATCGAGCGCGAGGGACGCCGGTGCCGCTGTGGCAGCACCGGGTGCGTCGAACAGTACGCCGGGCTCGACGCCATTCTCAGTGACGCCGGACAGGACAACCTGCAAGCGCTGACGAGCGCGCTGGCGGACGGCGACCCCGGCGCGCAGGAGGCCGTCGCCCGCGCGGGTTCTGCCCTCGGGGTGGGACTCGCGTCCGTACTCAATATCTGCGATCTGGCCACCGTGGTGTTGGGTGGCTGCTACGCGGAAATCTTCGAGACGCTGGCTCCGGCGCTCGGTACCGAACTCCAGCATCGCACCCTCGCCGCCGGTTCCCGTCCGATCACGGTCATCGCCGCCCCGGTGCGTGGCGACGCGGCAGTGCGGGGCGGAGCCGCGCTGGTGGCCCGGCGCGCATGCACCGAGCCGGAGCGGCTGATGCGGTTGTAGCTGGCTGGAGCGAGCCGACCGCGAAAGCTTCGGAGTTGCACCGATGGGTCGATTGGGATCAGTCTGTCGCGGGTAAACGCAGTCGGACCGGCGGTGGCCGCGCGGTGCGCATCCACGTGGCGTACCGGATCGCGGGTTCGGAGCGTTGGCCATTCAGGTCGGGCGGTAGCCGAGGCGGTGGACGGCGTAGGCGCGGATCGCCGCCGCGAGCCAGGGTGGCAGGTCGGGGTCTTCGGCGCCGACGATGTCGCGTTGCTGTGGCTCGGTTTCGATGAGGTCGGCGAGGGCGTGGTAGGACGCGGGGTCGGCGGGCCAGACGGCGCGGACACCTTCGTAGTGTTCTTCGACGAGGTCGAGGGCTGCGCGGGAGGTGGGGTCGAGGTGGGCGGCGCGGGCGCGGGAGAGGCGGCCGTAGAGTTCGCGGCCCTCGGCTGCCGATCGGTCGTAATCGCTTCTGGTCCAGGTGTTCTGGTCCGCGGCCGTGCGCTCGAGGGTGGTGGCGGCAGGGTCGCCGAAGCGCTGGCGCAGGGTGTCGGCGAGTCGTTGCCGTCCCTCGCTCAAACCCTGGAAGAACTGCTCGTCGGGGAAATGGTTGCGGCCTTCGAGGTCATCGAGGGTGCGTTCGAGGGTGGCGGCGATCCGGTTGAGGCGGTCACGTTCGGCGGTGACGAGCTTCAGGTGACGGCGGAGCGCGGCGGCTTCGTCGTCGCCGGCGAGGATGGTGTCGATCTCCGGCAGTGGTACTTGCAGGTCGCGCAGGAGCAGGATGCGCTGGAGGCGTCGGAGATCGGGGCGGCTGTACCAGCGGTAGCCGTTGGCGGCGACCTCGGCCGGGGTGAGCAGGCCGAGGTCGTCGTAGTGCCGCAGTGTCCGGGCCGAAATCCCCGCCATCTTGGCGACCTGGCTGATCGAGTACCGCACGTGCCGACGATAGTCGGCTTGACCTTCTCGCTACGGAAACTTCTACTCTGCGCCGGTATGAGCAGACTGCGACCGTTTGTGATCGAGGCCGACCGCATCTTCGACGGCAGGACCGTCCACACCGGCACACACCTGCGGGTGGACCGGGGCGTGGTCGCGGCGATCGGTGCGGCGGAGGTGATTCGGCCCGGGGACGAGATCGTCGACGGCGGCGGCGCGACGGTACTGCCCGGTCTCATCGACGCCCACGTGCACCTGGCCCCGGAATGCACCGTGCTCGCCGCTCAATTCGGGGTGACGACCCTGGTCGACCAATTCAGCAAGCCGGACGTTATCGAGGCGGAGCGCGCGGCGGGATCCGGTGACGGACCGGTGCGCGCGGAGTTCGTCACGTCGAGCATCGGCGCGACAGCGCCGGGCGGGCATCCCACGATGGCCTATTCGCCGTTCCCGTACGTGACCGGGCCCGGCGAGGCAGCGCAATTCGTGGCCGCGCGGGTGGCGGAAGGCGCGACACACCTGAAGGTGATCTACGACGACGGGTCCGGATCGATGCTAGAGCTGCCGACCCTGGACGAGGCGACGATTCGGGCTCTGGTCCTCAGCGCGCACGATGCGGGACTGCCGGTCGTCGCTCATGTCGCCACCGCGGCAGCAGCGGTCGTCGTCGCCCGGTGCGGGGTCGATGCGCTCGCGCATGTGCCGTTCGCCCCCATGAGCGCGAGCCAGTTGGACGAGGTGGCCGCGTCGGGTCTCGCCGTCATCGCCACCCTGTCGTTGGCCGACGGATTTCCCGCGCGGGAGGGCGTGCTGCCGCTGCGCGAGAACGCGCTGCTCGACGCCCGGCTGACACCGGCCTGGCGCGGCGTGCTCGACGACCAGGCCCGCGGGTGGCGGCCGCCCACCGGGCCGGACTCGGAGGCGGCCGCCGCCAATGTCTTCGAACTCGCGCGTCGCGGGTGCGAAATCCTCACCGGCACAGACACTCCCAACCCCGGCCTGATATTCGGCGCGAGCGTGCACCGCGAGCTCGAGCACCTGGTGGCCGCCGGTCTGGAACCGGTCGAGGCGCTGCGGGCGGCGACCTCGGCGCCGGCGCGTCTGTTCGGCCTCCGGGATCGCGGGTTCCTCGACATCGGAAGGCGCGCTGACCTTCTCCTTGTGGACGGCAACCCGCTCGAGGTCATCGCCGATACCGCGCGGATACGCCGGACATGGGTCGAAGGGCGCGCCGTGGACCCCACGGATTACGCGGGTAGCGACAGCGAAGCGGCGACCATTACCTGGCTGGCGGAGATCCAGGCGAAAATCATCGCCGCCGTCACCGAGCAGTGGCCGGAGTTCGCCGTGCTGTCGGACCCGGTCGAACGGCTGGGTGATCCTCACATCGACGATGCCCTGCGCGGACTGACGCACCTCGACCGCGATGTGCGTCAGACGGCGGCTCTCGCTCTGGGGACGTCGGCCGACCCGCGCACCGCCCCGGCGCTGTTGACCCGACTGTGGTCGGAACCGGACTTCTTCGTCCGGGAAACGCTGACCTGGGCCGTGATCCGGGTGGCCGATGCGGCCACTCCGCTGGTGCTGGCCGCGCTGGAGCGAACCGGTACCCGCGTGCGAGCGCTCCATGTGCTGAGCAAGATCGCGGACCCGGCCACCCTTGACGCGATCGTGCCGTTCGCCGCCGACCGTGACCCCGAGGTGGCCGCCAAAGCCCGGTGGGCGCTCACCCGTATCGGCGACCGGCGCGCTGTTCCTGTGCTGGCCACGCGGTTGGGTGCCGGGGACGACAGCAGCCGCAACGGACTCACCCGAGATCTCGCGTCCTTCGGCGCAGCCGCCGTACCCGTACTGACGCAGGCGCTGAGCGGTGCCGGATCATCGGCGCGACGCCATGCCGCCGAAATCCTCGGTTTCCTGGGGCCGGACGCCGAAGAGGCCGTGGAGGCACTGGTCGCGGCATTGGAGGACAACGACGATGAGGTTCGACTGTCGGCCGCCATGGCCCTGCGCGAGTTGGGCACACCTGCGGCGCTCGCGGCACTCGCGCGCCACACCGAGGCCCGAGACCCTCGACTGCGCGCGATCGCCAACCACGCGCGGCCGGAAACGGCACCCGGGGCGCGCCGTGCCGCGGATCGCAAGGACCGCCAGTAATGCCGGTGACACGGAGAGGAACGTCCGCGAGACGGCCGCGGCAGGGTCCTGCGGTGGGATGAACTGGACGACCATCCGCCGACGGACGTCGTGACAGACGAACCCGACTCGGCCCTGCGGAATCCGCGTGCGGTGACAGGGGCGGCGAGTGCACCGGCGAGCGTAAAGAACTACCGCACGACGCGTGCGGTGACGGGAGAAGCGAGCGCACCGGCGAGCATGAGGAACTACCGCACGACGCGTGCGGTGACTGGGGCGGCGAGCGCACCGGCGAGCATATCGATGATCTCCCCCCATGCCTCGGCGTCCCCCGCTCGCGCGTCTCCCGCTTCGGCCGAGCGTTCGTGATCGGCCAGGAGCGCGAAAAGCATTGTGGTGAGCGCCCGTAGCCGCCGCACCCGTAAGCGCGGCGGCAGCGCGCTGAGTTCCCGGTCCAGACCCTGCATGATGACGCGCACCGAGGTGCGTCCGGTCCGTTCGAGATTGGCCGCGTCGCTGACCGACGGATGGGCGGGTATCTGCTCGAGGAACCGCGCGTAATGCCGGATGCCGTGCCGCTCACCGAGCTCGAACATCGGCAGCACGAGCGCCTCGAGCAGCCCGTGTACCCCCGGCGGGCGGCCCGAACCCGCTTGTTCGGCAAGCAATTCCAGCCGCCGGACCTCCAAGGTCGCCAGGCGGTACTCGACCACCGCTTCGATGAGCCCGTCACGCGAGCCGAAGTGATATTGGATCGCCGAATTGTTCCGCTGCCCGGCGGCGGCGGCGATATCGCGCAGCGGTACCGCCTGCCCGCGCTCCGCGATCAGACGCTCCGCCGCGACGATGAGGCGTGCTCGCGCTTCTGTCCCTGCCACAAACTGCACGATAGCCGCTCACCAGCCATTAAAGAACTAGTCCTTGACACTTAAGCACTATTTCTTAAAGCTGCTTGTGACCGCGGCCACACGTGGTCATCGCAGAGAGGAACCGCCATGATCCTGGATACCTTCCGGCTGGACGGCCGCGTCGCCATCGTCACCGGCGCGGGCCGCGGCATCGGCGCGGCCACCGCGCTCGCGCTCGCCGAAGCGGGCGCCGACGTCGCCATCTCCGCCCGCACCTCCGAGCAACTCGACGAGGTGGCCGGGAAGATCCGCGCCCTGGGCCGTCGTGCCGTCACCGTCCCGGCCGACCTCTCCGACCTGTCCGCGGTGACCGCCTTCGCCGGTACCGCCGCCGCCGAACTCGGGCGCATCGACATCGTGGTCAACAATGTCGGCGGCACCATGCCCAACACCTTCATGACCACCTCCACCGAGTTTCTCGAGGAGGCCTTCCGCTTCAATGTGTCCACCGCGCACGCCCTCACCCAGGCCGCGGTCCCGCATCTGCTGGAAGCCGGTGGCGGATCGGTCGTCAACATCTCCTCGATGATGGGTCGCACCGCGGGCCGCGGCTTTCTCGCCTACGGCACCGCCAAGGCGGCGCTCGCGCACTGGACCCGGCTCGCCGCCACCGACCTGTCCCCGCGCATTCGCGTCAACGCCATCGCCGTCGGCTCGGTGCTCACCTCCGCGCTGGATGTCGTTGCCCGGCAGCCGGAAATCCGGACCACCATGGAGGCCGCCACTCCCCTGGGCCGACTGGGCGAACCCTGGGAAATCGCCGCGGCCATCGTCTACCTCAGCTCCCGCGCGGGCGGCTACATCACCGGCAAGGTGCTCGAAGTGGATGGCGGCATCGAGCACCCCAACCTCGAACTCGGCCTGCCCGATCTGTGAACCCCTCTCGCACAAAGGAACTGAGATGACCTACCGCGTAATCCAATGGAGCACCGGCAATGTCGGTGCTCGCGCACTGCGCTCCATCATCGCCCGGCCCGAGCTGGAACTCGTCGGCGTCTGGGTGTCGAGCGCGGCCAAAGCGGGTAAGGACGCAGGCGAACTCGCCGGGCTCTCCCGCGAGGTCGGTGTCACCGCCACCACCGACGCCGACGCCCTGCTGGCGCTGCGGCCCGACTGCATCGTCCACACCGCCATGGCCGACGACCGGCTGATGGAGGCCGTCGAAGACTTGAAACGGTTCCTGCGCGCCGGGATCAACGTGGTCTCCAGCAGCCCCGTCTTCCTGCAATACCCGTACGGCACCCTGCCCGACGAAGCCATCGCCCCGATCGTCGAAGCCGCCGAAGAAGGCGGAGCGTCGCTGTGGGTCAACGGCATCGACCCCGGCTGGGCCAACGACTGGCTGCCGCTGCTGCTCTCCAGTGGCTCCGAACGGATCGACCGCGTCATCTGCTCGGAGATCATGGACTACTCCACTTACGACAATCCCAAGGTCGTCTTCGACATCATGGGTTTCGGCAGCGAGCTCGACGAGCTGCCGATGCTGCTGCAGCCCGGTGTCCTCACCCTCGCCTGGGGCAGCGTCATCCGGCAGCTCGCCGCCGCCCTCGACATCGAACTCGATTCCGTCACACAGCATTTCGAGCGACTACCGGCTACCGGCAAGCTGACCGTCGGTGATCGCACCATCGCCCCGGGCACCGCCGCCGCGCTGCGCTTCCAAATCCACGGCATCCGGGGCGGCCGCGAAGTACTGACCCTCGAACACGTCACCCGCCTGCATCCCGACCTCGCGCCCGAATGGCCCCAGCCGGCCGGAAAGGGCTGCTACCGAGTCGAAATCAAGGGTGACCCGGACTATCAGCTCGACCTGCAGCTCTACAGCAACGGCGATCACGCGCTCGCCGGCGTGATCGGCACCGCCGCCCGGCTGGTCAGCGCGGTCCCCGCCGTGGTCGAAGCGCGCCCCGGACTCCTGACCGCGACCGACCTGCCCCTCACCACCGGACGCGGGCTGGTGTCCTGACCGAATCGGTTGCCGGCAATGGCACAGGGCGAGGCGGGCTGAAGCGCACTCTCATGACTGGCGTGTAGCGGCCCGCCGCCGCGCGGGACGATTAGGGTCGAGGGATGGGCCTCGAACGTTCCAGTGTCGTTCCCGCATCCCAGCGCGAGGTATTCGATTGGTTCGCCCGGCCCGGCGCGTTCGCCCGGCTCTCGCCGCCGTGGCAACCCCTGTCGTTGGTCGAGGAGGCCGATTCGCTGGCCGACGGCCGTGCGGTGCTGCGGTTGCCGGGTGGGTTGCGCTGGGTGGCCCAGCATGATCCGCGGGCCTACGATCCACCACGCCGGTTCGCCGACGAGGTCGCGGTGGACGGGGTGGCGTCGCTGCCCGCCGGAATCGCGATGCGCTGGCGGCACACGCACGAATTCGAAGCGGTGGACGAAGGGCACACGCGGGTCATCGACCGGATCGACACCCCGATACCCGCCGCCGCGCTCGACGCCACCTTCGACTATCGCTATCGCCAGCTCGCCGACGACTTGGCCGCGCACCAGCGCGCGGCGCAGCACGGTCTGCCGGTTTCGACCATCGCCGTCACGGGCGCGTCCGGGCTGATCGGCTCGGCGCTGACCGCCATGCTCGGCACCGGCGGTCATACCGTGCTGCGGCTGGTCCGCCACACGCCGCGCACAGCCGGTGAGCGGCAGTGGGATCCCTCCGCGCCCGATCCGCGTCTGCTCGACGGCGTGGACGCCGTGATCCATCTGGCGGGAGCGTCGATCGCGGGCCGGTTCACCGAACGGCATCGGCGAGACATCGCCGACAGCCGGCTCGCACCCACCCGGGCCTTGGCCGCGCTGGCCGCGCGCACCGGGGTGCGGACCTTCGTCAGCGCGTCGGCGATCGGCTACTACGGCTACGACCGCGGCGACGCCGTGCTCACCGAGGGCAGCTCTCGCGGCGAGGGCTTCCTCGCCGACGTGGTCGCCGCCTGGGAGGACGCCACCCGCCCGGCGTTCGAGACCGCGATGCGGGTCGTGCAGGTGCGTACCGGCATCGTGCAATCCCCGCGCGGCGGCACCCTGCGGCTGTTGCGCCCGCTGTTCACCCTCGGGCTCGGCGGGCGGATCGGCGACGGCCGGCAGTGGCTGTCGTGGATCGGCATCGATGACCTGATCGAGATCTATCATCGCGCGTTGTGGGATGACGCGCTGTCGGGCCCGGTGAACGCCGTCGCGCCGAATCCGGTGCGCAACAGCGACTACACGCGCACGCTGGCCGCCACCCTGCACCGTCCCGCCTTCCTGCCGGTGCCCGGTGTGGGCCCGGCGCTGCTGCTCGGCGCCCAGGGCGCGCGGGAACTCGCCACCGCCAGTCAGCGCGTCCGCCCGCAGCGGCTGGAGCAGGCCGGACATCGTTTCCGCACACCGGATCTGGCTTCGGCGCTCGGTCATCTCCTCGGGCGTGCGGTACCCGGCAGTCACTAGAAGGGAAGCTAGGCGTACTCCGAATGCCGGGATGACCGGACCCGCGTGAGGTCCACCGACTCGTCGGCCCAGTCGGTACGCGTCAGCACCGTATCGCTCCCGATCAACTCCCGGGCCGCACGGATGTCCGCCGAATGGGCCGTCGGGGATCTGAAACGGGTCGACCGCCCGGAGCACCCCGCCCACATCAGTCCGTCCATGCGCCGAATAGTGAGCGCGAAGCCGTCCAGCACGGAACCTTACTTGGCGCATCCATCAGCCTCGGCTGGGTGGCGAATCGCCCGGCCGACGGGTCTACCACCGCTTTTTCGCCGAGCCGCGTCCTACCCTGATTCCGGTTCGATCGGTCCCCGCACAGACGTTCCGCAGCGAAAGCAGGTAGACCATGGCGACATTGGCCGACATGCTCGTTCGCGACCTGGTCGCGCTCGGGGTTTCCCGGATCTACGGCATTGTGGGTGACAGCCTCAATCCCATCGTGGACGCGGTGCGCCGTACCGAGGGGATCGAGTGGATCCACGTCCGGCACGAGGAGGCGGCGGCGTTCGCGGCGGCGGCCGAGGCGCAGTTGACCGGGCGGCTGGCGGTGTGCGCGGGCAGTTGCGGGCCCGGCAACCTGCATCTGATCAACGGGCTGTACGACGCGCATCGCACGGGCGCTCCGGTACTCGCGCTCGCTTCCCACATCCCGCTGACCCAGATCGGCACGGGCTTCTTCCAGGAAACCCATCCACAGCATCTGTTCGACGAATGCAGTCACTACAGCGAACTCGTCTCCGCGCCCGAACAGCTACCCCGGCTGTTGCGGATCGCCGTGCAGACCGCACTCGGCGCCGGCGGCGTCTCGGTGCTCACCATTCCCGGCGATGTCAGTTCGCAGAAAGCGCCCGCGCGGCAACCGCAAGGCACCGCGCTCGCGCGGCGCTCGCCGGTGGTGCCGACGGCGGACGGGATCACGGAGTTGGCCCGGGTGCTCGACGAGGCCGGGAAGGTCATGCTGTTCTGCGGCGACGGTGTCCGCGACGCTCATGCCGAGGTGATGGCGCTGGCCGCGGCGCTCGCGGCGCCGGTGGGTCACAGTCTGCGCGGCAAGCAGTGGATCCAATACGACAATCCCTTCGATGTCGGGATGAGCGGTCTGCTCGGTTACGGCGCCTGCTATGAGGCGATGCACGAGGCGGACTGTGTCGTGTTGCTGGGCACCGACTTTCCCTACGACACGTTCCTCCCCCAGCAACGCACCGTGCAGATCGACCACGACCTGACTCGCTTCGGCCGGCGCACCCCGCTGGAGCTGGCCGTGCACGGCGACGTGCGCGAGACCCTGGCCCTGCTGCTCGGGCGGCTGCGTCCGCGCAGCGACCGCTCCTTCCTGGACCGGATGCTGCGCCGGCACGCCGGACTGCTGGACAAGGTCGTCGAGGCCTACACCACCGACATCGCCGACCGCACGCCCATCCATCCGGAATACGCTGCGGCACTGCTGGATTCGCACGCCGCCGAGGACACCGTGTTCACCGTGGACACCGGCATGGGCAATGTCTGGGCCGCCCGCTATCTCACCCCTAACGGCCGTCGCCGGGTCATCGGCTCGTTCCTGCACGGCAGCATGGCCAACGCGCTGCCGCACGCGATCGGCGCGCAACTGGCCTACCCGGACCGGCAGGTCGTCGCGATCTGCGGCGACGGCGGGCTGAGCATGCTGCTCGGGGAACTGCTGACCTTGCGCACCTACGACATCCCGGTCAAGGTCATCGTGTTCAACAACGCCAGCCTCGGCATGGTGAAGCTGGAGATGATGGTCGACGGTTATCCGTCCTTCGGCACCGACCATCCCAGCGTCGACTTCACCGCGATCGCTCGCGCCTGCGGTTTGCCCGCCGTCCGGGTCGATCAGCCCAGCGCCATCACCGAGGGCTTGCGCGCGACCTTCGCCACGCCCGGCCCCGCGGTACTGGAACTGATCACCGACCCGAACGCGCTGTCCATCCCGCCCAAGATCACCGGGGAGATGTTGCGCGGCTTCGCGCTGAGCGCGGGCCGCACCGTACTCGGCGGCGGTGTCGGCACGATGGTCGAACTGGCTCGCGGCAACCTGCGCAATATCCCCCGCCCCTGAACGATTCGCGAGGTGGAGTTCATGCTTCGGGCCGCGGTGTCGTGCGACGCCGCGGCCCGCCGCGGGTGCCTCACACTTCGAGACCCTCTTCGATGCCCTTCAGGCGATGCCGTGCCATGGCCAGGTTCGCGCGGTTGCGATCCAAGGCCAGGTAGAGGAACAGACCCTTGGACTTACGGCCGGTCATCGGGCGGATGACGTGGTACTGGCCACCGAGGGTGATGAGCATGTCCTCGATGTCTTCCTTCAGACCCAGTTGATCGATGGTCCGCAGTTTCGCCCGCACCACCTCGGTGTTGCCCGCGGCGGCGATCTGCAGGTCCAAGGTTTTCGAACTACCGAGCATGCCCAGCGCCATGCCGCTGCCGTAGTCGACGACCGCCGCGCCGATGGCGCCGTCGACGCCCATCATGTCCTTCAACGCGATATCCATATTGCTCATGTCGATTCCTTTCGTGAGGGTTTGTTCGAGCCGTCGGGTCAGGCGTCGCCCGCGGCCGGTGCCAGATGGCCGGCGATTGCCCGGGCCACCGGACGCGATTCCAGATGCAGGCGACCGACATTCACTTCCGGTTCGGCCAGCACGGCCAGCGAGGTCCAGCCGGCCGCGTAGATCACCACGTAGCCGTCGGTGCCGTGCACCACGACCTCGTGAAAGCCGCCGCCGTGCGCGGTGGCGACCAGCCGGTGCGAGACGCCCAACTGCGAGGCGGCAAGTGCGGCAACGCCATTGGGTTCGATGTGGGCGGGCAGGTCGTGTGCCACGAGCAACCCGTCATTGGAGGCGACCAGGACGCCGGTGAGCGCGGGCATGCGCTCGCGTAGCGCCTTCAGTTCGGCGAGCACCCCCGGATGTGGCTCGGGTTCGGACATCGCCACCTTGGTGAACCTTCCTACGAACTGGTTGATCAACGTCTTTCGCCCTTTCAATCGAGCTCCTCGAGGGCCGTGCGCAGCCGGATGAGCAGATCGCGGTCCGGTGCTCCCCAGTGCTCGGGCACCAACTCGGGCACCTCCCGGTGCGTGCGGCGGCGGGGCAATGTCAGCTGCCCCGAACGGGCGGCCGCCAGTTCGCGGGCCGGCGGCGCGGCCGCGGTCGGCAGCACGTCCACGCGCGCGGCCGCCGGAGGTTCCACCAGTCCCGCCGCCGTCAGTTCCCGGACCGCGACCAAACAGCCGTAGGTGGTGCGCCCCAGGTCACCCGCGATCCCGGCGATGCTGCGCCGCGCATCCGCGGTTGCCAGCACCTCGACCTGACTTCCGGTGAGCACGACGCGATGCCGCCGGATTCGGTGCACCGGAACAACCGGCGCCCGGTCGACGAGTTCGGCCGGCCAGTGCCCCTCGGCGTGACCGCGTCGTGCGCATTCGCGCACCAGCGCGCTCGGCGATATCCGGCACACCCGGGCCAGCCAATGCGGTGGGGCAGGCTGGAATTCCGGGATCCCCGGCGCCGCGAGCAGGAAGAAGGCGGCGTCGAACACGGCGAGCAACGCCATGGCTTCCAGCCGCGGCAGGCCGACGGCCTGATCGGGGTCACCGGCCACCGCGCGCCGCCACGACTCCGCGGTCGCCCCGCCCGCCGCGCCGATCAGGCGGTCGAGACCGGGCGTGCGGTGACAGTCGGCGCAGGTGATCGCGCCGTCGGTGAGATGGAAGGCGCCGTCGCCGACGCACAGCACACCGGTGCGCCGTTCGTTCTCGGCGCGGCGCAATGCGTCCGCGAGCTCAATCCCCACCGCGGTCTCCGGAGAATTCACCGAGGACGGCCCGTAAGCGGAACCGCGCGATCGCGAGATTGCCGGTGTCCTCGGCGCACAGCACGTGCACCAGCAGTCGGCCGTCGAAGTCGCCGTCGATCAGGTTCAGCAGATGGAAGCCACCGGTCCCGCAGACGATGATCTCGTAGATATCGCCCCCGCCGCGTTCCGCCGCCAGTGCGGAGCAGCCCAGGATGCCGCGGACCACATCGGTGATGACGGCGGCGTCCTCGTGCTGGTCGACCAGTTCGTGGCTGCCCGCCGACGCGATCGCCAGGCCGCTCGCACCGTCCACCAAGGTCACACTGCGGGCGCCGGGGATCTCCATGATGCGTTCGAGGCAGCCATCAATGCCCGTCACCGCGCACACCATCTCCGCACGGCAGGCCGGTCGAGCGCTCGATGACGCCTCGACCAAGACGGTCCGGGATATCGGCTCGGAGTGGTTCGACCGGTGCATCGATCCGGTCGGTCGTGTTGTTCGCGGGGTGGTTCATCGTTTCCCTTCTACCGCCCGTACCTTCGGATCGGGCAGGTTTAGTTCGTCGATATCACTGGTTCGCTATTCCATAGCGCCCGGTCGGCAGTAGTTCGATTGTGCCCGGAATGTGGACACGATAAGTGAACTCGAGAATTCGTGGCGATCACTATTGCACTGAATATGTTCGGTCGCCGCCGAGCCGCCGGGCGACCCGCGATATCCCCGATCGCTGGTCGCTGCCGACGATTTCCGGAGGCCATCAGCACGAAGGCACAGCCCCGGTTCCGAACATGAAAGAACCAGGCCGATGGCCTGCCGACGGCCCGGTCCGGTGATTGTTCGCGCTCGCCCAGCCTTTCGATTCAGCTGCGGGTGCGCGGGAATTCTATAATTGTAGTAATGGTCGGAGTAAGAACAGAATATGCATAATCTTCCCAGCAGATAGGTAACTAGAGAATTCTTGAATGAATTCCATGGTGCCGACTCAGGTTGGATCAGCCGGTGTGAGTTACATCCTGGCAGGCGTATCGCTTTGAAGCAACAACTTCCTCTAAATTAGTTTTCATACTAACCGGTCGATTTGCTAGCTAACTCCAGCAAATATCAGCGGCAGTCCGGCAGCCTGCTGGCGGACGCGCGGGCGCCTGGCGAGCGATGCGCTGGTGAAATTCGGTGGCGCACAGGCTCGCGATGGTCCATCGTTGCCGCGACGAAAGGATCCAATGCTCGACGACACCCACATCGAATCGTTCATCACCGATGGATTCGTCAAACTCGAACAGGCGTTTCCGAGCGAGGTAGCGGCGCGGGGCCGGACCATACTCTGGCATGCGACCGGCTGTGACCCCGACCGTCGCTCGACGTGGACGCAGCCCGTGATCCGGCTCGGCGAGTTCGCCGACGAACCATTCGCGCGCGCCGCCACGGCACCGGCCTTGGTGACGGCGTTCGATCAACTCGTCGGCGCCGGACGGTGGCTGCCGCGAAACAGCCTCGGCACTTTCCCGATCCGTTTCCCGGTCGAGGGACACCCGGGCGACGACGGGTGGCATATCGACGTCAGTTTTCCCGCCGACGATCCCGCGGACTACCTCCGGTGGCGAGTCAACCTCCACTCCCGAGGTCGCGCCTTGCTGATGCTGTTCCTCTTCTCCGATATCGGTCCCGACGACGCCCCGACCAGAATCCGGGTCGGATCCCATCGACGGCTTCCCGCACTGCTGAAACCCTTCGGCGAGGCCGGCGCGGAGCTGGCGCAACTGCCCTACGCGGCCGCGACCGAAGATCTGCCCGAGATATCAGCGACCGGTCGAGCCGGCGACGTCTACCTCTGCCATTCCTTCCTCGTCCACGCCGCACAACAACATCGAGGCCGGGAGGTGCGCTTCCTGGCGCAACCGCCGCTGCTGTCAATGAGCCCCTGTGTGCTGGATCGGCCGGACGGTGCGTATTCGCCGGTAGAGCGAGCAATTCGCCTGGGCCTCGGCCTCTGATCGCGCCACGGCGCACACCGGGAACCATTACCTCGGCGCCGCCGAATCCATTAGCGCTAATGTATTCTCGGCCTGTGATCGTGAGACCCGGACTCGGTGAACTCTTGCGCTACGTCGGCGAATTGGTCGACAGCGGCGCCAAGGAGGTCTACGGCTCGTTGGGATTGTCGTATCGACCGCGGTACACACCGGTTCTACGAGCGATGAGTCTGGGCGCGGGGACCGTCACCGAGATCACCGAGATCACCCATGTCACGCAGGGTGCTATCAGTCAGACCATCGGGTTGATGGCGGCCGACGGGCTGGTGGTGCGCGAACGACTTCCCGACGGCCGTAAGAGCGGCATACAGCTGACCGCTGGTGGCCGCGAGCTGGTGGAACTGTTGAAACCGCACTGGGAGAACACTTTCGCCGCGATCGCGGAACTGGAGTCCGAGATCGGATTTCCGCTGCGGCAGGTGCTCGGGGACGCCGCGGCCGCGCTCGAACGCACAGGCTTCGCGGCCAGGCTCGAGCAGGTGCGGCGCGCCGAGCGGGACCATCCGGTCACGACAAGTGAAACACCGCAACACAATTGGTTCGATCGTGACGGCCGGGACTACGCGCGGTTTCGCCCCGAGTATCCCGCGCGCCTGGCGATGTTCCTCGCCGCGCTGGCACCGTCCACGGATCTCGCCGTCGACGTCGGTTGCGGCAGCGGGCAATTGACCTCGCAGCTCGCCCCCTACTTCACCGCCACGATCGGGGTCGACCCCAGCGCCGAGCAAATCGAGCACGCACCGGCGCGCGAACGAGTGCGCTATCTTCAGGCACCCGCGGAGCGCCTGCCGATCTCCGACCACAGCGCGTCGCTGGTCACCGCCGCCCAGGCGGCGCACTGGTTCGACCGGCCTGCGTTCTACGCCGAAGTTCGCCGCATCGCGGTCGAAGGCGCGGTGATCGCGTTGCTCAGCTACGGGGTGCTGCGACTCGAACCCGATCTCCAGGAGCGCTTCGAGCACTTCTACCGCACGGAGATCGGCCCGTTCTGGCCACCGGAACGCGCACTCGTCGACAGCGGGTACGCCGATATCGACTTTCCCTTCGACGAGTACCCGACACCGGCCATGCGGATCGAAAAGCAGTGGCGCCTCGATGAATTCATGGGTTACCTGTCGACGTGGTCGGCGGTCCGCCGGGCTCGCGACGCCGGCGGAGCCGAAGTACTGCACGCGTTCGCGGCGGATCTAGCCGGACTGTGGGGCGAACCGACGACCACACGACGGATAACCTGGCCGCTGAACATGCGAGTGGGAATCCTGTGACCACCCACAGCGGCATTCACAGCCGCTGCCACCACGTTCTCGCGGACGGCCCACGATAGGGTCGGTGGACCGCAGACGGATGAGTCAGGATTGGTGATGCCCCGAAACAGACGCCCCCGAGATCGGGAGGAGAAGCGCGCCGAGATCGTCGCGGCCGCTCGACGGTTGTTCGTCGAGCAGGGATACGACGCGGCCTCGATGACGCGGATCGCCCGGGAGGCGGGGGTGGTGTCGAACACCCTCTACTGGTACTTCCAGGACAAGGACGCGGTGTTGATCGCGGTGCTCGACGACGTCCTGGGCGACTCGATGGCCCGCTACCGCGCGGTGACCGGCACGGGGATGGTCGAGCGCCTGGTGTGGGTCGTCGTCGAACTCGAGCATTTGAGCCGGTTGGTGACCACCGTCCACGCCCGCGCCAAGGAGTCCGACGCGGTCCGGGACTGGCACGAGCGGTTCCACGCCATGGCCGAGGGCTTGTTCCGCGCCGATTTGAGCGAAATCGGCGTGCCGGAGGATCGGTTGGACGCGATGACCTCGATCGGGGTGTTCGTGATCGAGGGTCTGCTGATGCACCCGGTCGACGACCTGCGCAAACGGGCGGTGATGGAGACGTTGTTCCACAGCGCCACGGGAATCGCTGCCCCCGTGGCGGCGGCCCGCGACCGGGTCTAGGCAGTACTGCGCACGGACCCGGCGAATTGTTCGGTCAGGAAAGCTATTTGGTCGCCGATGACGCGGTCGAAGTGGTCGTCGACGTAGATATCGAAGTGATCGCAGGGATAGTTCCGCACCTGGACATGGGCCAACCCATCGGCATGGCGTCTGGTGGTTTCGGCGGGAGCGGCGGCGTCGTCATCGCAGACGCACAGCAGCGTCGGGACGCTGGAGCGGGCCAGGGCACGACCGGGGCGATAGAACGCCAGCCGCAGCACCAAGCGTGCGGCGAGCGCATTGGCGGCGTCGAATTCGTTGTCCGGCCCGCGCAGCACCCCCCACATCGGGTCGCGGCCGACGCGGGTCGCGAGTTCGTTAGCAGCGCCGTCGGTCAGCTCGATATTTCCCGACACCTGCGCTCGCAGCCCGGGTAGTCGCCGCAGGAACGAGCTCGCGCGGCGCGAGAGCCGGGTACCGCGGGGCAGCAACGCCGAGGCTCCCGCGACGGCGTCGGGCGAAGCCACGAACGCGGGCATCCAGGATGCTCCGGCCATCGGCATCAGGAGGGGTGCGGCGCCGAGCCAGGAACCGACAGTGTCCAGGACGCCCGCCGTGGTGAGCGCCACGGCCCCGGCCGGACCGACGCGCAGGCGCGCGGTCAACGAGGCCCGCCCGTCGGAGAAGGGGCACTGCGCCACGACCGCCGCTACCCGGCGATCTTCCGACGCGACCCGCATGACGTGCCCGCCACCGAAAGAGGTCCCCCACAAGGCGATCCGATCGCGATCGACATCGGGCAGGCTACGGGCGAACGCCAGCGCGGCATGCCAGTCGTCGAGTTGTTTTCCGATATCGACCAGCTGGCGCGGCTGCCCACCGCTCGCCCCGAGATGGCGATAGTCGAACACCAGGACCGACCAGCCGGCAGCGGCGAACCGTTCGGCGTAGGCGTCCAAACGCATCTCCCGTACCGCGCCCAAGCCGTGGGCCATGATCACCAACGGACGCGGGCCGGAGGCGTCGGCCGAGGTGTACAGCCATGCCGCGCACTGGTCGCCGCCGGAGTTGAACCACACATCGCGCCGCGGGACGGCCCCCACTTCCTCGTCTCGGTCGGTGGGTTCGCTGATGGCCATGACTCTTCCTTCCGCCTGTGCCCGCTTCTTGAATGACAGTCAAGAAGGGATTCGCGGCTACGGTAAAGACTTCTTGGACGCCAGTCAAGACGCCAAAATCCGAGTGACCTCCGGCAGCCGGTGCCCGACCCGCAGACAGCGACCTCCGGCAACCGGTGCCCCAACCCGCAGACGGTGAGGCGCTGCGACCCTTGGCTTCTCGGCGGCGGGCGCGGTGGTGTCTAGGCTGTTCCGATGACAGTTGCGGGGCTGCTTTTGGCGGCGGGCGCTGGGCGGCGGTATGGCATGCCCAAGGCCCTGGTGCGCCATCGAGGCGTTCTTTTCGTCGAGCATGCCGCCGGCGTGCTGCGTGACGGTGGCTGCCTGCCGGTGGTGATCGTGCTCGGGGCGCGAGCCGACGAGGTTCGACGAACCGCCGTCCTCGACGGAGCGATCGTGGTCGACAATCCGGATTGGGCGTCGGGCATGGGATCGTCGCTGCGAGTAGGGCTTTCCGCGCTCGAAGACTGCGAGGCCGCGGTCGTGCTGCCCGTCGACACACCCGGGGTAACCGAAACTGCCGTGCACCGGCTCGCACGTCTGGCCACTCCGGCAGCGCTGGCGCGGGCTACCTACGACGGCGTACCCGGGCATCCAGTACTGCTGGGCCGCGACCATTGGGCCGCGGTCGCCGAACTGGCGACCGGCGACGAAGGGGCGCGGCCGTATCTGGCACGGCATCAGGTTCAGCTGGTGCCGTGCGGTGATGTCGCCGTGGGCGCCGATGTCGACCGCCCCGAGGATCTGCCGCGCGACGACCCCGGTTTCTGAATCCCCGATTCCCGGCGCCATCGGCGACCCAGCGCACGAAACCGCTTCGCGCACGATCACACCGAGCGTGCGATATCGACATTCTCAGCAAGCGAGAATGCTATATTCATCCTCGGCAATCGACCTTCTGCCTAGTTGGGCACTATCGGCGGCGCTGGAGTCGGCTCGACGCACCCGCGCTCCGGCTGTTGGAGTCACGCATGCGAACCATCCCTTCCGAACTTGTCGAACGATACGAGCGCGAAGGGTGGTGGAACCGCGACACCATCGGCGACATGCTCGCCCGTGGCCTCGCGGCCGCGCCCGAGACACGGTTCCGGGTGCACTCCGCGGTCCGGCCGTGGTCCGGGACATTCCGAGAGGTCGAGTCGGTGGCGCGCAGGCTGGCGGCGGGGTTGCGGGCTCGCGGAGTGGGCCCCGGCGATGTGGTCGCCTTCCAGCTGCCGAACTGGATGGAGGCCGCCGCGACCTTCTGGGCGGCTTCGTTCCTGGGTGCGGTGGTGGTGCCGATCGTGCACATCTACGGGAAACGGGAGGTCGGCTACATCGTGGAGTCGGTGCGGCCGCGGGTCTTCGTGACCGCGGAACGCTTCGGCACCGTGGAGTTCCACGCGGACCTGTGCGCCGAGGTACCGATCGTCGGGGTGGTCGGACGGGATTTCGAAGAACTGCTGGCCGCCGAGCCGATGACCGGGGTCGCCGAGGTCGATCCGCGGTCACCGGCGCTGTACGCGTTCACCTCGGGCACCACCCGCGCGCCGAAGGGAGTGGTGCACAGCCATCAGACGATGGGCTGCGAGACCCGGCAGCTGGCGGCGCACTATCCGGCCGATCTCGGCCCGCAGCTCACCGCGGCTCCGGTCGGCCACTTCATCGGGATGGTGAACGGGTTGCTGATCCCGGTAATCGGCGGCGTCCCGGTCGATCTCGTCGATCGCTGGGAGCCGCCACTGATCCTGGATCTGATGCGGACCTACGGCACCACGGTCGGCGGCGGCGTCCCGTACTACATGACCAGCCTCATCGATCACCCGCAATTCACGCCCGAGCATCTGCTGTACATGAAGTACGCGGGAATGGGCGGCGCACCGGTCCCCGCATCGGTGGCCGAACGGCTCACCGAACTGGGGATCATCGTGTATCGCGCGTACGGCAGCACCGAGCATCCGTCGATCACCGGATCGCGGGCCACCGCACCGCAGGCAAAGCGGCTCTATACCGACGGCACCACCCAGCCCGGGGTGGAGATCCGGCTCACCGACGAGGGTGAGATCTTGAGCCGCGGCCCGGATCTGTGCCTCGGCTACACCGACGACGCCCTGACGGCAGCGGCTTTCGATGCCGAAGGCTGGTATCACACCGGCGACATCGGCGTCCTGGACGAGGACGGCTATCTGACCATCTCGGATCGCAAGTCGGACATGATCATTCGCGGCGGCGAGAACATCAGCGCGCTGGAGGTCGAAGAGGTGTTGCTGGCCATACCGGGCGTGGCGGAGGCCGCGGCCGTCGCCGCACCCGACGCACGTCTGGGTGAGCATGTGGCGGCCGTCGTGCGCCTGCATCCGGGCAATCATCCGCCGTCATTGGAAGAACTCCGCGCCCACTTCGCCCGAGCCGGTCTGGCGAAACAGAAGTGGCCGGAGGAGATCCACACCGTCGCCGACTTCCCGCGCACCGGAAGCGGCAAGGTGCAGAAGTTCCGGGTCCGGCAGAACCTGGCGGTGCCCCAGCCGTCCGGGGCGTGACTCAGCGGCTCCGCCACCACGGCGGGCGTGTGGGACAGGCGCGCCTGACCGACCACGATCCGGCCACCTGCCCGAAACGCGCAAGATCGCGGTCGCGGGCTCGCCGACATCGGTCACGAACTCCGCGAGTTCTCCTGTGGCGCACCGGCATCACACTGCGCTGCGCCTGGCCAGCGCGTACGGTCCGCCTGCATCGCGGCCCGCACACGCGCCGTGTCCGCGCCGAGGCGCGGGGCCGGTCCGGCGACCGCGCCGGGCGTCTCGGAGAACCACGCGGGCATTCCCGGGAAGCGCACGGGACCGTTCGGGCTTTGCACCGTTTCGAAGAACTCCACCGCGTTGAGATGCGCGTTGCCGAACAGCTCATCGAGGCTGCGCACCGGGGCCGCCGGAATGTCGAGCGCATGGAGCAGATCCAGCCACTGCTGGGTCGTACGCTCGGCGAAGGTAGCTCCGAGCAGCGCGTACAAGGTGTCGATCCGTTCCGCTCGCTGCGCCAGCGTCGCGAATTCCGCACCGGCCCACGGTGGTTGGACCGCCGCCACGAACGCCGACCACTGTTTGTCGTTGTAGACCAGCGCGGAAATGTACCCGTCCTTGGTCCGATACGGCTTTCGATCGGGCGCCACGGCCCGGGGGTATATCGCTTCGCCCAGCGGCGGATCGAACATCGCGCCATTGGCGTGTTCCACCAGCATGAACGCGGCCATGGTCTCGAACATGGCCACCTCCACTTCCTGCCCCTGCCCGGTCCGCTCGCGATGGAACAGCGCCATGACGGTGGCCCACAGCGCGGTCAGGCCCGCGACTTTGTCGGCCATGATGGTCCCGGCATAGCCCGGCGCACCGGTGAGTCGCTGCTGCGCGAACGGCATACCGCATTCGGCCTGGATGGTGTCGTCGTAGGCGGTGCGGTCCGCGTCGGGGCCGCGGCGGCCGTAGCCGTAGCAGTTCGTGTAGACGATCGCCGGATTCACCGCGGCCACATCGGAGTAGGCGAAGCCGAGGCCGGCGACCGCCCGTCCGCGCATGGAGTGGATGAACACATCCGCGTGCGCGACCAGATCCCGCAGTGCCCGTACGCCTTCCGCGCTGCGCAGATCCAGAACCACGCTGCGCTTGCCGCGGTTCACATTGACGAAAACGCCGCCGAGTCCGGGTTCGGGTCCCACCGAGATATAGCGGGTGTTGTCCCCGGCCGGTGGTTCGATCTTGATCACGTCGGCGCCCATGTCGGCCATGATCTGAGTGCAGTACGGCCCCATGACCATTGCCGTCAGATCGACCACGCGCACACCCGCCAGCGGGCCTGTTTGACTCATCCGCCTCCGTTCCCTCACTTCGTGACGCTGCGCCCCACATTATCTGAGTAATCCTTGCAAGGATAGTAAAGATACTGATATCAAGGTGGCGTGGAAAGCAGCAGCGCCGCGGTCACACCGCGGCCCACGTCCATCGCGACGGTGCTCGACGCCGCGCTCGCCGCACGACCCGATGCGCCTGCGGTGGAGGCGTTTTCGGGCGTCTGGTCCTATGCCGAGCTGGACGCGCGGGCCCACCGGGCGGCCGGCGCGCTGTGGTCACTCGGTGTTCGCCCCGGCGACCGGGTCGCCGCCTGTATGCCCAACGATCTCGATATCGTCGCCGCTTTCCATGGCGCGCAACGGATCGGCGCGATCTGGGCGGGGATCGGCGAGGCGCTGCCGGCGAGCGAGCAGGACGCCCTGGCGGCCCGCTGCGACGCGAAAGTCCTACTCGCCGGGCCGGACTGCCGGTCGAGCGCGGTGTCGTGCGTCGCCCCGGATCGCTGGTCCGACCTCCTGGCCGAGGCCGAGCCCGCGCCCCGCGTGCCGCGGAATATCGACGCACCCGCTGGAATCGCCTTCACCAGCGGCACTTCGGGCCACCCGAAGGCGGTGGTGCACAGCCAGCGCAATCTGCTGCTTCCCGGCGCCGTCCTGGTCAGCACCCGGGGTTGGGGTCCGCGACTGCGCAAGGGCGACAGCTTTCCGCTGACCATCCTCAATCTGATGGTGCTGTCCACGCTGCTCACCGCGCAGGCAGGCGGGTGCGCGATCCTGATGAACCGCCGCGACGCCGACGGTGTGGCGGACTGGATTTCGCATCGCCGCGTCACGGTGTGGAACGGCGCGCCCGCGCAACTCTACGACCTGGCCCGGCGCCCGCAGTCGAATCTCGCTTCGCTGCAAGAGGTCTGGAGCGGCGGCAGCGACACGCCCGACAGTGTGCGCGAGGAGTTCGCCAGAGCGCACGGGCTGATTCCGCGCACGACCTACGGCCTGACCGAAGCACCGACGGTGGTCGCCATCGACCCGGCCGGCGACCGGTGGCGAGCGGGCGCCAGCGGACAGGTGCTGCCGCAGTACGACGTCGCCGCCTACGACGACGCGGGCAATCGGCTGCCGCCGGGTGAGTCGGGGGAATTGCGTTTGGCCCCAGCGACTTCCGGCCGCTGGGCCCGGACCTGGACGCCGCCGCTGGGCTACTGGGAACGCGGCGGCATCGCGTCATCCGAGCATGGGCCCTACCCGACCGGAGACATCGGCACCGTCTCCGCGGGCGGGTGGCTCAGCGTGCTCGATCGCAAGAAACTGGTCATCATCCGGGGCGGGGCCAACGTCTATCCGCTCGAGGTGGAACGGGTCATCGGCAGGCAAGCCGGGGTCACCAAGGTCGCGGTGTGCCCCGTGCCCGACGACCGGCTCGGCCAGCGGGTGGCCGCCTTGGTGGAAAGCGATTCGCCCGCACCGGATTTCCACACGCTGGCCAAGTTGTGCCGGGCCGAGCTGGCCGACTACAAGGTGCCCGAGATCTGGGCACACGTCGACGCGCTGCCCGTCAACGCCATGGGCAAGGTGGATCGCACACGACTGCCGGAACTGCTCGCGCGGGAAACGGTCCTGCGGATCACGCCCAGGAGCCGGACATGAGCACCATGGACCGCTTCGACCTCGGCGGCCGGGTCGCCATCGTGACCGGAGCCTCCTCCGGTCTGGGCGCGGCCGTCGCACGCGCCCTGGCCGGACTGGGCGCACGCGTCGCGGTGGTGGCCCGCCGTGCCGATCGACTGGCCGGCCTGGCGCAGGCGATCGACGGTGCGGCCGTGCCGTGCGACCTGTCCGATCCGGCCGATATCGCCACGATCGTGCCGGCTGTCACCGGCGCACTGGGCCCGCCGGAAATCCTGATCAATGCCGCCGGGAACCGGTTCTCCGCCGCGCGGGCCGAAGCGGAGACAGCGGCGGAGATCCGCCGCACTGTCGATCTGAATCTGCTGGCGCCATTGTTCCTGGCGCAGCAGGTCTTTCCGCACATGCGCGCCGCCGGCCGCGGTGCGATCGTCAATGTCTCCTCGATCTCCGGGCAGGTGGGTGTGCCCGGTATTCCGCAAGCGTCCTACGCCGCCAGCAAAGCGGGGCTCTCGGGTCTGACCACCGAGCTGGCCGTGCAGTGGGCGCGCCATTCCATCCGGGTCAACACCGTCGCGCCCGGCTTCTTCCGCAGCGAGATCACCGAGAGCCTCTACGACAGCGCCCGCGGCAGCGAATACCTGCGCCGCAATATCCCGCTGCCCGAACAGGGAACCGCCGAGGACATCGTCGGCGCGATCATCTGGCTCGCCGGTGACGCGGCGAGCTATGTGACCGGCCAGACGATCGTCGTCGACGGCGGCTGGACCGCCCGCTGAGCAGCGGGCGGCCGGCACCGGACCCAGGAAGGAATCCCCATGTTTTCCGCACTACTCATCGAGAAAGCCGAAGCCGGGCAATCGATTTCGTTGACCGAGGTGGATCAGGCGCGACTGCCGGACGGAAACGTCACCCTCGAGGTGGCCTACTCGACGCTCAACTACAAAGACGCGCTCGCCATTACCGGAAAGTCGCCGATCGTCCGGAAGTACCCGATGATCCCGGGCATCGATCTGGCGGGCGTCGTCACCGAGAGTACGCACGCGAGCTGGTCGCCGGGCGATCGCGCCGTGCTCAACGGCTGGGGCGTCGGCGAAAGCCATTGGGGCGGACTGGCACAGCGCGCTCGCCTCGACGGTGACTGGCTGATACCGCTGCCCGAGACGCTCACCACCCGTCAGGCGATGGCGATCGGCACCGCCGGCTACACCGCCGCCCTCTGTGTGGAGGCGCTGCTGAACCACGGCGTGCGGCCGGACCAGGGCGAGGTGCTGGTCACCGGTGCGACCGGCGGCGTCGGCAGTGTCGCCATCGCACTGCTGGCCGCGCGCGGATTCACCGTGGCCGCGGCGACCGGCAAGACCACCGAGGCCGAATATCTGCACGGGCTCGGCGCCGCCACCGTGGTAGACCGCGCCGAACTCGGCGAGCGCGGCAAGGCGCTGCAGAAGGAGCGTTGGGCCGGTGTCGTGGACGCCGTGGGCAGCCATACCCTGGCCAACGCCTGCGCCCAGACCCGATACGGCGGGGCGGTCGCCGCGTGCGGCCTGGCCCAGGGCATGGATTTCGCGGGCACCGTCGCCCCGTTCATCCTGCGCGGTGTGACCCTGTACGGCATCGACAGCGTCATGGCGCCCCGGCACCGGCGGATCGCGGCCTGGTCCCGGCTCGCCGATGACCTGAAACCCGAAGCGCTCGAGTCGATTACGCGGGAAGTCGGGCTGTCCGAGGCGATCGACGCCGCGCGGCAGCTGATCAGCGGCGCCGTGCGCGGCCGCATCGTCGTCGACGTCAATCGATAACCAGGAGACGCAGTGAGCAACCAGACCACGCCATCCGAGACCGTCGCTCTCGACCTGTCCGATGTCGAGCCCCGGGTCGGCCTGCCGGTCGGCGGCGGGCAACTGTGGGAGCCGTGCAGCGCCTCCGATATCCGGCGCTGGGCCATGGCGATGGATTACCCCAATCCGCTGCACTGGGATCAGCAGTTCGCCCGCACCTCCCGCTACGGGGGTCTGGTCGCACCGCAGTCCATGGCTGTCGCCCTCGATTATGGGCACGGTTGCGCACCCGCCTGCGTCGGCCGGATTCCGGGCAGTCACCTCATCTTCGCCGGCGAGGAATGGTGGTTCTACGGAGCCCCGGTGCGGCCCGGCGACCAGCTCTTCCAGGAGCGCCGCTTCCACGACTACAAAGTCGCGGACACGAAATTCGCCGGGCCGACACTGTTCTCCCGGGGTGACACCACGCACCGCAATCAGCACGGCACGCTGGTGGCCCGCGAAAGATCCACGACCATCCGCTATCTGGCCGCGGAGGCCCGCAAACGGGGCATGTACGACAAGCAGGCCGGGGAGCTGAAGCAGTGGACGGCGGCGGAACTCGAAGCGGTGCAAGCCCTTCGCACCGAATGGCTGATGTCGAACCGGGCGGGCGTCTCCCCGCGCTTCGAGGAAGTGAAGGTCGGCGATACGCTGCCGCGTCGCGTGATCGGCCCGCACAGCATCGCCAGCTTCACCACCGAGTACCGGGCCTTTCTGTTCAACATCTGGGGCACCTTCGAATGGGTCGCGCCCGAAGGGGTCGAGGACCCGTGGGTGTATCAGGATCCGGGCTGGATCGACGGTTTCGCCTTCGACGAAGAGGGCGCGAAGATCGATCCGCGCAAACGGGACGGTCTCTACGTCGGGCCGTCCCGCGGGCACACCGACAACGCGAAGGCCGACGAGGTCGGGATGGCGCGCGCCTACGGCTACGGCGCGACCATGGGCGCCTGGTGCACCGACTACCTGGCCTACTGGGCCGGCACCGACGGCATGGTGCGTCATATCAAATCGGACTTCCGGCTGCCCTCCTTCGAGGGCGACGTCACCTATTTCGACGCCGAGATCGTCGGCAAACAAGCGCTGTCCACCTGGGGTGTGCCCGTGGTCGAGGCGCGACTGCGCCTCACCGATCAGAACGGCGGCGTATTGGTCGACTCCACCGCCGAAATCGAGCTGCCGCTCTAGCGGCACGGAAAGATGCCGAGGCAGCAGATGGACGCGCAGGTCAGCGCCGCGGAGCCGGACAACGCTCCCGGACAATCGGATTCGATCCTTTCCGGTCCCCCGCTGGACACCGAGCCCGGACTCGGCGCGCTGACCCTGCCGGGGTTCCTGCGGGAGGTGACCGAGTTGTACGGCGAGCGCGAGGCGCTGGTGGCCCGCGGGCCCGCGGGGGTCACCCGCTGGAGCTACCACGATCTGTGGGAGCGGTCGGTCGAGGTGGCGCGGGCGCTGCACGCGCTCGGGCTCGGCAAGGACGGCCGGGTGGGCGTACTGATGACCAACCGGCCGGAGTGGATCTCGGCGGTATTCGGTACCGCGCTGGCCGGGGGCGTGGCCGTCACCCTCAGCACCTTCTCCACTCCGGCGGAGCTCGACCAGCTACTTCGCACCTCCGGGGTATCGGTGCTGCTGTTCGAACGCCACGTGCTGAGCAGGGATTTCGCGCGAGTGCTGATCGAACTGGAACCGGAGCTGGGCACGGTCTCGCCCGGCGCGCCGCGCTCGACGCGGTATCCGTTCCTACGCCATCTGGCCCTCGTCGGCTCGGCGGTCACCGGCTCGGCCATCGATTCCTGGGGCGAGTTCCTCGCGCGTGGCCGCGGCGAACGGCCGGAATCGATCGAAGCGACCGCCGCGACGGTGCGCCCCAGCGATCCCGCCGTGCTGTTCTTCTCCTCGGGCTCCACGAGCACTCCGAAAGGCATTCTCAGCGCCCATCGCGGGGTGGCCATCCAGATGTGGCGGTTCCGGCGGATGTACGGTTTCACCCCGCAGGACGAGGTGCGCGGCTGGTCCGCCAACGGCTTCTTCTGGTCCGGCAATTTCGCGCTGGCGTTGGGTGCGACCCTCGCCTGCGGCGGATCTCTCGTGCTGCAACCGACTTTCGACCCCGCCGAAGCCCTGGCACTGATGCAGATCGAACGGGTGAACTTCCCGTTCGCCTGGCCGCATCAGTGGGAGCAACTGGCCGGCGCGCCCGGGTGGGCCGACGCCGACCTCAGCAGTATGCGATTCGTGGACGCCCGCAGCCCCTTCGCCCAGCATCCCACCGTCACCTCGCACTGGACCGAACCGAACCACGCCTACGGCAATACCGAGACCTTCACCATCACCACGTCTTTCCCGGCCGACACGCCGGACGAGGTGCACGCCGGCAGCAACGGCGTCCCGCTGCCCGGTGTCACGATCAAAATCGCCGACCCGATCACCGGCGCGGTGCTACCCCGCGGGGCGAGTGGCGAGATCTGCGTCAAGGCAGCGACCCTCATGCTCGGCTATATCGGCATTCCGCGCGACGAGATCCTCGACGCCGACGGATATTTCCGTACCGGCGACGGCGGCTACCTCGATGCGGCCGGTCGCCTGTTCTGGGTCGGCCGGCTGACCGACATCATCAAGACCGGCGGCGCGAATGTCTCCCCCGTCGAAGTCGACGAGGCCCTGGCCGGCTACCCGGGCATCAAACTCGCGCGCACGGTGGGGGTGCCGCACGACACGCTCGGTGAGGTGGTCGTCGCGTGCGTGGTCGCGCATGACGGCGTGGCGCTGGACGCGGAGAAGATCCGCGCGTTCCTGCGCGAACGACTCGCCAGCTACAAGGTGCCACGGCACGTATTGCCGTTCGCCGACAGCGATTTCACGCTCACCGGCAACGCGAAGATCAAAACCGCGGAGCTGCGTGCCCTCGCCGCCCAACGGCTGGCCACCTGAGCACCGCACCCGCCGCCCGAGCCGTTCCGAAGTATCGACAAGGAGAATCCGATGACCAAGCGCGAGCTGCCGTATCCACTGTTCGACGCGGACAACCACCTCTACGAAACCCGGGAGGCGCTGACCAAGTTCCTGCCGGACCGGTATCGCGACGCCGTCAAGTACGTCGAGGTCGACGGCCGGACCAAGATCGCGATCCGGGGTCAGATCAGCAACTACATCCCCAACCCCACCTTCGACGTGGTCGCCCGGCCGGGCGCGATGGAGGACTACTTCAAACACGGCAACCCCGACGGCAAGAGCATGCGCGACATCTTCGGTAAACCGATTCCGTCCGCACCGGCCTTCCGCGAACCCGCACCCCGCCTGGAGCTCATGGATGAGTTGCAGATCGATCGGGCGCTGATGTTCCCGACCCTGGCCAGCCTCATCGAGGAGCGGATGAAGGACGATCCGGAGCTGATCCACGCGGTCGTACATTCGCTGAACCAGTGGCTGCACGAAACCTGGTCCTTCAACTACGCCGACCGAATCTTCACGGTGCCGGTGATCAGTCTGCCGATCGTGGACAAGGCCATCGAGGAGCTGGAGTGGGTGGTCGAGCGCGGCGCGCGCGCCATCCTGGTCCGTCCCGCCCCGGTGCCCGGCCTGTACGGCCCGCGGTCGTTCGCGGTGCCGGAGTTCGACCCGTTCTGGCAGCGCGTCGTCGAACTCGACGTGCTGGTCACCATGCATTCCTCGGACAGCGGTTACGCCCGGCACGCCGCCGAATGGGACGGCGGCTCACGCGAGATGCTGCCGTTCCAGATCAATACCTTCAAGATGATCAACGAATGGCAGCCGATCCGCGACGCCATGGCCTCCTGGGTCTGCCACGGCGCGTTGTTCCGGTTCCCGGAGCTGAAGATCGCCGTGATCGAGAACGGCGCGGCCTGGCTGCCGGGACTGCTCGAAAGCCTCGCCACCGTGTACAAGAAGGCCCCGCAGGGCTTTCCGGGCGATCCGGTCGAAGCGATCAAGAAGATCCACGTCAGCCCCTTCTGGGAAGAGGACCTCGTGGAGTTGTCCCGTGTCATCGGCGCCGACCATGTGTTGTTCGGGTCGGACTACCCGCATCCGGAGGGTCTGGCCGAACCCGCCCGCTACGTGGACGAGATCAAGGATCTGCCGTTGGCGGACCAGAAGTTGATCATGGGCGGCAATCTCGCCCGGCTCATGAACCTTTGAGCCGACGGCGGCCGCCGTCGGCTCGCCCTACCGCAGGGTGATGCCGGGCGGCCGCCCGGTCGACTCGTCGCGGTAGCAGGACTCGACCGCGGCGATCGGCGTGTCCGGCAGGGCGACGGCGGCCCAGGCTCGCGCTTTGAAAGCCCTTGCCGCATAACTCAACCGGTACTCCATGGTGCGCATGCGAGCACCGAGCTCCGGCGGACAGGACGCACCCCAGACGGTGATCTCCATCGGTGCGCACGCCAGCTGCCCGAGCGCGCAGTCCCGGATCCGCGCATCGGCTTCGAACAGGTCGCCCGCGACCGCGATCGCCTGCGGCGCGAATTCTCGCAGAACGGCCGACGGGTCGAGTTCGGGATCCAGCGCGTGTGCCCCCAGGATGCGCAACGGCCGGGAATCGGCCGGCGCGGTCACGATCGTGACATCCCATCCGGCCATGGCCCGGTCGCAGATCCAGCCGCCGGCGCAGCGAACCACCTCCAGCGCACTGGGGGCGAAGACCGCCATCCGATACCACTGGTGCCGTCGCGGCCGCGCAGTCATGCTCGATGGTCCTTCCCGAGGCCGTAGCGGGTGGAAATCCGGCGGCGGTGTGCGGCCGGGGCGCCATAGAGGACCCGGTTCAGGGTCGCGCGCTCGAGATAGCGATGAATGCCGCTCTCCCAGGTGTAGCCGTAGCCGCCGTGCAATTGCAGTGCCTTACCGGCGATGTCGACCGCGGCGGCGCAAGCGTGGGCTTTGGCCATGGCGACGGCGACTTCTGCGTCCGGGCCGGGTTCCGCGACCTGGCGCACCGCCGCGTCGACCAGGTGCCGGGACACCCTGAGTCGCACCAGCATGTCGGCGCAGGCGTGTTTCACCGCTTGGAACGCACCGATGGGCCGGCCGAACTGCGTGCGGGTCGTCGCGTAGGCGACGGTGGCGGCGAGCACGGCTTCGCTGAGGCCGAGGCTGTCACAGGCGACGGCGACGGCGGCTCGATCGTGTACCCGCCGCAGGGCGCTCGCCGGGTCGCCGGTGAAGCGGTGGATCGAGTCCGGTGACACTCGGAGGTCCTCGGCCACGAGGCATCCGAAGGTTCGGGTCCGGTCCAGTAGAGGCTGTGCGGTGCGGGAGATCCCGGCGGTCCGGGCGGCCACCGATACCACCACCGGCAGACCGTCCGTATCGGTCGCGAACAACAGCAGCCGATCGGCCGCAGGCGCGTCGAGCACGAATTCCGCACTCCCCGACAGCGTTCGTTGCCCGCCGCGCAGCCGCAGCCGAAACGGCGCTGCGGTGGGGCGGGCCGCGCCCGCATCGGAGGTGAAGGCGACCGCCGCGGTGGATTCGCCCGCCGCGAGGGCGCGTAGCAGTCGGTCCCGGCCAGGTTCGGGGGCGAGCAGCAGGCAGGTTCCCGCGGCGAGAACAGCGCTCGGATACGAACCCCGCGCCACGGCCCGCCCCCATTCCCGCGCGACGACGGCCGACTCCGCGAAGGTCGCCCCCGCGCCGTCGAATTCCGCCGGCACCTCCAGTCCGAGCCAGCCCTGCCGGGCGGCGAGCGCGCGATCGACGGACCCGCCGGAACCGGTCCGCGCCAGCACGTTTCGGGCCACCGCGCGCAACTCCGCATGCAATGCGGCGAAGTCCGGGTTCGCCGACGCCGTCTCGGTCATCGCCCGGCCGCCGGTTCCCGGGGCAGACCCAGGCCGCGTTCCCCGATGATGGTGCGCTGTATCTCGCTGGTGCCGCCGGGGATGGTCCATTCCCAGGACCCGATGAAGTCCAGCATCCAGGCCCCGGATTCCCAGCCGCCCGACCGCGGTTTGCGCAGCACGCCGTGAGCCGCCACGCCGCTGATCTCGGTCCCGAAATCGGTGATCCGCTGGAGCAGTTCGCTGTAGTACAGCTTCACGATCGAAGCGTCGGCCGGGCCCGCGGCGTCGCGTTCGTCGCGTTCCACGAAGTCGCGGCAGAGTGCGCGCAGACCGGTGATCTCGGTGTCGAAGGCCGCCAGCCGGTCCAGGACCACCGGATCATCGAGCGGGCGACTGCCGTCGGAAGCGGTGCGGGCGCATGCCTCGAGCAGCCATCGGAAACCGGCGTGGCCGAGACGCTCCGCCAGTTCCAGCATGGTCAAGCCGCGTTCCGCGCCCAGAGTGCGCCGCGCCAGCTGCCAGCCCGCGTGTTCCCCGCCGATCAGGTTCGCGGCGGGAATCCGAACTTCGTCGAGGAAGATCTCGCAGAAGTGAAATTCGCCGGTCGCTTGGCGGATGGGCCGCACGTCGAGGCCGGGTGTCCGCAGGTCCAGCAGGAAATACGAAATGCCCTGCCGTGGGGGTGCACTCGGGTCGGTCCGGGCCAGCAGCAGGCACCAGTCGGCGTACTGCGCACCGCTGGCCCACACCTTCTGCCCGGTCACCACGTAGTCGTCGCCGTCGCGCCGCGCGGCCGTGGACAAGGCCGCCAGGTCCGAACCGGCCCCGGGTTCGGAGAAGCCCTGGGCCCAGATCTCGCCGTCGAGAATGGCGGGCAGGTGGCGGGCTTGCTGGGCCGGGGTACCGGCGGCGAGCAGCGTCGCGGCGGCGTGATGGATCGCCACGAAGGCCAGCACCAGCCGCGGGGCGTCGTGCGCGGCGAGCTCCTGATACAGCACGACCTGGCGCGAGATCGGTATGCCGCCACCCCACTCCCGCGGCCAGTGCGGTACGGCGTAACCCGCGCCGCGCAGCGTGCGGAACCAGTCCTGCTGAAAGGCTACGAATTCGGCGTCGGTCGCACCGGTCTGCGCCGCCCGCCAGTCGCCCGGAATGTGCGCACGACACCAAGCCCGCACCTCGGCCCGGAATTCGGTCAACTCGGCCGTCGTCATCGCGTGGCCGCCCGCTCCCGCAGCGCCGACAACCGCGCCCGATGCTCGGCGGACCGCATGGTGACCACTTCGGCGGCGAAACCCGCTTGCAGTGGGCCCGCCAGTGCTCGGGAAAGATGCATGTTGACCACACGTTTGGTGGCCCGAAGCGCTTCGGCGGGCTGTGCGGCCAGCCGTTCGGCCAGCCGATGCGCGGCGGGCAGCAACTCCTCCGGCGCCACGACGCGGCTGGCCAATCCGAGTTGCACGGCGGTCGGCGCGTCGATGCGGTCGCCGGTGAACAGGTACTCCCGGGACCGCAGGATCGGTGTGAGCAGCGGCCAGAAGGCCGCGCCGCCGTCTCCCGCGACCAGCCCGACCGCGACATGCGGGTCGGCCAGATACGCCCGCTCGGAGATCAAGGCGATATCGCTGAGGATCGCCAGGCTCGCGCCCAGCCCCACGGCCGCGCCGTTGATCGCGGCGATGACCGGCAGCGGGAACCGCAGCATCTCCTCGATGATCTGCGCACCCTCGCGGATGCTTTCGTCACGTGCCACCGGGTCGTCGAGAAACGAGGTGATCCAGTCCAGATCACCGCCCGCGCTGAAGGCTCGCCCGGCCCCGGTCAGAATGACCACCCGGGCCTCGTGATCGGCCGCCAGCTGCCGCCAGACATGGGCCAGCGCCCAGTGCATGTCGGCATCGACCGCATTCAGCTCGTCGGGACGATCCAGCACGACCACGCGAACCGAGCCATCGGCCCACACTCGCACCGCGTCCGGCAGTTCGTAATCCATACCCTCACGCTCCCTGCGCGTTTCCCGAGAACAGACCCGTCAGCCCGCGGCGGCCGATGCGGCGCGTCAGCAGGTCTTCCGTGCCCGCGCTGCCGAGTGGCAGCCTGCGCAGCGGCAGGCTGTACCGCGACAGCCACGACAACGGCGACTCGTCGCAAAACCCGAGCGCACCATGTAGTTGATGCGCCACCCGGAACACGATCTCGGCCGCCTCGAGCGCCGCCAGCCGCAACGCCAGCGCGTCGTCGACCGCACCGGGATCGCGGGCGGCGATGCCGCACAGGGCGTATCGCGCCAGCATGTCCACCCCCCGGCGCTCGACCTCGGCATCCGTCAGCTGAAATTGCACCGCCTGAAATTCCGCCAGCGGCTGCCCGAACTGCTCCCGCGTCAACACATGCGCCCGCGTCAGATCCAGCGCGCGATCCAGCATCCCGAGCAGCGTCCAGCACGGGAGCACCAATCCGAGCGCCAGATCCAGCGCGCCCTGCTCTTGGCCCACAAAGTCTTGCGTCCCGGCAGTTCCGCCGCTCGCAACCGCACGGCCTACATCTGGGACGTCTACGGCTTCCGACCTGCCCCCCAACGCGGCACTGTGACCAGCTGACCGGGCGTCGGCCTCGGGGCGGTTGGCAACCTGCCCGTACGGCCGCCATTCCAATCGGGTGCTGAAAGCTGTGTGGCGCGGCGGCGCATCAGTATGCGTCACTGTGACGTTGCCGAAGCTACCGTCGAGTGTCACTGCCGCCCAGCGGAAGTCGAGGCCCGCGAGCGGTCCTCGAGGGTCACGTTCGGAAATCACCACGAGACCGTCCACGGCGTAGCCGTCGGGGTCCTGGTGGTGCGGACGCGCCAGTCGCTCGGCCACCGGGTAAGGGATCGACCAGTAGCCCGCGCTGCGACAGAGGGCGGCAACTGCTTCCAGTTCGCCGGGATCGCGGCGGGGCGCGAGATCCCAGGCACCGAGGCGGTCGAGGATCGGTTCGACCAGTTCTCGTCGCAGACGCGGGTCCGGCTCGGCTCGCTGGAGTAGCGCGTGGCCTCCCGCCAGCTCGAAGGCGCGGCGGGCTTGCCGTCCGAATTCCAGTGCCTCCGGGGCCAACTGCACGTCCATCACGCAGCCTCCAACAGGGTCCGCGAAAGCAGGATTCGCTGCATTTCGATGCTGCCCGAGGCCACGGTCGAGGCCTGCGCGTAGCGCCAGTGGTCGGCTACCGCGCGCCGGTAGCGGCGGCCGGGTTCGTCCTCCGGTGCGGCGGCGGCGATTTCGGCGAGGACGGCGGCGCTGTCCTGATCCAGCCGGGTGACCGCGATGCGGTAGGCGGCGGCGTCACCCGGCGCGACCTGCCCCGCGTCCTGTAGGGCTACGACCTGGTAGGCCAGCAGCCGGGCGCGGCGGCAGTGCACGAGCATGCGCGACCACCGCCCGCGCAGCTGCGGCACGAGTTGCGCCCATCGCGACTCCCCCAGCACCCGCGGTGCGGCGTGCAGCAATCGTTCGCAACGTGCGTACCGCGCGATCCCGACTCGTTCGAAGGCCAATACTTCGCGCACCACCTGCCAGCCGTCGCCGACGCGGCCCAGCACGTCGGCCTCGGTGGCCCGGACGCCGTCGAAGAACACCTCGTTGAGATGGTGCGGCCCCAGCATGGATCGAATCGGGCGGACCTCGAGGCCGGGGCTCGACATCGGGAGCAGAAAAACCGTGAGGCCCTGCTGCTTTCGCTCCGCTTTCGAGGTGCGGGCGAGCAGGAAGCACCACTGCGCCAGCTGAGCGTAGGAGGTCCAGATCTTCTGACCGGAGATCGACCACCCATCCCCGTCCGGGCGCGCGGCGGTGCGCAGCGAGGCCAGATCCGAGCCGGAGTCGGGTTCGCTGAAGCCCTGGCACCAGATCACCTCGCCCCGCGCGATCGAGGGCAGATGTTTGCGCCGCTGGTCTACGGTCCCGTGCCGCATGAGCGCCGGGCCGACCCAGTTCACGCCCATGTATTGCGCTCCCCGGGGTTCGTGATGAGCCCACATCTCCTCGCGGACCACGGTCTGTTCCCACACCGAGGCGTCCCGGCCGCCGTACTCCGCGGGCCACGCCGGACAGAGCAGCCCCCGATCGGCGAGCGCCCGGCAGAAGTGCTGGGCCACGGCCAGATCGGCCGGGTCGTCGGTGAACGCGCCGAGGTAGTCCGCGGGCACCTCCGCCGCCACGAGCCGGCGCAGTTCACCGCGCAGGCGCGCCGCGGCTTCGCCCATCTCGAAGTCCATGCGGCGGACAGTACTTCAATCCTCATAAGGATAGCAATGTTTGAATGGTCAGAACCCTGTGGGTAAACTCGCGAGGTGACCAACCCCCGCCGAGTCCGGATCCCGCAGCGCCGCATCGCGGAAACCGTTGCCGCGGAACTGCGTACCCGCATCCTGAGCGGCGACGACGAATACCGGCTGCCCACGCAGGACCAGCTGGTGCAGGACTTCGGGGTCAGCTATCCCTCGATCCGGGAGGCGCTGCGCATCCTCGAGACCGAGGGCTTGGTGACCGTCCGGCGCGGCAATGTCGGCGGCGCCGAAGTGCATCGGCCGAACGAATCCTCGGCGGCCTATCACCTGGGGTTGGCGCTCCAGGGCGCCCGGGTCACCCTCGGCGATCTGGCCTCCGGCCTGCGCACCCTGGAACCGATGTGCGCCGCCGAGTGCGCGCGGCGCGCCGACCGCGCCGAGGTGGTGATTCCGGCCTTGGAAGCCAATATCGCGGCCTGCGAGGCGCTGATCGGCGAAGGCATCGAATTCACCCACACCGCCCGCGAATTCCATGATCTGGTCGTGTCCTTCACTCCCAACGCCACGGTGCGCTATGTGGTGAGCAGCCTGGTCGCACTGTGGTCGGCCCAGGAAGAGGCCTGGGCCGAGGTGCTCACCAAGCGGGGCGAGTATCCCTCCCCGACCGATTCCGCCGAGGCCGTGCACACCCACGTGCGCATCACCGAGGCGATCGCGGCGGGCGACGACGCGGCGGCCGAGCGCCTCTACCGGGTGCACCTCGCCGCCACTCAGACCCTGGTGCTGGATCGCTTCGACAACGGGGTCGTCAACGCTTCCGCCGATGTGGTGCGTCAAGCCATGCAATCGAGCCGGGGCATGCGGATCTAACTTCCCCGACCACTTCTACCCAGCCTGGCCCGCGAATCCATTCGCGGGCCAGGCTTTTTCGCGCCCGCCCGGTCAAATGTCAAGTATTGCTATCCTTATGAGGATTGTCGTACTGTGGCCGCACAAGCCAGTGGCCTGCCGCACGAAACGGCCCGATCCGGCCGTCGCGCAGATCGCCACGCACATCGACGTTCTCACCGTTCAGGGAGGCCGCCTTGAGTCAGGGCGCGCGGTACAGCAGCACCACATCCATCACCCTCGCTCCGGGGGTGCGTATCGAACGACTCACGCCCCCGAGCAGGCTGTTCGGCGCGAACGGCCTGCGCACCGGCGCTGACAATCGCATCTACGTGGCGCAGGTGGCCGGCAGTCAGATCAGCGCCCTGGACGTCGGCACCGGCGATCTCGAAACCGTCAGCGCCAAAGGCGGCGCCATCGTCGCCCCCGACGACATCGCGTTCGACCCCGACGGCAATCTGATCGCCACCGAGTACATGAACGCGCGAGTCAGCTTGCGCGGCAAGGACGGTCGCACGCGCGTCATCCGCGACGACATTCCCGGCGCCAACGGCATCACCGTGCATCAGGGCCGGCTGTTCGTCAACGAATGCCGGATCGGCGGCCGCCTGATGGAGCTGCCCCTGGACGGCGGTGCGCCGCGAATTCTGCAGGACAACCTGCCGATGCCCAACGCCATGGAGGTCGGACCCGACGGCCTCCTCTACTACCCGGTCATGGGTACCAACGACATCTGGCGCATCGATCCCGACGGCGGTGTGCCCGAACGAGTCGCGGGCGACCTCGGCGTGCCGGACTCGGTCAAATTCGACGCCGCGGGTTTTATCGTGTCCACCCAGGTACAGACCGGCGAGGTGTTGCGCATCGACCCGCGCACCGGTGACCGGCAGGTGCTGGCCCGCTTGGCGCCGGGCCTGGACAACTGCACCTTCGTCGGCGACCGGCTGTTCGTCTCGAGTTTCACCGGGGAGATCACCGAAATCCGCCCGGACGGCGAGACCCGGGAGATCCTCGCGGGCGGCCTGATGTGGCCGCTGGACCTGACCGCCGGGCCGGACGGCGACCTCTACCTCGCCGACGGCACCTATCTCTACCTGCTGCGCAACGGCGAATTGCACCAGATGGCCTCGCTTTTCAGTCCCGGCACCCCCGGCTACGTGCGTGGCATCACCGCCGTAGGCGCGGACGAGATACTGTGCACGACTTCCACCGGCGAAATCTCCTATTACCGCCCGGGTCCGGACGCGCGGACCAAGGTCGTGGCACAGGGTTTCGATCAGCTCTACGGTGTCGCCGTGACCGCGGATCGGACGATCGTCGCCGCGGAACTCGGCGCCGGACGGGTGCTCTCGCTCCGATCGGGACAGGTTTCGGTCCTCGCGTCCGGCCTCGATGCCCCGATGGGCGTCGCATTCGCCCCGGACGGCACCGTGCTGGTCTCCGAGTCCGGCGCGGGCCGGATCACCGGGATCAACGACGCCGGGGTGGACACCGTGGTGGACGGACTCGAGACACCGCAGGGAATCCTGGTGCACGGCAACCGATTGCTCATTCTCGATGCCGGTCTGAAGGCGCTGGTCAGCGTCGATCTGGACACCAAGGCGCGCCAGACGCTGGCCACGCACCTACCGGTGGGCGCGCCACCCGGCGTGGTCGCCGAACCGCTGCGCGGGACACCCCCGTTCTCCGGCCCGATGGGCCCGTTCGCCGGCCTGACCGCGGGGCCGGACGGCACCGTCTACCTCTCGGCCGACGCCGAGGGCAGCGTCCTGGCCCTGCGGTTCACCGAGTAGGGGAAGCCATGGCGCACAATACTTTTCCCGGCCTGGGCGGACGCGTCGTCATCGTCTCCGGTGCGGGCGGCGGCGGCATCGGCACAGCGGTGACCCGCATGCTCGCCGAAGCCGGGTCGACGGTCATCGCGGTGAGCCGATCGAAAGATAATCTCGCGGCCAACGTCGAACCGCTTGCCGCCGAAGGCCTTCCGGTCATCGCGGTGGTGGCCGACGCCGCCACCGACGCGGGCATCACCACCGTCCTCGCCCACGCCCGGCAGACGCCGGGCGAGCTGTACGGCCTGGTCAATGTGGCGGGCGGCGCCGCACCCGCGACCTGGATGCCCGCCACCCGGGTGACCCGAACCGACTGGCGCGCCCTGTTCACCCAGAACCTGGAAACCATGTTCTTCATGAGTCAGGCAGTCGCCGCCGAGTTGACCACGCGCGGCCTGCCCGGCTCGATCGTGTCGATCTCCTCGATCAGCGGTATGAACACCGCGCCCTTCCATATCGCCTACGGCACCGCCAAGGCCGCCCTGGTCGCGGCGACCCGCACCCTCGCGGTCGAGCTGGCGCAGCACGACATCCGGGTCAATGCCGTCGCTCCGGGCGTCACCGAAACTCCGGCGTCGCGCGCCTATGTCGGCGCGGATCCGGAGCGGGACCGCCGGGCCATCGCGATGGGCCGGCGCGGACAGCCGCGAGAGCAGGCGAGCGCGGTCGCGTTCCTGCTGTCCGAGCTGGCCGGCTACATCACCGGGCAGACCCTGCTGGTAGACGGTGGCCTCAATCTCAAGTGGACCCATCTCGGCGCGGACCACACCTCGCTGTTCCTCGAGGACGACGGCTTCCGCGCGGCCATCACGCACTGACACCACGGTTTCCACCAGGAGGACGCCATGACCGAAACCGCTCCGGCGCAACCGCTCTCCACCCCGATGACGATCGGCGTCGAGGCCTACATCTGCCCCGACTACGCCCGCGCCGAAGGCGACAAGCTGTGGGCCAAGGTCTGGCAACAGGCCTGCCGGGTCGAGGAGATCCCGCGCGTAGGCGACTTCCTGACCTACGAGATCGGCACCGACTCGGTCATCGTCGTGCGTACCGGGCCGGACACCATTCGCGCCCATCACAATGTGTGCGCGCATCGGGGCAGGCGGCTCGTCGACATCCCGCCCGGCGCGCACGACGCGCGTGGCAGCCGCAAACAATTCGTCTGCGGCTTCCACGGCTGGCGCTACGACTTGCAGGGCCGCAACACTTTCGCCGCCGAGCGCGAAGACTGGCCGTGCGGGCTGACCGAACGCAACGACGGCCTGACCGCGGTACAGGTCGATACCTGGGGCGGCTGGGTCTGGCTGAACCTGGATCCGGACTGTGAACCGCTACGGGACTACCTGGAACCGGCGGCGAGTCTGCTCGAGCATTTCGAGCTGGAGAACATGCGGTACCGGTGGCGGCGCTGGCTGACCTTCGACTGCAACTGGAAGGTCGCCTTCGAGGCGTTCATGGAGACCTACCACGTGCCCTACACCCACCCGGAGTTCATGAATTTCGGTCAGTTCCTGGGCTGGGCGCGGGTGCAGGGCAAGCACAGCAATATCGGCTACGACGCACCCAAGGGTATGGAGGAGAACCAGGCCAAGGTGCGCTTGGGCAGCGGTCCGGACGCCCGGGTGTCGACCGCGACCTTGCAGAATTTCACCTGGGAGAACGCGAATACCAACACCACCCGAACGCTGGTCGATGTCGCGAATCGGCTGGTCGACGAATTGCCCGAGGGCACCCCGGCTCCGGAGGTGCTGCGCTACTGGCTCGATACCGCGCGGTCCGAGGACGAGGCCCGCGGCGTCGTCTGGCCCAAGGTCGATCCGGACATCGTCGCCGCGGCCGGCACCGCGTGGCAGATCTTCCCCAACTTCCAGATTGGCCACGCGCTGAACAACATGCTCTGCTACCGGTTCCGGCCCTATGGTCAGGATCCGGACCGGTGCGTCTTCGAAGCCGCCGTCTTCGAACTCTTCCCGCCCGGCGAAGAACCGCACACCGAGTGGGAGTACACCCCCGTGGGCGATCCGAACTGGCGCTCGGTGCTGCCGCAGGACTTCGACAATATGGCCGCCGTCCAGCAGGGCTTGAAGAGCCGGGGCTTCTCCGGCCCGAAACCCAATCCCTATCGCGAACGCAGCGTGGTCAATCTGCACCACAACCTCGCCAGGTACATGGGCACCGGCGCACCCCGCGATCTGACCTGAATCAACCACCCCAGCAAGGACATTCGAGATGCACGACTGTGCGCCCACGCAAACCCCCGAGATCGACCCGACGGCGCTGCGGGACCGCTACCTCGCCGAACGCGACAAGCGCCTGCGCACCGAGGGACAGGGCCAGTACCTGGTGACCGAGGACGGGTTCGACGAGTTCTACGCGGCCGATCCGTACACGGCGGTCGTGCCGCGCGCCCCGATCACCGCCGAGTTCGGCGTGGCCATCCTCGGCGGCGGCTGGGCGGGGCTGATCGCCGCGGCCCGGCTCGAGCAGGCCGGCGTCACCGATTTCCGGATCATCGAACTCGGCGGGGATTTCGGCGGGGCGTGGTACTGGAACCGGTATCCCGGCATCCAGGTCGACACCGACAGCTACAGCTATCTGCCGCTGCTCGAGGAAACCGGCTACATCCCCACCGAGAAGTACGCCCACGGCGACGAATGCTTCGAGCACGCGCAGCGGATCGGCAAACATTTCAATCTCTACGAGCGCACCGTCTTCAGCACGCTGGTGACAGCGCTGGCGTGGGATGCGGCGACCGGGCACTGGCGGATCGGCACCAATCGGGGTGACGACCTGCGCGCGCGGTTCGTGATCATGGCGCAGGGCCCGTTCAACAAACCCAAATTGCCCGGCATCCCCGGCATCCACGACTTTCAGGGACACAGTTTCCACAGCGCCCGCTGGGATTACGAGTACACCGGCGGCACGATGCGGGGCGGGCTGGACAAGCTGGCGGGCAAACGAGTGGCGGTGATCGGCACGGGAGCCAGCGGCATCCAGGTGATTCCGCATATCGCGCGGTCCGCCGAGCATTTGTACGTCTTCCAGCGAACGCCGTCCTATATCTATGACCGCGGCAATGTGCCGACCGATCCGGAATGGGCCGCCTCGCTGCGGCCCGGCTGGACCCGCGAGCGCAAACGCAACTTCCACACCGCCGCCTTCGAGGCGTTCGCCCCCGGCCAGCCCGATCTGATCTGCGACGGCTGGACCGAGGTCAGCCGCAATCTGGCGGCACACCTGACCGCCACCGACGGCTGGGCCACGCTGACTCCCGAGAAATTCCTGAAGTTGCGCGAGATCGAGGATTACAAGGCGATGGAGCGCGTGCGGCGGCGCGTCGACGAGGTCGTCCACGATCCGGCGACCGCGGCGGCGCTCAAGCCCTACTACCGATTCCTGTGCAAGCGGCCGTGTTTCAGCGACGACTACCTGCCCACCTTCAACCGCTCGAACGTAACCCTCATCGATGTGTCGGAAACCAAAGGCGTGGAACGCATTACCGCCCGGGGCATCGTCGCGCACGGCGTCGAGCATCAGGTCGACTGCCTGATCTTCGCCAGCGGCTTCGAGATCACAACCGATCTGGACCGCCGCCTGGGCATCGCACCGTTCACCGGCCGGGACGGGCTCTCGCTCTACGAGCACTGGGCCCAGGGGTACAAAACCCTGCACGGACTCACCGCGCACGGCTTCCCGAACGTCTTCTTCACCGGATTCCTGCAGGGCGGGGTCACCGCCAGCACCACCGACATGTTCGATCAGCAGGCCGGTCACATCGCCTACATTGTGGCCCGCGCCTTCGAATCCGGCGCCACCACGGTCGAACCCACCGCCGAGGCCGTGGCCGAATGGTGCGCCACCGTCCGCGACACCGCCGTCGACAATTCCGGCTTTCAGCGCGAATGCACGCCCGGTTACTACAACAACGAGGGCGAGCAGCGGATTCGGTCACATCTCGGCGAGCCCTACTGGCCCGGCTTCTACGCCTTCGAGGATCTGCTCGAGGCCTGGCGCGCGACCGGCGACCTGCCCGGCCTCACGCTCGGCAAGTGAGGGGCGAGTCATGACTCAACTCAGATTCGACGGTCGCGTCGCCGTCATCACCGGCGCCGGTCGCGGCCTCGGACGCGCCTATGCCGAGTTGCTCGCCGCGCGCGGCGCGCGCGTCGTGGTCAACGATTCCGGCGGCACGCTCCGAGGGGACCGGCGCGAGGCCGAGGTCGCCGCGGACGTGGTGCGCGGGATCCGGGATTTCGGCGGCACCGCCGTCGCGTGCACCGACTCGGTCGCCACTCCCGCCGGCGGGCAGGCGATCATCGATACCGCCCTCGACACCTACGGCCGCGTCGATATCCTCATCCACAACGCGGGCACCGTGCGCCCGGGGTCGCTCACCGAATTGAGCTTCGAGGATTTCGAGGCGGTCCTGGATGTGCACCTGCGCGGCGCGTTCCACGTCGTCCGGGCCGCCTTCCCGCACCTGAGTGCGGCCGGGTACGGGCGGGTGGTACTCACCTCCTCCATCGGCGGGCTGTACGGCAATCAGCGAGTCGCCAATTACGCCGTCGCCAAATCCGCGATGATCGGGTTGTCCAACGTGATCGCGCTCGAGGGCGCGGCGGTGGGCGTCACATCGAATGTGATCGTGCCCGCCGCGCTGACCCGGATGGCTGAGGGCATCGACACCTCCGCCTATCCGCCCATGCAGCCCGAACTGGTCGCACCGGCGGTGGGCTGGCTCGCCCACGAATCCTGTTCGGTCAGTGGCGAAATGCTCGTCGCGATCGCGGGCCGGGTGGCGCGGGCGTATATCGCCGAGACGCCCGGGGTGTACCAGCCGTCCTGGACGGTCGAGCAGATCGCCGGGCACATCGACGAGATCCGCGACACCACCGGCAAGAACTGGATTCTGCCGGTCGTCCCGTCCGCGCACACCGACCACATCGTCAAGAGCTTTGCCTTGGCCGCCGAAGGGAAGTGACCATGGGAGTCAAAGTCTACGAACGTATTCTGGATCTGTTCGAGGCCGAGGGCATCAATATCCTCTTCGGCATCCCGGACCCGAATTTCGTGCACCTGTTCCATCGCGCGGAGGAACGCGGCTGGCAGGTCGTCGCGCCGCACCATGAGGAATCCGCCGGGTTCATGGCCGAGGCCGTCTCGCGGATGACCGGTACGGCCGCCGTGTGTATCGGGACGCTCGGCCCGGGTGTGGCGAACCTGGCGGGCGCCATGATGTGCGCGAAAGTCGAGAATTCGCCCGTGATCTTCCTGGGCGGCCAGCGCTCCAGGATCACCGAGCAGCGGGTACGGCGCGGCCGCATCCAATTCGTGCGGCAGTCCCGTTTGTTCGAGCCGTCGGTCAAGTACGCGGCAAGCATCGAGTACGCCGACCAGACCGATGAGATCATCCGCGAGGGTCTGCGCAAGGCACTGTCCGGCACGCCCGGGCCGGTGTACCTCGAATATCCGACGCACGTCATCCAGGAGGAGCTCGACGTGCCGGCGGCCTTGCCGCCCACCAGGTACCGCCTGGTGGGTCAGACCGCGGGACCGGATGTGGTGGCCGAGGCCGCGGCGCTGATCCGGGCGGCGCACCGGCCCATCCTGCTGGCCGGGCACGGAGTGCACACCTCGCGCGCCGGGCAGTCCGTCCGGGCGCTGGCCGAGAAAATGGCGTGTCCGGTCATCCAAACCTCCGGCGGCACTTCCTATATCGAAGGTCTGGAGGATCGCACCTTTCCCTATGGTTTCTCCCCTGCCGCGGTGGACGCGGTGGTGCAGTCGGATCTGTGCCTGGCCATCGGCACCGAGCTCGGCGAACCGGTGCATTACGGCCGGGGCCGGCACTGGGTCGCGGGCGAGGCCACCCGCAAGTGGATCATGATCGAACAAGACCCCACCGCCATCGGCGTGAACCGGCCCATCGACGTGCCGCTGGTCGGTGACCTGCGCGCGATCGTGCCGCAGTTGACCGCGGCCCTGCCCGACGCGCCGCGCACCGCGACCGCGGAGCTGTCCGGGTGGATCGAGCAGGACGCGGCCCGGCTGGCGGAACTTGCCGCCACCGCGCCCTCGGGCCTGTCCCCCGTGCATCCCGCGCGCCTGATAGTCGAGGCGACGCAGGCTTTTCCGCCGGACGGCATCATGGTCCGCGACGGCGGCGCCACCACGATCTTCGGCTGGACCTACTCCCAGGCCAAACCGCGCGACGTGATCTGGAACCAGAACTTCGGCCATCTCGGCACCGGCCTCCCCTACGCCGTGGGCGCCTCGGTCGCCGACGGCGGCAAGCGACCGGTCATGCTGATCACCGGCGATTCGTCGTTCCAATTCCACATCGCCGAACTCGAAACCGCGGCGCGCTTGCACCTGCCGCTGGTGTGTGTGGTGGCCGTCGACTACGCCTGGGGGCTGGAAGTCGGCGTCTACAAGCGGACTTTCGGGCCCGGTTCGCGCGAGACCGGCGTGCACTGGAGCACCGCCACACGTCTGGACACCGTGGCCGAAGGCTTCGGCTGCTACGGCGAATACGTCGAGCGCGACGCGGATATCGCGCCCGCCATCAAACGCGCCTACGCCAGCGGTAAGCCCGGAGTGATTCATGTGGCTGTCGATCCGGCGGCGAATTCCGAGGAGATGCCCAGCTACGACGAATTCCGTACCTGGTACGCGGAAGGAATGCAGTGATGCGCGAGTATACGAAGTTCTATATCGGCGGCCGGTGGGTGGATCCGGCGGGTCCGGACACCTTCGAGGTGATCAACCCGGCCACCGAGGAGCTGGCCGGCCGGATCGCGGCGGGCACGGCCGCCGATATCGATCGAGCCGTCGCCGCGGCCCGGCAGGCCTTTCCGGCCTGGTCGGCGACCACGGTCGCCGAGCGGCTCGAGCTGCTGCACGCTATCGCCGACGCCTACCAGAAGCGCCGGGACGACTTGGGCGCGGCGCTCACCGAAGAAATGGGCGCGCCCGCCGCGCTGGCCCACGGTTTCCAATTGGACCTGGCCGCAGGGCATTTGGGCAAGGCGATCGAGGTGCTGGCGCAGTTCCGCTTCAGCGAGCAGCGGGGGTCGACCCTGATCGTCAAGGAGCCGATCGGTGTCTGCGGCCTGATCACACCCTGGAACTGGCCGTTGAACCAGATCGCGGTCAAGGTGTTCCCGGCGCTCGCCACCGGTTGCACCATGGTGCTCAAGCCGTCCGAGCGGTCGCCGTTCACCGGCCGGCTCTTCGCCGAAATCCTCGATGCCGCGGGCGTTCCCGCGGGTGTGTTCAATCTGGTGCAGGGTGACGGGGCTGGGGCCGGGTCCCCGCTGTCGGCGCATCCGGACGTGGACATGGTCTCCTTCACCGGTTCCACTCGGGCCGGCATCGACATCGCCCGCACCGCCGCGCCCACGGTGAAGCGGGTGACCCAGGAGCTGGGCGGCAAAAGCCCCAATATCGTGCTCGACGACGCCGATTTCGCCGCCAATGTCGGCAAGGGCGTGGCCGCGGTGACGCTGAACTCCGGTCAAACCTGTAGTGCTACCACCCGCATGCTGGTGCCTCGAACCCGGATGGCCGAGGCCGTCGAGGTGGCGCGCGCGGCGGCCGAGCGGGTCACCGTCGGAGATCCGACCGGCGCGGCCGAGGTCGGCCCCGTGGTGTCGGCCGCGCAATTCGAGCGGATTCAGTCGCTCATCCAGCAGGGCATCGACGAGGGAGCCACGCTGGTGACCGGTGGCGTGGGCCGCCCGGCCGGGTTGACGCGCGGCTTCTATGTCAAGCCGACGGTGTTCGCCGATGTCGGCAACGACATGGCCATCGCCAGGGAAGAGATCTTCGGGCCGGTGCTCAGCATTCTCGGCTACGACGATATCCAGCACGCGGTGGCCATCGCCAACGACACCGAATACGGTCTCGCCGCCAATGTCGCCGGGGCCGACCTGGATCAGGCCCGCGCGGTCGCGCGCGAGATTCGGGCCGGGTACGTCTCGATCAACGACGGCTTCGACTTCGCCAGTCCGTTCGGCGGCTACAAGAAGAGCGGAAACGGCCGGGAATGGGGCGAATTCGGCTTCGCGGAGTACCTGGAGACCAAGGGCATCCTCGGGTACGCGCCCGAGGACGCGCAGGCGTGAGCATGTCCGCGATCCGCACGAAAGTACTCAGCGCCCGCGTCGGGGTGGAAGTGCTCGACGTCGACGCCGACAGACTGCTGCACGACGACGCGCTCGCCGGTCGCTGCGTGTCCTTGCTCGAGCAGCACGGCGTGGTGCTCTTTCGCGAAGTGCACGCGGGTGACGAGATACAGGTGGCGTTCGCCCGGAAGCTCGGCCCGCTGGTGCAATTCGGCAAGTACGCGAACCCGGATGTCATGGAGATCAGCTTCGACCCGGCCAATCCCAACGCGAAATACTTTCCCAGCAACGACTATTGGCATATCGACGGGTCGATGGACGCGGTCCCCGCCAAAACATCGGTGCTGAGCGCGCACCAGATCACCGACGAGGGCGGCGAGACGGCCTTCGCCAGCACCTATGCCGCGTACGACGAACTCTCCGCCGCGGAGCAGCGGCGCTTCGCCGGACTGCGGGTCGTGCACCGGATGGCACGCATCCAGCGTCTGAGTTATCCCGATCCGACATCCGAACAGCTGGCGGACTGGGCCCGCTGGCCCGACCGCGTGCATCCGCTCGTGTGGACGCACGAATCGGGTCGCAAGTCACTGGTCATCGGTGCGAGCGCCGCGGAGGTCATCGGCCTGGACCCGGCCGAGAGCCGGGCGCTGCTCGACGAGCTCGAACAGCGCGCGACCACACCCGATCGCGTCCTGACCCACGCCTGGTCGGTCGGGGACCTGGTGCTGTGGGACAACACCGGGCTGGTGCACCGGGCCTGCGCATTCGATCGATCCCAGCCCCGGCGCATGCACCGATCCACGGTGGTGGGCGAGGAGTCGATCAAATGACCGCGCGCACAGCGATTGTCACCGGTGGTGCGTCCGGGATCGGGCTGGCGATCAGCGTCCGGCTGGCCGCCGACGGCGCGTCGGTCGCCGTGTTCGATGTCGACGGCGACGCCGCGCGGGCTGCGGCGGCCACGATCACCACCGGCGGCGGCACCGCCCTCGGCCTGGGCGTCGATGTCACCGATCGCACTGCCATCGACAGCGCGGTCACCGAGGTGTGCGCGACCCTGGGCCCGCCCGCGATTCTGGTGAATTGTGCCGGCGTGACCGTCGCCGGGCCGTTCCTCCAACTCGCCGCCGATACCTGGAACCGCGTTCTGGCGGTCAATCTCACCGGCACCTTCGACTGCTGCCAGGCGGTGCTGCCGCACATGATCGAGCAGCGCTGGGGGCGCATCGTCAATATCTCCTCCTCCAGCGTGCACAGCGGGGTGCCCGGGATGGCGGCCTACGTGTCGTCCAAAGCGGGCACGGTGGGCCTCACCAAAGTGCTGGCGCTCGAATTCGGCCGCGACGGCGTCACCGTCAATACGATTCCGCCCGGCTTCATCGAGACGCCCATGATGCGGGACAGCCTGCGCAAGGGCGTCTTCGATCTGGACCAGCAGGTCGCCAAGACGCCGGTCGGCCGGGTCGGCCGACCGGAGGACATCGCCGCGACCTGCGCGTTCCTGGTGAGCGAGGAGGCGGCCTACATCACCGGACAAGTCATCGGCGTCAACGGTGGCCGCAATACCTGACCTTCCCGAAAGAGCTGTGATGCCCCGTATCCCACCCACCCCGGAGCCGGACTGGTCCGCGGAGATGACCGCCTTCATCCAGGAATTCCGTAACTCCGCCCGCACGGGCAAGCCGAAGGCCCAACGCCAGAGCGGGGCCAACCTGCTCGGCACCCTCGCTCGCTACCCCGCGCTGGCCCAGCCGTTCCTGCTGTTCAATCGTCATCTCCTGCAGGGCAATTCACTGTCCGTCCGGCACCGCGAACTGCTCATACTCCGGGTGGCGCACCTGCGCGGCAGCGACTACGAATGGGCCCAGCACGTACTGCTGGCCGCGGACGCCGGGCTCGGGCCGCGAGACATCGCCCGGATCGCCGCGGGCCCGGACACCCCCGGTTGGCCACCTACCGAACAGAACCTGCTGCGGTCGGCCGACGAACTGCTCCTCGACGGCTCGATCACCGAATCGACCTGGCACGCGCTCGCGGCGGAATTCACCGAGCACCAGCTCATGGACATCGTGTTCACGGTGGGCGCCTACGCACTGGTGGCGATGGCGCTGCGCTCGTTCGGCGTCGAACCCGAACCGGGCCTCGTCCCGCACCTGCCCGTCCGCCCATAGCGCCGCACTACGACTGGAGACCCGATGTGGAGTCAGGCCGAACTGCTGCGGCTGATGGATGTGCGGCCCGTGACCGCGGGCCGGTATCACGCGCCCGCGCACGGCCCCACCGAACGCGATGTCGTGGAAGCCGGGCAGTTACTCGGCGCCGCGGTGGTCGCGAGCGCCAAACAGGTGCCGCACCAGCGGGTGGTCTCGGCATCGATGATCTTCAGCCGCGCCGCCGCGCACACAGCCGAACTGGCGGTGACGGTCGACGTACTGCGCGCGGGCCGCACCTTCAGTTCCGCGCAAGTCCAGGTGCACCAGCATGATTCGCTGTGCTGTGCGGGCGTCGTGCTCCTGGATGCCGATCCGCCCGACCTCATCCGTTCCACCGCCCCCATGCCCGAGGTCGACCCGCCGGGCCGGTTGCGCGCGCACGAGCTGCCCGGCACCGTGGTCGCGGGCCGGGAGATCCGCGTGGTCGGTGACGCCTATACCGACGACGCGGCTCAGCTCGGCCCCCCGGAATTGTTCGTATGGACCAAGTTCCGGGACAAACCGGAGCAGCAGTACCTCGACGCCGCGCTGCTGACCCAGTCCACCACGCACTGGACGGTCGCCGCCGCGCTGCGCCCGCATCCCGGCTTCGGCCAGTCGATGGCACATCGCTCGATATCCACCGGAATCACCATGGCCACCATCACCTTTCACGACGACGCCGACGTGACGCGGTGGCTGCTGTACGCCACCCGGGTCATCTACGCCGGGCGTGGCCACGCGCACGGTACCGGCCGGGTCTACACCGAAGACGGCATCCTGGTCGCCTCCTACACCGTGCACGCGATGGTGCGCGGACTCGACCATCCGAATACCCGGAGCCACCCGGGCTCCCGACCCGTGCTTTGAGAAGGGACCATCGATGCAGCGATCGGGCTTCGCCGACCGGCCAGACTACCGCGTCAGCATTCAGCGTGTCCGCAATCTGGTCCGGGTGACCGACGCGGGCGCGACGCTCGCGGAATCCCGAGCGAGTCTGCTGGTGGCCGAACAGGATCACGGCATCGTGTTCTACCTGCCCGAGCAGGACGTGGATTTCGAGCTGCTCGTCCCGGACGCGTACACGTCGCGCTGTCCCTTCAAGGGCACCGCCCGGTACTGGCGTGCCGCGGCCGGATCGGTCCCGGTGGCCTGGGCGTACCACGATCCCTATCCGGAGGTCGCGCTGCTGCGCGGGCATATCGGTTTCTATCAGGACCGGGTCCAGCTCACGGTCGGAGTGGCGGACCCGGCGGTCAGCGCTCCCGGGACGGGCCGGTGACCTTGGTCAGGCATTCCTCCGCGAACGCCAAGACCTCGAGGTGATACGCCGCGGCGGTGTAGCCGAGGCTCAAATTGTGTCCGGCGTCGCGCTGCACCTCCACCTCGACCCGCGGTGCGGTGGTGAACATTCCGGCGTATCCGGCGAGGGCCTCGGCGTCGGTGCGCCATACCTGCTCGTGCTGACCGACGGTGATATGCAGCGGAATCTGCACCTGCGCGGCCAGGCCCGGGAATTCGCTCTGCGAGCGCAGATGGGCGGCGACGTTCTCGTGCGCCGGGCGCGGCGCGCCGATCGCGGCGCCGCCGACGAGTTCGGGCGGATAGGCGCGCTCGGGATGCCACACGAGATGCCGGACATTCGGCGTCCGGCCCGACCCGGGCGGCGCCGCGAGGTTCGGCTGGATGCCCGACCCGCCGAGCTCCATGCCGAGCAGATGCGGGCCACGCGCGTCGGCGGCCATGTGTACCGCGAGTTCGCAACCGGCCGAATGTGCCAGCAGGAAAACGCCTTTGCCGCGCGGGCGCGACCCCAGGACCGCCTCCAGCGTGGCGTACATCAGCTCCATTCGCCGCCGCGGGTCCTCGAATCGCTCCGAATACGCCGCGCTGCCGCCGTAACCCGGCCGGTCCAGTGCGAGCGCGGTGTATCCCAGTCGCGCCGCCGTGCGCAGCAGCGAAAGCCGGGGATGACCAGGGCAGTCGAAGTAGACGGAGGTGGTCTGGCCGCCGTGCAGCGCGAGCAGCACCGCCCGCGGCTGGTGCGCCTCGGCCAGCAAACCGGTCATCGGGATGCCGTCGACCTCGGCGACCACCGGCACCGGGCGCTCGTATTCCAGCTCGAGCAAATCGAATTCCGAGAGTGTCATGGCCTGCCCTCTTTCTCGCACTAGCTACTTCGCTTCATGACCCGGTCCGCGGCCGCCCAATGCGCATCCTGGACCCAGAGCCGCGCGAACGCGGTCACCGCCTCCTGCGCCGGGACACCCGCCAGCACGCGTTTGATCTCCCCCGCCGGACGATTGGCCAGCGATCGGGCCAGAGCGCGCCAGCCGTCCTCGAAATCCGCACGGGGCAGAACCTTCTGCACCAAACCGATTCGCTCCGCCTCGAAGGCGTCGAGCGTGACGCCGGAGCCGGCCAGCAGCAGCGCCCGGCTGCGGCCCACCAGCTCCGCCAGCCGCTCGGCGCCGCCCCAGGCCGGCATGATCTCCAAGGTGACCTGATTGAAGCCGATCTTGATGTCGTCGGCCGCCACCCGGATGTCCGCGGCCACGGCGACTTCCGCGCCGCCCCCGAAGGCGTGCCCGTTCAGCACGGCGAGCACCGGAGCGGGAAATTCCGCCAGGAGATCGCAGATCTCCCGCATGCGCCAAGCCATCGCCGCGGCCGCCTCCTCGGTGCGTAACGCACTGAGCTCCTTGAGATCTCCACCGGAGACGAAGGCCTTGTCGCCCGCGCCCCGGATCACCAGGGCGTGGGCGCCGGCGGCCGCGGTGATGGCCTTCTCCAGTTCGTCCATCGTGGCCGGCGCGATGGCGTTTCGAGCGTGCGGGCGATCGATCGTGATGACCGCGACTCCCGCGTCCAGTTCCAGATCGACCATATCCAGCACTCCTTCGTAAATTTGATTCTCCCTTTCGGAGAATAGCCTACCCTAAGGTCAGCGGCCTATACCCAATGTGGACGTAGCTACAGGGCATTGCCAGGCACGCAGTGTGAGAATACTATTCTCACAAATCGCGAAGGAGGATTCCATGACGGCCACCGCCCTGCCGTACCCGCTGTTCGACGCCGACAATCACCTCTACGAGACCGAGGATTCGCTGACCAAGTACCTGCCCGACAAGTACAAGAAGGCGATCCAGTACGTCCAGGTGAACGGCCGCACCAAGATCGCGGTGCGCGGCCACATCAGCGAATACATCCCCAACCCCACCTTCGAGGTGGTGGCGCGGCCCGGCGCCATGGAGGACTACTTCAAGAACGGCAACCCGGAGGGCAAGAGCAAGCGCGAGATCTTCGGCAAATCCATGAAGGCCCTGCCGGCCTTCCGCGAGCCGGGCGCGCGCCTCGCGTTGATGGACGAATTGCGGGTGGACCGCAGCCTGATGTTCCCGACCCTCGCGAGCCTGGTCGAGGAGCGGATGCGCGACGACCCGGAGCTGATTCACGTCGTGGTGCACGCGCTCAACGAATGGCTGCTCGAGACCTGGAGTTTCAACTACCAGGACCGCATCTTCACCACCCCGGTAGTTTCGCTGCCGATTCTGGACAAGGCCATCGAGGAACTGGACTGGGTGGTCGCGCACGGCGCCAAGGCCATTCTGGTGCGGCCCGCGCCGGTGCCCGGCTTCCAGGGCCCGCGCTCGTTCGCGCTCCCGGAATTCGATCCGTTCTGGCAGCGGGTCGTCGAGCACGACATCCTGGTCGCGATGCACTCCTCCGACAGCGGCTACTCCCGCTTCGATGCCGAGTGGGAGGGCAGCAAGACTGAGATGCTTCCGTTCCAGACCAACGCTTTCCGGATGGTCAACGAATGGCGGCCGGTGCAGGACACCGTCGCGTCCTGGGTGTGCCACGGTGCGCTGTTCCGCTTCCCCGAGTTGAAGCTGGCGATCATCGAGAGTGGATCGGCATGGCTCAAACCGCTGCTCGAGACCCTCGCCGACGTCTACAAGAAGGCGCCCGAGGGCTTCGGCATGCAAGACCCGGTCGCGGCGATCAAGAAGAGCGTCCACGTCAGCCCGTTCTACGAGGAAGGCGTCACCGAGCTGATCGATCTGGTCGGCGTGGACCGGGTGCTGTTCGGTTCGGACTATCCGCATCCGGAAGGCCTGGCGGAGCCGACCCACTTCGCCGATATGCTCACCCACCTGCCGGTCGAGGATCAAGCCAAGATCATGGGCGGCAATCTCGCACGGCTACTGGGCGTATGACCGGACCCGCCTCCACGCTTCCGCAGCTGGTCCAGCGGGCGGCTGATCGCTTCGGTGCTGCCGAAGCGATCGTCGACGGGCCGCTGCGGCTGAGTTTTACCGCACTCGCCGACCGGGTGCGCCGGGCGGCCGGCGCATTCGCCGCGGCGGGGATCGACAAGGGCGACCGGGTGGCGATCTGGGCACCGAACTCGGCCGAATGGATTATCGCCGCCTTCGGCGCGCTGACCGCGGGCGCTGTCCTGGTCCCGGTCAACACCCGGTTCCGAGCCGCCGAGGCGGCGGACGTGATCGACCGCAGCGGCGCCAAACTGGTTCTGGTCCAACAGGGCTTCCTCGGCATCGAGCACACCGCCCCCGGCGGTCTGCCGCTGATCGACCTCAAATCCGATTTCCTGTCCAGCGGTACGCCGTTCGAACGCGAGGTCAGCGGCACCGATATCGCCGACATCGTCTACACCTCGGGCACGACCGGAAAACCCAAGGGCGTCATGATGAATCACGCCCAGACGCTGCGCATGTATTCGGAGTGGTGCGATCTGGCCGACCTGCGCCAGGGCGACCGCTACCTGATCGTGAACCCGTTCTTCCACACTTTCGGCTACAAGGCCGGTGTGGTCGCCGCGCTGATCCGCGGGGCGACCATCCTGCCGGTGGCGGTCTTCGATGTCGACCGGGTGCTGGAACTGGTGCAGCGCGAACGGGTGACCATGCTGCCGGGACCGCCCACCCTGCTCGCCGCCCTGCTGTCGGCCGCGAGCTCGCACGACCTGTCCTCGTTGCGCGCCACGGTGACCGGGGCCGCAGACATCCCGGTGGAACTGATCCGGCGCGTCAGCACCGAGTTGCCGTTCCAGTCGATCATGACCGGGTACGGGCTCACCGAGGCGGGCACGGCGACCGCGTCCCGGCCCGGCGACACCATCGAACAGATCGCCACGACAGTCGGAACGCCCTGCGCGGGAATAGAAGTGCGCATCGCCGAGGACGGCGAGGTGCTGGTTCGCGGCTACTCCGTGATGCAGGGCTATCTCGACGACCCGGAGGCGACCGCGGCGGCCATCGATGCCCAGGGCTGGCTGCACACCGGCGATCTGGGCAGCCTCGACCCCGACGGCAGACTCCGGATCGTCGGCCGCAAGAAGGACATGTTCATCGTGGGCGGCTTCAACGCCTATCCCGCCGAGATCGAGGGCGTCCTGCTCCAGCATCCGGCGGTGGCGCAGGTCGCGGTCGTCGGCGTCGCGGACGAACGGCTCGGGGAGGTCGGGAAAGCCTTCGTCGTCGCCGAAAGCGCGGTCACCGACGCGGAATTGCTCGAGTGGGCGCGTGCGCACCTGGCGGGATACAAGGTGCCGCGCTCGGTGCGGTTCCTGGACGAACTGCCGCTGAACGCGACCGGAAAAGTGCAAAAGGACCGCCTGCGATAACGGATGCACTGTTATTCTCTTTCGAGAGTGACATTCTCCACTAGCGAGATCTACGATCTCTTCATACCGGGACCGGTGCGTGACAGCTCCGCCGACCCGGTCACACAGCGAGGAATCAGATGAACATCGACGACATGATTCTGGTGAGCATCGACGACCACGTCGTCGAGCCGCACAACATGTTCGACGGCCGGGTGCCGAGCAAGTGGGCCGAGGAGACGCCGCGAGTCGTCGTCGACGAAAAAGGCATCGACCGATGGATGTACCGCGGCCGGCCCACCGGGGTGGCCGGTCTCAACGCCGTGGTCTCCTGGCCGCCGGAAGAATGGGGGCGCGATCCCGCCGGCTACGCCGAGATGCGCCCGGCGGTCTACGACATCCACGACCGCATCAAGGATATGAACGCCAACGGCATTCACATCTCGATGTGCTTTCCCACTTTCGCCGGCTTCAGCGCGGGACATCTCAGCCACTTCAAGGACGAGATCACCGTCGCCATGATCCAGGCCTATAACGATTGGCACCTCGAGGACTGGGTGGGCGCCTACCCGGACCGGTTCATTCCCAATGCCATTCTGCCGCTGTGGGATCCGGCGCTGGCCGTCGCGGAGATCGAGCGCCTGGCGGCGCGCGGCTGCCATTCGGTCACCATGGCCGAGCTTCCGCACATCGACGGACTGCCCAGCTACCACGACATCGACTATTGGGGGCCGGTCTTCACCGCGCTGTCCGACCACGGCACCGTGATGAACCTGCACATCGGACAGGGCTTCGGCGCGCTGCGCCTGGCACCCAACTCCCCCATCGACGCGCTGATGGTGCTGGCCCCCAGCATTTCCCAGCTCGCCGCGCAGGACCTGCTGTGGGGACCTGCCTTCCGTAGCTTCCCCGAGCTGAAGGTGGCGCTGTCCGAGGGCGGCATCGGCTGGATTCCGTTCTTCCTGGACCGCTCGGACCGGCACTACACCAACCAGCGCTGGCTGCGGCGCGACTTCGGCGGCAAAATGCCCAGCGAGGTTTTCCGCGAGCACGTGCTGGCCTGCTACGTCACCGACAAGACCTCGCTCAAATTGCGGCACGAGATCGGCATCGATTCGATCGCCTGGGAGTGCGACTACCCGCATTCGGATTCGCTGTGGCCCAACGCGCCCGAATTCGTCCTGGCCGAATTGCAGGCCGCCGGGGCGGACGACACCGATATCAACAAGATCACTTGGCAGAACGCCTGTCGATTCTTCGGTATCGATCCCTTCGCGCGCACGCCGCGGGAAAAGGCCACGGTCGGTGCACTGCGTGAGCTCGCCCGCGACGTCGATACCTCGACGAAATCGCGCAAGGAATACGCCGAGCTCTACGCCCAGCGCGCGCACTGACACATCGCACTACCAATTTTCACCGATCGAAAGGAAAGTCCCGTGGGACGAGTCGAGGGCAAGGTCGCCTTCATCACCGGGGCAGCGCGCGGCCAGGGCCGCAGCCATGCCGTCCGTCTGGCCGAAGAGGGCGCGGACATCATCGCGGTCGATATCTGCCGCAATATCGACAGCATCGGCTATTCGCTGTCCACGCCGGAGGATCTCGACGAGACCGTCCGGCTGGTGGAGAAGGCGGGCCGGCGCATCATCGCCGAACCGGCCGACGTGCGCGATGCCGCCGCGTTGCGCGCCGTACTCGAACGCGGCGTAGGTGAATTGGGCCGGCTCGACATCGTGGTGGCCCAGGCCGGCATCGCCGGCATGAAGGGGCAGCCGCAGTGGCAGGCCTGGTCCGATGTCATCGATACCAATCTGGTCGGCGTCATCAACGCCGTGCAGGCCGCTATTCCGCATCTCGGGGACGGCTCCTCGATCGTCGCGACCGGCTCGATCGCGGCGCTGATGGACGTCAGCAAAGTGGATCAGCCGGGCAAGGATCCCGGCGGCGTCGCCTACATGGTCGCCAAACGGCTGCTGTCGCAGTACATCCACGAGCTCGCGACGCATATCGCGCCCAAGCGGATTCGCGCCAACGTGGTACACCCGACCAACTGCAACACCGACATGCTGCAGAGCGAACCGATGTACCGGTCCTTCCGGCCCGATCTGGAGAATCCGACCCGCGCCGACGCCGAACCCGCCTTCTTCGTTCAGCAGGCGATGCCGGTGCCCTATGTCGAGCCCGGCGACATCACCGACGCGGTGTTGTTCCTGGCCTCCGACGAGTCCCGCTTCATCACCGGTACCCAGCTGCGCGTCGATGCCGGCGGCTACCTGAAGTGGTACGACTTCCACATCTGAAGGGAATGAACTCGTGAAAGTCCGAGTCGATCCGGAACGCTGTCAGGGCCACACGCTGTGCGCCATGATCGCCCCGAAAGCCTTCGAGCTCAGTGAGATCGACGGCCACTCCTCCCCTGTCAGCGCAGACGTCCCCGCCGATCAGGAGGCCGAGGTGCGCGAGGCTGTGCATTCCTGCCCCGAACGCGCGATCTCCATCAGCGAATAGAGGCCGACCATGAAGCAGCCCAATTTTCACTTCGACCGGTTCGCCCCGGACTACCGCGACAACTTCCAGGCCATTACCGAGCAGATGCACGAGAAGTGTCCGCTCGCCTGGACCGACACCTACGACGGGCATTGGGTGGCGGCGGGCAATCGGGAGGTCTTCGAGCTCGCCCGCTGCCCGCACACCTCCAATGACAATGACCCGCAAGGGGTCCGGCGCGGCTACCGGGGCATCAGCATCCCGCCGCCGGACCGCGCCCGCGGCATCCGCGGCGGCATTCTGGAGATGGACGAACCCGAGCATCGCGAACTTCGCTCGGTGCTGAACCCGTATTTATCTCCCGCCGCGGTCAAACGCTGGGTTCCGTTCATCGACGAGGTGGTGCGCGCCTCCATCGACGAGAAGATCGAAAGCGGGCGTATCGATTTCGTCGACGATCTGGCCAACATCGTGCCGGCCGTGCTGACCCTGGCGATGCTGGGCGTCCCGCTGCACAAGTGGGAGTTGTACAACGAACCGGTACACGCGGCGGTCTATACCCCACCGATGTCGGAGGACTATCCGCGCGTCGCGGAGATGCATCGGGCCATGGGGATCGACTTGTTGACGAACATGGCCGAGATCCGCGAGACGCCGCGCCCCGGACTGATCTACGCCCTCACGCAGGCGACCTTGAACGGCGAACCGCTCCCCGATATGGAATCGCTGGGCATGCTCGCCCTGCTCATCGGCGGCGGCTTCGACACCACCACCGCGCTCACCGCCCACGCGCTGGAATGGCTCTCCCAGCACCCGGACGAACGTGAAACGCTCAGCCGGGAACGCGATGTGCTGCTCGATTCCGCGACCGAGGAGTTCCTGCGTTACTACACGCCCGCGCCGGGCGACGGGCGCACCATCGCCGAGGACTGCGCCGTGGCCGGGCAACAGTTCGAGGAGGGCGACCGGGTCTGGTTGTCCTGGGCGATGGCCAACCGCGATCCGCAGGTCTTCGACGATCCGGAAAAGCTCATTCTCGACCGGAAAGGCAACCGGCACTACAGCTTCGGGCTCGGCGTGCACCGCTGCATCGGTTCCAACGTGGCGCGCACGGTCTTCAAGCGGATGCTGATCGCGGTACTGGATCGGATCCCGGATTACGTCTGTGATCCCGAGACCACGGTGCACTACGAGACCATCGCGGTCATCCAGGGCATGCGGCACCTCCCGGCCACCTTCACGCCCGGACCGCGACTGGGACCCGGGCTCGACGAGACCCTGACGAAGTTGCAGCAGATCTGCGATGAGCAGCGTCTCGCCGAACCGGTCACGGTACGCAAGGACACCGCGCAGATCTGAGGGCACGACGCGGCGGCGGCAGCTCGAGCGCCCGGCCGCACCACCCGGGCCGGCTGCCGCACGCGGCCAGGACAATACGAGGAGACGACGTGGCCGAGGCTTCGGGGCGACCCCTGCCGCTGCTGACCTTGGACAACGAGTTCTTCTGGAGCTCCGGCGCGGACGGCCGGTTGCGTATTCAGGAGTGCCTGTCCTGCGCGGCGCTGATTCATCCGCCGCAGCCCGTGTGCCGCTACTGCCGCGGCCACGAACTGGGAGTGCGGGTCGTGTCCGGCTTCGGCACGCTGGCCGGGTTCACCGTCAACGAACGTTTCGGTGGGCCGGGGCTGCCGGCGCCCTACGTGGTGGCGCAGGTCGCGCTCGAAGACGATCCGCGCGTGCGCCTGACCACCAACGTGATCGATTGCGACCCAGCCGATCTCGTGCTCGGTCTGCGTGTCGAGGTGACGTTCCGGGCCGATGGGGACGTCTGGCTGCCGCTGTTCCGGCCGGTCGACGAGCAGCCCGCGCCCGCGGCGCTGCCGATCGACGAGATCGCCCCCCACGAGGTCTGGCGGCACGTGCGCCCGATGGTCCGCCGGCAGAAGTTCGAGGATCAGGTCGCGCTGACCGGTGTCGGCATGTCCGAGATCGGCCGGCGGCTCATGGTGCCGCCGCTCGAGCTGACCGTGCGCGCCTGCGAGCGCGCGGTCGCCGACGCCGGTCTCACCTTGGACGAGATCGATGGGCTCTCGTCCTATCCCGGCGGCGGGAACCTGGGCGGGTTCGGCGAAGGCGGGGTCACCGCGCTGGAGGCCGCGCTCGGCATCCGGCCCACCTGGCACAACGGCGGCATCGAAACCTTCGGTCCCGGCGGGTCGGTGATCGCGGCCATGCTGGCGGTCGCGGGCGGACTGGCCCGGCATGTGCTGTGCTTCCGCACCGTCTGGGAGGCCACCTTCAACGAGATGATGCGCACGGGCCGCATCGCCCCCTCCGGTAGCCGCAGCGCCGGCTGGATGGCGCCGTTCGGAGCCACCTCGGCGGCGCACACGCTGGCCCAGAACGCGCAGCGGCATTTCCACCGCTACGGCACCACGCGGGAGAGCCTGGGCTGGATCGCGCTCAACCAGCGCGCCAACGCCGAGCTGAATCCCAGTGCGGTGTACCGAGATCCGATGTCCATGCAGGACTATCTGGAGGCGCGCACCATCACCACGCCGTTCGGGCTCTACGACTGCGATGTGCCCTGCGACGGCGCGGTCGCGGTGATCGTCTCGGCGGTCGACGCGGCACGGGACCTGCCCACCCCACCGGTGCTGGTCGAAGCCGTGGGCACCCAGATCATCGAGCGGATCGAATGGGACCAGAGCACTCTCACCCATGAACCACAGGTACTCGGCCCGGCCGCGCATCTGTGGACGCGAACCACCCTGCGGCCCAGCGATGTCGACGTCGCCGAGCTCTACGACGGCTTCACCTTCAACTGCCTGTCCTGGATCGAAGCGCTCGGCTTCTGCGGGATCGGCGAGGCCGGTGACTTCCTCGACGGCGGGAAGAACATCGCGCGCGACGGCTTGCTGCCGTTGAACACCCACGGCGGCCAGCTCTCGCACGGCCGCACCCACGGGATGGGCCTGCTGCACGAGGCGGTCACGCAACTGCGCGGGACGGCCGGAGACCGCCAGGTGCCGGGTGCGCGGGTCGGCGTGGTCTCGAGCGGCGGGCTCACCCCGGGTGGCGCGATCCTGCTCCGCAGCGAAACCTGACCCTCTCCCGAAAGGGCATCCATGCATCTCGCGGCAACGGCCGACCAGCGGCTCTTTCAGGAGACCACCCGAGACTTCCTGGCCGATACGGTTCCGCTCGCCACCGTGCGCGCGCTCGCCGAGAACCGCGCCGGCCTCGACCGGCAGTGGTGGCGGCGCGGGGCCCAATTGGGCTGGACCGCGCCCCTCGTGGCCGAAAGTCACGGCGGCGGCAGCGTTTCCGGGCGTCCGCTGACCGAGCTCGCCGGTATCGCCGAGGAATTCGGCCGGGCCTGCGCACCGGGGCCGCTCGCCGCGACGAGCGCCGTACTCACCGGTCTGGCGGGAGCGGATGATCGATGCGCGACGGAGATCGACGCGATCGTCGCGGGCGACGCCGTCGCGACCTGGGCCGTCTATGAGCCCGGCCGCGGACTCGACCTGGCTTCTCCCGGCTGCCTGGCCGTACCCGACGGCGCGGGTTATCGATTGACCGGAATCAAAGATCGGGTCGAGTACGGCGCGGACGCGGACCTCTTCCTGGTGACGGCGCACAGCCCCGACGGGCCGGTGCAGGTGCTGGTATCCGCAAGCGCGCCCGGAGTCCGGGCCACCCCCACCTGGACGCTGGATCTGGTGCGGACGACGGCGCACGTCGAATTCCGCGATGTGGCAGTCGAACCGGCGGTGGTGCTACAGCGCGGCCCCGCCGCGGCGGCAGCCGCCCGCGCACAGCTGCAGGTGGCGGCCACCTTGACCGCCGTCGAGCTGGTCGGCGCGACCGACCGCGCCTTCGACGCCACCGTCGGATGGATGTTCGACCGCTACACCTTCGGCCGGCCGCTGGCGTCCTACCAGGCGCTCAAACATCGAATGGCCGACAACAAGACCTGGCTGGAAGCCTGCCGCGCCACCGCGTGGGCCGCCGCCGCGGCCTGGGACGACGACGCGGAATCCGCCCCGGAGTGCGCCGCGGTGGCGAAAGCCTATGTCGGAGATCGGGCCCCGGTCATCGTGCAGGACTGTGTCCAGTTGCACGGTGGCATCGGGGTTACCTGGGAGCACGACCTGCATCTGTACCTGCGCCGCGTCACGCTCGGCCGGGCGCTGTACGGCACCCCGGAGGAGCAGTACCGGCGCATCACCGAATTCTTGGAGCAGACAGCCGCATGAACCCGACCGACCTCGAAACCGTGCCGGAATTCCGCGAACGCGCCCGGCGCTGGCTGAAAGACAACCTCGCACCCACGACCAAGACCTACACCGGCGCGGACGACGACGCGGTCTGGGACCGCGCCCGCGCGCTGCAACGACTACTGCACGAAGGCGGTTTCGCGGGCCTCTGTTTCCCGAAAGCCTATGGCGGACAGGGGCTGACGCCCGCCCACCAGCGCGCCTTCACCGAGGAGTCGCTCGGCTACGAGATGCCGCTGGTGCTCAACGTACCCACCCTGGCCATCTGCGCGGCCACCATCCTGGACCTCGGCACCGAGGAGCAGAAGCGCGCCCACCTGCCGGCCGTGCTGCGCGGGGAGGAGATCCTGTCCCAGTTCCTGTCCGAGCCGCGCGGCGGCTCGGATCTGGCCGGTCTGACCACCCGCGCGGACGCGGACGGGACGGACTGGATCCTCAACGGCGCCAAGATCTGGAGTTCGGGCGCCTACGGCGCCGACTACGGCCTGTGCCTGGCGCGCACGAATTGGGACGTGCCCAAACACGCGGGCCTCACCCTGTTCCTGGTGCCGTGCCGGGCGGCCGGTGTGACGATCCGGCGCATCAGGCAGGTCACCGGGTCGACCGAGTTCTGTCAGGAGTTCTTCGACGATGTCCGGCTGCCCGCCGACTCCGTGCTCGGCGCGGTGGACGAGGGCTGGGCCGCCACGCGGCGGCTGCTGAACCACGAACGCGCGGCGGTCGGCGGCACCTCGCCCTACACCAGTGGCGCGCGCCCGCATCTGGGCGGTGACGTCAGCACGCTGGTCGATCTGGCTCGTGCGGTCGGCGCCCTCGGCGACGCGCGGGTACGCGAGGATATCGGTGCGGCGCGCGCCCGGAGCCTCGTGCGCGATCAGCTCATCGCCCATGTCTCGCATGCGGTCACCTCGGGTGCGATGCCGGCCGCCGCCGGTTCGCTGGTCCGGGTGTTCAGCGCCGAGAACGCGGGCCTGCAGGCGGATATGGCCGTGAAGATCGCCGGGGCCGCGGCCGCTACCGAGGGTCCGCACGATCCCGATCACCGGATCGGCTTGGACTACCTGTTCCGCGCGGCGTGGAGTCTCGCGGGCGGCAGCACCGAAATGTCTCGCAACATCATCAGCGAACGACTGTTGAATATGCCGCGCGAATTCGCCGCGGACCACGGTGTGCCGTTCAATCGGGTCGAACGCGGCGGCTAGCGGTGTGCACGCTCCGCCCGGGCCGCGATGGCCCGGGCCGCGCGCACTACTGGATCGATTCCTTCATCTTTTCCAGATCGACCAGGACCGGATAGCCGTTGACGCTCAAGGCATTTCCGTGCCCGGTCTGATGGATGTCGAACACGGATTGGATCGCGGCGTAGAAGCCCTGGATATCGAGCGTCTGATTCACCGCGCGCTTGGCCTGCCGAAGACCGAAGGCGGGCATCCGCGCGATCTGCCGCGCCATTGCCAGCGCTTGCGCGTCCAACTCGGCCCGGGGCACCACTTTGTTCACCATGCCGAAGCGTTCGGCCTCGGCGGCGGTGAACGACCGGCCGGTGAACAGCATCTCCTTGGCCTTGCGCGGCCCGAGTTCCCAGGTGTGCCCGTGGTATTCGACGCCGCCGATGCCCATCAGGACAACCGGGTCGGAGAATTGCGCGTCATCGGCGGCGATGATCAGGTCGCACGGCCAGCACAGCAGCAGTCCGCCCGCGATGCAGCGCCCCTGCACCGCCGCGATGGCGGGTTTCGGCACATTGCGCCAGCGCAGCGAATACTCCAGGTAGCGGCGCGATTCGGTGTGGTAGAGCAGGTCGAGGGTGATCTTGTCGGGGCGGGGCGCGGAGCTGTCGCCCTTGAGGTCGTGACCGGCGGAGAAGTGCTTGCCCTCGGCACGCAGCACGATGACCGCGACGTCATCGTCGTCGGCGGCGCGCCGCCAGGCGGCATCGAGTTCGTCCAATAGCGCCGCGTTCTGGGCATTGGCCGCCTCCGGCCGATTCAACGAGATCGTCGCCACCTGGTCCGCGACTTCGTAGTGAATATTCATCAGGAGCTCCTCATAGCCGGGGCTGTGCCGCGGTCGTGTGCAACAATCGGAGAATTGGATTCTCTCAGTATGCAATCAAGGATCTCATAAGTGCAGGAGCGAAGCGACCGTGACCACCAGTCCAACCGACGAGCCCGCCTGGAAGCAGCGTGCCGTCGAGCGCTCGCTGCGCACCGCCAAACTCCGTGCGGAGCTGCGGGTGCAACGATTTCTCGATGCCGCCCGCGCGATCATCACCGAAAAGGGCAGCACGGATCTCACGGTCCAGGAAGTGGTCGATCGCTCGCACCAATCCCTGCGCAGCTTCTATCTCCAGTTCGACGGCAAACACGAATTGCTGCTCGCCCTGTTCGAGGACTCGCTCAACCAGGCGGCCGAGCAAATCCGCGCCGATACGGCTGAGACCCCCGCGCCGCTGGACCGATTGCGCATGGCCGTCGAGTTGCTGTTCGAACGCTGCCGCCCCGATCCGGCGACCCGGCGCCCGCTGTTCACCGACTTCGCTCCGCAACTGCTGGCCAGCCACCCGGCCCAGGTCAAAATCGCGCACACCGGACTGCTGGCCCTGTTCACCGAACTGATGACCGCGGCACAGGCGGCGGGTGGCGTGCGCCCCGACATCACGCCGCGCCGGATGGCGGCCCTGGTCATGCAGACCGTCATGTTCACGGCCCAATCACCCGGCCACCCCGACCGCATCGGTCCGCAAGCCATTACCGCCGACGAAGTATGGAATCTGTGCGCGCTGGGCGTCACATGTCAGGAGTGAGATGACTACCACCGCGGGACCGTATCGAGTGGCGCAATGGGCTACCGGCACGATCGGCATGCGCTCGCTGCGAGCGGTGCTCGAACATCCGGATCTGGCGCTCGCCGGAGTGTATTCGCACTCGGCGGCGAAAATCGGCCGCGATGCGGGTGAACTGTGCGGGCTGCCCGCGACGGGAATCCGGGCGACGAACGATGTCGAGGCGATCGGTGAACTCGGCGTCGATTGCGTGCTCTATATGCCTCGAGCATTCGACCAGCGGGAGGTGATCGCGCTCCTGACAGCCGGCACGAACGTGGTGACCACCTGCGGCCTGTTCCATCACCCGCCGAGCATGGACCCCGCACTGCGCGAGCGCATCGAGACGGCGTGCAGCACCGGAAACTCCTCGATCCACAGCACCGGCAGCAGCCCCGGCTTCATCACCGAGGCGCTGCCTTTGGTGCTGGCCTCGGTCCAGCGCCGGGTGGACAGCCTCACCATCGACGAATACGCCGACCTGTCGCAGCGCCACTCTCCCGAGATGCTGTTCCAGGTCATGGGATTCGGGCAGGCCCCCGCGGCATTCGACCAGGCTCGGGCCGACTATCTCGGCGCGAGCTTCGGGCCGTCCCTGCGCCTGCTCGCGGACGCGTTCGGCATCCCGGTCGAGTCCGTCACCGCACACGGCCGGACGGCCACGGCCCGACGGAGAACCAGCATCGCCGCCGGCACCATCGAGGCGGGAACCGTTGCCGCCCAGCAGATCACCGTCACTGCGCGGTCGCGGGGGAGCGCCGCGTTGTGCTTCCGGGCCACCTGGTATTGCACGACCGACATCGACGCCGAGTGGCATCTGCGCGAAACCGGCTGGCATCTGGATGTGGCCGGGGACGCGCCCTTGGACATCGACATCCGCTTCCCGTTCCCGCTGTCGCGCATGGCCGAGATATCGCCGGGCTACACCGCCAACCGGGCGGTCAATGCCGTGCCCGCGCTCTGTGCCGCGCCGCCGGGCATACGCACCACGCTGGATCTCCCGCATTTCGTAGGTGCCCGGTGAAAGCAGGCCGGTCGAGCCACTGCGCGAACACCGGGGGCGACGATTGCGCGACCACTGGTGGCAAGGATGCCGACCGCAGCACGTTCGAGCAGGGGCTCCCCCGGGTCAGCACCACAGCGCTCCCGGATGCCGCCGCTCAGGTCGCGGCGCTACAGGCGCAACTGTTATATGCGGGCCTGGACCTCTCTCCCGCAGGGGTTCCCGGCACGTCTCTGATCACCATCGAACTCGACGATCTCGCCGCCGCCACGCCCAGCATCATCGCGCACGCCGAATCGCTACTGCGCGAGAGTCTTCCGCTCACGGTGGGCGTGCTTCGCGGACCACTGACATCGGCGATAGCACCTGTGCTCGACGCACTCACCGTGACGCTGATCGAAACACCGGCGGAGTACCTGCGGCGGGAAGGCATGCGCGAGTTGAGCGAAGCCTCGTCCGATGCCCGCAACAGCGCACGGGGGCATACCCGTGTTGCCGCTCTCGGGCCAGAAAACAGCCCTGTGACCGTCGCCGATGCCCGAGAACTGAATCTACGGCAGGAAGTAGTGCCGGTAGTCGGTGTCGATGCAGCGCTGGAACACCTGCGGGCCGCGGTCGCGTACGCGCCTCAGGCGGCGCTGGCCTGCGGGCAACTGCTCAAACGGACCGGTGGTGCGGATACCACCGCCGCGCTGGCGGCGGAGGCGGCGGTGTACTCGATGCTGCTGGGCGGCAACGAATTCGCGCGCTGGCTGATCGAGCGCGACGCCGCCCGCAGCGTCCGCGCCCCGGAAGGCGACGTGCACGGCGTGAGCGACGTGCACAGCGTCAGCGACGTGCACGGCGTCAGCGACGTGCACGGCGTCAGCGGCGCAAGCGGCGTCAGCGGCGGGGGCGGCGTCAGCGGCGGGGGCGGCGTCAGCGGCGGGGGCGGCGTCAGCGCCGGGGGCGTCCGGTTTCCGAGGGAAGGCTCGAGCCCCGAGGCAGACTCGGCCGCCGCACGCGATTCCCACTCAGCGACTGATCTGGTTCAGCTGCGGCGCGAAGGCTCGCGGCTCGCGATCGTGCTCGCCCATGCGTCGCGACGGAATGCGCTCAGCGTGCGGATGCGCGAAGAACTCCTCGCCGCGCTGACGGTCGCCGAGTCCGACCCCGGGATCGATGCCGTCGAATTCCGCGGCGCCGGACCAGCTTTCTGCAGCGGCGGCGACCTGTCCGAATTCGGCGCGGCGACCGATCCGGTCGCCGCCTACCTGGTGCGGCTGGACCGCGCACCGTGGCGAGTACTGGACCGCATCGCCGGCCGGCTGACCGCGCAGGTGCACGGCGCGTGCATCGGCGCCGGGGCCGAAATGGCCGCGTTCGCGGGCCACGTGGTCGCCGCGCCGGACACCTGGTTCCGTTTCCCCGAGGTCGCGATGGGACTCATACCGGCTGCGGGCGGCACGGTCAGCGTGCCGCGCCGGATCGGCCGCTGGCGCGCCGCATGGCTCATGCTGACCGGAACGCCCCTGTCCGCCGACGAGGCACATCGGTGGGGGCTGGTGGACGATGTGACCGGAACGCCGGGCTGAGCAATGGGAAACACGCGGCGGGCCAACCCCATTGGCCCCAACCAAACGCCACGGTCCGGCCCCGGAAACGAAGGGATGCCGCAACCGAAGTCCCCTGGCGCGAAGCCGATCAGTCGGCCCACAGACCAAACTTCGCCCCTGCCATCCGAATCACCACCCGCACCCGGTGCGGCTCCCAGCTGCCCAGTCCTGAACTGGGCAGCATCGGGCGGCATGGCCCTAACCGGTCACCGCGACGGCGAACCGGTGCTCTCCCCCGCCCCCGCGTACCACCTACTCGGCGCGGTGGTGCAAGCCTTGTCCCGAATAACCGGCCAAGTAGGCAACCCTGTGGTGATAGATCCAGCCACAACGCTATTCGGTCGCGCCGCGTACTCCGGCCGAGGCCGGGACGGCCACCGATCCGTAAGCGGCGCAACCAGATTGCTTCGCACAGCCGACGGCTGGTGCGCGCTGACACTCTCCCGCCCCGACGACATCGAGGCAGTCCCGGCGATCCTCGGCACCGCCCTCACAACAGACGCCTGGACAGCACTCGAAACCGCAGCCCGACATTGGCCCGCAAACTACCTCGTCGACCGAGCCCAATTACTGGGCGTTCCGGCCGCAGTCGTACCACCCGCACCACCGACTGCGCTGATAGGGGACGCCGAATCGACGGTTGGTATGCGCAGCCAGTCGGCCGAAAGGGTGGGTACCTACTCCCCGGAGAACATGCACATCTGGTCCGTCGAAAACATGCCCAGCCAGCCTCCCGATAACGTGCACACGCTTCCGGCCGAAAGCATGTCCACCCGGTCCGCCCAAAGCACTCCCGCCCGCTCCGCCGGGAGCATGCCCGCCCGGTCCACCGGAAACACGCCCACCCGCTCCACCGGAAGCGCGCGCACCCCGTCCACCGAAAGAACGCACACTGAGTTGACTTCGAGTTCAGGGGACGCATTCTGGTCGGATCCGCGAGGGGATCTGCCGTTCGGGCCCGGGAGCGAGTTGCCGTGGCGGACCTCCCGGATCGCGGCGGCTGTTCCCGGTAAGAGTTTGCGGGGGTGTCTGGTGGTTGATTTGTCGGCGTTGTGGGCGGGGCCGCTGTGTGCGCGGTTGCTGGGGTTGGCGGGGGCTCGGGTGGTGAAAGTGGAGAGTGTGCAGCGGCCTGATGCGGGGCGTGGGTGGAGTCCGGAGTTGTTTCGGTGGCTGCATGAGGGGCACGAGTTTCGGGTCGTCGATTTTCGATCCGACAGCGGGCGTATGGAGTTGGCGGAATTGATCGCGGCGGCGGATGTGGTGATCGAGGCGTCGCGGCCGCGGGCGTTGGGGCAGTTGGGGCTGGGGCCGGAGCAGGTGGCGCATCGGCCGGGTCGAGTGTGGTTGAGTCTCACCGGGTATGGGCGGGCGGAGCCGATGCGGGTCGCGTTCGGGGATGACGCGGCGGTGGCGGGCGGGCTGGTGGGCTGGTGCGGTGCGGAGCCGGTGTTCTGTGGTGACGCGATCGCCGATCCGTTGGCGGGGATTTGTGCGGCGCTCGCGGTGGCGACGGCGGTGCGAGCGGGCGGAGGTGTGCTGCTCGATCTGTCCATGCGGGCTACCGCCGCGGCGTTCGCGGCCGCGCCGGGCGTCGGCCACGGACCGCATCGGGTACTCGGGCACGGCGACGGATGGGTGGTGGAATGCGATCACTACCGACTTGCCCAGCGGGTATTGCCGCCACCTGTCCCGGAATGGGCGCGAGAACAGTTGGCACCGAGCGGGTTTCGATGCTGATCCGGCGCGCTCGGGTGTTCGGCAGCGTGCATTCGGACGTGCGGTGGCGAGGTGGGCGAATCGTCGAGTGCGGAACCGGTTTTCGGCCGCTGCCAGGTGAGGACGATATCGACGCGCGGGGCGGCTGGCTGCTGCCCGGTCTGCACGACCACCACATTCATCTGCGTGCGCTCGCCGCCCGCGCGGGTTCGGTGCCCCTGGGTCCGGAGCAGGTCGCGGACCTCGACGGGCTGTTCCGCGAGCTTCGCCGCCTGGACTCCGAACTTCCTGCCGGGCAATGGATTCGAGGCACGGGCTACCACGAGTCGGTGGCCGGCGTCCTGGATCGCCGATTGCTCGACCGCGCCCTGCCTGGTCGGCCCATCCGGATCCAGCATCGCAGCGGCGCACTCTGGATGCTCAATTCGGCCGGGTGCGCCGAGGTCGACCTCGAAGAGTGTGCCGCTCCGGGTGTCGAGCGCGACGCGGGCGGGCAGCCCACAGGGCGGCTGTGGCGGCTGGATTCCTGGCTGGGCGAACGCATTCCCACCTTGCCCTTGGATCTGATGAGCGTCAGCGGCCAGGCCGCGCGGCACGGGATCACGGGATTCACCGACGCCACGCCCGGTCTGGCGCAGCACGAAGTGTCGGGATTGGCCGAAGCGGTCGGCGATGGGCGAATCGTGCAGCGAGTGCACTGCATGGCTCCCCCGACTATCACCGATCCGGGGATCGAGCGCTTCACGTTGGGGCCCACCAAGATTCTGCTGGACGACACAACCCTCCCGACGCTCGACGATTTCACCGGCGCCATCCGCGACGCACATGCGGCGGGCCGCCCGGTCGCCGTGCACTGCGTGACCCGAGTGCAACTGATGCTCACCCTCGCCGCACTCGACAACGCCGGTACAGCGACCGGCGACCGGATCGAGCACGGCGCGATAATTCCCGATTCGGTGCTGGACCAGCTACGCACTCGAGCGCTCACCGTGGTGACTCAGCCGCATTTCCCGGTCGAGCGCGCCGCCCAGTACGCCCGCGACGTACCCGATGAGGATCGCGCGGACCTGTGGCGGCTGGGTTCACTACTGCACGGCGGAGTAGCGGTCGCCGCCGGTTCGGACGCGCCCTTCGGCGGTCCCGACCCTTGGCGCGTCCTCACGGCAGCCACCACCCGATCGAATAGAGCTGCGTCAGAAGCGATTCCGCTGGCCAAAGCGCTTCAGCTCTTCTTCGGCCTCGCCGACCGACCGGCGGTGCTCCGCACGGTGACACCAGGAGCGGTCGCCGACCTGACCTTGCTCCGCGTCGCACCGGAGGAGATCGCGGCCGACCCGGCAACTGGAGCCGACTTCGTCGCGGCCACCATCGTCGCCGGGCAACCGGCATACCTCACCACCCGGTGATCCTCGCGCGGCAACCCGAACTACCGACCACGTCAGCCCTGTCGCCAGACCGAACCGCCACTGGCTACACCGCCCACCACAACACACTGAAGTCACCACCCCACGGCACTCACAACGACCACCCAACCCACCACCCCTGAACCGCACTCAAGAGGCCCCGAACCCCGCGAGCGGATTTTCGTCACAAGCCCGAGCCGGTATGCCTGGCATACCGATCACCACCGATCGCCCCGTCCGCGAATGATCCTGTGACGGCCGAGGCGCGCCTGCACGGTCCACTGAGCGCAGTGCCGATTCGCCATGCCCGCGAACACATTCCGGGTCGGGGCCGTCGAGGGGGAGCCCGGTGAAGAACTTCGCCGCCATGCAGCCACCACGGCAGCTGTCGAAGGCGGAGCAGGAGGTGCAGGCGCCGCCGGTCTGCGGGCGGCGGAGCTCGGCGAAGCGCGCCGACTCGCGCCAGATGCTGGTGAAACCGCCTGCGGAGCGAATGTTTCCGGCTTTGAACTCGTCGTGGATGGCGAAGGGGCAGGCGTAGACGTCGCCGATCGGATCGACCAGACACACCACCCGGCCCGCGCCGCACAGGTTCAGGCCGGGCAGGGCTTGGCCGTAGGCAGCCAGGTGGAAGAACGAGTCGCCGGTGAGTACCTGGTCGCCGTGGTCGAGCAGCCAGTCGTAGAGTCTGCGTTGCTGTTCGGGTCGCAGGTGCAGTTCGTCCCAGCTGTCCGCGCCGCGGCCCGAGGGGCGCAGCCGGGTGAGGCGCAGCTGGGCGTCGAACAGGTCGGCGATGGCCAGCAGCCCGTCCAGTTGGTCCACATTGTGCCGGGTCATCACGACCGAGAGCTTGAAGCCGTCCGCGCTGGCGGACCGCAGCAGTTCCATGGCTCGGATCGCGGTCGCGTAAGAGCCTTGTCCGCGGACCGCGTCGTTGACGGCCGCGGAAGCACCGTCCAGGGAAATCTGCACGTCCACATAACTGTTGGCGGCGATGCGGGCGGCCGCCGCGGGGTTGATCCGAATTCCGTTGGTGGAGAACTTGACCCCGACGTGATGGGCGGTCGCGTAGTCGACGATCTCCCAGAAGTCCGGCCGCACGGTGGGCTCGCCGCCGCCGATGTTCACATAGAACACCCGCATCCGCTCGAATTCGTCGATCAGCGCCAGACATTCGGCCGTGCTCAGCTCGCGCGGGTCCCGCCGGCCGGAGCTGGACAGGCAGTGCACGCAGGCCAGATTGCACGCGTAGGTGAGTTCCCAGGTCAGGCAGATGGGCGCGTCCAGGCCGGACTGGAATTGCTCGGCCAGTGACAGTGGTGCTGCCGTCATGCGGCATCCCTCTTCCGGATCATCTCGGTGGCGGCCAGTCCGGCCAGGGCTGTGCGATAGGCGGGCAGCTCAGCCGCGGTGACCCCGGCGAGCACGCACGCCTGCCGCGCCGACGCCGCGCCGGCCAGGGTCTGGACCACTCGGCTCAGCGTGGGACTCTTCAGGAACGACAATCGCCGGGTGCCGAAGTGGTAGAGCAGGGCGCCGAACCGTTCCGGTCGCACCGAAACCTGCTCGGACAATTCCCAGGCGTCATCCAGTTCGAAGGCCCGCCGCGGCTCAGTAGACACCGCACATTCCGTCGATCGATACCTCCTCGACGAGGACCTCCTCGATCAGCGAACCGTCATCGCCGTCGCTGTCGAAACCATTGCTACTCATGACATCTCCCTCTCGGTCTGCTTTCGATTCCGGTGTTCGGTCACACCGTGACCACGATCGCGCTCTCCTCGGCAAGGCTTTTTCTGCGCAGCGCCGAGCGAGCGGGCAGTACGAGCGGCGCACCCAGCCGAGCGGCCAGCCCGAACGCTTCGGTGCGCGCACCCAGCACGGTGTGCGACCACGTCCAGCCGCAGGCGTAGGGCGCCAGCGTGTCCGCGGTCCGGACGAAGTTCGCGCGCTCCAAGAAGTCGGCATCCATGGTGAGGCCGTAGAGCGCGAACACCCCCGCCAGCTTCAGCGTCAGCGAGCCATCGCAGACGACATGGACGGCCCCGCCGGCCCCGGCGTACCGCCCGGCCCGCCGCAGCACCGCGCGCCGGCGTTCGGCTCCCCCGGCGACCAGGGCGACCACCTCCCCCATCGCTAGCGCTCCGGTCCCTCGAGCAGAGTGACGGCGGCGACGGCGGTCGGACCACCGACGGTGTGCGCCAACCCGATTCGCGCACCGTCGACCTGGTTGACGGCATTGCCGCGCAGCTGTTCGAACAACTCGACGCATTGGGCGACACCGGTGGCGCCGGGCGGATGCCCCTTGGATTTGAGGCCGCCGCTGGTGTTCACCGGCAGCGTGCCACCGGGCCCGGTAGCGCCCGATTCGACGAGCTTGTACGCCTCGAACCGGTCGGCGAAACCGAGGTCCTCGCAGCTGATCAACTCGACGCCGGTGAAGAAGTCGTGCACCTCGGCGACGTCCACGTCCGACGGGGTCAGACCCGCCATACCGAAGGCCCGCCGGGCCGCGCGCACACTCGCCGGGAAGGTGGTCATGTCCCGCTTGTGCTGGTGCATCACCGAATCCAGGCCGAGGCCGACGCCGCGCACCCACACCGGGCGATCGGTGTAGCGGTCCACCACGTCCTCGGCGGCCAATATCAGGGCCGCCGCGCCGTCGCTCTGCGGTGCGCAGTCGTAGAGGCCGAACGGCGTCACCACGGTGGGCGCGCTGAGCGCTTGCTCCATGGTGATCTCGAACTGCAAGCGCGCCTTGCGGTTCCGGGCCCCGAAGCGGTGATTCTTGACCGCGACCATCGCGAGATGCTCCCGGGTGGCGGGCGATTCGTGCAGGTAGCGGGTGACGTGCAGCGCGAACTCGGCCGGGGAGACCAGTCCGAGCGGATAGTCCCAGGCATTGTCGCGTGACATCGCCTCCCAGCCCCACAGCATGTCCTTGGACGCCGATTCCCGCAGTTTGTCCGCACCCAGCACCAAGGCCACGTCGCAGGCCCCCGAGGCGATGCCGTACAGGGCGTTGCGCAGCGCGTCATGGCCGGTGGCGCAGGCGTTCTCGATCCGCGACACCGGAATGTCGGCCAGCCCGAGCGTGTCGGCCAGGATGCCGGAGGGGAAACCGTCCGCGGTGCCGCACTCACCGAACCAGGCGGCCTGGATATCGGCCTTGGCCAAGCCCTTGTCCACCGTGGCGGCGCATTCGGCGAACGCCATCGGCAGCAAATCCTTGATGCCCAGCGCGAAATGCTCGGCGAAGGGCGTCATCCCCGCCCCGATAATGGCCACTCGCTTCATACCGCGACTTCCTTCTCCGGCTCGAACGCGTAGCCGTAATCGGGCACTCCCGATCGCACCGCCACGCGCCGCAGCGTCATTCGGCCCCGATCGCCGATGTCGACGGTGCCCGGTTCGGTGCCGGTCACCTTGGCCAGTGCCCGCACCCCGACCTCGTCGAGTTCCACGATGACCAGCGAGTAGGGCGTTTTGAGGCCGGGCACCGGAACGTGCACCGTCACCTCGGTGTAGACGGTGCCCGTGCGCGGCAGCGGCACCAGGCTGTAGTTGGTGGCGAGCGCGCCGTCGTCGCCCACCCGGTAGCGCGGCGGGAAATCCAATTCCGTTCCGCCGGAATGCTTCCCGGCGACCCAGCGCACCTTGGCCTCGAAGGCCCGCTCGTAGGCGGCCAGCGAGATGAGCAGTTCGGCGCCCGGGCGCAGTACGCCCTCGGGTTTCGCGCGGGCGGCCGGTTCTCGCCGGCGCACCCGCGCGCTGCCGCCCGCGACCGCGATTCCGAACAGGCTGCCCTGCTCGACGCCGACCAGTGGACCGGTCGTGCCGGCTTCGGCCAGCGCCGCGAGCGCGAAGAGTCCCGCGCTGGCGCCGAAAGTGGGTAGCGGCACCGGGTTTCCGGCGCACAGGGCGACCGCTCGCTCGTGTTCGACGCCCGCCACCGCCACGGGTACGTCCAGCCAGGTGGCCTCGAAGGCCGCCAGCAGTCCGCGGGCGTGCAGCAGGCGCGGATCGCCGTAGTCGTGCACCTCACCGGCCGCGGTACGGGTACGTACCGGCAGGCTGCGCGAGATTCGCGCGGCCGTGCGCACTTCCAGACCACGATCGGCGGTCAAGACCGCCACCGCCCCGGCCGGTTCCAGATCGACGCCGATGACCAGCGTGCGCGGCCGGGCCGAACTGACCGCGTCCAGCGCGGCGGGAGCGCCGCCCAACCGCTCGACGACCTCGAGTTCCGGGTCCAGCCCGAGCCCGGCCAGCAGTGCCGCGGCGTTCCCGCCCTCCAGCAACGGCAGGTCCCGGCTGACCAGGATCACCACATGTGCCGCGCCCGCGCCGATGTCGAGCACGGCCCGCCCGGCCTCCACGGCCAGCGTCACCGCGTCCTCGTCGTCCCCGGGTACGCGGTGCCCGGGGACGCCCCAGCACGGCAGATAGGTGCCGATCGCGGCGATGTGTGGCATCGGATTCTCCCAATTCTCTACTGCGCCGGTGCTGCTAGGTGACCGCGCCGGCGGTCTGCAGTGCGATGATGCGGTCCCAGTCCAAGCCGAGTTCGAGCAGGACCTCCGCGGTGTGAGCCGCGAATTCCGGCGCCGGGCCGGTGACCGCGGCGGTGACATCGAACTGCACCGGACCGGCCGCCAGTTCCAGTTCACCCGCGCGGATCAGGTATTCGTTCGCGCGCACCTGCGCGTCGTCGGCCACCTGCCGCGAATCCTGCACCGGCGCCCACGGCCCGGCCAGGGTGATGAAGCGTTCGGACCATTCGGCCAGCGTCCGGGTGGCGATCACCGTTTGCAGAATCTCCACGGCCGCGGCGGTATTCGCGCCCAGCGACTCGGCGGTGGCGAAGCGGGGATCCTGCGCCAGCTCCGGGCGGTCGATGTGCTTGCACACGTCGGCCCAGAACTTCGCCGGCTGCATCATGACGAAGGAGAGATACCGGCCGTCCGCGGTGACGTACAGGCCCGAGAGCGGATTGGTCGGCGACCCGTGCGCGCCCAGCGGCGGCGGCACCATCGGCTGGTCCAGATGGACCGACAGCGCGATCCCGTGGCCCATGGCCCACACGCCGCTACCCAGCAGCGAAACGTCCACGACCGACGGTTCGCCGGTGCGCTCCCGCTTGAGCAGGGCGGCCACGATCCCGCCCGCGAGATTGGTCCCGGAAATGGTGTCGCCGAAGGCCGGTCCCGGCGGCGGCACCATCCCCTGCACCCCGGCGGGGGTGAGACTGGCGGCGATCCCGCCGCGCGCCCAGAAGGCGGTCATGTCGTAACCGCCCTTGCCGGACTCCGCACCCCGCGGTCCCAGCGCGCTACCGCGGGCGTAGACGATGGCCGGATTCACCGCGCGGATCTCCGCCACGTCGATGCCGAATTTGCGCCGGTGCTCGGGCAGGAAGCTGGTCAGGAACACATCAGAGCGCCGGGCCAGCTCGTAGAGCACCTCGCGCCCTTCCGGTTTGGACATATCGAGCCCGACACTGCGCTTCCCTCGATTGGGATGCTCCCAATTCGGATTCGGATCGCCCAGCACCTCGAACGCGCCGGTCCGGCGCAGCCCGCGCTGCGGGTCGCCGGTCACCGCGTGCTCGATCTTGATCACTTCGGCGCCCCACTCGGCGAGCACCGCGCCCGCGGACGGGACGAACCCGTACATCGCGACCTCGAGCACCCGGAAACCCTCCAGCGGCTTCATCGGATCACCGCCGCGAAAGTCTTGCGCTCCAAGAACTCCTCGAGTCCGGCGACGCCCGATTCGCGGCCGATTCCGGACTGCTTGTAGCCACCGAAAGGGGCGTCGGCGGCGAAGTAGTTGCCGCCGTTGATGCTCATCGTGCCGGTGCGGATGCGCCGGGCGACGGCGAGCGCGCGTTCGTCGCTCGCGCTGAACACGCCCCCCGAGAGGCCGTAGATGGAGTTGTTGGCGATGCGCACGGCATCGTCGTCGTCGGTGTAGGGAATCACCACGAGCACCGGGCCGAAGACTTCCTCCTGTGCGATCTCGCTGTCGGGGTCCACGCCGGCCAGCAGGGTCGGTGTATAGAAGAAGCCCGGGTCGACCTTCGTCCCGCCGGTCACCAGCGTCGCGCCCGCGGCCACCGCCCGCTGCACCATGGCGTCGACCTTGTCGCGCTGACGGGCGCTGATCAGCGGTCCCATATAGGTTTTCGGGTCGCCCGGGTCGCCGTAGCGGACGTGCCCGAAGTTGGCCGCGACCTTGGCGACCATCTCGTCGTGCCGGGCTCGCGGCACCAGCAGCCGGGTGGTCAGCGCGCAGCCCTGCCCCGCGTGGGTGACGACGCTGAAGGCCGCGAACAGCGCCGTCAGGTCGAAGTCGGCGTCGTCCAGCACGACCATGGCGGACTTGCCGCCCAGTTCCAGGAAGACCCGTTTGAGGGTTTCGCCGGCCGCGGCCATGATGCGCCTGCCCACCGCGGTCGAGCCGGTGAAGGTCACCATATCCACGTCGGGATGGGTGGTCATGCGCTCGCCCACCGAAACTTCCGAGGAGGCAAGGACATTCACCACGCCGGCCGGGATGTCGGTGTAGCGCGCGATCAGCTCGCCCAGCGCCTGGGTGATCAGCGGCGTGTCCGGGGCGCCCTTGAGCACGACCGTGCAGCCCGCGGCCAGCGCGGGCGCCAGCTTGGCCAGGGCGAGCTGGTTGGGGTAGTTGTAGGCCACGATCGCCGCGACGACGCCTGCCGGTTCCTTCTCGACCCAGCGCCGGTGCCGCTGACCCCGGGCCTCGATCTCGGGGAGCTCCTCGGTCAGCGGATGGGACTCCAGCAGTTCGGCGTAGTAGCTCACCAGGCCGATCGGAATGTCGAGCTGATTGCCGAGGGTGAGCGTACGGGTCGCGCCGACCTCCGCGATCGTCAACTCCCGCAGTTCTTCCCGATGGTCGAGCAGCGCTTGGTGCAGCTGTCGCAGGCAGCGCACGCGGAGTTCGGTATCGGTGGCCCAGCCGGTGCTGTCGAAAGCGCGCCGGGCGGCGGCGATGGCGGCTTCGGCATCGGCCACCGTGGCGTCGGGCGCGTACCCGAGTACCGCACCGGTGGCCGGGTTGAGTGAGGCGAAGGTGCGCTCGGTCGCCACCAGCCGCCCGTCGATGAGCAGTCTCCGCCCGAGTTCGTTCGGCTCGCCGTTCCGGTGCTCGTCGCCCGTACTCGACCGCGTCGCATCGTGAGTGTGCATCCCGCCTCCTCCAGCCATGGAAACTAGATTCTCATAGTTGGAGAATCTTGAAATCACTTTCGGCGAATCTAGCTGCTGGACCGGAATTACGTAACCCCATCGCCTTTCGCGATCACCAGGCCGTCAGCCCACACCAGCCGCTGCCCGGCGCCGCGCCGGGGACTTGCCCGGATGAGATTTGCGAGAGTACCGTTCTCCAATGATGGAAGGGAGATTCTTGTGATCCACACGAGAGCGCTGAGCCCAGCTCTGGGCGTGGAGGTCACGGGCGTCGAGAACCTGCTCGACGAAACCGTGATCAGCCGCTGCCTGGAGGCACTCACCTGGCGAGGCGTCCTGCTGATCCGGGGACTGCACCTCGACGACGAGGCGCAACTGGCCTTCAGCCGGCGACTCGGCACGGTGCTCGCTCCGGCCGGCAAGGAGATCTTCAAGATCTCCCTCGACCCGGCCGTGCAGCCCTCGGCCGAATACCTCAAGAGCACGTTCCACTGGCACATCGACGACACCACCAACGAGGTGCCGGCCAAGGCGACCATGCTCACCGCCCGGCACGTGGCGATGACCGGCGGCGGCACCGAATTCGCCAGTACCTACGCCGCGTTCGAGGCCCTGCCCGAGCAGGAGCAGAAGCGCTACGAACAACTGCGGGTGGTGCACAGTTTCGAAGCGGCGCAACGACTCACGCACCCGGACCCCTCCGAGCAGGAAGTCGCGGCCTGGCGACGGCTGCGCAGCCACGAGACCTCCCTAGTCTGGCAACGCCGCGACGGCCGCCGGTCCCTGGTGATCGGGGCGACCGCAGACCACATCGTCGGCATGGACCCCGGTGAAAGCCGGGCCATCCTGGACGAGCTGCTGGAGTGGACCGCGCAGGAGCGGTTCCGCTACACCCATGAATGGGCCGTCGACGACGTCGTGATCTGGGACAACACCGGCATGCTGCACCGGGCCCTGCCCTACGACCCGGCCTCACGGCGCACCATGCACCGCACCACCATCGCGGGCGAGGAGGCCTGGGGATGACCGCGACGAAGACCGCGATCGTCACCGGCGGCGCGTCCGGCATCGGCGCGGCGGTCGCGAAACGACTACGCGCGGACGGCTATTCGGTGGCCACCGTGGATCTACGCCGATCCTATGACGACGATCTGGCTTTCACCGCCGATGTCACCGATCCGGTCCAGGTCGTCGACGCGCATGCCGCCATCCGCGAAAAGCTGGGCCCGGTAACCGTTCTGGTCAACGCCGCGGGCGTGGAGGGGTTCAAGCGATTCGCCGCCCTCTCCTTCGAGGAGTGGCAGCAGGTCATCGCGGTGAATCTGCATGGCGTCTTCCACTGCGTGCAGGCCGTGCTGCCGGACATGCTGGACACCGGCTGGGGCCGGATCGTCAATATCTCGTCCTCCAGCGCGCATTCGGGTCAGCCGTTCATGGCGCACTACGTCGCGGCCAAATCGGCGGTGAACGGTCTGACCAAGGCGCTCGCGCTGGAACTCGGCCCGTCGGGGATCACCGTCAACGCGGTGCCGCCGGGTTTCATCGACACCCCGATGTTGCGCGGCGCGGAAGAGAAGCGGCTACTCGGCGGCAGCGTCCAAGACCATATCGAGCGCACTCCGGTGCGGCGGGTCGGACAGCCCGAGGACATCGCCGCAGCCTGCGCGTTCCTGATCTCCGAGGAGGCCGGGTACATCACCGGGCAGATCCTCGGCGTCAACGGCGGCCGGAATACCTAGTGACGGGAGGTGAACCGATGGCGGCGGATCTCGTCCTCCTGCTGGTGCGGCTGGTAGTGGGCGGCACCATGATCGCGCACGGAGTCAACCACTGGCTCGGCGGCGGCCGGATCGCCGGTACCGCCCGCTGGTTCGGCGGGCTCGGGCTGCGCTTCCCGACGGCGCAAGCCTGGTTCAGCGTGATCACCGAGATCGGCGCGGGCGCGCTGCTCGTGCTCGGGCTACTGACCGCGCCGGCCAGTGCGGCGGTGCTCTCGGTGATGCTCGTCGCCGGGTTGCTCGCGCACCGGGGCAACGGCTTCTTCGTGTTCCGGGAGGGATACGAGTACGTGCTGGTGCTCGCGACGGCGGCGCTCGCCCTCGGCGTGCTGGGACCGGGGCGCTGGTCGCTGGATCGGCTCGCCGGTATCGAGGTCACCGGATGGGGTGGCGGCGCGGTCGCGCTCGGGCTCGGCGTCGCGGCGACGGCCGCCCTGCTGGCCGTGTGCTGGCGGCCCGACACCGAGGCGCCCGACTGCGCGCAGGAACAGGAAGCGGCCGTCGAATCGGCCGCACCACCGGTCGAGGCGATCACGGAGGAATACTGATGCGGGTCGGATTCATCGGGCTCGGGATTCAAGGCGGGCCGATGGCTCGCCGGATCGCCGAGGCCGGGCACCCCACCACCCTCTGGGCCCGGCGGCCGGCGGCGCTGGAACCGTTCCGCGACAGCGGCGCGGCCTTCGCGGGCTCCCCGGCCGAACTCGCCGCCGCCAGTGACCTCGTGTGCCTGTGCGTGGTCTCCGACGCCGATGTGCGGGAGATCCTCACCCGGCCCGACGGCGTGCTGGCCGGACTGCGGCCCGGCGGCGTGATCGCCGTGCACAGCACCGTCCATCCCGACACCTGCATCGAACTCGCCGAAACGGCTCGCGCCCAGGGCATTTCGCTGCTCGACGCCCCGGTCAGCGGCGGCGGTCCGGCCGCCGCCGCGGGCGCGCTGCTGGTCATGGTCGGCGGTAACGAGGCAGTCCTGCGGCGCTGCCGCCGGGTGTTCGACAGCTATGCCCGGTTGGTGGTCCATCTCGGTGACGTCGGCGCGGGCCAGGTCACCAAGATCATCAACAATCTGCTGTTCACCGCCAATCTCGCCACCGCGGTGAGCACGCTCCGGCTCGGAGAAAGTCTCGGGCTCGAGCCGAACCGCTTGGGCGAGCTCATCTCGCAGGGCACCGCGAACAGTTTCGCGCTGGGTCGCGTCGCCGCGAGCGGCGGGCTCGACAGCATCGCTCAGCACGCGGCCGGACTGCTGCGCAAAGACGTCGGCCTGGCCGCTGATCTGGCGGCCCGAGCGGGCGCGGAGCAGGGCGTCGTCTTCGAGGCCGCGCAGGACACCCTGGCGGTCATGGACCGGCTACTCGGCCACTGAGGAAGCCCGATGCGAGTCGGATTCGTCGGGGCCGGGCGGATGGGCGCGCCCATGGTCGCCCGCCTGCTCGCCGCCGGGCACGAAGTCCAGGTGCTGGCACGGGACCCGGAAAAGCATGCGGCACTGAGGAAATCCGGAGCCTCGGTATCCGCGACGGCGGCCCGGATCGGCGCCGGCGCGGAGGTGGTGGTGATCTGCGTCTTCACCGACGAGCAGGTGCGGGCGGTGTGCCTGGACGGCGATCTGCTCCCGGCCATGTCGCCCGGATCGGTACTCGTCGTGCACACGACGGCCGGTCCGCACACCATGACGGCCGTGGCCGAACGCGCCGCGTCATACTTTGTCGAGGTGCTCGACGCCCCGGTCAGCGGCGGACCGCACGATATCGCGGCGGGCACGCTGACCGTCTTCACCGGCGGCGCCGACGCGGCCGTGCGCCGGGCCCGGCCGGCGCTGAGCTGCTACGCCGACCCGGTCTTGCACGTCGGCCCGCTCGGTTCCGGGCAGCGGGTGAAGTTGCTCAACAACGCCGCGTTCGCCGCGCAACTCGGCGTGCTGACCGAGATCGTCCGTCTCGCGGACCGATTCGGGCTCGACGAGGCGACGGTGTTGCGCGCACTGCCGCACGGCAGCGCGGGTGGCCGCGCTCTCGCCGGAGCGGCGGCACGCGGTTCGATCGGTGAGTTCGCCACGGCCGTGCGCGAATTCCTCGCCAAGGACCTCGCCGAGATCCGCGCCACCATGGCCGGCCTCGGCGCGGACCTCGGCTCCTTGGAGTCGCTGATCGGTGGGCTGGAGCGCGCCGGTCGCCGACGGAGTCCGGGTTCAGACGCCCAGTGATTTCGCGATGATGACCTTCATGACTTCGCTGGTCCCCGCGTAGATCCGGGCCACCCGGGCGTCGGTGTACAGGCGGGCGATGGGGTATTCCATCATGTAGCCGTAGCCGCCGAACAATTGCAGGCAGCGGTCGACGACGCGGGCTTGGACCTCGGTCGCGAAGAGTTTCACCCGGGCGGCGTCCGGACCGGAAAGCCGGCCGGCCACCAGCTCCACCACCGCGTTGTCGACCATCGCCTGGGCGGCCTCGATCTCGGTCGACATGGCGGCCAGTTCGAATTTGGTGTTCTGGAACGAGGCGACCGGAGTCCCGAAGGCCTTGCGCTCCCGCACGTATTCGATGGTCGCGGTGAGCGCCGCGCGTGCCTGCGCCACCGATCCGACGGCCACCGTCATGCGTTCCTGGGGCAGATTGTGGCCGAGGTAGCCGAAGGCCGCGCCTTCTTCGCCCAATCGATTGGCCACCGGCACCCGGACATTGTCGAAGGACAGCTCGACGGTGTCCTGGACCTTGCAGCCCATCTTCTCCAGCACCCGCCCCTTCTCGAACCCGGGCATGCCGTGCTCCACCACCAGCAGCGTGAGTCCGGCGCGACGGTCGTCCGGATCGGTGGCGGTGCGGGCGACCACGACCACCAGATCGGCGAGCAAGCCGCCGGTGATGAAGGTCTTCGCGCCGGTGAGCACATACTCGTCGCCGTCACGGCGCGCGGTACTGCGCATGCCCGCCAGATCCGAACCGGTCCCCGGCTCGGTCATGGCCACGGCCGTGAGCAACCGGCCCGAGGCCAAACCGGGAAACCAGCGTTGCCGCTGTTCGGCATTCGCGTATTCGAGGAAGTACGGCAGGATGACGTCGATCTGGGTGCGCACGGTGCTCAGCGTGACCAGCGCCCGCTGCGCTTCTTCTTGGAGCACCGCGTTGTAGCGGTAGTCGCGTAGCCCCGCTCCCCCGAACTCCTCCGGGATCGCGGTGCCGAGCAGTCCCAGCGCGCCGAGTTGTTCGAAGACCGCGCGCGGCATCTGCCCGCTCCGCTCCCAAGCCGGGTAGTTCGGCACGACTTCCTTGTCGATGAACTCGCGGGCGAGCTGCCGGAACGCCTCGTGATCCGGGGTGTAGATATCCCTGCGCATGGCACGCCTCCTTCAGGACACGAGTTCGACGACGGTGGCGTTGGCGGTGCCGCCGCCCTCGCACATGGTTTGCAGGCCATAGCGAATTCCGTTGTCGCGCATGTGATGAACCATTCGGGTCAGCAGCACCGCGCCCGATCCGCCCAGCGGATGCCCGAGGGCGATCGCTCCGCCCAGCGGATTGCATAGGGCGGGGTCGGCGCCGGTTTCGGCGAGCCAGGCCAGGGGGACCGGCGCGAACGCCTCGTTGACCTCGAAGACGCCGACCTCGCCCAGGGCGATTCCGGCCTTGCCCAGCACCTTCTCGGTGGCCGGAATGGGCCCGGTGAGCATGAGCACCGGATCCGAGCCCGCCACCGCGCCCGCCCGGTACCGCACGATAGGGGTCAGGCCCAATTCCCGGGCGCGCTCGGGCGTGGTGACCAGCAGTGCCGCCGCGCCATCCGAGATCTGGGACGAGTTGCCCGCGTGGATGGTTCCGTCCGCGTCGAAGGCCGGCTTCAGTCCGGCCAGTTTCGCCACGGTGGTACCCCGGCGAATGCCCTCGTCCGCTGTGACGGTCCCGGCATCGGTGGCCACGGGAACGATCTGGGCGTCGAAAGCACCGCTGTCCTGAGCGGCGGCGGCCCGCTCGTGCGACATGACCGAGAACTCGTCGAGCCGGGTCCGGGAGAAACCCCACTTGCGCACGATCAGCTCTGCGGACAAACCTTGGTTGAACGAGAAATCGTCATATCTGGCAAGAGCTTTCGGCCCGTACGGACTTCCGCCTGCTTTCGCCGCGCCCAGCGGCACCCGGCTCATCACCTCGACACCGCCCGCCACCACTACGTCCTGCTGGCCGGACATGACCGCCTGGGCCGCGAAATCCAGGGCCTGCTGGCTGGATCCGCACGCGCGGTTGACCGTCGTGCCGGGGATGCTCTCGGGCCAGCCCGCCGCGAGCACCGCGTAGCGACCGATATTGCTGGATTGGTCGCCGATCTGGGACACGCAGCCCCACACCACGTCGTCGACCACCGCGGGATCGATGCCGGTCCGGTCTACCAGCGCGTTCAGCACGACCGCGGACAAGTCGGCCGCGTGCATGCCGGACAATCCGCCGTTGCGTTTGCCCACCGGGGTGCGGACCGCCTCGGCGATCACTACTTCACGCATGTGTTCTCTCCTGTTCCGGAACGGGATTGCTCGCGACCTCGTCCAAGGTCCAGCCGCCGGAGAAGCGCGGTTCTCGCTTCTCGGTGAAGGCCGCGAAGGCTTCCGGTGCGTCCGCGGTCGCGAAGTTGACGCCCTGGGCCCTGGCCTCGGCGGCCAGCGCGGTACGCAGATCGCCACCCGCGCCCTCGTTGAGCAGTGCTTTCGTTTGCGCCAAAGCCACGGGTGGGCCTGCGGCCAGGCGGGTGGCGAGATCATCTACGAAGCCGTCGATCTCCTGGCCCGGCACCACCCACGTGACGAGATTCAGCTCGCGCGCCTGGGCCGCGTCGATCGTGTCGGCCAGCAGCGCAAGACGTTTGGCCTGTTGCAGGCCGACCAGCTTCGGCAGCAGCCAGGATCCGCCGAGGTCCACCGACAGCCCGCGCCGGGCGAAGATCTGCGCAAACGTGGATTCCGGGGTGGCAACGACGAGATCGCAGCCCAGCGCCAGGTTCCAGCCCGCACCCACGGCGACACCGTTCACCTTCGCGATGGCGGGCATCGGCAACTCTTGCAGTTGCAGCGCCACCTGGCTGAGCAACCGCATCTTCCGCGCCGGATGTCCGGCGGTCAGCACCGACACATCGGCGCCCGAGCAGAACGCCCCGCCCGCGCCGGTCAGCACCAGCACGCGAACGCCCGGATCATCGCCCGCGGCGATCAACGCGTCGCGCAGCCGCGCCCACATCTCCCAGGTGACGGCGTTCTTACGGCGCGGACGATTCAGCGTCAGCGTCCGCACTCCGTCGCGGTCGTCGACCAGCAGGTCGGGTTCGTCGGTCATAGTCGTTCTCCCACAGTCGATTCAAGTGCGGTAGGTGCTGCCGATCGCGCCTCGTGCCCGCAGCTCGGCGATTTCCGCGGCGTCGTAACCCCATTCGGCCAGCACCGCGTCGGTGTGCTGGCCCAGACCCGGAACCGCGCCCATGGGTGGATCGAAACCCGCCACGATGGCGGGCGGCAGCAGGGACGGGATGGGGCCGGCCGGGGTGTCGATGGTGCGCCACCGGTCCCGTGCCACCAGTTGCGGATGATCGAGCACGTCGCTGGGCAGGTTGTAGCGGGAGTTGCCGATGCCCGCGGCGTCGGCCGCCTTCTGGATCGCGGCCAGGTCGTGCCGCAGACACCAATCGCCGATCGCCGCGTCCAGTTCCGCGCGATGCCGGACCCGGCCCGGATTAGCGCGGAATCGCGCGTCCTCGGCCAAGTCCGGGCGTTGCAGGAGCTCGCGGGCGAGGCGCTGCCATTCCCGGTCGTTCGTGGTGCCGAGCACTACCGTCTGGCCATCGGCGGTGGCGTAGGAACCGTACGGTGACACCGCCGGTGAACTCATGCCGAGCGGCTGCTGGTCGACTCCGGTGTGCCGGGCATAGGTGAGGTGATAGCCCATCACCTCGGCCATGGTGTCGAACAGGCTCACCGCGATACGCGCCCCCGGCCCGGGACCGGCGCGCAGGCGCCCGCACAGCTGGGCCAGAATCGCCAGCGCCGCATACAGTCCCGTCGTCACATCCGCGACCGGCGGCCCCGGTTTGGCGGGAGCGCCCGGAAAGCCGGTCACCGCGCAGACACCCGCCTCGGCCTGCACCAGCAGATCGTAGGCGCGCTTGTGCGAGAGCGGCCCGCCCGTGCCGAAACCATCGATCTCCACGGCGATCAGGTGCGGATGCCGGGTGGCCAGATCCGCGGGCGCGAGCCCGAGCCGGCCTGTCGCGCCCGGCGCGAGATTCGATACCAGGATGTCCGCCCTGGCGAGCAGCCGGTGCAGAAGGTCTGCTCCCGCAGCCGATTTCAGGTCCAGGGTCACCGACTCCTTGCCCCGGTTGACCCACACGAAATGCGCGGCCTGCCCCGCTACCACCTCGTCGTAGTGCCGGGCGAAATCACCGCCGTCCGGGTTCTCGATCTTGAGCACGCGCGCGCCGAAATCGGCGAGCGTGCGGGTGCACATGGGCGCGGAGACCGCCTGCTCCAACGCGATCACGGTGACGCCGGCCAGCGGCCCGCGCGCATCCGAGAACGCCGCGGGCGCCGCGCCGCCGGGCGCGGGGGCGTCCATCACATCACCATGCCGCCGTCTACCGGCAGCACCTGGCCCGTGATGAACGACGCCGCGTCCGAGGCCAGGAACACGAACGCCCCGGCGACCTCCGCCGGCTCGGCCCAGCGCCGCAACGGGATTCGGTTCAGCATCTGGGCGGCGAACTTCTCGTCGGTGCGGATGGTGGTCGTCATCGGCGTCGCCGCCAGCGGCGCGAGCGCGTTCACCAGGATCTGTTTCCGCGCCAGCTCCCGGGCCAGCGATTTGGTCATGCCGATGATGGCGGCCTTGGCGGCGGAGTAATTGATCTGGCCCAGCGTGCCGACGATCCCGGCCGAGGAGGTGACATTGATGATGCGCCCGGTGCCGTCCGTCGGCATGTGCGGTAGCGCGGCCTGCGAACAGGTGAACGTGCCGACCGCGTGGATCTCGAACAGCCGCCGCACCGACTCCGCGGTGGTGGCGGCGAACATCGCCGGGTCGGTCACACCCGCGTTGTTGACCACGATGTGCAAGGCGCCGCCCGCGAGCGCGGCAGCCCGCGCGACGGCCGCGTCGGCGGCCGCACGATCGGACACATCCAGGGCGAAACTCTGTGCCACACCGCCGTTCGCGACGATCTTCTCCGCGACCACCGCCGCCCCCGCCCCGTTCATATCGGTGACCAGCACCGCCGCCCCGGCTTCGGCCAGCGCCGCGGCGACCGCGGAACCGATGCCGCCGGCCGCGCCGGTCACCAGCGCCGCGCGCCCGGTGAGATCGAAAAGTCCGTTCCTGCTGGGCATCAGTAGCTCCTCGGCATTCCCAAAGTGTGCGATCCCAGATAGTTCAGGATCATTTCCTGGCTGATCGGGGCGATTTTCATGACGCGCGCCTCCCGGAAATACCGGGCCACGTTGTACTCCTCCGCGTAACCCATACCGCCGTGTGTCTGCAGCGCCCGGTCGGTCGCGGCGAAACCGGCGTCGGCGCACAGGTATTTGGCGGTGTTCGCCTCACGCCCGCAGGGCTTTCCGTTGTCGTAGAGCCAGGTCGCCTTGCGCAGCATCAGTTCCGCCGCGTCGAGGTGGGCCAGGGAATCGGCCAGGGGAAATTGGATGCCCTGGTTCATGCCGATGGGCCGGTCGAAGACCACCCGTTCGTTCGCGTATTTCACGGCGCGATCGAGCGCTACCCGGCCCAGACCCAGCGCTTCGGCCGCGATCAGCATCCGCTCCGGGTTCAAGCCGTCGAGGATGTATTTGAACCCCTGGCCCTCTTCGCCGACCCGGTCCGCCACCGGGATCCGCAGATCGTCGATGAACAGTTCGTTGGAACTGACCGCGTTGCGGCCCATTTTCGCGATCGGCCGGATATCGACGTGCGCGCGGTCCAGATCGGTCAGGAACAGCGTCATTCCGTCGGTCTTCTTGGCCACCTCGTCGTAAGGCCGGGTGCGCGTCAGCAGCAGGATCTTCTCCGACTCCTGCGCCTTGGAGATCCACACCTTCCGGCCGTTGACCACGTAGTGCTCGCCGTCGCGGCGCGCGAAAGTGGTGATGCGGGTGGTGTCCAGGCCCGCACCCGGTTCGGTCACGCCGAAACACACATGCAGATCGCCCCGGGCGATGCGCGGCAGCGTGCGCTGTTTGAGTTCCGCGGAGCCGTGCACGACCACGGGCTGCATGCCGAAAATCGACATGTGAATGGAACTCGCGGCGTTCATGCCGCCGCCGGAACGCGACACCTCTTCGGCGAGCAGCGAGGCCTCGGTGATACCCAAGCCGTGACCGCCGTACTCCTCCGGAATGGTGATGCCCAGCCAGCCGCCGCGGGCGACGGTCTCATAGAATTCGGTCGGGAATTCGTGTGCCCGGTCCTTCGCCGACCAATAGTTGTCGTCGAACTTCTTCAGCAGTTCGCGAACCGACTTACGGATCAATTCCTGATCCTCGGTCAGTTCGAAACTCATACCTCCGGACATATCAACTCCTGCACGTTGACTCGCAACCGATCAGTCCGACGCCGGCAAAGGTTTGGCGGCCTTGATGGTCATCGGTGCGCCGTCGCAGCTCAGCGCTCCCGATCCGGACGCGGTGCACAGCACTTCGACCGACTCGTCGGCATTGACGTAGCGCTTGCCGATCAGCGTCACCGCCGCCCCGGTGTCCGGTTCCGCCCGGGGTGCGCCGGCGGCCGACACCATCGGCGCGCCGCCGCAGGTCAGCTCGGGAGCCCCGGTGGCCGGGACCCGCACGGCGACCACCCGGGTCCCGCAGACGGTGCTGGCGAGTTGCTCACCGGGCCGTAGTGGCGATGCTGTCATGCTCTATCTCCTTTCCGGGCAACCGATCCGCGAGCTGGGCCAGGTCGAAGGACTGGCGAGCCATCCAGAAACGCAGCACGCCGGTCAGCGAATAACGCAGGAACACCGCGGCCCCCACCACGCTGACCGCGATGCCCGCGAGCGCGATGATGATCGCGTCGCGCTGGGCCAAGGGATCGGAAGTGTTGTGCGACATCAGGTATGCGACCGCGGTCAGTACCGGTCCGCCGACCAGCAGCGCGATGCCCAGGCGGAGCCACAGGCCGCTGCGGCCGGCGGCCGGGTCCGGGATCTTCAATTCGGCTATCTCGCGGACGAAGCGGTCCGCGCGTGTCTCGGTCATACGGAACTTCCTAAATAGAGAGCGGCCAATTCCTCACGCAGTCCGTCGCCCGGACTGCCCTGGTGTTCGATCTGCCCGCGCACCAGCACCGCGGCCTGGTCGGCGATATCGAGAACGGCGGACGCGAACTGCTCGACGATCAGCACGGCCACGCCGGTTCGCGCGATCTCGGCGACCTGGTCGTAGAGTTGGCCGACCACCAAAGGGGCCAGACCCATGGACAATTCGTCGAGCAGCAGCACGGCGGGTTCGGTGGCCAGACCGCGGGCCAGGGCGAGCATCTGCTGTTCGCCGCCGGACATGGTGCCGGCGATCTGACCGGCCCGCTGGGCGAGGATGGGGAACCGCGTGTACGCGATCTCCTCGATGCGCGCCAGCGGGTGACCGGTGAAGGTCATCATCAGCAGGTTGTCCCGCACCGAGAGGTTCGGGAACACGCCGCGGCCCTCGGGTATCAGGCAGACGCCGGCGCGGGCCAGATCGCGGGGGCTCACGCCGGTGACGTCGCGGCCCCCGAGCAGCAGTTGGCCGGATGCGACCGGGTGCACGCCCGCGGCGACCTGCAATGTCGTGGTCTTGCCCGCGCCGTTGGGTCCCAGCAGCGCCACCACCTGCCCCGGCGCCACCGCGAGGTCGACGCCGTGCAGCACCGTGATGGCGTCGTAAGCCGCACGCACACTTCGCAGTTCGAGCAGCGGACTCATATGTCCCCCAGATAGGCGGCGAGCACGGTCTCGTCCCGGCGAATCACCTCGGGCGGACCCGAGGAGATCACCTTGCCGAGGTCCAGGACGAACACCTCGTCGCAGACGCTCATGACCAGACCCATGTCGTGCTCCACGAGCACGACCGCGGTGCCGTCGGCCGCCAGCGACCGCAACAGCGCCGCGAACCGCTCGGTCTCCGCGCCGTCCTGACCGGCGGCGGGTTCGTCGAGCAGTAGCAGGCTGGGCTGCGCCGCCATGGCGCGCCCGACTTCGACCAGGCGCGCGGAACCGGTGGGCAGTTCGTCGGCGCAGGTATCGGCCACGCCGCTGAGCCCGAGCCGGTCGATGATGCCGGTGACGGTGGCGCCGGCCGTGCGGCGGCGCGGCCCCAATTCCGCTGCGACGAGCAGATTGTCACGCACCGTCAACCGGCCGAACAGTTCCAGGCGCTGGAACGTGCGCGCCAGGCCGTGGCGGGCGCGCCGGGTCGGTCCCATCCGGGTGATGTCGCGGCCGTCGAGCCGGACGCTGCCCGCGGTGGGCCGCCGCAGTCCGCAGATGACGTCGAACAGGGTGCTCTTGCCGGCCCCGTTCGGTCCGATCAATCCGGTGATCCGGCCACGTTCGGCCCGCAGCCCGGCCCCGTCCAGGGCGTGGCGGCCACCGAAGGTGACGCGCACGCCCTCAACCCGCAGTAGTGACGGCATGGTCCAGCACCTCCCGATCCTGGGTGCGCCACGGCCGGCGCACACCCCACCACTCCACCGGCACATCGGGTTCCGTGCGCGGGCGCTGCCGGGACCGCGCCCAGCTCCGGACCGCCAACGCGGCGATCAGCGAACCCCAGAACAGCACCCAGCCGTCGATCACCTCGGCCAACCGCAGCAACCACAGCAGCACGGGCACACCGAGCAGCAACCCCAGCGCAGGGCGGTCCCAAAACACCGGATCCCAGCCCGCGCGCATCCGTGCCACCGCACCCGCCCGCACCACGCCGCCGCCGAAGGCGATTCCGGCCAGCGCGGGCACCACCTCGACGATGTTGTGGGTCGAGGGCCACAGGGCGGGGATCGCGGTGAGCGGGCCGAAAAGCGCCACGCCGACGAACAATCCGGTGCCGATGGCGCCCAGCCCGGCGAAGACCGCGACCAGGAAGATCGGCAACCCCGCGACGAAATTGAACTGTTCGGCGGTGACCGAGCGCAGTTGCATGCCGTACAGCGCGCCGCCGAGCCCGGCGATGCCCGCCGACAGCGCGAACACCGACACCTTGGCCAGGAGGAGGTTGCCGCCCAGCGTGGCGTAGGCGGCCTCGCTGTCGCGCAATGCGATGAGCCGGCGGCCGAATCGCCCGCGGCGCAGCAAGACCACCCCGAGTCCGGCCAGCGCCAGGCAGACGGCGGCGAACACCGTGATCTCCGCGGTGGTGTCCAGACGCGCGCCCCACAGCCCCGGCCCGGTCAGCTCGATCGAGCCCTGGTCGAACAGCGCGATTCGGACACCGAGCACGTCGAACGCGGGCAGGGTGAAGATCCAGCGGTCCAGCACCACCGCGAACGCGGCGGTGCCCAAGGCCAGATAGACACCCGAAAGCCGAAGGGCGGGAAGGGCGATCACCGCCCCGGCCGCCGCCGCGATCAGGACGGCCGCCGGCAGCGCCCAAGCCTGTCCGTGTGGTCCCAGATGCGCGTAGGCGATCGCACCGATGCCCGCCATGCTCAATTGACACAGCGACAGCTGACCGGCGTACCCGGCCAGTGGCACGAACGACAGCGCGATCACACCGAAGGCGAAGATCCGCCCGTAACTGATCAGATCGGATTCCCCGAGCACCGTGGCCAGGACGAGGCCGAACAGCACCACCACCGCCCCGAACACCAGCGTGCCGCGCAGGGTCGGCGCGGGCACCTGACTCAGTTGCCGGTCGCGGCCGCGCAACCGGCCGTGCGGGAACACCAGCAGCGCGAGGAACAGCAGCAGCGCGGGCGCGGCCAGCCGCAGGCCGGGCAGATACGCGTTCTGCGGCAGATAGCCGGCGAGGTAACTCTCCAGGCAGCCGACCACCACCGCGCCGAGGAAGGTCATCGGCAGGCTGCGCAGCCGACCGAAAACGGCTGCGGTGTAAGCGCTCACGATGAGCAACGACAGCTGCGCCGCGTCCAGATTCACCATCGGCGCGATGAGGATGCCGCCGATCGCCGCCAGCTCGATACCCAGGATCCAGGCCACCCGATTGGCCCGCACCGGATCGGCGCCGGTCAATCCGGCCAGCGCCCGGTCGTCCACGCCGGCGCGCATCTCGGCGCCGGTCCGGGTGCGAAACAGCAACAGCCGCAAGCCGATCGCGACGGCGACGGCCACCGCCATGGTGAGGGCCTGATGCCAGCTGATGGTCGCCGACCCCAGTCGCAGCGGCGCGGACTCGGCGAAGAAGGCCGGCAGGGTGCGGGCCTTGTTCGGATCCCAGATCCAGCGCGCCGCCGCGATCAGCCCGCTCAGCAAAGCCACCGTCATCACCAGACGCTCGGCCTCGCCCAGGCGCTGCACCGTGCGCATCGCCCGTTCCACCACCAGCCCGGACAGCGGTGCCGCCACCAGCAAGACGAGCGGCAGCGCCAGCGCGACCGGAACGCCCCAGCCGACGGTCAACTGCCAGTAGCTGAAGGCAGCCATCATCCCCGCCGCGCCGTGCGCGAAGTTGAAGACGCCGGTCGTGGTGTAGGTGAGCACCAGGCCGCTGCCGATCACGGCATAGATGGCGGCGGTGCTCAGACCCACCAGCCCGAAGGTGAGGAACTGTTCCATTACTTGACGTCGCTCATGTTCTTGCCGACATCGGCGAGGGTGAACGGTCGGTCGTAGGCGCCGGTGTAGCGATAGGCCGGGACGTCGCAGCGGAAGTGGCCCTGATTCGGCTTGAAATCAGCGGGCTTCCAGCCCTGCGCGGTGGCCTGCACCACGTTGAAGCACTTGGGCGGCGTCTCCCGGTCCGCGACGACGTTGGGCGCGTTCAATCCGCCTCCGGTCCAGGCGGTTTCCTTGGCGGCCGCGGCGATCAAGCAGGCACGGGTGAGTTGATCACCGCAACTGCCCGCGGACTTCGCGAACAACAGCCAGGCCGAGAACGCGCGCATGGCGGCCATGGTGATATCCGCCTGCGGGGCGTATTTCTTATACAACTCGAGCAACTGCTGCGTGGCCGGAGACGAGCTCGGGCTCTCGGCCGGGACCGTACCGCCGAGATCGGCGTAGTTGTTCTGGTAGCTCAGCGATCGGCCCGCGTTCTCCAGGAACGACTTGTTGTAGGCGCTGTTGTTGGCGTCGATCCAGTCCAGCTTGTAATCCATGCCGGTGAGGACGTCCTCCAGCTTGGTCAGCTGGCGCCAGTCACCCAGGAACATCAGCCCTTTGACGCCCTTGCTCTTGAGGGCCTGCGCATAGGGCGTCCAGTCCGCGACGCCGCTGGCCGGATACAGATCGTTGTAGACGAATGTCGCGCCCCCGGCCCGCATCGCCTCCGCGAACTTCTCCCCCATCACCTTGGTGACAGGCGAATCGCCGTTGATCATCCCGACCGCCGCGGCCGAGCCCGGATGCGCTTCCTTCAACAGCCACTGGTAGTAGCCGGTGTACTGGAAGTAGTTCACATAGGCGCTGGCCGAGGCGTTGTACTGCAGATCCGATTGCACGTTCTGCTGCTGGGAGATCTGGCCCGGGAAGTCGGGCAACAGGCAGGACAGCCGTTCCTTGGCGCCCAGGGCGTCGAGCGCGGCGCCGCCGCCCACGAGTGCGAAATCCTCGCGGCACGCGTCGAGCATGCGCTGCCGGACTTCCATCAGCTTGGCGTCGCGCGTCGTGGTGACGATCTTGCGGCCGCCGATGCCGCCCGCGGCGTTACACCACGAGGTGAATACCTTTGCCGCGTCCACGAATTCGGAGTTCTTGGTGAACCCCATATCGGAGAAGACACCGATCTTGATCTCCGCGGCCGTGACCCCTTGCGCCGACGCGCTGCTGGGTTTACCCGGCCCGCACACGCCCGTCAGATCGCCGAAGTCGCCCGAGGTCGCGCCCTGGGCCGCCGTGGTCTCCTCGGTGCCCGGAGCGCTGCGCCCGCCACATCCTGTGACCAGCAGCAGCGCCGCCACCAGCCCGACGAGTATTTGCTGCGATTTCACTCTGGTTCCTTCGATTGCACCATCGATTTCCGGCGGGCTCAGCAGACCGTCGTCTGGCCGCCGCTCTGAATGGCGAGCAGCGCACAGAAGGTCGCGGCCGCGACCTTCCACTGCCCGGATTCCTTGACCGCCTGACCGGACTGGTCGGGCAGCACCGGGTTCCCGTTGAGCAGCAGGGTGTATTTGACGTCGGCGTGACTGCTGTCGCCGAACTTCACCTCCGCGACCGTGACGCTCGTACCAGCTGCCTGCGGGTTGGCCGCCATTCCGTCGAGGGCCTGCTGGAAGGCAGCGCCCTTCTCGACCAGTCCGGCGCGGGTGGCGGCCGGGGTCTGACCGTTGAAGAACGTCACGTAGGCGTCGGTGACGGCCTTGGTGTCGGCCGCCGAACTCGCCGCACTACTGGTCGCGGCCGCGGAACTCGTGGCCGAGGACGCCGCGGAGCTCGCCGGGGCGGCCGAGTCGTCGGATCCACAGCCCGCGATCGCCGTGGCGGTGAGTGCGGCCAGACAACACGCGGTGACGGCCGGGCGAAGGGAAATGCGCATGGTGGAACCCTTTTCAGCTTCGTGGAAGACCGAGCACGCGCTCGGCGATGATGTTGCGTTGAATCTCTGAGGTGCCGCCGGCGATCGTTCCCGCGAAACTGCGCAGGTAGCGCTCGAACCAGCTGCTGGTGAAATGCTCGATACTCATCGGGGTATACGGCCCCGTCATGGCGGGATGATGCAGCCCCTCGACGCCGGCGGCGTTCAGGGCCGCCTCCGACGCGGACTGCACCGCCTCCGAGCCGAGGAGTTTGAGCACCGACAGCGCCGGAACATCTTGCTGCCCACGGGCTTCGCGGCCCAGCGCGGCCGAACCGAGCAGCCGCAGCGCCTGCAGATCCAGCACCAAGGTCGCGTAGCGGTCCCGGTCCAGCGCGGTCCGCGGCCGGGAATCGGCCACCAGATCCTCGAGCCGATCGGCGAAGCTCAGCCACAGCAGCGTGCGCTCGTGGCCGAGGGAGCCGGTGGCGACCTTCCAGCCGCCGTGCAAGTCCCCGACGAGGTTCGCCGCGGGTACCCGCACGTCCTCGAAGAAGACCTCGTTGAAGTCGAGATCGTCCGCCGCACAGGCGGAGGCGAACGGCCGCCGGGTCACGCCGGGCGTATCGGTGGGGATCAGCAGCACACTGATGCCCTTGTGTTTGGGCGCGTCCGGGTCGGTGCGGACGAAGGTGAGCAGCACGTCCGCGTTGTGCGCGCCGGAGGTCCACACCTTCTGCCCGTTCACCACGAAATGCTCGCCGTCGAGGACGGCGCGGGTCCGCAGTGACGCCAGATCCGATCCGGCCGCCGGCTCACTCATCCCGAGCGCGGCGGTGATCTCGGCCCGCAAGATCGGTGCGGCCCACTGCTTCTTCTGCTCCGGGGTGCCGAAGGTCAGCAGCGAGGCCGCGATGATCCCGAGCCCCTGCGGATTGAAACTGTGATAGATCCGCCGCTTCGACAATTCCCGCAAATGCACGTACTGCTGTAGCAGCGTCGCGTCGCGGCCGCCGAATTCGGGCGGATTCCCCGGCAGCAGCCAGCCGTTGTCGAACAGCAGCCGCTGCCACTGCCGCGCCCACGGCGGCACGTCGGCACTGGAACGAGAGCGCTGCGCGACGGCGGCGGGATCGGGCAGGTGCTCGGTCAGGAAGGCGACGAATTCGGCGCGGAAGGCCTCGACGTCGGGATCAAAGGTGAGTTGCACGGTACTCCTCGGCGATCAGCGCCCGGTGCACGGCCGCGCCGCCGAGCAGCAGCTCGCCGAACTTGGCCCGCTTGAGCGCGAACTGCACATCGTTTTCCCAGGTAAAACCCATGGCGCCGAAGAGTTGCACGCCATGGCGGAACACCAGCGACTGACATTCACCGGCCGCCGCCTTGGCCATCGCCGCCGCGAGTTCGCGGCCGGGATCGTGCTCGGCGATGGTCAGCGCGGCGTAATACGCCAGCACGCGCGCTCTTTCGATGGCGACGTGCATATCGGCCGCCTTGTGCTTCACCGCCTGGAAGGCGCCGATCGGCACACCGAACTGCTCTCGGCCGCGCACGTGCTCGAGCACCAGGTCCAACACGCGCTGGCAGGCTCCGACCATGGTCAGCGCCAGGCCGGTCAGCGCGGCCGGACGCGCGTCGCGTGCTTGGACGATGCTGCGATCGGCGTCGCCGACCCGCACGTCGTCGAAGGAAACCTCCGCCACATGCGCGACCGGATCGAAGGTCTCGGTGCGCGCGGCGGTGACGGCTGCCGCGGGCACCACGAAGATTCCGGCGGCGGTGACCACGGCCAGGCGATCGGCCCGATCTCCGTCCAGCACATGCCGGGCGGTACCCGTCAAACGCCATCCGGCGCCGTCCCGGCACGCGAGTACACCGTCCGGCACCGCCGCACCCGTCTCACCCGGTCGCACGAATTCCGGTGCCAGCGGGGCGAATTGGGTCATGGTCGCCAGATACGGCGTGGGATCGGTGGCGCGGCCGAGCTCTTCGAGCACGATGGCCAGCTCGACCGTGTGCTCCGGTTCGGTGAGTTCGGTCCAGCCGTGTTCGACGTAGGCCTGCCAGACCGGGGCCGGATCCGCGCCGTTGTCGACGATCGCCCGCACCACCGCCGGCGGGCACCGTTTGGCGACGACGTCGCGCACCGTCTCCTGCCACAAACGTTGATCCGAGTCGAACTCGAAGATCATCCGGCCTCCCTCGCCATGCCTGAGCACATCTGCGGCGAGAATAGCATTCTCATTTGAGGAAAGTAAGAGTTTCACGCGGAGCCGACACACGCCCCCTAGCAATCAGAACAAGGCGCGTTTCCGGTAAGGTGCAATCATGTTCTCCACACATGACGCAGGACCGGTCGCGCCGTGACCCTTCCCAGCGACGAGCCGGCCTGGAAGCAGCGCGCCGTGGAGCGCTCGCTGCGCGGCGCGAAACTGCGTGCCGAGCAACGGGTCCAGCGCTTCCTCGATGCCGCCCAGGCAATCATCACCGAAAAGGGCACCACCGACTTCACCGTCCAGGAGATCGTCGAGCGTTCCCGCCAGTCACTACGCAGCTTCTATTTGCAGTTCGACGGCAAACACGAGCTGCTCCTGGCCCTTTTCGAGGATGCCCTGGTCCGCACCGCCGATCAGATCAACGCCGCCGCGGCAGGTAAGAAGGACCCACTCGGCCGGCTCCAGGTCGCGGTCGAGTTGCTGTTCGAGTTATGCCGCCCGGACCCGACCGCGCAGCGCCCGCTGTTCACCGATTTCGCACCGCGCCTGCTGGTTTCACATCCCGCGCAGGTCAAGGTCGCGCACGCGCCGCTACTCGCGCTGTTCACCGAGCTGATGTCCGACGCGGCCGAGGCGGGCAAGCTACGCCGTGGCGTCGAGCCGAAACGCATGGCGGCGATCGTCATGCAGACGGTCATGTTCACCGCGCAATCCAGCGGCAGCACCGACGAGGAGACCATCCACCCCATCACCGCCAATGAGGTGTGGGAGTTCTGCTCGACCGGGTTCGCGGGCGGCAAGTAGCGAGAATCCTATTCTCATCTTCTGAGAATTGTGATTACATCGGTGCATGCCCGACCTCTGGACCGATCTCCTTTCCTGCCTCGAGTTGCACCCGAGCACCGCTCCGACGCGCGACGGCGATCCGAAGCCCAGGGCCGCGGATCGCCCCAGCACCCTGGCCACCTTCGAGGGGCCCAATCAGCATCTGGAGTATCACCGTCTGTTCGGCGGGCAGTTGCTGGGCCAGTTCTTGCGCGCGGCCGATCTCGCGTGCCCCGACAAGGCGGTCAAGTCCGCGCACGTGCTGTTCGCCCGCGAGGGCAAGAGCGACGCTCCGGTGCGGTACGTCGTCCAGATCCAGCACCGCGGACGCTCTTTCGCGACCTTGGCGATCACCGCCCGGCAGAAGGGTGAAGTGGTGGCCACCGCGGCGGTGTCCATGCATGCCGCCGAGGACGGGCCCGAACATCAGACCGTCGCCCAGGTGCCCCCGGTGCTCGCCCCCGAGCACCGCGTGCGGCTCGACCTCATACCGTGGGAGACCCGCGCGATCGGCGATCTCGACGCTCCCGCGGCGCACGAGCCCGATTACGACCTGTGGATGCGCACACCCGAGGTAGGCGCGGAACTCGGTCAAGCCCTCATCGCCTACGCCACCGATCTCAATCTGATCGGCACGGCCCTACGCCCGATGGCCGGCTTCGGCCAGCGCGGCAACGGCACCGCCTTCACCTCCGCCACCACCTCGCACACCGTCTGGTTCCATCGCCCGTTCCGCGTCGACGACTGGCTGCTCATGCGCCACCACAGCCCGGTGCTCGCCCATGGACGGTGCTTCGGCCGCGGTGAGGTCCTCACCGCCGACGGCACGCTCGTCGCGTCGTTCGCGCAGGAAGCCCTGCTCCGGTTCCGGCCATGAACCCGAGCGGTTCCGCCACAAGCCGCTCCACCAACTGACCCCACCTCCGTCGAAACAGCTTGCCGCGCTTCGGCGTCCGCCCGGTACCGCTTACGCACGAACGTCGCGGCTTCGGCTCAGGGCCGCGTGCGCCGCCGGACCGGGTGTCACACTCCGGCCCCGTTCGGCGGCGGCAGCAGTTGCTCCGCGGCGGCGTACGGATCGCCATGGCCGGTGGCGACTTCGCCGGCCAGCCGGTCCAGGTCCGGGTGCACACGCAGGCGGGTTTGCGCGAGGGACAGGATTTGCGCACGTGCCCGAGCGGTCCGGCGAGCCGGGGTATCCGCGCGGTGGTGGGCTTCGATGGCTTGGACCACCGCGGGCAGACCGTCACCGCGCGCGGCGCTGAGTGCGAGGATGGGGGCGTCGGTTTCGGCCCGTAGATCCCGCACGGTCTGCTCGGCGCCGTCGCGGTCGGCCTTGTTCACCACGATCAGATCCGCGACCTCGAGCAGCCCGGCCTTCGCGGCCTGAATGGCATCGCCCGCACCGGGATTCAGGATTACCAGGGTCGGGTCGGCCAGGGCGGCGATCTCGATCTCGGATTGGCCGACGCCGACGGTTTCCAGCAGGACCAGGTCGTAGGACAGCGCCGCCAGCAGCCGGATGGCGGCGGGCACCGCCTCAGCGAGGCCGCCCAGATGACCGCGGGTGGCGACCGAGCGGATCAGCACGCCGGGATCGTTGATGTGCGCCGCCATTCGGATGCGGTCGCCCAGCAGGGCGCCGCCGCTGTAGGGCGAGGACGGGTCCACCGCGAGCACGGCCACGCGCAGGCCCTGCTGCCGGTAGATCCCGACCAGCGCCGCGATGGTGGTCGACTTGCCCGCGCCGGGCGGGCCGGTGACGCCGACGACACGCACGCGGGCCGGCTCGAGGGCCGCCAAAACCTCGGCGCGACGCGGACTCTCGACCAGGCTCAACAGCCGCCCCACCGCGCGGGCCGAGCCCGCGCGCGCGTCGGCCACCAGTTCGGTGACGTTCATCGGTCAGCGTCGGTCAACGGGCCGGGACCTCGATCAGCGTCGCGGAGCCCATGCCGCCGCCCGCGCACAGCGCCGTGAGACCCAGCCCGCCGCCGCGACGGCGCAATTCATGCACCATGGTGACGATCATCCGCGCGCCCGTGGCCGCCACCGGATGCCCCAGCGAGCAGCCGCTGCCGTTCACGTTCACCCGGCTCGGGTCGAGGCCGAACTCCTTGATCATCGCCACCGGCACCGATGTGAACGCCTCGTTGATCTCGAACAGGTCGATCTCGCCGATCGAAACGCCCGCGCGGGCAAGGGCTTTGCGGATGGCCGCGATCGGGGCCAATCCGGTCAGCGCCGGATCGATACCGGCCGAGGCCCAGGACCGGATGGTGCCCAGCGCCGGCAGGCCGGTGGCGTCGCTGGCGATGACCAGCGCGGCGGCCGCGTCGTTGGCGCCGGAGGCATTGCCCGCGGTGATGCTGAAACCCTCGATCTCCGGATGCAATGGCGCGAGCGCGGCCAGCTTCTCGGCGCTGGTGGTGCGGCGCGGATGCTCGTCCACGGCGAACCGCCCGTGCGGTGTGTCGATGGGGACGATCTCGGCGTCGAAGCGGCCCGCGTCGATGGCGGCGATCGCGTGACGGTGCGACCGTAACGCCCAGGCGTCCAGCTCTTCCCGGGTCAGGCCGTATTTCACCGCCGTGTTCCAGCCGACCGTGATCGACATGTCGAGATTCGGGGCGTCGGGCCGGTCGGGATGGGTGGGCGAGACCCACGGGTCCGCCCATTCCTCGGGACCGGTCCGGAAGCGCGCTCTGGGCGCGGTGGAATCGGAATTCACCCCGCCGGCGATGATCACCTCGTCCATGCCCGCGCGAATGCCGGCCGCCGCGGTCTGCACCGCCGCCATCCCCGCGGCGCAGTGCCGGTTGTGGGCCAGCCCCGGCACGGTGTCGAGACCGGCGGTGAGCGCTGCGTGCCGGGCGATGACGCCGCCACCGTAACGCCCCTCGCCCAGAATCACGTCGTCGATCGGGTGGCCGCCCACCGCGGCGGCGGCAGCCGTCACCACGTGGCGGGCGAGGTCGAACGCGGTGGTGTCGCGCAAAGCCCCCCGGCGGGCGGTACCGATGGGTGTGCGTAGCGCGGAGACGATGATTGCTTCAGGCATGTGTGCTCTCCAGTTCGGCGACCAGGTTGCGGCGCAACAGCTTTCCGGTTTCGGTCTTGGGCAGTTCGGGCCGGAACACGATGGCGTCGGGCGTCTTGGACGAACGCAGGCGGCCCTTCACCCAGCGTTTGATCTCCTCCGGGTCACCGGCGCCGACCAGAACGGCGACCACGCGCTGTCCCCATTCCGGATCCGGCACCCCGATGACCGCGGCCTCGGTGACGCCCGGATACCCGAGCAGCACGTCCTCGATCTCGGCCGGCGCGATATTCTCGCCGCCCCGGATGATGGTGTCGTCGGCGCGGCCCTCGATGAAGAGGTAGCCCTCGGCGTCGAGGTAACCGAGATCCCGGGTGGGGAACCAGCCTTCGGCGTCCAGGACGCTACGCCCGCCGTACTCGCCGGAGACCTGTGCCCCGCGCGCGAAAACCAGGCCGGTCGCCCCGGGCTCGGCGAGTTCGCCCGCCTCCGTGCGGATCTGGATCTCGATACCCGGTAGGGCGCGGCCCACCGAGCCCAGCCGGGCACGCACGGCCGGGTCCGCGGCGGCGAAGGCGGTGCGGTGTTCCTCGGGTCCGAGCAGCGCGATCGATGAGGCCGTTTCGGTCAACCCGTAGGCGTTGACGAAACCGGTGTGCGGGAAGACCCGCAGCGCCCGCTCCAGGACCGGCCGGGGTGTACGCGATCCGCCGTAGGCCAGGCTGCGCAGGCCGGGCGTCCCCGCGTCGGCGCCGTCGACCGCGCCGACGATGCGGGCCAGCATGGTGGGCACCAGCATGGCATGGGTAACTCGCTCGGCCCGAACGATTTCCAGCCATTCGCGCGGATCGAATGCGGTGAGGTACACGATGCGCCGACCGGTATAGAGGTTCGACAACAGATTCGTCAGGCCCGCGATGTGATAGGGCGGTACCGACACCAGCGTCGCGTCCGAGGATGCCGCGGAACCGAATTCGAGCGTGTTGAGTATGTAGGCCATGAGGTGCCGGTGGCGCAGCAGAGCCGCCTTGGGGGCGGCGGTGGTACCGCTGGTGTAGATGATCACTGCGACGCTCTCGCCGTCCCAATCCAGCTCGAACTCCGCCGTATCGGCCTGTGTCCCATCAGTTTTCACCAAGTCGTCCAGGTCCTCGGCGCGCAGGACCAGCGCCCCTGGATGGCGGTCCACCAGCGCGCCCAGTTGCTCGGCACCGAGCCGGTAGTTCAACGGCACGAACGGCACCCCCGCCAGCACCGATCCGAACAGGGCCACCGGGTAGGCGAGATGGTTCACGCCCAGGTAGAGCACCGCCGAATGGCCCCGGAACCGTCCGGCCGCGCGGCGGGCCAGGGCGGACAGCTCGGCGGCGGTCAGCGATCGGCCCGCGGCCGTCACCACCGGCCGGTCGGCATCCGCGGCGGCCATCTCGAGAATCGTGTTGATGTTCATGAGAATGTTATTCTCTCCGAACGAGAGTGGTAATTGCAAGAGAGGACGCGAGATGCGGATCAAGGGAAACTCGGCCCTGGTGGTCGGCGGTACCGGCGGCTTGGGCGAGGCCACTGTGCGCCGGCTGCACGCTGCCGGCGCCGAGGTGGTGGTGGCCGACGTCGCCGACGACAAGGGCAAGGAGCTCGCGGCCGAGCTCGGCATCCACTACGTCCACACCGACGCCACCAGCGAGGAATCGGTGCTCGGCGCCATCGCGGTCGCGGAAGCACTGGGCCCGCTGCGGATTTCGGTCGATACCCACGGCGGCCCGGCCGCCGGGGGCCGGCTGGTCGGCAAGGACGGCTCGCCGCTGCCGCTCGAAGGTTTTCGCACGACCATCGAGTTCTATCTGACCGCGGTCTTCAATGTTCTGCGCCTGTCCGCTGCGGCCATCGCCAGAACAGAAGCGCTGGCCGAGGGTTCGCGCGGCGTCATCGTCAACACCGCGTCCATCGCCGCCTACGAGGGCCAGATCGGGCAGCTGCCCTACGCCGCCGCCAAGGGTGGAGTGGTCGGCATGACGCTGGTGGCCGCGCGTGATCTGTCGCCACTCGGTATTCGCGTGGTCACCATCGCGCCGGGCACCTTCAACACCCCGGCCTACGGCAAAGCGGCAGAGCAGCTGGAAGTTCATTGGAGCAAGCAGGTTCCCCATCCGCGCCGGATGGGACGCTCGCCCGAGTACGGGCAACTGGTGCAGTCGATCGTGGAGAACGACTATCTCAACGGCGAGGTCATCCGGCTCGACGGCGCACTGCGGTTCCCGCCGAAATAGGCTGCGCGCCAACGCTTGTGGCCCCGGCTGCCCGGGGCCACAGGTGTTTCACCGCTTGGCGGCCAGCTGCTCGATGATGGCGTGGAAGTCCGGATGCTGGAAGGAGATCTCCTCGGCGGTGGTCGCGTAGTCGAGAGCCGCCAGCACCGCGCGTTCCAAGTGCAGATTCAGCAGCCGCTTGGTGCTCTCGACCGCCTGCTGCGGCAGGCCCAGCATGCGTTTGGCACAGGCCAGCGCCTCCGACATCGGATCGGCCACCACGTGATTGACCAAGCCCATCTCGCGCGCCCGCTCGGCCGGTATCCGCGCGCCGGTGAGCGCGTACTCCTTGGCCAGCAGCAGGCTGGTGTGCAGCGGCCAGGTGAGTGGCCCGCCGTCGGCCGCGACCAGACCGACCTGCACGTGCGGATCCTTCAGATAGGCGGACTCCGCGATGTAGACGATATCGCTCAGCGCCACCAGACTGCACCCCAGTCCGACGGCCGGGCCGTTGACGGCAGTCACGATCGGCACCCGGCAGCGGGCCATGCCGAGCACGATGTCGCGACCGTGCGCGATGGTCTTGGTACGCAGCCGGGAATCCCGGGCCAGTTCGGCGAGATAATTGAAGTCGCCGCCCGCCGAGAACGCGGTGCCGCTGCCGGTCAGCACGGCCGCACGAGCGTCGCGATCGTCGGACAGCTGCGGCCACAGTTTCGCCAGCCCGGTATGCAGCGCGTCGTTGACCGCGTTCAGCGCGTCCGGGCGATTGAGGGTGATGACGCGGAGCGCGCCGTCGGCTTCGACGGTGATTTCTGCGGGCAGGTCGTACACGGTCAGACTTCCAATCCAAGAATGCGCGAGGCGATGATGTTCTTCTGAATCTGGGAGGTGCCGCCCATGACGGACTGCGCGCGGCTGTACAGATAGGCCCCGAGCAGTTCGGGATCCCGGGTGCCGGTGACAGCCAGCGCCGCGTGCCCCACCGATTGCTCCACCCAGGTCATGAGCAGCTTGTCCAAGGAGCCCTCGGGACCGTGCGAGACGCCGTCCAACTGTTCGGACAGCCGCCGCCGCACGTGCAGTCGCAGCATCTCGGTTTCCACGGCCGCCCAGGCCAGTTCGGCCGGTGGCGTGCCCTCGACGCGAGCCGCCAGCTGACGCACCAGTTTCCCGTAGCGCGCCGCGTAACCGAGCGTGGCGGGCTCGCGTTCGTGACCGACCACGGTCATGGCCAGCTTCCAGCCTTCGCCGGGCGCACCGACCAGCTGATCGGCCGGCACCACGGCTCCGTCGAACTCCACCTGCCCGAACTCGGTGGTGACGCCGCTGATCATGCGCAGCGGCCGCTGCCGCACACCGGGCTGGTTCATCGCGATCACGAACGCCGAAATGCCCTTGTGCCGTGGCGCTTTCGGATCGGTGCGGGCCAGCAGCAGACACCAGTCCGCGACGTCGGAATAGCTGGTCCAGATCTTGTGTCCGTGGATGACGTAATGGTCGCCGTTCTGGGTGGCGGTGGTGCGCAGCGAGGCCAGATCCGAACCCGCGCCGGGCTCGCTGAAGCCCTGGCACCAGCGTTCGCTGCCGTCGATCATGCCGGGCAGAAAGCGCCGTTGGATCTCGGTGCTGCCGTGCCGGCCGAGCCCGCTGACCAGATAGCCCAGGCTGGGACGCGGCGGTGCGCCCGCGGCGGCGAGTTCCTCGTCGAGGATCACGTCGTACACCGGCGCCAGCTCGTGCCCGCCCAGATTCTTCGGCCAGGACAGCCCGAAGAATCCGGCCGCGTACAGCGCGCGATGCCACTCCCCCTGCTTCGCCCAGTACTCGTCACCGGAGGTCGGAAACCGCCCCGCCACCGTCGCGAGCCAGTCCCGCAGCCGGGACCGGAACGCCGCCTCCTGCGGCGAATCACGAAAGTCCACAGTCGATTTCCTCCAGTCGGACGGGGAACAGTTCGGTCGAGACCAGGGCCCGCCGCAGGTAGACGTGCGCGAGGCAGTCCCAGGTATTGCCGATGCCGCCGTGCACCTGAATCGCGGTCTCGCAGACCGTGCGCGCGGCGCGGGCACAGTAGAGCTTGGCGATGCGCGCGGCGCGGACCGCCTCGTCCGGGGCGAGTTCGTCCACTGCCCAGGCGGCGTGGCGCAGCACACTGATCGACCCCTCGATGAGCGCCAGGGCTTCGGCGAGCAGATGCGCCACGGCTTGGTACGAGCCGATCGTCTTGCCGTACTGCTCACGCACTTTCGCGTACTCCGTGGCCAGGGTGTGCGCGCCGCGCGCGGTGCCGACCAGATCCGCGGTGGTGACGACCAGAGCCAGTGCGTGCCAGCGCGCGGCTTGTCCGGCCGTCAGTTCCGCGAGCGGACGCAACGGCGGCTGGATCTCGGCGTCCGGCCGGGTCAGGTCCGCCCCTTCGAGGATGGGACCCACCGCGCCCGCCAGCAGCCGCCGCTGCTCGAGTACCAGCACACCGTGGCCGTCGCGGGCATCCACGGCCCGGCCGCCCGCCGCGACAGTCCAGCGCCGTTCCGGCTCCGGTCCGTGCCCGCGCAGATCGTCGGCGAGTAGTGGGCCCAGGAACGGCACATCGACCAGTCCCCGGCCGAATTCTTCTGCCACGAGCGCGATTTCGACGCCGGAGGCGCCGTCGGAGCGCAGGGCACGCCAGCCCGCGGTGTCGACGGCCTTCTCCAGCCGGGCGATCCGGGCGCTGTCGGCGAGGTCCGCGACCGAATCGGGACCGAGATCATCGGCCAATTTGGCGGCGGCGGCGCGCAGTTGTCGCTGCTCACTCGTCAGACGTACGTCCATACTGCTCCTTCAGAACCCGGCGCAGAACCTTGCCGGAGGGAAGACGGGGAATGCGAGGCACGAAAACGACCGCGCGCGGCCGTTTATAGGAGGCCAGGCGCGTGCCGACGAAGTCGACGAGTTCGTCGCGGCCGATCGCCACCGACGTGCTTACCGCGGCGACGATCGCCTCGCCGTCAGCCGCATCGGGCACCCCGAACACCGCGCAGTCGACCACCGCCGGATGCGCGTGCAACACGGCTTCCACCTCGGCGGGCGCGACCTGAAATCCGCGCACCTTGATCATTTCCTTGAGCCGATCGGTGAGCCGCAGCCAGCCGCCGGCGTCGAGTGAGCCGATGTCGCCGGTGCGGTACCAGCCGTCACTCCAGACCGAGGCGGTCGCGGAGTCCGGCAGGTATCCCGACATCAGCGCCCCCGACCGGGCCTGGATCTCACCGATCTCCCCCGGCCCCAAGACATTTCCGGTCTCCGGCGACACCACGCGCACCCGCACCCCCGGTACCGGACGGCCGACGCTGTCCAGGCGTGCTCCCTCGATCGGGTTGCACGCGATGACCGGAAGTTCGCTGGTTCCGTAGGCGGGCACCCAGCCGACTCCAGTGCGCCGCGTGACGGTCGCGGCGACACTGGCGGAGACCGGCGTGGCACCCCACATGATGTAGCGCAGCGAAGACAGATCATAGGCTTCCAGATCCGGGTGCGCGGCCAGTGCCATCGCGATCGGCGCGACCGCCATTTCCACTGTGATGCGGTCCTTTTCGATGTGCCGCAGCATCAGCTCCAGGTCGAACCGCCGATGCAGGCGCAGCCAGGCCCCGGTCCGCAGCGCCAGCAGAATATTGAGCAGCCCCAAGATGTGCGAGGGCGGTGTGAGTACTTGGATGCGGTCCGTCGCGGTGAATTCCAGCGCGCCCCGCCAATGCTCGACGGCCACCGCCAGCGAAGCATGGGTGTGGCGCACCGCTTTCGGCAAACCTGTTGTGCCGGAGCTGAATACCAGAATAGCCTCCGCCTCCGGCTCGGGCACGGGTGACATCCCATAGGCCGGGGCGATGGGATCATCCAGCGACAACATCGGTAGAAAGCCGGCCAGCACCGGATGATCACCCACGGCCTGAACGGGTCGCGTGATCGCCAGCGCGTGCGCCACCTCGGCCTGTTTCCAGGCCGGACTGAGCAGCACGACCGCCGCACCGAGACGCCAGACCGCCAGCACGGCGATGACGAATTCCGGGCGATTAGAGGACATCAGCGCCACGCGATCCCCGCCGCGCACTCCCCGCGCGCGCAGCGTCGCGGCGAGCCCACCGGCCAGTGACTCGAGGTGGGCCAGGGTGTATTCGCGATCCTCGAAGACGAGCGCCACCGAATGCCTCACCGCGCGGCCCTGCTCGGCGGCCGCTCGCCGTACTCGCCCAATGCCGGGGGCGGCCCGTACCGGGGGCGATAGCCGCCCACCCGGATCGGACTGCCGATCAACCGATGCTCACCCGCCGTCACCACTGCCTCCGGGACCAGCTCCAGCGCTTCGGCCAGGGTGCGCACCGCCGCGGCCGGAACACCCAGCGGCCGCAACCTCCGCTCCCAGCCGTCGGCGTTGTCACCGGTCAGGGCCGCGGTGACCGCCGCCAGCACCTCCGCACGGCGGGCGACCCGCTCGGCCATGGTGGTGAAGCCCTCGATTCCGGCTTCCCCGGCGAAAGATTTCCAGAACCCGTCGTGTGTGATGAACAGCGCCAGATAGCCATCGGCCGTCGGGAACAGTTGCGCGGGAACGTAATACGAGTGGGCCCCGAACGGCCGCCGCTGCGGGGCGGCGCCGGTGTCGAGGTAGGCGGCGGCATGGTAGTTCAGCTGGGAGAACATGACATCGCGCAACGACACCTCTACCTGCCCGCCGCGCCCGGAGACGATCTGGGCCAGCAGGCCGAGTGCCGCGGTCAGTCCGGTGGAATTGTCGGCGGCCGAGTACCCCGGCAGCGTGGGCGGTCCCGCGGGATCTCCGGTCAGCGCCGCGACGCCGGTGGCCGCCTGGATGACATAGTCGAAAGCCGGATGATCGCCGGCGTCCAGCCCGAAACCGGTGATGGCGACACAGACCAGACGCTCGTTCCAGTGCCGCAGCGCGTCGTAGGTGAGGCCGAGCCGCTGGATCGCCGACGGCTTCAGATTCACCAGCAGCGCATGCGCTTCCGCCGCCAGCGCGCCCAGCCGCTGCTGCCCCGCCCGGTCGTTCAGGTCCAGGCGGACGCTGCGCTTACCGCGATTGAGGCTGGCGAAGTAGGAGTCACCGACCTGCCGGGAGATGTCCCCGGCCGGTGGTTCGATCTTGATGACCTCCGCGCCCAGGTCGGCCAGCATCAGGGTGGCGTAGGGGCCGGCCAGCATGGTGCCGACCTCGAGCACACGAATACCGGCCAGGGGCGCGGTCACCGCGATTCCTTCGCCAGCGCGGCGATCATCTCGCGGGTACGCCGTTTGGAGGCCACCAGTTCATCGCGATCGTCGCCCAGCGGCAGCAGCCGCACCGACAGATCCGTCGCGCCCGCCTCCGCGTACCGGCGCAGCCCGGCCGCGATGGCCGCCTCGTCGCCCGCGACGCAGAGGTCACCGATATCGCGGGCAGCGCCCTTCTCCAGCAGCCGCTGATAATTCGGCGATACCTCGGCCTCGCCGAGGATGCGGTTGGCGCGGGCCCGCGCCTCGTCGACTTGCGCTGGGCGGCACAGGCATACGGGCAGTCCGGCGACGACGCGCGGTGCGGGCCGCCCGCCCTCGGCCGCGGCCTTCGTGATCTTGGGCACCACATGCTCCGCGATCGCGCGTTCGTCGGCCATCCACAGGATGGTGCCGTCCGCCTGCTCGCCGGCGATGCGCAGCATCACCGGACCGAGCGCGGCGATCAGCACCGGCAACGGTTCGACCGGGCCGAGATCCAGCTGGTTGTGGACCCGGAACGAGGTGTTCTCCACCTCCACCGGGCCCGGCCCGGCCAGCCCGGCGTTCAGCACCTCGAGATAGTCGCGGGTGTAGGCGGCGGGCCGGTCGTAGGGCAACCCGAGCATGTCCCGCACGATCCAGTGATGCGAGGGACCCACTCCGAGCGCGAGCCGGCCACCGGCCGCGGCGTGCGCCGACAGCGCCTGCCGGGCAAGCGCGATCGGATGCTGCGCTTGCAACGGCACCACGGCCGTGCCCAATTCGATCCGGCTGGTCCGGGTGCCCATCAGCGCCACGGTGATCAAGGCGTCGAAGTCGGTGGGCAGCTGCGGAATCCAGGCGGTGTCCAGCCCCGCCGATTCGGCCCATTCGATATCGGCCAGCATCCGGGAGAGCTTGCGCGCGGAGTCGCCCTTCTCCGGACCGATCATTACTCCGATACGCACGATTCCTCCACTGTCTGTTCCGGCGCGGGGTCGGCGGCCGCGGTCAGCGCCCGGATCTCGGTGACGAGTACATCCAGCGCGGTTCCGGTCGGAAAGACCGCCGCCGCACCGGCTTCCAGCAGTTTGGGCACATCGCTGCCCGGGATGGTGCCCCCGACGACCACGTCGATGTCGTCGGCGCCGGCCGCGCCGAGCGCCTCCACCACCCGGATGGTCAGCGCGACGTGCGCGCCGGAGAGGATGCTGAGCCCCACCACCGCGACGTCTTCCTGCAGCGCGATCGACACGATGTCCTCGATCCGCTGGCGAATGCCGGTGTAGATCACCTCGAATCCGGCATCGCGCAGAGCGCGGGCGACGATCTTGGCACCGCGGTCATGGCCGTCCAGCCCTGGTTTGGCGACCAGCACGCGCGCGGTCATCAGAACACCACCGGCTGCTGGAACTCGCCCCAGACGTCTTTGAGCGCGGTGGTCATCTCACCGACCGTGCAGTAGGCGTTGACACAATCGATGAGCGGATGCATCAGATTCTCGGTTCCTTCCGCGGCACGCGACAACGCGGCCAGCGTGTCGCGCACGGCCGCGGGATCACGCTCGGCTTTGACCCGGGCCAGCCGCTTCAATTGCAGATCCCGGCCTTCGGCGTCCAATTCATAGGTGGAGATCTCGGGCGCGGGTTCCTCGGACACGAAGCGGTTCACCCCGACGACCGGACGCTCGCCGCGCTCCACCTCCTGGTGCAGTTGGTAGGCGGCGTCGGCGATCATGCCCTGCAGGTAGCCGTCCTCGATGCACCGGACCATGCCGCCATGGTTTTCCAGGTCGGACATGATCTCGATGATGCGTTCTTCGGTCGCGTCGGTGAGGGCTTCGACGAAGTACGAGCCACCCAGTGGGTCGGCGACCCGCGCGACCCCGGTCTCATAGGCGAGAATCTGCTGGGTGCGCAGCGCCATGGTGGCCGACTCCTCGCTGGGCAGCGCGAACGGCTCGTCCCAGGCGGCGGTGAACATCGATTGCACCCCGCCCAGCACCGCGGCCATCGCCTCGTAGGCCACCCGGACCTGATTGTTCTGGGCCTGCGGGGCATACAGCGACGCGCCGCCGGCCACACAGCCGAAGCGAAACATCGAGGCCTTGTCGGCTTTCGCGCCGTAGCGTTCGCGCACGATGGTGGCCCAGCGCCGCCGGCCGGCACGGTATTTCGCGATCTCCTCGAAGAAGTCGCCGTGGGTGTAGAAGAAGAACGAGATCTGCGGCGCGAACTGGTCGATGCTCATGCGCCCGCGTTCGACGACGGTATCGCAGTAGGTCACGCCGTCCGCGAGGGTGAAGGCCATCTCCTGCACCGCGTTCGCGCCCGCGTCGCGAAAATGCGCGCCCGCCACGGAGATCGCGTTGAAGCGCGGCACCTGCGCGGCACAGAACTCGATGGTGTCGGCGATCAGGCGTAACGACGGTTCCGGGGGCCAGATCCACGTGCCGCGCGAGGCGTATTCCTTGAGAATGTCGTTCTGGATCGTGCCGGTGAGTTGCTGCCGCGGCACGCCCTTCTTCTCGGCGGCCGCGACATACATGGCCAGCAGGATCGCGGCCGTGCCGTTGATGGTGAAACTCGTGCTGATCCGCTCCAGCGGAATCTCGTCGAAGAGCAGCTCGGCGTCGGCCAGGGTGTCCACGGCGACGCCGACCCGGCCGACCTCCTCCCCCACTTCGGGATCGTCGGAGTCGTAACCACATTGGGTCGGCAGGTCCAGCGCCACCGACAGTCCCGTACCACCCTGTTCGAGCAGATAGCGATAGCGGCGATTGGACTCCTCGGCGGTGCCGAATCCGGAGTACTGGCGGAAGGTCCACAGCCGGCCTCGATAGCCGGTGGCGAAGTTGCCGCGGGTGAAGGGAAACGCGCCCGGCGCGGGCGGGTCGGCACGCCGGTCGTCCGGTCCGTAGACCGGCCGCAGCGGGATGCCGGATGCGGTGGTGACATGGTCGTTCATTGGTGAATACGGTACTTGCAGAAATGGAGAATGCCAATACCATCAAGCGCAAACGGACCGGCCAGAGGAGAATAATGACCAGCCAGCAGCAACTTTTCACGGATCGCACCATGGTCATCTCCGGCGGCAGCCGGGGCATCGGACTGGCCATCGCGCGAGCGGTCGCGCAGCAGGGCGGCAATGTCGTGGTCCTGGCCAAGACCGCCGAGCCGCACCCGCGCCTGCCCGGCACTGTGCACACGGCGGTGGCCGAACTGGAGGCCGCCGGCGGCAAGGCGGTCGCGGTCGTCGGCGACGTGCGCAACGAAGCCGATGTCCGGCGCGCGGTCGAAGTCGGCGTGGACCGCTTCGGCGGCATCGATTTCTGCGTCAACAACGCCGGCGCCATCGCCACCGCGCCCACCGCCGAGCTGACGGTGAAGCGGTTCGATCTCATGCAGGAGATCAATATTCGCGGCACGTTCCTGCTGACCCAGGCCTGCCTGCCCTATCTGCGCCAGGCCCCGAACCCGCACGTGCTGAACGTCTCGCCGCCACTGAACACCAGCCCGCGCTGGCTCGGCGCGCACCCGGCCTACACCCAGTCCAAATACGGCATGACGCTGCTCGCGCTGGGCTGGGCCGCCGAGTTCGCCGCCGACGGGATCGCGGCGAACTGCCTGTGGCCGCAGACCTATATCGCCACCGCGGCGGTCGCCAACCTGCCCGGCGGCGACGAGCTACTGCGCTCGGCCCGCGATCCCCGGATCATGGGCGACGCGGCGGCCGAGATCCTTTCGCGCCCAGCGCGCGACAGCACCGGCAACTGCTATGTCGACGCTCGCGTCCTGATCGAATCCGGTGCGACCGACCTGTCCGGATACGGCGGCGGCACGCAGCCGATCCCGGACATGTTCCTGGACTGAATCGCTGCGCGTTGACTATTTTTCACCGGCGTGGAAATCTATTATCCAGTTTAGGAGAATCCCATTCTCACGACAGGAGGACACGAATGCGCCTGCCGCCCTTGCCGGCCGAGAGCTGGGACGACCACACCCGGGCCGCGTTCCGGCAATTGCTGCCCGCGGCCCGCCGCAATCCCGAGGGCGCGGGCCCCGCGATGTCGGTGCTGGCTCACCATCCAGAACTCACCGAGGCGTTCCTGGGCTTCAGCGTGTACCTGCTGTTCCGCTCCAGCCTGCCGCCGCGCATCCGGGAACTGGCGATCCTGCGCGTCGCGCACCGCACCGACTGCGCCTATGAGTGGCAGCATCACGCCGGGTTCGCGGCGACCGCCGGTTTGTCCGAAGCCGATATCGCGGCGGTCCAGAACGGCACCGCCGCAACGGAATTCGACCGAGTCGTGATCGACGCCGCGGACGAGCTGCTGGACAAATCCACGCTATCCGACCACACCTGGACCGCGCTGGGCGAACAACTCAGCGACCGGCAGCGGATGGATCTGGTCTTCACGGTCGGCGGCTACAGCCTGCTCGCCATGGCATTCAACACCTTCGGCGTCACGCCCGAACACGAAAGGTAACCCGGTGGCCCATTTCACCAAACCCGAAGCGGGTAGCTGGACCGAGCAATATCCACAGCTCGGCACCGGCCCCGTCGACTACACCGACTCGATCGATCCGGCCTTCTACGAGGACGAGCGCAACGCCATCTTCAAGAAGAGCTGGCTCAATGTCGGCCGCGTCGAACGACTGCCGCGAGTAGGCAGCTACTTCACCCGCGAATTGGCCTGTGTCGGCACCTCGCTCATCATCTCGCGCGGCTCCGATCAGCAGATTCGCGCCTTCCACAACATCTGCCGGCACCGCGGCAACAAGCTCGTGTGGAGCGATTTCCCGAACGAGGAGACCGCGGGGTCGTGCCGCCAGTTCACCTGCAAATACCACGCCTGGCGCTACAGCCTGGAAGGCGATCTCACCTTCGTCCAGCAGGAGAAGGAGTTCTTCGATCTCGACAAGAACGACTACGGCCTCAAGAGCGCGCGCTGCGAGGTGTGGGAAGGCTTCATCTTCGTCAACCTGGACCCGGAGGCCGCACCGCTCGCCGAGTATCTCGGTCCGATGCTCAAAGGTATCGAAGGCTATCCGTTCCACGAGATGACCGAGGTCTACACCTACCGGGCCGAGATCGGCAGCAACTGGAAGCTGTTCATCGACGCCTTCGCCGAGTTCTATCACGCGCCGATCCTGCACATGAAGCAGGCGACCAAGGACGAAGCCGACAAGCTCGCCGGATACGGTTACGAGGCACTGCATTACGAGCTCTCCTCACCGCATTCGATGATCTCGTCCTGGGGCGGCATGGCTCCGCCCAAGGACCTGAACATGGTCAAGCCGATCGAACGGGTCCTGCGCAGCGGACTGTTCGGCCCGTGGGACCGGCCCGACATCGACGGCCTCGAACAGTTGCCGCCCGGCCTCAACCCGGCCCAGCATCGGGCCTGGGGCGTGGACGAATTCGAGATCTTCCCGAACTTCTCGCTGTTGTTCTGGGCGCCGGGCTGGTACCTCACCTATCACTACTGGCCGACCGCGGTGAACAAGCACATCTTCGAGGCCAACCTCTACTTCGCCCCGCCGAAGAATGCCCGCGAACGCATGGCCCAGGAGCTGGCCGCGGTGACGTTCAAGGAATACGCACTACAAGACGCGAACACGCTGGAAGCCACCCAGACGATGCTCGAAACGCGCACCGTCTCGGAATTCCCGCTCAATGACCAGGAAATTCTCCTGCGCCATCTGCACGTGATCGCCCAGAACAAAGTCAAGGAGTACCGAGATGCCGCTGCTGCCCGCTGAATTCGCCGACCTCGAACCCTTCGCGGCGGACTGGTGCCTGGCCACCGAAGAGCAGCGCTACGCCCAGCGCCTCGCCTCGACCATGCCGCAGATGCAGGAGTTCTACGACGCCGCGTTCCCCCGGCTCGAGGCCGCGCTCGATTACTGCGACAAACACCAGTGGCCGGACCTGCCCGAGGATGCCCGCGCGCTGTTCCATCTCATGCAGTCGCTGGTGATGGCCTCCTTCCCGGTGGAGGTGTGGAAGCAGCCACGCGTACCGGACAGCGGCGCGGCCTGGGCCGTGCTGATCAACGAGCCGGTGGTCTGAAGCGGCCGGCCGGGAAAAGGAGAACGAAATGCCCAAGGGTTATGTGATTTTCACCGAGGCCATCAAAGACCAGGCGGGCATGGCCGAATACGCCCGCGCCGCACAGTCCGCGATGCGCGGGGGCGGCCTGCGGCCCCTGGCGGTGGATACCGCACCGAGCGTGCTCGAGGGTGAATGGCACGGCAACCAGACCGTCATCCTCGAATTCGATTCGGTGGAGGCGGCGCGCACCTGGTACGAGTCGCCCGAATATCAGCACGCGGCGAAACTGCGTCAGGCGGCGGCGGACACGAATGTCGTCATCGTCGCGGGCTTCGAGCCGCCGAAACGCGAAGCGTCCCAGCCATGATCACGGTGCGGGCAGCGGGACTGCTCGATGTCGACACGGGCGAGATCGTCCGGCCCGGCATTCTGCGCGTCGACGGCGAGCGCATCGCCGGCGTGGGCGGCGAGCCCGAGGGCGAAATCCTCGAACTCGGCGAGCTGATCCTGCTGCCCGGACTGATGGACATGGAGGTCAATCTCCTGATGGGCGGGCGCGGCGAAACCGGCCTGGCCTCCAGCGTGCGGGATGATCCGCCGCTGCGCATGCTGCGGGCGGTCGGCAATGCCCGGCGGACGCTGCGCGCGGGTTTCACCACCGTGCGCAACCTCGGCCTGTTCGTGAAAACCGGTGGCTATCTGCTGGATGTCGCGCTCGGGCGAGCCATCGACGGCGGCTGGATCGAGGGGCCGCGGATCGTGCCGGCCGGGCATGCCATCACCCCCACCGGCGGCCACTTGGATCCGACCATGTTCGCCGCTTTCGCGCCGGACGTCTTACAGCTGACCCTCGAGGAAGGCATCGCCAACGGCGTCGACGAGGTGCGCAAGGCAGTGCGGTACCAGATCAAGCACGGCGCCCAGCTGATCAAGATCTGTGTCTCCGGCGGTGTCATGTCGCTGACCGGAGCGCCTGGCGCACAACACTATTCGGATGAAGAGCTGCGCGCCATCGTCGACGAGGCGCACCGGCGCGGACTCAAGGTGGCCGCGCATACGCACGGCGCGGAGGCGGTCGAACATGCCGTCGCGGCCGGCATCGATTGCATCGAACACGGCTTCCTGATCGACGACAAGGCAATCGAGGCGATGGTGGCGGCCGGGACCTGGCTGGTGCCCACCACCCGCCTCGCCGATGCGATGGATGTGTCCAAGGCGGATCCGGCGCTGCAGGCCAAGGCCGCCGAAATGTTCCCGAAGGCCCGCACCTCGGTCCTGGCCGCCTATCGGGCGGGTGTGAAGATCGCGGTCGGCACCGACGCGCCCGCGATCCCGCACGGGCGCAACGCCGATGAGCTCGTCGCGCTGGTCGACCGGGGACTTCCGCCGCTGGACGTGCTGCGCGCGGCGACGGTGCGCGCGGCCGAACTCCTCGGCGTCACCGACCGCGGCCGGCTGGCCGCGGGGTTGCTCGCCGACGTCATCGGCGTACCGGGAGATCCGTTGCAGGACATCACCGTCACCCAGCAGGTGCGATTCGTCATGAAAGGCGGCAAGGTCCATGTCCAGAGTTGAAGACCTGCTCGAGATCCAGCAGGTGCTGGCCCGCTACGCGGTGACCATCACCAAGGGCGATATCGAGGGACTGCTGGCGGTGTTCACACCCGACGGCAGCTACAGCGCTTTCGGCGACACCTACACCCTCGACCTGTTCCCGGAACTCGTGGCGGCCGCGCCGAAAGGCCTGTTCCTCACCGGTCCAGCCGTTCTCGACCTCGACGGCGACACCGCCGCGGGCACCCAGCCGCTGTGCTTCATCGACCAGAGCACCCACGACATGCGGATCGGCTACTACACCGACGCACTCGTCCGCACCGCGGACGGCTGGCGCATCCGGACCCGCCGGATGACCTTCATCCGCCGCAGCGGCGACCACGACTCCGGCATTCCGCACGCCTTCGAGCGTTCGAGGACATGAACGGCCGGAAGCAGATGAACAGCACGGAGTTTCGGGTCGGATTGCAGATCTGGCTCGACGAGAACGACCTGTCCCCCGGGCCCGATCATTCGCTCGACGGGCAGGTCGCACAGCTGGCCCGGGTGCGGCGCGCGCTCTACGACGCGGACTGGATGCGCTATGGCTGGCCCGGCGAGGTCGGCGGACTGGGCGGGCCGGCCGTGCTGCGTGCGGTGCTCGGCGAGGAAGTCGCCTCCCGCGACCTCGCCGAACCCGGCATCTACTCCATGATCGAGGTGCTCGCCCCCACCATGATCGCCTATGCCCGGCCCGAGCTGGCCGCGGACATGGTGCCCCGACTGCTGTCCGGTCGCGAACAGTGGTGCCAGGGTTTCTCCGAGCCCGGATCCGGCAGCGATCTGGCCTCGATCACCACCAAAGCCGAACCGCGCGGGCCGGATTGGGTGATCAACGGCCAGAAGGTCTGGACCAGCCTGGCGCAGTACGCGGCGCGGTGCGTCCTGCTCACCCGCACCGCGCCGGGTCATGACGGCATCACCGCCTTCTTCGTCGATATGGACACACCCGGCATCACCGTGCGGCCGCTGCGCACCATGCACGGCGTCGACGAATTCGCCGAGGTCTATTTCGACGACGTCGTGGTGCCCGCCGACCGGATGCTCGGCAAGCCCGGCGACGGCTGGCGGGTGGCCATGGACCTGCTTCCGCACGAACGCTCGGCGTGCTTCTGGCACCGGATCACCTACCTGTTCACCCGGCTCGATCGCATCCTGGCGCACACCGTGATCCCCGACGACGCGCAACTCGGCGAGGCGTATCTCGCCCTGCACACCGCACGCTGCCGATCGCGTACCACGCAACAGCGACTCGCGGACGGCATGCGCCTCGGGCCCGAGACATCCGTCGACAAGGTCCTGCTGGCCACCGCCGAACAGCAACTCTTCGACACCGCGCGGGACCTGCTGCCCGGCGTCGTGGAGCTCACCGACAGCGAATGGCGCACCGAATACCTGTACTCCCGGGCCGCGACCATCTACGGCGGCACCGCGGAAATCCAGCGCAACATCATCGCGCGCCGCCTGCTCGACCTCGGAAAGGACTGAGGCATGGCCGATTTCGCCACCGACCCGGCCGAACTCGAGCTACTCGAGCAGACCGTGCGCAAAACCATGCTCGCCGCCTCGGGCGCCGCACTCGACCGCGCGCTGGCCGAACTCGGCTGGCTCGACATGCTCACCGACATCCCCGACGTGGCGGTCCCCATGGTCTTCCGCCTGCTGGGCGAAACGGGCGCACACGCACCGCTACTCAACGACGTTCTGCACCACGCGGCGAACGCGTCCCTGACCGGCACCGCGCCACTGCCTTTCACCGGCGGCACCTGGCTCGTCTGGGAACGCACCGACCGGAGCGGCGCGACGGTGGATGAAGAGCTACCGCTCCATCCCGCGTTCCCCGCGCAGCCCGGCGACACCGGTGCACCGCAGCCCGCCCGCACAGCAGCGAGTCCCGACGGCTCCTCCATCGCGCATCCTGAGATGCGCCCGGCAGGCGATGTCCTCGCGCGTCCCGAGGTGTTGGCGGCGGGGCGGAGGGCGCTGGCCTGGTGGCTGGTGGGTAGCAGCCGCGCGATGCTGGAGCTGGCCCGGCGCCATGCGCTGGAACGCACGCAGTTCGGCCGGCCGGTTGCCTCGTTTCAAGCTGTCCGGCACCGGTTGGCCGAAGCGCTGGTGGCGATCGACGGTGCGGAGGCGACGCTCGCGGTCGCCGAGGACGCGCTCGGCGCATTGCTGGCCAAGGCCGCGGCCGGGCGGGCTGCGCAGATCACCGCCCGGCATTGCCAGCAGGTGCTCGGCGGTATCGGTTTCACCGCCGAACACGATCTGCACAAGCATGTGCGCCGCGCCCTCGTGCTGGACGGATTGCTGGGCAGCACAAGAGAACTCGTCCGGGAAGCCGGACTGCTGATTCGCACCGAGGGCGCGGCGCCCCGGCTGGCGCAGCTGTAATCCGACCATCGACAGCGAAGGAATTGGTTCCCATGGCCCGACCCCCCTCGTTCCAGCGGGCGACCGTGACCCGGATCATCAAGGAGAGCGCGGATTCGCGCACCTTCGTCCTGGCGCCGCACGAGGAACCGCTCGCCTACCAGGCTGGGCAGTTCTGTACGTTCCGGGTGCCGGTGGACGGCAAGAACCTCTACCGGTCCTACTCGATGTCGAGCGCACCGGAAACCGACGGCGAACTCATGACCACCGTCAAGCGGGTGCCGGGCGGTCAGGTGTCGAACTGGTTGCACGACAATGTCTCCGAGGGCGACGAGCTCGACATGAGCCGCGCCGCCGGGCGATTCTGCCTGCGCCCCGCCACCGTTCCGCTGCTCGGCTTCAGCGGCGGCAGCGGCATCACGCCGGTGCTGTCGCTGACCAAGAGCGCGCTGGCGAGCACCGATCGCCGCGTCCGGCTGCTGTGCGCGGACCGCGACCAGGCCTCGGTGATCTTCGGAGCGACGCTGAACGACTTGGCCGAGCGCTATCCGGGCCGGCTGGAGGTCGTCCGGCATCTGGACTCCGACCGCGGCTTCCTCACCCCGGAGCTGGTGCGCGCCTTCGTCGGCGCGGACACGCACGCCGACGCCTACATCTGCGGCCCCGAAGCCTTCATGGAGATGATCGAAAACGCCTTACCCGGGCCGGGTCTCGTCTTCAGCGAGCGCTTCGGCGCTCCCGCCCCGGCGCTGCCGAGCTCGGCACCGGCGGTGGCGGCACTCGCCGACTCGACCGCGCGGCCGAACCCGGCCGCCGCACCCGAGAACACGTCGACCGCGTCATCCACCCCGATTCCGGCAGCCGCAGATTCCGCGACGACCGCCGAGCTGGGCACGGTCACGATCATCCTCGATCGCAAGAAGGTGTCGGTGCCCCGGCGGGCGGGCGAGACCCTGCTCCAAGCCGCGCGCCGGGCCGGGCTCACCCCACCGTTCTCCTGCGAACAGGGCAATTGCGCGACCTGTATGGGCCGGCTCACCGAAGGCACCGCGACCATGGCGGTGAACGACGCGCTGACCGAGGACGAGGTCGCCGACGGCTATGTACTCACCTGCCAGGCCGTCCCGGACGGACCGGCCGTCACGGTCCGGTACGAGTAGCCGCACCGCCGATCACCCTGGCATCGAACAGGATTCGTAGTTCTACAAGATATGGAGGACGGCACATGGCCAAGGCACTCGCGCCCGAGGTCTCGACGTGGCCCGAAGACGATCCGCAACTCATCGGCAGCGGCTGCGGCGGTTGTCAGGCGGTGACCTGGCCCCGCCAGCAGCGCTGCCCGCGCTGCGGCGGCCCGGACATGACCGATCGCCTGCTGCCCCGGCGCGGCACGCTGATCGCCTGGACCACCCAGGGATTCGTACCCAAGCTGCCCTACGCGGGGCAGGAGACGGCCGAATCGTTCGAACCGTTCGGCGTCGGGCTGGTGCAGCTCGAAAACGAGGTCCGCGTCGAAACCCGGCTCACCGAAGCCGATCCCGACAAGTTGCGCACCGGGATGGCGGTCGAACTGACCTTCGTGCCGCTGTATGCCGAAGCTGATGGAACCGAGGTCATGACCGTGGCCTTCGCGCCGGTGTGACCGCGGCATCCGGTTGAGTAGAGGAGTATTCCCATGAACGACGTTGCCATCATCGGCATCGGCATCCACCCGTTCGGCCGCTTCGCCAGCACGGCGATGGAAATGGGCGCGCAGGCCATCCAGGCCGCGCTCGCCGACGCCGGCATCCAGTGGAAAGACATCCAATTCGGGTTCGGCGGCAGTTACGAGGTGAGCAACCCCGATGCCGTCACCCGCCTGGTCGGCCTGACCGGGATTCCGTTCACCAACGTGTTCAACGCCTGTGCCACCGCGGCCAGTTCGATCGAACAGACCGCCGAGGCGATCCGCTCGGGCCGCTACGACATCGGCATCGCGGTCGGCATGGACAAGCATCCGCGCGGCGCGTTCACCGACGATCCGGCCAAGCTCGGCCTACCCGGCTGGTACGCCGAGAACGGGCAGTTCGTCACCACCAAGTTCTTCGGCATCAAAGCCAATCGGTACCTCACCGACCACGGCATCTCCCAGCGCACCCTGGCCAAGGTCGCCGCCAAGAACTACCGCAACGGCGTGCTGAACCCGAACGCGTTCCGGCGCAAGCCGATCGGTGAGGACGAGATCCTGAAGTCGCCGATGTTGAACTATCCGCTGACGCACTACATGTTCTGCACGCCCGACGAGGGCGCCGCCGCCGTCATCATGTGCCGCGGTGACCTCGCCAAGCGCTACACCACCACCCCGGTATACCTGCGGTCCTCCGCGATCCGGACCCGCCGGTACGGCGCCTACGAGGTACACAGCACCTGGGCCGCCGTCGAGGAGGACGTCTCGCCGACGGTGTACGCCTCCGCCGACGCCTATGCCGCCGCGGGCATCGGGCCGGAGGATGTCGATGTCATCCAGCTCCAGGACACCGACGCGGGCGCCGAGGTCATCCACATGGCGGAGAACGGCTTCTGCGCGGACGGCGACCAGGAGAAGCTGATCGCCGAGGGCGCCACCGAGATCGGCGGCCGGCTGCCGGTCAATACCGACGGCGGCCTGATCGCCAATGGCGAACCGATCGGCGCGTCCGGCATCCGCCAGGTCTATGAACTGGTCCTGCAATTGCGCGGTCAGGCGGGCGACCATCAGGTACCCGGTAAGCCCAAGGTCGGCTACGCCCAGGTCTACGGCGCGCCGGGCACGGCCGCGGCCTCGATCCTCTCGCTCTGAAGCTCGCCGCACACGATACTGCCGCCGTCCCGATCCGGGGCGGCGGCAGTATCGTCGAATGCTCAGCTATAGCAAGCTATTTCAGCATGCTGCCCGCGTCGATCGGCAGCGGGACGCCGGTGACGTACCGGGATTCGTCGGAGGCGAGGAACAGCACCGCGTTGCTCACATCCACCGACTCCACCCACGGCACGGGCAGGATGTGGAACATCCGGCAGATGGGTTCGAGATCGGCGGGGCCGGGGTTCTCCAGATCCGGGCGGAAGAGCTTGTAGGTGCCCTCGTTCATGACCATCGGGGTGTTCACGTGCGTGGGATGCACCGAATTGACCCGGATCGAGTGCTGTCCGAGCTCCACCGCGAAGGTGCGCATCAGGCCCACCACGCCGTGCTTGGCGGCGATGTAGTGGCCGACGTTGGGGTAGGCCTTGAGGCCGCCGACCGAACTGGTGAGGACGACGGAGCCGCCGCGCCCGCCCGAGACCAGGTGCGGGATAGCGGCTTTCACACTCTTCCAGACGCCGCCGAGATTGACGTCGATCATGTCCTGCCAGAGGGTTTCGTCGAGTTCGCTCAGCTGACCGCCCTCGTTGCCGATCCCGGCGTTGGCCACCACGACATCGAGCCGGCCGAGCTGTTCGACGCCGCTGTCCACCGCCGCCTTCAGCGCCGTGTAATCCCGCACGTCGACCTCGGCGGTGACCACCCGCCGCCCCTCCGCCTTCACCAGCTCCGCGGTGGTCGCGAGATCCTCCGGGGTGGACATCGCGAACGGCACGTTGTCGAGCTGTTTGCAGACATCGACGGCGATGATGTCGGCGCCCTCCTGCGCCAGGCGCACCGCATGACTGCGGCCTTGACCGCGTGCCGCACCCGTGATGAATGCGACCTTTCCTTCGACCCGTCCGGTCATTGGTTCCCTCTATTCCTTACTTGGGCGTGTATTCGATGTGGAGCGCTTGGAGCCCGCGCAGGATGTAGGTGGGCTCGTAGTCGTAGCGGCGCGCGTCCGCGGGCCCGTGCTGCCGCTCGTCGACGCGGATGTCGAGCATCCGGTCGAGGATGCGCGCGAAGGAGACCCGGCCCTCCGCTCTGGCCAGCGGACCGCCGGGGCAGGTGTGCGCGCCGCGCCCGAAGGCGATGTGCTCCCGGGCATTCGGGCGATCGAGGCGGAATTCGTGCGGATCGTCGAAGCGACGCGGATCGCGGTTGGCCGCGCCGGGGCAGAGCATGACCGTGGTACCGATCGGCACGTCGACTCCGCCCACCTGTGCGTTCTGCTTCGCCAAGCGGAACATGCTCTTCACCGGCGCCTCCATCCGCAACGTCTCTTCGACGAAGAGCGGAATCCTGCTGCGGTCCGCGCGCAATTGCTCCTGGATCTCGGGATTGTCGGCCAGGAAACGAAGTCCGGAGGTCAGCAGTTTGGCCGTGGTCTCCTGACCGGCCGCGAAGAGGAATGTCGCCGAGCGGACCACGTCGAGGACTTCCGGGGTGGAGCCATCCGGATACTTCGCCAGGGCCAGCTGGGTGAGCACATCCTCGCGCGGCTCGGCCCGGCGATCCTCGATGTAGGAGGCGAACTTGTCGTCCAGCCACGCCAGCGGATTGCTGGACAGCGCGTCGTCGTCCAGCGCGCCGACCCGCGAGCCCGGCCGTTCGGCGCCCAGCACCACCCGGAACTGCTGGTGGTCCTCCTCCGGTACGCCGAGCACGTCGGCTACCACCAGCAGCGAAAAGGGCTTGGCGTAGGCGGCGCCGAATTCGCAGCGTCCGTCGGCGAGGAATTCGTCGAGCTGGCGGTCGGCCAGCCGCCACATGAACTCCTCGTTCTCCTTGAGCCGCGCCGGGGTCAGCAGCCGGTTCAGTACCGAGCGCGCGTAGGTGTGCTGCGGCGGGTCCATGGTCACCATGTGCTCGAACATCGGCATCTGGTCCCGATGCCGGTCGATCAACTCGCCGAGGTCATCGCCCGCCACCTCGAAGGGCAAGGGCGGGAAGGGCCCGCCGACGGCGATGATCGAGGAGAACTTGTCCGCGTCCTTGGTCACCTCCGCGGTTTCCTCGTATCCCGTCACCGCGTAGACGCCGTGGTGCGGCAGGGGGGTCACCGGGCACTGCGCACGCAGGTGGTCGTAATACGGATGGGGGTCGGGGACCAGCGCCTGATCCGTGAAGTAGTCGACTGTGTCGAAATCAGTCATCCTGGCCAGCTCCTGCCGTCGGTGAGGGAGATTCAGTTGATGGTAACGTTCATCTTCTGATTTGAGAACCGCATTCTCATACCCGGCCCGGAAACACGAAAACGGCCGGGGCGGAATACCGCCCCGGCCGCATGCCGGAGGTGAGCCGAAGCCCTCAGGGCCTCAACAGGGTTCGATCGCGTGCTCCGGGCAGGCTTCGATCGCCTCGGCCACCGCACCTTCCAGGCCGGCGGGCACCTCGTCCACCGCCACCTCGGAATAGCCGTACTCGGTGAGGGTGAACACCTCGGGGCACAGCGATACGCAGACACCGAAGCCCCGGCAACGATCCGTATCGATGCTGACCTTCATCGATTGCCCTCCTTTATATCGGAGAATGCCATTCTCCATTTTGATGATGAGGGTTTCATACCTGCGGTCGCGCGTCAACGCGGGTTCGCTGTCCATCAGCCCATCGGCAGGAGATCCGGTGCCAGGGCGGGCGTACCGACCCGGAAGGTCTCCACCGAGCCGATCGGACCCGGAGCCCGGGCGGCGATATTCGCCCGCTCCTTGAAGGCCCGCGCGGCGGAACTCATGCGGTACTGCACCGGACCGCCCACCCGGCAGTCCAATTCGGCAGGCCACGTCTCGCCCCAGAGGGCGACTTCGAATTCCGCGGTGTCGAGGCTGTCCAGCAAGCCCGCGCGGATGCGGGAATCGGTACCGAACAGCGCCGTATCCACGGCCAGGGAGTGCGGCCGCGCCCGCACATCGGTAGTGAGGCAGGTTTCGAGGTCCAGCACCTGTGCACCGAGGATCCGGACCGGCCGGGGATCGTCGCATTCGGCGACCGCGACCCATACCTCCCATCCGGCCAGCACTCGATCGAACAGCCAACCCCCCACGTTCTGCACTACCGCAAGGGGATTCGGGCCGAGGATCGCCAGCCGGTAACGGAGTTCACGGGTTTCGACATGTTCGATGGTCGCGTCCACCGATGCCAGGACGCATTTCTGCGGCGCAAAGGAATTCACCAACCGAGTCGCCATATGGGTCTCCATCTCACCGATGAGTTCGGCCGATACCTGCGGAAATGGGAGTCTCCTGTAAGGGATATCGTACCGCGCGCTGGGTTATAGCGTGATTTACTTAACACTGCGTTCGACCGAAGGTCAACCATTGAGATACCCACCGGCTTCTGGCAGACGTGCCGGTACCTCGGGCCCATGAATCGGGCGCTCAGTCTGGGAGAGCGGCGTGGCGCTGCCGCCTCGGCGCAGTGCGATGATCTCCGCCCCGATGGCGAGCGCGGTTTCCTCCGGCGTCCGCCCGCCGAGCTCCAAACCGATGGGCGAACGCAGTTGCCGCAGTTGCCGTTCGGTGATTCCGGCCGCCCGGAGTTCGGCGCGGCGCTCGCGGTCGGCGCGGCGCGAACCCAGCGCGCCGACGTAGGCCACGGGTAGCCGAAGCGCCTGCGCGAGCACCGGGATATCGAATTTCGGGTCGTGGGAGAGTACGCAGATCGCCGTCCTGGCGTCGACCGCGGTATTGCTCAGATACCGGTGCGGCCAGTCGACCACGACTTCGTGCGCGGCGGCGAAGCGGTCGGGATCGAGGAATGTCCGGCGTGCGTCGCAGACGGTCACGCGGTACCCGAGCAGCCGCCCGACCGCACACAGTGCGATAGCGAAATCCGTTGCGCCGAAGACGATCATACGCGGCGGCGGGGCGAAGGAATGCACGAAAACCGTGCGCTCCCGATCGCCGCAGCCGAGCACCCGTATCCCGCTCGACCCGGTGTCGAGCAGGTCCCGGGCCAGCCGCACCACCGCCAGATCGGCGCCTTCGATGTCGAAGCCCGCACCGATCGCCCGGTCCGCGCGCACCGCGAGGACCGCGCCGGACTCCACATCCCGGACCCAAGCGACCGGTGTCTCGATGTCCAACGCGGCCGCTACTACCGGGAATTCGGCCGCGGTCACCCGGTGCACGAAGACCTCGAGCTCACCACCGCAGTTCAAGCCGACCGCGAACGCACTGGAATCGCTGTACCCGAAGGTCTTTCGCACCGGCACTCCGGTCTGCAGAACCTCGAGGCAGAGCTCGTAGACCTCGGCCTCCACACAGCCGCCGGACAGGCTGCCGCACACCGAGCCCGCCGCGTCGACCGCCATGGTCGTGCCGATCGGGCGGGGCGCGCTGCCACGGACACCGATCACGGTGGCCAGCGCGTACCGAGTATTCGCCGCATGCCAGCGCCGCAGCTGTCCGGCGAGATCACGCATTCCGCTTGCCCTTCGTGCCCGCAAATATGATTCTCCTGATATGCGATACTACATTTTCATTTTTGGCATAGTAGACATTGACACTTTGCGAACGGCACTGCTAAACAGGTGCTCAGCAGCGGCTCGCCCGCCTCGTCTCCGATGTGAACGGAGGATCATTCAATGACCCGCACCGAGACCCCCACGGCCGGAGTCGTGGGCACCCGGGTGCCGCGGCTCGAGGACCTGCGCCTGCTGACCGGCGCCGGCTCCTTCGTCGACGACATCACCCGGCCCGCCATGGGCCACGTGTGCTTCGTGCGCAGCCCCTTCGCCCGCGCCCGGATCACGGGGGTGGACAGCACCGAAGCGCTGGCTCTGGACGGCGTGCTGGCCGTCTACACCGCCGCCGACCTGAATCCCGCCGTGCACGAAATCTCCTACGCCCTGGACATGGTCGGCCTGCCGCCGGTCCCGCGCCCACCACTCGCCGATGACGAAGCCCGGTTCGTCGGCGATCCGGTCGCGGTGGTCGTCGCGGTCGACCGCTATATCGCCGAGGACGCCGCGGAACTGGTGCTCGTCGACTACGACCCGCTACCGCCGGTGCTCGATTTTCTCGCGGCCGCCGACGCCACGGAACTGGTCCATGCCGCGTTTCCGGGCAACTCCGCCGGTGCGATGGGTGGGCGGCCGCCCGCCGATCTGGACCCGGTCTTCGACGCGGCGGCGCATGTGGTGCGGCAGCGTATCCACCAGCAGGCGTACGCGCCGGTGCCGATGGAGACGCGCGGCATCGTGGCCGAATGGTCCGCCGCCACCGCCGAAATGACCATCTGGACCTCCTCGCAGTCGCCGCACGAGGTGCGCGGATTCTGCGCACGACTGCTCGGGATCGACGAGCACCAGGTGCGGGTCATCGTCCGCGATACCGGCGGCGGGTTCGGCCAGAAGGTCGCACCGCAGCGCGAAGACGTCTGCGTACTGCTGGCCGCCCGCCGCCTCGGCACCGCCGTGAAATGGATCGAGGACCGGCAGGAGAACCTGATGTCGGCCGGCATGGCCCGGCACGAATACGGCGATATCCGAATGGCTTTCGACACCGACGGCACGATCCTGGCCGCGACCATCGACCACGTCCAGAACGTCGGCGCGTACCCCACACCGTCACCGGTCACCGGCGGCATGGTGGTCGGGTTGCTGCTGCCCGGTCCGTACCGGATCCCGCAGGCGGGGTTCAGTGCCAAGTTCATGTACACCAATACCGTTGGGCGGGTGGCCTATCGGGGGCCGTGGCAGTTCGAATCGGTGGCCCGCGAGGTACTGCTGGACACCGCCGCCCGCGAAATCGGCCTCGACCCGATCGAGTTGCGGCGCCGGAACATGCTGCGGCGGGAGGATCTTCCGTACGCCAACGCCAACGGCATGCCCTACAGCGACATCACGCCCCTGGAGACCTTCGAGCAAGCGGTACGAATGCTGGATTACGAGGGCTTCCGCGCCGAACAGCGCCGCGCCCGCGAGCAGGGGCGCTACCTCGGCGTCGGCACCTGCACCTATGTCGAACCCACTACGGGGAACACGCCTTTCCACGCCACCGAGGGCGCGACCATCCGGATCGAGCCCTCCGGAAAGGTGAACGTCTACGTCTCCGGCGGGTCGGCGGGAAACAGTCTGGAGACCACGGTGGTGCAGTTGACCGCCGATGCCCTCGGGGTCGACATCGCCGACGTGCGCACGGTGCAGGGTGACACGGCGGTGACGCCCTTCGGCGGCGGGACCGGCGGCAGCCGATCCGGTTCCATGACAGCCGGCGCGATCGCCGAAACCGCCGCTGTGCTGCGGGAACGACTACTGGCCATCGCCGCGCACAAACTGGGCGCACCCGTCGCGGACGTCGAATTCACCGGCGGCCGCGGGTTCGTCCGGACGGCCCCGGACACCACGGTGAGCCTGGCCGAGTTGGCCACGATCGCCTATTTCCAGCCCGACGCGCTGCCGCCGGGCGTCCCGGCGGGCCTCGAGGCCAGCGGGCGACATCGAGTGGGCCAGTTGATGATCTGGGCCAACGCCACCCATCTGTGCACCTGCGAGGTGGATATCGAGACCGGTCAGGTGCGGTTGTTGCGCTACATCGTCAGTGAGGATTGCGGGCCGATGATCAATCCAGCGGTCGTGGAGGGCCAGATAGCCGGGGGCACCGTGCAGGGAATCGGCGGCGCGCTCTACGAGCATCTGGCCTATGACGAGGACGGCAATCCGGTCGCGACGACCTTCCTGGACTATCTGATGCCGACCGCCGCCGAAGTGCCGCTGATCGAGATCGGGCATGTGGAGACGCCCAGCCCCGGCCCGGGCGGTTACAAGGGTGTCGGCGAGGGCGGGGCGATCGGGTCGACGCCTGCCGTGCTGAACGCGGTGGCCGACGCGCTGGCGCCGTTCGGCGTCCGGATCTCGCGGCTGCCGCTCTCTCCCGCCACCATCGTCGAACTGGTGGATCAGGCGCGTGCCGCGCAGCCGGGGGTGACCGAATGAAGCCGGCGGCCTTCACCTATCACGTACCGGGCACCGCCGACGCGGCTGTGACCCTGCTCGCCGAGCTGGGTGAGGAAGCCAAGTTCATCGCGGGCGGGCAGAGCCTGGTGCCGATGCTGGCCCTGCGGCTGGCGGCCTTCGAGCATCTGATCGATCTGCGCGCGGTCGCCGGGCTGCGCGGCATCGAGGGACGCGCGGACTCGGTCTGGATCGGGGCCGCGACCACACACGCCGATGTCGGGCGTTCCGCGGAGATTCGCCGCCGAGTTCCCTTGCTGGCGCGGGCGACTCCGCTGATCGGGCATTTTCAGATCCGCAATCGCGGCACGATCGGGGGCGCCATCGCACATGCCGACGCGGCGGGCGAATACCCGGCCGTGGCGCTGGCCCTCGACGCCGAGCTGGAAGCGCTCTCGGCGCGCGGGCGACGGGTGCTGCCCGCGTCCGGCTTCTTCACCGGGATGTGGAGTACCGCACTGGCCGCCGACGAGTTGCTCACCGGCATGGCGTTTCCGGTGTGGGCGGGCCGGTGCGGCTTCGCGATCGAGGAGTTCGCCAGGCGCAGTGGCGATTTCGCGCTCGCCGGGGCCGTGGTCGCGGTGCGGCTGGACGCGGATTCCCGCGTCGACCGGTGCGCCGTCGTGGTCTTCGGCTTGGGCCCGACGCCGGTGCGTGCCACCCATACCGAAGCCGAACTGCTCGGGCGCGAGGTGACCGCGGTGACCGCCGCGGAGGTCGGGCACAGCGCGACGGCCGAACTGAATTCGATTCCCGCGGATCTGCACGGCTCCGCGGACTACCGCCGGCGCCTCGGCGCGGTGATGGTGGCACGAGCGTGGCGGCGCGCCGCCCAGGAGGCAAGTGATGACTGAGATGGAAATCCGGCTGCGCGTCAACGGCGCCGCCCGCCGGGACCGCGTGCCCGCCCGGCTCACCCTGGCCGACTACCTGCGCGAGCGGTGCGGCCTGACCGGCACCCATCTGGGCTGCGAGCACGGCGCCTGCGGCGCGTGCACGATACTGATGGACGGCGAGGCCGTGCGCGCCTGCCTGATCTTCGCCGTGCAGGCCGACGGCGCGGAGTTGACCACCATCGAGGGCATCGCCGCGCCCGACGGGACCCTGTCCCCGGTCCAGCAGGCCTTCCGGGACCACCACGGTCTCCAATGCGGCTTCTGCACACCGGGTTTCGTGGTCTCGGCCACCGCGTTCCTGCGCGAGCACCCGGACCCCACCGACAGCGAGATCCGCGAGGGCCTGTCCGGAAATCTGTGCCGCTGCACCGGATACCAGGGCATCGTGTGTGCCGTGCGCGCCGCGGCCGCCACCAGCGCCGAATCGAAGGACCTGCCATGAGACTCGAGAACACCTTCCGCATTCCCGTGCCGGCGGCCGAGGCCTGGCCGGTACTGCTCGACCTGGAACGGATCGCGCCCTGCGTACCCGGCGCGAACCTGACCTCCCGGGACGGCGACGACTTCCACGGCAAGATCAAGGTGAAGCTGGGGCCGGTCGGGCTCACCTACAACGGGATCATCAAGGTCGTCTCCCAGGACCCCCGGGCCCGGATCGCCGTCCTCGAGGGCGGCGGGCGGGAAGCCCGCGGCAACGGCACCGCGAAGGCGACCATCACGTGCCGACTGGTGGAAAACGACGGCGGCACAGACGTTTTCGTGGAAACCGAGCTCGCGATCACCGGCAAACCCGCGCAGTTCGGGCGTGGCGCCCTCGCGGATGTCGCGGGCACGTTGATCGGGCAGTTCGCGGACAATCTGGCCGCCGAGATCACCAGCACGGCAGACGATTCCAGCGCGGCGGTCGACGGCCCGGAATCCGCCGATGCGCGATCCGAGATCCGCGCGGTCCCCCGCCCGGCCGCCGAGCCGATCGACCTGCTTCAGGCCGCCGGTATGGACGGAACCCGGCGCGCCGCCGTAGCGGCGACCGCGATCCTGGTGGTACTGGCGCTGATTCTCACCCGACGCCGCGCCGCCGGTCGCCGAGCGCGCGCTTGATCCACCCCGCCCGCCCCGCACCTCATGGTGCGGGGCGGATCGAGATCGAAGTGGTGTCCAGAAAGCCGTCGAGCCCTTCGGGGCCGAACTCACGGCCGATGCCACTGTTCTTCACGCCGCCGAAGGGCGCGAACGGATCCATGCTGTACGGCTGGTTGATGCCGAGCGTGCCGGTGCGAATGCGCCGGGCCATCGCCAAGCCCCGGTCGAGGTCGCGGGTCCAGACCGAGCCGGACAGCCCGTATTCGGTGGCGTCGGCGAGCTCGATGGCGTGTTCCTCGCCGTCATAGGCCAGCACGCTCAGCACCGGACCGAAGATCTCCTCCTGCGCGATACGCATGCCGTTGTCCACGTCGACGAACAGCGACGGCCGGACATACCAGCCCCGCCGCACACCTTCGGGCAGACCGGTCCCGCCGACGAGCAACCGAGCGCCTTCGCGCTGCCCCTGTTCGATATAGCCGCGCACGCGCTGCTGCTGACGCTGGGAAACCATCGGGCCGATCTGCGTCGCCGCGTCGAAAGGGTCGCCCACAGTGAGCTTTTCGACCATGCCGGCCAGCGCGTCGACGTACTCTCGGTAACGCGCTCGGGGCAGCAGGATCCGGGTTTGCGCGACACAGGCCTGACCGCTGTTCATCAGACCGGCCACGATCATGCCGCTGGCAAAGTCCGCGGGATCGGCGTCGTCGAGCACGACCGCGGCGGATTTGCCGCCCAACTCCAGGCTGACCTTGCGCAACGCCGAGCCGCAGACTTCCGCGACCTGCCTTCCCGCGGCGGTGGATCCGGTGAACGACACCTTGTCCACGCCTGGATGCGACACCAGGTACCGGCCGACCGCACGGTCGCCGGGCAGCACGCTGACCACTCCCGGCGGCAGGCCGAGTCGCTCGATCAGTTCGGCCATGAGATTCGCGTCCAGCGGAGTCTCCGGCGACGGTTTGAGCACGATGGCGCACCCCGCGAGCAAGGCGGGGATCAGTTTCGCCACGGTCAGGAACATCGGCATGTTCCAGGGAATGATCGCGGCGATCACACCGACCGGCCGTTTGCACACCAGCACGTCCGAGCCGAGGAAACCCGGCCGCGACTCCGTCCACGGATACGCGGCGGCGACATCGGCGGCGGCCCGGATCATCGCGCCCGGCAGCCGGGCGTGCGCCGAGCGCGCGAACGTCAGCGGCGCACCCATTTCCGTGCTGATCAGCTCGGCGATCTCCTCCACCCGGGTGGCGTAGAGCTCGGCAAGCTCACGCACGATCGCCACCCGCTCCGTCGGGTCCAGCCGCGGCCAGGGGCCGGTATCGAAGGCCGCACGGGCGGCCGAGACCGCACGATCGACGTCCGCGGTCCCCGGCGCCGGAACCCGCGCGACCGGTTGCTCGGTGTGCGGCGAAATCACCGCTATGGTCGCGGTGGTGCTGGGAGCGACCCACTCGTTGCCGATGAAAAGCCGGTCTGTACCGCGCATTCGTCACCTCGTACGGACGTGATGTTCTTGTGGATGCGGCCGTCCTTCATCACGAAGCGAACGTCCTGGACAGTGCTGATGTCGACGGTGGGATCGCCGGTCACGGCGATGATGTCGGCGAGCAGTCCCGGCGCGAGCCGGCCGCGGTCGTCGACGTCGATCAGCTCCGCGGCGGTCACGGTCGCCGCGCGCAGCGCTTGGGCCGGTGTCATGCCGCGGTCTACGAGCGCCCACAGTTCCTTGGCATTGTCGCCGTGCGGCACCGCGGGGGCGTCGGTGCCGCAGGCGATCTTGACCCCGGCACGGATCGCCTTGCGCAGTGTCTCCCGGGCTCGCGGAAACACCTCGGCGGCTTTCTTCTGTAGTGCGGGAGCGGCTTTGGAGACGTCCAGCCCTTCGGACAGGTAGCTCGTGGGCACCAGGAAGGTACCGTGCTCGACCATCATCGCGATGGTCTCGTCACTGGCCAGCGAACCGTGTTCGATGCAATCCACCCCGGCCTTGACGCAAGCCCGGATGCCCGCGTCGCCGTGGGCGTGCGCCGCGACCCGGACCCCGGCGCGATGGGCCTCGTCGACGATCGCCGCGAGTTCCTCGTCGGAGTACTGCTGGGCGCCGGCGACGGTGCCGTGCGACATCACCCCGCCGGAGGCGGAGATCTTGATGACCTCCGCGCCGTATTTGATCTGATAGCGCACACATTCGCGGACCTGCGGAACGCCGTTGGCGCGGCCCTCCTCCACACTGAGCGGCATGATGCCGGGGGCGAGGCGCTGGAACATCGTCGGATCCAGATGGCCACCGGTCGGTGTGATGGCATGCCCGGCACCGACGATGCGCGGGCCTTCGACCCAGCCCTGCTCGATCGCGCGACCGAGATCGACATCGAGCAGGTATCCGCCGGTCTTGACCATCAGCCCGAGATTGCGCACGGTGGTGAACCCGGCATGCAACGTGGTCCGCGCGTTGACGGTGCCGCGCAGCGTCCGATACACCGGGTCGTCCTGTACGCCGTGCATCGGATTCGGCAGGCCCGTCGGAGTATCGGGCCCGCCGATGAGCAGGTTGATCTCCATGTCCATCAAGCCGGGTAACAGCGTCACCTCGCCCAGGTCGACGACCTCGGCGCCGGTGGGCAACCGCACGGGATCGATGTCGGTGATCCGATTGCCGCGCACCACTATCACCGCCGGGGTCCGCACCAGGCCGGTCTCCACGTCGACCCAGCGAGCGGCCCGCAGGACGATGTAGCGCTCGTTCACAATTCCGGCTCGAGCACGCAGGTCAGCTCCGACGATCCCGAATCGGGTATCCGCGGCTGCCGCCACACCTCCACCGGGAAGGACACCATGATCATCGAATACAGCAGATACATCAGGTTTTTGGCGTCCTCGGGCAGCTCGTCGAGCGGGAATTTGTCGCAGTAGGCGATCGCGTCCTCCGCGCGGGGTGTGATCGCGTCGTAGAAGCGCTGCATGTCGGCCATGGAGCTGGCCAGCCGTTTGTCGTAGCGCGCCGGTTCGCCCGGCAGACACCAGGTGGCGGCATACGGTTCCAGATCGGCGAATTCACCGGGCAACAAGGTTTCGGTCATGATCGCTTCCTCACGGCCGGGCCGCCGCGCGTTCGCGCTGGTAGTCACCGACCCAATCGGCGGCCACCTTGTGCAGGTGCCGCAGCAGAATTTCCTGGTCGTTCAATTGAAAGGTGCTGACCGCGCGGGACTCGAGCATCATCTGTGTCGCCTCCAGCGTGGAGGCGTCCTGGAGGCCGTATTCCTTGAAGGTCAGCGCGGACATCTCGTGCGCGATCCGGTCGCGCGGGCTGCGCGCCGGCGGGAAATACAGATTTCCCTCGAAGATGTGGGTGTTGTAGGACGTCGGCCAATACTGATAGGTCAGATACCAGCCACCGGACCAGATGAGGATCACGAAGTTCGGCCACAGCTGGAAGGAATCCAACCCCCACGGATCGCAACCGGCCGGGTTGAGCCCGGCGGGCATTTCACCGAGATCCGGTACGTCCCAGGGCCCGAACAGACCGCTGCGGGTGATGTCCTCCATCGGTTTGCGCATCGTGGGATCGAGTTCCCAGGTGACCACGCCCGAAGTGCTGACCAGCCGGTGCGGGCCGTCGAGCTGATAGTGCGGCGCCTCGAACCCGGCCTGCTGCGCCGCGATCGAGAAATTGTCCGGAGTTTGCTTCCCGTGCAGAATCGGCGCGTGATAGAACTCCTGGAAAGCGTCCATGTACAGCTTCCAGTTGGCGCCGACCTCCGACTTGTAGGAATAGCGTTCGGTCAGCTGGTCGAAGGGGTACCCCTCGAGCCCGGTGACCATGGGCCCGAGAAACTCCCGCAGCGATTGCCGTGGCTCGGCGGCCAGATTCACGAAGATGAAACCCGCCCACACCTCGCAGTGCACGCGCACCAGACCGAGTTGGCTCTTGTCCAGGTCGAAGAATTCCTCTTCCTGCTGCACGAAAGCCAGCGACCCGTCCAGCCCGTACCGCCAGCCATGGTATTTACAGGTGAACTGCCGGCAGGTGCCGGAGGTCTCCTCGCGCGGAAAATCGTTCCATACCAGCTTGTTTCCGCGATGGCGGCAGATGTTGTGGTAGGCGTTGACAGCGCCGTCCCGATCGCGCGAAATAATGATCGAGGTGTGCGCGGCGTGAATTTCTTTCGTGAAATAGCTGCCCGTGCGGGGCAATTGTTCGATCCGCCCGACCTGTAGCCAGGCGCGTTTGAAGATCGCGTCCCGCTCGAGTTCGAAGAATTCCGGCGCGATCGAGTCCTCGTAGGACATCGGCTCGGTGCTCAGTTCGGGATAGTGCTGCGTCCAGCTGCCCTCGGCGGGCTTGGGCCAACGAGGCATGGAGTACTCCTGGGGCTAGGGATGGGTGGGTCGGCGGCTACCGGATCGGTTCCTCGCCGAGCACGGTGGTGCGCAACATCTCTCGCGGCGAATCCGACGGGTACGGCGCGGCACGATGAATGACGCCGCGGTTGTCCCAGATGACGGTGTCGCCGACGGACCACTCGTGGGTGTAGACGCGATCCGGTGCGGTGCAGCGCGCCAGCAGGCCGTCCAGCAGCGCCCGGCTCCGGTCCGGCACCATGCCGACGACGTGGTCGGTCGAGGCGCCCAGCACCAGGGACCGCCGTCCGGACTTGTGGGTCCAGATCAGCGGATGCTCCTTGATCGGACGCTTGCGCCACGCCGCGAGTTGCTCGGGTGTCGGATCCGGGGTGACCAGGCGCTGGGACGCCTCCAGCGAATGCACCACCCGCAGCGGCGCCAGGGCGAGTTTCTCCTGGGCGCCGAGATTCTCGTAAGCCTTGTAGGTGCTGGCGAATTCGGTTTCACCGCCGCTCGAGGCCACCGCCTTGGCGGTGAGCATCGTGGCCATCTGCGGGTAGGCGTCGTCCTCGGGCGTGCACCCGTCGATATGCCAGTCGAAGGTCGCGCGCAGGTAGCCGGCCGAGGAGTTCTTCGTGGTGTCGAGACTGACCCGATAGATGCCCTCGACGGGGTGGTGTCCGGGCGAGGTGTCGACCGCGCCGAGTTTGCGGCAGAAGGCGACCTGGGTGTCCGGATCCAGGTGCAGATCGCGGAAGACGAGCACGCCGTGATCTTCCAGGGCGGTCATCACGAGGGCGGGGACCGATTCGTCCGACAGCAGGCGGTCCGGGGTCAGGCCGGTGATCTCGGCACCTACCTCGTGTCCGAGCTTGGCTATGGTGATCGTCACGGGTGCGGCTCCTTGATCCGTTGGAGTTCGGCGTCTGCGCTGTCGACAGGTTTGGGTTGCTGGAATATTTCGACCGCCATGGCGACCATGACCAGCGAATAGATCAGTCGCAGCAGCGACAGTGCGTCCTCGGGCAGGTCGTCGAGCGGGAACTTGTCGCAATAGGCGATCGCTTCTTCCAGGCGTGGGAAGAAGGCGTCGTAGAACGTGATCAGTTCCGGCATCGAGCTACTGATCCGGCGGGCGTAGCGTTCGCTCTCGGTAGCCAGGCACCAGGTGCGGGCGAACTCCTCCAGATCGGCGAAGGCCGGCGGCAACAGGGGGGCGGTCATCTCAGGCCTCCACTTCGCGGCGGTAGTCATCGACCCAGTCGGCGACCGCTTTGTGGAAGTGCTTCACCAGGATCTCCTGGTCGTTCACTGGAAAACTGGTCAATCCCGCAGTGCGGTAAGCGGATTCCAACGCGGTCTGGGTGCCGGTCAGCATGCCCGCGTCCTGTAGCGCGAACTCCTTGAACACCACCGAGGCGACCTCGTGCTCCACCCGTTCGCGGACCGTGCGCGCGGGCTGGAAGCACAGCATGCCCTCGAAACGATGGGTGTTGTAGGAGGTGGGCCAGTACCGGTAGAGCAGATACCAGCCGCGATAGATCAGGATTTCGATGTTCGGGAAGATCTGGAAGTTGTCGATGCCCCACGGCTCGACCCGCCCGGGATTGAGACCCGGCGGCACCGCATCCAATTCCGGCGATTCCCACGGCCCGACCAGACCACTGCGGGTGATCCGCTCGATCGGGTACATGAACTCCGGTGGCAACGTCCAGCGGCGCGCGCCGCCGGTGGAGACCATCCGGTGCGGTCCGTCGAGCTGGAAATGCGCGCACTCGAATCCCTTACCGGGCGTGCGCACCGCACTGGGAATCTGCTGCGAATGCAGGCCCGGCACGTGGTAGTACTCCTGGAAAGCGTCCGCGAACAGTTTCCAGTTGCTCTGATTGTCGGCCGAGAACTCGTACCACTCTGTCATCTTGTCGAAGGGGTAGCCGTCCAGATCGGTGATCATCGGGCCGAGGAACTCCCGTAGCGTCTGCGGCGGTTCGGCGGCGAGATTCACGAAGATGAACCCGGACCACACCTCGCAATGCACCTTCGCCAGGCCCAGTTGCCCGGTGTCGAGATCGAAGAATTCCTCCTGCTGCTGCACGAAAGACAGTGCGCCGTCGAGCCCGTAGCGCCAGCCGTGGTACTTGCAGGTGAACTGGCGGCAGGTTCCGGAGGTCTCCGCGCGCGGTAGATCGTTCCACACCAGTTTGTTGCCGCGATGACGGCAGACATTGTGGAACGCGTTGACGGCTCCGTCGCGATCGCGCACGACGATGATCGACGTGCGCGCCACGTCGAGCTCCTTGGTGAAATAGCTTCCGGTGCGCGGAACCTGTTCGACGCGACCGACATTGAGCCACGCGCGTTTGAAGATCGCCTCGCGCTCGAGTTCGAAGAATTCCGGCGAGACCGAATCCTCGAACGACATCATCGAAGTACCCAGCTCGGGATAATGCTCAGTCCAGCTGCCCTCGGCGGGCTTGGGCCATTGCCTCACGGTCGATCGCTCCTCCGTTTGCCGTTGCGTGCTCATATCACCGACCCGCCGTTCACGCCGAGGACCTGACCGGTGATGTATCCGGCTTGCTCCGAGCACAGGAACAGGCACGCCGCCGCGATGTCCTCCCCGGTGCCCAGGTGCCCGACCGGAATCGCGCGGGCCATGGTGGCGTTGTCGGGCAGATTCCCGGCCGCCTGCGACTGCCTCGACATCGGCGTATCGATGCCCGAGGGGGGAATGGTGTTGACGGTGATGCCTTGCGAGGCGTATTCGCGCGCCAGCCCTTTGGTCATCGCGACCACCGCGCCCTTGGCCGCGGTGTAATGCACCATGCCCGGCGAGCCGCGCTGCGCGCTCGACGACGAGATCGTCACGATCCGGCCCCATCCCGCGGCCAGCATGTCCGGGATCGCGGCCTGTACGCAGTGGAAGACACCGGTCAGATTCACCTCGACCACACGCTGCCAGGTGTCCGGGCTGATCTCGGTGAATGGTGCGAAACCCACCAAACCCGCACTGGTGACCAGGATTTCGATCGCACCGAACTCGGCGCGAACCTTGCGCAGCGCCTCGCGCACCGCGGCGCGGTCGGTGACGTCGACCTCGCACGCCATCGCCACACCGCCCTCGGCCCGCAATCGCTCGGCGGCACGCTGCGCGGCGGCGCCGTCGATATCGAGGACCGCGACCCGGTCACCGTGGGCGGCGAACGATCGGCAGATGGACAGTCCCATCCCCGATGCGCCGCCGGTCACCACGGCGACCCGTGCGACACCGGTCCGGCGCTGAGCCACAGAAGCCTTGGAGGAAGTCGTCACAGGCAACACCACATTCTTCGATCGACCGCACGGCACCGGGTCGTCACGGGGCGGAACCAGGCTGGACGCCCTGCTCCGCAGCCTTAATCGAGTGATTAATTAAGCGAGTGATTAAGATATACGGCAGAGGATTCGCCGCTGTCAAGACACCAGCGAAGGACAGCCGCGAGGACTCGGATGCGCCGCCGTGCACTGGGCCGTCCGTAAGCTGATGCGGCACAGAACCCAGGAGGCCTCACCCATGAAGTCCGAGCGCGGCGTCAGCACCGACAGCGTGACCACCCGGGCCGCGTTGCTCGACGCGGCGGAGCAGATCATGCTCGAGGAGGGCTACGCCGCGGTCAGCACGCGGCGCATCGCCGCACTGGCCGGCGCCAATTCCGCGCTGGTCTACTACTACTTCGGCAACATGGACAACCTGTTCGTCGAATTGTTCCGCCGCGGAGCAGATCTCGGCTACCAGCACCAGCTCGACGCCCTGCGATCCGAGCAACCGCTGTGGGCGCTGTGGGAGTCCATTCACGACCAATCCCGGACGGCGCTGACGATGGAGTTCGTCGCGCTCGCCAATCACCGCAAAGCGATCCGGGTCGAGATCACCGAGTCCTCCAAGCGATTTCGCGCCCTGCAGCTGTCCGCGGTCTCGGAAATCCTCGCCGGATACGGCGCCGAGGCGCTCCCCTACACGCCCGGCGCCCTGGTCCTGCTCATGTCGAGCATCTCCCGCTTCCTGCGCATGGAGGAGGCCTTCGGCATCGATACCTGTCACGCGGACGCCGTCGAGCTGATCGAGACCTACCTGCGCGACCTCGAAGGCGAGCGGCGGCCCCGCTCCTGAGCGGCGAGGCATCGATGGGTACTCAGTGCGGGAGCATGTCCTTCCATGCCGCGACGCCGGGCCGCGTCAGATCCGTCTGTCGATAGAGGCTGCCGTCCGGTCCGACATATCTGCCCGTGCCGGGGTCGTAGCGAGCGATGCCGACCGAGGGCGTCAAGAGATTGTCGGCGCCCGGCGGGCCGGACTCGGCGGGACCGTAGCGCGAATCCGGCGGCACCCCTTGGTCTTCCAGTTCCGGATCACGCGGGTACGGACCGACGACTGGCTGTTCCCCGGCCACCGGCTGGAATTCCTCGTCGCTGTTGCACAGGGCCGCGGTCGGGGCACGCTTGCCGGGACGGCCGAGACACGGGTAGTTACGCGCGCCGCGCACCGCGATCGCGGAATCCTGCGGCAGCTTGCAGTACATGCCTTCCGGTGTGTCGATGGTGGTGATGTCGGAGGGCAAGCGCCACGACGAAGGCGGCAGAAACCCGACGGTGCAGGCCGGCGGATCCGAGGTGCCGCTGAGCCGGAAGTCGCCCAGCCCCCAGCCGGACGCGTTGTTGGTCGGATGCACCGCTTCGATCATCGAGATGGCCGGCGGCAGCAGCACCAAAACCTGTTCCAAGGCAGCGTGATACGTCACTCCGAGCTGCCCCACGCTGCTCAGGTTGGCGAGCAGCACCGGCAGGGTCAGTCGTACCGAGTCGAGCAGCCGCGCGACCTCCCCGGCAGCGCCCGGCCCGGTGCGCAGCAGGGTGCGAATGTGGGGGTCGTCGGCTACCAGCTGCGCGGTGACGCCGGAGAGGCTGCGGGTCCAGATCCGGATGGCGTCGGCGGTGCGTGCTTGCGAATCCAGAAGTGGCGCGGTGTCTTCCGCCAGGGCGCGGGTGGTCGCGCCGACGCCGTTCAAATCGGCGGCCAGCGTCCCCGCGGAGGTCAGCAGCGAATCGAGGTCGTAGGCCGCGCCGTTCATCCCCTGGAACAGTTCGCCGAGCAGGTCGTGCAGCTTGTCCGCGGGAATGGTGTCGACCAGCGCGCTGAGCCGGTCCAGCATCGGCCCGACCGGGTCCGGAATCGCGGTGTCGCGCTCGGCTATCACCGACCCCTCCTGCAGATAGGGCGGGGAATCGGTGCGCGGTCGCAGCTCCACGTACTGCTCACCGACGGCCGAGACACTGCGCACCTCGGCGTCCAAATCGGCGGGGATGCGCCATGATCCGCTGATCGCGAGGGTCGCCCGCACCCGGCCGTCGATCAGTTCGACGCGGGTGACCTTGCCTATCTCGACTCCGCGATAAGTGACGTTGCCGAAGCGGTAGAGGCCGCCCGCGGCCGGCAACTCGACCGTGACGTTGTAACTGCCGATACCGGCCAGCGTCGGCAGCCTCATGTAGACGGTCGCCATCACCACCAGCCCGATGACCGACAAGATCGCGAAAATGATCAGTTGCGTCCGGACGAAACGCGTCAGCAACATCAACGGCCTCCGGGGATCGGAAAGGGTAACTCGGGCACGGGGATCTGAGGTACGGGAATCGGGGGTTGGATCCCGACGGCCAGCGGGTCCCTGGTCTGGGTGGCGTACCCCGGATCGCCCACGGCCGCTTGGATCACGGCTGTCGGATCACCCCAGGGCGTGCCGAGCAGAAGCTCACGCCGCAGGCGCGGGATCGTCAAGTCGACGGTGGCCATCAGATTGACATAGTCGCCCTTGAGCGCGTGGTCGATGCCGTACTGACCATAGGGATAGGTGGTGGCGAAGGCGATCGCGGCGGCGATCCGGTCGCCGACATCGGCCAGCGCGCTCAGGGTCGGTTCCAGATGCTCGAGGTTGGTGACGAGGTCGCCGCGCACCTCGGTGACCACGCCGGAGGCCACGGTGCTGAAGGTCTTCAGCCGATCGAGGGCCGTGACGAGATCCGGCCGGGCCGCGATCAGGGCGTCCAGGGCGGGCGGCAGGGTCCGCAGCACTTCGGTGACGGTGTCGCGCTGTGCGGCAAAGGTTCCGGCCAGCCGGTTCAGCCCCTCGATGGTGGCCACGATGTTGTGCCGCTGGCCGTCCAGAGTGCTCATCAGGGTGTCCAGCCGGGTCAACAGCGCGGCGATCTTGTCCGTGCGCCCGGCGAACGCCTCGTTCAGGCTGTGGATGATGTCCCCGATCTGACCGAGGCCGCCGCCGTTGACCACCACCGACACCGCGGCGAGGGTCTGCTCGGTCGACGGATAGGTCGAGGAGGCGTGCAACGGAATAACCGCTCCGGGCGGCAACTGTCCGGCGGGTGCGACGCCGGGCGGGGTGTTCAGCGCCAGATGGCTCGAGCCGAGCAGACTGGTCTGCCCGATGGCCGCCACCGCGTTCGCCGGCACGATCGTGGCGGGCCGCAGCGCTACCTCGACATCGGCATGCCAGCCCCGCAAGGTGATGGCGCCGACACTGCCGACCACCACATCGTCGATCATGACCGGCGAATTCGACACCAGCGTACCGATATTCGCCAATTCCACGTGGATGGTCGTGGAGCCCGGCTCGTGGCCGGCGGCGCCGGGCAACTGCATCGAGTTCAGGCCTTGCCAGCCGCAGCCGGTGGCGCCGACGAGCGCGCAGGCGCCGAGCGCGAGCAGTGTGCCGTATCGCCGCCGGGGCAGGTGTGGTCCGGTCATCTCAGCGCCCTCCGCCCGGAAACAGGATGTCGAGCAGGCTGGGCAGCGTGGGCGCCTGCGCCTGGGTGTCGACCACCTGGGGGATCAGGTGTGGTTCGGTGTAGATCAGATTGTCCGGATTCGCCGTCGGGCTGAGCACCGGATTGACCGCTACCGGAAGGTAATTGAATTCGAGCAACTTCAGGAACGGCCCCAGATAGTCGCGGCAGCGGATCGCCGATTCCGCGGCGGTGAGGTTCTCCAGGCTGGCGATGCCACCGCAGATGAACTGAATCGGGTTGGTGAAGTTGTTCAATGCGAAAACCCCTGCCTCGGTGGCGGTATCGGGGTTGTAGATGTTGTAGAAGTTCGCCAGGCTGGTCGGAAACAGGTGCAGAAGCTCCTCGAGATCGCCACGGTGATCGACCAGATTCTGCGTCACGTTCGCCAGCCGCAGCACCTGTTCGCTCGCCTTGTCGTGATTGCCGCGCACGAATCGCTGGATGTCACCGACCGCGACCGACAGGTTCGACAGCGCCGCGTCCAGGTCCGACCGGCTGTCGTCGAGCAGGCTCGACAAGGTGGCCAGCCGATTCTGGAATTCGACGATCTGGACGTTGCTGCCGCGCAGTACGGTGACGAACCGTTGCAGGTTCTCGATGATCTCGACGATGTCTCCACTGCCGTTCGCCAGAATCCTGCCGACGCCGGACAACTGCGTCAGCGTCTGGCGCAGTTTCTCGCCGTTGCCCGCCAGCGCGTTCGCGGCACTGTCGATGAACCGGCCCGTCGAGCTGCTCGACAGCGTGTCCGGGCCGAGATCGGTGGCCAGTCTGGTCAATTGGGTCTTGATCTCATCCCATTCGACCGGCGACGCCGTGCGTTCCAGCGGGATGACCGCCCCTTCGGTCAGGACCGCGCCGCTGCCGCGATAGGACGGCGTGAGCTGCACATAGCGCGCGGCGATCAGACTCTGGGCCACGATCACGGCCTTGGCGTCGGCCGGGATCGAGACGTTCCGATCGATGTCGAGCACCATCTCGGTGGTGGTGCCGCGCGGTTCGATGGACGCGATCCGGCCGACCTTCACGCCCGCGATCCGCACGTCGTCACCCTGATAGATCGCCGTGGCGGAGCTGAACACGGCGCGAATAGCGGTGGGCTCGAACCAGATTCGCTGCACCGCCACCGCGCCCGCGGCGAGCACGATCACCACCAGCAGCGCCCCGGCGACGCGCCGGACCCGCGGACTCCTCATCTGGGCGCCTCCGTACTCGGCAACGGAATCGTTCCGAATGCCTGCTCGATGTAGGGCTGGATCACCTGCGCCGGAATGAGATTCGCGACATAGGCGTTGTAGAAGGGGCCGCTGGAGACGATCTCGCCCTGGGTCAGGGTGACCTTCACCAGACCCGGCAGCGCCGCGCCGATGCTGTCGCGATTGCGCTCCAGCATCGCCACCACCGAATTCAGCCGATCCAGCGTCGGCCCGAGTTCGGCCTCGTTGTCGGCGACCAGACCCGAGAGCTGCCGGGCGACCGCGGCGGTGTTGGCGAGCAGGTCGACGATCGCCTGCCGCCGCTCCGCCAGCACACCCAGCAGCGAATTCCCGTTCAGCAGTAGCGCATTGAGCTGATCACTACGTTGCGCGAGGATGCCGCTGACCGTGGCGGTGGCCCCGAGCAGTTCGCCCAGCGAGGTATTGCGCTCGTTGATCGACCGCGACAGCGCGCTCAACCCGTCGAAGGCCGGGCCCAGTTGCGGTGCGACGCGATCGAGCGTCGAGGACAACAGTTCCAGGGAGTCGTTGAGTGCCTTGGTGTCGATATCGGAGACATTGGTCGCGAGGTCGCCGACCGCGTCGGTCAGCGAATACGGCGACGACGTACGCGAAACCGGGATCACCTGGGACTGACGCAGGGTGCCCGCGCCCTCCGAGATCACCGTCAGCACTCGTTTGCCGAGCAACGAGCCGGTCTTGATATGCGCCGAACTCCGATCGCCGAGCCGGACGTCGGCATCGACTGTGAACACCACCCGCGCATCCCCGTCGCGCAGCGCCACTTTCGCGACCCTGCCGACCTCGACGCCCGAGACCACGACGTCGTCACCGGTTCGCAGGCCGCCGGCCTCGGTGAAAACCGCCTCGTACCGGACGGTCGTCCCCCACTCCATGAAGCGCTGGGACTGCAACCCGATGAGGATCACACAGACCATGAGAACGATGCCGACCAGCCCTTGGCGGACCAGATGATTACCGCGATATTCGAGCATGGCTAGGGCACACACCTTCCCGAATCCTGCGTGACGGCGGGCAATACCACGACCTCGCCGGAGGGATCACTCACCCGGACGGTGAGCTGGCACATGTAGTACTGGATGAAATTCCCGTAGGTGCCGGTGCGCGCCATCTTGCGAAAATTCTCCGGAGCCCGCTGCAACGCCTGTTCCAGGGTCAGCCTGTCCGCGTCGAGTGCCGGTGCGAGACGGGCGAGTTGGTCGATAGTGCCCGCCAGCGGCGGCCTGGCCTGGGTGAGCAGATCGGCGACCGAGGCGGTGCCGTTCTCCAGCGCGATGATCGCCGCGCCGATCGGGTCGCGGTCTTGCGAGAGCTGGGTGACCAACTGTTCCAGCCTGTCGATGGTGAGGCCGAACTGCGCGCCGTCTTGGGACAGCGTCCGCATCACCGTGTTCAGGTTGTCGATCAGCTGCTGCACGACCGTGCCGTTGTCGGCGAGGGCCGTGGTGAACGAGGCGGTCTTGGACAACAGCGAATCCATCGTGCCCTCCCGGCCCTGCATGATTTCCAGCAGCGACCAGGTGAAGGCGTTCACGTCACGCGCGTTCAAGCCCTGGATCACCGGCTTCAGCCCGCCCAGCAGCAGATCGAGATCCAGTGCGGGCATGGTCTTCTCGGCCGGAATGCGGGCTCCGGGCTGGAGCAGGGCGGTCGAACCCGGCCCTTCGGTGAGTTCCAGGTACCGGTCCCCCACCAGATTGAGATAGCGGATCGCGACCCGGGTTCCGTCCGTGAGCGCGATGCCGCGGTCGGTCTCGAACTCCACGGTCACCTGATGGTCGGCGCGCAGTGTGACGGTGCGGACCGTGCCCACCCGGACACCGGCGATCCGCACGGTATCGCCCGCGCGCAATCCCGAGGAATCGATGAAGTCCGCGGAATAGGCTTCCGCCGCACCCGCCCGGTAATTACTGAACACGACGATCAGGACCCCGGACAACACCAGCATCACCGCCGCGAACACCCCGAACTTGAGCAGCGGGCCGTTGCGCTGCGCGTTCATCGGACACCACCCGGCCCGACGCCGAACAGGATCTGTTGCAGCGAATCCGCGTTCAGTCGCACGTCCCGGTCCCCGCGCTCGAACGGGTTCGCGCCGACATCGGCCACCACGAACTTCGGGCGGCCCTCATAAGGCACCGGGAGAACCGAACACTGCGGTCCGCCGCTCGCCGCGACCTTCGGCAGGTCTTGGGGATACCGATAGGGATAGGTGCCGAACAGGAAGTTGGCCGAGATCGCCACGCCCTCGTGCCGGGCCGGCGGTAGCTCGTTCAAGGTGGCCAGGCCCTCCACCGAGCAGTTGAGCGCCGCGTTGTAGGCGTCGGTGAGTTCGGTGGTGGGCACCAGCAGGCGCAGCGTCGTCGCCAGGGCGGCCCGATTGTCGCCGAGGACCTGAGTTCCGGTGTCGGACAAACCGATCAGCCCGGTCAGCAAGGCGTCGAGATTGTCCTGCTCCTCGACCACGGTCTGACTGATCCGGATCGCGTTGCCCGCGATGTCGACCAGCGCGGGCGCGGAGTCGGCGTAGGCGTCGACCACCACCGGCGCCAACGCCAGATCGTTGTCCAGCGCGGGCAGCGCGGGTTCGAGTTGCGCCAGAAAGGATTCCAGATCGGTGAGCATGCGGCCGGTCTGCTCGCCGCGCCCTTTGGTGGCCGCGGCGATGGCGCCCAGGGTCTGGTTGAGCTTCTCCGGTTCGATCCGGCCGAGTACCTGAGTGAGTTGCTGGAACACGGTATTGATCTCGACGGTCACGTGTCCGGCGTCGAAGACATGACCGGCGGTGATGGCGGGCGCGGCGGGGCGCTCCGGCGGGATGAACTGGACGAACTTCGCGCCGAAGACAGTCGTCGCGGAGATGTCGACGGTCGCGTCGGCGGGGATGTTGTGCAACTGCCCGGCATCGATGGCCAGCTCGAGCACCGCCATCCCGTCGGGCCGCTCCTCGATGGCGGCGACCTTGCCGACGGTGATACCGAGCATCTGCACCTTCGCGTCCGGATACATCACCAGGCCCGCTCGCCCCGACACCACGGTCACCGGAACGGTGTCGGCGAGACCGCCCTGGAACAGCATCGCCGCACCCGCGACGAGGGCGCCGAGCACACCGATGGACAGCAAACCCACCAAGGGGCGCAACACTGCAGAAATCACGGACTCCCCTAGCCGGACAGATTGAAATTACCGTTGGCGCCGTACACGGCGAGTGAGACCAGCAGCGTGATCGACACGACCGCGATCAGCGAGGTACGCACCGCATTGCCCACCGCGATGCCCACCCCGGACGGACCGCCGCTGGCGAAGAAGCCGAAATAGGTGTGGATCAGCAGGATCGCCAGACCCATGAGCATGGCCTGCGCGAAGGACCACAGCAGATCGATCGGATTCAGGAAGGTCGAGAAGTAGTGGTCGTACAGCCCGGCGGACTGGCCGAGCAGGAACACGGTGGTGAACCGGCTCGCGATGAACGAGGCGACGACCGCCAGCGCGTACAGCGGCGTGATGGCGATCATCCCGGCCACGATCCGGGTGCCGACCAGATAGGTGATCGGTTCGATCGCCAGCGATTCCAGGGCGTCGATCTCCTCGTTGATCCGCATCGCACCCAATTGCGCTGTGGCTCCGGCACCGAACGTGGCCGCCAAACCGATCCCGGCTACCACCGGCGCGGAGATCCGGACATTGATGAATGCCGAAAGGAACCCGGTGAGCGCCTCGATCCCGATATTGCCCAGCGAGCTGTAGCCCTGGACCGCCAGCGTCCCGCCGGTCGCCAGGGTGAGGAATCCGACGATGACGACCGTGCCGCCGAAGACCGCCAAAGCACCTGCGCCCATGCTGATCTCGGCGATCAGCCGAATCGTCTCCCGGCGATAGTGCACGGCCGCGAACGGAGCCCGCGTCAGCGCCTTGACATAGAAGATCGTGTGATCGCCGATGCCGCTCAAGCTGGTGATCGGCCGGCGGATGCGGCGGATGGAGCGCGGATATCGGGCTGCGAGCGTCATGGCCGTCCCCTACCTGGCCGTCATCTGGATGCCGATGGCAGTGACGACGACGTTGATGACGAACAGCGACATGAACGCGTAGACGACGGTTTCGTTGACGGCGTTCCCGACCGACTTGGCGCCGCCCGTCACAATCAGGCCCCGGTAACAGGCCACCAGTCCCGCGACCACACCGAACAGCAGCGCTTTGATCGAAGAGATGATCACTTCGCTGACTCCGGTGAGCAAGGTGATGCCGGCGGCGAAGGCGCCGGGGTTGACGTCTTGGACGTAGACGGAGAAGGCGTAGCCGCCCAGGATGCCGATGATGCAGACCAGATTGTTCAGCAGGAAGGCCACCAGGCCGGAGGCGAGCATGCGCGGGGTGACGAGTCGCTGCACCGGATTGATACCCAGTACCTGCATCGCGTCGATTTCCTCGCGGATGGTGCGCGAGCCCAGGTCCGCGCACATCGCGGTGGCGCCCGAGCCGGCGACGATCAGCACGGTCACCATGGGGCCGACCTGGGTCACCGCGCCGAAGGCCGCGCCCGCGCCGCTGAGATCGGCCGCGCCGAGTTCGCGCAGCAGGATATTCAGCGTGAAGCTGACCAGCACGGTGAACGGGATCGCCACCAGCAGCGTCGGCACCATCGACACCCGGACGATGAACCAGGACTGCTCCAGGAACTCACGGGTCTGGAACGGGCGCTGGAAGGCGAACCGCATGGCGTCCGCCGACATCGCGAACAGTCCCCCGACCGCTTGCAGCACTCCCGAACTGCGCCGGGACAGCCCCGGAGACCAGCTCCGCACTCTGGCCGCCATGTTCCACCGGTCTTCCACTCAGCTTGGAAATGCGATTCTCAAGTTTGGCGAATCTTACATGTCGTAAACGACAATGCAATACTCATCAGCGATGGCGATGAGGCTCACGCGGTCAGAAACGCCAGCTTGTCAGAAGGCGTGCGGGTGAGCGCTTTTCGTCGCATACCCCACCTCGGGAAGGGTAGATCGCACCCCAGCCCCGCACCTCCCCCAGTTCGCGGAAACCTGATTTCCGCTGCGTATATCCGTCATCATGACAGCACTCTGCGCCATTTCAGCTGCTATTGCCGATTCTGGTGATAACGTCATTCTCGCCAATGACGACGCGATGGATTTGGAAGTGCAATGAAGGATCTCGCGGATCCAGATACCGATGTGCGCGCGCTACGGTCGGCCGCCGAAGCGGCACAAGCGGTCGCGGAACAGGCGGAGGCCGACGCGCGGGAAGCCAAGGCCGTGGCCGCCGCGGCACGCGCCCGGACCCGGGCGACGTTGCTCCGGCAGCGCGCCGAAGCCGCGGAAAGCGTGGACGCGGAAGCCACCGGACCGGCGGACGAGCCGACCGAGATCGGGGCGGCCGCCGAGGATACGGCCGACCATCCACCGACGGACGTCGTGACAGACGAAACCGACTCGGCCCCTGCGGAATCCACGACGAGCGCCACGGAATCGACGACGGGCACGGTGTCACGACTACGCCGGCTGCGTAGCCGGATAGCGGCCGTGCCACGGCGCAGAGCGCTCGCTGTCACCGCCGCCCTCCTGCTGATCGCCGCCGCCGCGGGGGTGAGCGGCTTCTCGCTGTGGCAGCACCACGAGTTGGCCGAAAAAGACCAGCGCGCCGCGGAGTTCACCGCCGCGGCGAGGCAGGGGGTCATCGCGTTGACCTCGCTGGATTTCAATCACGCGAAGGAAGACGTGCAGCGCGTACTGGACAATTCGGCCGGCGCGTTCCACGACGACTTCCGCGGCCGCGCCGAGGATTTCACCAAGGTCGTGCAGCAATCGCAGGTCACCACCGAGGGCAAGGTCAACGCCAGCGCGGTGGAGTCGATGACCGACGACACCGCGGTGGTCCTGGTCGCCGCCACCTCTCGGATAACCAATGCCGCAGGCGCGCAACAGGAGCCGCGAGTCTGGCGACTCAGCGTGACCGTGTCGCGCGTGGACGGTCAGCTCAAGATATCGAAAGTCGAGTTCGTTCCGTGATCAGCACAGCCCGCGCGCGGCTCGGCCGCGCCCTCCGTTTCTCCCGCGCCGCACCGGGTGCGCTCGCGCTGACCGTACTGACCATCGCCGCTGTAGTGGCCGCGACGGCCCTCGTCTGGTCGCAATACCTCCCGGACCGCCGCACCGGCGACACCACCTCGCAGGCGGCGCTGACCGCCGCGAAGGAGGGCACCGTGGCGCTGCTGTCCTACGCGCCCGACACGCTCGATCGCGATTTCGCCGCGGCCAAGTCCCGTCTCACCGGCGACTTCCTCACCTATTACGGCCAGTTCACCGACCAGATCGTCACCCCCGCCGCCAAAGCGAAATCCGTCGAAACCAGCGCGGTGGTCGTGCGCGCGGCCGTCTCGGAAGTGCGTCCGGAATCCGCGACGGTGCTGGTTTTCATCAATCAGACGACGACGAGCGCCGAGCGGCCCGAACCGGCGATGACGGCCAGCAGCGTGCGAGTCACCCTTACCAAAGTTGAAGAGTCATGGCTGATCTCGTCGTTCGACCCGGTGTAACCAAGGGAGCTCACGCGGGCGGCGGGGAAGACATGTCGGGCAGCTTGATGACCGACAGATACATCTCCAGCGCCGGCCGGAACAGGTCGATGTCGTTGAGCTGACTGCCGAGTACCACGGAGTCACAGGTGGCGATGAGCATATGCGCGAACGTCAGCGGCGGGATCAACAGGGTGCCGCCGATCCGGCCCAGCCCCTCGACGATGAACTCCGCCAGCGCCTCAACGACTTCGAGCCGCTTGGGTGCCACACGTTCCCGCACTTCGGGATTGCGCAACAGATACAGCGTGAACTCGTGGCCCAGGGCGGCCTGTTCCGCGCCTCGATCGCTGCCGAGCAGACGCCAGCGCTGAGCGATCTCGTCGAGCTCGCGCGCACCCACGTGCCGCACGGCCGACAGCAACTCGGCGAAGGTGTCGAAGTAGCGCCGCCAGTACCGGTCGCTCACCGCGAGGAAGAGATCCTCCTTGGTGCTGAAGTGCTTGTAGATCGCGCCCTTCGTATACCCGGCCGTATGCGCGATGTCGTCGAGAGTCGCTGCGGTGAAGCCTTTTTCGGCGAACACCGCCTCGGCGGCATCGAGCAGCAGCGATCGAGTATGCGCCAGCCGCCGCTCCGCTGTCCACCGTTCAACCATGTCGGCGAGTTTAACAGAGAATCTTAGAACCCCATTGGCATCTCAGATACCCATTGGTATATTAGCCTCGTCGCACAGCGAAGCGCTGATACGTATCCCGCATCCGAGCGGTCGAGCGAGCGCTGCTGGACATCGATTCAGAAGGAGGCAGTTTCATGACGGAACTGTCGAGTAAGAAGAAAGCCACCCAGATCACCGAGCCGCTCGGCGACACCGTCGCGCTCGGCGCCCAGACACCCGCGAAGAGCAAGCCGGTACTGATCTGGGCCGTCATCGGCGGAATCATTCTCGCCTTCCAGCTCTACGTCTGGATTCGCTGGATCACCGGCCCCAATTTCGAACGAGTGCCCACCGGCCCGAGTGATCCACCGACACTGATGAAAACAATTCTTGTCGTCTGGACCGTCGTCATCCTGGCCGGTCTACCGGTCGGCATCTATTACTTCATCGTCAGGCCATGGCGGCGGGAACGGCGCATCACCACCGACGGCATGCTTTTGGTGGCGTGCGGCCTGCTGTTCTTCCAAGATCCACTGCTGAACTACTTCAACACCTGGAGCACCTACAACACCTGGATGTTCAACCGGGGTTCGTGGGTACTCGACGTGCCGGGCTGGCGGTCCTTCGGCGAACCGGGCGCCATGATGGCCGAACCCATCCTGATGAACGCGCCCGGATATTCCTACGGCATCCTGCTGTGCACGATCCTCGGCTGCTGGATCATGCGCAAAGCAAAAGCCAAGTGGCCGAACATCAGCAACAAGGGACTGATCGGCGTCCTGCTCGTCTGGACGTTCTTCTTCGATTTCGTGATCGAGGGACTGTTCCTGATGCCCATGGGGCTCTTCACCTATCCCGGCGCGATCCAATCACTGTCGATCAATGCCGGCACCTACTACCAGTGGCCGCTCTATGAGGGACTGATGTGGGGCGGCGTCCAAGCCGGTCTGTGCTCGCTGCGCTACTTCACCGACGATCGTGGCCGGACCTTCGTCGAACGCGGACTCGAGCGGATCCAAGGCGGATTCGTGCGCCAGCAAGGCACGCGCTTCCTCGCGATCTTCGCGGCCTGCAGCATCTTCTTCTTCGTCTGCTACAACATCCCCGCGCAGTGGTTCGCCATGCACGCCGATCCCTGGCCGGCCGACATCCAGAAGCGCTCGTATTTCGATATGGGCATCTGCGGTGAGGGAACCGGGCGACTGTGCCCCGATCCCGCTCTGCCGATCCCCGGCAAGGACACCGGCTACATCAATCCGGAGGGACAGCTCGTGCTGCCGGAGGGCGTAGAACTCCCCGAAGTCATTCCCTTCGATAGAGGAAACTGACATGCTGACCAGTCGACCCGACACCATTGCTCCCGCCGGAAACGGCAAAGCCGCAGCAGGATCGGCGCCGCAGCCGTTCTATAAAGCCGTCGGCAACGAGGTAGCGGTCTTCCGCGCGGCCGCCCGCCGCGGTCTGCCGGTGCTGCTCAAGGGCCCCACCGGATGCGGCAAGACGCGTTTCGTGGAAGCGATGGCCGGCGAGCTCGGCCGCGAGCTGATCACCGTCGCGGGCCACGAGGACATGACCTCGGCCGATCTCGTCGGCCGGTTCCTGCTCAAGGGCGGGGAAACAGTATGGGTGGACGGTCCGCTGACCCGGGCCGTGCGCGAGGGCGCCATCTGCTACCTCGACGAGGTGGTGGAGGCGCGCCAGGACACCACCGTGGTCATCCATCCGCTCGCCGATCATCGTCGTGAACTTCCGGTCGACCGGCTCGGCACCACGCTGCGGGCGGCCGACGGGTTCCAGCTGGTGATCTCCTACAACCCGGGCTACCAAAGCGTGCTGAAGAACCTCAAGGAATCCACTCGCCAGCGCTTCGTCGCCATCGAACTCGGCTTCCCTTCCGCCGCGATCGAAACCGAAGTCGTCGCGCACGAGGCGGGCATCGATGCCGCGACCGCGGGTGCGCTGGTCACCCTCGGCAACGCCATCCGCAACCTGGAGGGCTCGCCGCTGCGTGAAGTGTCCTCCACCCGGATGCTGATCCTGGCCGGCGGCCTCGTCGCCGGCGGGCTGAGCCTGCGTGACGCGGTGCAGTCGGCGGTCGTCCAATCCCTGTCCGACGATCAGGATGTCGTGCGCGCCCTCGGTGAACTGGTCGACGCCGTCCTGCCGCAGCCATGAACGCCGCCGAACCGAGCGGCCCGGAACGCTTTCGACTGCTCGCCACCTGCCTCGCCGGGCGCTCGGTGGACGTCGCGGAGGCGGGGCCGGGCGAGGCCGCTCATACGAACGGGCAGGTGGTCTTCGTCTCGGCGGGCCGGCCGATCGCCGAGCAGCGCCGCGAAATGCTGGTCCAGAGCGCTCTACTCGGTGCGGGCAGTCTGGATCAGCAGTGGGTCAAGCCGCTGCGGGGCCGTCCCGCGATCGCCCGGCGGTACTTGGCGCTGGAAGGACGCCGCGTACTCGCCGGGCTCGCCCCGCGGATTCCGCTCGCGGCCACGCTGCTCGCCGAAGCCGGGCCGGGCCCGTCGAGCACCGAGGAAGCACTCGAAACAGCAAGGGGCCGAGCGAAAGTCACCGACCCGCCCGAGTGGTTCGGCGTCCTCAGGCCCTCCCGGTTGCTGGCGCCGGTCGCCGGCCCCGGGTCCCGGGCCACCGCCCAGGAGTTGCGACTCGAATTCGATCTACTCGATGTGCCCGAGGACGAAAACGACGGCGACGACGAGCAATCCGGGGAAAGCAAGATCCTCAAACTGTTCGAGAACCCGCTGTTCAGTTCGCAGGCCCTGCTGGACCAACTCCGCAAACGGCTCGGCAGTTCGCGGTCGGCCGGAGACGGCACGGCCGGCGCCGAAGCGCAGACGCGCTCGGTCCGGCGGGCCCGGATGGTCGGGCCGGAGGCACGTCCGCTCCCCACGCACATCCGGTTCACCGATGACGGTAAACCCGGCGCCGCCGTGGGGGTGGGCGGTGCGCTGCATCCGGAGTGGGATGTGCACAACAACCGATATCGGCCGGAGTGGTGCCGCGTCGTCGACTTTCCGCTCACGATCGATGCCGACATCACCGCCGCCGGTATTCCGCATGACGATGTGCTGCGCCGCCGCCTGGCCCGGGTCGGCTTGGGCCCCAAGGTTTTACGTGGCCGTCCCGACGGCGACGATCTCGATATCGAGGCCCTGATCGCGCTGTACATCGATCTGCGGTCCGGGTTCTCACCACCGGAGAACGTCTATCTGGAACATCGCAAACTCGCGCGAAATCTCGGCGTGCTCATCCTGCTCGACGCCTCCGGTTCGGCCACCGATACCGATCCGGACGGCCACACCGTCCACGATCACCAGCGGCGCGCGGCCGCGACCCTGGCGCTCACGCTCGAGGAACTCGGCGACCGCGTCGCCGTCTACGCGTTCCGGTCGCAGGGTCGCAACGCGGTCCACCTACCCGCGATCAAGACCTTCGACCAGCGTTTCGGCGCTATCGGGCGCGCCCGGCTCAACCAATTGCAACCGTCGGACTACACCCGCCTGGGCGCCGGCATCCGCGGCGCGGGCGAGATCCTGAAATCCGAGGCCGGCACTCAGAACCGGCTGCTGCTGGTCCTTTCCGACGGAATACCCTACGACGACGGTTACGAAGGACGATATGCCGAAGCCGACGCGCACAAGGCCCTCGAGGAACTTCGCATGGACGGCGTTGCCTGCCTTTGCCTTTCCATCGGTTCGACCACCGCCACCGCCGAACTCGAGCGGGTCTTCGGCTCCGCCGGCTATGCCGGGGCCCCGACCTTGTCCGACCTGAGTCCGCGGATGGACGAGTTGTTCCTGTCCTCCCTGCGCGAACTCAGCGCGCCACGGCCCTGACGAGCAGGGGGCACCGGATCGGCGCCGTCCAGCGCCGGACCGGAGTGGTCCCGGGCTCCTGTTCGGCGCTACCGTAGGCCGGTGGTATCGCGACCGAAAGCAGCTTCCACCGCACAGCTCATCATCGACGTAGTGCTCGAGTTGCTGGAGTCCGAGGGGTATGACGCCGTCCAGCTCAGGGAGGTCGCGCGCCGCGCGCACGTCTCCCTCGCCACGGTGTACAAGCACTTCGCCGATCGGGACGAGTTGATGGTCGCGGCCGTCGAGCGCTGGATGGCGACCAACAGCTACGCGGGCATGGAGCGGCCGCCCGCCCACGAGAATCTGGCCGACGGTCTGATGCGCGTGCTGCGGTACGTCTTCGAACCGTGGGAGCGCAACCCGCGCATGCTCGAGGCCTACCACCGTGCCCGAGGCACGGCAGGCGGACACCGGCTGGACAATCAGGGCATCAACGCGATCCTGCCGGTCGCCTCACCGTTGTTCGAGCGGGCCGATCCCTCCTATCTCGAGGACGTCGCCCTGGTCCTGGCCAACATGGCCTACGCGCTGATCGGGCGGTTCGCCGACGGCAGTCTCGAAATCACCGAGATCCTGCCCATTTTCGAGCGCACCGTTCGTCGCCTGACCAGCGACAACAGCGCCGAGGCCGGGGCGGCTGCCAGTCCTGTCACCGGCGACGGGGTGCCCGGTTGGACCGTGGATCCGGCCCTCGCGGCCCCCTTCCAGCCGAGTTCCGAGGGGTCGCCGGACGGCCGCGAGACCTACGGTTCTACCTCCCGCGCGGAGGTGCGCGCCGACAAGCCCGCGCCGGAGTAACCGCGGAGCAAGCGGTGTACTCCATTGCGCCGCCGGTTCCGCACCGGCGAGTAACCGTGTTACTGTTCGATCATCGCAGCGCTGTGATTCGAGTCATGTGTCACAGCGATCGCGACTCAGGTCACATCGGCGACGGCGCCGAGCAGGAAGCGGAGAGTCATCACATGCATGAGCAGCACTGGTTGCGCACCCGGGCGAAGGCACTGCCGAAAGCGACACGGGTGACAGCGGGTGCGGTGGCAGCGGCGTGCGCCGTCGCTGTCGCCGGAACGGCAATCGAACCGCAGGAAGCCGCAGCGGCCCCGGTGAGCGCGTTCTACACGCCGCCCGCGCAGCTGCCCGCCGCGCCCGGCGCCATCGTCAAGACCGAGCCCATGACCATTCTGGCCACCCCGCCGAACGCCTCGGGCTGGCCGGTCAAGGCGCAGCACGTCATGTACACGAGCCGACTCCAGGACGGCTCGCCGACCGCGGTGACCGGAACCTACATCGAGGCGTCGGGCCCGTGGCGGGGGGCGGGGCCGCGGCCCACCGTCGTCATCGGTCCAGGTACCGCGGGTCAAGCCGACCACTGCGCCATGTCGGTGGCCTTCGCCACCGGCCTGACGCTTTCCGCCGACCCCTCGGTCTCCCTCTCGGCCAACCAGGAACTGCCGTCTTCGGCGGTATGGAGTGCGCTCGGCGCGCGCGTCCTGGTCACCGACTACGTCGGACTGGGCACTCCCGGAATCCACACCTTCGCCAACCGCATCGAAGGCGCGCACGCGATCCTCGACGGCGCCCGCGCCGCCAACAATCTCGGCGGAGTCGGACCCGAAACACCGGTCGTCTTCTGGGGCTATTCCCAGGGCGGCGGCGCCACCGCGGGCGCGGCGGAACTGCTGCGCGAGTACGCGCCCGAACTGAACCTCAAAGGCACCTGGGCCGGTGGACCCGTCGCCGATCTGACGGCGGTCCTCGAACGGATCGACGGCGCGCTGATCGGCGGCGCGATCGGATTCGCGATCAACGGCCTGCTCGCGCGCTACCCCGCGCTGCACGCCGCCATCGACCGCGTCACCAGTCCCGCCGGGCGGGAATTGCTCGAGACCCTCAGCGGTGAATGCATCGGCGATGTCATCGTGCGGCAGCCATTCATGAAAACCAGCTCACTCACCAACGACGGCCGCCCGCTCATCGAGCATCTGCACGCCATACCCGAGGCCGCTCCCGCCCTCGCCGAACTCCGCGCGGGCGGCACCGCGCCCACCGCACCGGTACTGATCACCAGCGGCCTCAACGACGACACGGTCCCCTACAACCAGGCCCGCCGGCTCGCCGAGGAATGGTGCGCGAAGGGCGCCACGGTCACCTTCCGCACCAACAATCTGCCGCCGATCTTTCCCGGCGCGACCATTCCCAATCACTTCGGACCCGAGATGATCGACGGATTCGGTCCGGACAACGCGATCAGCTACCTGCTCGACCGCCTCGCCGACAAGCCGGTCACCGGCTGCACCTTCGACTGAATCAGCCCGCGCCGATGACGGATCGGCGCTGAGCAACCGCCTCTGGAGCCGCGCTGAACGGCTCTCGCCTCGTCGTGCCCAGAACTGGCCCGGATCGAGATCAGGCCTCGGCATCGACCACTGAATACAAACGAAAGTTTCTGCTATGACAGCGATTTCACGCCGGTCACTGCTGACCGGTATCGCCGCGACCGGCGCCGCCGCGATGGCCACCGGCTCGGTGGCCGTGCCGCACGCCGCCGCGCAGGTGCACAACATTCCGCTGACCCACGAGGAACACCGGGTAGTGATCGTCGGGTCCGGTTTCGGCGGTGGCGTCAGCGCTTTACGGCTGACCCAGGCGGGCGTGCCCGTGACCGTGCTCGAACGGGGACTGCGCTGGCCCACCGGACCGAACTCCGCGACGTTTCCGCGCGCTCTGGCACCGGACAAGCGGTTCCTGTGGTACCGGTCCAGCCCGAATGTCTTCGGCCGGCCGCTGGTGTTCGAGCCCTACACCGGTCTGGTGGAGGCGATACCGGGGCAGAATATGACCGCGTTGTGCGCGGCCGGTGTCGGCGGCGGTTCCCTGGTCTACCAAGGGATGTCGTTGCAGCCCAGCGAAGCGGTGTTCAACACCCATTTCCCGCAGGAGCTGGATTGGGCACTGATGAACCGGGTGCACTATCCGAGGGTCGCGCGGATGCTCGGCCTGGCCGAAGCGCCCGATGAGCTGATCGCTTCCGAGAATTACCGCGCCGCAAGGGTATTCGCTGACCGCGTACGCAACGCGGGGATGCCGCTGTCGAAGATTCCGATGCCCATCGACTGGAATTTCGCTCTGGCCGAGTTGCGCGGCGAAATGCGGCCGTCCTACACCAACGGTGACGGGGCCATGGGCGTCAACAACGGCGGCAAACACTCGGTCGACGTCACCTATATCGCCGCCGCCGAGGCCACCGGTCTGGCAAAGGTCGAAACCCTGCACGAGGTAACCGATGTCGAGCGCGCGGCCGACGGTCGCTGGAAAGTCCACGTGCAACGACTCGACACCACCGGCACCGTGCTCGAGCACAAGATCCTCACCACGGGCGCGCTGATCATGGCGGCCGGAAGCCTGAACACCACCCGGCTGCTGATGCGGGCGGGCGGTAAGGGCCTCATCCCCGATCTGCCCGACAGTCTCGGCCAGAACTGGGGCTCCAACGCCGACCGGATCTACGTCTGGACCGATCCGTCCGCGGAATTCGGTGCGCCGCAAGGGGGCCCGGTCGTCTTCGGCAGCCTGAACTGGAACGATCCGAGTACCGCGCACACCGTGATCCAAGCCTCGATCCCGCCGCTGTCCCTGGATCCGCGCAGCACGATGATGGTCGGGTTCGGCGTCAGCGACAGCCGTGGGGCCTTCGCCTACGACTCCGGACGCGACGACGCGATTCTGCACTGGCCCGCCGACGGCGACAGCCGCATCCAGACCAACCAGATCGGCCCGGCGGTGCACCGGATCGCCGGACCCGACGGCATGCTGATCGACACCAACGCACTGTTCCCTTCCACCTGGCACCCGCTGGGCGGGGCCAGCATGGGTCCGGTCTGCGACCTGGAGGGCCGCGTCCACGGCCAGCGCGGCCTCTATGTGCTCGACGGCGCGTTGATGCCCGGCAATACCGCGGCCTGCAACCCGTCGATGACTATCGCCGCGGTCGCCGAACGAGCACTCGACCAGATCGTGGCCCGGGATATCGGCTCGCTGATCTGATGCGGCCGCATCCAGCCGGTAGCCGACGGCGGGCCCGCAGGACGGCCGCTGCGCTCGCCGTGGCGATCCTGCTTCCCGGCGCGGTCGGGGCCGCACAACCGACCGATACCTCGATCTGGCAGTTGGATTCGATCGCCGATACCGCGGCGGCGGCAGCGCGGTGCGGCCCGGGTTCCGCCCCCGAATCCGGCCTGCAAGGTGACGTGCCCGCCGCCGACCGCGACGGCGGGCGCAGCACGCTCGGCTATCACTGCAACATGTCGCTGATCGGTCGATTCGACGGTGACGGCGGTGGTCTCGTGTCGGCGGCGTTCGAGCATTGCGCCTACATCGGCAGCTTCTTCCCGGGCAGTCTGACCGGGCCGAGCCCCGGTGTGCAGGTGCTCGACGTCGCCGACCCCGCGAATCCGGTGTTGTCGGCGACATTGACCGAGCCCGCGATGGTGGCGGGCACGTGGGAGACGTTGAAAGTGCACGCCGGACGCAAACTTCTGGTGGGCGCGGGCGCACCGGTGCTCGCGGGTGCCGGGCTGCTCTCGGTATACGACATCTCCGACTGCGCCCATCCCCGGCTGCTCAACCCCGGAACCGGGTCGGATCTCACGAAGCCGCTGAACGTCACCGCGCACGAGGGCGGTTTCTCCCCCGATGGGCTGACGTACTGGTCCTCGGGCACCGTCCCCGGCATCGTGAGCGCGGTCGACCTCGCCGACCCCGCGCATCCGCGCGTCCTCTGGCAGGGCATGCCGGGAATCTCCCTTCACGGCATGGGAGTGAGCGCCGACGGAAACCGGCTGTTTCTCGCCGACAACACCGGCGGGTTGACGGTGCTCGACAGCAGCGCCGTCCAACGCCGCGATCCCGACCCGCGCCTGCCGATTCTGTCGCAGACGAAGTGGGTCGACGGCTGGGCCACCCAGCACACGGTGCCGGTTACCTACGACGGCGTCCCGTATCTGTTCGCGGTGGACGAGGCGGGTTCGGGCGGGGTGAAGATTCTCGACGTGGCCGATGCCGCGCGGCCGCGCCTGGTCGGCTCGATCAAACTGGCGATCAACCTGGCCGCCAATCAGGACGCGGCGCTCGCTTCGAGTATGGGCGGGTCGATCTTCTCCTACGACGCGCACTACTGTGCGGCCGACCGCCCGGTGAATCCGACCGCACTGGCGTGCGCCTGGCTGGCCTCCGGCATCCGGGTTTTCGACGTGCGCGACCCGCACTCGGTACGCGAAATCGCTTACTACAACCCGCCGGCGCGGACCGGGCGGCCGCCGGGCGCGAATTCACCCCAGTCGCTGTTCTCGGTCGCGGGCGTACCGGTACTCGGCTCCGGCGCCCTCATCCAAGCGCTGCGCGCCGGTGTGTTCGACCCGCAGACGGCTCTCGGCCCGCGCGGTGACCGTCTGATCGGTGACATGTCGGCGGATCTGTGTTTCTCCCCGCCCAGCTGGCATGGCGACCAGCTCTGGGTCGCCTGCTCGGACAACACCTTTCAAACGCTCCGACTCGATCCCAGCGTCTACACGCCACCGCCGGATCAGGAAACGACCATCGGATAGTGATGCGGCGCAATCTGATTCCCGCGAGCGCGCTCGCCGCACTCGGCCTCCTGCTCCTGGTGATCGGCGCCGCCGCTCGCCCGCTCATCGTCGCCGATGCGCGCACCTCGGCCGATATCCTCACCAGCACCGAAATCGGGTTCGTCCAGGATATGGTCGCCCATCACCAGCAGGCGCTACTCATGGTCGCGAGTCTCGACCCGGGCGTGCACCCGGCCGTCGCCCAACTCGCCGTGCAGATCGACCGCACCCAGCGCACCGAAATCGGCACCATGCTCGGCTGGTTGCAACTGGCCTCCAGCACCGCCACCAACCCGCGGCCGATGCGGTGGATGTCCACCGCCACTTCCCATCACAACGCCACTCCCGGCGCGCCGGAACATATGCCGGGCAACGTGACTCGCGCCGAACTCGATGCGCTGGCCGCCGCCCGCGCCGGGCAGGCGGAGTCTCTGTTTCTCCACCTGATGCAACGCCACCATCAGGGCGCGGTCGCCATGGCCCGAGTCGCCGACGCACTGCTGGAACCAGGACCCGTCAAATACCTGGCACGCGACATAGTCGCCACGCAGAGCCAGGAATCGGGGCTGATCAGCGTTCTCCTCGAGACCCCGCCGTGGTGAACGGCGCGGCGTGAAATGAGCGAATCCGCCGATGTCGAGGTCGACCCGCGCCGGACCCGCTCGCGAGCCCGGCTGCTCGATGCCGCCGCTGCCCTGCTGCGGGACGGCGGCTGGGAGGCGGTGACCGTCGAGCGCGTCGTCGCGTTGTCGAAGGTCGCCAAAACCACGCTGTACCGGCATTTCGACAACGCGATGCATTTGCGCGTCGCGACCCTCGAGCGGTTACTGCCGCCGGTGCCCGACACACCACCCGAAGGCCCGCTGCGGGAACGCCTGATCGCGTTGCTCGAGCGGCAGGCCGAGTTGATATACGATGTGCCGCTTCAGGTTTTGACGTTGGCGTGGCTGGCGACCAGCGCGGATCGCCCCGCCGACAACCCGGCCATCAGCGCGCTGCGCCAGCGCATCATCGACCAGTACCGGCTGCCGTTCGACCGAGTGCTCGATACGCCGGAGGCCCGCCGGCAACTGGGCGAATTCGATACCTTCTTCGTGCTGTCGCAACTGGTCGGTCCACTGGTCTTCGCCAGGCTCCTCGGCTCGCGCGAATCGACTCCGCGAGATTGCGCGCGCATCGTCGACGATCTTCTCGCCGCGCACCGGCATGAGTGGACCTGATCGTCCGCGACCCGAGCGCGAGGGAGGCGGGCCTCCCCGATCTCTCGATGATTACCTCCGGAGTAATCGACAACGGACTGCGGGCCGGGAAAGATCTCGAGCGAGCGAAAGGATCTTGTGCGGATGACCACGACTACGCCCTCTGCCTTCGACACCGATACGGCCAGTACTCGCGTCGGCGAGCACGAATTCGCGCTGGAGCTGTCCGAGCGGTGGACCACCTTCGGCGGCACTGCCAATGGCGGATACATGCTGGCCACCTGTTTGCAGGCGCTGCGGCAGGAGATCCCGCAGCCGGATCTGCTGTCGGCGTCGGCGCATTACCTGCGCCCGGGAGTGCTCGGCCCCGCGCGGATCCGGACCGAGGTGGCGCGGATCGGGCGGCGCACCGCGACCGGCGAGGCGGTGCTGACGCGCGACGATCGCGAGATCATCCGGGTACTGGCGACATTCACCGATCTGGCGCAGGCCGACGGGAAGACCGCGGAGCGCGCGGACGCGCCGGTGCTGCCGCCGCCCGCGGCGTGCGTCGATCCGCTGGCGGGATTGGGGGCGGTCGGCGACGCGACCATCGCCGAACGGGTCGAGTTCCGGATGCCGGAGGTGCCGGGATTCTGGAGAGGCGCGCCGGGCGGTACCAGTGCGGCCGACTTCTGGTGCCGGTTCACCGATGGGCGCGACGCCGATCCGGTCGCTCTGGCGCTACTTGTGGATGCCGCGGCTCCGGTCGTGATGGACCTGGGCGTGCCGGGATCCTCGACCGTCGAACTGACCGTGCACATTCGCCGGCGGCCCGCGCCCGGCTGGCTGCGCTGCCGGGTGCGCACCAACTATCTGATCGACGGCTTCCACGAAGAGGACTTCGACATCTGGGACAGCACCGGCGCGCTGGTGGCGCAGTCCCGGCAGCTGGCGCTGATTCCGTAACTCCGGTTTAGGCAGCGTGATCCGGATTCCGCTGATTCAGGGCGCGGGCAGCGTGATCCGGATCCGGGAGCCCGGGTCGGCCACCGCGATCGTGCCGTCGTGCAGTTCGATGATCCAGCGGGCGATCGCCAGACCGAGACCGGTGCCGCCACCGTCGGTGCGGCCGCCGCGGGTGAAACGGTCGAAGACGCGGGCACGTTCGGCGCTCGGGATGCCCGGTCCGTCGTCGTCCACGTCGATCACGACCGAACCGGATTCGACGCGGGCGTGTACCCGGACCTCACCACCCGCGGGGCCGTGCCGGGCGGCGTTGTCGAGGAGATTGAGTAGCACCTGATGCAAACGTGCACGGTCTGCATGTATGCAGACCGTGCTGGATAGCACGGTACGAAACGTGACGCCGCGGCCGAGCGCGGCGGTCATCACCTCGGCCTCGGCGACCACGTCGTCCAAAAGCGGTGCGAGGGCGAGCTCTTCGCGGTCCAGTGGGAACGCGCCCGCCTCGATGCTGGAGAGGTCCAGCAATTCCGAGACCAGCAGGCCGAGGCGTTCGGTCTGGGCCAGCGCCGTGCGCAAGGTCGCCGGATCCGGTTCGGAGACACCGTCGACCAGATTCTCCAGCACCGCGTTCAAAGCGGTGATGGGCGTGCGCAGTTCGTGCGAGACATTGGCGATGAGGTCGCGGCGCTGCTGGTCGGCGGCGGCCAGATCGGCGGCCATCTGATTGAACGCGGCCGCGAGCTGCCCGACCTCGTCGCGGGAACTCGCGCGCACCCGCCGGCTGTAGTCGCCGTGCGCCATGCGTTTGGCCGCCGCGGTCATCTCTCGTAGCGGCCGAGTGATGCCGTGCGCGAGGAATTGGGAGGTGATCAAGGCGATGACGAACGCCGCGACGGTGGTGCGCGGCGGCAACCAGCCGATGCGGAAACGGAAGAACCCGAACGCCACCCCACCCGAAACCAGCATCAGGATGGCCAGTTTCAGCTTGATCGAGCGCACCGGATCCAGCGGACGCGGCAGCACCTCGGCCACCCGATCCGAGATCCGCCCGAGGCGCGCGCGAAGGGTCACCGCGCTTCCAGCGCGTAGCCCACACCGTGCACCGTGCGGATCAGGTCGGCGCCGAGTTTGCGGCGCAGCGCCTTGATATGACTGTCGACCGCGCGGGTGCCCGCGGCGTCGGCCCAATCCCACACCTCCTCGAGCAGTCGTTCCCGGGCGAGCACGACGCGCGGGCGGCGGGCCAGGCGGGCGAGCAGCTCGAATTCCAGTGGGGTGAGCTGGGCTTCGAGGTCACCGCGCCAGACCCGGCGCTGATCGAGGTCGATCCGCAGGTCACCGACCACAATGGCCGAGCCGTCACGGTCGGCGGTGCGTTCCATGCGGCGGAGCAGCGCGTGCACACGTGCGGCGAGCACGCGCAAGGAGAACGGCTTGGTCAGATAGTCGTCGGCGCCCACCCCGAGGCCGATGAGCTGATCGGTTTCGTCGGTGCGGGCGGTGAGCATGAGCACCGGCAGCGAGCGACCCGCTTGAATGCGGCGGCAGACCTCGAGGCCGTCGAAGCCGGGCAGCATCACGTCGAGCACGACCAGATCCGGTTCCCGCGCCTCGACCGCGGCCACCGCCGCCGGGCCGTCGTGCGCCATCTCGACGGTGAAGCCTTCCGCGCGCAGCCGGGCCGCGACCGACTCGGCGATGGTCACCTCGTCGTCGACGACCAGAATCCGGCGCGCTGTGTGCCCGTTACCTCGGGCCACCCCGCCGGCTGCCGTCCCCTTCGATTCCATGAGCGAACCCTATCCATCGCATGTGCACGCCGGTTGCGGCAAGTGTGGAGATCCTGTGCGTGTACAGGGTCGGTAAAGATCATGCGCGAACCTCCGGTGCCGGGATACGTTGGGCCGGTGACTGTTCTAGGTGCTGTGTGTTTGCCTCAGGTCCCGCCCGAGCGACTCGCCGAGATGGCCGCCGCCGCCGAGGACAGCGGCCTGGACGAGCTGTGGGTGTGGGAGGACTGCTTCTTCAGCGGCAGCGCCGTCAGCGCGGCCACCATCTTGGCCCGGACCGAGCGGCTGCGCGTCGGGATCGGAGTGATGCCGGTGCCGTTGCGCAATGTGGCGTTGACCGCCATGGAGGTCGCCGCGCTGGCTCGTTTGTATCCCGGACGCGTGACACCCGGATTCGGGCACGGCGTCCAGGAATGGATGGGCCAGGTCGGTGCCCGCGTCGAGTCGCCGTTGACGCTGTTCCGTGAGCAGCTGACCGCACTGCGCGCCCTGCTCGGCGGCGAAAAGGTCACCGCCGCCGGGCGATACGTGCATCTCGACCGGGTCGCGCTGGAGTGGCCGCCCGCGACCGTCCCGCAACTGGTGGCCGCCGCGACCGGTCCCAAGACGCTGCGGCTGTCCGGCGAGATCGCCGACGCCACCATTCTCACCGCCCGCACCAGCCCCGAACAGCTGCGCGCCGCCCGGAAACTCGTGGCCGAGGGCCGGGAGAAGGCGGGCCGGATCGGCCCACCCCGAATCATCGCGAACCTGCTCACGGTCACCGGTCCCGACGCCACGAAGCGGCTCGCCGCCACTCAGCGCGCCAACAGTTCGGCGCAATCGGTGCACCCGGCCGAGGCGGGCGTGGCGGGTGACGCGCACGCGATCGCCGACGCGGTCCGGCGCTGGGCCGACGCCGGCGCGGACACCGTCATCCTCGAACCCGCCGTCGACGACCCCGACCTGGTCGGCTTCGTCCGCTTCGTCGGCGAACAGGTCCGCCCGCTGCTTACCTGAGGCCGATCAGAACGCGGGCCAGGGTATGGGCCGGGAGGTGCGCGGGACCGGCATCACCGGCTGCGCCAGTAGTTCCTTCGCGCGGTGTCCGAGGGCCTCGATCTCCTCGCCGGTGATGTGCGGCGCGAGCCGGTCGGCGACCTCGCCGGGCAGTGCCTTGACGAATCCTTCGATGTCGGTGAGTAATTCGTCCTCGATGGGGCGGCCGGCCCAGCCCCACAGCACGGTGCGCAGTTTGTGTTCGGCATGCAGACAGATGCCGTGGTCGACACCGTAGATGTGGCCGTCGGTGCCCTCCAGGGCGTGCCCGCCCTTGCGGTCGGCATTGTTGAGCAGTACGTCCAGCACCGCCATCCGCTGCAGGCGGGGGTCGTCGGCGTGGATCAGGGAGACTTCGTTGCCGAGATCGTCCTCGGCGCGCAGCACTTCGCAGAATCCGTCCGGGACCGCGCCCGCCGGGCACAGGTCGACCAGGTCCAGGCGGTCACCGCGGTCGGTGTGGTTGTCGACCGAGTCCACCCAGCGCTGCACCATGCCCGGACCGTACGGGCCCTCGCGCAGGATGGTTTCCGGGATGACGCCCCAGCCGAGCGCGTCGGAGATCAGATAGGAGGCGACTTCGCGCCCGGCCAGGGTGCCCTCCGGGAAATCCCACAGCGGGCGTTCGCCGCGCACCGGCTTGTAGACCACGCGGACCGCCCGCTCGCCGCCGAGCACATCGCAGACCAGCGTCACATTGGAGGCGGTGCTGATCCGCCCGATGACGCTCAATTCCCCGGTAGCGAACCCGTCGTCAGCCGTGCTGGCCCCCTGTGTGCCGGTCAACTCACTCCTCTAGCTCGGCCGGGCCGAAGGTCTCGCTGCGCTTGTAGCCGTTGGTCCGCACGCACATGTGCCCGCGCGGGGACAGCGGCTCCCCGCACAGCGGGCACGGCGGACGGCCCGCCGCGATCACCCGGGTGGAGCGCAGCGCGAATTCCCGGGCCTGAACCGGCGTCAGGAAAACCCGCACCGCGTCGGGCCCCTCCTCGGTGTCGTCGAGCACCACCGATTCGTCGACCTCGGTCTCGGTGATCGCGAGCAACTCCACCACGACCGCGTTGGCGTCGGAGTCCCAGCCCAATCCCATGGTGCCGACCCGGAATTCGGCGTCGATCGGGGTGACCAGCGGCGCCACGTCGGCGACGTCGTCTGCCTGCGGCGGGACGGGTGCGCCGAAACGGCGCGCGACCTCGTCCAGCAACAGCCCCATCCGATCGGCGAGCACCTTGACCTGCTGCTTTTCCAGCAGCACGCTGACTACCCGGGGTTCCTGGACGGCCTGCAGGTAGAACGCCCGATCGCCGGGCTCACCGACGGTCCCGGCGACAAACCGATCGGGGGTGCGAAATACATGGATTGCTCGTGCCACCTGCACCTCCTGCTACATAACCCTGATCGACCATCCGCGGCACGTGCGCCGCCTACTCGTTTACAAGGAATCTCGGCGCTCCGCATTCCCATTATCCGCACCCGGGGTATTCCCTGGCTCGCCGCCGGGAACCGGGCCCTTGTCCAGGGCACCGGCCGGTACCAACCCCGACAGGTCGGCTCCGGTGTCGTTGAGCCGCCAGACGTACGGGGCGGTCGGGGTGTACCGGATGACGCTCAGCGAGGCCGGTTCCACCACGATCCGCTGAAAGCCGTCGAGATGGATACCGAACGCGTCGGCCAGAATCGACTTGATGACATCGCCGTGGGTGCAGGCCACCCACAGCACGTCAGAGCCGTTTTTCTCGGCCAGCGACCGGTCGTGTTCGCGCATCGCGGCGACCGCGCGGGCCTGCACTTGGGCCAGGCCCTCCCCGCCCGGGAACACCGCGCCCGAGGCGTGCCGCTGCACCACTTTCCACAGTGGTTCGGTGACGAGATCGGCCAGCGCTCTGCCCGTCCAGTCGCCGTAGTCGACCTCCAGCAACCGCTCGTCGAATTCCGGTTCCAGGCCGAGTTTCGCCGCCAGCGGCGAAATTGTTCGCTGACAGCGCAACAGCGGCGAGGACACGATATGCGCGATCGGCAGCGCGGCGAGCCGGTCGACGAGGCCGTGGGCCTGATCGGCGCCACGCTCGGTCAAGTCGACTCCGGCGCTGCGGCCGGCCAGGGTGCGGGCGGTGTTGGAGGTGGATTGGCCGTGCCGCAACAGGATCACCGTCATGGCGTCACCTTACTCATGTCGCCTGGACCACCCCGGTCGCCAGCAGCGCCATCACGACCAGACCGAGCACGATCCGGTAGCCGACGAACCAGTTCAGCGAGTGTTTGCCGACGAACTTCAGCAGCCACGCCACCGAGGCGTAACCGACGACGAACGCCACGATCGTGGCGACCAGCAGCTGCGGGCCACTGGCATTGAGACCCTCGCCGGCGGGCGCGAACGCGTCCGGCAGGCTGAACAGGCCCGAGGCGGTGACCGCGGGAATCGCGAGCAGGAACGAGAACCGCACCGCCGCTTCCCGTTCCAGCCCCAGGAACAGCCCCGCGGTGGAGGTGGCGCCGGACCGGGAGACTCCCGGCACCAGCGCCAGGCACTGCGCCAGACCCATGACGAGTCCGTCGCGGGTGGTGAGTTGTTCGATCGGGCGGACCTTGCGGCCGTAGTGCTCACCGGCGGCGATCACCAGCGCGAACGCGATCAGCATGAACGAGACCAGCCACAGATTTCGTGCGCCGGTGCGGATCTCGTCTTTGAACAGAAATCCGAGGACGCCGATCGGGATGGTGGCGATGATCACGTACCAGCCGATCCGGTAGTCCAGATCCTCTTGTGCCCGCGCCTGCTGCTCGGCCATCCGATCAGCGGTCATCACGGGCAGTTTGGTCGTCACCTGATCGGTGATCGGCACCCGCTCACGCCCGCGCTGGGTGAGCTTCTGCAAGTTCACCCGGAACCACACGTGCACGATCCGCCAGATGTCCTTGGCGAAATACACCAGCACCGCCGCCTCGGTACCCAGCTGGGTGACCGCGGTGAACGACGCACCGGCGTCCTTGTTCCAGAACACCGCCGACACGATCCGCAGATGTGCCGAGGAGGAGATCGGCAGGAATTCTGTGAGTCCCTGAACCAGACCGAGTACTAATGCCTGTACCCAGGTCATCGACTCACCCACGCGCACGTCCTCCTGTCACTACCGCCTGAATTGCCCGTTCTCAGTAGGCAATTGGTGTGCGGCGGGTCACCAGGGGCGCGTACCGCCGCAATCTCGCAGCGACAGTACAGGCTCCGGGCGCGCCGCGACCGCCCGGCCGGTTCGGTCCGCGCTCGCCGGCGGCCGCGCGCGGCTCGCTCGAAACGGTGAACCCGGCGCGCGCCTGTCGACGGACTCGCACCGGTTCCGCCGTTTAGGCTTGGCGCCGTGACGAATGCGTGGACGTGGTGATGGAACAGCGGACGGTCGGCCGCAGCGGCCTACGGGTGTCCCGAATCGGCTTGGCCACCCACACCTGGGGTGCGCACACCGATGCCGAGGCCGCGGCCGTGCAACTGGTCGCGTTCGCCGAGGCGGGCGGCACCCTGGTCGACACCTCCCCCGCCTACAACGGCGGTGCGGCCCAGCGCATCCTCGCGCAATTGCTGGGCGACCTGGTTTCCCGCGACGATCTGGTGATCAGCGGCTGCGCGGGTGTCATCCCCGCGGTCGATCCCCCGCACGCCGACCCCGAGCTGCCGACCCCCGAGCCGTTGCAGCCCGTGCCGGAAGCGTTGCGGCCCACCATCGATGCCTCACGTCGCACACTGCTGCGCCAGCTCGACCGGACCCTGCTGGAGTTGGGCACCGACTACCTCGACATCTGGAACATCGGGGCCTGGGACCCGTCCACGCCGTTGGACGAGGTCGCCGCGACCCTCGACTACGCGGTGCGCTCGGGCAAGGTTCGCTACGGCGGGGTGCGTGGCTTCAACGCCTGGCAGCTGGCCAGTCTCGCCGCGATCGCGCCGGTGTGCGTGGCGCAGACCCCGTACTCGCTGCTGGCGCGCGGCGCGGAAGCCGATGTGGTGCCCGCCGCGCAGCACCACGGCCTGGGCGTGATCGCCTCGGCGCCGCTCGCGGGCGGCATCCTCACCGGCAAGTACCGCGACGGCGTCCCCGCCGATTCGCGCGGCGCGGACGAGGCGACGGCCGCCGAGATCAGCAACCGGCTCGACGACCGCGCCACCCGCGTCGTCGACGCGCTGGTGACCGCCGCGGACGGTCTGGGCACCTCGCCGCTCGCGGTGGCACTGGCCTGGATCCGGGACCGTCCCGGCATCGCGTCCCTGATCGTCGGCGCCCGCGATATCGGACAGCTGACCGGGGTGATGGCGGCCGAAACCCTGGAGTTGCCGCGCGCTATCGGCGCCGCCATCGACGACGTCAGCGCACGCACCGAGTGAGCGTTGGCCGCCGTGGGCTTAGGCTTGCCTACATGAGTCGATCCGTTGGCATTCGCGCCCTGCTCGCCGTGCTCGCGCTGCTCCTGGTCGCCGGGACGGCCGCCTGCGGCACCGACAGCGGCGCGACGACCGGGCAGCAGGGGCTGTCCACCGCCCAACTCACCGACAACACCCCGGAGCCGATCGGACCGCCGCCCACCCCGGCCCTGCCGGTGACGGTGCGCTCCTTCGACGGCACCGAGGTCACGGTGAACTCCGCGGACCGGATCATCGCCGCGGACCGCTACGGCACCCTGCTGCAAACCGTCTACGCGCTCGGCCTGGGCGCGAACCTGGTGGGGCGCAGCACATCCGGCGTGTTCCCCGCGGTCGAGAGCCTGCCGATCGTCACCGGCGGCAACGGCACCCTGAACGTGGAATCCATTCTGGCGCTGCGCCCCACGGTGTTCCTCACCGATTCCACCAGCGCCGCGCCCGCCGTGCGGGAGCAGCTGCGCGCGGCCGGAGTCACCGTCGTCTACTTCGACCCGCAGCGCAGCATGGCCGCCGTCGTACCGCAGATCGAGGCGGTCGCCCAGGCGCTCGGTGTCCCCGACCGGGGTCGGGCGCTGGCCCAGCGCACGCGGGACGAGATCGCCGCCGCCGAGGCCGCCGTGCCGAAATCCGACAAGCCGCTGAACATCGCGTTCCTGTACCTGCGCAGTTCGGCCATCACCATGCTGGCCGGACCGGGCTCCGGCGCGGACGCGTTGATCGCGGCGCTCGGCGCGCGCGACGCCGGGACCGTGGCCGGGCTGAAGGAGCCGTTCACCACGATCACCAGCGAGGCCATGATCAGCGCCGCCCCCGACGTACTGCTGGTGATGACCGACGGCCTGAAATCCATCGGCGGCCTCGACGGGATGCTGAAGATCCCCGGCATCGCCCAGACCCCGGCGGGCCGAAACAAGCGGGTCGTCGAGATGTCGGACGGCGTGCTGCTCAGTTTCGGCCCCAACACCGGCCGGGTGGTCGCCGCGCTCAGCAAGGCTGTCTACGATCCCGCGCACGCATGATCGGACGGCTAGGCACACCGGATGATTCGGCGGCCGGGGCGACACGCGCCGGATCGGATTCCGGCGAACACCTCCCGGTCGGACCTGCCGACCTCCGCAGCTCGGCTGACCCGGACCGGGTCGGCACGAAACCGCCGAAGTCCCGCGGTCGTTCCCGGACGATGCTGGTGTTCGTCCTCGCGATCGCCGCGCTGATCGTGCTCGCGCTGCTCTCGGCGGCGGTCGGGCAGGTGCCGACCACGCCCGCCGAAGTCGCGGGCAGTGTCGCGCATCGCCTCGGTCTGGATTGGGGGTCGATGCCCGCGCACCCCGCCGGTGAGGTGACGCTGTGGGAGGTGCGTTTCCCGCGCGTCATTCTGGCGATGCTCGTCGGTGCGGCGCTGGCCACGGCCGGTGCGCTGCTGCAGGGCGTCTTCGCCAACCCGCTGGCCGAGCCGGGAGTGATCGGGGTCTCGGCCGGTGCGGCGGTCGGCGCGGGCGCGGTGATCGTGATCGGCGGCGCGTTCGTCGCGGCCTGGTCGATTGCCGCGGCGGCGTTCGTCGGCGGTTTGATCACCACGCTGATGGTGTATCTGCTGTCCCGTTCCAACGGGCGCACCGAGGTGGTGACGCTGGTGCTCACCGGTGTCGCGATCAACGCCTTCGCGGGCGGGTTGATCGCGTTCCTGTTGTTCATCGCCACCCCCGCCGCCCGCGATCAGATCGTGTTCTGGCAGTTGGGCAGTCTCAACGGCGCGACCTGGGACGCGGTGCGCGTGGTCGCGCCGCTCACCGGCTTCGGCGTGGTGGCGGCGATCCTCGTCGCCGCCCGATTGGATCTGCTCGCGCTCGGTGAGTCCGCCGCACGGCACCTCGGCGTCGACGTGGAGCGCTTGCGCCGCAACGTCATTGTCATCGTCGCCGTGCTCGCCACCGCGGGTGTCGCGTTCTCCGGGATCATCCTGTTCGTGGGCCTGATCGTGCCGCATCTGGTGCGGATGCTGGTCGGCCCGGCGCATCGGGTGCTGATCCCGCTCAGCGCCATTCTGGGCGCGGTGGTGCTGCTCGCCTCCGACGTCGGTGCCCGTTCGCTGGTCGACAACGCCGACCTGCCGCTGGGCATGCTCACCTCACTGATCGGCGGTCCGTTCTTCTTCTGGCTGCTGCGCCGGACCCGCGCCCGCGCGGGAGGCTGGGGATGAGCGGGCGGCGGCCACCGGTGCGCGGATTGGACGCGGTGTTCGCGCGAACACATGAATTGCCCGTGCGACCGGACCGCGGCACAGTGACTTTGCGCGCGGCCGGGCTGAGTGTGGATCGCGGTGCGGCCCGGCGGGTGCTCGAGGCGGTGGATTTCGAGGTCGCCGCCGGTGAGGTGGTCGCGCTGGTGGGGCCGAACGGGGCGGGTAAGTCCACCTTGCTGGCCGCGCTGGCCGGCGAGCTCGATCCGAGCGAGGGCACAGTCGAACTCGACGGCCGCTCCCTGAGCCACTGGACACCGCTGGATATGGCGCGCCGCCGGGCGGTGCTGCCGCAGACCCACACCGTCGGGTTCCCGTTCACCGTTCACGAGGTCGTCGCGATGGGCCGAGCGCCCTGGGTGCGCACCGAACGACGCGAGGATGACGACACACTGATCGCCGCCGCGCTGGCCGCCGCCGATGTGGAACACCTTGTGGGGCGAGCCTTTCCGACTTTGTCCGGCGGCGAACGCGCCCGCGTCGCGCTGGCCCGCGTCCTGGCCCAGGACACCCCGACCCTGCTGCTCGACGAACCCACCGCCGCCCTCGACCTGGGCCATCAGGAAGCCGTGCTGCGGCTGGCCGCCGACCGTGCCGCCGCCGGCGCCGCCGTGGTCGTCGTCCTGCACGATCTGGCGTCGGCCGCGGCCTACGCCGATCGCGTCGCCGTCCTCGAATCCGGCGGGATCGCCGCGGACGGCCCGCCGCGCCAGGTGCTCACCACCGACCTGCTCACCCGCGTCTACCAGCATCCGGTGGAAGTACTCGACCATCCGGTGACCGGCGCGCAACTGGTCTTGCCGGTTCGCCGCTGACGGCGCGCGAAGCGCGAATACCGAGTCCGGCGCGACGTGCGGTCCAACGGCGAATCGAGCACGCCGGCGGGCGCCGTGGCCGGTGGGAAGCTACTGTCGCTCGGCGCGTTGCTTCGGCATCTCGACCACGAGGCTTCCGTGGCCGAGGTAGCGGATCAGCGCGTTGATCGCCCACAGCGCGAAGAACAGCACCCCCAGCGCGGTCGAGACGGCCGCGCCCCAGGCGACCGCGCCACCGCCGAACCAGATGAGTTCCAACATGATTCGCCACGCCCCGCGCAGCCGGAACCGCGCGTTGCCCGCCGCGCCGAACAGCGCCCACATGGCGATGAACAGCAGCGGCGCGACCACCCCGGCGACGACCCGCAGCACCATCGATCCGTCCAGGGTGAACCCCCAGGCGGCGGCCCCGGCGATGACGCCGAGCTCGAGTAGCAGCATCAGTAAGAGATTGGCGCTCTTGACAATTCGCACGGTCGGCTCCCTCAGCGCCAGATCAGCTTGAGTACCGCCGGGGTCAGCAGCATGCGGATCACCGTGGCGTCGAGGATCAGCGCGGCGATCATGCCATAGGCGATGTACTTCATCAGCACCAGGTCCGAGAACCCGAACGCACCGGTGACCACGATGAGAATCGCTGCGGCAGAAGTGATCACGCCGCCGGTGTGGGCGATGCCGTAGCGGATCGCCTCCTGGGCGTCGGCGCCGGACTGGCGGGCCTCCGACACCCGCGACAGCAGGAACACCTCGTAGTCGGTGGACAGTCCGAAGACCACGGTCACGATGAGCGCCAGCACCGCGAACATCAGCGGCCCCGGCGTGAAATTGAACAATTCCGCGCCGTGGCCCTCGACGAAGATCCAGGTCAGCACGCCGAGTGTGGCGACCAGACTCAGCGCACTCATCGCAACGGCCTTGAGCGCCAGCACGATCGAGCGGAACGCGGCATACATCAGCGCGAGCGCGGCCAGCGCCAGAATCGCCACCAGCAACGGCAGACCCCGCAACAGGCCGTTGATGCTGTCGCGCTCGAGCGCGGGCACCCCGGCCACCATCACCCGCACGCCGTCCGGTTCCGGCAACGCGCGCAACTTGTCGATCACCGCGTCCGCGTCCCGTTTGTCGGCGAGCCCGGCGTTGAGCACGTTCACGCCGTCCTTGGTCGCCGCACTCGGTTCGAACCGGCCGGTGAGGCCCGGAATCTGGTTGGCCGCGTAGCGGATATCGCTGAGCTGTCGCGGATCCGCGCCCACCACAACGAGTTTCAGCGGTTCGGTACGGAAACTCGGGAACAGTTCGTCGAACCGTTCCTGCGCCACCCGCGCCGGATTGGCCTCGGACAGGTATTTCTCGCTGATCCCGCCGAACTCGATATTGCGGAACGGGATCGCCAGCGCCAGCAACGCCAGCACGATGGGCACCGTCACCGCCCACGGCCGCCGCATCGCCCAGTTCGCCAGCCTGGAGAAGAACCCGGCGTCGATCTGAGCCTCGGTTTTGGTGCGGGAGAACCGCTTCCAGCCCCACAGGTCGATGCGCCGCCCGGCGATACCCAGTGCCGCGGGCAGCGCGGTCACCGACAGCAGCGCGGCCAGCAGCACCGAACTGATGCCGCCGTAGGGCACCGAGCGCAGCACCCCGTTCGGGAAGATGAACAGCGCCGCCAGGCTGACCGCGATGATCGCGGCCGAGAACAGCACGGTGCGGCCGGCGGTGGCGACCGTGCGCGCGGTCGCCTCCTCCACGGTCTGCCCCGCGGCCAGTTCCTCCCGGAAACGGGTGACGGTGAACAGCCCGTAGTCGATGGCCAACCCGAGGCTGACCAAGGTCATCACGATGCTGGCGAACACGTTGACGTCGATGACACCGGTCAGTCCGCGCATGATGCCCGCGGTGCCCAGGATCGTCATACCGCCGATCAGCACCGGCAGCAGCGCGCCCACCACACCGCCGAACACGAAGTACAGCAGGATCGCCACCAGCGGCAGCGCGATGATCTCGGCACGTTGGATGTCACCCTGCATACCGGTATTGAGCCCGGACAGGATCGGCTGCAACCCGGCCAGCTGCACCGTGGTTCCGCCCGGCCCGCCACCGGGCGTCCCGGCCGCGAGCTGATCGACGATCGCCTGGTAGTTCTCCACGGTCGCGGTACCTTCCCCGCGTAAGCCGACGCTGGCGAAAGCGTGCGTCTTCGAGGCGTCGGTGGCGTTGGCTGCGAACGGGCTGTCCCAATAGCTGTCGATCTTCTGGATGTGCTCTGGGTTCCGCTCCAGCAGCCCCCGCAGCGCGGCCGTGACCGGGCCGCGCACGGCGGGATCGTCGACGGTTGTCCCGGCGGGCGCGCTGTAGAGCAGGATCAGGTCGCTGTCGGTGTCCCGCCCGAACGTGCTGTCGGCGATCTTGGAAGCCGCCACGGACTCACTGGTTTCGTCGAACCAGCCCTCCTGCGTCATCCGATCGGCCAAGCCGCGACCGTAGAACCCGGAAATCAGCACGGCGAACAAGGCGACGGCGAGCACGAGATAGCGATGCCGAAAGACGAACCTGCCCCAGCGCAGCGACCCCGAATGCAGCATCGAATCTCAGCCGCAGGCCGGGGTGCGGTAGTCGGCCGAACGCAGGATGCCGCACAGATCGGTGCGCGAGATCTTCCACTTGCCGTCGTGCCACACGAAATGCACGATCGTGGTGCGTACCGCCGTGCCGGTGCCGTCCTTGTCCAGGCGCATGGTGGCGGTGAGGGTACCGTCCCGGTTGTCGAACACCGGGTCGGTCACCCCGTAGACAGCACGCGGATTGTCTTGCAGCGCTTTGTACATGTCGGGGATGGCGTCTTTGAAGGCGTCGCCGTCCTCGATCAGTGCGGTGCGCTCGCTGTCGGGCAGCGCGGGGTCGAGCGCGCGTTTGATCTGCGCGTCGAGCTCGGCCGCGGTCGGCAGCGGGCGATTCGCGGCGACCGAGGAGGAGGTCGCCGCCGAGGCGGACAGCGAGGCGTTGGCCGAAGACCGGGCCGCCGCCACCGAAGCGTCGTCGGGTTCGGCGCCGCCGCAGGCCGCAACGGTTCCGGCCACCAGCAGGGCAGCCGCGAGGACAGTCAGTCGTGAGGAGAGCATCAATTCCCTACATACCATCGATGACGGAACCGATCCGCCCCAGCAGGGCACGCACGGTCGTGACGTCCCGGTCCGCGGCGGCTTCGACCGGCGCGGCGTCCGGGATCATATCCCGCACGAGCGCCACCACACTTCGCTCGTCGTCCAAGTCGACGTCGGTGACCCGGACGCGGGCCCGCGCGACCACGTCGTCCGGCCCGGGCACCGCGGTGTCCAGATCGGCGCGGTAGATCTCCAGGGTCAGGATCGGGCCGACCGTCCGGAACGCGTAGGGCCTTCCGTCGGCGGTCAGGCCGAAACCGTGCGCGAACGAACCAACGGTTATGTCATCGATGACAAAGCCCGATGGATGATCGGCTTTCACGGCGGACTCCCTGGATTGGACGCTGGTTATCACCCAAGATAATCCACCTCCGGGTCACCGAGCTCTTGACCTTGTCACTGTGGCAAGGTCTTCACTGGGCATCGGAGGTGGTACCCATCAATACGACACACCGGAACCCACAACACACCCGACTGCTCGCCGCGCTGGCCGCCGAGGAGTCGTCCACCCGGTTGAAAGCGGCGCTGGCGGCCGGTACGCATCCGGAGCCCGAGTTCGTCGACACGCTCATCGAGCGGTGCGCCGTCGAGCCCGACTTCTTCGTGCGGGACATGCTCACCTGGGCGCTGACCCGGCTCCCGTCCGAGATCACGGTCCCCGCCCTCCGGGCGGAACTGCGATGCGAACGGGCGCAAGCTCGCAGTCAGGCGTTGCACACGCTGTCCAAGATCGGTGACCGGACGGTGTGGCCCGCGATACCGCTCTCGTTGCTGCGCGATGCCGACGACGAGGTGGCTCGAAGTGCGTGGCGCGCGGCGGTGATCCTGGTTCCCGATGACGAGAAGCGCGTGCTGGCCACGGAATTGGCCACCCAACTCGGCCGCGGCGACCGGGAGACACAATTGAGTCTGAGCCGTGCCTTCGTCGCGCTCGGCGAGGTGGTCGAGCCGGTCCTGCGCGCGGCGACGACCAGCCGGGAGCCCACCGTGCGCGCCCATGCGAAAGCGACACAGCGGCTGCTGGACGACCCGGAGGCGGGCTTCGACCTCGCCGTCGACGCGGCGCGACGGGTGGCCGCGCTCGGCCCCGAATGGGAGGAGAAGACTACGTGCTGATCGGCGAGGTGGCGCGCCGCTCGGGGGTGAGTGCCCGGATGCTCCGGCACTACGACGCCCTCGGGTTGGTGCGCCCCACGGGCCGCACCGTCGGCGGCTATCGGGAGTACCGCCCCGAAGACATCCGGCGGATCTTCCACGTGGAGGGGCTGCGATCCCTGGGACTGTCGTTGCGCGAAATCGGCCGCGCCCTCGACGATCCCGGCTTCACCCCCGCCGCGCTGGTCGGCAGCCTCATCCGCAAGACCGAGGAGCGCCTGCGGCAGCAGCGCGAGCTGCTCGAACGGCTGCGCACCGTCGATGCCGCCGAACCCGGCGGCTGGCACGACGTCCTGCGCACCGTCGAGCTGCTGCACCAGCTGGGTTCGGAGAACGCCGCCCGGCGGCAACAGGCCGTCCTGGGCCCGGCCGAGGACGTTTCGATGCCCGCCGAGTTACTGGCCGAGGCCGTCTTCACCGAAACCGATCCGAACGTCGCCGGAGCTCTCCGATGGGCCCTCACGCGAGCCGGTGGCGACGCGGTGGCGAGTGTGGCGGCCGGAATGGACTCCGCCGCCGCCGAGGTCCGCCGGCGCGCGGTACTCGCCCTCGCCGAACTACCCGGCGACGAGGCGACCACGCACCTCACCGCCGCGCTCGAGGACGCGGACACCACGGTCCGCAGGCATGCGGCACTCGCCTTGGGCGCCCGAGGCAGCACCCGGGCAGTGCCGGCGCTGATCGGCACGGTGGTCGACGGCCCGAACGATGTAGAGGCGGCGGAACTTCTGGGCACCCTGGCCCGCGACACCGAATGCGCGGAGCGGATCATCCGCGCCCTGAACAACGAACTCGCTTCCCCCACAGCCGATTCCGCAGCCCGAATGCGCCTGACCCAAGCCCTCGCCGAACTACCGGGCACCCTCGCGCTCGCCACCCTACGGCGCCTGACCCACGACGACGACCGGGCTATATCCATGCTCGCTTCGACCCTGGTGGATGTGCTCGAGACACGGTCGAACCCGTCGGCTTGACGACACGCCTCGGCCACGCACAGATCCGCCTACCGCGAGCAGCGACGGCGCGGCCGGACAGTCGGTTACAAGTGTCGCCGCCGATGCGAACGATGGCTTCGATGGTCTGAGTGCGAAGGCGCGGGCAGCGGGGACCCGGGTTTCGGGTAGATGCGCTCGGGTATCGACCTCGACAGTCGGTTGAGTGCTGACGTGCCTTCGAGCGGGGATGCGGAAGGGTGAGGACGGATGGCAGCTCTGGACGAGACGGTCTGGCAGACGCTCACCCGCTGGCATCGAGACGCCGAGCCGGCCGCGCTGGTGCGGGTGGTCGATCGGTCGGGGTCCGCGCCGCGTGCGGTGGGCGCGGCGATGGCCGTGTCGGGGTCAGGGCGCGTGGTGGGCAGCGTCTCGGGTGGTTGCGTCGAGGGTGACGTGGTCGCGCTGGCGCAGCAGGTGATCGAGTCGGGAATTCCGGTCCTCTCCACGTATGGGACCAGTACCGACGCGCTGGCCCCGGGACTGCCGTGCGGAGGCACGGTCGAGGTGTTCATCGAACCGGTGGATGCGTCGTTGATCGGAGTGCTCGCGCCGCTGATGGCTGCGGTACGGGACGGCGACCCGGTGGCGCTGGTCTCGGTGATGGCGGATGCCGCGTCCGGCCGTCACCTGCTGGTGACGCCGGATCGATCGTTCGGGTCCCTGGGTGCGGCCCGGCTGGATCAGGCGGCGCTGGACGACGTGCGCGGCCTGCTGGCGCACGGGACTACCCGGGTGCTGCACCTGGGTTGCGAGGGTCAGCGGCGGCACGACGAGCTGGCGGTGTTCGTGCAATCCTTCGCCACACCGCCGAAGCTGCTGGTCTTCGGCGCGAACGACTTCGCCGCGGCGCTGATCAGGATCGGGAAGTTCCTCGGCTATCGGGTCACCCTGTGCGATGCCCGGCCGGCGTTCGCCACGACCGAGGCGTTTCCGGAAGCCGACGAGGTGGTCGTGCGATGGCCGCACGACTACCTGGCCGAGACACCGATCGACGCCTCGACCGCGATCTGCGTACTCACCCACGACCCGAAATTCGATGTGCCCGTGCTGGAGGTCGCGCTACGCACCGCCGCCGGATATATCGGTGTGATGGGCAGTCTCCGCACACACGCGGATCGGCTGGACCGCCTGCGCGCCGCGGGGCTGACCGACCACGAACTGGCCCGTCTGGCCGCACCGGTCGGGCTGGATTTGGGCGCGCGCACGCCTGAGGAAACCGCCGTGTCGATCGCCGCGGAGATCATCGCCGGACGCTGGGGTGGAACCGGAACCCGGCTCAGCGAACTCCAAGCGCCGATTCACCATGGGTGCGGGGCGAATACGACGCGTGGCTGAAGTGAACACTCCGCAGCATTTACCCGCCCCCGGTTCGACCGCTGTTCGCCGGGTACCCGCCGCAGATGGAAGCCACGGAAACGCGGATCACTCTCGACGTCGATGGTGAGCGGCGATCCCTGCGGGTCGACAACCGGACCACCCTGCTCGACGCACTGCGCGAACACCTCGGCGTGACCTCGCCGAAGAAGGGCTGCGATCACGGACAGTGCGGATCGTGCACCGTGTTGCTCGACGGCCGCCGCGCCACCACCTGCCTCACCTTCGCCGCCGCCCAGGACGGTGCCCGGATCAAGACGGCGGCCGGTCTTGACGAGGACGCGGAACTGCACTCGATGCAACAGGCCTTCCTCGACCAGGACGGGTTCCAATGCGGCTATTGCACACCCGGGCAGGTGTGTTCGGCGGTCGGGATGCTCAAGGAGATCGAAGCCGGCCACCCCAGTCACGTCACCGAGGATCTGACCGGCGAACCGGAGTTGACCGACGACGAGATCCGGGAGCGGATGAGCGGCAACCTGTGCCGCTGCGCCGCCTACCCGAATATCCTCGCCGCGATCCGGCAGGCGGCCCGCTCATGATCCCGTTCGAGTACCGCCGTGCCACCAGCGCGCAGGACGCCGTCGCCACGGTGACCGCCCGGCCGGACGCGGCCTACCTGGGTGGCGGGACGAACCTGGTCGATCACATGAAACTCGGAATCGCGGCGCCGCGGCTGCTGGTGGATGTCAGCCACCTTCCGCTCACCGACATCGCCGAGACTCCGGACGGTGGTCTGCGGATCGACGCCGGGGTGCGCAACAGTGACCTCGCCGCGCATCCGCTGGTCCGGACCCGATATCCCGCGCTGTCCCGCGCCCTGCTCGCGGGCGCGTCCGGGCAATTACGCAACCTGGCCACCACCGGCGGAAATCTGTTGCAGCGCACCCGATGCCCGTACTTCCAGGACGTCGGCACGCCCTGCAACAAGCGTGAGCCCGGCACGGGGTGCTCGGCGATCGGCGGGTATCTGCGCTACCACGCGATCTTCGGCGCGTCCGTACAGTGCGTGGCGACCCATCCGTCGGACATGGCCGTCGCCTTGGCCATGCTCGACGCTCGCGTGCTGGTGCGGGACGTCGACGGCACGACCCGCATCCCGTTCGCCGACTTCTACCGGCTGCCCGGCGACCGGCCCGACCTGGACACCGCGCTGACCCACGGCCAGCTCATCACCGGCGTGGAACTACCCGCCCCCGTACCCGCCGGACGCTCGACCTATCGGAAGGTCCGTGACCGCGCCTCCTTCGCTTTCGCCCTCGTCTCCGTCGCCGCCGAACTGGTTCTCGACTCCGGCAATGCGGAAATCACCGGGGCGCGCATCGCCCTCGGCGGCGTCGCGCACAAACCGTGGCGGGCCACCCGGGCCGAAGAAGTGCTGCGCGGAGCACCGCCCACCCCCGAGACCTTCGTCCATGCGGCGCAGACCGAACTCGCTCAAGCCCAGCCACTGGACGGCAACGGATTCAAAGTCGCCCTGACCCAGCGCACTCTCGTTTCCGTGCTGCGCTCCCTCACCGAAGAGGCTCCGCGATGACAACCATCCGACCCCGGACGATCGGCTCCCCGCTGGCTCGGCTGGACGGTCCGGCCAAAGTCACCGGCACCGCGCACTACGCCTTCGAGCATCCGGTCCAGCACCCGGTCTATCTGCATCCGGTGCAGGCCACCATCGCCCACGGGCGCGTCACCGGAATGGATACCGCCGAGGCGGAGCAGTTGGACGGCGTGCTCGCCGTTCTGACAGTCTTCGACGCGCCGAAGCTGGCCGACACCTCCGACGGCGAACTGAGCATCCTGCAAGACGATCGGGTGCACTTCCGCGGCCAGCTCATCGGCGGGGTCATCGCGGAAAGTCTCGAAATAGCCCGGCACGCGGCGGATTCGGTCCGAGTCGAATACGACGAGCGACCGTTCCACACCGAACTCCGCGCCGACGACCGGGGGCTGTACGCCCCCGAGAACATTCTCGAGTCCAAGCCCGCCGATACCGAGGAGGGCGATATCGACGCCGCCTTCGTCAACGCCGCGGTGACAGTCGATCAGACCTACACCACTCCGCTCGAGCACAACAACCCGATGGAACCGCACGCCTCCATCGCCTGCTGGGACGAGTCGAGCGGACGACCACGGGTGACGCTCTACGACTCGACCCAGGGCGTGCATGTCGTCCGCAGCACGCTCGCACCGATCTTCGGTTTGGAACCCGACCAGATGCGCGTCATCGCACCGCATGTGGGCGGCGGCTTCGGCGCCAAGGGCGCGCCGAAAGCGCACAATGTGCTCGCCATCCTGGCCGCCCAGCGCAGCGGCGGCCGACCGGTGAAACTCGCGCTCACCCGCCAGCACATGTTCGCGCTGGTCGGCTACCGCACGCCGACGATTCAGCGGGTCAGGCTGGCCGCCGACCCGGCCGGTGCGTTGACCGCGCTCTCGCACGAGGTCATCGAACAGACCTCGGCGGTCAAGGAATTCGCGGAGCAGACCGCGCTGGCCTCCCGGATGATGTATGCCACGCCGAACCGGCGCACCACGCATCGCCTTGCGGCACTGGACGTTCCGGTGCCGTTCTGGATGCGGGCACCCGGCCTGTGCCCCGGCATGTTCGCGACCGAGGTCGCGATGGACGAACTGGCCGAAGCCTGCGGACTCGACCCGATCGAACTGCGCCTGCGCAACGAACCGAGCACCGACCCGGAGACCGGCAACCCGTGGTCCGGGCGTCGCCTCGCCGACTGTCTGTGCCTGGGCGCCGACCGATTCGGCTGGGCCGGCCGTGATCCGGCGTCCCGCCGCCGCAGCGACGGCCGGTGGCTGCTCGGCACGGGTGTCGCGGCCGCCACCTATCCCGCCTCGGCGAATCCCGGAAACGCCGCGCGCATCGCCTACCGGGCCGATGGCAGATACACGGTTCAGATCGGCGCGGCAGATATCGGCACCGGAACCTGGACCGCGCTCACCCAGATCGCCGCCGACGCCCTCGCCTGTGACATCGACGCGATCGAACTCCAGATCGGCGACACCGACCTGCCCGTGGCGACCGTGGCCGGTGGATCCAGCGGTATCAGCTCATGGGGTTCGGCGATCGCCGCGGCCGCGGCGGCTTTCCGGCAGCAGCACGGCGAAAACCCTTCGGACGGAGCGGAAGTCACCACCGAGGCGCCGGAGAACGCGGACGCCGAGAAGTTCGCCCTGCATTCGTTCGGCGCGCAGTTCGCCGAGGTCGCGGTCGACCGGGACACCGGCGAGATCCGGGTGCCGCGGATGCTCGGGGTGTTCTCGATCGGCCGGGCCATCAACGCCCGTACGCTCCGATCGCAGCTGATCGGAGGCATGACGATGGGGTTGTCGATGGCCTTGCACGAGGAGAGCGTGCGCGATCCGCGCTTCGGCCACGTCGTCACGCAGGACTTGGCCAGTTACCACATCAGCGCGCACGCCGATGTCCGTGACCTCGATGCGATCTGGCTGGACGAAGCCGACGAGCACGCCAACCCGATGGGCGCCCGCGGCGCCGGGGAGATCGGCATCGTCGGCGCGGCGGCCGCTATAGCGAACGCCGTCGCGCACGCGACTGGCATCCGAGTCCGGGACCTGCCGATCACGGCGGACGACCTCCTGGATTGACGGCCGATCAGAACGGGAGGACTTCCTCGGGCCGTCGGCGCGGAGTCTCCGGCAGCGGACCGGCTTGCGTAACCAGCCCGGCGCGGACCATCACCTGCGGATGTCGTCCCTCGCAGAGCGACGAGCGCACCTCCGCACGCAATTCGGGTAAGCCCAGTGGTTCGGTTTGGACGCAGGTGGCCAAACCCAGGTCGGTGGCCGCGAGCAACAGGGCGCTGAGGGATTCACCGGCGCGCAACTGGGACAGCCGATCATCGTGCTCGGTGGAGATCATCAGCCAGGTCGCCGCGTCCCGGGCGCGTTTCGTGTCGGTGAGAGTCGGGTTGCGGAACGCACGACCCGGCAGTTCGTCCTCGGTGCGCGCAGCGGTGGCATTGCGGGCGGGTACGCCTTCCCGGACACCGCGGTGGCCGCTCCACTCGGCGAGCTCGGTTTGATAGGCGACATCGTTCTGATGATGCCGCGCGGCCCGGCGAATCAGCTGGCGCAACACCGGACGTTCCTCGCTCGCAACGGTTTTCACGCTCGCACCGTAGCCGGTGCCGTAACGGACCGCGGCCCGGAGATAGAGCTCGGGGGCCGCACCCCAGCCGAATCGGCGGCGGTCGCTGCGACGATGCGTCATGGCGGCCGCCAGGTGGATATCGGTCGCGGTGGGGCGGCGGGGAGCCAAGCGGAGGACGGCGAGATGTTCCGGCACAAGGGAATTCGGCAGATACTCGACCGTGCCGTGCCAGCCGAGCGCCCCCAGCGCCACCCGCGCGTGATGCAGGACCGCACCGCAGCTGACGGTCAACGCCCGCTGCTGCGGGTCGGTCGCGGTCAGATGCCGGGAAGTATCGGCGTACAGATGAAGTTCCTCGTTGATCAGATGCCAGCGCCAAGGTTGCGAATTGTGGACCGAGGGCGCCCGCTGAGCCAGTCCGATCGCTGCCCGTACCGTATCGAGGCTCGGATAGCCACAGTTCATGCAGGAACTCATCCCTTCGGATCGACGCTTTTCCCTCCACCGTGCCCACCGAGCGGCGGCGCGACAGCGGGCCGAAGGTCCCGAGGATCCGGGTCCTTCCGCCCGGCGCGCACCTGGCCGAGGTGGTTCGACCGGCCGATGCGGGGTAGATCAACGAAGGCCGGCACGGTGCCGGATCAGTGGCGAGGAGGTTGTCGTGTCCGATCCCGCAGCGGTCCTGTTCGACATCGACGGCACCCTGATCGACTCCAACTATCTGCATGCCAGGGCCTGGCACTCGGCCTTCCGTGCGGTCGGCACCGTGGTCCCGACCTGGCGTATTCACCGCGCCATCGGCATGGACGGCAGCACGCTGATCCGAACCCTGGCCGGTGACCTGGACGAGGCCGCCGCCGATCGCGCCGATGAACTGCACACTCGGTTCTATCTGGACAGCGCCGAGGAACTGACGCTGTTGCCCGGCGCGCGCGAGGTGCTGGCGGATCTGCACGCGCGCGGGCTACGCGTGGTGCTCGCCACGTCCGCGCCGCCGGAAGAGCTGTCCGTGCTGCGCGAACTGCTGGACAGCGAGTCGGCGCTCTACGCGGTGACCAGCGGCGAGGACGTCGAGACCGCCAAACCTGATCCGAGCATCGTGCGGATCGCCCTCGAACGGGCCGGCGTACCGTCGGCGCGCGCGGTCTTCGTCGGCGACGCGGTCTGGGACGTGCGAGCCTGCGCGGCTCTCGACGTGCCGACGATCGGCGTCCTCAGCGGCGGTATCGGACGCGCCGAACTCGAAGCCGAGAGGGCGGCGTTCGTCTGCGACGACGTCGCGCAGTTGCTGCGTGCGGTTGACGACAGTCCGATCGGCCGCCTGCTCTGAGCCCGGCGAGCCCCCACCCAGCGCGCTACTGAGGAGCGCTCAACTCGTGGCGGCGAACGGGGTCCCGGCCGGAATCACCGCCCCGCGATTGGGGTGCGACCACAGGCCCCGGCGCTCCAGAATCGGGAGCACGCCCTCGCCGAACCAGTACGCCTCCTCCAGATGCGGGTAACCGGAGAGAATGAATTGGTCGATGCCGAGTTCGGCGTATTCGGTGAGCCGGTCGGCCACTTCCTCGTGCGAGCCGACCAGCGCTGTACCCGCGCCGCCGCGGACCAGGCCGACTCCCGCCCACAAATTGGGTGCGATCTCCAGCCCGTCGGTGCGGCCGTTGTGCAGGGCGGCCATCCGGCGCTGACCCTCGGACTCGCTCTGCGCCAGGGACGCTTGAACACGTTCGATCTCGCCGGGCGCGATCCCGGACAGCAGCTTGTCCGCCTCGGCCCAGGCCTCGGCGGAGGTGTCGCGGCTGATGACGTGAATGCGCAGGCCGTAGTCGAGGACGCGGCCTTGGCCGGCGGCCAGGCCACGGATCCACTCGAGCTTCTCGCCGACCGCGTCCAGCGGCTCGCCCCAGGTGAGGTAGGTGTCGGCGTAGCGGGCGGCGACCGGCCCCGCGGCGGGTGAGGAGCCGCCGAAGAACACCGGCGGGATCGGGTCGGGCCGGCTGCTCAGCAGCGCTTGCCGGACCCGGAGGTGTTCGCCTTCGAAGTCGATCGGTTCGGTGCTGGTCCACAGGGAGCGGACCACGTCGAGGAATTCGCCGGTGCGGGCGTAGCGCTGGTTCTTGTCGAGGAAGTCGCCGTAGGCCTGCTGTTCCCGCGGTTCACCGCCGGTGACGACGTTGAGCAGCAGCCGCCCCCGGGAGTGCCGCTGGTAGGTGGCGGCCATTTGCGCGGTCAGCGTCGGGCTGACCAGGCCGGGCCGCAGCGCGACCAGGAATTTCAACGTCTCGGTGGTTTCCACCAGCATGGCGGTGGTCAACCACGCGTCCTCGCACCACGCGCCGGTCGGGGTGAGCACCCCTTCGAAGCCGTTGTCCTCGGCGGCGGCCGCGAGCTGATTGAGGTAGCGCAGGCTGGCCGGCCGGTTACCCGACATGAACGAGCCGTGGCCCCCGGCGACCAGCCCCCGCGAGTCACCGTAGGTCGGCAGGAACCAATGGAAGGAAAGCGTGCTCACTGCTGGAATCTCCGATCGACGAATTTCGCGAAATCGACTTTGCCCGGAACTGCTTTCGCGTCGGTGAACGCGTCCGCGATCTCCTGCTCGGAAGCGACGATCGCATCGGTCAGCGCGATCGGCTGCTTGATCGAGCGGGTCCAGGTGACCTGCGCGGCGGCCGGGGTGATCTGGGTGAGTTCGGCGTACTTCGCGCTCCACTCGGCGACATTTTGCTGCGACCAGGTGGTGGCGGCGGCGTAGCGGCGCAGGAAGTCCTCGATGGCCTTGACCTTGCCCGGATCGGCGAGGGCCTGGTCACCGCTGACCCAGAAGTTGTTGCCGTTGGCGACGGTGTCGGCGGCGACGATCTGCTTGGCCCCGGACTCCTGTTCCGCGATGGCGGTGTACGGGTCCCAGATGGCCCAGGCCTGCACGTCACCGCGCTTGAGGGCGGTGTAGCCGTCACCGGGCGAGAGGTACACCGGTTCGATGTCCTTCAGGCTGAGCCCGGCCTTCGCCAGGGCGAGCAGCAGCAGCGCGTTGGACGAACTGCCCTTGAACACCGCGACCCGCTTGCCTTTGAGGTCGGCGACGGCGCTGATCGGTGAATCCTTGCCGACCAGGATGGCATCGCCCTTGCCGGTGGCCGCGAGCGCGCCGATGACCTTGATGTCGGCTTTGGCGGCCGCGCCGAAAATCGGTGGGGTGTTGCCGGTTTGCGCGAGGTCGATACCGCCCGCGCTCGCCGCCTCCACCAGCGGCAGCCCCGCGGTGAAGCTGGAGAACTCGACTTTGTAGGGCAGGTTCTCCAGCTGACCGGAGGCTTTGAGCAGCACCTCGATGGAAATCGCTTTCTGGTCACCGACTTTCAGGGTGACGGTACTCAGGTCGACCGGCTGGTCACCCGCCTGCGGCGTCTCGTCGGCACCGCAGGCGGCGACCGAGAGCGACAGGGTGGCGGCCAGGATGAGGGCAGCCGAGCGGAACAACTTCTTCACAGGGTTCTCTCCAGAGTCGGTGCTACTGCTCGACGCCGAGCAGTTCGAGCAGGCGGGCCGCGTACACGGCGCCTTCGGGCGCCGCGTGCCGCCGCGGACGTTCCAGGGGAATGTCGACCTCGTGGGCGATACGACCCTCGTCGAGCACGAGCACCCGGTCGGCCAGCGTCACCGCCTCGGCGACATCGTGGGTCACCAGCAGCACACCGAAACCGTGCTCGGCGAACAGCCGCAACAACAGATCGTGCATGGCGATCTTGGTCAGCGCGTCCAGCGCGCCGAACGGCTCGTCGAGCAGCAGCAGCGCGGGCTCGGCGACCAGAGCACGGGCCAGGGCGGCACGCTGGGCCTCACCACCGGACAACGTGATCGGCCAGGCGTCACCACGATCGGCCAGCCCGACCTCGTCGAGCACCGCACGCGCCCGATCCAGCCCCTTGGCGCGGCGTCGGCGATCCGGCAACCCGAGCGCGACATTGCGCGCCACCGACAGCCACGGCACCAGCCGCGCCTCCTGGAAGGCGACCGCGACGCTCCCGTCGATTTCGACCTCGCCCGCGTGTTCCCCGGCCAGACCGGCCAGCACGCGCAGCAGCGTGGATTTACCCGAACCGCTGCGCCCGACCAGCGCGACGATCTCCCCCTGCCGCAGGTCGAGCTCCACCCCCCGCAGCACCGGCCGATCGCCGAAACTCTTGCCCACCCCCCGGATTCGGGCCAGCCGCCCGGCCACCGGGGCGCTCATCGCTTGCTCCAGCGCAACGCGCGCCGTTCGACGCCGCGCACCAGCGCGTCGGTGATCAGGCCGAGCATGCCGTAGACGAGCAGACCGAAGATGACGATGTCGGTGCGCAGGAACTCACGCGCGTTGTTGACGATGAACCCGAGGCCCGCACTGGCATTGATCTGCTCGGCCACGATCAGCGACAACCAGGCGATACCCAGACTCTGCCGCAGCCCGACCAGCACCTGCGGAAGCGCGCCTGGAAACACGATGTCGCGCAGCTTCTCCCACGCGGTCAGCCCCAGAACCCGCGCCAGTTCACCGAGTTTCGGGTCCAGCTGCCGGATGCCGGCGTAGGTGTTGAGATAGAGCGGGAAGGCCACACCGAGGGCGATGAGGAACAGTTTCGGTTGTTCGTCGATGCCGAACCAGATGATGAACAGCGGGATCAGGCCGAACAGCGGCACCGTGCGCAGCATCTGCATCGGCGGATCGACGAGGTATTCCCCGATCCGGCTGGAGGCGGCCAGCACGGCCAGCACCACCGCGACCGAGGCGCCGAGGGCGAAGCCGAGCAGCACCCGCTGACCGGAAACCGCCAGGGCGTCGCCCAATTCGCCGCTGCGCCACACCTCGAGACCGGCGTCGAGAATTACCGAGGGCGCGGGCAAGATGCGCTCGGACAGCGCACCGGTCGCCGAGCCGGCCTGCCACGCCAGCAGCAGCGCCAGCGGCGTCAGCGACCGCAGCAGCCAGGGGCCGGCCAGCACCTGGCGCGCACGCCGCGGCGCGGGTGCGGCCGCGGCGGCGGTCCGCCGGTCGGCGGCTTTCCAGCCGATCGCGAGTGTCATGGTTCTCCTGGGACGGATACGGGACGACTGGCAGTATCACCGCCGTCGTCCCCCCAGCAGAACCCTTTGGATCGCCGTGACCGAAATACCGGCTCACCCGATGCGGGCGATCCCCGACCACAGGTCGCAGCGGTGGATGGCGGCGAAATCGTGGCCGATCGGGCTGCCCGTCCGGTCGAGGGTGATCGCGCCCGGATCCTCGGGCCGCCAGGGCCGCCAGTTCTCGAACGCCGCGCTGTCCGGTCGCCCGGTGTACGCGAAATGTGCCCAGGTGTCCTGCATTCGGTGCGCCAGGCCCGCGGCTTGCGGCGGCAGCGGCACCGGCATGCCCTGCACCGAGGAGAACAGGTACAGCACGTCGGCGGCGTGGAAGGCTCCGGTGATCACGGGGTTGGGCGGCAACAAGGAGTCGGTGAATCGGTACTGCCACACCGTCGCCCCGCCCGCCTGTGCCGCCGCGGTGGTGAACAGCGCTGGGCACGCGAAGAATCCGTCGGTGATCACTGCCTGCTTGGCCAGTGCCGCGGAGCCGAAACCGGTCTCCGGATACCGGGCCAGTACGCGTTCGGCGTCGGCGTCGAAGAAATGGCGCACCCAGGAGACGTAGTCGTCGGAGTCGGGTATCCGGCCCTGGGCGAAGTCGGTGAGCAGCAGGAAGGTCGCGCCTTCCTCGGCGTTGCTGCCGACGATCATCGGGAGGTCGCGGGCCGCGCCCGCGGCGAAGGCGTCTTCCGGATTCCGGGTGACGACCACGCCGTCGAGTACCGGCGTCCAGCCGGCGGTCATGGACGCCAATCGGGTCGTCGGCGAGTTCAACAGCCGTTCGACCGGCAGGTCGCGCAGACACTGGAGGCGCGTCGCCGCGTCGGCACAGCCCATGTCGGCGCTGTAGTCCCGCGCGCGCTGGTAGGCCTGCTCGAGCGACGGCGGGACAAGCGGGCTACGCGCGCAAGCCCCGCTCTGCACAATGGCTTTGGCATAGAGTCCGCGCGCGCCGGGCGAGGCGATCTGGGTGCACACGCTCATCCCGCCGGCGGATTCACCCATCAGCGTGACATTGCCGGGGTCGCCACCGAACGCGGCGGCGTTGTCCTGGATCCAGCGCAGCGCGGCCTGTTGATCGAGGATGCCGTAGGTGCCGGTGGCGCCGTGCGACGCGGCCAGTTCCGGCAATGCCAGGAAGCCGAACGGGCCGACGCGATAGTTCGGGATCGCGACGATTACGCGCCCCTCGCGCACCAACCGCGACGGGGAATCGTACTGGGCGTTCGACCCCAGCAGAAAGCCGCCGCCGTAGATCCACACCATCACCGGTAGCCGCTCCCCCGCCGCGGCGGGCGGCACGTAGAGGTCGATGCTCAGGCAATCCTCGCTCGACTCCTGCAACGCGGGCAGACCAGCCATCGGGCTCGCCTGCGGGCATTGCGGCCCATGCCGATTCGCGTCGCGGATGCCGGCCCAGGGCTCGACCGGGCGCGGCGGCGCGAAACGCCCCGCGCCCGCCGTGGATGCCGCGTAGGGAATGCCGTGGAACTTGGTGATGCCGTCGGACTCGAAACCGCGGACCGTGCCGCCCGTGACGGTGACGAGAGCGCCGGCGGGCTCCGCCTGGGCGACCGGCAGATAGTGAGAAGCGCTCAGCGACAACACTATTGCGGCGATCACAGCGGCCGCGCACCGCGACAGCTCGGCACAGCGGGCTCGGAAATGGGTCAACGCGACTCCTGTGATCTGCTCGCGCCGGCGGCCACGAACAACAATTTTGCGACAAAACTAAATGCGAATCGCCGTGGGCGCAAGAGGCACAATGCGAGACATGACATCCGACGCCGATCCGAACGACGTCGGTCCGCGCCTCGGGGTCATGCTGGGCCCGCTTCGCCGGGCCGTGCTGCGCCGGACCCGCTCCGCCGCAGGACTTCCCGACCTGCCCGAGGCGCAGATCGAACTCCTGCGCCTGCTCGTCGAGCACGGCGACATGGCCCCCGGCCGAGTCGCCGCCCAACTCCGCGTGGCGCCGTCGACGATCAGCAACCTGGTCCGCGTCATGAGCGCGAGCGATCTCGTCCGCCGGGAACGCTCCCACGCCGACAACCGAGTCGCGACCCTCTCGGCCGCCCCGCGCGCCCGCGAACTACTCGCCCGCTACGACCGCACCAGTACGGAATTGCTGCGCGACGCGATCGGACGGCTCGACAGCGCCGACGTCGCGGCACTCGACCACGCGCTGCCCGCGCTGTCCAGACTGCTCGAGGTGCTCAACGAACTCCCCGCGGGGAATTCGGACGCCGACCCCCAGCAGGCAGTAGCTGACCGGCCGTGATTCGGCACGCCTATCCAGTACCGCAGAACGGTCGGGCCGAGGCGTCGCCTCGGCCCGACCGTCGTGTTCGTTTTACAAGATCGGCCGACCGCCGGTGACGGCTATGCGCGCACCCGAGATGTAGCTGCCGTCGTCCGAGGCGAGCAGGACGTAGGCGGGGGCCAGCTCGGCGGGTTGGCCGGCTCGGCCGAGCGGAACATCGTCGCCGAATTTGGCGACCTTCTCGGGCGGCATCGTCGACGGGATCAGCGGGGTCCAGATCGGTCCCGGCGCCACGCTGTTCACGCGGATGCCGCGGTCGCCCAGCAGCTGGGCCAGGCTGGCGGAGAAGTTCGCGATGGCCGCCTTGGTGGCGGCGTACGGGGCCAGCGTGGGTGAGGGCATATCGGAATTGACCGAGGAGCTGCCGATAATCGACGCGCCCTCGGGCATATGCGGCAGGGCGGCCTTGACCAAACGGAAGTACGCGCTGACGTTCAGGTGGAAGGTGTAGTCGAATTCGTCGTCGCTGATCTCTTCCAGGGTTTCGTGGGTCATCTGGTAGGCCGCGTTGCTGACCAGGACATCGATCTTGCCGAATTCCTGCGCGGCGCGGTCGATGACGGTCCGGCAGTGCCCCGGCTCGGCGAGATCGCCGCGCACGAGGACCGCTTTACGCCCGGCCTGCTCGACGAGCGCGGCCACCTCCTTCGCGTCGTCGTCCTCGCTCAGATAGGAGATCAAGACGTCCGCGCCTTCGCGCGCGAACGCGATCGCCACCGCGCGGCCGATGCCGCTGTCCGCGCCGGTGATCACGGCCGATTTGCCGGTCAACTTGCCCGACCCCTGGTAGCTGTCCTCGCCGCAGTCCGGCACCGGAGTCATCTGGTTCTGCGTCCCCGGTACCGCTTGCTGCTGTTCAGGAAATCCCATTGACCGACTCCTCCTCTGTAGTTGCGCCACGTGCTTGGCGACTACCGCGATTCGCGGTCGGTAAACACGGCCTTTCCGGATAGCTGAGATCACGTGACATTCGTCCGGAGTACGGATTAGCAACCGGGGTGCTGGGTAGCGCCTCGACTACGCGGACGATTGGTATCCACCGATCCAAGGCAATACCGCGGTATCCACCAGCGAGGGAGGATCAATGGTTTCCCAGGACGTTATCGCCCAGCTTCGCCAGGACATCACGACCGCGGAAGACGCCGGAGACGAGGCGGCCGCGGCACGACTACGCGCGGACCTCGACGCCGCGACGAGAACCGCCCAGCCCCAGCGCGACACCACCGACGAGACCGTCGCCGCGGGCCTGGCGGGTGTCGCCGCGGCACCCCAACCAGCGGACAACACTGTCCGGCAACCCGCCGAAGATCTGGGCCCCGGCAGCTACGACGGAAGCGTCGACCCGGAGACGAACATCCCTGGCTCGACCCCTGAGGGAGTGCAGGAACCACCCGACTGACCCAGCCTGAGCAGTATGCAGACCTTGAAAGTGGTGACGTTCAATGTGCTGGCGTCGGCATATGCCGACTGGCAGGCGCGACGACGGGTGATCGCCGCGGAATTCGCGCGGTTACGACCCGATATCGTCGCGCTGCAGGAAGTCCGCACCGTGCCTGACGCGGCCGAAGTCAGCGAACTCCTCGGCCCGGGCTGGCATATCGCCCCGCATATCCGCACCGGGCCCGACGGTGTCGGTGCGATCCTGGCCAGTCGCCGGCCCTTCGGGCAAGTGCGGCACGCCGACCTCGAATTCAACGAGCGCGCCGCCCGATTCCCTTGGTCGGGCACGCTTGCCGCCGAAATCTCACTACCGCCACCCTTCGGTCCCGCACTGCTCGTCCACCACAAGCCTGTCTTTCACTGTGGATTCGAGTACGAACGTGAACGGCAAGCCGTGCTCGCCGCCCGACTCGTCGAAGACCTCGTAGCCGAACGAGGCCACCACGTCATCGTGCTCGGCGACTTCGACGCCGCTCCGGACACCGCGAGTATGCGGTTCTGGACTGGCCGTCAATCTTTGGACCGGACCAGCGTCAGCTACTACGACGCCTGGGAGTCGGCGCATCCCGGCGAGCCCGGACATACCTTCACTCCGGAGAACCCGCTGGTACGCGCCGGTGACATGCCGCTGATACCAGGGCGGCGGATCGATTATGTGCTGATTCGAGGTACCCACTACGGCCCCACACTGCGGGTCGAAGCCTGCGACCGCGTCTTTCGCACACCGGACGAACACGGGGTCCAGGCCAGTGACCACTACGGCGTGCTGGCCGAACTCAGCGTGCCCTCGCGCCCACCCGGTGCGATGGCGCCGGAGATGGCGGCTGTGACGCGGGCGGGCGTTTAGCCCCCTCTGCAGGTGGAATCGCCGGATAGAGATCAACAACCAGAAGACGGGCGTTCGAGTACTCAGGAGGATGGCATGGCGGGTCACCGGCTGACCGGTGTTCGTGCGATTTCGACGTTGGCGGATCTGGGGGCCGCCGGTTTCGCCGCCGGGGTCATCGCCCGGCGACGCCGGGTGGTCGGGTTGCTGGAACGGACGCAGGCCGACCGGGCCGCCGTCCGGCGGATGCGTCGACTCCGGCGCGAGTTCGGCTCCGGTCCAGTGGAATTGGTGCTGCCGGGCCGGCGGGTGGTGGTCATCGTCGACCCGGCGGATGTCGAACGGGTACTGGAGCAGGCCCCCACCCCGTTCCATCCGGCGAACCTGGAGAAGCGCGCGGCGTTACGTCAGTTCCAGCCGCACGGCGTCCTGATATCCGAGGGCAAAATGCGCACGGAACGCCGCGCCGTGAACGAGGCCGCCCTCGACACGGGCGCACCGCTGCATCATCTGGCCGAGCCGTTCACCGCGGCCATTTCCGACGAAGCCGAGAGCCTGCTCGAAACCGCTTGGCGGCGTGGCCATCTCGATGCCGAACAGTTCACCATCGCATGGTGGCGGCTGGTTCGCCGACTGGTGCTCGGCGCGGCCGCGCGCGACGACGACGAGATCACCGATCAACTGTGGCGACTACGTTCGGCAGCCAACTGGTCATTCCTGGCGCCGCAGCGCCGGAAACGGCGTGATGAATTCGCGGGCGCGCTGTACCGGTACGCCGAGTCCGCCGAGCCGGAAACCCTGCTCGGTGCGCTCACCTCCATCCCGGCCTCCGGAGCCGCGGATCCCGTGGGTCAGGTTCCGCACTGGCTGTTCGCCTTCGACGCGGCGGGCATGGCGCTGAGCCGGACCTTGGCACTGCTGGCCACCCACCCGGAGCAGCGCGCCCGGGCGGTCGCCGAAGCGCGCGAGCCGACCGCGACGCTGCCCTATGCGCGCGCATGCGTGCTGGAATCGGTACGCCTGTGGCCGACCACGCCACTGATCCTGCGGGACACCACCGAGGACACCGTGTGGGGCAGCGGCACCGAGCAGTTCACCATCGACCGGGGCGCGGCGCTGCTGGTCGCGGCCGTCGCCTTCCATCGCGATGACCAGCTGCTCCCCTTCGCCCACGAGTTCGCGCCCGACATCTGGCTGGACGGTCGCGCCGCGCAATATCCGCAGCTGGTGCCGTTCAGCGCGGGCCCCGCGGTCTGTCCGGGTCGCGACCTCGTACTCTTCGTCACCAGCACCCTGCTGGCCGAACTGCTGCGGGCCTCGACCTTCGAGCTGCGATCCGAGCCCACCCTGGACCCGGGCGCACCGTTGCCGTTCACCTTCAACAACTTCGGCGTCGACTTCACCACCACCCGAGCGCGCGAACTCCACCTGCTCTGAGCGCCCGCGGCCCGGTCCGCGCCCCGGGTTTGCCGCAGAGCGCCGAGGGTAGAGCGCAGGCAGGCACACCCGCACGCCCACGATTCGGTTAGGAGCGGCCAATGACTGCCATGGATCCCGACCCCGCCAAGACCCCGGACCTGGAGCCGGGCGGCGGCGTCGCACCGGGTTCGACCCCGCCGGAGACGCCACAGACATCGGGTCTGTCCGCACCCGAGCCCGCCACCCGCCATCGTTTCCCGGTGACCGGTATCGGGGCGATCGTCGTGATCGTGGTCATCATCGCGCTGTTCACGGCGGCCGCGGTGGGAATCGTCATCTCGATCATCTAGCCGTCGCCCTCCTCCGTGCGAGCACCGGAGGCGGATTACCGCGCCCGATCGGGCAGGGCGGCGACATCGGTTGTCTCACGACCACAGGAGGAGTGACATGTCGACGCAGGTGTCGGACTATGTGCTGCAGCGGCTGCGGGAATGGGGTGTCGAGCAGGTTTTCGGCTATCCGGGCGACGGCATCAACGGCTTGGTGGCCGCGTTCGGCCGCGCCGACAACAACCCCCGTTTCGTGCAGGCCCGGCATGAGGAGATGGCAGCGTTCGAGGCCGTGGGCTACGCCAAGTTCAGCGGCCAGGTCGGCGTGTGTATCGCCACCTCGGGACCGGGCGCGATCCATCTGCTCAACGGTCTCTACGACGCCAAACTCGATCATGTGCCGGTCGTCGCGATAGTGGGACAGACCGCTCGCGGCGCGATGGGCGGCAGCTATCAGCAGGAGGTCGACCTGCAGAATCTGTTCAAAGACGTGGCCTCGGATTATCTGGTGCAGGTCAACGTCGCGAGCCAGCTACCCAACGCGCTGGATCGGGCGTTCCGGACGGCCATGGCGCGGCGGGCTCCGACCGCCGTGATCATCCCGGCCGACTTGCAGGAGGAAACCTACGAGCCGCCGCAGCACGCGTTCAAGCAGGTGCCGTCCAGCCCGCCCGCTCCCCTGACGACCACTCCCGTTCCGCCTGCCGCGGAGATTCAGCGGGCTGCCGAGATCCTGAACGCCGGCGAACGAGTGGCGATACTGATCGGCCAAGGCGCGCGTGGCGCGGCGGCAGAAGTGCGCGAGCTCGCCGAGCTGACCGGCGCGGGAGTGGCCAAAGCGTTGCTGGGCAAAGATGTGCTGCCCGACGATCTGCCCTATGTCACCGGCTCGATCGGCTTGCTCGGCACCCGCCCGAGCTATGAGCTCATGCGGGACTGCGACACCCTGCTGATCATCGGCTCCAACTTTCCCTACACCCAGTTCATGCCGGAGCTGGACCAGGCGCGAGCGGTGCAGATCGACCTCGACGGCGCGCTCATCGGTATGCGCTATCCCACCGAGGTCAATCTGGTCGGTGACGCGCGCGCCACACTCCGTGAACTCGTTCCGCTGCTGAAGCGGCAGTCGAACCGCTCGTGGCGGGAAACGATCGAGAAGAACGTGCAACGCTGGTGGCAGACGGTCGAACACCAGGCCATGGTCGGCGCTGAACCGATCAACCCGATGCGCGTGATATGGGAACTGTCCCAGCGCATTCCGGACAACGCCATCGTCACCGCCGACTCCGGCTCCTCCACCAACTGGTATGCCCGCTGCCTGCGCATGCGTGGCCAGATCCGCGCGTCGCTGTCGGGCACTCTGGCCACCATGGGCGCGGGTGTCCCCTACGCCATCGGTGCGAAGTTCGCCCATCCCGACCGTCCCGCCATCGCCCTGGTCGGCGACGGCGCCATGCAGATGAACGGGCTGGCCGAACTGATGACCATCACCCGCTACCAGCATTTGTGGAGCGACCCCAGATTGGTCGTCTGCGTATTCCACAACAACGACCTCAATCAGGTCACCTGGGAGCTGCGCGCCATGGGCGGTGCACCGAAATTCGAAGAGTCCCAGTCACTTCCGGATGTCTCCTATGCCGCGCTGGCGCGCGACATGGGCGTGCGGGCGATCGCGGTGCAGGACCCCGCCGATCTGGGCGACGCCTGGGACCGGGCGCTCAGCGCCGACCAGCCGGTCCTGCTCGATGTGCGCTGCGACCCCGAGGTACCACCCATCCCGCCGCACGCCAGTTACGAACAGGTCAAAGACCTCGGCAAAGCCATCTTCAGCGGTGACCCCGACGCCTGGCACCTGATGTGGCAGGGCGTCAAGGCCAAAGCCCAAGAGTTGCGCCGCTGACGGCGGCGAAATCAGCTTCTCCGTACACCGCGCAGCAATCGGACCACCGCGCGCTCGACGATCTGCTGGCTCTCCTGGTCGGAGGCGGCGGCGCCCGCCTTGCGCAACGCCGCCTCGATCGTCGCCCCTTGCTCGTACGCCTCCAGAACCCGCGGATCGATATAGGAGGCCCGCGCGACAGCGGGTGTATTGCCCAGTGCCGCAGCGACATCGGCGATGACCGCACGCTCGACCGCTTTCCGGCCCCGCTGCGAGTCCGGGCGACCGGCCGCCGCGAACCCGGCGGCGGCCAGCACCGTGGCGTGCCAGGTCCGCAAATCCTTGGCGCTGCACTCGCAACCGGCCAGTTCCCGGAAACGCTCGTTCACGTCCTCGGCGTGCAGCTCGCAGTACCGCGTGCCTTGCCGGTAGACCAGCAGCCGCTGCGAATCGGCGCGGCAGCGGCGCAACGACCGAATGGTTTTGGCCAGATCCGGATCGGCGACCCGGACGCGTCGCTGGATTCCGCCCTTGGCCGGATAGTCGAACAGCATCTCGTCACCGGACAGGCGCACCTGCTCGCGAAGCAAGGTGGCCACGCCGCGGGTTCCGTTCTCCTGCGCGTATTCCTCACCGCCGACGCGGAATACGCCCCGATCCACCAGCCCCAGCGCGACCGCGGTCACCCGGCGACGGTCCAGGCCGGTGCGCCGCAGATCCTCCCGGATCCGCTGCCGCACGCCGGGCAGCTCGGCCGCGAGCTCTAGTACCCGATCGAACTTCTCCTCGTCGCGCTCTTCGCGCCATCGCTCGTGATACAGATATTGGCGGCGTCCGGCCGCGTCGACGCCGACCGCCTGAATATGCCCGTTCGCATGCGGACAGATCCACACATCACGCCAGGCGGGCGGAATGACCAGGGCGCGAATACGTTCGAGCGTCTCGTCGTCCGAAACGCGATCGCCCGTTCCGCTGACATAGCTGAAACCCCGGCCCCGCTTCACGCGCCGGATACCCGGTCTGTTCGGGTTACTACGCCGCAACCGCATGCCGCTCCTTCCGCCGGACTCACCGCACCACCCCCGCCGGAGTGGTCTCGGTACGACATTCCCGGCCGATTCACGGTGAAACGACGAGCAATGGCGTGGCCCGGGACGCCCGCCACCGTGGTGATGGCGATCACGGAGCGCCCGCCGCGTCCCACCCCGTCTGCGTGCCCGGTGCGTCATCATGGTCAGATAGTGGGGTTGACCCCGGTGTGAAGGAGTTCGGTGTGCGCGTCCCGTTGGCGCTTGCGAGTGCGGCGACGCTGCTGTTGTTGACGGGGTGTTCCTCGACCGGCGACAAACCCGACGCTCCGACTCGCGAACCGGCCACCGCCGCCGTCGCTCCCGCACCCGTCAGCGCGCCCGCCGGACAGGTCGTCCCGCTGGGCCGCTCGGTCTCCGCGCTGGTCGCCGATCCCGGTACCGGCCAGCTCGCCGCGCTCGACGGCAATGGCGTGCTGCTCATCGACCCCGGTACCGCCGCCGTGCGCACCGTCACACTGCCCGCCCCGGGTGTGACCCTGGCTCCGGGCAAGCCCGGCGAGATCCTGGTCGCCGCACCCCAGCGGGTCGTGCGGATCGATGTCGCCACCGCCGCGGCCACCGAGATCCCGGTCGAGGGCGACGTGCGCTCAGTGCTGGGAGGCAGTGACGGCACCGTGCTCGCGGGCACCGCCGACGGACGTGTGCGCACGCTCGCCGCCGACGGCACGGTGGTGCGCACCGTGTCCGGTCTGGTCTCGGCCGACGTGCTCGCCCGGACGCTGGATCACCTGACTGTCCTGGACCGGCATCAGTCCTCGATCACCGAGATCGACCCCGATGCGGACACCCTCGGCCTGGCCCAGCGCGCGGGTGACGGCGCGACCAACATGATCGCCGACCACTTCGGCCGCGTGCTGGTCATCGACAGCGCCGATAACGAATTGCTGGTCTACAGCACCGGACCGCTGCTTCTGCGCCAGCGTTTCCCGGTAGGATCGTCGCCTTACGCACTTGCATACGATCAGCGGTCGGAGACCGTGTGGGTGACGTGCACGCAGAGTAACGAGGTGGTCGGATTCGATCTCGCGACGGGTATACCGGTGGAGGTGGGCCGTTATCCGACGGTGCGCCAGCCCAACTCGGTAGCCGTCGACGAACGCACCGGGGACCTGTTCGTCGGTTCCGCGACCGGTGACGGGCTACAGCGGATCCGGGCGGACCAGCGGAAGAGAGGGCAGTGATTTGAGGCCGGAACACTCCCGCGCTTTACCGGCGAGCTGGACGGAAAACACAAGCGACGACTACGAATACGTGCCGTTGCGACTACCTAAGGACATGAATCGGGTGACCGCCTCGATGCGCCTGGCCATCCAGGCCGAGTTCGGCGGCTGGGAACTGTCGCGAGTGCGCGCCTACACCGACGGCAGCCGCCGGGTGCTGCTGCGCCGCCGCAAATCCGCGCTGCTACCCCAGCCCGAGCCGGGGATGTGAGGCCGATGTACGCGATCTTGCTGCGCTTGATGTTCCTGCTCGACACCGAACGCATCCACCACTGGGCTTTCGCCGCGATGCGACTGTCCGCGCGGTTCGCACCGACGCGGGTCGTCATGCGCAAGATGCTGGTCGCCGACGATCCGATCCTGCGCAACCGGGTGTTCGGGGTCGACTTCCCCGCCCCGCTGGGCATGGCCGCGGGATTCGACAAGAACGCCGACGGTGCCGACGCGTGGGGTCCGATGGGATTCGGCTACGCCGAAATCGGCACCGTCACCGCCCAGGCGCAGCCGGGCAATCCGGCGCCGCGCCTGTTCCGGCTGCCCGCCGATCGCGCCCTGATCAATCGCATGGGTTTCAACAACCTCGGTGCCGCCCAGGCCGCCGAGCAGCTGCGCGCGCGTCCGTCGACGGTGCCGATCGGCGCCAATATCGGTAAGACCAAGATCGTGGAACCGGCCGACGCCGCCGCCGACTACGCGACCAGCGCCGCCCTGCTGGGCCCGCTCGCGGATTTCGTGGTCGTCAATGTCAGCTCGCCCAACACGCCCGGCCTGCGTGATCTGCAGGCCGTGGAATCGCTGCGTCCGGTGCTGCAGGCGGTGCTCGACACCGTGCGGGTCCCGGTGCTGGTGAAGATCGCCCCCGACCTGTCCGACGACGATATCGACGCGGTCGCCGACCTGGCCGTCGAGCTCGGCTTGGCCGGCATCGTCGCCACCAATACCACCATCGGCCGCGACGGCCTGCGCACCGACGCCGCCGAGGTCGCCGCCATGGGCGCGGGCGGGTTGTCCGGTCCCCCGGTCGCCGACCGCTCGCTCGAGGTGCTGCGCCGGCTGTATCGCCGCGTCGGCGATCAGGTCGTGCTGATCTCGGTCGGCGGCATCGAAACGGCCGACCAGGCTTTCGAGCGGATCCTGGCCGGTGCCAGCCTGCTGCAGGGGTTCACCGGCTTCATCTACGGCGGCCCGTTCTGGGCCCGCACCATCCACCGCGGCATCGCCGAGCGCCTGCGCCGGCACGGTTACACCTCGCTGGCCGAGGCGGTCGGCGCGGAGAACGTCGCCCGCGCCTGAGCCCGCGCCACAGCGCGAGCACGCCTATCCTGGTGTGCCGCAACACAAAGCACCGCATACGGGAGTAGTCGATGGCCGAGCAGGACGCGGCGATCGCGGCCCTCTGCGAGGTACTCACCCGGCTGAGCAGACGCACCGGCCTGACCGTCGATCGCCTGCGCACCACCGAAGTCGATGTGGCCCCGCTACTTTCGCTACCGGTGATACACGATCACTCCCACCGCACCGGAGCCGCACCCCAGGAAGTCGCGACCGCGATGGTGCGCGCCGCCGCACGCGGCCTCCCCCCGACCGACCGTCTGATCGCCGACGCGGCGCTACGCCTGGGCCTGCTCCGCAAGAACCCGCCCGACACCATCGACCTGAACCACCTGTACGCACCGGGCCTGAACGCCCGGCGAGCGGCACTCCTCACCCACTGGACCCACCTACACGACTTCACCCGCGCCCTACACACCCCACCGCCCCCAGCAACCAGCGCATTGCGAGCCCGAAGCGAGCCACGCGCGCTGACGGCCCTGGCACACCTCCTGGTCACCACCCCATCCGATAACCCGACCAGTCGAGCGCCGGGAAACGTTGCAGCACAGGCTGATTCGCGACGCACACGGAGTGCCGTCACGACAGTCAGCGACGCACAGCCCGGTTCACAGCATGCCCGAGGTGTCATGTCGGTCGGCGACCCACAGCCTGACTCGCGGCATGCAAGGGATGTCGTCACCACCGTCGCCGACCCACAATCTGGTTCGCGGCATACGCAGGGTGTCGTCACGGTGGTCGGTGAGGCGGTGCTCGAGCACATCTACCGCGTCGGCCAGGTTCCCCCGGCCGGGTCTTCCACGACCGGTAGCTTCCAGGCACATCCTGGCGGCAAGGGGCTCAACCATGCTGTTGCCGCGGCGCGGCTCGGGCTGGAGGTTCGGTTGGTCGCTGCGGTCGGTGATGACGAGGCCGGTCGCTGGATTCGGGACTACCTGCGCTCGGAGCATGTCGGCGCCGAGTTGGTGCGGGTTGTTCCGCAGGCTCGCACGCCGGTCACCGCTGTCATGGTTACCGGCACCGGTGCCGCCAGCACCATCGGCTGTCGCGAGGAACAGGTCCGGTCCGGTATGCGGCGACTCGGTGACACGGAATTCGAAGGCATCATCGCCGGTTCGGACGCGGTATTGCTCACCTTCGATCAGCCGATGGTGGAACTCGAGCGGGTGTTGACCATCCTGCGCGAGCTGGAGACACCACCTGTGGTCGTCATGCAGCCGTCGCCGCGGATCGATAATCCGCAGCACCTGTACCGGTTTCTGCGCAGCGTCGACTATCTGGTCGGCACCCCGCGGCAATTGGCGCGGATGCTGCCCGAAGCGGCGGAGTCCGCGAGCGGCGATCCGGCGCGGCGGTTGCGCTCGCTGGGCGTGCGGGCGGTCTGCGAAATCTCCGACTTCGGCTGCACCGTGGACTCCGAGCCGGTGCACACCCGGATACCGCCCTTCCCGGCGGCCCTGCGCGACTCTCCCGGCGCGCACTCCGCATTCGCCGCCGCACTGATGCGCCGGGTGCTCACCTCGCGGCGGCCCGCGACCGAAGCCGATTACCGGTGGGCGACGGCGGCCATGGTCGCGGCCCAATCCTTCGGCGACGCGCAAGGGGCGATGCCGTCGGCCCACGAGATCGACCGGATCATGCGCCTCGCCGGATGATCGAGCTACACCCCGCCCGCCGGGGTACACCCCCGGTCGCCGGGCTCGACCCCGCCCCGAGCCCGGCGACCGTCTCGAGCCCCGCAACCGGCTCGACCGCCTCGCGGTCATGGATGCGGCCGCCGCGGTTACCCGACCAGATGTGGCCGGTGCCGGTATCTTTCGGTCACCGGCGGTTCTTCGGGCTGGAACCGCAATCGGGCGATCATCCGCTTGGAAAGCATGATCACCGCCTGTTCCCAGAGCAGGCCGAGTTCGGCGGCGCAGTCGGCCGCACGAGCCTGGGCGATGCGACTGTGGACCGAGTCCATGTCGCTGAGGATTTCGTCCAGTTCCATACCGGCCCGTGCCTGTTCGCGGGTCAGCAGTCGGTCGGGCAACCAGCTCAGCCGCCACATTCGGGCGCCTTCGCCGGTGGACCGGTACGCCGTCTCAGGGGTGATGTCGCTGGTCATGGTCCATTCGGTGGTACGGATCATTGGGGCTCTCTCCGGGTGCCGCGGCTCGATGACGGGCCGCTCTGACGGAATTCTGAGTTGTCCAGCGCAGCGGATGGCTCGAAGGTGTGCCATCCGGTCGTGCCGGAATGCCTGGGTGCTGCGGATCTTCGGGAGATCCATTCCCGCACTTCGGTGGTGATATCGCTGGTCAGGGCATATTCGGTTACATGTCGCCGCACGGTTATCTCCGCAGATGCAGCCGGGTGAACACCCGCCGCACCGGTGTCGCGGTCGGGTGGCCCCGCTCAGCGGCGGGTTCCGGGACCAGGCCGGCGTGCAGCAGTTCGCGCAATTCCATTGCCGCCCGGGCTTGTTCCCGGGTGTACAGCACCGACGAGTCCGGCTCCCAACTCAGCCGCCACGCCGGCTCCGCGGCGAAGCGACTGGGCCGCCAAGCCCAATCCGGCGTGACGCTGCTGGTCATATGCCGGCTGCTGGCGTAGATCGTCACGGCTGTCTCCCGAGAGGCGTGTCGTCGACCGGTGCGCTGTCGGGTACGTAAGGATCCGCCGACCGGTAAGACCGGTCGGTCGGGTGAGTCCGAAAGCTGATTGCGGCCCGGCGTCGACAAGGACAAGGTGTCTGTGGGAATGCGGCGAACCAAGCGGCGTCGCCTAGCCTCGGACGTTCGGCTCCAGCTCGGTATCGGGCCGGTGCTGCCTGCGTCGGCGGATGCGCCGTTTCACGAGAACCACTCTCATCACCAGACCCTCCCGAGCTTCTGGTGGGGCGATGTCGCCAAGACTCCGGTGTGGGCTGAGCCGAGAGGACCATCGCTGCAACTACTTTGACAATTGCCACCATGTCGGCGTCAATTGTCATGACGTATATGGAATTCACCGCGCGCGGGCTGGCTAAACACGCAGATGCCGCCTATCGTGAGCGCCATACGCCAGCAAACCCCCCGACCACCTCAGGAGTGGATCGCGCTATGGCACCGCAGGACTCAGGAGCCGCCGCGGTGCAGAACATTCTCACCCGGCTGGGAAAGCATCGCGGCCTGGTCGGCGGCGCGGCACGCCTGCGCGCCTCCGTCGTCGACATCGGCCCGCTGCTGGAGGTGGAAGCGGTCCGCAAACGCGCCTACCGCGATCGTGTGGAGCCGGAGCAGGCGGTGCTGTCGGTGGTGCGCGACCTCGCCCGGCAACTCCCGCCGACCGAACGCCTGATCGCCGACGCCGCCCTGGCACTCGAGTTACTGGCGGAGAATCCGCCCGACGGTGTGGATCTGGGCCGGTTCTACGGCGCCGACCTCGGCAAGCGGCGCGAGTTCCTCACCGAGAACTGGGCAGCGCTGCTGACCCATCTCGGCGTCGAGCTGATCCCGGCGGCGCCCTCGGTGCGATCGCTGCGGGAAAAGCGTGAACACCACGCCGTCACCCTGCTCGCACGCCTGCTCGCCAGCGAAACCAGTTACGGCGGAACATCTTACGGACTCGCCACGGCCACCGAGATCGGCGTCCGGCAGCGCGCCTCACGCACGGCCAAGGGCGTCGTCACCGTGATCGGCGACGCCGTCATCGATCACATCTACCGCACCGATCTCATGCCCACCGTGGGCGGCCCACCGGCCCGCGGCCGGTTCGAGGAACGGATCGGCGGCAAAGGACTCAACCGGGCAGTCGCCGCGGCCCGCCTCGGGTACCAGGTGCGGCTGCTCACCGCGGTGGGAGACGATGTCTACGGCCATCGCATCCTGCATCGGTTACGCGAGGAGAAGATCGATACCGAACTGGTCAAATTGTTGCCGGGGTTGCGAACTCCGGTGGCGGCCATGATCATTACCGGCACCGGCGGGATCGGCACCATCGGCAACATCGATGCGGCCGTCCGGCTCAGCGAGAACGACCTGAACAATCCCGCGGCCCGCGAGGCGCTGATCGAATCCGACGCCTTGCTGATGACATTCGAACAACCCATCACCGTCATCGAGCAGGCCTTCCGGACAGTCCGGTTGGCCCAGGATCCGCCCTGGCTGCTGGTGCAACCCACACCGTCGCTGGACCGCCCCCAGTATCTGTACGAATACTTCGGCCAGATCGACTACCTGATCGGAACCCGCCGGGAACTGAGCAGTCTGCTCGCGCCGGGCGAGCGCGCCGCCACGTCGCCGACCCGCGGCGGGCGGGCCGGGGACGCGGAACTGGTGGCCCAGCAACTCCTTGCTATGGGCGTGGACACGGTCTGCACCGTCGAAGGCTTCGAGTGCGCCGCGCGCTCGGCGCAGACCGAATACCGCATCCCCCGCCCCATCGCCGCCCAGCTCGACGAATCCCCCGGCGCCCGTGCGGCTTTCGCCGCCGCCCTGGCCTCCCGGCTGCTGACGAACGAGCGCTCGGCGGATCGAGACGATTTCGCCTGGGCCACGGCCGCGATGGCGGCCACACAGTCGTTCAGCGACGTCGCCGACGCCATGCCGCTCGCCGAGGAGATCGACCGCATCGCGCGCTTCCCCGCGAACGGCACCGAGGGGAACTGACCATGGCCGTCACAGCAAACGGGTCGGCCGAGTGCCGTCGCAGGTGGTCGCCTCGACACGTTCGATAGTCGGTCGCTATCGTCACTCCACACCGTCTCGCTCCGGCCAGGCATCCCGCGCCGGATGTTTTCCGCTCTGCCCCAGACTTTTTCATCCCATCACTACATCGGAGGAGCATTGAACACTGACGCCGGGATCCTCGCGGAAACCGCACACACGCTGACCCGCAAGGGTCGCGATTTGCAGGTCCGAGTCCAGGAGTTGCCTGCCGAATGCGACGGTGGCTATCTTCTGGTTTTCGGGGAGCCCGGTGCCGGCTGTCTGGTGCGGGTGCATTCCCGCTGCCTCTACGGCGACGCTTTGCGGTCCGACGATTGCGACTGCGGCCCCGAGCTGGACATGGCCATGGACATGATCCAGGACGAAGGGTCCGGCGTCTTGGTCTACCTCGAGCAGGAGGGTCGCGGCGTCGGGCTGATCGCGAAGGCGCGAGGACTGCGGCGGACCGAACTGTCCGGGGAGGACACCTTCACCAGCTATCACAGCCTCGGCTATCCGGAGGACGCGCGGTGCTACAAGCTGGCGGCCCGCGCGCTCGCCGACCTGTTGTCCGGTGCGTTCGGCGTCGACTCGGTGCGCCTGCTCACCAACAATCCGGACAAGGTGCAAGCACTGGAGTCGGCCGGGCTCGCGGTGCGGCCGGTGCCGCTGGGCACGCAGGCTCGCAGCGAGCGTGCCCGCAAATATCTGGAAGCCAAACGGCGGCACCGCCGGCATTGGATCCCGCTCGAAGCGGCGCTGCAGGACACCGCGACCCTCGAACCGCTGTCTCTCGATGCCCCCTGGGACGAGCAGACCGCCGCCGCCGCCCCTGAGCTGCCGCGTTGGCGCTCCTGGCTGCGGAAAAAGAATCCGGCGACGACCGGCCCTACTGCCTGAATCCCGGTCCCGGAATACCCGGCATCCGGGTAACGGACGCCACTTTACTGTTTCTTTGGCTACGATAAGTGAGCCGCGCCACTCGATGACGCGCCGCACCGTGAGTTGATGACGCAACCTTCTGCACACTGTGTCAGCCGTGGTACGGCGCTTCGAGGACGGTTCTCCACACTGAGCTATCGGGAACAGGAATATGAGCACTACAGAAATCGGTTTCGCGCACGAGTCCGGCAAGACGGTCTATACCGTTCCCGAGGCATTCCAGGAGACGATCAAGCTTCGGCCGGACGCCATCGCGTTGCGGACGGTCGGCGGCACCACCGAGATCAGCTGGCAGCAGTACGGCGACCGGGTCCGGGTCATCGCGGCGGGCCTGGCGAAGCTGGGTATCGGCCACGGCGACACCGTCGGGATCATGCTCACCAACCGGCCGGAGTTCAACCTGGTCGACACCGCCGCGCTGCACCTGGGCGCCACCCCCTTCTCCATCTACAACACCAGCTCGCCCGAGCAGATCACGCATCTGTTCAGCAATGCCGAGAACAAGGTCGTGATCACCGAGCGCGCCTTCCTGGCGACCATCCGGGCCGCGGGCGTGGAACTCGAGCACATCGTGCTCGTCGACGGCCCCGCCGAGGGCGCGCTCGACCTGACGGCCGTGGAGGCGGATCCGCTGCTGGACTTCGACTTCGACGAGTCCTGGAAAGCCGTGAACCCCGGCGACCTGGCCACGCTGATCTACACCTCCGGCACCACCGGCCCGTCCAAGGGCGTGGAGATCACCCACCGCAATGTGCTGGCTCAGATCATCGCGCTGGTCAATGGTCCGCTGCGGGTCGGCTATGACGATCGCGCCATCTCCTACCTGCCGGCCGCGCACGTCGCCGACCGCATCTCCGGACACGCCATCAGCCTGCTCACCGGCATGCTCGTCACCTGCGTGCCGGACCCGCGGGAGATCGCCGCCGCGCTGCCCGACGCCCGCCCGACCGTGTTCTTCGGTGTGCCGCGGGTGTGGCAGAAGATCAAGGCCGGTATCGACGGCAAGCTGTCCACCGAGCCGAGCCCAGTGAAGAAGAAGCTGGCCAACTGGGCGATCGAGACCGGCATCGCGGCTGCCCGCGCCGACCTGGCCGGCAAGAGCCGCGGCCCGGTGCTCGGCCTGCAGTACAAGGTCGCGGACACGCTCGTGCTGTCGAAGCTGCGCGCCGCCCTGGGCATGGACAACCTCAAGGTCGCCGCCTCCGGTGCGGCCGCGATCCCGCCGGAAACCCTCGAGTACTACCTCGGTCTCGGGTTCACCGTCACCGAGGTCTGGGGCATGTCCGAGACCACCGGCGTCGGCACCTACACCGAACTGAACAAGCCGCGCCCCGGCTCGGTCGGCCGCGCGGTCGACGGGCTCGAGCTGCGCTTGGGCGAGGACGGCGAACTGCTGTGCCGCGGCCCGATCGTCACTCCCGGCTACCGCAAGCAGGCCGAGAAGACCAAGGAAGCCATCGACGACGACGGCTGGCTGCACACCGGTGACGTCGCCACCATCGACGCCGACGGCTACGTGCGCATCGTGGACCGCAAGAAGGAACTGATCATCAACGAGGCGGGGAAGAACCTGTCCCCCACCAATATCGAGAACTCGGTGAAGTCGGCGTCCTCGCTGATCGGTCAGGTCGTCGCGATCGGTGAGGCCAAGCCCTACATCGGCGCGCTGATCACCCTCGATCCCGACACCGCCGCCCTGCGAGCCAAGGCGCTGGACGTCCCCGGCGACGATCTCGCCGCGCTGTCCACCCGCAAGGAGATCCTGGACGAGGTGCGCGCGGCCGTCGAGGCGGGCAACCGGAAGCTGTCGCGGGTGGAGCAGATCAAGCGCTTCACCGTGGTTCCGCAGCCGTGGGAGCCGGGCGGCGAGGAGCTCACCCCGACCATGAAACTCAAGCGCAATCCGATCGCGGCCAAGTACGGCGCGGAGATCGCCTCGCTGTATGAGAAGGACGCCCCGGCCAACGTCATCGACATGAAGTAGTTCGCCGGAAACGACGGTGGCCCCGGGCATTTCGCCCGGGGCCACCGTCGTTCGGTCTCACTTGATCTCGTACTGCCCGATCAGGGTCGCACGGCCCAGGGTGTGGAAGAACAGGTTGAACCCGAGCACCGCCGGGCTGGAGTTCTCGTCGATATCGAGCTTCTCGACGTCGACCGCGTGCACCACGACGAAGTACCGGTGCGGGCCGTGGCCTTGCGGCGGCGCCGCGCCGACGAAGCCGGGGAAACCGGCGTCATTGCGCAGGTTCAGCGCGCCCTCGGGCAGGCTGCCGCCCTTGCTGCCCGCGCCGGCGGCCAGTTCGGTGGTGCCGGCCGGGATATTCGCGACGGCCCAGTGCCAGAAACCCGACGCGGTCGGAGCGTCCGGATCGTAGACGGTGACCGCGAAACTCTTTGTCTCCGCGGGGAATCCGGACCAGGACAATTGCGGGGAGAGGTCTTTGCCCCCGGCGCCCAGGACATCACTGACCTGATCGTTGCCCAGGGTGCCGCCGTCCTCGATATCGGCGGAGGTGACGGTGAAGCTCGGTACCTGCGGGAGCGCGTCGTACGGGTTGTAGCTCATGGTTCCCCTTCTACTTCGATGACATCAGCTGTGCAACAGGAAGTGTTCCAGTACCCGGGTGCCGAATTCGAGCGCGGCCACCGGAACCCGCTCGTCCACGCCGTGGAACAGGGCACTGAAGTCCAGATCGGGCGGCAGCTGCAACGGCGCGAATCCGAAGCAGCGAATACCCAAGCGGGCGAAGGCTTTCGCGTCGGTGCCGCCGGAGAGCATGTAGGGCACGGTGCGGCCCTGTGGATCGTGCGCCAGGATCGCGTCGTTCATGGCGTCGACCAGGTGGCCGTCGAAGGTGGTCTCGTAGGAATCGAGCTTGGTGATCCACTCGCGCTGCACGTCCGGGCCGATGAGTTCGTCGACTTCGCGTTCGAACGCGGCCTGGCGGCCCGGCACCACCCGGCAGTCGACCACGGCTTCGGCCGTCTGCGGGATGACATTGGCCTTGTATCCGGCATTGAGCATGGTCGGATTCGCGGTATCGCGCAGGGTGGCGCCGATAATGCGGGAAATGGTGCCGAGTTTGGCGAGTTGACCTTCGATATCGGGACTGTGCGGATCGAATCGCAGACCCGTTTCCTCGGCCACCGCCGCCAGGAATTCCGCTACCGAATCCGAGATCACCAGCGGAAAAGTGTGCTTACCGAGGCGGGCCACCGCGTCGGCGAGAATGGTGACCGCATTGTCCTCGTGCAAAAAGGAGCCGTGCCCGGCGCGGGCCTTGGCGCGCAACCGCATCCAGCCCAAACCCTTTTCGGCGGTTTCGACCAGATACAGGCGGCGCTCGGTGCCGTCCGGGCGCGGGACGGTCAGCGAGAACCCGCCGACCTCTCCGACGGCCTCGGTGACACCCTCGAACAGGTCGGGCCGGTTGTCCACCAGCCACTGCGCCCCCCACTTGCCGCCGGCCTCCTCGTCGGCCAGGAACGCGAAGACGATATCGCGCGGCGGGACAGTGCCTTCGACCTTGAATTGGCGGGCGATGGCCAGCATCATGCCGACCATGTCCTTCATGTCGATCGCGCCGCGGCCCCAGACGTAGCCGTCGCGGACCGCGCCGGAGAACGGGTGCACGCTCCAATCGGAGGCCTCGGCGGGCACCACGTCGAGGTGACCGTGCATGAGCAGCGCGCCGCGACCGGGATCGGCGCCCGCCAACCGCGCGAAGACATTGCCGCGGCCCGGCTGCCCGGACTCGACGTACTCGGTGGTGTAGCCCACCTGTTGCAGCTGATCGGCCACCCACTGCGCACACTCGCGCTCGCCCTTGGTCGTCGCCAACTCGCCGGTGTTGGAGGTGTCGAATCTGATCAGCGCGCTGACCAACTCGACCACCTCCGCTACCGCGCGAGACCTGCCGGGGGATTCGGGACGTTCACCGTTTGCGGACACGCCCCTTTCCTACCATCCGAGGTGGACGCGGCGCCCGCGCTCCCCCTCCGGCCCGGCGCGGGAAACCAGTCGGTCAACGCGCCGATTCGGGCTGCGCGCACGCGAAGACGTACGCGCAGCTCCGATCGGAAAGGGGTGCGGCCTCCGCTTCGGCGAGCGCGAGACCGATTGCCGTCATCAGAACCGAAACCACACCACTGATCGCGAACATCCGTGCGTAACGCATGCCACTCCTTTTCGGTGTTTGTTTTCGTCCTGGGCGGAATGGTAGAGCGACGGACGCTGTTCACCGAGGATGATTCCGGCGTTTTCCCCGCCTTTTCAGTGGAACATGCCGGGCTGATAACCACCGGCGGGGGTTTGTGCCATGACATTGAGCCGGTTGAACGCGTTGATCAGCGCGATCGCGGAGAACAGCGTGGCGATCTGTTCGTCGTCGTAGTGTTTGCGAACCTGTTCCCAGGTGTGGTCGCTGACGCCCTGATGGGCATCGGCCAGCCGGGTACCCTCCTCGGCGAGCGCCAGCGCGGCGCGCTCGGCGTCGGTGAACACGGTGGCCTCGCGCCAGGCCGCCACCAGGTTCAGCCGCAACGAGGTTTCGCCTTCGGCGGCAGCGTCTTTGGTGTGCATGTCGACGCAGAAGCCGCAACCGTTGATCTGGCTGGCCCGGATCTCGAGCAGATGCAGGGTGGAGTTCGGTACCGGACCTCCCACATAGACCTGATGCGCGTTGGCGAGGCGCTTGACGACCTTGGCGGCGATCTCGCTGTCGAAGAGGTTGATGCGCGGTTCCATTGCCTTGTCCCTACTCTCGGTGCCGCTCGGTTCGGCGGCAGCTGTACTGGAGACAATCGGCGGTCGCCGAACGTGACAGGTCCGGAGTGTGAGGGCGGTCACGCCGAATTCAGGGCTGGAATCGGGGGTCACCCGGATGTGCGCGCGACCGCGGCGGCGGACAGTGATGTCATGTCGCGCAAGCCTTATGTCCCGCCCCGCTGGTTCATCGTTCTCGCCTGGTACACCCATCGGGCGCTCTACCGCGTCACCGGCGGCAGGGTCGGGCTGGGACAGCCCAAAGACCGGACCCACTGGGGGACGATGCGGCTCACCACGGTAGGACGCCGCACCGGTCAGCCGCGCAGTGTGATGCTCGGCTATTTCGAGGACGGGGCGAACTTGGTGACCCTCGCGATGAACGGCTGGGGTGAAGGGGAACCGGCGTGGTGGCTCAACCTCCAGGCGCGACCGGACGCCACGCTCGACCTGAAGGGCGGTTCACGGGCGGTGCGCGGGCACGCCGCCACCGGCGCGGAACGGGACCGGTTGTGGGCGAGGTGGCGCGAAATCGACAGCGACCTGGACGGTTTCGCTGCCCGCCGCTCGTCCGAGACCGCTGTCGTAGTGCTCGAACCCCGCTGAACGACACTGGCCGGCCCGGATGATCCGGACCGGCCAGTTGTCCCCGAAACCTACTGCGTAGTGGTCGGAGCAGCCGTCGTGGTCTCGGTCGGCGGCGCTTCGGACGTGGTGGTCACCGTGGTCGCGGGCGGTTCGGTCGGCGAACTGGTGCTCGTGGCCGCGATCGGCAACGGGCACCTGCCGTCCGTCTCCAGGCCGTTGATCTCGTCGACCGAGCGCGGGTCACCGGTGTAGTCCAGCCGGTCCGTGCATTTCTGCCACTCGCCGCAGACGATGATCCCGCATTCGTCGGTTCCGCCGCCGGGCGGCGTGGTGGGGACCGGATTACCGCAGGTACCCGGTCCGCAGTTGTCCGTACCGGGCGCTGTCGCCACCGGCTGCGGCGCCGCGCTGGGTGCTCGATCACCCGGACTGCTGGGCTCCGCCGTCGGAACATCCGGCGCCACAGGCGGATTCGTCGTCGTGGTCGGTGTCGCCGAGGCCGAGGTCTTGGTCACCGAGCTCGAAGCCGGCGCCGCGGAACCGGATTTCTCCGACGTGCACGCGGTTACGGCCAGCACCGCGGCTATCAGGGCCAACAGCAGGCCCGGCATCGCCCGTAATCGAGGACCGTTTCGCATCATCCACCTCTTCTTGCCGCCGCACGGCGGCACCACCGAACCCAACCAAATAGCAAGTGCTCCTTATCATTCGGCCGGGCCGCCGAATCGTTACCGCGGCGTTCACGATTCGATCGGTCAGGGGGTGGCGATGGTGGGCTCCGGTGGGGTCCAGCGGCGGGTGCGCGACGCCGCCGAGGAGATGCCGAAGGCGGGTTTGAGTTCTTCCGGGATGGCGTAGTGCATGACGCGGCCGCGGGTGAGCGAGCTGAGTTCGAACCAGGTGGTGAGGTGGCCGAGACGATCCAGTGCCCATTCGCCCATGGGTGAACTGTCCTCGATGGTTTCCAGGACGCCGAGCAGCGCAGGAACGGTTTTGACGGCGGTGTCCCAGGCGGTGCGCGGCACGTCGAGCCAGTCGGCACAGGTGTCGCCGATCAGGTAGCGGATCAGCGCGGCGACCACCGGGTCGAAGAAGGTGCCCGGGACGACCTCCTCGTAGAGGTCGATGAGTTGGCGGGTGAGCCGCACGCCCTCCGGGCTGGGACCCATGTGCCGAATCATGTAGAGGTCGAGGAACTGCCGCGCGGCGGCCATATCCGCGGGCGCGTGCGCCTGGTCGACGCCGAGCATGGCGCCCACCACCCGCCAGGCATAGAAATACGCTTCGGCGCCGTCCACGCTCATGTGAATGTTCAGCCGGTGCAGGCTGTCGAGCACCAGGATGGAGAACAGCATCTGGCCGCCGATCATGTCCTCCTGGCAGATCGGCGTGCCCGAAGTCTCGATGTCCCAGCGGTTCTCGCGAGCCAGATGGTGCCGGATCGCCGCGTGCAGCAACCGCACCTTCTGCACTGCCGGAATGAACCGGCTACCGGCTTCGAAGGCGTCGGGCTGCATGAGATAGACGGTGAACTGCCCGGTCTCGGCCATCCGCTTGGACGGATACTCCAGCGAATGGGTGGCCGAGAGCAGTTTCGCGACCGGCGGCAGGACATAGCAGGCGGGCATGGACGCGAAGGACAACGCGGTGGAGATGTGCACGTTGTTGTCGATGAAGAACAGCCGGGCCTTTTCCATCTCCTCCCAATCCACCCAGGCGGGCGGGCTCGCGGTGACGTGTAGATATTCCCGGGCGACCTCGGGCAGGCCGTCGGGTAACGGTGCGCCCGCGGTGGAGACGTAACGCATGAGGGTGTTGAACTTGCCCACCTCGCCGCGCTCGAACAGGGTGGCCACGGTGGCATCGGCGAGTTCGTCGCCGTGGCGGCGCAGCGCGTCCATCGAGGACTTGGTGTAGGTCATCGAAACTCCTTGTGTCGGTGACGCGGTGGATCAGTAGCGGCGCGTGGTCGCGGCGCGCGCGAGCTCGGTCAGCGCGTGCGCGGCGGGCGCGGGCAGATCGGTCAGTGCCCCCGTGGCCTCCTCGACCCGGGCGGTGATCATCTGCTCGATCCGCGCGGGCGCGCCCACCCGGGTCATCAGCTCGCGCAGTTCACCCAGGGTCGTATCGTCGGGTTCGCTCCGGTTGAGCAGCCACGTCAGTCGTTCCCGCTGCGCGCGGTCGGCGGCCCGCCAGGTTTCGGCGAGCAGGGCGGTGGGGCGGCGGCCGCGCAGGTCGTCGAGATTCGCCTTGCCGGTGCTGGCTCGGTCACCGAACAGGCCGAGCAGATCGTCGCGCAGCTGGAAGGCCTCCCCCAGTGGTAAACCGTACGCGGAGAATGCTTTTCGCATCCGGTCATTCGCACCGCCGAGCGCGCCCCCGATCAGCAGCGGTTGTTCGACGGTGTATTTCGCCGTCTTGTAGCGCACGACCTTCAGCGACTCGGCGACGTCCGGGACCGCGCCCGTGCACAGGATCTCGAGGCATTCGCCGGCGATGAGTTCGCGGGCCAGCACCGCCCACAGCGGGCGCGCCCGCGACAGGTAGGCGGCGGGCAGGCCGCTGGTCACGAACATCTGACCGGCCAGCGCCATCAGCAGATCACCGACCAGCATGGCCAGCGCCTTGCCGGTCTGCTCCGTGTCGACTGTCCGGCGCGGCGGTGCGTGCAGCGCGACGTGCGCGGTCGGCCGGCCGTGCCGCAGCGGACTGTCGTCGATGATGTCGTCGTGCACGCTCGCCGCCGCGTGCACCAATTCCAATGCCGCGGCGGCCCGGAGGAAGGCGTCGCTGTCCGGTTGCCCGGCCGCGCGCCAGCCCCAATAGCAGAACGCCGCTCGAAACCGCTTGCCCTGACCGCTTGCCGACACCAGCTGCTCGGCCACCGGACCCAATCGTGGATCGATGTCGAGCAACTGGTCACGTTCCCGCCCGACGAATTCGCCGAGTACTTCGTCCACGCGTGCCTTGAAGACGCGGGCGTCGTACCGGTCAGCCGGCATCGGGACCAGTCTCCCGGGCCACGACATGCTGCGCGAGGATCTCCAGGTGGGCGGGCGGCAGCACGGTGCTGCGGTCCAGCGCCAGCCGGCCGCGCGCCTTCAAGTCGGTCTCCGCTTCCCGGGCCAGGCCCGGAAGGTCCGACCGCCGTAGCAATCCCACCGCGCGCTCCAGCACCGGGCCGATCCGGCTCAGCGCCACGTCCGCTAGCCCCGCGGCCAGCAGCACCGCTTCCTCGCTTCGAGATCCGCGTTCATTCCGCTGCTGCGACATGCGATCACGCTCCTGTCGAGGATCGGTCTTCGGCGCCGCCCGGCCGGAACGGCGCGGCTTCGTCAGTGTGGCAGCGGCTTTGCTCGAACGCTGAGGATTTGCCGGACTGGTGCCCATCCGCCGAATGCGTTATTCAGTGGTGACCCAATCGAATTCATGTCTCACCCATCCGCGGGAAGCGCGGGCTTGACCTTGACCCAGGGGAAGGGCCCCAGCATGGAGGCATGACTACGAACAACCACACGATTCGACGGTTCACTGTGCACCATGACGGGGTCACGATCCCGGTGACCCGCGGCGGGCACGGGCCGACGCTGCTTTTCTGCCCCGGCTTGACCTCGTCGCAGGAGGAATTGCGCGAGCTGATCGACCTGTTGCGACACGATTTCGAAGTGGTGTCCTTCGACCTGCGCGGCCATGGGCTCTCCACGGCGGCCGAGCGGTATTCCTTCGAGACGTTCGCCGCTGATTTCGGGGCCGTGGTGGCTGAACTCGAACGGTTCGAGCTGTCCACGAAGCCGATACTCGCGGGTCACTCCTACGGCGCGGATCTGATCGTGCACTACGCGGCGCACCATCCCGGAACCGCCGCGGGGCTGGTGCTCATCGACGGGGCCAACCCGCTGCCCGAACCGTTCATCACGCAGGTCGATCTGCCGGAGTTTCGCGCGATGTGGGAAAGCTCGGCGCCGTGGCACGAAGCCGCGACGGGGACGCCGCGCCGAATGTCGCTCACCCCTGCGGAAATACTCGAGCTCAACATGGAGCTGGACGGAATCCGGGCGGAGCATCTCGACCGGTATCGGAAGGTCGACTGCCCGATCACCATGATCATGTCGACCGCCATGGCCGGCGCCGGCGGCGAAGGCCGGATACCGCGGCACAATCAACTCTGGCGGGACGGCGTCGACCGGCTGGTCCGGGACCAACCGCACATCGTCACGCACTGGCTCGACGCCGGCCACGGGCTGGTCGTCACGCACGCCGCCGACGTCGCGCGGCTCGTCCGGAGCTGCCGGACACCCGCCCGCCCCAGCGACCGCGCGCACAACTAGGAAGACTGGCCTGATGATGACGATCGGCGAGCTGGCGTCCTACGCCGGGGTGACGGTGCGCGCGGTCCGGCACTATCACGCCAAAGGCCTTCTCCCGGAACCGGAACGCGACCGCTCCGGCTACCGGAGCTACGACGCCGCCGCCGCGGTCGAGCTGATCCGGATCCGCACCCTCGCCGCGGCGGGCGTCCCCCTCGCTCGCGTCCGGGAGTTGCTGCGAGCCGAACCGGCCGAGTTCGCCGCGGCCATCGAGGAGATCGACGAGCGACTGCGCGGCGAGATCGCCGAACGCCGGCGGCACCGCGAACGCATCGCGCGACTCGCCGCCGGCGACAACCTCGCCCTGCCGGCCGAAGTCGTCGGCTTCCTCGACCACCTGCGGTCACTCGGCATCGACGAACGAATCGTCGAGGTGGAACGGGACGGCTGGATTCCCCTGGCCGCCCACGCTCCCGAACGAATCCCGGAATGGATCGCCCGCAAGCGCGACCAGATCACCCATCCGCCACTCATCGACTTCTACCGCACCCTCGGCCGGGTCATCGACCACCCGGAGGACGGTCGAACACTCGGCGACTTGGCCGACCGGATCGCCGACTACCTGAGCCGGCTGGCCGACGAGCGCGGCGACGACTATCTGGGCGGCGACATCGAACCGTCTCTGGTGCACCTGCCGGACGCGTTGGCTGTCGGCACCTGGCCAGCCGCGCACCGTTTCCTAGAGCTACTCCGTCAGCGCGGCTGGACCGGCTGGACCAGAATCGAGCGAGTGGACCCTGCGACCTAGCCGCTCAGGCGGCCTGGGTCCGGGTGCGCAATCCCTCGAGCATCTGCAGCATGACCGTCTCGGCTTCCAGGGAAACCGCGGCGGGGTCGTCGGCCGCGGCGACGATCAGCGACGCCTCACACAGCACCCGGAACGCCAGTTGTGCCGCGATATCGGTATCGAAGGATCGCAATTCGCCGATGCGCGCCATCTCGTCGAGCAGGCCCCGGATGAGCGGCAACGCCAACTCCAGCTCCAGTTCCTTGGTCTTGTCCTCCCCCAGCACCCGGATCACCTGACGCAGCAACGCGCGCGCCTCCGGATCTCCGGCGTAGGTGCGGATGGCGGTGCGCACCGCGACCTCGACCCGTTCCCACGAGTCGGCGGGCGCGGCCAGCACCGCCTCGGCGACCACCCCGGTGACCACCGCGGTGGCGGCGCGATACACCTCGGCGAACACCTGCTGCTTATCGCGGAAGTGGTGGTACACAGCGCCTTTGCTGACATTGGAGGCGCGCGCGATATCGTCCACCGAGGTATCGTCGTAGCCGCGTTCGACGAACAACTTCTTCGCGGCGTCGACAATCGCGTTCTTCGTCAGCGCGGCATACATCTCGCGCCGGCTGGGCTGCACCTCGTCCACAATCACCAGTCTAGTCGTTGGACGCGCGCTCACCGACAGACTCCGGGTCGATCGTCGTACCGGTTCGGCGGTTCTCCTCCTCCGCCGTGACCGGCGCGGCCGCGAGAGACCAGCGCAGAATCGGCGGCGCCATCACCGAGGTGATCACCGCGACCAGCACGAGCGCGGTGTAGGCCTCGGCCCCGAGCACGCCCATCCGCAACCCCACCATCGCGATGATCACCTCGATGACACCGCGGGCGTTCATGCCCGCGCCCAGCGCGACGCACTCGCGCCGCGTCAGACCGCTGAGATATCCGCCGAGGAACGCGCCGGCGAACTTGCCCGCGACCGCGGTGGCCAGGATCAGTAGCGAGATGCCGAGCAGGCGCGGCTCGGCCAACGCGGACAGATCCATCCGGAGACCGGCGGTGGCGAAATAGATCGGGGCCAGCACGGCGAGCACGGTGGTGTCGAGCGGCTGCAGCAGTGCCGCGGGCGCCCCGGCCGAACGGATCAGCACACCACACACGAACGCCCCGAGGATCGCCTCGAAGCCGACCGACTGCGTGGCCGCCGCCCCGGCCAGCAGCACGACCACGACCACGGCCGTCACCCGCGTCGACTCGTCACCCGCGCGGGCGCGACGGATCGCGAACCGCACGAGCGGCCGACCGATGAGCAGCGCCACCGCCAGCACCGCCACCAGCCAGCCGATCGAGGTGAACACGGTCGCCGCGGTCAGCCCGTGCACCGCGAGCGCCGCCACCACCGACAGCAGCAACCAGCCGACCGCGTCGTCGATCGTGCCCGCCGTCAGGATGAGCTGACCGATGTTGCGGTGCAACAGATTCAGCTCGCGCAGCGTCTTGGCGATCACCGGTATCGCCGAAACGCACAGGGCGACCCCGAGGAACAGGGCGAACACGATCGGGTCCGCGCCCGCCGGCCGGAGCGGAACGGGCGCGAGCAGGCCGACGCCCACGCCGAGCGCGAGCGGCAGGACCAGTCCGGCGCCACTCACCTTGGCCGCGGTGCCGGCTCGCGTCCGGATGTACCCGACGTCCAAATGCGTACCCGCCAGCCCCACCAACAGCAGCACGCCGATCTGGCCGACGGCGTCGAGCAGGTGCTGCTGTTCGGCCCGTACCGGGAACAGCCACGTCGCGATCTCCGGTGCGAGGTGGCCCAGCACCGAGGGGCCGACCAGGATGCCGGCCGAGAGCTCGCCGACGATTCGAGGCAGACCGCAGCGCAGTGCGAGGCTGCCCAGCCCTCGGGCCGCGACCAGCAGCACACACAACTGAACGAGCAGGATCAGCACGCTGTGCGCCGGGATCGGAGATACCGGCGCGGCCGCCAGGGACGACACCCTCAGCGCCAGTCGCGGTTACCGGCGACGAACATGTCCCGCACCCCGTGGGTGGCCGTGCGCAGGCTGTTGCGCAGTTCGTGGCCGTAGAAACGACCGGCCTCCCCCACCACCACGCCGAAGCCGTTGGTGAAGTATCGGCCGCGGACATGCGCCGGGCTGGAATACTTGCCCCACAACAGGATTCGAGTCATCGACAGCAGCGTGAACGGTCCGGAGGGGCATCGGTCGGCCGGTTCCAGGATGCGCCAGAATCCCGGCGCGAGCTCGCTGTCGGCCAGCGCGGTGTAGATGCGCCCGCAGGCCTCGCCGACGTCGATCTCCTTGTCCCGGTAGGCCTGCATGGCCCGGCAGGCCTTGGTGAACAGCGCGGCGCAGTCGGGGTTGTCGATGCCCTGCACGCCGCGGTACGGCGCCTGTTCCAGCGTGTCGAATACCAGCCGGTTCCGGGTCCGGTCGTAGGCGAATCCGGTCTGCATCTGGCCGTTCACCCCGTAGAGGGTCCCGATCGTCCACACCCGGAACCAGGCGTTCCACAGCTCGAAATCGTCGAACGCGACATAGGAGTAGCTCACCAGATCGTCGTAGTAGGCGAAGGCCCGCTTGACCCAGGTTTCGACGTATTCGAAACGCTCCCTGGCGAAATCGCCTTCACGCACCGCGTCGATGAGCCGGTGCCCCAACGCGTTGAGCGCCATCACGGTGACCGCCAGACCGCTGGAGAACAGCGGGTCGATGAAGTCCGAGGCGTGCGGCAGCAAGCACCATCGGTCACCGACGACCTGGCGGGAGGCGAACTGGTTGCGCTTGGTCGACATGTACGGCCGCACCGCGCGCGCCCCGGCGAGTTGCCGCTCGAAATCGGGGAAACGCCGTACGTGCGCCCAGAATTCGGCCTCGGGCGAGTCCTCGGCCGGGCTCGGATACCGATCCAGGTCGAGGCTGATGCCCACCGAGCACAGACTGCTGGTGGTATCGGGATGGTTGTCGAAGGGGATCACCCAGGCCCAGCCGCCCTCGAACAGATGGTGCAGGGTGCCCTGCGCGAACGGGCTCGGCATGCCGTGCGCACTGCGCGGACCGGCGAACCGGTCGAAGGGTTCGACACCGGTGAAGTGGGTGAAGATCGTGCGCGAGCGCGTCCGGTACGGCGGTTCCATCCGCAGATCCAGCGATTCCCCGAGCAGACTGCGCATTCCACCCGCGTCGACGACGAACCCGGCCCGGAACTCCGCGCCGTCGGCCGTACGCAGCGTCGCGCCGTCGGCATCGAAATCGACGCCGGTGACCGGGCGATAGGTGTGCCCGACCGCTCCGTAGGACAGCGCCACCTGATAGACGTAGGCGTCGACATCCTGGCGGAAGAAGTGCGAGTCGGGGCCGATCGGCGGACCCCAGGTCGGGTACTGGGTGCATTCGGTGGGGCGGAACGCCTCGCCGTCGCGGTGATAGGCGAAGCTGAAGTTTCGTTTCACGCCCGAACCGGCGCTCACCACCCGCCGCAACTTCGTGTGCGAGGAGAGATTCTCCAGCTCCGGGACATCGTAGCGGCGGGCCAGATTCCGCAGTCCCATAATGGTTTCCGGCACGGTGGACTCGCCGATGGCGAAGCGCGGATGCCCGCCCGCCTCGATGATCACCACCCGTACGCCGTGCCGGGCCAGGATCGCGGCCAGCGCGGCGCCGCCGATCCCCCCGCCGACGATGGCCACATCGAATGTCTTGTCGTCCTTCATCGGAGTCCTCCTTCGCGGGCGCGCGTACGGCGCAGGTCCAACCGGTCGGCATAGTCGAGGTAGCGCAGGTACGCCCGAACGCCATGTGTCCGGGCGTATTTCGTCGGCAGGCGCTGAGCGGTGCTGCGGCTCCAGGGCAGCCGGGGCGCGGGTCCGCCGCTGAGCGCGTCGGCGAAACGCCAGGCCGAGTCCACCGACATGGCGAAACCATGCCCGCACCAGGCGCCCGCGTAGTAGAAGCCGTCCCGGCCGGGCACCGGGCCGACCACGGGCAGCCGATCCAGGCTGCTGGCGGTCAAGCCCGACCAGCGGGCCACCACCTCGACTTCGGCGAGTACCGGAAACCGTCGCAGCAGTTCGGCGTCGACCCGGCGCTGGACGCGTGCCGATCGCTGCTCGTCCCGAGCGGGATCACCGGTAGGCACCAGCGCGGGACCGCCGCCGAACACGACGCGGTTGTCCTCGGTCATGCGGTAATAGTTGAAGAAGTTGCGCTGGTCGATGATGCCGCCGCGACCCGACCAACCCAGTTGCGCCAGTTGCGCTTTCGTCAACGGCGCGGTGGCCAGCAGGTGCGTGCGCAACGGCACCACCGACGCCGGCACCGGGTTCAGCGGTCCCGCGTAACCGTCGACGGTGAGCAGTACGCGGCGGGCGGTCAACGCTCCGGTCTCGGTGTACACCTTGGGTGCCCCGTCGACGGTGTCCAGCGACAGCACCCGGCTGTTCTCCAAGATCCGCACCCCGCGTTCGCGCAGTGTGGCCGCCAGACCGGTCAGCAGTCGATAGGGATCGATGACCATCGCGTTCTCGTAGGCGAATCCGGCCGTGTATCCGGGTCCGGCCGATTCGACCACCTCGTCGGCGGTGAGCCAGCGCACCGGCCGGCCGAGCTCGCGCAGTGCCGCGAGGTGGGTGCTCATCCGCCGGCGCTTCGCCGGGGTGAGGGCCACCAGGGTGTGCGGCTCGTCGCGGGCGTCGCAGTCGATGCGCTCGGTTTTGATCAGCTCACGCAGCAGGGTGACACCGCGCTGGGAGGCGTCGAAGGCCGCCAGCGTGCGGGCGTCACCGATCCTGCGCCGCAACTGGGGCAGCGGGATGCTCAGTCCCGGCGAGACGATGCCGGTGCTGCGACCGGTAGCACCCGCACCGATCGTCTCCGCTTCCAGCACAGCGATTTTCCACTCCGGCCGGGCCGCGGCGACGTAGTGCGCGGTGGCCAATCCCGCCAGGCCGCCGCCGACGATCGCCAGATCTACCCGCCCGGTGCTCGCGAGCCGGTCACCGCCCGGCGCCAGGCCCGTTTCGGGCCACCAGACGGGTACGTTCCTCATGTTCGAAGCAACGCGAACGCTTGACTGTGCCACAGCAGCGGCCTCCCTGAATCCGTCTCCAACGCGATGATTTCTCCGACGATCACGACGTGATCGCCATAGGTCCGGGTGTCGGTCAGCAGGCAGACCGACCAGGCCAGCGGATCCGGGAGCACCGGCACCCCGAGCACACTGCGGTACCCCGCCCCGGCGAACCTGGCGCCCGCCGGTGACGCGAAATCCTCTGCCAGCGCTTGCTGCCGCTCGCTGAGCAGCGCCACTCCGAACGCGCCGCTGCGCTCGATCGCGGTCAGGGTCTGCGACCCGACGGCCAGACACGCCAGCAGCAGCGGCGGCCGCAGCGACAACGAGGTCAGCGACGAGGCCGTCATCCCGACCGGACCGGCGGGGCCTTGCGCCGAGATGATGGCGACGCTGGCGGCGAGCTTGCGGTACAGCCGCAGGCACTGTTGGGAATCGGGTCCGATATCGACCTCGCTCATCGCCGTTCACCCCGCGACCCGGGCGGCCAGCCGGCGTTCGAATTCCTCGAACTCCGGCACCGCTTTCGGTTCGAACGGCACGCTGAAGGGCTTGATGAAGTTCCCGAACAGCGCGCGGTCACCGCAGAGATGGATCGGTACGACCAGCAACGCCCATTCGAACCCGAACAGCAGCACCCAGGCACCCACCACCGCCGACTGCGTGAGGAAGCTGTGCATGGTGTTGTAGAGGATGTAGTACACCCGCGGCACCGGACCGGGTTTGTTCCGCAGGTAGACGAGCAAACCTGGGATGTAACCGATTACGTCGATGTAGGCGAACAGTGCGATGGCGGGCCACCACCGCACCTCGTCGATGTGCCATAAGAACAGCAGCCCGCACGCCACGGTCGCGACGCCGTATTCCAGGCGCATCAACCGATAGGTGGTGGGGGTGGTGAATCGGTTCGCGTGATCCATCTCAGTCACCCGCTCCGATCGGCGCGGTCGCGGCGACCGCGAGTTTCTTGGCGACGGCGGCGGCCACCGCGGGATCGCCGACCACCTCGCCATCGCCCAGCAGTCGGATCAGGATGGTGGCGATGCCCTCCTTGAGCACCTTCTCCGCGATGGGTTCCAGCACTCCGGTCATGCTCGGGATCCCGAAATCGAACGCGGCCTCGAAGGTTACGGCGCTGCCGGCGCCGGCCGGACGCACCTGCCAGGATCCGCGGAAGACGTGGAAGTCGCCGGACTCCTGCTCGAAGACGATGTTGCGGCGTTCCGGCTGGAAATAGTCGACCTCGGTCCACCGCAGCGGGCCGTTGCGGAAATACACCTCCCAGTCGCTCATCGAGGAACGGCCGTCCGGCGCCTCGCGCACCACGACGGATCGGACCTCTTCGACGAGACCCGGATACGATTCGAAACGGCGGACGATGTCATAGGCCTGGTCGGGGTCGACGGTCGTCGACCGCACGGTCAATGTGGCACTTCGCACGGTGTTCACCTCAGGATTCGGGATAGCGCGATGCGGTCGTGCGGACCGCATTCTCGAAGCGGTCCAACAGGAAATCGACTTCGTTGTCGTCGAGAATCGCGGGTGGTGTCAGCCGGACCACCCGTTCGGCATTGAGCGAGTGGTTGGCGATGACGTGCTCGGCCACCAGTTCCACCAGCAGATCGGTCGCCATGGCCGGATCGGCGAACTCCAGGCCCAGCAGCAGTCCACGCCCCCGGAGCCGGCACGCCCGCGGCGAAAAGTATTGCGCGACCAAGGCTTCCATCTGGGTGAAGAGCAGTGTCCCGAGCGTCGCGGCGCGCTCGACCAACCGGTCATCGGTGATCGCCTCGAGCGCACCGCACACCGCGGCCATCGCGATGGGAGCGCCGGCGAAGGTCGAGGTGTGCAGGAAAGGATCGCGGTCCAGCACGGTGTAGACCGCTTCGGAGGCGATCGCCGCCGAGACCGGTAGCACCCCGCCGCCCAACGCCTTGCCCGACAACAGGATGTCGGGCCGCACCTGCTCCTGTTCGATCGCCCACCAGCTGCCGGTGCGGCCGAGGCCGGTCTGGATCTCGTCGATGATCAGCAGGGCGTCGTATTCCGCGCACAGCGCGGCCACCGTAGCGAGGTAGCCCGCCGGCGGGATGACCACGCCCGCCTCACCTTGAATCGGCTCGAGGATGACACAGGCCTCCCCGGCGTGCTGTGCCAGCGCCGCGGCCAACGCTTCGGCGCTGCCGAACGGCACATGCGTGATGCCGGGCAGCAAGGGCCGGAAAGGGTCCTGGAACAACGCCTTTCCGGTCACGGACAGCGCCCCGAGGGTCTTGCCGTGATAGCCGCCGCGCATCGAGATCACCTGCCGGCGACCGTTGAGCCGGGCGAGTTTGAGCGCGGTCTCGGTCGCTTCGGTGCCCGATCCGCTGAAGTGCACCCGCGTCAACCCGGCGGGGGCCACCCGGATCAGCGCCTCGGCGGCCCACGCGGCCATCGGTTCCAGGAACATCCGCGAACCGACCGGATGCGTGCGCAGCTGCCGGTCGATGGCCGTGAGTACCGTGGGATGTCTTGCGCCCATGAGGAATACGCCGTATCCCCCGGCGTTGAGATAGCGCCGGCCGTCCATCGTGCGGATCCAGGCTCCGCTGGATTCCACCTCGACCTGCCCGCCGACCAGCTCGCCCAGCCGTGCCCGGCCGGTGCTCAGATTCGTGCGGTAGATGCGGGAGATCCGCTCGGCCGTGGTGTCGGTGTCAGTCGTAGTCATCGTTCCTCACTCGATCCGTAACGCGGCGCCGGTGAAGCTGGCGGCCAAGGCTTCGCTCATCGCCGAGCGGGACGGTGGATGGAAGCCCGCGCACCGGGACGCCGAGGCGAGGTAGCCCACCTCCTGATCGGTGATGAAGGCCAGACCGCCCAGAGCGGCCACCGCCGCGGTGACGACGTCGTTGATCGCCTCCACGGCGGCGTAGCGAGCGACCAGCGCCGTGGCCAGCTCGGCGTTGCCGGTCCGGCCCGCGGCGATCGACGCCGCGATCCGCTCCAGCAGCAGTACGCCGGTCTCCAGCCGGATGCCCAGCGCCGCAAGGCGTTCCGCGCCCAGCCGGGAATCCGCGAAGACTCGCTCCACCAGCCCGGTGGCCATTCCGAGGTAGCACGCCGTGATCAGCATTTCGAACCAGATGAACCCGACGGTCTGCAGTTCGTCCAGCGCACCGTCGGCGGTGGTGCCGATCGGGATGAGCAGCCGCTCGTCCACGAAGACGTCGGTCAGGCGCACCTCGTCGCTCTCGGCTCCGCCCAATATCGGGCTCGCCCAGAACTGATGCACCGACATCCCCGGCGTCGACGCCGGAATCAGGATGACCGCCGCGGACTCCGCGCCGTCGGCCCCCGGGACCGCGACACTCGCCGAGAACAGGTCCATCGACCGCGCCATGCTGCACGGTTTCTTCGAGCCGTGCACCGTCAATCCGCCGGCGGCCGGTACGCCCCGCAGCGTCGGCGTCAGGATGCCCTGTCCCGGATTGCCCTCGGCGAAGCCTGACGCGACCAACAGGTTCTGATCCGAAATGCCTTCCAGCAGTGCCCATTCCAAGCCACTGGCGCGCAGGCTCGCGGCCAGGGTGAAGATGGTCGCGACCGAGAAGTGGTGCATGGTGCTCGCCACCGCCAGCGAGGGCGCGCACGAACCGATCGCCTGGGTGATCCGCAGCGCCTCCAGCGGAGTCACGCCGTGACCGGCGTACTCGGCGGGGATGAGCAGGCCGGGCCCGCCGAACTTGCGGAACAGGTCCAGGCCCTGGTTGCCGGGCCGTTCCCATTCCATCAGCGGGGCGCTCGCCAACGCCGGATACAGTCCGGGCAGGTGCTTTTCGCAGACGGCGCGGGCGTCGTCCAAACTGCGCATCATCGGGCTCCTATCGATATCTGGGCGCGGTATCGGCGGGCAGGATCGACACGCCTTGGACATGGGTCGTGCGCAACACCGGGTAGTTCGCTTCGCCGAAGACGCCGCCGGTGCGCCCGGTGCCGCCGTGTGAGGGCAGCGGAGCCGAGAACGCGATATGCGAATCGTTGACCTTCAGCAGTCCGCCGTTGCTCACGTGATCCAGGTAGCGATCGATGACCGCCTGGTCGCGCGCCCACAATGAATTCCGCAACCCGTAGAGGTTCGAGTTCACGAATTCGACGAAGGCTTCCAGCAACGTCGCGTCGTCATCCTCGGCGGGCACGACGATCGGGAGCAGCGGGAAGAATGTCTCGTGCGCCACCGCCTCCAGCGACCGGGCCCCGGCGAGCCCGTCGACGCGCACCACGGTGGGCTGCAAGAAATAGCCGCTGTCGCTCGGTGTGCCATCGAGGTGCATGCCGCCACCCCCGATCACCAATCGCGCACCCCGCTCGAGCGCGTCGGCCAGGCAGCGGTGGAAACCGTCGTGGCGCAGGACCGGCGAGAGCAACACGCCTTCCTCGTCGGGGTGCCCGGGCCGCAGCGCCTGCGCCTTCTTCGCGACCAGCGCGATCAGTTCGTCCGCGATCGCGGGGTGCGCCAGCACCACGTTCGGAATCATGCACAGCTGACCGGAGCCGAAGAAGCTCTCCAGCAGCGCCTCCGAGGCGTGCTCGAGGTTCGCGTCCGACCAGACGACCACGGTGTCGTTGCCCGCCAGTTCGAGCACCGGCTTCTTACCCGCTGCGACACAACGCTTCTCGAAGGCCAGTCCGTTCGCGACGCTGCCGAAGTACATCACGTCGTGTACCAGCGGACTGTCCAGCCACGCCTGCAGGATCGGCTCCGGATCGCCGCACACGGCGTTGACCGTGCCCGGTGGCGCGCCCACCTCGGCCAGCGCCGGGGCGAGCACTTCACGGATCGCCCACATCGCCCCCAGCGGCACCGATCGGGGCGCCCGGACCACCACCGCGTTGCCGCCGACAATGCTCAGTGTCGCCGCGAAGATCACACTCGACATCGGCGCGTTGGCGGGCGGATTCACGCACACCACGCCGTCGGGCCGGCGCCGCACGATCTGCCGCCGGCCCTGATAGTCGAATTCCTTGTGCAGCTCGGCCCGAAAGAAGCTGCGCGACAAGGGAGTCAGCGCTTCCAGCCAACCGGCGATCTCCCAGCGGGCCAGCTCCAGCGGGTGCCCCTCGTAGGTCATCATCCGCTCGATGGTCTCGGTCTTGCCGATGATGTTGGCGCGCACCGCCTCCAGCAGGTCGTCCACCCGGGTCGACAACGGCGCCGAGCGCCACACCCGCGCCGCGTCCGAGGCCGCGCGCAAGGCCTCGGCGACCACGCCGGCGTCCGCGACCGCGACGCGTCCGGCGAAGATATCCGGGGTCGCTGCGGATTCGCTGAGCTCGCCGCTGTCCAGCTTTCGTTTCACGGTGAGGCTCGTGAACGAATCGGTGAGCAGCGCCCGGGTTACCGGAACGTAAACCCATTGGTCCGCAGCTAATTCCCGGCCCTCGACATAACTTCCGAACGACGGAATATCCACTCCTGATCCACCACTCGACATACCGCACCAACCTCTGTTCAGCAACCCCTGGAAAATATTGGGGAGCATGATCGATCCCATCCCGAGGGACAGTACGAGACGACACTGAAATCGCACTGAAATTCGAGGGCGGGGTCACTCGGCACACTGTCAGAACGGTTCGTTGGTGAGCCGTCACAATTGACAAGAGGAGTGCGGAAAAATACCGTGTGCGATGGAGGCGGCGGCGTCTGTCGGGGTTAGTTCGGGTCTGAGATCTTCGGGGGTGTTGTGCGGATCGGAATCGATGTTCTCGGACCGGTGGAGCTGGTGATCGACGGCACCGCCTACCCTATGGACGGCCGGAAGCTGCGCAGTATAGCGGCCATATTGGTTGCACGGCAAGGCAATACGGTCGGTCGCGACGAGTTGACGGACGCGCTCGGCCTGTTCGAGACGACCAAGAACTCCACCAACGCGCTGCACGCGCATATCGCCCGGCTGCGGCGCTGGTTCAAATCCCATGGCGCACCCGCCGATGTGGTGAAAACTGTCGGCGTCGCCGGCTATCGGCTCGACATTCCCCGTGAGCGTATCGATGCTTTGCGATTCATGGATACCGTCGAGCACGCGGCCGGACTGGCACCGAAAACACCGTCGGTGGTAGCGAGCATGGTGGAGGATGCTTTCGGATTATGGCGTGGCGAAGCGCTTCGAGACGTGACGGACAGCGCTCTACTGCAGAGCTTTTCCGATGATTTGTATGCTTCGAAAGCGCATGCGCAGGAACTCCTCCTCACTACCTGGATGACTCTCGAACGATATGATCGAATAATCCTCACCGCCCGTAAATTCATTGCCGAGAACCCGTTGAACGAGCGGCTGTGGGAAATGCTGATAATGGCGTTGCGGCGTACCGGGCGCGATGCCGAGGCGATAGCTTCCTACCATCGCCTCGAACGCCTGCTGCGGGACGAGCTCGGAATCCTGCCCAACCCCAGCCTGATCCGGTCGCTCGGCACCGAGCACTGCGCGTAACGGGCCGGTCATTCCGCCACCGCCGCGACCGGCGCCGGCGCGGGGGCGCGGCGCGATTCCGACACGGTCTCAAGTTCGGTCAGCCCCCACCGGTCGTGCCAGCGTGCCAGCGGCGCGGGGGCCCACCAGTTGAATCGTCCCATCAGGCGCATCGCCGCCGGAACGAGCAAGGGGCGCACCAGGAAAGCGTCCAGCGCGACCCCGACGGCCAGGCCGACACCGAGCCCGCGCATGAACGAGACCTGCCCGGCGCTCATCGCGATGAACACCACGATCATCACGGCGGCCGCCGCGGTGACGATGCGCCCGGTACGTGCCAGACCCAGCGCGACCGCGCGTTCGTTGTCCGCCGCGGTCCGGCCGGACTTCAGCCATTCCTCGCGAACGCGGGAGAGCACGAACACTTCGTAGTCCATCGCCAGCGCGTACGCGACGCAGGCCAGCAACGGCGGGATGAAGGCGGTGAATTGCCCGGTGGCGGTCGTCCCCAGGGCGCCCAGGTGGCCGTCCTGGAAAAGCCACACCAGCGCGCCGAACGCCGCACCGAGCGACAGCACGTTCATCAGCAGCGCCTTGATCGGGAGTACCAGCGAACCTGTCATGAGGAAGATCAGCACGAAGGTCATCACGGCGATGCCGGCCAGCACGTAGAGCGTGCGGTCGGTGATGCCCGCGACATTGTCGATATTGCGCTGTGCCACACCGCCGAACAGCGTGGGTGCGGGCGAGCCCACCGCGCGTAAAGCGTCCAGCTGCCGCTTGCCCGCGTCCGAGTAGGGATCCAGCGTGGTGGCCACCGTCAGGTATGCCGCGTCCGCGCGCATCGCGGAATCGTAGGTCGCCGGTGATACGAGGCTCCCGCCCGCATACGACCCGCCGGGAGCGGACACCGCCACGACATCGGGTACCCGGGAAAGGTTTTCGGCGTAACCGCTCAACGCCTGCGGGTTCGTGACTCCCTCCGGCAGCACGATGTAGACCGTCCCGGCGAAGTTTCTGGTGAAGTCCGACCGCAAGGTGTCCCCGGCCGCGCGGGCCGACGCCGTAGCCGGCAGCACCCGGTCGTCGGGGTAGCCGAGCTTCATGCCGAGGGCGGGCAGGGCGAGCACCAGCAGCAGGGCGCCGATCACACCCACCACCGGCACCGCGTGCCGCATGGAGAACATCGCCGTCCGGTACCAATGGTTTTCCGTGGAGACGTGCTGGTCGCGCACGGTCCGTCCGAACAGCCGGGCGATCGGCCGCCGGATGTCCAGTGCGTCGATGCGCGGTCCGAGCACCACCAGCAACGCCGGTGCGATGAGCAGCGAACCGAGTAGCGAGAACACCACACTGACCAGCCCGGCGAAGGCCAGTGAGCGCACCAGGTACTGCGGGAAGATGACCATGGCCGAAATCGTCAGTGCCACGGTCAACGCGGAGTAGGTGACGGTGCGGCCCGCAGTGTTCATCGTGCGCACCAGGGCAGCTTCCGGCGGTGTGCCGTTCGCGAGTTCCTCGCGGTAGCGGTTGACGATGAACAGCGTGTAGTCGATGGCCAGCGCCAAACACAGTGCGGTGGCCAGGTTGACCGCGAAGACCGAGACATCGGTCATCTTGTCGATGAGGCTCAACGCGGCCGCGGACCCGGCGACCGCCACCGCCGAGACCGCCATCGGCAAGGAGGCCGCGGTGACGCTGCCGAAGATCCACACCAGTGCCAGGAAGGTCAGCGGAAAAGCGATGGCCTCCATCAGGAACAGGTCGCGTTTGGACTGATCTCCGCCTTCGGAGTAGGTCATCGCCTGGCCACCGGCGGCGACCTCCACCCCGTCGCGGGCGCCGACCAGCGGATCGGCCAGCGCCCGCGCCCGGACGGTCGCCTCCTCGTCGTCACCGGCGATCCGCGCCACCACCAACCCGGCCGCGCCGTCGGTACCGCGCAGCGCGGTGTTCAACGGGGCGGGCGCGGTCCAGTAGGACAGCACGTTGCGGATGTGCGGCGACTCCCGCAGGGCTGCGGCTACGGTCTCCGCACGCGCACGCGCGGCCGGACTGTCGACACCGGCGTCGGCGCGCACGGTGAACACCATGGTGTATCCGCCCGCACCGAAAGCACTTTCCAGCACCTGGTCCGCCCGGGCCGATTCCGAATCCGGCACGTCGTATCCGGCGGCGGGCAACTCGAGGCTCGCGGGAATGCCGTAGCCGCCCGCGACGACCAGCACCGCGAGCGCCGCGAGCAGAACCGCGCGCGGCGCACGCGCGGCCAAGCGCGCGAACCTGGTGAGCAGTTGGACGCGCACCATGCGGAACCCCCTGGGATGTCGTAGGACGGTCGGCTCGGCATCCACCGACCGACAGTCGGTAAACCTACTCCGAGTATGTCAGCTTGTCGAGAGGCGATCGAGTGGATTCAGCGAAACCGGGAGGCGCATCCCCTGTTTCCACAGCACCGCCGCCCGCGAGTCCGGACGCTCGCGGGCCTCGCGCCGCATGGCATCCAGGAACAGCGGCACGAATCCGTCGCGCGGGTGCGCCCGGATCACCTCCACGAGCGCCGCGCGCGGTACCTCACCACTGCGCACGCCCGCCACATCCAAATGCGCGCCCGCGTGCAGCAGGTGCGCCTCGATACCGCGCTCCACCGGCACGCTGACATCCATGTGCAAGGCGATGGCCTGCGAAACCGTCTCCGCGAACACGGCATCCGCGCCCCAGTCCAGGAGGCTCGCGCGGGCCACCTCGGCACCGTGCACGGCGAAGCACGACGCACCGTCCGGGCGTGGGCGATGCCGTTCGGTCAAACCCACGTCGTGCAGCAGACAGGCGACGTAGAGCAGTTCGGCGTCGTAGACGCGACCGTCCAGCTGCGCGAAGATATCCCCGAAGTACCAGCACCGCAGCGCGTGCTGTTCGAGCTCGCGGCTGTAGCAGGCCTCGGCCAGGTCCCGCGCCTCCCGCGTGAACCGGCTGTCGGGTGGCGCGTCGGCCAATTCCACGCCGCCGCCCCGTCCGCCGCGGCCCAGACCGGCGCGGACGACGCTGGGCAGACCCGCCAGCTGCGCCGCGGCCGCGCGCCGGGCGAAGCCGAGCTTCGCCCGGCGGTCCAGCCGTCCGACATCACCGGACTCGTTGTGCGACATGGGTTTTCTCCGTTCTGTTGGTGGATCAGATCGAATTGGTGACCCGCAGCAGCTGCCACACCGAACTGGGGCGCGGCCCGCCGCCGAAGGCCAGGTACTCGGGCTCGATCACGTGTGGCGCCCATTTTCGTTTGAACGCCTGCTGGCTGGCCGCCGGATACACGAATGCCCCGCGCTCGGACAGGGTCCGGATCATCCACCGCACCAGCCCGTTGCCCGAGGCGTGATCGTCCGGGCCGATGCCGGCGAACGGCGTGAGGCCCAGGTGCAGCCAGCCCGCGCCTTCGGCCTTGAACTGTTGCAGCGCAGTGAGATTCACAAGCTCGATGGTGCCGACCGAGGCTTCGGGAGTGCGCCGGGTGAGATCGTAGAGCCAGCCCGGCCGGGAACCGTAGGCGGGCGAGTACGACACATACCCGGTGATCCGGCCCGCCCGCTCGGCGACGAACAGCCGGCGCGCTTCCGCGCCGCGGCCCTCGCGCTGGCCGACCATGAAGTCGAGCTTCTTGACGTGCCAGCCTTTGGCGCGCAACCACTGCCGATCGATGGCATCGAGTTCGTCGCCGCGCAGACCGGGTGCGAGCTCGTGCACGGTGGTGCCTTCGCGGGCGGCGCGGGAGACATTCTGGCGGACCTTGGCCAGCGGCTTGCCCTTGCTGGTGAAGGCGCTCAGGTCGATTCCGTAGGTACAGCCGAACTGGTTCACCGTGAATCCCTGCCGGGCGAACAGTTCGACATCACCGGGTCGCACCTGGACCGCGACGATGCGGCGACGGCGCACCACATCGCGCCGGAAATGCTCGAGCAATCGCTCGCGCGCCCCCGGTGGTCCGAAGGGGCCGCCGAAGACCAGGACCGTCCCGCCGCGCGCCCGGTACGGCACGACACCGGGCAGGCCGGGCGCGAAGTAGTGACTGGTCTCGTCGTTGCAGGCGATGAACGCGCTCGGATGGTCCGCGTAGGCCGCGATCGCGTCGATCGCCGCCCGGTCCGGATCATCGTGTGCCGCTTCACCGATCGTGTGACCTGTCGCCATTGCTTTCCTCCGTGGCTCGACGGTGCGGGTCGGGATTCAGCGTGATCGACACCGCTGACGTGGTCCTGAAATCACCGCGCCGCGGGGTGGCCCGCATGGCACGCAGCGGTAGCGCCACCATGACGAGCGCCGCCACGGGGGCGGCCAGCGGCGCCCACGGCAGGTGCATCGGTGCGGCGCTGACCGCGACCGCGAGCGCACCGAAGGCGCAGGCGGCCGACGCCGGAGCCAGCAGGTCGGGCAACTCGGCCCGCGACCACGCACCCTCGGACCGGCTCGCCGTCAGATACCCCGTCGCACCCGCACCGGCGACAGCCGCCACCGCACTGCCGCCGCCGGAAACAGCCAGTGTCGCAGCCGTTCCGACCACCGCGAGGTACGCGCACGCCGCGTTGCGCAACCCGGCCAGACCCAGCGCGGCCAGCGCGGCAAGTACCGCGAGACCCGTCCCTGAACCGGCGGCCGCCGCCAGCGGCACCGAAAACGCCGCGGCCGCCACGATATCCGTGTGCTTCACCGGAACCTCCGATACCGCGCGGGGCGCCGCCGCAGCACGCGCAGCACATCGGCGATGTCCGGCGCCGCACCCCACGCCACCACCTCGATGCCGACCGCGCCCAGATCCCGGTACATCGCGGCCCGTTCCAGCGACCACAACCGGCCGATCAGCGGCTCGGTTTCGTCGCGAAACATGTTCTCTCCCACCACATCCACCGCCAGCACGCGATGACCGCGCTTACGCAGACCGATCAACGCCGCCACGCAGTCGGTGTCGGTCAAGGTGGAGAACGCGATGACGAGCGCACCGGTGGGAACCGCGGACACCGGCGGGCCCGTGCCCTGTTCTCGGGTCACGCCGGAATCGTCCGGGTCGAGCAGGCAGGCGGCGATGGCGTGGATGCGCGGCGCACCGCTGCGGGCGGGCAGCCACCGAGTTCGGTCGCCCAGGCACACCACGCCCACTCGATCCCCGGCGCGCAGCGCCGACCGCGCCAGCTCCGCGGCCCCGCGCAACGCGCGATCCAGCGACTCGGGCGCGGGGCCCGGCCGCTGGCGCGTGCCGTCGAACAGCAGCACCACGTCCTGTGCTTGCGCCAAGCGGCGTTCGGTCACCTGAACGCTGCCGCGCCGGGCAGTGGCGGGCCAGTTGATCGAGCGCAGACTGTCGCCCGAAACGTAGCCGCGGATGTCCTCGAACTCGATACCGTCGCCACGGAATCGAGTGTCGAGCGCGCCGGTACGCCGGCGAGGCGGGTCGCCGGGCAGCGGCATGCGCTGCGGAACGATCGGTGGATAGACATGCAGCCACATCGGCTGACACACCGCGGTGCCGCGCAGCAACCCGGCGCCGGTAACGGCGGCGACCTCGACCCGCACCGGATACCGGCCCCAGCTCGGCGCACGCAGCCGCGCTCGCACCGAATCTTCGCTGCCGCCGAGTGTTTCGGTTTCCATTCCCGCGGAAGTCAGGATCCGCGCCGTCACCCGCACCCGGCCCCGTACCGCGATGCCCAGGCACACCTCGATCTGCTCGGCTTCGAGACAGCGGACGATATGCGGTAGGCCGTTTCCGGAGTCGGCGGCCACGAGCCGCACGGCGATCGGGCGCTGGACCGTGAGCACGCCGAGCAGCGGCGCCGCGAAGGCCACCAGCTGGGGTGCGCCGTACAGTACCGCCACGGCGAGCACCACGCCCGCGCAGCCGGCCAGGGCGACCGCCGCCGGTGCCGGGCGCCAGCTGAGATCTATTGCGGCAGTGTCTGATTCGAGCATCGTCATAGTCGTTCCAGCCGCTCGACCGCGGCGACGAACACCGCCCGGCCCGGTCCTGGCTCCGCCGCGTCCGATATCGCGTGCGGACGCACCCACTCCCACAGCTCCGGTCCGAAGTACGCGCTACCGGCCGCCTCGGTCGCCTCGGCCTCGTTCGTGCCGTAATGGCCCAGCGCCAGCTGGAATTCCCGGGCCAGGAACGGGCGGATATGGCGGTCCCATTCCGCCTGGGTGCCCTCCGCGTAGTCCAGCAGCAGGGCGACGCGGGACCGCCAGCGCGGCAAGGCGTCGGCGGGCCCGCGGTCCACGCCGGCCGGCTCCGGGGCCGAACTGGACCGCGCGACCGCGACGACCGCGACGACCAGCAGCGCCAGCGCCGCGGCCGCGACGGGAAGAACGGCCTGCCGCGCCAGTGCGAGCGCGGCGATCTGCGCGCCGCACACCAGCACCGAGGCGGCGGCCACCGTGCGATCGAAGCTCATCGCCGTCCCCTGTCCAGCTCCTCTAGCACGGCCCGCAGAATCGCGGCCGCTTCGATCCGGTCGCGCTCGCCCATGACGTGGCCGCTGAATCGCGCCACCGCGAACAACGTCACCAACCGGGTCGCCACCGTACGGCTCACCACCCCGCCCCGCACGGCGCGGCCGAGCACCTCCGACGGCGTATCCGAGGCGACCGGAGCCACCGCGGGCAGTCCGGCGAACTCGCGCTCCATCGCGTAGTAGCAGGCCAGTACGGCACCGCGCGGATCATGGTGCGGCTCCGACATTTCGGTGAGCGCACACGTCGTCGCCCGGGCCACCACCTCGCGCAGCGCTACCGGCTCGTCGGCCACCGCGGTCACCGGTGCTCGACGTGCCGACCGCACCGCGACGACGACGAGCGCGCCGAGCGATACCAGCAGCACCGACCCCGCGACCACACCCACCCCCGCGAGCGGCGATTCCTCGGAGCGACGGTCCCGCTGCGTCGGCGCCGCGGAAACGGGTTCGCCCCGAACCGATTCGGGCGGCTGCGTGCGTTCCGGCGGGCGGGTCTCGGCGGCCAGTGGCCCGCGCGGCGTGAGTACCATCGCCACACCGAGTGGCAGGGCCAGAGCCAGGCAGACCACCGCGGCGACGAACAGATCCCGGCCGGAGAAACGGATCGGCCCGCGGCCTCCCGCCGACTGGTCGGCGTTCCCCGCCAGCACCGGCACCGGCGGACGGCGCAGGTACGCGAGCACGGTGAGGCCGATGAGGAACAGCGCGATCACGGAGACCGCGGCCAACGGCACAACGGATCGCTCCGCAGGCGAATCCTGGTGCGGCGACGGCGGTTCCGCGGCGGGCAGATAGCCGCCGACGGCGACGACCGTGACACCCAGCAGCCCCAGCATGACCAGCACTCGAAGCGTCATCCGCACACCTCCGTCCTTACCCGCGCCCCGGGGCCTAGGGAGCGACCGACGAACCGATCAGTCGCGGCGGCTCGCTGTCCGCGGGTTCGGTGTGCCGCGATCCGGCCAGCCGCGGCGCGGGCACACGCCCGAGCACCTCCGCGACGATGGTTTCGCCGGTGATGCCGCGCACCCACGATTCCGGTCGCGGCGTGATGCGATGGGACAACGTTGTCGCGGCCAGCGCCTTGACGTCTTCGGGCACGACGAAATCGCGGCCGCCCAGCAGCGCGTACGCGCGTGCCAGCTGCAGCAAGTCGAGTTCGGCCCGGGGACTCGCCCCGACCGCCACGTGCACATGCGTCCGGGTGGCGCGCGCCAGCGCGACGATGTATTCGAGGATGTCGTCGTGCGCGGTGACGGCGTCCACCGCGTCCCGCAGGCCGAGGACCGCGCCGGCGTCGAGGATTTGCCGTGCCCGCGGCGCCTGCCCGGTGCGCTCCATCCGCCGGCGCAGCAGCGACTTCTCCTCCCCCGCGGTCGAATAGCCGAGCCGCAGCCGGGTCGCGAACCGATCGAGCTGTGCCTCGGGCAACTCGTAGGTGCCTTCGTGCTCGATCGGGTTCTGTGTCGCCAGTACCAGGAACGGCGACGGCAAGGGCCGGGTAATTCCGTCGACGCTCACCTGACCTTCGGCCATCGCCTCCAGCAGGGCGGACTGCGTTTTCGGCGGCGTCCGGTTGATCTCGTCGGCGATCAGGATATTGGTCCGGATCGGTCCCGGCCGGTATTCGAATGTGCTTGTGCCGGAGTTGAATACCGTCGACCCCAGGACGTCGGCGGGCAGCAGATCGGGCGTGAACTGGATCCGCTTCACCTCCAGTCCGAGCACCGCGCCGAAGGACCGCGCGATCATGGTCTTGCCGAGGCCGGGCAGATCTTCGATCAGGACATGACCGCCCGCCAGGATCGTCGCCATGATCACGCCGAGGGCTTCGCGCCTGCCCACGATGACCCGCTGTAATTCGTCGAGAGCGCGGTGCGCCGGCGCCGCCTCGGACATCGCGTTCACCCCGTGAACCGCGCGGTGCCGACGGCGGTGCCCCAGATGGCCAGCGACATGAACAGATTCGCCGTCACGACGACGATGATCGACATCCGGATCGCCCGCCCGGCGGCCACCCCGACGCCCTCCGGGCCGCCGGTGGCGAAATAGCCGTAGTAGCACTGGATGAAGATGGTCAGCATGACCAGGACGACCACCTTCAGGATCGAATAGAGCATGTCCGAGGAGACGGCGAAAATTTCGAAGTAGTGCCGATACGTCCCGCCGGGCACGTCGCCGATCAACGCCACCGTCAGTTCGGTGGACAGGTACGAAACCGCTAGCGCGGCAACGTAGAGCGGCACCGCGACGATGACACTGGCCAGCATGCGCGTGGTCACCAGATAGGGCATCGGCCGGATCGCGATGGACTCCAGGGCGTCGATCTCCTCCGAGATCCGCATGGCGCCCAGTTGCGCGGTGAACCGGCAGCCCGCCTGGATGATGAACGCCTCGGTGGCCAGGATCGGCGCGATCTCCCGGGTGCTGCCCAGCGCCGAGATCGCCCCGGTCACCTGGCCGATGCCCAGCAGGTCCAGGTTGGTGAACGCCTCGATTCCGAGGGTCATGCCGCCGAACGCGCAGATCACCACCATCACGCCCGCCGTACCGCCGCCTGCGACCAATGTTCCGTTACCCCAGCTGATATCGCCCACCAGGCGACTGATCTCCCGGGAGTAGTGCCGGATGGCGATCGGGATGGCGGCGAGTGCGCGAATCAGGAAGTAGACCTGATGCCCCATCGTGGCCAGCACCCGGGCGGGCCGGGCGAGGACGCGGGCGGGCCGCAGCAACGGCGGCGTATGTGTGGCGGCCATGATTACCCCAGCTGACTCGGGACGAGGGAGTTGTAGATCTGCGAGATCAGCACGTTCACCCCGAAGAGCACGAGTGCCGACTGCACCACCGCCGCGTTGACGGCGTTGGCCACGCCCGCCGGGCCGCCGCGAGCGTGCAGGCCGTGATAGCCGGCGATAATGGCGGTGAAGACGCCGAACAGCGCCGATTTGAAGAACGCGATCAAAAGATCATTGGAGTTGGCGAACCCGACGAACGCGGACAGGAACGACCCCGGTGTCCCGCCGTCGACATAGATGAAGAAGCCGTAGGTGGCGGCGAACCCGACGAAGACCACCAGCCCGCAGAGCAGTGTGCTGACGACCGTCGCCGCGAGCAGGCGCGGGCCGACCAGCCGTTGCAGTGGATCCACCGCCATCGTCCGCATCGCGTCGATCTCCTCGCGGATGGTGCGCGAGCCCAGGTCCGCGCAGATGGCCGAGCCGACCGCACCGGCGATCATCAGCGAGGTGACCAGTGGCGCACCCTGTTTCACCACGCCGATGCCGACCGCGGCGCCGACGAAAGAATCCGCGCCGACCTGCTTGATGACCAGGCTGACCTGTAGCGAGACCACCACACCGACCGGAATCGCGACGATCATCGTCGGGATCGCCGACACGCTGGCCATGAACCCGCACTGGCGCACGAACTCCCGCCAGTTGAACTGCCCACGAACCAGCGACACGATCAGACCGACGATCAATTCCCGCCCCATGGACAGCTGCCGGCCGAAGGTATCCACCGCGCGCTTGGGGTGCTCGTTCCAGAAGGTGCTCGCGCCATCCCGGACCGACTGGCCATAGCCGTCGATCCGCCCGCTCGACCGCGCCGGTGGACCCGGCGGCGAATCAGGTTGCGGCGGAACCTGTTCGGGCGGGCGCGTGCCCGGACTCGTCATACTCACGTCAATCAACCAACTTTCGGTCGTCCACCGACCGCAAGTATGTCACAAGATGTGGGTTTGTCCAGCACCTCGCAACGAGGAAGCTGATTGCCAAGCCGCGTAACGGCATTCGTCGTTGACGGACGGCGACAGGGCGTTTAATTTAGCTAGGGAAACGATTTCGTCAGTAGGGCCCGCTCAATTCGGAAGCGAGAGCGCGATGACCACCGATTTCGAGGTTCGGCAGTACCCATTCGGCGAGCCGGTCCGGCTCGACATCGATCCGTTGCTGGCACGATTACGCCGAACGGAACCGGTGGCACGAATCCAGCTCCCCTACGGCGGCGAGGGCTGGCTGGTCACCCGCTACGACGATGTCCGGCTGGTGCTGGCGGATCCGCGATTCAGCCGGGCACGGGCCGTCGACCGGGAGGATCTGCCCCGCGCGACACCCGAGCCCCCGCGCGGTGATTCGCTACTCAGCATGGACCCGCCGGAACACACCCGGCTGCGCAAGCTGGTCGCCAAGGCGTTCACCAGCCGCCGGGTCGAGCAACTGCGTCCCCGCGCCCAACAGATCGTCGATGAGCATCTCGCCGCGATCGCGGCGTCCGGGCCGCCCGCCGACCTGGTACGGCAGCTCGCGTTGCCGCTGCCGGTCACGCTGATCTGCGAAATGCTGGGCGTGCCCACCGAGCACCAGCATCGATTCCGGGATTTCTCCGACGCGATCCTGTCCACCACCGCCTACACCCGGACGCAGATCGCGGCCGCTAGGGCCGAGCTGGAAACCTACCTGGCGGAATTGATCGCACAGCGCCGCGCCGAACCAGCCGACGACCTGCTGGGCGCACTGGTCGCCGCGCGTGACAACGATGACCGGCTCAGTGAGACCGAACTGGTCAACCTGGGTCTGGGCCTGCTCATCGCCGGGCACGAGACCACAGCCAACCAGATCGCGAACTTCACCTACGTGCTGCTCAGCGAGCCTGGACACTGGGATCTGCTGCGGCGCGAGCCCGACCTGGTGCCGCGCGCGGTCGAGGAACTGCTGCGGCACGTGCAACTCGGTTCCGGCGGGGCCTTCGCGCGGATCGCCACCGAGGACGTGACCCTCAGCGGCGTCACGGTCCGGGCGGGCGAGGCGGTGTTCGTCAACACGCAGGCCGCGAACCGGGACGAATCCGTCTTCGCCGAGCCGGAAGAGCTGGACCTCACTCGAATCAGCAACCCGCACATCGCCTTCGGTCACGGCGCGCACCACTGTCTCGGCGCTCAACTGGCTCGCCTGGAACTTCAGGTCGCGATGAGTTCGCTGCTGCGCGGATTCCCCGGTCTGCGCTTGGCCGTCCCGCTCGACGAGGTGCCGTGGAAGCGCGGGCTACTCGTGCGCGGCCCGGAAGAATTGCTCGTGACCTGGTAGCCGGGCTCAGTTCCGTTCGACGCGGACGGTGTTTCGCGCGGCGAAGGGTTGCTGGAATTCGGTGAACAGTTTCGCGACCAGTTCCCCGCGGCTGGTGACGCCGACCTTGTCGAAGATGGCCTTCACGTGGTCGCGGACCGTGTGCGGGGACAGGTGCAGTCGGGCGGCGATGTCTCCGGTCGGCAAGCCGCGGGCGATGAGTTCGATGACGTCGAGTTCCCGGTGGGTCAATTCGTAGGCGGCGGTCACCAGAGCCGCGATCTCGGAGGGTTTGGCGAACTCGATGACCAGGGCGGTCGAGCCGCCGGTGCCGTCGGCGCCGCGCAGGCACGACGCGTGACAGACCAGCCAGCGTCCGGTCGTGGCACGGATGCGGATGCGGGCGCTGCCGCCGGTGAGCCGGGCCCGGCCGGCGGTGCTGAGAATCCACACCGGCAGCGGTAATTCGATGCCGAGCGGTGTCGTGGTGGACGGACCCGGCGGCATCCGGGCGAGCAGGTCCCGGGCTTCGTCATTGAGCGACACCAGGTTTCCGTCCGCGTCGAACAGCAACATCCCGGGTGCCTGGGTGGTGTCCTCCGGGGTCGGTGTGGTCGAGGGTTGGACGAAGGAACGCAGCCGCTGGGCGAGCGGCGCGGACAGTGCGGTGACCAGCGCGATATCGGCCTCGTCGAAATCGGCGCGACCACGTTCGCGGAACAGACTGAGCTGCCCCCAGGGTTGGCCGTCGACGCGGAAGACCGCGCGCAACTCGTCTTCCAGACCGCGGGGCCGCATGAAGTTCCGGTAGAGCGGGCTCCGGGCCGGGTCACCCTCGGTCACGGCGCGCAGACCGGCGACCGGAACCTGAGCCTGCGCGAGGTCACGGAAGCGGTTGACATGCTCGGCGAAAAGCTCGGATTCCCAATATGTTCCGCAACCCCCCTCGTGCAGGTTCTCCACTCGCACCGGTGCGGTGGTCAAACCGTTGATGGGGTCGGTGGCAACCCACACGGCGGCGTCGAAGGGCGAGAGGCGGCGCAGCCGCGTGGAAGCGTTCGCGAACAGGGTGTGCGAGTCCGGCGCGCTCGCGATGTCGTGCAGCAGTGCCTGGACCGCGTTGCGAGTGCTCATGGTGGAAATCCTGCTGGGCTGCACACCGGTCCGCCATCCCTCATTCGAGGGGGAACCCGGGCTGTGGCGCGGAAATTCCCCTCAATCGGGGGATGTGACCCGGAGCCGAAGGCGATGACGCTGGTCAACGCACCATCGGGGTGCTCGGAAAGGAATGCCATGCGTATCGGAATCGTCGGGGCCGGAGCGGCCGGAGTCGGACTGCTCGACGCACTCGCGGCGACAGGTGGAAAGCCGGGAACCATCACGGTTTTCGACGGCTCGTCCGCGCTGTGGCGCGGGCGGCCGTATCAGCCGGATATCGAGGCGGTGCGGGTCAACGCCCCGCCCATGCTCATGTCGATCCGGGCCGCGGATCCGGAGCATTACCAGCGGTGGCTGGCGGCCCGCACCGATGTGGCGAAGTATCGCGACGAGTCGCTGGACCAGATCCTGGTACCGCGTGCGCGCTACGGCGACTATCTGGAGGACACCGCGCGCACCGCCATCGGCGTATTACGTAGGGCCGGTTGGCAAGTGAGCGTCGTCAACGCCCGCGTCACCGGGTTCGCGCGGGCGGAGCATTCGAAGGACGGCGGCGCGGTGCTGTACACCGAGGACGGCGGGCAGGTGCCGGTGGATCGAGCGGTCCTGTCCGTCGGAAACGGCCGCCCCCTGGACCATTACGGTCTGACCGGCGCACCGGGCTATGTCGACGAGCCCTATCCCCTGGCTCGGACGATCACCGAAATCCCGGCCGCGGCGCATGTCGCGGTGATCGGCAGCGGACTGACCGCCGTCGATATCGCGGCCGCCTTGACGGCGAACGGGCACACCGGCCCGATCAGTTTCGTTTCCCGAAGCGGGACATTGCCTTTCGTGCAGAAACGCCCGGTCCGACTGGAGCTGCGTCACCTCACCCCGGAGACGATCCGCGCCGCGGCCAGCGACGGCGGCCTCACCTTCGCCCACCTCGTCGCACTCATGCGCGCCGAACTGGCCGACCTCGGCGAGGACTTCGACGCCTTCGCCGCCGAGATCCTTGCCGCCGAGTCCGAACCACCCGTCGACCGGCTACGCCGGCAGTTGGCGGAAGTCGATTCGCCGGGGCACGGCCCGCGCCTGCTCACCATGGCCATTCGCGTGACCGGACCGACGGCATGGCCGCTGCTACCCGAGGCCGATCGAACCCTGTTACGCCATCGGCATTTCCGCACCGTCAACAGCATCAGCTCCCCCATGGTGCCGCACAATGCGAAAATCGTGCTGCGCCTGCTGGATTCCGGGCAGTTGCGCCTGCGAACCGGAGTCACGAAGATCGAGGCGCGCACCGGTGGCGGCTTCACGATCGCCGACCACGGCGCCTGGACCGCCGATGTGGTCGTCAATGCCGTCAATCCACCCGCCTACACCACACCGGCGGAAACCGAATCCCTGCTCAGCGCCCTGCTGGCCGCCGGAGCCGTCGAACTCCACGCGTCCGGCGGCCTGTCGACCGACCCCGGCACCCGCGCACCGCTGGTGCACGGCCGCCCCGATCCGACCTGGCACGTGCTGGGAAATCTGGCCGCCGACGCCATGTTCATCGCCACCAACCCGCCCGGTCTGGCCGCCGAGGCTCAGCGATTGGCACACCTGCTGACGGCGTGAGAACTTCTGGCCAACGCACGTAGCTGCCGCCGGCTGTCCACCGACCGGTGGACACGAAGTTCGACCGGTCGATGCTGTCGGCGGCGGGCGGTGACCGAGCAGCATTCAGGGCATGCGAAATCACCTGGTAGCCATAGCCGGTTGGAGTGCGCGCCGGCCCTGGCTCGCCATAGTCGGATGGTTTGTGTTCGTGGCGCTGTGTCTCGGGATCGGGCTCGGTATCGGCACGAAACCCGCGGCGACCGAGGACTTCTGGATCGGCGAGGCCGGGCGCGGGGAGGCGATAGCCACCTCGGGCGGATTGCAGCAGCAGCCGATCGAACGCGTGTTGATCACCGGCCACGGGACCCGGTTGGACGCGGCCGCGGCCACCGCGGCGCGCGAGATCACCGACCGGATGCGGGCACTGCCGGAAGTCGAATCCGTTGCCGCGCCGGTGTATTCCGCCGACGGGACGGCGATGCGGGTCGATGTGACCATGGCCGGTGCGGAGTTGGACGCCGATCGGCACGTGGCGGCGTTGCGGGCACAAACCGAGCAGGTACGGCAGGCGTACCCCGGACTGCTGATCGAGGAGACCGGCGGCCCCTCGATCAGCAGTGCGGTCGACGCGTTGCGCGGGCGCGACCTGGTTCGTACCGAAATGATCGCCGTGCCGGTCACCTTGCTCACCCTGCTCGTCGTCTTCCGATCGGTGGCCATGGCGCTGGTGCCGTTGCTGCTGGCGGTGTCGTCCATCGTCGCCGCCATCGGGTTGGCCATGCCCGCATCGCATCTGTTCCCGGACAACGGCGTCGGCACCAACATCATCTTGCTCATCGGGTTGGCGGTCGGCGTCGACTACACCCTCTTCTATCTGAAGCGGGCGCGCGAGGAACGCGCGCGCTCCGGTGGCCGGCCGGCTTCCCGGGAGCTGGTCGAGATAGCGGCCGCGACCTCGGGCCGAGCCGTCGTCGTGTCGGGGCTCGCCGTCGCGGTCTCGGCGGCGACCCTGTATCTCGCCGACGACGTGATCTTCTCCTCGATCGCGACCGCCGCGATCCTGGTCACCCTGGTCTCGGTGGCCAGTTCGCTGACCGCGCTGCCCGCACTGCTGACCGTGCTCACCGAGCGCGCCGAGCGGCGCGCCGCCGGTAAGACGCCCGCCCACCGCGAAGCGCGCGAGGGTGGACGGATCACCGCCTGGGCCCTACGCCGGATCGCGGCGAAACCCGCTGTCGCACTGACTGTTTCGGTGTTGGCCATGCTCGCGCTCACCGCACCGCTGCTCGGCCTGCGCCTGACCGATATGGGACGGGAGACCCACCCGCGCTCCCTCCCCGCCATGCAGACCTTCGATCATCTGAATGCCGCTTTCCCGGAACTGAAGTCGATGCATCAGGTCGTGGTGGCCGCGGACCCGGCCCGGGCCGCCGAGGTCACGAGCGCGCTGCGCGCCTTGGCCGGACGAGCCGCGGCCGACCCGGCGCTGACCGGTACCGCCACGCTGCGCACCTCCGCCGACGCGCGGGTCAGCCTGCTCCAACTACCGGTGCCGCATCACGTCAGCGACAGTGCGGCGCTGCGTTCACTGGAACGCGTACGTGCGGACTATGTGCCCGCCACGATCGGCGCGCTCGGCGATCTCGACTACGCGGTGACCGGCGACGTAGCCCGCTACGCGGACTATCCGGACCACCAGAAACGAAAACTGCCGCTGATCATCGCGGCGCTGCTAATGATGACCTTCGCCCTGACCGCCGTGGCATTCCGATCCGTGGTGCTCGGTCTGGTCGGCGTGGTGCTGAACCTGCTCTCGGCGGGCGCCGCGCTGGGTCTGCTGACCGTGGTCTTCCAGCACACCTGGGCCGAGTCGCTGCTCGATTTCGATTCGACCGGCACGATCGGTTCCCGGGTTCCGTTGCTGCTGTTCGTGATTCTGTTCGGCCTGTCGATGGACTATCAGGTGTTCGTGCTGAGCCGCATCCAGGAGGCGGTGGACAACGGTGCGTCCACCCGGCAGGCCGTGCTCGACGGTGTCGGCGGTTCGGCCGGAGTGGTCACCAGCGCCGCGTTCGTCATGGTGACGGTGTTCGCCAGCTTCGTCCCGCTGCACATCATGGAGATGAAACAGATGGGTTTCGCGCTCGCGGCGGCCGTGCTGCTCGACGCGTTCGTCATCCGAATCGTGATCCTGCCCGCGCTGCTGCTGCTTCTTGGTGATCGGACCTGGTGGCCCAGAGCCGTCGCCGCCACCGCCGCGGGCCGCGCACCGGTGAAAGTAGGCTGATCGAAATGAACCCACCGCCGCGAACCGAGAACCGGTCCCGGATCCACGTCCTGCGGCGGTGGTATATCGGCTGCTGGGTGCTGTTCGGCCTCGGCCCGCCGATGATCGCGGTGCACGATCGGGTCGATCTCACCAAGTACGGCACGTGGGCGCTGGTCGCCGTGCTCGGCGTAAGTTACCTGCTGCTGCAAGTGTTTCCACGCAATCCGCTGGTCCGGCCGAACGGGTTCCTGGTTCTGCTCGTCCTGGTGCTCGGCACGACGGCCATCCTGCTCGACGGCGGTGCGGCCTTCTTCATCGTCTCGCTACCGATGTTCTGGATCCACACCGCGACCCCGCGGCAGGCGATCGGCTACCTCGGTGCGGGTGCGGCGGCCACACTGCTCGGAACTCTCGTCGGTGCGCCGTTCTCGCCCGGCAACGCGGTGTTCACCCTGATCGGCCTGGCGGGCGGCGTCCTGTTCGGACTATGGCTGGACCGCGTGCTCGAGCAGGCCGACGAGCGCGCCCGCCTGCTCGGCGCGGAACTGGAACGCGCGCAATCGGAGCTGGCCGCCGCGCACCAGCGCCAGGGCGCGGCCGAGGAGCGCGAGCGGCTCGCCCGCGAAATTCACGACACCCTCGCCCAGGGGTTCGCGTCCATCATCGTGCTGGCCGAGGCGGCGCGCGGCGGTCTCCGGACCGATCCGGCGACGAGCGCCAAACAGTTGCTCTCGATCGAGCGTACGGCCCGCGAGAACCTGACCGAGGCCAGAGTTCTCGTCGGCGCCGCGCCGGCCGGTGGGGGCGCGAGCGAGGGGATCGCGCGGTCGCTGCGGCGCATCGTGGATCGCTACGTCGAGGACACCGGACTCACCGTGCACGCGGAACTCGCCGATATCGAGTGCGATCAGCCCACCCGGATCGCGCTGCTGCGCTGTACCCAGGAATCGCTGGCGAATGTGCGCAAGCATGCGCAGGCGAGCACGGTGAGCATTGTGCTGGGCCGCGGAGCGTCCGGCGTGGAACTCGAAATCACCGATGATGGAATCGGATTCACACCGCACGAGGCCCGCGGCTTCGGCCTGCACGGCATGCGTAACCGCCTCGCCGAACTCGGCGGCGAACTGACCGTGACCAGCGCACCCGGCGAAGGCGCCCGGATCTTCGCGTCGCTGCCCACGAACGATCGGAACTGACATGGCCGAACGCCTCCGCTTGATCCTGGCCGACGACCATCTGGTCATGCGCGCGGGTCTGGTAGCCCTGCTGGCCGCCGAACCCAGCATCGACATCGTCGGCGAAGCCGCGGACGGCAGCGAGGCGATCGCGCTCGTCGAACGACTCAAACCCGATGTGGCGCTGCTGGATCTGCGGATGCCGGTGCTGGACGGTGTCACGGCCACCCGCGAAATCGCCGGGCGTAGCAGCACGCGCGTGCTGATCCTCACCACCTACGACACCGACGCCGATATCGAGCGGGCCATGGCGGCGGGAGCCATCGGCTATCTGCTCAAGGACACCAGCCGCGAGCAGCTCGTCGAGGCCATCCACGCCGCGGCACGCGGCAGCACCGTCCTGGCGCCCCGCGTGGCCGAACGACTGGTCGCCCGCATCCGCCGCCCCGGCCCGGTGACCCTGACCGCCCGGGAGATCGATGTGCTGCACGCGGTGGCCGACGGCCTCTCCAACCCCGAGATCGGCATCCGCCTCACCATCGCCGAGGCCACCGTGAAAACGCACCTGCTGCGCATTTTCGCCAAGCTCGACGTGAGCGACCGTACCCACGCCGTCGTCGTCGCCATGGATCGCGGTCTGCTGCCCAGGCGCGGGCCGGCGTAGGTACGGTGCCGCGGGACTAGCTGACGAACGCGAACAGCACGGCCGCCACCGCGAAACTCACCACGGACAGGATGGTTTCGAGCACCGTCCAGGTCTGCAACGTCTGCTTCACGGTGAGGTTGAAGTACTTCGCGATGATCCAGAAGCCGCCGTCGTTGACGTGGCTGAGGATGATCGACCCGGCCGCGATGGCCATCGCGATCAACGCGATTGACATCTGCGAATAGTCGTTCCCGGCGACCAACGGCGCGACGATGCCGCCGGTGGTGACGATGGCGACGGTCGCCGAACCCTGCGCGACGCGCAGACCACAGCTGATGATGTAGGCCAGCACGATCACCGGCAGCCCCGCATCGGACATGGTCTCGGCGAGTGCGGTGCCGATGCCGGTGGCCGAGATGACCTTGCCGAAGAACGCGCCCGCGCCGACGACCAGCAGCAGCATGCCGACCGGTCGCAGCGACTCCGCGGTCAGCGTGCTGAGTTGCTGCACGCTCGATCCGCGCCGGATACCGAGCACGTAGAAGGCGATGAGCACCGCGATCAGCAGCGCGACGGCGGGCGTGCCCAGGAAGGTCAGCACTTGCAGCAGCCGCGAATCCTTGGCCAGCAGCTGGGTTCCGAAGGTCGCGCCGAGAATGAGCACCAGTGGGATCGCGATGATCGCGCCGATCAGCCCGGCCGACGGCGGCTTGGTCGCGACCGTCGTGGTCGCCGGATCCGTCGCGGTGCCGGGCCCCTCGCCGGGCTTGCCGGACTCCTCGCCGTCGGTCCGCGAGCCGTCCGCGCGCACCAGGAACTCATCGGGTACCTCGACGATGATCCGCTTGCCGATGTAGGAGCCCCACACCAGACCGGCGGCGATGAAACCCGGGATACCGCAGACGAATCCCATCAGGATCAGCCAGCCGAGGCTCACCCCGAGCAGGCCGCCCAGCGCGACCGGTCCCGGATGCGGCGGCAGGAACGCGTGCGTCATCGACAGACCCGCCAGCATCGGCATCGCGTACAGCACCAGCGACCGCCCACCGCGCTTGGCGGCGACGTAGATCAGCGGCGCCAGCACGAAGATGCCGATATCGAAGAAGACCGGGATGCCGAAGATGAGCCCGAGCAGGCCCATGGCCATCGGAGCGCCCTTCTCACCGAAGAGCTTCAGCAGCTTTCCGGTCAGCACATCGGCCCCACCGGACTGCTCGAGGATCGCGCCGAGCACGGTCCCGAGTCCGATGATGACCGCGATGTGCCCCAGGATCCCACCGAAACCGGTCTCCAGCAGGGAATCACCGGCCTTGATGGCCGTGCCGACGATCTGCGACACCGGCAGGCCGGCGGCGAGCGCGAGCCCGAGACCGGTGAGCAGCAGTGCGATGAACGGTTCTAGTTTGATCTTGATGATGGCGAACAGCAGGACTGCGATCGCGAGACCGCAGAGCACTAGTAGCCCGGGGGTGGTGTCGCGGAGCCAGTCGACGGTGGCGGTCATGACCGGGGTACCTCTCAATTCATGGATCGAACGAATGACGCCGCGCGCGAGGCGATGTCGGACCATCGGCCCGCGGCGACGTCGGAAGGGGCAACGACATCGGTGCCCGCGGTGACCGCGACGGCCCCGCAGGCGAGGAATTCCGCGGCGTTGCCCGCGTTGACGCCTCCGGAGGGGATGAGCGCCACATCAGGGAAGGGACCGCGCAGGTCTTTCAGATAGCCCGGGCCGAGGGCCCGCGCCGGAAAGATCTTCACCGCGGCGGCCCCGAGATCGAGTGCGGTGAGTACCTCGGTGGGTGTGAACGCGCCCATGACCACCGGTATGCCGCGCGCGGCGGCGACCGCGGCGACCTCCGGGCGGACACCGGGAGTCACCAGGAACCGCGCGCCGTGCTCGATGGCGGCTTCGGCCTGGTCGGCGTGCAGGACGGTCCCGACACCGACCATCGCGCCCTCGACGGCCGCGGCCACCCGCAGGTATCCGAGCACACCCGGCGTCGTGAAAGTGAGCTCCAGGGTGCGAATCCCGGAGCGCGCCAAGGCATCCGCCAACGCGGCCGGATCCGGGATCGCCGGCGCGCGGACCACGCTGAGCACACGATCGGCGCGGATGACCTCCATCGCGCTGGTGTCGTTCACACTGTCTCCTTTCCCGAGGTCTGCCGCCGCAGCGCCCGGCCGGCGAGCGCGCCGGTCGGCGCACCGTCCTTGATCACGAACTCCCCGTTGACCAGCACGTGCTGGATACCGCGCGCCTGCTGCTTCGGCTGCTCGAAGGTCGCGGTATCGGTGATCGTCGCCGGATCGAACAGCACCAGGTCGGCGGCATAACCGGGGAAGACACGGCCGCGGTCGGTGAGCCGGAGACGTTCGGCGGGCCGGCCGGTGAGATGGTGCACGCAGTCCTCGAGCCCGAGCACGCCCAGATCACGGACATAGTGACCGAGGTAGCGCGGGAAGGTGCCCCACGCGCGGGGATGCGGGCGGTCACCGACGAGCAGCGCGTCGCTGCCGCCCATGTGGCCCGGGTCCGCCATGATCGCGCGCACGTTCTCCTCGTGGCCGACGTGCTGCAGAATCGTGGTGGCCAGCTGATCGCGGCGGAGCAGGTCGAAGAACACCTCGACCGGCGGCGTGCCGCTGTCCGAGGCGATCTGCGCGACGGTCTTGCCGACATAGCGGTCCAGCGCCGAATTCGCGACGCCGCTGATCTGGATGGTCTCCCACTCCACCGTGACGCCATGGCAGCCGTCGGAGCCGTGCACGTTGACGTCCAAGGCGATTCGCGCCCGCAGGGCCGGATCGTCGATGCGGGCCAGCGCCGCGTCGGGGCCGCCGGACATCGCCCAGCTCGGCAGCAGCGCCGACAGCGTGGTCGAGCCGGGCAGATACGGATAGGTGTCGAGCGTGATGTCGCAGCCCTCGGCGCGGGCGGCGTCGATCAGCGCCAGGAATTCCGGTGCGCGGCCGCGGTTCACGCCGAAGTTCATGGTGGCGTGGGTCAGATGCAGCGCGCAGCCGGTACGGCGGGCCAGATCGATCATTTCGGCGTAGGCCTCGAGCGCGCCTTTGCCGTAGGAGCGGGTGTGCGGGGCGAAGTATCCGCCGTACTCGGCGACGACCTCGCACAACGCGGCCAATTCGCTGGTGTCCGCGTACATTCCGGGCGTATAGGTGAGCCCGCTCGACATACCGACCGCACCCTCGCCGAGTCCCTGAGCGAGCAACTCCCGCATGCGGCGGATCTCCGGCACCGTCGCCGGACGCTGCTCGCTCCCGACGACCAGCAGCCGCAGCGTGCCCTGCGGCACCAGGTAGGCGGCGTTCGGCGTGATGCCCTGATCGAGCCGGTCCAGATACTGGCCGACGCTGCGCCAGGAGAAGTCCAGATCGACGGGATTGCCGTTCCAGCCCGCGATCTGGCGGCGCAGCACCGCCAGACTCGGATCGTCGATCGGGGCGTAGGACAACCCGTCCTGCCCGATCACCTCGGTGGTGATGCCCTGGCTCACCTTCGGGAAGTGCCCCGGATCGGTGAGCAGATGCAGATCCGAGTGCGCGTGCATATCGATGAAACCCGGCGCGAGAACGGACCCGGGCGCGGCGATGACCTGTGCGTCCCCCGTCCAGGTACCGGGCTCGGTGATCGCGCTGATGCGCCCGTGGTCGATGTGGACGTCACCGCGGTACCGGGGCCCGCCCGTGCCGTCGATGATGTCGATGTCTCGAAAAACCAAGTCGGTCATGTCGCCTGCTCGTCAGAAGAAGGTGTGCAGGAGGTCGACGACGCGCGGACGTTCCGCGTGGACGTCGTCGATCACCGGGATGAGTCGCCATTTGTCGAAGGCGGTGCACGGATGCGACAAGCCGAGTCGCACCACCGTGCCGATCGGCAGATCGTCGGCCGTACCGCCGGGCAGCCGCAGGAAGGTGTGCTGATCGTTCAACGCGGACACCGAATTCCCCGCTCCGGCAAGGCCTTGCGGGACCGGCAGCCCTTCGTCGAACGGCAGGTCGCGCTTGCCCGCGTCCAGCAGGGCGAGCTCGGGTTCCGGACGGGAGACGGTGCGGGCCCAGCCGTGCATTGCCGACCGCAGCGGACGCTCGCTGCGGGACGCGGCCAGCGGCGAGATTCCGGCGTAGAAGCCGTCGTCGTGGATGATGTAGGCGCCGGAGCGCACGACGACGGTGGTCGGAACCCCGCGCTCGCCGCGCTCGTCCGCCAGCGGGGCCAGGCGTTCGACGACCAGGTCCGGATAGGCGCTGCCGCCCGCGGTGACGATCGCGCCGCCGGGATAGCTCTCGGCGAGTTCGCGATGCAGCCGCGCCACGTCGTCGAGGTATCGGCGCACGGCGGCGAGCGCGGCAGGGGTGCGATCGTGCGCGAGCGCGCCCTCATAGCCGCCGACACCTGCCAGCGTCAGCCGCTCGGCGCGCCCGATCGCCGCCGCGACGGCATGCGCCTGTTCGACGGTGCGCGCACCGGTACGGCCGTGCGGCCCACCGAGTTCCACGATCACCCGGATTCGCGCGTCGCCGGGAGCCGAGCGCAAGTGGTCGTCCATGAGCGCGACCGTCTCGACGCTGTCGGCCCAGCAGACGAACTCGAACGCCGGGTCCCGCGCCGATTCGGCCGCCACCCAGCGCAATCCGACGGGATCGACCAGCGCGTTGGCCAAGACGATGCGAGCGACACCGAAGGAGCGGGCCACCTGCGCCTGCCAGATGGTGGCGAAGGTCAGACCCCAGCTACCGGCGGCGAGCTGCCGGGCCCACAACTGCGGCGCCATCGTGGTCTTGCCGTGCGGCGCGAGCCGGACGCCGGACGCGGCGGCCCAGTCGGCCATGACCGCGACGTTCGCCGCGACGGCGGAACGGTCGATCGTCAGCACCGGGGTTTCGAAGTCGTCCAGGTGCGGGCCGGAGTCCAGGAATTGCCGGACGGTGCGGCCCCAGGCGGCGGGCGGAAGCGCTTTGTGTTCGGGGCCGAGCACCCGATCGTCCAGTGCGGCAACGGCTTTTTCGTCGATCGCCATGTCGCTCCTTCCCGCGGATCCGGCTCCGCCAGTTATACATTTCATGCATTGCATATTTTGCAACGATTGTTGCACATCGTGTTTGGTGGGGTTATTCTGCACGGGATGGCCGGTGGCCGCAAGGGCAGAAGGGAGATCGATGTGACGTGGCCGACTACGCCGCACCGCCCACGGGCGGTGACGATCGGTGAGGGGCTCGCGGTATTGGTGGCTCAGCCCGGCCCGCTCGAGGAGTCGGAGACCTTCGACCGCAGCGCGGGTGGAGCCGAGGCGAATGTCGCGACGGTGCTCACTCAGCTCGCGGTCGAAGCCGGCTGGATCTCGCGGGTCGGCGACGACGGCTTCGGGCGATACCTGACCGGGCATCTGCGGGCGCGCGGGGTCGATGTCTCCGCCGTCGTCACCGATCCCACCCGGCCGACCGCCATGTATGTCAAGGAACGCGGCGGCGGCTCCGGAAGGGCCACCGATCTGGCCGCGCGAGACAGCCGAATGCTGTACTACCGCACCGGATCCGCGGCCAGCGCTTTGTCCACGGCCGACCTCGCGGCGGCGGCCGGACTGCTGGATCGCTGCGCGCTCGTGCACTGCACCGGAATCACCACCGCGCTCTCGGAATCGGCGACCGAACTCACCGAAGCCCTGATCGCCCTCCCTCGCCGCGGCCGGCTGGTCAGCTTCGACCTGAATTTTCGTCCGGCACTGTGGGCCGGGCGCGCCGAGCAGGCGGCCGAGATCCTGGCCCGCCACGTGCGCGGCAGTGATGTGGTCTTCCTCGGCGCCGACGAGGCCGGCACGGTGTTCGGCACCGAGGACGCCGACGAACTGCGCGCCCTGTTTCCCGAACCCGGCCAGCTGGTGGTCAAGAACAACGAGCATTCGGTCACCGGCTTCTCCGGCCCGGACCGGGTCGAGGTACCGGCGCTGAGCCTCGACGTCACCGAGCGGATCGGCGCCGGCGACGCCTTCGCCGGCGGCTACCTCGCCGCGCTGCTGCACGGACGCCCGCTCGAGCAGCGATTGCGCTTCGGGCACCTGTGCGCCGCCGCCGCGTTGACCGGGACCGGCGACGTCGCGGAACTGCCGGCGCCGGAAAGGCTTGCGGCCCTTGCCGCCTGTTCCGGCACCGACTGGACCCGGCTGCGCTACACCGACGCGGTGGTCACCGAGAATGTGACGTTATGAGTCAGAGTCTGTTGCGCGCGTTGACCATCCTCATCTCCCTCGGCGACGACGCGCGTTCGCTCGATCAGTTGGCGGGCGAACTCGGCGTGCACAAGTCGACGGTGCTGCGACTGTTGCAGACCATGGAATCGCAGCGCTTCGTCACCCATGACGACGACCACCGCTACGTGCTCGGCTCGCGACTGTTCGAACTGGCCAATCAAGCGCTGGAACAACGTGATGTCCGTACGCTGGCGCGGCCGCATCTCAGCGCGCTCAATACCGCCACCGGACAGACGATCCACCTCGCCACCTACGAATCGGGCGACGCGATCTACATCGACAAGTTCGACGCGACCCAGAGTGTGCGCATGTACTCCCGGATCGGCCGGCCCGCACCGCTGCATTGCACGGCGGTCGGGAAGGTGCTCGTCAGCGCGCTGCCGCGGTCGGAATGGCGGGCGGTCGCGGAACGGATCGACTACCGCAAGTTCACCGAACGCACCATCCAGACCCCGGACCAGTACCTGGCCGAGCTGGAACTCGTTGCCGCGCAGGGCTATGCCGAAGACCACGAGGAGCACGAGACCTTCGTCAACTGCATCGGCGTCCCGGTGCGCAACGGCACCGGCGCGGTCGTCGCCGCGGTGTCCATGTCGGTGCCGGACATGCTGCTCGATCACGACCAGGTGCTGGCCCGGCTACCTCAGCTCCGCGCCGCGGCCGATGCCATCTCCGCCGAACTCGGCTGGATCCGTAATTCCCCTCCCACCACGAAAGGCTGACCATGAGCGAGAAGATCGCCGTCCGCACCACCGACGCCCCCGCCCCGGCGCACACGTTTTCCCAGGGCGTGCGCAAGGGCCCGTTCGTCCAGGTCTCAGGCCAGGGCCCGGTCGACCCGGTGACCAACGAGTACCTCTACCCCGGTGACGTGGCGGCGCAGACCACCCGCACCCTGCAGAACGTCAAGGCGATCATCGACGCGAGCGGCGCCACCTTCGACGATGTGGTGATGCTGCGGGTCTATCTCACCAAGCGCGAGGACTTCGCCACGATGAACGAGGCCTACGGCGAATTCGTCACCGCCCACACCACCGGCGACGTACTCCCCAGTCGCACTACGGTTTTCACCGGTCTGCCGCGCGCGGAGATGCTGGTCGAGATCGACGCGATCGCGATCGTCTCGGAGTAGCGCTAGAGCGGGGGATACTCGCGCGCGTCCTCGGGCAATCGGTCGCTGGGCAGCCGGTCGCTCGGCTGCCGAGCTCGGGCGCGGCCGACGAGGGTCGCCAGCAATATCAGGGTGGTCAGGATGAGCACGTGCGCGGTGAAAAGCGCCAGCATCGGCAGGGCGAAGCCCTCGTTGGTGAGGGCGCCGCGCTCGTCCACGCAGTACAGCGTGTAGTTCGTCGAGGTCCCTTCCGAATCGTGGAAGGTGTCCGAGACGACGATCGGCTCGGTGGCCGGAGCCGAACAGAACAGGGGGGCGGTGAGTTTCGCCTCCCCCGGCCAGATCGCGACGGGAATGATCGTGCTGAGGAAACCGGCGCTCACGCCGGCCGAGGCAGCTGTCACGAGAAGGCGCGTCATCGGTTATACCTGCCGCATCCGCAGGAAGGCTCCGGTGCGGTCGAATTCCGCGACGATCTCCGCCCGCGGTGACAGCACGTTGGCGACGATGCGGATCTCGTGGCCGAACCTGCTCACCACGATCACGGTCACCTGCCCGTCCGGCAGGGCGCTCTGCGCGCGGGCGGTGTCGACGATGTCTTCGATTCGCGACAGGCCGGGCACTTCGCTGACCCGGAAGTTCTCGGTGTCGAGGTCGTCGTAGGCCGAAACCCGCACCGGCCGTGGAGCACTGAGCGCACCGAGAGTGAACGAATAGTCGTCGAGCTGCCGCGGCCGGTCCGGTGGCCGGACGCGGAGACGGACGGTGGGTTCACGGGCCGCCAGGTCCTCGCCCGTGGACAGGAACCTGGTGACCTGGTCGGGCTGGTCGTTCAGCACCAGCCGGAACTGGGTGGAATTCGGCGCGGTGAGCAGGAGCAGATTCGCTTCGACGTCGGCGGCGTCGATCCGCCGCGCGATCGCCGCGATCGCCTCCTGCGGCAGCGTACTCACCAATCCCCCGCCGCGAGTACGCATCTGGTCTTCGAAATCCGCGCGATCGACCGCGCCTACGCACCCGCCCGTACCGCTCAGCGCGACCAGGCACACGAGGACCCGAAACCACTTGCCACGGCGCACATCCCGAATGCTAACCGCTGTGCCCCGATCCCGCCGTGCCGTGGCGCGAGATCACCGCGCGTGGGTTATCCACGCGATCCCGATGACGACGATGAGCACCGCTCCCGCGAGCACTCCGCCGAACACCTGCCAGCGGTAGCGGAGCCACTTCTGGGTCATCGACATGTCCTCGCGCACAGCCGAACCCACCGCCCACGGGCCCCACCCCACGGCAAGTTCAGCGAAATCGGCCGACTCCTCCGAACTCACCGCCGGGAGCGGCTGCGTATCGACGAGTGGTTCCGTGCCCATCAGTCCTCCAGCACCACGCCTCTGTGTACTTTTCGCGGACAGTGTGGCACGCCACGGCGCCGCGCACCGGCCCGATGGCGAATCCGGCCCGCGATCATCCCGGCGCGACGGCGGCCGACGCGGATCGTTGCAGGCGAGCGCCCAGCAGCGTCAGGCCGAGAGCGGCGACCAGGAGCAAGGCCAGAGTCCAGGCCAGGATCGAAAACCCGTGTGGCGCGGCGGTTGCCGCGACCATCGGACCCACCGTCGCACCGACGTAGAAACTGAACATGGCGACCGAGGAGGCGGCGGCGCGGGCGTCACCGCCGAGTTCACCCGCGCTCTGCAACACCGCCGGTGCGATCACACCCAGACCACCGACCAGCACCGCCAGCAGCACGGTCAGCACCGCGAGGTGCGAGCCTTCGAAGGTGGCGGCGACCATCGCGATCGTCGCGATCAGCACGCCGAGAACGATCTGGCCGGGCTTGGACAGCCGGGCCAGCGGAATGGCCAGCAACGGCAGCAGCACCATCACCGGAAGCGCGCCCGCACGCAAGGTCAGCAGCTCACCGGATCCTGTCACCAGGCCGGTGAGTTCGATACCGGTGTAGATGCCCACCATGACAGCCATGCTCAGCGCACCCGCGACGAGCATCGGAAGCAGTGGCTTGATGCGGAGCACGGCGGGAATGGCGGCATAGCTGTGCCGTAGCGGCAGGTCTCGGCCGGTGGGCTCGTCCTCGAGCATGACCGCCCGCAGCGCGAAGGCCAGCACCGCGAAAACGACCGCGGAGCCGAGGAATACGGTGCGCCACGGGTACGAGGCGACCACGGCCTGCGAGACGATCTGCGCGATGACGGTGGCGGCCAGGAACGCGGTGGCCACCGACATGGTGACCACGGCCCGATGTCCCGGCGTGATGCGGGTGCCGACATAGGCCATCAGCGCGGGCGGGATGGAGCCGACCACCAGGCCCTGCGCAATCCGCAGCGCGACGGCCACCGGCGCGCTGAACGCCAGACCGGTCAATAGGGTGACCACCGCCGCGACAAGCATGCCGGTAACCAGGACCCGGCGGTGGCCGTAGCGATCCGAGAGCGGGCCGAAGAGTACGAAGCCGCCCGCGTATCCGAAAGCGAAGGCGCTGATGACCCATGTCATCACTCCCGGACCCACGTCCCATTCCGCCTTCATGGCCGTGAACAGCGGTATAGGGGTGTACATCTGACCGGTCGCCAGCAGCGCCGAGAGCACGAAGACGGGCAGCGTGCGCCAGGTCCGAGCCCGCGGCGACGCACTGTGGGCAGGTTCCGTGGCCGAGCCGTCGGCCGGAAGCTGAAGTGTCGGGGTTCCCATGGCGACGACAGTAGGTCCGCCCGAGACCAGCTGTCAACCAAATAGTTGGTTTAATGGAATGGTAAAGTGGCGCCCATGACGGCCAGCACCATCAAACGCAGCGACGCGACACGGCAGGCTCTACTGCGCGCCGCGCGAGACGAATTCGCGCAGTACGGTCTGGCCGGCGCCCGGGTCGATCGCATCGCCGAAGCCGCCGGCGTCAACAAAGAACGCATCTACGGCCTGTTCGGCAGCAAGGACAAGCTGTTCGACGTCATCCTCATCGACACCATGCGCGAGTTCCTGGAAGTCGTGCAGCCGCTCAGCGACACCGAACCCGGCGAGTACGTCGGCAAGCTCTTCGACTACCACCTGGCCAACCCCCAATTGCTGCGCCTGCTGCTGTGGGAGAGCCTGCACCGGGGCGCCGACGCGCACGATATCGACGGCTGGCGCGCCGCGCACTATCTGGCCAAATTCGACCGCGCCCAAGAGCAATTCGGCGTCGACGAACGTCTGGCGGGCCGGCTGTTGCTCGCCCTGTGCGGCCTCGCCAACTGGTCCCACGCCGTCCCGCAGACCACCCGCCTGCTGCTCGGCGACGCCGCGGCGGACACCGACGCCACCCGCGAGTTCATGCAGGAATTCGCGCGGGCGGCGATGCGGAACGAGCAGGCCGGACTCTGGACCGCGTCCGAAACGGCGGCTCCCGCACCGGCAGAGCCGGTCAACTCATTGACCGATCCGGTAGACGCCGCCGCCCAACGCCTGCGCGCGGCCCAGGCCGCCGCCGACGCCGCGCGCGACGAACTCGCCACCGCGCTGCGCGCCGCGCACGCCGCGGGCGCCGGCGCCAACCAACTCGCCCGGCAAGTCGCGGGCACGCTGTCCCGCCCGGTCGTGCTGAAGCTACTGGCCCACTGACGCGACGATGCGCCGGACCGTTCGGAACGGTCCGGCGCATCGACTCGGTGCGGTGGTTACTTCGGCGGTGCGGGAACCATCGGGTCCTTGCACGCCGGGAGCTCCGGCGGGCAGGGCGAAAGGATGGTGGAGAAGTACTGGTAAGCCGAGAACAGCGCGAGCGGGCCGCCGACCGTCAGCAGACCGACCATCGCGCCGACCGCACCGAGGGTAGCCGCGCCCAGGACGCAGCCCGCGATCGTCGCACCGACCCACGGCAGCAGCAGGGCGATGACGGGGCTGGCGATGGTCGCGCCCGCCGCGCCGCCGACGAGGCAGCCGATGCCGCCGCCGAGCACCGCGCCGACGATCGCGCTGATCGCGCTGCCGATGGTGAGACGCTGGGCGAGGACGCCGAGCGCGCCCTGGTCCCGCGGGGTGAAGGATTCGGCGACGCTCTTCAAAGCTTGGTCGGTGGTGACGACTTCGCTCGGCGCGATCGCCGCGACCGGCTGGCCACCGTCGCGGGACGGGGTGAGGAACGCGGTGTTGCCCTCGATCCGGGCGGCGATCGGGTAGGCCGTGGCGTCCATCCGGTAGGTCAGCGGGACGGCGGCGACGGGAGTGTCGTGCGCGTCGGTCACCACGAGCTGGTCACCGACCGTCAGGAGCTTTCCATTGCTGGTCGACACCACGGCGGAGTCGCCCTGGCGGCTCACCTCGTAGTGCACCTCGTTCGGGACCGGCGTGGGCTCGGCGTTGGTGACACCCGAGCTGACGCCTAGAGCCACAGCCGCGAGGGCGGCGGTGACGACTGATCTGTGCAATTTCATGCTGAACCTCATCGATGGATATCAGAGATGGCCGCGACACCGGACTGCGCCGCGGCATGTGGGATGGCCCGCTATTTGCTGGTGTTGATCACGTCGCCGGTGAGGGTCCAGTGGTCGCCTTCGAACCGCTGAATCCGCATGGCTTCGATCGGAAAGGCGTCGCCGGGAGCGGTTTTCACGGTGACGCCGGGCAGCAACAAGTCGACACCGACGTTGTCGAGCGCGCGCATGGCGTCGCGCAAGCCTTCGCGGGTCGGGCATTTCGCCGCTGCCATGGTCTTGTGGAAGGTCTGTGCCATCGCCCAGCCGACCGCCGTGTACTGGTTGGTCGGGTCGGCGCCCGGCGCGTACTGAACCACTTTCTCGCGGTAGGTGCGCATCCCGTTGTCGTCGGTCCACTGCGCGTCGGCGGGGTCCTTCATGAAGGCGACCGACACCACGCCCTGCACGTTCTGGAAGCCGACCGGCTTGAGCATGCTGACGGTGTTCGCGACCTGCGCGAGGATGTGCAGCGGGTTCCAGTCGGTATTGCGGGCTTCGGCGGCCAAGGCCTGGGAGGCGAACTTCGGCGTCGAGAAGTTCAGCAGCACATCGGCTTTGGTGTTCGCCAGATTTCGCAGCTGTGGTTCCACGGACGGATCGGTGACCTCGTAGCTCTGCTCCCCCACGATCTTGACGCCGCTGCCGGCGATGGCTTCGGTGAAGCTGCTCAACAGATCCTTGCCGAAGTCGTCGTTCTGGAAGAGCACCGCGACGGTCGCGTTCGGCCGCTGTTCACGGACGTAGCGCGCGAACGCCTGCCCCTCGGCCCGATAACTGGGCTGCCAGCCGATCGTCCACGGATGTTCGGTATCGGTGCCCCATTTTGTCGCACCGCCCGCGACGAACGCCTGTGGCACCTTGCGCTGATTGAGGTAGTCCCACACCGCGGACGAGGTGGCCGTGCCCAGGGTCGAGAAGACCGCGAACACCTGATCCTGTTCGACGAGCCGGCGGGTCTCCTCCACCGTTTTCGGCGGCTGGTAGCCGTCATCACGCACCAGGTACTCGACCTTGCGGCCGTCGACCCCGTCCTGCTCGGCATTGACATAGTCGAAATACGCGCGGACGCCCTTGGGAAGTTCGCCGTACGCGGAAGCGGGCCCGGACAGCGGGAACACACCGCCGAGTTTGAGGCTCGTGTCGGTGATTCCGGTGGTCTGCTGCCCCTGGCAGTCGCCCTGTCCTACGGTGCCGCCGTCGCCGTCGCGGCCGCCACAGGCGGTGACTGTCAGCAGGACGGCCACCGCCGCTCCGGCGGCGCGGACCGCTCTGGCGCGCATCGGTTTCCGGCGAGGGGATATTTCGAGCATTCGGCCTCCTGCCCACGTTTGAGACGCGGGAAAAACAATCCTTGCGGGACAACACCCTCTGCTGTCCCGCTTGGTCAGGTGGTCAGCGTAAATTCGCTGGTCAGCCCGCGCATCGGCTCCGATGGCCCAAAGTCCGGCCGCGATATTGGCCTCCTGGGACATGGCCGCGACCGCCCCTCGTCGTGTTGACACCCCCGCCGCAGGGATGGAGTATCCGCTTATGTCAGCTAGGTCACATTCGGACAGTGCGTTGTTTCCGGACGAAGTGCAGGCCGAGCGCAAACGCATCATCGGCAACGCCTATGACCACGCCGAGCAGATAGCGGACGCGGGAATGTCGGCGATCCTCGCGCAGATCCCCGGCTACGCGGGGCGCGACGAAACCTTCCACGCCGACGTGCACGACCAATTGACCAGGCTGTCCCGGTCCGGACTCGGCGCGTTCCTGGACCACCGCAAGGTCACCGTCAACGACATCGCCTACGCGCGGCAGGCCGCGGCGCGCCGAGCCAGGGCCGGGATCACGCTGGTCGACTACATCGCCGCGTTCCGGCTCGGGCAGCAGGCGACGTGGAAATCGCTGCTGTCCTTCGCGGGCGAATCCGAGGCCGGGCGGCAGGCCGCGCTGTCGATCGTCGTCCCGCTGGCGCGCTACAACGATCTGATCAGTACCGAGGCGGCCAATGCCTTCCTCGAGTTCCAGCGGTCGTGCGCCTCCGACTCCGGGCGCGAGGGTCAGGAGCTGCTGGAAAGCCTGCTCGCCGGCGCGCTACCCGAGCGTGGACCCCAGCTCGCCCGAGCCAGCGCACACGGCATCGGCGCGGAAAGCACCGCCGCCATGGTGGTCGTCACCGCGACCGTGCTCGGCAGCCAGCAGCGCGGGGAACAGTACGGAACCGAAACCGAGGCAAGACAACTCGCCGCCGCGGCGATGGCGGGCGTCGGAGTGAACGGCTTGCGGACCCTCGCGGTCGTGCGCGGCGCGGAGATCATCGCCGTACCCGCGCTCGGCCGCAGCGCGAGCACCGCGGAACTGTGCGAGCGACTACAGGCGATGCAGTCGAAACTGAGCGCGGCGGGCATCACCCTCGCGGTCGGCGTCAGCACCGTGGTCTCCGGTGTCGCCGCGCTGCCGAAGGCGTATCAGCAGAGTCGCAACGCCCTCGGGCTGCTGCCCGAGGCAGGCGGCGTGCTGGCGCTGCCGCACCTCACGCCGTTCCGCTACCTCATGTTGCGCGCGGACGACACCGCCCGCCATCTCATCGACCCCGGTATCGCGGCGGTGCTGTCCGAGGACAGAATCCGCGGCGGCGTGCTCGCCGATACCATCCGCGCCTTCGCCGCCGCCGATATGAACATCCGCGAAGCCGCCGACAAACTCCGCATCCACCACAACACCGCCAAGTACCGGCTACGGCGCATCCAGGACCTGACCGGACGCAGTGTGCGCAGCATCGACGACCTGGTCGAACTGCTGGTGGCGATCGAACTCCAGCCGGGGTGAGCTACGGTCAGAGCGCCGTGACGCGCGCCAAAGTCCGCGCGCTGCCGTCCACTTCGAGCTGCACGTGCAGCGCGGCGTCGGCGCGCCAGGCCCGGATCCGCACTTCGTCGCCGCTCAGTACCGGACCGGCGTGCTCGAGGATCACCCGATAGGGCCGGGCCCGGAACTCGGGGTAGCGCGCGAGCGCCTCCTCCACCGCCTCCCAGTGCACGGCATTGTTGACGTGGCCGTAGTGGTCGACATCGGTGACCCGCAACGGGAACTGCCACAGTTCGGCGTCCGGGGCGGCGCTTTCGGCCAGGGCGGCCCGCCAGCGCAGCCGGTGGTCGGTGGTGGCCGCGAGCATCGGCGCCATGAATCGGTCGCTCATCCGGGCCGGCCGCCCCGCCTCGATATCGACGTGGATGAGGAACATCTCCGTCTCGATCAGGCCGCCGTTCTCGCTGTCGATCTTGATCCGCATATTGCACCAGCGATTCGACAGCGCGGCGGGCCAGCGCCGCAGGTGCACCTGATCGCCGAACTCGATCGGCCGCAGCACATCGATCACGGTGCGGCGCACGATCCAGCCGGGATGCAGGTCACCCTCCTCGACCACGGTGAGGTGGTCGTACCCGATGTCCTGGAGATACCGCGCCACCCCGTCCAGCCGTAGCCGCTGGCGGTCATCGGTGTCACCCAGCCGCACCGGCCACTGCTCGTGGAACGCCCGGCTCTCGTCCAGGCACGCGGGCAACGGAAAAGCGATGTCTGCCAACCGGTCGACGGTCGTGGCGGTCTCCATGAACGCTCCCTTCCCGAAGGTCAGCCGCGAGCGTACCGACCGGCCCGCGCGACCTGCCCGCCGACACGACGGAAGCAGGGCGCGGGCCGGCCGAACTCACAGGAGGTCGCCCAGGATTCGGCCCACCAAGCCCATGTTCTCGGGCTGATCGAAATCTCCGTGCGCGCACTCCACCTCGAAAACGTCCATGCGCCCACGGATATAAGGCCGCCAGGCCTGCTCGAGCTCACTCCTCGGATCCTCGGGACGGTTGCCCTCCGCGTCCACCGTGGCGGCGAATATGGTCGCGTCGCCGTCGAAACAGGGCGTGCTGAATCCCGCCAGCAGCTTGCTGTTGTTGATAAGCACCCGGGTGGCCCGCTCCGCCAGACTTTGGATCTCCGGCGATTCGAGCTGGTCACCGAAACGGTCGGCCACCCAGTCCCGGATGCTGGCCAGCGCGTCGTCTTCGGAGATATCCGGTTCGGGTTCCGAGCTCACCGGCGGTTTGCTGTCCATGATGCCGAGCATTCCGATCGACTTGCCGCGGGCAGCCAGTTCGCTCGCGAGCGAGTGCGCGACGATTCCGCCGTAGGACCAACCCAGCAGGTAGTACGGCCCTTCGGGCTGGCGTTCGACGATCCGGTCGATGTAGTCCTCGATCATGTCCTGATACGACTCGGCCGGCGCGCCTCCGTTCAGGCCCCGGGATTGCATCGCGATGACCGGCCGGTCGGGCAGATCCCGGCCGAGGCGCTGGTAGAACCAGCCGAGTCCACCGCCGGGATGCAGGCACCACAGCGGCTCGCGCGAGCCGGAGCTCTTCAACGTCAGCACCTGATCGAAATCCATGCCGGTGCTGTCGTCGTCGAGTCGCGGCGCGAGTTCGGCGACGGTGGGGGCGTCGAAGATCACCCGCACGGGAACCTCCGCCCCCAGCGTCGCGCGGATCAGACTGGTGAGTCGAGTCGCCAGCAGCGAGTGACCGCCCAGCGCGAAGAAGTCGTCGTCGATACCGACCCGCGCCACGCCCAATATTTCGCTGAACAGCTCGGCCAAGGCCTGCTCACGCTCGGTGCGCGGCGCTCGATATTCCTTCGCGGACAAAAGTTCTGGATCCGGCAGGGCTTTACGGTCGAGTTTGCCGGTCGCGGTCAGCGGCACCGCGTCGAGCACCAGCACCGTCGCGGGCACCATGAACTCCGGCAACCTGTCCGCCGCCCAGCGCCGCACATCCGCCGCCAGCAGACCCGCCTGCGGATTGTTCGCCAACCCGCTCACCGCACCTTGCGCGGGATACACATCGGTCAACGGACGGCCCGAAATCGAGTCCGGTTCGAGGAATACCGCCTCCATGTGGCCCGGCTCCGCGGACCAGGTGACCGCGGTCGTGTACCCGAGCTCGGCACCCAGGACATGCAGATCCTCGGGCAGCACGCCCACGTCGGCCCGCGCGGACACCAGTTCGAGCGTGCCTTCGAAACCGACCGCGAGCCCAGCGTTCTCGCCGGGCCGCACCGGCTGGTCCGACCGGATTCGACGCGCGGCCTCAACCTCGCCGGTCAGCCCGGCGTGCGGGATCGCGGTGACACGCAGACCCTCGGGGTGGCGGGTGCGCAAGTGCGCGCGCAACCGCTCGAGCTCACGGAACCGCACCGCGGGCACGTCGGCAACGGAGATCGGCGTTGCCGGAGACCGGTGCAGAACGACGTCGTAGCGATACCGAGTCAGCTCATTGACCGAGTACCCGCGCTTGAGCCGGATATCGACGGCGTCGAAGGCAGTTGTCTCAGCACACAATCCGGAGAAGTACTCCGGCGCGAGCAAGAGCTCTTGCTCGGCGGCGATGTCGCGACGGACCCGGTCCGCCACCACTGCCGGATCGTCACCGCCGTTACGACTCACCTGTACCGCGGTCGCGAACTCCTCCAGCAACGCGTAATTCCGCACGTCACCCACGAACACCGCACCACCGGGCGCCAGCAACCCCGCCACCCGCTCCAGCACACTACGGAGATAACCGTGACTGGGGAAATACTGAATGACCGAATTCAACACCACTGTGTCGAAATAATTCTCGGGCAAACCGGTGATGTCGTCGGCCGCCTGCGCACTCAACACCACGCGATCAGCCCATCCGGCACCGAGCTCACCCAGCTGCCGGCGCAGCGCGGCGATCGTCGCGGCCGACAGATCCGTCGCCCAGTACTCGGCACAGTCCGGGGCCACCTGGGACAGCAGCAGACCCGAGCCCACGCCGATCTCGAGCACCCGGCCGAGACCCAGCCCGCGGATCCGATCGACAGTCGTGCCCCGCCATTCCCGCATTTGTTCCAGCGGAATCGGTTCTCCGGTATAGCTGCTGTTCCAGCCTTCGAAACCGGCACCGAACTCGTCCATGGTCTCGACCGCGACCGGACTGTCCAGGCTCTCTTGATCGGCAGCGGAATACAGGTCGTCATACACCTTGCGCCACTGACCGACCAGTTCATCCTCGCCGACGGCGGGCCCGGACCTGTCAGCGACGACATACCCGACCAGCTGCTTGCCGCCGGTCCCGGTATCCCGAGCCACCACAACGGCCTGCGACACCGACGGGTGTTGCGCCAGCACGGTTTCGACCTCGCCCGGTTCCACCCGGAAGCCGCGGATCTTGACCTGATCGTCGACTCGTCCGCCGAACTCCAACTGGCCGCCGGCGTTCCAGCGCACGACATCGCCGGTCCGGTACAACCGGCCACCGGCGGGATCGAACGGATCGGCGACGAACCGGGCCGCGGTCAGCCCCGCCTTGCCGTGGTAGCCGCGCGCCAATTGCGCACCCGCCACGTACAACTCCCCCGTCACTCCGACCGGCACCGGGGTCAACCCTGAATCCAGCACGTAGACGCGCGTATTGGCGACCGGCGTTCCGATCGGCACGACCGTGCCCGGCATCTGGTCCGGCACGTTGAAGGCCGTCACGTAAACCGTCGCCTCGGTCGGGCCGTACAGGTTGTCCATCCGGACTCCGCCCCACCTGGACCGCACCGCCTCGACGACTCCGCCGGTCAACGAGTCGGCTCCGGTATTGACCTGGCGCAGGCTCTGGAAACTGTTGTCCGGCAACGAATCCGAATATTCGAACAACGCCGACAACAGCGGCGGGGTCGCGAACATCTTCGTCACCGCCCGGGTCTGGACCAGGTGCGTGATCTCCGCCGGGTCCGACCGCTGCGCACTGGCCACCACCAGCGCCGCGCCGCCGCACAGGGCGGGCCAGATCTCATAGCTCGACGCATCGAAGGCGACCGAAGAATGCATCAGCACCCGATCGCCGGTCTCGGCCTGCCACGCCTGGGACACGAGATTCACCGCGTTGCGGTGCGTAACCGCCACGCCTTTCGGCACGCCGGTCGATCCGGACGTGTAGATCACATAGGCCAGGTGCTGCGGGCGCAACGCACCGAACTCGACGCCGTCGACCGTGCTCGGCCGCGTCAGGTCGGGGTCGTCGAGGTGGATGTGCGGTATCGCGCCGTGCTCGGGCAGCAGGCGAGCGGTTGCGGAATCGCTGACCAGAACAACCGGCGACGCGTCGGCGAGGATGTAGGCCAGCCGATCCGACGAATAACCCGGATCGATGGGCAGATACCCGCCACCGGCCCGCAATACACCCAGCAATGCCACGATCAGCTCGAGCGACCTGGGCAGCGCGACCGCCACAATGCTGTCCGGCCCCACTCCGTGCGCCACCAACCTGGCCGCCAGCGTATCCACGCGAGCCGCCAGGTCCTCATACGAGATCTCGGTATCGCCGCACATTACGGCGACGGCATCCGGCGCCTTGCGCACCCGCGCCTGGAACAGGCCGATCAACGTGAGATTCGCGTCGATCTCGACGGCGGTGTTGTTCCACCGCCGCAGAACCGATTCCTGCTCGCCGCTGTCGAGCACGTCGATCGCCCGCACCGGGACGGACGAGTCGGACACCACCTGACGCAATACGCGCACCAGTCGCGCCGCGATCGCCTCGACGGTGGACCGGTCGAACAGGTCCGTCGCGTATTCGACGAACCCGCCCCACGGCTGGCCGGCCGGGGCATTCGCGATATTGAAGAACAGGTCGAACCGCGAGGCCGCGATGGAGGCGTTGAACGGCTCGAACTCGACTCCGGAGAACTCCATCGTGGGCATGGCGTTGTTCTGGAACGCCAGCGACACCTGGAACAGCGGATGGTGCGCCGCCGACCGGACCGGGTTGAGCATCTCCACCAGCAGCTCGAACGGCGCGTCCTGATTCTCGTAGGCCGCCAGTGATTTCGCCCGGACCTGGTCCACGATCTCGGTGAACGAGACATCCGGAGCGACCGCCGCGCGCAGCACCCAGGTATTGACGAAGAAGCCGACCAGATCGGTCAGCGCGTCATCGGTGCGACCCGCGATCGGCGCGCCGATCGGAATGTCTTCGCCCGCACCGAGTTTGGACAACAGCACCGCCAGCGCCGACTGCAACACCATCGACACCGTCGCACCGGCGCCGGCGGCCACCCGCTCCACCCCGGCGCGCACCTCGGCGTCGATGCCGAACAGCACCAGGTCGCCGCGATAGCTCGCCACTCGCGGCCGGGGCCGGTCGAACGGCAGCCGCAGCTGCTCGGGCAGTCCGTCGAGTTCGGCCCGCCAGTAGTCGAACTGCTGGGCCAGGACGCTGTCCGGGTCCTCCGGCGAACCCAGCAATTCCTGTTGCCACAACGCGTAATCGACGTACTGCACCGGCAACGGCCGCCACCCGGGCGCTCGTTGTTCCAGTCGTGCCGAATAGGCCGTAGCCAGGTCCCGCAACAGCGGGCCCATCGACCAGCCGTCACCGGCGATGTGATGGATCAGCAGCACCAGCACACACTCCTCGGCGTCGCTGCGCACCACCGTGACCCGGATCGGGATCTGCGTCGACAGATCGAAGCCGTATCGCACCGCCTCGGTGACCGCGGCCTCGACGTCGGCGGGCCGCACATCGGTCACCGTGAAGGGAACCTCGGCGTCGGCGGCGTCGACCACCCGCTGCGCGGGCACGCCGCCCACTTCCACGAAGGAGGTGCGCAGGCTCTCGTGCCGAGCGACCACATCGTCGATCGCCTGACGCAGCACCGACACATCCACGCCGCGCAACCGCACGGCGAGCGGGATGTTGTAGGTAGCGGAGGGTCCTTCCAGCCGATGGATGAACCACAGCCGCCGCTGCGCGAACGACAGCGGGACGATCTCCGGCCGCGGCCGGGGCGCCAGCAAGGTCCGCACCTGTCGCCCGGCATCGAGCCGGCTCGCCAGCTGCGCGACGGTCGGGGCGTCGAAGACCGTCCGGATCGGGACCTCCACGCCCAGCACCGCCCGGATCCGGCTCACCAGGCGGGTGGCCAGCAACGAGTGGCCGCCCAGCTCGAAGAAGCTGTCGTCGACGCCGACCCGCCCGATTTCCAGGATTTCGGCGAACAACTCGGCCAGCGCCTGTTCCCGGCTGGTCCCCGGCGCCCGATAGCGCACCGAGGACACCAATTCCGGCTCGGGCAACGCGGCGCGATCCAGTTTCCCGTTGGCCGTCAACGGCACGGACTCGAGCACCGTCACCGCCGCCGGCACCATGTAGTCCGGCAACCGCTCGGCCGCGAAGGCGCGGACCTGAGCCACGTCGAGCCCGGCACTGCTCCGGTCGGCGACCACGTACCCGAGCAATCGCTGACCGCCGGTGCCGATCTCGGCGGCGATCACCACGGCCTGCCGCACCGAGGGATGCTGAGCCAGCACGGCTTCGACCTCACCGGGCTCCACCCGGAAGCCACGGATCTTCACCTGATCATCGACACGGCCCGCGAACTCCAACTGCCCGTCGCTGTTCCAGCGCACCACATCGCCGGTGCGATACAACCGGCCACCGGCCGGATCGAACGGATTCGCCACGAACCGGGCGGCGGTCAAGCCAGCCTTGCCGTGATACCCGCGAGCCAGCTGAGTTCCCGCCATATACAACTCGCCCGGCACCCCGACCGGAACCGGCGTCAACGCCGAATCCAGCACGTAGGCCCGCATATTGGCCAACGGGGTCCCGATCGGCACCGGGACCGCCGACACGTCGTCCACGTCGAAGATCGTGGCGAATACCGTGCTCTCGGTCGGACCGTAGCCATTGTTGAGCCGCGCACCGCCGAGGCGGTCTCGCAATCGACTCACCAAACCCGACGGCAGCTCGGCGCCACCGGCGATCACCTGCTTCAGACTCCGGAAAACGTTGCCCGGCAAGTCGTCCGCATAATCGAGTACCGCCGACAACAAAGCCGGAGTCGCGAACATCCGAGTCACCGAACAATCAGCGATCAACGCGGTGATCTCACCCGGATCCGAACGCTCCGCACCCGCCACCACCACCGCACCACCACTGATCAACGCAGGCCAAACCTCATACGTCGACGCATCGAAAGCCACCGACGAATGCATCAACACCCGCTCCCCCGGACCGGTCGACCAACCCTGCGACGCCAGATTGCGGAGGTTATGGTGAGTGACCGCAACACCTTTGGGCACACCGGTCGACCCCGAGGTGTAGATCAAATACGCCAGACTCTCCGGCCGCACCGCGGGGAGATGATCACCTCGTGCTCGTTCATCGCGCCCATCGGATTCGATCGCGTCCAGATAGAACCGCGGAGTGCCGCTCTCCGGCAGCGTATGGGCGACGGCACGCTCGGTCACGATGACGACCGGCGCCGCGTCGGCGAGGATGAACGCCAGTCGATCCGACGGATAGGCCGGGTCGATCGGCAGATAGCCGCCACCCGCTTTCAGCACGGCGAGCAGCGCCACGATCAAGTCCGCCGATTTGGGCAGCGCCACCGCCACGACCACCTCGGGACCGACGCCCTGCGACCTCAGCTCGCAGGCCAGTCGTTCGGCGCGGGTGTCGAGCTCCCGGTAGGTCAGCTCGGCGTCCGCGGACACGACGGCGATCGCGTCGGGTGTCGCGGCGACCCGGGTTCGGATCAGGTCCACGATGCTCGTGCCGGGGAATTCCGCGGCGGTGTCATTCCACTTGCGCAGCACCAGTTCTCGTTCGTCACCGCCGAGCACGTCGATAGCGCGCACCGGCGCGGACAGGTCTTGCGCGACCTGAGCGAGGATTCGCCCCAGCCGGGCCCCCAGCGCCTCCGCCGTGCCCCGATCGAAGACATCGGTGCGATATTCCAGGTGCAGCGTCAAGGCCGGGGTGGCATTGGCGATGAGGGTGAGCGGGTAATGCGAGGGCGTATTGGGCCGCGGGTCGGTGATGACCAGACCACTGGAGGTGGTCGCCGCACCGATTCCGGCCTGGTCGACCGGGTAGGACTCGAACGCGATCAGGGTGTCGAACAGGATATTCAGCCCGGTCGCCTGATGGATATCGCTCAAACCCACATGATGGTGATCCAGCAGGGCGACCTGGCGGGCCTGCACATCGGTCAGCACATCGGCCACGGTGTCCCGCGGGCCGAAACGCACGCGGACCGGCACCGTGTTGATGAACAACCCGACCATCGCATCCACGCCCGCGATCGACGGCGGACGACCCGACACGGTCGCGCCCGCGATCACATCGTGGCGGCCGGTCGAGGCCGCCAGCAGCATCCCCCACCCGCCCTGCACCACGGTGTTCACGGTGAGGCCGAGGGCCGCGGCTTGCCTGCTCAATGCCGTGGCGGTTTCGGCGGGCAGCGGTACTTCGATCCGCTCGACACCGGCCGACGACGCATTGCCGCCCGGGTCGGCGCCGGCCAGCAGCGTAGGTTCTTGCACGCCCGCGAGCTCATGTGACCAAGCCGCCACGCCCGCCGCGGAATCCTGACGGCTCAGCCACTTCAGGAACTCCGTGTAGTCGGGAGCTTGCGGCAGCGCCGTGTTGTCCGCACCGGAAGCGTAGAGCCGCAGCAGGTCCTGGATGAGCAGCGGCATCGACCAGCCGTCCAGCAGCACGTGGTGGGCGGTGAGCACCAGCTCCGAACGCTGAGCGGTCATCGGCGCCAGCGTCAGCCGCAGCAACGGCGGGACCTCGGTGTCGAAGTGCGCGTCGAGGTCCTCGGCGAGCACACCCGCCAAGGCCGTGGCACGGTCGTCCGGTTCGAGGTCACGCAGATCCACTACGCGCCAAGGCAATCCGACATTGTCGACGACCACTTGGATCGGAGTGCCGGCACGATCGGCGGCGAACGCCACCCGCAGGTTCGGATACCGATCCAGCAGGGCTTGTCCGGCCGCCCGCAAGCGGATCGGATCTACCGCACCGGCGAGCCCGAACACGACCTGCATGTGATAGGCATCGAAGCCGGACCCGGCCAGCTCTTGATGGAACAGCAATCCCGACTGCATCGAGGTCAGCGGCCACACATCCACCAACCGCGGATACCGCTGCTCCAGAACCTCGATCTCATCCTGACCCAACCGCACCAGAGACACATCCGACGGCGTCAAACCACCCGAGCCGGACGTCACGGCGTGCCGGGCCATCCCCGAGACCGCACTACGCCACAGCTCCGCCAGCTCCCGTATCTCGTCCTCCGCCAGCACTTCCCGCGGCGCGGCGAAGACCGCCTGCAATACCGGTCCGGCATCGGTGTCGACCACCATCGCGTTCACATCCAGCACCGACAGCACCGGCATAGCCGAGGTCGCCGGATCGAGTGCGGTGATCAGCTGTCCGGCGTCGACCGCGGGTGTCCAGCCCGCCCCTTGGAGTCGTTGTGGCAGCAGGTCGGTGGAGGTGAAACGGCCCAGATAGTTGAACCCGATCTGACCGGTCGAATACTTCTCCAGCTCGACCGCGGTCTCCGGATTCAGATACCGCAGCAACCCGAAACCGATGCCCTTGTCCGGCACCGCACGCAGTTGCTCCTTCACCGACTTGAACAAACGCCCCGCGGCGGGACCGCCGGCACACAGCTGATCCCACTCGGTTTCGGCAGCCAAGCGCACCGGGAACACACTGGTGAACCAGCCGACCGTGTTCGACAGATCGGCACCGGGCACAGCGCCTTCCTCGCGACCGTGACCCTCCAATCGCACCAGCACCGAATCCGCGCGCACACCGCGGTCGTGCCGCCAACGGGTCACCGCCGCAGCCAAGGCCGCCAGCAATCCGTCCTCGACACCACCGTGGAACAGCGCGGGCAACTCGGTCAGCAAGGTCTCGGTCTCGGCCAGGGGAATCTGCACCTGGATATTCCGGGCGGTAGCCATCACGTCGATCCGCGGATCCAACGGCCGGCGACCGAGCATCGGGTCGGGGCCGTCCAGCACCGAACGCCACCGGGGCAATTCCGCCACCCGCTCGGGCCGCCCGGCCTGTTCGACCAAGCCGTGCGCCCAGCGCCGCACCGAGGTGCCCGACCCCGTCAGCACCGGCGTCGAACCCGCCGACACCGCCTGCCACGCCAACGCCAAGTCCGGCAACAGGATTCGCCACGAAACCCCGTCGATGACCAGGTGGTGCGCCACGATCGCCAGCTTGCCCGCCCGGGTGGGCCCGGCATCGAACCAGACGAACCGCACCATCGTCCCGGCCGCGGGGGCCAACTGTCCGGCGGCCGCCGCCAGCTCGGAAACCACCGCGCCCGCGGTGTCGTCGACCGTGGCGATCTCGACCCGGCGCACCAGCCGGTCCACCGCCACCGCGCCGACCGGCGCCACGTCGAGTCCCGCGCCACGCTCGTCATCGACCAGTCGCGCGCGCAACATGTCATGGCGGTCGATCACCGCCGACAGCGTCGCTGTCAAGCCCGCTCGGTCTATGCCCACCGGCAGATCCAGCAGCAACGACTGGCTGAAGCCGTCGAAGCTCGTCCCGCCGATCGCGCGCACGAACCGCGCCACCGGCAGCAACGGCATCCAGCCCACGCCGCCGCCCGGCAACTCCGCCAAGACGGGGACCGCCGCGGCACGGCCGCTCGATACCGCGGCCAGCGCGGCCGCCGTCCGGTGCTCGAACACCTCCCGGGGACTGATTTCGACCCCCAGCTCACGGGCGCGGGACACCACCTGGATCGAGCGAATGCTGTCGCCGCCCAGCTCGAAGAAGCTGTCGTCCACACCCACCCGCTCCAGCCCCAGTACCTCGGCGAATACGCCCGCCAGGACCCGCTCCTGATCGTTTCGAGGCGCGCGGTAGCGCGTCGACGAGCTCAACTCCGGCTCCGGCAACGCGGCGCGATCGAGCTTGCCGGTCGGTGTCAACGGCACCGAGTCGATGATCAGCACCACCGTCGGCACCATGAAATCCGGCAGCCGCTCGGCCGCGAAAGCACGGACCTGCGCGCCGTCGAGCTCGTCTCCGGCCGGATTGGTTCGATCGGCGACCACATAGCCGACCAGCTGCTTGGCCCCGGTACCGATGACGCGGGCCACCACCACTGCCTGGTGTACCGAAGGATGTTGCGCGAGAACGGTTTCGACCTCACCTGGCTCCACCCGGAAGCCACGGATCTTCACCTGATCATCGACCCGGCCCGCGAACTCCAACTGCCCGTCGGCATTCCAGCGCACGACATCACCGGTGCGATACAACCGGCCACCAGCCGCGTCGAACGGGTCGGCGACGAACCGGGCCGCGGTCAGACCCGCTTTGCCGTGATAGCCCCGCGCCAATTGCGTACTTGCCACGTACAACTCGCCCGCTACGCCGACCGGCACCGGCATCAACCACGAATCCAGCACGTACACGCGGGTATTGGCCACCGGTGCGCCGATAGACACCACGGCGCTCTCGACAGCGGGCGGCACGACGAGCGCCGTCACGTCGACCGTCGCCTCGGTCGGGCCGTACAGGTTGTCGATGCGGAGATCTCCCCAGCCGGCCCGCATCGCCTCCACCAGCCCGCGACTGAGCGAATCGGCTCCCGTATTCACCTGCCGCAAGCTCTGGAACGGCGTGCCCGGCAAGGATTCCGAATGCTCGACCAACGCCGCCAACAACGGCGGAGTGGCGAACATCTTGGTCACCGACCGGGACTCGGCCAACCGCGCGATCTCGACCGGATCCGACCGCTGTTCACCGGCGACCACCAGCGTGGCTCCGCCGCACAGGGCAGGCCAGATCTCATAGGTGGAGGCGTCGAATGCGATCGACGAATGCATCAGCACCCGGTCACCGGAGGCCACCGACCACGCCTGAGCGACCAGGTTCACCACGTTACGGTGGGTAATACCCACGCCTTTCGGCACACCGGTCGAACCCGACGTGTAGATCACATAGGCCAAATTCTGCGGCGTCGTCGCGACGACCCGCCCCGGACCGGCCGCCGCCACCTCGAGCGAATCCAGCGCGTCGAGGTAGAGGTGTGGCGCGGTATCCGGCAGTAGCCGTGCGGTGGCCGAATCGGTCAGCACGACAACCGGATCGGCGTCGGTGAGGACGTACGCCAACCGATCGGAGGGGTACGCCGGATCGATCGGCAGGTAAGCGCCTCCGGCTTTCAGTACCGCGCACAACGCCACGAGCAGGTCCGCGGACCGCGGCAGGGCGACCGCCACGATGTCGTCCGGGCCTACCCCGCGCGCCAGCAGGATCTGGGTGAGCCGCTCGGCACGCGCATCGAGTTCGCGGTAGGTGAGTTCGGAGTCGGCGTGCATCACCGCGACCGCGTCCGGAGTGCGAGCGACCTGCGCCCGGAACAACCCGTCCAAGGTGGCATCCGGGATTTCCGCCGCGGTGTCGTTCCACCGGCGCAGCACCGTTTCGCGTTCCTCGGCACCGAGCAGATCGATCGACCTGGCCGGTACGTTCGGATCCACCACCACCTGGCGCACGATCCGCGCCAACCGTGCCGCCATCGCCTCGACCGTGCGCCTGTCGAAGGCATCGCCGCGATACTCGAACCGCAGTTGCAGCTCGGGATTCGCGGCGGCGAAGATGGTCAGCGGGTAGTGCGTGGGCGCGTCGGAGCGCAGATCGGCGATCGCGATGCCGCTGGTGCTGGCCGCCGCGCCGATACCGGCCTGATCGACCGGATAGGACTCGAACCCGATCAGGGTGTCGAACAAGACGTTCAGCCCCATCGCCTGATGGATCTCGCTCAAACCCACATGGTGCTGATCCAGCAACGCGACCTGACGGGCCTGCAAGCCGGTCAGCACCTCGGTGAGCGTGTCCCGGGGGCCGAAACGCACGCGCACCGGCACGGTATTGATGAACAACCCGACCATCGAATCGACATCCGGAATGGTGGGCGGACGACCGGACACCGTCGCGCCGACGACGACATCACGCCGACCCGTCATCGCGGCGAGCAGAATGCCCCACGCGGCCTGCACGACGGTGTTCGCGGTGACTCCGAGTCCACCGGCGCGCTGGTTGACCAGCGCCGCGGTATCGGCGTCCAGCGGTACCTCGACGCGCTCGATCCCGCCGCCCTCGGCACTCCCGGTCGCACTCGCGAGCAGGGTGGGCTCGTGCACACCGTCGAGTTCCTCGATCCAGGCCTGGACCCCGGCACGGGAGTCCTGCTCGCGCAACCACTTCAGGAACACGCGATAGTCGGGTGTCCGCGGCAGGGCCGCCGCCGAACCGCCGGAACCGTAGAGCACCAGCAGGTCCCGCATGAGCAGCGGCAACGACCAGCCGTCCAGCAACGCGTGGTGCGAGGTCAGCACCAGTTCCGAGCGGTGCTCACCGGTCAGCACCAGGGTCAACCGCAGCAACGGCGGAACCGCCATATCGAAATGCGCGTCCCGGTCCGCAGCGAGCAGCTGCTCGAACGCCGCGTCCCGATCGGCCTCGTCGGACGCGCGCAAGTCCAGGACCCGCCAGGGCAGTTCGACACCCTCGACCACAATCTGCACGAGTTCGCCGCGCGGTCCCGCGGCGAAACCGGCCCGCAGATTCGGATAGCGGTCCAGCAGGGCCTGTCCAGCCGCCCGCATACGGGCCGGGTCCACTCGCCCGGTCAGCCCGAAGACGACCTGCATGTGATACGAGTCGAAGCCCGATTCCGCCATCGCCTGGTGGAACAGCAACCCCGACTGCATCGAAGTCAGCGGCCACACATCCACCAACCGCGGATACCGCTGCTCCAGTACCTCGATCTCATTCTGACCCAACCGCACCAGAGACACATCCGACGGCGTCAAACCACCCGCCCCGGATGTCATGGCATGCTGCGCCAATCCCATGACGGCACTACGCCACAGCTCGGCCAGGTTCGCTGTCTCGGCCCGGTCGAGAACTCCCGCGGGTGCGGCGAATGCCGCCTCCAGTACCGGGCCGGCACCGGTGTCGACGACTACCGCGGTGACATCCAGGGCCGACAGCACCGGCATATCCGGGTCGGGAGCCGCGCCGGCTCCCACACCGTCGCTGGACGGAGTCCACCCGAGACCCTGAAGTCGTTGCGGCAGCAGGTCGGTGGAGGTGAAACGACCCAGATAGTTGAACCCGATCTGACCGGTCGAATACTTCTCCAGCTCGACCGCGGTCTCCGGATTCAGATACCGCAGCAACCCGAAACCGATGCCCTTGTCCGGCACCGCACGCAGCTGCTCTTTCACCGACTTGAACAAACCGGCCGCCGCCGTACCACCGGCACAGAGCTGGTCCCAGTCGGTTCCCGCCGTGCGCAAACGCACCGGGAACACACTGGTGAACCAGCCGACCGTGCTCGACAGATCAGCGCCGGGCACCGTGCCTTCCTCGCGACCGTGGCCTTCCAGGCGGACCAGCACGGTGTCCTCACACACGCCCTGACCGCCGCGCCAGCGGGTCACCGCCGCGGCCAGGGCTGCCAGCAGGCCGTCCTCGACGCCACCGTGGAACAACCCGGGCAACACCGTCAGCAGAGCTTCGGTCTCCCGGGCGGGAATCTGGACACCGACCCGGTGCACAGTGCCCATCACATCGATGGCCAGATCCAGCGGACGCGCACCCACCAGTGGATCCGGTCCTTCGAGAACCGAACGCCACCAGGGCAATTGCGCTACCAGCGTGCGGTCGGAGGCGCGCTCGGCCAGCCCGTGCGCCCACCCGCGCGCCGAAGTCCCCGAGCCGGACAGCACCGGCGTCGAACCCGCCGCCACCGCCTGCCACGCAAATGCCAAGTCCGGCACCAGGATCCGCCACGACACGCCGTCGATCACGAGGTGGTGGGCGACGATCGCCAGCTTGCCCGCCCGCGTGGGCCCGGCATCGAACCAGACGAACTGCGTCATCACCCCGGCCGAGGGCGCCAGCCGGCCCGCGGCCGCCGCGACCTCCTGGCGTTCGCGCGCTGCGGAAGACTCTGCGCCGGTGACGATCTCGACCTGGCGCAGCAGCGGCGCCACGTCGATCGCGCCCACCGGCGCCACCTCGAGCCCCGCGCCCCGCTCGTCCTCGACCAACCGCGATCGCAGCACATCATGCCGATCGAACACCGCCGACAACGTCGCCAGCAGACCCGCCCGGTCGATCCCCACCGGCAGATCCAGCGACAAGGACTGCGTGAAACGGTCGAACCCCGCGACTGATTCACGCACGAACCGCGCCACCGGCAACAGCGGCATCCAGCCCACCCCGCCGCCGGGCAGCTCCACCGAGACCGCGGCCGCGGCGCTGCGGTCGCGAGCGACCGCCGCCAGTCCCGCCGCGGTCCGGTGCTCGAACATTTGCCGCGGACTGATCTCCACCCCGAGCGACCGCGCCCGGGACACCACCTGGATCGACCGGATGCTGTCCCCGCCCAGCTCGAAGAAGCTGTCGTCCACACCCACCCGGTCCAGGCCGAGAACCTCGGCGAACACGGTGGTCAGCACCCGTTCCGAGTCGGTGCGCGGTGCGCGGTAACGCGCCGAAGCCGCGAAGTCGGGCTCGGGCAGCGCGGCGCGATCGAGTTTTCCGTTCGCGGTCAGCGGCACCGAATCGATCACCATCACCACCGCAGGCACCATGAACTCCGGCAACCGCCCGGCGGCGAACTCGCGCACTTCCGCACCGTCGAGGGCGGCGCCGTCGGCCACCACGTAGCCGATCAGCTGGTTGCCGCCGGCGGCGTTCGCGCCGACGACGACCACCGCTCGAGATACCGAAGGATGTTGCGTCAGAGCCGTTTCGACCTCGCCCGGCTCGACGCGGTACCCGCGGATCTTGACCTGGTCGTCGACGCGCGCCTCGAACTCCAATTGCCCGCTCGCCGTCCAGCGCACGATGTCACCGGTGCGGTACATCCGGGCGCCACCGGCCGGGTCGAACGGGTCCGCCACGAACCGCGCCGCGGTCAAACCCGGCTGCCCCTGATAGCCGCGCGCCACTTGCGCACCCGCCACATACAACTCACCGGGCACCCCGACCGGCACCGGCGCCAGCCCCGAATCCAGCACGAACACACGCACATTCGCCGACGGACGACCGATCGGCACGGTAGCGCCGAGTTCGATCCCGGCCGCGTAGTCGGTCACGCACGCGGTGGTCTCGGTCGGCCCGTAACCGTTGAGCACCTGCACATCGGCGTACCGCGAATTCAGCCGGCGGACCACAGCGGAGGTCAGCTGCGCGCCGCCGGAGACGATCCGCCGCAGGCTCCGCAAGGGCGTGCCGGGCAGGGATTCGACATGGTCGAGTAGGGCCGACAGCAGCGGCGGGGTCGCGAACATCTTGGTCACCGACCGGGCCTCGATCAGGTCCGCGATCTCGATCGGATCCGACCGCTGCTCCTTCGTGACCACCAGCGTCGCGCCGCCGCACAGCGCGGGCCAGATCTCGAAAGTAGAGGCGTCGAAAGCGACCGACGAATGCACCAGCACCCGGTCCCCGGCCCCGCCCGACCACGCCCGCCCCACCAGATTCACCACGTTGCGATGGGTGATACCCACGCCTTTCGGCACACCGGTGGAGCCGGACGTGTAGATCACATGCGCCAGATTCTCCGGTGCCGGCGCACCGGCCGAATCCAGCATCGTCAGATCCCCCGCCTCGAGCGCCTCGATGAAGTCCGGCGCGTCGAGGCAGATGTGCGGCGTCGCGGTCTCGGGCAACAATTCCGCGGTCATCGATTCGGTCACCACGGCAACCGGAGCGGCATCGTCGAGAATGAAGGCCAGACGATCCGAGGGATAGGTGGGATCGATGGAGAGGTACGCGCCGCCGGCGCGCAACACCGCCAGCGTGGCGACGATCAGTCCCGCGGACCGCGGCAACGCCACCGCGACCACCTGATCCGGTCCCGCGCCGTGCATGACCAGCACGCGGGCCAGCCGGGCGGCGCGGAAGTCGAGATCCTGGTACGTCAGCTCGGTGGTGCCGCAGACGACCGCGAGCGCGTCGGGAGTCCGGGCGGCCTGCGCCCGGACCAGCTCGACCAGGGTGGTGTCGGTGGGCACGCTCGCGGTGTCGTTCCACCGGCGCAGTACCTGGTCACGTTCGCCGCGGTCGAGCACATCGATACACCCCACGGGCACATCGGGATTCGATCCGACCAGGTCCAGCAGGCGCACCAACCGCGCCGCCATCGCCTCGACCGTGGAGCGGTCGAACAACTCGGTCGCGTACTCGACCAGGCCGCTCCATCGCTGACCGGCGGGGGCGTCGGCGATGTTGAAGAACAAGTCGAACCGGGACGCCGCCACGGACACGGTGTAGGGCTCGAAGTCCACGCCCGGCAGTTCCAGCGCGGGCAGGGCGTTGTTCTGGAAGGCCAGCGACACTTGGAACAACGGGTGGTGCGCGGCCGAGCGGGGCGGGTTGAGCAGTTCGACGAGCAATTCGAAGGGAACGTCCTGGTGTTCGTAGGCGGACAACGCTTTCGCCCGGACCTGACCGAGGACCTCGGTGAACGACATGGCCGGTGCGACGTCGGCGCGCAGCACCCAGGTGTTGGCGAAGTATCCGACCAGATCGGCGAGATTGTCGTCGGTCCGGCCGGCGATCGGCGTACCGAGCGGGATATCCGCGCCCGCGCCGAGTTTGCGCAGCAACACCGCCATCGCCGCCTGCAGCACCATCGACACCGTCGCACCCGCGCGACTGGCCAATCGTTCTACGGCAGTACGGATCTCGGGCTCGATGCCGAACGGCACCACGTCGCCCCGGTAGCTGGCGACCTGTGGGCGCGACCGATCGGTGGGCAGCCGCAGCTGTTCGGGTAAGCCGTCGAGTTCGCCACGCCAGTACTCGAACTGGCGCGCCACCAAGCTGGCGGAATCATCGGGCTCGCCCAGCAATTCCCGCTGCCACAGCGTGTAGTCCACGTACTGGACCGGCAAGGGATGCCACTGCGGCTCCCGGCCTGCCAGGCGCGCCGAGTACGCCACCGACAGGTCCCGCAGCAACGGTCCCATGGACCAGCCGTCACCCGCGATGTGGTGAATCAGCAAAAGCAGCACGCACTCGTCGTCGCCACATCGGAAGACGTCGGCGCGGATCGGGATCTCCACCGTGATATCGAAGGTGTATCGCGCGGCGGCGGTCACCGCCGCGGCCACCTCGGTGGGGTCGGGCTCGCTCTCGGTGAACGGGACTTCGATCCCGCCGGGGTCGAGAATGCGCTGGACCGGGACACCGTCGGTCTCGGCGAAGATGGTGCGCAAGCTTTCATGGCGCGCGACCACATCGCCGATCGCGGCGCGCATCGCCGGCACATCCAGCCCGCGCGAGCGCACGGCCAGCGGGATATTGAAGGTGGCCGAGGGGCCCTGCAACCGGTGGATGAACCACAGTCGCCGCTGCGCGAACGACAGCGGAACCGTTTCCGGTCGGGGGCGGACCGAGACCGCGGGGCGCACCGGCACTCCGGTGTCGAGCCGGGTCGCCAACTGCGCCACCGTGGGCGCGTCGAAGATGGTCCGGATCGCGACCTCGGCTCCCAGCTCCGCGCGGATCCGGCTGGCCAGGCGAGTGGCCAGCAGCGAATGGCCGCCGAGCGCGAAGAAGCTGTCGTCGACGCCGACCTGGTCGAGCCCGAGGATGTCGGCGTACAGCTCCGCCAACCGGTGTTCCTCGGGGGTGCGTGGCGCCCGGTAGCGCAGGACCGACCTCAGGTCCGGGACCGGCAACGCCGCGCGATCGAGCTTGCCGGTGGCGGTCAGCGGCACCGCGTCGATGACCAGCACCACCATCGGCACCATGAAGTCCGGCAGCCGCTCGGCGGCGAACCGCCGCACCTCCGCACCGTCGAGTTCCCCCGCATCGGCCTGACCGTTCCCCTCGGCACGGACCTCGCCCTCGGCGGACCGGCGATCGGCGACCACATAGCCGACCAACTGTTTGCCGCCGGTCTCGGTGTCGCGCGCGACCACCACGGCCTGGGATACCGAAGGATGTTGCGCCAGAACGGTTTCGACCTCGCCCGGCTCCACCCGGAAACCACGGATCTTCACCTGATCATCGACCCGGCCCGCGAACTCCAACTGCCCGTCGGCATTCCAGCGCACGACATCACCGGTGCGATACAACCGGCCCGCATCCGGATCGAACGGGTCGGCGACAAAGCGCGCCGCGGTCAATCCGGGCTTGCCGTGATAACCCCGCGCCAATTGCGCACCGGCCACGTACAACTCCCCGGCGACCCCGATCGGCACCGGCGCCAACGATGAATCCAGCACGTAGGCCCGCATATTGGCCACGGGTGCACCGATGGGCACCACCGTGTCCGAGCCGCCGTGCGGCACGCGATACGCCGTCACATCGACCGTCGCCTCGGTCGGACCGTACAGATTCGCGAGTTGGACAGCACCGAACTCGGTGTGCACCGCACGCACCAGTCCCGCGGCGAGCGTGTCGGCTCCGGTATGCACCTCCCGCAGACTGTGCAGCGGACTGCCCGGCAGGGAACTCGAATGCTCGACCAACGCCGCCAGCAACGGCGGAGTCGCGAACAGCTGTGTCACCGAATGGTTTTCGACCAGACGCGTGATCTCGGCCGGGTCCGAGCGCTGCTCGGCGGCGACCACCAGCGTGGCTCCGCCGCACAGAGCAGGCCAGATCTCATAGGTCGACGCGTCGAAAGCGATCGACGAATGCATCAGCACCCGGTCACCGGAGGCAACCGACCACGCCTGAGCGACCAGGTTCACCACGTTATGGTGGGTAATACCCACACCTTTCGGCACACCGGTCGAACCCGACGTGTAGATCACATAAGCCAAATTCCGCGAGACCGGAAGTCGGCGGGACACGGCCGCCGGACGCCGCGCCGCATCGACCTCCTCGAGGTGGAGACGCGGAATCGCGTTGTCCGGCAACACCTTCGCAGTTGCTCGATCGGTCACCACGGCGACCGGCGCGGCGTCGTCGAGGACGAAAGCCAGCCGGTCCGAGGGATACGCCGGGTCGATCGGCAGATATCCGCCACCCGCCTTCGACACCGCCAACAGGGCCACGAGCAACTCGGCCGATCGCGGCAGCGCGACCGCGACGATGCTGTCGGGCCCCACCCCGAGCGCCACCAAGGCATCCGCCAGCCGATCTGCCCGAAGGTCCAGCTCGCCGTAGGTCAGCTCGGTGTCACCGCAGACGACCGCGACCGTCTCCGGCGCCCGATCTACCCGCGCCTGAAACAATTCCACGAGCGTCGTTTCGGGAACTTCGAGACCGGTGGCATTCCACCGGTCCAGCACCCGCACCCGTTCCTCGTCCTCGAGCACATCGATCGACCCCACCGGCACATCCGGATCCGCGGCGATCGAGCGCAGAATCCGAACGAACCGCGTCGCCATCGCCTCGACCGTGGACCGGTCGAACAGGTCCGTCGAGTATTCGATGTTCATATCCCAGCCGGGAACGTCGCCGTTGGTGTGCTCGGCGGCGATCGATTCACCGATGTTGAAGGTCAGATCGAAGCGGGAGGTCTTGGCGTCCAAGACATAGGGTTCGAACCCGACCCCCGCCAATTCCAGCGTGGGCGCGACGTTGTTCTGCATGCTCAGCAGCACCTGGAACAGGGGATGATGCGCCGCCGAACGAGCGGGGTTGAGCAGCTCCACCAGCAGCTCGAACGGGAGCTCCTGATTCTCGTAGGCGGCCAGCGCTTTGGCCTTGACCTGGCCGAGGATCTCGGTGAACGACACCGTGCCGGACACCCGCGTGCGCAGCACCCAGGTATTGATGAAGAATCCGACCAGATCGTTCAGGGCGTCATCGGTGCGCCCGGCGATCGGCGAGCCGATCGGAATGTCCTCCCCCGCACCGAGTTTGAACAACAAAACGGCCAGCGCCGACTGTAACACCATCGACGCGGTCGCGCCTTCGCGGGCGGCCAATCGCTCCAACCCAGCCCGGGTCCGGCCGTCGATACCGCGGACCAGCAGGTCGCCCGCATAGCTCGCCACCCGCGGCCGCGGCCGGTCCGTCGGCAGGCGCAATTGCTCCGGCAGTCCGTCGAGTTCGCTACGCCAGTAATCGAATTGCCGGGACAGCAGGCTCTCCGGATCGGACGGCGAGCCCAACAGCTCCTGCTGCCACAGCGTGTAGTCCACGTACTGCACCGGCAGCGGTTCCCACTCCGGTTTCCGGCCCTGCCGGCGCGCCGCGTACGCCTCGGACAGATCCCGCAGCAACGGCGTCATCGACCAGCCGTCGCCCGCGATGTGGTGGATCAGCAGCACGAGCACGCACTCGTCGTCACCGCACCGGAACACGGTGGTACGGATGGGGATCTCCGAGGACAGATCGAACGCGTAGCCCGTCGCCGCGGTCACCGCCCTGGCCAACTCGTCGGGCGCGACGTCGGTGACGGTCACGGGGACCTCGATCTGGTCGAGCTCGAGGACCTGCTGGGCGGGCACACCGTCGGATTCGACGAAGATGGTCCGCAAACTCTCGTGCCGGGCAACGACATCGGTGACCGCCGCCGCGAAGGCGGGCGCCTCGAACGCGCCCGCCAGCCGGACCGTCAACGGCATGTTGTAGGTGGCGGAGGGCCCCTCCAAGCGGTGGATGAACCACAACCGGCGCTGGGCGAACGACAACGGAATCACTGGTAACTCACCTCTCGATTCATCCTGCGCAGAGCCGGTCGGCGAGACGGCGCGAGCTGCGGCCACCTCGCGGCGAGTTCGGCGACGGTGGCCGCCTCGAACATCACGCGGATCGGCACTTCGACACCGAGCACTGCCCGGATTCGACTGGTCAGACGGGTCGCCAACAGGGAATGGCCACCCAGTGCGAAGAAGCTGTCGTCGATACCGACGCGTCCGACACCCAGAATCTCGGCGAACAATTCCGCCAAGGTTCGTTCCTGGTCCGTGCGCGGCGCTCGATATTTGCTCGCGGACACCCACTCCGGGGCCGGCAGCGCCGCGCGATCGAGTTTGCCGTTGGGTGTCAACGGCACGGAGTCGATCACCATCACCACCGCCGGCACCATGAAGTCGGGCAGGCGCTCGGCCACGAACCCCCGGACCGCGACGGGCAGCAGCGTGTCCTGGGGACTGTTGGCGTAGTCGGCCGGATCGCCGACCGTGCTCGCCGGCAGATACACATCGGTCAGCGGCTGTTCCCGCGCCACCGCGGATTCGAGGAAGACCGCGTCCATCCGCCCCGGCTGCGCGGACCACGTGACCGCGGTCGTGTAGTCGAGTTTGCGACCCAGCACGTGCAGGTCCTCGGGCAACAGACCCGCGTCCGCCCGTTCGGAGATGACGTCGAGGGTGCCCTCGAAATCGGCCGCGAGCAACCCGGACCCGTCACCGGCCGAGACCGGAAGACCCGCCCGGATGCGGTCGGTGACCGCGAGCTGACCGGTCAGTCCGGCATGCGGGATCCCCGTGACGCGAATTCCGTCGGGATGGTCCGCGCGCAACAGTTCGTACAGCGAATCCTGGTCGCGGAACTCGACTTTCGGAATCGCGGCGACCGACAGCGGTGTCCCGGCGGGCTTGCGCAGGACCACGTCGTAGCGATAACGGGTCAGCTCGTTGACCGAGTAGCCGCGTTTGAGCTCGATATCGACCGCACCGAGCCCGAGGTCACTACTCAGCGCGAGGAAATACTCCGGCGCCAGCAGCAGTTCCTTCTCCGCCGCGATGTCCCGGCGGACGCGTTCCTCGACCAGCACGGGGTCCTCACCGCCGTTGCGGCTGATCTGCACCGCGGTAGTGAACTGCTCGAGCAGGCCGAGATTGCGGACGTCACCCAGGAAGATCGAGCCACCCGGGGCCAGCAGCCGCAGGATTCCCCGCAGCACCCGGCGAAGGTACTGCTCGCCGGGGAAGTACTGGATGACGGAGTTCAGCACCACAGTGTCGAAATAGTTTTCCGGCAGCCCGTCCAACTCGTCGGCCGCCTGCGCACGCAGCGTGACGCGCTCAGCCAACTCCGCGTCGAATTCGTCCAACTGCCGGCGCAGCACGCCGATGGTGGCGGCCGAGAAATCCGTGGCCCAGTATTCCGCGCAGTCCGGCGCCACCTGCGACAGCACCAAGCCCGAACCCACACCGATCTCGAGCACTCGCCGCGGTCGCAACTCCCGAATGCTGTCGACGGTGGCCGAGCGCCACTCCCGCATCTGGGCCAGCGGAATGGGATTGCCGGTGTAGCTGCTGTTCCAGCCGCCGAAGTCCGCACCGAACCCGGCTCCGGTCGGCTCGGTGGGCGGCGCGGCGGGCTCGTCCCGGTGGCCGTTGCCGGCACCACGGTCCGCGGCGGAATACAGGTCGTCATAGACCCGTCGCCACTGACCCACCAATTCGTCTTCTCCCATGACCGGCCCGGACCGGTCGGCGACCACGTAGCCGACCAACTGCGCGCCACCGGCGTCGGCATCGCGCGCCACTACAACGGCGCGGGACACCGCGGGATGCTGCGCCAGCACGGCTTCCACCTCGGCGGGCTCCACCCGGAAGCCCCGGATCTTCACCTGGTCATCGACGCGGCCCGCGAACTCCAGCTGCCCGTGCGCGTTCCAGCGCACGACATCACCGGTGCGATACAACCGCCCGCCGGCCGGATCGAACGGATCGGCCACGAAGCGAGCCGCGGTCAAGCCGGGCTTGCCGTGATATCCGCGCGCCAACTGCGCACCGGCCACGTACAGTTCGCCCGCTACGCCGACCGGCACCGGGGTCAACCACGAATCCAGCACGAACACCCGGGTATTGGTTCGCGGCATACCGATCGGCACCGCACCGTCGTCCCCGCTCCCGGCGTTGTATTCGGTCACGCACGCGGTCGTCTCGGTGGGACCGTAACCGTTGATCACCTGAGCGTCGGGGTATTTCGCGTTCAGCCGGTGTACGACCGTGGCCGTCAGCTCGGCGCCGCCGGCCATCACCGCACGCACGCTCCGCAACGGGTCGCCGCTGAGGGACTCGTCGTGATCGAGCAGCGCGGACAGCATCGGCGGTGTGGCGAACATCTTCGTCACACCACGGGCCTGCACCAGACGGCTGATCTCGGCCAGATCCGAACGCTGCTCGGCGGCCAGCACGACCGTGGCGCCACCGGCCAGCGTCGGCCAGATCTCGTAGGTGGAGGCGTCGAAGGCGATCGAGGTATGCACGAGCACCCGATCCTCGACGCTCGTCGGCCATGCCTGCGTGAGCAGGTGCACGACGTTGCGATGGGTCACCGCAACGCCTTTGGGCACCCCGGTGGAACCCGACGTGTAGATCACATACGCCAGGTGCTGTGGCAGCGGCCGAACCGGCACCGCACCGTCGGTGCTGTCCGCCGTGTCGTGCTGCTCGGTATCGAGGCAGAAGAGTCGCTCCGGCGGGCCGGGCAGCACCCGGGCGGTGTTCGAATCGGTGACCACGACGACCGGTGCCGCGTCGGTGAGGATGAACGCCAACCGGTCCGAGGGATACGCCGGATCGATCGGCAGGTAGCCGCCGCCCGCCTTCAACACGGCCAGCAGCGCGACGATCAGCTCCGCGGTCCGGGGCAGCGCGACCGCGACGATACTGTCCGCGCGCACCCCGCGCGCGACCAGCACGCGCGCGAGCCGATCGGCCTCGCGATCCAGGTCCCGGTAGGTCAACTCGGTGTCGCCGCAGGCTACGGCGACCGCGTCGGGTGTCCGATCGACCTGGGCCTGGATCAACCCGACGAGGTCGGTCTCGGGGACTTCGACGGCGGTGTCGTTCCAGTGCCGCAGCACGCGGTCGCGTTCTCCGGCGTCGAGCACTTCGATCGCACCCACGGGCGTCGACTGATCCGACACCACATGCCGCAGTATCCGCAGGAACCGCGCAGCCATCGTCTCCACCGTGGACCGATCGAACAATTCCGTGGCGTACTCGACGAATCCGATCCAGCCGTCACCGGCCGGCGCGTCGGCGACATTGAAGAACAGGTCGAAGCGCGCGGCGGCGATGGAGGCGTTGTAGGACTCGAATCGCACGCCGGGCAGTTCCAGGGTGGGCAGGGTGTTGTTCTGGAACGCCAGCGAGACCTGGAACAGCGGATGGTGCGCCGCCGAACGAACGGGGTTGAGCAATTCGACGAGCAACTCGAACGGCAGGTCCTGATTCTCGTACCCGGCCAAGGCCTTCGCCCGGACCTGGGCGAGGAGTTCGCCGAACGACGCTCCCGGCGCGACGGCCGCGCGCAGCACCCAGGTGTTGACGAAGAACCCGACCAGATCGTTCAGGGCGTCGTCGGTCCGGCCGGCGATCGGCGCGCCGATCGGAATGTCCTCGCCCGCACCGAGTTTCGACAGCAGCACCGCCAGCGCCGACTGCAGCACCATCGACACCGTCGCACCCTCGCGACCCGCCAATCGCTCGATGGCCGCGCGCAGCTCGGGATCGATGCCGAACAGCACCATGTCGCCGCGGTAGCTCGCCACTCGCGGCCGGGGCCGGTCCGTCGGCAACCGCAGTTGCTCGGGCAGTCCTTCGAGTTCTTCGCGCCAGAACTCGAGTTGCCGGGACAGCACGCTGTCCGCGTCTTTCGGCGAGCCCAGCAGCTCCCGCTGCCACAGGGTGTAGTCCACGTATTGCACGGGCAGCGGTCGCCACTGCGGCGCGCGCCGCTCCAACCGTGCCGAATAGGCCGTAGCCAGGTCCCGCAACAGCGGGCCCATCGACCAGCCGTCACCGGCGATGTGATGGATCAACAGCACCAGCACGCACTCGTCGGGACCGCATCGGAACACGTCCGCGCGGATCGGAATCTCCGTTGTCAGATCGAACCGATACCGCATCGCCGCGGTCAGCGACTCGTCGACCGGCGCGCCGTTCAGGTCGGTGACCGTGACCGGCACCTCGATACTCCCCGCGTCGAGCACCCGCTGGGACGGGTCACCGTCGACCTCCGCGAAAACAGTCCGCAGGCTCTCGTGCCGGGCGATCACGTCACCGACCGCCGCGCTGAACGCCGACGCGTCGAACGCGCCCGTCAGCCGGACCGCCAGCGGCATGTTGTACGTGGCCGAGGGACCTTCGAGCCGGTGGATGAACCACAGCCGCCGCTGTGCGAACGACAACGGAACCACCTGCGGCCGCGGCCGAGCCGACAAGGCCGGGCGCACTTGCATTTCGGCGTCCAGCCGGGTCGCCAGCTGGGCCACCGTGGGAGCGTCGAAGACCGTGCGAATCGGCACCTCGGCACCCAGGACCGCGCGAATACGGCTGCTGAGCCGAGTCGCCAGCAGCGAGTGACCGCCCAGCGCGAAGAAGTCGTCGTCCATTCCTACTCGGTCGAGGCCGAGGATCTCGGCGAACAACTCGGCCAGGACACGTTCCCGTTCGCTGCCCGGGGCGCGGTACTCCCGCGCGGAGGCGAAGTCCGGGTCGGGCAGCGCCTTGCGGTCGAGCTTGCCGCTCGCGGTCAACGGCACCGCGTCGAGCACCAGCACCGTCGCGGGCACCATGAACTCCGGCAACCTGTCCGCCGCCCAGCGCCGCACATCCGCGGCCAGCAGACCCGCCTGCGGATTGTTCGCCAACCCGCTCACCGCACCCTGGGCGGGGTACACATCGGTCAGCGAACGGCCTTGCACGGCAGCGGATTCGAGGAACGCCGCCTCCATGTGCCCGGGCTGCGCGGACCACGTGACGGCGGTCGCGTACCCGTGTTCCTGGCCGAGGTGGTACAGATCCTCGGGCAACAGGCCCGCCCCGGCCCGCTCGGTCACGTCGTCGAGCATCGCTTCGATTCCGACGCCGGCGATGTCGAGGCCGGAACGACCGGCCCGAATCCGCTGGGTGAGGTCCACCTCGCCGGTGAGGCCGAGATGCGGAATTCCGGTGACTCGCAGACCCTCGGGGTGCGGGGTCCGCAAGAGTTCGCGCAGCGAATCATGGTCGCGGAAGATGACCCTCGGTGTGCGGGCGATCGAGTACGGGTCGGTCGGCGCCTTGTGCAGGACGACGTCGTAGCGATACCGCGTCAGCTCATTGACCGAGTACCCGCGCTTGAGCCGGATATCAACGGCGTCGAACGGGCTCGCGTCCCGGCCCAACGCGGCGAAGTACTCCGGCGCCAGCAACAACTCTTGTTCGGCGGCGATGTCTCGACGGACCCGGTCCGCCACCGCCGCCGGATCGTCACCGCCATTGCGGCTGACCTGCACCGCGGTGGCGAACTCTTCCAGCAACGCGTAATTCCGCACGTCACCCACGAACACCGCACCACCGGGCGCCAGCAATCCCGCCACCCGCTCCAGCACGCTACGGAGATAGCCGTGACTGGGGAAATACTGAATGACCGAGTTCAAAACCACTGTGTCGAAATAGTTCTCGGGCAAACCATCGATGTCGTCGGCCGCTTGGGCACGCAGCACGACCCGGTCGGCCCACTCCACGTCGAGCCGGCCCAACTGATGTCGCAGCGCGGTGATCGTCGCGGCCGACAGATCCGTCGCCCAGTATTCGGCACACTCCGGTGCGACCTGGGACAGCAGCAGGCCCGAGCCGACGCCGATCTCGAGCACCCGGCCGGGGTTGAGCCCCCGGATCCGGTCAACGGTCGCCGCGCGCCATTCCCGCATCTGTTCCAGCGGAATCGGGTTCCCGGTATAGCTGCTGTTCCAGCCCTCGAAACCGGCGCCGAACTCCGCGTCGGATTCGAGGTCGGGCAGCGCGCCCTCGTTCTCCCGCTCGGCCGCGGAGTATAGGTCGTCGTACACCTTGCGCCACTGACCTACCAATTCGTCCTCGCCCACGGCGGGCCCGGACCTGTCGGCGACCACATAGCCGACCAATTGCTTACCGCCGCCCTCGGTGTCACGGGGTACGACCACGGCGCGAGACACCGAAGGATGTTGCGCCAGAATGTTTTCCACCTCGGCGGGTTCCACCCGGAAGCCGCGGATCTTCACCTGATCGTCGACCCGGCCCGCGAACTCCAAGTGCCCGTCGCTGTTCCAGCGCACGACATCACCGGTCCGATACAGCCGGCCACTGGCCGCGCCGAACGGGTCCGCCACAAACCGAGACGCGGTCAGAGCCGATTTACCGTGATACCCCCGCGCCAATTGCGCACCGGCGACATACAGTTCACCGGCCACCCCGATGGGCACCGGCTTCAGCCATGAATCCAGCACGTACACATGGGAATTGGCCACCGGCGCACCGATCGGCACTACCGCGCCCAGCTGCTCCGCGGCCGGTACGACGAACCTCGTCACATAGATCGTCGCCTCGGTCGGGCCGTACAGGTTCTCCATGTGGACCGCGCCGAACTCCGGTTCCATAGCCCGCACCAGGGCGGAGGTGAGCGTGTCGGCCCCGGTGTTCAGCTGGCGCACACTATGGAACGGGTTGTCCGGCAACGCTGCCGAGTGCTCGATCAACGCCGACAACAGCGGCGGAGTCGTGAACATCTTCGTCACCGACCAGGTATGCGCCAGCCGGGCGATCTCGGCCGGATCCGAGCGCTGCTCACCCGCCACCACCAGCGCGGCTCCGCCGCACAGGGCCGGCCAGATCTCATAGATCGAGGCGTCGAAGGCGATCGAGGAATGCACCAGCACCCGGTCGCCGGTCTCGGCCCGCCAGGCCTGGGCAACCAGGCTCACCACGTTCCGGTGGGTGATGCCAACACCTTTCGGCACACCGGTCGATCCGGAGGTGTAGATCACGTAGGCCAGACTCTGCGGCGTGATCGCGACCGCGCGATCCGGATCTCCCGCCACCGCGACGGCGTCGAATTCGTCCAGGTACAACTGCGGTATCGCCGTGTGCGGCAACGCGTTCGAGGTCTGCCGATCGGTGACGACAACCATCGGCGCGGCATCGGCCAGCACGAACGCCAGCCGATCGGCGGGATACGCCGGGTCGATGGGCAGATACCCGCCGCCCGCCTTCAGCACGGCCACCAGCGCCACGATCAGTTCCGCCGATCGCGGCAGCGCGACGGCGACGAGAGTATCGGGCCGCACCCCTCGGGCCATCAGCGTCCGGGCCAGCTCGGCGGCACGGGTATCCAGTTCCCGATAGCTCAGCTGGGCGTCCGCGCCGATTACCGCGAGCGCGTCGGGTGTTCGTTCGACCCGCGCCCGGAACAACGTGATCAGGTCGGTGTCGGGTACCGCCACCGCGGTGTCGTTCCAATGGTCCAGCACCAGTGCGCGTTCCGCGCCCACCAGCACGTCGATCGACCCGACCGGGACACTCGGTTCGGTCACCAGTTGCCGCAGCAACCGCACCCAGCGCGCCGCCATCGCCTCGACGGTGGACCGGTCGAACAGTTCGGTCGCGTACTCGACGAACCCGTCCCACCCGGCGCCGGCGGGCGCGTCGGCGACATTGAAGAACAGATCGAACCGCGAGGTGCCGGTCGGCGCGGTACGGGGCTCGATCTCCACACCCGCCAGCCGCAGATCCGGCAGCGTGTTGTTCTGGAAGGCCAACGACACCTGGAACAACGGGTGGTGCGCCGCCGAACGAACGGGGTTCAGCAATTCGACCAGCAACTCGAACGGCAGATCTTGATTCTCGTACCCCGCCAGCGCCTTGACGCGCACCCCGCCGAGGATTTCGGTGAAGGCGGCGCCCGGGTCCACGTTCGCGCGCAGCACCCAGGTGTTGACGAAGAAGCCGACCAGATCGGTCAGCGCGTCGTCGGTGCGACCGGCGATCGGCGCGCCGATCGGAATGTCCTCGCCCGCACCGAGTTTGAACAACAGCACCGCCAGCGCCGACTGCAGCACCATCGACACCGTCGCGCCCTCGGCCGCCGCCAATCGCTCGACGGCCGCACGCAGTTCGGGATCGATCTCGAAGAACGCCATGTCACCGCGGTAGCTGGCGACCCGCGGGCGCGGGCGATCCATCGGCAACCGCAACTGCTCGGGCACACCTTCGAGTTCGCCGCGCCAGTACTCCAGCTGTCGCGCCAGCACGCTGTGCGGATCGTCCGGCGAACCAAGCAAGTTCCGCTGCCACAGCGTGTAGTCCACGTACTGCACCGGCAACGGACGCCAGTCCGGGGCCCGGCGTTCCAGGCGCGCCGCATACGCCACCGACAGGTCGCGCAGCAGCGGGTTCAGCGACCAGCCGTCACCGGCGATGTGATGGATGAGCAACACCAGTACCACGTCGTCGACGTCGCGTCGAAACACGGTGGCGCGGATCGGGATCTCCGCGCCCAGGTCGAACCCGTACTGGGCCGCCGCGGTCACCGCCGCGTCCAGGTCGGCGGGCGCCGAGTCCGCCATCGCGGTCTCCGCGAACGGCACCTCGACACTGTTCGCGTCCAGCACCCGCTGCGACGGCACACCCTCCGCGTCGACGAATACCGTGCGCAGGCTCTCGTGCCGGACCACGACATCCTCGATCGCGGCGCGCAACGCCGGCACATCGACTCCGCGCAGTCGCACCGCCAACGCCATGTTGTATGTGGCGGACGGTCCTTCCAAACGATGGATGAACCACAGCCGCCGCTGCGCGTAGGACAGCGGAACCACATCCGGCCGCTGCCCGGCCGACAGCGGCGGGCGCACCTGCACACCCGTGTCGAGCCGGGTCGCCAACTGCGCCACCGTCGGTGCGTCGAAGACCGTCCGAATCGGGACCTCGACCCCCAGGACCGCACGGATCCGGCTGGCCAGGCGGGTCGCCAGCAGGGAATGACCGCCGAGTTCGAAGAAGTTGTCGTCCGCCCCGACTCGATCATGGCCGAGTACTTCGGCGAACAACTCCGCCAGTACTCGCTCGTGCTCGCCGCGCGGCGCCCGGTACCCCACCGAGGACACCAGCTCCGGATCCGGCAACCCCGCGCGATCCAGTTTCCCGTTGGCGGTCAGCGGCATCTCGTCGAGCACCATCACCACGGCCGGCACCATGAAGTCCGGCAACCGCTCCGCCGCGAATCGACGGATCTCCGCCCCGGTTTCGTCCGCGACCACATAGCCGATGAGCTGCTTGCCCGCGGGGCCGACCTCACGGGCGACCACCGCGGCACGGAGCACCGAAGGATGCTGTGCCAGCACGGCTTCGACCTCACCGGGTTCCACCCGGAAGCCACGGATCTTCACCTGATCATCGAACCGGCCCGCGAACTCCAACTGCCCCTGCGCATTCCAGCGCACCACATCACCGGTCCGATACAACCGGCCACCAGCGGGATCGAACGGATCCGCCACGAACCGCGCCGCCGTCAAACCAGCCTTGCCGTGATATCCACGAGCCAGTTGAGCTCCCGCCACATACAACTCGCCCGGCACCCCGACCGGAACCGGGGCCAATGCCGAATCCAGCACGTACGTACGCATACCGGCCAGTGCGGACCCGATCGGCACCGACATGTCGGTGTCCGAGATCGCATCAGCGCAGAACACGGTCGCGAACACCGTGGTCTCGGTCGGACCGTAACCATTGGTGACGATCACACCGTCGGCGCGGCCCTGCAACCGGCCCACCAACGCGGGGGTCAGCTCGGCGCCACCGGCGATCACCTGCTTCAGACTCCGGAAAACGTTGCCCGGCAAGTCGTCCGCATAGTCGAGTACCGCTGACAGCAGAGCCGGAGTCACGAACATCCGAGTCACCGCACAATCAGCGATCAACGTAGTGATCTCACCCGGATCCGAACGCTCCGCACCCGCCACCACTACCGCACCACCACTGATCAGAGCAGGCCAAACCTCATACGTCGACGCATCGAAAGCCACCGACGAATGCATCAACACCCGCTCCCCCGGACCGGTCGACCAACCCTGCGACGCCAGATTGCGGAGGTTATGGTGAGTGACCGCAACACCTTTCGGCACACCGGTCGACCCCGAGGTGTAGATCAAATACGCCAGGCCCTCGGGCCGCACAGTCCCCGCGGGGTCGCAGACATCCGCGCCACTGTCATCGAGTGCGTCGAGATAGAGGTGGGTCGTAGCGGTGTGCGGCAGCCCGGGTGCGGTGTCATGATCGGTCAGGACGACCGCGGGGGCAGCGTCGGCGAGGATGAATGCCAGCCGATCCGAGGGATAGGCCGGGTCGATCGGCAGATAACCGCCACCGGCTTTCAGCACCGCCAGCAACGCCACGATCAGGTTCGCGGACCGCGGCAAGGCGACGGCGACGATGGCGTCGGGCCGCACTCCGCGCGCGAGCAATACCCGCGCGAGCCGCTCGGACCGAGTATCGAGCTCCCGATAGGACAGCTCACCGTCGCTGCCCACGACGGCCGCCGCCTCTGGAGACGCGGCGGCTCGCGCGGCGAACAACTCGACCACCGTGCCGCGCGACTCGGCCGAAACGGTGGTGTCGTTCCAGCGGCGCAACACCAGTTCTCGTTCGTCATCGCCCAATACGTCGATCGAGCCGACCTGAGTACCGGGGTCCGAAACGATATGCCGCAGAATCCGCACCAACCGTGCCGCGGTAGCTTCGATCGTGGACCGGTCGAACAGGTCGGTGGCGTATTCGATGAATCCGTCCCAGCCCCCCGGGGCGGCTCCGGCCGGCGTCTCGCCGATGTTGAAGGTCAAATCGAATCGCGAGGTGGTGCTGGTCAGCGGGCGCGGATCGACGGCGACACCCGGCAGCGCCAGCGTGGGCAACGGGTTGTCCTGGAGGGTCAGCAGCACCTGGAACAACGGATGATGCGCGGCCGAGCGGGCGGGATTGAGCAACTCCACCAGCAAATCGAACGGCGCGTCCTGATTCTCGTAGGCGGCAAGGGCTTTCGCCCGGACCCGAGCGAGCACCTCGCTGAACGACGCCGACGGTGCGACCGGGGCGCGCAGCACCCAGGTGTTGACGAAGAACCCGACCAGATCGGTCAGCGCGTCGTCGGTGCGACCCGCGATCGGCGCGCCGATCGGAATGTCTTCGCCCGCACCGAGTTTGAACAGCAGCACCGCCAGCGCCGATTGCAACACCATCGACACCGTCGCACCCTCGTCGGCGGCCAACCGCTCCACCGCGCCGCGCGTCTCCGCGTCCACGGTGAACAGCACCATGTCGCCGCGATAGCTCGCGACCCGCGGCCGCGGCCGGTCGGTCGGCAACCGCAACTGCTCCGGCAAGCCCGCGAGTTCGGCACGCCAGTAGTCGAGCTGTTGCGACAGCATGCTCTTCGGATCGGTCGGAGAGCCCAGCAACTCCTGCTGCCACAACGCGTAATCCACGTAGTGCACCGGCAACGGCCGCCACTGCGTCGCCCGATTCGCCAGGCGCGCCTCGTACGCCGCCGACAAATCCCGCAGCAAAGTCGTCGCCGACCACCCGTCAGCGGCGATGTGGTGGAGCAAGAACACCAGCATCCAGTCGTCACCGCACCGAATGACACTGACCCGAACCGGAATCTCCGCCGACAGATCGAACCGGTACCGCGACGCTTCGGCGACCGCCGCCTCCACCTCGGCCGGGGCGACATCGGTGACGAGCAGCGGCACCTCGACGCTGTCCAGGCCGACCACCCGCTGCGCGGGCACACCGTCGGTTTCGACGTAGACGGTGCGCAGACTCTCATGGCGGGCGACCACGTCATCGACCGCGGCCGCGAACGCGGACACGTCGAACGCACCCGTCAACCGCGCCGTCAGCGGGACGTTGTAGGTGGCGGAAGGACCTTCGAGGCGGTGGATGAACCACAACCGCCGCTGCGCGAACGACAACGGAACCACGTCCGGACGCTGCCGGACCGACAGCATCGGGCGCACCCGGACACCGGTGTCGAGCCGAGTCGCCAACTGCGCCACCGTCGGTGCGTCGAACACCGTCCGAATCGGGACCTCGACCCCCAGAACCGCCCGGATCCGGCTGATCAGCTGAGTAGCGGACAGCGAGTGCCCACCCAGTTCGAAGAAGCTGTCGTCCACTCCGACTCGGTCCTGGCCGAGCACCTCACCGAACAACTCGGCCAGCACGCGTTCCCGCGCACCGCGCGGCGCGCGGTACCGCGCCGAGGCCACCAGGGCGGGGGCGGGCAACGCCGCGCGATCGAGCTTGCCGTTCGCGGTCAACGGCATCGAGTCGATCACCATCACCGCCGCGGGCACCATGAACTCCGGCAGCCGCTCGGCGGCGAACCGGCGCAACTCCGCGCCGAGGCTCGCCCGCGCCTCCGCGTCGTCGTGATCGGTGACCACATACGCGACCAACTGCTTGCCGCCGTCGGTATCCCGGGCGACCACCACCGCGCGCGCCACCGCGGGATGGCGCGCCAGCGCGGTTTCGATCTCGCCGGGTTCGATCCGGAAGCCGCGCACCTTGACCTGATCGTCGGCGCGGCCGACGAACTCCAGCTCGCCCGCCGCCGTCCAGCGCGCCACGTCACCGGTGCGATACAACCGGCCGCCGCCGGCCGCATCGAACGGATCGGCCACGAATCGCGTCGCCGTCAGACCGGATCGGCCCTGATAGCCCCGGGCCAGCTGCGCTCCGGCCACATACAGCTCGCCGGACACCCCGATCGGAGTCGGCGCCAAGCCCGAGTCCAGCACGTACACCCGCATGTTCGCCAGCGGCGTCCCGATCGGGCTGCCGCCGCGCGCACCGTGCGCGGCGACCAGATCCAGCTTCGTCACGTGCACCGTGGTCTCGGTGATCCCGTACATGTTCACCAACGCGGGCCCGCCGTCACCGGCCGAATACCACCGGTCCAGGTGCGCCGGATTCAGCGCCTCGCCGCCGAATATCACCATGCGCAAAGCGGATTGGGTGCGGCCACCGGCCGCGCGCGCTTCGGCCAGCGCGTGGAAGGCGGAGGGCGTTTGATTGAGGACAGTCACGCCCGCCTCGACCACCAGATCCCACAGCTGCGCGGGGGTGCGCACGACATCCCACGGCACCACCACGACCCGGCCGCCGTACAGCAGCGCGCCCCAGATCTCCCAGACGGAGAAGTCGAACGCTTGGGAGTGGCACCAGGCCCAGACATCCCCGGCGCCGAACTGGCACCACTTCGCGGTGCTCAGGAACAGCGAGGCGGCATTGGCGTGCGTGACGGCGACACCCTTGGGTGTGCCGGTGGAACCCGAGGTGTAGATCAGGTACGCGAGGTTGCCCGGCCGCGGCAGGGCGGCGCGCGCGGCACCGGTCCCTTCCGCCTCGGCCGCTTCGAGCAGGATCAGCGGCGCAGCACTCGGCGGCAGCGCTTTCGAGGTGGCGGCGTCGGTGAGGACCGCGACCGGCGCGGCGTCACCGAGGACGAACGCCAGCCGCTCCGGCGGATAGGCCGGGTCCACCGGCAGATACGCGCCACCGGCCTTCACCACCGCCACTATCGCGATGATCAGCTCCACCGACCGTGGCAGAGCCACCGCGACGACGCTGTCCGGCCGTACCCCGCGCGAAACCAGCGTTCGCGCAATCTGTTCGGCCCGCCGGTCGAGCTCCCCGTAGGTGAGTTCGGCTCCGCCGGACACGACCGCGACCGCGTCCGGCGACTGCGCCGCCCGGTCTTCGAACAAGCCGGCCAGGGTCGCCGCCGGGTCGACCGGCGTCGCCGTGTCGTTCCACAGTTCGAGCACGCGGGCGCGCTCCGCGCCGAGGATGTCCACCGTCCCGATCAGCACGCGCGGGTCGGCGATCGCCTGCCGCAGATAACGACCGATCGTTTCGAGGTAGCCCCGCAGATCGTCCTCGGTGTAGAGCTGGGCGTCACCCTCCAGCCGCAGGTAGCCGCCGCGCGACGCCTGCCGCTCGTAGGAGAAGATGATCGACAGGTCCCCGCTGGTACCCGCCGAGAAGACCTGGAGGTCGGCCTCGCCGTCCACCATCCGCAAGGCGCCGAAGAACGACATGACGTTGACGACCGGGCCGAAGGCATCGGTCGTGGCGATCTTGGTGTCGCGCCGGATATTCGACATCCCATAGCGGAGATGCTCTTTCGCGCTCGCTATGGTGTCGTGGATCCGCTCGGCGAGCTCGCCGAGCGACAGGTTCGCGCTCGTGCGCACCGGCAGCGGCACCGTATCCGAGAGCTGGCAGGGTGTCCGGCGGGCGATCGCCGTTTGATTGGAAACCGGCATCTGGACGCAGAATTCGTCGCGCGCCGCGTACCGCTGGATCGCGGCGGCCGCGACGGACATCAGCAGGTAGGGCAACCGGACGCCGATCGATTGCGCGGAACCGAACAGCTCCTGCAACTCCGCGCCCGAGATGCTGCGCGTGCAGCCGACTCGTCCCGGCACGGCGTCGATCTCGGCGCTGCCGGGAAGCCGCAGCGGCTCGGTGCCGGCGGAGATCGTCCGCTGCCAGTACTCGCGATCGATTGCCTGCCGGTCGCGGCGGTAGGCCCGGTCACTGTCGAGGATCTCCTCGACGCTCACGAAATCGGGGGGCGCGGCGGGCGTTTCGCCGATCGCGGCGCCGTATACGTCGAGCACCCGCTGGGTCCAGGTGACGACGCCGACGCCGTCCATGATGATGTGGTGGAAGCACATCATCAGCACATGGTGCGCGGCACCGACTTTGAGCAGGGCGACCCTGAGCAACGGGTCTCGCTCCAGATCGAATCCCAGCGCACGCTGACCGGACATATATTCGAACGCCGCCGCTTCGGAATCCGACCGGTCGGTAAGGTCGAGGTAGGCCGGTTTCCAATCGCGGATATCGCGCTCTACCTGCACGGGGCCGTCGGCCGCCGACACGAAATTTACTGCCAGCGCTTCCGATTCGGCAAAAACCTGGCGTACGGCCGCGACGAAGCGGCCGATTTCCAGTTCGGCTCGGATATCGGCGTAAACGATGCAGTTATTGGGTATATCGGACAGTTCGTGCGCGAGCCATAGTTCTTTCTGAATCGATGTCAGGCCGCGCTGCTGTATTTTGTTTTCGGTCTGCATGGCGTATCCCTCGCTCGTCACCTCGGCTGGGCGATGCCGACCGACCGGACAGCAACGCCACGCGCCAAAACCATTGCCGCGCTTGCTCTTACCGAACTAGCCAGACGGAGGAGACCGCCGCCCGCGCCCCTTCGACCCGCCCGTCGGCGCGCGCCGTCCCAGACGGTGCGCCCGTCGAGTTCGCAGAATAGACACGTGACCTCCACTAACTGCACTATTGCCGATGGCACAGTCCATCGACTGTCCCGGAAAGTCCAACCCTCGAACCGCGACGCGGCACCCTCGACCAGTATTACGCAATCCGGGCAAATGCCGTTGTACTACTGCACAATTCGCGGGGCCGAGCCGGTATAAAAAAACTTCCGTACGGTTACATCACCCAACGTTTAAATACCGAATAATCGGTACGTTCACAGCACGGCGAAAGATCTTGAAATCGGTACGGGGACAGCGAAGCAACGAGCGGGCGAACTGAACTGGCGGTGCACTGAAAACGCCCTGCGACCTCGCGCTCGGTCACCGATACGGTGCGCGCGCGGTTGCCGTGGGCGGTAGGTGTTGTGAGCCATGGTGTTCGGTGACGCGGAGGCGGGGCGGTGTGCTGGTGGTCCGTCGGCTGTGTGTGGTTGATCTTAGACGCGGGGGATGTTCCAGGCGGCGAGGAGCGCTCGATACCGCGTGTCGAGCCGATGCCCAGTCTTCGCTAGTCGACCAGGTTTTCGGTCCGGAGCCAGTCGTAGGCGACGTCGGAGGGGTCTTCGCCGTCGATGTCGACACGGCCGTTGAGGTCCTGCATCAGCTCGTCGGTGAGGCGTTCGGAGATGGTGCCCAGCAGCGCGCGAAGCTGCGGATACGCCTGGATGATCGAGTCGCGGACGACGGCGGTGCCGCTGTAGGGCAGAAAGAACTTCTTGTCGTCTTCCAGGACCGTCAGATCGAGGTTCTTGACCCGGCCGTCGGTGGTGTAGACCATCCCGAAGTTGCAGGGTGCGCTCTTGGCCGTCGCCGGGTACACCACTCCGGCATCCATCCGGGTGACGTTCGCCGCGGGCAGGCCATTCGGATCGTTGTAGGGCATATCGTATTTCGCCAGCATCGGAATGAAACCGTCGGAACGGCTGAAGAACTCGTCGTCGACGCAGAAGGTGCGGTCGGCGACGGGCAGTGCGGCGACATCCGACAGCGACCGCACCCCGAGGCGGCGCGCCGTCGCGGCCGCGGCGGCGAAGGCGTAGGTGTCGTTGAAGTTCGCCGGGGGCAGCCACTCCAGGTCGTTCTCGCGCTGTTCGATGTCGTGGACCCGCTGCCACAGCTCGTGCGGATCGACGATCGTCTCGGTTTGGTTGTGGTAGTTGACCCAGCCGGTTCCGGTGTACTCCCAGAGAATGTCGGCGTCACCGTTGAGCTGCGCCTGCCGCGAGGAGGCGGATCCGGGCGCCCCGGTCAGGTCGATCACCTCGGCGCCGGCGGCGGCCAGATAGGTCGCGGTGATCTTGCCCAGCAGCACGCCTTCGGTGAAGCTCTTGGAGGTCACCACGAGCTTCGCGCCCGCCAGCGGCCGGTCCCCGCCCGGCAGGCTCGCATCGTGGAACGTGCCCGAGGAACTCACCAGCCCGCATCCCGCGAGCAGCGTAATGACCAACAGCGCAATCGATCCGGCCCGAACCGACCTCATGACACACCTCGGGGGGTCGCGGCCAGTTCGACCAACCTGCCGAGCCAGTCGATGACCAGCGCCAGCAGACCGACCAGAATCGCGCCGGAGATGAGCAGTTTGGGCAGGAACAGCGTGACGCCGGTAGTGATCAGCGTGCCGAGGCTCGTCGCCCCGATGAAGGTGCTCAGTGTCGCGGTGCCGACCAGGATCACCAGCGCGGTGCGCACCCCGTTGAGAATCACCGGGACCGCGAGCGGCAACTCGACCTGGAACAGCGTGCGCGCCGCCGAGAACCCGATGCCGCGAGACGCTTCGATCGTGCGCTGATCCACCTGCCGCAACCCGACGATGGTGTTCTGCAGAATCGGCAGAATCGCGTACACCACGAGACCGACCACCGCGGTCCGGAATCCGGTGCCCAGCCAGAAGGTGAACAGCACGAGCAGGCCGACGGCAGGCGCGGCCTGGCCGATATTGGCGAAGTTGACCGCGACCGTCTCGAACCGCTGCAAGGCGGGCCGGGTCAGCGCGATGCCCAGCGGGATCGCGACCACTACCACGATCAGCGTCGCCACGACGGTCAGCTTGATGTGCGCGAGGATGGTGGTCTGCAAGTTGGCCCAGGCCAGCGATGCCTGCTCGGTCGGCGTGAAAGTACTGGAGCGATACCACAGCAGATAGCCGACGCCGATGGCGAGAATGATGATCGGCTCGAACCAGACGTCGAGCGGTATGCGGCGCGACCGATTCATGCGTGTCCGGCCGATCCGGGTTCCTCATCGGCGGCGACCACGGGCGTGGGGGCCGGGTCGGTGCCGTCGACGTAGGTCTCGTAGGAGAGGTCCTCCTCCTCGGGATGCCCTTCGGCGAGCTTGTTCCGGATCAGCTCGGTCACCGCCACGATGCTCAACGAGCCGACCACCGCGCCACGACCGTCGGTGACGAGGGTGGCCCCCTGGCTCGTCGCGAGCATCTCGTCGAACGCGTCGTTGAGCGTCGACGATCGCGCCACGACCGGCAACCGCCGGTCCAGGAAGTCCGACACCTCGGGCTTGGACGCTACTTCCGCGAGCGAGGGCCAGGACCGCGGCCGTCCCGCCCGGTCGACCACCACGATCCAACTGTGCCCCGCCGCTTTCGCGCGAGCGATCACGTCGCCCGACGGCTCACCGACCCGAGCGGTGAACACCTTGTCGTACTGCACATCTCGCACGCGAGACACGGTCAGATATGCCAGCTTCGCCCCCGAGCCGACGAATTCCTCGACGAAGGGCGTGGCGGGATCGGTGAGAATCTCCTCCGGCGGCGCGTACTGCTCGATATGCCCGCCCTCCGACAGGATCAGCACCTTGTCCCCCAGCTTGGTTGCCTCCTCGAAATCGTGGGTCACGATCACGATGGTTTTGCCGAGCTCGTGCTGGATCGCGATCAGACTGTCCTGCAACCGGACCCGGGTGATCGGATCGACCGCGCCGAACGGCTCGTCCATCAGCAGCACCGGCGGATCGGCGGCCAGCGCCCGCGCCACACCGACGCGCTGCTGCTGTCCGCCGGACATATCCTTGGGCAGCCGGTCCGCGAAGGTACCGGCATCGAGCCCCACCAGATCGAGCAGATATTCGGTGCGCTCCGCGATCCGCTTCTTGTCCCAGCCGAGCACGCGCGGAATGGCGCCGATGTTCTTGGCCACCGACCAGTGCGGGAACAAGCCACCGGACTGGATGACGTACCCGATCGACTGCCGCAGCTTGTCGGGATTCTCCTTGGTGACATCGCGACCGTCGATGAGAATGCGCCCCTCGGTCGGCTCGATCAGCCGGTTGATCATTTTGAGGGTGGTGGTCTTCCCGCAGCCGGACGGACCGACGAACGCGACGATCCGGCCCGCTTCGATCTCCAGGTCGAGACGTGCGACCGCGGGTTTGTCCTGTCCCCGATAGCGTTTGACGACTCCGTCCAGCGTGATGGACGCGCCGGTCACATTGCGCTCCGCCGGAACGGCCCGGGTGGTCAGCTCATCGGTCATGAAAGTCCCTTTGCGATGGTGAGACGTCCGAGCAGGACGAGGAGCGCGTCGAACACCAACGCGATCGCGACGATGAGAATGGTTCCGGTCAGCGCCATCTCGAGGGCGTTCGCGCCACCGAGCCGGGACAGGCCGTTGAAGATGAGCGAGCCCAGACCTGGGCCGAGCACATAGGCGACGATGGCGGCGACGCCGACCACCATCTGCGTGGAGATCCGGATGCCGGTGAGGATCACCGGCCAGGCGATCGGCAATTCGACGGTCAACAGGATCCGCCGGCGGGAGAGCCCGATCCCGCGCGCGGATTCGATGACCGAGTCCGGCACCGACCGCAGGCCCACGATCGCGTTCCCGATCACCGGCAGGGTCGCGAAGAAGGCCAGCATGAGGAACGACGGGACCACCCCGAGCCCGAACGGGACCAGCAGCAGCGCCAGCAGTGCCAGCGAGGGGATGGTCAGCGCCACCCGGCTGGAGGTCAACGTGAGCGAGGAGAGCAGGGGCAGCCGGTAGACCGCGACCGCGATGAGGACGGCCAGGATCGTCCCGACCATCACGGTTTGAAATGCCAGCGACGCGTGCTGGTAGGTGAGGAACGCCAGCACCTCGCCCCGCCCCTGGATATAGCTCCACAAATGCACGGAATTCCCCTTGTCGGCCGAAGACCGGTCGATTCCTGTCTGCGTGATCACGGACCCGTGAGCCACTGGACAGTAGTCGAATACGCGCGCCGGAATTACGGCGGCGCGCGGTGATCGACATGCTGTTACGCCGTTGTGGCCTTATGCCGCCCGCGGCGCTTCGACGGGCGCGTAGTACCCGGCGTCGCCCGCGATCACGACGCTGGATCGCCCGTCGGCGCCGACCGGGACGGCCCCGGCCAGGGTGATGCGGGTCAGTGTGCGGTGCTCGGCGCTGTCGTAGTCGTCGACGGCGTAATGCTGGGTGGCGCGGTTGTCCCAGATCGCCACATCGCCCGGCAACCAGTTCCAGCGGGTGGTGTTCTCCAACCGGGTGATCCGATTCTGGAACAGCTGGAACAGCGCCTTCGATTCACTATTGGAAAGGCCGACCAGTTCTTTTACGAAGCAGCCCAGCAATAAGGCACGTTCGCCGGTTTCGGGATGAATTTCGACCACGGGATGCTCGGTCTCGAAATACGTCGATTCGAACTCCCGCCGGTACGCCGAAGACTCCGCGGCACGGCCCTCACCGGTGTAGTCATACCGGTTGGTGTGCCGTGCGCGCAGCTTCCCGGCCAGTACTTTGAGCGGTTCCGGCAGCGCCTCGTACGCCGCGACCGTCGACGCCCAGATGGTCGAGCCGCCATAGCTGGGCAGCGTGACGGCCCGCAGGATCGACGCGCTCGGCACCCGATCGACGAAGGTGACATCGGTGTGCCACACATTGGAACGGCCGTGCCGTGAATCGATGGCCAGGCTCCGCTCCCCCGCGGCGGTCAGCGTCGGATGTGGCGTGGTCGGGCTGCCCAGTAGTTCCGCGAATGCGTACTGTCCGTCCTCGGTCAGGTGATCCTGGCCCTGGAAGAAGAGCACTTTATGCTCGTGCAACGCCGCCCGAACGGTCGCGACGGTCCCCGCGCCCACCTCGCCGCCGAGCCGGACGCCTTCCACCCGCGCGCCGATATTCGCGCCGAGCTTGACCACCCGCACCGCGGGGCCGGAATCTGCGGAGCTGTCAACGGACATGCCAGGGCCTTTCGCCGGAACCGAACAACAGGTGCCACGAAACCAGCTCCTCGGCAGCGCGAACACCTTTACGGTCACGCCGAATCCAATCCTCGCCAGCAGCCGGTTCAGGGCGTTACTGCATGATGGGCGCATGCTCCCCACCGACCGCCTGGCCCGGGCGGCCCGCCGCCGAGCCGCGATCGACACTCCCCTCGGCACGGTCGAGTTCACCGTCACACTCGGCTCCACTGTGCTACCGGCCGAGCCGGATACCGTGTGGCGCTTGCCGAATGGAGCGCACCTGCATCGGTGGGACCAGCACACCGCGACGGTGGATCTGCTGATCGGAAGTATCGAGATCCCCTCGTGGGACGGCGGTGCGCCGGTGCCGATGGGGGCGGCGATCTGGCAGGTGCGGGCGCAGGCCGCGGTCTCCGGGCTTGTCGTCTCGGCCGAACTCACCGATCTGCCGGCCGATGCCTACGGCGGCCCGGATTCCGGCGAATGCCTCGCGGCCGTCAGTGTCGAAAACGAGCACTTCATGGTCTCCATCGGCGGCCCGGACGGCGAACTACTCGCCCTGCAGGCCGCCGACGGCCGCTTGATGCCCGCCGACTGGGCGGACCTGCTGCCCCCCGGTACCCCCGATCCTTCCGCCGAATACGGTGTGCGCTACTCGGATCCGGCCGGAATCGCCTGGCACCTGCCCGGCCTGGCCGCCGCGGAGGTCGCGCGGCTGTGCGTCGCGACGGCTTGGTGTCCCCGGGACGACGATCGCCCCGCCGCCTGGTTCGCGGTCGACATCCCACTCGACACCGCGTACCTGCACCTCATCGCCGAGCCTGCCTGACAAGGCGATAGACCTCGACGAATTGCCCAGTGCGCGGGCACCAGTCGTTAGGCTGACAGGCGTGTTGCTGGGGCGTGCGGGCGAGCGGGCCCAGATCGATAGGCTCGTGGCCGACGCGAGGGCGGGAATCAGCCGTGCGCTGGTGATCCGCGGCGAAGCGGGTATCGGAAAATCGGCGTTGCTGGAGTACGCGGCCACGACAGCCGGAATCCAGGTGGTGCGCGGGATCGGTGTCGAGTCCGAGGCCGAATTGGCCTTCGGCGGGCTGCATCTGCTGCTCTACCCCTATCTGAACCGGCTCGACCGGCTTCCGCCACCGCAGGCGGCGGCGTTGCGGGCGGCGTTCGGGCAGATCGAGGCGCCGGAGGCCAACCGGTTCCTCGTCGGCGCGGCCACCTTGACGTTGCTGGCCGAGCTGGCCGCCGAGACACCGACGCTGCTGCTCATCGATGACGCGCAGTGGCTGGACCGCGGCTCCTCGGACGCGTTGTTGTTCGCCGCGCGACGGTTTCACGCCGACCCCATCGCGGTGATCTTCGCCGTGCGGGACACCGCGCTGCCGTTCGCCACGCCCGGCCTCGACACCATGCGGCTGGGCGGTCTGTCGCGCCGGACCGCCGCGGAACTGCTCGATACGCACGCCACGGGGCTCACCGTGCCGGGACGGGAACGGGTGCTGGCCGAATCCGCCGGAAATCCGCTGGCTCTCATCGAATTGGGCATAGCCCGGCGCAGTGCCGAGCGGGCCGGGCACGCGGATCCCGGGCACGAGGTCGGCCCACTGCCGGTGGCACGCCGGGTGCAGGACAGCTTCCGAGCACAGATCGCCGAACTGCCCGCTGGGACGCGCACGCTGTTGTTGGTCGCGGCGGCCGACACCGGGGCCGGTGTCGACACGATCTTGCGCGTGGGCGCGGCGTTCGATCTCACGGCCGCCGATCTCGAGCCCGCCGAGCACGCCGACCTCCTCAGCATGTCCGCCGACCGGATGTCGTTCCGGCATCCGTTGATTCGCGCCGCCGCCTATCAGCTGGCGACCCACCATCAGCGGATCGCGGTGCACAGAGCCTTCGCCGAGGCCCTGACCGAACCTGAGGAAGCCGACCGGCGCACCTGGCATCTCGCCGCCGCCACCACCGACCCCGACGAACAGGTGGCCGCGGAACTCGAGCGCACGGCGCGGCGCGCACAGCATCGCGGCGGTGCGATGGCGGTGTCGGCCGCCTACGATCGGGCCGGGCGGCTCAGTATCGACACGGCGCAGCGGGCCCGGCGGTTGCTCCTGGCAGCCAGCGCCGCCTATGACGCGGGCCGGCCCGATCGGGCGACCCGGCTCGCCGCCGAAGCCGCCGCACTCACCGAGGACAACGAAATAGTCGCCGACGCGACGCAGATCAGGGCGCAGATCGAATACGAACGGACCTCACCGGTGGCGGACACCACGCTCGCGCTGACCGCCGCGGAACTGGTCGTCGACAGCGATCCGGCGCGCGCCGTGTTCATGCTGACCGAGGCCGTGTGCTGCGCCCGCGACGCGGCGCGGCACGACCTGATCGAGCACGGCGTCCGGATGTTGGAATCTCTTCGGCTACCGGCCGATTCACCTCTGCACCCGCACGTCGCGGCGCAGGTCGCCTGGGCCGATTTCCTCGCCGGAAAACCCGAAGCCGCGACCGAAGCCATGGCGGCTCAGGTGCGTGCGGCGCACACCGGCACCGCCGGCTACCTGCACGAGGTCGTCGCCGCTTTCAGCGCTGTGATGCTGGCCGACGACGCGGGCGCCGCCGCCGTCATGGCCATGTCGGTGGACCGGGCCCGCGCCACCGGGGCGGTGCAGTGGATCCCGTACGCGCTGGAGGTCGCGGCACTCGCCCAATTGTTGAGCGGACAGTTTCTGGAAGCGGAAACCTCGGTGGCGGAGGCTGTTTCGCTCAGCACGGAGCTCGGCATGGAGACCGAGTTGCTCGTACTGCGAGCCATCTCGGTCTGGCTGGCCGCGGTCGGCGGGGACGATTCCCGGTCCCGGTCGCTGGCCGCCGAGATCGGCCCGCTCCTGGCCGAGCGCCACCCGACCCACCACGCCCTGCTGTCCTGGGCACTCGCGCTCGGTGAGTTGGCCGCCGGGCGATTCGAGGCCGCCTTGGACCTGCTCGACGGCGTCTGCGCCGGACCCGCGGCACACGATTTCCTCATCCGGGCGATTCCCGACCGGGTGGAAGCCGCCGTGCGGGCCAAACGGCCCGAGCGCGCCCCCGCCCATCTCGCGGCGTTCGAGAACTGGGCGCGGCAGGTCGAAAGCTCCTTGGCGACAGCACTTTCGCACCGTTGCCGCGCGCTGCTCGCGGTGGACGACGAGGCCGCGGAGCGGCACTACCGCGCCGCGTCGCGCCTGCACGACGAACACGGCGGCCCCTACGATCGCGCCCGGACCCAGCTGGTGTTCGGCGAGTGGCTGCGCCGTCGCAGGCGACGCGCCGAGGCGCGAGCCCAATTGCTCGCGGCGACAGCGGCTTTCGACCATCTGGGCGCCCGGCCCTGGGCCGACCGGGCGCGTGTCGAATTGGCCGCCCTCGGCGAGCAGCCGACCGCGCAGCACAGCGATCCGCTGAAACTTCTGACGCCGCAGGAACTTCAGGTCGTGCGCTGGGCCGCGGCCGGGCACAGCAACAAGGAGATCGGCGCTCGGTTGTTCCTGAGTCCGCGCACCGTCGGACACCATCTGTACAAGGCGTATCCGAAACTCGGTGTCACGCGGCGAGCCGAGCTCGCCCACCTCGGTCTGTCCGAGGGGCAATGACTTAGCCGACGGCACCCGCCGTCCCGGCGAACCGGTCATCCGACTGATGCGAGGGCCGCGACCGGCGCCATAGCTTTTCTCCCGTAGGACACACCCGATAGGAGAAAAACCATGATGCTCGCAGACAAGAACGCGGTGATCTACGGCGCCGGCGGCAGTATCGGCTCCGCGATGGCCGAGGGCTTCGCCGCCGAAGGCGCGAACTGCTTCCTCGTCGGCCGCACGGCCGCCACCCTGGACGCGGTGGCCGAGCGGATCCGCGCCCGGGGTGGTCGCGCCGAAACCGCCGTCGTCGACGTCTTCGACGCGACCGCGGTCGCCGATCACGCCGACGCCATCGTCGAAAAGACGGGCAGCCTGGATATTTCGGTGAACGTGATCTCCCAGACGGCGATCTTCCAGCCGCTCATCGACATCTCCGTCACCGATTTCGCGGATTCGATGGCCCGGCTCGTCACCGCTCAGCTGCTGACCACCAAGACCGCCGCGCGGCACATGATCGCCCAGAAGTCCGGTGCGATCCTGTTCTTCGGCGGATCGGCGCCGGGGAGCAAGGTGCCCGGCCTCGGCAACGTCCAGGTCGGCTTCGACGCACTGGAGGGGCTGCGCAGGCAGTGGGCGGCCGACCTCGGTCCGCACGGCGTCCGCGTGGTGACCTTGCTCACCGGCGGCATTCCGGAATCCTTCCCCGATATCCCGGAAACGGAACCCGCGCGGCAAGGCATTCACGACGCCACCCTGCTCGGTCGCGCCGCATCGCTGGCCGATGTCGGTCACGTCGCGGCCTTCGTGGCCTCCGAACGCGGCCGCTCGCTGACCGCCACACAGATCAATATTTCCTGCGGGGCGCTCGGCGACTGAGGCCGGACCCGGCTTCGGCAGCACATACCGAGTGGTACGAATCGGACCGGCGGCGCGCGTAGACTCGGATAGTGAAGCAACTGACCATCGGTGTAGTCGCGTCCTCCCGCAAAGAAGACGAGCACCGATTGGCTATCCACCCCGCACACTTCGACCGGATCGAACCGGCCTTGCGCGGCCAGATCTTCCTCGAGCGGGGCTACGGCGATCGTTTCGGCTACACCGATGCGCACCTGGCCCCGCTGGTCGGCGGCCATCGCACCCGCGCCGAACTGTTCGCCGAGTGTGACGTACTGCTGTTGCCGAAGCCACTGCCCGAAGACTTGGCGAACATGCGCTCCGGCCAAGTGGTGTGGGGCTGGCCGCACTGCGTGCAGGACAAGCGGATAACCCAGCTCGCGATCGACCGTGAGCTCACGCTGATCGCGTGGGAGGCGATGAACCACTGGACGAAAGAGGGCAACTTCAGCGTCCACGTCTTCCATAAGAACAACGAACTCGCCGGCTACTGCTCGGTCATGCACGCGCTGCAATTACGGGGAGCCACCGGCGATTACGGCCGGCGCATGCGGGCAGCGGTCATCAGTTTCGGCGCGACCGCCCGCGGGGCGGTACGCGCGCTGTCGGCACTCGGGATCAGCGATGTCACAGTGCTGACCCAGCGCAGCGTGTCGGCGGTCGCCTCGCCGTTCGCGTCGGTGCGCATGCAGCATTTCGAGCGCGATCCCGCGAATCCCGGTCGCACCCTCGCCTTGAAAGCACCGGAATCCGGGCCGCTGGCGGAAATGCTGGCCCAGTACGACATCGTCGTGAACTGCATCCTGCAGGACACCGAGGAACCGCTGATGTTCGTCGGCAACGAGGATCTGTCCCTGTTCGCGCGCGGCACACTGTTCGTCGATGTCTCGTGCGACGAGGGCATGGGTTTCGAATGGGCCCGCCCCACCTCGTTCGCGGACCCGATGTTCACCGTCGGCGACGACCTGCACTACTACGGCGTCGATCACAGCCCGTCCTTCCTGTGGAACTCCGCCACCTGGGAGAACTCCGAGGCACTGCTGGAATACCTGCCGATCGTGCTGGCGGGACCCGACGCCTGGGACGGCAACGCCACCATCCGCCGCGCCATCGAGATCCGCGAAGGGCGCGTCCAGAATTCGCGGATCCTCTCGTTCCAGAACCGCGCCGCGGCGCACCCGTACGCCGTCGCCTGACGGCCCGCCGAATTCCCCTGCATCGGATGCACTTCCGCAGGGAGTGCGGACCTCGTGTCCGGGTCAGCCACCATATCGATACCGCTCGCAATGGATCTCGGCGGAATCCGTAACGTCGGTCCGATGCCAGCCATCGAAATCCTCGTCATCCTGGTTGCCGGTTTCGGCGCGGGCGCTATCAACGCCGTGGTCGGAACCGGGACCCTCATTACCTTCCCGACGCTCGTCGCGTTCGGCTATCCCCCGCAGATCGCGACCATGTCGAACGCGATCGGGCTCGTGGCCGGAAGTGTGTCGGGGACCTGGGGGTATCGACGGGAACTGCGCGGGCAGTGGCAGATGTTGAAGTGGCAGATACCCGCCTCGTTCCTCGGGGCGCTACTCGGCGCGTGGCTGTTGCTACACCTGCCGCCATCGGTGTTCGCCACGGTAGTTCCGGTTCTGATGATCGCCGCGCTGACGCTCGTCATCTTCCAGCCGCGCATCCAGGCGTGGGCCAGACGACGTTCGGAAGCGGCGGGCGTCGCGGTCGATCACCTCGGTCGCGTGAAGCTCACCCTGCTGACCATCGGAACGTTCGCCGTCGGCGTTTACGGTGGCTATTTCACCGCCGCGCAGGGGATTCTGCTGATCGGCGTCATGGGTGTGCTCGTCTCCGAACCGATCCAGCGCATGAACGCGAGCAAGAACCTGCTGACGCTGATCGTCAATGTCGTCGCCGCTCTCAGTTACACGATCGTCGCGTTCGACCGTATCAGCTGGAGCGCCGCGGGTTTGATCGCGATCGGGTCCCTGATCGGTGGCTCGGTCGGAGCTCGCTACGGTCGGCGGCTCTCGCCACGGGCATTGCGCGCCGCGATCGTCGTGCTGGGTGTGATCGGCTTGTGGCGTTTGCTGGACTGAGCCGGCCGGGATCTCAGGGTGATTCCCGATGGCCGGGCGGCGGCGGCGCGAACATACTCGGATAGTCGATATCGACTATTTCGCGGAGACGTCCTATGCCTATCCAGCCAGCCCGTCCGCCCGCGCTTGCCACGCGGAGCTCCTCCCCCGTACCGGCGGCAGCCCGAAACATATTGGTGGGCTTCGCGATCCTGGCCTTACTGGCCGCGCAACTGCCCTCGGTCTTTCCGCCCTCCCTGCCGGACGCCCGCGTTCCGGTCTGGTTGTTGCTCGCCGCACTCAGTGGCGGCCTCGCGGCCCTGATATCCCTGCGACCGCGCGCCCCGCGCCCCCTCGTGCTCGGTCTCGGCTGGGTGCTGATGATCGCGGCGGTGCTGCAAGCCTTCCTGGTCGGGGATCTGGTCGCCCTGTTCGCGACCTGGCTTGTGGTACCGGCTGTTTCGCGACTCGCGGGACAATTGCGGCCCCGGCCACGTAAGGCCCTGGTCGCCGCCCATGTACTCGCCGCCGCCTGCTGGGTGGGTATCGCCCTGACCGTGACCGCCATGGCACTGGTCGCCATGACCACCACCGATATCGAAACCGGCGTGGCCGCTTACGCATTGATGACCACCTTCGACATCACGCTCTTGCCCTGGGCGAACTTCGCCACCATCCTCACCGGTCTCGCCCTCGGCGTGACCACCGGCTGGGGCCTGGTCCGCTACTACTGGGTCGCCGTCAAACTCACCATCGCGGTGAGCATCCTGTTCATGGCGTTCGGATTTCTGCATGACGCACTGGAGCGCGCGCACCAGCAAGCCATGCGGCTGGCCGCCGACGGCGGAACCACGGCCGAGCTCACCGCCGACGCCGACGTGGCCTTCTGGGGATTCGGCACCTCGCTGCTCGGCTTGGTCGCGGCGATGCTGCTGTCGCTGTACAAGCCGGGCGGCAGAACGCGGCACGGCAGGCGGTTGCCGCCCGCCCGGCGACCGGCTCGGGAGCTGCGTGTGACGGTCGCGGATCGGCATGAATCAGCCCTCGGCACCATCGAACTCACGCTGCGCGCCCTCGGCGGCGAGCCGCTGCCCGGATGGGAGCCGGGAGCTCATATCGACCTGGTGCTGCCCTCCGGACGGGTGCGCCAGTATTCGCTCTGCGGCGATCCGGCGCAGACCGGCACCTACCGGATCGCGGTGCTCGAGGAGCCGGACGGACGCGGCGGATCGACCGAGATCCACGGCTTGCGCACCGGCATGAACATCGGTATCCGGGGTCCGCGCAACAATTTTCCCCTCGTCGACGCTCCCGCGTACCTGTTCGTCGCGGGCGGTATCGGCATCACGCCGTTCCTGCCCATGATCGAGCGGCTGGACCGGCGCGGAGCCGACTGGCGGCTGGTCTATCGCGGCCGGTCGCTGCCCACGATGGCGTTCGCCGCCACGCTGCGGCAGCGCTACCCGCGGCGGGTGACGCTCCTGCCCGCCGACACCCACGCGCGGCCCGACCTCGAGGCACTACTGGCCCAGGCGCCGGCGGACACCGCCGTCTACTGTTGCGGACCCGAGGAACTGCTGCGTGCGGCGGAAATCGTTGCGGCACAGCATCCCGGTGTCGCGTTGCACACCGAACGCTTCGCGGCGAGCAACCGCTCCGAGAATGCCACCAACGCGCCGTTCGAGGCCGAACTGCGGCGCTCGGGCGTCGTCGTCCACATCCCCGCCGATCGGACGCTGCTCTCGGCGATTCAGGAGGTCGACCCCACTGTCGACCTGTCCTGCGAGGACGGCGTCTGTGGCAGCTGCGCCACCCGGGTGCTGGCCGGGACCCCTGACCATCGCGACGACGTGCTGCGAGCCGCCGACCGCGACCGTACCGATATCATCTACCCCTGTGTATCTCGCGCTCGCGGCGAGCGCATCGTGCTCGACGTGTAGCCGGCTGAGCGAGGAGGGTCCCGTGGTAAATCGGCGGGACCCGCTGCACAACCTGCTCGCTCTCACCGTGCTGGCCTACCTCATCGAACGCCCTATGCACCCCTACGAGATCGGCAAGCTCCTCAAGCAACGCAACGCCGACCGCAACATCGAGTACAAACACGCTTCGCTCTATATGGTCGTCGACCAACTCGCGCGTGCGGGATACATCGCCGCAGTGGGCACCGAACGCACCGGCCAGCGCCCCGAACGCACCGTCTACGCCCCCACCGAAACCGGGCAAATCCGCCTGCGCGAACAGCTGCGCGACATGGTCGCGGTTCCCGGTAAGGAGTACCGGAAATTCGAGGCCGCCCTGTCGCTCATCGTTGTCCTGCCGCCCCAGGAAGTCCCCGCCCTGCTCGAACGACGGCTGCACTCCCTCACCGAGCAGGCCCGGCACCAGCGCGCCGTGCTGGCGGCGGCGCACGATGTCGAGCCTCTGTTCCTCATCGAATACCACTATCGGCTCGAACTGATCGAAGCCGAACAGCGCTTCATCGAACGGTTCCGCGATCTCCTCGCGTCCGACCCTGCGGCGCTGGGCCAGTTCTGGCAGCGCCTGCATGCCGCCGAACCCGCGATCAGCGCGATTCCGGCGACATCTGATGCGCTAGAGCAGGGCTAAAGCCAAGCTCACAGCGATGATGAGCGAGATCCACACCGCCAAGATCAGGTAGGCGGAGTGGGCCGAGCCGAAACACTCGGCCACTTGGATCCGCGGGCGCTTGCGCGTTCCGGAGTAGGAGGTGTTCACACGATCATCTCCTCGTCTGCTCGGGTGCTGACGCCTCGTTGCGCCGGTTCAAGGGGGCAGTACCCGGAATACAAGGGCCACAACAACTTCGGCCCGGTCAGTGGTGTGGCGTGCGCCACTCGAGCGGGCGGTGCGCGAGTGCGCGGCTGTCGCGGGGCGGAGCCGGTTCGCCACCGGCGGGCAGTTCGACGGCGCACTCCCGGATAACCATCCAGTTACAGATGGGCGACCATCTGGCCCGAGCGTTGATTGTCATTTCGCGCACTGGGACGGTTAGTCGAGCTTGCGATCATTTCGACTCTCACATCTCGACCCAACGGTGAGGAGCGTCAGAATGAACCACGGACAGCCCCGGCATCGACCCCAGCCAGTCGTCGGTGAACTCGCGGTGGTGATCCGGTAGTGGCCGTGTTCAACGCCGGGCCGCCGCCCACCACCGCCGGTGGCACGGTGACCATGGTGGAGGCCGGTACGTTCTGCCTCTCGGACCAGCTCGGCGACATCCACGGCGGACTCACCCAAGGCTTCTTCTACCGGGACGCGCGCGTGCTCAGCCGCTGGGAACTGCGTTTGGACGGCCACACCCCCGAACAACTCGCGGTACTGCCCACCGAGGCCTTCCGCACCACCTTCGTCACCCGTGTGCCACCCCGGCAGGGCGTCGCCGACGCCACGATCCTGGTGACGCGCCGCCGGATCATCGGCGAGGGTATGCACGAGAAGATCGTCATCCGCAATCTGGGTGACGAGGACACCGCGCTGACCGTCACCCTGACCGCCGACTCCGATTTCGCCGATCTGTTCTCGGTCAAAGACGGCCGGTTGAACACCGCCGGATGCGAGATCAGCGTCACCGACGGCACGCTCCGCCTGGGCGACCGGGAGAACACCGGCATCGGGCTGCTGATCACCGCGACCGGTGCCCCGACCATCCATCCGGGCTACCTCACCTGGCACGTGGTGGTACCCAGTCAGGGCAGCTGGCAGACCGCCATCGAATGCCAGCCGCTGGTCGGACACCACGCCGTGCCGATCAACGTCCATGACGACAACGAGGCCAGCCCTTCGGGCAAGATCCGGCAGTGGCGCGCCAACGCCACCAGCCTGACCGCCGACGGCCCCGGCTTGAACACCATCCTGCAACGCACCGAAAGCGATCTCGGCGCGCTGCGCATGACCGACACCGAGGACGGCTCGGATTACGTCGCCGCCGGTGCCCCCTGGTTCATGGCGCTGTTCGGCCGCGACAGTCTGCTCACCTCGTGGATGGCCTTGCTGCTCGACTCCGACCTGGCCCTGGGCACGCTACGGCGGCTGGCGAAACTGCAAGGGCACAAACAGGATCCGCTCACCGAGGAGGAGCCGGGACGCATCATGCACGAGATGCGGTACGGCCCGAAAGGTGACCAGGTACTCGGTGGCAGCGTCTACTACGGGACCGTCGACGCGACCCCGCTGTTCGTCATGCTGCTCGCCGAATGCTGGCGCTGGGGTATCGACGAGAACGCGGTCAAAGAACTGCTGCCCGCCGCCGACGCCGCGCTGACCTGGATCGACGAATACGGTGACGCCGACGGCGACGGATTCGTCGAATACCGGCGCAAAACCGATCGGGGCCTGGCCAATCAGGGTTGGAAGGACAGCTGGGACGCGATCAGTTTCGCGGACGGGCAGCTGGCCGACCCGCCGATCGCGCTGTGTGAAGTGCAGGGCTACGTCTACGCGGCGCGCCTCGGCCGGGCGGAACTGGCCGAGGCCTTCGGCGACAGTGCCACCGCCACCCGCCTGCGCGCCCAGGCGGAAGAACTGCGGCAACGTTTCGACGAGGCGTTCTGGATGCCCGACGCCGGCTGCTACGCGATCGCGCTGGACCGGAAGAAGCGACAGGTCGACGCCATCACCAGCAATGTCGCGCACTGCCTGTGGACCGGCATCGTGCCCGACGAGCGGGCCGCGGCCGTCATCCAACGTCTCGCCGCGCCGGACATGAACAGCGGTTTCGGACTGCGCACCCTGTCCGCGAAGATGAGCCGCTACAACCCGATGGGCTATCACACCGGCTCCATCTGGCCACACGACACCGCTATCGCGGTCGCCGGACTCCTTCGCTACCAACACATTCCGGGTGCCGTGGAGCTGGCGCAGCAACTCTCGGCCGGGCTCGTGGAAGCCGTGCTGGCGTTCGGCGGCCGACCCCCGGAACTGTTCTGCGGCTTCGACCGTAAGGACCTGTGGCTGCCCGTGCCGTACCCCACCTCGTGTTCGCCGCAAGCCTGGGCCAGCGCGTCACCCTTGCTGATCATGCGTTCGTTCCTGGGTCTGACGCCATCCGTGCCCGAGCACAGCCTCACCGTCACCCCGCGACTGCCCGCGCGCGCCGGACAGATGCGCCTGACCGACCTGCGACTCGGTTCGGCCTCGGTCACCCTCGTCGCAGAAGGCACGACGGTGAAGGTCGATGGGCTGCCACCGGATTGGCAGTTGGAGCAGTCCTAGCCGCAAACGGCCGACTCGTCGAGCGTGCGGGTCGGTGGCAGGTCAGCTGAACGGAGGCGACACATAGGGCTCGGCTATCGTCTCGATGATGAGCGCGCGATTCGAGGAGTTGGGCTGGCGGCAGACCCCGATGGGTGAGATCAGCTTGCGCCGCCGGTTCGATCCGACCGTGCGCATGGATGTCTACGAGGTCAAACTCGGCGACGAGTTCTTGATGTCGAGCCTGTTCACCACCGGCGAGCGCGAATTGGCGCGACTGGGCTTGGCGCGCACTCCGGGGACGGACCTCGACGTGGTCGTCGGCGGTCTGGGGTTGGGGTATACCGCGCGAGAAGCCTTGACCGACAACCGGATACGGGAGCTGACCGTGGTCGAGTACTCCCAGGCGGTCATCGACTGGCATGCCGAGCAACTGCTGCCCGAAACGGCGGGACTGTTGTCCGACAACCGGATTCAGGTGACATGCGCGGACTTCTTCGCGGCGGCGACGAGCGCGGAAGGCTTCGATTCCCGGCGGCCGGGACGGACCTACGACGCGGTCCTGCTCGATATCGATCATTCCCCCCGGCACGTACTGCACCAGCCGCATTCCGCCTTCTACACGCCCGAGGGTTTGCGGGCCATGGCGACCCACATCGTCCCGGGCGGGATATTCGCGATGTGGTCCGACGACGCACCCGACGAGCAATTCCTCGCCGTGCTGGGCTCGGCGTTCGCCGACGTCGAGGCCGAGCGCGTGTACTTCGACAACCCGATCACCCGCGGCCGCTCCTCGGCGACGATCTACCTGGCAACGCGGCGCTGAGCCCGAGCCAACGGGCTACCCGAGCTCGAGCCAGCGGGCGGCCGCGTCGAAGGTATCGTCCGGGGCGGCGTTGAAGGCGATCGCGGCCTGCGGCGCGTGCTGCCGCACCAGATGAACTACCCGCTCGAACAGCTCGAGCAGATCGTTGTCGGTGCGCAGCCCGCCGCCGACCACCACGCACGCCCAGGCACGCTCGCACAGCGCATCGGTGAGCAGCGCGATGATGTCGTCACTGCCGTCCAGGCCGAACAGGCAGGCCCGCACGCCGACGCCGTGCTCACGGAATCGCGCGAGCCCGGCCTCGATCGCCGCGGTCACCGGCTCCGGATCCCACGGGCCGGGCACCCGATACGGATCGAGACCGATCACCAGTACCTGAGGCGCCCGTTCCATGCCTCGACCTTACGCACGCACCGTTGTCAGCGCTTCCCGTCGACGCGCCGGGGAACATGCCATGGGTTGGCTTCGCGCAGTGCCGGTGGGAGTAGCGCGTCCGGGAATTCCTGCCAGGCGACCGGGCGCAGGAACCGCTCGATCGCCGCGGTGCCCATCGAGGTCGCGGTCGGTGCGGTGGTGGCGGGATATGGTCCGCCGTGTTGCTGGGCCCAGCTGAGCGTTATGCCGGTGGGCCAGCCATTCCAGACCAAGCGGCCGGCCAGCCGGGTGAGGGCGGGCAGCAGCGGACGTATCTCCTCGAGCTCGTCGTCTTCGGCGTGCACGGTAGCGGTGAGGCCGGGCTCGAGTTCTTCGAGGACGCCACGAAGTTCGGCGGTATCGGCGTATTCGACCACGAGCGACTCCGGCCCGAAGCATTCGGTACGCAATTCCTCGGCGTCAGCGTGGAAGTCGGCGGCACGGACACGCAACAGGGTGGGTTCGACGGATTCAGCATCGCCGGTGGGCACCGAGATCGCTTGCACCGCAGGCTGTTTGAGCAAGGCAGCCAGTGTGGAGCGATAGCCGCCGGCGATGCGGTCGTTCAGCATCCGCTGGGCGGGGACGGCCGCCACCTCGTTACGCAGCGCATCGGTCAGGCCGTGTCCTTCGGGGAGCAGCAGCAGACCGGGTTTGGTACAGAACTGCCCCGCGCCGAGGGTGAACGAGGAGACGAATCCCGCGGCGATCTCCGGGCCGCGGGCCTGGACCGCACCGGGGGTGACCACTACCGGGTTGAGACTGCCGAGTTCGCCGTAGAACGGGATCGGCCGCGGGCGGGCGGCGGCGATATCGAAGAGCGCGCGGCCACCGGCCACCGATCCGGTGAACGCCGCCGCGGCGATCTCCGGATGGCGCAACGCGGTGACGCCCGCGTCCATGCCGAAGATCAGTGCGAAACTGTGCTGCGGCGCACCGGCTTCGGTCAAAGCGGCCACCAGGATGTCGGCGGTACGGGCCGACAACTCCGGATGACCGGGGTGCGCTTTGAGCACGACCGGGCAGCCGGCCGCGAGGGCGGCCGCGGTGTCGTGCCCGGCGACACTGAGGGTGAAGGGGAAATTGCTCGCCGCGAACACCAGGGTCGGGCCGATCGGCACGACCATGCGCCGCAGATCGGGGCGCGGCCCCATCGGCCAGTCCGGATCCGCGTGATCGACCGTGGCGCGCAGGTATTCACCATCGGTGAGCACGTCGGCGAACAGCCGGAGCTGGAATGTGGTGCGGGTGAGTTCCGAGCGCAAGCGCGGCTGCTCGAGCAGATGCGTTTCGCGCACGGCCAGGGGGATCAGCTCGCCGGCGGCGGCATCGAGGGCGTCGGCGGCCGCACGCAACCATCGCGCCCGTTCGACGGGCGTCGATTCCGACAGTGGCAGCGCCGCCTTCGCCGCCGCGGTGACGATGCGGTCGACCTGGTCCGGGGTGGTGTCCATAGTTGTTGTCCTTCAGCGTTTTTCAGGCGATTTTCAGAGCCGTGACGGTATCCACGAGGGCGGAGAGATCGGCGAACTCGCTATCGGTGAGGTCGGTCAGCGGGGGCCGTACCGGACCCGGCGGGCGACCCACCGCCGCCAATCCCGCTTTGATGATGGATACCGCGTATCCGGGCTTGCGGTCGCGGATATCGAGGTAGGGAATGACGAAGTCACGCAGATAGCCGTACACCGCGGCCTGGTCCCGCGCCCGCACGGCGGCGTAGAAGTCGAGCGCGAACTCGGGAATGAAATTGAAGATCGCCGAGGAGTAGGTCGTCACACCGAGTTCGGTGTAGGGCAGGGCGAAGGCCTCGGCCGTCGGCAGTCCGCCGATGTAGGTCAGGCGGTCACCGAGCCGGGCGAAGATCCGGGTCATCATCTCGATATTGCCGACACCGTCTTTGAACCCGATCAGATTGGGGCAGCGGTCGGCCATGCGAGCCACCGTGACATCGTCACAGACCGCGTTCGCGCGGCTGTAGAAGATCACCCCGAGCGAAGTGGCGGCGCAGACCGCGGCCACGTGTTCGACCAGCCCGTCCGCGTTCGCTTCGACCAGATACGGAGGCAGCAGCAGAATCCCGTCGGCGCCGGCCGCTTCGGCGGCTCGTGCCTGCGCGACCGCCGCGGCGGTGCCGGCCGTCGCGGGTGCGACCACGGGTATCCGGCCCGCCGTTTCGCCGACCGCCGCGCGCACCACCCGGTCGATCTCATCGGGTGTCAGGGAGAACCCCTCGCCGGTGCCGCCGGCCGCGAACAGTCCGGCGACGTCGTACTGGGCCAGCCAGCCGATGTGGTCCCGGTAGGCCGGCTCGTCGAAGGCGAGATCGGCATCGAAGTGGGTCACCGGGAACGAGAGCAATCCGCTACCCAGCGCGGGGCCTAGTTCCTTGGCGGGCATGTGTGACATGGACGTCGTCTCCTTGATCGGTGTGAGGTGAAATCAGACGTGGGGATCAGTCGGGTGGCACGGTCGCGAGCAGACCGACGACGCGGCGCAGCGCCGGGTTGACCTGCTCGCGCCGCCACACCGCGTACAGCACCGCCTGCTCGGTGACTCCGTCCAGCGGACGGAACCGCAGACCGTCGGGGCGTAGCTGCGCGGTCGATCCGGGCACGATGGCCAGCCCCCGGCCGGCGGCCACGAGCGCGAGCATGGTGTGCACCTGGGCGATCTGGTGGGTCGAGGTGTAGTGCACCCGAGCCAGTACCCGTTGCAGCAGTTCGGCGAAGTAGTGGGCCGGGCCGGGAGCGAAGACCAGCAGATTCTCGCCGGACAGCGCCTCGATCGGTACCCGTTTTTCGTCGGCCAGCCGGTGGTCCTTCGGCACGACTAGCACGAGCGGTTCGGAATGCACCAGCCGCGAATCGAATTCGGTGCGGTCGAACATGGGGCGGACCAGTGCCAGATCCAGTTTGCCGCTGCGCAGGTCCTCGAGTTGGTCGGCGCTGACCTGCTCGCTGAGCACCAGCTCGATATCGGGCAGCGTCTGTTCGAGGTGGTTGAGAAACCGGCCGAGGAAGGCGAATCCCGAGGCGGCGGTGAACCCGACCCGCACTGTTCCGGTATGCCCGGTCGCTACCAGCCGCGCCATACTCGGCGCGGCGTCGGCCAGTGCGAGCAGCCGGCGGGCCTCCACCAGGAAGGCCGCCCCGGCCGGGGTCAGGGTCACTCGCCGTTGGGAGCGATCGAAAAGCACGACACCGATATCTCGTTCGAGCTTCTGGATCTGCCGGCTCAGCGGCGGCTGCGTCATCCGCAGTCGTTCCGCCGCACGCCGGAAACTGCATTCCTCGGCTACCGCCACGAATCCACGCACCTGTTCCAGTGACAACATGGCGGACGGCCTGCCTCTCCACTCCTGCGGCTCGATGCGTCCAACGTAGGCGGAGTCGGCGATACCCGTCCAACATTCATTGCGCATCGTCCGATACCCGTACGGCATGTGCGTCGGTTGCTTCGCGGCATACGCAACCATGCGCAGTGAGGTATCGGTCAATACCAATTTGGTGTTCGACGGGTATCGCGCCGCGCTCTAGTCTCCATGACACGCCGAAGTGCGGGTGACGCGAACCACACCCGCCGGGCGAAGGAGGAGACGACGATGTCGAACTTTCGACGCCGAACCGGGCCGGTCGCTGCCACACTCGCGGTCACCGCACTGGTCGCCGGTTGTTCGGTGGCAAACTCGAATCACAGTGACGCGGCGCGCCCCGACACGTTGCGAATCGTGATCCCGCAGGAGCCGCCGACGCTGGAACCCTGTGATGCGTCGCTGACCGACACCGGTGTGGTGGTCCGATCGAACATCACCGAACCGCTCATCGAGCGCGACGCGGAAACCGGGGCCCTGCAACCCAAACTCGCCGAATCCTGGCAGCAGACCGCACCGACCCGCTGGACTTTCACCCTCCGGCCCGGCGTCACCTTCAGCGACGGGTCCGGTTTCGACGCCGAGGACGCGGCGGCCTCGATCGAACGCGCGGTCAACAGCGATATCGGCTGCGACGTGGACGGATACGTCTTCGGCGACGACGCCCTCGAGGTCACCGTCCTCGATGCGCGCACCATCGCGATCGGTACTCCCGCGCCGGATCCGATTCTGCCGCTGCGCATTTCGTTCGTGGAGATGGTGCCGAGCACGACGACCACGACCGCGCGCGTCCGGGAGCCGATCGGCACGGGTCCCTACCGGATCGATTACTGGCAGCAGGGACAGCGGCTCGCACTGATCCGCAACGACTCGTATTGGGGTCCGGCGCCGGAGTACACCCACGCCATATATCAGTGGCGCGGCGAGGGCAGCGTGCGCGCGGCCATGGTGGCCAACGACGAAGCGGAACTGGCCACCTCGCTCGGGCCCGAGGACGGCGCCGGCGATCTCGGTGTCGCCTATCAGAACAACGAGACCTCGGCGATCCGGATCCACGCCACCGAGCCGCCGCTCGACGACTATCGGGTGCGCGCCGCGATCGACCTCGCCATCAACCGCCAAGGCATCGTTAAAGCCCTCTTCCGCGGGCTCGGACAGCCGGCCGCGCAATTGGTGGCGCGGGGCATCGTCGGTTTCGACCCGAACCTGGCTCCCACGCCCTATGACCCGGACCAGGCGGCGCGTCTCGTGGCGCAGGCCAAGGCCGACGGTGTTCCGGTCGACAAGCAGATCCGGTTGATCGCACGAACCGGGATGTTTCCCAAAGTCGCCGAGACCACCGAGGTCATCCAGAACGCGCTGAGCAAGGCCGGTCTCAACGTCAAGATCCAGATGATGGACACGGCCGGACAGATGCAATTCCAGGTCCGCCCGTTCCCACCGAACTCCGGCCCGATCATGGTGCTCATCCAGCACGGCAACCAAGCCGGCGACGCCCAGTTCACCGTGGACCAATACCTGCGCAGTGATGGCTACCAGAGCACTACCGGCAGAGCCGATATCGACGCCGCTATCGAGTCCGCGACCCAGCTCACGGGCGCCGCGCGGCAGGACGCCATCGCGGCCGTGTTCGCCGCCGAACCCGCCGCCGTCCGTCAATTCGGCTACATCGCGCACATGAGCGGAGTGCTGGCGATCGCGCCGAGCGTGCGCTATCGGCCCAACCCCGCCACCGGCGACGAGATGCGCCTGGCCGAGATGACCCGTTCGGATCCCGTCACCAACGGGTGATCCGGCACCGCTTCCAGCAAATCGAGGACAAGATGACCCCAGCCAACACCGCGAATCCGGGGGTGGTGCACCATGTTCGCCTTCCTGCGTAGACGCACCTACACCAGTCTGGTACCGCTGCTCGTCGTACTTTTCGGCGTATTCCTGCTCGCCCGGCTGACCGGCGATCCGACCGACCTGTATCTGCCCGAATCCGCCACACCGGCCCAGCGCGCCGAATTCGCGGCTCAGCACGGCCTGGATCAGTCCATGCTCAGCCAGCTGGGTGACTACCTCACCGGAGTGGTGCGGTTGGACTTCGGCGAGTCGCTGCGCTCCGGCGAATCCGCGTCGGCAATGGCGTTGCGCGCTTTTCCCGCCACGCTGCAGCTCGCGTTCTTCACCATGCTGTTCGCGATTCTCGGCGCGGTGGTCATCGGCTGCTGGGCGGCGTATCGGCCGCACTCCCTGGCCGATCGGGCGTCGAGCCTGCTGTCGATGACGGCGGCGAGCATCCCCGATTTCTGGTTCGCCATCACCGGTATCTGGATCTTCGCGGTAGTGCTCGGGGTCCTGCCGACTTCCGGCACCGGTAGCGGGTTGTCCTGGATCCTGCCGATCGCGACATTGCTGATCCGGCCGCTCGGCGTCCTGACCCAGGTCGTCCGGGGTGCGATGGTGTCGGCACTGTCCGCACCGTATGTGCGGTTGGCACGCAGCAAGGGCGCGGGCGATCTGCGGGTGGTCACCCACCACGCGCTGCGCAATGCCGCGGCTCCCGCCCTGACCGTCGCCGGCGATCTCACCGTCGGCCTGGTCAATGGCGCGGTCGTCGTGGAGGCGATCTTCGGCTGGCCGGGCATCGGCAAATTGATGATCGACGCCATCCTGCAACGCGATTTCGCGGTTCTGCAGGCAGCGGTTCTGCTGACCGCGGTGAGCATCTTCGTCCTCAATATCGCCATCGATGCGTGCTATGCGCTCCTGGACGCCCGCGTCCGCGAGAACACCACGGTCTAGGAGGGCCTCATCATGTCTATCGATCACGACACCGGATCGATTCCGGCGATCGTCGAACCCGCTGTCCCCCAGTCCCATTCGGCGGCCAAGTTGCCGCTGTGGCGGTTGCTGCTGCGCGACCGGCTGGCGACGGTGGCGGCCACGATCCTGATCCTCGTCTTCCTGGTCGCGCTGTTCGGGCCCCTCCTGATCGGCGATGCGGCCAGGGATCAGAACCTCGACGAATCGACGCTCGCGCCTTTCGATCTCGGCAACGGCTGGCTCAACATCCTCGGCACCGACCCCTTGGGCCGCAGCGTCCTCGCCCGATTGATCGTCGCCTGCCGGACCACTTTGCTGGTGGCGCTGCCCGCGGTGGCCGTGTCCTGTCTCGTGGGTTCGGTGATCGGCATGTGGGCCGGATATCACCGGGGCTGGCGGGAGACGGCGGCCATGCGGGTGGCCGATGTGATCATGAGCTTCCCCTCCCTGTTGCTCGCGGTCGTGGTGCTGTACGTGTTCAGCCCGAGTGCCGCGACCATCGTCGCGGTCCTCGCCCTCACCCGCGTTCCGATCTACCTGCGCACCGCGCGGGCCGAATCCGCGGAATTGCAGAGCCGGCTCTTCGTCGACGCCGCGCGGACATTCGGGGCGGGCAGCACGGCGATCATCCGCCGGCACGTCTTCCCCATTCTGCTGCCGACCCTGCTGACGGTGGCGACGCTCGACTTCTGCTACGTCATGCTCGCCGAGTCGTCACTGAGCTTCCTCGGCATCGGCATCCAGCCACCCGACATCAGTTGGGGATTGATGGTCGCGCAGGGCCGTACCTATCTGCACACCGCCTGGTGGTTGTCGTTCTTTCCCGGTCTGGCGATCGTGATCACCACCGTGTCCTCGACCATTCTCGCCGCCTGGGCCCGTATCGCCACCGACCCCGCCCAACGCTGGCGGCTGACCACGCCGCACGCACGCAAGTCGCGGCTGTTTCCCACCAGAAAGGTGGTGCTGAAATGACCAGCACGCCCGCCCTCGCGGCCCGGCCCACCGAGTCCGGCGACCGCACCGCGCTCGAGGTATCGGGCCTCACCGTCGACCTGCGTACGCCGTCGGGCACCGTCCGAGCGCTCGACTCGATATCGTTTCGCGCTCAGCGCGGAGAAACCCTCGCCTTGCTCGGCGAGTCCGGCTGCGGGAAGTCGATGACGGCTCAGGCGCTGGTCGGCCTGCTCGAACCGGTAGCCGAAATCACCTCCGGCTCAGTATTTCTCGGTGCTGTCGACCTGCTCGCGGCCAACGCGAAACAGCGACGCGCACTGGCGGCGACGGAGTTGGCGATTGTCTTCCAGGACGCGCTGACCGCGCTGAATCCCGTGTACCCGGTCGGCAAGCAATTGGCCGAGCCGTTCCGGATCCACCGCGGCATGTCGGCCAAACAGGCCAAGCAGGAAGCGATTTCGCTGATGACCCGGGTCGGCATCCCGGAGCCGGAGGCACGGGCGAACGCCTACCCGCACCAGTTCTCCGGCGGTATGCGGCAGCGTCTGCTGATCGCCATGGCGGTCGCGCTCAGTCCCGCGGTACTGCTCGCCGACGAACCGACCACCGCCTTGGACGTCACCGTCCAAGCGCAGATCATGTCCCTGCTGCGGGATCTGCGGTCCGAACGGGATATGGCCGTGGTGCTGATCACCCACGATCTCGCCCTCGTCGCCGAGGAAGCGGATCGAGTGGCGATCATGTATGCGGGGACGATTGTCGAAACAGGGCCGGTAGCAGAGGTTTTCGCCCGGCCGCGCCATCCTTACACGCGAGGCCTGCTCGATTCAGTTCCGGTGGGCGCGCACCGCGGCGCGACCCTGAAGTCCATCGGCGGATCACCGCCGGACCTGCATTCGATCCCCAGCGGTTGCGTCTATCAGGCCAGATGCCCGCTCGCCCGCGACATATGCCGGACCCGGCCGGTACTCACACCGGCGACGGACGGACGCGCGGCGGCCTGTCACTTCGCCGAGGAGGTAAGTCATGTCTGAACCGCTGCTGCGAGTCCGAGGATTGACCAAGACATTCAAGGTCGGGGCCGACCGGGCCGGTAACACGCGCCTGCGCGCCCTCGACGGCATAGATCTAGAGCTGGGGCAGGGCGAGACACTGGGCCTGGTCGGCGAATCCGGTTGTGGCAAGTCCACTCTGGCGCGCACGCTGATGATGCTGGAACGGCCGGACTCGGGCACTGTCAGCTGGAACGGCATCGACCCGTTCGCGCTGCGGGGCAAGGAGCTGCTGGCCTTCCGGCGCCGAGTGCAGATGGTGTTCCAGGACCCGTACGCCTCGTTGAACGCGCGAATGTCGGCGGGCGACATCATTTCCGAGCCCTGGCGGACCCACCGCGACCTCTATCCGTCCCGGAAGGCCCGCGTCGCCCGCACCCGGGAACTGCTGAACCTGGTCGGCCTGCGCAGCGGGGACGAACACCGCTATCCGCAGGAGTTCTCCGGCGGCCAGCGCCAGCGCATCGGCATAGCCCGCGCACTCGCCCTCGACCCCAGCGTGGTGATCTGCGACGAGCCGGTCTCCGCCCTGGACCTGTCGGTGCAGGCCCAGGTCCTCAATCTGCTCAATGACCTGCAGAAGCAACTCGGCATCGCATATCTCTTCATCTCGCACGACCTCTCGGTGGTCCGTCACGTGACCGATCGCGTCGCGGTGATGTACCTCGGCCGGATCGTCGAAACCGGTTCCACCGATGCGGTCTTCGATCGCCCCGCCCACCCGTACACCGAGGCCCTGCTCTCGGCCGCGCCGCATCTGCGGGCCGAAACCCGAGGCAAACGCATCATTCTGGAAGGCGATGTCCCCTCGCCGCTCAACCCGCCCTCGGGGTGCCGCTTCCGCACGCGGTGCCGGCACGCGACCGACCTCTGCGCGACTCACACCCCACCGGTCGTTGTCGACCGAGACGAGGCCGGGCACGTCGCCGAGTGCTACCACCCCCGCAACGAAGGGGTCCGTACCGCGGTCTCCGCCTGAGGAGCGGACCCGCCCGGCCGGTCACCGTCAGCCGATCACAAGGACATCGCAAGGACCACACGGATCATTGAGACATGTCCGATGATCAGCACGCCGGTGACCCGATCTGGGCGCGGCCGCGCTTTCACACAGTCTTGACCTTCGCCACCTTCGTGGTTCTGGTGCTGGCGCAGGGCCTCTGGTGGCGTGATCATGGCGAACCGTTCTCCTGGATCCTGTTGCCCGCCACGCCCTTCCTGGCTTTCCTGCCGGCGGGAGTCATCGTGAAGTCGCGCCGGAAGCGGTGGACCATGCGCTGGGCCGAGCAGCGCGGGTTCACCTATCACCCTGACGCCGGATGGGCGGTGCCGACCTGGAACTTCGCGCCCTTCGACATCTCCCGGGCACGGCGCATGCGCGTTCGAGACGCCATGCAGGGCACGGTCGGCGCCTACCCGGCGCGCTTCTTCCACCTCACCTGGCTCAACAACAACAAGATCAACCTGAGCACCCATTACCGGAATGTCTTCGTCCTGGAACTTCCCACCCCGCTCCCCCGACTGACGATGGGTCCGAACTTCGACACCACCGCGGGCACTCAGGTGGAGTTCGAATCCGCCGAATTCAACGACAAATTCGCGGTGTACTCCTCGAATCCGGCCTTCGCGCACGCGGTCTTCACACCGCGCACCATCGACCGGCTGATCGACCTCGGCCGGCGCGTTCCAGCGGTCCGGCTGACCAAATTCGAGATCGCCGAGGACCGGCTGGTCGGGGTTACCACGCTCGGCAATCGTCCCCGGGAGATCGGCGCGGTCTTCGACGCCATGCGCGTTATCGCCGACGGCATCCCGAGGTTCGTGTGGTCCGATCACGCTGTGCCCCCGATCGATTCGGAAAGGACCGTGGCATGAGCACCACTGTCGCCATTCTCATCGCCCTGGCTGTCGCGCTGATCGTGATCGTCTGGTATTTCGCGGCCTACAACGACTTCGTGCGGTTACGGAATCTGGTCACCGAATCGTGGCGGCAGGTCGGTGTCGAACTGCAACGCCGCCATGACCTGGTGCCGAATCTCGTCGCCACGGTCGAGCAGGCCGCGACCTTCGAACGCGGAATCCTGGAGGCGGTGGTCGTGGCACGTAATCGTGCGCAGGTCGCGGGCACTGCCATGTCGGCATCCCCTCGGCCGGACGAGGTGGCTACCGCGGAAAACGCGCTCAGCACCGCATTGGGCAACCTGCGGGTTCTCGCCGAGCAATACCCCACCGTGGGCACCGTACGGAATTACCTTGTCTTGCAACAAGAACTGGCCGATATCGAAGACCGGATCGCCGCGGCGAGACGGTTGTACAACGGCAACGTGCGAGCTCTGAACACAAAAATCGAATCCGTACCGGCCGCCGTCATCGCTTCGCTACACCAGGTATCTCCCGCCGAGTACTTCGAGATCAGCAGCCCCGAAGCGGGGAAGGCCACCGACGTAGCCCGGCTGTTCAACCCCGGCGGGAACTGACGTGCACGCGCGGCCGCTCATCCGGACACAAGGTTCGAGCGCGTGGGCTGGGACCAGCCGAAGGTCAGTTCCACCGCGCGCTTCCACTTGACGTACTCGGCCCGCACCCGTTCCGGGTCCTGCTGTGGTGACCACTGGGCGGCGCGATGCCAATTGCGGCGCAGCACTTCCAGATCCGCCCAGTAGCCGACGGACAGTCCGGCGGCGTAGGCGGCGCCGAGCGAGACGGTCTCGATGATCATCGGACGCATCACCGGTATATCGAGCACGTCGGCGACGGTCTGCATGAGCAGATGGTCGGTGGTCATGCCGCCGTCGACTTTCAATTCCGTGGCCTGTAACCCGGAGTCGGCGTTCATCGCGTCCACTACCTCGCGGGTCTGCCAGGCGGTGGCCTCCAAGACCGCGCGGGCCAGATGCCCCTTGGTGACATAGGACGTCAGGCCGACGATGATGCCGCGGGCTTCGCTGCGCCAGTGCGGGGCGAACAGCCCGGAGAAGGCCGGAACGATATAGCAGCCGCCGTTGTCGTCGACGGTGCGCGCGAGGGTCTCGATCTCCGGTGCGCTGGAAATCAATCCGAGGCCGTCCCGGAACCACTGCACCAGCGAACCGGTCACCGCGATGGACCCTTCCAGCGCGTACACCGCCGGTGCGGAACCGATCTGATAGGCGACGGTGGTGAGCAGGCCGTGCGCCGACCGGACCGGAGCGGGGCCGGTATTGCGCAGCAGGAAACTGCCCGTGCCGTAGGTGCATTTGGTCTCGCCCGGGGAGAAACAGGTCTGCCCGAACAGCGCGGCCTGCTGATCACCGAGGGCGGCGGCGATCGGGATGCCCGGCACCACCCGCCGCGTCGCGCCGTACACCTCACTGCTGGACCGGATCTGCGGGAGCATCGCGCGCGGAATATCGAAGAAGGACAACAGGTCCGCGTCCCAGGCCAGGGTTTCCAGGTTCATCAACAGGGTGCGGCTGGCGTTGGTGACGTCGGTGATATGGATGCCGCCGTCGGCGCCGCCGGTCAGATTCCAGATCAGCCAGGTCTCCATGGTTCCGAACAGGACATCGCCGCGTTCGGCGCGAGCGCGCAGCCCGGGTACCGAGTCCAGCAGCCAGCGCAGTTTAGGTGCGGAGAAATAGGTCGTGAGCGGCAGTCCGCTCAGTTCGAGCACGCGGTGGGCGTCGGGATGCGCGCCTAGTTCGAGCACCAGATCCTCGGTGCGCATGTCCTGCCAGCCGATCGCCTTGCCCACCGGGACGCCGGTGTGCCGATCCCACACCACGCTGGTCTCCCGCTGATTGGTGATGCCCAGCGCCGCGATCTGGGCGCGGTCGATGCCCGCCTCGCGCAGCGCCCGCGGCATGATCCGGTCGACATTGCGCCAGATCTCCATCGCGTCTTGTTCGGCCCAGCCAGGTTTCGGAAAGTAGTGCTGATGTTCGCGCTGAGCCACCGAGACCAGCCGGCCACCGGCGTCGAACACGATGCAGCGGGTGGAGGTGGTGCCTTGATCGATGGCCATCACATAGCGCTGCATCGTGCGCCTCCCGATAGGTGGAACGCACCGGGAGCGGCAGTTGCCCCCGGACTACTTGACCGCGACCAGGTCTCGGGAAACCGCGCGAGCCGCGTCCCGCACGTACCCGAGCAGTGTCGGATCCGGTCGCCGCACGCTCGGAAAGAGTCGCTCGGCGGCTCCGGCGATACCGATGGCCCCGACCACGAGGCCGCCGTGCGCGCGGATCGGGGCGGCGATGCCCGCTTCGCCAGGGACCAGCTCCCCGTATTCGCCCGCCCAGCCGTGCTCGCGGACCTCGGCCAGCGATGCGCTGAGCAATGCCGGATCGGTGCAGGTGCGGCGGGTGAAGGCGGGCAATCCGGCGGTACGCACTCGCAACGCCAGATCGCTGTCGTAGGCGAGCAGAACCCGGCCGAGCGCGGTGGCATGCAACGGCAGCAACGCGCCGATATCGAGGGTTTGCGGAGTGTCGTCCGGCCGGAAGACGTGGTGCACCACCAGCAGTTGGCCGTCGGCGGGCGTACCGATCCGCACGGCCGCGCCACTGCGGGCGGCGAGGGCATCGGCCCAGTTGATCGCCCGTGAGCGCAGCTCATTGGCATCGAGATAGCTGGTGCCCAAGTGCAGCAGCGCGGCGCCGAGCCGGTATTTACCACCGGCTTGCTCCTGCTCGACGAAACCGATCGCCTGCAGCGTGCGCAGGATCCCGTGCGCGGTGCCCTTCGCGAGATCGAGCGTACTGGCGATTTCGGCGACTCCGAGGCGGCCGGAGCCGCGGGCGAGCAGGCGCAGAATCGCGCCGGCTCGTTCGATCGATTGCACTGGGCCTGGCATAGCGGACAACGTATTTCATCGAAGCAGTACGACAATGTCGAACTCGGTTTCGGCTTTCCCCGCCCACCCGGCGTCACCCGCGTGACCTGCGGCTTCGCGAATGTGATCTGAGTCATAGTGAGCCGCAGCGTACCGACCGTCCAGTGCCCCCGCCACGGCGGGCGTTCGGCAATGTCGAACGCACGTCGTTGCCGCCCTCGAAACCCGACCGTAACGTCCCGCGCACTTTCGACCCTCGAAAAATGAATGGAGACAACGTGAGTCTCGCAACCGTATTCGTCAGCGAACTGGCCGGAACCGCGGTGCTGCTGCTCCTCGGCGGCGGCGTGGTGGCCAACGTGCTGCTGGCGAAATCCAAAGGCTTCGACGGGGGCTGGCTCCTCATCAATATCGGGTGGGGTTTCGGCGTCATGGCCGGCGTCTACATCGCCTTCAAGTCCGGTGGTCACCTCAACCCGGCGGTCACCCTGGGCATCGCGAGCAGCGGAGCCGACGAATACGCGCCGGGGGTCGCGGTCAGCTTCGGAGCCACCCTGGTCTATCTGGCCGGTCAATTCCTCGGCGCGTTCCTCGGCGCCTGCGCCACCTACCTGACCTACAAGAAGCACTTCGACGCCGAACCCGACGCGGGCAAAAAGCTGGCCGTCTTCGCCACCGGCCCGGAAATCCGGGACTACCGCTGGAACCTGGCCACCGAGTTCATCGCCACCTTCGTCCTCGTCCTGGTGATCGTGTCGCTCGGTAAGACACCGTCGGGCCTGGGCCCGCTCGCCGCGGCTCTGCTGGTCGTCGGCATCGGCGCCTCACTCGGCGGCCCCACCGGCTACGCCATCAACCCCGCCCGCGACCTCGGCCCGCGCATCGCGCACGCCGTGCTGCCGATGCGGCACACCGCCGCCGCTGTCGCCCACTCACCCAGCCTGGGTGCCGCCGCGGCCCCCACCGCCGAGGAGACCAAGGACTCCAGCGACTGGGCCTACGCCTGGGTGCCGGTCCTGGGCCCCGCACTCGGCGGCATCGCCGCCGGACTGGTTTCGCAGCTCATCTTCTGAGCACCGAACATACTCAGCAGCAACAGCTTTCCACCCGTTCGAAGGAGCACCACCGGATGTCACGATACGTCGCAGCGATCGACCAGGGCACCACCTCGACCCGCGCCATGATCTTCGATCACGCGGGCACGGTCGTCGCGGTCGACCAGCGCGAACACGCCCAAATCTTCCCGCGCGCCGGATGGGTGGAACACGACCCGGCCGAAATCTGGGAGAACACCCGCGCCGTCGTCGCGGGAGCCCTCGCCAAAGGCGATCTGACCGCCGCCGATATCGCCGCCGTCGGCATCACCAACCAGCGCGAAACCACCGTCGTCTGGGACCGCGCCACCGGCGAACCCGTCTACAACGCCATCGTCTGGCAGGACACCCGCACCGATCGGATCGCCGAAGAACTCGGCCGGCTCGGCGGCGGCCAGGAACGCTACCGGGACAAGACCGGATTGCCGCTGGCCACCTACTTCTCCGGCCCGAAGATCAAATGGATCCTCGACAACGTCGAAGGCGCCCGCGCGCGAGCCGAAGCCGGCGAACTGGCATTCGGCAACATGGACACTTGGATCCTGTGGAACATGACCGGCGGAGTCGACGGCGGCGTGCATGGAACCGATCCCACCAACGCCTCCCGCACCCTGCTGATGGATCTCGACACCCTGCAATGGGACGCCGACATCGCGGCCGAAATGGGTGTGCCGCTGTCGATGCTCCCCCGCATCTACTCCTCCTCCGAGGTATACGGCCAGGTGCGGGCGCGCGGCGCCCTCGCCGGTGTCCCCATCGCCGGCATCCTCGGCGACCAGCAGGCCGCCACCTTCGGCCAAGCCTGCCTGTCCCCCGGCGAAGCCAAAAACACTTACGGCACCGGCAATTTCGTGCTCCTCAACACCGGAACCGACAAGGTGCTGTCGCAGAACGGACTTCTCACCACCGTCTGCTACAAGATCGGTGACGCCAAACCGGTCTACGCCCTCGAAGGCTCCATCGCGGTCACCGGCTCGCTGGTGCAGTGGCTGCGCGACAACCTCGGCATGATTGCCACCGCCGCCGAGATCGAAGAGCACGCCCGCAGCGTCGAAGACAACGGCGGCGCCTACTTCGTGCCCGCCTTCTCCGGACTATTCGCACCGTACTGGCGATCCGACGCCCGCGGCGGCATCGTCGGCCTCACCCGATTCGTGAACAAGGGCCACCTCGCCCGCGCGGTCCTGGAAGCCACCGCCTTCCAAACCCGCGAAGTCATCGACGCCATGAACGCCGACTCCGGCGTCGCCCTGACCGCTCTCAAAGTCGACGGCGGCATGGTGGTCAACGAACTGCTGATGCAGTTCCAAGCCGACATCCTCGGCGTCGAGGTCATCCGCCCCGTCGTCGCCGAAACCACCGCCCTCGGCGCCGCCTACGCCGCCGGACTCGCCGTCGGATTCTGGGAATCCGAAGACGCCATCCGGCAGAACTGGGCCGAAGACAAGCGCTGGACCCCCGCCATGGACGAAGACCGCCGCGCCCGCGAATACCGCAACTGGAAAAAGGCCGTCACCAAGACCTTCGACTGGGTCGAGGACGAGGACTGAGCTACCGCGCGCGTGCCCGCTCCCGTCCGGAGCGGGCACCGCACCCAACCGGCCAGGGTCGAAAGTTCACCGGCGCGATGCGCGGCGTACCGATGGAATCCCCCACCCGGACTCCCCCGGAATTACTGTCAACCCTATGGACGATCAGCCCGATGGGACACGTCACGACGACGCTGACGAGCCTGCTACCACCCGAAAAGACGTAATTTTCCTGGTGACCGTCTTCGCCATCCTCAGCTTCACGGCCTACTTGGACCAAGCGGGATGCCAATTGGCGTAGGTGGGGGTTCGGCGGGTGCACACCAATTCCTAACTGGCCGTTATCGATTGGCAAGAGTTACCGCGCTACGAAGCCTCCGCTCCGCGATAGCTAGCTGCTCTCACAAACAGTCCGACTACCGATCCGACGAGCGCTCCGACAACAACTAGCCCGATGGAGACCGTCCACGGCTCATACGCCGTCGCGACTTCGACCGTCTCGGTCATTTGTGGATCGATCGTCGCACAGGTCAGTGATGTCGTTCCGGTTCCGCCGACGATCAGCCACCAGAAGACGCCGCTGAATACCGCACCGAGCAGCGCTCCGAGCGCTGCTGAATACATGACGGGGCTTTTCACAGTTCCGCTTCCGTTCCGATCTGATAGCTGTTCACATCCAACGAAAATTCCGGACTCGTTACACGCGTTCGATCCGGTTGGCCGCCGAGGCGAAAAAGCAAGCGAGCTTGCCCACCGCCGCGCGACCGGTTCGGAGGACTGCGCCGTCGAGGCCCAGGCGTACTGCGGGAGTCAGCCGGAGTTACCAGCTCTCGATAGCGGCCCGGAGCCCAGGCTCGGGGTCGTCGCCGCGTAGCTTCGCCGAGATAGCGAGGCTCAAAAGTGCCGCCGTTTGGGTAAAGATCTTTTCCGAAGAGTTCATGACATCGAACCCCGCACGGTCTACCCGAAGTACGCCGGGTGGCAGCACTATATGAGGTCGAGCTGTCAGGCCGCGCAGAACAGCGCTCGCCAACTCTGTTGGCAGACCCGAGACAAATGGACGGTTCCACAGGCGGCTCCGGCACGTTGGCTGGTCGTCGCTCTCGAGCATGCCGAAGGATGCAACTCCGACTTCTATCAGCGTGCTCGGTCCGTTCCCCGCGATGAACTCGGCGCCTAGCAGTGCCCTGGGTGCGATGCCGCCGTGGCGACGCAGCACCTCAACCAAAATACGGACATTCCCAACCGCTTCGTATCCGGTGGTTGCGGACTGGGTGGCCGTGAGGGTCTGGGCAACGGGATACGCGGCGTCCGCGGCGTCTTCGCCGACAGCGGCAACCCCGTGGCCCGCGACATCGAGCGTCCTCATCGTGGCGGCAACCCATTCTGCTGGCGCCACCATGGGCCGAATTCCTCATACTTGTCGATCACATCAGGATCGTAGTTCTTGCCCGGGGAGTGCTGCCGTGACGCGGACTCCCCACCCGACCACACGACGGTGTATTCGCTGCTGGCGGCGTTCCTGCGCACCCAGACCAGCGTGACCAATTGCCCCATCCAGCTCCCGGACGCCATAGCGCCCGTCGACATCCAGTCCGCGCAACACGAAGGCCGTTGCCTGGGCCCTGCTCGTAGCGGGCCCGCAGAAGCCCGGGGGCTACCCGTTCTCGGTGACGGTGGTGTCGGTGTGGCGGCGGTTGGTATCGGGCTTGAGGAAGTGCCCGGTGATCGCCGAGCGGTCACGCCGGTTCTCGTCCTCGTGCCGGTCCCGCGCAGGCTTATGAGACTGAGGCGGGCGCTGCATTCCAGGTGTTGCATTCGGCGAGGCGGTTGGTCGTGTACCCATGTTCGGCCCACCAGCCGTAGTTCTGGGGTGATCCGTGATCGCGGGCCTGGCCAGGGTGGGCGCCGCGGCTGTAGCTGTCTTTGATGGCGCGCCACCCGGCATCGGCGGCGATAGCGCCGGTGTGTTGGGTGGCGCCGAGGAACATGCCCGCGAAGCATTGGGCTTGCAACTCGAGGCGGCGGGACAGTTCCAGGCCCGCGGCGCTATCGGAACCGGCACTGCTCATGTCCTTGTGCGCCTTTATGCTGATTCCGGAAATGGCTTGGATGTGGTGTCCGTATTCGTGCGCGAGGAGGGCCAGGTAAATAGTGGCGTCGTTTCCGTAGCGTTGTATCTGGATCGTATCCATCGGCATGTAGATGGTGTTGTTAGCCGAGCAGTAGAAGGCGGCCCAATTCGATTCATCTCCGTTGATGCAAGGTCCCGTGGCCGACGCCGCGGTCGCGGGCACGCTCAGATTCGGGCTGGAGAACGCGATCTTTTTGTCGGTCAACGCATGTCGCCATGACTGATCCATACACAGAGCGGCGCGGTCGAGGAAGCGGGTGACAGCTTCTCTGCTTGTCCCCCACGGCAGCCAGTCGCAACTGAAGTTTCGCAATCCGGCAGCGGTGTCATTGAGCAGGGGATGGTCACCGAGTGCTTCGATCGGGCCCGGACGCAGCTGAAGGGTCGCCGGTTTGGACGGAGTCGAAAAGGTACTGGAGTTGCTCGTCTCCGGCGAGGCTGCCCGCCGGCCGTCGCCGTCCTGGTTGGTCGCCACGATCACCACAGCGCCCACAACCAGGGTTATCACCGCGACGACCACCGCGATGACGGCTGGCGCACTAATCGGGGGCCGCGGTGGCTGGTAGCGACCGTTGGCACCGCCAGGGACGGGGTGAGGATATTGGGTTCCATGTGGTAGGCCACGAACTGGGTAGGGCTGTGGCGGAACCGAATTCGGCGTCGCCCCCTGGAACGGGTGGTGGCCAGGCGGGCCATACGGCTGGTGTCCCGGTGGCTGCTGTGTCATATCCGGATCAATTCACCTGATCTTCAAGACGCGGCAACGCCTCTTCCGAACAATTCTCACGAGAATCAGAATCGGCCTTCGGGACAGCGCGATTCAGCTCGGCCGCTATCGCATCCCGATCAGCTTGGGAAGTGGCTTGTCATTTGCGAAGGGCCGCAATGACTTTGTCCAGTTGCTGACGTGCGGCGGTCGCGACTTCCTGATCGTTGACGAGCGGCGTTTCCGTAAGATGGATATTGAGATGGCTGAAGAATGCCTGGCCGTTGAGGTCGGGAACCGGCCACGTGCCGTTCAGGTCCGCGTCCGGAAATGCCGTTACAGTTCCGCTCCGCCGGCCGGAGCCGCGGTCTGCGAACACACGCACACGCCGAGTCGATGACATGCGGCTCAGCCGTCCGGGCGGACATGCGCGAATCGCTCCGCGAGCGAGGGCCCGAGATGGTCGATGATGGCGTAGCCCGGTTGGCCAGGATTCGGCAGGCTTTGCAGGAATGAGAAATCGATGACCTCGTTGTCCTCGAGGTTGCAGCATATTGACCGGATCTCCAGAAAGTCCAGCACCGGCCCCCAGATCGACAGCCAGTCAGCGTCGCCGAGTTGGGCTGCGACGATCTCTCCGATGAGATCCCACAGGAATACATGCGGCAGCGACTCCTCGAAGTTGTTCTCGAGATGGCACGCCAGGGACTCCTCCACGACAGGGAACCGGCCAGCCATCTCCTCGATCAACCGCACACCTGGATACATCAGCAGCTTCCGTATCAGAGAACTTTACGAACGCACCATAGTGCCGCTGTGCGCGCTGAGCGAAGCGGCCATGACGCGGTGGCTGGCGGACCAGAGGCGCTGCGGCTCAGAACGGTGGCCATCCCGTGAAACAACCTCAGCAGCCACAGGTCACGGCCCCGTGGGCGTGGACTCGAGACCCTACAAATCGTCCGGATCCGGGTTGTTGGTGGAGGCTATCCTGTCGGTACCGGCTGGTCCCACTCGGTTCCCAGGAAGTCAGTCCGTCGCAACAGCAGTGTTCTGATTGGCAGTCAGCATCCAGGCGCCGTCCTCTTTGGTCATCACATACATCGGTGTCCCCCGACCCCACAGCTCGCCGTCGAGGGTGAAACCGCTCTGCCGGACCTTCACCGCGGCGACATCCGGCCGCAGGAAAAGCACGTGCTCGACCTCATATGTCGCCCTGCCTCGTGCGGCGGCACCGGGCAATACCTGGGCGGTGAACTCGGCGATGGCCGGGCGGCCGAAGAGGCGGCGGCCGTCGCCGGTGGTCCAGATCGCATCGGCACGGAAGAGCGCGGTGAATTCGGCGACCAGTTCGTTGGCCTGGGCGCGCTCGACCGCATCGACAACGGCGCGGATGGCGACGAGTTCGATGTCGAGATCGTCGGGGGTCTGTCCGGTCACGGTGACTACTTCGTTGCTCATGACGCCACTCTGTAACCTCTAGCTCACTTCAGGTCAACGGCGCGTGACGCACCACACATGGTGGGGGCGTGCGCTGATGCGCCGTTGCTCGTCGCCGAAGTCGACCTCGGGGCAGTCCCGAATGCCAAGTCCGACTGGGGATTCTCCGATGACAAAGCGCATGACTCGCTGATCGGCAAGGACATGTTCGAACAGGTCCGAGCTCGACTCGCTTCGAGGGGTCCCAGCTCGGAGGGGCACCCTTACTGTCCGGCAGAAGCACCCTTATGCGTTCAAGGGCTTGCTTTTTCACGAGCCATGCCAGCGGAGAACGCAGGGCACGTGGAATCACGGCAGAGCCCACTACCGGTGCCGGTATCCGTCCGAGTACGCCTTGGCCAATCGGATCGACCACCCGCCGTCGGTATATCTACGCGAAGATCAGCTGACCAGACCAGTGGATGCATGGTTGCAGGAGGTGTTTCATCCCGACCAGATCGAGCACTCGTTGACGTTGCTGGCAGCAGCAGATATTCCCGATACCGGGTTGGTGCTCGACGCCGCCCGCAAGTCGTTGGCTGAATATGATCAGAAGCTTCGACGCCACCGGGCAGCCCTGGAAGCCGGAGCCGATCCTGTGCTGGTCACTGGGTGGATCCGCGAGGTCCGGCAGCAGCGTGAATCAGTCGTCGCGCAGATCGCCGCGCTGGAGAGCAAATCGAAAAAGCTATCGTCGCCTGGACGCCAAGGAAATTGACGCACTGGTGGCATCGCTCGGCGGCCTGGCAACCGTCCTCGAGAAGGCCGACATAGGCGACAAGCTCGAGGTCTATCGGCAACTTGGCCTGAAACCAACCTTCGACCACGCAACACGGGCGGTTGTGGCCGAAGTTCAGCTACAACCGCCCGTGGGCATATTGGATGTGTCCGGAGGGGGTATCGACCATTACGCACATGCAATCCACCAGCGGACACGATTCCACATTGACTGCTAGAGCAGCTAATGGTTACGGCCGCAGTCGTACGGGTATCAGTCCGCCGCCGACGTTGATATGGCGCTCGTTCGTCGATATCGGTGATGTTCGGTGACGGTAATGCTGAAGTTCTTGCTGAGCCGAAAGCTCGGAGCCACCATCCCCTGCCGCTGTGGAGGGCGGGGCTTGTCCAGTCGAGATCCTCGCCGAGCCCGGAGGCTCGGCGCCACCGCCGGCCACACCGCCACCGACCGCACCCGCAATGTTGAGATCCTCGCCGAGCCCGGAGGCTCGGCGCCACGCGAGCAGGTCGGCCCGGTCGAGCCGCGAGGTAGCGTTGAGATCCTCGCCGGGCCCGGAGGCTCGGCGCCACACGAAACAGCCGGCCGTACACGATCTGGTTGAGGTTGTTGAGATCCTCGCCGAGCCCGGAGGCTCGGCGCCACATGTGCCGCACCTGGTGACGTATCGGCGCAACGCGTTGAGATTCTCGCCGAGCCCGGAGGCTCGGCGCCACCGCGAAGTGGTTGATCTCGAATCCCCGACGATCCCGTTGAGATTCTCGCCGAGCCCGGAGGCTCGGCGCCACAAGCAGGCGGCCGCTGCTTGGGTCCGGGCCGCTGAGGTTGAGATCCTCGCCGAGCCCGGAGGCTCGGCGCCACGCCAGGACGGCTGCGTCACCATCGTCACGCTGGGGTTGAGATTCTCGCCGAGCCCGGAGGCTCGGCGCCACTCCTGGAGCGGCATATCGACGCGCAACAGGCCGTTTTGAGATTCTCGCCGAGCCCGGAGGCTCGGCGCCACCTGAGCGAGCGCGTCCGGGAGGCAGGGCGCGAGTTGAGATTCTCGCCGAGCCCGGAGGCTCGGCGCCACACCCCGCCGGCGCACGCGGTGAGCGCATCGTGGTGTTGAGATTCTCGCCGAGCCCGGAGGCTCGGCGCCACTGCCGCTGTTCCGCGCGACGGTCCGCGTCGAGCTGTTGAGATTCTCGCCGAGCCCGGAGGCTCGGCGCCACCTGACGGTGCACCCGGTCGAGTACGGCCAGTGGCAGTTGAGATTCTCGCCGAGCCCGGAGGCTCGGCGCCACACGTGTGGCGGCTCTACGCCATCTCCCTCATCGAAGTTGAGATTCTCGCCGAGCCCGGAGGCTCGGCGCCACCGGCGACCGCTTCAAGGTCGTCGTCTCCAAGCTGAGGTTGAGATTCTCGCCGAGCCCGGAGGCTCGGCGCCACCCATGCGGTACCGCCGCATCTTGACCGTGGACGGCGTTGAGATTCTCGCCGAGCCCGGAGGCTCGGCGCCACGCTGTGTTACCTGCATACTCGTCTGGAACGGCAGTTGATCCAAAACGGTTAGCAGGAGACGGCGCACTATTTGCGCAGCTCGGCCCTTCGGAACGTTCCTGCAGTTGCGGTCGCACTAGGGGTTCCTAACCGCGTTCGACTACAGCACGAGGGGTGTGTTGTGTGGCGGGATCGGTGAGGCGCCGAGGTGGCTTGCTGTTTCGAAGGATCCGCTGTCGAGGGGGTAGATGCGGATACTGTCGCGGTCGTGGTCGATAACGCGGGCAAGCTCAGCCAGCAACCGCGGTCGTGTCACTGGGGTGCAGGTGACTTCGAAAACCGATTTCTGGACGCGGTGGCCGTAGCCTTCGCAGATCTTGGCGACACGTCGAAGCCGTTGCGCCCCAGCAGGTGCCACGGTTTCTACATCGTAGGTGATGAGCAGCTCCATCACGACACCGTCCAGGGGATGTAAGTTCTGGTGTCACCACGCAGGTGGCGCGCCAGTATCCGTGCTTGGATCAAGGGAAGCAGGCCGGCGGGGACTTCGCGATCGAGGTAGGCGTGTGGCCAGGAACGCTCGCGCGAGCTCGACCACTGCTCGAGGAAGAATTTGCGGCCGTCGTCGGTGAGCTGTACCTGTCCGGTCGGCAGGGTTTCGGTATGCGATGGCTTGATTTGGGAACGATTGAGTTGCGTCAATACCAGCCGGTCGACCAGCAACGGGCGAAACTCTTCCATCAAGTCCAAAGCAAGGGCGGGTTTAGCTGGTCGGATCCCATGTAGGTATCCGAGATAGGGGTCGAGCCCGACCTGTTCAATGGCACCGTGGACGGCAGTGCGCAGCATCCCGTATCCGAAGGACAGCAGACAATTGAACACGTCGGTCGGGGGTCGTCGGTGGCGTCCGGCTCCCACGCTCGGCGCCACAGCGGGTAGAGCTTGAAAGTAAGCGCGAGCTGCGGAGCCCTCGATCCCCCTGGCTTGATCCATGGTTGTGACGGTGCTCAAAGCATTGAGCGCGACGGCATGTTGTTCGGCGACCTCACGGACAACCGATTGCCGTTCGGCTGGCAAGTCGCGAGCGGACCGCAGCAGTAACTGGCGGTAGTTGTGTAGCTTGCCCGCGACCATCGACTGGGCGAGGCCGAGCTGGCGGTCCGGGTCGCCATGGGCACGGAATTGCTGAATCCGCAGGTGTGGGTTCCCGCTGTGTGGCCCGCCGACGCGGGCGAGGAAGCGGCCGTTGCGTGTGAGCCACGTGATCCCACGCCCGTCTGCAGCGCAGCGATGCATGAGATCGTCGGTCACGGTGACTCCGTTGAAAGCGACGATGTCTCCGAGGCGGATCAGGGGTAGAAGATGGCGTCCGGGACGGTCGGGATGGTGGACCCGCAACGCATCTCCGTCGAGGTGAAGGCTGGTGCCGGTGTGGTGACGTAGAGGGTCTTCAATAGCTCTGTCATTGGCAGTCTCGGACTGGACGAGGGGTGAACAGGTCGATCGTGGTGTGCCGGACCGATTCAGGCACACAGCCTGGCCGCAGTGAGCAGCGGGTGCATCGTGAGTCGTGGACTGGCGGAGGTAGAACAGCAGCGGCTATGCGGCGACGCAGTTGACCGGTTATCGCCCTGACCGCCGCGGCGAGGTCATCGTCGACGGTGACGGTGTAGCGGCGACGGTCACGACCGATAAATAGCTCTCCGTGGGGAATCGGTTGAGCGAACATCTCCCGAAGGCATAGCACTTGTGCGGCCACTTGCAGATCCGCTGGACCGCCGGGACGGTAACGGCCGGATTTGTGTTCCACCGGAACCAAGCCATCGCGGGTTCGATGCACGGTGTCACAGACACCGTGGATAGCGAGGGTTTCACTGTGGACCGGAAGCGACCTCCACACCCGAGCCCCTGCACGACCGGTCAGTGCTCCGCCGCGGTCCACGGCCTCGTGGGCAATGTCACCGCGCACAGTATCGGCATTCGATTCGAAATACGCTTCTTGCCAGATCAACACTGCCTGGCGCGGACAGTATGCGTAGTGCTCGATCGCCGAGATCGGCACACTCCAACGGTCTTCGAGCACGACAGGGGTGGGGCCGCTGGTCAGTTGAACACCTCGGTGTAGGCGACACCCGCAGGGAGTGCAGCGGTGTCGACCGAGATCTGGTAGTCGGCGAACTTCCTGGGACTCCAGTCCTCGGTGCCGCGATCGCTCGAGCTCCGCGCCGTGTGGACGTGGACTCGTTCGAGCAGTTTGTGGGCGGGTGCGTTGCCGAAAGTGTTGTCGTGGCTGAAGACATGCAGCCCGCGAGCAGTCATCCGGCCGCGGGTTGCGGAGCTGTCGTGGTCGAACATCATTTCCAGGACTTGGTAGAGCAGTTCGAAATCTTTGGTGTCGACGCCTGTTTGTACGCCTCGGGCGGCGGAGTAGGTGATTTCGGCCTTGTAGAGGCCGTAGGGGACGGTCCATTTCGAGCCCATCTCGGTGGACTCGCCCAGATCGATGTCAGCTTGGCGGGTTTGGGTGACGCGGGTGATGGCGTGCTCGACGGGGACGATCGGGTCGATCGAGCGAGCCATGCCGAATTGCAGTGGGCCGCGGATACTTCCGAGGGCATTGGTGTCACCGGTGGACAGCACCGCACCGAAGAGCCGGATGTCGACATATCTGTCGCACAGCCAAGCTCGGGCGATAGCTGCTTGTTCGGCAGGGATCCGATTGCCTTTGGCGGGCTTCTTGTCTTTGCTGTTCTTCGAGCTGACCTCTATCCCATTAGCTGTCAGCGATTCGGTGAGGCGAGTGTTCAGAGCGTGGCCGGCTTGAACGAAAATCCCGTAGCGGGGGTTGCCCTGGGCGGCCAGGGCGAGAGTGTCACGGATCTTGCGTTTCACCGCGACGTCGGTGACCAGACCGTGTCCGGAATCGAGGTCCACACGCGGCTGGTTGCCTGCGTCGGGGTCGCCGTTGGGGTTGCCGTCGGTGACGTCGAACAGAAAAACCATGTCGTGGCGGACGTGCGGGTCGAGGTGAGCGGTGGTTGCGTTCATACGGGCGAACCTTTCGAAGAAAGAAGAAGAAGGATTAAGCCTCGACGGCGATGACCGTTGCGGTCCGGTGGGCGTGTTGGTGCTGGTAGCCAAGGATGAATTGGTCTTGCTGGCGCAGGTTGTTGCGTACCGGAAGACCACCGTCCTGTGCGTTGATCAGCTCGTAGACCGCACCGATCCGGTCGGCATGCCACTTCGCCAGACCGACCCCGTCGCGACGGCGAATCTTGGTCAGCCAGGCGGCTGATTCTTTCCACCCCTGCACCAGCACTGGACGCGGAGTGTCGACCGCGCGGCGCCGGAAACGGTCTCCGAAAGTACTGTTCACCGCTACTTCGGTGCGCGGGCGGTCAGCTTGTTTCGCGTTTTCTTGGGCAGAGCTTTCGCCGCTGCCCCCGACTGTTCCTGCGGACTCGCGGACGGCGCGCCTGTGTGCGGCGTGCTGGGTTTGTTCCAGTAGCGCGAAAAGCCGTCCGGACAGATAGGCGCGGTCGCGATATTCTTCGTCGAGTTCTGAGGGAATCATGTTGTCCTTGCACCGGTTCGGTAGGCGGGTCAATGCCAGACGTGCCAGCGATGCCCGCCGGTCATCGATGTAGCCGTCGCTGCGGATACGGTGAATCAGGTGCGCGTTGAGCGCGGCCGGCAGTGGTTCGTCGAGGACCGCGACCCTCATCAACTGCTGCAGGGCCCGGTCGGGTCTGTCGGCGTTCTTCGCCCCGAACGGCCGGTACGTCCGCGCGGTGGCGTCCCAGCGTCCGAGGCAGGCCGCGAGCGCGGCGGGGCTGTGGAACCATTTTCCGGCCGGTAGTTGCCGCCCATCGCGCAACGTCACGGCTTCGGTTCGCCGCGGAGTGTTCTTGTGGTCGCGAAACCAGGCCAGCACGTTGCTGTCGTGATCGATGGAGTCTTCGTCGTCGCACGCCAACGCGATATCGACCCAATCGCGGACCATGATCCTGGCGACGTTGCCACCGACAGCCAACCAGCAGAATCGGCCCTCGAGCCGCTTCTGGCGGTGTTTGGCCGCGGTGACCGAGGAGAAGAAGGCATCGACCTCGGCAGGGCTGGGGTCCAGGATCAGGTTCATGTGGTCGAGTTCGTCGGTGTCGGTCACCCACCACGCCAGCCTGGTGTCCTGCCCGGCATAGGTGAGGGTGTGCTGCGAGGACAGCACTCCGGTCAGGCCCACCATCAACTCATCAGCACACGACAGGCAGATCGGGGTGTGCGTCAGCTGCGCAACCAGGTCGTAGCCGAACACCCGCTCGTTGATACTGACCAGAGCCGCGTCGTTGGAGGCACCCGGCACCAAGGTGGCGGACACTTTTCCCGGAATAGTGTTGGCCAACTCGCGATTCCGGGTACAGATCATGCAGGTTCCCGTGCGTCCGCTGCCCTTCGTCGCGCCGACCCGCTCCCGCCAGAACTCGGCTGCGCTGGAGCTGGTGTAGGCGTAGTCTCCGTCGATCGCGATGACCACACCGTCCTTGGCACGCAGTTCCTCCGGCCGAACGACCTCACTCAGCAGCCCCGATCGATACGACTGCGCCAACAGGTGAGGGACTGGGTCCTGTTCCACCGGAACGGTATTTGCCCAGTCGGTGATCAATTGCACGAACGCTCGATGACATTCGGCAACCCGAGCCTCGGCTACGGAGTCATCACCCCAGCCCAGGACATATTGGGCGTCATCGGCAGCCAAGTTCGGCGAGATACCTACGGTTCGAGTGGATGCTGGAACGGTGTGCACTACACCGCGTTTCGGACGATCAGGATCTCTCAGCGCTGTGAACCTCGGGATTGCCGAGATCTCACCGTTGGCGATCGAGATGTCGAGTTTCCAGCGGAACTCGCGGTCACGATGAAACGCCGGTGCACCGTGATAGTTTTCCCGCGCATAGGTTGTCAACCGCCGCAGCAACATTCACGCCTCCACGAGCTCGGGCTCGCCGACACGCAGCACCCCGTTCTTCAGTTCGGCATGAAACCAGCGCGATCTACGCGGATTGGTCGTGTAGTCGATGCTGTGCAGCATCATCCCCAGATCCGCCGACACCGGCGACAACGGTGCGTCGTCTGCAGGCCCGAACGAGGCGGGAAACTCCCGCGTCCCCAGGTAAGGCTGGTTGAAGCACTGCCCGCGCTCCACTCGCCGCTCGAACTGGGAGAGATAGGCTGCCGCGGGTTTGGTCGCGTGTGGAAGAACATCGATGTGCGCGTAGATCCGATAGGCAACGTCCTTCAGGCACAACGCATTTCGTTGGACACGGTTCGACACCGTGTCCACCGTCCTGACTCCACCGACCGCATCGGCCAACGACACCAGATCCGTCGTCTCGTTCCGTCGCAGAGTGAACGTTCGAATCGGTCTCAACACCTCGATCCGCTCGACCCGATACCGGATCTCAGGCTTCCAGAAGATGCTCGAAAGCACCCCCACCGCCGCCGACGGCGTCATCACCAGGTAGGTCATCCGCTCCGCACTCAACCCCGGCTGCGTGAACAACGCTGCCGGCGCTTGAACTTGCACCACCGCAGGCACCCCGCCCCCTTCCTCGTAATCTGTTGATTTCCAAGTCATCCCATGTGATTCCACGGGACGAACGACTGTTGCGCAGCATCATGCACCGCCCCACCGACAAGTAAGACCAGTCACAACAGCCAGCGGTCTATCGCTTTCCCTGCTGCTGTCACCAACACCTTGACAAGGACAAGCAACGACAGTCGTGACGCGAACCGCCAAACCCTTTCCCACGATTTCCGCAGCCAGATTCGGAGTTCGCTACTTCACCCTCGGTCATCGCGAACACTCGGATTCCTGTTGCTATGACACGGATGCCGGACGCACGCTACCGGGCTGCAACCTTCGAGACAATGGTCGACCGGTCGGTTCCAATTGCATTGACTACCAACAGATTCCGCTTGATCGCAACAAACCCGCCGGGGACACTTGGCCCAAGCACCGAAACGCGACTATCCGATGCTTGGGCCAGGATGTATAGGAACAGGTTGAGATTCTCGCCGAGCTGGGGAGCTCGGCGCCAGTGCTGATATACGCCGTCGGCATCTCTCCGCCCCAGTTGAGATTCTCGCCCAGCTCGGGAGCTCGGCGCCAGCGGCGGCTACGACGCCGGCGCCCGGCATGCCGAGTTGAGATTCTCGCCGAGCTCGGGAGCTCGGCGCCAGTCGGGCGGGGCGTCGTCCTCGATGGCGGTGAGAGTGTTGAGATTCTCGCCGAGCTCGGGAGCTCGGCGCCAGCTCACCGAAGCGATGTTGCGGACCAGCGCGCCTGTTGAGATTCTCGCCGAGCTCGGGAGCTCGGCGCCAGGTGGATTCCAGACAAGGCGGAACCGGTCAAACGAGTTGAGATTCTCGCCCAGCTCGGGAGCTCGGCGCCAGTTCGGTGAGCGGGATCTTGGTTCGCGGCTTCAAGGGTTGAGATTCTCGCCCAGCTCGGGAGCTCGGCGCCAGTTGACCGGGGACTGGTGGAATTCGGCGTATCCGGAGTTGAGATTCTCGCCCAGCTCGGGAGCTCGGCGCCAGGCGACCGGCCGCGCTTCGCGGGCGACAGTGGAATGTTGAGATTCTCGCCCAGCTCGGGAGCTCGGCGCCAGGATTCGGCGGCGAGATGATGGATGCGGGCGAGAAGTTGAGATTCTCGCCCAGCTCGGGAGCTCGGCGCCAGTCCTCAGCTACCGCGACACCGACGAGCTGACCGAGCAGTTGAGATTCTCGCCCAGCTCGGGAGCTCGGCGCCAGTCCTGCTCGCGCACTCGCAAGAGCCATTCGCGGGGTTGAGATTCTCGCCCAGCTCGGGAGCTCGGCGCCAGTGGTCCTGTCTGCAGTCTTCGCAGCTGACCACGAGCCGTTGAGATTCTCGCCCAGCTCGGGAGCTCGGCGCCAGGTTGACCGGATCGCTGGCCAACAAGCTCGAAGGAGTTGAGATTCTCGCCCAGCTCGGGAGCTCGGCGCCAGGCTGGATTACCAGCGCATTCCCCATGAAGGGTACCGAGATTCCGCAGTATCAGACAGTCGCGGACAAGATAAAGCCAGCTCGCGACTTCGGAACGGTCCTGGGATTCAGGTCGCACTACAGGTTCCTAACTATCGGATCGCCAACCCACCGGCAGGCGCGGTTGAGGTTCGATGTCAGAGGCTCAGGATAGGTTGAGGCGGTGGATCTTTGGGCACACAGCGCACGCCGAATCGTAGATGCCCACGGCCACACCGCGTTAGGGCCGCGTCACGGACTTTCCGATCATTGTCGTTCCACGGCACGGTGGGCTGCACGCTTCGCTTCAGAGTTCGGCTGTGGCGAGCTGGCCTACCTACTCGGGTTGTTCCATGACGCCGGCAAGGCCTCATGCGCATGGCAAACCGGGTTGCTGCGAGTCGAGGGCACCGATAACCGAGTGGGAGTCCCGCACAAGCAACTCGGCACACGGTTGGTGTTCGGGCAGAACGGGCAAGGTCCCGCAGGTTTGGCCGCCATGGCCGTACTCGGACACCACGGTGGCCTCACTGATCCAGAAGAACTCCGCCTAACGCTGCAAGAAGCCGGCGCTGAGGATCCCGAGACCACCGCACGGTTCCTGCTCGACATACCCGAGGCTGCTGGCGCGCTGCTGTCGCCGCGCTTGTTTCCACGACGGTCGCCGAAGACGTCCGAAGAGAAGCTGTCGTTGGAGATGCGGTTGCGCATGGTGTTCTCCGCCTTGGTCGATGCCGATCATCTCGACACCGCCGCGCACCGGCAAGCAGACCCCGGCCCACGGGTAGCCCCACCCGCGGACATGGCAGCTCTGACCCTCAGATTCGAGCAGCGCCGAGCCGCGCGGATCACCTCGGCCGACGACAAGATCAGCCTTATGCGCACCCAGGTGTATGAGGCCGCCGTCGACGCGGCAGCACTGCCGCCGGGGATCTTTCGGCTTGCGGCTCCTACCGGACTGGGAAAGACCTTTGCCCAAGGCGCATTTGCTCTGCACCATGCGGCGCGGTGGAACAAAGCACGAGTAATCGTGGCGGTGCCGTTCATCACCGTCACCGAACAGAACGCCGCGGTCTATCGCCGGCTTCTCGACACCGATGACCAGCCGGTGGTGCTCGAGCATCATTCCAGCGTCCGATTCCACGAACCCGACAATGACGAGAAGTTAAGCTCCGGCCGTACTGCGGACCGGTGGGCGCGGTTGGCGGCAGAGAATTGGGACGCACCGTTCACCGTGACCACTACGGTGCAGTTGTTCGAGTCGATGTTCGGCCGCAAACCCTCCCGGATCCGCAAGCTGCATCGGCTGGCCAACGCGGTCATCGTTCTCGACGAAGTCCAAGCGCTGCCCACCCTGCTACTTGTACCAATCTTGAGCGGGCTGCGCACTCTCGCCGAAGATTTCGGCACGACCGTTCTGCTGACATCGGCAACGCAGCCAGAGTTCCAGGCGTTGTCCCCATGGCTGGCCTCACAGAGCCGCGGCAGCGTTTCCATCACACCGGTCATCGCCGACCCGCAGCCGCTGTTCGAGCAGTCCCGCAGAGTCCACTACCAATGGCGACTGGACCCGCAACCGACCTGGCAGCAGATCGCCGACGAACTACGCGCCCAGGATCAAGCGATGGTCGTCGTCAACTCCGTCGCCGATGCCCGCCACCTGTATCAACTCGCCTCCAGCGACCGCGAGATCTGGCACCTGTCGACCCGGATGTGCCCCCAGCACCGCCGCGCAGTCCTCGAAACAGTGACGCAACGTTTGCGTGCCGGGAAGCCGACTCTGCTCATCGCCACCCAGCTCGTAGAAGCCGGGGTCGATCTGTCGTTCCCGATCGTGTGGCGAGCACTGGCACCAGCGGATTCGATACAACAAGCGGCCGGGCGCGCCAACCGAAACGGCGAAATCCCCGAGGGCGGGCTGGTGATCGTCTTCGACCCGGCAGAAGGCCACCAACCCGCCGAATACCGGCCAGCGTGCGCGCTGACGCTCAAACACTTCGGTCATACCAGCACAGAACTCGACGACCAACTCGCTCTGGCCCGCTACTACAAAGAGCTCTACAAGGACCTACGACTCGATTCGAGCCCACTCGATCAGACGAAAACACCCCTCGGTCACGTCGTCCAGCGCAACCGCCAGGCACTGGACTATCGGGCCGTAACAGACGGTCCTCTCACCGATACCGGCACCCGGGACTCGAGCCGCGCCTTCCGCATGATCGCCGACGAATCAGTCCCCTTGGTGATTGCCGACCACGAGGACACCGACCAGATCCAGGCGTTGCTCAGCGACCTAGCCGCCGGCACGATCACTTCTGGTCTCGCATTGCGCCGACTGCAGCCGTGGACAGTTCAATTGCCCACCACCACAGCTAACCGCGCCGACGTCGCGCCACTCATCGAAACCATCGTCGGAGACCTCGGCCGCTGGAAAGGCACCTACGACTGGAACCCTGCCACCAGCCAGGGAGTCGGGCTAGACGAAGCCCACATCAATATCGTGTTCTAGGCTGCGTCCCCAGCGCACATGCTGAAGCGACCTTTCCGCGCCCCTGCGATCGAGGATTTGGCCTATCTCGCATTCGAAGTGGGTACACGATCGCGAACCACGAGCCTGCCTCAGATCCGTTCCTGACCGCACCGAGGCTGCCCGGCTGCACAAGCTGATGGCCGCATGAAACCGGCCACGCTGCGGCCAATCGAATGGTGCCGACGGCCGGTCCGAGCCGTAGCTCGGAGCGAGTAGTTGTGAGGTTCAATTCGGGAAGGGGACAACGAATGATGAATAATATTGCAGCGCAGCAGGATTCGTGTCGACTTGTGTCCGGAGGGGGACTTGAACCCCCACGCCCGATAAAGGGCACTAGCACCTCAAGCTAGCGCGTCTGCCATTCCGCCACCCGGACAGGTGGATGTGTTCAGTTGTGGCGCAGGTGAGTACAAGATCAACTGCGCCTCGGAACTATAGACAATGGAGGTGGGTCGGCGCCAATCGCCGCCTGACGCGTCAGGCGGGGAGGTGGACGCGTTCGGCGCCGATGCGGTCGATTCGGGCTTTGCCCCAGAGGCCGATGGGTTCGAGGGCGGCGTTGAGGGCTGAACCCTGTTCGGTGAGTTGGTATTCCACGCGTGGTGGGATCTCGGGGAAGACCTCTCGGGTGATGATGCCGTCCTCTTCGAGTTCGCGCAGATGCTGGATGAGCATCTTCTCCGACACGCCGGGCAGGCCGCGGCGCAGTTCGCCGAAGCGGCGCACGCCGTTCTCCTGCAGCTCCCACAGGATGAGGACTTTCCATTTGCCGCCGATGACGTCCATGGCGGCGTCGATGCCGCAGAAGTATGGCCCATGTCTCTTCGTGCTCATCGCTCCCCTTCGCTACCTGCTCACACACCTACGGGTAAGTACCCGACGAAATAGTAGGTACTTGTCGGAGCAACCGCTTGCGAGCACGGTTGATTCCAGCGCGCTGATCACCACTCATCCCCCCAGCTTCGAAGGAGTTGACCCGCAATGGCGGAGCACACCACAGTCACAGTTCTCGGTCTCGGCGCGATGGGCAAGGCGCTGGCCACGGCGTTCCTCAAAGGGGGCCACCCGACCACGGTGTGGAACCGCAGTCCCGGCAAGGACGCCGAGCTCGTCGCGGCCGGTGCCGGCGGTGCGGGTTCGGTGGCCGAGGCGGTCCAGGCGGGTCGAGTGATCGTCGCGGTGCTGCTCGACCACGCATCGGTGCACGAGACGCTCGACCCGATCGTCGGACAGCTCGCCGGACGCCAGCTGATCAACTTGACCAGCACCGCGCCAGAACAAGCCCGAGAACTGGCCCGTTGGGCCGCGGAGCACGGCATCGACTACCTCGACGGCGGCATCATGGCGATCCCGCCGATGATCGGACAGCCGGGCTCGTCGATCCTGTACAGCGGATCGCAGGCGGTGTTCGACGAGAATCGGCCCCTGCTCGAATTGCTCGGCGCCGCCGAGTATTTCGGCGAGGATGCCGGACTTGCCTCGCTGTACGATTTCGCACTGCTGGCGAACATGTACACGATGTTCACCGGGTTCATGCACGGCGCGGCCATGGTCGCCTCGGCGGGTCACTCGGTCGAGGCATTCTCACACCGAGCTGCGGCCTGGCTGACCGCCATGGCGCAAAGCATCCCGGAATACGGCCGCATCATCGAATCCGGCGACTACAGCGCCGAGATCCAGCACCTCGCGTTCCAGAAGGCAGCCGTCGACGGCATCGTGCAAGCGAGCCGGGACGCCGGCGTAGCGCTGGACGTCATCGCGCCGATCAAGAACCTGATCGACCGTCAGGTCGCCGACGGGCACGGCGCGCTGGCCTTCGAGCGAACCTTCGAAGAGCTGCGCTGACACCGCCACGGGGGCCGGAATTCGCTCCGGCTCCCGCACCCGCCAACCACCCGAATCCCCAGCTCAGACCCTGCTCGGCACGGCGATTTGGTCCCAGCCGACACATCCGATAACCTTGCTGAGCACCACCGGTCCGGGTGGCGGAATGGCAGACGCGCTAGCTTGAGGTGCTAGTGCCCTTTATCGGGCGTGGGGGTTCAAGTCCCCCTCCGGACACCATCAGTACGCCCACGGGCGGTTGTGGCTGAACTTCAGCGACAACCGCCCGTGTTGCGTGGTCGAAGGTTGGTTTCAGGCCAAGTTGCCGATAGACCTCGAGCTTGTCGCCGATGTCAGCATTCTCGAGGACGGCTACCAGGCCGCCGAGCGATGCCACCAGTGCGTCAATTTCCTCGGCCAAAGCCTGCAACGTTTTGAGGATAAAAACCCAGTTCCCGGCGCGCTGCCAGCGCCGGAACACCCCTTATATCGTCTGCCACGGCCCGTACTCGACGACCACGTCCCGCCACGGGATGCCGATCCGGGTCCGCCACCGAATCCCGTCGATGAGCTGTCGTTTCGTCCACTTCGGCGGGCGCCCCGCCTTCTTGCCGCGAGGCAGCAACAGCTCCAACCGCGCCCACTGAGCATCGGTCAGATCCGCCCGCCTCGTCACCGCTACGCTGGTCACAAGGTCTCCGGTTTTTCTTGGTCGTTGCACCACCTACCGGAGACCTCCCTCAAATCACCAACCGAAATACCCGGCCCCCAACGACTTTCAAAACACTCCCTAACCTCCAGCACATGGACACCCACAGCGATGCTGTGGTGACTGGAACTGTGTTTCTAGTCCCCCTCCGGACACAAGTCGACACGAATAATGTCGTCCTCCCCCACCTCCAACCATGTCGGCAGACCGGCCACCGACCTCGGCACCAGTCGCAGCAGACTCCCGGTGCCTGCGGCCGTGACGAATACTTCCGGACCTGGAAGAACGCAGATGTTGGTCGGCATGCTGTTCGGTGGGAGCGGGTACTGAGCGAGCAAGGTGCCGTCGGGGGCCAGAACGTCGATGCGGTCGCCGGTGGTGGTCGTGATCCACAGACGACCTGCGGTGTCGACGGCGAATCCGTCGGGGTGTGCCCCGAGCAGCGTGGCCAGTATCCGGCCGGGTTGGAGGGTTCCGGCGCGTAACGGGTACGCGGTGACGTGCGCGTGCACCGTCTCGGTGACGTACAGGGTGCGGCAGTCGGGGCTGAAGCCGATGCCGTTGACGAAGATCGGGCCCTGCGCCATCAATTCGGCTCGACCGGAGTCGAGGTCGATGGCCCAAACCTGGCCGGGTGGGGAGGATTCGGGTCGCCGGAAGTCGACATCGGCGCGGGAATCGGTCACCCACAGCCGGCCATCGGGTCCGAAGACGAGGTCGTTCGGTGATTCCAAGCCCCGATAGGCGTAGTCGGCGTGTCCGTCGCGAATGACTTGTATGCCTGGTGCGGCGCGGCTGCGGGCCGCGAAGCGACCACCGTTCTGTGCGACGTACAGTGCGCCGTCGGCGCCGACGACCAAGCCGTTGGGGCCGCCGCCGAGGTAGTGCTCGGCGGCGACGGTTCCGTCAGGATCCAGGATCATGACGCTGCCCCGGCTCATCGAGGCCAGCGCGATTCGGCCGTCGGGAAGTATCGCCGGACCCTCCACGAATCCGAGACCGCTGGCGATGATCTCCACGCGCAGGGGGCCGATCTCACCGAATTGCCCTGTCATCGAGGCAGACTCAGCACGCGCCGGGCAATGATGTCGAGCTGGATTTCGATGGTGCCGCCACCGAAGAGGATGGCGGGCAGTCCGAGGACGTCGAAGGTGTAGGGCTGCTGGGGGTGGCCGACGGCGGCGCGGGGACCGAGGATCGACACCAGCGCCCGGGAGGCGTCGCGCTGGGCGATGGCGTGCCAGACCTTGCGGACGCTGTTGCTCGAGTTGTTGCCGTCGACGGTACCGTTCATCCTGGTGACGGCATTGCGGAGGTTGAGGGCGGCGACCGAGAGTTCGAGTGCGACGTTGCGCCCGAGCACACGCAGCGCGTCATCGCGGGTGCCGGTGTGGTCCCCGGATTCCAGCAGGCGGCGCACCAGGGTGCTGGAGCCGTGGCCGAAGGTGGTCGAGCCCATGGCGAGTCGTTCATTGGACAAAGTAGTGACCGCGATCCGCCAGCCGTCGCCGGGCTGCGCGACGACCTGATCGTCGGGGACGTAGACCTCGTCGAGGAAGACTTCGTTGAACTCCCAGATTCCGGTGATCTGCCGCAGCGGACGCACCTCGACGCCCGTGGCGTTCATCGGAATCAGAAAATATGTCAGGCCCGCGTGCTTGGGTGCGGTGGCGTCGGTGCGGGCTAGGCATATCGCCCAATCCGCTTCTTGTGCTTGGGAATTCCACACCTTCTGCCCGGTGATCACCCAACCGCCCTCGACTTTACGTGCGGCGGTGGACAATCCGGCGAGGTCGGAACCGGCGCCGGGCTCGGAGAACAGCTGACACCAGATGACCTTGCCGAGCAGGGTGTCCACGACGAACCGCGCGCGCTGCCCGGCGTCGCCGTGTTCGATCAGCGTGGGCAGCACCCAGGCGCCGATACCGAGTTCGGGCTGAGCGAGTGCGCGGCGGGTGAATTCGTCGGCGATCACTGCTTGTTCGGCCGGTCCGGCGCCGAGTCCGTAGGGCCGGGGATAGTGCGGGGCGACCAGACCGTCGGCGGCCAGCCGAGCCCGGCGGGACGCGCCGCGCGCGGGAGCCCAACCGGCGGCGGGTATTTCGTCGTCGGGCAACGCCAGGACCTCGTCCAGAACGGCACCGACGCTGGCACGCAACTCGGGCAGCGTGTCGGCGGTGACGAACGAGAAGTCACGGTCGTCGACCAGGGAGCGCTCCCCTAGCTCACGTGCCGCCGCGTCCGCGCCGCCCGCGGCAGCGACCAGGGCGATCGCGCGCCGCCAGTACAGGTGGGCGTCATGCTCCCAGGTGAAGCCGATCCCGCCGAGCAGGCTGACGCAGTCCACCGCCTGGTCGATGGCGGCGGGCAGCGCGGTCAGCGCGGCGCTCGCGGCAGCGAGGAATCGCTGAGCGGCCGGTTGGGTCTCGGCTCGGGCCGCGTCCCAGGTCGCCGCGCCCGCCACTTCGGCGCGGACCAGCATGAGGGCCGTCTTGTGCTGGACAGCTTGAAAGCTGCCGATCGGCCGGCCGAATTGCTCTCGCACACGGACGTATTCGACAGTGGTGTCCAGGCACCAGCGGCAGATCCCGGTGGCTTCGGCCGCGGCCAGCGTTGTCATCCACAGCGTAGCGACGGCAGGTTCGATGCCGTCGAGTACTCGGTTCTCCTCCACCCGATAGGCATCGAATTCGGCGTGACCGAGTGACCGCGTCAGGTCGACGGCTTCCGCGCTGACCACCTGCAGCGAAGCGGCGGCGTCGGCCGCGCTGACCCAGAACCACAGGCTCGCGCCGGAATCGCCGTCAACGGTGGCACGCACCACGATTCGCCGGGCACCGGGCAGACCGGGCGCCGGATCGGAGATGCCCGACACCACCCATGCGGCGCCCGCTCGGGTGGCCCGCAGGTCGGGTCCGGTGACCACCGCTCCGGACAAGCCCGCGGCGAACGCCGCCAGCAGTGGCTGGGCGTTCGTCGCTGCCATGGCGAGTGCGCTCGCCGTCACTGTCGACAGGTAGGGGCCCGGGAACAGCGCTGTGCTCAACTGCTCGACGACCACCGCGAGTGTGGCCAGGCCACACTCGTCGCCGCCGTAGTCCGCCGGCAAGTGCAGCGCGTGTAATCCCTGCTCGCACAGGGCCGTCCAGAGGTCGGCGGGCATCAAGCCCTCCGCATAGTCGGCGAGGTGTTCGCGGGTCCGCGAGAGCGGAGCGATCTTGTGTGCGAACGCGGCGACCGATTCGGCCAGCGCTCGCTGATCCGCGTCTACGGCTAGGGACATTCCGATACTCCTGGGTCTGAATCAGCAACGATGTTTCGACTGGGCGGCTCGCGGCGGTCGGTCACGCCTGCGGCAGGTCCCGCCAATCGCTCGACAGCCGGGCCGACCACACCGGTTCACGGTGATCGATTCGGGCTCGAATGCCTTCCGCGGCGTCGGGGCTGCCCATGACCCGCAGATGCGATTCGGTTTCGAGGTCGGCGACCCGGGTGGGGTCGTAGCCGTGGATCGCGGTGTCCCACAGCAGTCTTTTGCTCAAGGCCGCGGACATCGGCGCCACATTGACGGCTATGTCCGTGGCTATAGCGAGCGCGGCGGGCAGTACCTCGGCGGCGGGCAGGCAGTGGCGGGCAAGGCCGAGCCGCACCGCTTCGGCACCATCGAAAGTCCGCCCGGACAACAAGATGTCGGCCGCGACCGACATCCCCGCCACCTTCGCCACCGTCCAGTGCGCCATCGCGTCGGGCACGACGCCGAGGCGCACCTGGGGAATCGCATAGCGCGCGTCGGCGGCGACCACACGGATGTCGGCCTGCATCGCCAGGGTCATCCCGATGCCGATCGCGTGCCCGTTCACCGCGGCGATCACCAGCTTGCGCAGCGCGAACGCGGGCGGGTCGACCGGGGACGCGGAAAATGCCGGGCCGCCGGGCTTTTCGAACGTTGCGGCCCCGTCGCCCAGATCCGCGCCCGCGCAGAACGCGGGTGCGGCACCGGTCAGCACGATGACCCGGACCGCGTCATCGGCATCCAGATCGCGATAGGCGCGCCCGAGTGCGCGGCCCATGTCCGCGGTGAAGGCGTTGCGGCGTTCCGGGCGGTTCAACGTCACCACGGCTACTCCGTCGGCGATCTCGATCCGCACGCCGTTCACGCGGCCTGCAATTCGGCGACCAGGTCCCTGACGTGCGTATCGGCTGGGTCGTAGCCCGGGAAGTAGCAACATATTCGGTCGGCGACGGCACCGAAGCGCGTCACGATTTCGGCGGCGCATTCCTCCGGTGTGCCGTAGACGGCCAGCGTCCGGAGCATCCGCTCGTCGATCAGCTCGGTCATCGCTGTCACGCGACCATATTTGGACAGCGCATTCAGTTCGGGTTGCAACTTCCCCCAGCCCTCGACCTCGAGGACCGGGCGATAGGCGGGCGTCGACCCGTAGAAGGCGAGCAAGCGGCGAGCGCCCACAGCGGCCGCTGCCAGTTCGCTGGGCGTGCGGCCCATCGCGACGATCACCTGGGGATAGATCGCCAGCTCCGCGGCGTCGCGACCGGCTCGCGCGAGGCCCTCCTCGATGGCGGGGCGAGTGCGCTCGGCGAAATGCCGGGTGCTGTTGAACGGCATCACCAGCAGACCGTCGGCCACCTCGGCCGCCGTTCTGGTCATGATCGGGCCGAGCGCGCCGAGGCAGATCTGCGGCAGGCCAAAGGGATTGGGTCCGGGGTCGAAGGTCGGCGGCATCAGCGTGTGCCGAGTGAATTCGCCTTCGAAGCGAAGCGGTGTGCCGTTCTGCCAGGAACCGAGGATGGCCCTGATCGCCAGCACCGTCTCCCGCATCCGCGCCGCGGGTCGCGACCACTGGCCGCCGTAGCGCTTGTCGATGTGCGCGCGGGTCTGGGAACCGAGCCCGAGCCGGAACCGGCCGCGGCTCAGCAGGTGCAGATCATAGGCAGCGTGCGCCAGATGCACCGGACTGCGCGGCAGGGCGATGGCGACATTCGTCATCAGGTCGACAGGTTCGGCAGCGGTCGACGCCAGAGTCAGGGGCAAAAAGACGTCGTGTGCACCCTCGAAGGTGAACAGGCCGTCGGCGCCACATGCGATCAATTCGGTTGCGCGCAACACGGCTTGGTCAGGTCGACCGTTCAGCTGGAGGTCGATTTTCATCGTTCCGCCGGAAACTGCGGAAGCACAGTGATCATAATTACATAGTAGCATGTAACGTTATTGCCCGGCGCTCGAATACGCTGGCACTACATCGGACTCAGCCGCGCCCCGAACCGCCCGCGGACACCATCGCGTATAGGGCGTCCGCCAATCGCGATACGAACAGCTCAGCGTCTACACTGCCGCGCGCGAGCGCATGGAATGTCGTTGTCCCCGCGAGGATCTCGAAAACGAGCTCGGCATCGGCGCCCGGCGCGATCCGGCCGTCGTCGACCGCGCCGTCGAGCAACTCGGCGAACGCCTTGCGCACCGGGGCTCCGATCGCCAGCAAACGCCCCCGCGCCTCCTCGGTCTGCGAATCGGCCAGCAGCCCCGGCACCCCGGCGCGCGCGGCGGAACTGTCCGCGCGCGCCAGAAAAATACGCACCCACGTCGCCAAGTCGGCCCGAAGATCACCGGTGGGCTCGGGCAACGCATGCCCGCCCGGCCCGTGAATAGCCTCCTCCAGCAATGCCTGCCGAGTCGGCCAGCGCCGATAGATCGCGGGCGAGTTCACCCCCGCCCGCTTGGCGATCGCCACGATCGTGGTCTGCTGATACCCGACTTCGGCCAGCAACTGCCGGGCGGCGACGAGCACAGCGAGGTCCTTGTCGGCATCGCGCGGCCGACCACGACGCGGCGGCGACTGCGAGGTCATCGTTACATAGTAAGCTGTAACGTTACTCGAACCTGCCGCGAACCAGGCGTGACCTAATACGTCGCTGAGTAGTTCCTCGATCCGCGGTCACATCGACCTCGGCCGGTTAGCCATCCGCAAGGGCGGATGCTCAGCAGCACTGCCGCCGGTATCTCGTTGTAGCGCAACGCCATCCCGCTGCGCTGCCAGCGCGGGACGACCGGCCGAGACCGCCGATCGAGCGGAAATCAGCGGTGCGCGACCAGCTCTCGGATCGCCGAGCGGACCTCGCCGACCGCCGGGACCGCCGCGAACTCGGCCGACTCGTGCCAGAAATCCGACAACCGTGCGGCGGCGCGGCCAGTCGGCCGGCCGCACAGCGACATGGCGAGACCAACCCGTTCGGCGGCGAATTCGGGCTCGCCGAGTATCAACTGCAGGCGGGCCGAGGAGACCGCGGCCACCGCCGGTGTCACGAATTCCTCCGGCAGCGGCGCCGGGTTGTCGCCGAAGGCGCGGCGGGCCAGATCGGGGCGAGTGGCGATGAGATCGCGGTAACTATTGCCCAGTAGCTGCCACTGGCGTCCCGGCCCCGGCCAGTCCCGGCGTGGCCCGAGAATCATGCCGGTGGTGACCGCGATGAGACTGCGGTCGGCGGCGGTATCGCCCACCGCGGATTCGGCGGCCTGGCAACGGCATTCCACCGCGACGACGAGCGCGCGCTGGAACGCGGCGCGGTCGCCGAGAATGGCTCGAACGTAGGCTTCCAGTTCGGCCAAGCCGACCCGGAGCAGCGGCGTCGCGGTCCGGCGCGCCAGATACTGCGCGAGTTGCACCACCTCCAACCCCTCGGCCGGCCCGCCGTTGTCGAGTAGCTGCCAGGTCGATGCGGCGAGAATCGCGGCGGTCAGTGGGGCGTCACCGGCCGCGTGCGCCAGCCGGGCGGCGGCGACCGAGTATCGGCGCGCGGCGGTGATGTCCTCGACATCCCAGCTCATCGCGGCCGCGAGGTCGGCCAGCTCGGCGCCGGCCCGTAGGGCGCGAGCGTTGCGGCTCTCGGCCGAAAGATGTTGTAGACGAGGCAGATTCGCGGTCAGCCAGGCTAGGACCGCGCGGCGCGGGGCAGGTCCGTCTGTCCACTGCCTGGCGCGTGCCCACATCGCGAGCTGCTCGGCGGCCGCCAGCTCGGTCGCGGTGAACCTCGCATCCGCACCACGCGCCTGCACGGCGGGCGGCAACAGCAACGACACCAATTGGCTGGGCAAGTCGTCGGGTTCGCTGACCGCTTCCGCGGTCAGGCGGTCACGTAAGTGGCTCAGTGGTGTCTGCAGCGCCGACTCGTAGGCCGCGACGTGCTCGGCTCGCACTACCCGGACTCCGGTCTCGAGCTGACCCAGATACGGCTTGGAGTAGTTCGTTCGCGCGGCCATGCCCTGCAGGCTGATCCCCGCGGCCGTGCGCGCGGCACGCAGCGCCGAGCCGACCTCGCTCATGCGAGGCCCGCGCCGGTGCGGGTCGAGACGTTCATCGTCTCGAGAATACGTCGCCGCCGCTTCCGGGCGTGCCGGGTCTGCAACTGTCTGCAAGAAGGGTTCGACTGGTCCGGCGCGGCTGTTCGTCTACCTATCGTCCGAAACCGTGAGTAACAGAACTGTCCGGTCCGGGCCGGAGCTGCCCCGGACCACCACGCGCGCCGCACTGGCGTCGATCGCGCTACTGGCATGCACTTCGATCGCGGCGCCGCCCGTAGCGGCGGCACCGCCGTATCAGCCCGCCGCACAGCTCGAAGCCGTCTACTACGCGCCCGGAACCTGGGCGGTGGCCGAACGCACCGGTCTCGACTGCTGCACCTCCACCGGCGACAGCTACGACATCTGGTATCCGGCCGACCTCGGCGCCGGCGGCGTCGCACACCCCATCATCACCTGGGGCAACGGCACCTTGGCTCACCCGCGTGAGTACGCGTACTTGCTGGCGCATCTCGCGTCGTGGGGCTTCGTGGTCATCGCCGCCGACCGGACCGACACCGGCACCGGCGTGCAGATGCTCGACGCCGTCGAGTACCTGACCCGGCAGAACAGCAACCCGGACAGCATCTTCGCCGGCAAGCTCGACACCCGCCCGGCCGGGGCGATGGGCCACTCGCAGGGCGGCCTCGGCGCGATCAACGCACTCGCCCGCGGCGGCGTCGGCACCGCCGTAACGCTGGAAATGCCCATGTCGGCAGCCTGTTCGCCACTACCCGCTGTCGACGGACGCAGCGCCTGCATCGATCCCGGCGCGGTCACCGCTGGTTCGGTGCTGTTGGTCAACGGTTCGGCCGACGGCGTATCCCCCGCGACCCAGCCCCTCCCGGTGGAGCTGATCGGCATGCAGTCGATGCAGGCGTATTACGACGCGCTGCCCGCCGACCTGCCGAAGGCGCGCGCCGCGCTGGTGGGCGCTCAGCACAACGACATTCAAGGTCAGCCGGACTGCACCAATTACAGCTGCACCGAAGGTGTGTACCGCTACCTCGGCTACCTGACCGCCTGGTTCATGGACCGGCTGCGCGGTGATGCGACCGCTCGCCACGTCTTCCGCGCCGACACCGGCGAGCTTCTGCACAACCCGCACTGGTCCGACCAGGCCAGCACCATCGCCCCCTGACCGAAAGGTTGCCTCCTTCATGGAAAACCACCTCGAGGAACTACTCGCCGAGCTCGACTTGGACGGCAAGCTGCGCCTGATTTCCGGAGCGAGTCTGTTCCGGATGGCCGGTGACCCCGCGATCGGGCTGGCCGAGATGCCGGTGTCCGACGGCCCGTCCGGCGTGCGCGGCGAAAATTGGGACGAACGCGATCCGTCGGTCAGCTTGCCCTCGGGCACCGCTGTCGCCGCGACCTGGGACCCGGAATTGCTCACCGAGATCGGCGCGCTGATCGCCGCCGAAGCCCGCCGCAAAGACGTCTACGCGGTCCTCGGGCCCACGATGAACCTGCACCGTTCTCCATTGGGCGGCAGGCACTTCGAGTGTTTCTCCGAAGACCCACTGCTCACCGCCGAGATGGCCGAGTCCTATGTGCGCGCCGTGCAGGCGCACGGGGTCAGCGCGTGCCCGAAGCACTACGTGGCCAATGATTCCGAGACCGACCGCTTCACCGTCGACGTCCGCGTCGACGACCGCGCGTTGCGCGAGCTGTACCTCTACCCGTTCGAACGCACCGTCGCGGCCGGCGCCTGGATGATCATGAATTCCTACAACGCCGTCAACGGCCGCACCATGACCGAGAACCCCCTGCTCGACGAACCGCTCAAGGGCACATGGGGATTCGACGGCGTCGTGGTTTCGGACTGGACCGCGATCCGCACCACCGAGAGCGCGGCCGCGGGCACCGACCTGTGCATGCCCGGCCCGCCCTACCTCTGGGGCGAACCCTTGGCGGCCGCGGTGCGGGCGGGCGAGATCGCCGAGTCCGCCATCGACGACAAGGTTCGCCGCATCCTGCGTTTCGCCCAGCGCGTCGGCGCGCTCGACGGAACCCCGCGGTCCGCACCGGTTTTCAGCGACCAGCAGGCCCAGGACCTGGTCCGCCGGGTCGCCGCGCAGGCGATGGTCCTGGTACGCAACGACGGCGTGCTACCCCTGGCGCCGGACACCACCGTGGCCCTGCTCGGACCTTCGGCCGGCTTGCCTCGTCTCCTCGGCGGCGGCAGCGCGACAGTAATTCCCAGCCACACCAGCACGCCGGTCGAAGGACTGACCGGCCGATTGCCGTTGACCCATACCGCGGGCGTGCACCTGTCCGGGGACCTTATTCCCGTCCCCCTGGCGCTCATGACCGATCCCGAGTCCGGGGCGCCGGGCCTGTCCACCCGGTACCTGACCGGCGACACAGCGCTCGGCACACAGCATCGCACCACGAGCCGGCTCGTCCTGCTCGGTGACCCGCTGGCCGCGCAGTCCAACATCATCGAGTTGCGCACGCGCCTGCGTGCCGACATGGCCGGTGACTGGCAAATCGGTTTCGGCGGCGTCGGCCACATCCGGCTCGACATCGACGGCCAGACCGTGCTCGACGAGAACGTCGCCTTGGATTCCGGCGATCCGGCCGCGGCACTGCTCAATCCACCCCAGCGCCACGTGACCCGAACGCTCACCGACGGCGAGGAAGTCGACCTGCTCCTGGTGACCAGCATCGAGGAGGCGATGCCCGGCCTCGGCATCATCCTCGGCGCGACGCTCGGTATCCGGCGGCCGCAGCGCGACGCCGACGAGGAGTTCACGGCAGCGATCGAACTGGCGCGCGCGGCCGACGTGGCCGTCGTCGTGGTCGGCACCACCGAGCAGATCGAGAGCGAGGGCGTCGACCGCACCTCCCTGCGCCTACCCGGCCGTCAGGACGACCTCGTCGCCGCCGTCTCGGCGGTGAATCCGCGCACGGTCGTGGTGGTGAATTCCGGTGCGCCGGTGGAGATGCCGTGGCGCGACCACGTGGGGGCAGTGCTGCTGTCGTGGTTCCCCGGACAGGAGTTCGGCACGGCACTGGCCGACGTGCTCACCGGCGCCGCCGAACCCGGCGGTCGGCTGCCGACCACCTGGCCGAAGACCGTGGCCGAGGTACCGGTACTGGACACTTCGCCCGTCGACGGCGTCCTCGACTACAGCGAAGGCATCCACATCGGCTACCGCGCGTGGCTGCGGGCGGGCACCGAACCGGCCTACCCGTTCGGCCACGGCCTCGGCTACACGACCTGGTCGACCGAGGACCTCGTCGTCGAAGGGCGCACCGTCTCGATCACGGTCACCAACACCGGAGAGCGCGTCGGCAAACAGGTCGTTCAGGTCTATCTCTCGCGCCCGGACAGTGCCGTCGATCGACCGGTCCGCTGGCTGGCCGGCTTCACCGCCGTCACCCTGGCGCCCGGAGATGCCCGGACTGTCCCGATTACCTTGCCGGAGCGCGCTTTCCAGCATTGGACGACCGCGGGGTGGGAGACCGAACCCGGCGCGTTCACCGTACAGGTCGGAACCTCGGTCACCGACCTCCCGCACACGGCCGTCATCTACTGACCCCTCAGCTCGACCCGAACAACGGAGTGTGGCCATGTCCACCGACAGCATTCAACTCGACAGCGACACCGGTCGCCTCGATAGCGCCTCGCGCGCAAGGACTTTCACGGTGTTGGCGGTGATCGTCCTGTTCTCCGAGATCGCCCCGATCCAGTACACGGTCGTAGCGGCGGCGCTACAGAAAATCGCGCCGAGCTTTCCCGGCGTCGGGGCGAACATCAACTGGGCCATCATCGTTTTCGGGTTGATCGGCGCGGCCGCGTCTCCGTTGATCGGCAAGATGAGTGACGTATGGGGCAAGAAGCGGATGTTCCTCATCTGCGGTGCCCTATTCGTCATCGGCTGTGTGCTCGACGCGACCACCTCGAACTGGGCCGTCTTTCTGTTCGGCCGCTGCTTGCAGGCCACCGCCATCGCGACCGCGGTGATCGCCTACGGTCTTATCCGAGACCTGATGCCGCGCAACATGGTTCCGCTCGCGCTGGGCCTCACAGCGACCGGTTTCGGCGTCGCCTCCATCGCGGGCCCGATCCTGGGCGGTTACCTGGTCGACAACTACAGCTGGCGGGCCATCTTCTGGGTACTCGCCGCGTTCAGCCTGGTAATGCTGCCGCTGGTGTGGTGGATCGTGCCCGAATCCAAGCTGCGGGTGCCCGAGCGCATCGACATCGTCGGCGCCGCGCTGCTGTCCGGTGGCGCCGCACTCACCCTGATCTACGTGGACAAGGGCCACGACTGGGGATGGGCGCGGCCGACCACCCTCGCCTGGTTGATCGCCGGCATCGCACTGCTCGTCCTGTTCGTCGTCGTCGAAAAGCGCGTTTCGACCCCGGTCATGGACATGAGGCTACTGTTCCACCCGCGCGTCTCGCTGGTACTCGCCGGCGCCCTCTTCGCGTCCCTGCAGATCGGCATCGTCTCCTACGCCATCGCCTACATGGCCCAAACGCCGCCCGAGGCAACGGTTGTCGCCGGCGTGCGGCAGGGCACGCTGGCCGAGATCCAGGCGAAGACGGGTCAACTGCTGCCGCCCGAAGCGGTACAGGTCAGCCTCGACCCCGGCTATACCTACGGCAGCGGATACACCCTGCTCGAGTTCGCTTTCCGGATCGCACTGCTCGGCTCGGTGATCACGATGATCTTCGGCGCGGTGGCTGGCCTGCTGGCCAAACGGATCGGCGCCCGCCTGCCGCTGATCGCCGCCCTGTTCATCTTCGCGGGCGCGGGCATCGCGTTCGCGGTACTCCCGCTGACCACCACCAACTTCCTGATCGTGAACTCCGTCTTCAGCATCGGATTCGGCATGTACTACGCCTGCATGCCGATCCTGCTGGTCGAGGCGGTTCCGCCGGAGCAACAGGGCATCAGCCTCGGCATGCTCGGCGTCATGCAGTCGATGGGTGTCGCGATCGGACTCGCGGTGATCACCGCGTTCCTGCACAACAACAGCATGAACCTCCTGGTGAGCGTTGGCGGGCAAGCACAACCGGCCACCCCGCTACCCGGCCTGTTCGGTGATCCCGGCTACCAGCTGGGTTTCTGGGTCTGCGCGGCCGCCTCCATTCTGGCGCTCGCGCTCGCGCTGGTGATGAAGCACGGCCGCACCCCGGCCACCGGCGGCGCCACGCACTGACATCCGAGCGGGCAAGCTCTCGGCGCGCGGCCCCTACTCGACGCCCACAACCGACCCCGGGCGCGCCGGCCCGCGATCCCGGGCGGTGAACGCAGCGCACTCCGGGCAATCCGAAATCACCCGGTGCCGGCAGGCACTGAGATGGGCCAAGAAACGATCGGTCGCGCGCAGCAGAGCGATGTGCTCGCGTACCTGGGCGCGTTTGGTCTCGATGAGGGCCAGCCGGTCGGGGCGGGCACCGACCGCGAGTTGGCGGATCTGCTCCAGCGAGAGTCCGGCGCGCTGCAGGACTCGGATCATTCTCGCCTGGGCGATCGTTTGCTCGTCGTAGGCGCGATGCCCGGACGGACTGCGGCGTGGGACGAGCAGGCCGACCGTCTCCCAGTGCCGGAGTACGTGGGCTTCGATACCGAGGATCGCCGCGGCATCACCGATCCGCATGTCTTCCATCGTGCTCATTTTTGCCTCTTTACTTCAGGTCGACCTTAAGTATTACCGTTCCTGCGATCGCGGCGGCAGGCAAGGTCGCCCGGCACGATGCAGGAACGGAAGTGTGGTCATGCCTGATCTGGTGCGCGCGCCGAGTGTCTTCGAATGCTGCTCCGCGGCAATGGGTCTCGTGCGCGGAATGGTGCGCCCGAAGCGTCCGGACGAGCGCTTCCGGCGTGCACTGGTCGATGCTGGACTGCCGACGCCGCGGCGCACTGTGCGGGTGACCGCGCTGCCGCAGGTGACGCGGTCGGTGCCGACGGCCATGATCGTGGAGGGCACCTTCACGCCGCGGCGCGTGTTGAACGCGCTGACCACTTTCGTCATCGAACACCCGGATGCGACGTTCCTCGTCGACCCGAGCGTGTGCCGTGACGCCGGGACGCGGGCCATCGCCCAGTTGCCGGGCGTGCTGCGGCCCGTGGTGACTCCGCCCGCCGAGACCCTCCCCACTGTGACGGCGCTGGCGCGGGTTCCGCATCTGCCCGCCCCGGACTTCGCCCTGCCGACCCACGCGCACTGGGATCACGTGTGTGGGCTGCTGGACCTGCCGGGCCTACCGGTCCATATGCACAGCATCGAGCACCGCTGGGTCACAACCGGGGAGATCGCGCCGGCGGGCGGGGTTCGCGATTCGCTTCTCGATCGCCCCATCGTCCAGTACGACCTCGACGGTCCGCCGGTGCTCACCTTCACCCGCAGCCATGATCTGTTCGGTGACGGCAGCGTGGTGCTGGTGGATCTGCCCGGCCACACACCGGGCAGCGTCGGGGTGCTCGCGCACACCGAGCGCGGTTGGGTGCTGCTGGCCGGTGACGCGGCCTGGCATACCGAGCAGATCACCAGGATTCGCCAGAAGTCCAGTTTCCCAGGCAATTTCGTGGACAACGATCGCGAGGAGGCCTTCCGGACGCTGCACCGGCTGCACCTCGCACAGCATTTCGCCACCGTCGTCCCCACGCACGACCACACGGCGTCACGCCCGCTGGCATCGGTGTCTCACACGCTCGCGGAGTGATCGACCTCCGCCGTCTCCCGCGTCACACGTTCGGCGCGACGCACCACCGTCACCGCGGTGACGACCGCGACCAGACTGAATCCCGCCGCGACGAGAGAGCCACGCCGGAATCCCTCGGTCAGGGCCTCCGCGTGCGGTGTGGCGGCGGAGCGGGTGGTCGCGATCGCCACCGCCGCGACGATCGCGACACCCAGCGCACCACCGACCTCCCGGGCGGTCTCGATCATCCCGCCGACCAGGCCGCTGACCTGTTCGGGGATGTCGATGAACGCCGCGATCTGAACGGCGACCAGGGAGAGGCCGACGCCGATCCCGACGGCCAAGAAGCCAGGGAACAGGTCCGGCCAGTACTGGGCATGGATCGGCATCCGCGCGAGCCAGATCAGGCCGGCCGCCGCACTGCTCTGCGCGATCACCAAGGTCCAGCCGGCTCCCAGGCGCGATACGACGGCCGGGGCGATCGCGGCGGCCGCGACGACAGCGGTCGCGGCGATCGCGAGATAGGCGACACCGGTGCGCAACGCCGAGTAGCCCAGCACCTGCTGCATCAAGAGCGAGGCCTGGAAGATGGTGGCGAAGAAGGCCGCGTAGACCAGTGCGGCAACGAGATTCGCGGCGTTCAAGGTCGGTCGCCGGAACATCGCGAGCGGCAGCAAGGGCGCGGTGGCGCGTGACTCGATGACGGCGAACGCGGCCAGTGCGGCGAACCCACCGATCAGGAATCCGAGCGTCGTCGCCGAGGTCCACCCGTATTCGACGCTCCGGTTGATCGCGTAGACGATGGCGGTCAAGCCGGCGGTCACGGCCAGCGCACCGGCGGCATCGAACGGTCCACGATGGATGTCCCGGTCGGCGGGCACGTATTTCGCGATCAGGACCAGCATTCCGGCGACGATCGGGACATTGATGAAGAAGATCCACTGCCAGCCCGGTCCGGCCGTCAACGCACCACTGACCACGACACCGAATGACGCGGCACTGCCACCGGCAGCACCGAACAGGCCCAGGGCCTTGTTGCGCGCGGCGCCCTGCGGGAAGGTCGCGACGAGTACGGCCAGCGCGGCCGGGGCGGCGAGCGCCGCTCCGACGCCCTGCACCGCCCGGGACGCGACCAGTTGAGCGAACGACTGCGCGAGACCGGCCGTGAGCGAGGCGGTGGCGAACAAGGTCAAGCCCAGCAACAACATACGCCGCCGCCCCAGCAGGTCACCGGCGCGGCCACCGAGCAGGAGCAGACCACCGAGCAGCAGCACATAGGTGATGACAACCCATTGCAGATCACCGGCGGCCAGGCCGAGGTCAGCCTGGATGGCGGGCAGGGCGACGTTCACGATCGCGATATCGAGGGTGATGATGAATTGGGCTCCGCACATCAGGGCGAGAATCGCCCCCGCACGCACAGCGGCCGGTAACCGGGAAGCTCGGGGCGGGGAGAAAGTTTCGTTGGACATGCCACCCATAACCCGAGGGATCCCGGAAACTCGTCGCGACGAGTTTCCGGACGCGCGGCGGTCATATCAGGTGTGACAGCCGACGAATTCGGCCCGCGAGCGATCACCCTCGCCGGCGTAGCGGACACCGAGACGACCGAGGTTTGGTGCGCGCAGGTCCAAGCGATACTGCGCAGCGGGCACGATTCGGTGCGGTGCGACGTCCGTGGGTTATCGGGTTGCGCCGCCGCGGTCCTCGCCGCGCTCGCGCGAATCCGGTTGACCGCCAAGCGGTCCGGTGGCGCGGTACAGATCCTGGGTGCCGATGACCAGCTGCGGGCCGTGCTCGACCTGGCCGGGTTGGCGGACCTGTTGCCCTGTGCCGAGCAGGAATCACCTTGATGGGCAGAGTATTCGGACGAAAATGTCCGGGCCATGCGACTTGACCTCAATGTTGGTTGAGCTTCTACGGTGGGCTCATGGAAATACGTCCCGCACTGCATGATCCGACTCGCCAAGCCGTCGCCGACACCGAGGCGACCGCCTTGGCGGCGCAACTACAGAAGGGCCTCGACTCACGCAGCGCCGACGTTTACGACAGCTGGTTCGCCGCGGATATCCTGTGGGGCAGCCCCAAAGGCGCGACGCTGACCGGCTACGAGCAGCTGAACGCCATCCATCACGGGCTTGTGGAAGCCAATGTGGCACCAGCGTCCCGGTTCGAGGTGGTCGCCGCGCAGTCGCCCGCACCCGATGTCATCGTCGCCCAGATTCGCCGGCGGGCCCTCGACTCCGGGGGCTTCTCCGAGATGGCGATGTATGTCCTCGTCCGGCGTGCGGGTCAATGGTGGCTGGCGGCAGCGCAGAACACCCCCATCACGACCTGAGGGGGACCGCCCTATAACTTTCGTCGGGGGTAGATCCGGTCGTTCGGCAGATTTCTTCGCATGGGCGGATCTCTAACGTCGACGGCATGCTCAGATTGCTCTCCGTCATCATCGTCGCAGTCGGCATCGGTGTGGCTGTTTCGCCGGTGTCGCAGGCGGCACCGCCCGGCCAGTTGGCCCCGGCCGTCATCGACGATTATCTGGAAGCGGCCCTCGAAAGTACCGGTTTGCCCGGACTGTCAGCCGTTGTGACGCAGGGCGATCGGGTTGTGCATGCCGCCGGCTACGGCCACGACTCCGGCGGCAGACCGGTCAGCGCCGACACTCCGATGCGCGTCGCGTCGCTCAGCAAATCGTTCACCGCGGCGGCGGTCATGATCCTGGTGGAAGAGGGCCGCATCGGATTGGACCGCACAGTCTCCGAGCAGCTACCCGGGTTCATTACGGCCGATCAGCGCGCGGCCGAGGTCACGGTGCGGCAGTTGCTGAACCAGACATCGGGTCTCACGGACTTGACCGTCGATATCAACCGGGTACAGGAGGCGAAGTCCCTCGCGGAGTATGTATCGCGCCTGGATACGGCCACGCTGGCAACCGACCCCGGTACCCGCTTCAAATACTGCAACGTCAACTACAACCTCGCGGCGCGCCTCGTCGAGGTCAGCAGCGGTCTGAGCTTCGGCGATTTCCTCGCCCAGCGAGTCTTCGGGCCACTGGGTATGCGGCACAGCGCGGTGAGCACCCAGAAGATTTCGCCCGCAGCGGGATACAACTCCCTGTTCGGAGCTTGGATCGCACGCCCGGAGCTGTCCGGCTTCCTCGACAACAGCGGTAGCGGCGGCGTCATCACCACCGCTGCTGACCTGGGCAAGTGGCTGATCGCCCAGAACGGCCGCGGGCCGCGACTGCTGAGCCAGGCGGCCCTGGACACGATGCACACGTCGTCTCCCGTCGATGAGTACGCGATGGGCTGGGCACCCGAGGGCACGGATTCCACCCTGCTGGCGCACAGCGGAAACTTGTTCACCTACACGGCTTTTCAGGCTATCGATCCCGCGACGGGGTACGGGTACGCGGTGCTGGCCAACAGCTCCGCGCTGCACGACGACACCTACGACATCGTCAACGGTCTCATCGCCCTCAGCCAGGGCCGCACACCTGCCGACGTCGGTGGCGGACGGCAGCGGTTCGAGCTGATCCTAGGATCGATCGCCTTGGGCGCGGTGGGCCTGGCAATTCTCGGCGCGCTGCGGTCGAGGCGCTGGGCGCAGCGCTGCGCACAACGTTCGTGGTGGCGGATCGCTCTTCGGCTGGCACCGCTGGTGCTGCCGATCTTCCTGTTCGCCGCCTATCCGCTTCTCGTCTCGGTGATCAGCGGCGGACGCACAGTTACCTGGTCTCAGCTCACCTATTTCGCCGCGCCGCTCACCATTACCCTGCTCGTTACCGCCGCTGCGGGCGCCTCGACGGTGATATTTCGGGCGGTCCGGTTGCGCTCGGTAAGGTCGACCAGGTGAAGAACAGCGCACTTCTCGCAATCACCGCGGCGGGCGGCGTGCTCAACGGACTTGCCATGGAAGGGCTTCCGCTGTGGCGGCAGATGCTGTTCGCGGCGCTCGCGATCGCCGCCTATCTACAGGGCCGGCGGCTGGAGGCGCGCCGAGGCGGGGAGGTACTCCTGGTGGCCACGGGGGCGGCGGCGTTGATCGCGGTGGTCGACATCTCGGAGGCAATCGGCGCCGTGATGATGCTCGCCTTGTTCGTGCTGCTGCCCTGGCTGGCCGGACGATTCCGTAGGCAGCAGTCCGAACTGATCGCGACCAGCCGCGAACGAATCGCCCAACTGGAACAAACCCAGGAACTGGTCGCGGAAAGCGCCCGACTACGCGAACGCGCCCGCATCGCCACCGACATGCACGACTCCCTCGGCCACGAACTCGCCCTCATCGCGCTGCAGGCCGGCGCCCTCGAGCTGAACACCGAGCTGAACGAGCCGAGCCGCCGCTCCGCGAGCCATCTGCGGGCATCGGCAGTCGCCGCCACCGACGAACTCCGGCGGACCATCGGAATGCTCCGGGCCGGAACGACAACGCCCGTGGAACCACCGAACCTATCCGTCGAAACACTTGTCGACCGCGCCCGCGTCGCCGGTATGACAGTGCAGCTGCACAGTGATGAACTCCCCACTCCCCTACCGCCCCTGGTGGTTTCGGCACTGCGGCGGATCGTGCAGGAGACGCTGACCAACGCCGCTCGGCACGCGCCGGGCACTCCGGTGCACATCCGAATCGCCCATCAGGGTGCTGAGCTCACGGTCATGGCGACCAACCCGGCTCCGCACCCATCCCCCGCTGGCACCGGCAGCGGTTTGGCCGGTCTCACCGAGCGAGTCCAACTCCTCGGTGGGACACTGCAGACGCAGCACGTGCGCGGCGAGTTCACCCTCACCGCCCGCATACCGTTGTCGGCCCAAATCCCATCGGCGGCACAGTGATCCGCGTACTGCTCGCCGACGACGAGGCCATGATCCGGGCAGGCGTCCGGGCAATCCTGGACAGCGACCCCGGCATCGAAGTGGTCGCGGAAGCCGCCGACGGGCACGAAGCCATCGAATCGGCGCAGGCGCACCACCCCGACGTCGTCCTGCTCGACATCAGAATGCCCCGGCTGGACGGGCTGGCCGCGGCCGCCGAACTGCGCCGCACCTACCCCGACATCGCGGTCGTCATCCTGACCACCTTCGACGAGGGCGACTACGTCGCGCGAGCGCTCAGCGCCGGTGTCAAAGGATTTCTCCTCAAAGCCGCCGACCCCCGCGAACTATTGATGGGAGTCCACGCCGCGGCCAACGGTGCGGCCTTCCTGTCCCCGCGCATCGCCCACCGAGTCATGACCGAACTCAGCGGCAACACCCTCGAGCGCCGGCACGTTGCTCGCGACACAGTGGCGACCCTGACCGCCCGCGAACGCGACGTCCTCACCCTCCTCGGAAAAGGCCTGACGAACCACGACATCGCCCGTCGGCTCAATATCGCGGAAGGGACGGTCAAAGCCCACGTCAGCGCGATCCTGAATCGCATCGGCGCCGAGAACCGCGTGCAAGCCGCCATTCTCGCCCACGAGGCGCGACTCGTCGAATGAGACTCGACTCGCGGTTGCCCTCGGCGATCGGGGCCTGCTAAATCTGAGGGGTGCCTCGGATGTCACCGCCGAACGGACGGTGGTGGGTGATGAGGCGCCGTATCGAGGAGGCTGCCATGGGTCCGTATTCCCGGCTCGTCTGATCCGAGCCCCCGCGCCCGGTCGGGTCGCGGTCATGCATCCCACTCCCTCTCGATAGCTAGGATTTCCATGTCTTCTGACGAGCGCGCGCGGGCGCTGAGCCGCGAACTGGTCGAAGTCCACAACCGGCTGCGCGACGAATTGCGCCGCGTGACCGATGAACTCGACAACTACACCGGTTCCCGTCCCGTCGATCTTCGCGCCCATTGCCTCGCCTTCTGCACCGCTCTGACTCGTCACCACACCAGTGAAGACGACATCGCGTTTCCCGCTCTGGCGCAACGCTTTCCGGAACTCGCACCCGTCCTCCAAGGACTGAGCGACGACCATCGCTTGGTCGCCGACATCCTCCAGCGTCTCCGTGAACTCCTCGCCGACGTCGGCACCGGAAACCTCCCCCGCATCAAGGGCGAAATCGCAGGCCTGACAGCGATTCTCGAATCCCACTTTCGATGGGAGGAACGACGCATCGTGACGGCCTTCGACCAACTGCCCATCGGTGAGCACAGCAACTCCGAACTCTTCGGAGTTTCCGCGTAGACCGCGTCGGGACGCTCCGCAGCCCGGCATGGCGTTGGCTACTGCCAGCTGTGCGGCAGAAGGCACAGCGCAGTCGCGTGACCGTGCGGAAGGCCCTGCACTGTCATCGACCGTGCTTGCGCCGCACGGCTGCGACGCTGCGAACCGCACTGAGGATCGCGATCACCAGAATCGTCATCAGTTGCAGGAGGTTCAAGGCCACCGGGTCGGTTGTCGGTGGGGCCGCGGCCAGCGGTGTGCCCATCACCTTTGGCGCGGCAGGCGTTTCAGGCACATCGATCAGGGGTGCCGGTGGACTCGCGATGATCGGCGCGGGGCCGGCGGTTGCGTCCGGCGCGGGACTGGCGGGGAGGGCTGGGGCGGGTGGTTCGAGATCGAGCGGGATTCCCGGTGCGGGTGGCGCGCCGTCGAGCGGCCACAACAGGCAGATCAGTGCACTGCCGGTGACGGCACTACCGACGGCGGCGGATCCCACAGCGGCGCTGCCGGTTCCGGAACCACTGGACCCGACACCGATCAATCCGTAGCCTGGGCCGCTCCCGGTCGCGCTGCCGAGCAAGATCAGCGCACTGCCGACAGCGAAGCCACCAGCGCATGCGGACCGGACGCTGCCGGAGTCGGCTTGCGGCAGCCCGCCCGGCTCCTCCGCGACGACAGTCGGCTCATTGTGGATGATCTCCATGCCGTCGTCCGCCGACATCGGCGCGTCCGGAATCGCCGCGGCGGGATAGTCGCCGTCCGCAACCCCCGGTGCGGGAAAACCATTGGCCGCGCTTCCCGTGCCGAGCCGCATATCCAGGGCACGAGAGCCGTCATCCGCAACCACGGGTGCGGGAAAACCGTTCGCGACGCTTCCCGTGCCGAGCCCCACGTCCGGGGCACGAGAGCCATCATCCGAAACCACCGGTGCAGGAAAACCATCGGCCGCGCTCCCCGTGCCCACCCGCACATCCGGGGCACGAGACCCATCATTCGCGCCCATTGGTGCGGGATAGCCATTGGCCCCACTTCCCGCGCCGAGTTGTACACCGGCCGCAGGCGGCTCCAACTCCATCGCACTCCCCTCCAGCCCGCTTCCACTCGCGGAGCCCGAAGGATCGGCCGACCCCGGTTCCGTACTGCCAGTGAAAACTTCCCCGACCGGCAACCACGGCGGCAGCGGGTCCGCACCCGCGACGCCAGGCCGGGCAAGCAACACCACGGTGAGCGGCATCGCCGCGAGAGTCAGTCTTCGAATGTGCGCCATGTGCGAACGTCCCATCGTGGTCGCTGTCCGGCCCGATCGCCGCTAGCTGATGCGCTGATAGCGGGAAAGTGCTATCTCGAAGGCATCTTTCGAGACGATGTTCGCCCCGGAGAACGGCCGATCGAGGCCGTAGATCGCGACGATCGCCGCACCGACCACGAGACCGAGCAACGCTGTCATCGCCAGGCTGCGCTTGGTGACCATGACGCCGGACAGCACAGCGCTGCACAACAGCAGAATCGCGGTGAACCACAGCGCGGTGTAAAGGAATCCGGGCATGCTGAGATTCGCGTCCAGCGCCCGATCGTGGCGCGCCTGAGCGACCGCGTCGAGGCCGGCCAGCGCCTTTTCTTGTAGATCGGCGCTGTCGGGATCCTGGGCCGGCATCGCGGTGACGGTGTCGCGCAGGGCATCGAAGGTGCGCTGGGTCGAATCGCTCAGCGCGCGTTCCTCATTCATTACCGCCCATTCCTCGCCGATGACCTGCTCGGTGTACTCGCGTACGAGGCTTTGGACGCGGTCGTGTTCGGGCTCGGGCATATCGTGGGCGGCCCAGTAGACGTCGATCAGCGCCTTGGATTCGGCGACCGTGTGATTGTGCGCGTTGTCGTACTGCTGCCAGCAGATCACCACGACGAACGCGGCCACGGCCAGGAAAAGCGTGTTGATCAGCTCGACCACCATGGTGCCGGACGCATCGTCCGGATGGACCCACGATTTCGGGCGTAAACGGTCCCCTACTACGAAGATTATGACCGCCACGACCGCGAGCGCGACGGGTGCGAGGTATTGCCGGATCAGTTCGACCACCATGGCGCATGCCCTTTGCTTCGAAACGGCTACCAGAAGATTTACAGCGGAATATTCGAATCAGATACAGCTCAGTGCATTTCACGCGCTGTCTGATGATATTCCGCGAAAACCGTTGCGGTAGCGAATCTTCGAAGATTGATCATTGTCATCCGGATGGTTTCGACACGTATCCGATTCGATCAATAATCGATAACGCCGGGCCGACAGCTCAGGCGGCGACCGGCTCCGGCTTCGGTGCGGGATCGGCCCCCGTCAACGGGGCCGAGGGCTGGTCGAAGATCTCCTGGTCGAGGATTCCCTCCCGCTTGGCGACCAGTACCGGCACCACCATCTGCCCCGCGACGTTGGTCGCGGTGCGGATCATGTCCAGGATCGGATCGATGGCGAGCAGCAGCCCGGCCGCGGCCAACGGCAGGCCGAGGGTGGACAGCGTCAGGGTCAGCATCACGATCGCCCCGGTGAGTCCCGCGGTGGCCGCGGAGCCGACCACCGACACGAACGCGATCAGCAGATAGTCACGGATGCCGAGGTCGATGCCGCTGATCTGAGCGACGAAGATGGCCGCCACCGCCGGGTAGACGGCCGCGCAACCGTCCATCTTGGTGGTCGCTCCGAACGGCACCGCGAAGGACCCGTATTCGCTGGGGACACCGAGCCTTTCGATGGTGATCCGCTGGGTCAACGGCATGGTGCCGATCGAGGAGCGCGAGACGAACGCCAGCTCGAGCGCGGGCCAGGCCTTGGCGTAGAAGCGGACCGGATTCACGCCGGCGACTACGCGCAGCAGCACCGGGTAGACCACCGCGAGGACCAGGAAGCAGCCGATGTAGATGGCGGCGGTGAAGGTGGCCAGGGGCTGGATCAGGTTCCAGCCGTAGCTGGCGACTGCCTTGCCGATCAGTCCCGCGGTGCCGATCGGCGCGAGCCGGATCACCCACCACAGCGCCTTCTGCACCAGCTGCAATATCGATTCGGCAAGGTCCAGCACGGGTTTGGCGGCTTCGCCGAGCTTCAGGGCGGCGATGCCGAAGACCAGACCGAGGAAGACCAGTTGCAGCACATTGCCATTGGTGAAGGCCCCGACGACATTGGTCGGGATGATGCCGGTGAGGAAGTCGGTCCAGCCGCTCTTGTGCTCGGGCACTTTCACCCCGGTCAGCGTCAGCTCGACGCCGCGTCCCGGGTTGGTGATCAGTCCGAGGGTGATGCCGACGGCGACCGCGATCAGCGAGGTCCCGAGGAACCACAGCAGTGTCCGCCCGGCCAGCCGCGCGGCATTGGTGACGTGCCGCAGTCCGGCGACGCTGACCAGCACCGCGGTGAACACCAGTGGCGGCACGGCGAGCTTGAGCAGCTGCACGAAGATGCTGCCGATCTGGGTCAGCGTGCTGGTGAGCCAGGCGGCGCCGGTGGCGCGGGCGAGGAACCCGGCCGCGACGCCGACGACGAGGCCGAGCAGGATCTGCACGCCGAAGGACCAGCGCGCCGGGTTCAGGGCACGCGAAGAAACAGGGGAAGACATGGGAAAACTCCAAGTGGAACGGCTCTGACCGGGTTGCGGGCGCAGGTCAGCGACACAGGTGGGCGGCGAGCCGGCCCAGGTCTACGTGCAACCTGGCGACCAGGTGCACCACCGTCACGGAGTAGTTCACAATGCACAAAGGATAAGGGATTCATCCGACCTATTTCGCCGGGGCCCGGCCGATGGCGCCGCGGCACGACGCACCGCCGCATGCGTCGGCGGTCACGCACTCGGCGTTCCGCCCGCTCGGACACCGGTGACCGGTGACTTTGCTGCGAGAACGCTGACGCCGCAGCGCAACTCGCACCTGACAAGCCGAATTCCGGACAAGTAGTACATACTACTGCGTTGGGGGGCGGCAGAATGCCTCTCACTTGCTGGTAGAACGAAACCTCCTCAGGGGCTTATATGAGTGACTTGACCACGCGTACGCGAATCACCCGACGACTCCGGGTCGGTCGGCGGGGCATCGCGCCAGTCGTTATGGCGGCGTCGGTGTTCGCCGCGCTGGTGACCGGTTGCAGCTCGAACGAATCGTCCTCCGCGACCACCACCGCACCCCCGCCGACCGAGCTGCCCGAGGGCACCCAGCTCGTGTCGGAATGCGCGAAGACCACGCAGACGCTGCAGGCGGTGCACATGGATCTGAACGTGACCAACATCCCGAACCTGCCGATGGAGAAGATCGACGCGGGCGTCACCAACCAGCCGCAGGGCCAGGGGGCGGCCCAGGGTGAGGCGAAGATTCGCACCAAGCCGGAAGCCGACTTCATCGAGGCCAAGTTCCTGGTCGTCGACAAGACGCTGTACGCACTGACCGACGGCTCCACCTACACCAAGATCGGTCCGGCGGAGAAGATCTACGATCCGGGCATCCTGCTGGACAAGGACAAGGGCCTCGCCAACGTCATCGCGCAGGTCAAGAACGCGAAGGCCGAGGGCCGCGAGAAGATCGACGGCGTCGACACCGTGAAGGTCACCGGCACCATCAGCGGTTCGGCGATCGATCCGATCGCGCCGCGGGCCGGCGAGGGCGTCGGCGAACTGCCGATCACCCTGTGGATCAAGGACGTTGCGCCGCCGACCACCTCGGCCACCCAGTTGCCGTCCACGGCCGCTTCGCCGGGCACCGGCCCGAACCTGATCCGCGCCATCGTGAAGAAGGACCAGGGCGAGATCAAGCTGGACCTGACCGATCACGGCAAGCCGGTCAACGTGCTCAAGCCCGGCAGTTAGTTCTTATCGACCGGCATCGCAGACCGGTCCGGAAGCGTGGGGGCGGCTTCGGCTGTTCCCTGCCTCCGGACCGGCTTTCCCGTTTTCGGGGCGAGTTCGCTACCCCAACTCTGCAACGCCTAAACCGGTTTAAGAGATTGTTCAGTGAGATGCAAGCAGCCGCCCGGATGATTCTGACGCAACGCTCAGCACCCCTCCGCCCGCGGCGCGAGCTATGACCCTGTTCCAAAGGATAGAGATGACGACGAGTGACCGCCCCGCTACCGAGGAGCAGGAATTCCGTCGACCGCCCGGTCCGCCGCCCGGCCCCCCGCCGGTGTCGAACGTCTGGGTGTACAACGGCAAAGCCTATGACCTGAGTCAGTGGATCTCCAAGCATCCCGGCGGCGAGTTCTTCATCGGCCGCACCAAGAACCGCGACATCACCTCGATCATCGGCTCCTACCACAAGGATCCGGAGCGGATCGGGCGCATGATCGAGCGGTACGCCCTTGACCGCCAAGCGATTCCGGAGGACATCCACCCCAAGGCGAACGCGCCGGACTTCCTGTTCAAGGAAGGTTTCGACAGCTGGCGCGACACCCCGAAGTACCGGTTCGACGACAAGAACGACCTGCTGCACCAGATCAAGGCGCGGTTGAAGGAGCCGGAACTGGCGGTCCGCCTGCAGCGGATGGACACGCTGTTCAACATTGTGGTCGCGGTGCTCGCGGTGCTGTATTTCGCCGTGCAGGGGTTGCGCCTGGCCGATCCGAACTGGATGCCGTTGCCGGTGTTCGTGATCGCGATGGTCGTGCTGCGTAGTTCGCTGGCCGGCTTCGGGCACTACGCGATCCACCGGGCGCAGAAGACCCAGCTGTCGAAGGTTTTTGTGAACGCTTTCGACCTCAACTATGTCGCGCTGGCGTTTGTCACCGCCGACGGGCACGCACTGCTGCACCATCCGCACACCCAGAGTGAAGTCGATATCAAGAAGAACGTCTTCACGATGATGATGCAGGTGCCGCGGCTGTATCGAATTCCGGTGCACACCATGCACAAATTCGGGCACACCGTGACCGGCATGCTCATCCGGTTGCTCGATGTCTGCCGCCTGGTCCGCCAGGTCGGGGTGCGCGATATGTACGGCACTCGGCGGGGCGCGATGGGTCACTTCGTGGGTTCGTTCGGCGTGCGCTTCCTGCTGATCGCCGAACTGGTGGCGTTCACGCTGGCCGGCGACTTCTGGGCCTGGGCATTGCAATTCGTCGTCACCATGTGGGTGAGCACCTTCCTGGTGGTGGCCAGCCACGACTTCGAGGTCGATACCGAGGAACTGCATTCCGACACCGAGGACTGGGGCGTGAACCAGCTCGAACAGGCCTACGACCTGACAGTCGTCGGTAACCGCTGGGTCGACTGCTTCCTGTCCGCGGGCCTGAGCTCGCACCGGGTGCATCACGTCCTGCCCTACCAGCGCTCCGGATTCGCCAATATCGCGACCGAGGACGTGGTGCGCGAGGAGGCGGAGAAATTCGGGGTGGAATGGCTGCCCGCGAAGAGCTTCTTCACCGACCGGTTCCCGAAACAGATTCGGACTTATCTGCTTTCACCATCACGCGAAGCCGAGGAGAACAAGTGGGGCTTCGTGCGTGAACATCTGTCGCCCTCGGCGTTGAAGACGTGCGCCACCTATACGGCCCAGGGCTTCACCGGAATCGGAACGGTCTGAACCGGTTTCGCTATTCGTCGGAGACCGTGCCGTCTGGAGGGTGGCGGTGTGGTCGCCATATCTTTTCTCGAAAGGAAGAAATTCGTGTCTGTGACAATCGATGAGGGTGGCGCTCGGCCCACGGTGTTTTCGCAAAACACGGGTCGGCACTTGGTGGGGGCAGCGCACGGATACGGAGCGCTTCCGCCCGCTCCGCCGACCACGGTGGCGGTGATCGAAGGGATCGCGACGGGGTCGCCGAGCGAGGTGTACTCGCAAGCCGAGGCGGCCGAGAAGGTGGCCGCGCTGTTCGCCGATCCGGCGCAGCAGACCCGTATTCCGCGCATCTACCAGAAGACCATGATCGACAACCGCCACCTCGCGGTCGATCCGCTGCATCCGGAATTCCTGGCCTACAGCCGCAAGCCGGCGACCATCCGGGAACGGATGGACCTGTTCTACGAGCACGCGGTGCCGTTGGCGGTCGATGTGGCCGGCCGTGCCATCGCCGGTATCGCGGACCCGGCCGCCGAAATCGGGTTGATGGTCTTCGTGACCAGCACCGGATTCATCGCGCCCGGGGTGGACGTGGCCGTGGTCAAGAAGCTGGGCCTCTCGCCCGCGATCGGGCGGGTCATGGTGAACTTCATGGGCTGCGCCGCGGCGATGAACGGCATCCGGTCGGCCGCTGATTACGTGCGCGCGCATCCGGACAAGAAGGCGCTGGTGATCGCCTTGGAGCTCAGCTCGGTGAACGCCGTGTTCGACGACAACGTCAATGACGTCATCATCCACAGCCTCTTCGGTGACGGCTGCGGTGCGGTGGTGATCGGCGCCGGACAGGTGCGTCAGCCACTGGCGCCGGGCAGCGTGGTCATCCGCGACACCTTCAGCCAGCTGTTCGACGACGCCGAAGACGGAATCGTGTTGCGCGTCAACGACAACGGCATCACCTGCGAACTCGCCGAAAGCCTGCCGCAGTATATTCTGCACGGCGTCGACCCGGTGGTTACCGAAGCGTTGCAGCGCAATGGGTTGAGCAAAACCGATGTCGAGCTGTGGGCCATTCATCCGGGCGGGCCGAAGATCATCGAGCAATCCGCGCGCTCGCTCGGGATTCCGCCGGAAACGGCCGCGCCCAGCTGGGACATCCTGGCTGAGCACGGCAACATGCTGAGCGTCTCGCTGATCTTCGTGTTGCAGAGCATGATTCAGCAGTCCGAATCCACGGCCCCGATTTCGACGGGCGTGGCGTTCTCCTTCGCGCCGGGGGTCACCCTCGAGGGCATGATCTTCGACATCATTCGCCGATAGTCGCCGCGAAATCCTCGAAAGAAGCGCAGTAGCAATGCAACTGATCAGATTTCTCCTCTCGATTTCCCGGGTGCGGATCGCGGCCGTGGTGGTCGCGGGCCTCGTCTGCGGGGCGGCGAACACCTACCTGCTCACCCTGATCCGCGGGGTGGTGTCGCCGGAACCGCACCCAGAAGTCACCGTGCAGACCTTCGCCCTCACCGGGCTGGTCATCCTGGTCAGCGGCGTGCTCTCGCAAATACTGCTGATCCGGCTGGCTCAGGACGCCATCTACCGGCTGCGCGCCGACCTGAGCTCCAGCATCGTTTCCGCGCCGCTCGAGCATTTGGAACGACTCGGCATGCACCGGCTGATGGCGACCCTGACCGAAGACGTCCGGTCGCTGTCGCAGGCGGTGACCGCGATCCCCAGCATCTGCATCGACGTGGCCACCATCATCGGCTGCTTCGCCTTCCTGTCGGTGGTGTCCGGGCCGATCTTCGCGATCACCGTCGCGGGCACGCTGCTCGGCATCGCGTGCGTGGAGACGTTCCTGAAGCGAGTCCGGCGGGTATACCAGGCGGCGCGCGAGAACGAAGACGCGCTGCTGCGGTCCTTCCAGGCGGTGACACTGGGCATCAAGGAACTCAAACTGCACCGGGGCCGCCGCCGCGACTTCATGGACCGGCAGCTGCTCGGCACCTCCGGTGAGCTGCGCGACCAGAACATGGACGCGGGTTCCAAATTCGCTGTCGCGCAAGGGATCGGGCAGATCCTGCAACTCGGGACGATGGCGCTGATCCTGTTCGTGCTCGCCTCCGCGCTGGACCTGCCGCACGATGTGATGGTCGCCTACGTCCTGGTGACGACCTTCCTGTCGATGCCGATGCAGAACTTCATGCACCGGCTGCCGGACCTGCTGCGCGGCGATGTGGCGCTGGCCAAGATCCGCACCATGAACCTGTCCATGGCGACGCTGCACAACGAGGAGCAACTGCCCTACACCGAGCGGCCCGCGGTCGAGTCGGCGCGACTGGAGTTGAGCGGTGTCAGCTACAGCTACCGCACCGAGTTGCCGCCGCCGTTCCCGCCGCCCGGCGCGCCGGGGCCGGGCGGTCCCGGCCCGGGTATCCCCCCACCCGGGCAGGGTCGTCCGGGACAGGGCCGTCCGGGTGGACCGCCCAGCGGTCGCGGACAGCATCCGCCGCACTTCCCACCTCCCGGCGGTCCAGGCGGCCCGGATGTCAACGGCCACAAGCGGATCCACCACGGCGGCGCCGACGGCATGCCCATGCCGATGGCCCCCGGCCCCGATACCGACGAAGGCTTCCACCTCGGGCCGCTCGACCTGGTCTTCGAACCCGGCCAGATCACCTTCGTCGTCGGCGGCAACGGCAGCGGTAAGTCCACCCTCGCCAAACTGATCACCGGTCTGTACGTCCCGCGCAGCGGACGGGTAGCGCTCAACGGCGAGCAGATCGATCACGAGAACATCGAGTGGTTCCGCCAGAACTCCTCGGCCGTCTTCACCGATTTCCATTTGTTCGAGGAATATCTCGGTTTCGACCGCCCCGACCTCGACGGCGAAGTCCGCCGCTACCTCGAGGAACTCCAGATCTCGCACAAGGTGACCGTGGAGAACGGTCGCTTGTCCACCGTCGATCTGTCCCAAGGCCAGCGCAAGCGCCTCGCCCTGCTCACCGCTCTGCTCGAAGACCGCGCCATCTACGTCTTCGACGAATGGGCCGCTGATCAGGACCCCAAATTCCGCGACGTCTTCTACCGCGAAATCCTCACCGCACTCAAGGAGCGCGGCAAGACCGTCATCGTCATCACCCACGACGACCGCTACTTCGACTGCGCCGACCAACTGGTGAAACTGGACTTCGGCCGCCTCGTGCCCGCCGAACATTCGAGTGCGCCCGGCGAGGTGGTGTCCGGCCGAGGCTGATCGACGCCGTGCGCCGGACCGGCCACATCCCGGCGGGCGAGGTTTGGCGGGCGGTGTGCGAGGCATTCCGTCTGCGATCGTGCATCGCGTTGGAGGAGGTTCCGGTGCCGTCTGGAATCCGTAGATTATTGCCGTTCGACCGGGCCGCCGGGTGGGTGTCGGAGCAGGTGAAAGCGCGGGTTCCGAGTGCGGATATGGCGGAGCGAGATCCTGAATTCATCGCGCGGACGCTGGAATTCAGCTGGCGGCTGGTGCGGCTGTATTTCCGGGCGGAGATCAAGGGAATCGAGCGGGTCCCGGCGACGGGACCGATGCTGTTGGTGGGCAATCACTCCGGGGGGAATGTGTCGCCCGAGGTAGTGGTGACGACATTGGCGTTCACGCGGCATTTCGGGCCGGAACGGCCGTTCTATCAGCTGGCACACGATCTGGTCATGGCGTTTCCGGTGCTGGGCGGGTATCTGCGGAAGTTCGGGACGGTGGCCGCCGATCCGGACAGCGCGCGCACGGCGCTGGCGAGCGGGGCGGCGGTGCTGGTGTATCCCGGCGGGGACTGGGAGGTGCATCGGCCCGCGTGGGAGCAGGACCAGATCGATTTCGCGCAGCGCACCGGGTTCCTGCGGCTGGCCTGGGATGCCGAGGTCCCGATCGTGCCGGTGATCAACTACGGGGCGCACGAGAATCAGCTGATCCTCACCCGGGGTGATCGGCTGGCGCGGCTGCTGCGGCTGGATCGGATGTTGCGGCTCAAGGTGTTCCCGATTTCGATCGCGCTGCCGTGGGGCCTCAATATCGGGGATCTCGCGGGCCACATCCCGTTGCCCACCAAGGTGACCGTCGAATTCCTCGACCCCATCGACCTGCGTACCGCCCTCGGCGCGGAGCTCGATCTGGATCGTGGCTACGACTATGTCACCGGCGTCATGCAAAGGGCGCTGAAACGGCTCGCCGACGACCGGACGCTGCCGGTGATCGGCTGAGCGAAACCCGGACAAATCGCCGACCTACCCCACCGAGCACCGCGATCTTCCACAATCGAAGCCATGCCGAAACCCTGCCTGCTGCTGCAGCTGCGTCCCGAGCACTCCGCGTCCGACGACGAGTACTTCGCCATCCTGCGTGCTGCCGAGCTGGAGCGGGAGCAGGTGGTCCGGATCCGAATGGATCAGGGCCTGCCCGATCTGGATCTCGACGACTACGCCGCGGTCATCGTCGGCGGCGGCCCGAGCAATATCAGCAACGCGGACGACCAAAAGTACGACTACCAACGCGAATTCGAGCCCAAGCTGCGCGTGCTCGTCACCGAGATCGTCGAGCGGGATCTGCCCTATCTGGGCGCCTGCTATGGATTGGGGATGCTGGCGGAGGTACTGGGCGGCAAGGTCGGTACCGAGCGCTTCAGCGAACCGCCGGGTGCGCAAACGATCGAATTGAACGACGCCGCCGCCGAAGATCCGCTGACCCAGGGCCTGCCCCGCTCGTTCCGGGCTTTCGTCGGCCACAAGGAAGCCTGCCAGGAGGTTCCGCCCGAGGCGGTGCTGCTCGCGGGTTCCGCCGGATGCCCGGTCCAGATGGTCCGTGTCCGGGAGCACGTCTACGCCACCCAGTTCCATCCGGAACTGGACGGCAACGGTCTCGCGCTGCGGATCGAAACCTACCGGCACGCGGGCTATTTCGATCCGGACGAGGCGGACTACCTGACCGAACTCGGGCACAAGGAGTCGATCACGGTCCCGATGGAGATCCTGCGCCGGTTCAGCGCCCGCTATCTGGGCGGTCCGGCACTCGGCTAGCGCGCTACTTCTCCGGCTCGGGATCTTTCGCGCCGCGGACGACGTCGGTGCTGTGGTCGGAGTCGGGTGCCGTGGCGTCCACCTCTTCGGGATCACCGGCCTCGGTGGTCTCGCCGGTGATCAAATCGATCTGTTCGCCGATGTAGCGGATGGTCACCACCGCGACCGCGGCCACGGGGACGGCGAGGAACGCGCCGACGATACCGTAGAGCGAACCGCCCGCGGTGATCGCGAGCAGGACGATGACGGCGTGCAGTTTCATGCTGCGCGATTGCAGAACCGGTTGCAGCACATTGCCTTCCAGCTGCTGCACGGCGATGATGATGCCGAGCACGATCAGCGCCGTGGTGACGCCGTTGGCGACCAGGGCGACCAGCACCGCCAGCGCGCCCGCTACGAACGCGCCGACGATGGGGATGAAGCCGCCGAGGAAGGTGAGCACGGCCAGCACCATCGCCAGCGGGACGCCGAGGATCACCAGGCCCGCGCCGATGAAGACGGCGTCGATCAAACTGACCAGCGCCTGGGTGCGGATGAAACCGCCGAGGGTGACCCAGACCCGGGCCAGTACCTGCTCCAGGTGCGTGCCGCAGCGGCTGCCGGTGACCTGGTGCAGCCACGGCAGGAAGCGCGGTCCGTCTTTGATGAAGAAGAAGGCCAGCACCAGCACGAGGAACAGGGTCACCAGGACGGAGGTGGCGGTGGTGACGCCGCTGAACACGCCGGAGGCGATCTGTTCGGCGCTGGACTTCAGCCGGCCGGTGACGGCCTCGACGGCGGAGTCGAGCTGTTCGTCACGGACCCGCAGCGGCGGGCCCTGCAACCAATTGCGGACTCGGTCGATGCCTTCGGTGGCTTTGTCGGCGAGGTCGGGCGCCTGATCGACGACCGAGGGCACGATCAGCGCGATGATGCCGGCCAGGACGCCGATGAACCCGAGCAGCGATGCGGAGGCCGCGGCAGCCGGCGGCCAGCCCTTTTTCATCAGCCAGCCCGTCGGCGGCCACAGCACGGTGGCGACGACGATGGCCAGCAGCACCGGCAAGATCACCACCCACAGCTTGGCGATCAAATATCCGAGCACCCACGCGCCCGCCGCTATCGCCACGATGCACAGTGCCCACTTGGCCAGCCACACCACGCCGCGGCCGATGACCTCGCCGCGGTCCGGCCGACTGTCTGTCTTACCGCTGCTGAATGCTTCGCTGAGCCCGCTCACGCCCGCAAGTCTCGCATGCCGGGGCGACCGGAGCAGGGATTGACCGTGCGGTTCGGCGGTGCCGCAGAATACTCTGTGCACGAATGAAATTCGATCGTGGGCCGGGCACGGGACGGCAAAGACGCTCGTCGGATGGGTCGCGCGGCGTAATCTTGGTGGATGGACGCGGTCTCGTCGACTGTCGGGGTTGAAGAGGAGTTCCTGCTCGCCGATCCGGAGACAGGCGCGCCAACCGCGAAGAACGAGGCGGTCGCCCGAACCGCCAAGGAATGGGGCATCGACCTGCAGCTCGAGCTCACTCGCTGCCAAGTCGAGACCAGCACCGACGTGCACACCACGACCGCCGAGTTGCTCGGCCAGTTGCGCCGACTGCGGCGCGGCGTGGCCTTGTGCGCCGATATGAACGGCGCGCAGTTGCTCGCGGTGGCGATCCCGCCGACCGTCCCCGGCCGTTTCCCGGTCACCGACACGCCCCGCTATCAGCGGATCGCCGAGGGTTTCGGCATGCTCGCCCAGGAGCAGGGTCTGTGCGGCTGTCATGTGCACGTGGCGGTGCCGGATCGGGAAACCGCGGTACAGGTGAGCAATTATCTGCGGCCGTGGCTGCCCCTGTTCCTGGCGTTGACCGCGAATTCGGCGATCTATCGCGGGGTGGAAACCGGATATGCCAGCTGGCGCAGCATTCTGTGGCGACGCTGGCCCAGCGCCGGGCCGCCCCCGTACTTCCACTCCGCCGACGAGTACGACTCGATGGTGGCGATGATGCTGTCGAGCGGAATCATGCTCGACGAGAAGATGGTCTATTGGGACGTCCGCCCGTCGATCCAGTGGCCGACCGTGGAGATCCGGGTCAGCGACGTGCCCGCCACCATCGAGGAGACAGCGCTGCTGGCCGCGTTGGTCCGGGCGACGGTGCTGCGCGCGCGCATGTCGCTGGCGGAGGGCAACACCGCGCCGCCGGTCACCGCCGACGTCTTGCGCGCCGCCTATTGGAAGGCGGCGCGCACCGGGCTCGACGGGGATGTGGTGGCGCCGGTGGACGGCCGTATCCTGCCCGCCCGCGAGCTGCTCATGGAACTGGTCGACTACGTCTCCCCCGCTCTGGACGAACTCGGCGACCGCACCTTCGTATCGGACACCGTCGCCGCGGTCCTCAAACGCGGCAACGGCGCGATCCGCCAGCGCAACGCGTTCCGCCTACGGGGGAACGTGGAGGATGTGGTGGCGGAACTGGCCAACGCCACCCTGGAAGGATGCCGGGGCTGAGCCACGCGCCACCGGGCAGGGCGCAAGACGGGCGTTTCGCCGGACCGGAAGGTGGGTAGGCGGCAAATGTAGCTGTTCACTTGCGCAGGAGGCGGCGGATGGGTGTCGAGACACGTTCTGGCGCAGCGGCATTCGTGCCCGACAGCGCGGACCTGACCACCTTGCGGGAAGCGGCCTGTGACTGTCACGGCTGTGATCTGTACAAACACGCCACGCAGACCGTGTTCGGTGAGGGACCGCAGAACGCCTCGGTCGTGCTGATCGGCGAGCAACCCGGCGACCAGGAAGACCGTCAGGGCCATCCGTTCGTCGGCCCGGCGGGGCGCCTGCTGGACAAGGCCTTGACCGAAGCCGGCATCGACCGGACGCAGGTGTACCTGACCAACGCGGTGAAACACTTCAAGTTCGAGGAGCGCGGCAAGCGGCGAATCCACAAGCAACCCGGGCGAACCGAGGTGGTGGCGTGTTCGGCGTGGTTGAACGCGGAACTCGCGGTCGTGCGGCCCGAACTGGTGGTGTGCCTGGGCGCGGTGGCGGCGAAAGCCGTGCTGGGGCCCTCGTTCAAGGTGAGTGAGCAACGCGGGCAAGTGATTTCCACCGACGACTACGCCGTGGCCGCGACCGTGCACCCGTCCTCGGTGCTGCGCGCCCCGGATCGCGATGTCGCCTACGAGGCGTTCGTGGCGGATCTCCGGCGCATCCGCCAGGCTACCGAGCACTGATTCCTGTCGGTGCCCGCCGGTAGCGTGCAGGCCATGACGGGGCTGGGCCGGGATGAGTTTCGCACGCTGCTGACAGATCTGAAGTCCGTCGACTTCGGGACCTGGCGGCACGAGGATGTGATCGCCGCCTGCGCGAAGCTCGGGTGGGCGGTGTCGCGCGACCAACTGCCCCGCTGTGAGACGGCCGCGGTACCCGGGGTGGTGCGCGGTGCGTACCTCACCCAGAACTGGGATCGCCGGCACGGCGGCGATTCCGAAATGATGCAGATCTACCTCTGTGCCGCGACGATCGCGCCGGAGCGCTTTCGGGAGTACGTCGCCCTGGCGACCGAGGTGTGGGGCGAGCCGTCGCTGTACGGGGGTAACGGCGACGCGTTCGTGCGCTGGCGCGGCGCCACCACGACCGAACAGCTCGAGGTCAGCCGCCACGGTGAGCTGACGGTGCGAGTGTTCGCCACCCAGGCGTGGGAAGGCTGGGATTATCGCAGCTGGGAATGGGGCGAAGGTCTCGGCGAAGTGCCCTACACCTGGATCGGGGAGAACAACCATCCCAGTCTGGCCGGCTGTTACTTCGGCGGGCGCCTCGTGCACGGTTGGGACGAACTCGCCGAGTCGCTCGCGATGACGTTGCGCGACATCCATTTCGGGATGCGGGCACTGGGAGTGGGTGATTCGAGTCCGTCACCGGACAGCGTGGTGATCACCTTGGCCGCGGCGGATTCGCACGAGGACGACCCGCGATGGCTGCAAATCCTGCAGAGCCTGGACCAACTGATCGTGTTGGTCTCCCCCGACGGATGCCCGGCGGAGATACTGCGCGGCCGCGGCTGCGCACCGGACGAGTACGGCGCCTGGACCAGCGAGTTCCCGCCCAGCCCGGAGACGGCCGACACCGCGGCGCAGCTCGCCGTCACACTGCTGCGCGACTTCGGCTTCGCGAGCCCCGCGGAGGTCAGCGGCCAGTACTTCCGCAACTCCAGCCCCTACCAGCGGTTCAGTCTGCACTGCGTCGGGGTGGAACCGTCGCGGCGGCGCTGACCGGGCCCGGGCACCGCGCATGATGAAATGGCCTGATGAGCACTGATGACGACAAGGTGATCGAGCTGGCGGGCAAGGTCTTCGATCTGGCGCGCCAGGGCGATGCCGACACCCTCGCCGCCTACCTGGACGCCGGAGTCCCCGCCAACCTCACCAACGATCGTGGCGACGGCCTTCTCATGCTCGCCGCCTACCACGGCCATCGGGACGCCGTCGCGGTGCTGCTCATGCGCGGCGCCGAGGTCGACCAGCTCAACGACAGCGGTCAGACACCGCTGTCCGGCGCGGTGTTCAAGGGCGACAAGGAGGTCGTTCGACTGCTCGTCAACGCCGGGGCCGACCTCGACGCGGGCAGCCCGTCCGCTCGCGACACGGCCGAAATGTTCGGCCGGACCGAACTACTGGAATCGCTGAGCAATCCTGAGCAGTGACAGCGGTTTATCTGTTCCGCTCCACCGCCACCATGGCTTTGCGGGCTGCGACCAGCACCGGATCCCAGACCGGTGAGAAGGGCGGGGCGTAGCCGAGGTCGAGCGCCGTCATCTGCTCGACGGTCATCCGGGCGGTGAGGGCTACGGCGGCGATGTCGACCCGCTTGCCCGCCCCTTCCCGGCCGACGATTTGGGTACCCAGCAGACGACCGGTGCGGCGTTCGGCGAGCATCTTCACCGTCATCGGCGCGGCGTCCGGGTAATAGCCCGCGCGGCTGGTCGACTCGATGGTGACGGTGACGAACTGCAGCCCGGCCGCGCGAGCGTCCTTTTCCCGCAAGCCTGTTCGCGCGACCTCGAGATCGCACACCTTGCTCACAGCCGTGCCGACGACACCGGGGAAGGTCGCGTATCCCCCGCCGGCACCGGCGCCGATGATCTGGCCGTGCTTGTTGGCGTGCGTGCCGAGGGCGATGTGCACGTTCCGGCCGGATACCAGGTCCAGCACCTCCACGCAGTCACCGCCCGCCCAGACGTTGTCGTGGCCGCGCACCCGCATCGACAGATCGGTCAGTAGTCCGCCGTGCTCGCCGAGCGGCAGGCCCGCGGCCTCGGCCAGAGTGGTTTCCGGTCGTACACCGATGCCCAGGATCACCACATCGGCCGGGTATTCGGCGTCCGCGGTGACGACCGCGGCCGCGCGGCCCGATTCGGTGCGGATCTCGGTCACCTCCGCGTTACCCACGATCTCGATATCCAGGCCGCACAGGGCGTCCCGAACCAGAGCGCCCATATCGGGGTCCAAGGTGGACATCGGCTCGGACGCGCGGTTGATCATGGTCACGGCATAGCCGCGCTTGATCAGCGCCTCGGCCATCTCCACGCCGATGTAGCCCGCGCCGACCACCACCGCCCGTTCACCCGCGGTGCGCTCGAGCGTGTCGATGAGCGCTTGGCCGTCCTCCAGCGTCTGCACGCCGTGCACAGCCTCGGCGTCGATCCCGGGCAGGTCCGGCCGAATCGGCCGCGCGCCGGTGGCGAGCACCAGTTTGTCGTAACCACACCAGGATTCGGTGCCGTCGGCGTCGCGCACCCGCACTCTGTTGCCGTCGATATCGAGTTCGGTGACCTCGGTGCGCAGCCGCAGATCGATATCGCGCTGCCGGTGTTCCTCCGGCGTGCGCGCGATGAGGTCCTCACGGCCCGGTACGTCTCCGGCGACCCAGTACGGGATGCCGCAGGCCGAGTAGGAGGCGAACCGGCCTCGCTCGAACACCACAATCTCCAGCTCACCGGACGTGCGCAGCCGGCGGGCCTGCGAGGCCGCCGACATGCCCGTGGCGTCTCCGCCGACGATCACCAGTCGCTCACTCATATCTGTCACGCTACGTCGTGCCCGAGGCGCGGTCCGCGCGCAGCATCCGGCGAGTTTCGCCACTTGTCCTGCGACGAACGGTTGTTTCACGCACACTGATCTTCTGCAAACGCTGTGTGAGGGCAGCGTTTTCGCTGTGGGAGCATCTATGAGCACTACCGATGACGAACGCCGGCTCGCCGAACTCGGCTACAAACAGGAACTGGCCCGATCCTGGTCCGGATTCTCCAATTTCGCGATCAGTTTCACCATTGTCTCGATCCTGACCGGCGGCCTCGCCAGTTACGGTATCGGCTTGGCCAACGGCGGCCCGATCACCATGGCGTGGGGCTGGCCGCTGGTCTCGATCATGGTGTTGTTCGTGGGCCTGGCGATGGCCGAATTGGCCTCGGCCTACCCGACTTCCGGCGGCCTGTATTGGTGGGCGTCCGAACTCGGCGGCCCGGTCTGGGGCTGGTTCACCGGTTGGTTCAATCTCATCGGTCAGATTGCGGTGACGGCGGCCATCGATTACGGCGCGGCCATTTTCACCACCTCCGTGCTGAATGTCATCGGCATCGAGATCGGGACCGACCGCACCGCGATCTTCATGGTCTTCGCCGTGATCCTGGTGCTGCACGCGGTGCTCAACGCGATCGGTCCGCACCTGTCCGCGGTGATCAACAATATTTCGGCCTGGTGGCATGTGGGCGGTGTCGCGGTGTTCGTGCTGGTTCTCGGAATCGGCGCGCAACACCATCAGAGCATCGGATTCGTCTTCACCGAAACCGTGGACAACAGCGCCGTCGGTTTCGGCGGCGTCGCCTTCAGTTTCCTGCTCGGTCTGCTGCACGCGCAGTACACGTTCACCGGGTACGACGCATCCGCGCATATGAGCGAGGAAACCCACGATGCCGCGCGGATGGCGGCCAAGGGCATCGTCAACACCATCATCGTCTCGGCTGTCGCGGGCTACCTGCTCATCATGGCGGTCACCTTCGCCATCCCGAATCTCGACGACGCGCTGGATCCGGAAAAGAACAGCGGCTACCCGGTGATCTACATCCTGGAGAATTCGCTGAATTCCTTCTGGTCCGGGACTCTGCTGATCATCGCCGCGGCGGCCCAATTGTTCTGCGGCTACGCCTCGGTGACCTCGGCTTCCCGCATGTTGTTCGCGTTCGCGCGGGACGGCGCGGTGCCCGGCTCGGCGCTGTGGTCGAAACTGTCGGCACGCAAGGTGCCGGTGAACGCGGTGCTGTTCATTTCCTTCTTCGCGTTCGTGCTGCTGATCCCGTCCATGCTGGTGCCCGCGGCGAACGCGCCCACCGCCTATGCCGCCGCCACCTCGGTCGCGACCATCGGCCTCTATATCGCCTACGGCATACCAATTCTGCTGCGCCAGCGGCACGGCAGCCGATTCCGCACCGGCCCTTGGCAACTCGGCCCCTGGTATCGGCCCATCGGCATTGTCGCCCTGATCTGGATCGCCTTGATCAGCGTGCTGTTCATCCTGCCCACCGACGATCGCGGCTATCCGTGGCACGACGAATTCACTTGGACCGTGGTCAATTACGCCCCGCTCACCCTGGTCGCCGTGGTCGGCGCCATCGGGATCTGGTGGTTCGCTTCGGCCCGGCGCTGGTTCACCGGACCGAAGCGCAATGTCGGCGAGACACCGGTAGAGGGCCCGACGCCGCACGCCAAGTGAGGATTCAGTGCCCCGGCAGCACGCAGGCGACGTCGAGACCCAGCACGTGGTTGAGGCGGCCGAAGGCGAGCCAGGAGCCGATGCTCATGGACAGCTCGACCACCTCGGCCTGGGTGTAGTGCGCGAACATCCGCTGCCAGAACTCGTCGTCGAGATTGTGGTGATCGACGGCGTAGCGTTCGGCGTATTCGGCCGCCAGGCGGGTCCGGTCGTCGAAGAGATCGGTTGTGCGCCAGTCGGTTACCGCGTCCGCGAACGCTTCTTCGACCTTCTGCCCGTCGCGTTCGGTCCGCCAGTCCAGGCAGAAGACGCAGCCGTTGATCTGGGCGATCCGCAGCCGCGCGGCCTCGAATTCGCGCAGACCGAGCGTGGAATGCTGGTAGACCGCGAGCGAGAAACCAGAGGCGGCGATGCCGATACCCGGCACCATTTCACCCCACACATAGCCGATGGGGTCCTTGCCCTCGGGGACATCGATGATCACGGGTTCTTCCTTCCGAGTTTGCCGACCGCTGGGGTGAGCGGCACGTCGAGTGCGTCGTAGAGACCGGGTTCGGCCTGGGTGAGCCAGCTGATGGCGTTCACCAAACGCCCTGCGGCGGTGGCGTTTCCGCCCGCCGAGCGATTGCCGCCCTCGTCGGTCGCCTCGATGCTGACCTCGATGCGCGGGCGGCCCTCGATGATCACCCGGTGTGCGCCGTCGCCGTCGGGCGGCAGCGGCCAGTCCCGGGCACAGTCGGGGTGGATACGGGTGACATGTTCGATGATGATGCGCGGTTCGCCCTCGACGATGCCCTGCACTTCGAACCGGATCGCGCCCTGGGTGCCGGCCTCGAAGTCGCCCATCCGCTCGGTGGTCACGGTCGCGTCCAGGGCGCGGCGGTCCACGGTCTCGCGGATCTCGTCGAGTTCGACGCCGAGACCGCGGGCCAGCAGCCGAACCTGGCCGCCCCACACCATGGTCGGCACGGTCGGGGCGAGCATCGGCGGCTCGTACTCCATCGGCTGGCCCATGCCGACGAGCCAGCGCACCGAATCAGGCTGGTCGTAGGTGGTGTAGTCGAAGATCTCCTGGCAGCGGACCACGTCCACGGTGCCGGCGAGTCCGCTGATCAGCAGCGGCAGCACATCGTTGCCCCAGCCGGGATCGACGCCGGAGACGAACAGCGAGCCGCCGCCGGCGGCGATCGCGTCGAGCACCGGCTGCCGGAATTCCGGTGCGGCGCCGCGCGGATCGTAGAGCGCGTACAGCGCGGGCGTGACGACCACGGCGCCCGCCGCGATGGCTTTGACGATGTCGGCGAGCGCGTCGTCGGGCCGGATATCGCCGGAGGCCGCGTAGACCAGGGCGCGCGGTCGAGCGGCGAGCGTGCCGTCGATATCGGCGGTGGCCGCGATACCCAGCTCGTAGTCGAGCCCCGCGAGCGAACCCGCGTCACGCCCGACTTTGTCGGGGTTGTGCACCAGTACGCCAGCCAATTCGAGCTCCGGGTGGGCGGCGATCGCGCGAATGGCCGCACGCCCCATATTACCGGTGCCCCATACCACAGTGGGGATCATCGCCGAAGGGTAGCAAGTGCTTGGTTGGTCTGGAGCGGTTTGGTCAGGGGGTGCTGTTGTAGCGGACCAGGTACTTCGCGAGACGACCCAGGTCGGCATCCGGCCAGTCCTTGAAACGCTCGGCAAACGCGGCCCGCCGAGCCGCCTCGGCCTCGCCGGCGACGCGGCGGCCCTCCGCGGTCGGATGCAGTCGCAGGTTCCGGCGATTGGCGGGATCGACTTCCCGAGCCAGATAGCCCAGGCTCTCCAGCGCCGCGACCTGCCTGCTCACCGTCGACTTGTCGAGCAGGAAGTGTTCGGCCACCTCACTGGCCTGGCATCCGTCACGCTCGATGAGCAAATCCAAAATGCTGGCCGCGACCAGCGAGAGCTCCGGATGCAACTCGGCGGCGCGGCCGCGGGCGCGCCGGGCGAAGGCGGTGAGTTCCCGCTGGATGACCTGGATGGCGTCCCTGCGTGGCAGCTCGGTTGGCATGGTTGTAGGATACAACTAAAGGCATAGTTGCATTTACCAACCATTGGGAGTTGATCCTTGAAGACCTCCGCCGCACAGCTGCGCCATGTGGCCGCGCATCTACTCACCCCGCTGCTCATGTGCCTGGGCATGGCCCTGGCCTACCTGGGCGCGTTTCATCAGCCCGAGCCGCATCATCTGGAGGTGGCGGTGGTCGGGACCGCGCCGCAGGAGATGGTGCTGGCGCAAACCCTGAAGGACAAGGCAGGCGACGGGCTCGAAGTGCTGACCCTGCCCGACCGCGACGCCGCGATCGACCGGCTGCGGGACCGGAATCTGGCGGGCGCCTATGTTCCCGACGCCCGGCACCCGGAATTGCTTGTCGCCAAAGGCAGTTCGGATACCACCGCGATGGCGGTAGAGGTGGTCTTCAAACAGGTGGCCGGCCGGCAGGGCGTGCCGCTGACGGTGACCGACATCGCGCCCACCGCACCCGGCGACCCCACGGGGCAAGGCATCTTCTTCTTGCTCGTCGCGCTGAGCGTCGGCTCCTACGGCAGCGTCGCGGCCATCGGCGCGGCCGGCGCGGGCCTGAGCATGCGCGTGCGCGCGCTGATCGGGGTGGCGACCTCGCTGGCGGTCAGCGTGATCGGACTCGCGGTGGCCGGGCCGGTGTTCGGCGTCATCGATCATGGTTACGCCGCGATCTGGGGTATGTCGTGGCTGTATTCGGCGGGCATCGTGCTTGTCGGCATCGGCCTGCACACCTTCCTGAAGCGGTGGACCACACTCGTGCTGATGGTGCTGTTCGTAATGCTCAACTTCACCTCCTCCGGCGGCATCTACCGTCCCGAGCTACAGAACGGCTTCTTCGGTGCGCTGCACTCGTTCTGGAACGGCGCCGGATTCGTGGAGGGCGCGCGCAGCCTGCTGTATTTCGACGGCGGCGCGGGACTCGGCGGACGGCTGGGGAGTCTGGTGCTGTGGCTGGTCGGCGGGCTGGTGCTGCTGGTGGTCGCGGCCCGATACGAGCGCGGGAACACACCTGCCTCACCAGCGCCCGCGCGGCGGGAAACAGCAGCCGAGGAGGAGATGGAAGAAGCGGTGGGTGTTTGACGACACCCCTCGCTCTGCGCATTGCGCGCGCACCAGGTAGGGTAAGGAAATCACGCACCATCCCCCGGTGCCCGGCCGTTCGGCCACTCTCCTCGATTTCCGCGAAGAACAGTTATCTGTAACCGACGGTTACAGATACATTCCGGGCCCTCCTCCGGTCAGCGGCGCTCGTACCCAACCGCGCGTTCACGTTCGAAAACCATTCCAGAACAAGCGAAGACGTCTCTTTTTCGCGACCCTCCGACGACTCGCCGAGACACATCGGCGAGTCGTCCGTCAGCGAGTACGGTGTACCGCGCCGCACAGCGCAGACATGGCGATGATCATCCTGGAAAGGCGGAGCGCTACCGATGTACGAGCCGTATTCGCACCTGCCTGCCCAGAATCCGGCCGACCAGCTACCGCTAGGCGCGCGCTACCACTCCGCCGACCCCATCCGGTGGCACGGCAGCCTGGTCTATCCCATGTACTCCGAGCAGTTCGGCCCCGCGCCCACCACGCTCACCATGTACACGATCTCGGCCGCACCGCCGGCCGGACTGCGCGGGCACGGCATCGGCTTGTCGGTCACCGACGGATATCTCGGCATCGAAGGCCGCCAACTCGGCGGTGTCGACGTGTGGAGCGATGTGCTCTCCGGTGGCGTCACCTTCGACCTGACGCCCACCAGTCCGCAGGCGATGTTCACGCTGACGCCGGTATGGGTCGACGAGAACGGCACGCAGAAATCGTTCATGGGCAACTACGGCATCGTGATCGAAACCTCCCCCGACGGCCGGATGGTGCTGTGGTGCAGTGTCGGCGAAGGGCCGCCCAACTTCGCGAACCTCGTCATCGGGCTCGACACGTCCGTCACGGCGGGACCGCGCACTTGGTTCGCGGCCGAGCCGAGCCCGGAACCGTCCGGTAAACCGGGCGCGCAGGTCGCCGGGTCGGCCGCGCCGATCCCGGTGTCGCAGCAGTGGTTCGAAACGGCCGGGGAAATCATCGCCGAGGCGGAACCCGAATCGTTCGCACCCGCGCCCGTCGCAGCCCAGCCGCCCGCAGCTCAGCCCGGCGCAGCCCAGCCACTCGCAACCCCGCCCGTCGCAGCCCCACCGCCCGCACCCCAGCCACTCGCACCCCAGCCCGTCGCACCCCAACCACTCACACCCCAGCCCGTCGCAGCCCAGCCCGTCGCACCCGCGATCGGCTCGCCGGAATGGTTCGCCGCCAACGGCTTGACGGACCCGCGCACCACGCCGGCGGGCGCGTACGCCGCCGACCCGGCCAGGCGCACCGAGGAGAGAGCGACACCGGTCCAGCGCATGCCCGCGCTGACGGGCGACCAGACGTGGTACGCCGACCACCCTGGGAACTCGGCTTCGGTTGCCGCCCAGCGAGATCGGTCCGCGGCACCCACTGCCGCGGAGCCGGAGCCGTTCGCCGGTTACGGGATGCCCGTCCACCCGCCCAGCCGCCCCGCCGAGCCCGGCCCACCGCCGATCGCCACTCCGAACGGTTTCGGCGCCGACTGGCAGTCACGCTTCGGGCCGGACCAATTCAGCGACCGCGCCCAGCCCGGATGGCAGCCGGAGCCGCAAAAGCATCCGGGTGAACCCGCGCCGGTAACCACGAACCGAGACTGGTTCGGAAACGAGCGGCCGGTGCAAACCCCGGCCGGGAACGCTGGCAGTGGTCAGCCGCAGGCGCCCTCGCCGCAGGCAGACTTCGGGCGCACAGACCCGGCACCACGTCGGCCCGTCAGCGAGCGACTGCCGGACCCCTCGATCTCCTGGCCGACCGCACCACCGGCGGTGGCCGAGCCACGAGATCGATTCAGCCCGAGCGAAGTCGCACAGTCTGCAAGTACGTCCGGCGACTGGTCACCCGCCGCGCAGCCGAAGGCATACGAGTCCGCACCGGCCTGGGCTACCGAGGAGATCCCGGGACACACCGGTGACACCGAATGGCAGGCGGGCGCGCGACGGGACAAGGATCCCGACACCAGCATGCGCGGCGCCCTCTATGACCTCGGAGTCGCCATGTACAGCCGCGGCGAAGAGGACCAGGCCTGCGGTCTGTGGGCGCAAGCGGCCGAAGCCGGACATGCCGCGGCCGCCTACGACCTCGGAGTGGTGCGCTTCCGGCGCGGCGATGTGAACGACGCGGAACGCTGGTGGCGCACCGCCGCCGAGCGCCGCGAGCCGCGCGCCATGGCGGGACTCGCGGAACTACTCGACCGGCAAGGCAATTACGCCGAAGCGCGGAGGTGGCGGGCGAGTGCGGCCGAGGACATCGATCAGTCGGTGTGAGCACGTAGTTCGTCGCGAGCGGCCATCAGCGCGAACCCGAGCAGGTTCGAGCCGCGCCAGCGGTTCGGCTCATCGCTGCGCGGATCGTCGGCCGCCAGTCCGATACCCCAGATGCGGTCTACCGGACTGGCCTCCACCAGCACGCGCTCCCCGGTGCGCAGCAGATAGTCCCGCAGCTCGGGATGCTGCCCGAACTTGGCGACACTGCCCGCCACCACGATGTCGAATCGCGCGGCGTTCCATGCGGATTCATCGAAATCGCGGACCTGTCGGCCGAGGCTTTTCGCCTGGCTCGGATGTCCGGCCACAAGTACCCGTTCGGCGGTCTCCACATCGTCGAACAACAGCGCCTTACGCCACATCATGTAGTGCTCGGCACTGCGAAACGTCTTCCCGTCGACGACGAATTCGACGGGCCACCATTGACTCAGCGCGCCGGGACCGGCACTGCCGTCCCGCTGCGGCCGGTGGCCCCAGAACTTCAGGTACTTCACTGTTCCTCCCTCGTGGAGGAACGCGACCAACTCCTCGACCGAACGCATGCTCACCCGCGCAGTCTGCCGTACCCCGCCGCCGGGGTCGACGGAGTTTCGTTCAGGCGAGGGCGAAACTCAGCAACTGAGCCGGGCCCGCCGCCTCCCGCGACCACGAATAGCCGAACCACACTCCGGGTGTGATCTCGCGGATCTCGTCGTACAGCTGCGGGCTCGGCGAGGGGCGATAGTCGAGCACCCAGGACGGGCCGCCGTCGAGCAGCGCCGGGCCGCGATACACGTCCGCGGGCCAGCCCTCGATTCCGGCCGCGGTGATCCGGTTCAGCACGCGGCCGCCGTCGGGACCGGTGTAGAACGTTTTGCCGATCCAGACCGCCGGGGTCCAGGCCCGCATGTCGATCGGCCGGATCACCCAGCCGTTCTTCACACCCATCGGGACGGCGCCGGGTGACGCATCGCGGAAGATGGCGTCCTGCTGTGCCGGATTGCAGCGGAATCGCAGCGAATCGACGGTTGCCGCGCGGTCGCCGTCGTACAGGACACACCCGCCGCCGTAATCGGTGTCGGCCTGGGCGACTGGCAGCGTGAGCGGGGCGACGACCATCGCGACGGCGAGTCCGGCGGGCGCAACCCACCGCATCAGAGCAGATAGACCAGGTTTACGACTGGTACGCATTCGGGCCTCCAGGGACTTACCCCGGCATCGGGGCGCGGGTGGCTTGCTACCGATTTGCTGTTGATCTTCGTCGACAATGCCCGCCCGCTGCGGCGATAAACCATTTTCCAGCGGACGAGACGGCCGGTATGTTGTCCGGCATGGGTGGTCCAGGCATGAACGGAGCGTGCGCTGTCGGCGCGTTCTACATCCGGCTGCGCGCGGAGGCCTGGACTCCGCCGGCGCACCGTGAGCTCCCGATCACGCGCTAGACAGCGCGCGCCGTTGATCCCTCGGCGCTGATCGGATTCCTTACCGACCGCTCGTCGGTCTCACCGTGCCCTGGCATGGGTCCGGGCGAATCACTGATCCCTGATTCGACCACTCCGTCCGGAGGACACCCATGTCCCGCAATCGCTCCCTTCCGCGTGCCCGCAGCACCCACGCGAGCCGCCGCAAGCGGCTGTCCCAGAATTTCCTCACCACCGCGGACACCGCCCGCCTGCTGGTGCGCTCATCCGGAATCGGCCCCTCCGACCTCGTGGTCGAGATCGGTCCCGGCGACGGCATGCTGACCCGCCGGTTACTCGACGTGGCAGGCCGCGTGCTCGCCTACGAGATCGACGGCCACTACGCCGCACGTCTACGCCGCAGATACGCCGACGACAAGCGAATCCACTGCTACCACAGTGACTTCCGAGCCGTCTCCGCACCACACGAACCCTTCGCCGTGGTGGCGAACATCCCCTTCGCCGGCACTACCGACATCGTCCGCTGGTGCCTGTCCGCCCGCCACCTGACCTCCGCAACCCTGCTGGTGCAAGCGGAATTCGCACGTAAACACACCGGCGACTACGGCCGCTGGACCAAACTCGCCATCACCCATTGGCCCACTGTCGCACTGGAATTGGGCCCACGCGTCAGCCGCCACCGGTTCCACCCCGTCCCCCAGGTCGACGCGGCGGTCCTGCACCTTCGCCCCCACCCCGAACCCCTACTCCCCCACACCGCACTCCCCGCCTACCGCCGCCTGGTAGACCTCGGCTTCTCCGGCATCGGCGGCTCCCTCGCCGCCTCCCTGACCCAAGCCTTCCCACCCGGCACCGTCCGCGAAGCCTGCGCGAACGCGGGCGTCCCCCGCGATCAGCCGGTAGGACTCGTGACACCCCACCAGTGGCTGAGCCTTTTCCACACCCTTCGGTAGACACGAATCAGATTGCCGCACACGCACTCTCGCTGGAGAGGCGTGTGCGGCCGTCGCCCCACCAGGGACTCATGCGCGGCAGCCGACTCGAGTGGCCTGGCGTTCGCTTCCGCCGTGCCCGTGCCGGGTGGACGGGCGAGACAAGGCGAATTGGCTTAGGGTGCTGGCTGGACCAACTACAGGGGCGGTGGATCCAGCCGCCGGGGAGGACTCTTCCGTGACTGACCCCAGTTCGGAGCAGGCGACCGGCCAGGGCGCGCAAGATGCGTATCAGCATGCTGGACAGGCTTATCCGCAGCCGGGGATTCGGCACGGATCGCAAGAAGCGGGGCAGCCGTCGATGTCGCCCAATCCATATCAAAGCGGCGCGCAGTCGGGTGATCAGTATTCGGGGGCGGATTCGAATCCGAGTGCGGGTCAGCCGTTTGCGGGACAGCCGCAGGGCACGAGTCAGCCGTTTCCGGGGCAGCCGCAGGGGGCCAGTCAGCCGTTTCCGGGGCAGCTGCAAGGCACGAGTCAACCGTTTCCGGGTCAACCGCAAGGCACGAGTCAACCGTTTCCGGGACAACCGCAAGGCACGAGTCAACCGTTTCCGGGACAACCGCAAGGCACGAGTCAACCGTTTCCGGGACAACCGCAGGGCGCGGGCGGTTATCCGACGCCCTACGGTCAGCCCGCCGGATTCCCGCCGCAGGCGAATCAGCCGGGGTCAGCGGTCGGCCGGGTGGCGGGGGTGGCTCTGCTGGTCGCCGCGATCCTTACCGGGTCCGGGACATTTCTCTGGGCGACTCCGCTGCGTTTCAGCACCTTCCTGGTGGTCGTACCGGTGCATCTCACCACCCTCGCGGGCGTGGTCACCGCGATTCTGCTGTTGATCGGCGTCAAGAAACCAGTGGTTCCGGCGTTGGGCGCAGCGGTGGCGGGCATGGTGTTCTCCTACGAGTTCGATCGGGTGATGGCCTACGGGGAGTGGTTCGGCGTGGGCTCGGTGGAGTTCCTCGTTACCCTCCTCGGCGCTTTCGTCGGCCTGGCGGCGCTGATCCTCGCGCTGGTCGGGGCGATGAACGCGATGCGGTCCGGTGCGGTGGCGGGCCGGCCGACGGGATCGCCCGCGCCATGGGGACAGCCCGTGATGCCACCGCAGGGTCAATGGGGTCACCCGGTGCCGCCGCAACCCCCGGCACAGCAGTATCAGCCGCCCCGATAGCCCGTTTTCGTCACCGCTGTCGTTTCCGCTGCGCGGTTGGGCGTCCGGTGTCGGCGGGCGGCGTTACGATGCGCAGATGGCGCATCCGGCTCCGGTGGTTTCGGGGGCGACGGTCGCAGCCGGCCGTTCGCCCGGTACCGGAGTGGCCGAGGTGGTCGAGCGGTTCGCGCAGGCATGGCGGGAGCACGACCAACCGCCGCGGCTGCCGGAGTTCTTGCCGGATTCACCCGGTATCCGCCGGGTTTCCCTGATCGAGTTGATTAAGGTCGACTTGGCCAACCGGTGGCGCCGGGGGCAGCCCAAGCGACTGTCCGATTATGCGGCGGAATTGCCGGAACTCAGCAGCTGGCCGTTGCCGCCGGATTTGATCTACGAGGAGTTCCACGTTCGGAAGCAGGCCGGTCACGAAGTGGACGCGGCGGAGTACACCGCTACCTATCCCGCTCAGGCCGAACAGCTTTCGGAGATGCTGGCCACCGACGACTACCACAGCACGCTGATGTCGGTGGCGACCGAGCCCGCATGCCTCGACGACATCGAAGCCGGACAGCGGATCGATGACTTCGACCTGATGACCGGACTGGGCCGGGGTGCGTTCGCGCGGGTGTTCTTGGCCCGGCAGCGGTCCATGCAGCGGCTGGTGGCGGTGAAGATCTCGCAGGACAAGAGCTCCGAGCCACAGACGCTGGCGCAGTTGGATCACGACTACATCGTGCGGGTCTTCGATCAGCGGATTCTGGAAGAGCGCAAGCTTCGGCTGCTGTACATGCAGTATGTGCCCGGCGGGACGCTGTTCAGTGTGCTGGAGCGGGTGCGCCGGACTGTACCCGCGCAACGCTGCGGTGCGCTGCTGCTCGAAGTCGTCGACGGTGTTCTGGCCGACAAGGGCGAGATCCGCCCCGGGGAGTCACCGGCGCGGGCCGAGCTGGCGCGCCTGTCGTGGCCGGAAACCATTGCCTGGCTCGGACGCCGGCTGGCGGAGGCGCTGGATTACGCCGATCACCGAGGGGTGCTGCATCGCGATATCAAACCGGCGAATGTGCTGCTGACCGCCGAGGGCGTGCCGAAACTGGCGGACTTCAACATCAGCTTCAGCGGGAATGTGTCCGGCGACAGCCCGGTCGCGTATTTCGGCGGCTCGCTGGCGTACATGTCGCCGGAGCAGTTGGCGGCCGTGCACCCGGACAAACCCGGGACCGCCGCCGACCTCGACCTCCGCAGCGACCTGTTCGCGCTGGCCGTAGTCCTCTGGGAATTGCTCACGGGCACCAAACCCTTCGCCGACGACGGTGTGACCGGCGGCGATCGCACGACGCTGGACGGCATGCTGCAGCGGCGCGAGGGCAGTCCGGAGACGCTGCCGTACGACAATCTGCCCGCCGATTGTCCAGCCGCCTTGCGCCGGGCGCTGGCGCGAGCGCTGGAACCGGACCCGGACAAGCGCTGGGCCGATGGCGCGGAAATGGCGCAGCAGTTGGAGGTCTGCCTGGACGCGCGGGCTCGCGATCTGGTCGACCCGCCGCCGCACAGCGCGCGCCTGCGTGCCCGGCTGCTGATGCATCCGATCATGGCGTGTGCCATCGCGATTCCGAACGCGCTGGCGATCTGGTACAGCTACCACCACAATCGCACCCTGATCATCGGCAAGTTCGACGCGCAAGCCCAGCAACGGTTCGATCAGATCGCGCTCACCACCTACGGGCTGTGTTTCCTGGTGGGCTTCATCGTCACGAATCTGCTGCTGGTGCGCCTGTGGTCGACCGCGCGGGGTTTGCGGCGCGGCCGATCCTATGACGCCCCCGCGCTGGCGAAAGTGCGCGCGGACACACTGAGATTGGGCACGCGCAATGTGCTGACCTGTTTCGCGCTGTGGGCGCTGGCGGGGATCGTGGTCCCGCTCTCGGTGCGGCTGAGCGGAAACCAACTCGGCGCTGCCGACTACGTGCACTTCTTCATCACGCAAATCGTTTGCGGCGCAATCGCTATGGCCTATCCGTACTTCCTGGTGAGCTTCTACGCGGTGCGTTGCCTCTACCCGATGTTCCTGCCGCACGGCGGTATCGGGGGCGACGACCCGCGCCGGCTCGAGCAACTCGACCGCCGCAGTACCTACTTCTTGGCGATCGCCGCGGCGGTTCCATTGCTCGGCGTCGCCGGCGCCACTTTCATCCCGGTGGACGACATCGGCTCGGTGATCCTCGCCATCCGGGTGTTGTGCGTGGGCAGCGCGTTGGCCTTCCTCGCCGTCTACTGGCTCTTTCGCATGCTGGAGAAAGACCTGAACGCGCTGCAACGCATCGTCGTTCGCTGACCGAACGGTTCAGTTGCCCGTCGCCGCGGCCGGGGGTGTGTGCGTGTCGGCCTTGGCGCACAGTGCGTGCTGGGTGTCGTTGATCTGCCGCACGTAGGGCGCGACCACACCGTTGTCGCGCAGCACCAGGTCGGCCTGGATTTCGTTGACGGAACCGACGTAGGCGCTGGCCACCTTCTCCGACCGCAACAGCTTGAGCGGCGCCGCGGTGTCCTGGGCGTTGAAGGCGGCCTGCCGCATGCCCGCGCTCGCGCAGATCGCCGACGGCGCCTCGCCGGCCTTGCCCGCCACGACCACCATCTCGTGGTCCGCGTGGGCGGTCCCGGCCATCGCGGTGAGCATGCCGGTGACCGCTACACCGACTCCGAATGCACGAATTTTCATGGAGAGCCTTTCCGAACCGTTGTTGTTCGAGCGTGTGCCCGGCTCGGGGAGGTCCCGAGCACCACGGTTATTCGGTTCGGCGGTTCGGACGGATGGGTCGAGTTTTTAGTCACTCACGTTTCTGAAATTCCCACAAGTTTGCCACGGCCCTGTCAATACCCTTCGCCGGGCAAATCACCCCCGCACTGGGTGCATCCCGGCAGAATATGATCGAGAAAGCCTCGGGGTAGAGCTCGGGAAACCTTCGCGCGCAGCGTTGTTCGCGTGGGTACGCAGAACGGGAGAACAATGACCGCCAGAGCCGAACTGGAACGTGAACTGGGTGGCCCGCTATCCGCCCTGGACCTGCTCTCCGACGGGGAAATTCGCGAATTGCTCATGACCTTCCGCTCGGCGCGCCGGACCGAGGCGGCCATGCTGAACGAGGCCGTGGACAGCGTGATCGGCACCCTGCCCTGGCCGCTGCGCACGCCGGCGAAGAAGATCATGTTCGGCAATCGGCTGCGCTGATGACGGACCTCGTTACCAAAGCGCAAGTGGTGCTGCTGGCGCGAACGCTGCACGTGCCCGCCGAACGGCTGGCCCACCTGGAGCACCTCGGCGCCGAAGCACTGCACGAAGTGCAACAGCGCATGGCCGCGGTGATTTTCGCCCAGCACGCGACGACCTTCGAACGGATCAGCAAGCTGGTCCCCGTCATCCCGCTGAGCATCTCGATTCCGTTGGTGCAGCGCCTGGTTCCGCCTATGATGACCGGGCGCGCGGCGGGTGCGGTGGGTGTGAAATATCCTAAAAAGGCGGCGGATGCCGTGTGGATGCTGGAGCCCGGATATGCGGCGGATTGCGCCCCGTATCTCGACCCGCACACCGTCGGGCAACTCGCCGATGTGGCGCCCCCGGAGCCGATAGTGCGGATCACCAACGAGGTGCTGCGGCGCGGCGACTACGTCACCGCGGGCCCGTTTCTCGCCTACGCCACACCGGCGCTGATTCGAGCGATCGAAGCGGGCGTGGCCGACGACGAAGGCTTGATCCGGTCGGCGGCCTACGCGTACTCGGGCGAGAACCTCAGCGGCATCATGCGGCAGCTGCTGCACGGGCGCTCGCACAGGATCCCGCAAATGGTCGCGACGGTGCTGGACGGCGCACCGGAGCTCAAGCTGGCCGCCCTGTCGGTGTTCGCGCGCTGTGACAGCGACGTGGTCGGCGCGGTCGGTGAGCTGATGTTCGAATTCGGCTCCGCCGCGGCTATCACCGAGCTCATCGGCATCGCCATCGAGGCGCAGGCCGTGCCGGAACTGTTGCGCTTCGTCGGAAAGTTGCGCCCGTCGGCACTGGACAGCTTGGCCGCCAACCCGATAGTCGGCGATCTGCCCCGGATGTCGGCGCTCGTGGCCGCGCTGGAGGGCGCCGACGAGCCCGCGCTCTGGCGTGGCCTCCTGTGCTGGATCGAACGCACCGATTTCGAGGCGCAACACCGAATCGCCAGGGTGATCACCGAATTGAGCGATCCGACCCTGCTCGCGGTGCCCGGCGCGGCGACCGACGCGCGGATCTGGCCGGCCCTGTTGCGCTTGCTGGCCGAGGCGGATGCCGATACGCAGGCACAGCTGGGTGAGGTGTGGGCCTTGCTGACCCCGTCCGTGCGCGCGGATCTGCAACGGCGGGTGACAGATCTGGGCTTGGCCGGCAGGCTCGCCACGTTCACCGTCACCCTGGACATCTACGCGTAAACCGCTGCCCGCGTGCGCCTCTCGCCCCGACGACCGAGGCGCACGCGGAACAGCGGAGTTTCTTACACCGGCGTGAAATCCCGCGCGGCGATATAGGTGGGCCGGCGGCCGGGCGCGGCGTACGGCTCCACGAGCGTGTTCTCCACACTGTTGAACACCAGGAAGATGTTCGAGCGCGGGAACGGGGTGATGTTGTTCGACGAGCCGTGCATGATGTTGGAGTCGAACAGCAGCGCCGACCCGGCCCGGCCGGTGAACTGGGTGATTCCGTGCCGCTCGGCCAGCATCGCGATATCCGAGGGCGTCGGCACGCCGATCTCCTGCTCCTGCAACGACTCCCGGTAGTGCTCGGGCGGCGTGCTGCCCTGACACGGTACGAAGGTGCGGTGCGAGCCGGGCATCACCATCAGGCTGCCGTTGACCGGGTAGTTGTCGGTCAGCGCGATCGACAGGCTCACCGCCCGCGGCGTGGGCATCCCGTCCTCGGCATGCCAGGTCTCGAAATCGGAATGCCAGTAGAAACCGTTGCCGCGGAACCCGGGCATGTAGTTGATCCGGGTCTGGTGCAGGTACACCTCCGAGCCGAGCACCTCCCGGGCGGGTCCGGAGATCCGGGTCTGCCGGACCAGATCGGCAACCGCGGCGCTGAGCTTGTGCACTTCGAACACCGACCGGACCCGATTCGAGGACCGTTCCCGGATCACCCGATCGTCTTCCGCCAGCGCGGGATCGTTTGCCAGACGGGCGATTTCGGCGCTGAACTCGGCCACCTCGGCCGGGCTGAGCAGATCTTCGAGTACGGCGTATCCGTCGGTGCCGAATGTGGCCAGCGCCTCGGTGCCGATCTGCCCCCACACCGTGGGATCGACCCGCTCCCGGTGCCGGAGCGGTTCACCCGTCCGGGTCGGGTAATGATCGGCCAGACTCGTATCAACGGTATGCTGCAACACCATTCGCTCTACCTCCCTCAGTTGCTCGCGACGGCGACCAGTGGATAGACGCCGTTCTCGTCGTGGACCTCCTGCCCGGTGACCGGCGGATTGAACACACACATCATCCGCATCCGGGTGCGAGTCTCCAGACGGTGCTTCTCGTGTCCGTCCAGCAGATACATCGAACCCGGGCCGAGCGGGTAGGTGACGTTGTTGTCGAGATCGGTGAGCGTGCCCTCGCCCTCGATCAACCACACCGCCTCCACGTGATTCTGGTAGTGGAAGACATGCGTGGTGCCGGCCTCGATGGTGGTCTCGTGAAAGGAGAACCCGACCCCGTCACCGCCGAGGATGATGCGCTTGCTGCGCCAGCCCTCGTCGGCGACATCGCGATCGGTGCCGGTGATCTCCTCGGTGGTGCGGACGATCACTGATTGCCTCCCTTGTCCAGGTGATGCAGGCGCTGCCAGCCGGTGCACACCGTGTCGATGGCACCGGTGAGCAGGTGCAGGCCGAGGTCGAGTTCCTCGTCGGTGATGGTCAGCGGCGGCAGCAATTTCACGACCTCGTCGCTGGAGCCGGAGGTCTCCACCAGCAGCCCGCGTTCGAAAGCGACCTGGGTGACCTTGCCGGCCTGGGACGGATCGTCGAAGGCGATGCCCTGCACCAGACCGCGACCGCGGGTGGACAGACCCGGGAAGTAGTCGGCGACCTGGCCCAGCGCCTCGCCGATCCGCACCCCCTTGGCTTCGGTGGACTGCTGCAGGGCGTCATCGGCCCAGTAGTGCGACAGCGCCGCCTCGGCCGTGATGAAGGCCGGGTTGTTGCCGCGGAAGGTGCCGTTGTGCTCGCCCGGCGACCACACGTCGTGCTCGGGCTTGAACAGCACCAGCGCCATCGGCAGGCCGTAACCGCCGATCGACTTGGACAGCGTCACGATGTCCGGGGTGATGCCCGCGACCTCGAAGGAGAAGAACGGGCCGGTGCGCCCGCAGCCCATCTGCACATCGTCGACGATCAGCAGGATCTCCCGCGCCGCGCACAGCCCGGCCAGGTGCCGCAGCCATTCCGGGCGCGCGACATTGACGCCGCCCTCACCCTGCACGGTCTCCACGATCACCGCGGCGGGACGGTCGAAGCCGGAGGAGGAGTCGTCGAGCACCCGCTCCATCCACTGGAAATCCTGGGTGGTGTTGTCGAAGTAGCCGTCGTAGGGCATGTGGGCGGCATGCACCAGCGGCACGCCGGCACCCGCGCGCTTGGCCGCATTACCGGTGACCGACAGCGCACCGAGCGTCATGCCGTGGAAGGCGTTGGTGAAGCTGAGCACCGTCTCGCGGCCGGTGACCTTGCGGGCCAGCTTCAACGCCGCTTCGACCGCGTTCGCACCGGTCGGGCCGGGGAACTGCACCTTGTAGTCCAGGTCGCGCGGCCGCAGGATGGTGTCGCGCATGGTCTCGAGCAACTTGCGCTTGGCCGCGGTGGACATGTCCAGGCCGTGGGTGATGCCGTCACCGGCGATGTAGTCCAGCAACGGCTGCTTGAGCACGTCGTTGTTGTGGCCGTAGTTCAGCGCACCGGCGCCCGCGAAGAAGTCCAGGTAGTCCTTGCCGTCCTCGTCGCGCAGCCAGCTGCCCTTGGCGGTGGTGAACACCGTGGGCCAGGAGCGGCAGTAGCCACGGACATTCGATTCCAGCTCTTCGAAGATGGTGGTTTCAGCGGTGATCACTTGTCGGCCTCCGGCTTGATAGGGGCGATCTCGATAGGGGCGATGCGATACAGGTCTTCGGCTTCGTGGCTGTCCGGGAACAACTCCGGATCGAACATCGGAGACTTGGTGATCTGCGCACCACGACGACGCGCCACCGAGCTGAACATCGCGATGGAACCCGGGTTGTCCGGCGCGATGGTCGTCTCCAGCACCGAAACCCCGTGGGGAGCAACGGTGTCGAGCAAGTGCTGAATCAATGCGGTGCCGGTGCCGAGGCCCTGCTGGGCCTGCTCGACCGCCACCTGCCACACGAATACCGTGTCGGGCGATTCCGGCCGCAGGTAGCCGATGACGAATCCCACGACTCGGCCGTCGACCTCGGCAACCACCGAGGTACCGGTGAAATCGCGACACCACAGCAGGTAGGCGTAGCTCGAATTGGTGTCGAGCACTTGCGAATCCTTGGCGATTCGCCAGATCTGCGCGGCGTCGCCGACGCGCGGAGCGCGCATAACCGGTGCGGCGAGCCGGTCGATTTCGGCCGCCGTTCGCGACTGTTCACCAGGTCGCTCGAAATGGTCGATGCCGTCGTCGAGCGTGGGCAAGGTTGGGGTGGACATACATCTCCCTCTTCGGGTCTGCAGTACTTACACAGCCTTACGACTGAACTTTGCGGTGATCTTGTCGAACTCTTTGCGGTTGTATTACGAAGAGATCACAACGCCTGGTAAAAGGGCATAACGAAATAAACCTCAGCACAAAACATTTCGTAAGATCCCCGTCATCTCGGCGCAGGACGGGATCGCGGTATGTGCCCCGGATCCCGGCGTCCGCCGCAACGGCGGCGGGTCAGGTTTGCAGATCCAACCGGTATCCCAGGCCGCGCACGGTAACCACGATGCGGGCGTGGGAAGGATCGCGCTCGATCTTGGTGCGGAGGCGGCGGATGTGCACATCCACGATGCGTTCGTCGCCGAAAAAGCCGTCGTCCCAGACGCGTTCGAGCAACAACGCGCGCGACAGCACCCGTCCCGGCGTCTCGGCGAGCTCGCACAGCAGCCGGAACTCGGTGATGGTGAGGTGAATCTCCTCTTTCCCCCGCCGGACCGCACCGGAATCGGGCGCAAGGACCAAAGGCGCCTCGGGGTGCGCGTCGAGCACGATCTCCTTGGGTGCGTCCCGCTCGGCGGTCAACCTGGCCCGGCGGCGCAGCGCACGCATACGGGCGGAGATCTCCTTGATCTCGAACGGCTTGGTGACGAAATCGTCGGCGCCGGCTTCCAGCGCGGCTACCACATCATGGGTGTTGTCCCGGGAACTGATCACGATGATCGGCACGTCGTGTTCGCGGCGGATCTCCCGGATGCAATCGAATCCGTCCATATCGCCGAGCATCAACTCGACGATCATCACATCCGGTGCACCTTTGCTACGCAGATAGGACAGTGCGTCCTCGGCCTCTTGCGCCTCGGCAACGTCGTAGCCTTCGTCCTCCATCGCCAGGCGCAATTCGCCCCTGACTTTCTCGTCCTCGTCAACGATCATCAAGTTGGTGCTCAAAAGGTCCTCATCCCTTGCCAGAGCGGACCCGCGCACAGTACGGAAATTCGCATCCCCATACCGACGCGACGTTCCGCCTTCAAGCAACTTGCCAACCTCCGGGATACCCGAACCAACCGTTCGGTAAACCCCTGGTAGGAGGCTGGGTTAGCCGCTGGCTATCCCCAACCCTTCGCCTTTACCCACCCGAAAAGCAAGTCGACGGTGAGCTTCGACACAATCCTCGAGACCCGGGAACGCAGCTCGAGCCGCCCGGTCCGCGCGGACCCGCGACACGAAAGACGAGTATCGGCACCGCCTTTCGTGTCGGTTTGCCGGATGCGCCGCTGGGTAGCTGTCGGATATGGGCTTCTCACTGCGCAACATGGTGTCGGAAACGCTTCGGGGCGGTTCGCTGTTCGCGCTCGGCATGGGCTTGAAAGTGGCCGAAATACCCATACACGCCTTGGAGTCCGGGGTGAAGGCCGCAGCGCACGGTATGGAAGCCTTTACACCCGAGCACCTGCGCGCGGACCTGGCCGCACTGGTGGACCCGAGCCCCGAGCGCACGCAACGACGAGTGGCCGTGCACGAGGATCGCGCGTCCGTCGAGGTGCACGGCCTGGCCACCGGTAAGCACGCGGTCCTCACCCGGGAATTGGACCGCGAGCTCGAGCGGCTCGGATCGGTGCGGGACTGGAAGGTCAACACCGTCACCGGGCGCTTGATCGCCGAACTGAAACACGGTGAAGAGGACCTTCAGGAACTGCTGCACGTCATCGAGCAGGTGGAGGACAACGCCGACGTCACCGATATCGGCTGGAGCCGCCGCACCGAATTCCCCGCCGATCGAGAACCATTGCTGGCGGCGGGCATTCAGGTCGCGGGCGACCTCGCGGCGATCGCGGTGTCGACCGCGGGACTGGTACTGCCGTTCCAGCCGCCGCTGCGCGCCTTGCGCGGGGCCGCCGCCGTCATCGATACCCAGCCCCGGGTCCGTCGCCTGCTCGAAGCTCGATTGGGCCGCACCCGGGCCGATCTCGTCCTCGCGCTGGCCAACGCGATCGGCAACGCGGCCGGCGGCGAGGCCTCGGAGAGCCTGGCGAATCTGCTGGTCGATACCGTCCAGCGCACCGCTACCCTGACCGAAGCCCTCACCCGGCACAACCTGTGGCGGAGCTGGGAGGCGGAACTCGCGTCCGCGCACAGCCCCGGCGTCGCCGATCCGCTGCCCCCGCACACCCGGCCCTGCGAACTGCCTCCCGGTCCCGTCGAGCGGGTCGCGGATGAGACGGCGGCGGGTGCGTTGTTCGGCGCGACCGCGTTCGCCGGAAACGCCAGAGCGTCCGAGGCTGCCGACGCATTGCAACTGGGCGCGCCGAAGGCGGCGCGCGCGGCGCGCGAAGCCTACGCCGCGACCGTTTCCACCACGCTCGCCCGCGCCGGTGTGCTGACCCTCTACCCGGCGGTGTGGCGGCGACTGGACCGGCTGACCACCATGGTGATCGACGGCGAGGCGCTGTTGACCGCACGGCGGGTGGTCCTGGAGGTCGAAGCCCTCGATCCGCGCTGGCGCGACGGTACGACGAACTCCGAAGCGCCCGAGGACGAGCAGCGCGCCGCCGCACAGGTGTGGAGTGCGGCCCAGCGATTGCTGCGCGCGGCCGAGCACAAAGGCCGTTCGGACACCGAAGCGTCCGCTGCCGACGACACACATGAGAACAACCGCACCGCCGCACACGAGAGCGGACAGCGTTTGCGTCTCGTGCACCCCAACAGCGGCACACCCGACCGTGGCGCGACGCTGCGACCCGCATGGCGGGAATTGCGCGACGGTGATCGCCCTGTCGGACGGGTGCTGGTCGGACGCGAGCTGGATCGGCGCGCGCACGCGGTGCTGACCGCGGCACGCAATGCGGGTTTGCGCGTGGTGCTGTCCGCGGGCGAGGACGTGGCCGAATTGCGCTCCCTGGCGGACGAATTCCTCAATGTCGGCATCTCGCTGAGCAAATACGTGCATCAACTGCAAGAGGACGGGCACGTCGTCGCGGTACTCAGCCCGCGCGCGCACAAGGCGCTGGCCTGGGCCGACGCCGGAATCGGGCTGTGCGGCAAGGAGGACTCCACGCTTCGGCTGCCGTGGAGCTCGGATGTGGTGTGCCGGGATCTGAGCCAGGTGCAGCGCGTGCTCGCCGCCGTCGCACCGGCTCGGGCCACCAGCGAACGCGGCCGGGCGCTCGCTCTGTCGGGCTGCGCGCTGGGTGCGCTATTGCTCGCCACCGGCCCCGGTCGGCGCGGGCGCACCTCACCGATGCTCACCGCCCAGGTGCTCGGCCTGGCCAATGGCGCGTTCAGCGGTTGGCAGGCGGTACGCGGCATGCCGTCGACCACCCTGGCTCCCCTGCTGCCCTGGCACGCACTGCAACCCGACGAAGTCCTGTCCCGGCTGCCCGACCCGCTGCCGGTGGCCGAGCGCACCGCACCGAAACAATCCCACCGGGAACGAATCCTGCAACCGCTGGCTCCGGCCCTCGCATTCGGCAAACATGTCCGCGACGAGCTGGCCGATCCGCTGACCCCCATCCTGGGCGTCGGCGCCATCGCCACCGCCATCCTCGGTTCCCCCTCCGACGCGATCCTGTTGTCCTCGGTCCTCACCGTCAACGCCGTGATCTCCGCGCGCCAACGACAGAAGGCCGAAAGCGCGCTGCACGAGCTGCTGGCCGGTGAAGAACTCACGGCACGGCTGGTCGACCGAAACGCGTTGAGCGCCACAGCGGCATCTGTCCCCGACCGTGAGATCGCACATGACACCAGCCCGCACCCGATCGCGACCCTGGAAAAGCGCGACAGTTCCCCGGTCCGCTCGGACAGCGTGGCTGCGATAGCGGCAGCGTCCGGCGCGACCGCAGACGGCGGCGGATCCGGTTCGGAGGGAACACCATTGCGTGTCCGAGACCTGGAGGAACTGGACCTCGGCAATGGTGCGCTCGCGGGTCAGGAGGTGCCCGCGCGGCAGTTGACCATCGGCGACCTCATCGTGCTGCGCGGCGGCGATGTCGTCCCCGCCGACGCGCGGTTGCTCGTTTCCGATGATCTGGAGATGGACGAGTCCGGGTTGACCGGCGAATCCGTCACTGTGGCGAAACAACTCGATGCCACGCCGGGCGCGGATCTCGGTGATCGTGCGTGCATGGTGTTCGAGGGCAGCACCGTGGTGAGTGGTTCCGCACTCGCGGTGGTGGTCGCTGTGGGAGCGGAGACCCAGGCCGGGCGGGCGACCGCCGGCGCCATCCCGCCGGAGAAGGGTGGCGTCCAAGCGCAATTGCGCCGATTGACGCAGCGGGCGCTGCCGCTCACCCTGGCGGGGGGCGCCGCGGTCACCGCACTCGGTGGTCTGCGAGGCCGGACGTTGCGCACCGCGATCGCCGACGGTGTCGGGGTGGCGGTGGCGGCGGTACCCGAGGGTCTGCCGCTGGTGGCCACGGTCGCGCAGCTGGCGGCCGCGCGGCGGTTGTCGCGCTACGGAGTGCTGGTGCGCGCCAGCCGGACGGTGGAGGCGCTGGGCCGGGTGGACACCCTGTGTTTCGACAAGACCGGCACGCTCACCGAGGGCCGGCTGCGCCTGACGACCCTCGCCGATCTCGACGAGCAGTGGGAGCCCGATGCCGAGGCCGACAGCGCGCGCCGGTTGCTGCGCGCTGCCGCACGCGCCTGCCCCGACCCCGCCGACGGCCCGGTGCTGCACGCCACCGACCGCGCCGTGCTCGAGGCCGCCGACATCCTCGGCGACGACGCGCACAAGTGGGATCCGATCGACGAGATCCCGTTCGAATCCAATCGGGGCTATGCCGCGGCCCTGGGCCAGACCACGCGCCGGCTGCGCCTGGTGGTGAAGGGCGCGCCCGAGGTGGTGCTTCCCCGCTGCACCAAGATCCGCACCGCTGACGGGAAACAGGAACTGCCGCAAGAACTTCGGGACAAGGCCGAGCAGGTTGTCCGCGATCTCGCCGAACAGGGATTGCGTGTGCTGGTGGTGGCCCGGCGCGATCTGTCCGACCGTCCCGACGATGTCGAGGGCATGATCGGCGAACTCACCCTGCTGGGCTTCCTCGGCCTCGCCGATACCCCACGCCCGCAGACCCTCCCGCTGGTAAAGGCGTTGCAGGACAACGACATCAGCGTCCGGATGATCACCGGCGACCATCCCGTCACCGCCGCCGCCGTAGCCCGCCAGCTCGGCATCGACGCCGACGAGGTCACGACCGGTGCTGACCTGGACCGGCTCGACGATAAGGCGCAGACCGAACTCATCGAGCGCAGCACCGTGTTCGCACGGGTCACCCCCGAGCAGAAAGTGCGCATCGTCGCCAGTCTGCGCCGCGGCGGTCACGTCGTCGGCATGACCGGGGACGGTTCCAACGACGCGGCCGCCATCCGCACCGCCGATATCGGAATCGGTTTGGCCGCACACGGTTCCGCCGCCGCCCGCAATGCCGCCGACCTGGTGCTCACCGATCCGGACCCGACCGCCCTGCTGCACGCCCTGGTCGAAGGCCGCGGCATGTGGCAGCGGATCAACAACGCCGTGGGCGTGCTCGTCGGCGGCAACGCGGGCGAGGTCGCGTTCACCTTGTACGGCACCGCCGTGGCCGGGGCCGCGCCGCTGGGCACTCGCCAATTCCTGCTGGTGAACATGCTGACCGACATGTTCCCCGCGCTGGCGTTGGCGCTGTCTCCGGACCGCAACCGCCCAGATCCCGGCATCGACTCCGCCCGCGCCGCCGAACACCGCGCGGCCCAGCTCGCCGAGATCCCGCCCGCCAGCCTCGGCGCGGAACTGGCCCGCACCATCGCGGTCCGTGGAATCGCCACGGCCGCAGGCGCTTCCGGCGCCTGGACAGTCGCCCGCTGGACGGGCACCCAGCGCCGGGCCGCCACCGTGGGCTTGGTCGCCCTGATCGGCACCCAGCTGGGCCAGACCCTGCTTTCCGGCCGCACCAGTCCCCTCGTCTGGGCGACCACCGCCGCCAGCGCCGGCGTACTGGGCGTCGTAGTCATGACCCCGGGCCTGTGCCACTACTTCGGATGCACACCGCTGGGTCCGGTCGGTTGGAGCATCGCCACCACCTCGGCGGTAGCGGCCACCGCGGGCGCGGCCTTGCTCCCACACATCCTGCCCAGCATCGGTGCGGATACCGAGACCGACGCCGATACCGACGCAGGAGCCTGAGCAACCGATCCTGGTCCTGTGGATCCCGCCGTTTTGCCGGGATCCACAGGACCGCAGTAGGTTTGGCGCTTCCCGCATCACACGCCGACAACCGCAGCCTCCCCCAGCAGGACGACGAAAGCGGGGCCCGCGATCGTTCGATCACGGGCCCCGCTCGTCGATAACTGGTCAATAAGACAGCTTCGCCACCCGCCTCAGCGGGGCAGCTCACCACCACTCGTCGCGTGGCGGCTCCAGGCGGTTGAAATTGCTCGGGCTGCCGTCGGGCCGTTTCTCCTGGTACAGGAACCGGAAGTGGCGTGCGTCGAAGGTGTCGAACCACTTTTCCCATTCCACCGGCTGCAGGATCGCACCGCCGTAGCCGGGGAAATCGAAGCGGAGGTTGTTCAGTCGCCCGTTGTATTCACTGAACGGGGTGGTGGCGGGCCGGGCGCCGCGCTGTTCCGCCCATCGGCGGATGACCTCGTGATTGCGGGTGACCAGGGTGCGGTCCGCGCGGTCCGGCTGTTCGGTCGGGGAATTTATTTGCTGTTCGGGATTCAGCGTCCGCGAATCGCCCGGTCCTGGCTGCGGATTCCGGCCGACCGGTCGTCGCCGGCGGTCCATCACGACCCCTCCTTAGTGCCCTGAGCGGTGGTTGCGGTTCTCTTTCAGATACCCGATGGTAAAGCGCGGCAAACCGGGCGCTGACAGTTAGCTGAATTTTCGTCCGCGGTTTGCGCCCGGCGGGCTGGGTAACCGCACCTCATGACCGCTACGCCGATGAACCATCCCGGGCTTACCCAGCCGCCCCTTCCGGAGCCTGATCCGGTGCCGCCGTACCCCGCGCCCGATCCGTATCCGGAACCGAATCCGGTTCCCCCGCAACCGCCGGACCCGAGCCCGGTGCCGAACCCTGATGATCCGCGTCCCCCGCTGCCGCCCGTGCCGGGGCCGCCGCCGGTGCCCCGATAGCGCGCTTCAGTCGCGCAGCGCCTGTTCCCGCAGTGCGGTAAGGGTTTTGGACAGAATTCTCGACACGTGCATCTGGGAGACGCCCAGTACCTCGGCGATCTGGGTCTGGGTCTTGTTCTCGAAGAACCGCATGATCAGCACTTGGCGTTCCCGCTCGGGCAGATCCTCGATCAGCGGTTTGACCGCCATGAAGTCCTCCACCAGATGGTAGGACTGCTCTTCCTCGCCGAGGCTCTCCAGCAGCGGCAGCGGGGCATTGTCGATATCGTCGCCGGCCACCGCGTCGATGGACTGGGACTGGTAGGCATTGCCCGCGATCAGCGCCTGGGTGACCTCGACCAGATCCACATCGAGTTCGGCGGCGATCTCCCGGGCGCGCGGCACCCGGCCCAGCCGCTGTGACATCCGTTCGATGGTGGGTCCGATGCTGAGCTGAATCTCCTTGACGCGCCGGGGGACTCGTACCGCCCAGGTGTTGTCGCGGAAGTGCCGGCGGACCTCGCCCATGATGGTCGGGACCGCGAAAGCCAGAAACGAGGACCCGCGGCTCACATCGAATCTGTCGGCCGCCTGCACCAAACCCAGGCGCGCGACCTGCAACAGATCATCGAAGCCTTCGCCACGTCCGGAGAACTTCCGCGCGATGTGCTCGGCCAGGGGCAGGCAACGCTCGATGAGCTCTTCTCGCATGGGTTCCCGGCGCGGGTCGTCCGGATCCAGAGCGGCGATCTTCTCGAAAAGCGGTTCAATATTGTCGTAGCTGTCACCCGGGGATTTCGACTCACCCGTCATCTGCCACTCCACGCACCCAACTGAAGTCGACCGTGGTCGGGAAGCCGCCCACGGTCGCGTCGAACGGTTCCTGCACGGCGGCAATGGAAGCCGTCAGAGTCCGTACGATGTGCCAGCCGAAACCGGCCTGCCCGACCACCGCCTCGGAGGACGAGATCGAGGCGACGTGCACGAACATCTGCCGGTCGTCATAGGTGAATTCGCAGTCCAGCGTGGACTCGGGGACCGCCTCCATGATCAGCGAGGTGGCGACCTCATCGAGGGCGAGCCGGATGTCGGTGACCTCATCGAGCGCGAAATCGGCTATGAGAGAAACGGTTTCGGCGAGGGCACGCAGCATGGTGAGCTGTTCGAACTGAGCGGGTAACCGCACCCCGATCGTCGTCGTTTTCGTTGAGGATCGGGAAGTCCACTCCCCCATTGCCCATCACCACCTTGTTCGCGTCGCCGGTTGCGCGGTCCGGCCACCGGGCACAGCCCGCCATGCACCTACCGCGACGTTCCTCACGGTGCCGCTTACCCGGTGAATGCCTGCGCAAACCCGAACCTGGTCAGCTGCCTGCCTGAATACGCTCGTGCGCGGTCAGCAGCAGATGATCGAACTCGGTGCGCATATGCACGGTCGAGTGGACCATCGAGCCGATATCGGCGACCAGTTGCGCGGCCAGCGCGCGCAGCTTCACATTGGTTTCCTGCGAGCGCCAGCTGAGCACCTTGAACGCCTGCTCCGGGCTGATCCCGTAGACCAGCATCAGCGCACCTTTGGCCTGCTCGATGACCGCGCGTGCCGCGTAGAGCTCGGGCAGGGTGTCGTCGAGGGTTTCCTGCCGGTGTTCCTCGAGTGTGCCGGTAACGTCGATGTAGTAGCCGGCCGTGCCGACGAGCTCGCCGTGCTCGCCGATCATCCGGTCGGCGACGACGATGACGTGGTGCACAGCGCCGTCGGTGTCGATGATCCGGTGGCGACTGGAGAACGGTTCGCCGTGCTCGACGGTCTTGGCCAGCGCGCTGGCGACCTGAGCGCGGTCTTCGGGATGTTTGTGGGCCAGCAGCAACTCGGTGGTGGGCGTGACGGTGCCGGGCGGGTAGCCGTGCATCACGGCCACTTCGTCGGACCACTCCCAGCGCTCGTCCGCGAACCAGAACCGAAAGTTGCCGACACTTTGCGGCTTGCCCATTCCGATCACACGGTTCAGTGCGACGGCATCCTCGGAAGCCGTCCCCGATTCGTGAACCGATCCACTCTCCATCACAGCGCCAGTATGCGTGGCGTGCGCCTTACGGGCGAGTGGATCGGCGCGTTCGGGGACCAACGTCATCTAAGCGTCGAGAGCCGCCCGCATCGACGGGTAATAGCCGAACATAGGCCGGACGCCGGTGAGTTCGAAGGCCCGCTCGACATCGCGGCGACCAGCCACGATCCGCAGGTCGACCCCGTTGCAGGCGGCGCGCTGCCGAACCGCGCCGAGGTCGGCGGCGGCCCGCAGACTCACGAAGCGCGCGGCCCGCAAATCGATGACCACCGCGGGGGCGCCGGTGTCGATCGCGTTGTCGAGGGTTGCGCGAAACTCCGGATAGACCGCGGCATCGAGCTCGCCTTCGACCCGCACCACCACGCTTCGTCTGCGGCGGTCGACCCGTTGGGCCCACATTCGGCTGTGATGGAACCGCGACGTCGATGTGTCGTCGGTAGCGCCGTTGGTAGACACGTGCGCACCGTCTCCGACGTGCAGCACGACTGCATCCGTTGGCATGACATACCTCCCACGATCAGGGGGGATTCTCCGGTTCGCAGCAGATGCGGCGCCTGCGGGAAGTGAGCGGCGAAAGTGGGGAGTACCTCACCCGAGGGACTCACGTCGCAACGCTCCCGCCGACCTAGCACCGAGCGTCTCCTCATCGAGGCGGTCGCTGTGAACCGGGGTCGGCTGTAGTCTCAACCTTTCCCTAGTCTGGCACGCCCGCTCGGTTCTGTACACCGAACCGGCCCGGCAGGACGCCCGGCCGGTGGGGACCTCCCCTTTTCCGGATGCCGGTAGCCAACGGACGCGTCGCCGACCTCGGCGCTGCCCGAAACCGCGCCGCGCGTATTCGCTCAGCTGCTCGTCTGGTGACGCCAGTCGCGCACCGCCTCGCGCCGCCCCTCACCCGCCTTATCCCCCCGCGCGCCGGGCATGCCCGGGTTTGCCGCCGCAGTTCACGGGCATAACCGCCACAGATCGCTTGCGCCGTTGATGGGAGTCCGCCGTGAAGATCGCGATGGTGGCCGAATGTGCTTCTCCGCTAACCGAACTCACCGGCGGTACGGCCAGTGGCAGGTCAGTTTCCGTGGCGGCGCTCGCCGCGGCTCTGGTACGGGCCGGGCACGAGGTCACGGTCTACACCCGTCGCCAGGATCCGCATACTCGCTGCGAGGTTCCCGCCCGTGAAGGCTATCGCGTCGTGCACGTACCCGCCGGGCCGCCAACACCTTTGGCTCGTGATCAGATCCTGCCGCACCTGGGGGAGTTCGGGACCTTCCTGCGCAAGCACTGGGCGCTGCGGAGACCGGATGTGGTGCACGCGCACTTCTGGATGTCGGCGCTGGCCGCCGAATTGGCCGCGCGCTCACACGGATTGCCCGTGGTGGTGTCCTTCCACGGACTCGGCACGGTGAAGCGGCGGTTCCACGGATTGGCCGATACCAGTCCGCGTCCGCGCATCCGTTTCGAACGGCTCATCGCCACCCGGGCCACCCAGGTGCTGGCCACCTGTACCGACGAAGTGGTCGAGCTGTCCCGGATGGGCGTACCGCGATTCCGGATCTCGGTGGTGCCCGGCGGCGTCGATCTCGGCACCTTCACGCCGGACGGCGGGGCCGCCACCCGGCGGCAGCCGCATCGGGTGCTGGCGGTAGGAAGACTGGTGCGCCGCAAGGGATTCGACCTCGCGGTACGCACCCTGGCCGAACTGCCGGACACCGAACTGGTGATCGCGGGTGGCGCGATCGGCGACGACCTCGACGACGACGCCGAAACCCGCCGGCTGCGCCGACTGGCGGTCGATTACGGTGTGGCGGAACGGTTCCGGATGCTGGGGCCGGTATCGCACAGCGCCATGCCGCGGCTCTACCGCTCGGCCGACGTGACGCTGTGCACGTCCTGGTACGAGCCCTTCGGGCTGGTTCCGCTGGAAGCCATGGCCTGCGGTACTCCCGTAGTCGCCACCGCGGTGGGCGGCATGCTCGATACCGTCGTCGACGGCGTCACCGGACGACTGGTCGCGCCACCGGAACCCGCTACCCTCGCGCGTGCGGTGCGCACCCTCTTGGACGACCCGGTACAGCGCCGATCCTGGGGCGCCGCGGGCGCGGAGCGGGTGCGCGAGCGCTACTCCTGGGACCGAGTCGCCGCTCAGACGGTCGCCACTTATGAACGCGCTACCCCGATCCGCAGCACTCCCCTGCACACCGCGCCGATGCCCGCGGTCGCCACCGCTCGCTAGTCCTCCGCCGACGGCGCGGGCCCGGAACGCGCGCGCCAACGCCAGGGCGCGATCAGCCAGGCGACCGCGAACAACAATGCGATGACCACCCCGGCCACCACGCCCGCGTACGCCGCCGCCACGACCACCTCGAAAACGAGGATCACCGCGCCGGTGAGCGCGACACCCAGCAGCGCGACTCCGACCATGGCACACCGATGGGCCGCCGCGACGACGTTGCCCATCCGTCGCCGCCGGAACAGGATCCGGTGCCAGGACACGGGCGCTACCAGGAACACCGTCGCACCGACCGCCGCCGACACGGTGACCAGGTACAGCACCCGTAAGGGTGCGGAAAGGTGCGCGAATCCGGATTGGAACGGCAGGATCAGCAGGGCGCTGATCAGGAATTGGATGCCGGTTTGCACCACACGCAATTCTTGGATCAGGCTTTCCCAATTGCGGTCCAGGCGTTCGGTCTCGGTCTCCGCGCGGGCGTGCGGGAACCGGCCCTCCCCAGGTTGGCCGCCGTGCTCGATCACTGGAACTCCTCCCCTGCTCGATCTCCAGGGGTAAAGGCGGGTATACCCACCTCGAGGGCGATTAACCGTGGAAGCGCCGGGTACCACCGCCCTATGGTTCCGACCACCGAAGAATTGCTGCACGCACTCACCCGTACGGTGACCACCCTGTCCGGCACCGGAATCCGGTTCGCGGTCGCGGGCGGTTGCGCGGTGTATGCACGCGGTGGGCCGGTCACCCACCACGACGTCGACATCTTCGTCAAGCCCGAGGACACCGCCGCGGCCGTGGCCGCACTAGCCGAAGACGGGCTGCGGGTCTCCGACCCCGCCGAAGACTGGCTCACCAAGGTCTACGACGGGGACACCCTGATCGACGTCATCTTCCGGCCGAACAACCGCGATGTCACCGACGAACTGCTGGATCGCGCGGAGGAGTTGCGCATCGGTCCGACGATGGCGCCGGTGGTCAGCGGCACCGACCTGATGGTCGACAAACTGCTCGTGTTCGACGCGCACCGCCTCGACCTGAGCCCGCTGCTGCACATCGCCCGGGATCTGCGCGAGCAGGTCGATTGGCCGGCGGTGCGGGAGCAGACCGAGCATTCGCCCTACGCGCGCGCTTTCCTCGGCCTGCTCGCCGACCTCGGGATCGCCGAGACCGGAATCACCAACGGGGGCAACGAAACCGAGGGAGCCGAGTAGATGGAGACACCGCAATACGTCGTCGCGCATCTGCGCCGCGCACTGGCCGAGGATCCGCGAACGTGCGAACTCGGCATCCACGTCACCATTCGTGGTGAGGTCGTGGTGCTCGGCGGCGAAGTGAGCAGTGTGGAACGCAAGCAGGCCATGGAGACGGTGATCCGGGAACAACTCCCGACCGCGCGGATCCACAACGACGTGCACGTCACGCTGCCGTGTGCCCCCGAGGGCACCGAAAACCTGTCCGCGCCCGAAAGGAGCTGAGCCACATGCGTATCGCGGCCGTCGGTGACATCCATCTGGGCGCGCACTCCGCCGGGGAACTCCGGCCGGTGCTGCGCGAGCTGCCGTTGCGTGCGGACGCGCTGCTGCTGGCCGGCGACCTGACCCGGCACGGCACCGTGGACGAAGCCCGGGTCGTGGCGAACGAGGTCGCCGATCTGGGGCTTCCGGTGATCGCCGTGCTCGGCAACCACGACCACCACAGCGATCAGCAGGACGAGATCACCGCGCTGCTCTGCGACCACGGCATCACCGTGCTGGAAGGCACTTCGGTCACCCTCGACATCGACGGGGAAACCCTCGGCGTCGCCGGCTGCAAGGGCTTCGGCGGCGGCTTCGCGGGCAAGTGCGCCAGTATCTTCGGCGAACGGCTCATGCGCGAATTCGCCGGGCACACCGTAGATGTCGCCGAATCACTGCGCAGCGCGCTGGCCGAGCTGGACACCGACGTGACGGTGGTGCTCACGCACTACTCCCCCATCAGCGACACCCTGCACGGGGAACCGCCGGAGATCTATCCCTTCCTCGGGTCCTACCTGCTGGGCGAGCCGATCGACGAGTTCCAGGTCGATCTCGCGCTGCACGGACACGCGCACGCGGGCACCGAACGCGGCACTACCCCCGGCGGTATCCGGGTCCGCAATGTGGCCGAACCGGTCATCCGGTCGGCGTACGCGATCTACGAATTACAGCCCGCCCGAGACAAAGCCGCCGAACCGCTGGTCATCCACTGAGCCCGAGTTCCGCGCGCGGGTGTATTCGCCCGCATTGATTGACGCTGCCGAACCCGGGTATCGCGCCTTTGCACCTGTTCGACAGTTCGGCCATGAAAAGGAGCCTCCAATGGTTGGCGAGCAAGATTTTCCGGACCATGAACGCACCACCCGCAGCCACGCCGGAGAAACGCTCGAGGACACCCGTAATTGGCCGGGCATCGTCCTGGTCATGCTCGGCATCGTGGGGCTCGCACTGACGGTCACCGCGGCCGGTTACGGCTTCACGGGCTGGGCGATCATCGGCGGAATAGCCACCGTGCTGTGCCTGGGCATCGGCACGTTCCTGGTTTTCGCGGAACACCGCCGGGTGCGTAAGCAGGAAACGCTCGGCTCCGACGATCGCGGGCACTGATGAGCGCCCGGACGTGGTGTTTGTGCACGGCCGCGAGCGCGCTGTTGCTCACCGGATGTATGGATAACAAGCTCGATGACGGCCCGGTCGGCCCCGCTACTCCGACCCAGCCGAAGTTCACCATGACCTTCAATTCCACGACGCCGAAGAGTTCGGACATTCCCGATCCCGATCAGGTCACGCCGGTAGCCGCGAACCAGCTGTGCGGCATGTTCCGCGACGAGCTCGGGGGGTGGCAGTCCCAGGGTTCGGTGCTGGCGCGGGTCGGCTTCAACGGCACCGTGCACAACTGGGCTCTGCGCAACGGTGGTCTGAACGATCTGATCATCCGGGATCGCACCGTGATCGACACCGCCACCATCGCCGCCTGCCCGCAGACCCGCGACGAAGTCCTCGAAGCACTCGATCTCCCCGATCTCGCCTCCGGCCTGGCCGGATTCTGATTCCCTTCAGCCACAGGAGAATTCGATGAATCAACGTATGAGTAGCCTGACCACCGCGGCCGTCTCCGGATTGATCGCGGCCGGCCTGTTCGCCGCGGGTTGTGACGAAGCGGAGAAGGCCGTCAACAAGGGCGGCGACACGCCGTGCAGCGAATTCACCGCGCAGGACAAGGACAAGCAGCGCACGACGGTGGCGAAGTTCCTGGAGCAGGAACAGGGTGGCGATGTGCCCAACGACCAGTCCGTGGACCGTTCCCTCACGGCCATCGAGTTGATGTGCTCGGCCCAGGCCAATCCTGACACCCCCATCCGCAACGCGGATCTGACCGGCATTCTGGTGCCGAAGTAGAGATCTACACCACACCGGCGATTCGCCCGTTTCGGGCGCGTTCGCCGGGATATCTCCGAAATATCGACCGGGTGCTCCCGGCTCGAAGGACTTGCAAGTCGCCGCCTCCGGCCCGCTCGACACCGGCGTCGAGCGTCGAAAACCCGCACCACCAGGACGTTTACGCCCGGGCGGTACGGAGCCGGCGGCCGACTCGCGGGCGGGGACGCCGACGCTGCCGTTCTCGTCCGCGAGTTCGCATGGGCGCCAAAGATTTACCGCCGGGAGGCGTAGCTGATGTCCCCAACCGCCGACGCGGCCGTCACCCTGGTCCTGCGAGCCCGCGGCCTGGGCGGCTTGCTCACCGCACTGCCCGCCCTGCGCGCGTTACGCGCCGCCCGTCCGCATCACCGCCTCGTGCTCGCCGCGCCCGGCTGGTTGCGCCCCCTCGTCGAGATGGCCGGGTGTGTGGACGAGTTGCACGCCACCCCGATCGTGGGTGATCTGCGCTGGAACGCACCGCCCCCGACCAGTGCGGTGAACCTGCACGGGCCGGGGCCCGAAGGACTCGCCGATCTGTACGCCACCGATCCGGAACAACTGATCACCTATCGGCACCCGGAGTTCCCGCTGGTGCGCGGCCCGGCCTGGCAGCAAGAGGTTCCCGAGACCCTGCGCTGGTGCCGGTTGCTCGAATCAGCCGGAATACCAGCGGATCCGACGCGCATCGAGTTGGATCCGCCGACCGAAACGCTGGCTCAGCGCACTCACATCGTCATTCATCCGGGCGCAAACTCACCCGCCCGGCAGTGGCCCGCCGAGCGCTTCGCCACCGTCGCTTCGCGTTTGCACGCCGCGGGTCATCCGGTTCTGGTAACCGGCACCGCCACCGAGCTCGCGCTCGCCCGCCATGTCGCCGAACATGCCGGACTACCCGAAACCGCCGTCGTCGCAGGCGAACTCACGCTGCAGCAGTTGTCCGCCACGGTTGCGGGCGCGGCGCTGGTGATCTGCGGGGACACCGGCGTGGGACACCTGGCCACCGCCTTCGGCACCCCCTCCGTGCTGATCTTCGGCCCGAATTCCCCCGCGTTGGCCGGACCGCCACCCGGACGCGCGGCGCATATCGTGTTGTGGGCCGGGCAGATCGGGGACCCGCACGCGGCGGAGACCGACCCCGGCTTGCTGCGGATCAGTGCCATCGAAGTGATCGACGCCGCCGAGCGGCAACTGAATATCGCGAGGCAGCTACCGACGAGGGAAAACAAAGTCGTCCAGTAACCGAACTCGTCCGGCGAATAAAAGGCCGCCCGGTTCATCGGAACCGGGCGGCCATTCGTTAATCGATACAGTACTCAACAATTACTCTTTGCCCTGCTGATAGGCGCGCTGACGCTTCTCGTCGATGCCTGCTTCCGCACGCTCACGTTCAGCGGCCGCTTCCTTTTTCGCGGCTTCGCGCTGGGATTCGGCCTTGTCCTGCTGGGCACGACCTTCATCGCGGACGTCCTCACGTCCGAAAACGGTGCCGGCAGCCTCCTTGGCCTTACCCTTCACGTCTTCGACGGCGCCTTCGATGCCTTCCTGGGGACCGCTCTTACGCTCGGTCACGATATCTACCTCCGAAATTCGGTTATCAGGTGGACACTTGCCGTCTACCCGCCGGTATGGGCCTCAATCAGGATTCGGAAGATTTCGGCGCAGGTTTCGGTGCGGGGCGATCGGATATCTCCCGCGTATGACGTCACTATGGACGAACGACGCCGAGGTGCCGGCCCGGCTGCGGCTGACCCCGGGACTGCGTTTCGATACCGTCGTGATCGGCGGCGGGATCACCGGGCTGGTGACCGCACTGCTGCTGGCCGAGAACGGCATCGAGGTCGCGGTCGTGGAGGCCCGGCGGGTCGGTGCGGCGGCCAGCGGCCTGAATACCGGAAAGATCAGCCTGTTGCAGGGCACGCGCGCCCAGAAGATCGCCGGACGGCACTCGATCGCCACCCTGCGCGACTATCTCGCGGCCAATCGCGCCGGTCAGGACTGGCTGGTGCGGTTCTGCGCGGAACACAACGTGACCCTGCAGCGCGAGTCCGCGCTGACCTACGCGCAGACCGCCGGGGAAATGAAACAGGTGCGGGCCGAGTACGAGGCGACCCAACAGGCGGGTCTGCCCACCGAGCTGGTCGGCAAGCTCGAGGTACCGTTTCCCGCCCACGGTGCGGTCCGGCTCGCCGATCAGGTGCAGGTCGACCCGATGGCGCTGGTCGCCGCGCTGGCCGCGCAGGTCGAAGCGTATGGCGCGCCGATCTACGAATCCAGCCGCGCGCACGGGGTGCGCAGCGGGCCCGACGGCGATCTCCTCATCGACACCGAGCACGGCGAACTCGCCGCCCACTCGGTGGTGTTGGCCACCGCCATGCCGATCCTCGACCGGGGCGGTTTCTTCGCGCGGCTCGAGCCGCAGCGGTCCTATCTGACCGCTTACCGTGTGCCGCAACCCATTCCGCGCGAAATGATGATCAGCGCCGGTCAGCCGACGAAATCCCTGCGTTACGCCCCCAGCCCGGAGGGTGAACTGCTCATCGTCGGCGGCAACGCGCACGGTGTCGGGCGGACGGATTCGGCGAGCGCGCACGTCGAAGCCCTCGTCGACTGGACCGGGCGGTGGTTCCCCGGGGCGGAGCCGCTGTATCGCTGGTCGGCTCAGGACCACCACCCGATCGCCGAGCTGCCCTATGCGGGCCCCCTGCTGCCGGGCCAGGATCGCATCCTGGTGGCCACCGGGTTCGCCAAGTGGGGACTGACCAACGGCACCGCCGCGGCGCTGGCACTGGCCGGACGGCGCACCGGCAAACCGCCGGCCTGGGCCGAGGTCTTCGGCCCGTGGCAGACGTCGGAGTTGAAGGGCTGGTTCTCCGCTGTGAAGGCCAATGCCGAAGTGGCGCAGCAGATGTCGAGCGGTTGGTTGCTGCGTCTGGCGGGCGGTCCCGGCACGGCGCCCGCCGAGGGCTGCGGCACGGTGGAGCGGCACGGCGTCCACCCCGTCGCGGTGTGCACCGTGGACGGGGCCACCACCGAAGTGTCCGCGGTCTGCCCGCACCTGGGTGGCATCGTGCGCTGGAACGACGCGGAGAAGTCCTGGGACTGCCCGCTACACGGGTCCCGGTTCGCGCCGGACGGCACGGTGCTGGAAGGCCCGGCCACCAAGGGGCTGACGCCGCGGCTGGTCCCCCCGCCGGCGCACTGACGACGCGGGGATCACCCCGCGTTCGAAGAGCGGATGAACCCTTCGATCGCTTCGGCCAACTCGGCGGGATCGGTTGTGCGGGCGAGCAGTTGGGTGGGGACCGCGTCCTTGTCCCGCAGGATCGCCAGCATCAGATGCTCCACGCCGACGTAGCTCGTGCCCAGTTCGCGGGCGACGTCGGCCGAGGCGTCGACGACGCGGCGCAGGCGCGGTGTCCGGGTCAGTTCGTCATCCGGATAGACGGTGACGCGGCTCGGTCCGGCGGCATGGTCGATGATCCAGTGCTGCGCGGCCGCCGGGTCTACGGTCCGGAGCGCCACGAACTCGCCGCGGACGGTGAGCGCCAGCTCCGGCTCGGACTTGGACCGGATCAGGGTCGGCCCGTCGAGATGCTCCACGATCCAGCGTTGATTGTCGGTTCCGGCATCGGGTTTGACGAGGAAGTCGTTCGGGTCTGGATGGCCCGAAACCTGGGTCACGGTGAGCACCACCTCGGTGCCCAGGTTATCCACGGTGCCGATTTTGTAGGCGCCGTTGTCCGGGGTCAGCTGCCAGGGCATACCGTGGCCGTGGCCCAGCAGGATGGGAGTTTCCGGGTCGGGTAAGCCGCCCAGGACACCCAGCACGAGCGCGGGGTCGGCGGCCGGATAGATCGAAGGCACGCTGTCATTTTCGCCGATTCGGCATCGCCGCGGTGCCAGACGGCGGAACTCTTGCCCTCGCCTCAGGAACGCCCGGCCCGCGCCGTGATTGTAGGGTTACAGCCAGCACCGGAGCATGTCCGGTCGCCGAGCGAACGAAGGGACAGCGGGGATGTCGGAAACCTCGGTCGAGGTGCTTCTGGACGACTTCGAAAACAAGGACAACTGGGATGTCGCCGGTGCCGGCGCCGATCGCAGCCACCTCACCACGTTCGCCGAAGGCGCTCCCAACAAAGAACTTCGGGCCTATGTCGACGGCCGGGCCGGCGCCGACCACCGCGCGCTGGTGCTGCTGATCAAATCGGCCGCCGACGACCTCGAGGTCGACCTCGTCACCAAGTCCGGTGAGTCCTTCGCCGTCCCGGGTCACCTGGAGGCGCTGAATCTCTGGGTGCGCTCACCGCACGCCTCGATCCGGATCTTCGCCAGCCTGGGCAGCGCCGACGGCTCGATCCGCGAGGTGCAACTCGGCAAGGTGACCGCGAGCGCCGAATGGCAGCACGTCAAGCATCAGCTCGACACTGCGGTCGACAGCGCCGTGCTCAAGGGACTCAAGATCCGCTTGATGGCGGTCACCAAGCAGACCGGTGAGCTGATGATCCTGCTCGACGATCTCACCGCCCGCACCCAACCCGCCTAGCCGCGGCTGAGCGTGATGGTGGTCCAGGCGCCGACGTGGATGCGGTCGCCTGGATGCACCGGCACCGCGACGTTCCTCGGGATGTCGTCCTCGGAGTCGTTGAGGCTCGTGCCGTTCGTGGAGCCGAGGTCGGTGATGGTCGCGGTGTGCTCGGTGAGGTGCAGTGTGGCGTGCGCGCGGGAGACACCGGCGTCGGCGGGCGGGATGCCGAGATCGATATCGGGCTGCACCCCCTGCGAGACACTGTGCTTGCCGATGAGAATGTCGCTGCCGCGCAAGGTGATTCGACGCTCGGGGAAGTAGGCAGGGAAATCCACCCGGTCGGCGTCCGGCCCGTTGCGGGCCTGCACACGGTCGTAGAAGGCACGGTCGGCGGTGATGGTGGCGATCCAGGCGAGGTGTGGCGCGGGAGCGGGGCCGGGCGGCGGCTCGAAGACCACCGGCTTACCGACCAGCGTCGGCGCCGGGCCGACCAGAGTGGGTTCCGCGGCCGTTTTACCCGCCGAGCCCAATACGAAGTCATGACCGCACACTTCACAGAAGCGGCTGCCCGCGCCGGGCGTACCGCACTCCGGGCACGCCGCCGCCGTCGGAGTCCCGGCATGCGACGGCTGCCCGATCTGGGTGCCGCACTGGTCGCAGTAATCGGTCGATACCGACGAGTGCCCGTCTGGACAGGTAACCATCAGGACTTCTTCGGCGGGATCCGGACGGTCTTGACCGAGCGCGCTTCGAGCGCCTTCTCGTCGAAGGCCTCGACCTTGGCGCGCAGCCGGACAGTACCGTCGCGCTCGACATCGACGACGTTGCGGAGCAGCTTCGCGGTTTCGGTGTTGCCCGCCTCCGTGGCCAGTTCGACGGCGCGGCGCAGTTTGGCGGTGGCGGTGTCCACGTCGCCGTTCTTGCGAGCGTCCAGGCCTTCCTGCACCACCTGGGCCAATTCGGCCTGATCGGTGTACTTGGCGACGCGCTCGCTGATCCGGGCCGACAGTTCGGTGTCCTCGGTCCACACCGCGCGGACCAGCCCCTTGCCTACTTCCTGCTCGCCGGCGAACACCGTGACCCGGGCCGCGGCCTTCTCCCGGCCAGGAGCGGCGGGTTCCACCCGCACCTGCAGGTGGTATTCGCGTTCCTCGGCACCCCACGAACCCAGCGGGAAATCCCGGATCTGCGGACTGTTCTCGGACTGCAATCCGGTCAGGTCCACGATGGCGGGCGCGACCTGCTTGACGTAGTTCACCGTGGCCCCCGCCGGTGTCCACACCCGCAGTGTCAGTTCCGGAATCGCCTTGGCGAGCGAAGTTTCCATCATGGCCTTGAAGTCCGCGGCCAGTCCCTCGGCTTCGCGCACCACATCGGTGGTGCCGTGCAGCGCGTTGGAGATCGTCTGCATCTCCTTGACCACGTAATCCGCGCCGACTCCCCGGCAGTCGCAGGTGAACAGGCCTTCGGACAATTTGATCTCGGCTTCGAGGGTCTCCGGTTCCTCGTGTTCGTTCTTGCCGTCGGTGAGCAGGATGGCGTGCACCATCGCGCCCTCGTGTTTCTTGGCCAGCTGGCGGGCCAACCCCAGCCAGGTGCCCATCGCGGTGCCGCCGGACGGGCGCAGTTTGTCCAGCTGCCGCCGGGCCGCGGCCACGTTCTGCCGGGTCGCGGGCAGTGACGGGTCATCTTTGGGAAAGATCAAGCGCGCCTTGGCCGTTCCCTCGATGATCGCGAAGCGGGTGCCCTCGGGCAGCACGTCGAGCGCGGCCAGGGTGGCCTCGCGGGCGCCCTGGAACTTGCGGCCGGTGGCCATCGAACCGGAACAGTCGATGATGAGGATCTCGACCCGCTCCGGTGGCGGCTCGGCGGCGACGAAATCCGCGCCCGCCTCCACGGTGACGATCGCGTCGACCGTGTCCGCGCCTTCGGCCAGATACTCGTTCTGGTCGACGGCTACCGAAATGCCTTGATTTTCCACGGAACTCACAGTGTTCTCCTGCTGGATCGATCAGGTAATGGGTGCCAGTGCGACGGTGATGTTGTCGCGGCCGCCACTGCGCAACGCGAATTCGACGAGTTCACGAGCGGCGGGCATACGTTCGGCCGCGGTGGCGATGGCGGCCAGGTCGTCCGCCCGGGGCCGGTAGTTCCACAGCCCGTCGCTGCACAGCAGCAGCACGCCGGGGCCCGTGGTGGTGAAGGTGCCCACACAGCTGTCGGCGGTGGGTTCGGCGCCGGAATCCGCGCCGAGCCAGCGCATCAGATGGTGGGCGCGCGGATGCCGCATGGCCGTCTCGTCGTCGGTGCCGATATCGACGAGGGCCTGGGCGTAGGAGTCGTCCTTGGTGAGCCGCTGGGAGGGCGGGCAGACCGATGCCGGCGATTCGGTGCGCAGCCAATAGGCCCGGCTGTCACCGATATTGGCGTGCGTGATCTCGAACTCGCCGGTGCCGTAACCGCGCACGATCGCCGACACATAGGTGCAGGAGGGTGCGTGACCGTTGGGTTTGGCGATGGCGCGGACCGCCCGGATGGCGGCGCGCAGCCCGGCGTAGACCGCCTCCTGGGCAGACCGGCCGTCGGCCAGCGCGCCGAGGCAGCCGTCGACGCCCGCGCGAACGGCGGCGCCGGAGGCGGCTTGCGGATCCTCCGAGGACGAAACACCGTCGCTCACCACGATCACCGTGGTGACCGGCATACCGCCGGGCCCGTCGAGGACCGCCGCGGCGACCGAGTCCTCGTTGCGGGCATGGCTCAGTCCGCGGTCGGTGGCGACATACACCGCGCCCAGATCGGCCTCGACACGGTCGGGCTGGGTGCGCAATTGACCGCAGCCGCGACAGTAGCCGTCACCGTCGTGGTCCTGCCCGCCGCAGCTCTCACAGATCGAGGGCCCGGCCGGCGCACCCGCTGTGCCCGCCGGGCGCGGCAGCGCGACGCGCCGCGCGCCGATCTCCTGCCCGCACTCCTCGCAGTAGCGGTCCTTCGCGCCCACCGGGGCCTGGCAGTTCGGACACGTGGTGCTCCGCCGCCGGGTCTCGGGCACGTGCAGGGGCTCGGTAGGCAGGGTGCCCGCGGTGGTCGGATTCAAGTCGGCGCTCACAGTAGGGATCGAGTCGGGCAGGGACGGGTCGGTGACAGCCTCGGGGGCGGGCGGGCCGGCGTACGCCCGTTCAGGCGGTCGCTCGGCGGAAGCCGGTTCGGGCGGTCGTTCGGCAGAGACCGGTTCGAGCGGTCGCACACCAGAGACCGGTTCGGTGGGTCGCTCGCCAGAGACCGGCTCACGCGGACGCCCGGCGGTCATAGCGTGGTTCTCGGCCGGACGCGGTTGGCACGCTCGACCAATTCGAAACGCGCCCACATGTCGGGAGCTTCACGCGCCAAGTCGCGATAGCAGCGTTCCAGGCCGGTGCGTACGCCCACCTGATCGAGGGGTGTGCCGAGCAGCGGGGCGTGGTCGGCGGGCGTTTTGCCCGCGTTCAACCAGCCGAGGGCGGCGTCGAGCACCTGCATCCGCACCTGGGCCCGGCGGCGGGTGGAGTCGATGGTGAGGGCCTGGACTCGCTCACCCGCCGCACGCAGCACCTGCTCGGACACCTCGTCCGGCCCGCGGTCGGCGAGAATCGTCGCGACAGCGGCGATCCGGGCCTCGGTGTAGAGCGCCGAGGACGGTTCGACCTGATCGAGTACGGCCACCGCACCGTCGCGGTCGCCGCCGTGGCGGCGCAGCCGGGCCAGGCCGAAGGCGGCGCTGACGAACGCGTGATCAGTGCGCCACACCAGCTCGTAGTATCGGGCCGCCTGGAAGCGATCCGCGGGCACACCGGCCAGCTGCGGATCTCCCTGCGCCGCACCGGATCCGTTGGTGTCCCGGCGGCCTGCGGCGGTGTGCACCGCGAGCTCGGCGACCGCGGCCAGGGCGAGTTTCGGGGCCGGTTCGCCGGGCAGCGCGGCGTAGACGGCATCGAATTCGGCGTAGGCGCCGCGGAAGTCGCCGGCCAGCAACCGGGCCTGACCGCGATACCAGGCCAGCCGCCAGTCGCCGGGTAGCGCGGCGGCGAGGTCGTCGATGCGGCGGAACGCGTCCTGGTGATCACCGATGTCGAGGGCCGCCCGCACCAGGCGCAGCGGAATCTCCACCGACTTCTCCCCCGTGGTGACCACCGCCTGCAAGCCCGCGTGGAAGGCCGGCTCCAGTTCCGCGGGCGAGGTGCCGCCGGTGGTGGCCAGCAGCGGGGCACCGCTGTCGCTGGGATCGACCAGCGGAACGGGCAGGGCCGCAACGATATCCGACGGCGCGATGACAGCATCGGCGCCGATCCCGAAGACCGCGCGAGGCGGACCGAAGAACGCCGACATGCCCGGGCGGGGCACCGCGTCGTCGGTGGCCAGGACCTCGCGCAGCACGCCGGTCAACTGATCGGCCATCTCCTCGGTGGAGGGGAAGCGGGCTTCGGCTTCGGCATCGGTGGCGCGCAGCAGGAATCGGTGCAGCGAATCGTATTTCGCGAGCAACGGCTCCTCGGCGGGCTCCGGCAGCGGGCCCAGGATGCCGTTGTGCAGACCCAGGCGCAGCATGAGCACGGCCAGGGTACGCCCCACGGTGTAGATCTCGGAGGCCACGGTCGGCCCGGTCTGGGCGATCTCGGGAGCCTGATAGCCGGGCGTGCCGTAGATCGGGCTCGATTCGTCGTCCATCGAGATGACGGCGCCGAGATCGATCAGCTTGAGATGATCTTCGGACTGAATCACGTTGTCGGGCTTGAAATCACAGTAGGCCAGGCCGTTGGCGTGCAGATAGCCCAGCGCGGGCAGCATGCCCAGGATGTAGGCGATGGCCTGCGACGGGGGCAGGTGCCCGCCCTCGGTGTCGCGATGGCGGCGCAGTATTTGCTTGAGCGAGGTCCCGCCGACGTACTCCATCACGATGTAGCCGACCGCGATGCCGTCGTCGCCGACATGCTCGACGAAATTGAAGATCTTGACGATGCTGGGGTGCTCGACCTCGGCGAGGAACCGTTTCTCCGCCAGCGCCGCCTTCATGGCGTCCTCGTCACCGGAGTTCAGCAGGCCCTTGAGCACCACCCACCGGTTGCCGACGTTGTGGTCCACCGCCAGATAGATCCAGCCGAAACCACCGTGGGCCAGACAGCCTTTCACCTCGTACTGGCCGCCGACCCGGTCACCGGCAACGAGTTTGGGGGTGAAGGAGAACTTGGTGCCGCAGTGCGGGCAGAAGCCCTCGGTGCGGCCCGGCCGCCCGTCCCGGCTGCGCCCGACCGCGCGACCGCAACTGCCGCAGAACCGTTTGTCCTCGGCGACTTGGGGATCGACCAGGATGGCTTCGAGCGGGTTCACCTTCGGCTGGCGCGGCATCTCCACCAGACCGCCGCCCAGGCCGCCGCGCTTGCTCTGGCTGGAGGACGAGCGGCCGGTGCGCACCGAGCGTGCGGATCGGCCGCTGCCGGCGGATCGGCCGCTGCCGGTCGAGGCCTCGGTCGTCGGCAGCGTCGACGAGGTGACGGGCCGGCTGGGCGCGGCGCCGCAGACATCGCAGTAACCGTCGGAAATGCTTCCGCCGCAACCGGGTTCGGTGCAGGCCTGACCTTCGGCCGGTTCGGTAGGCGGCGATTGCTCCACCGACTCCAAGGTTCGCGCCTCGGTGGGCGCGGTACCGCAGCGGTCGCAGTAGCCATCCTCGATGGTGCCGCCACAACCGGGTTCGGTGCATGTCATCGCGTCCTCCCCGCTTTCTTCTCCCCGAGCAACTGCTGATAGTCGGCGACGGCGCGGGTGACCGCCGCCAGGTCGCAGGGTGTGCGACCGAGCAGCCCGGCGGCGATCTGATAGGCCGCCAGCACCTCCCGGTCCTCGCTCAGGCCCAGCCGTGCGGCCTTGGCTTGGTAGCCGCCCAGGCGGCCGTGCAGTTCAGCCCTCCGGTCCAACAACCCCTGGGCCAGGGCTGCGTCGGCGTGCGCGGCCTGCTCGGCGTCGGCGATGCGCCTGCGCAGTCCGAGCAGTGCCACGGCCGGGCCGGAATCGGCTGCCAGCTCGGACAATTCGGCGCCGAGCAACGGCGTGGGATCAGGGCGTGCCGGTAGCGGCGCGGTGACGATGCGGCGTTCCGCGTCGGCTTTCAGCCGCATGGCACGATCGCGGGCCTGCCGCAACGACTCCCACCGCCGCCGGGTCTCGGCGACGGCCGCCGGCCAATCCTCGGCGACGGCGTTCAGTTCGGTCAGGACCGTGGCCTGCCGGCGCACCGCCGCGCTGATCTCGGCGACGCGCGCGTCGATCTCACCGGCGGTGAGCGAGAGTGGATCGGTGCCCGCCCGCCGCATCAGCGCGTCGATATCGTTCGCGATAGCGCGGAATTCCGGTGTCACACCTTTGGCTAACTCGACCTGCGGCTGCAGCGGCCCCAACCCGGAGACGACCCGGTTGTTCACCGCGTCGACCGCTTCGAGGAACTCGGCGATTCGCGGAAAGGTGGCGCGCATGCGATCCAACGTATCGGCCAGTCCGACGTAGAGCACATGTTCGCTGGGGCCGGTCAGCGAGCGCTGCGCCATCGGGATCGGGGTCCGCCCGGCCTCGTGCGGGCGCCCGCGCAGCAACTGTGTCAGCTCGACCCGGGCGCGGTCGTCGACCCGGCCGCGAGTGCCGCGCAGGGTGCGCGCCTGATCCAGGATGGCCTTCATCCGGCCGTGGTCCTCCCACATCAGATCCAGCGCCTGCCGCACCGGATCCCAGCGTTGCGCGGTCAGCCCGGTCGGCGGGAAATGCCGGACCAGGTTGAGCCCGGGATGGTTGTCCAACTCCAGCAGGGTGCTGGTGATGGCTTCGAATTGCTGAGTGCGGTCGGACAATTCGCGATCGATCTCGGCGACGGTGAGCGGCAACATGGCGGCGGGCCTCACTCGCGGTACCGGGTGGCCGGCGGGCCCGGCGACGGACCGAGCGCCGAGAGGTGCTTCGCGTAGATGCTCTCCCAGCTGCCGTCGGTGCGGAGGCGTTCGATCACACCGTTGACGAACCGGACCAGATCCGGGTTGTTCTTGGCGATGCCGACCGCGTACGCACCGCTGCCGATCGGATCGCCGAGCACCGCCAGATTGCGGTCCTGGGCGACCAGGCCGTGCAGGATCGGCTCGTCGGCGCTGATCGCGTCGACATGGCCCTGCTGCAGCGCGGCCAGGCAGTCGGTCCAGTTGGTCACACCGAGCACCGACAACCGGATCGGCAGGGTGAACAGCGGGCCCGCCGCGGTGGTGCCGCTGGCGACGCACACCCGTTTGCCGGCCAGGTCGGCGCTGCCGCGAATGCCGGAGTTCCGGGGCGCCGCGATGCGTTGCGTCGCCCGGTAGTACACCCCGGAGAAGTCGACGTCGCGGCGGCGCTCACAGGTCGCGGAGAAGGTGCGCACGATCAGATCGACCTGACGGTCGCGCAGCGCGGTGATGCGTTCGGCGGCTGTCACCGAGCGCAGTTCGACTTTCCCGCGATCACCGAAGAGGCTGTAGGCGATCTCTCGGGCGACGTCGATGTCGAAGCCTTCGAGCTCACCGGTCGTGGGGTTGCGGAACCCGAACAGGTAGGTGTTCTGGTCGACGCCGATGCGCACGCGGCCGTTGGCCACGATCGCCGCCATCGAGGAACCGGCGGGCATCACGCCCGGCGGCGGCATCGCCCCGGGGGTGAGACTGGTTTCGGCGTCGCACTCCCCCTCGGCCTGCGGTGCGGAGGTGATCGGCGTCAGTTCCGGCGGCGTGGGATTCACCGCCGCCATCGTGATCGCCTGCGGCGCCGAGGAGTCCGCACCGCAACCGGCCAGCAGCAGCGCCACCCCCAGCAGCGGCGCGAACGCGCGCGTCCTCACAGAAACTCCTTCACACGCGGCCACAGTCCGATGATGACGGCCGCGGCCGCGAACAGCATCAAAAGCAGTGTGGCCGAGGGACTGTAGGACAGCGCGTCACCGGCGGAGTCGACACTGCCGCGCAACTCGCCGCGGACGTCGGTGAGCTCCGCGCGCAGCGATTCGTCCAGACTGGCGAACTTGGTGGCCGAGGTCTCGCTGCCCCGGCCGATCGCCTGGTCCACCGCCTCGGTGAACCGTGCCGCCTGATAGGCCTCGACTTGTTTGCGATGTCCGGCGGTCCAGCTCTGAAAGCGTTGCGAGGCATCGGAATCCACGCCGGTGACCGCGGTGAGCCGCTCGCGCAGGGCCAGGGTGTGCCGGTTGAACGTTTCCTCGCCCTCGGCGATGTCACCGCGGGTGATCAATTGCAACGTCTCGGCCGTCCGTGCCTGCTGTGCCAGAATCCGGGCTTGGGCCAGTGTTTCGAATCGACCGGCCGCCCCGGCCGCCCCACCGTCGAGCGCGGAACCGGCCAGCGTGGTGGCCACCACCACCCAGATCATCGCCAGCACGGTGGCGCCGGCGGCTGCGGCGAGCCCGAGGTTGAACCGGCGGTTGGTGCGTTCCAGCAGCAGGTATGACCCTGCGCCACAGGCGATCAGCACCAGCAGCAGTAACGCGAGGGTGCCCCAGGGCAGCGCCCCGATCCGGCCCTGTTCGGCGTTCACCGCGGTGAACCGGTCGGTGCTGAGCTTCTCGGCGTTCCGCAGCAGCGAATCCTGCATGAGCGCGGAGGCTTCCCGCAGATAGGCCGAGCCGACCGGGAAGCCCTGCCGGTTGTTGGCGCGTGCCGTCTCGACAAGGCCGGTGTAGGCGGGAAGTTCGGCGCTGATCCGGGCGACGATCAAACGGGTTTGCGCGTCGTTGGCGCCCACCGTGGCATCGGCCAGCGCGGCCGCCGCGTCGGCCAGCGCCGTCTGATAGCGGAGCCGCACATCGGGGGCTTCGATGCCGCCGGAGAGAAAGGCCTCGGCGGCCGCGGCATCGGCGGCCGAGAGCGAGACGTAGAGGTTCTGCGCGGCGTAGGCCAGTGGCTCGGTGCGGTCCAGCGCCGTGTCGTGCCGAGTGAGCTTGCCGCTCAACTGGTTCGCGCTGGTGAACCCCGCGAACAGGCACAACGTGACGACGACGAGCACGACGACGCCGATCGCGCCTGGCGTAGTCGCGGCGAAGCGCCGCAACCATAGCGCCCCATCGCGCGCCGCCGCTGGTAGGCGAGGTCTCACACCGTCCCCCCTTCATATCCCGGCCGGTGTCTCCGCTCGCGATAGTACGTCAGCCGCTAGCCGCGCGCCGCCTATTAACCGGCGGGCGCTTTTCCGCGCATCCAGGCGCGACGCCGGGGCAGTCGGCATGCGCGAGTAGCTGCGGTATGCGCGGACGAGAACCGTTGCCGGGCCGCGTGTTCGGCGTTCATCCGACCGGTTCGACAGCGCTGTCGAGATGGGGGTCAGGGGTGTGGTGCGCGCAGTGCGTCCGGCTGGTCGAGGCCCGCTTTGTCCAAGACGCGATGCATTCCCCAGTTCATGCCGCGCATGGCCAGGTTGTAGGTCAGCGGGAGATACCGCTGCGCGTAGTAGCCGATTCGGATATCAGGCGAGGTGAAGACCATGTACCGGTTTCGCTCGACACCGCGAACGATGCTGCGGGCCGCGGCTTCCGGGGTGACCGCGTGCCGCACGAACAACCCCATCGCCTTCTGCACCGCGGCGGCCTCGCGGTCGACGCCCGCGATATCGACTCGGTCGACCATGGGCGTGGCCATCGCGCCCGGGCACACCAGGCTGACGCCGATCTTGTGCCGGCGCAGGTCGAAGCGCAGCACCTCCGAGACTCCGCGCAATCCGAATTTGCCCGCGCTGTACGGCGCGTGCCACGGCAGACCGAACAGCCCGGCCGCGGAGGAGACGTTCACCAGATGCCCACCGCGCCCCGCCGCGATCATCGGCGGCAGGAACTCCTCGATCATGTGAATCGGTCCCATCAGATCGATGTCGATGGTGCGCCGCCACTGCTGGTGGGTGAGCCGTTCGACGGTGCCCCAGGTCGCGATGCCCGCCACGTTCATCACGATGTCGACGCTGGGCAGTTCGGCGTGCACCTTCGCCGCGAGCGCGACGACCGCGGCGTGCTCGCTGACGTCGGCGGCTTCGGCCAGGTGCACCTCGGCCCCGGCGGCGCGCAGGTCGGCGGCGGTACGTTGCAGCCCGTCGTCATCGATGTCGGTGAGCACCAGCGCCGCGCCTTTGGCGGCGACCGCCTCCGCCGTACTGCGGCCCAGGCCACCGGCCGCCCCCGTGATCAGGCAGCACTTGCCGTCGAACTTCGTCATGCCACGACCATAGCCTTTTACGAACACTGCTGTCTATTTATACTTCGGGCGGGCGCGTCCTGGGAATTCGGCCCCGAACCCGGGCGACGGGTACAGCATGGACCTAGCCCGAAACCAACAGCGACAGTGGAGGTCTGCGATGACCACCGTGCACAGTGCTCATTCCATCCAGGTACACAATCCCGCCGACGGCACCGTCGTCGGCGCGGTGCCCGATCAGGACCGCGACGCCGTCGCCGCGGCCGCGGCCGCTTTGCGCGCGGCCCAGCCCACGTGGGAGGAGATCGGTCCCGCTGGACGCCGGAAATGGCTGCTGAGCTGGCAGGACTGGCTGATCGACAATTCCGCGCGGCTGTCGGAGATAGTGCGTTCCGAGACCGGGAAACCGCGCGCGACAGCCGACATCGAGGTCCCCGCCGCGGTCGACCTGATGAAGTACTGGGCCAACAACGCCGCCCGGTTCCTCGCCGACGATCACCCCAAACCGCACAACCTGCTCGGCCGGACCAAACAGCTCACCACCTGCTATCGCCCCTACCCGGTGGTCGGTGTCATCACACCGTGGAACTTCCCGCTGCTCAACGTCTTCTTCGACGCCCTGCCCGCGCTCATGGCGGGAGCCGCGGTCCTGGTCAAGCCCTCCGAGGTGACCCCGCTCAGCGCCGTCGAGATCGGCCGCGGCTGGACCGAAATCGGTGCGCCCCCGGTGTTCTCGGTGGTCACCGGCTCGGGCAACACCGGGCACGCGGTGGTGGAAGCCGTCGACTATCTCCAATTCACCGGCTCCACCCGGACCGGCCGCAAGATCGCGGCGGCTTGCGGTGACCGCCTCATCCCGTGCAGCCTCGAACTCGGCGGCAAGGACCCGGCGATCGTGCTGGCCGACGCCGACCTGGACCGCGCGGCCAACGGCATCGCCTACGGCTCGATGTTCAACGCGGGCCAGGTCTGCATTTCGATCGAACGCGTCTACGTCGAGGAACCGGTCTACGACGAGTTCGTCGCCAAACTCACCGAACGAGTCGCCGCCCTGCGCCAAGGTGACGACGCGCGGCCCTACAGCGCCGATGTCGGCGCGCTGGCCACCCCGGCCCAGCGCGACATCGTGCAGCGCCACGTCGACGAGGCACTCGCCGCGGGCGCACGCACCACCGTCGGCGGAAAGTCCACCGGCACCGGCACTTTCTTCGAGCCGACGGTCCTCGTCGACGTCGATCACAGCATGTCGTGCGTCACCGAGGAAACCTTCGGCCCGACCGTCCCGGTCATGAAAGTCGCCGACGAGGACGAGGCGGTCCGGCTGGCCAACGACTCGATCTACGGTCTGTCGGCCACCGTCTGGACCGGGGACAAACAGCGGGGCGAGAAAGTCGCGCGTCGGCTGGAAGCGGGCGCGGTCAACGTCAACGACTCCTTCGCCAATATGTTCAGCTTCGCCCTGCCGATGGGCGGCTGGAAGCAATCCGGCATCGGCGCCCGCTGGGGTGGTGCGGCCGGTATCCGCAAGTACTGCCGCCAGCAGGCGATCACGGTCCCCCGCCTCCCCATGCAGAAGTCCGAAGTCACCTGGTTTCCGGCCTCCAAGATCAAAACCCGCGCCTTGATTACGCTGCTGCAAGGTATGGCCGCACGCGGCAAGCGCAGACTCCCCGGGCCGCGTTCCTGACCCCGACCAGAAAGGGCACGATGACAGTCGAGTACGACAAGGCCGGGCGGGTCGCCGTGATCCGCCTGAATCGTCCGGAGAAGCGCAACGCCTTCGACGCGGCCATGACCGCGGGGCTGGATCGCGCGCTCAACGAGTTCGAAGACGATCCCGAGATCTGGGCCGGTGTCCTCGCCGGTGTGGGACAAGGCTTTTCGGCGGGCACCGACCTGGTCGCGGGCTCGGGCGCGCACACCGAACGCGGCGGCGAATACGGCATCATCCGGCGCCGCCGCGGCAAGCCGCTGATCGCCGCCGTGGAGGGTTTCGCGTTCGGCGGCGGCATGGAAGTGGTGCTGGCCTGCGATCTCGTCGTGGCCGCGCGCAACGCCGAGTTCGGTCTGCCGGAGGTCCGCCGCGGTGTCATCGCGACCTGCGGCGGACTCTTCCGCACCCAGCGCGCCCTGCCGTTGAACATCGCGAAGGAAATGCTGCTCACCGGCGACCCGCTCACCGCCGAACGCGCCTACCAAGTGGGGTTCGTCAACACCCTCACCGAGGAGGGCGCAGCCTTGAAGACCGCCACCGAGCTGGCCCATCGCATCTGCCGCAACGCCCCGATATCGGTCCGGGAAAGCCTGATCGCGGTGGAACGCGGCAACTCCGCCACGGACGAAAGCGCATGGCACCGCACCGAACAGGCCATGCTCAAGACCCTCGCCTCCGAGGACACCCGCGAAGGCATCACCGCCTTTCTGGAGCGTCGGGAACCACGCTGGACGGGCCACTGAACCACCTATGGCCGTGTCGGCAATTCGCGCCCCAGGAGGTTCGAACCCCTCTACGGTAGGCATCGCCGTTACCGGATCACCGAGGGCACGGACCTGATGCGACTGTGTCGCATCGCCGCTGCGAGCTCGGCCGAACAGGAGCACGCATGCCGCAGGACTTGCCTGCCGCCGACGATCTCGTCGACGTGGTCGCCCGGCACCTCGCCGAGCACACTCGTGCCGCGCTACCGGGCGCGCGCGGCCTCGAAGCCTTGGCCGCGGCGGGAATGCTGAAGCTGGTACGCCGCGTGCCGATCGGGCGTATCCCGGTGCTGCACGGTGTCGCGCGATATCTGACCCAGCGTGTCCGGCCCGCGCTGCACGGCCGCACAGCGTTCGAAATTCGCCTGGCCGCAGAGCTTTTGCGGATCGCCGAACGCGAGATCGGCATGGGGGCCGGGATCCGGCTGGCGGACGAGCATCGGCTGCGGCGGCTGCTCGACACCGACGGCACCTATCCCGAGCTGGAGCGAACCCTGGTGCGACGGTTGCGTGATCCCGCCCCCCTCGAGTGGCAGTCCACCATCGCCTATCTGCGCGCCTCCGCCGCCGAACGCCTGCGCATCGCCAACTCCGGCTACGCACGTCCGGAGCGGTGAAATGTTCACCGAGACAACGCTGCTCGCGCGCGACGTGACCGAGCTCCTGGGCCGAGAACTTCCGGGGCCGCTCACCGTCCTCGACCTGCATCGGCTCATGGGCGGTGCGGGTCGGGAGACATGGTCCTTCGACATCCTCGACTCCGGCGGCGTCCGGCATCCATTGATCTTGCGCCGTGACCTCGGCGACGGCCGCACCCGGAACCCCGATCTGCTGGTCGGCCGCAAGGACACGCTCGACCGCGCCGGCGAATTCGCGCTGCTGGGCCACCTGTCTGCCGCGAATGTCCCCGTGCCCCGGCCGGTCGCCGCTCCCCCGCCCGGTGACGTACTCGACGACTGCATCGTCATGGCACGCGTCGACGGCGAAGCCCGCCCCTGGGTGCTCGTCCGCAGCGGCGCCCTCGACGACGTGCGCCCGCGACTGGTCCGACAGCTCGGCACGGCGCTGGCCCGCGTCCACTCCTGCACCGCCGCCGACCTGCCCTTCGTTCCCCAGCGCCCGCTCGCCGGACAGCTCGACCTCATCCGCGACCTGCTCGACCGCGGCGGTCCGCCGCGACCGGCACTGGAGGCGGGCCTGCGCTGGTGCCGCGACCGCCTGCCGACGATCGGCCCGCGCCCGATGCGCCTGGTACACGGCGACTTTCGCATCGGCAACTACGTGGTCGGCCCCGACGGACTACGCGCGCTGCTCGATTGGCAATCGGCTCACATCGGCGACCCCGTCACCGATCTCGGCTTCGCCTGCATGCGCTGCTGGCGTTTCGGCGCCGACGACCGTGAGTTCACCGGCATCGGCGCACGCGCCGACTTCCTCGCCGCCTATCAGGCCGCGGGCGGCACCCGCGTCGATCACCGCCTCCTGCACTTCAGCGAGGTGCTCGGCACCCTCGTCACCGCGGGCGTATTCCTCAGCCGCACCGCGGCTTTCCGGTCGGGTGCGGACCGCACGCTGGAAACCGCCGCCACCGGCCGCCGCATCGCCGAACTCGAATACGACCTGCTCGCGCTCCTGGATCGGGATACCTGACCCCGCCCCGTTGCAACGACCGCGTTCTAGCTGCGGCCCGGCCGGCCAGGGGACAGGGCGGCCGCAACGGCTGATTCGGCCGAGTCGGCGAGGTGGGCGGCATCGATGGGATTGCCGTCGGCGTCGCTGACGCGCCAGCCGCCGAGCGAGACAACCGGGACGTCGCCGCGACGGCGGGCAAGGGCCAGTTCGGACAGTGTCCCCCAGGACCCGCCGATCACGATGACGGCGTCCGCCGACCAGACCAGGATGGCATTGCGGGCTTCGCCCATATTCGTGTACAGCACCGCGGACAGGCCGGGACAGGATGCCGAGCGGTCGCTGTCGGGCCGCACGCCGATAACCAAACCCCCTGCCGTGCAGGCACCTTCGGCGACAGCTGCCATAACGCCCGCGCCACCGCCGCACAGCACGGTGGCCCCGGCTTCAGCCAGCAGGCGGCCCACCGTACGAGCGTGGGCGGCATCAGCCGGGGTGCAGTCCCGCGGACCGCAGACGGCGATTTGCACAGGGGGCATCAGCTTCCTTCCGCGCGGATTCACTAGCGCACATGATTCCGCAGTGGCGTTCGAAATCGGGACGCCGCGCCCCCTTACGTCAATGGATTCGGTCAGGAATGCTGGAGAGAGATCTCCCGGCAGCAAGCAGCGGGACCTCAGTGAAGTGGTGACGGTATGCAGACCCAGATACCCGGCCGACGTCCCGACTACGAGGTGCTGGTGGTCGGTGCCGGCTTCGGCGGCATCGGTATGGGGATCCGGCTCCGTAAGGCGGGGATCGCGAACTTCGTCATCCTGGAGCAGGCCGGCGATATCGGCGGAACCTGGCGCGACAACACCTATCCCGGTGTGGCGGTGGATGTCTCGTCGTTCATGTACTCCTTCTCCTTCGAACAGAATCCGAACTGGTCGCGCGCCTACGCGCCCGGCGAGGAGTTGAAGGCCTACGCAGACCACTGCGTCGACAAGTACCGGCTGCGATCGCGAATCCGCCTGCACACCAAGGTGACCGCCACCGAATTCGACGAGAGCCGGCATCTGTGGCGAGTCACGCTGGACAGCGGCAGCACCCTCACCACCCGGTACCTGATCCTCGGGGTGGGCGCACTGACCCAGCCGAAACTGCCCGAGATCCCCGGCGTCACCGACTTCGCGGGCAAGACGATGCACACCGCCCGCTGGGATCACGACTACGACCTCGACGGCAAACGCGTCGCGGTGATCGGCACCGGCGCGACCGCCGTGCAGGTGGTGCCCGCGATCGCGAAACAGGTTGCCCGGCTCGACGTTTACCAGCGGACCCCGATCTGGTGCGGTCCCAAACCGGACGTACTGATCCCCGATCTGATGAAAACGGTGTTCCGCTGGGTGCCCTTCGCTCAGTCGAGCGCGCGCATGGTGGTCTCGACGCTCACCGAAGCGGTGATGACGCTGGGCATCGTGCACCACAAGCAGGTGCCGCTGCTGGTCGATCAGATCGAGTCGGCGTGTCTCGCGCATCTGCGCAAACAGGTCGCGGATCCGGAGCTGCGCGAGAAATTGACCCCGAAGTACGGCTTCGGATGCAAACGCCCGTCGTTCTCCAATGATTACTACGCGACGTTCACGCGCGAGAATGTCGAGCTGGTCACCGACAGTATTCAGCGCATCACCGCGGATGGCATAGTCACCGCGGAGGGTACACATCGCGCGATCGATACCCTGATTCTGGCAACCGGATTCAAGGTGTTCGAGCGCGGAAACACCCCACCGTTTCCCGTCTACGGCCGCGGTGGCGTGGAAATCGGCGAGTGGTGGGACCGAAATCGGTATCAGGCCTATCAGGGAATCGCGATGCCGCTCATGCCGAACGCGTTCGCCATCTCCGGTCCCTACGGGTTCACCGGCGCGTCCTACTTCCAGCTGATCGAGAACCAGACTCGGCACGCGCTGCGCTGCATCGAGGCGGCGCGACGCAAGAAGGCGACCTGCGTCGCGGTCAGCCAAGAGGCACACGACCGGTACTTCCGCTGGGCACTGAGCCGCACCCCCGACACCGTCTTCTACAACAGCTGCGCGGGCTCCAACAGCTACTACTTCGACAAGCACGGCGACACACCCCTGCTACGGCCGTCCTCAGCGGTCAGTGCCTGGTGGGACAGCCGCAACTTCAGCTTGACGGACTATCGGTTCGAATCGCTCCCGGCACGACGGGCGTTCGACTCCCCGCCTGCCGACGTCGAGACCAGCGCGTGAGTTCCGGCGTTCACTGGTTCGCGGTCGTCTCGGATCCCCCCGGTTCCGGGCCGTCGGCGTCGTCGGCGCGGAGGCTTCTCTCTCCTCGGCGGCGTAGTTAGCTTTTCGTTTTCTCCTTTTCGCACACATATTTAGATGCGCATATCTACACTATGGGATGTCTATGGCTGCCAAATCGGCGCCTCGGCCGCGCGGTGTCAGTTGACCTATCGGCCACCTTCGGCGAGTCCGGCGTCCAAGGTCGCCCGGAGTTCCGCCAGGAGCGTTTCGACCTGATCGAGCACCTCCGGCGCATAGCGCGCCAGCACTGCGTCCTGCTGGGCATTGAGCGATCCGAAGAATTCGTCTGCGAGCTGCTTGACACCGCCGCTACTACGCAGCGTGACCACGCGACGATCGCTGTGTTCACGCGTGCGGGTGATATATCCGGCCCGTTCGAGGCGGTTCAACAGCGCTGTCATCGCACCCGAGGACAGCGATATGCGCTTGCTCAGCAGCGCCGGAGACAGCGGTTCCGCATACTCCTCCGCGGCGCAGATCTCCAGCAGGGCGAAGGCGTCGGTGGAATGGACGCCGAGCGAGACAGCGAAGCGGCGGCCCAGTTCGGTAAAGCTCGAGCCGTAGGCACGCAGTTGCTCACCAAGGCGTTCTCGTTGCGCGGCAACGGCATTCGACGACTTCGACTGCGCCATCCAAGGGCCTCCCTGCGGTCTCGCGGTACGCGGTGCTGATTGACAACCTACCGCCCCAGCCGATATATCTTCATCGCAAAGATACTTTATGATGGAGATACTTTGAGTAACGTGGAAGCAAGTCCTCCCGCCAGGCAGTGGCTGGGTATCGTCGCGGTCTCATTGGGAGTGGCGCTGATCGTCGTGGACATCACGATCGTCAACGTCATCCTGGCGCCGATCATCACCGACCTGTCGATCGATTCCGTTCAGGCGCAATGGGTTCAGGAGTCCTATGCGATCGTCTTCGCGGCGCTGTTGTTGCTGACAGGTCGTCTGTCCGACCTCTACGGCGCGCGCCGGCTCTTTTTGATCGGACTGTTCGTCTTCGGCGCGACCAGCTTGCTGGCCGCGATCGCACCGAACGGGGAGTTACTCATCGCGGCGCGGTTCGCACAGGGCGCCGGCGGGGCGCTGATCCTGCCGACTTCCCTGGCGCTGGTGAACGCGACTTTCAGCGGCAAGGCACGCGGTCGGGCGTTCGCGCTGTGGGGCTCGACCATCGGTGCGGCGGCGGCCGTCGGCCCACTGCTCGGCGGATGGCTCGCCGATATCTCGTGGCGGTGGGCGTTCGGTGTCAATCTGCCGCTGGTGACACTCATTCTGGCCGGAGTCCTGGCCTTTCTCCCTGACTCGCCACGCATTCCGGGCCGGGTCGACGTCGTGGGCGCCGGATTGTCCGCAGTCGGGCTCGGCATGCTCGCCTATGCGTTGATCGAAGGACGGACCCATGGCTGGTTCCTGACCACCGAGCCGCTGACCATCGGCGGATTCACCTGGCGCTCCGGACCGTCCCCGGTTTTCGTCCTGCTCCTCATGTCCGCGATGGTGCTGGCCGCGTTCTGGCGGCGGCAGGCCGCACTCGGCCGGGCCGGCGCGGAACCGCTCATGGACGTCCGCTTGTTCGCCATCCCCTCATTCCGCAACGGCAATGTTGTCACGCTGGTGGTGGGTCTCGGCGAATTCGGCATCATCGCCGTGTTGCCGCTGTGGCTGCAGTTCGTGCTGGAATACAGTGCGCTGCAGGCCGGTCTGGCATTGTGCGCGCTGGCGGTGGGCAGCTTCTTCGCCAGTGGCGCGAGCTTTTCGATGGCGGTGTCCGCGCTAGGACAGATCCGGATCGGGTTGACACTGGAAGCGGCGGGGCTGGTCCTGCTCGGCGTTATCGCCGCCACCGACAGCGCGTGGTGGTGGATCGCCGTCGCGCTGTTCGTTTACGGCATCGGCGTGGGGTTCGCCACCGCCCAGGTGACCAATGTCGTCCTCGCCGACATACCCGGGGAAAGCGCGGGCCAGGCTTCGGGAATCCAAAGCGCGGCCAGGGAATTGGGCTCGGCGCTGGGGATCGCGCTACTCACGACGCTCTACTTCACCACACTCACCACCAGTTTGCGCGATCGCCTCGAAGAGTCCGGACTCCCCCACCCGGATGCCCGGCAGATCAGCGAAACCGTCACCGACAGTGCTGGTTCGGTCATTCCCGCGCTGGCCGCCGATCCACGAACCCAAGCGACGGCCGACTCCGCCCGTGCGGCCATGACCGTCGGGCTGGAGGTGGCCTGCTACGTCTGCGCGGGACTGCTGGTCTTGGCGCTGGCCGCGACCGCATTCATCGCCCCGGCCCGGAATCGTTCCGCCGCCACTACTTTCACCACGGTGGATTGATCAGACCAACTCGGGGATCCGGCGTGCCTTCGGTGGTGCCGAACGGGCGCGGAATTCCTGTGGCGGACAGCCCTGCCAACGCCGGAAGGCCCGGATGAACGAGGCCGCTTCCGCGTATCCGAGCCGCGCGGCGACCTGTTCGGTGGTCATATCGGTGTGCACGAGCAGTTCCTCGGAGAGCATCTGGCGCACCTCGTCGAGCAACGCACGGAACGAGGTGCCCTCCTCGCTCAGCCGACGCGACAGGGTACGTGCGCTCAGGAACAACCCCGCCGCGACCGTGGCCTGATCGGGAATCTCCCCCGGATTGCGGACCAACATGTCCCGAACCGAGCCGGCCACCCCGGTGCGAGCCCGCCGGCGCGCCAGCAGATCGCGGCACAGCCGCTCGCAGGTCTCGCGCGCCCGGGCATTGGGTTGCGGCAGCGGCGCGTCGAGTTGGGCGGCGTCGAAAGCGACTACGTTGGCAGGGGCGTCGAAAGAAGGCTCGACACCGAACACCGCGCGATGGCGCGCGGTGTCGGTCGGGGCGGCGTGCCGGAAGGCCACCCGGTGAATCGGCACGGCGACGGAGAACAGTTCCTTGCCGATGGTCTGGATCCCGGCCAGCGCCCGTTCCGCGAGAAAAGCGCCTACATCCTCGGGAATCCCGGTGCCGTCCAACAGAAATCGTCCTTCGCCGTCCCGCTCCAGAAAGGTGAGCCGGCCGAACGCGGAGACCAGATCCAGATGCCGCAGCGCCACGTCGATCACTTCGCGCAGCGTCCGGCTCGACAGCAGGGCCAGCCCCCATGGCCCGTACAGCGAAACCTCGTAGCGCCCACCGGCTTCCACCCCCAGGCCGGGTTCGTCGCCGAACCGGGCTAGCAGATTCCGGACCACCCGGATTTCCTGGCGGGCGGTGATCGCGGCGTCTGAGTCAATGACGGCCCGGACGGCGAGGGAAGTGCCCTCCAAGCATTCCGCCGCCGTCATGCCGCGTTCTTCGGCGAGCCGTATCAGTACACGAACGCTAGAGGTGCTGCGCAAGATATCCCAGTCGAACATATGGTGCTCGTCCTCAAAGCTACAGTGGTGATTGGCGAAATGTATCAATCGACCAGGGAATCTGTGCAGCGAATGCGGAAAGATTGTTACCCGCCATAACACGTCGGCACTACGACTGGGACGCACCGACAAAGGGGCTATTTTTTCGTCGCCGACCCCTTGGTCGACTCTCGGATATGTCTGAGACAGATAGCAATACGCGTCCGCCGGACAAGTCGGCGCAACGACTCCGACGTTGCCGTCACCGTCGGCTACGGCGCGGCCGGGTGTGCGGCCGCGGCCATGGATCGGTCGGGATCACTCGCACGCAGCATGCTGACGCTGATGGCCAAGAGCCACACCACCATCAGGCCGCCCATGGTGGCGGTGGTGCCCCAGCCGTTGGCGGCGTAGAAGTTCGCGGGATTGTTCCCAAAATACAGCGACGGGACGAACAGCAGCTGAGCCACGGCGAGGAAATAGGCCGACCACACCGTCCAGCTCGGCAACAGGCGCGCCTTCGACATGCCGAAACCGAAGGCGCACAGGAACAGTGCCATCAGCAGCTTCGAGATCGAGCCGTACAGGATGTAGGTGCCCGTCACGGTGATCGTCGGATCGATCGGTTCGGCGGCTTCGATCACCGCCCCCACCTCGAGGCCGGTGGAGACGAACGAAACCGTGATCCACATCAGGCCTGCCACGGTCGCGAGGCCGCCGACCCATTCATAGTGCGGCGCCTGAGCTTTCACCAGATAGCGGAGGCCCGACATGAACACGACGAAGAACGTCAATCCGGTGAGGCCGAACACGCTGCGGGTGAAAACGTTCCAGTCCGGCGGCGGGCCGGCATAGACGAAGTACAGGGGCAGCTCAACGAGCGTGAGCACTGCGGCGATCAACCCCGCTGTGCCGGTGACCTTGCGAATCATGGCGGTTCCGCTCCCGACGACCGCGGTCGCCGTGGTTAGTATATGTCTTATACTTTGAGTGTTATACCCTGGTTCGGAAAGGCACGCATCAGACTGGAGAGTGAGTTCCTTGAGCGCCGACCTCCCCGCCGATCTGGCCCGACTCTGGCGCGTACACAAGGGATCCCGGCTCGGGCGGCCCCCCGCGCTCGACGTCGACCGGGTGGTACGCACCGCCGTCGAACTGGCCGACCGCGACGGATTGCCGGGCGCCACCCTGCCCAAGCTCGCGGCCGAACTCGGCGTAACCCCGATGTCGCTCTACCGCCACGTCGGGTCCAAAGAGGAACTTCTGGCTCTGATGGGTGATCTCGCCTTCGGATCCCCGCCGGAATACGCGCCACCCCATGATGATTGGCGCGACATGCTGCGCCGGTGGGCGCTCGCGCAATGGGCCGTCCATCGCCGCCGTCCCTGGCTCGCCCAACTGCCGACCTCCGGTCCCCCACGCGGCCCGCACCTCGTCGGCTGGCTCGACGCCGGCCTGCGCGCCCTCCGCGACACCGGCCTCGATCCCGCCGCCCAACTGGGCATCCTCACCGTCGTCAGCGGATACGTGCGCAACGCGGACCTGCTGACCCAGCAACTCGCCCAAGGATGGCTGTCCGACGGCACAGCCCAACTGGAGCACGAGCAAACCTACGGTCGCCAACTGTCAGCATTGGTGGACCCCAACCGTTTTCCCGACGCCGCGGCGCTGTTCGCCTCGGGGCTCTTCGAGTTCCTGCCTCCCACCGACGACCCCGCCGGAGAGGACTTTCACTTCGGACTGGAGCTCATCCTCGACGGCGTGGCCGCCGCTATCAGAGCGGCGGCATTGTCATGAAAGCGCCGCGGGTGACGTGGCTCCTGCTGGCTGCAGCGACTTCGCTGTGGAGTGTGCTGATCGCGGCCGAGCCTGTCTACCAGATCTCCTCCTGCGACGTAGTGCAGATGGATTCCGCCTGTGGGCAAACCATTTTTACGCGCTACGGTGCGGCGCTCGCCCTGCTGTTGGCGATTCCCGTGGTGCTCTGCGCCCTTCCCGCCGTGACTGCTCTGCGCGGTAGCTCGTGGCTTGTCGCGGCGGTGTTGATAGTCGGTTCGATCTCGGCCGTGCCGACAACTGATTCCATGTTCGGGGCTGCAGCGTATTTCTTGCCGGTGGGTATCACGGCTTTAGCCGTGGCCGCCTTTCAGCGGTGGCATGAACGACGGCAGCGACCCTCGGCTCCGGCACGCGTTCATTCCGGCTTGTGACAGCCCGGAGGTGCCGATCAGCTCAATGCCCCGCACCTGCGACGCGAACCGCGTCGGAAGCATCGGGCCGGACCGTATCGGGATCGTCCACCTCCAGGGCGGACGCCGCGCCCGACCATTGCCAGCTCGTCTCGCAGGTCCGGCAATGGAAGGGGGTATCGCTGTGGCCGTGGGTGAAGCCGATGGCGGCTGAACCGCACGCCGGGCACACCAGTGGTGGGCCGAAAAACCTGTCGAAATCGAGGTGGGCGATAAAGGTCATTGTCCCGAGTTTCCTATGCGGGGGCGCGATGGCCCGGTTCCATAAGTCCTCTGAAACGACACGCTCGCGACCATTGTAACCATGGAATTAGCTGATCGGTAGCTACATCGCTAGCCCCGGAATCCCCGCCGAACGCCGCTTCGACGTGGGCACCCGCTGCCTGCGGATCTGAGCGCGATAGGTGTGGTGAAATTTGCCTGCCCGATGCGGCACCCGAAGTCGCACGACGGCGTTCCCGGCATGGTCTCCCCGCGTGGAAATCACGACCGTAAAGGGCTTCGCCAAGACGCGCTGATCGGCGATTCTCGTCTGCGGCTTGATTTCACAACCTCGAGAACTGGGGCGTGCCAATATCTTTCAGTGCGCAGCGAAGGTCGCGCTACCCGATTCGGAGCGGAGAGCCTGTGGGTGAGCGCGGAATTGAACGTCTGCAATGAACCCGTGTCAGTACGGACCACGGTGGCGGGGCCGGTGATTGCGATCGCTCGTTCGGGGAACTCGGGGACAACGAACAGGACTTGACGGTCGGTCTTTCGCCACCCCCGCGGGTGTGGCATGAGCGCGGGAGGTTTCGCATTGTCTGTCGACCGGCACACCGGTGAGGTCGCGACCAGCACGGACGACCCCGGTCCGATCGGTTCCGACACGGCTACCGAACGCTTCGTTGTGCGCAGCGCCGCGGCGTTGCTGGGCACGGTGGCCATCGGTCTGGGGTTCGGTTTGCTCACCGCGTTGGTCCGGACGCGATGGGAACCGTTGCAGGCCGCGGATCAAGCCGTGTCCGACAGCCTGGTCGGTGTGGTGGCGCAGCATCGAATGCTGCGCCAGGTCCTGCTCGGGGTCACCAATGTCGGGGCGACCGCGGTGCTGGTCTCGGTGCTCGCCGTCGGTGCGCTCTGGCTGTTCCTGCGCGGTCTGCCGCGACTCGCGGTCTACGTATTGCTTACCGGCGCAGGCGGTTTGATCCTCAACGCGGTGGTCAAAGCACTCGTCGGACGGTTGCGCCCGGTGGTGGAGACCCCGGTGCACAGTGTCGGCGGGTGGAGCTTCCCCAGCGGCCACGCGATGAGTTCGCTGGTGTGTTTCGGAGTTGTCGCGCTGGTGTTCATACCCATCCAGCGGCCGGGCGTGCGGCGAGTGCTCATCGCGTCGACGACGCTGCTCGTGACGGCCATCGGGTTCAGCCGGGTGGCCTTGGGCGTGCATTACCTCACCGACGTGCTCGCGGGCTGGCTACTCGGTTCGCTCTGGCTGATCCTGACGGCCGTCGCGTTTCACCGATGGCGGCGAGACACCGGCATCGATGCCGGCCCGCTGCCCGGCGACGTGCCGCCCGAATCCGAAGACGATTTGCGACCGGTTCCGCTTCGTCATCCGCGCGCTTCGGAGCATCCCTGGCGCGGAGTCGGGGAGATCGCGGTCGCGTGGGTGCTGCTCGTCGGACTGATCCTGGGAATCGGCCTGTCGATTCGCGCGCTGGAAGCCAATACCTCCGTGCTGCGATGGGACCACCAGGTGGTGGCGATGCTGGCGGATCACCGCACTTCCACCCTGACCTCCGTCCTCGTCGTGTTCGGGGAGCTCGGCGACACCGTCGCGATCATCGTGGGCGCGCTCGTCGTCGCCGCCCTGGCGCTGGCTGTTTTCCGCAGTTGGCGACCGGTGTTGTTCCTCGCCGTCGCGCTGTTCGGCGAGATCACCCTGTTTCTCACCACCGCCGCGATCGTCGATCGCGACCGCCCCCGGGTGGCGCACTTGAACCCCGATCTGCCGCCCACCGCCAGTTTCCCTTCCGGGCATGTCGCCGCCTCGCTGACGCTGTACGCGGGCACGGCCGCGCTGGTATGGGCCGGCACCCGACGTTGGCAGTACCGGTTGGTCGCGGCCGCCGCGCTCCTGATTCCGGTAATGGTCGGGGTCCAGCGCCTCTATGCCGGGGCGCACCACCCCACCGACCTCTTCGGGGCTGTCGTGCTGGCATCGATGTGGACCGCGATCGCGTGGTGGGTGATCAAACCTGTTGCCGCCACGCCGGATACACGGACCGGTAGCGGCACGCCCCACCCGAAAGTAACCAGCGACGCCACAACAACGGACGTTCGGTGAGGGAGACGGCATCGGTATGCGGCGTCTCGCCGACCGCCGGGGCGCGACAGCCCCGAACCGGCACGGGCGCAACCGATATCGCCTTCGCAGCCCTGCGTAACGAAGTCCCTGGAAGTGCCGAAACCAGCACAGTACTCGAATGTTCGACGGATACAGAAGGACGAATACTCGTGCGAAGAATGCTGGTAGTTCTGGCCGTCACGGGTTCGCTGATCGCGGGATCCAACGCCGTCGCGAACGCCGGACCCATCACCCCCGTACCACCCCTGTGCCAGGTCTTCGGACCCCCGCTGGCCCTGGTCAAATGGATTATCGACCCCTACAGCCAGTCACCGCACCCGATGGCGGTCGCCTTGCGCGGGGTCGAGCGCGCACTGTGCCGCCCCTGAATGACACCGGAACGGCCAGGACCGCCGCCGCTCGAGGCATTTCACAATGTCGAGCGGCGGCGGTCTTGTTCGCAGAGCGACATCCCGGCCCTCAGGCACCGCCCTTGGCGAGGTAGTCGGCAGGGTCGTACAAGATGCACAGCCGCTGGATCTTGCCCTCGGCGAAGGTGAAGAACTCGGTGAGCCGAGAGGTGCCCTTGGGCAGTTGGGCGTCGTAGAGCACGGCGGTGCCCTCTGGGCCGTGGACCTCCTGAATCATGTCGATCTTCTGGACATTGGCGATGAACCCCCGCACTCCCCGCAGAAACGCCGCCGCCCCGATCACCTGCCCGGCGATCGGGCCCTCGAAATGCAGGTCTTCGGCGAGTAGCGGGGCCAGTTCCCCGCCATCCGCGTAGTTCTCGATCCCGCCGGTGAGGATCCGGTAGTACTCCCTGAGCACAGCGGGTGCGCGGTCGTCGACGACGGTCATAGCGATCTCCCTTGCTAGTAACGTAGTTGAGAAATTAAACCACCTAATAGAGATTTTCAACCACAATGCTAGGCTGCCGATATGCGCTCGTACAACCAGTACTGCTCGATGGCACGCGCCCTCGATCTTGTGGGCGACCGCTGGATCCTGCTGATCGTCCGCGAGCTGCTCACCCAAGGCCCCTGCCGCTTCTCCGACCTGCGCCGCGGGCTGCCTGGGATCGCCAGCAACCTGCTGGCCGACCGCCTCCGCGACATGGAGAGCACCGGGCTGATCGCACGCCACGATGAACCGCCGCCGGTCGCTGCCACGCTGATCAGTCTCACCCGCCGCGGCCGCGACCTCGGCGGCGTGGTCCGCGAGCTGACGCGCTGGGGCGCCCCGCTGATGGTCGTTCCGCCAGCGGACGACGCGTTCCGGGTGCACTGGTTCGCACTGCCGCTGCGTCACCTGTGCACCGACGCCACACCCGACCAGCCGGTGAGCATCGTTCGTCTCGGCGACCTGACCGACGGGTGCGACATCATCGCCGATCGGGGCCGGATCGACGTGCGCCCCTGCGCCACTGAACGCCGACCCGACGCTACGGTCACCGCGCCGCCGCAGGTTTTCGTCGCACTCTTCACCGGGGCGATGACGCTGCGGACGGCGAAGACCATGGGACTCGCGATCGACGGTTCGGTCGCGGCCCTCGAACGCGTGCTACCCAAGATGACCGAGGACTGACGAGCCGGTGACGCCGATCAACCATCAGCCCGGCCCGGCAGCCATCGAAATTTTGCCGCTGTGTGCCCGCGAGAGCCGAAGGTATTACATCCGCGAGAGCAGTCGGTAACAGGCGGTAACAAAGCCCGTGGCAGGATCTCCGGCGAAGGTGACCCCTTGATCGGAGTTTGAGTGAGCGCGTTTCTCGATACGGCCAACAGCTATATCTGGAGTAAGGGCCTGATCTATCTGTGTCTGGCCGCCGGAGTGTATTTCTCCATCAGGACCAGGTTCGTCCAGATTCGGCAGGTGCCGGAGATGATCCGGTTGATGCTCAACGGCGAGAAGTCCGCCTCGGGGGTGTCCTCGTTCCAGGCACTGGCGATGTCGCTGTCCGGCCGCATCGGCACGGGCAATATCGCCGGTGTCGCCACGGCGATCGCCTTCGGCGGTCCGGGTGCGCTGTTCTGGATGTGGGTGATGGCGTTCCTGGGTGCTTCCACCTCGTTCGTCGAGTGCACCCTCGGTCAGATCTACAAGACCAAGGATCCCCAAACCGGTGAGTACCGCGGCGGACCGGCGTATTACTTCAGCCGGGCTATGGCCCACACTCGCGCGGCCTCGGCGTTCAAGGTCTACGGCATCATTTTCGCCGCCGTCACCATCCTCGCCTGTGGTGTGCTGATGCCCAGTGTGCAGTCCAACTCGATGGCCTCGGCCATGCAGTCGGCGTGGAGTCTGCCGGAGTGGGGTGTTGCCGTCGGCATCATCATCGTGCTGGCGTTCGTGATCATCGGCGGCGTCAAGCGCATCGCGGCTTTCGCCGGTGTGGTGGTGCCGTTCATGGCGATCGGGTATATCGCCGTGTCGCTCGTTATCGTCGTGGCCAACGCCTCGGCCATTCCGGGTGTGCTGAACATGGTGTTCGCGAGTGCTTTCGGCGTCGATTCGGCCTTCGGTGCGATCATCGGCTCGGCGGTCATGTGGGGCGTCAAGCGCGGCGTCTACTCCAATGAAGCCGGGCAGGGCACCGGACCGCATTCCGCTGCCGCGGCCGAGGTTTCCCATCCGGCCAAGCAGGGTCTGGTCCAGGCTTTCGCGGTCTACATCGACACCCTGTTCGTCTGCAGCGCGACCGGCTTCCTGATCCTGTCCACCGGCGCCTACCGGGTGTTCGACGGTGAATCCGCCACCGGCGCGGTGCGTGCCGACGGCGGCGCACTGCCCTCGGACGTCGCGGTCGGCCCCGGCTACGCCCAGGCCGGTTTCGACACCCTGTGGAGCGGGGCGGGCTCCAGCTTCGTCGCGATCTCCCTGGCGTTCTTCTGCCTGACCACCATCATCGCCTACTACTACATGGCCGAAACCAATCTGCGGTTCCTGCTCGGCAAGCACGCGCCCACACCGGTTCCGTTCCTGCGCGGCACGATCGGCTCGAACTCCACCATGATCTTGCAGGCGCTGATCCTGATCTCGGTCGCGGTCGGCGCGGTCTCCACCGCGAAAGACGCGTGGGCACTGGGCGATATCGGCGTCGGACTGATGGCATGGCTCAACATCATCGGCATCCTCGTGCTGCAGCAACCGGCCTACAAAGCACTGCGGGACTACGAACGCCAGCAGAAGTCGGGGCTGGATCCGGTCTTCGATCCGAAGACGCTCGCTATCCCCGGAGCCACTTTCTGGGAAACCTACAAACCCACCAAGGAGCGGGACAAGGTCCCGAGCTGAAGCCGCCGATACGGTGAGGTGACAGATCACCTCACCGTATCGGTGCGCTCATCGCACGGAATCCGCTAGCCACTGGCGGCTTGCCATCGCTTCCGGGCGCGGCGTTGGTCCCGCGTCAGCTGACGGCGAGGGCGGCCTCGACGACGACTTTCGCTACCGCACCGGGCTGGGAGACCGTCAGCGCGTGCGAAGCGCCCTTGATCTCCACCGTGGCGCGCGAGCCGGCCCGTTCGGCCATGAAGCGGTGCGCGGCGACGGGAATGTTGTAGTCGGTGTCGGGGAAGACGAACCACGACGGCACCGACTTCCAGTTCGGCGCACCGGATTTCCCGTTGAGGGCGCGATCGTTGAGCGGGCGCTGGGTGGTGGCGGCGATGGCGGCTTCGGCCGCGGGGACGTCGGCGGCGAACTGGTGGTGGAACTTGGCGGGCTGGATGTAGAGGTCGGTGCTGCCGTCGGGCAGCGCTACCTTGTTCAGGGTTTCGCCGAGCGTGCTGCCGGGGAACTTGCCGGAGAGCTCGCCGATGGTCTCGCCTTCTTCGGGCGCGAAGGCCGCTACGTAGACCAGTCCCTTGACCTTCGGATCATGGACCTGAGAGATGACCTGCCCGCCGTAGGAGTGCCCAACCAGCAGGACCGGTCCCTCGATCGAGGCGACCACGCTGCGGACGGTGTCGGCGTCACCGGAGACGCTGCGTAGCGGATTGCCCGCGGCGATGCTGGAAAGGCCCTGCCGGGTGAGGTTTTCGATCACACCGTTCCAGCTGCTGGACTCGGCGAAGGCGCCGTGCACGAGGACGATGGTCGGCTTGACGGGGGCGGGCCCTGGCTGGGCGGTGGCACAGCCCGCGCTGGCGACGGTGGCGGTGAGGCCCAGCGCGACGGCGGTGAGTTTGACGATGGTGGGGATACGCATGGCGGATTTCCTCGAGACGGTTGTGTCAGCTGGTGACGGCTGCGATCGCGGAGCCGATGACTTCGGCGACGGCGGCGGGCTGGGATGCGGGCAGCGCGTGCGAGGCACCGCTGATCTCGACCGCCGCGCGGGCGCCGGCCCGTTCGGCCATGAAGCGGTGCGCGGCGACGGGAATGTTGTAGTCGGTGTCGGGGAAGACGAACCACGACGGCACCGACTTCCAGTTCGGCGCACCGGATTTCCCGTGCAGGGCGCGATCATTGAGCGGGCGCTGGGTGGCTGCGTCGAGCGCGGCCTGTGCCGGCGAGATATCGGCGGCGAACTGGTGGTGGAACTTGGCGGGCTGGATGTAGAGGTCGGTGCTGCCGTCGGGCAGGACTACCTCGTGCAGAGTCTCGCCGAGCGTGCTGCCGGGGAACTTGCCGGACAGTTCGCCGATGGACTCGCCTTCTTCGGGAGCGAAAGCGGCGACGTAGACGAGGGCGGCGACCTTGGGGTCGTGCACTTGCGAGATGACCTGGCCGCCGTAGGAGTGCCCGACCAGGATGACCGGACCGTCGACGGAGTCCACAATGCCGCGGACGATGTCGGCGTCGGAATCGACAGCACGCAGTGGGTTGGCGGCCGCGATCACGGTGGCGTCGACGGTGCGCAACGCGTCGATGACGCCGCTCCAGCTGGCGGACTCGGCGAACGCGCCGTGGACCAGGATTACGGTGGGTGTGCTCATGACAGCTCCTGAATGGTGTGTCGAGATGGTCAGCGGGCGAGGAAGGCGAGCAGATCGGCTTCGAAGGCAGTGCGGAATTCGCCGTAAAGGCCGTGCGGCGCACCGGGATACACCCGCAGCGTCGCGTTCTTGATCAGTGCCGCCGAGCGCATCGCCGAGGCGTGGTGCGGGACGATCTGGTCGTCCTCGCCGTGGGCGACCAGCACCGGCACGTCGATTCCCTTCAGGTCCTCGGTGAAGTCGGTTTCGGAGAACTGGGCGACGCATTCGTAGGCCGCGCGCGCCCCGACCTGCATCCCGAGCCGCCAGAAGGCGCGCCGCGCGCCCTCGGAGACGATCGCGTCGGGGCGATCGAACCCGTAGAAGGTTTCGCTCAGATCCCAGTAGAACTGCGAGCGGTCGGCGGCGACACCGGCACGGATGCCGTCGAAGACCGCCATGGGAGTGCCGTCGGGATTGGTCTCGGACTTGACCATCACCGGGGGCACCGCGCCCAGCAGCACTGCCTTGGCAACCCGGGCGCTACCGTGGCGCCCCAGGTAGCGGACGACTTCGCCGCCGCCGGTGGAGTGGCCGACCAGAACCGCGTCGCGCAGGTCCAGATGCTCGATGAGCTCGCCCAGGTCGTCTGCGTAGCGGTCCATGGTGTTGCCGTCCCAGGTCTGGCTGGATCGGCCGTGACCGCGACGGTCGTGGGCGATGGCACGGTAACCGTTCTCGGCGACCAGGCGGGCCTGCTCGTCCCAGGCATCGGCGCTCAGCGGCCAGCCATGGCTGAAGACGACCGGTTGGCCGGTGCCCCAGTCCTTGAAGAAGATCTCAGCCCCGTCGGTGGTGGTGAAGGTGTTTGTCATGCCGATAAAGCTACGAACGGACGACTCCCCGCGAATCAGTCGAACGACTGCACCGATGACTGCGTCACGGCGCTGTTCGGTGACTGAGTCATCCGCCACGATTACCGCATCCACCTGCGGCGTCAATTGTGAAACCGCCGGTTCTCTGTCAGGATCTGGCGGTGCACGGTGAGATTTCGCAGTCGACTCTGATCGGTCGAGACCGGTATTCGGCCATGCTGGGAGACCTCCTGGATCGCGCGGTCGCTGGACACGGCTCGGCGATGATCCTTCGCGGGCAGGCGGGTATCGGAAAGTCGGCACTGCTCAACGTCATTCGGACCAGGGCTACCGATCAGCATCTGACCGTGGTGGCCGCCGCCGGTGTGGAGAACGAGGCCGGCTTGCCCTTCGCGGCACTGCACCAGCTGCTGCGGCCCCTCGAAAACGAAGTGTCCAAGCTTCCCGTTTCGCATCAGCGCACGCTGCGCGCGGCGTTCGGGCTGGAGGACGGATCTCCCGATCTGTACGCGGTGGCGTTGGCCATGCTGCAACTGGTCGGCGAAGCCGCCGCGGTATGCCCAACGGTCCTGATCGTCGACGACCTGCAGTGGATCGACAGCTGTAGCGCGGATGTGCTCGGTTTCGTCGCGCGCCGGATCGGCAGTGACGCGGTCCTCGTGCTGGGCGCCACCCGAACCGGATCCGAGGACGCCGCCCGCCGAGCGGGGCTGCCGGAGGTCCTGGTCGAACCGCTCGATGAACAGGCCGCCGCCGCCCTGCTCCAAACGCAAGCGCCCACCCTGTCCAGCAACGTACGGCGGCGACTGCTCAGCCAGGCGGCGGGAAATCCGCTGGCGCTCATGGAGTTACCGCGGGCGATGCGCCAGAGCACCGATCGGGTGATCGAGGATCTGCCGTTGACCGCCCGGCTGGAAACCGCCTTCGCCGCGCGTTCGGCCGAGCTCAGCGCGCCGACCCGGACCTTGCTCGTCGTCCTGGCCGCTGATGTCACCTGCGACGCGGGCCGGCTGTTGCGGGCGGCCTCCGTCCTCGCCGGTGTCCCGGTCGGCGCGGCGCACTTGCAGGAAGCCATCGACGTCGGCTTGGTCGAGATGGCGGGTCCGCTACTACGCTTCCGGCATCCACTGATGCGATCTGCGACCTACGTCCGGGCGTCGCTGACGCAACGGCTCGACGCGCATTCGACCTTGGCCGAGGTGCTCGCCGACTTCCCCGACAAACAGCTCTGGCATCGCGCCGCAGCCACGCTCGGTGCCGACGACGCCATCGCCACGCAACTCGAACACTATGCGCAGCGATCGAGAGCCTGCGGAGCCATCATGGCCGCGGTCGCCGCCCTGGACCGCGCGGCGGCACTGTCCGAGCGACCCGACCGCACGACCGCCTTGCTCCTGCAGGCCGCGGAACTGGCCAGCGAGACCGGCGCGCGGCACGAAGCGATGGACCTGTTGAGCCGGGCCGACCTCAGCGTTTTGGGGCCGACCGAACTGGCGCGTCTGGCAGCCGTCGAGGAGATTGTCGCGTTCCATCGTTACCAGGATGCCGACCGTCGCATCCAGCAGCTGGTCGATATCGCCGCCGACGTGCACGAGGCGGGCAATAGCGCTCTCGCGACAGCGATATTGTGGTTCGCCGCCGCGCGATGCTCCAACCAGGACGCCAGCGCCGAATCTCGCAAATACATTGCTGCCCAGGTGGATTCCCTTGATCTGCCGCCACGCCATCCACAACTCCTCGCTATCGGCGCGTTCAGCCTGCCGTGGGAGCGCGGTGCCGGAGTCCTCGAGCAACTCGACCAGCTCGAGCCGAATCGCACCGACGTCGACGCCATGCGCTTGTTCGGCTACGCCGCGCTGTTCCTCGGCGACTTCCGTCGTGGCACCGCCTATATCGACAATGCCGCCGGAATCTGTCGCAGCCAAGGACGACTCGGCGTGCTGTCCGGCATCCTCGGCGCCGTGAACTGGATTCGCATCTGGCTCGGCGACTGGGACAGGGCGCGCGCCGAATCCGAGGAGACACGCGCGTTCGCCGCGGAGAACGGCCAGGAGTTCTATCTCGTTACCGGGCATGTCAATCTGGCCATGATCGCCGCATTGCGTGGCGAATCCGAGGTAGCCGCCAATCATCTGCGCGCGGTCGGCGCCAGTCCGTTGGCCGCGGGGATGCGATGTATCCAGATCGCCGCTCAGCAGACCCGCGGCATGCTCCTGCTGTTGGCCGGTCAAGCCGAGGACGCGTTCGCGGCGCTGGCGCGGGTCTATGACCCGGCCGACCCGGTGAGCCACCCCATGCAATGCTGGTGGGTCGCGCCCGAACTCGCCGACGCCGCGGCGGCCTCCGAAAATGTCGACGCGGCAAGACAATTGCTGGCCGACCTACCGGAGCTGGCGAAACGATTGCCGTCCTCGATGTTGCTCCTCGTCGACGAATACAGCCGCGCCGTGCTCGCCGACGACACCGACGCCGATGCCGCCTACACCGCCGCACTCACCGGCCATACGGGTGCGTGGCCACTGTACCGCGCGCGACTGCAACTCCATCACGGTCGACGATTGCGCCGACTGCGCCGCACATCGGCGGCTCGCGAACCGCTGCGCGAGGCGCGCGATACCTTCGACGCCCTGGGCGCCGGCCCCTGGGCCCAGGCCGCGCGCAACGAACTGCGCGCGGCGGGCGAGACCAGCGCCCGCCGCTCCCCCACCGCCCGCGATCAACTCACCGCCCAGGAACTACAGATCGCCACCCTGGCGGCTGAGGGATTCACCAATCGCCAAATCGCGGAAAAGCTCTACCTATCGCACCGGACCGTCGGCTCGCACCTCTACCGCATTTATCCCCGGCTGGGCATCAGCAGCCGAGTCGAACTCGCCGGAGCCATCTCAGCGATCAACTGAGCGAGGACCTCGCAGGCGAGAGTCGGATTCGAATAGACCGCATTCCGTCTGCCGGGCAGTGCATGACGCGCAGTGCCCTGAGCGAGACCCGATCCGGGCGATCGCACGGAATCGAGAAGCACACGGGGCGAAGGGATTTCGCGCAGTGGTCAGCTGTCCGGCGTGGCGGGAGCACGCTCCCGCCGGTCGACACGCCGGATCGTCACCAAGATCAAGCCCAGCATCGCCGCGGTGAGCGGAAGCCCGGTGGCGATGCGCCCCACCGCGAGCCAGCCGATGTCACCCTGACGGTAGATCGCGAATTGAATCGCGAACCGCACCAGAAATGCCGCGGCGACGGCAAGAGTCACCGCGCCGAACATGCGGCGCGAGACCGGGTCCGCACGCCAGGTCGGTGGGCGGCGGCGCGCAACGCTCCACAGCAATCCGACCAGCGGATATCCGACCAGCGTCGAGATCACCAAGACACCGGCCAGCACCGGCGGATACCAAAGGTCAGGCAGGAAGAAGTCGCGGGCCTGGCCGCTGTGCAGGGCGAAGAGCGCCGAGATGCCGACGCCGATACACGCGCCGATCACCGGACGCACGGAGTGCAACCACCGCCACGCGGCCACGCCGATGCCCGCCGTGACGGCCGCGGTCACCAGGACCGCACCGGTCACCCCCGTCATCGACGCCGCCACCGCGAACGCGCCCGGGGGCACGGCGGCCAGCACGGCCTCGGCCCACCAGGTGTTCGGCGAACGGACGGCAGATCGCTCAGACATATCGACCAGCCTATAACTTTGTTATACGGTGTGGGCGACAGAAGGGATGTCGACAGTGCCCGATCAGGATCAGCCCTCGGCGACAGCACGGGTGAGCGCCACCGCGCTGTTGTCCGCGGCCGCCACGATCCTGGAGGACGAGGGCCCGCAGGCCTTGACCGTGCGCCGCATCGCGCGCGCCGCCGGCACCTCGACCATGGCGATCTACAGCCGCTTCGGCGCTACCGGCGGATTGCATCGGCAACTGCGCGAACAAGGGTTCGCCCGGCTGGCCGAGGCCACGTCCGCGGCGGTACCCGCCACCGCGGATCCGGTTACCGCTTTGGCGACAGCCGCTTTCGCCTACCTCGACTTCGGTGTCGCCGAACCGCGGTTGTACCGGTTCATGTTCATCGAGCCACCGCCGACCGGTCCCGAAACGGACACCGGTCCCGGCGATCGCCCGGGCCGTGCGGCGTTCCAGTCGATCACCGATCTGGTGAACGCGTGCATCGAGAGCGGCCGATTCCTGCCGGAAGACCCGGGGCGCGCGACGATGTGGGCGGCCGAGATGTGGGCGATGCAGCACGGGGTCACCACCCTCGCGCTGACCGCGACCGTGCCACCCGAACTCGCACGCCACGTGCTCGCCGACGCGTTACTGCGCCTGTGCGTCGGCTTCGGCGACGACCCCCAGCGCGCGCAACGCTCCCTCGCCGAAGCGGGCACGCCTGAAATCTCATCCCCGGTGAAACTCCGATGAGTTTCGCCACCACCCCCGGTCTACAGAGAAACACCCACCGAATAAAGGAGAACCCCGATGCCGCAATACTTTCTGACCCTGCCGCACGACACCGCCGAAGAGGCGACGATGGCTTCGATGCAGGAAATGGACCCGGCCGAACTGCAAGCGCTGATGGCCGCGGTCGAGAAGCTCAACAATGATCTGGTCGCGGCGGAAGCGCTGGTTCTGGCCGGCGGCCTGCACCCGCCCTCGACCGCGATCACCGTCGACGCCACCGGCGAGACCCCCACCCACACCCGAGCGCCGTTCGTCGAAGCCAGTGAGTACGTCGGCGGATTCTGGATCATCAACGCCGACGACGAGGCCGCCGCGGTGTCATGGGCCGAACAGGCCTCGGCCGCAGTCGGTTCCCGCGTCGAAGTCCGTGCGCTGCAGGAAGAACCCGACGCCTGACCCATTCCACGACGGCCCGCCCGCGCACTCGATCCCCGAGCGCAGGCGGGCCGCCACCTTGCCCGTCGGCTAGTCGTCGGGCAAGGCGCGGCGGTTGCGCTTGGTGATGCCGCGCCGCTTCTTCGCCGCGATGCGACGTTCCTTCGCTCCGCGCGAAGGCTTGGTGGCGCGGCGAACGGGGGGAGGGTCGGCAGCGGCGTCGCGCAGTAACGAGGCCAGCCGTTCGCGGGCGGCTGCGCGATTCTGCAGCTGCGCGCGTTGCTCCGATGCGGCGATCGTGATGACTCCGTCGACCAGGCGGGGAGCCAGTCGATCGAGCATCCGGGTACGCAGCCGCTCCGGCAGCGAAGGCGAGTTGACGAGATCGAACGACAGCTCGACCCGGCTGTCGGTGGTATTGACGTGCTGCCCACCCGGGCCGGACGAGCGTGAGAACCGCTCGCGTAACTCGGATGCGGGTATCACCAGCATCCGAGTTACGGTCAGGTCCTCTGCCATGATCCGACGCCGTTCTTTCCGGTGACTCGCGCCTCGACGGTGCCGAGCACGCCAGACAAAGCCTCGCAGACCTTCTCCAGGAATCGTTCTACACCACCTGACCGAGCACAACCACACGCGAAGTTGCCGAACTGCGGTCTAAGGGTCGATAACCTCGAGCCGGTCCAATGCGGTCTGCACACGCACAGCTGCTGCAACTATCTCTGGGGCCGCGCCCAACGCATCCGAGTGGCCTTCGAGCCCGGTGTGCAGATTCCGTCGCTCGGCGGGAGTCGTGTGCTGCGTCACGACAGCACTCGCACCGGGACAGTCGCCCACCCGGCGACGCTGGTCTCGCGCGTCCTGGTCAACCCTGCGCGGTCCACGTCGAATTCGGGCATGAAGTCGAGTAGGGCGTCGAGCGCGACCCGGCCTTCCAGCCGAGCCAGCGCAGCACCGAGACAACTGTGTATGCCGTAGCCGAGTCCGAGGTTGTGCCCACCGAAGCGTCGGTTGATGTCGAAGCGGTCGGCGTCGTCGAACGCTCGTCCATCACGATTAGCGGAGGCCAGCAGCATCAGAACGGCGCTGTCACGTGGAATTGTCCGATCGTGGATGTCGACATCGCGCAGGGTGTAGCGCACGTCGTACTGCACTGGACCGTCGTATCGGAGCAGCTCCTCGAAAGCTCCTGGGATTTTGCTACGGTCCGCACCCAGCGCACGCCACTGGTCCTGGTGCTCGGCGAAAATCACCGCGGCGCCGGCGATCACCTTCGCGACCGTCTCGGCGCCCGCACCCGCGAGCAAGGAAGCGAATCCGAGGATTTCCCGGTCGGTGAGCATGGTGGTCAGTCCATCCGCACGTTCGACTTCCACCTGCGTCAGCCGCGAGATCATGTCCTCGCGCGGGTCGGCGCGACGCTCCAGAATCAGCTGGTGATAGAACCGGGTAGCGGCTTGGATCGCTTGCCGGGCTTGTTCTTTCGGCACACCGCCGTCGTCGGCCCGCTGCATGGGGGCGGCATGCCAGTGCCGCAACTGCTGCCTGTGCTCAGGTGGCACGCCGAGCATGGTGGTGATGACCTCGATCGGAAAGAGCGTCGAAAAGTCGGTGAACATATCGAATTCGTGTGGGTCGACCCGATCGAGGAAGCTGTGCACGATCGTGCGGACCGTCGATTCCAGTTCGGCGATGGCACGCGGGGTGAAGACCTTGCTCACCAATTTGCGCATTCTGGTGTGTTCGGGCGGATCCATCATGATGATCATCGGAATGCCCTCACTCGGCGGGGCCGGGTCGAGCACCATCTCGAGGGTGATGCCACGGGCCGAGGAGTAGGTCTGGAAATCCTTCATCGCGGGCACGACGTCGTGATATCGCGACAACGCCCAGAATCCGACCGTCGGATTGTGGTAGACGGGCTCTTCGTCGCGCAGCCGCCGGTAGATCGGATGCGGGTCGGCGAAGAAGCTCTCCGAATGGGGATCGAACTCGATAGCGTCATCGGAGGTGCGGGTGGGCGTCATCTGGACCTCATTCACTGCCGCCAGCGGAACTGCTGGCGTTACAAAAATTACAGAAGATGTAAAGTTCGTAAAGTGAAACCAGCCAGCCGGGCTCCGCTCGACCCCTCGACTCGCACACGAATCCTCGACGCGACCCACGAGGTACTCGCGCGTCGAGGTCGCAGCAAACTCAGTCTCTCGGATGTGGCTGCCGCCGCGAAGGTCTCGCGGCCCACGCTGTATCGGTTCTTTTCCTCGAAAGAGGAACTGCTCTCGGCGTTCGGCAGCTATGAACTGGCGAAAATCGAAGCCGATCTCGAGGCGGTGACAGAGGGGTTGACGGGCCCGGCACGCCTGGACGCGGTACTCGCCTTCATCGTGCGCTTCCAAACCCAAGGCTCGTACTCCGTGAGCCGGTTGATCGGGATCGAGCCCGACTACGCTCTCGCCGAGGTCGCTCGAGTGCTCCCGATCATGCGCCGATTCATCGAAAGACTCGTCGAGGGCGACGACGCGCACGCCATCGCTGCCACGATCGTCCGAATCGCTGTCTCGCACTACCTGATCGAGGGCGACGACAAACCCCACTTCTTGGATCAGTTGCGACACGCGGCGCGCATACCCCGGCCTCCGAGCCGATGAGTGTCAACGAGCACGTCGCTCGCGGTCGCCACGCGGCGTTCAGACTCGGGGGTTCAGTAATTCCCAGTGCCACAGGATCATCGACGGAACGCCGGCGTTCGCGGCCTGAGCGGCCTCCGGCGCGAGACCGTCGAGCGACCAAGGCCAGACCTCCCACGGGCCCGGGCCGGCGGATCGGCCGACCAGCGGCGCGGCAACGACAGGCTCCTCGCAGCGCCGGACCGTAAAGCCCGCAGTCACAGCGGCGCGCACGTAATCGCCGGTGCGATGGCAGTACGACCGCACCCGCCCGGCTCCTCCGCCGGGAAGGCGAATCGTGGGAATCCGGCTACGTGCGACCTGTTCGGGATGAACGTCCGCGATCACCAGGTGGCCACCGGGCCGCAGCACACGAGCGAACTCGCCGAAGACGGGTGCCAGGTCCGGCACGTGGGTGAGGGCGAGCGAGCAGACCACCATGTCGACCTCGCCGGTAGCGACAGGCAAGGATTGCAGCTCACCCAATCGAAAGGTCGCTTGTTGCAGGCGATTCCGGGCCTGCGCCAGCATTTCCGCCGAACTGTCGACGCCGATCACTCGATGCCCGCAGTCGACCAGCATCGCCGCGACTCTTCCCGTACCGCACCCGGCGTCGAGCGCGACGCCCGGTGGCAGTGTGCTCGCGACCGCGCGGACGATCTCCGCATCGAAATCGAACGCCGGATTGTCGGGATTGTCGTAGGTCGTGGACCAGATGCCATAGCCCGCAACAGCGTCCACATGTTCGACATCCACGCCCGTTAACGTGTGGTCGGTGAGCAACCGCCGGATCTCGGCGACGCGAGCGTCAACGAACTCCCGGTCGTACTCCCCCGCGAACGCGCGCAGCAGCGCGACCCCTTCCAGCCCCAGCACATATGCCAACGGATGTTCATATGCCATCACTGGAAATTAATGATCAGCGGGACCGGCGACAACCGAATTACGGCGGACCGGCTCTGCCCGCATGATCGCCGCAACCATACAGATGCAGTCTTACCGGCACGTCGGATGCCAGGTCACAGCCGTCGTCCCAAAGCCGTTCACGGTTCCTGTACGACTTCGACAACATCTTGCTCTCACACGCGGACGCACACGGGTGATCACCGACGAGTACACCGAACAGGGATACCGCACCCAACGCCCCGCCCCCACAGATCCTGCTCGTCGACGGATTCACCGCTGGTGACTGCACAACCCACCGTGACAACGGATCCGCGACACTCACCATCCGACTTTATGACCGGCCATTCACCACCCGGAAGGCAGCCGCTGTCACCGCAGAAGCACATGAGCTTTTAGCACGCACCGACCCCGGTGCCCAGACCCGCGATGCCACCCTCTGCGAATCCAGTCCGCGATGTGATTGGATGGGCGCGTATTCCGACTATCGATCGACGTCGTGAACAGCTTTGCGGTACACCTCCTTTCGGGGTACCTGACGACGTTCGCAGGCATGAGCGAGTCGATCCGACCGTCCGATGATTCAGACTCCAATACATCAGTGTCATCTCATAATCCCGACGACTCGATATTGGGAATCCATACAAGAGAGCTTGGGGTTCCGCCTCCGGCCCGCGCCTGTGTGACCATCGATGGGTCGCACCCGGAAAGCCCCGGGCTGCAAGACGATTCGGAGCAGACAATGACGACCACAACTACACATCCAGCCCGCCGGATGTTCGCCGCGGTGGCAGTGAGCACAGCCGCGCTGGGTGGGCTAGCGTTCACCGCGGCACCGGCCTCGGCCACGCAGGCGCCCTCGATCAATCAATGTCTGGTGTTCCGGCCGTATCTGGTCCAGGGGGTACAGAATCAGGCGGGATGCGTAGCCGCGGTGCAGTCGTTCCTGCGCGCGTACACGCCTGGCAGCCCCGCCGTCGATGGACAATTCGGCACCGAGACTCACCAGCGCGTCGTGCAATTTCAGCAGCGCATGAATATCGGAGCCGATGGCAAGGTCGGCACCAACACATGGAACGCCATCCAGGCGGAATGCGGCTGGCGCGGGGACTGCAATTACCACGCGAACTACTGAGTCCGCTTACGGCTGACACCCGATGAACGTGTACCCAGCGGCGCGACCCGCGCTCTAGTTTCCTGCCCTGAATATGACGTTGATCTTCCGCGGACTCACGCTGGCCACTTGGGACCGCGGGGCCGGAGGGCGACCGTTTGCGTCGTGTTGATCGAACTCTTGACGCGAATCGCGCTGCCCTCCCGCCATTACGGTTCACGTCTATTCCTGGACGGCTCGTGGTGGCCAGGTGTAAACCCGTTCAGGGGTGATCCGGACGATCAGCCGCTCCGCACCCGGCTCCGGCGGATGCGAGGCCCCGCCCATGTACCGGGCGTACATCTCATGGCCCAGTTTGTTCTCCGGATCCTCGGTGATTTCGACACTGCCGCGAACCTCCGCGTACTGGCCGGTGGTGTTGCTGAGCAGCAGCAGGCTGACGCGCGGGTCGCGCATCATATTGCGGGTCTTCAGCCGTCCCTTGATGGTGCTGAACACAACGGTGTCGCCGTCGTCTTTGACGAAGATCACCGATGATTGGGGACGTCCGTCGGCATTGGCGGTCGAGAGAATCGCCGAGTGCGGTCCGCTGATCAGCTCGCGGACCATGGAATCGAGGTGTGTGGTCATCCGTGCATGTCCTTCCGGTGTGGGTCTGTACTAAGAGGTAGACCGGCCGGAGCGGGGAAAGGAATCGGGTTCGCCGGACGTTGTAGTGGCGTCCGCCCCCTGCGCTACAGTCCCGATACCGAAATTCACGAGAAAGGTGCGCTGCGTGCCGCCGGAGCAACGCGTATCGCCAACCGAGTTCGCCGACCGAACCCACCCGTTCCGGCGCGAACTGCTGGCGCACTGTTACCGCATGCTCGGCTCTCTCGACGACGCCGAAGACCTGGTGCAGGAGACGTATCTGCGGGCGTGGCGTTCCTACGACCGGTTCGAGCAGCGGTCGTCGCTACGAACCTGGCTCTACCGGATCGCGACCAACGCCTGCCTGACCGCGCTGGAGCAGCGTGGAAGACGCGTCCTGCCCTCGGGATTGGATGCGGCGAGTGAAACCCCTTACGCGGCAACCACAGCCGCGAGCAACGATATCGAATGGCTGGGGCCGCTACCGGATTCGCTGATCACCTCCGAATCAGACGACCCCGCAACGGTTGCCGCCGCCCGGGACAGCCTGCGCCTGGCCCTCATCGCAGCGTTGCAACACCTGTCCGGCCGCCAACGTGCGGTGCTGCTCCTGCGTGACGTGCTGCATTTCTCCGCCGCCGAGGTGGCCGAACTCCTCGACACCAGCACGGTCGCGGTCAAGAGCACGCTGCAGCGCGCTCGCGCGCACCTGGACAAGCTCGCCGTTACCGCGCAAGGTCCGGCCGCGCCGACCACCTCCGAAGCACAAACCCTGCTCGCCGAATATATGGCGGCATTCGAGAATTCCGATGCCGCGGCGCTGGAGAAGATCCTGCATCGCGACGCGGTGATCGAGATGCCGCCCGCACGAACCTGGTTCTCCGGCAAGCGAACCTGCGCGATGTTCCTGGCGGCACAGGCGCTCGGCGAGCCCGGCGACTGGCGGATGCTGCCCACCATCGTCAACGGTCAGGCCGCCGCCGTGACCTATCACCGCGATGCCGACGGCACCTACATCGCGTTCGGAATCGCAGTTCTCACCACGACACGCGACCGAATCACCCGGATCACGGTCTTCGGGCAACCCGAGTGGGTAGGTCGCTGCGGTTTCGAGGCTGGTCTATCGGCGATCGTGTGAGTCAGCCGCGCGCGTAATCCACCGCGCCCACGACTTCCGGTGGTGCGGTGGCGATGACGGAATCGAGAGCGTCGCGAGCGGTTTCGAGATCGCGGATGCCCGCGTTGATGCGGTCACGTTCGCGGTACAGGTCGACCAGGAGTTCGGGACATTCGGCGATCAGTTGCCCGTCACCGGTGGACAGGCAGGGCAGCAGGTCGGCGATGGTCGAGGTGGACAAGCCCGCGGCGAGCAGACTGCGGATGTGGGACACGGTCTCGACGTCGGATTCGCTGTATTCCCGATAGCCCGATGGATGACGGTGTGGTCGCAGCAGTCCCTGTTCCTCGTAGTAGCGCAGCAGCCGCTGACTGACTCCCGTCCGCCGCTGCAAGGCCCCGATTCGCACCTCGCCCTCCGATACCGACTTGACTCTCACATAGATGTGAGACTTTAGCATCGCGCCATGCCCGATTCGCAAGCTTCGCCCGCCCCGACAACACCCCAATTGTCCGCCGGCCCAAGGGAATGGCTCGGTCTCGCCGTACTCGCTCTGCCCACACTGCTGCTCGCGATGGACGTCACCGTCCTCTATCTGGCCGCGCCGCATCTGACAGCCGACCTGCGCCCGACCGGCATCGAGCAGTTGTGGATCGCCGATATCTACGGGTTCATGATCGCTGGTTTGCTGATCACCATGGGCACGGTCGGCGACCGCATCGGCAGACGCAAACTGCTGATGCTCGGTGCGACCGCGTTCGGGGCGGCGTCGGTGCTCGCCGCGTTCGCCACCAGCCCGCTCCTGCTGATCATCGCCCGAGCGCTACTCGGGATCGCGGGCGCCACCCTGATGCCTTCCACACTCGCGTTGATTTCCAACATGTTCCGCGACGCCCGGCAGCGCGCTACGGCCATCGGAGTGTGGGCAACCTGCATGTCGGCGGGTATGGCGGCAGGACCGATCATCGGCGGCCTGCTGCTCGAGTCGTTCTGGTGGGGTTCGGTGTTCTTGCTCGCCGTGCCGGTGATGGCCCTGTTGCTGACCACCGCTCCGGTACTGCTGCCGGAATATCGTGACGCCGGTGCCGGCCGCATCGATATAGCCAGTGTGCTGCTGAGCCTGGCGGCGATCCTGCCGCTGATCTTCGGCATCAAGAAGGCCGCCGAGACAGAGATTTCCGTCGTGCCGGTCACGGCTATCGCGATCGGCGTCGGCTTCGGCTCGATGTTCATCCGCCGTCAACGCACCCTCGCCGACCCACTACTGGAGCTGGGATTGTTCGGCAATCCGACATTCCGCGCGGCCTTGCTGATCCTGCTACTCGGCCTCGGAACCGTCGGCGGCAGTTACCTTTTCATCACCCAGTACCTACAGCTGGTGCGCGGCCTGACACCACTGGCAGCTGGGTTGTGGCTGGTGCCTCCGGCCGGGGCACTGATCCTCTCCTCGACGCTGACACCGATCATCGCCCGCAAAGTGGAATCCCGGTTCATCCTCGCCGCCGCGCTGGCCCTCGCGACACTCGGCTACCTGACGTTGAGCCTCGTCGACGCCGTCGGCGGGCTTCCGCTGCTGATACTGGGTTTCGTCCTGGTCTACGCGGGCGTCAGTCCGCTCATGGTGCTCGGCACCGATCTGGTCATCGGAACGACACCGCCGGAGAAGGCGGGTTCGGCGGCAGCGATGTCGGAGACCAGTATGGAATTCGGCGTCGCCACCGGAATCGCCGTTCTCGGCGTCCTCGGCACCGCGATTTACCGGGCGGAGGTGTCCGGCGCTCCGGCAATGCCGGGGCCAGCGTTGGACTCGCTCGGAGCCGCCGATGCCGCCGTCGCGGACCTGCCCGCACACGCCGGCGACGCGGTCCTCAACGCAGCTCGCGAAGCATTCACCAACGGGCTCAACATCATCGCGCTCGTGTGCGCGGCGGTCACGGCCGCGCTCGCCGTAGTGGCGCTGACGGCGCTGCGATCATCCGCCACCGCGGACAAGCCGGACACTAGGAGCGCAAAGGGTGAGCAGGCCGGCGGGCGGTGCGGTGCGGCGGACGGATGACTTACTGGCACAACGCCTTCCGGTCACCGCCCGGGTGGCTGCATCGACTCGACGTTCTCCCGCGCTGTTTGCGTGAGCACCGAGACCGGCAATCTGGCCTCACCTGGGAAGTTGGGCAGAGCGACGGGACTCGAACCCGCTAATTCCAGTTCCACAAACTGGTGCCGCGACCGCTTTGGCTTCGCTCTGCGTGGACCCGATCGGATTCGAACCGACAACCGACTGCGTGCAAGGCAGTTGCTCTCCCGTTGAGCTACGAGCCCGGGAATAAGTACATTGGCATGAGGAACTGAAAAGGGCCGCTACCACAGTGTGTGATGCGACCCTCGACAAGAGTTCAGACCCTCGTCAAGGACCGATCGGATGCGCGACCGAGGCATGCTCCGAGCAGCGCCCGGCAACGTGCCGACTCGCCTCGAATTCCTGATGCCCGATCATTTGCCCGATCCCTTCGTTGCTGTGTATCCCAAGCTAGCAGCCGGACTCCGCTCCCGAAACTTATTTATTCCGGGTGCGATTCGCGTGAATTGATCGTTCACGGCAGCGGCCGGCTTCATCGAGCGGTTCAGGCGCATAGCAACGCAATTGCGCGGTCAACCGGGCGATCAGCACCGCGTCTTTCTCATCGGTCTTGTCGGTGGTGCGGTCCTCGGCACGACGGGACCCGGCAGTAGTCGCCGGCTGGACGCCGACTCGGGTTGACCGAGCCCTCCAGCCTTGGGCACCATCACCATACGGTCCGCCGCCAGCATGAGCTGACCGTGATGGCACAGCGGCGGCGCGCCGACCGGGGAAAGGGATGATGACCGTCATGCCACGCCGCTACAGCACCGACATAGCCGATCAGTGGGCAGGATGGTCGTACTACGGTGCCGCCCACCGATACGACATCCACGACACTACCGAAGCCGGCGCGGCCTGCGCACAGGCAATGGACCAGCTCGAAACGGCCGCCGATGAGGCACGGTTGCGCGAACTCGCCTACGACAACGGCGACCGCTGCGCCTTCATCCGGTTGATCGAGATCATGGTGGACGCAGACCGCGTCGATGACCTGCGGCTCCTGGCACGCGGCGGTGACGACCGCGCGGCCACGACACTCATGGAATACCTGGTCCGAACCGACAGCATCGACCGCCTGCGCGCGGAAGCGTCCGAGGACGCGAGCGCCCGACTATGGCTGGCACACCTGCACTTCCGCCGCGGAGAGGACGAGGCCGGGCTCGCCGAGCTCGAAGCCATGGAAAGCGACCCCGACAACGGCTACTACGCCCACTCCGAGCGAATAGCGCAGTTGATCCGGCTCGGCCGGATAGCCGAAGTCCGTACGATGGCCCAGGCCGGCGACCGCACAGCCACCCGATGCCTGAAGCGGATGTCCACCCCACCGGATTGACCGACAACCCGATCGTGCGTCCCCCTCACCAGACGGCGCGCGACGAGACAACACGGTCTCATACCCGTGGCAAACTGGTAGTCCTACGCATTACCGCGACCCGCGCGTTCCGGAGTGGCCGGCGCGGGTCAGCGGAAGATCAACGGACAGATCCTCTCAGCGTCGGCAACGCACCAAGATGCGGATGTGCGTACTCAGCGAAGGGGCCACATTGTCGTGGCAGGCACCCAGAGGTGCTGCGGCTCGGCAGGTTCGGTCACTCCGATGGGGAGGAGTTAGTCGATCAGCTCGATGCCTCGGGCGCGCAAGTCCGCCTGGAGCTGGGGCGCAAGCCATTCCGCACCGAGAACGCGCTTCAGATTCGGGAGGAGATGGAGGTCGTCGAGACTGGCGACGTCGAACTGCGCACCCTCGCCGTCCCAGTGCGGGCAGCATTCGAAGTAGACCTGACAGCCTCCATCGAAGATGAGCTGTTCAACCCCGCCGAGTAGTTCGGTCGAAAGCTCCAGGCTCTCGAAGTAGGCCTGCGCCTCCGGCATGACCTGGTCGTAGTAGTTGTCGGCGGAGTACTCCCAGAGGTCACCATCGAATCCCTTGGCTTCCAACGTGTCCTCGAGGGACCATGGCGCGAGCTTCGCCGACGCCCCATACATGAGTTCTTCGATAACTGCCAGCTTGAGATTGAAGTCCACGAACCTAGTCACACGCCCAAACTAGTGCCGGCCTATGACAACAACTTCGTCGAACGTCCGCACATCAGCGTAAGACGTCCGGTATCACGCTCATCATGCCGACTTCAGTCGGAACGAGTGCGCGGTAACGCCGCGACCCGCGCGCGTCCGAGCCCGTGACGGATTCCGATAGCCGGGTCTTCGGGCGCATCGTGGCGTGTGAGTACTTCAGCGGACATCGACGTCGCCTTCGCGAAGGGATATCGCAAGCATGAGGCCAAGTGAATTGTAAACTTCTACGAAGCTGGTTGTAGTGGCTGATGAATAGTCAAAAATCGCCAGAATGGCCGAAACCGCACCCGATGGCATGGTGTTATTGCCTCGCCCCGAGCCTGGGGCGTGCGAAATAGAATCACATCGAGGATTGCTGTATGAATTCCAGAATCATCCGTCCGCTCGTTGCTGCCAGCGTCGTCCTGCTTACCGGCGGGTTCGGCGCTGGCATCGCTTCGGCGGCAGTCGCCGCCCCTGTCTCGGGCTCGGGATCGGTGGAGGTCTGCTTGCCTATTCCGCTCGGACCGCTGGAATTCAGCATCTGCCTGTAAGCGAACGAACGTTTGCTGCTCGGTAACGTGAGTTTCCTGCCCAATGTGTTGTGCAGGCAAGGAAGCATCGTGTCTGTCGTAATCTTCTGCGGGCCACGAATATGCGGCGCAACCTCTCAGCACGCCCTACGGACTCACCAATCACAGGATGCCGACCCGTTGGCCGGACAGCGCGCACGCCGAGATGTCAGGCGAGCGCGACCCACGACTTGCTTCCTGCCTATTGCAGGACGGCCTCGGTCAGCCGCGCGGGCCGCGCACACCTCAGCGAGCGAGCGCGTGGCGTACCCGCGTCCGGCGAAAACTGGTGTCGCTGCTTCCAGGAATCCCAGCTGACCTTTCCGGGTCGCTTCATCTATCCAACGAACAAAGGACGGCCGACCAGTGCTGAGCACTCGAGCCTCGCGGACCGCATTGTCCGCCCTCGTACTAACCGCGGGTGCGGCACTCGTTGCACCCACGCCCACGATGGCTGCCCCGCAGTCCGCCGGGACGCAGCCGAGCGTCCCCGCCATCGCCGAGAACGTCCCATCGGGCGCGCTCGCGGCGCTGGCGCCGACGATCGTAGGTGCCATTTCCGCCCCCGGCCCCATCGCCGATGGCGGACAGGCAGCGATCCTGGCCCAAGCCCGTGTGCTGCTGGCAACGCCCGGTATCCCCGCGCAGGTGAAGGCCACCCTCGAGAAGGCCATCACCTTCCTCGACGGCAGCGGCGGCGGCGGACCAGACCTGCCCCCGTCGGACGGCCCGCGCATCGCGCAGTTCCTCTACCCGACCATCGGCAAGGGCTGCATCGGCCCGACCTCGGATTCCGTCGGCACCGCGCTGGCGGTCCCCGGTCCGGCCGAGCTGCCCCCGCCCGGACCGGCCGCGGGTCAGACCGGCTTCGTCTTCACCGCGCTCGGCACGAAAAGCGCTGCCGCCGTGCAGAATCGGCCGATGACGGTGCAGTGGGTCAATCTCGACAACCGCCGCACCGGCACCCAGCCGCTCACCAACGCGGCGGGCATCAATTCAGACGGCCCGGTCACCCTGTCCGCGATCGCCGACACCGGCCCCGGCCGGGTCGCGGCCGTGATCACCGGCTCGCTCACCACGGCCACCGCCGATGGTGGCCGGACCTGCTCGTTCGCCCCGATCCTCGGGTTCTTCTCCGTCGGCTGATTCTCGCACCACGCAATTGGAGTTCGATCTATGAAGTGTGTCGTCCCCGGCCTCGCCAGCGGCCTGACCGGCGCGGTCCTCGGGGTGATTGCCGTTCTCGGCATCACCGCGGGCGCGCAACAGAATTCGATCCCGGCGCCCAACGGCTCCGAGTCTGGTGATCCGGGCTCGTCGCTGCTCGGCAGCGTGCAGTACGGCTCGCGATGAGCAACGTGCGCAGGCTCATCGCCTGCATCCTCGTCGGGCTCGGCGCGCTGCTGCTCACGGCCGCGGTCATGATCCCCACCTATACGGTCGGCAAGGTCGCCAAGACCCCGCTCGACCTGCGCATCACCACCATCGCCAAGAGCGTTCCCGGCGAGGAAAGCCTTGTGCTCGACGCGAAGTCGCTCACCGCGGCCGAGGGAGCCGCCAAGGTGAACACCAACGTGCCGCTCGTTTCGCAGCGCTTCCTGACGATCGAGGAGCCCTCGGACGCCGACGAGATGACCCTTCAGGCCGGCCAGACTCTGCGTCGCGACGACCAGGACCCCAAGAACGGTCTGCTCACCGCCTCGGTCGACCGCGTCACCATCGACCGCGTCACCGGCGCGCCGATCGACGCCTCGCCCAATGGTTCGATCGCCGTGGCTCAGGACCCCAAGTCGGGCGCCGAGATCCCCACCGAGCAGCAGCGCCGCGGCCTGCAGTACCGCTTCCCGATCGGGACCGAGAAGAAGACGTACCCATACTTCGACCTCAACGCCCGCGCCACCCACGACATCAACTTCGTCGAGGAGTCGGAGATCAACGGCGTGCCGGTGTACCACTTCCGGCAGACCATCCCGGTGACGAACATGTGGGACGTCGTCAAGCACCCGTCCCACCAGCTCGCGCTGCCCGCCGCCAAGTGGGGCCTCGAGGGCACCGAACCGGTCACCATGACCCGCTTCTACACCAACACCCGCGACGTGTGGGTGGAGCCGAAGACCGGCGCCGTCCTCAAGGGCGGCGAGAACATTCACATGTACTACGGTCGCAGCGCGGGCCAGGTCGACGTCAACATTCTGAAGTCGCACCTCGTCTTCGACGAGGAGACCATCGAGGCCCAGATGGCCGTCACCCAGAAGAGCTTGGACAAGCTCAGCCTGTTCGGCAAGACCCTGCCGATCATCCTGGGCGTCCTCGCAGCCCTGCTGCTCATCGGCGGCACGGTTCTCGGATTCAGGAGCGCGGGCTCGGGCCGCCGGTTCGATACGCCGACCAAGCGGATTCGTTCGTCGAACCGGTAAGGCACTTCGGCCTCCCGGCCCTCAACCTGGGCAGACCTTCCCTCACCTCGGCCTCGCCGCATGCACCACGGCCATCGCCTCAGATCCCCAGCGGTGGCTCGAACGTGGCACGGCCTTCGAGGGGTCGTCGGTGCCGGGTGCAGCCTCGCTACGCGTACTCGACGCGGCGGTGCGATGAGAATCGGGTAGCCCGGTACTCCCCTGCTGCGGTCGGCCCCTGCCTATGCTTTATCGCAGACGGGGGTCACCACAAATCGCAGTCTCGAACGATAAAGCCGGACGGGGATCTGCCTCGGCATCGTTCCTTTACAACAGTGGGTGGTTGCCGTGTTGGTCATAACCTTTACTGGTAGGACGCCGATTCCCGGTCCGGTGACGGGTTCGGGGTACAGCATTTGGTCCTACCGCGTTGAATCGACCGGGCCCGGATCCAGCGGCGGCGGTGAATTGCCCGCGAATCTGCGGATCGCGCTCGGATTCCCCCGCCAGGTCGATGTGCGGGGCCCGGAGCAGTATCCCGGCGTGACGCAGCTGCAGGGGATATTCATTCAGCGGGACGCGGATTCGAGCCGGGTGTACGTCGGCCGGTCGACCACCGCCCCGGGCACGCAGACGATCTCGTTCGTCGCGCCGACCGGGAACGCGGAGTACGAAGTGCTGCTGGCGAAGGCGCCACCGGGGCAGGCGCTGGCCCCGGCGCAGTACGCCACCAGCGCGACGGGCGCCCCGCAGACGACGCAGGTGCTCGCGGCTCCGATACCCGGCCCGCCCGCCCGCAGCGGACGTCCGCCCGTCGATTTCACCGGATCACTGCCGTACGCCAGTGAGTTGTTCGGTGTATACCAGCCGCTCGCGGGGTGGTTCGGGGTCGGCGGTATGACGCGTCTGGCCTCGGTCATCACGCCCGGCCGTAGCGCGGATCGCGAGAACACGGACCTGATCGAACGCGTGCGCGCCTCCGTGTCCGATGCCGCGCAGGGCGTGTTGTCGCCGGTCGGTCTGGTGAATTTGTTCCGGCAGTACTTCTTCGAGTTCGACACCTTCCTCGGCGCGCCCGCCGGGCACGTGTGGATCAGCCCCGGCGGCACCGTGGAACTCGTCGAATCCAGTACGCGCAAGACCCTGGTCGAGAAGACGGCGGAGGTGGCCGAGGAGACCACCCACAAGACCGAGGAATCCCTGACGACGCAGGAGGAACTCGCGGACGCCGTCAAGGAGGACAACGCCAACGATACGAAACTGGGCGCGAGCGCCTCCGGCGGCGCGAATTTCGCCGGGATCTATCACGCCGACGCCAGTGCGAGTTTCAGCGCCCAGAACTCGACGAAATCGAGCTCGGAATCGACGCACAAGCACACGCGGACCCAGAGCGCGAAGGTGACCAGCGAGATCCGGCGTAATTTCAAGACGACGTTCAAGACGGTCACCGAGTCCACCGATACGACGAGCCGTCGCTACGTCGTGCAGAACACCACCAATAAGCTCGTCAACTACGAACTGCGCCGCAAGATGCGCAAGGTCGGCGTGCAGGTGCAGCACATCAGCACCAACCTGTCGTGGCAGGCGTTCACCGACGAGCCCGGAAAACGGCTCGGGCTGGGCGAACTCGTCAATGTCGTTCCCGCACCGGACCTCACCTCGATCAAACAGCCGGACCCGCCACCACCGCTGGTGGTCAAGACAACCCAGTTCACCGGTCCGTTCCCGATCCGGAAAGTGCCGAACACGCAGAACCCGCCCAACATCAATATGGAATTCGTGCACCACGCCGCACCGGACGCCGAGGGCATCGCGGGGCATTCCAACGATGTGCACGCGGTGGCGCGGATGGACTACTCACCGCCTTCGCCGGCGGAGGGCTACTCGATCAAGGAGGCCCGTTTCCTGGCACCGGGGTCCGGGCGCGCGTGGATTCCGCATCTGATCCGGGTCGCCCCCGACAAGAAGAGCTTCACGGTATTCGCCCTGTTCTTCAATTCCGGTGACCTCAGCCCGATCCCTTTGAACTTCGACGTCATCTGGGACCCGCCCGCGACCGATGCGGCGCACCAGGAGTACGACGAGAAGCTGAAGCTCTATCAGAAGGCCGTCATCGAGTTGCAGCGCACCTCCTATGCCGAGGCCGTGCGCAATCGCGCCAAGCTGGTGCGCGGAATTACACCGCGCCGCCCGGAGGATCTCCGCAAGGAAGAGCGCGAGATCGTCTACGGCTACCTGATCCGCGAACTGAAGCTGTTCGACGACGCGCACCTGGGCTCGGAGCTGCTGCGGCAAATCTTCGATGTCGACGAGATGCTCTATTTCGTCGCGCCGGACTACTGGCGGCCCGGCGAGATTCCGCCGTCGGATCGAAATGCCAAGGGCCGCTATCCGGTGCCGAAACCACCGAGCGAGCAGGAGATCGCCGACGACTATCTGGCGGGCACCACCGTGACGAGCAGCTACTCGCACACCTCGAAGAACAACTGCCTCGTCCCGGATCCCGCCGATCCGAAGAAGCTGGTGGTCGCCGACGAATGGCGAATCAACTATCCGATCGCCGAGGACGGCCGGCCCGCGCCGCTGGGCAGCTCGCTGGGATGGCTGATCCAGATCGACGGCGATGAGCGGCGCAATCAATTCCTCAATGCCGCCTGGGTCAAGGCCGTCCTGCCGGTGCGGCAGGGCCACGAGCCCGAGGCGCTGGAATGGCTGCAGCAAGCCGATGTCGAGGGCGAGGCCGGGCTGCTGCTGCCCTATAAAGTGCAGCCCGGCGATCCGCCGGAATACCAGAACAAGACCGTCGGCGAGGTACTGAAACTCCTTGCGGAAAAACTGAAACTGGCCAATACCAACATCAACAACACCCTGGCCACGGAGAAGGTGTTCGAGACGGGTTTCGATCCCCTCGAAGGCGGCTTCCGGCCCGCCGAGCCTTACCACATGTTCGACCAGTGGGTCGAGGTGCTGCCCACCGATCAGGTGGTAGCGGTCGAGGTGGAATACGACCCCAAGACCGGAATGCAGCTGTAATGACCACCGTCGCGACGATCGAATGGGGCGCGCGTTCGCGGCAGTTGCAGTCCCGGCTCCGGCAGAAGGTCGCGGGGTCCAGCTTCTGGCTGACGCCCGCGACCGCACCGGTGTCGGCCGGGATCGTGCCGCCGGATCGCGTCGCCGACTGGGCCGCCGCGAAAACCGTTCCGCTGCAAGTCACGACGGACATGCGCGCGCTGTCGGCGGCAATCGAGATACCGGGCGGACCGGCGCACGTGCGGCTGGACTTCGAACTCGTCGCCACCGTCGGCGGACATTCCGCGACCGTCCTGTCGATCCAGCAGCTGTTCGGCCTCGCGGCCGGCGCTACGGCCCAGGCACCGGGAACACTGCTGCCCAGTCAATTCGCGATCGCCGACACGATTCTCACGCCCACACCCAAGGGGCCGACCGCGCGGAAAGGTCCCTCTCCCACCGGCCGGAAAATCCAGCTGGGGCTGCACCCTCTGCTCTCCCTCGGCGGGTACGGAAAGTACTCGGTCAACGCGGAATTCGTCGATGTCACCGAACTCTGGTGGAAGGTGCATCCCGACGCGACCTGGGGGTGGTATCGGCATCCCATGTTGAAAGGTAGGCAGGAGCATCTGCGGGTGCTGGCCTGGACCGGCGGTGGAAATCCCATGATCTGGTTCGCCGCGGCCGCCGGCGCGCTCGTGGGACAGCGTGCCGCGGCTGCGGGGCCCGGAGCGCGAGCCGAGGAGAAGTCGGCGGCGGATATCGTCTTCTACCGGCCTCCGCCCGGAAGCAACGCATTCCCCTACGCGCCGACGGCGGCCGGATTCGAAGCCAAACAGCACGACGACACCACGATGGTCAATCTCGCGCGCTACCTGCTCGCTCCGGCACCCGAAGCCCAATTGCCCGCGCTCCAAGCGGCCGGGATCCGCACCCCGGAGTTACTGACGGACAGAATTCAACCGAAGTCCGTATCGCCGATACGGCCCGCCAACCCGATGTCACTCATGAAGCTCTTCGACGCCGCGAAGCTGACCAGGGCGGAGGCTTTCACCGACGGCCGCGCGAACGCCTTCCGCCCGGTCGGATTGGAAAACGCGCTCGAGCAGACGGGCGGCCGGCATTTGCTGCTGCTGCCGCTGGGATTCGAAGCCTCCGCGGGCAACACCGCGCTCGGCATACCGGGTAACCCGCAAGGCGGCTACGAGGCGGTGGAGAAACCCGGTCTCGACACCACAGTCCAGAGCGCACTCACCCTGCTGTGGTCGATCAATGCCGTCGGGCGCGACGACCCGAGCCCACCGAGCAGAACCACTCGTCAGCTGTGGGTTGCCGGGCACAGCGAGGGCAATCGTTCGATATGGCGAACGCTCGCGGTCAACCCGACCAGTATCGATCGGATCATCAGCTTCGATTCGGACACCCTCGACGAGGGCGCCGACACCATGCGCAAGGCCGGTATGGCACGCGCCCAGGATCGCCCGCTGCACGCGTTCGTGATCGTGACCCCGGTCGGCGGTGACCCCCGCGGCCTGTCGGTCGCACGGGATGCGCAGCTGCGAGGCCTGCGAGACAACCACGTCCTGGTCTCCGTCCTCCCCGAGTTCGACAAACGGGAGGCGTACTGGCACTTGACTCCTCCGCCGATCGTGAACCCCTACCTGCTGTTCCTCCTCAACCACTGGAACACGTCCTCGGGTCCAGCGGGCTCGAAGACACTCCTCGAGCTCAGCACGACGCCTGCCGGAGATTGGAACTTCCTCTTCTTCCATGAACTGGCAGTCTTCGGCGGCGACCTGGTACAGCCGTCCGGAACCTCCACACCTCGCCTCCGGACGTTCTTCGAACAGGCACTCGGCCCGCCGAATCCGCGGCCGCCGCTACCGAAATGACCGCGGCGACGAAACCCGAGCAGAACCACGCCACACTGTGCATGCTTTCTCAGCCGGACAGCGGCATGCGGACGTTCGGCTAACCGTCGCCGACGCTGTCATGAACTCAGCTGGGGGCCGATGTTGCGGCGCCGAGTCGGCTGAAACGACTGCGTCTATCGTCGGTGCGAGGTCACGGGTGGCTGATCTGGTCGGTAATGGCTCTGCCGAGTGATGTGGTGGTGGCGATGCCACCGATATCGGGGGTCAATTCCGTGCTGATGCTGCGGGCCAGGACGGCTTCCACGGCGGTGATGATGGCGGCGGCGGCTTCGGTTTCGCCGAGGTGATCGAGCATCATTGCCGCGCTCCATATTTGGCCGACGGGGTTGGCGATGCCCTTGCCCGCGATGTCGGGGGCGGAGCCGTGGACGGGTTCGAACAGGCTCGGGAAGCGGCGTTCGGGGTTGATGTTGGCGCTGGGGGCGATGCCGATGGTACCGGTGCAGGCCGGGCCGAGGTCGGAGAGGATGTCGCCGAACAGATTACTGGCTACCACCACGTCGAACCAGTCGGGATGCAGGACGAAGTTCGCGGCGAGGATGTCGATGTGGTATTTGTCCACCGTCACCTCGGGGTAGCGGGTGGCGGCTTCGGCGACGCGTTCGTCCCAGTAGGGCATGGTGATGGAGATGCCGTTGCTCTTGGTCGCCGAGGTCAGACGCTTACGGGGCCGGGATTGAGCCAGGGTGAAGGCATAGTCGAGGATTCGGTCGACTCCGACGCGGGTCATCACCGTTTCCTGGATGACGGTTTCGCGGTCGGTGCCCTCGAAGATCTTTCCGCCGATGCTGGAGTATTCGCCTTCGGTGTTCTCGCGCACGACGTAGAAGTCGACATCTCCGGGGACGCGCCCGGCCAGCGGGCTGGGGATGCCGGGCAGCAGTTTGACCGGACGCAAGCTGACGTACTGGTCGAAGTGGCGGCGGAATTGCAGCAGGCTGCCCCATAGCGAGATGTGGTCGGGCACGACCTCTGGCCAGCCGACCGCGCCGAAGAAGATGGCGTCGAAGCGGTTGAGCTGATCGAACCAGCCGTCGGGAAGCATCGCTCCGGTGCGGGTGTAGTAGTCGGCGCAGGCGTAGTCGAACTGCTCGTAGTCGAGAGTGAAATCGAAAGCCGCGGCGGCGGCTTCCAGGACGCGTAGTCCTTCGGGTACGACTTCGGTGCCGATGCCGTCGCCGGGGATGACAGCGATGCGGTGGGTGGATCCCATGGTGGGTGCTCCTTCGTGCGGGCAGGCGGGGTCGGGCCGCGGTGCGAAGTGATTCGCTGCGGCCAGGTGGTAGTGGTTGCGCGATCCCCGTTGGGGGATCAGACCGGTCGGTGGGCGGTTGTGTGCTCGCGCTCCTGTAGTTCGCGGATCGCGGCGGCGGTGAGGCTTTCGGTGATGTGGGCCCGCATGAGGGTGGCTGCGGCTGGGCCGTCGCCGGCGACGATGAGGTCGAACAGTTGGTGGTGTTCGTTGAGGTCGCGGGTGCGCGGCTCGTCGCCGGGAGGTAGTTCCAAGCCCATGCGCCGGTAGCGGTCGGATTTGTCCCACACGTCATCGAGCAATCTGATCAGTACGTCGTTGTGGGAGGCGAAGTAGAGCGCGCGGTGGAAGTCACGGTGGGCCAGCAGGCCTTCCTCACCCCACTGCCGGGTGACCGGCACCAGGCGTTGGAGCGCTTCCCGCATGATCAAGATGTCGTGGTCGGTGCGCCGGATGGCGGCGAGTTCGGCAGCGGTGGGATCCAGCGCCAAGCGGACCTCGAAGAGTTGCTGGGCTTCGTCGGCGCTCATCGCCGCCACCCGCACGTCACGATGTGACTCGACGGCGACCAGTCCTTCGCTGCTGAGGCGGCGGATGGCTTCGCGCAGCGGAGTAATGCTCATCGAGAGCCGGTCGGCCAGTTCGTACTGCGGTACCCGTGAGCCTGCCGGCAGTTCGCCGGTGAGGATCAGTCGTCTGACCTCGGCGTAGGCCACATCGCCCTTGCTGGAAAAGACGTTGGTCACGCTTGTCGGCGCCATCGCGCTCTCCTTCGTCCACTCTCCGTGTCCTGTGCTGCCCGCCACATTTGGTGCTTGTGTTCGGTGCCACCGGGAGTCTAGCATCGCTCTTGCATCTTATAAGACATACATCTTATAAGCAGATCTGGGTGCGATGCACGCACCCTCGTTTCGAGCCCGCGCGGATTACGCGCGCGGCCATTCACAGGAGAATCAGATGAAGATCATTTCCGTCCATGAGGGTGTCGTCCCGATCAGTTCCTCGATCCGCAACGCCTGGATCGACTTCAGCAGCATGGACTGCTCGATCGTGGCCGTGGTCAGCGACGTGATGCGCGACGGTGAGCCGGTGATCGGGTACGGCTTCAACTCCAACGGCCGCTACAGCGCCGGGGAGATCCTGCGGCGGCGGATGATCCCGCGGGTGCTCGACGCCGATCCCGAGGCCCTGCTCGACGAGACCGGCCAGCTCGATCCGGCGCGGGCGTGGGATCTGATGATGACCAACGAGAAGCCCGGCGGTCACGGTGAGCGCTCGGTGGCGGTCGGGGTGCTGGACATGGCGCTGTTCGACCTGGCGGCCAAGATCGCCGACAAACCGCTCTACCGGTACCTGTCGGATAAATACGGCGACGGCAACCCCGACGACTCGGTGTTCGTGTACGCCGCCGGCGGCTACTACGCGCCGGGCAAGACGCTGACCGATCTGCAGGACGAGATGCGCGGTTTCCTCGACATGGGTTACACCGTGGTCAAGATGAAGATCGGTGGCGCCGACCTCGCCGAGGACCTGCGCCGGATCGAGGCGGTGCTCGAGGTCCTCGACGGTGACGGTTCGCGCTTGGCCGTGGACGTCAACGGCCGCTTCGACCTCGAGACCGCCCTGACCTACGGCAAGGCCATCGAGCCCTACGGCCTGTTCTGGTACGAAGAAGTCGGCGACCCGCTGGACTACCGGCTCAACGCCGTCCTGTCCGAGCACTACTCCGGGCGCATCGCCACCGGCGAAAACCTCTTCTCGCTGCAGGACGCCCGCAACCTGATCCGCTACGGCGGCATGCGCCCGGACCGCGACATCATCCAGGTCGACCCCGCCCTGAGCTATGGGCTCACCGAGTACCTCCGGGTCCAGGAGATGCTCGCTCAGCACGGCTGGTCCGCACGCCAGTGCATTCCCCACGGCGGACACCAGTTCTCGCTGCATATCGCCGCGGCGCTCAAGCTCGGCGGCAACGAGTCCTACCCGGGTGAATTCCAGCCGACCGGCGGTTTCGCCGACGGTGCGGTGGTGGAGAACAGCCGGGTCGGGCTGACCGAGATCCCCGGCATCGGATTCGAAAACAAGGCCGCCTTCTACGAGGTGCTCCGCGCCCTGCATCACTGATCACGGACCGCGGGTCGGGGCCGATGAGGGGCCACTACCTGCTCCGATGTGCAAAGGAGCACATGATGACCACTGCTACTACGTCACCGGATCCCACCCGGCCGCGCCGCCCACGGCTGGTCCGGCTGCTATCCGAACTCTGGTTCCAAGTCCTGCTGGGGGCGGTCCTCGGCATCGCGGTCGGCCTGTTGTGGCCCGACGTCGGCATCGCGCTCAGCCCGCTCAACGACTGGTTCATCGCGAGCGTCAAGATGATCGTGGTTCCGGTCGTGTTCTGCGTCGTCACCACCAGCATCGCCTCGATGGACAGCCTGCGCAAAGCCGGCCGGATCGGTGCCAAGGCGCTGGGCTACTTCCTCGTTCTGTCGCTGGTATCGATGTTGATCGGGCTGGTCGTTGCCAACATCTTCAAGCCGGGTGCGGGCATGAAGATCAACCTCGACGAACTCGACGCCGAGTCCATCCCGGGCCATGACCAGCACGCACCCGGTGTGGTCGAGTTCATCGACAACATCATCCCCAGTTCGCTGTTCGGGGCGATCACCGGCAACGAGATCCTGGCCGCGCTGCTCGTGTCCATCGTGCTCGGTTGTGCGCTCAACGTCTCCGGCGAAAAGGCCGCACCGATCACCTCCGGCATCGCGGCCCTGTCGACGGTGGTGTTCAAGATCGTGGCCTGGGTCATGCGCCTGGCACCGTTCGGCACCTTCGGCGCCCTGGCCATGGTGCTGGCGAAATACGGTGCCGAAAGCCTGCAGCAACTCGGATATCTGATCCTGCTGTTCACCGGCACCTGCATCGTCTACGTCGTGGTGATCCTCGGCGCGATCTCGCGCGCGTGTGGCCTGGGCCTGATCTCGCTCATGCGCTACCTCAAAGACGAGTTGCTGGTCGCGTTGAGCACGTGTTCCAGCGAGGCGGTGCTACCGGCACTGGTCCGCAAGCTCGAGGAACTCGGGGTAGGCAAACCCGTCGTCGGCATCGTCATCCCCTCGGGATTCTCGTTCAACCTCGACGGATCGGCGGTCTACCTGACAATGGCCTCACTGTTTCTCGCCCAGGCGGTCGGCATCGACCTGACCTGGCAGCAGCAGCTGGTCATGGTCGGAGTGATGATGCTGACCAGCAAAGGCACGGCCGGTATCGCCGGCGGCGCCTTCATCGTCCTGGCCAGCACGGTCACCGCGGTCGGCCACATCCCCCTGGCCGCGCTGGCGCTGATCGTCGGGATCGACCGCATCCTCAACGAAGGCCGGGTGTTCATCAACGTACTCGGCAACGCCCTCGCCGCCATCGTGATCGGCAAGTGGGAGAACGACTTCGACACCGACAAGGCACGAGCCGTGCTCGCCGGCAAGTACGAACCACCATCGGCAGACAACAGCGAACCACCGGTGGACGACAAGCAATCGGTGGGCTGAACCACCCGTTACAAACAGTCCGGGGCGGGGCACCGATCCTGCCCCGGACACGTCCCTCAGCGAAAGGACCCCAATGGCAACAGTATTGGTGACCACCGACTACCTGACGCCCGGTGACGAGGTCGACCAGCTGCTGCACCGCCACGGGCATACCGTGCGCTATTCCCCGGCCATCGGAACCCGCAGCCGCGACCAAGCCTTGCGGCTACTCGAAGGAGTGGACGCCGCGATCATCGCCAGCGAACCGATCACCTCCGACATGCTCGACCACGCACCGTCGCTGAAAGTCATCGCCCGCAGCGGCGTCGGCTACGAATCGGTCGACCTCGCCGCGGCGGCACGCCACGGCATCCGCGTCTGCAACACCCCCGGCGTCAATCACGATGCCGTCGCCGAAATGACGATGGCCCTGATCTTGACGACCGCCCGGCAAATCCCCGCCGTGCTCGCCGGTGTCCACGCCGGAGGCTGGCCCCGCCACGCCGGCCGGGAACTGCGCGGCGCCCGCCTCGGCATCGTCGGCTACGGCCCCAGCGGCCGCGCGGTAGCCCGCTTGGCCCATGCCTTCGGCATGAAGGTCGCGGTGGCCACCGCTCATCCCGACCCGCAAGACACCCACATCGAATACCTCGACGTGGACACCGTCTGCGCCACCGCCGACTACCTGAGTCTGCACTGCCGCGCCGACCGGAGCACACACCACCTCGTCGACCGCACCCGCCTGAAAGCGATGAAACCCACCGCCGTGCTGATCAACACCGCCCGCGGCAGTCTCGTCGACGAAGACGCGCTCGCCCACGCCCTGACCACCGGCGAGATCGCCGGCGCCGCCCTGGACGTACTCGATGAAGAACCTCTGACCGCCACCAGCCCGCTACGGGAACTGCCGAACCTGATCATCACCTCACACCTGGCTGGCCAGACCACCCAGGCCCGTCTTCGCGCCGGCCTGTCGGCCGCCCGAGCCGTCATCGACGTCTTGGCGGGCCGCGAACCCGCGCACCCGGTCGCCGTGCCCGAGCAGGTACGCCGATGACCACCAGCCCCCGCCGTGCGACTCCATCGAGGCGTTGTCACCACAAGCCCCGACCCGACCCATCGAGCCTCGTAAGCGGTTGCACTACAACGCATGCACGAATCTTCGTAGCGAAATTGACTGCCTCTGTTCGGTGATATCCGTAGCCCACAACCGATTAAACCCCGCCAGCCTGCGGTATTACCAAACGAGCCGAGAGAGATAGCGTTCTGCATATCGACGGACGGCTTCGGGATCCGAAATATCGAGCTGTCCTTCGCGATTCTGAATGAGCGACGCGGTGATCCGGATGAGGATCTCCGATACCGCACCGAGATCCTCATCAGACATGGTGGCACCACTGCGGCGTAGCGATTTCGCCACCAGTCCGCTCGCCCGTGGGATCGACATTCCGCCGCTGCGGGTGGCGAGCCCGAGGAGCATTTCCGGTTCGCTCTCCATGATTCGGCCCGCCAACTGGGTTTCGCGGAACAACTGGATACCGACGACGAAGCACTCGACCACCGCACTATGTGGATCCCGGTTCGCGGCGACCGAATCGAGCTGCGCGAACAGCACCTCGGCGCCGTGGCGGACCAACTGCGCGAACAACGCGTCTTTACTGGGGAAACGACGGTAGAGCGTGCTGCGGCTGACGCCGGCCCGGCGGGCGATGTCGTCCATGTTGGTCCGGCGGACTCCGTAGCGTTCGAACTCGGCGCGGGCGGCGTCGAGCATCACCTGCTCCGCAGCGTTCGACGTCGTCTCGGCATCGGCGCTCTCGGTCATGGACGCTGAGTCTATCTGTGCAGTTTACGTGGATCCACGCCCGTTCGTTCCCACGCTTCGGCCGCCCAAGGCAGGTAGAGTATCCGCAACGGAAGTTTGTTGAACAGCGGATTCAGTGCGCGCATGCCGGCGGCGAATCGCTGAAAACGCCTCTCCTTCTTTGCATTCCAGTCCAACCTGCAAACCTGACGCATCTGCGGCGGCAACGTGCCCACGATGATGTTGCGCAGGAGCGCATTCAGCGGAGCTGATAGCAGCCTCCATGCGAACGCGGGCATCCACCGCGGTCCGGTGACGCCTCGGCGGAGATAGCCCGTGCCATACAGGACGGACTTCGTCGGCACGAAACGATCGAGCATCCCCTCCCAGTATTCGATGAAATCCGCATAGGTTTGCGGCTGGTTGCGCGAACTGACCCCGTACAGCTGGTACCAGACTTTGCCCTCCTCGAATATCTGGACTTTCTCCGCATAGGTCAGGCGCCGGATGAAGGTGTCGGTTATGTACAGAACCTGATCGACAAACGTGGCATGCGCCCAGTAGAACAATTCCGGATTGAGCGCGTGATACCGCGAGCCGTCGCTGATGGTGCCTTTGATCGGCCGGTGGAAGTCCCGGACGGTGCGACCCCAGAAATGCGGATCAACGGAATACACCGTCTGCATTATCGGCGGGCCGGTGCGCCGAGCGCGTCCCAGAGTGTCGGAAAATATCACCGAGTGGTCTTCCACGGCCTTGCCCAGTTGTTCGATGCAGTTTTCGGTCCCGGCCAGGCGCTGAAAACCCAAGAGGCCCCGTGCGTCCCCGTAGAACTTCCACACCAGTGAGGCCGCGCCGAGGCGAGGCGCATCCGCGCAACCGTGGTCGTCTACCGGCATCGCCAGCGCCTCTCGGACGCCCTGGTCGAATCCCTGCGGGCCGAGTGCCGCCACCGACACCACCTCCAACGAGTCAATGACACATATGTGTACTTTTGTGTCAAGCTAGCAGGCGGGCGGTCTCACGACAAGGCTTGGCCGCCAGCGGTGGTGCGAGAATTCGCGGCGGGCACCGGACAACGGCGTCACCGGCGTCGAGGCGGTGCGTCCTTCCGGCAGGACACTTCATCCGTTCGTTTCGCCGGACTTGTGTGTTTCGTAGTGGCGGGCCATGAGTTCCCAATACCCGAGCAACAGCAGCATCATCGCGCCGGTCCCGACGGCCGTGGGAAGCGGCCGGCGATGCCACGCTCCGAGCAGTGCGATCATGCCCGCGCCGCCGGCTGCGACGTCAACGGCCAATGCCGCGTCTCTGGGATGGCCGAGGAGCCATAGTTCCTCTCCGAGTATGGCTTTCGTCGCCCAGGCTCGTTGGTCGGCAGGCGCGGGAAAGATTATCGGGTTCACGACGAACCATGCGCCGACGACGGCCGCCAGTGGCCCGCTCCGCCGCCACACCGGCACCAGCAGCAAAGGCGCCGTCGCCCAGCGCGACCACGCGCTCCACGGGCTCGAATGCCTGGCGAACACCGCGCGACGAACGCGGGCGAAAGTTCCTTCAGCTCCCATATCCACTGTGCCCCTTCTAATTTGGATTAGTACCGTCGAGTCAGCCATCGAGATCACGGCGTGCGTATCCGTAGAGGCCGAGCACGGTCACGGCTGCGGCGATGGCGATCATCATGGCGCCGGAGAACCAGTCCGGCGCGGTAACGGGCACCGCCGCCAAGTGCGCGAACGGAGAGATCTCGCGGACCCAGGCCGGGGCGCCGACGCTTTGGGCCATGACATCGATGAAGAAGCCACCGATGGCGGGGATCGCACCGATGACGCCGATGGCAGCCGGCCGCCAGCCCAGCGCCAGGACACCGGCACCGAGTGACAACAACGCCACCGGGAACACATTGAAGGCACCGGCGAGCGCTTGCCCCAACCCCAGCGGCGCACCGGTGAGCACAGCGCCCAGCCACATCGCGGTCGCCGCGGTACCGAGCAGAATCGCGGATCCGGCTGCGGTGACTACGAACTCTGTTGCGGCCCAATGGTATCGGCTTACCGGAAGGGCATGCAGCACAGTCCAGCGCCGTGCGCGCTCATCGGCGCCCATGGCCGCTACCCGGATGGCGGCGTAACCGCCGGCGGGCATGGCCAGCACCGCGAACATCGCGGCTGCGAACCCCGACGGCGAACCGAGCCCGAACCCGGCTGCCGCAGCCACCTCGGCGAAGCGCGGATTCTCGCCGAAGAATTCCAGGATCGAGGCGATCAGTGCACCGATCAGCAGGAAATAGGTTGCGATCCCGACCATCCACCCCAGCGTGGGCACAAGGGCGCGCCGTACCGCGAAACCGGGTATCGAACCCAACAGCCGAGTCCGGGCGCGCCTGGCGCCGGTCATAACGATCAGGCCGCCGCCGAGGTCTCGATGACGGGCGGCGACAAGCGCGACCGCGCCGGGAGCAACGGCCAAGCAGAGCAAGACGAGCACGGGCAGCACGCGGTTATCGGCATACGGGGCGGTCCGGGCGGCAAGGCCGAAGGGTGTCAGCCAGGCGGCCCAAGCCAGGAAGCTCACCCCGTCTGCGAGCATCCGCAGCAGCAGGGCGACCCCCAGAACGGCGGAGGCGAGTCCGGTGGCCGCGGACCGGGTGGGCAGGACTTGCGCGGCGAGCAAACCTAGATTGGCGAAAGCCACCGTGGAGCCGAACACACAGAGCGCGTGCAGCAGCGCACCGGCGGGATCTGTGCCGACTACGAACAATCCGCCCCCGACTGCCACAGCGATCAGGACCGCGGCGAGAGTCAGCGCGGCTGCCGCCCGGAAGACCAAGGCCCGCAACCGGGCTCGTCCGCCGAGCAGTAGATCCCAGCGCCCAGCATCTTCCTCCCCACGAGTGATCCGGGTAGCGGCCAGCAGCGCCCAGGCACCACAGAGCACGAGAACGGGTGTGCCGGTGCGCCAGACAGTGAATCCCCCAGCGTTGTCGAGTGCCTGCGGTGCACCGAACAGGATTCGCACAGCGGGGTTTTCGGCAAGAGCACCCAGCGCCCCGGCATCGAGAGTGTCGGCGAAGACCGCCTGATACTGCGCGGCGACAACCGCGGACATCATGCTCACAGCGAGGGCGACCAGGACGGTGCCGCGCAGCATTAGGCGGCCGGTCAACCAGACCAGCGCCCGCCCCGGCGTAGACGTGTTCAGCGGCTCCGGACGTGCGGCGGCGGTCATCGACCAGTCTCGCCGTAGTAGTCGAGGAAGATCTCCTCCAAGGTCGGCTCGCGCGACGACAACGCCGTCACCTGTGCCGCGGCCAGGGCGCGCAGTGCCGGGGCGGGAGGACCGGAGAGGGTGAATCGGAGTCGGCCCGCTTCGAGCGTTTCGACGCCGATGACACCCTCGACCCGGGTCAACTCGGGAAACTCGCCGTCGTAGGAAACTTCGACGATGGTCCGCTGAAGTCGTCGCAGCTCTGCCAACGTCGCGATCTCGACCAGTCGGCCACCGCGCAGGATCGCCACCCGGTCGCACAGTGATTCGACCTCGCCGAGCTGGTGCGAACTCAGAAACACCGTCTGGCCCCGATTCCGGGCATCGGTCACACAGCGCCGAAATTCGCGCTCCATCAACGGATCCAGTCCGCTGGTCGGCTCATCGAGCACCAGCAGCGGCGCGCGGGTGGCGAATGCCGCGATCAGCGCGACCTTCTGCCGGTTGCCGGTCGAATAGGTTTTGCCGAGTTTGCTCGTATCGAGCGCGAACCGGTCTATCAACTCGGCGCGGTAGGCGAGGTCGACGCCGGGACCGAGGCGGGCGAGCAACTCCAGAATCTCGGTCCCGGTCAACGACGGCCACAACGCGACATCGGCCGGGACGTAGGCGAGGTGACGGTGCGCGGTCCGGACCGCACCGGCGTCGTGACCGAATATCCGCGCCGTCCCGGCGGTGGGCCGGATCAAGCCCAGCAGCAGCCGGATGGTCGTCGACTTCCCCGCCCCGTTGGGTCCGAGGAATCCGAACACCTCGCCATGGCCGACACTCAGGCTGAGATCGTCGACGGCGACGGTGCGGCCGAAGCGTTTCGAAAGGTGCTCGATGGAAACAGGCGAGCTGAGATCGATAGCGCGCGAAGGCGGCGCTGTAGCAGTGGACATCGAAAGTCCTTCACGGTCGGCGGATATGACCTGCCGACCAGACTTCCCGGCGCACCTACCGAAAGGGTACTCCGCACCAATCGAGGTAGTGCGGGAATGGCGCTCGGCCCTTGCTCGCCGCCTCGATCTCCATGAACGCCTCCGATCCGTGCGGTGGTCGTGCTACCCCTCAAGGCGTGACGATCGCGAAGTTCTTGTCGCCGGGCTCGAGTAGCGCCACGAGGCGTGCGAGGGTCGAGGTGTCACCGGTCAGCCTGCTTCCGGTGTCGGTGAGTCTGCTCTGGGACAGTCCGCCCAGCAGGAGCGACGACAAGTACGCGCGGGTCGTGGTCAGCGTCGCCTCTGCTTCGCCTGGCTGCGGGCGGCCGCTGTAGGTGAGCACGCCGTTGGCCAGCGTCAACCGGTAACGCTCGTCGGTATCGGTGAGCACGATGTCGATCGCGAGCTTCTCGTCCCACGCCTTCGGGCCGTCGATCTGGATGGCGATCGCGTCGAACAGCATGGCCGGGGTGAGTTGGGCGAGAATGTCGGGTGCGTTGGTTTCGGTGGGTGTACCGAACTGACCGTCCCGCAACTCGGTCGCGCCGGACAGATAGAAGTTGCGCCAGGTACCGTTCTCGGCGCCGTAGCCGAGCTGTTCGTAAGTGTCCGCCAAAAGCTCTCGGGCTTGGGCGTGGCCGGGATCGGTGAACACGACATGGTTGATCACCTGGGCGACCCACCGATAGTCACCGGCGTCGAAGGATTCGCGAGCCTTGGCGACCACCGCGTCGGCGCCGCCCATGAAGTCGACGTAGCGCTTGGACTGCTCCACGGGGGTGTGCTCCCACAGACTTGCCGGGTTGCCGTCGAACCAACCGAGGTAGCGCTGATAGACCGCCTTGACGTTATGGCTGAGCGACCCGTAGTAACCGTGTGCGCACCAAGCGTTTTCGAGCGCGGGCGGCAACTCGATCTCTTCGGCGATCTCCGGACCGGTCAGGCCTTTGTTCATCAGCCGCAGCGTCTGGTCGTGCACGTAGGCATACAGGTCACGCTGGGTGGACAGGAACGCGCGCACCCGGTCGTTGTCCCAGACCGGCCAGTGATGGGAGGCGAAGACGACTTCGGCGTCCGCGCCGAACAGGTCGATGGTCTCGGTGATGTAGCCGGCCCAGCCGTGCGGGTCGCGCACGACCGCGCCGCGCAGGGTCAGCAGGTTGTGGAAGGTGTGGGTGGCGTCCTCGGCGGCGCACAGCGCCTTGAAATCCGGAAAGTAGACCAGCATTTCCGACGGCGCTTCGGTGTCCGGCGCCATCTGGAAGATCATCCGCACACCGTCGACGGTTTCCTCGTGGCCGGTGGTGGTGATGAAGTCGGTCGGCGCGATGAGCGAGACCGTGCCCGTGGATACCGTCTGCCCCAGTCCCGCCCCGACCTGTCCCTGCGGGCCACGAGCCAGCGCGGCGCCGTACATGTACGCGGCGCGGCGATTCATGGCGGTTCCGGCGTAGACGTTCTCGGCGACCGAGTGCTCGACGAAGCCTTCGGGTGCGAAGATCTTGACTGTGCCGTCGTCCACTTCATGCTGGGAGACAAAGCCTTTCACCCCGCCGAAGTGGTCGGCGTGTGAGTGGGTGTAGATGATCGCTTTCACCGGGCGGTCGCCGCGATGCCGACGATAGAGTTCCAGCGCGGCGCGGCCGGTCTCGACCGAGAGCAGGGTATCGACCACGACGACTCCCTCCTCGCCTTCGATGAAGGAGGTGTTGGACAAATCCAGGCCGCGCACCTGGTAGATGCCGGGTACGACTTCGAAGAGTCCCTCGACCGTGGCGAGTCGGGACTGCCGCCACAGGCTGGGATTGACCGTGTCGGGCGCGTCCCCTTCGAGGAAGGAATAGGTGTCGTTGTCCCACAGGACGGTCCCGTCACCGTCGGTGACCGCGTTCGGGGTGCGCCGGGCGATCAACCCGCGCGTCGCGTCGTCGAAGTCCTGGGTATCGGAGAACGGCAACTGTTCGAGCAGCGCCTTGTGCTGGCGAATGATGGACTCGGATGCCGGTTTCGGTGTCGCAGCCATAGCCAGAGCCTGCACCGCTACCCGGCGGCCAGCCTCACCCGAAATGGGTGAAAACACGCCTGGTCAATTGTTGTCCAGCTTGCTGCCGACGGTATGCACGATCACCACTCGCGGATTCCACGGGACGATGTCGTCGACCTCGCGTTGCAGGTCCTCCACAGCGGGCAGATCGCCGGGGGCCAGCACCTGGATGGTCGCGGTGTCACTGTGCAGGGTGACGTCGGTGACCTCGGCTCCGTGCACCTCGTGCAACCATGCCGCGGCTGCACCGGACACCCGATCGGCCCACAGGGAGGTCAGGGAATTGACCGCCATCGGCGCGGCCACCAGCAGCAATGCGGCGGCCAGCACCGCGTAGGACCGGCCGTGCCGGGCGGAATCCCGTGCGGCGTCGTGAGCGTAGCCGGTCGCGACGAGGACCACGGTGGCGGTGATGACCATGGCGACCACATTGGAGGCGAAGAGCACGAAAGCGCCCAGCGCCAAAGCCGGCGCATGCGAGCCCAAGCAGACTCCGACGACCGCCAAAGGCGGCACCAGCGAGATCGCGATCGCCACCCCGGGCAAGACGTCGCCGACGTCGCGGCGGATCATCGCGATGACTCCGACGAGTCCGGTGGCCAGGGCCGCGGTGAGGTCCATCAGTTTCGGTGAGGTCCGCCCGAGTACCTGGGAGTTCGACAGCACGTTCGTCGGGTTCGGCAGCAACTGCGCGATGAGGAAGCCTACCGCGATGACAAGTACGACGCCCGCCGCGACCAGCAGCAGACTGCGCCCTACCAATGCGGCTCTGCCGGTGGCGATTCCGAGCGCGATGCCGAGAATCGGGACCGACAGCGGTGCGACAATCATGGCTCCGATCACCGTCGCGGTCGAGTCACCGACAACCCCCGAGCACGCGATGACACTCGACAACGCGAGCATGATCCAGAACGCCGACCGCTTGGCGCGAACGTCACCGGCGGTGAAATCGAGCCGGTCGTCGAGTTCGTCGAGGGTTCGCCGTTGGCTTCGCGGCGCCAGCAGCTGCACGGCGGTCTCCTCACTCCGGTAGTCGGCGCATCTCCAGCAGCGTCAGCCCGAGGTTGTCGAGGCGGGCCAGGACGCCGCGCATCGCAGTGGAGTCGGCGACCGTCCCGGTCAGTGCCGTAGTGGCTTCGCGGGTGGCCGATTCCAGTTCGGGGAAGGCGGCCAGCACACGTTCGGACAGCGCACCCTCGACAACGAACTGATACTTCGCCGACATCGGTAGTCGACCTCGCTTCCGTCCGCGTTGTTCGCCCTGGGTCACCCACATGGCACGAGAATGCTCTCCCGGCGTGGAGGCGACTTCATCCGCTGCGGGTGAAGTCGGCCGCGCGTAGTCACAGCAGGCCGCTGCTGCGGGCGGCAGCCAGGACCTGCACCCGCGAGTTGGTTCCGAGCTTGGCGTAGATGCCACGCAGGTGGGTTTTCACAGTGTTGATCGAGACACCGAGATCGTCGGCTATCTGTTGTGTCGAGTGTGCGGACGGTAGGTGGCGTAGCACTTTCAACTCCGTGTCGGTCAGCGACGGATGCTGGGATGTTCTGTGCACCAGTGGGTGTCGGCGCAGCGCGGCGGCAAACCCGTCGTAGCGACCGAAGCTGCCCGCGAAGGCGTCCAGCAACGTCAATGCGCCGGGCACGTCCAAGAACGGCCGCACTATCTGTTCGCCGGCCGCCCGGCGGAGCCCGCTTTCGACCCCTTCGCGCGCCTTGGCCGCACAGCCGAGTTCGTGGTGGGCGCGGGCATGCAGTAGCCACGCGGTGACTTCGTGGACCGGGTGTGCGGGCGGGGACGAGGCCAGCAACGGTCGAACGAGATCCAGGACCGTGCGCGACCGGTTTGCCGTAGCCGCGAGCGCCGCTCGGGCCAAAGCGATCTCAGGGGTATCGCCGAAAACGGCGTGGGCGTGGTCGGTGAGCAGTTGCGCTTCGTAGGTTTCGCGCGCCCGCAGCAATCGCCACACAACCAAGGGAACCAATCCGCTACTGAATGCCGTCGGTTGGGTGTCGAGCAGGCGGGACAACCGCTGCCTGAGCAGTTCCGCGGCGCTGTTGTCCTCGGTGGCCGTCAGGATCGCGACCAGTTGCGTGGGCGACCCGGAGGCCGGCTCCAGCAGGTCTGTCCCGAGCCGATCCGCGGCGTGGATCGGCGGGACGAGGTCGGACGCGTGTTGCGCCTCCCCCTGCAGATAGGCGCCCATCACGGTGAGAGCGGCGGCGTGGGCAGCTTCCCACGCAGCGCTCAGATCGTGCTGGCGGGCGAATGCCAGTGCGGCTTCGCCGCGTTCACGCAGGGTGGTGAGCGTGCCGGCGAGCGCGGCGGCCATGGCCAGGCGGGTGAGTACGCGCAGCCGTAGTCGGGGATGAGCGCGCAGATCCGCGGCGGCCAGCGCTGCGCGTAGTCGGCGTTCACCCTCGTGGAGTTCCCCGCGCGCGAGCAGCGTCGTAGCCGTTTCGACGGCGAGGTAGCAATCCAGGTCGGGTTGTCCAGTGGGCGCCGAGTTTTCGACGTCGGGCCGTTCCGGGCGGGTGGCGGTGGCCAGCCCCAGTTCGGCGGTCACCGCGGCGGCGAGGACGGCGCGTATATCTGCGGAGACCAGCGAACTCGGTTGCGCGCGTGCGGGTTTCATCGCATCGTAGTGGGCGCGGGCGGTGGGAACGTCGGCGCGGCTCAGCGCGTCGGCGACATGAAGCAGTTGGATGAATGGGTCCGCGAGGAGGGTCGCGTCCAGGGTAGCCAGCCCCTCGAACAGTTCGGTCCCTCGACCGTCGAGGATGACGCTCAGGGCATGCTGGGCGAGAAAGTCGTGCAGTGGTTCCCGGTTCGGCAGGTTCAAAAGGTGCGGTAGTGCGTCGGCGGCCTCGCCGATCGAGCCCAAGTACAGCGCCGTGTGCGAGTGCAGTTCGTTTGCGACCTCTGGGCCCAGCCGGTTGAGTTCGGCGCGGAAGTAGGCGCGCAGCATCGGATGATAGGAGTACCAGAGCTCGTCGTTGCGAACGACGCTCATCAGCGGGTAGTTCAGGCGGGCGAGCTCGTGCAGCCATTGCGCGGAGCCGCCGCCGATCAAGTCGTCGGCCAGTGGCTCGGTGAACTCGTCGGGCACGCTGGTGTAGGTCAGGAACATCCGTATACCGGGCGGGAGCGTGTCGATGAGCTCGCCGGTCAGCAGGTCCGACACCGCGTTCGGTAGGCGAGCCAGAGCAGTGAGTGCCGCGGCCGGAGGCTCGGATCGTGCCGCGAGGTAGAGGGCGGCTATCCGTACCAGCGCCGCCCATCCGCGCGTCAGACTCATGAGCAGCGCGATGCCGGAATCGTCGAGCGCACAGTCGTGTTCGCGGCAGATCTGCGCTACCTCGGCGGGCGAAAACGCCAGGTCCTCGGCCGTCCACCTGCGCAGGCGCGAGCTCAGCGCGAGTTGATGCCAGCGAATGGGTGGTTCGAAACGTGCGGCCAGGACGGTGGTCAAGCAATCCGGTGCGTGTACCAGAAAGTGTTCCAGCCCGGCGAGGGTCACCGGATCGGTGGCCAGATGGGCATCGTCGATGACCAGCAGCGTCGGCAACGCGCGCTCGGCGAGTTGCTCGGCCAGCTCGGCGGCTTCGGTCAGCGGGGTGGTCAAGGGTGCGTGGGCGGCAGCGGGCAGGTTGAGCGACTCGCTCAGGCGGTGCCAGAGTGTGGTGGCCGGTCGGCCTTCGGTGAGGCCGAGCCAGGCCGAACCGCCGGGGAAAGCCCCGCTGGATTGTCGCGCCAGCCACTCCGTCAAGAGCACCGTTTTCCCGGTTCCGACCGGGGAGCAAATGATCAGCACAGGGCCGGCCCGATTGCTGACCGCAGCATCCAAGGCAGCTATCAGGTCGCTGCGGTCGATGGGTGGAAAGGCCAGTCGAGGGAGGCCGGGCGGGCTTGCCGGCACGTGATCACGATGCTGTTGCGGGCTGAAGCTCTGCGAAACGGACACCGTATCTCCTGCAGCGGTTTGGCAGTGAACTACCTGCTCTAGCGCATTATCGGCCCGGAATGACTGCTTTCGACTGTTTGGAACCTCACCCGAGACAGATGATGGCCGCAATGCCCTCAAACCATAGTGTCCGAGCCGATGTGCCGGAAGAATTTGCGAAACGCAAGAGCAAATCGCCGCCGTTTCGAAATGCATCGCAGATTCGACAGGTTATTGCCGCTAGCGACAGCTCGGCTATCCATCGGTAAGAGGTGATGATGTAGGCGTTCTTCACCCGAATCGGGTGAGCCTGCTCCCCCGATCTGCGGAATACCGTGACGGCATTCGTCGCCCCCTGGGGTGACATCCGTCCGACGCAATCGAGGTGTGTTATGTCGTTCTGGGAAGCGATTTGGCTGGTCGTGGTGAGTTTCGCGTTCATCGCCTACCTGCTGTTGCTGTTCTACATCATCGGCGATCTGTTCCGGGACCGAGGGACCTCGGGCTGGGTGAAGGCGCTGTGGATCTTGTTCCTGATCTTGCTGCCGTTGCTGACCTCGCTGGTGTATCTGATCGTGCGTGGCGAGGGAATGCGGCAGCGCTCGACAGCCGAGGTCGAGCAGCTCCAGGCTGCCCAAGCCGACTACATCCGCGACACCGCGGGAACCAGCCCGGCCGCGCAGATTGCCGACGCCAAGCGGCTTCTCGCCGAGGGCACGATCACCGCCCAGGAGTTCGACCAGCTCAAAGCCAAGGCGCTGGCGTGACCAGCAGCGCCGGCAATCCGTTCGAGGGGCGGGGTTCCGCGAGGAGACCAGCGATGGACCAGTCGACGAAGAAGCCGTCGCCGCTGTCGAGGCTCTCGCTCAATCAATGGTTGGCGTTGGGGTTGACCGCTGTTGCCGTCATCTTCTTCTTCGAGAACCGCGACAAGGTGGAGATCGAGCTCCTGTTGATCTCGATTCGGTCCCCGATGTGGTTGATTCTGCTGGTGATGTTCGCGATCGGATGGTTGACAGGAGTGCTGATGCTGCGCAAACGCCGTCCGCGAGCGATCGCGACGCGACGGAAGTGACCGGTCCGCCCGTCACAAACCACCTATCCCCTTGCCGATCACCGCCGCGCCCATCACCAGCAGCACGATCGCCATGACAGCGTGGTTGTTGGCCTGCAGCCACTGTCGGGTCCGGTCGAGGCTTTCGCGCAGCCGGTCGGCCGCCACGGCGTAACTCAGCACGACCATCAGGACGCTGGCCGCCGCCAGCACCGTGAAAACCGCTACGGCAACGGCTTTCTCGCCTGTAGCCAGGTCGCTGGACCCGATCGTCACACCCGCCGAGACGCACAGCAGCATGTTTTTGGGATTCACCGCCGACAGCAGCACTCCCAAGCCCGCGGCCTTGATGGTCGTGAAGCTGTCGATGGCCCGCATCCACCCCGGCGGGTCGGTGTCGGAGCGCCGCCGCCATTGCGCGGCGGCCAGCGCCAACAGCGCCACACCCAAGCCGACCTTGATCCAGGACCCGGCGGTCGACGCCTGCCGATCGCCGGAGCCACCGAGCATCCCCGACAGTGCCACGAACACGATGGTGACCACGGCGATGCCGCAGACCCACCCGAGCGCGAAACCGGTGCCGGAGCCGGCTGCGTTGCGGGAGAGGATCATCAAGATGGCGGCGACAATAGGAATCGGCGAGATCGCCACACCTACCGCCAGCGGGAGTAGATCGCCCAGCACACTGCCCATCCGGTCACCGTAGGACCGGCATCGAGAGGGTTGCTCACACGATGCGGGTGAAATCGGAGCTGCTTACCCAGCTGGCGTAGGTGCAGCATGCTCAATTCGAGAGATCAGTGCGTTCGTCCGGCCGGCGCCGCGGCCTCGGGATCGCGCGGATCGCGGTGCGGGCTCAGGCGGTCAACGCAACACCTCTTCGAGTGCTTCTGATGGTGTGCGAAATCCGAGGGTTTGTCGAGGGCGTCCGTTGAGTTCGTCGGCGATCGCATCCAGGTCGGACTGGCTATAGGTGCGGAAGTCGAGATGTCGGGGAAGGTATTGGCGGAGCAGCCCGTTGGTGTTCTCGTTACTGCCGCGCTGCCACGGACTTTTCGGGTCGCAGAAGTAGACCGGGACGCCGGTGGCGACGGTGAACGCGGCGTGTTCGGCCATTTCGTAGCCTTGGTCCCAGGTCAGGGTCCGCCGCAACGCATCAGGCAGGGTCAGGATCCGGGCCGCCAACGCGTCGGCGACCAGATCAGCGCGCTTGCCCTCGGGCAGAGCGACCAGCAGCAGAAACCGGGTGGACCGTTCGACCAGGGTGGCGACCGGAGACATGCCACGCCCGAACACCAAATCGCCTTCCCAATGCCCGGGAACGGCTCGATCGGCAGCCTCGGCAGGGCGTTCAGCGATATTGAGCACACCGCGGCGCTGACCGCGGCCGTCGGGCTCACGCTTGACCTTCGGGCGGCGCATGGCCCGGTGGGTGCGCAGATAACGGGTCAACTCGCGGCGCAGCTCGCCACGAGCCTGGATGAACAACGCCCGGTAAATCGTCTCGTGCGACACATAACCCATGCTGGACTGCGGATTTCGCCGCAGCCAGCCCGCGATCTGCTGCGGCGACCACCTCGCAGCGAGTTTCTCGGCCACCACCGCCGCCAATACTGGATTCCGGGACAATTTGGTCGGTTTCGGTCGCGTCGCCCGAGCCCACGCCGCCTGATCGGCAGGCAAGGCCCGGTAAGCGAAACGACCGCCGCGCCCAGCGACCTCACGCGAGATCGTCGAAGGCGCTCGACCCAGGCGGCGGGCGATACTGCGCAGCGAGTCCCCCGCGGCCAATCCTCGCGAGATCTCTTCTCGCTCATCCAAACTCAGGCGCAACTCGCTGCGGCGGCGAGGAGCCGGCCGGACTCCGCCGCAGCGTTTGAGTAGGTCGCGCACCGTTGAAGGGTGCCGGCGCATTTCTCGAGCAAGAACCTTGATCGCTTGCCCGGACCGCCACCGCTGCCACACCTCCTCGACCTGAGCCTCGGTCAACGGGGTTCTCGTCTCCGACAGCGGTCTACTCGAGGCCATTGCGCATCACATCCGTTCCTCACCAGGAGATTCCAGTGTGTTGCGCTGACCCATTGAGACCAAGGGCATAGAAGGACGTTCAGTGCGTCGCCGGCGCTGAGACCTCGGCCCGTCGATCTTCAGTAGTCCCGTGCTGGCCGCTTCGGTCCGCCTGAGCCCGCAGGCATTACCGCGTGTTCCGGGGCCGAATCGTCCTTGTCGGCGGCGGCCCTCGAATACCATCGGGGACAGCGGTTTCGCGGCTTGGCGCGGATCATGGGAGGGGTATGTATGGATGTGACGGTCGTGACGGCTGCGGTGGCGTTGGCTGCGGCGGGGGCGGGTGCGGGGTTGACCGAGGCAGCCAAACTCGCTGTCACCGATGCCTACGCGGGCCTGAAACAGATTTTGGCCAGCCGCTATCCAGGGGTGGACGTCTCCGGGGTGGAACGGCGTCCAGACTCCGAGGCCAAAAGGGACTCACTCGCTGAGGACCTGACCGATGCGGGTGCGGGGGCCGATGAGGAGTTGGGCGAGGCCGCGCAGCGCCTCATCGACACGGTCGGTGAGCACACCCCTGAGGTATTCGAGCGGATCGGTATGGATTTGACCGATCTCGAGGTCGGTGGGTCGTTCAACGCGGACCGGGTCCATGGCTCCGATATCGGGATACGGTTGCACGGGGCGAAGATCGCGCAGGATTTCAATGCCTCCGACATCACCGCAGGGGAGTCGCCACACCCTCGGTGAGTGTGGCGGGAACCGCCGGTCCCGACCCACACTCCACCGGCAGCAGCCCCGACGGCGCTGAGCCCCTTGGCGCCGGGCCGGTCGCGGTGCACATGCACGGTTCGGTGATCGGCGGGAACGTCGCCATCCAGATCCTGAACCAGGCAGTACGCGAGGACCTGACCGAACAGTTACTGCGGGTCGGTGACTTCCCTGACGCCTCACCGTGTTTCGTCGAGCGAGCCACATTGGACGAGATCGCCGGCGCGTTCCAGGCCGACACTCAGGACTCGTTGTGTTCGCTGACCGGACTGCGCGGCATCGGCAAAACCCAGCTCGCCGCCGCCTACGCGCGTCGACGGCTGGCCGAGCCCGTTGCGGGGGTTGTGGTCTGGTCCAACGCCGAATCAAGAGAAGTCCTGGAAGCCGAACTCCACCGTCTCGCTTTGGTTCTCGGTGTCGCCGATCCCGATGGCGACACCCCAGCCTCGGCGCGGGCGGTGGTGCGGGCGTTGAACGACCGGCCGGGCCGGCATCTGCTGATCTTCGACAACGCGGTCGATCCCGACCTGATCGCGCAGTACCGGCCCACCCGAGCCACGCAAACCTTGATTACCACCACTGACCACCGGTTCGCGGTGATCGGCACACAGGTACACGTCAGCACCTACACCCGCGCCGAATCGGTGCGCTACCTGAGCACCCGCACCGCCCGCAACGATCCCGCCGGCGCCGGCGAACTCGCCGACCTCCTGGGCGATCACGCCCTGGGGCTGGCGGTCGCGGCCGCGACGATCACCCAGCGCTCCACCCGATTCCGCACCTTCGGCGACTACAGCGAGTTCCTGCGCATTCGAACCCTCGCCGAGGGCCTGCCGAGACACGCCGGCAGCGACTACCCCCTCCCCGTGGACACGGCGCTACGAGAAGCCATCGACGCGGCCATGGACCACACCAGCGGTCCCGTCATTGATCTGTTGTTGCGAGTCATCGCGATCCTGGCCCCCGAGGGCGTCCGGATCGACACCGTGAACCGACTCGCCCCCGGGGACGATGGCGTTGTCGCTGATGCCATCGACATCTGCCGCAATCTGTCGATCCTCACCGGCACCGGCGACCGGATCGTCATGCACCGCCTCACCGCCCGCGCTGTGCGCGAGTACCGGCTCACCGACGACGAAACCCTCGACGCCACAGCCCGATCAGCCGATGACATCTTGTGGCCGGACGTGCGTTACGACTCGCAAACTGCCCTCGATGCCGGGGTGGTCGCCGAAACCACCGCACATCTGGACCACACGTGGTCGGTCCTCGATGACCGTGCGATATCCATCGAGACAGCCGCCGCCATTCTTGCATCACTGGCCGCTGCTGTATGGCATTCCGCACGGTCGGGTACGAACCTGGCCGCGGCCATCGAACGCGGAGAACGCACCGCCGCAAAATTGTCCACGCTCCGGGGCGCGGAGCACCCGTCTACCTTGACCAGCCGCCACAGCCTCGCCCTGGCCTACCGAGAAGCGGGGCGGGTGCACGAGGCGATCGCCCTGCTCGAGGTGGTCCTGACCGATTACGAGCGGGTGTTGGGCGCCGAGCACTCGTCCATTTTGTCCAGTCGACATGACCTCGCCGGCGCCTACCTACTGGCGGGGCGGGTGACCGAGGCGATCGCCCTGTACGAGGCGGTCCTCACCGATACCGAGCGGGTGCTGGGCACCGAGCACCCGACTACCTTGACCAGCCGCCACAACCTCGCCCTCGCCTACCGGGTGGCGGAAAGGGTGCACGAGGCGATCGCCCTGCTCGAGGCGGTCCTCACCGATCGCGCACGGGTGCTGGGCACCGAGCACCCTGAGACCTTGACCAGCCGCAACCATCTCGCCGGCGCCTACCAAGAAGCGGGGCGGGTGACCGAGGCGATCGCCCTGTACGAGGCGGTCCTCACCGATCGCGCACGGGTGCTGGGCGCCGAACACCCGTCCATTTTGTCCAGTCGCCACGACCTCGCCGTCGCCCACCGGCTGGCGGGGCGGGTGAGCGAGGCGATCGCCCTGTACGAGGCGGTCCTCACCGACTACGAGCGGGTGCTGGGCACCGAGCACCCTGAGACCTTGACCAGCCGCCACAGCCTCGCCGAGGCCTACAGGGTGGCGGGGCGGGTGGACGAGGCGATCGCCCTGTGCGAGGCGGTCCTCACCGACCGCGCACGGGTGCTGGGCACCGAGCACCCTGAAACCTTGACCAGCCGCAACCACCTCGCCCTGGCCTACCGGGCAGCGGGGCGAGTGCACGAGGCGATTCCCCTGCTCGAGGCGGTCCTAATCGACTGTGTGCGGGTGCTAGGCGCCGAGCACCCGCTTACACGGGATGTCGATGACAATATGCGGCGGATTACTAGCCCGTCTGGGGACTGAGCGGAGAGACTTCGGCTCATCAACTGTTGTCGACTGCCTCCAGAGGGGCATCCCACCGCGCATCTGGTCCAGCTTCTAGCTGCGGCACGCAAGGTCGACCCGGCGGCTTTTCCGCCGTAGTCGGCCAGTGGACTACAGCGGCGATGTTGACCGTGCGGCGATCGCCCCACACGTCTCTGTCCCGAATGCCCTCAACTCGGTGCAGAGCGATCGATGACGACTACTACGAGGGCGTTTCTTTGGGCTTTCTGCGGGCTGCTGGTGCAGATGTCGACACCATCAGCGAGTACGCGCTTCGTGACCATGTCCGGCGACGACTGGGGTACCAGCTGACTTACTTGGCGCTCACCGACCAGTTGGCGTCGACCGTGGTTCACCCACGCCGACAAGCGCTTCCGTGATCGCGTGGGCCTGCCCACAACCAACGAAGCGCCGCACCGACTTCTCGACTACGGTCTCGCCGCGGATTTGGGCCGACTGCCGACACGATCAGGTGAATCAGCCGCATTCAAGCAGCGCACAACACTCGAACTGACCCAGCTGTTGACCAGGCGACCATGGATGACTCCACTGCCGCCGTCCATCTCGTCACGGTGTTCTACCTCGAAACCCGGGCCCGAAAAGACCTCGACAACATCTTCGGTGACCTCGAAGTCCTTCCGATCCTTCTCGACACCGTGCGACCGCCCGTCCGTCCATTGGCCGACTATTCACCAATCGACGATCTACGAAGGTGGCAAGCGCATGACCGCAACAAGTCGCCCGCTGCAGTCGGCGACATCGCCTTCATTGAAGCAGTCGCCTTGAAAGACGCAGCAGACGAACGACTTTCGACTCGGTAGGTTAGTTGATTTCAACAGCGCCACGTGGCCGTTTCGAACGGCGCGATCAGCGGCGCAAGAGTGCGTTGCTCGGCAATCAGCGCGGATTGATCAGGCGTGACTCTCCTCGATCAGGCCGCCGTCGACCGCCCGTCTCCAGCCAGGGGTGGTGTGCTCACGGTTGGCGGCCAACTATGCGGTTCCACATTGGCGGGCATTTGCGTGGGGTCCTTGTCCCAGTCGAATGTCGGCGCTGGTGGCCCCCACTGCCTTGGATCGGCGAACGAAATCGTCTGGTTTCCGAAGTCCGCCTTCGTAAAAATCGCCGGTCCTGAGAACACAGCGCCGTCGAACCGGGCGCCGCGAGAGAACCTCGTCCTCTCGAAAAGGGCAATGCTGGAGAAGGTCGCGCCATAGAACTGAGCGGTCCCGGAGAAGGTAGCAGCTTTAAAGCGGGCGTCCCCCGAGAAGGTCGCTCCGCCGAACCATGCCGGACCGAAGAAGGTCACGCTATAGAACTGGGCGGTGCCGGAGAAGGTCGCGGCGCTGAAGTTGGCATCTTCGAGGTGCGCGGTGCGGAAGTCGAAATCGTTGGCCGACCAGCTATGTTCAGCCGTCGGTCGTAGGTGGTCGGTAATGACGCGGACGATAGTCTGGCGCACTTCACGATCGTTCTGCCGGTATTCGGTGTGTTCTTCCTGCTCGTCTCCATCGGCGCCGGAGGTCTTGGTCACCAATTTGGTGCGACCGGATCCGCCCTGTTCCGGATCGTAGGGCAGGCGCAGATAGCCGCACAGCACGTCGATGCATTGCTGGCGGTGAGACCCGGACCTTTCATCGGCGACACCGGCCATCGCGTACACCCCGGCGATACGAATCGCCGCGGACTTGTCGGCTAGCTGGGCTGCCGCTGCTCCGAACCGTTCCCACAGCGCTGCTTCCCGCGCCCGCTCAGTGTCGTGAGTGTGGCGCTCACGCTCACGAATCATCTCTTCGTTGTGATGTGCTTCAGCCTGATCGCGGGTGCGCTGGCCATTGACGTAGGTCAAGATTCCTGCGGTGAGCACCCCTGCGCCTGCGAGCAGCGTCGCCAAGGGCTGTGAGAAGTTAGCCTCTACCCCCGAGAGCACGGCCGCGCCGAAACCGGTGCCGCCGGCACCGACCACTACGAGTGTCGTTGACCGCCAGCGTGATACGCCCCTGAGACGCACAGGCTTCTCCCGGTCTGACACGAAGCGACAGTACCGAATCCGGCCGTGCCAGGCGGCGCCTTCGATTGAAGTCGCCGTGAATGCTCACTCACTGGGGCCAGATGCCCTTCCCTGTGTCACAACCGAAAGCCCACCGCTACACGCACATCGGTGCAGGCTCAGGCGGTCATCGCAACACCCTCATCAAGCGCTTCTGATGGTGTCTTGACGTCGAGGGTTTGTCGAGGACGCCCATCAGCCACTTCGAGACAGACCCTGGTTTGGCGGTGAGATGTTCTCGGCGCAAAGCCGCTTGGATCTCGGCGGTAGGGCTGTCACCGGCGAGAGGCCGGTGATTGCGCCGGTCGGTGCGGACCGTGCTACTCCGCGTGAACCCGGCACAGCGAGCCGAACTGGTGGGCACCGCGCTGGCCGTCCATGCCGAAGAGACCGACCCGGACGGCCGGCTGCGGCTCGAGGTGAGCTTCCAAGACCGCAGGCACGCCGAATGGGCGCTGTGGCAGCTCGCCGGCAACGCGAAAGCTCTTGCGCCGCAATGGCTGCGAGACGCGTTGCGCGAACGCGCCGCCGCGCTCGCCACTCGCTACACGTGAGGGCCCGGCTACAGAAACCGTCGGATGGGCTGGACGGCCAGCTCGCGCGCCCGCTGCGCGACGGAGCGCCGCAGCCACCGGCCGGCTCGGATCGGATCACTCACCGCCACATCCTCGTCGAAGTGCCCGTCCAGGGTCGCGGTGAACTCCTGATCCAGGACCGCGAGCATGATCTCTTCGTCGTGGTCGAGAGAGCGGCGGTTGAAATTGGTCGAGCCGATCAGCGTGGCGACGCGATCGACGGTGATCACCTTGGCGTGCATCATCGTCGGCTGATACTGGTAGATCTTCACGCCGCACGCGACGAGCTCTTCGTAGTAGTGCTGTCCGGCCAGCTGACAGACCCGCTTGTCGGTGTGCGGCCCGGGTAGCAGGATCTCCACCTCGACCCCACGCCGGGCGGTGGCGCACAGCAACTCGATGAAAAACGCGTCCGGGGAGAAATACGCGGTCGCCAGCCGGAAACGTTCCTCGGCCGACTCCAGCATCACGCGCAGCAGGGTTTGCATGTCCTGCCAGCCGAAACTGGCCGAGCCGCGCACCACCTGCACGATGGCATCACCCTGCGGGCGATGGTCGATGAATCGATCCCGGTCGTCGAAGAGTTCGTCGTGGCACTCCGCCCAGTTCTGCGCGAACGCGGCCGCCATGCCGTCCACGGCCGGGCCGCGCACCTCGACGTGGGTGTCCCGCCACTCGTGCTCGTTGCGGGCGTTGCCGCACCATTCCTCGGCGATCCCCACCCCGCCGGTGAACGCTGTCTCCTCGTCGACGACGAGCACTTTGCGATGGCAGCGGTGATTCTGTTTCAGCGGCGAGAGATACAGCGGCTTACGGAACCACGCCACCTTCACCCCGGCCCGATCCATCCGTTGCAGCAGCTCGGCCTCGATCAGCCGGCTGCCGAACCCGTCGAGCAACAGCCGCACCCGCACTCCGGCAGCCGCCCGTTCCGCGAGCGCCTCCGCGAACTGGCGGGCGATGTCACCTTTCCAGTACACGAACGTCATCATGTCCACCGTGTGCTCGGCTCGGGCGATCCCGGCCAGCATCGCCGCGAAGATCTCGTCGCCGTTGCGCAAGGGCGTCAGCTTGTTTCCCTCGGTCGCCGCGATCCCGATCAACCGCTCCAGCCGCCGCCGAATCCGCGCGACACGCTCTCCGGTTTCCGCCGCTTCCGCGCTCAGCTCGGATGATTCCCGCGTACTGGTCATGCCATCCCCTCGCCGGAACACGACGAGAAACCTCAGGCCGCAGCGCCCGGTCCGGCACGGGCTGAGCAGCCAGCCGACTGTACCCTCGCATCCCCGGCGATTGCGCATCCGTATGTCGCTGAACACACTCGAGCAGCCCGTTCTGGGTCATCACCGCCTCCGGTTGTGGGGTCGGCGGTCTCGCGAACCCAGTGCAGGCGAGAGTGGTGGTCGCTCATGCTGGCGGCGAACCGCAGACCTCAACTCGTTGGCGGAGTCTTCAAGGGCCAGCAATCGGCGATCGGCGTGGCCTTACCAGCAGGTCTCGAACGCCTGCATTAATCGCCCACCACGGCCGGTGCCGCGGTGAAGAATTGCTCCAGCCCGCGGTTCGAGACGCGTGGATCGCGGCATTTCCGTGCATTGCTCAAACTCGTCGCCCGGAAAGCGGGCGACGAACGCGTGCAGCAGCCGATGACTTTGTGCCATCCCATCACTGGCTCTCGGGCCGACATTCTTCGTCGGTATCGCTGTCGTCGTCACCGTCCGATCCTAGGTCGGATGGTTGAGAAGACCGCGCAGGGAATCACCTTGCGCGGCACGGCGATCACGACGCCACCGACCGAAGAGCAGACCTGGTGAATACTCACCCGCTGCCAACCCTGATCGTTATGACGCGGCCTGTTCGCCGGGCTCGGTGCTCGCTCGCTATCGCGGCACGTTTCCCTGATGGAAGTCGAGGTTTTCCAGGATCGCGTAGTCACCCGACCCGCCGGGCATCGGTGTCGACAACGGACACGGCTCGCACGCCGTGTCGCGGACGGCGGTGAAATGCAGCGACCGGCTCAGTCGGTACGAAACCCCGCCGGTGGGTGAGCCGTCGGCGTGCATGCCCTGCGGCGGAGGCGGGAACTCGGCCAATTCCGCGCTCCACTGCCCCGGTCGGCGAGTCCGGAAAATGAAGGGGCCGGCACAGTCACCACACTTCTCGAAGGTGATGGTGATGTCCTGCTGCCAGGTCTCGACCAGCCGACCACCCGCTACCGACTTCAGGACGCTACCGGAGCCGGGATCGTCCTCGGGCGCTCGCATGACGATCTTCCCGAACAGCGGGTGCGCTGCTTCGACGATGAAGTGCAGTACTCGCAGACGCACATGATCGGAACCGCCGGGAACCACTTCCACCACGCGCGAGCCGATGAAGTTCAGCGCCGGCAGCGGCGGGGGCAGGTCGACGACGAGCGTGGCACCGAACGCGTTGAGGCTCAGGTCGAATGTTTGCCCGACCTCGGGCAGCAGCGACCGCGGTTGCGCGCCCGCAGTCCCCGCGGCACAGAAAAGCCCCACACCCAGCGCTGTCCCAGCGTGACCGATGAATCCCCGACGACTGATCGAATGGGTCATAGCGAAATTCTCGCTCGAGCACACCCCGAGACCACCGATATGGCCGCATACCCCTCTCCCGGGCGCGCCGCACCTCACTGCACCGATGGGCTTTTGAGGAGCGGATGTGCAGCAATCGAAAGTGCCGCATTCCTCGAAAACCGCACAGCCACAACGGGTTCGACGACTGCATCGACGCTCCGGATGCTGCTTCTCACCTGCGGTACCGACGCCCAGGGGCAAAAGCAGGCGTGAGCCCCTAAGTACCGGCCCCGTTCGTCTCTTGCCTGCCCGTAAGGGCTCGGATTCAATATAAGGGTGGATGAGGCACGGCTTCAGGGGGATCCGGCGGCGCGCCTGTCCGCCCTTACCGCGCTCTACGCGGCGGCGATGCAGCGCGACAGCGCGGTGCAGGCCGGGGTGGTGGCCGTGTACACCATCGTCTTCGCCTTCACCGGCGTCATGATCACCGCGATCGCCAACCATCCCCTGACGTTCCAGGGTTTCCGAGTGGCTCTCGTGCCGCTACCGATCTGGGTGCTCGTGACCTTGGCTGTGGTGATGAGCAAAGCGGCGACCCTGAATCAGCGTCGGCTGGAGCATCTTCAGTCCCGGCTGGACGCGATCGCGGGCGTCGATCGCCTCGCGTTCGGCACCATCGGTGGCCGCGGGGCGTGGGGTCTGGTCGGCGCCGGAGTGCTGGTGGTGCTCACGCCGTGCGTGCTCCTGCCCGGGCTGACGATCTACTGCCTCGTGCGCGCGGCCGCGGCCGGCTGGGGCTGGCTGCCCTGGGCCGTGCTGTACACGGTTTTCGCCGTCGTCCTGTGGTCCGCGGCCCTCGCCGGTCGCTCTCGTCCGCCGGACCCGCAGCCCGCGACGAGGACCCGGCCACGGCCGGGTGCCAAGCATCGCTGAGTCCGGAAACGGCTTTTCCCGGGCTGGAAGCTCGAATTCCGGTGCGCGTCGAACGTCGACCCGCAACGGAATTCATGATGGGTCTGCGCTGGGCGCTTTCCGGCGAAATGCGCGCAACACTGTGGTCGGCGTCAACGACATACAGAGTGGGCTGCTCGATATCTGTCGGGTCGCCGTCCCGTTGCTGCGGGGAGCGCCACATTGGAGGTTGCGTTCAATGTCCGAGCTAACTGAAGTGCTGGTCATCTGCGGTTTTATCACGGTGGTTCTGGCAGGAATCGTTTTGGCGCGAGCCCTGACCACCAACAAAAACAAGCGCGGCCTGTCCCCCACCCTGGTCAAGATGTACGGCCTGGTCAGTGTGGCGGGTTTCGCCTTGCTACTGGCCGTCCTCGAAATCGACGTCGAGGTGAAGACCGCCACCTATACCCTGCTCGGCATCATTGCCGGCTATCTCGCAGGCACCCGGGTCGACAAGGAGCCAGCCAACAGCGAAAGCACTCGCAAACGTGACAGTGTCGAGGGCTCACCGTAGAACGCCAGGCAAGCAATCTCCATGCCATTTGCGTCGTCGAGCCGGTCGGGAATGGGCGCGGAAGGCCCGGCGGTGACTGCCGAGTGTCCCAGCACGAGGACCGCCATGTCGGTGACCGCAAATGCCGAGCATTGGTGTGCGATGCGACCGGTTGGGTAGGACCTGAAGGAGTGGCCACCGACCAGCAAGCATGGGAGGAGCAAAGGCGATGAATTCGACAGAGCGAAACATCATCTGTCACCCGGACCTACGCGAGTTCCGAGTGCCGGCCCGAGCTGACCGGATCGCCGAGGTGCGCGAAGTGGTGCGGGATTGGCTGTACCGCTGCGGAATCGACTCAGCGCAAACCTATGACGTACTGCTCGCCGTCAGCGAAGCGGTCACCAATGCCGTCGAGCACGGTCACCGCCACGCACCCGGCTCCGTCCGCATCGAAGGTGCGCTGACCGATAGCGATATTCGAGTGACAGTCGCCGATCACGGACACTGGAAGCCGAAAGACAGTCCAGGCGGACAGATCCGCGGTCGCGGATTGGATTTGATTCGAGCCCTGATGACCTCGGTCACCGTCCACACCGACGCTACCGGCACAAGGATCGAAATGCGGTTGAACCCTATTCTGCGGCAACAATCTTCGCCGCACCGATAATCACGCCAATCGCTGGAGTCCCGCCGAGTGCGCATATAGAAGGGCGTCGGCGCTTCACTTACCGCGGATAACCGACAACAAGTCGGGTGCCGATCTGTGGCGTGTGATAGATACGTCGGCCATCCACCCATAGCCATGCCTCGGCCGTTGCGAATCGGCCCCGAGCGTCTGTTCCGGTCTCGGTGATTTCCATTTCGATGGTCACCAGCATGTCCGTGGGAACGACTTGTCCGCGGTACTTCCAGATGATCGGTTGACCGATCCGCACCGGTTCGAAGTGTGGGTCGGCCAGGTGCCCCTCTGTCTGCGATTCGATGAGGTAGAACTCCAGGAGCTGACACATGGCTTCGAGTCCCAGAGAACCGGGTTGCACCGGATCTTGGAAGAAGTGCGCCCGAAAGTACCAGTCCTCGGCGGCAATTCGTCTTTCCGCCAGCAACCTCCCTCGCCCGGATTTCCCGCCTTCAGGCCAGTACCCGGTGATTCGATCGAGCATGCGCAGCATGGGTGTGAGTCGGCGGGCGCTGTCGGCGAAGTACCGTTCGAGGCGGCTGGTTACTTGTCCGGCTACGGGGCAGCGTTGGGTCAGCGCCGCACGTTCCTCTGCCGAGACCGCCAATCCGGTCTGGTGGGTGAACGCGCCGGGTGGGAAGAAGCCGAAAGTCGTAGTGGCGTCCAGCACGAGCAACTCGTCGGCGTAGACGCGGACGGAGAACGATTCGATGACCACGTCGCCCGCTTGGGAGAGATCGAGGAGTTCTACCTCGGTGCGCAGCATGCGCGCCCGAGCGGAAACCTCCGCGGTGACCGTCGCCGTGCCGTTCAGGTTGCGAAACAGCGGGTCTGCACCGGACTCGGGAACTTTGCCGCCATACAGAGCAAGCCATCCGCATGGCTGCAGCGCGGCCTCGAGCAGTACACAGAAGGGCATCGCATTGGCACCGGTGCGGTACCAGACCTCGCGGGGAAGGTCGTACTCGACAACAACCCGGTGTGCGAGCTTCATCCCCTGGATAGGACCGTCGACCTCGACGATACGGCTCATGAACAGGAACGGCGGGGCAGGAACCCGGGGCGTGCGCCGAGGGCCGTCCAGCGCCGCACGGCTGGGGCCGAAGGCATGGGTCGGACGACCCCAAGCAGCGGCGAGCAGTGCGGCGTATCCGAAGCTGACGCCATCGGTTTCGGCGACTGCGTGTTGTTCAGTGTGTCCGACCAGCCCGCCGAGGGTATGCGGCGGCACCGGCGTAGCGGTGCGCTGCTGTATTCCAGCGGGGGCCGCGTGCTGCCAATGTTCCAGCGGCCAGTCCGGCACCAGGCGTACCGCGAGCCCACCCACGTGAAATGCCTTGACGCCATCGACGCTGACCAGTGCGTCGGCGGTGACCTCGGGTTCCGGCCCTGCCTTGATCGCGGTGATATACAGCTCGTACACGAGAAGTCGGCTGTGCGGGGTGGCTTGGCCGCGGCACAGCATCCGATAGCCGCGCCCGGTCACCGGTTCGAAGCGCCAGCCGTCCCGGGCGATGGTGTGGCCGTGCGCAGCGAGGTAGAAGGCCAGGGCTTGTAAGCAGCCTTCCAGCATGAGCGTGCCGGGCATGCAGGGATCGTTCTTGAAATGCCCTTGGTAGAACCAGCTTTCGGGTTCGAGAGGAAGTTCGGCGCGCAGGTAGCCGCGCCGGTGTGGGCCGCCGGCCGGGTCGAAGGCGGTCACTTCGCGCAGCAACAGCATCCGACCGGACGGCAATGCCGGTGGCCGCACATGTGCGCGAGTCCGTTCCCACGCGGCACCGAAACAGTCGGCCGGTCGGCCTGCGGCGAAGGCAAGGACGGCATCGGGGCCGAAACAGTTCAGTTCAGGCAGCTGGGTAGGCGGGTCGAGTGGCCCGGTCGGTGGGGGCCCGTCCACCGGGGTCCATAGGACGCCGCTGCTGGCGGCCAATTCGGCATCGGTGAAGAATCCCGCCTGGGCGCTTCGAACCGATATCCGCAGGCGGCCTTCTGAATCGTGGCAGTCGTAGCGAAAGAAGAACAGCCGGACCCCGCCCAGTTGGGCGTGGCCGTCGATGGTGATCGCGAAGCGCAGAGTCTGGCCGGGCAGGGGTGGGCTGTCGTGGTAGGTCAGTTCGCAGCCCAGGAGCCGATAGACGCGCTCCCCCCGGTTGAGCAGGTCGATACCGAGCCAACTGATCAACAGCAGGTCCGCCTGGCCCGCCTCCCCCATCAGACCTGCGGGCATCCGGCCGGCCGGGTCGAGATACCAGGCGTCCCAACCGATCTCGGTTTCCGTCCAGATGGTTCCGGTTCCCATGGTGGCCGGTTCGGCATCGATACCGGTAACCCGGTCGACGAGCAGCATCGGCGGCGTGGGCAGCCGGGTTTGTCTTTCGTAGCGATCCTGCTCGGCGAAGGCCGCGCCGAAAACGGTGGCGATCGAGCCGCCGGCGAGCCGCTCGAGCTCTGCCCGGTTGTATTTCGGACCGGGCAGGTTCGTCGGTCCGAGACCTTCGTGGGTGCCGGGACGGTCGGTCATCGGCGAGGAAGCGACCGGTGCGGCACCCCTAGGCGTCGAGTGAAGTTCACCGAGGTGGACTGGCGCAGGATGGGCGGGAAAGCGGAGCGTACGACGGTTCTCACCGGGAATGGGTTCACCACTGACACCCAGCCGGTCGAAAAGCCTGGATATGTTCATCGGTAAGCCCGCAACGAAAAGTTGCGCAACGGCCCGGAGCAGAGACGTCACGCTGTTGCGATGATTGCCGTCGACGGCTACGGCAAGGTGTTCGCGGTCGCCGAGGATCCGCGAGATCCAGCCGGTGCAGGTGCTCCCGGGTCCCTGTTCGATGAAGATTCTGACGCCGTCCGACCAGGCTTGCTCGACCATGGCGGGAAAGTCGATGGTGCGCAAAGCCATTCGGGTCAATGCTTCGGCAGCGGAATGCGGAGTGGGAGCGTAGGGCTCGCTGAGCGTGGCGCTGTAGAAGCGAATGCCGGGCACCGCGTTCATCGGCCAATGGTGCAGTCGTCGCCACTCGCCGCGCACCGGCTGTACGAGGTGGGTATGTGCGGCGAAGTCGTAATCGACGGCGATCGCGGTGTCGACGACTCCCAGCCGGTCGAACACTCGGGCGCAGGCCGAGGGGGCGCCGCCGATTACACACGAGCCGGGCGCATTGATCACCGTGAGGTGTGCTGCGGGCTCGTCCGCGATGGCCGCCCGAACGCGGTCGGCGTCGGCCGGCACCACATAGTTGATCCAGGGTTCGTCCGCGGCGCCCAAACGGCGCCATTGCTCGCGAATCATGCGCTGTTCACCCGATACCTCCCGGGTGAACAGGTTTGACTCGTAGAGGCGAGAGACGAAGCCTGGTATGTCCCGCCAAACATCCAGCGCGACAAGGGCACTGCTCTCACCGGAGGAATAGCCCAGCGCTGCCGCGGGCGAGATTTCCAGGATGTCGCGGATTATGGTGGTGTGCAGGGTGGCCAGCAGGCTTGCGGCGCAGTTCTGATCCAAGCCGTGCCTCGGCACCGGCGGGTCGGCGTAGGCCCACCCGAGTGTTTGCTCGATCGAACCGCACTTGCGGCGCAGAGCATCGATGAGGTCGGGCAGTGCCAACATCAGGTGGTGCCCCATCTTCGGGTACGCCGCAGCCCCGTTGGGGTAGACGAAGGCGACCTCGCCCGTAAGGGGGCCGTCACGGAAGGCACTGCCGGGCGGACGCGGTCCGGTGCCGGATGCCCAGCGTATGGTCGCGTCGCGCAGTGCGGTCCAGGACTGGGTGCCGTCATCCACGAGAGCCAGACGTGCGGGCCCGTCACCGGATTCGCGGTCCGATGCGACAGCGGCGGCGATGTCCCGGCGATTCTGTCCGGAGTACAGACGGAGCCGGGGCACGGGACGTAGCCCAGGTGCGGGAGCCGCGGACCGGAGGGTCACCGCGGTGGGCCGGGCTCCGAGCGGGTGAATGTCAACCACGGCACGGGGTTCGCCGAGTAATGGGTCAGCCAGGGCTCCCGCTGTGGGAACGGTTCGGTGTCGTAGGGCCAGTGCGGCGACGGCGACATACACCATCGCCTGAGCAGCGTGTGCGTTGCCGAACAAATCGGCAGGATCGAACGCGGCGGGCGTGCTGTCATCCGATCCTCGGTGCTCGCCGATGCGCAGCCCCGGCACTGCTTGGGCGGATGGGTGATCCTCCGGGTCGAGCAGCGCGATCACCTCGTCGCCGTCGGCGATCGCATCGGAGTGCCGCCGCAAGAGCAACGCGACGGCGGCGTCGCCCGGATCGTCGCCGCGGCCCAACTCGCGAAGCGCCTGGCGATGTATCGGTTCGCAGGACAGATCGACCGCACCGACAAGGGCGTAGTCGACTTCGCCGCAGGCCACTGCGCGGCTGCCCAGCGAGAGGGCGATGAGGCCGGAGGATTCCTCGGCGAAGACAGCGAACCCGGGGGCCGTCAAGTTCAACAACCAGTTGAGCCGGTTGGCGGTGATATTCGCCATGCAGCCGACGCCGCCCGCCGGCGTGAGCGGACCACCGATGGAGTCGCGTGCGGAATCTCCGGCGGCCGTGAGTCTGGCTCGGGCACAATATCGCGCGATCTCCGCGTCGATGCCCATCCCGATCAACACCATCGTGCGATCGGCCGGAAGCTGCCGGCTCGCAACGGCTTCTCGCGCCGCCTCCATCATCATCACCTGCTGCGGGAGCGTCTCGCGCAGATCCTTCGGCGGGAACCGCAGGCCTTCGAGGTCGACATCGACGGCTCGACTCGGCCCGTGATCGACTTTCCCGCACAGCACGGCTTCGGCGAGGTCGCGCACGCTGGTTCCGGTACCGACCCGGGCGCCCATCGCCACAATGGCCACCGCTTCGGGTATCGGCGGGGGCGGGAGGCGGCGCGGTGCACGGATCAGGCGCGCGTCGTAGGCCTCCACGATCAAATGGGCATTGTTACCTCCGAAGCCGAATGTGCTGACTGCCGCCCTGCGCCGACCGGTCCACGGCATATTTTCGGTGAGCAAGCGCAACGGGGTACCGGACAGGTCCGCGATGGCCGGTTCCGCATCGACAGTCGCGGGCAGCGTTTCGCTGCCGATCGCCGCGAGCACCTTCAGCAGTCCCGCCATTCCGGCAACGGTCAACGAATGACCCAGATTGGCTTTGATGGATCCGATCGGCAGATCATGCCCGACTTCGGTGAATATCTCCGCGAGGCTGCGGACTTCCACCGCGTCTCCCACAGGTGTTCCGGTGGCGTGGCATTCGACCAGCGAGATCGTCGAAGGTCGCAGCGACGCGGATCGGTAAGCCCTGCGCATAGCCAGTTCTTGACCGTGCTGGGCGGGCACGAGAAAGCCCTCGTTACGTCCGTCGTTGGACAATCCGATCCCTCGGATCACACCGAGCACAGGGGCGGCGGATTTCGCCGCGTCCTCGAGCCGCATCAACGCGACGCAGGCCGCTCCCTCGGCCGGCACCAACCCGTCGGCGTCGCGGTGGAACGGTCTGCTGCGACCTGTGGGACTCAACGCGTTCAATGCGCGAAACCCGGCTTGTAGAAACAGCTCGTCGACACCGTTGACGGCGGCGGCGAGCATCAGATCGGCCGAGCCGTCGTGCAGGCGGTCCGCGGCCAGCTTGACGGCATAGAGGGACGACGCGCATGCCGCGTCCAAAGCGAATGCGCCCAGGTCCAATCCGAGCGCATCGGCTATCAGATGCGCGGTTAACCCCAGCGGGAATCGGTTGCGAGGATCCGGTCCACCGTGATCGGGGCCGGCATATCCTTCGGCACCGGTCCGCCAGTGATGCTCCGCGAAGCGCCCGAATCCGCGAGAGGGAAAACCCAGGTTGCCCAGGATCAATCCGGTGCGGGTGGGCGGTGGATCCCATCGGCCGGCTTGGCGAAGAGCCTCCCGACCGCAATGCATACCCCATCGCACCAGCGGATCGAGACCGCTGATCCGGTCGCCCTCGATACGAAAGCCGAGCGGATCGAAGATGCTGTCGAAGCCATCGATGTATCCGCCGAGGCAGTGGCGACCAGACGCCCCGTTCGAGAGTGGACCAGGCAGCAGCAGGCCCGGATCGGCGGTCCCCCGGCCCGGTGGCGGTGCACCGATGCTGACCCGACCGGCACTGATGTTGCGCCACAGTTCGTCCGGGTCCATAGCCCCGGGGAGCACGCAGCCTGTTCCGACGATCGCGATCGGGGGAAATGGCACGGTGTCACCTCTGGAATCGGGCAGGATTTGTCCGCTCGGGTCGGCGGATCAGGGAGATACCGAGAAGTTCGACGTAGGCCGATCCGCTGGAGTCGACGAGCGCGGCGTCGCACGTAGCGTGATCTCGACCAATGGCGCCCGCCCGCACGATGCACCGTGCGGGCACCTGAGGTTGCCCCTGTCGATAGACATGGACGCGATCGACGCTCATCGGCAGCGTGGCGAAGCCGACCGTGTCTGCTGCCCAGAGCACCGCGAGTTGTAGCGCGCCGTCCAGTGCGGCGGGATCGATCGAACGTTGCTCATCACTCCAGCCCAATGCGGTGGCGCGGGTCACGGCGGCAGCCGCTCCCTGAGGACCGATTCCCTCTACGGCACATAAAGATTGGAAGCGAGGCCCGTGGAACAGCAGCTCGCCGTCGTAGAGCGGCGTAGGTCCGGAGCCGGTGAAATCAGGCGTTCGCCATCGCGGTACAGCGCCGGAGGTGCGTGCCTCGAGAATCGCGCGATATCGGGGGCGGCCATCCATACCGGCGACTTCTACGGCGGCCGGTGAGTCCGGCTGCTCACCCGGGCACATAGTGATCCGCAGGTCCTGGGTGTGCTCGGCGAAGTCGGGCAAGGCAAGGGTCCGCAGCACTTGCAGATTGCGCAACGTGAGCTGATCCCGGTCGGGAAAACGATCCGCGCCGACAGCCGTGAACCACTCCAGAGCCGACACGACGGGAACGATCGGGGTTCCTTCGATCTGGTGGTCCCAGAGTTCCGGGTGCGTGCGCGAACTCAGCACGACCTGCCAGACCAACTTCCTCGCAGGCTGTGTTGTCAACCGGCCGAAGTCATCCCCGGCGCAGATGACCACACGCTCATCACTGCCGCCCTGCGCTATTTCGGTCAGCAACGCCGACGCCCCGGCCGCGGGCGGGATCAGTACGACGCCCCTGGCTCGCATATGGGCGGCGAGGTCGGCACCCACCATTCCACCGGCCCATGGACCCCAGCACACGGCATGTGCGCGCAGCCCCGGTCGCCGCGCCTTCTCCACGGCGACGACCTGGCTGAGCACCTCATTGGCCATGGCGTAGTCACTTTGACCGGCGTTGCCGTACTGCCCGGCGACCGAACCGAACACACACATCAGGTCGATCGGATCATCGGCAGTAGCGGCAAGCAGCGCGCGTAGCCCGACCACCTTGGTATCGAAGACCGCGCCGAAGTCTTCGGTGGACTTGTCCGCGATCACCTTGTCCACCACGACGCCGGCGCCGTGCACGATCCCGGTGATTTTGCCCCACCGCGCTCGTACGGCGGCGAGCGCCGAGTCGAGCGCCGCGCTGTCGCGGACATCCAGGGACAGATACTGTGTCGGCGCCCCGGCTTCAGCAAGCGCGGCGAGCGTGCGCCGCAATTCGCGGCCGGCCAGGATGCTCCGAGCGTGAGCACGTGCCGTGGCCGGTCCGGGTGCGGGCTCGCCTCGGCGTCGGGCCTCATTCAGAATGGCTTGGACAAGAGCCGGCTGATCGTGTGCTGTCGTGGCGAGCTCGGGCTCGGGCGTCAACGGCGAGCGGCCTAGCAGCACCAGCCGGGGCCGCGCGAGACGCGCGAGCGCGAGGCAGCATTCGGCGGTGATGCCCCTGCCACCGCCGGTGACCACGAGCACCGATTCCGTGCCGATGCCCAGGCGGCTGCGGTCAGCAGCAGGTAGCGGCGGTGCGGGCTGAGTGGTGAGTGTGGTGCGAATACCGTTGGCGTGCAAGCCGACATCCAGCGCGGCACCGCCGAGCAGCAGTTCACGCCCGAGCACCTCCGCCAGCTCCTCGGCGGTGCGATCTCCCCGTTCACAGTCGATCGCCTTGACCGCGACCTCGGGCCACTCCCGCGCGACAGTGCGGGCGAGCCCCGCCAGTCCCCCCGACCACGCACGAACGCCCTGGCGACCGCTGCGACCGAAGTCCGCGCCGGTGTCCTGCACCGTAACGAACAGGCCGGCGGCGGCGTCATCGCTGGCGGCGAATGCTTTGGCGGCGCTGAACGCCTCGCGGTTGATCGCGATCGCATCCAGCGGCGAGTCGATGTCGCGTAATCCGCCCAGGAAAACCACGGCTCTCGCACCGGCGGGCACATCGTCGACCACCTCTGCCCGGACACCGTGTCGGATCAGAAATCCGGCGAGCCGCTGTGCGATGTCGCCGCCTCCGTCGGTGATCATGATCGGTCCGGCGCCGAGACATGCCGATCGCAATCCGAGTGTCGGCGCGATGATCTCCCGGACGAGGTACCGGTGAACTACCGCGGGATCGTGATCAAAACGGTGGCTTCTGGCCGACACCGGTTCCGGCGGCGGCCGCGCTCAGCCCTTCGATCACCTCCCCGACCGTCTGCAACTGCGCCAGCTGCGTCGTGTCGAGGTCGGGTATGTCCGCGGCGCTGGAACGGATCGCAGCGAAGATTTCGACTCGCTTGATCGAGTCGATGCCCAGGTCCGCTCCGAGTTGCATATCCGGCGTGAGGATTTCAGTGGGATAGCCGGTGCGCTCAGCGATTACCTCCACCACTAGATCGGCCAGCTCATGGGTAGGTGCGGGCGCCGTGCCGGGCACGGCTTGCTCGACTTCCGAACTCCACGTCGGTGGTGGCGGTGCCACCGCTGAAGCTGTCGCGGCGGGCTGTTGTGCCCAGGGATCCGGCTGCGGCGGCACGGCGGCAGGCTCCGGCGCGGACGAAGCGGATGGTGGCGGGGGCGAAGTGGGAGGAACCGTGGGGACTGCGATCGGACTCTCCGGTGCTCGTTGCATCGGCTCGGCGAAAGCGTGTTCGCTCACTTTCGCACCGGCAGAAGCAGTTTGGTGGCCGTTGCCCCATTCGAAGCTGGGAGGTGCGCCGAGCGCGATGACGCCGGCGCCATCGGGGTGATGGCCGTTGGACTCCAAACCACGCAGCGATGCGCCGGCGGTGGCGAGGAAGGCGAGCTGGCTTTGCGCCATGGCCTGCTGGTATGCCGCCTGAACTTCGGCTGTGTGCCGTTGAATCTCCAACAGGGTGCGCAGCCGTGCGTCGTCCGGACCGGTTTGCGGGATCGGTGGCGGAGTGCTCGGTCCGGATCGGGCGGCTTTCGGGTCCTGGTCCATGACTGAATGCCTTTCGGGATTCGGCTTCGGTAGATCGACGGAGCCGTTCGGGGGCGGATAAGGCTTGCCGTAATTCGCGCCGCAAATCATCACGGTCGCAGGCGATTTGAGCCTGGCATCGTCGATCGGCCGGGCGTAATGGGTCCAGAGAGCACCGAGATCCAGCGGAATGCCATGAACCGACAGGACCGCCAGACTCTCCTGCAGCGTCGTCACGCCGTGTCGGCGCGCCCGGTCGAGCGCCACCGCCACGTGGGGCCGTTCGCGGAGGTTCGCGCCGACCAAGCCGGTCAATACCGCGCCCGGTCCCACCTCGATGAAAATTCGGACGCCGCGGTGGTACATCGCGTCGATCTGCTCGGCGAACCGGACGGGTGAGACCAGCTGCGAGGCGATCCGATGTGCGATCGCGGCCGGCTCACGCGGATATGGTGTGGCGTCGGTATTTCCGTAAACATCGAGTACAGGGGCACTCACGCCGAGATCCTGCGCGAATGCTCGCAAAGGCTCGGCAGCGGCAGCGACGAGCGGGGTATGGAAAGCGCCGGACACCGGGAGCAGATGAGTGTTGACCCGCCTGCCGGCGAAATGCTCTTGTAGTTTCGCGAGCGGCTCCCGAGCGCCTGCCACCACAACCTGTTGGGGCGAGTTGTTGTTGACCACCCAGAGGTCGTCACGGCCGGTCGCCTCCACGACTGCGCTGACTTGCGCCCAGGAACCGTTGACGGCGAGCATCCCGCCCGAGGCACCCGCATCACCGGCCGCGGCCTTCATCAGTTCGCCGCGCTTGCGCGTCAGCCGGAGTAACGCGGTCGCGTCCAGACAGCCGGCCGCGAAGAGCGCGGGGAGCTCACCGAGGCTGTGTCCTGCGACGCAATCATATTGCAGCCGCAGACAATTCAGGATCGCGAGTAACGCCATGCTGTGAGCGGCGATCGCCGGCTGTGTCATCTCGGTTGCTGTCAGCCGGGCCGCTTGGGCTGCCCGGTCGGTATCGGTGAACACCGGGACGGGGAAAACCACCTCGTGTAGCCGGTCCGGTCCGAAAGCGATATCGGCAGCGCGATCCCAGACATCTCGCGCTTGCGGGTAGTGGACGGCCAGGTCGGCGCCCATGCCGACATACTGGCTGCCCTGCCCTGGAAAGAGGAGCCCGATACGCCCCGGCTCGGCCGCCCCGCACCGGTAGTGCGTGGAGTCCGGCAAACTGAAGGGCTCCTCAGGGGCGGTATCGAAACGATCAGCAGCCGCTGACAGCTTGGCGCCCAGGTCGTCCCTGTCCGAAGCCACGACAGCCAGTCGCGCCCGCCCGGACGCGTCGAACGACTCTTGCGAATCGCGCGCGAGAGTCGTCAGCCCGGACGCACCGGCCGCCATCTCGCGACACTTGCCTGCGAGTTCGACGGGGGAATCGCCGCTGAGCAGAATCAACTCGGTGGGCGCGGCCCGCAACGAAACCCCATGCCGCCCAGCCCTTTTGGGAATATACTCCTGCGCGGTGATATGAAAGTTGCTACCGCCGAAACCGAAACTCGATACCGAGCCGCGTCGCGGATGCGTCGAGGCGCGGATCCACGGCCGCGCGACAGTGTTGAGATACAAGGCGCCGTCTTCGCGGTTTAAATCCGGATGCGGTTGGTTCACCTTGATCGTCGGGGGCAGCACTCTGTGGTGTAGAGCCATGACGATTTTGAACAGTCCGGCCGCACCAGCCGTAGCTTTGGTGTGTCCTACCTGCGACTTGACAGATCCCAGTGCGCACCAGCGTCCACCGCCGCGGCCCGAACGGTCGAACAACTCGCGCAATGCGGCCATTTCGGCGGCATCTCCGGCCGGTGTGGCGGTGCCGTGGGCTTCGACGAGTTCCACCGTGGCGGGGTCGTATCCGGCGTCCTCGTAGGCGCGACGCAGGGCGCGCAACTGTCCGTCCGGCACCGGCGCGTAGATGCCGGGTGAGCGCCCGTCCGATGCCGATCCCACGCCCGTGATCACCGCGTAGATACGATCGGCGTCGCGTTCGGCGTCGCTGAGTCGTTTCAGCGCGAACATCACCACACCTTCACCGATGATGGTGCCGTCCGCGTCATCGGCGAAGGGGCGGCAATCGCCTGTTCTCGACAGTGCCGGCGTCTTACTCATGCAGGTGTACATGAGAATGTCGTTGAGCGTGTCTACGCCACCGGTGATCGCCAAATCAGCTTGTCCCACCGTCAATTCGTTGATCGCGGTGGACAAGGCGGCCAGCGACGCCGCGCACGCGGCATCCGCGGTGAAATTGGAACCGTGCAGATCGAACCGGTTGGCGACGCGTCCGGCCAGGACATTGCTGAGCAGGCCGGGAAACGTTGCCTCCTGCCACGGAACATAGTGCGCGGCGATGCGATCGCAGATCTGTGCCACCTCGGACTCCGGTAGTCCATGTTCGCGCAATGCCTTGGTCCACACCGGCCGCTGCATGCGGTTGGACATCGTGGACGCCAGCTCCAACGGGCCGGAACCGAGGATCACGCTGATCCGCTCACGATCAACGGTCGCTCGTTCGCCGGGGCTCACCCCGATATCGGCGAGGAGCCGCTCGGCAACCACCATGGTCAGCAGCTGTGCGGTGTCGGTGGACCGTAACGTGTTGGGTAACAGGCCGTGCGCGACCGGATCGAAGGGCACGGGGTCCAGGAAGGCGCCGCGCCGTCCATAGGTGCGATCAACCGCAGTAGGATCGGGATCGTAATAGTCGGACAGCAGCCAATGGCCCTGCGGCACTTCTCGGATCAGATCGTCGCCGTTGACTATGGTGCGCCAGAAGCCCTCCGCGTCGGTCGATCCTGGCATGAGGGTACTGGCACCGATGACCGCGATCGGCTCGCGGCGCGGGTTCCTAGAGTTCATGAAAGTCCATCCCTGCCTCGGTCGATCCATCACGCGGCAAGCCGCCGCGGCCGCACGTCGTAGCCGCTGGGTGCGATCGGCACCCCGAAGGTCCGTAGCTGCTGAACACGATTGATGACTGCGGCTCCCTCGAGCAGGTTCAAGCCGATTTGAACGACGGTGCGTTCTTCGGGTTGGGCAAGGAAGGTTCCAGCAGTCCAGCGGTTGAACGCGCCCATGGCGGGTCCACACCACAGCTGGTAGTCGGTGCGGCGGACGGCGTGCCCGTCGATGGCCCACTGGCTCGATTTGCCCAAGTACCAGCGAAATATCAGTGCCATCTCATGCTTCGGGTCGCCCGACGCACGCCGCAATTGTTCCGGATCGCGTTCCAGCCAAAATCTTCGAGTTTCCTGCCAGATCTCCTCCAGGGGAGCATGCAAGACATCGCGCTCGAGCTTCACGCGCTCCTGCGAATTCAACGCGTCGAGACCCGGCTTGCTTCGGTATATTTCGTACAAACGTTTTGCCCGCCCGGCGAAAGCCGTTCCACGACTCAAAACCTGAACATTGACACCGAGTTCGAACATGTCGGCCGAAGGCGCCATCACCACATCGGCGATATCGGCCTGTGCGAGCATCGCCTTCGCGTCTGCCGAAATGCCCGCCTCGACCGAAGATTGATTCACCGAGCCGGTAACTACATACCCGGCGCCCATGGCGAAGGCCGCGGCGATCGCGCCCGGTGTACTCAGACCGCCTGCCGCGCCGACCCGTACCGGTTCGGTATAGCGGTACCGGCGGACCAGTTCGTCACGCAGCCGCAGGATTGTCGGCAGCATCGCCACCAGCGGGCGGTTGTCGGTGTGACCGCCGCTATCCGCTTCCACCGTCACGTCATTCGCGATCGGCACCTGGGCGGCCAACTGCGCCTCGGTTTCGGTCAACTGTCCGTCCTCGACAAGCTGACGCAGAAGCGCTGCCGGCGCCGGAGACATGAACTGGGCGGCCACCTCCGGCCGGGACACTTTGGCGAAGATCGCCGTGGGCCTCGAGATTGCCCCGTCAGCGCCCGACCGCAAGCCGGTGGCCGCGCAGCGCACTATGGCGGGGGTCAATCCCATATACGCCGAGGCGGATATGCGGGGCACTCGATTTCGAAGTAGCAGCGTGGCGACCTCCTCCTCGAGTCTCGGCTCGTTCGGGGAGTGGATGAGGTTGACGCCCCAGTTCCGTCGACCGTGTAGTCGGCGCGCCAGCTCCCGCACCGCGTATTCCACCGCGGTCGGGGCCAGCCCGGCCGCACCGAAGAACCCGAGCATTTCCGCATCGGCCATCGCGGCAACCTGTCGGGTCGTGGCGATGCCGTTGGCCATTTCACCGGCGACATAGGGAAATCGCACGCCGTGCTCAGCACAAAAAGAACGGTCACCCAACCACTCGGGATACAGGGCCGGCAGCGTACCCAGCACCGTGTGATCAGCCGCCGGCTCGCCGGTTACCTCACCGATACCGATCATGCCGTCAGCGATTCTGCGTAATACGTTGACCGGACAACGGATCCGATGAGCCAAGCGCACGATGTCGGCTCCCGCGAACGCGACTGTCGGCCCTGAATCAGATTGCGGGAGCGGCTGTTCGACGGCCACGGGCGGGGCGAGGCTATCACTGGCGAACATCAGATCATCACCTCGTTCGTCACTGGCGGGACGTTGATTAAGTAATACCCGTCGAATCCGGCGACGACTCCAGGCCAAATGTCCTAGGACGATGTGCCCAGAGTAAGCGGGGTTCGCACCGGGCATTTCACACCTATGGATCACAGCGGGAATGCGGTGACGCTCGCACCTATCGCCGAGCAGCGAGTCATGGTGCAAGGAATCTCGACCCTGTATTTCGAGGCCGGTTCCGGACCGGTGATCTTGCTGGTACACGGCAACGCCACCACGGCGCGAGACTGGTGGCAGGTCATGGTTTCTCTCGCATCGTCACACCGAACGATCGCCTTGGCGCTCCCCGGCTACGGGGATACCAGCCCGCTCGAAGACTTCACCGTCGACGGACTGGTGACTTTCCTACGCGCGTTTGCCGACGAACTCGGTCTACGCACCTTCATCGCCGTGGGCCACTCCGCGGGCGGCCTGCTCGTGGCCAAGCTCGCGCTGGCCCACCCGGAGCGGATCACCCGCATGGTAGTAGCCGACTGCCCTGGCTTCGGCCGGGCGGTAAACCCATGGGCGATCGTGGCTTCTCTGGTCCCGAGAGCTGTGGCCGAACCTTTGATCGCTGCCATGGTGCTGCCCGGGGCCGGCCCGCTCCGCGTCCTTGCCACTGGCCTGCAATTGCGTCACCCCTGGCGAGTGACGCCGAGGATATATCTCCAACATTCCCGCATCACCCGATCCCGGGTGTTCCTGCGAACCTCACTCTGCGCCAACAGGTTAGGCGTCGGCCCCACCGGACAGCGCGAGAACCTTCTCGGTCGCCTCGAAGAGATCGCCGTCCCCACATTGATCATCTGGGGAATCACCGACTTTCTCTTCCCCTTCTGGCAGGCGGTAGCCGCGGCGCGCCGGTTGCCTCAGGGAAAGCTGGCGATGGTCCTCGGCGCCGGCCATGTCCCCTACTTGGACACCTACGAGGAGTTCATGGATGCGCTCGGGCCTTTCGTCCGCGACGAGACTTCCTCCACCTGAAGGACGCGATCCGATGCTCGAATATCAGTCCGACACAACGCGAAGCAATACACCGACCCACCAGGTTGTCGGGGACCTGGCTCGAGTCGGACACCGCTACGCATCAGCTCTGCTGACCGCCTCCACAGCCACTATGTTCCGGGGACCGGCCGACCCTGCCGCCACACCGCTGCCGCCAGCCCTTACCGATCGGCGCTTCAGTGATCCGGCCTGGAATACCAGCCGGTACTTTCACCTCTTGCAGCAGTCCTATTTGCTCGGCGCCGAACTCGTTGCCGAGACGCTGGATACGTTGCCCGTGAGCCGCAGCGACCGGCAACGATTACGCTTCCTGGCCCGGCTTGCGGTCGAGGCGACGGCACCCACGAACTTCTTGATCGGCAACCCAGCGGCCTTACGTAAAGCCCGCCGAACCCGCGGCCGGAGCCTGCTTCGAGGCGCTGCCAACTTCATCGGTGACCTCGGGAACAACTACGGCTTGCCAACCGTGGTCGACTCGACGGGATTCGTCAAAGGGCGCGACCTGGCACCCACCCCCGGCCGAGTCGTTTTTCGAAACCACCTCATGGAACTCATCCAGTACGAGCCACGTACGGAGAAAGTGCACACCGTCCCGCTACTGATTTGCTCGTCCTGGGTCAACAAGTACTACATCGCCGATCTGGCACCCGGGCTGAGCGTGATCCGGTGGCTGATCGATCAGGGGCACACGGTATTCGTCATCAGCTACCGCAACCCGGACAAGACGCTGCGGGACGTGGGGTTCGAGCATTATCTGCGCGAAGGCCCCCTGGCAGCCATGCCCGTGGTTCGGAGCATCACCGGTGTCGACGAAATCAACCTCGCCGGTTGGTGCCTGGGTGGACTCTTGGCGCTGATGACGGCCGCCTGGTTGGCCGACCAAGCAGACGCACTCCCCCGCCTGCGCAGCATCACCATGCTCAACAGCCTTGCCGACTTCACCGACATCGCGCAGGTCACCGATACCGGTGTACTCGGCATGCCGATCGACTCGGTCGTCCTCGGCGTTATCGACCGCGTTATGGCATGGCAGGGCTATCTCGACGGTCGTGCCATCGAGGCATTCTTCCGGCTGCTCAAAACCGACGACATGGTGTGGCATCACGTCATCACCCGATGGCTCCTGGGCGAACCGCCGAAACCCTCGATACTTCTCGCGTGGAACTGCGACGTGGTCAACGTCCCCTACCGGGCCCAGCGCTATCTCCTCCACGACCTATGCATGAACAACGCCTTCGCGGCGGGAACCGCTGAGCTCAACGGCCGGCTGGTGCGACCTGGAGACATCGAGCAGGACGTCTTCATCGTCGCTCCCCGCGACGACCACATCATTCCGTGGCAGGCGGCCTATCGAACCATCGGCTTGCTCTGCGGTGACGTGCGTTTCCATTTGGTCGCCGGTGGTCACGTGGCCGGGATCCTCGCTTCGCCCGGTTACTGGACCAACGTGCGGGCGTCCTGGACCGACGATTCAGAGGCATGGCTACGCACGGCTACCGAACACAAGGGCAGCTGGTGGCAGCCGTGGCGGGCATGGCTCGCCGACCGCAGCGGACCGCTGCGATCCCCGCCACGAATCGGCAACGCCCATCATCCAGCCCAGGAGCCGGCACCGGGAACTTACGTACGCCACCCGATGGAGGTGAAGTGAATGGCCTCGTCATCGGGTGGTCCTATCGAATTGTCCGCGGAGCAGATCGCACGATTCGCCGACCATCGGGTAGCGCCCCTGGTCCTCCGACCGGAGCGTGTCATGCGTCCTGAGGAACGCCAGGAATTGTCCTGGGCGGCAGCAGAACTCGGTTTGACGAACCTGTGGGCCCACGGTGCGCCGTTCGCAATCGACGCACTACGCCGGTTGGCCGCGGTCAACGGGGGAATCGCTTTGCATATTCATCGGCAGGCGCTCTGCACTTGGCTGAGAACGCGATTGAATCTGCCGAATTCAGGAACCCGGTCCACGTTATCGCTACTGGGTCATTACGGCCTCGGTGGTGATGCCTTGCCGCGATTGCTGGCCGGCCGGCTCCAACGCCACGACGTTTCCTCGCTGACCGACTACTTCGATCTCGACCGCGAGCGCATCACTTTCGGCGACGGTGACTGGGACGTGCTACTCGCGGCAGCCTACGACGGAGCCGCCATCACCTGGAAGCAAATCGACCGCGAGCACTGCCAGGTGCGAACGCATACGCACGCACATGGATTCGAGGAACTGGACGCCACCACCGTCCGCTGTTCCCGGCCGCCCGAGGGTGGAGTCGTAGACACCGCCACCTACAGCAAAGCCCTATACGTCGAGGGCCTCGGGCTATCCGCGATCGCGGCAGGCTTGGTCGACCACGCACTGGCGATCGGCCGACGCTGGGCTGCGCGACGACGTCAAGGCGGCGATCTGATCGAGAACCTGCCTGCCGTACAGCAGATGCTGGCGCAGATGTCCACAACAGCCGGCCTGGCCACTGCCAGGCTGAGCGGATTGGGGGATCATCTCGTCGATTCCACGCTGGACTCGACTGCTGAACCCGCAGTCGAGCGCGCGGCCCTCATAAAACTGTGCGCCATGCGCTCGCAGTTGCATCCAGCATGTTGTACGGCCACAGATCACGCCATCCAGATACTAGGCGGCCGTGGATACCTGCGAGACCACCCTGCCGAACGGCTGGTGCGTGACGCCAATGCGCTACGGATCATCGGCGGCACCCCACTCGAGTTGGAATTGTTCGTAGCCGAATCGGAGCGTCTGTCATGATCGCACCGTCACACCCGATGGCCCGGCCCGCGGTACTGCGGCGCTCCCGGGGACTGCGCCGCGCTCTGATCGCGTATTCGCCCGCCACCATGTGGGAACGAGATACCGCCAAACTGCCGCTGTCCCTGCGCGGCATCCGTCGGCGCTATCGAAAGTTCGCCGACCAGGTGCTCGCACCCGTGGCATTGGACTTGGACTCGGGGGAACCGCCACCCCTTGGCGAATGGGACCCGCGGTTGCGTCATATCGTGAAAGCCGCAGGGCGGCAAGGACTCATGACCGACATGTTTCCGCAACCGATAGGGAGCCTGAACCCCCTCGCATTGCGCTACATGGTATGGGCGCAAGCCTTGAAGACCGAAGAATTCGCCCGCGCCTGCGGCGGCCTCGCACTTGTGCTCAACTGCCCGACCCTCGGCGCGATACCACTCCTGCTTTCCGGCAGTCTGCCTACGTACCGTCGGTTCGTTCTCCCCGTCGCTCGCGACATCAAGAATGGCGAGCCGCATCTGTTGTCGCTGGCGCTGTCCGAGCCCGGCAGTGGTTCAGATTTGGAGAATTCCGATGGCGCCAGGTCCGCTCAGCTGCAAACCACTGCCAAAAGGGTGCGCGGCGGTTGGCAACTGAATGGACAGAAACGGTTCATCAGTGGAGCGGACCTGGCTCGGACAATCGTGACATTCGCGGCGCTGGAAGGTGAGGGCCCCGAATCGATAACGGGTTTCGTGCTACACCCCGACATGCCCGGCTTCACACTCGACCGCCGGGAGCTGAAGATGGGCCAGCGAGCATCGGGCACCGCACGCTTGGCGTATCGCGATATCTTCGTGCCGGATTCGCATGTCGTCGGCGGTCTGCGCGACGGCTGGGCGTTGGTCAGCGCCACCCTGAACTACTCCCGGATTCCGGTCGCGGGCGTTGCCGTCGGCCTGGCGCAGGCGGCGACAGACGCGGCACTGGCCTTTGCCGCACGATACCGGCTCGCGGGCAAGAAGCTGCTCGAGTACCAGCAAATTCAGCTCCAGCTGGCCCAGATGATCACAGAGACAACCGCAATTCGCGGATTCGCGTGGTTCCAGGCGCGCGATTTCAAGCCCCATCAGGCGGAAGCGTCCATGAGTAAATTTCACTGTAGCGACCGCGCGGTGGCCGTATGCCACATGGCGATGGACCTGATGGGAAACAACAGCCTGCTACATGTCAATCGGGTGGAAAAGGCCTTTCGAGACGCCCGAGTAACCCAGATCTACGAGGGGACGAACCAAATCAATCGATTGGCGGTCTTCGAGGATCTGCAGGAGGAGATATTCGCACAGGGTGCGATGTGACCGCAGTGCGCCACCGTTGTGAAGATGCCACCGCCACGCCATGCCGCCGAAACTCATCTCTGGAGTCTCAAATGTCGAAAACATTCGATTACATAGTCGTCGGCGCCGGATCCGCCGGGTGCGCCCTGGCCGGCCGCTTGGCGGAGGACGGCACGGCCGAAGTCGCGCTATTGGAAGCCGGTGCCACCGACCGGAAGCTCCTGATCCGCATGCCGAGCGGCTTCGCCAAGATGCTGAAAACTCCGTACGACTGGAACTACTCGACAACCCCGCAAACTCACCTTCGAGGCCGATCACTCTACTGGCCGCGCGGACGTGTCCTCGGCGGAACATCTGCCTTCAACGGGCAGGTATGGTCACGCTGCCATCGTGACGACTACGACGGCTGGGAGCTGCCGGGCTGGACATTCAGCGCCGTCGAACCGTACTTTCGCCGCGCCGAGCAACGACGAGGTGGCAATGAGACCGGCCACTATGGGAAAGACGGACCGATGCGGGTTTGCGACCCGCGAGTAATCAATCCGACGACTACCGCCTTTCTCGACGCGGGTGCCGAAGCCGGCTTTCCGCGGCTCGCCGATCTCAACCTTCCTGCCAACGACGGGTTCTGCGCAGTCGCCGTCAACCAACGGCGAGGTCGTCGCTGGAGCAGCGCCGATGGCTATCTCGGTGGAGCTTGGCGCAGACGTAATCTGACGATTCTCAAAAATGTTCAGGCGCGCCGGGTGCTGTTCAGCGATTCTCGAGCCATCGGTGTCGAAGTCTCCAACCGGCATGGCCGGATCGAGCACATCACCGCCGGCAAAGAAGTCATCCTGAGCGCCGGCACCATAGGATCACCGCAATTGCTGATGCTCTCTGGAGTCGGCGATCCAGACCACTTGCGCGACATGGACATTCCGCTGGTTCACGCCGCGCCCGAGGTGGGCGGAAACCTCCAGGACCATCTCAGCATGCCCATGTTCTACCACTGTCCGCAACCGGTCACCTTGGCCTCGGCCTCCACCCTCGCGAACGCTGCGCGCTATCAGTTGCTGCGTCGCGGGCCGCTGGCGTCCAACCTCGGGGAAGGCGTCGGGTTTGTGCGCACCCGAGACGATCTTTCGGCTCCCGACTGCGAGATCGTCTGGGTGCCGGGGGCCATGATCCGGCACGGCTTCACACCGCCGGCCGGCCATGGCATCACGATGCTGGTGCAGCAGTTGCAGCCGCGCAGCCGTGGTCGGATAACTCTGACGGACAACGATATTGTTGTGGCTCCCGACATCGATCCCCGGTATCTTTCCGCCGAGTCCGATCTCGACGTGTTGCGCGCCGGCGTCCGTTTGGCCGAGCGTGTCGTCGGAGCCGCGGCGCTGCGGCCGTACATCGCCGGGCCGATGGCTCCATGGCCTGGTGCAGTCGGCGACGCCGAGTTGACCGACATGATTCGCCGACACGCGGAGACCGCCTATCACCCGGTTGGCACCTGCCGGATGGGGGCCGACCCCGATTCAGTCGTGGATCCGGAGCTCCAGGTACGTGGCGTCGACGGCCTCCGCGTGGCCGACGCATCGGTCATCCCCACTATTCCGAGAGGCCACACCCACGCACCCGCCGTCATGATCGCGGAGCGGGCGGCAGATTTCATCCGCGGGCGAACAGTGGCCCAGCCGTAGCCTGCGATCGTCTACTCATTCGTTCGCCGGTACGTCGCCCGGTCCTGCCGTTTCATCGAGCAGCCAGCCGCCCTGCAATGCCAGCACCGCGGCCTCCGCTCGAGAAGACACGTCGATCTTTCGGAATATGAAATGCACGTGGTTGCGTACGGTCTTCTCGGCGATACCGAGCTGGCGTGCGATACGGCGGTTGGAACGCCCTTCACCGATCAACCGCAAGATCTGCTTTTCCCGCGGTGTAAGGCGATGGGCCGGTTCGAAATTGTCGCCGTCGACGCCGACTTCCGCCGCGGTGTCAGGGCATATCGAGTTGCGAGCTTGCACCAGCAAGTCCATCGCGAGGAGTTGCTGATGACAGATAGCAAGCATCATCTTCATGGCCCGGTCGATCTGCTCAGCAGCCGACTCCCCACCACCGAAGGCACCCCTCGGATCGAACGATGTCGAAGGTTCCGATGGTTCAGCGCGCATAGCATCCGGCCGTTCCGGCGTTGCCGACTACTCTAGACATGGAATTCCTTCTTATAACACAGCAATGAGAGCTCATACAGATCAATCGGAACTTGACCAGATAAACAATGCATAATTACGAAGGGAGCGGACGGCACCACGGAAAGAATCAGCGAAAGAGTGCTTCGACACCACGAACCGTAAGCTTCACCGAAGCTCGAGTGAAGCGTCTATCAAAGATATTACATATGATAACCCAGCTGGAGACATTTGACGAGCCGCGACGTCAAATGACAATAGCGGGAAAGTAGCACATAACTCAATCCAACCATTAGGTTTGCATGCGCCGATGGGATAGGCGAAGAATTGGCTACGCCTCAGTCGGAGATCTGGCCGTCTAGCGAGGGGACGTCGTAGCAGCTGGAGGTCGACGACCAGTCGCGGGTCGTCGCGACGATGTTGCGGATTCCGTCGACGTAGTGCGATGCCGCTTTCTGCTGTGGGGCTGAGAGATTCAGGGATCGGTAGAGGGCCGGCAAGCCGGCTTCGAGCGCGAGGAAATCTCGGGTCAGCGCGGTGATCTCGTGCTGGACTCGGGCGATCGCGTCATCTCGTGAGCAGTCCAGCTCGTGCTGGAGGACGAGGGCGAGGTTGTGGCAGTCGCCTTGAGACTCCTCGATATCGAGCGAGTACAGGTCGTTGATGAAGGCGGCCAGATCGGTTCCGGCGTCTCGCAGGGCAAGGAACCGAGGGTTGGCGAAGAGTATCGCGGGCGCCTCCAGGTGACTGGTGCGCTCGGTAAGGGCGAACAAGGCGTCGGTGAAGACGCTGTCGCGCCGGAGACGCCGGTAGTCCGCGACGGTGGGTACCCTCTCGCGACGCCGGTTGTCCACTTCGGTTCGGCATGCGGCAAAAAAGCGGAGTAGGGCGTCGGCGATCCGGCGCTGCCAGGTGGGTGACATTCCGTCGGTGAGACGCGTCCACAGGTCCGCAAAACTGCTGGTCATCGGTGTTGGGCAGTGATTTTCGCTGACGAGGGGTTCGTTACCGAGGGCGGTTTCGAGCAGTCGCTCGACCTCGGTGACCGAATATAGGGCCGCGGCAGGCTGGGCGATGAACATGTCGTCGGCGATCCTGGTCCAGCCGCTGAAATCGGTGGCTACACACAGATCGGCGCCGCGGGCGTCCGGCCAGCACGTCGCGGCCGCGTCTGCTAAACGGAACGCCAAAAAGTTGTCGGCGTCGACGGTATTCGACAGAAGACCGTACGACCGCAGCCACGACAGGCCGTGCTCGCGTGCCTGGTTCACGTCCGGGCTGATCCGCGAGGTGAACGGGACATCGAATTCCAGTGCTCCGGGCATGCTTTCGGCTCCTATATATCCAGTGCGTCACTGCCTGGTCATATCGCTGTCGCGGAGTGGTCTGGAGTACGACGGTAGGTCGGTTCAGCGGATGCGCCGCAACACCGAGTTGTTGTCGAGTCGATGCAGTCTTTGGCCAAGGAGCCGCCTGAGCCCCCGACGACTGCCGTACCATCGAAGTGCTGGAAGCGCTTTGCTTATTGCCCAATATTGTTGCGGCCGAGTTCTTTGTAGACACTCGCGGTGCGAGGCTCAGCCATCTGGTCCGGCGTGCGGAGAAGTGAACCACCGGAACCCGACGCCGGACGCGGAGGCCGTGGTGGCCGCTCGGCCCGCAGCAATGAACAGAGGTGGCGTCATGAAATTCCCAGACCAGAAGGATCTCACCATCCTCGACGACCCATCGGAAACCACCGCGACTTCGGAGCACGATGTGGAGATCTTGACCGACACGGCCGCTCAGATGCTCGGTGGACGTGAGTACATGCTCGGTTTCCCGGTCAATCTCGACTTCGACTACCGGCAACTGTCGGAGTTCCTGGCCGTCCACGGCAACAATGTGGGCGACCCGCGGAAGGAGAGCGAATATCATTTCCACACCAAGCCTTTCGAACTGGCGGTGATCGACTTCTTCGCCCGCCTGGCGGGATGTCCGGATGCCTTCGGCTACGTCACGAACGGCGGTACCGAAGGGAATCTGTTCGGCTGCTATCTCGGGCGCGAACGTTTTCCGGACGCTGTCATGTACTACTCGGCTGCCGCGCACTATTCGATGATGAAGATCGCACGACTCCTACGCGTCGAGGCGCGCTCCGTCGCCTGTCTGGCGGACCAAACCATGGATCTCGACAACTTGACGGAGCTGCATCGACGGCACGGCGATGGCCGGGCGGCGCTGGTGGTCGCCACGATCGGGACCACCACCGGCGGTGCCTACGATGACATCGCCGGGGTCCGGGCGGCGTTGAACACGCTCGGCACGACAAACATTCATATCCACTCCGACGCCGCTTTCGGTGGTCTACTGGCGGCGCTCGGACCGACCCCTCGGCCCTGGGCGTTCGAGTCCGGCGCCGATACGGTGGCGATCAGCGGGCACAAGATGATCGGCGGCCCTATCCCGAGCGGGATAGTGCTGGCACACCGCCGGGATGTCGAGAAGATCCGGAAAACAGATGTCGCGGTCGGCTCCGATGACGACACCATCAATGGGTCGCGCGATGCGTTCACTCCGGCGCTGCTCTGGTACGAACTACGCCGCCTGGGACGCACGGGTCTGCGCCGACGCGTCCAGCACTGTCTCGATACCGCGCGCTACGCCGAGAATCGCTTGCGCGGCGAAGGCAGGAATCCGGTGCGGCCACCCGGCAGCAATACCGTTGTCTTCGACGCTCCCTCGGCGGAGGTATGCCAACGGTGGAACTTGTTGACCGTCGATGAGAGGGCCCACCTCGTCACCATGCCGCATGTCACCGAAGAGCACATAGACCGCCTCTGCGCGGAAATCCGCCGCTGATCATCGCACCGAATCATCGGTCCGGAGCGCGCGGGTCCAGCCGGATGACGCCGTTCTGCATGACGAACTCCACCCGGCCCATAGCCTCGATGTCGGTGAACGGATGCCCGTCGACGGCGATGAGGTCGGCGGTGGCACCCTGTTCGATACGGCCGAGATCCGGACGGTTCAACAGGTCGGCCGCGACGCTGGTCGCTGCCCGCAGGGTTCGTAGCGGGCTGATTCCGACTTCATCCATCGCTTGGAATTCGCGCCAGTTGTCTCCGTGCGGAAACATGCCCGCATCGGTCCCGTATGCGATGTCGACGTCGCTGGCCGCGAGAAGCTCGGCCGATGCCTTGATCTGCTCGGCGTGCCGGCGGATCTTCGCACGCATCCGCGGTTCGTAGTCGGTCCAGAAGTCGTCGTCATCGAGGTGGTCGACGAAGTAGCGCGGACCATAGAGCGTGGGCACAAGGTAGGCGCCGTGCTCGGCGATACTCGCAAGCGTCTCGGCCGTGACGAGACTCGCGTGTTCGATGCTGCGGACACCTGCCCGCAGGGCGCGGCGCACCGATTCGTCGTTGACAGCGTGCGCCGCGCAAGGCAAACCGAGGTCTCGCGCTGTATCGACGATCGCGGTCATTTCGGCAAGGGTGAACGAGACCTGGTCCGGCGTGTCCGCCGCCGAACTGAAGCCGCCGCTGGCGGCGAACTTGATCCAGTCGGCGCCGAACCGGAGCTGTTCGCGGACAAGCTTTCTCAGTTGATCGGCCCCGGCGGCGATCGTGCCGATCTCCACTCCGTAGCGTTCGGTAAGCTGAGGCATCTTGTCCCCGTGTCCGCCCGGGGTGGAGATGATGTTGGGTGCGACGAAGAGTCGGGGGCCTTCGACAAGGCCGGTGTCCACCGCCTGCCGCAGCCCGACGTTGATCGCATCGCCCGCACTGCCCAGATCACGAACTGTGGTGAATCCGTTGGCGAGCAGCGCTCGCATGGGCGGTACCGCTCGCAGCGCCTGGTACGCGGCCGACGCTATATCGAGCCTCTCGTCGACCAGATGCACATGGCAGTCGATGAGCCCCGGTAGCAGTGTGCGCCTTCCCAATTCGACGATTGCCGCGTCCCCTTGCCGAACCTCCCCTGTGACCGGGGAAACCGAAACGATGGTGCCGTTGTCCACGACTACGGCGGTCGGCCCGGTGGGACGGGAACCGACCCCGTCCCAGCAGTGATCCGCGACAATGACGAAACGCGTACTCGACGGCATTCGATAGTTCTCCGGTCCGGACTCCGAAAGCAGGAAAACCAGCGCGGCGACGACCTTTCAGGTCGAATTCCATGCGACCGAACCGAAGGCCGGAGTAAGCGTCCGGAAATCCTTCGTATCAGCACACTCGAGGGTACTCCTCGTGTGGCGCAGCTGTTTCCGCTTTGCACATGCAGGTGACACGACCGCCGCGAACGACGCCGTTCAGGCCCTGCCACGGCCAGACGGTCGGAAGCCCCTCGGACTGAGGAACTTACGGATCTCAGCGCCGACCTCCGCGGATCTGTTGCGATCCGCGATGCGGTCTGGCTATCATCGGATGACGCCCAGCAACCGTGTACACCGAATGAGCACGTCACGTTGCTTCATGATTCGGAAATTCCGCCGGTCTGCATGAACATGTTCTAATCAGTTTGCGTCACGGCACGAACGCTTGCGTCACCGATAAAGATCCTCTTCGTCGCGAATGACCGGCTCATAATCCACCATTTCGAAATCCACTGCTGCCATGCCGTTTACCTGTCGCGTGCTACTTCCAGACGCTTACCCAATTCCGGAGCAACCGAACTACGCGCGAGCGTAAGCCAGAAAGTGACCCCGTGAAGTCGAATCCGAGAACTCCCCTGCCGGTCGACTACCGTTTCACCTATAGCGTTGGCGTGTACCCGCGAACCTACTTGTTCTCCGACACTCCGATAACGATGTCCGACGGGGCGACCCTCACCGCGGATATCACGCGGCCCGGCACCGACGGCGAACCGGTAGCCGAGCCACTGCCCGCCGTGGTGATCTTCACCCCATACAACAAAATGCTGTCTCGTCTGTACTTCACCATGGCCGCGCTGAAAACAATGGGCCGCCTGGTGGATTCGGTCGCCCCGACGGCGGCGGAGCACCCCCGTCTCCGTTTCACACCATGGGATCTGTTCCGGACATTGGCCGTCGGCGGCCTGGAAACGATGGCCGACTACCGGGGTCTGGCGCGGCGCGGGTACGCGACGGTCGTAGTCGATATCCGGGGCACCGGTTCCTCCACCGGAGCCTGGGAATTCCACGGTGAGCGCGAACAATTGGATTACCTGGAGACCCTGGCGTGGGTGCGTGAACAACCTTGGTGCAACGGCGATTTGGGGCTGGCCGGAATCTCTTACCATGCACAAGTCGCGTTGATCGCCGCGGGCTTGCGGCCGCCGGGGCTGAAGGCCGCCTTCATCGAGGAGGGGTCCGAGGACATCGCCCGGGAAATCGCGCTGGCCGGCGGCGTGCCGTGCCCATTCGTCCTCGGCTGGATCCTCGGAGTCACCGCGGGCAAATGGATTCCGTCGGTGACCGGCCTGGCCCGCTCGGGGCTGCTCGGCCGATATCTGCGTGACCGGGTCGCCCATCCCGTGTCCTGGCTGGACCGGGGCCTGCACCTGTTCGCCTCGGACGACCACCCTGACAGCCGTCTCGGTCCGACCTGGCAGGCAAGGCTGGCACGGTTCGAACAGATCGAAGTACCCACCTTTCTCTACAGCGCCTGGCATGACATCTACAGCCGTTCGTCGACACGTCTCTACGATCGGTTGCAGATGCCGCCCGGCGAGAAACAAGTGCTGGTCGATCAGGGGTATCACCTGTCTCCCGGCTCCGGGCTCGGTGCCCCGGGCGGCCCACCGACGCTGGCGGATCTGCAGAGCGCCTGGTTCGACAAGTGGCTCAAGGGGATCGACACCAACATCGACCACTACGGTCCGATCGTTGTCCGACGTCAGGCAGACGGCTGGGTCCGGCTCGACGAATTCCCCGAACCCGGGTCGCAGGTGTGCCGGCTCTATCTCGAATCCACCAGCAGCGGTACGGCTTCCTACGCCGGCTACGACGGCTCGCTCAGCGTCGCCGCGCCGACCGGAGTGCACACCATCCCCATACCGGCGCGACTGGCCTTCGCTCCGGCCGCGAGCAATACCGCCGTCGTGACGCTGGGGTTGTCGGTCCTTCTCGGTCCGGATTTCGGGACCGACGAACGGCCGGTCGAGATCGCCGCGGTGTGCTTCACCGGCGCACCGCTGCCCGCGGACACGGTGCTGTCCGGCCCGCTCAATCTGCACTTCCAGGCGATCACCACCGGCATCGACGCGTTCTGGTCGATCACCGTCAGCGACGTTGACCCCGACGGCTCCGCCGCGGTCCTGACCCGCGGCGCCCTGCGTTCCTCGCTCAGAGCGCTCGACCCGGCCGGCTGCCGCTATGTCGACGGTCAGCTCGTGCATGCCCAGCATCCGATGACCGCGGATTCCGCTCTGCCGGTCGAGCCGCACGTGCCGCACACCCTCGATATCGACATCCAATCCACCGACGCGTTGATCCGCGCGGGCCACCGGCTCCGGGTCGCCGTACGCCACGCCAGCTTTCCGCTACACATGCGCACGCCGTCGATCCAGCGGAAGCTGGGCCGCCAAGCCATCTATCTGACCGGCACCGAGCCGAGCTATCTGACCTTCCTCGCCAAACCGCTCACCGGCAGCACGACGCCCCTTGGAGGACAACGATCATGACGAGAACTCCTTCGCCGACCGACCGGACCGTGCAGATGCTGCTCGACAGCGCCGCTACCTCGACCTTCGACATCAATGCCGACATCGACTGGGGCGCGGGACCGGTCCCGGAAATGATGTACCTCTCCGAACATCGGTGCGCACTGTATGGCACCGAGATCTGGGCCATGATGACGCCGGAACAGCGCATCGAGTTCTCCCGGCACCAAATGGCGTCGATGCATGCGATCGAGATCTGGGTGGAGACCCTGTTGAATACGTTCTTGATGCGGCAGGTGCTGAACAGTGACGTCGCGACGCCGCTGGCCTGGCATCTCTACACCGAGATCGCGGACGAGTGCAGGCATTCGACCATGTTCGGACGCATCATCGCCGCCGCCGGAGCGCCGACCTACGGTCCGCCGGCGTGGGCGTTTCACCTCACGCAGGCGGCTGCCGCGCTCGCTCCGCCCTTCATCGTCGTCGGCATGACGTTGGCGATGTTCTTCGAGGAGTACGGCGACGCCCTCCAGCGCGAACTCGCCGCCGATGAGAACGTGCAGCCGCTGGTCCGGCGGGTCAGCCATATCCACGTGGTCGAGGAGTCTCGGCATCTGACCTTCGCTCGCGCGGAATTGGCCGAAAGAATTCCCCACTCACCGATCGAGAAGGCGATAGTCGCCGCGATCTACGGTCCGGTGGCCTTCCTGGTGACTCGGTTCATGGTGCCGCCCACGGTGTACGAGAACGTCGGACTCGACGCGCGACTCGCATCGCGGGCGGCCAAGACCAACAAGTATTGGCGGGAGTCGCAGCGATGGTTTTCCGAACGGGCGATGCACACCTTCGCCGAACTCGGGATACGCAACAGATTCGGTGACGCGATCTGCCGCTTCGCCGGAGTGCTGTGACATGCCCCATGTCATCACCGGTGACTGCTGCAGCCTCGGCAGCTGCGTGCGGGTATGCCCTCTGGACTGCATCCATCCCAGGCCGGACGAGCCTGGATTCGCCACCGCCGAGATGCTGTTCATCGATCCTGGCGTCTGCATCGACTGTGGCGCTTGCGCGGACGCCTGCGCCGCGGACGCGGCCAAACACATCTCCACTCTCACCGGTGACCAGCAGCATTACGCGCAGGCGAACCGGGAACACTTCCGCGCCAACCCGGTGCCGGCCGGCTCCCAGGCGCCGAGCTGGACGCTGCGTCCCTTACCACCGGGCACGCCGCGGTTGCGCATAGCCATCATCGGATCCGGTCCCGCGGGAATGTTCGCCGCCGAGGAACTACTGCGGCACCCCGAAGTCGAGGTCGATGTCTATGAGCGGCTGTACACACCGTGGGGTCTGCTTCGATCCGGTGTCGCTCCGGACCATCCGAGAACGAAGAGCGTCGCCGCGACATTCGAGGTCCTCGCCCGAGAAGCGAACGTGCGCTTGCTGTTAGGCGTCGAGGTAGGCAAGGACGTGAGTGTGGACGAACTCCGCCGGCACTACCACGCTGTCGTCATCGCCATCGGTGCGTCCGCACCGAAGAAGCTGGCGGTACCGGGCCACGCGTTGCCCGGCAGCCTGGCCGCCGCCGAGCTCGCGGCCTGGTACAACGGCCACCCCGACTCGGCAGATCTGGATGTTCGGCTGGCGGGGCCGCGGGCGGTCGTGGTCGGCAACGGAAACCTCGCCCTCGATATCGCTCGGATGCTGCTCGCCGACCCGGGTGCGCTGCGTGCCACCGATATCGCCGCCCATGCGCTGGCCGCACTCGAAACCGGCGCGATCACCGAAGTGACGATCGTCGGGCGCGGCGATCCAGCACAGGCCGCGTTCACCGAGCCCGCGGCCGACGCGCTGGCGCGCTGTGACTCGTTGTCCATCACTACGGATCGGGAATTCACGGCGAGTGACCTGCGGGCGCACCGCGCACTCCGAACGCTGCAGGGGGCCGGGCCCCGTACCGCGAGCAAGCGGGTCAATTTCCGTTTCGCCACCTCCGTCGCGGCGATCCGCGGCGGCGACAGCGTCGAATACGTGCGGCTGGTCGGGACGAACGGCCACAGTGAAGTAATACCGGCATGTTTGGTCGTCCACGCGATCGGTCATCACCGCACGCCGCTGCCAGGGCTGGCGATGGATGCGGCCGGCCCGACCGCGGCGGGGCGCGTTACCGCACAGGGTGTGCCGATCCCAGGGCTGTACAGCGTGGGCTGGCACAAACGCGGAGCCCGCGGCACGATCGGCGCCAACCGCTTCTGCGCCAAAGCGACAATCGCGGCGCTGCGCGCGGACTACATAGCGGGAAAGCTCCGGCAACCCGTGCGGGAGCCGGCCGATCTGGAAGCGCGCTTTCGCCGCGCCTCCGTTCATCCCGTCGGGTATGCCGGCTGGCTGAAGATCGACAGCGAGGAACGCCGTCGCGGCCACCGAGCGCTGCGGCCACGCATCAAACTCGTCGACCACGAGGAGCTGTCCGCCCGCGCGCACGACTGAACGCTCAGGAACCGAATTGTCTCAGCGGCTTTCGAGGAGGACGACGACCGTGAAGTTCATTTCCCCGATCGACGCGATGTTCCTGATCGCCGAGAACCACGTCCAGCCGATGCACGCGGCCACACTGCAGCTACTGGAGCCGCCCGAGCACGCGGGCCCAGGCTTTGTTCGCGACCTCTACGACACGCTGCTGCGGCACACGGAGTTCGACCTCGCGTTCACTCGACGTCCGCGCACCGCGCTGGGCATGCCGATCGATTGGGCCGTCGAGGAGGTGGATCTTCGTTGCCATGTGAAGCATTCGGGCCTGCCGCACCCGGGCGGGATGAGCGAACTGCTGGACCTCGTTTCGGACCTGCACCGGCAGATGTTCGACCGAACGCGCCCACCCTGGGAAGTGCATCTGATCGAAGGCCTCCAGGACGGCCGTTTCGCCCTCTACTTCAAATGGCACCACGCGCTTTTCGACGGAATCTCGGCACAGACGATCATCCGCGGCGCCTACTCCACCGACGCCCTCGGCAAGCAGGCTCACCCGCTGTGGCACCTGCCTCCCGGCCACCGCCCACGCGGGCGTGCGACAGCAACGGATACGCGCACCGACGAAGCGGCGAAGACACCGCCACGGCGGACGACTTGGCAGGGCGCCCTCGACGCCGGGCTGGCGGCCGTGCCGTCCGCCGCACCCAAAACAGTGTTCAACGTGCCCATCGGTTCCGCCCGGCGTTGCGAAATCGGCGCCGTGCCGATATCGCAGGCAAAGACCATTTCCGCCCGGACCGGAACCACCATCAACGATGTCATCCTGGCGATCACCGGCGGCGCACTGCGCGCCTACCTGAACAGACACGATCGCTTGCCCGTCAAGTCGATCGTCGCCATGGTGCCGGTCTCGCTGCGACCCGAAGGCAGTTACGACCGTCAGGGTGGCAACAAGGTCGGAGCCGCTCTGTGCAAACTGGGCACCGACATCGAAGACCCGCTGCAACGGCTCGCCCGCATCAGCGGTTCGATGCTGCGCACTAAACAAATACACTCGAATTTGTCCAGCGCTCAATCGCTGGGGCTGTCGGCCCTGCTGTTGGCCCCCGGCGTGGTGAAGACGCTGATAGACCCGGTCGTGTCGGTACCGCCGCCGTTCAACGTCGTCATCTCCAACATCCCGGGAATCGCGCACGAGCGCTATTGGGGCGGCGCTCGTCTCAGCGGGATGTATCCCCTGTCCTTCCCGTTGCACGGGCACGCGCTCAACATCACGGTCTCCAGCATCGTGGACGAGCTCGATTTCGGCTTCGTGGCGTGCGCGGAATCCGTTCCGGCACTGGCAGATCTGCCGATGTTTCTCCTCCAGTCGGCCGCCGAGCTGACATCGGCCGTCGGTGCGTCCCAGCTCTCGTAGGAAGCATCGGGCGGATCAGGCGACTCGGCGGTCAAGCGATTCCGGTGGTGTCCAGGACAAGGTCGGAATCCCAGGCGCGGGTGATCACCGCTGCGAGATCGATGTGCCGCAATTGCATTACCTCGGGTCCGGTCATCAGTTCTTCGACGTAGCGGATGACTTGACCGGTCACTTCGGCGCCCAACGCGCCGAGTCGATCCAGCACGCGGGCAGCCATGTCGGAGGGGATTATCCGCGCGGTGACGTCGTCGGGACGCACATGATCGACGTCCACGAACACATAGCAATCGGCACGGGGTTCCAACCTGATTCGCGTCCCGGCGCAGACGACCGCGGCGAAGGCCGCAGACACACCCGCGAATTCGAGGCCGGCTTCGAGATCCATCACCACGGTGACTTCCACATCCCAGTCGCCCTCGGCGGCGGGGCAGGTCGTGATCCTCCCGCGCCGTCCTGTCACCGACACCGTCGCCATATTGCCGGGGCCGGCGGCCATGGGGCCGAGTTCGATTCGGTCGCCGATGATTTCGGCGACCAGGTCGTTGACTCGGTCCGGACTCACCGCTGTTCGCAGGATTGTTCGCCCGAATTCGGCGTAGGCCACCGGAGCCGAACGATCGCGCGACTCATCGGTCGCAGGTCGGGTCTGCACGCAACGCCTCCTGGTGCTCACTTCGATGCCTGTGCGAGTGCCGCATCGACTGCCTCGATCGCGGTCCCCTCGATCCAGCTGGCGTGGAACCCGGACGGGACGCGGCATGGCAGATCGATCACCGCGGTCGGCGCGCCGTCGAAGTCGTGCGAGTCCAGAACGACGAGTTTGCTCACGTCGCGTTCGAGGTCGTAGAGCAGGTGCAGCAGCCATCCGTCGTCTTCGGCAGTCCCGCGCGGCACGAAAACAGCCTCGCTCGGCACTCCCCCGGATCCGCCGTAGTCACGGATGGCGGTCGTGCCGGTCAGCAAGTCGTGCTTGAGCAGATCTGTCGGCTGCCGGTCGGCGATGGCCTCGACCGAACCGGAAACGGCGTAGTAGTAGCGGGATGGCCCGGCAACCGTCCGCGGGTCCAGCCGGGGCAGCTCTTGCATCCGGTCGTCGAGTTGGCGTTCGCGCGTAGTGCCTGCCGCCAGGTCTATCTCCCACTCCCACAGCTGGCCGCCGCCCCCGGCCAGCGGATCGTCGGAATGGTCGAACATGCGCTCGTATCTGATCGCCCGCACGGTAATTCGGTCACCGGCCGCCGCCGCGGTGACCGTATGCAGGACGAAGCACGCGGCGATGTCGAACCATCGGATCGCAGCGGGCCCGAGGTCACGGGGGAAGACGCCGATGCGCGCTTGGTGACGGCGGTCCCACCGGTACGGAAGTTGACCGCGGACGGCGACGGAGGGCTTGAATCGCACCGGCAGATCGAACAGGATGACGTGCCGGTCGGTCAGCGCGATGTCGTGGATCAGCGGACGGCCGGCCAGGTCGACGCGCTCGCAGCGCCGCACGCGGCCTTGTTTGTCGATGACGAGATATTCACCCCAGGTGTGCAACGGGGTGTGCGCGACGATGACCAGCTCGCCCGTGTTCGGGTCGAGTTTGGGGTGCGCCGACACCCCGTGCGGCAGGGCGGAATCGAGGTCGGTATAGGCCACGGTTTCCAGCGTGGAACTCAATCGCACTGGCACACAACCGGTTTCGACCAGAGCCAGCAGCAGATCGCCGTGACAGACGACGTTGGTGTGGACGACATCGCTCAAAAAATGGCGCGGCCCGGCGGGGCGTGGCTCACCCATCTCACGACACACTCTGCGGGAACGAATCCAGCGGTTGCGGAACCAGTGTGCCCGTCCGCCGCGCAGTCGCACCCCGGAGACGAATCCGTCCTGCCGGAACCACGCGTAGTGGCGGGCACGGTATCCGGTCGGTGGCACTATCGGATTCGGTCCGATGTAGGTGAACAACCCGTCCAGCGCTTCCGGAAGCGTTCCTTCGACCGGCAAGGAGAATTCGGTGTGCTCGGTGTAGACCGGGGTGTAGGCACCGGTCAGGTACGGATCGGTAGCCATATCACCCTGTCTCGGAAAGTTGTGGCGATCGCCGGTCGGACGAGCGGCGCAGTGCTTTCGGTTTGATCGGCAGTCGGCGGTGGATTTCCGGATGGCAGGCCAGCACCAGGCCGTCGATGACCAACAGGCTCGTCAGTGTGAAGAAGGCGATTTCCTCGACCGGTAGCCCGCCGACCTCCCAGCCGGTGGTGTATCGGGAGGAGATGGACCAGGCGCCCGCGTCGATGGCGACACGGTCGGCGACCACGAAGAACGCGACCGGAGCCAGTGCGCACAGCCGCAACAACCGGAACCGGCGCAGCACGTCAGCACCCACCGCACGCTGCAGCGCCAACGGAATCCCCGTCAGCACCAGCGAAGACCCGAAATACAGCAGGTGCTCGAAGGAGACCGCGAGCACGAACCCGACAATGACCAGTGCGGTCCATAAACTGGTGGCGCCCAGCCGGTTCAGTGGCGCCGAAGCCCAGGGCCAGGGTCCGTCCGGATGATATCCAGCCACTCGATGGGCTATCAGCGTCAATGTCCAGATACCCACGATCAGCACCTGCGCTGCCATGAAGCCCAGTTCCTCGAACGGCACCCGGAACACGGTGCCCGTCACCGAATTCGGCGGATAAGACCACACGCCTTGCCTGATGATCCAGCTGTCCCACGGGGTGGTCCAGCCGACGGCGACGACGACCAGTACGCCCAGGGTCACCGCGCCTATTCGCAGCGTCGTGCCGAAACCACGGGCGCGCAGGGTGAAAGCCGCGAGCAACACCGCGAGCAGCAACGCAGGCAGTATGAAGACACCCAGGAAGTGGGAATAGGTCACGACTCGGCTCCCCTTCGCTGTGCGGGCTGCCCGAATTCGCTTCGGGCGCTTCGATAAGCGGGGACAGCCACCGCCAGCCTCCGCGCGATACCGACTTTCGCGCGTCGGTGCAGGATGTCGTAGTCCGCTGCCTCGATCGCGTCGAGGATGCCGGAGTACAGGTGCAACGCGGTCTCGATGCACGGGCGGCTCGCCGGTTCGAGCATGCGGATACCGCCCCAGGCGTAGGCATAGATGTCGCGTGTCCTGGCGATTTCGAATTCGATCAGCCGGCGCACCGCGGCGTTCGGGTGGCGGGCGGCAAGGTCGTCGGTGGTGACCTCGAACCGCGCCAGGTCTTCCTGTGGAAGATAGACGCGCCCGCGGGCCAGGTCCTCGCCGATGTCCCGGATGAAGTTGGTCAATTGGAACGCCTGCCCGAGCGCTTCGGCGCGCTGGTAGGCCTCCTCGTCGAGAGGCCCGAGGATCGGGGTCATCTGCAGACCGATCACCGCGGCGGATCCGTACATGTACTTTGCCAGGTCGTCGAAGCTCGGGTATCTGGTGACGGTCAGATCCTGCTCCATCGAGGACAGGAACGCCTCGACGTACGCCACGGGGATCTGCCAGATGCGCAGCGTATGCGCCAGCGCGCGGCACACCGGATCGGCGTCGCCGCCCGCTTCGAGCTGGCGAGCGACATCCCGGCGCCACCGAGTGAAATCGGCTGCGCGCGTGGCCGGTTCACCGTTGTCGACGATTTCATCGGCATACCGCGCGAACCCGTACAGCGCATGCACATAGGGCCGCTTCCATGGTGGAAGCAGCTTGGTCGCGAGGTAGTAGGAGCGACCGAATTTCGCATGGAGCCGGCGGCAGTGCGCGTAACCGGCCCGCAGGTCCGCGCCCTTGATTCCGGCCGCGTCCACGATCTGGGTATCGGTGAAGCGCATGGGTCATGCCCTGACCGGTCGGTGAGTGTGGATGCCGGTGATGCGCTCAGCGGCCAGCCGACCACTGATCAACGCCATCGGCACACCGACGCCCGGGTGCGTGCCCGCGCCCGCGAGCACCATGTTGCCGCCGAGCAGGTTCCGGGACCGGAACGGCCCGGATTGCCGGAACAGGTGAGCGGCACTGAACGGCGTGCCCGCGGGGCAGCCCATGTCCAGCCAATCCAGCGGAGTGACGGTACGCACCACGTCGACATCCTCCAGCAAGTCGTGGTAACCGTTGCGGCGCAACACTTTGCGCATGTACTCGAGGGGTCGATCAGCTTTGTTCTGCCAATCGATAATGCCGGTCTGCAGATTGGGTACCGGAAAAAGGACGAAGTAGCAGTGTCGCCCGGCCGGAGCGAGACCGGGATCGGAGACGGTCGGTGTGCTGACCAGGAACGAGGGGTCACTCATCGGTTCGCCCTGCTCGATGAGTTCGTCGAAGGTCTGCGCCCAATGCCGGCCGAAGTGGACATTGTGATGAACCTCCGGACTCCCCCCGGCTCCGCACAGCATCAGCAGACATGAGGGGGCGTACTCCAATCGCCGGATAGCACGTGGCTTGCGGCCCAGGAGTTCGGGCAACGCCAGCGCCGGGTCGGCGGTAATGACGACCGCGTCGCCTGGGATCCGGTCACCAGAAGCGGTAATGGCCGCCCGGAAGCGGCCTTTCGCGGAGGTCTCGAGCCGGATCACCTTGTCCTCGTAGCGGAAACGCACTCCGTTCGCTTCCGCCGCCGCGGCCAAGGCCTGCGGCAACGCGTGCATGCCTCCACGCGGTAGCCACGCTCCGCCGATGGTGTCCATGTAGGTGACCATCGAATACATCGCTCGCGCTGCCCGCGGCGCGACTCCGACATACATCGCTTGGAAGGAGAAGATCTGGCGTAAGCGCTCGTCCCGGAAGTAGCGGTCGACACTCGCTTGGAGGCTGCCGAAACCGCCCAGCGCCGTCAACCGGCTCAACGCCAGTGGTGGCAGACTGCCGATGCCATCGAGATTGCGGTCCACGAAGGCCGGAAAGGCACATCGGTAGACCCGCTCGAGATGAGCACGGTAGCGCAGGTACGCGGTGGCTTCCGCCGCGCCGCAGACCCGTTCGATCTCCTCGGCCGCGCGATCCACATCACGGAAGACGTCGATATGGCTTCCGTCCGCGTAGTGCGCCCGATACGTCGGCTCGACCGGCAGCAACTCGATACGGTCGCGGGTCGTCTCGCCGACTGCCCCGAAAGTCTCGTCGATGAGTTCAGGCATGGTGAGAACGCTCGGGCCATAGCCGAGCCGATAGCCGCCCTCCTCGAGTACCGCGGCCTTGCCGCCGGGCTCCGCGGCCTGCTCGCACACCACGACTTCCCTGCCCGCACCGGCCAGGTGCAGGGCGGCGGACAGGCCCGCGAATCCCGCGCCGATGACGACGATTCGATCGGTCGGATCGTCCATGGTGTGGTCGGTGCGCATTCGATACCTCGTGGAACTCACTGAGCGGGCCCGGGCACGCCGAGCGTGGCCGACATGGTCTCGACCAGCAGACCCAGATGCCGGCCCGGCCGGATCAGGCGGCCGAGCAGATGCGGTGATTCGACCTCGACCTCGACCATGGCGAGTCGTGCGCGTCCAGATAGTCGCGCCGGAAAGATCTGAAACCCCTCGAGCGGAAACGTTTGCCCGACCGTGAAATTCTTCGCCATCGGGATGGCGGGGCCGAACCCGCGCGCGGTCGCTTCGACTTTCCACGGTACATCCGACGACGATCGGCAGGTCATCGTCCCGCTCTGCCCGGGTTGGCCTTCGAAGGCGGCGGGCACCTTCGGCAGCGACCAATTCGTCCGTCCCGCAACCATACTGGCAAGGGAGTCCACCGCGATGAACGGGCAGTGGAACGGGAAGTGACGCCCGTGCCGGAACGCGCTGGCGGCCAGGACCTCGCGATATCCGCCGACCGGACTTTCTTTGTATTCGATGATTCCCGCCATCGTCAGCAGGGGACGCGGGTGCACACGCTCGGTAGTTCGCAAGGCCATGGGCGTGACGGCGCCCGCTCGGCAGAACCACAACAGCGCGGAGCATCGGGTACGCCAGGGCGCCGGTGGAACCGAAGCCGGGAGCTGGTCGTCGAAGTCTCCGGGAAGCCGAGTTTCGGGTACGCCGAGAACGGCGGTGAGGTCGGCGAGATTCATCAGCGTTGTCCTTCGGTGGGCATCGATACCCCGCGTGCCACGGAAATATGTGTCTGCCGCTCGGGCACACCACCATAAAGTCGGCTCGGCGCCGATCTTCCAAACTGGGCTTGTGCCGGGTATCGGCGAAAACGCGGGCAAGTACGAGCCGAACGCATGCGGGCAGCCTCATACGTACCGGACATCGGCCCTGCGATAGAAGCCGACGCCCCATTCGGTCCATCGGGCGAGTTCGATCGCCGGTACATATTGCGTTGCGATGAGCGGCGCCAGCATCTGGGTGACCGTTGCGGTGTGCCGGTCGATCTCGGCTCGGACCCAGTCCGGTGAAACGCCGTAGTCCAGGATGTTGTTCTGGTTGCCTTCTCTTCGTTCCCGGGCCGCGGTCGCGAGGTCATTGGCCAGCCGAACGGCGAGGGTACAGCTGTCCAAGGCCGGCCCGAGGATCTTCAGATGGTCGAGCACATCGAGCTCACCGGCCATCGGGGTACCCGAATCGTGAATCCAGCGCGGCGGGTACACGATCCAAACCAGGATGCTGTCGGCGTGATCGAAGTACTCACCGATGTCCGGGGCATCGGCTGAGCCATCGTGGCCGCGGTGGCCGACGATCCAGTCGTGCTGGATGCCACTCAGACATCGGCGAAACCCCCCTTCCCACAGCGACGCAAGCGCGTCGTAGCGCGGTTGGCGCATCAGGTCGGTCTGCAGCTCCGATAACACCGTCAGCAGCGGATGGCCGCTGTCCGGATTCCCGGTTTCGATGATCGCGTTGCAACGCTCGATCATCTCGTCGAGCTGAGCCAGCGATGTCGTGGCGGCTTCGCTGAAGTCGTCCAGGACAGCGGTCCACACCTCCATCCGCGCCACCGCGGCGACTTGTTCCGGACTGCGCCACGGGCCGACCATCGCCTCGGTGAATACCACTGCCTCCACGATCGAGTGCTCGGCGAAGCCGCCGGGTCGGGTTGTGGCCCATCGGCGAAAACCGTTGAGCACCCGCAGCCCCAGCAGAGTGCCGGGTAGCGAACTCGCTATCGACGCATACCCAGTGTCAGAGGCGAATTGACCCCACTGGGATGGTGACCACTCATTCATGACCCGGCCCTTCCCCGATAGCGAAGCGAGTGTCTGCCGCTGATGGTGTGGGCGGCGAGGATCGCGGCGCGTACTACGCCCGGTGGGGTGTAGAGCCCTTTGCCGATCCACAGTTCGGCGAAGTCATTGCCGGGGAGGTGGTCAGCGAGATAGCGGTGGGCGCGCTGATAGCTTTCGCGTGCGGCTGGGCCGTGACAGATTTCCAAGACGTCCAGCGCGAGCACCGCATAGGCGGTTTCCTCTGGCTGGCCGCCGGCCATTCCCCACGAACCGTCGGCGTGCTGACTGTCCACCAGCCATCGCCAGGTCCTGGACAGTTCGCGGGGCACGGTGGCAGCGAGACCGAATACGGCCTGCGCGGTGGCGTAATAGGGTGACAGATGCCATTTGTCGTTCCACCACGCCCGCTCCCGGCGGGTGTCGAATAGAAACGTGGTCACTTTCGTGATCTGCGGCTGGAAACGATCACCCCGTCGTGTCAGCGCTTCGAGCACGCGGCCGTTCGCGCTCACCGGTGTACCCCGCTCATACGGATATCCGACGAAATGTGCCGGTCTTTCGAAGGACAGCAGTGCCTCCAGCAGACCGTTGTCGTCAAAGCCATACGCGCACAGGACGTTGGCGACCATCGCGGTATCGTCGGAGTCCGGTACCGGAAAATCCCGGCTGATGCCCAACCCGGGCCGATCCGGCTTCATCGCCGCGGCCCGACGGCGCAACAACGCTACTTGCCGGGCGGCGCTGGGTGGTCTGAGTCCGGCCCGGTGCAGGTGGTAGAGAACCCATGCCGGTTCGAAAACGTCGATCGGATAGACCTCCGGCATTCCGCCGTCACCGGTGGAATCGGCTGCGCGACAGAGATATCCGAGGGTGCCGGCGTTGCCGGTGGCCTCCCACACCGCGGCCGTAGCGGCAGGGTTGTCAGCCATCGCGCCGTCAGGCGACAAGTGGCTGACAGCCAGGTCCGTGTCGATAACGCCCTCGGCGGCCTCCAACGAGTACAGCACCGTCGTAGGTCCTGCGGAGGTGGCCGTGCCCGGGAAGTGCGCGAGCTTGGCGGCCCGCAATTCGCGCAGTTCGTACAGGCCCGCCATCGCGAGGCCGGAGGATCGTAACCGCTCGCTCAGGTATGCGGCGATGAGCTCGAAACCTACGGTCTCCGTAGCACTTCCGCGCCATCGACCACCGTGCGCACACAGATAACGCGCCCCACGCCGCCGTGCGGCCACCGCCCAGTCTCGCTCCAGGCCGTCCAACGCCGCAACCGCGGCCAAGGTGGCGACTGTTCGGTCGTGCGCGTGGGGTATGCGGCCACCCCATGAACCGTCGGAGTGCTGGTGCGTGCGCAACCAGTGCCGGGCCGCGGGAAACAGCGGCCCGCCATCTCGGTGCAGGCGGGCCGCCGCGGCGGTCGCGTACGCCATAGACGCCACCGGACGTTGCCCGATCCCCGCGACAATCCGCTCCGCCTCCGCGAGCGGATGCCACGCCGTCGATTTGTGGTTCGTTTCCAGCGTCATAGCCTCACCGATTCATCGTGCAGATTGCACAGAGAATTGAGATTAACTCCCCCGGTGGTCGGCGCGGCGCGGTTCCCTTTGGC